>NZ_LMUE01000006.1 GCF_009766065.1 Dyella sp. S184 | reverse complement strand
CCGGGTCCCGGCGAGATAGGCTTCGCCCAGCCGGCGCCAGTCAATATTGGGCACGCAATCGATGGTTTCCGGATCAAGTTGAGGACGCGTGCCGCTGCCTGACAGCTGCTTGAACGCGACCGGAAAGTTATTCAGCTCGCCAGCCGAATGCACGTCAGGGTGGTTGGAAATGATGCGCTCGACCAGGGTCGTGCCCGAACGCGGCATGCCGATGACGAAGATGGGTTCATCGGTAGGAAAGCCGGCAGCGGCGGTCTCCGGGTTCGGCAGTGCCCGAGTCAGTGCCGCGAACAGGGCCTCCTGGCGCTCGCGTGAATAGTCCCGTCCTACTTTTCCCGCGGCCTTGCCGATGGCAAGGTGCTCGAATGCCTTGGGATAATCGGCCAGATCCTCGTATTCCTTGAACAGTGCCAGATGCAGATGTATCTGCGCGACAAGATTGCCTGCACTCTTCGGCAACAACGACTGCAAACGCTCCAGATGATTGTTCGTCGCGGTCTGCGTGCGCAGATACGACAACGACAGGTGGATTCCCCACGACTGCGGCGCCAGATCGATACAGGCTTCCATTTCCTGTTCTGCTGCATCCAGCTTGCCCAGGCACATCAGCGATTTGGAGAGGTTGTAATGAAGATCGACGCGGGATGGCTCCTGGGCCGCCGCACGCGCGTAAAGAGTCCGTGCACGCTCATGTTCATTGGCGCGCGAGAGCACCACCCCGAGCGTATCCAGTGTCGTTGCGTCGAGTGACGACAAGGTCAAGGTCCGATCCACGACAGCCAGCGCAACGGCTTGCTGGTTGACCAGGGAAAGTACCTTCGCAAATTGCGCCGCATACTCGCCTCGCAGAGGATCAAGTTTCACGGCCCTTTGCAGGTACTTCACCGCCGTCGGCATCTCCTTCAGGTCGAGTGCGGCAAGCCCGATCAGGTAATGCAGCCCCGCATGATCGGGAGCCACCGGCAGCAGGGTTTTCGCCAGATCAAATGCCTGACGATGGTTTCCCTGGTTGTATACCGCGGTGGCCTGGGCAAAGAGCTTGTTTGGATCAGACATGCGATGCCTTAGCGTGACAATAGGTTGTGCCCCGATGATTATGCCCGATGACAAGCCATTGCAGTTGCTAAGCATATCGGGCGTGGCTGAACAATATCCACGCGGAATCCAGCTTGAGAAAAGCACAACGTCTTTCTCGCCATGCATGTTTGCGCCAAGGGAAAGAAAGAAAGAAAACGACTTGCTGCATGGCGAGCTACGGGCTGAGCGCAATACCCGCGTCGATCAACAGCTTCTGCAGCTCGGCCGTTTG
>NZ_LMUE01000005.1:490870-493741 GCF_009766065.1 Dyella sp. S184 | reverse complement strand
GCCAACGATGCAAGCACGTATGTGCAACCAAGATAAATCGCCCGTGCCCGAGATAGATACTCGTTCTCCGGTAGAGCAAACAGCTTCAACACGGGCAGCAAGACAAAGAAGCCCATGATCGCGTGTAGAGCTCCGAGTCCTCTTATTGCATTGATGATCATTTGATGGCTAACGCTTGAGTTAAGCGGCGCCGGAGGCGTCCGCCTTGAACGACTGGTTAGAGGGAGCCATCGTATCCCTCACCCTCGTCGCCGCGAATTTTGGCAGACAGAATTTTTGCGAGCTGCAGCGCAGCAGCCATGACTGGATCTTCGCCAGATGTTGATGCCGGAGCATTGAAACTGACTTTTCCCTTGTGCCAGCGAAAAACCTTTGACCATTCACCATTGATTTGGATGGCCACAGCACCTGCCTGACCAGGAACCCTGATGACCTCGCCCGTCCTGGGATTGGACGAGACATTGTCACTTTCATCTAGACGAAGGTTGGCGATTGATTGCGCAGCCAGCTGCCACTCATTTAGCTCGATCAGCTTTTCGCGCTCGATATGTAATCCGTAAGCCATAGCTCCCTCTAACGCTAGAGTTAAGCGGCGGCGAAGCCGTCCGCCTTGAACGAAATGTTAGACAGCTGCCGAGGCAACACCGGGTGCTGAGCGGCTTGATTGCTCCCGCTGCCAGAAGTAAATGAATACACAGCGAGCTATCTCCGTTACCACGATGACTATATAAGTTGCCAGCGGCGGCAAGACCATGCCGACAGCTGTGAGCAGCGCAATAACAGGATACAGAGTCGGAAGAACTAAGCCGAGGCGAAAGGGCAGAAGCACGTAGTTGAGCCACGCGAGCCGACGACGCCTGAGTATGAGTGCAAGCCCGCAGGCAGCCATTAGAAAATAAACAAGAAACACGATGGCCACTACGAGGTCTGGAAACGGAAGGCCAACGTTGGCGACGTTTTGCGACATGCTGTGTGCCGTGGCGCCGATCTTCACGGTGCCAAAAATTGTCCACGCCACGTAGCCAATATCTAGTGCCCCAAGCGCTATTGCGATTCTGTCCGTAATTTTCATGACCCTGCGGCAGCTCCCCTGCTGTCTAACGCTGGAGTTAAGCGGCGGCGAAGCCGTCCGCCTTGAACGAGTAGTTAGACCGCATGCTACGACGGATGGAGGTCTGTGCGCATGCAGCGAAGCAGATGGGACAAAGCCAAGTCACGCTGCGAAGAGTTTGGAGGCGTGGCGCGCATAGCTGCGATAGCCCCAACGACTGCATGGGATGCAATGATCTCGGAGCGAGCGGTCCACATGCCGAAGTGCTTTGAGTTTGCGACGGAGTCGGTGACCTCAAGAGCCTCTAAGGCTTGAAGAAGGCCGGCGTAAACCTCGCTACGATCTTTGCGAAGGGCATCGGCTTGCTGAGCTTTGCGCGACAAGTGATCCTGCAAGAAAGCCGTAACGACAGAGCCAAAGCCCAGACCGCCAAGGAATGCCGCAATTGTTGATGCGTTGGTCAAATCTCCCCCTGCGGTCTAACGCTGGAGTTAAGCGGCGGCGAAGCCGTCCGCCTTGAACGAGATGTTAGGCCGCAACGCGAAGATCGTTGGGCCAAACGACTGTTTACTGCCGACCAAATTTGCTCCAGACCGCGAAAATTGCGACGGCAACCGCGAACCCAACCCATGTCATGAACAGACCGAACGACGTAGAGCAACCGAGCGTTTTGGTGCCGCCGCCAAAACGACAACCCATGTACGCTGTCTGCAACAACGGCACCCCAAAGACATACGTGACGATTGCCGCGGCAAGTAGAACAGCAACGACCAAAACCGTAAAGATCACGGGATTCTTTAATGGCATGCATGCGGCCTAACGCTGGAGTTAAGCGGCGGCGAAGCCGTCCGCCTTGAACGAGTAGTTAGGCATCATGACGCGAACGAGTCGGCGCGAGCACGAGCGCGGGTCTTGGCGACGGCACACCAAGCATCTTGGCTTGGCTTAAGCTCCGGTAACGCGAGAATGGCAGGGTTGATGGTCTCGTCTATGATTGCGGACATCGCTCGGCCCACGGCTTGCTTAATTTCTCGGTGACAGTGTTCCGGAATGCTTTCGATGGCGATCGCGAGCGCATCGTTCAGAGCGGCCATTGCGTCAATTCCTCCGTCCCGAAGAGCCTGCGCGCAGCTAAGCGTTGGTATGTTCATTCGTTTTGCGCCCGAGTTGGTAAGGATGCCTAACACTGGAGTTAAGCGGCGGCGCAGCCGTCCGCCTTGAACGAGATGTTAGGCACCTACGCCGCAGGAGGCCTACCCGAATTTTTCAAGATGTCTCTGGAAAACGTGAAGGCAAATATGCAAGCGATACCGATTGCGTATAGGCCACTGTTGTCTGGCCTACTGGGATCGAGCACCAATTTCAAAGTGATGCCGAGGACCAACACTACAAGCAAAATTAGTCCGGCTATCCAGTCGGCCGCGTTCTTTCCGATGGCGTGCCTCAGAACCACGAACCGCAATAGCGCGGCAAGCCCTAGGCCGACTGCGAATGCAATTGCTGTAGCGATTGCCAACATCATCCGGAAGTTCCCCTTGGTGCCTAACGCTTGAGTTAAGCGGCGCCGGAGGCGTCCGCCTTGAACGAATTGTTAGCCGCCAAGCCGATACGCCGCACCGGCTAGTAAGGCAACACCGAGCAATCGAGCTGCAATTACCAATGGAACATGACGCTTAAATTGCTTGGGATTTCGAGCCTTGGCTGTGCTGGTCCGAGGTGGTGCCCATCCGGGGTCTGGTAAATATGTGAACATTGAGATTAGAGCAAAGAACCATGCAAATTCTGGCCGATGCCACGCAGCGAATGCACAAACTGTCAAC
>NZ_LMUE01000005.1:490740-490860 GCF_009766065.1 Dyella sp. S184 | reverse complement strand
CCTAACGCTTGAGTTAAGCGGCGCCGGAGGCGTCCGCCTTGAACGAATTGTTAGCCGCCAAGCCGACACGCCGCACCGGCTAGTAAGGCAACACCGAGCAATCGAGCTGCAATTACCAAC
>NZ_LMUE01000005.1:0-490730 GCF_009766065.1 Dyella sp. S184 | reverse complement strand
GCCCATGATCGCGTGTAGAGCTCCGAGTCCTCTTATTGCATTGATGATCATTTGATGGCTAACGCTGGAGTTAAGCGGCGGCGTAGCCGTCCGCCTTGAACGAAATGTTAGGTGGCACTACCACTTTTTGTGCCACTCCCCACGGGCCGAATCAATGTGCATGTTGTACGACGCAACAGTGTCCTTGCGACGACTCTCTGCGGCCAACCTGTCCGAAGCATTGCGCCATTGAAAGCGGTTAGGCAACTGCGTTTCCACCAAGTGTGCAACGACACTCCAGCTCGTACACTCTCCGCCCTTTGACTCGATGGTGTCTAGAAGCTCACGAGCCTCAAGTGTTGACTGCTCGGCCGTTACCGAAAAAAGCTGATGGATGTGGGCGGCTGTGCGCGACAACATTGATGTAATCCGAGATTCCGCAGTGTTCATGGGTGTGTCCTGCCACCTAACGCTGGAGTTAAGCGGCGGCGAAGCCGTCCGCCTTGAACGAACTGTTAGGTTGCGCCCCGTACACTTGCCAGCGAAACGCACGGAAAGTGCTGAGTTGTCCAAGCTTGTAGAGCCTCGATAGACGCGCAACTGGTGATAGAACCAAGAGACGGCACATACAACTCAATAGCTTGCCCACAAGAAAGCCGGGCCACTAAAACCTGGATCTTTGCCGCGACCCACCCAACTGAACTCGCCGCGCCGTAGCCATACGCTTCCGCAAGTTGAACGAAGCACGCTTTGTCGACGACACCAGTGCTCAACAGACGAGCATCCATTTCTGTATTGAACTGTCGAGCATCCATAGCAACCTAACGCTGGAATTGAGCGGCGGCGAAGCCGTCCGCCTCGAATGAGATGTTAGACCGCGCTGTTCGATGCGACCTTACCACCGAAGATCTTAATGATCTCTTCTGTTGCCTCGATGCCGCCGCTAGGCCATGCACGCTGCTCAAAGCTCAACTCGCCGGAGCCGTCTGGGTGCAGTTGAAGAGATTGATAAAGGAGCGAGGAGCTTGCGATGGCATCAATCCATGAGCCGAAATCCCACGACAAGGGAGTGGTTTTGTCGCGCTTCCACTTCGCGAGCATTTCTTGGATTGCTTCAGGGTCGCTTACAAAGTGACCAACGTACTTCCCGAGAGTACTGCGGACCAAATCTTCGTTGATTTCGCCGCACTCCTTGCCCTCCTTGAGGACGCGGAATACTTGAGGCACGAGCTCAAAGTGCTCAGGACGAATGTTTGTGAACTTGATTGTTGCCATGTGCGGTCTAACGCTGGAGTTAAGCGGCGGCGTAGCCGTCCGCCTTGAACGAGTTGTTAGCAGCCCACGAAGACACGTTGCTTGTCTTTGAACTGCGATGAGGGGCCATATTTGACACCGCCAAACAGGCGCTTTTTGTAAGGCACAACCACTGCGAAGGAATCGCCGTTTTGATGCTCCAAGTTGAATGCAACCGCGTGGGTGAACTCGGACTTAGGCAACCCGCTAGGCGGAACGGGAACACACAAAGCAGCAGCGCGAATGTGACTAGCTTTAGCAAACTGATTGAAGGTTACGAACATTTGACCTACTGCGCCGCCCGGAGCTGAGGCGCAGGAAGGATCAGGGTAGGCGAGACCGATTTCTCCGTCGGTTGTCATGGTGGCGCCGAAGACTTCGAGCGCCTTACGGTCGGAGAGCATTTTTTCGGCTATGCCGCGCACCTTGTCCAAGAGTGCCTGCAAATCTTGTTGAAGCATTCCCTTCCCCTGCTAACGCTGGAGTTAAGCGGCGGCAAAGCCGTCCGCCTTGAACGAATGGTTAGGAGTCAGCGCGACTGAAGCCAATTGATGACCGCCGGAATATCGCTCTGCTCCGTCTCCAACAGTAGCTGTGCAGTTTGATGGTTGCCAGTGGCGGCGGCTGTTGCAGCTAGAGCCGCAGTACACAACGACTCGTTCCACCCCGAGTGTGCGGCTGCTCCTGCAAGCATTGGCAGTTGAGCAAGTGCCGCAAAGTAGGCAGCTGCCAACGACGAGGGAACAACAATGCTTCCTGATGCACGCGCAACCTCGATACTTGCTGGCAACAGGAAGTAGCTCATAGATGCTCGCGAAGGGTTAGCGGCTAGAGCTTCGACAATG
Organism: Dyella sp. S184; assembly: GCF_009766065.1. Classification (GTDB taxonomy): domain Bacteria; phylum Pseudomonadota; class Gammaproteobacteria; order Xanthomonadales; family Rhodanobacteraceae; genus Rhodanobacter. Next base: position 488,613 of record NZ_LMUE01000005.1, on the reverse strand, counting down.
TGCGGAACTGCTGCGAAAGCTGCAGAGTAGATATCACCTTGATGGCAGAGCGAACTCCACAACGTGAACCAAGGCTCGTCTTGGTAGGACGTCTCGCTCGGGAAGCTAGTGAGTTGACTCAACAACGCAGGGATATCTGACGCGACCCCGTAGGCGTGCCGAAGCTCGGACCAAAATGGACTTTCCAGAGCCAACATCCTGTTTCTGACTCCTAACGCTGGAGTTAAGCGGCACCGGAGGCGTCCGCCTTGAACGAGATGTTAGGCCGCTCAGTAGGTGCAAGTTTCAATGCTCTCTACAAGGGTTATTGGCTCCTTCCGCGGAGCATACCGCCAACCTTCTACAGCACCCCGAACAGCACGATCGCATTCAAAACGTCCTGATGAATGCATGAGTCTGAAGTCTGAGGTGGCACCGGAGAGTGACACGACGAATTCGATTTGAATTGTCACGCTGTGCCCATCGCTAGGGAGGTGCTTTGGCCAAGTTACGGCGACCTTATGGATCGGCTGCGGCAGTACCTCCTTGGGCGCAAGGATTGCTGCCAAGCTTAGCGTAGGCCCATTTTTTCGTGAAATAGTGCCTGTGTACTTTTCGATGACGATTGGAGTCTTGCTGGGGATTCCCGCAATTCCAAGTCTTGGCGTGACTTCCCATCTTGAGCCCCTATCCACAGCGGGATCAGCTCCGCCACAGCCAGAGACATAATGTTGAAAATAGAATTGCGCGATTGCGTTTGCTTGCTCAAACGTGATGCCAGCCTTGAGGTCCGCTTTGCCAATCTCAGAGACCAACTCCTGTTCTGGAGTTGTCGTGTCGTGTGCACCTGCTGCAGAGTAGGCACCTACGGCGATCATGAGAACTGCTAAGGCGTATTTCATAGGCCTAGCGCTGGAGTTATCCATGATGTCTATTGTGACGCCTAACGCTGGAGTTAAGCGGCGGCGAAGCCGTCCGCCTTGAACGAGATGTTAGACGGTCGCCACAACTACTGAGCGAAGCCAACTAGCCCGAGCCCAAGAAGGGTCGCTGCGAGGAATGCTACACCAGTGCTGAGACAGAACCGCCGTAAATTGATGCTGATAGCTGGGCCAGCTGTTACACAAGCGCGATAAAGATAGCCAGGCACTCCGGCAAAGAAGAAGCGCATGGGAACACCACGCGATGCGAGCATGACGTAGGCGACAAAGTTGCCCAAAACGGCGTAAACGCCAACGGCCGCGAAGATTAGAAGGTAGGCAATCATGAGAACTCAGATGCTCTGACGTCTAACGCCTGAGTTAAGCGGCGGCGAAGCGCGTCCGCTTGAATGAGTAGTTAGGCACAACGTTATGCCTTAGGTAGCTAGTTCTGATACCAACGCCGATAGCCGTGCCACTCGAATCCTCGATCCGTTAGAGACATCTCCGGATATGCAACGCCACCGACTACACGTGCATCCCTGCGCATCAGCCTGAGCTTCTTGTCGGGATCGAACACAAGGCTCAATCCGCTGTTGGCAACTTTGCATTGCATGACGCCAGGACCGCTACCAAAACAAAAGCCGAACTCAAGTCTCTTTTTAACATCCTCCATAGACTGCATCAGTGCGGCATACGGTTTTAACTTGGCTAGGCGCTCCTGCTGTGAGTAATCCGCATAAAGAATCGCGTCGATCGCCTTTGCAGCATGCATAGCCGGTGTGTCCGGTTCGACTCGCGTCGATGCAGCACCCGGACTCATGGTACTGGCACAGCCCGCAATCAACAGCGCCAAAGCAGAACATTCAAGAGATCGAAGCAGCTTCATAAGAGGCCTAACGCTGGAGTTAAGCGGCGGCGAAGCCGTCCGCCTTGAATGAAATGTTAGGGCGCACTGACGCTCCCTAGAACACGTCGTGGATGAAACTAGCACCTAGTGAGGCAATACGGATAAGCATGCTAGGTGCGAGGTCGAGTGCGTAATTGCGATTGCTGGATGTACTTGCCCATATGCGTACATTGCCACCCTTGCTGAGCTCAATGAGGAAGTCTCGATGCGGCTCCAAGAAGGTGACCAGCTCCTCCAATGCATCCTCGACTAGTGCGTCGGTAGAGTCGCGCCAACCGTAAGAGAATGGATTGGCAGCCCAATAACCAGTTGTGCGAGTACCCGTGAGCAGAGTGCCCTTCGGAGTTTTACGAGGATTACCTGCTTGCCAAGCCTGCTGAGGCTCCATGCCTAGCGTGCGAGTGACCACATCCGGGTCAAGCGCAGTATGCGAAATTCGTAGATCCACAATGTGCGAGTAAAGTTGCATTTGCGCCCTAACGCTGGAGTTAAGCGGCGGCGAAGCCGTCCGCCTTGAACGAGTAGTTAGAGCGCACCGCCACCTACAGCGTGCTCCAGACAACAGCAACCGAAGGCAGAAAGATTAACGCCGCGCAAGCGCTGGCACGGACCTTTGCGGCGGAAAAACTGTAGCCGGACAGCCAGAGTGCCGTGAGAATGCTCGCTACGCCGATGAACAATACTGCCAGCGACTGGTGCTGAGCAGCTTCGACTTGCGCGTGAGGAACTGATGGCGACGGGTCGCCAAGTTGCGACATGACACCGTAGCAAGCCAGCAACCAACCAGCTACAACAAGAATCAAAGCCAAATTTGCCGCGGAGGTCTGTTTCATGCGCTCTAACGCTGGAGTTAAGCGGCGCCGAAGGCGTCCGCCTTGAACGAATTGTTAGGCCTTCGGACTCGCATTCACTAAGTTCCGACCGCATGCGCTTGCCCCCTTGGGCACAAAAGCGTTGCTGGGCTTAGCGGTATGAAACGGCCCTTAGCCTCATTAATTGTCCACGCTTCCGTGGCCGGAAGCATGGCGTGTCCAGGTTGATCGGCCAAGACTGCAACTACCTCGTCTCGGAGTGGCGAGTTATTTACGGTGCAACTACCTTCAAACAGCAAGGCCTGACTTGGCAAGGACTTAAAACTCAGCACGTCTTTGACGACAGAATGAGAGTCTTCGAGCTCAACAATCTCTGTACCACAGATCAACCACCAGATCGCATTGGAACCAGCGTCTAATTCCGTTGCGCCTAAGTCCCTGAGACCCAGGTTCTTATACCGGCTCTCTATTACGACCACCCTTTCATTTGGCATGGTTCTCCCGACCAGCAACTTAGGTATATCAGCACCGCATTGAAGGCCCGTAAATCCTTTCTCGCGCGCCTCTGCGGCTGGATGACAGGCCAAAAGCGCCGCTAGTAGCGTGGCTAGTAGTGCTATCCGCATATTCATGAGGCCTAACGCTGGAGTTAAGCGGCGGCAAAGCCGTCCGCCTTGAACGAGTAGTTAGGTGCGGCGCGTGGCACCAACGTAAGCAAGAAATACCACAAGACCGAGAAGAGTGAGGCCCAATATGACAGCAATTTTGTTACCTGTCGGGCTTCCCGCGACGTGGGGTTCGGGATTGCCCCACTTGTCCCACACAGCCATCCACTGACCATATAGCTCTGCACCAGCGCCGACGAACAACGGCGAGAAACCCAAAAGAAACACAAGTTTTAAAATGTGCGTGTCCGGATTGTCCACGACGTACCAAATGGCCGCTGGCAAGGTAACCAAGGTTAACGCTGCGACCTTCCATTTCGATGCTGCCAGGTCCATTTGCCACCTAACGCTGGAGTTAAGCGGCGGCGAAGCCGTCCGCCTTGAACGAAATGTTAGGCGGCTCCGATACCAGCGACTGCCGAAAGAAACATTGCCAGCACGACAGATATGAACCATGCCAAGCCGGTGAGCAACCACAATTTGTTAGACGCATCTTTGAAGGCTACGGGCCACATGCCAAGTGCGAACGCAGCAAAGAAGGAGGCGCCCGAAACAATAGAGGCAGCAGTTGGTGGAAGCGTAGCTCTTATGGGGATAGCGAGAAATGGAACGCAGGGAAACGGAAGAACGTAAAGCCAGTAGAGCTGAAACGAGCGCTTGAGGCTGATGCGCTCCTTTGCCAGAAAGAAATCCATGCTTGCCGCCTAACGCTTGAGTTAAGCGGCGCCGGAGGCGTCCGCCTTGAACGAATTGTTAGGCCGCTTAGTCGTCAAGCTGGTAGAACGAATAGCTGGCCGGCTTACGCCCAAAGATGCCAGCGAAACGTCCGATTGGAAAGGACTGCTCTACGGCCAGCGAAGGAATGTGTCCGCGGTTAGCTGCTGCATAAGTGCCACCGGCTTGCCACTCGGACAGCACTAGCTCCTTAGCAAGCAGCTGTGCGTGGCCAAGGTTCGATGCTCTCACAACCCGGGTGGTAATAAAGCCAATCACTGGTGCAGATGCATCCTCAAACGGGTACTCGATGCCGCTGCCTGAAAGGGTGACTTTAAAGTACGACATGCGATCCCTTCGGCCTAACGCTGGAGTTAAGCGGCGGCGAAGCCGTCCGCCTTGAACGAGATGTTAGGTGCTTCTACGACTGTGGTGGCCCCTTGTAGTCGGCCCACAGCGGAAGCTTATACGTACGGGCGATAGTACGGGAACGCTTTGCATTGATGTAGCCGAACATGGCTCCGACCAGCAGCGGAAGTCCGACTACGATCCACATTGATTCACCACCGCGGGACCAAAAGACAAACCACATGAACAGTCCCCAGAGCGCAGCGAAAAAGCCACCCGTGATTAGAGCCACAGAAGCGAAGGGTAAGAAAACTAGGGGTGGAACCGGAACTCTGAAGAACCACAGAATGCGCCAAATCCATGGCGCTCCAGTAATAGGGCTGATGCCAATAGATGCGAAGTGCACCTTCATCACTTTCAATTTCTCGGAGCTTGTCATTAGCACCTAACGCTGGAGTTAAGCGGCGGCGAAGCCGTCCGCCTTGAACGAATTGTTAGGCACTTACACGCCTCGGCAAAGCATAAGCGCTGTAAAGGCGAAAATGTAGAACTCTACAACGCCCCAGAAGGCAACAGCGGCCCCAAGGCCAACTGATGCCGCCGTACGAACTGCCAATGCCCTCACCAGTAAAGCAAAGGCGGATAGTGCCGTTAGAGCGATGGATGAGATGAGAATATAAGCGCCGACGTTGCTACACGGTGCTGCTGCGATGATCCAGCAAAACCCTGTGACAAAGACCGCTGCGGAAGCGAAAAGCATCCACTTTGCGAATGTCTTGAGAAGATTCGACATGCGTCCATTCATGCGATTTGAGGCCTAACGCTGGAGTTAAGCGGCGGCGAAGCCGTCCGCCTTGAACGAGTAGTTAGGCCTCGCTGCCTGTACTGGCAGCACACGAATCGCAGAGGCCGGATTTATTGAGGTGAAATTCTTGCTCATCTTTGTACGCGTTACGCATGCCGTAGTCCCCGTGCTTGGTGGCTAAGATGCCCGGCTTAAGGCCGATCTTGTGACAGCTACAGCACTGCTGGAATAGCTGGGGAAATCTTGTAGGTAGCGAGTCTCGTCTGTTTCCCATAGGAGTGCCAGATTTCGAGGTTTTCCTGTGGTGCTTTATTAGTCGGTCGACCAATGCTCTTACGGGGCCTAACGCTGGAGTTAAGCGGCGGCGTAGCCGTCCGCCTTGAACGAGATGTTAGGCAACGCTGCCGCGAAACGTCTTGAGCGCTACAAGCTCGCCTGCTGTTGAGCCAAACGCCATAGCAGCATGCCACCACACAATCATGACGCCCTGCGATGTGGCATGAGGCAACGTAAACAGTGAACCAAGGAACATGCCACTAAGCAACAGGCTAGTTACGCGAAGGCACTGTAACGGGTCTGCCCACCACCCACCACGAAACCCTCGCGAAAACGAAGCGGCAGGAAGACGAGCTGTTGTGCGTGAACGTGCATAACCGACCGCCAAGGACGGAAAGACGAGGAGACCTAAGAAAGAGACGGCTACGAAAACCCAGTCGACGTTGGTGTGGCCTTGAGTTTTGCCAAAGATCGACAGACCGCCAAGGAAAGCGGCTGCAAACAACGCTAAATATATCCATGGCCAGAGTCGTTTCATTGCGCTGCCTAACTACCTAATAGACGGACCCGTGGGTCCGGTTATACATCCCTGAACACGCTCGGAAATCCCGACGCAACGCTCTGATTCACTTGGAGCTTATCCGTGCTGGGTCCGGCTAACAACCAGACGTATAACCGGACCCAGCAAACCGGCTTTATCACGTAATCTCATCCCCTTTCGACCACAAGGAGCGACCGTCATGGGGTGAACTTCCCGCAACACCCCTCCCTGCCCCACGCCTTATGGATCAGGTCTCCACGATCTGCCGGCGGCGGCACCTGAGCCTGCGCACCGAGGAGGCCTATCGGTTCTGGATCCGGCGATACATCTTGTTCCATCGCAAACAGCATCCTCGCGACGTCGGGACAGCTGGCATCACCCCGTTTGTGAACTACCTGACGACGGAGCAGCGCGTGGCAGCCTCCACGCAATCTCAAGCTCTTAACGCGGTCCTTTTTTTGTATCGCGATGTGCTGGAAATGGAGGTCGGTCACCTGAGCGGTCTTCGGCGCATCCAGCGGCCTGCCCGGCTTCCCATTGTCATGGCCGTTGAGGAAGTGCGCGACGTCCTTACCCGGATGCATGGCACGCCGCGGCTGATGGCCGAATTGCTCTATGGCTCCGGCCTGCGCGTCACCGAGTGCATGACACTTCGGATAAAGGATCTGAATTTCCGTGAAGGCACGATCAATATTCGCTCAGGCAAAGGTGGCAAGGACCGCGTTTCCGTCCTGCCAGCTCGACTTCTGCAACCGCTGCAACAGCACGTCTTACGGGTCGCCTCTCTCCATAAGCATGACTTAACTTACGGTCGCGGCTTTGCTCCGCTGCCAAACGCCTTGGATAGAAAGTACCCCAACGCTAGCCGTAGCTTGGCCTGGCAGTTCGTCTTTCCCTCTCGTGTAACCCGAGCTTGCCCCCATAGTGGCCGGCTCTTGCGCTGGCACGCTTCGGAGTCGAACGTTCAGATCGCCTTCAAGCGGGCACTCGCTGATGCCGGCATCTCAAAGCATGCTTCCGTACATACCCTTCGCCACTCATTTGCCACACATCTGCTTGCCGGAGGAACCGACATTCGCACCATCCAGTTGCTTCTTGGCCACCGCAATCTGAAAACAACGATGATCTACACCCATGTCCACCATGCCATCCGGAGGACTGTAAGCCCTTTGGATCGTCTCTAATCGGCAAACACAGGCGCCGCTCGAAACCGAGCGGCGCCTCAACCCGCTCAGGCATCGTTGCGTTTTCTACCGGCACCAGTTCGCTCAATGGTGCGTCGGCGATCGCAAAACCGCCCACATGCTGCGACAGATGCCGTGGCCTGTTCAGCAGCTCGGCAGTCAGCCGAAGGACCCGACGGATGACGGCACTGTCAGGATCGAAGCCGCGCTCACGAAGATGGTCAGCGATATCCGCGTGGCCAATTTGGGGCTGACCGCCAGTAGCACCCAGGCTACGCGGTTTCCCCCGCCGCACCCGCGTGACCTTTGGCGATCGATTTTGACGAGGGTATCCACAGGACACCACGCGGCGCTGCGTGGTGCTCGCGAAGGGCTGCGCAAGCTGCCTTATGTGACGCAAAACGACGCGCCAAGGGGCAGTTTTCGGGGTTCTGATGGCTGGCGGTGTGCGCCAGAAAATGGAAGGCCATCGGAAAACGGTAATTTCGGTAATCCTGCCGAAAATCTAGCGTAAGCGCATGATTTTTATTGTATTGCTCATTACCCTCAAGAGGTAACCCTAGGTAACCTTGAAGGTAATCTTTTTCAACTGATTGATTTGTAACGGTCTCGCCAATCTGTGAGATTACCTTTTAGAGGGGTAACTAATTACCTCACTATTACCAAATAGTTACCTTGATGCTATTCCCGTATACCTTTGATTTTGAATGTGTTTTATCCAAATATCAGCGGAGGTTACCTTAATTACCTTTTTCCGAATGACCCTCACATTTTCGCCGCTCTATGTAAAAGCCTTGAGCTTAATGTACCGAGCGACTGGTACATCACGGTCGAATTGAACTGCTGCTCCGAAGTGTCAACGATGTCTGAACTCAGCCGCAGATTTCCAAGCGAGCGGGCTTCCAACTGCAAAGTGATGGTGCAGGCAAGGAACACCGCGCTGCAGACAGCATTGACTACGATCGGAAAAATTCGAGATGAACACCCTGTTCGCCCTGATGGCAGAATACGAAACATCACAAATTCCACTATCTAAGTGTGCTCATTTGTTTGGCCTCACTGCTGAGGAAGCAAACAAGCGCGCGAATCGCCACGCTCTGCCTCTGCCGGCGTACCGCGCGGGCACCCAGAAGTCGCCTTACATTGTCGATGCGAGGTCTTTGGCCGAGTATCTAGACGATCGAAAAAATGCAGCCAAGGCAGAGTGGGCAAAATTACAAGCCGTTTGATCCAGAAGGTCGCTCTGCAACAAGAGTCGCCCTCAATAGCATGTGAATTGATCTGTTCTAAGCAACGCCAAGCTTTCACTGCGCTGAGTATCGAAAACTATAATTCGGCAGGTTTCGATCCAACGTTACTGAGACGAAATGTTGGAATCAAACCATAGAACTTACGACCTATCGGCGGAGTTCCTCGCATCACAAAGCGCCACATAATTTTAAAGTGGCGATCCTTCGGCTCATAGCCACTATCTTGCTTGGCGACCCGCCTGCCTCATCACTGAAAAAGTGAAGACGCAGCAAGTTGCTATACGCCACCAACGTCCCAAGTTGCGACGGCAAACAAGCCACGTGGCCTGTTTGCCGCATGCTCTGAGAAAGTGCCTAGATCGGTGGGAATACGCCAACGAAAACGAAATAGAAAAGCTGCTGGTTGCTTGATATTTGCTACATGCTACATATAACAATGCCACGAAGCCTTATCCAAAGCCGTTCACGAAGCTTCATACGTCCAGTCCATCATCGGGGCGATGCATACGCGCCAGTTATCGGCAAGGATGGAGGTGACTCGTAGAGAATGCGGGCTCGACATGCCGCTATTGTAGTGGCTGGCAGCGCGCGGTTCGCCGTGGGACGGCCGGCACAGGCGCTGCGCGGCCCGCTCGCGTATCCTTTATCAGTGTCGCCACGCTCCTCCCGGCGCTCGCAAGGCACCGCGGCAATTCCGCCCTCCTCGCGAGTCCCTGCCTCCAGCCTTTCGGATGGACGGCACGGCGTGAACCCCCAGATACCCGATACGGCAATCACACGAGACAACCCACCATGGTGGCATTCGCGACCGAGCACGTGATCGACGTGCAGCACTGGAACGACACACTCTTCAGCTTCCGCACCACGCGTGATCCCGGCTTCCGTTTCGATAGCGGGCAGTTCGTGATGATCGGGCTGGAGACGGACGGGCGGCCGCTGATGCGTGCGTATTCGATCGCCAGCGCAAGCTGGGAAGAGCACCTCGAATTTCTCTCGATCAAGGTTGCCAACGGTCCGCTCACCTCACGCCTGCAGCATCTGCAGCCCGGCGATCCGCTGATCGTCACGCGCAAGCCCACCGGCACCCTGGTGTTGAGCGATCTCAAGCCCGGCAAACATCTCTACCTGCTCGGCACCGGCACCGGCCTCGCCCCGTTCATGAGCATCATCCGCGATCCGGACACCTACGAGCGTTTCGACAAAATCGTACTGGCCCACGGCGTGCGTCATATCAACGACCTCGCCTACGCCGATTATCTGGAACACGAGTTGCCGCAGCACGAATACCTCGGCGAGTTGGTACGCGAGAAACTGATCTACTACCCCACCGTGACGCGCGAACCGTTCCGCAACCGCGGCCGCATCACCGATGCGGTCGTCGACGGCGTGATGAGCGATGTCATTGGCCTGCCGCCGCTGAACCCCGAGACCGATCGCGTGATGCTATGCGGCAGCCCGGTGATGCTGGACGACCTGTGCGCCCTGCTCGACGGCCGCGGTTTCCAGGCCTCGCCGCGCACGCGCGAACCGGGCGATTACGTGATCGAGCGGGCCTTCGTCGAGAAGTGATCGACGCAGCGCCGGCACGCATGGACTGGCGCGACCCGCGAACTCCTGAAATGCTGCCGGTCATGGCCGGATCGTCCCGGCGACACTGATCCTGCTGATGGACATCGCCTTGTACGCACTTGCCGCGCTGCTGATCGTCGCGGGTCTGGCGGGTGCCGTGCTGCCGTCACTGCCTGGCATACCGATGATCTTCGGCGGCATCTGGCTGGTCGCCGCGGTGGACGGATACCGGCATCTCGGTTTGTGGTGGCTGTTGATCATCGGCGCGCTGGGTACGCTCGGGGTGATCGTCGACTTCATCGCCAGCACGCTCGGCGCCAAGCGCGTCGGCGCCAGCAAGCTGGCCTTGTGGGGTGCCAGTGCCGGCACCTTGATCGGGATGTTCTTCGGCATTCCCGGCCTGCTGTTCGGGCCGTTCCTCGGCGCGCTCGCCGGCGAGCTGGCCTCCGGTAACAGCGTATTGCGTTCGGCTCATGTCGGCATCGGCACCTGGCTCGGCCTGCTGTTCGGCACCCTGATCAAGCTCGTGCTCTCGTTCGTGATGGTCGGCCTGTTTGGGCTGGCCATGCTGATCGGCTGAGCATCGTCGGCAGCGTTACCTGGATCGGGTTCCGGAGGCTGCGTGCACAGCGCTCTTCGCCAGCCATCCAGCGAATTGCGAGGTATCACGGCGTACCGCTGCGGGCACGATGATGTATTGCCGGCTCGGTGCCGCGCCCGGTTTCGCAATCAGCCGTGACGCCCCTTCGAGTGCCAGCAACGCTGGCTGATCGGCCGGCGCGAGTTTCAAGGCCAGTCCATCAGCTGTCAGCCACGCACACGGCTGCTCATCGAAGTACGCCATCAGGCCGCCGAACATCGGCTTGAAGCGCAAGTCATGTGGCTTGCCAAGATGGGCCGCCGCATCCACGAGCTCGCTGCGCATGACGTCCAGCGCAGCCGGCATGTTCATGCCGCCGCGTCGGGAATCACATACAGCAGCACGGCGAGAAAGTGCAGCACGCTGCCGGCCAGCACGAACACATGCCACAACGCGTGGTGATATGGCAGCCGTCGCCACAGATAGAACGGCACCCCCAGCGTATAGGCCACACCGCCGCCGATCAGCAGCAGCATGCCGCCGGCCTGCAGATGTTCGCTGAGCGGCTTGAACGCGATCATGCCGATCCAGCCCATGCCTACGTACAGCAACACGGCCAGTTTGTGATAACGCTTGAGCAGACCCAGCTCCAGCGCACTGCCGGCCAGCGCCAGCGTCCACACCGCGGCGAACAGGCTCCAGCCCCAGGGACCCGGCAACGCGATCAGGGTGAACGGGGTATAGGTGCCGGCGATCAATACGTAGATCGCGATGTGATCGAGCGTGCGCAACGCCGGCTTGGCAGCAGGCACGGAAATCGAGTGGTATAGCGTGGAGGCGGTATATAACAGCACCAGCGAGCTACCGAACACCGCGCAGGCGGTCACTGCAAGTGCATTGCCATGCAGCGCCGCAAAGGCCACCAGCGTGGCCAGCCCGGCAATGCTCAGCACGATGCCGATGCCGTGGATGACACTGCTGGCCAGTTCGTCGCCAAAACTGTAACGCGGGATCGCCGCACCGGATGTGGCGGACATGAGTTGCTCCTCGCTGGACGGGAGGCGCCGGGCAGCACCTCGCCGTACCTTAACCGGCGCGCCCGCGCTTGCCTACCGAAGCGCGCGGGAGGACCCGCTCAATGGGCGATTCCATGTGAGAGCGCTTTCACCTTGTTTCCACGCTCATGCGTGGAGGCTGTGGCTGCGGGTGCAATCTATCCCCCTGTCATCCGCGTTCCGCCCCGCCTCCCTGCGGGGCATTTTTTTGCCGCGCTGGGCGCCTTTCGCGCAATCGTCATGCCTGACATAAGCCGGATATGGACGTCCAGCCGTCCACTTGCGCAATGATGCGCGACAGGCATACGCTGCAGTCGCGGCCGCACGATCCCCCTGCCAGTGCGCAGCGTGACGGACGCAACATCCCAAACTGCCGTCAGGAGGTCGCTTATGTCGTCCGCAAGCCTGGCTGTTGCTCGTCGCGCGCACCCCGACCCTGCACGCATCGCTGCTCTCAGTGCCGCGATTGCGCTCAATCTTGCCGTTCTCGTGATCGCCTCGCGACCGATCACGCCGGATCAGCTCTCCGTGGCTCACCCGCTTGCTCCAGTGCCGGTGATCCGTTTCATCGATCCTCCGGCAAAATTGCCGCCACCGCCGGTGATCGAGCTGAAGCCGTTGCCGCATCCACCGGTGCCGGTGTTGACCCATCCGCGAGCGCTGCCGATCGCCTCACCTCCCGTGGTGATACCAAGCACGGAAGGTCATATTGCCGTGCCACTGGCCACCACCCCGACATTGACCCCGACGGGCACCATCCAAGGCCCTGCCACAACGGCCACTCCGATTGAGGCCAGCCTGGCCTATCGCTCGGCGCCACTGCACTTCCCAGCCCAGGCCTTGCGCCAGCACATGCAGGGCACCGTGCTGTTGCGCGTGCTGGTGGATGAGACCGGCAAACCGGTGGATGTGGTGGTGGAACGGGGTAGCGGCTATGCCCTGCTTGACCGCAGTGCGCGCGAGCAGGTGCTGGCTGGTTGGCGCTTCCAGCCAGCGATGGCGAATGGTCAGGCGGTGCGCGCGTGGGCGCGGGTACCGGTGAGCTTCGCCCTGAACCAGGAATAGGCTGAGCGGAAGGCCCGGCCGGCCATACCTGCCGACCGGACCCTTCCACGGCAACTACACATGTCCCGGCGCGCCGATCTTGCAATGGCGCGCTGCAGCCATGCGCGCGGCCGCCCTGAACCGCCACCATGAAACGATCCAGAGCCGCCGGCACAAACCCAGCATGGACGCCATACGCGCTAAGCGCATGGTGCATAAGTCATGGCAAAAAGTTGTTTTCGGCTTACGCGACTTTAACGACTGGCATGCTCCACTGACGCCCAGTTACCCTGTCGAGCTTCATGCATGGGCAAGCACAGCCGCACCCTGAAAACCCTGCGCGACATCGCGCTCGAGTACGGCAGCACCGAGCAACCGGACCTGGCCTCGATGGCTCGCGAGCTGGGTCGTGTCGTACATGAGCATGCACCGGCGCTGGCCAACCGTCTGGCTCCCCTGCGCGCGCGTCAGCGCGGCTTCGAACGCTGGCTGCTGGCCGAGCGCAGCAAGCCGGCGCTCAGCGTGCTGGTGATGGCATGGCCACCGAACCATCTCACTCCCGTGCATGACCATGCTGGCCTGTGGGGATTGGAGGTCGCGCTCGCCGGCGCACTGGAAGTGCAGTCCTATACACGCGACCCCGCTTCCGGCGACCTGCGCATGCAGGGCCGCGATTGGCTCGGCCCAGGCGACGGCACCTGGTTTGAAGGCGACGAAAACCACGTACACCGCTGCCGCAACCTGTCGAAGCACGATACGGCGCTCACCCTGCATGTTTACGGCGGTGATCTGGCGCAATTCTTCGCCTACGAGCAGGCCGATCCCGCCGGTGGCTGGATCGCCCAGCCACGGCGCAGCAGCATCGCTGGTCGCCTGTACGGCTGATCGCGCGAAACCATCACACAGGGAATTCCATGTTTCGACGGGTCGCCATCATCGGCGGCGGTGCCGCGGCAGCCACCTTGCTGGGTGAGCTGCTGGAGCGCCAGCCGCCGCAACCGCTGCATCTGGACTGGTATACCGGCGGTACCGGCACGCCGGCACGCGGCGTGGCCTACGGCACCACTTCGGATCGCCACCTGCTGAACGTGCGAGCGGCATCGATGAGCATGTTCGCCGGCAAGCCGCGCGGCTTTCTGGATTTCGTGCAACACGATGATCCGGCGATTGCCGGTACCGACTTCCTGCCGCGCCGCCGCTATGGCGACTATCTCGAGGCCGAGGTGGCACGCGCTCTGCAGCAGGGCAACGCCCACGGCCATGACGTCAACATCATTCCGTTCACCGTCGACGCACTCGTGCCCGAACGCGACGGCGTCACGCTGATCCACGGCGAGGAAAGCCATCGCGCCGATGCCGCGGTACTGGCGCTGGGCGCGTTGCCGCCACGACCGCTCAGCGGTGTCGGCCCGGCCGCATTGGCCAGCGGACGCTATGTGGTGGATCCATGGCAGCTGCTGGCCGGTGCCGCGAGCATCAAGCCGCCGCCGCGCAAGGTGGTGCTGATCGGGCTGGGACTGACCGCTGTCGACGTGCTGCTGGAACTTGCCGTGCAATGGCCACAGACCGAATTCATCGCGGTTTCCCGCCATGGACTGCTGCCCGAGGCACATCTGCACAAGGCGGCGGCACCGACCGACGACAGCGCCGAGTTGATCGCCTCGATGCAGGATGCACCGGAAATCCACCGCTGGCTGCACCTGCTGCGTGAGGCCTGCGCACAGGAGACCGACTGGCGCCCGGTCATCGACAGCCTGCGCCCGCATACGTCGAGCCTGTGGCGCGAACTGCCGCTGGAGCAACGCGCGCGTTTCCTGCGCCATGCGCGCTGGGCCTGGGAACGCGCCAGGCACCGCATGCCACCGCAGGCGTCCGAGTCGATCGCCGCGCTGGAACAAAGCGGTCGATTGCAGCGTCAGTGCGGCCGCGTGCAATCGGTTGAACTCGTCGACGACGCCCTGCAGCTGAGCCTGACCCATGCGGGCGAGACTCGTGCGCTACACGCTGACATGGTGATCCAGACCGTCGGCCTGAACACGGACGTGCGTCGCACCCATCACCTTCTGGTACAGCAGTTGCTGACCAACGCACATATCACGGCGGATCCGCTCGGTCTCGGTGTGCAGGCCGATACCACGGGTCGTCTGCGCCATGACGGCGCGAGCTGGCCGCACCTGTTTGCCATCGGCACCCTGCTCCGCGGTACGCTGTGGGAATCCACTGCCATGCCGGAGATCCGCCAGCAAGCTCGCAACCTCGCCGATCAGTTACTCAGCGACTAGCCGGCTTGCAAGGCCTGCCATGACCGTCAGCGTGCTCACCGCCAGCATCCTGCTGCTGCACTTGCTGGGCATTTTCGCGGCGATGCATGCGGTGATGCATACGCGCACCCCGCAGGGCGCGATCGGCTGGGCACTCGGCCTGCTGCTGCTGCCTTACGTGACCTTGCTGCCCTACCTGTATCTCGGCTCCATCCGCTTCCGTGGCTATCTCACCCGGCACCAGGCACGCCTGCCGTCATCGTCGCAAGCCAACGTCGACGAGAACGCCAGCGCCGCCGGCTGCGCCCGCTTCGCCGCCGTCAGTGCGTTGCAGGGTCGCCCATTTCGCGGCCGCCATCGACTGCGCCTGCTGATCGATGGCGAGGCCGCGTTCGACGCCATGCTGGCCGCGATGGCCGCCGCCGAACACTGCCTGCTGGTGCAGTTCTTCATCTTCCACGACGACAACCTGGGCCGGCGCGTGCAGCAGCTGTTGCTGCAGCGCGCGGCGGCTGGCGTGCGGGTGTGCGTGCTGTTCGATGGCGTAGGCAGCCACGACCTGCCCGGACACTATGTCGACACACTGCGCGCCGGCGGCGTGGCGATCCATCCGTTCGCCACCCGCCGCTGGCGCAACCGCTTCCAGCTGAATTTCCGCAACCACCGCAAGATCGTGGTGGTCGACGGCGCCTGCGCCTTCGTCGGTGGCCTCAATGTGGGCGACGAATACCTGGGCCTGAAGCCGCCGCTGGCGCCATGGCGCGATACCCAGCTGGAACTGCGCGGCCCCGTAGTCACTGACCTGCAGCAACTGTTCGCCGAAGACTGGCAGTGGATCACCGGCGCACCGCCACCGCTGCTGCCGTCGCCACCCTGCGACGGCGATGCCGACGCGCTGATCGTCGCCAGTGGCCCGGCCGACGCGCAGGAAACCTGTTCGCTGTTCTTCACGGCGGCAATCAACGCGGCGCGTGAACGCGTGTGGCTGAGCACGCCCTACTTCGTACCCGACCATGCCGTGCTGGCAGCACTGCGACTGGCCGTGCTGCGTGGCGTCGACGTACGCGTGCTGATCCCGGCACGACCCGATCACCGCACCGTGTTCCTTGCCACCACCCTGCACGCCCACCATGCGCTGCGTGCCGGCATCCGCATGTTTCGCTATCAGCCCGGCTTCCTGCACCAGAAGGCGCTGCTGATCGATAACGACAGTGCCGCGATCGGCAGCATGAACCTGGACAGCCGTTCGTTCCGGCTCAACTTCGAGGTCAACGCGCTGGTCGTCGACCGTGCGTTTGCCGGCGAAGTGGCAACTATGCTGACGGCGGACTTCAGCCGCGCCCGCGCGATTGACGAGCGCGAATACCTCGACGCACCGTACCTGCGCCGAGTGGCCATGCACGTGGCCCGTCTGTTCGATCCGCTGCTCTGAAGGTCGTCGCTATTTCGAGCGGAAAGCCCGGCGCAGCCAATCGCTGTTGCACAACACCCAGCCCGCGTAGATGCCCAGCGCCACCCCCAGCAATTCGCATACCACGCGCAGGCCGATGCTGTCCGGATCATGCACCTGCGCCAGCTTCAGCTTGAGCAACGGCAGCGACTGCAGTGGTGCGTAGTTGAAATAGAACAGATCCGACAGGTCGCCACCGGCCGTGAGTATCGTGGCCACCAGGAACGACCAGCCGACCTGCGGAGCAAAGCTCCAGCCGTTGCGCCGCCCAAGCCAATGGAACACGCCAAACAGCAGCAACCCCGCCAGTGCGGAAATCACCCCTGCCTCGATGCCACCGACGAAGCCGTAGCCCATCCAGGATTGGTCGTATTGCATCGTACCCTTCGCTTTATCAATGGCGTGATTGGCCATTATGCCCACGTTGCGTGGCCGTCATGGCGCCGCGATGGCATTGTCTTTCGGCACCGGCGCGCAATCCTGCACACCATACCAACGCAGCCCGACCGCGCCGCGATGCAGATTCACGCATACCGCCGTATCGACTTCGACATGCGCGTAATAAGCGCGACTCACCGCAACACGGTCACCCGTGGTTTGTGGTCCCCACGGCGCCAGCACGAGGTAAGGCTGCGGGTGTTTCCCGGTGGAGATGTACTTGCGCACCACCTGGGTCTGAAACACCTGGGCCGGCTGGTGATCGAGCATCACGTCGGCAAGCACCAGCAAGCCGCCACCGTACGGCAGTGCAACCATGGGCAACAACAGCATCGGCAACAGCCACACCCGGGGCTGATCCCGTTGCCCCACCATGCAGGCGACCAGCACCAGCGGCAATCCGGCGATGAGGCCAAACTCGATTGCCGGCATGGCATCGATCAGATTGATATCCAGCAACGCGCGCACGCCCAGCACCAGCGACGGCGAGATCAACATGACGGCTATATTGGGACGCACATCGTTGCGCAAGGTGTCAAAGCAGATCAGCCCACGCGACAATCCGACCATCGCCACCGCACACCAGGGCAGCAGGGCCAGCAGCCCTATGACCCACGGATACGGGTGCGGGTAAACGTAGCCCCACAACACCACCGCCAAGCTCAGCATGGAAACTGCTTTGGTCAATTGGCGCACCTTTGCCAGTCGGGCCAGACGCTCCTTTGGATTGGCGCCAAACGCGGGATCGGCCATCAGCTTCGCTTCCGATGCCTGCCGCTCCTGCTGGTCCAGATCAGGCAGTGCGTCGAGCCATGCATTGAGCACGCTATCCCGCGGATAGCCGGAATCGAGTCGTAGGGGACGCCCGTTTTTCGGCACCACGACCTGGATCGGTTTGCCGCGTGTCGGCTGCTGGCGACGACCTGCAATTTCATTGCGACGCAGCGTGCGCGATCCGAACGCACTTCGTATCTCGATCGAGTCGGCACGCAGAACCAGGCACGACATGGTGCAGGACATCGCGATGTAGATGCCCATCAACACCAGCGCCAGGCCAGACAGCAGTAACCACCACCCCATCGGAACCGGATGCTGGACCTGGATACTGACCAGCCAAGCGCCGAGGCCAGCCATGATCGCGGCAAACACGTAAAGGAAAAGCCGCATGCCACGCGTGTAGCGATACGCCCGTGGATAACTCACCCCGGCAGTCGCCGACTGTCCGTAGCCTGCCCCGCCATCTACCTGATCCATGCCCACCTCCCCCAGTTGTCGGCGGATTTTGCAACAAGTCCGGGCGCTGCGACAGATGGAAATTCGTCGGCAGGCACGCGCTAGACTCGCAGATCCGATCTCCATTGCTGCCCGAACCATGAGCCATACGATCGACGACCGTGCCGCACTTATCCTGGTCGACGTACAACCGGATTTCATGCCCGGCGGCGCACTCGCCTGCCATGAGGGTGATGCAATCGTGCCGGGTATCGACCGACTGCTGCGCTCGCGCATGTTCCGCCATGTGGTGGCGACCCAGGACTGGCATCCACGCGGGCACATTTCATTCGCCAGCTCGCATCCGGGCCGTACACCATTCGAACAGATCACCTTGTACGGCCAGCCGCAGATGCTGTGGCCGGATCACTGTGTGCAGGGCACGCCAGGTGCCGAACTGCACCCAGGCATCGACTGGTCGGCGCTGGAGGCGGTGATCCGCAAGGGCGGCGATCCTGGTGTGGATTCCTACAGCGGCTTCCGCGAGAACCACGGCCCGGCGGGCCTGCGTCCCCGCACCGGCCTGGCCGGCTGGCTGCGCGAGCGCGATGTCGACGAAGTCTTCGTGTGCGGCCTGGCGCGCGACGTCTGCGTGCTGTGGACGGCACAGGACGCGCTGGAACTCGGCTTTCGTGCCAGCCTGCTGTGGGATCTCAGCCACCCGGTGACACCGGATACGGATGCGGCGACCCGGGCCACACTGCTGGCACAGGGCATCACGATTACCGAAACGAGTGAGTTGCGGCAGCCGGACTGACGCTTCCGGTCATCCTGGCTCGGGCGCTCCGTGTGCGCGCGTCTCGGTAATCGACCACAGCTGCGGCAACCGGATCGAAAACAGCCCCGCACTGCGGGTGCGGCGATCCAGCTTCAGCAGTTCATTGTCCTTGCTGAGCAGCCAGCAGGCTCCCGACGCCAACGCCAGCTCCAGAAACTTCTGGTCATCCGGATCGCCGCAACGTGGCAGCGGGATATCGTCCTCGCACACCATCGATGCCTCGGCGGGCAACAACTGGATCAACGCGTCGAAAGCCGCGCTGACCACCGGGCGAAGCCGGTCATCGATCGGCAGTTGCGGGTAACGCAGCACCCGCAGCCACTCCTCGCGGCAATCATCGCGCGTCACCGCCTGCACTGCCCCGCTTTGCATTGCCGCCAGCAGATGTGAGCACATGGGATCGCGGAACACGAACAGATCCAGACATACATTGGTATCCAGCACGATACGCGGCAGCGGTCGATCGACGCCGGTCATCACCGCAGCACTTGGCAAGCCAGTCGCATCAAGAAAACCACTGCGCTCAGGCCTCGTTTTCGGAGGTTCCGCTTACCCGAGGCTCGCCATCCGCATCGATCCGGATGCTCAGCGAGATCGGTCGGCAGCATACCTGGCAGTCCTCGATATAGTGCTGATCGCCAGCCGATGCATCGACCAAGATCTCGATGGATTCGCCGCAATACGGGCACGAGATGTCGAGGGGTGTAAGCATGGGTGCGTTACCGGAGCGTGGGTAGCGCAGCTTGCCACAGACCGGCGGCGCCAGACGCCGGTGCGGCGCGCGCTACAATCGATCCGCACCGCCACCCAACCCGGGCGGCATCCATTTTGCGAAGACACCAGGCAGATGCTGCACTTCCTGAATCGACCACGGATCATCGACATCGCCGGGCGACCGTTCGTCAGCCAGGGCCTGTCGCGACGGGTCTGGGACGACATCTACCATCGCGCACTGACCGTGAGCTGGCCGGTGTTCTTCGGCCTGGCAGCAGCGGCCTTCCTGCTGCTCAACACCTTCTTTGCCGGCATCTACCAGCTCGGCACGCAACCGATCGCGAACCAGTATCCGCATGGTTTCGCCGGTGCATTCTTCTTCAGCGTGGAGACCCTGGCCACGGTCGGCTACGGCGACATGCATCCGCAGACCGTCTACGCGCATATCGTGGCCACGGTGGAAATCTTCACCGGCATGGCGTGCATCGCGGTGGTCACCGGACTGATCTTTTCGCGCTTTTCGCGCCCGCGCGCAAAGATCATCTTCACCAATAATCCGATCGTGCGAATGATCGACGGCAAGCAGACCTTGATGGTCCGCGCGGCCAACACCCGGCAAAACGTGATCGCCGAAGCCTCTGCCCAGTTGCATTTGCTCCGCCTGGAAACTTCGGCGGAAGGTTTCAAGCTGCGCAAGATCTACGACCTGAAACTGGTACGCGATCGCCATCCGATCTTCATGCTGAGCTGGAGCCTGATGCATGTGATCGACGAGAGCAGCCCACTCTATGGCGAAACTCCGGAGACCCTGGAAAGTACCCAGTCGGCCTTCCTACTGAGCCTCGAAGGCATCGACGAGACCACCTCGCAATCCATGCTGGCGCGCCAGCGCTGGAGTCATCAGGACCTGCGCTGGAACCATCGTTACACCGATCTCGTCCGCGTCGATGATGTCGGTGTCAACATCATCGACTACAGCGTCTTTCACGAGGTGCTGCCGCTGAATGATGGCGAGAATACGCCCGACTGACGCAGCGATGCGCCTGCCAGGCGATACACTGGCCTCCTTTGATTCCCGGATGACCACCGATGGCCGAGCGCGAGTTCGACAATTATCTTGCCCGCTCCGGCGCCACGCTCGAGGGTTCACGCTACACCGCTTATCTGGCAGTGACCCCGCGCAAGAGCGGCTTCCCGATGTATTTCGCGATCTGCGAGAACCGCAGCTTCCGCGACAAGACGATCGCCGAGACCGCCGCCGCCAAGGCGCTGGCCGACATGCTGGGGCTGGAAGACGACGGCACGCCGATCTTCCCGGACGACTACACCGGTTTCGATGACGACAAACCGGCCACCGCGCCTGAATGATCGTCAGCCCGGCATGCGCCGGACCGTGTCACCTCACAGCGTCAGCAGCACCTTGCCGATCGCTTCGCGGCTTTCCAGATACGCGTGCGCCTTCGCGCCATCGCTAAGCGCAAAGCGCGCGGCGATGTTCGGCTGCAGCTGACCAGCGCGGATCTGCGTGAACAACGCCGCCGCCCGTTCGCGCCTGATCGACGCACTGGTCAGCACGTTCCACAGGTCGCCACCAGTCAGCGTCAGCGAGCGATCCATCAGCAGGCGCGGGTCGACCGGATCGGGGTCACCCGCCGCCATCCCGTAGAACACCACGGTACCGCCGATGCGTGCCGCGGCCAGGCTGTCGCCCAGCGTGCGCCCGACCGAGTCGTAGACCACGTCGGCGCCACGACCTGCACTCAATTGCTTCGTCTGCGCCAGCAGCTCGTCGTAATCGCATGCGGCATCCGCGCCAGCCGCCAGCACCGCCGCGCGTTTGATGACGCTGGACGTCACGCCGAGCACGCTTGCACCCATCGCCTTCAGCATCTGCACCAGCAGTTGACCCACCCCGCCGGCCGCCGCATGCACCACCGCCACATCGCCGCGGCGCACCTTGTAACTGTCGGTCACCAGATACTGCGCGGTCAGCCCCTGCAGCAGAGTTGCTGCCGCGGTATCGAACGTGATGTCGTCCGGCAATGGAATCAGCTTGTCCAGATCCACCGCCACCAGCTCGGCGTTCGCATGCGGCATGTCGGCAAAGCCGACCCGCGTACCGACTGGAAACAGCGTATCGCCCGTCGCCGCTTTCTCGATCACACCTGCGCCCTCGTAACCGAGGGTCCACGGCGCGGTGCCGCTCAGGTGGTAGTTGCCGTTACGACGATAGACGTCCGCGAAATTCAACCCGACGCTGCGCATACGCACCAGCGCCTGACCAGGTGCTGGGATCGGATCGGGCTGCTCGCCCCAATGCAGCACTTCGGGGCCACCGAACTTTTCAAATAGCAAGGCGTGCATCGCGTGGCGCTCCGAATCGATAGAAATGAGTGACGGCAACCCTGCTCACGCGCAGCACGCGATTCAAGCCGCCCATTCGCGCAACTGTGTCACCGCCGCCGGAATCGCCGATGGCGCATTCACCGTGATCACATGAGGATTGTCGTCACCGAGATTGTGCTCCAGCTCGTGCGCCCAGGTTACGTGATACGGCAGATGGATGCCCCAGCCGCCGAGCTTCACCACCGGCTCGATATCCGAGCGCAGCGAATTGCCGACCATCGCGAACTGCGCCGGCTGCAGCTTGAACTCGGCCAGCACGCGCCGGTAGGTATCGGCGTTCTTCTCCGACACGATCTCGATGCGCCGGAACAACTCGGCCAGGCCTGACTGCGCGACCTTCTTTTCCTGATGGAACAGGTCACCTTTCGTGATCAACACCACGGCGTGATGCTGCGCCACTGCCTCGACCGCCTCGCGGATACCGGGCAGCAGTTCCACCGGATGCTGCAGCACGTCCTTGCCCAGCTCGATCAGCCGATGGATATCGGCCGCTGTGATGCGCCCGGCAGTGACCGTGATCGCGGTCTCCACCATCGACAGTGCCATGCCCTTCGCGCCATAGCCGAACAGTTTGAGATTGCGCTGCTCGGTCGCCAGCATGGTGTCGTGCACCTGCTGATCGCCCAGGTCCACATAGCGCCCGACGATCGTGGCGAACTCCTCGTTCGCCTGCCGGTAGTAGCCCTCGCTGTGCCACAGCGTGTCATCGCCGTCGAAGCCGATCAGTTGCAGCATGCCGTCAACCTTTCATCCTGGGAGGGGTCTGTACCCGAACAGATACCGAAAGTCGGCCTATGATAAACGCCCGGCTCGCCCCGTTATTCATGGGCAGGCTTTGCGGATCCCGACGGAGACTTTCGATGACCACGCATTGCACCCATCTCGAAGACATTCAGGAGGTCACGCCCAGCGCGCGCGGTTGCGAGGAATGTCTGCAATCCGGCGATGTCTGGCTGCACCTGCGCATCTGCCGCACCTGCGGGCATGTTGGCTGCTGCGACGATTCGCCGAACCGGCACGCCACCAAACATTTTCACAGCACAAGGCACCCGATCATCGAAGGTTACGATCCGCCGGAAGGATGGGGCTGGTGCTACGTGGATGAAGTGATGTTCGACCTGCGTGACCGCATGACGCCCCAGCTTGGCCCGATCCCGCGCTACTACTGAGCGGTGGAGTGAGGCTCAGCTCACTTCGCTGCCCAGCCGCAGGTTGATGCCCAGCGCCGTAGCCAGCTCACGCAGCGGCTCGCCGTCGCGGGTCAGCGTCATCCAGCCGGCATAGGTATCGCCGTCGGTTTCCCACGCCCACAGCGTGTAGCCAAACTCGGCCAGGCGGTCATACGCGATCGAAAACAGTTCCGCTGCGTCCAGGTCGTCGAAGAACTCGTCGTCGTCCGGATCGCCGTTCCAGTCCACCGACAGATTCCAGCGCGAGGACAGTTCGTTGATCGCCTGTACCAGCGAGCGCAGGTCATGCGTGCCCACGATGAAGCCGGAGCGCCAGTCGATCACCCGGCCGATGACTTCGATCGGTTCGACCGCGTCGGCATCGATGTCGGCCACCGCCTCGCGGTAGTCGTTGAACTGCAGCAGCGCGGTTTCCTCGTCGCCGGGGTTGATCAGCAGCAGCAGCTGCCAGACCTTCGCCTCGACCGAGTCCTCATCGACATCGTCGAATTCGCGCTCGGCATCATAATCGTCGTCGGATGAATTCATGGGTAGATCACTACGGGCAGGAGCCGCATGGTGACGCCTCCGCCGTCGTGGGGGAAGCGCCAGTCATCACGCGCCCACCCGGCGGCGCACCGCGTCCATGTCGCGCACCGGACGGATCTCGATCGCGCCGGTGCGCGACCAGGGGAACTCCGAGGCGATCCGCACCGCCTCGTCCATGCTGTCGGCTTCGATCAGGTTGAAGCCGCCCAGATATTCCTTGGTCTCGGCAAACGGCCCGTCGACCACGCTGACGCGGTCGTTGCGCACACGTAGCGTCCGGGCCGTGGCCGGCGCCTCCAGCTGCTGCGAGTCGTGCAGATGGCCTTGCGCCTGCAATTCGTCCGCGTGCATGAAGCAGCCGTGCATCATCGTGTCGAACTCGCCGTCCGGCAGCGCGTCCAGCAAGGTGTCGTCGCAATAGATCATCACCAGGTATTTCATGGCGTCCTCGACAGGGAAAGGTTCATCGAACCATGGGAAGGCGTGGGTGAAGATGGATAATGCCGCAATCTCCAGGCTGATGATCGCCATGCACGATACTCCCACCTCGTTCTCCTGCCAGCCGATCGCGTTCGTGCGCTCGCCGTATGCCCGACGCATCGACGCGCCGCACCAGCCCTCCGTGGTGGAAGGCACCGAGACCGGCGCGGTGGCCGAGGCGATCATCGAGTTCGTGGCGGATTTCCCGACCGCGGCGTTTCGCGACCTGGCCGGCTTCGAGCGCATTTGGCTGGTGTTCGTGTTCCACCGCAGCGAAGGCTGGAAGGCCGAGGTACGGCCCCCGCGCGGGGGCGGCAAGCGCAGCGTGCTGGCCACCCGCTCGCCACACCGACCGAACGCGATCGGCCTGTCCGCGGTCGAGCTGGTTGCCGTCGAGGAGCATTCATTACGCGTGCGCGGCATGGACCTGCTCGACGGCACGCCGATCCTCGACATCAAGCCGTACGTGCCTTACGCCGATGCCTTTCCGGAATCACGCGCTGGCTGGATCGACGAGATCGACGCGACGCAAGGGCGGCATTCCGCGCCAGGGCCGCGCCGACCACGCTCCGCGCCAAAAGCCGAGTGAGCTATGCCACGCAGGGCGGCTGGCTATCGCTTCACAGCCGACCAAGCAGGAACAGCACCAGCAGGATCACCAGGATCAGGCCGATGCCGCCGCTCGGCCCGTAACCCCATGAGCGCGAATGCTGCCAGGTCGGTAGGCCGCCGACGAGCGCGAGGATAAGGACGACAATCAGAATGGTGATCAACATGGATACGTTCTCCGTTGGATGTTGTGCCGCAGTGGCAAACATGGGATGCATCGTGCCTGCTGGACTCTCTAGGCCGTGTGATGAACGGAAGCCGACATCCGCGTAATGCGATCCCAGTCTGTGAGACTGACGACCGTTAACTTGGCTCAGGCCAGTCGGAACCCCTCCGACGACGGCGCCCGATGCACTGGCAGTGGTCGGTTCAAACCCTTTGCCGCGTCAGGTGCATGCCCGACGCGGCTTTTTTGTGCACGTTGGCCGAACGCCATCATCAAGCCCTGTTCACACCCCAGGTTGTTGAATCGGCAGCTGGAGGAGGTCTGACCATGAGAATCTGCCTGTTGCTGCTGCCGCTCGTCCTCGCTGCCTGCATGGCCGTACCGGAGTCGACCACGCGCGCAGCCACGCCACCGGCGCACAGCACGAGTGCGTCGTTATCGCCCGACACCCTCGCCCGCTATCACTGGCAACTGCATGACGCGGTCGACAACAGTGGCAAGCGCCTCAACGCGCTGTTCGGCCTGCCTGACAAGCCGTTGCAACTCGATTTCGCCGCTGGCCGTATCCACGTGAGCAACGCCTGCAACGGCATCGGCGGCAGCTACCTCATCGTCGAGGGTCGTCTCGATGTCGCGCCGATGATGCATACAATGATGGCCTGCCACGACCAGACGCTGATGCAGCGCGAGCACACCATCACGGCGATGCTGAGCAGCAAACCGACCCTGATCCTGTCGATGACAGGCAGCACGCCGACGCTCACGCTGACGGCCGACGATGGCCAGACGCTGACGTTCGCGGGGAGCACCACCCAGGGGCCGTAAGCCCCCTGTTTACTGTGGTCGCGGGCTATTTGTTGGGACGATGGCCATAACTGAGCACCCGCGTGATCTGCCACTTGTCGCCCTGCCGGCGCCATACGATGACGAAGTCGGCTATGCCGTCACAGTCGCCCGTATCGAACTGGCAGAAGCGGTGCACGCCCTGCTCGATGGCGCCGAAATCCTTGATCGGGTAGACCTTCAGGCTGCCCGGAACCAGTTCGCGACGGAAATGGCCGCACACGTTCTTCGCCGTGTTGGCGATCATCGCATCGCGTGTCCAGGTCACCCCGCCTCTGTCATGGTAGAACTCGACATCAGGCGCGAAATAGCTGGCATGCAGCTGCAGTTGCTCCGGTGAACTGCAGTGATTGAAGGCGTCGAATACAGCTGTGTCGAGCGCCGATATCCTGTCGAACAGGGGATCTGCAGGCGCAGGTGTGGGCGGGAGCGGCTGTGTACTCGCTGCAATAGCCGCGGAGAATCCCGGCAACATGAGCAGGGAAAGCACAAGCATCGAAGCGACCCGCTTGTTCATATCCTTCATTTCCATCTCCAGAATGGGCGACGTGATCCACGTTCAATCAATTGTCAACGTGCAGCCGCCGGCGCAATCGATTCCTCCACCTTGATATCCGCATCGTCGAGATGCTCGGCCTTCCAGATCATGGCGCGGTGGATGCGGTTCCAGCCACTCGGGTGATCGTAGAACACGTACTCCTCGACCGGACCCGGCTGCATCTTGCGGTATTCGGAAAGCTGCACCGCCGCCCGCGCAAAACCGTCCGGCTGGCGCGCGGCATTCAGGCCGAACGCATCGGCCTCAGCCTCCATGGTGCGGGTGATCGTATTGTTCACCGGTGTCATGAAGAACATGAAGAGTGTGAACAGTGCCATCAACAGAGGAAGCCCGGCGACATCATCAACACCACGAATGCCCCAGCGCGTACCCCAGCGACGCTCGGCCCAGGCGAAGCCCCAGCGCATGAAGGCAAAGCCGAGCACGATGATGATGCCGATGAACACGATGCCCTTGTAGACATGGTTCATCACGTAGTGGCCCATCTCGTGGCCCAGCACACCCTTGATCTCGGCCGGCGTGCTGCGGTTGAGCAGGTTGTCGTTGAGGCTGATGCGGGTGGTACCGAACATGCCGCTGACATTGGCGCTGATGCGCTTGCTCTGTCGAGAGGCATCGAACCAGTACACGTCGGTGGCCGGAATGCCGTTGGCACGCGCCATCGACAGGATCTGCGCCTTCAGCGGGCTGTCCGGCAGCGACTTGTAGGTATTGAACAGCGGCGAGATGTAAACCGGCGCGATGGTGGCGAAGAACATGGCGAACACGATCGCTACCCCCGCACCCCACACCCACCAGGTACGCGTGGCCTTGCGGATCACCGCGTAGATGATCACCAGCACCGCGGTGCCCAGGATCAGCGCGATGATCAGCGACGTGCCCTGCTCCCCCAGCCATTGCCAGAAGTTCTGGTTGGACAGGCCGTACTGGTGTTCGCGCACGAAGTCCTCGTAAATCGTCCACGGCAGCGTCAGCAGCGTCGTCAGCAGGATGTATTGCACCGCGTAGATCGCGGTCTGCAGCCAGCGAAAGCGCGTGACGCGTTCGGCAAAGTCGCGCATGCGCGCCGACAACCGCGTGCCGAGCAGCAGCCACGCCACACCCAGCGCCACCAGCAGATCCCACAGGATCAGCCAGTAGCCGCCCTCGAAGTACGCATCGGACTTCGCCCGCGCCTGCGGCGACAGTTCCGCCATATAGGCGTTGGTGGCGGCATCCACATTGAAGGACGCCGCACTGGCCGCCGTGGCTGTTGCGCTGACACTCGGCGTTGCATCAGCCGCCGGCGCCGCCCACACCCGCGTCGCAGCCAGCGTCATGACCGCCATCAGCAGGATGGCAAGAACGTATTTCATGGACGACTCCCCTCGTCTGAAGAGCGTCCAACGTAGCCGAACCCCTGCGTGTCCACCACCTGACTACTGGCACCCCTGCTGTCCCATGGCAGCCGGGAA
This sequence comes from Dyella sp. S184, assembly GCF_009766065.1. GTDB lineage: Bacteria > Pseudomonadota > Gammaproteobacteria > Xanthomonadales > Rhodanobacteraceae > Rhodanobacter. Next base: position 460,813 of record NZ_LMUE01000005.1, on the reverse strand, counting down.
TCGGTCGGATACCCGGAACCAGCTTGTGAGGAGCCGGCGTGATTCGCCCAGGCCTGATTCAGCTGATTCCTAGGTCATCGCCGGCGCAGCCGTCATAATGTCGGGTTGCCATACAGCGACAGCGTGACCCATGCACATCGGTATCGACTTTGGCACCAGCTATTCGGCCGCCGCCGCCATCATCGGCGGCGAGCTGAGCCTCGTGCGCTTCGGCGAAGCCGAACAGTTCCGCACGGCGGTGTTTTTCCCCGAACGGGTGCCGGATCCCAACGACTTCGCACTGACTCCCGCACTGGAAGCGCAACTGGAAGCACACCTTCGCCTCGCGCGGACCCAGCAGCGCCAGCTCGCGACGGCCGCCACGGCACGCGGACAGGCGCCGGTGTCACGCAGCGAAGACGAACTGCGCCGCGAAGCCCTGCGCGTAGTGCGCCGGCAGTGGATGGAGGAACAGACCCGCGCCGCCACCGCCTCGGTGGCCAGCTTCCAGCATGCCCTGTTCGGCGAGGAAGCGGTGGAAGGCTATCTGGAAAGCGGTGGCGGCAATCTGATCGAATCGCCCAAGTCGATGTTCGGCTATCGACTCGACCCGCAGGTGCGCAAGGTGATCGTGCATATCGCGACGCATATCCTCGAGCACATCCGCCTCATCGCCAGCCGCCAGTTCGGCGCACCGGTGCGCGGTGCGGTGATTGGGCGACCCGTTGAATTCCGCAGCTCGATGGGTGCGCAAGGATCGTTGCAGGCAATCGAGATCCTGCGCGAAGCCGCGGCGGCGGCCGGCTTCGACCACGTGACATTTCTGGAAGAACCGGCCGCCGCCGCGATGCACTATCACCAGAGTCTGCAGCAACGGCAGCACGCACTGATCGTCGACATCGGTGGCGGCACCACCGACGTGGCACATGCCCAGCTCGGCGGCGGCGAAGCACCGCATATCGCGCGTAGCTGGGGTCTGCCCAAGGGCGGCACCGACCTCGACGTGAGCGTCAGTCTGCACAGCTTCATGCCCCAGCTCGGCAAGGATCAGATCAGCATGCCCGCGCACCGCTACGTGGATGCGGCCAGTGTGCACAACCTGCCGAAGCAGCGCGAGTTCAGTCAACAGAACTACCGCCTCATTGACGAACCCTACGGCTCGCGCTTGCGCTCGCTGCAGGCACCGGGCGCCACCACCCGCCTGAACCAGGCGGCCGAACGCAGCAAGATTACCCTGAGCACGTCGCCACGCCATCGCGCCGAGCTGGACTTCATCGAGCATGGGCTCGCGGTTGAACTCGACAGCGTGGATTTCCACGCCGCCATTGCATCGTTCCTCGGCCAGATGGAACGCACCCTGGCGACCGTGCGCAATGACCTCGACCAACTCCCCGCCAGCGTCTTCCTCACCGGCGGCACCTCGCGCTCACCGCAGGTCAAGGCGCGCGTGCAGGCCTGCTTCCCGGAAATCCCGCTGGTGCAGGGCGATCCTTCGCTGGGCGTAGTCTCGGGGCTGGCCGTGGCGGCGAGCGAGGCCGATCGCTGAGGTAACTTTCTCCACGCCATGGCGAAGAACAAGCATATCGACACGCAGCTTTGACTCGCGCTGCCTGATGTATCGACTGGAGAACTGCCGCCATGACGAACCGTCCACTCTTGAAACTGCTGCTCGGCGCAGTGTCGCTGCTTGCCTGCTGCGAGATCGGCTACGCGCAGGACCTGCCCGCGCCGACGCACCTCGTGGTGGTCGAGCTTTTCCAGAGCCAGGGCTGCTCTTCGTGCCCGCCGGCCGAGGCCAACCTCAATGCGATCGCGGGACAGCCCGGCATCCTCGCCTTGTCCTATGGCGTCACCTACTGGGATAGCCTTGGATGGAAGGATACGTTCGCCACTGAGGCATACACGGACAGGCAATGGGCGTATGCGAAATATCACAAGCGCAACAACGTATGGACGCCACAGGTCTATGTGAATGGTCACGCGGATCTGGTCGGCTCCGACCGTGTGCAGCTCGACCAGACCATCGAGCATGCGACCTCGCAGGGGCCGCAACTGTCGTGGCAGAAGGGCCAGCTGGTGGTCGGTGCAGGCAAGCCTGCCGCCACCTGTGACGTATGGCTGGTGCGTTACGACCCACGCACCCTCAACGTGGCCATTAGTGGCGGCGAGAACGGCGGCCGCACCTTGCCGCATCGCAATGTGGTGCGTGAACTGGTGCATCTGGGCATGTGGGATGGAAGACCGCGTACGTTCGCCGTGCCGCCGACATCGCTGGCTGGCCTCTCGACCGCGGCGCTGGTTCAGATCGAAGCCGGCGGCGATATTCTCAGCGCGTCCAAGGATGCCGCTTTGCGCTGACGAACGACGAGCCGCGGAATGATCGCCGCTACTATCGCGGAGATCCGCCTATTTTGCCCCGTACGCAACGCCAGCCGGCATCCAGTTACTCTGGACCGTGCTGAGTCAGATCATCATGAAATCAAGGGGCCAACTTTTAAGAAACCTTGAGAAAAGGGCGGCATTGCTGCCGCCCTTGATCTACACGTCAGTAGCCAGCAAGCGCGATGTTCCCGCTCACGGCTGTATCGTTGTGCTTATTCGATCAACGTCGATTCCTGCACGCCAGCCTGTCCCTTTTTCTCATCGACCACATGCAACGCCGAACCGGCGGCGAACATACCCATCTTTACTTCCTGCCACACGTAGTACATCTGCCCAGCCATCATATCGATGGTCACCGACGAGTCTTTTTCGGTCTTCGACGTGATGGTGTGGGACCCTGGCGGAAGCTGTTTCACGACATACGTCTTGGATGCGGTATCGCCCACCGACATATTGTCGATCAGCAACGGCATCTTGATCGCCGAGCCGAAGACTTCATTGCGGTAGATGTAGACCGTTGCCTTGTCCGTAGCTGGAGTGAACTGCTTGGCCTGTGCATCAGCACTCTTGCTGGCCATGGGAACGCTTGCGCAGCCCGACATGGCCAGGACGCCCGCCAGCAACGTTGCTGCCAATAGTTTTCTAAACATGTTTCCCCCTGTTGAGTATCGATTCCCTTACCCCGCACCCTTTCACTCACAGTCGTGCGGAAGGCATGCGGCGTACGCATAGCGTCCATGCGATGGAGATCCCAGCGGGGTGTGACTGCCGTCCCCAGCCCCGGGCGGCGTTGCGATATTTGCATGACTCATCGCAAAAAAGCGACGCTTCGCGAAGCGAAATTTCTTGCGAAGTCAGAGCGACTCAGATGGCCTCCGGCAACGGATCTGACCCGCTTATCCGAACCGGCTATCTTTGCCGTTGCGGAACTCCTGTCAGGACAGTCGCTCGATGAACATCGATTTTCACTACGGCGTGATCTACCTGCTAGGCCGGCTCGCCGGGCTCGAAAAGCCGGACGCAGAGACAGTGGCGCATGCCGGCCAGTATGTGGATGACTCGACAGTCTCCGGCATGCTCGAGTTCGAAGGTGGTGAAAGCTACGAGCGCTTTGCCAGCGCGCACAAGATGTTCGATTACATGAACATCAACAACACCAGTGACAAGCGCATCTGGGCGCCGTTCCACTTCCTGCCCGCCGGCGAAGGCAGCACGCTGGAGGACAAATCCATCTGCAAACCCGACAGCACGATCGCGCGGGAAATGGTAGCCCACGCCATCGACAACCGTGGCGCGGAGAACGCGCTGCATCGGCTGGGCATCACCCTGCATGTCTACATCGACACCTGGGCGCATCAGAACTTCTCCGGCACGATCAGCGATCACAATGTGGTCAAGTCACTGACCAGCGATGACTACACACCGGAAACATGGGCAGGCAAACTGAAGCAGTTCCTGGACGGCGTGGTGCATACGGCCCAAACGGGCTTCCTCGACCATGTGGTGAAGCTCGGTCACGGCGCCGCGTTGCACTTCCCTGACCAGCCCTGGGCGAAGTGGGAATACGAAAACGGGCACGGTCTCAAGTTCAAGCGCGACAACCTGCTTATCTTCATGGACGCGGCCGACATGGCTTACCGCGCCATCAAGGGCTTCCGCAGCGGCAACAACGCATACACCACGGAAGCTGGATTGCCAGCGGGTGCCAAGGCCGCACTGGCGGCGCTGCTCGAATCCAACCGCAGCGACGACCCCATCGAGCGATTGCATGTGCTGACGACGGCCTTTGCCAACGGCAGCGTCCCCGGCTTCTCGGAAGACATTCCTGCCTACGTCGCCAAGGGTACAGGCTCATGGAAGGACGCCGCTACTGGCATCATCGATGCAGACGCCGACGGCGAAAAAAAGCCTCTATGGTCCGAGCGCTTCGAGCAGTCCGACTACCGGAAATTCCACGACGCCATCAAGGAGCATCGGTTCGTGGTGACCCAGCTCATCCTGCCGAAGCACGGGGTCAGACTGGCCTGACGAAGTGCAAGCTTGCCCCTGCTTTGAAATACCAGAAAGCAAAAGGGCCAGCCCCTGACAGGTGGCTGGCCCGGATGGATCGATCAGAGAGTCAGGCTTGCGGAGCAGCGTCGGCGTCCGGGGCGGCCTCGTTCGAATCACCCTCGTCTTCCTTCTTTCCGACCAGCGACTCGAGCGCACCCGCTCCCTTGAAACCAGCAAAGGCGGCCACGCCTTTCGTCAGCAGACCTGCATTCGGATCGAGCTTTTCTGCGCCTTCGACAGCGACCACAGCACCTGCAATTTCACCTGCGACATCCAGAATTCCCATGACGTTCTCCGTGCGGGTTGTGAGGGAATGAGCATCGTATCGCTACCGATAATGCCAGATGAATATTGCAGCAAACACCTACGCCAAATATCCAAAGCGAGTCGCCTGAAGTTGCTTGTCCAAGGTAGCCTCTCCATCGGCCCTCGCCCGCCACTTTCGCTGCTACGCAGCGCTACCGGGATACCGCGTAACCGCAAGAAAGTGCGGAGCCAGCCTGTTTGGCCGCAGCCCTGAATCCGACGTCACGTAGCCTGCGTCCAGGTCGCCTCGATGTCGAGCTTGATCGCATCATCGACGCTGGCAGTGTCCACACCGAGCATGTCATGCACGCAACCATGCCGCATGCCTGCGTAATCACCGTTATGGCGGAAGGTCGCTGACCATTGCACGCGACCGGCACTCGCCGGGTGGTAATCCGCTTCGTAAGTGCATCCATTGCTGGTCTTGCCGGAGACAGTGGCCATGACTGAAACCTCTTGGCGTGATCGCCCAGGCAGCATAGGCCTTTGCTGAGGCAATAGCGCCTGCCTGCAAAGCTGCACTCCAAGTCATGGTTTCCAGCGGCCGAGCCCGTCGTCCTCGAGCAACATCAATCGTTGCCGCGTGCGCAGCTCGCGCCATCGGTGGGCAGCGTGCAGCTTGCCGGCGCGACCAGAACAATGGCAGCCACCTTGCTCGTGCTGGCCAGCTGCACCGGGGTCGGCGTGGTTTTCAGCATGGCGCCCATGACCAGTGCGCAAACGCCGAAGCAGGCAACGAACAGTGCGGCCAGGATCTGTGATTCGAATTTCATGACGTGTCTCCGTGATTGGCAAGGTGCCCTGTGCTGTAACTAGAGCAATCGCCGTGCCAATCCATTTGTACGTCATAAGTCATTGATGTTTCGAAGAAGATTGAAGTGCCAACCTTCTCGCTGGATTGTCCGCGGACAGCCGGCAACGCAGGGTCGGACAACCGGACAGCAGATGCAGCGCGTGCCGCGAAGATACCGTCAGCCGAAGTCGAGCTTTCCCAGCGGCGTGTTGCCTGCAGCGACATCGAGCGCCTGCAGCGAGACCGTCTTTCTGCCGCCGTCGAGCTGCTGGCGGCCGACCTCACGAAACCCCAACCTTGCGTGGAATCTTTCGGACGCCGGGTTGGGCGGCTCGATATCGAACTCGCAGGTGATCAACGGCACACCATCCCGCAACGCCAGCGCATATACCTCGCGATAGAGCCGCGTCCCGGCGCCTCGCGCCTGCGTGCCGCCGGCAACCACGATGCGATCCACATACAGGAAGCGCGCATGGTGCTGCATAAACCATCGATAGTTCGGGCTGTCGTAGTCCGCCCCTTCGCGGAACACAAGCAGGAACGCCTCGATCCGGCCGGCCCGCTCGATCACGCGGTGCAGCGCTGCCTGCGCATGCAGGTGCGCCAGACGTGCGTCGTCGAGCGGACTGAGCACGCTCACGAAGGCCTCGTTGAGAGCGAGGATCGCGGGAAAATCAGCGGATGTAACATCTCGAAGCATCAGGCGAGTTTTCTGGAATCAAGGGAGAAAACAGTGTGGAGAAAGTTCGGAGAACGTGCACCCAGACACCTGATTTCCCGAACGCCTGCATCTACATACTTTTGCATCTAGCGACGGCGAAGCCGAATGGCAATGTCATACGCAGCATTGATCTGCTTCGATCGTGTCTCGGCAAGCTGGCGGATCTCTTCGCCGAGATTGGCCACTTTATCGGGATGGTATTGGCTGATCTGTACCCGATAGGCGTGATCGATTTCCTCCAGGCTTGCGGACTCACTGACACCCAGCGTCTGATACCAGGCGATTGGTGCCACAGGTGCAGGTGGCGCGCTACTCCATGCCGACTCGTACGAACGTCCATGCGGATCGTTCGCAGCGGCGCCATTGTTGGGCGAGCCTGGCGGCTGCCTGCTCTTGTCGCCGTCACCCGGCGAGAGCATATGGCTGACGAGGCGGTAGCCGAATAGCAAACCCGCCACGATGACAACGATCTGTGTAAGGGTCACGGGATGCCATCCTCGAAATTTTTAAGGTAGGCGCGCAGCGCATGGCTGGCGCCGCTGTTCGGCTCCTGAAAATCCAGACTGGCCTGAATTCTTCCACGCAGTATTTCGCACAGCACGGCTTTTTCCGCAGCGGATAGCGTTGACGACGCGAACGCATACAGACCGGAGGAATGGACCTGCCGCAAACTGATCTTCCTGACCATATTGATCGCGAAGGGTGCGCAAAGCAGCACGTCGAGGCTCAACGCAGCGATCGCTCTACCCGACAGGTTCAATGCCTTTCGCCGCACCCAGACCTGTCCAAGCATCGCAATAATGGTCAGATAGGTGAGCACCAGCCAGCCCAGCAGCAACGCGTCCGTGCCGAAGCACAGTACGCCGGGAAGGCCGACAAAAAAAAGGCCGAACAGCATCCATGCCCATGGTGCAATCGATGACAGCGCCAGCTTGATGCGCCGCCAGCGTATGCGGTGTGCACTCCCGTCAAGCGGCTCGTCCACCGACCAGCTCAAGCGAACCAGTGGGCGGTGCGGGCACAGCGGATTCGGCAGATACGGGTGCCTGCCGCGAAACTCCATCGCCGCGCCGCCAGAGACGAGGCAACCGCTGCGCCTCGTCTCCAGCACGATCTCGTTGTGGAACAGCAGCAAGGCGGAGTCGTACAGATACAGCGCCACGATGCCCGCCATCAGCCACCAGTGATCGTGAAGCGTCATCAGCCCGTTTTTTTCTTGAATAACGACTTGAACCGGGTGCTCAACGCGACGAAGCCTGCCAGCAGGAATTTCCAGGCCGCCACCAGAAAGCCTCCGATCACGGTGAACAGACCTTTTTTCGCAGCCACCGCGACGGCGCCACCAGTGATCAAGGCCGCCAAGCCGTAAGCTGCCACGTGATCACCCGGCTGATACTCGGCATAGGTTTCACCCGGTGCAAACTGGAAGCCGGTTACCCGACTCTTGAAATCGTCGATGGCTGCGGCGATCTTGTCGGGCGCAGTCACCACCACCGCATCCATCACACCGCGGCGACCCAGCAGCCGGGCGTTGTAATTCACCACCTTCCGATGCGTGCCTTCGTCCTGACCAAGGATTGACCAGGTCAGCGACTTGAGCTGGGTGTCGTATTCGGGCTTGGCACTCCAGCCAAGAATGCTCATCTCATCCCAGCCACGCGCGCGCCGCTCCTTGTTGGCCTCGGCGGTGCCATTGCGGATGTTCTCGAGAATGGCATCGGCGTCGATCTTTTCATCATCCTTGACGTAGCCAACATCCTCGTACGAGAAATAGGCCACCCATTCTTGACACGCCAGCGTGTACTGATCCTTGTCGCTGGGCGGATTGTGCGCGAGCTCATTGAATGCCTTGGTACCGCTGGCATCCAGAAATGCATAACCCTCGGGTACTTTCAACGATGCATGGCTGCCCAACTGCACCGTGACCGGACCCTTCTGCCAAGGTAGTTGCGCATACGCACCGCTTTGCGCCACTGCTGTCATTGCCGTGCACGCCAAGGCCAGCGCCATAAGCACTGAAAACAATCGCTTCATCCCTTTTCCCCTGTTCCTTAGTTTATGTCTCAACGTGCTCGGCACGTCGCGTTTGTCCATAAGCTACATATCAAGCCAAACCACACAACTCAACAAACTTTCAAAAACTATAGCTGGTATCTGCGGCAACGCGATAATGTGCCCTTACCCGATTATCTGACGCTGATGCGTGACTCAAGCTGCCAATTGCCACGAACCTTGCGATATCGGATTTCGACCTACCTCTTGCCTCGACCCAGGAAAGGGTTGTGTCGTGCGCAGCTTGTCAGGCTAGATGATCCAGCCGAAGCACATAGCGTTCTTCGCCGTAAAACGTACCGTCGACTTGCAGCGCATCCGGCTCCACGCCATAGCTTGCGAAGCCGATCGACTGGTACAGCGCCCTGGCCTCGGCGTTGGTGGCGTTGACGCCAAGCTTGATCTGGCGAACACCAGCGATGGATCGGGCGTGGGCTACGGCACCCTCCAGCAATGCGCTTCCGAATCCACGACGACGGAATGTTGGGGCAACATACATGCCGGCCAGCTCAGCGCCATGACGCACCTTCTCTCGCTGCGGGTGGATAACGGCTACGAACACGACCAACTCATCCCCCTCGAAGATGCCCAAGGTACAGATGGATCCATCGGCAGCCGGTGTGATTCGTGTAGCCACTTCATCGATGGTTCGGCCAGCCTCGTCAGCATGGCTTGCACTGAAAGCCGTCGGACTTTCCTGCAGCGCCAGGAGCCGGAGCCTTTGGTAGGCCCGCGCATCGGTGGGGTCGAGTGGCCTGACTTTCATGGGATCGACATCCGGTTGGCTTATTGTTCCAAGGTGATAACGGGTATTGATCCAGCTATCTTCCATCATCGCCATCACGCATGCTTCAGCCGGATACTCCAGCAATACCACGCGGATCCCACGGCCCTCAACTTCCCGGCGGCTTTTCGATAACGAGTTCTGCCCCGGTTATCGTCCCACCACCTGCATCCTCCGTCATCCCATCGAACGTATCTCCTGCATGAGCATCGACACGACAGACCACTCCCCCGGCGCCGCCCTCGCCTCGCTGCGCGCCGGGATCAAGCTCGCGGCGATGCTGCTGGCGAGCGTGGTGCTCATGCCGTTGCAGTGGGTGCTGATGCGCTTCACCCGCGGGCGGACGGCTTTCGTGCTGCCGCGTTGGTGGTTCGGCTGCCTGCGCCGGGCACTCGGGATTCGCGCCGAGGTCGTCGGCACACCACGCGATGGCGGCGGCACGGTCTTCGTCGGCAACCATATCTCACACTACGACATCGTGCTGCTGGGCAGCCTGCTGCGCGCACGCTTCATCGCCAAGGACGACATGGAGCGCTGGCCCGGCATGCGCTTCGTCGGTGAGCTTGGGCAGACGCTGTTCATCAGTCGCCGCCGGCGCGACGCGGCCAATGTAGCGGCGAACCTCGCCGCGCAAATGCGCCCAGACCATGACCTGGTGTTGTTCGCGGAAGGCACCACATCCTCCGGTGAGCGGGTGGCACCGTTCAAGTCGAGCCTGTTCTCGCTGTTCCTGGGTCCGCAGGCAGCGGGACAGACGTGGACGCTGCAGCCGTTTACCCTGGACATCCGCTCCGTCGATGGACGCGCGCTGTCGATGGGCGGCGACCGCGACGGCTACGCGTTCCACAGCGACATGGAAGCCGGTGCACACGTCAGACAATTCCTGCGTCGGTCCGGCGCGGTGGTGCGGGTGGTGTTCCATCCACCGATCGCGATCCCGCCCGACGTCGATCGCAAGGTGCTGGCGGCGCAGGTGCATGACATCGTGGCGTCGGGGCTGGGTTCCCGCCATGCAACGCGAATCGCTCCCGAGGGCGCGCACGCGTAAACCGAAGGCCACGGCCATCCCCGCATCAAGAGCACCTAAGCACAATCAACTTTGCAGAAAAGTGCACACCGCCTTCTGCTCCCCTTTTTCGGTCAGCAAAAATGACAATGGCGCCGCATGATAGCGGCGCCATTGCTTTTCAGAACTAAAGATGTGGCTTGATTGGAACCGCTCAGTTCCCAGTCGTGCCCTGTGCTGCTTTCTTGAATCGAATCTGCATTCTTGATGCGGAAATCTCGCTGCTGCCATTGGCCCCAAGGTTTGCAGTGGAAATCGCGTTCATCGTATCGACCACATTTTCGTTTCCGCCACCATCTTCGACAGAGCCACCATTGGGGCCAAAAGCGTAGAAACCGCTGGCACCGCCAGCACCCCCGAAGTTCACCGTCACGTAACCATATTTGTTGGCCGTAATGGCCGACACATTCATCGGTGGCGAGAACCCGCCAATTGTTCCGATGGACAAACCGGCTTTTTGAACCTCGACAGCGCCTTGGCTGAGGTTGGTTCCGATGAAGAGGTAGCCGGCATTGGCGGCCATGTAGGTCGTTACATTGGCTCCACCAGTAAGTGGAAGGGCGACCGTATTGGTCAGAGTTATGGTCGTTGTGTCAAACGAAGATGTCACGGCATCAGTCTTCTGGTAGACATACAACGTCACACCTGCCCCGCTACCCGCCGCGTCATCCACCACATAGACGTTGCGTGTGACCGTATTGTTGTTAACTACCTCGTTGCCTTCGATGATGGCACCGGCGTGACCGAAGGGTCCCATGCTTCCAGAGTCATAGCAGCCTTCGCTTTCAGTCGTTCTACCGCAGACCACCCAGGTTATGGATGCTGGATTGCCAAAGGAGTACGTGGTGTACAGGTTTATGTCGGGCGGCGGCCGAGGTAACAGCGGAAGAGGAAGGATTCCAATGCCATTGGGGCGGACCGCCTGGGTAGCCGCAATAGTAGAGGTCTGTGCACTTGCGGGAAGTGCCATGATGAGCACCAGCAGAAGGCCGGTAATTGCTGATGTGCACTGCATGCGGATCTTGGACATGTGGTTCCTTTCCCTGGTCGGTTGACTTGCGAGTTGACGTTGTCGACGTGCAAGGTCGCTTTATAGCAGACGAAAGTGCAGTCTGATGCTGCGGTTGCCTGCTTCAAGACCGCTCGACTTAAGCCCTTGCAGGCTGCGCCAACGCGAAATCGATCGCCGCACACACCGCTGCCGCCTGCGCGGCGTTGCATTGCTCGGCACTTGCCCGCGGGCTGTCGGGATAGACCTCGGTGGTGGTCTTATAGGTTGCGCCGGTGATGCTTGCGCAAAGGCCGAGCTTTGCAAGCGGATACTCGATGACCCCTGGCGCGACTACGGGCGAGCCGATGATCTCGCCACTGGCATCGGCCGGCGCAATGTGGGTGACCTTCGCCACCGCCGCGATCACCGCCTGCTGGAACGCCGGTTGCGGATGTTCACTGTCGTCGACCAGATAGAAGCCGTCGGGGATTTCACCCGCCTCGTAATCAACGCCATCACGGGCAGCTAGCGCCGGGCGAAACTCGGACTCGTCGCTGTCGGTGGTTTCATGCAAGTCGATATGCACCAGCACGCGATCGCGGAACGGCGCGACCAGGCGCATCAGCGCCGCCGACTCCTGCGCCGGGCTGTTCTCGCGGAACGAGCGGTTCGGGTCGAGCGCATCCGCGTTCCAGCGATGAATCCGCTCGTAGGCCCAGGGACTGACGCAAGGTGCAATGATGAGGTTGGCCCGACCTGCATAGTTCTCCGCATGCTGGTCGACGAATTGCAGCGCCCCGTGTACGCCACTGGTTTCATAGCCATGCACGCCGCCGGTCACCAGCACGATGGGCAGCTCGTCGCGCCAGTCACGGCTCTTGATCGCGAACAGCGGGTAGCTGTCAGGCGCGTAATCCAGCCGGCCGTACTCCGACACATCGAAGCGCGAGCGCAGCTTCTCGATCATGCTCAGTACATCCGCTGCGTAGCTGCGCTGGGGAGTCTGGCGTGACAGCCACGCCGATACTTCTGCCGCGCCCCAGGGAAGTCCGGGCTTACCGATCGGATAGGGTGCGTTGGTCGTCATCAGGTTGCTCGCTCTGCCGTGGCGTCAAGGGAAGGCGAAGCACTTTAGCACTGGTCTGAAACGGCGCCGATACTACTGACGTTGACCCTGATCAAAGCGCGCCCCTTGTAGCGCCGCCCTTAATTACCCCGACCCGCTTTGACTGCTGGCGGATGCCGTTATCAGGCTCATCACGTCGAGACAGTTAGGGTCAGTGAGCTGGCGCAACACTTTGCTGCGTCACGATGGATTGAAGGAGAGACCGATGCACAAGATTCCTACCGGTACCTGGGTCGTCGTTGCCGATGGTACCCAGGCACGTTTGTTCCATAACCTCGGCAAGCAGGACGCACTGCAGTTGAAGCAGGACGATCTCATCAAGCCGGATGTGGTTGACGAACAAGGCCAGGGACCATCAGGTCACCGGCCGCCTGAAGCAAGCCCCGAACAGACCGATGAAGCCACCTTCGCCAAGCAACTGGTCCATCGACTGAATGCTGCCGCGTTGAAGCAGGAGTTCGAGCATCTGTTTCTTATCGCCGATCCGAAGACGATGGGCGAGATCCGCCCCCAATTGCACGCGGAGACGAGCAAACGCCTCACCGGCGAGTTGACCAAGACGCTGACCAACTCGACCCTGGAAGACATCGAGAAGATTCTCAAAGCGAACGAATAGCACCACCGAGGCCACTCCATCACCGGCCGGGCGTTTATCTGCCTCGGTTCGGTGGTGATTTCGAAACCAGGGCCAACTCACTCTGGCCCCCGATTTTGCTAAGGGCGCCGGCTTCATTGACGTCGGACCTACCTACTTGCCCACGCGGTCAGGTGATTCCAAAATTCCCGTCAGCGGCTTGCCTTGGACCGTACCGAGGGAAACGTGCAGGAGCTGCGCGATCGTCGGTGCGATGTCGACATTGAGGAAGGCCGGGATTTCACCCTTGGGCCGAATGCCGAAACCCGCCGCAATGAAAATGCCCTGCATGAGGGGGTCCGAGTTGGGGTAGCCGTGGTCGCCGACTTCCTTGGTCGGTGTCAGATAATCGCCCGTGCTGCCATCACGGAAGGCGTAGCCGTCTGCGGTGTAGAGCAGAAGGTCAGGCGCTTGATCGCTCTGTGCCGGCGTCGGCCATCCTACCTTCGCCGCCTCGGCGGGAGTCAGTACCGAGCGGATGCCGGGCCTGCCCGCGAAGAGCGATTTCAACTCCTTGGTCGAAGCCTCCGTGGCATGCTGCTGGAAGACCAGGGCGTAACCCCCGTCAACGATGCTATAGCTGGGCTGGGTCGCCGAAGCGGCCTGCAGGCCGGCTTGCTTGAGCAGGACATTGGGGTGCAAGAGCTGGTGAACGCTCTGCTGACCGTGGTCGGAGACGATGATGAAGGTCGTGCGGTCGAGCTCTCCGGCGGCGCGCACCGCGTCGATGGCATCCTTTACGCGGTCATCGAGAAAGGCAATCGTATTGCGCCCCGAGTCGTTACCGAAACCTGTCTCATGCTCGATGCTGTCGAGCGACAGCAGATGCAGCAACAGCAGGTCGGGGTGATGCTTCTGGATGATGTCGATCGCCGCGCGGGTATACATGCGATCCCGCCAGGCCTGGGATGGTTCGCCGAAATGCACGAGCTGGTCATGGGTGATCACGCCCTGCTGCACGAGATCCTGCTCGATGGCACCGGCGGGATCGGGGCGCTCGGCGAATTGCCAGTCGATGCCCGGTGCGTCTTCGATGGCGACCCAGTCCACCTGTGCCGTGGTGAGACCCGCCTTGTGCGCGGCATCGTAGACGGTGGGGACCGCGACCAGCCGCGATTTCGGTACCCACATCTCGATCCTCGGTGGCGTGGCGGTGCGCTGGTTGACGATGAGCCCGTTGACCAGCACGTGATGCAGGCTCGCGTCGTCACCGGTGACCATGGCGGTGTGGTTGGGCCAGGTAATGGTGGGATTGATCGACTGCATGGCAACCGCATAAGCGCCGCGCTGCATCAACGCTTGCAGCGTCGGTGCGGGTAGCTCCGGCTCATGCAGGCTGGCCGCACCGAAGGCGTCCAGACTGATCACCACGACCTTCGGACTCTGCGTGGCAGGTACTGTCTGTGCGCAAAGCGGAAGCGCGACGCTGCCCGCAAGGAGCATCGCCGTGGCGACGACGTTTCGAAGCAGACTGGAGTTTGAGCACATCATGCGATCCTCTCGCTGGAGAAAAGGCGCCTGTCAGAACACTGGCATCATTCAATCAGCTTGCACCCGCAGTTTGCACCCGCCGATCGCCCCGCTCGTTAGCGGACGCTTTTCAACCAGCCAAGAACCCGTCGCACCCATACATGCGTCTGATCCGGGTTCCATACGAAAGTCGCCACGCTCTCCGGTGGCAACGTATATTCGAAACCGGTTTGGCCCTGCGTCACGGAGACACGACGCTCGCTCGTATTGCTGTTTACCATCACCAGCACGATCGATCCGTCAGCGACATTCTGGAATGCCACATTGTCGAGGCCCTTGTCGGTCTCGGTCGATCCCACCCGGAAGGCACCAGGCAAGACGAATCGACTGAAGTGGGCGAACGCGTAGTACTCATCGTTGCGACTCACTTCGCCGGTGTGCGAGTCAATGGTAACTACGCCCTTGCAGGCGTCACACCCACCGAAGTGCGGGCCATGCTGCTCGTCGAGTGCCAGGTTCCAGTACACCACACCACGCGCCCACTGCCTGATCCCGGCGAGCAGCAGGTCGCGCGTAAACCAAAGCAGCTCGCCGTTTGCGCTTGACGCCCAGTCGCCGCCCGAACACTCGGTGATGTAGGTGTCCTTTTTGGGGTACGCATGATGCACCTTGCTCTGAGCATACGGGCTGCCGTTGTAGCAGTGCCAGGCCACGCCATCGATATACCGCGCCGCATCGGGGTCGGCCAGCACGCTCAAGGGTTGCTCCGGCTGGTCCCAGTTGTGGTCCCACTCGAGAATGCGTGTTTTTGCGTTGCGGCTTGCCAACGCCGGGCCGAGATACTGCTTGATGATGCGCGCCCGCGTGGCCGCAGGTAAATCCATGCCCGGGTAAGTCACCGGTATGAAGCCCGGCTCATTCTGCAGGCTCAAGGCGAAGATGGGGATGCCGTAACCACGGTAGGTGTCGAGGTACTTGACGAGATAGTCCGCGTACGTGCTTTCGTACTGCGGCAGCAAGGCACCGCCAATCAGGTTTTCGCTGTCCTTCATCCACGCCGGCGCGCTCCATGACGAGGCGATGATGCGCAACTGCGGATTGACGGACAGGACCTCGCGTACGGTCGGTATCACCTCAAGCGAATTGGCGACGACATTGAAGTGCTGCAAGGTTGGATCGACCTGGCCAAAGGGAAGATCATCCAGGGTGTATTGCTGCAGCGAGAAATCCGAGGCGCCGATGGTCAGGCGCATCATGTTCAAATTGAGGTTGGGCGGCGGCCCGAACATTTCGAGCAAGAGCGCACTGCGCTGGGCCCCATTCAGCTTGTCCTGAAGCAACCACGCCGACGAATCCGTCATCGCCGCCCCGAAGCCGACCATGGATTGATATTTCGTGTTGATGTCGATGACCACATCGGCGGGTGCCGACTGGCGGGCGCTCATCACAAGACCGGGCTGCTGGGCCAGACGCAGCCGGCGATCCTCTGTGCTGAGCCACACATCGACCGTGGGCATGATCGGATGCGCCGTCGGGATCACTTTGGGCACCACTCTGGGATGCCTGAAGCGCGGCGCATAAAGCGCCGCCAGCGCGAGCAAGCTAATCAAGGCAATGGATGCAATGACCACCCAGCCGGGAACACCTTTGCGCTCATCCATGGTGCATACCAAGCCCATCGCTCACACTGCAGTTCACTCGGATGCGCATCAGAACCAATAGTCAGCGACACACCGGCCGTCGCGCGGCAGGTCATCGAATGTGTCGAGCCCATCGAAATGGTCGATGGGAATCTGCGCCACGGCTTCGGGCTCAGCCAAACGGAGGTTGACGGCGGTGCGGCGGCGCCCCGCTGCATCCGTCTCACGGCCGCGCCAGCACACCACGCAGCCGCAAACCGGACAGAAATGGAATTCGATCGCATTGCCGCGGACGTAGGCCTGTGTATGCCCTACGACGCGAATGCCTTCATCCACGTAGTCGTAAGCCCAGAGCACACCGTAGCGGCGGCAGACCGTGCAGTTGCAGGCCGTGGCCCCATCGGGCCGGCCGTCAAACTGCCATCGCACCGCACCGCAGTGGCATGAGCCTTCGATCATTGCTGCTTCCCGCGCCATGGATCCATGATAAGTGAATCCGAGCTGCCCCGTTTTCTTGAAACGGGACGCAGGCAACTACCACTGCCAGCCACTGACCATGCATCGCGCCGCAAAGCGCAACGATTCGGCAGTTCTCCCAAAGAAATCGATATGAACCACAACAGGAACAGGGTTCAGGAATTTTTTGGCGGGGGAAATCTACCTGGCACCCTTGTTGAAAGCATCCGCTGCAGTGTTCCGCAGCGGATGCCGGATGATCAGGGCAGCGACCTGAAGCTATTGAGTCAGCATCGTCCCGGTTGGTGCGCCGGGCGTGGTGCTGTTGAACTGGTGGTTGTTGAGTGCGGACCCCACATAGCCGCCGCCCGCACCGATACCTGCGGTGTTGTTGAACATGTCGACATTGGAGATGTTGACCTGGCCACCCGGCTGAGCCTGTATCGCGGTCCCGTTGCCGGAAAAGATGCTGTCCTCCAGACCAATGGAGCCTACGCTGGCTATGGCACCATAACCAAGGCTGTTCTGAATGGTTGAATGAGTGGCGTCGATATGGCCACGCAGTGTCTGCAGTGCGATGCGCGTCCCCTGGATAGTAACGTTTTTCACGAGCGCCGAGACCGGGCCCGGACCGGTAGTCGCGGTAATGACAATGCCTTTGTCGCCACCGGTGATCGTGGAGTCTTGCACCAGCACGTAACCGCTGTTCGCAAGGCTGACCTCGATGTTGTTGACGGTGAATCCCTGGAACGTGCAGTGATCGATGACCACATTGCCGGCACTGGTGATCTGGACACCGTCCAGACCCGATCCAATACCGCTGAATGCGAGATGGCGGAGGACGACCGTGTCAGTGGCTCCGGCACTGACGGTTATGCCGTTGGTGCCGGAGACCAGCACGCCAGCCAGTTGCCCACCACCATCGATCGTGATGGCCTTCGTAATAGTCAGCGCACCAAAGCCACCCGGATCGAGTGCGTCGATTTCACCGCTGGCCGCGGTCTTGGATATGGCCCCGGCAAATGTCTTGCATGGCGCAGTGCGGCTACATGGGTTCGCGTCATCGCCCACGCCAGATACCCAGGTTCGCGTCGCCTGTGCGTGAGCAGACGTGATGAATGCAAACGACAGAACGCAGACGGCAAGCGCCACCTTCAATAAACGTTTCATGTTCTCACCCCTTTCAGTCGAACAAATGTGGTCCTGGGCCATTCCCCACAGCCAGTGGAACACTCCAGAACATCCCCGGCACGCCCACGGTCACTTCTGGCGCGCAGCCAAGGATACGGCAACGCACATGTCAACAATGTGGAACGTTGGAGTTTAGTAATGGGCAAGACTGCACTTCTGGCTCGCAATAGCGGCATACCCAATTCCAATGGCTCGGCAGGCTCAGCACGTTGAACGGTCGGAACAGGAGTCAGAGTGAGCTGGCCCGGCTTTTTCGAAGAGAAATGTCGATCACGCCGCTGAGCGCAACTATCGAGCTGTCAACTTGTGCTGGACCGCGCCGATACTGTGGATCACTTTGCCGTCCACGCTTAAACCGAACGACTGGGTGAAGCCGTCGCTCGGCGTGTCAGGCAGCAGGCTGTACATGCTGTTGGCGGCCTCCACCGTTCTGTAGGTCCAGTCCACGCACGCCGGCTCGGTATTCAACACCGACATCAGGTTGGAAGCGGTGTAGGTCATGGTGCCCGCGCCGGAGGCGAGCGTGGTGGTGGCGCCATTGATGTCGCCCACGAAGTTGACCTGGAAGGCGACGATGGGCGCCAGGTTCTCAGCAGGCTGATCGCTCAGTGAAATGGTTTTGTTGCCGATGGTATGGCCGTGGTTGTCGATCACCACATAGGTCGCTCCGGTGATGTTGTCGGCCGCGTCGTTCAACAAGGTGATGATGATCTGGTACCCGGCGGGCAGCGTATTGGTCGGCAGGTTGGCCAGCCAGGGCTGAATATTGATCAACGGCTCCTGCTTGTCATGAAAGTTGCACACCACACACGTCAGGCTGGGCGAACTGTTGTTCGGAATGAGCAGCACCACGTACTGCTGCGCACCGACGTAGTCACCCCTGGCCGAGTACGCGTTGATCTGGAAACCGAAGCCGTTGGTGCCGGTGATGTCGGTGTCCACGATGATGTGCACCGAGAGCCCGCGCAAATGATTGCACGAGGTGAACACCGGAAGCCCGGGGCCCACGCGGATCCTCTCCTTGCTGACAGCGCCCTCCAACACGGGCTGGGCGGGGCTGTACAGGAAGTAATTCGAATTGCTGCCCAAGCCTTGTTCGGGGATAGCCGCATACGGGCCGCCACTGTTGAGCGCCGCGCCAATGCCCTTGCTGCCGAAACTTCCCCAGCCCCAGTTCGGCGAAATGGATTTGGGATAGCCGGCATCCACCGTGCCCGCACCTTCGTCGGCGCGCGTGACCCGGATGTACTGGTCGCCGGAAAAGAAATAGCAGCGCGACCCGCTATACAGCGCAGCATCAATTCCATTCGCACCGAATGAGCCCCAACCCCACACCGAGATCGGTCGCGGATAGCCCGCATCCACCGTGCCCGGGCCGGTCTCGCCGCGTGTCACACGAATGTATTCCTTGCCCGAAAAGAAATAGCACTTCGAATTGCTGTACAGCGCCGCATCGATGCCATTGGCGCCGAACGTGCCCCAGCCCCAGTTGGGTGCAATCGGCCGCGGGTAACCCGGATCGATCGTGCCTGGCCCGGTCACCCCGCGCGTCACGCGAATGTATTCCTTGCCCGAAAAGAAATAGCACTTCGAGCCGCTATACAGCGCCGCGTCAATACCGTTGGCGCCGAACGAACCCCAGCCCCAGTTGGGTGAAATGGTTCGCGGATAACCGGCATCCACGACGCCCGGCCCCGTATCGTCGCGAGTGACGCGGATGTATTGATTGCCAGCAAAGAAATAGTCGTACACGGCAGCTCTCCAAGAGGGGTGCATGACCCGTCACGAGCAGTGCTCCGTTGGCGTGGCGGATCGTATGATGTGAAGGACGAACTTCAGCAACGCGCACGCGACGTGCGACGCGTTGCGGAAGCTAGCGCCGCGCCAGCGCCGGCTCCATAACACGCAAGCACTAGCCGTCGGCCGTCAGCCACGCATGGAGGCTATTGCCTACGCGTTTGTACTTAGACCGTTTGATTGAGCAGGGATGCAGCGTACGTATGATTCGCGCCGCCGATGGCGCCCCGCCCCATCCCTCTCGCGGCCGCAGCAAGCACGCTGACCCCCGTTTTCGCTACCGGCAGCGCTGCAACTGGGCGCCGTACTCGCGCGCGAGGTTGTCGACGGCATCGGCGGTCTGCAGCAAGTGGCGATCATGCTGCCACTGGCCGCCACGGTAGCCACCGATACCTTCGTGGTAGGCCAGATACAGGTGTCTCGGGTCCCCTTTGGAGATGCCCAGCTCGCGATGGATGCGGTCGGTGTACCAGCCAAGGAAATCGAGCGAGTTGTTCATGTTCTTGCGGCTCTTGAACCAGCGGCCGTTCGCTTTCAGATACTCCTGCCACACCGGGTCCTGCGCCTGCGCGTAGCCATAGGCGCTGGACCGGCGCGGCAGCGGGATGAACAGGAAATGCGGCCGGGCCGGCTGGGCCTTCTCGCGGAAGTCGGATTCCCGCTGCACGAATGCCATCAGCACATTGACCGGGGTGCCCCAACGCTCCTGCGCCGCGCGGGCATCGCGGTACCAGCTCGGGTACTGCTCGAAGACCCGGCAGATACTCTGGCTGTTACGGGGCGGCGCAGTGGCGCACCCGCCCAGGGCCAGCAGGCCGACGGCTAAAAGAAGGGCCACGCCGAGGCGGCAAGCCGTCGTGACGTTCCATGCTCTGATCATGAGCGCAGGTTAGCAGCCGATGGCGCGCGCCGTGGCCCGGCATTGCGGAAAATGTTCGCGCCCCTTTGCCGCCGCTCCAATTCTCGGGTCCGGGTTCCAGAGCGACGCCGTTACTTGTCGGACGCCTTGTAGGACAGCTCGGCGCTGTAACTCTTGATGTAGTTGGTCTCGTAATCGAGCGCGTCATTGAGCGATTTACGCATAGCCTGCGCGGTGTCCTTGCCATAGACCGTCGCAACCATGGCCCACATCGGGGTCTCGGGCTCCGTGCCCAGTTCGGCCCAGCTCCTGGAAGAGATCGCCAGGGTGAAGTTGGGGGTATTGCTGTCGGTGTCACGCACCGCGCTGATGGCGTAGTAATAGTTCCAATGGGTTTTCTCAGCCGCCGCAGTGACCTTCTGCATCACGTCGACGAACGTTTCCTCTGGCTCGTGCCCAGGTTTCAGCTTGATGTTGTTGACCTCGAGGAGGGGCTCGTTTGCATGCTGGCCCTTCGACAGGTGACTCAATTCAGGAAGCATCTGCGTGAATCCGCCCATCTCGCTCTTGAGATGCGGGTTCACACTCGATCGAAGCACAGGGTCGCAAGCGTGTGCCGCCGCGTGCATGGCATCGAAGGCCGCCCAGGGCAGCAGGTCGGTGGTGTAGGAGTAGCTGAAAGTGTCGCCGGTCTCGTGGACCCAGGCGGTCCAACTGTATTTGAAGTCGTGTTCGCGCAGGCATTGGTTGTAGGCCTTGATGCCAGCCTCGTAGGCCACCTGCTCGGCCGGCGCCACCACGTCGGTGTACTCGCGTGAAACAAGCGTCGGGCCAGGGTCTGCTGCGTGCACGCGGACAGTACAGGTCAAGGTCAACATCAGCGCCAGCAGGGCAGCGACAGCTTTCATGGAAGGCTCCTTCGGAATGCAGCCCCTCGTCGAGGGCGGGACAGGGTCATCACCACGGCGACTAACACAGGGCAGAGTTGAAAAGTGCGCTCAGAGCTCTGCTTTCGTTTTGCAACCCTCACTCACTGAAGCATCAAAGGTGAGTTCACGTTGAAGAGCAGGAACTGCCACTGTCCGTCCACTTGAATCAGTCGGATGCTGATGTCCGCGTTGCCGTTATCAAACTTGGCGGTCTCCGTGTACGCGGCACTGACAACCTTGCCCGTGCTGTTGGTGTAAGCGACAAGCGACTGACCCTTCGGCTCCCCCAGGCTTTGCAGGGCGCCAAGCTTCGATAGCTTCTTGAACAGCTGATCAAGCTGGTCAGGGTACTTGTTGATGATCTCCAGCAGTTGCGGAGATGCGCGTTTCACCAGCTCGTCTTTCGACCATGTCGAAACAATGGGTCGAATGTTTGCCTCGACGTACGCTTTGCTGGACTTGTCGAGTTTGTTCCCCTGATAGACACCGATACCGATAAACACCACGGCGACCACAACGATCAGAAGAAAGATACCACCAAGAATCGAGAGAAACTTTTTCATAACTACCCCTGTCCGCCAAGTATCGGTTCGGCAAAATGAATTCGAGCAAGAGAGACCAGGAAAAGTTGGGAGACATCTGTTGGCTTCGAATGCCCGATCGATGTCTCTGATCCCTTTCATGGAAGAACGACCACATCATGCGTGCACTATTCCTTTAGCCTTAGCCACTTATCTCTTCGACAACCGGTAGACCACCGTCTCCAGCGCGCTCACCCCTTCGGCGACGAAGCCCGGCTGCTGCGCGAGGATATCGCAGCGTTCCAGGGTCTCCACGCGCCAGTCGCGATCATACAGATCGCGCACCTCGGTTTCCGGCACGGCGAACGGCGGCCCCTGCTTTTCGTGTTGCGGATACTCCAGCGTGATCAGCAGGCCGCGGCAGCCGGCAGGCAGTAGCGCATGCAGCTCGTGCACATAACGACGGCGCAGCGGCGGCGGCAACGCGATCAGCGCGGCGCGGTCGTAAACCGCCGCGCAATCAGCCAGGACGTCGGCGTCGAGGCCGAAGACATCGCCGCAGATCAGTTCGACATCGCCAGCCCGGTGGTGGCGGCCATAAGGCGAATCGTGCACCTGCGGCGTCAAGCCATGCTCGACGAAGAACTGCGCGATCGCCAGCGGCGACAGCTCCACCCCCAGCACGCGGTGGCCCTGCGCCGCCAGCCAGGCGAGGTCCAGCGACTTGCCGGCCAGCGGTACAAATACCTGGCTGCCGGGTGCCCGTTCAAGCGCCGGCCAGTGCTCGAGCAGCAGTGGCGTCGGTTTGTCCTGGTGGAATCCGATGCGGCCTTCGCGCCAGCGTTGATGCCAGAAGCCGGGGTCCATGGTGTGGCTCGTGTTGGAGTGAGAACGAGCAAGTCAAACATCGTCAGATCAGGAAGTGATCCTGACAACGTTTCGCCCGCCCACGTCTACGTCACGGCTTGTTGGTGGTCTTGCTTGGCAACGGCTCCAGATTGAAATTGATCGTGCCGACCTTGCGGTCCAGGCCCTGGATCACATCGCTCGTGAGGTCGTTGGTCGCGTTGCCGCCCAGCACCGCATCACGGTTCAGCAACAGCCCACAGTGATGGTTTTTGTAGGCATCCGCGGTGATCGGCTGTGCATCCTCGCCAATGGTCTGCATGACCTTGGCACGGGTCAGCTGGATACGCTTGCTGAGCTCGTCCACTTCCTCCTGGAAGGCCTGCGACCGCATCTGCAGGGCTTCACCCTGCTGACTGCGCTGCGTCTCGCTCAACGACGCAGCCTTCTGCTGGAAACTCTGCACGTCTGCCTGCAGCGGCTTGCCTTGGGCGTCCAGTTGTGACCGGGCCTGGGTCGCCAACTGGCTCAGCCGCTGGCTCGCCGCCTGCCCGACCTTGGCCTGCGCGAAAACCGCCTCGCGCGAAAGCATGCACACGCCCGGCACGGCATTGCCCTCGAGAGGATCGGCAGCCCGCGCGGGAGACATGGGAGCGATGGAAAGGCCGGCTGCGACGACCAGCGCGGCGGTGAACCATGGGCGGTGCATATTCATGTTGGGTTGTCCTGTTTGCTGAAGCCCTGAGAATAAGCGAACGCGCTGCCACATGGTGACTCCCTGTTGACATTGGCGCGCGCGAGTCAGTCGGCGTTAGGTCAGGAAGTAATCCTGACACCTTATTTTCCCAATGCTTTCGCTACTGGCAGCGAGCGCTGCAGCTGGGCACCGTACTCGCGAGCGAGGTTGTCGACGGCATCGGCGGTCTGAGCAGGTGGCTGCCGTGCTTGCACACCCCCAGAGCCAGCAGGCCGACAGCAAAAAGGGCAACGCCGAGACGGCGAGCCGTCGTGGCGTTCCATGCTCTGGTCATGGTCGCAGGGTAACAGCCGAAAACAGTTTCCGTTTGTGGTGGGGGCGCCTGAAATGGAAGTAAATCAGCACGCTGACCACGGCGGCATAGGTGCACCATACCGAGGTAAAGGCATATTGCTTGAGCCACATCACCAGTAGCACGCCGACCAGGTTCACTGCGCCGAGCGCGATGATGTAGCGGTATCCGGAAAAGAACAGCGAGCCGCAGGTGGCGATCACGTAAAGGACAGCGACCGCCATTTGGTTGGTGGCGGGATTCGAGTAGACCACGCTGTGATCATGCGCATAGATCGCGGTATCGAAATTCAGCAGCGCCCAAAGCTGGTAAACGGTGAGGGCGGCGCCCAGCACCAGAAAGGGCAGCACCATCAGACGACGATATTTTCCCGGCTCGATCAGCCAGACGCTCAGCGGGATCAGCAGTGGCAACACTCCTTGCGCATAGAGCATGTACACGAATCCCCACGGCTTGAGGCCACCGAGTACGCTGTCGCCGCTCAAGGCGAGCCATACGGCGCCTTCGGCAAACTGATGGAACGCAAACAGCAACGGGATCGAGGCAAACAGCCATTCGTTGCGATGCCCGCGTACGCACCCGAGGGTGGCGATACCAACGCCGGCGATCAGTGCGCTACTTACAAAACTGGCGGTTGCAGAGAAGCACATATATAGCCGTATCCATCATCGTAGTGCGGCGCAGTGTCGACCATTGCGTTGTCGATAGATAGCGATGGATGAGATAGTGCTTGGGCATTTTCCGCGCCCCAGGCAAACGGGCCAGAATCATTTGTCGGCTTCAAACACCTTATAAATGTCTCTGACCCGCTTCGTGTTCCGATTATTTGTTCTCCCGGCATCATGGACCGCATGTCCACCCAGCCGGCGGACAGCGCACGCGCTTCGCCGGACTGATGGAGTGCCAGGCCAAGGGGTTGTCGCACTGTGCGACTACCTTTCCGCTGGCGTTGTCGAAGTAGATGGGCGAACCGTCCGGATAGCGCGCGAGATTCGGCGGGAGGCGCACCAACGCCCCGCATTTCATCGGCGCAAGATACCCGTCGTTGTGCGCCTGGAACGCGCGGATCGCGGGATGGATACGCATGACCCATTGCTTCAGGCCAAGCGCACCCAGAAAGAGCGCCGCAAAGATGCCTGTCGTCACCATGGAAGTCCTCATCGCAACACCAGACTGATGACCAGCGCGCACGGGATCACCGCAACGGCGTACAGCACATAACTGGCGAGCACGATGAGGATCGTCGCCGACGGTGCCAGCGATGCGGCAGGCACCGCGAAGGTCGCATCGACACCGCGGCGCACGACTACGCTGGCCCCCAGATGATCGTGCAGGGCAAGACCACGACGATCGAACAGCGCCCACACATAACCCAGCCCGGCGGACAACAGGGTCAACAGCGCATAGAGGGAGCGTTTCGCGATGGCGCGAGTAGTGAGAGGTCGCGAGCCTGCTTCGCGCAGTTCGATGCCCATCAGCAGCTTGCCCGGCGTCGCATGCCAGCGGCAGGCATGGAACAGCCAGAAATAGACAAAGGCAGGAACAAGCTGTCCGCCCAGCAGCAGCGACACGAGCGCGCCATTGCGCGCGTCACCGCCCGGGTTGGGCGATGCGGCGATGAGATAACCGATCATCAGCAAGGGCTGCAGCACGCCGTTCATCGTCGTCAGCACGATGCAGTCCACGAACAGGGCCAGCAGACGTTTGCAAAACAGGGTCAAGCGCTGCATGGATATCTCGACAGAGAGGAGGTATTCCATGTAACGCAGACCGCCGCCTTTCGGGGTTGGCCGCGAGGCCGCTCCACTTTAGAGGAGACAAACAGCGTTCCGCTGCGGGCAGCGTCACGGCAGTTGCCACGCCGACTCATCGACGCGGTGATCACCCGACCCCGTTTTGGTGCTCCAACACCTTTCCCCCTTTTCCAGCGAGCTGGTCGTAAGATATTGCGAACCCCAGCACAAACCTGGATCGCAGCTGGCCTGGTCATGGGGACAGGCACGGGGGCAGCTAAAGTCCGATCCTTTGCGTGACACAAAATCCTTGTACCACCAACTCAGGAAACCATCCGCCGACATGGAGTTCAGCATATGGATGCAATCCACTCCAAGAGTGTATTCGTGTACGGACAGGTCAAACGCGCCCTGCGGTCGGGGCGCTACGCACCCGGGCAGCGGCTTGACCCGGCCACGCTCGCCGCAGAGTTCAAAACCAGTCCCACGCCGGTTCGATTCGCCCTGTACCGCCTGGTCGGCGAAGCTCTGCTCATCGATCATGCCCGCGGTGGACTGCACGTCCCGTTGCTCACCGAAGTCGCCATGCGCGACCTCTACGACTGGATGGAACGCCTGTTGCTGATGGCATGCGATATCGGCACAGCACCGGCAGCCCGGGAGACAGATCAGCTGGAGCTTGCGTCCGCTGACGACGATCCAGTCAAGCTGACGTGGCAACTGTTCGATGCGATCGCACGCGCGACAGCCCACAGGTCCCTCCACCATGCCGTGAAGCAGGCCAACGACCGGCTGGCGCCGATACGTCGGGCCGAGCAAGGCTTGCTCAAGCACAGCTTCGAAGAGCTTTCGGTACTGAAACGGCATTGGCAGACACGCGACATGCCGGCCCTGAAGTCCGCACTGCGCGACTATCACGAACGCCGCAAGCGACTCGTCCCGCGCATCGTGGCCTTGCTGAGCGATCGCAACGATTACCTCCCCTAGGCAGCCTCCGATCCAGTGCCCTCGTGGGTCATCGTGCGAAGAAGCGTCGATGCGGAGTCCGGCATTGCGGGACCACCATCACGCTCCCGGAATAATCACCAGATGACAGCGCAATAATCATTTGAAAATCAAAATTTCCGGCTCCTACGCTGCTCGCGTCATGGGACTGCCATGACGTCACCGTAGGAGATCGAGATGAACACGAACGAGAACATCCTCAACAACACCCCAGAAGACGTCGTCGAGCTCGGCGTCGCCAGTGTCGAGACCCAGGGACCCGGAGGAGTCATCGAGCCCACCGGGCTCAATGTGATGCCGGGAATCTCCGAGGAATGAGCCAACGAGGCGCACCGAAAGGTGCGCCTCACTCTTGTTGGTGAGGACACCATGACCTACACATTACGCAATGATCTGTCTTTCTGCCGGGTAGACGATCGCCTCATCTTCCTGGACATTCGGAACGACCGCTACTTTCGATTGTCGAGCAACCTGGAGCGCCCTTTCATTGCATACGCCAACGGGAATAAGGATACCGGCGTCGGTTCACTGGTAGAACGAAATATCCTGGTAGAAGCCCCAGGCTCGCAAGGCCGAGTGACGGCTGTGAACATCGAATACCCCGCCCGAAGCGCCCTTGAACAATCCTGCCAAGCCAAACTTCATCTCGGCTCACTAGTCGACGTATTCATCACCGTCTGCTCGATACGCCGGCAGCTTAGAACACGTCCGCTGAGGACCATCCTCGACTCAGTTGTGGCCTTCAGACCAAGCAAGCAACCACGTCCAGGCTCCATTTCCGACCGGGCAGTCGAGCAGCTACTGCTCGAAGCCTCCGGTGAATTCAGGCTCGCACGCGCCTACACACCTGTCGAAACCCGCTGCTTGCTCGACTCTCTCGCGATGGTCAAGTTCCTCGCCAGACGAAGACTCCACGCAAGCATCGTCTTTGGCGTCACGTCCGATCCATTCTCGGCGCATTGCTGGGTACAGGCCGGAGACTTGGTTCTGAACGACACGGTCGGGCACGCCAATGCCCATACTCCGATTAGGGTGATCTGATGAGCTACCGCTACCTTGCGCTCGTAGACATCAATCGCCGGTGGGATGTCGCGAACCTACCCGAGATCGAAGCCGCATTGCAGATCGATGGCATGCGCGAGCCCCTCACGTCGGGATCGATCAGGCTCTTTCTCTCGAAGGAAACGCCATGCCTCTCGCTGCCGGAAGGCGGACTCGCAATCGGACATCTGTTTTCGCGCAAGCCCTCACCACTTGATGCAACCGCGCAGTTCCCAGCGTTCTCAAGTCACAAGCGTCTGCGAAAACACATCATGGAGAACTTCTGGGGCGAGTACGTGCTGGTCCAGCCCTGCGACGAAGGCGACGCGGGCGCCGTCATTACCCGCGACCCGTCTGGCGGCGTTCCCTGTGTCTATTCACTCCGGAACGGCGCTGGCTTTGTTACGTCCGGCATTTCAATGGCGACACGCCTTGATCTATACCGAAAGCGAATTGACTGGGATTTCATCGCCCATTGCCTGACCTACCCCAACCTCAAGACAAGTCGCACCGGCCTTGTCGATATCCGCGAGCTGCTACCGGGATCCTCGCTGGTCGTTGGTCGAACGGAGCTCACAACGGATCTGAACTGGTCGCCGTGGAGCTTCGTCGCGCCGGGACACCGACACACCAATCTTGCTGATGCTGCTGCCGACATCCGGACAACCGTAGCGTCCGTGGTCAGGACCTGGGCTGACTTCGACGAATCCATTCTTATGGAACTGTCCGGAGGTCTCGACTCTTCCATTGTCGCGGCCTGCCTGAAGAATACGCGGCCGCGGGTAACTTGCTACAACTTGGCAACACCTGTACCTGGCGCCGACGAACGCCAGTACGCCAGGCAGATGGCAAGCTATCTCGGCGTAGAACTACAAACCGAACAACTTGATCTCGACATTGCGTGCTGCGACGTCGCGCCGTTCCCCGATGCCGTTTCGCCCAGGATGGGTATCCTGCAATATGCGGTGTCGAACGCAATGGAAACTGCAGCCCGGCGATACGGAGCTTCGAGCTCGTATATGGGTGCTGGTGGCGACACGGTGTTCGGGCTTCTGACCAATGCGGTCCCTGCTGCGGATGCGATAAGTGAGCGCGGCATGGTCACGGGTATTTCATCGATCAGGGATCTTTCCGTCCTGCATCAGTGCACGATGTGGAAGGCTGCAAAGCTGACGGCTCGGAAAATGATGCGAGCACCGAAAGCAGCCTGCGCACCAGACCGAACGTTCATGAATCCGTCCATTGCCATCGGACCGGCAGAATCTCACCCGTGGCTCGATGCTCCGACAGACGTGCTACTTGGCGACCGGGAAAGAATCTTCGATCTCGCCAGCAACCAGTTGTTCAGGGACATCGTCTATCGCGGTGAGAACTGCTGGATCCGTATGCCTCTGCTTTCTCAACCTGTCGTCGAGGCGTGCCTCAAAGTACCCTCATGGATGTCGATAACCGGTGGCCAAAACCGGGCTGTCGCCAGAGCCGCGTTCGCCGACGTACTGCCTCAAAACATTCTCAACCGCAGAAGCAAAGGTTCATTCATCAGCTATCTTGGCGCCATATTCAAGCGCAACAAGAGCCAGATTCACGAGATCCTGCTATCAGGCGCCCTGCACGATCAACACCTGCTGGATTCCGATGCGCTGACACGCTTCTTCAATGCAGAGCTTCCACCGCGGGACAAGTCCTTCACGCGGATACTTTTTCTCTTCGCGGTCGAGAATTGGTTGCGTCACCAAGCCTAGTCGCCACGCGAACCCGCGGGGTTCTCGCCTCGATTGGACGCATGTGCCTTCATCTCACGCCAGACGGCATATTGGCTCTTCTTCTCCGGATCGGGATCCTCGTAATCCTGCAGCCAGAATCTGAACCAGTCGACGTTCCTCTCGTTCGCAGCCAGCAGTTGCCTGGGTTGAAACTTGAAGTGCGGCGCTTGAGGGAACACGTAGAGATCAGCCTTGTGATCCAGCATCAACGGAACGGCGGAGTCGAGCAGCCACACGTATTCCTGCTCAGGCACCTGCATCAGAACCGGCGACCTGATCTTGTCCAAATTGAACTCCAGTCCAATTCTTTTCCATTGCTCTGGCGTCTCGTCGGGAGATCCTAGTTGCCACACCTTGTGCGCACGCGATATGAACTCCTTCCCTTTTAGGCTTCCATGCAAGTACATGCTTCGCGAGAGCAACGCGCCGGTGATCGATGTCGCAGCGAGAAGATCGGAATTGAATGCCGTCCACATCGTTATCTCCGTGCCGAAGCTCAGTTCACCCATTCCCACTCTGGTTCGATCAATTTCTCCAGACGATGCCAACAGGTCCACTGCACTCTTTACTGCCGAAAGGCCTTGGTTGTAGCGCTCAACCGCATCGAAGCTGAAAGGGCCATAGTTGATGCACAGCGCGGAAATTCCGTGCTCGGCAAATGTCGCCAGAGGCCACTCGCCTCCGTACCCACTACGCAGGAATCCCGGGCAGAGGTAGTACGCGATGAACAGAGGGGGCGGGCGATCTCCCGTTCTCCGCGCGGCAAAGAATTGCCCGGTGAACAACCTCCCCTTTGCATCCTTCCAGCGAAGCAGCTTCACCGGCATGTCAGCCGAGATGTCGGCCGCAAGCGATGCATTCGGATCGAACAAGACCTGGCGCTTGCCTGTCTCCAGGTCGATCTTCTCAACTCGCGGCGGCCGGTTGGCATCGGCTGCCACACAGACCAACGCCGTGGACGACAGGCCACAGCCTGGGTCCTCAAGGCCGTATCGCTGTCCGCCGTTGAGCAGGCCAGCGGAGCGTGCAACTAACCTCACTTCGCCGCTCTTCACATTCCATCGGAAGATGGATTGGGCCATCCCCTCCGCGGGGTCGCTCACCGTGTACACCACTTCCTCGCTACCCGGCTTCCATTGGACTCCCGATATCGCCTTGTTGACGCACGGCTCAGCCTGACACTCGATGTGCCGTGGAGAATTCTTTCCCAGCAGCACTGACAGCTCGACCCCCGGTTTTTGCACCAAGTCCCCTTGGTCACCCACTCGCGTCAGCAGGGCGACTCGGTGATTCACGGTGTCGAGTGCATACCTCCAGGGCTTCGATTCCCCCTTCGGCAGTGCCGAAGCGATGGTTTGCGGCGATGGCACCTCGGATGCCTCAAGGTCGCGTGTTTTTCCAGTCAACAGATCGATCGCCTTCCAGCGGTCCGGAACTCCGGAAAGCAGCGGAACGCGAGCGAACCCATCGCCCAGGACATCCAGACGCTGCGTCGCAAGACGGCCTTCAACATTTCCGGACCGGAACAGATCGCCCTGCCCGATGGGTACCGAACTGTCGACGTGAATGCCGCGTTCGTACTCCGACTGCTCCGCTGCGATGACCTCGTCGCGTGTAGCCCCGACGCTGTAGTTGAGCGTCTTGCCATCCGCACTCAGCAGAAAATTCCGCACATCCGCCGGGTCGTTCGTGAGCGGCTTCGCGCTAGAACCATCGGCACTGGCGCGCCAAACGCCGACTTTTCCGTCCATGAGCGCCCGGTAGTAGATCCAACGCCCGTCCGGCGACCACACCGCGAAAGCGGGCAGCGAAAGCCCCGCCGAACTGCGCAACGGGACTCCTCCCTCACCTACCCTGCGCGGTGGTGTCTTGCCGTCCGTGTTCTGGACATACCACACCGAATCGTAGGTATTTCGCGCCACCGACGCCTGCTCGGTCCGAAACGCAACCTGGCTGCTGTCCGGCGACACCACCGGACCGCTGATATCGACGACTTCGATAAGACGTCGGGGAGAAATCGCCTCCCCGGCGTGCAAGCTCACCACCACGCCTGACAACACTCCCAGCGCCAGGAGATGGATGGTTGCGAGCTTCACCCTGCGGACGACCGATCCGTTGCCCTTTTGCAAACTATTCATGACATTTGCTCCGAATTGGGGGGCGACATCACCAATGCTTGGACACACTGACGCTCAGGAATCGACCGATTGGCGAATAGTTGGTCGAGTCGTAGGGTGGGTTGTTGCTCGACGGTGCGTACAACGGGGGCGACCGGTCGAGGAGATTCGTCGCCGAGAGCACAAAGTCCATGTCGGAGAAGAAATCGTGGCGCTCACCGATGGCATAGCGCAGCGTGGCGTCGATAGTGGTGAATGAACTCGACTTGCTTCCATCCACCGTGTTGGTCACGCCACTGACGTAGTTGGCGAAGGTCGAAGCGGAGAACCCGCCCTGACTCCAGACGGCACCGATGCGGCCTTTGATCTTGGCTGGATAGAACAAGGTGCCTGACAGATCGTGGAAACTATCCGCCGCTGTGGTCTGTTGCGAGCTGTCCAGCCAACTGAGCGATCCTCGAATCGCCAACCGACCGGAGCCGAGATCGACCCCGTACGATTCTGAGAGATCGAGCCCCTTGACGTGTTGCGCGACCGTATTCATGTAGCGATTGAAGGCAATCGCGACAACTTTGCCGGGATCGTAGGGAGCGCCGGTGAAGTTGCTGAACTGCGAGTTCGCGAGAATGCTTGCCTGCTCGCTAGCCGTCGGCGAATAGTCGATGAACTGGGCGTACAGGGGGTTGCTCAACGCCTGCGCCTGGTAGACGAGCGGCTGCGCAATACGGCCAGTAAAGTCGATGTCGAACCAGCTCAGCTCCGTCTCGAGTGCCGGCAGCGCCTCGGGATGGAACGCCATCGAGGCACTCCAGGTACGCGCACGTTCGGGTTCGAGATCGGGATTCCCGCCGTAGGGAATCAGTACCGTTGCGTCGCTGGCATAACCGCTACCGCCAACCGCGGCCGCTGGATACAGGTAGGCAGACTGCGCTTGATACCGCTGCAGGAGCGTCGGTGCCTTGAAGGACTTGCCCCAGGACGCCTTCAGCGTGAAATCGGTACTGGGCCCATAGATCAAGCCGAGTTTCGGGGTGGTGACGCTACCGAAACTGGCGTAGTCCTCTCCGCGAACTGCGGCAGTCAGCTCCAGGCGCTGCACGCCGGGAATACCCTGATCCGAGCCAATCAGCGGTAGATTGATTTCAGCATAGGCAAAGTGGCTGCTGTCATCGCCGTCGGCACCGACAGTTCCACTGACCAAACTGCTTTGCAGGAAATTGTTCGTCCGGTATCCGGCGCCCACTGCCAGTCGCGCATCTCCACCGGGCAGAGCAAACAGCGGACCTTCGGCACCCAGTTCGTAGGTACGGCTCCCATTCCTATAGAGATTGCGGGCAATGGGCGTCAGCAGCCCTGTCGCGCGGGTACCTATCGACAGTCCCGAGATGACATCATCCCTACCCCAGGTTCCCCCGACGGACATCGTCCAGTCGTTCGGCAGCGATATCTCGACGCTGGGCGAAACGAAGGAAGTCGTCGTTTCCGCCGTGGCCGGGTAGAACTGGGTCGGGATCGCCGTGTAGTACGTGAGCTGCTCACGCTCAGTCCTGAAGGCATCCACTTGCAGCTCGACGAGACTGCCCAACGACTGATGGATACTGAACAACCCGCTGCGCAAGTCGCTTTGCGGATAGAGCGTGGTGGGGTTGGACAGGTAATCGGTATAGTCACGCTGGTCGGCATAGATCGGATCGCTGGATGCCTTCTCCCAAGTCGCGATCAGGCCACCGCTGGACCAACTGGTGCCAGCCGTGGCGGTGTACTCGCGAGTGGTGAGTCCACCGTCCGTCGCGCCACCATAACGCGTGCCGACCGTTACGCCGTCATAGTCGCGCCTCAGTATCACATTGCCTACGCCGCCCACGGCATCGGACCCGTAGATGGCCGACGCCCCATCCGGAATGATTTCGATGCGATCTACTGCCTCGACCGGAATGGCGCCGATGTCTACCGCCTGCACAAAGCCGCTATAGGCAAGCCGCCGCCCGTTGAGCAGCGTCAACGTGGCGTCGGGCCCCAGGCCACGCAGGTCGAGCGACGATCCGCCAGAGATATTCTGATTGGCGATACCACCGCCTTCGGCCCCGCCTACTACTCCCGGGTTCTGACCACCCGAGAAGTTCTGCGGCACGCTGCGGATCACGTCGCCGAGATCCGCGAAACCTTCCTGCTGAATCTGCTCGTTGCCGATCGTGATGACCGGTGACGGCGTGTCACCGCCACGGATGCGTGTGCCGGTGACGGTCACGGTCTGCAAGTTAGTTGCCGCTGGCGCTGCGGACTTGTCGGTCGATTTTTTCGGTTGCGTCTTGGCCGGCGCCTTGGTCACCGACGCCCTACTCTGCGACGTTGTGTCTGTCGTGACGTCTTGGGCCACGGCCCACTCACTCGCGCCGGCACTGGCGACGAGCAAGGCGATGGAAATGGCGTTGCGTAGCGTGCTTGTCTTCATGCTGCGTCCCTCCCCTTGGTTGGCCCTCCTCGCCTGCCGTTCCGGTCATCTCCTGGAGTTGGCAATGTCGTCAGGCTAGATCTGTCCCACGTATGGCTTGCGCAGGTGGCTGGTGCGGCCGATCAGTCGCACTTCCACCGCCACAGTCGATATGTAGTATATAAACAGTAGAGCTATATTCTGTAGATTGCAAGACAGTAGAGGCGGAGGCTTGGCCTTATGTCTTCCAAGTCTCTGCAATCGTTCCCCTCAAGCACCCGCTCTTACATAGCGGCGAACGTTCGTAGTCGACGCGAGGCCAAGAATCTGAGCCAGGAGAAACTCGGTGAATTGGCGGAGTTCCATCGCACATACGTGTCGCAACTCGAGCGCTGCAAGGCCAACATCTCTATCGATGGCCTTGAGCGGATCGCTCGAATTCTGGGCGTGGATACCGCTGAGCTGCTTCAACCCCCTGCGTAAAGGAATGGCGCCTTAGCGGCCCCAACGAAAATGCAGCCACTTGGAATGTACACATTCCAAAGGCTGTCTAGCCTAAGGAGGCGCCTGAGGCCGCATGCGGATTTCAGACTCAACGAGACGCACAAGGAGTCGCTTCCATTGAAGGCAACAGTCGCCCGCGTTGCACAGGCGACCGTCCAATAGCGCTCACCCTGCCCAGACGAAATGTAGAGTTAAAAGAAGTAGATTCATAATCTGTAGAACGTAAGCCGGTAGATGGTCAGGCTGGAGGCATGCCTTCAAAGTCCTCGCCACGATCCCTGCCAAAAGCACGCGCCCGTGCTGCAGTGAACATTCGCCGCCTACGCACGGCCCAAGGATTGAGCCAAGAGGAACTGGCTGAGGTGGCAGAGTTCCACCGCACATATGTCTCGCAGCTCGAACGGTGCGTTACCAACATCTCCATCGACGGCCTTGAGCGACTAGCTCTTGCTTTGGGAGTGGACATCGTCGAGCTGCTGCAGCCCCCGGCGTAACAGAGGAATGCCGCAATCGCATTAGATTGCCCCGGGACGTTAATCGCGATCGATCTTCGAAAACGTAATGCGTAGACCGGAGGTAATGGATGCCTGGGTTCTTTGCAAAGCTGTTCGGCAAAGCGAAACTCTCAAGCCCAATGCCGTCTAATGGTCTACCCCAGCTCCGCAGTGGATCGAAGCGTGGAAGCGGAAGAAGGGAACCACCGACCGAGCTCGATTGGTCTTCTGCCGAATACATACCGCTTCCTCCGTCACCGCCGACATGGGAAGTCGATGGCCGTCGAGAGTTTCACCGTGAACACAACGACCCGGTAGCCGCGCCCGTATTACAGGCAGGCTTGCGAAGCCAACACGCGAAAGTAGTGAAGCTTGCTTCGACGTTATCGCCAGAACAGCGACGAGGGCAAGCTGGCGAGGTTGTCGCAAAGGCCTACTCCAAGCTCATTATTCAGCGAATGAAAGCCGGTCAGTTGGCGGCGGCAGCCAAGCAATGTCATGAGATGTTCGAGCTCGTCCCCGAAAACGTAAAGGACGTCGACCGCCGCCGCTTTAATAAGATCGTTGCCGAATTAGACGCTTCCGGAAAGAAGCATGAGTTCGTGCGAGTTGATATCGAAGCTTCCGCCGCTCCTCCACTTTTCACCGTCTCGAACGGCGCCCCTTGGACGCTTCAGGGGGAGCAAAAGCTTCGCCGCGAAGAACGGCCCGATGTGTCATTCGATGTTATAGCTGCGGATGCACAGGGATTTTGGTTACTCGATCGAGCCGGCTCTAGCGCAGAGCAGTCTCAGGTCGCAGGCGTGCTTCGTCGCGTCGACCGCTTCGGCGCGCCTCTCGGTGAAGCGATGTTGTGGCACGATGTTTACCGCACTGGAACATCCGTTGCTGGTTCAAGCTTGGCCATCATGGACTCGAGCGGAACACTTCACGTTTACGATGCGAAGCTGAAGCATATTGTCGAGTCTGATTTGAGTAAAGATCCGCGCGTTGTCGATCACTTTCAGACTATCGAAACGAACTACTGGGGTGCGTTCAAGTCTCAAGTCCGCGCGGTGGATGTTTCCCCCTCGGGCGACCGATACCTCTTCACATTGGCTGATGAGGCGTGGTGCTGCTCAACGTCAGGCCATGCGGCGTGGGGAGTTGTTACGCCACTCCAGGATGGATGGAAACGCGTTGTAAGCCGTAGTGAACGCTTCGGCGTCCGTCAAGACGTTGAAGAGGCACTTCAACTTTTCGGTCTCACGTTGCCAGTTGAGCCCAGTGAAATAAAGCAGCGATATCGCAAATTGGCTTTGGCGCATCATCCCGATCGAAACGCCGGCAATCCTGCTGCTACGGAGAAGATGAAGGCCCTGAATCAGGCGTTTCAGGTGCTCACCGGTGTAGATCCAGCATCTCTTGTGTTTGAGGACTCGGACGTCACTTATTTTGCTCGAACAGCGCCCGATCATGTGATTGAAGTCCAAGGGTTTCGCTTGGAGATCACGGTGTCCGGTGGGACACCGCAGGACTGGGTGTACGCCGCGAGCTTTTCCGCTGACGGCGGAGCGTATTTGGCGACCTACTCCGGAAAGGTCATCCTGGTGGCAAGTGATGGGAAGCCGAAAGTGGTTTACGACATTGGCACCTGTCCGCTGGAAATCGTAAGCACCGAGCGTTACACGTACTTTCGCACTCCGACGCGCCTTTACGTCATTGAGGACTACCGAAAGCTAGCTGCATGCATAGACATTTTTAAGCAGGGTCGTCTGCTCGTTTCGCCATCGGGCTTCGGTTTACTCACTGGAAAACACCTGCAATGGTTCACACAAGCCGGAGCGAAAATTGGTGAACTTACCGCCCGCGATCCTATCCGGTCGATCCACGCATCGACGGCGGGGGCGATCATTTTGACCCGACAGCATCAGGTTGAAGTCATAGGACTTGTGATCTGATTGATTCGACAAGCCAAGCTGAGGACGCTATGCACGATTCGCTGACCCATATCCATCAGAACCGGGGCAGACTCGCTTCCTCAGCTGAATTAAGTGACCCCGTTCTTCGGCATGGCCCTTCGATCATCATACTTACCGTGACCTGGACCAAACCGACACAGTTCTCGGAGGAAATTCTGCTAAAGATCGTGTTGCCTGGCAGCTTTCCTCTTTGAGTCTAGGCACTTTAAAATAAAAACCTGAACATCAATGTGCAAAGCATCAAATACTTCGCGCTCAGAAATTGTAAGTAACACCAAGCAATCTTTGAGCACATCGCGCAGTGGAGGTCCGAGTCTTTTTGATTGTTCCAGAGATAATGAAATCTGATCCAACTGTTCGCGAAGAACTAAAGTTCTTGGTGATGTACTGTGAACATCTGTAGACAGCTGAGCGTAGAGACGATCTAAGTTTTTCAACGAGTGGTTAAGCATTCCTGAAAACACATCCAGCCATGAGCAATATTCTCTGAGGCCAGCCATCGTCATGTGATATTTAGATCGAGTTTGCAGCCACCCGAATTCAACCGAGTGCTGAGAAAAATACTGGTGCCTCCAAAAATTCTCGATAACGCTTCGTAAGTAAAAGCTCGCGCCACGAGCATCGCCCGTCATCAAAGCGTGCACAAGATGGAGCGAATCTGAGGCAAGCTCTTGGACAAATATGCGACGATGCAGCTCACGAATCTTCATCGCCTTCGCGAAAAAAGAGAAGCAAATTGCTAACTTATGAGCTGACCGTAGAAGCTCTCGTTGCTTATTGGGATCTGCGAGTCTACCAGGACCGTAATCTTTCCAGACCTCATTGAAGTCTTCTTTTACGACGCCATCAATACGCGTCGAAAAAGCAGGCATCAGAGATCCTTAATAAGATTTGACCATCGAGCAACAAATGAGCTAGTTGATGTGCGCGCCAAATTATTGTGAAGAGCCTTAAGAAACTTTCGGCGCCCGTCCTCTGACATTCGCGAGAACTGAGCGAGAATTCGTCGAACGTAACGCTCACGCGACTCTTTGTATTTTAATGGGAC
Source organism: Dyella sp. S184 (assembly GCF_009766065.1). Taxonomy (GTDB): domain Bacteria; phylum Pseudomonadota; class Gammaproteobacteria; order Xanthomonadales; family Rhodanobacteraceae; genus Rhodanobacter. The sequence continues at coordinate 423,072 of NZ_LMUE01000005.1, read as the reverse complement.
CGAGAGCGGAACTCTTCGTGCAATATCTGCAGTCGATTTGAACTCCTCCTTAGACATCAGAAGTTCACGGAGCGCTTCTGTCTTCGAAATGCCTCTCTTATCCTTTTCGGCGGGTTCTTGGGGTATTGAAGTAAACTCTCTATCCTGGCGTAACGACTTATTCGAGCCATTTGAATCAGCCGACTGTCCAGTGTGTAGTCCGATTAAGTAAGCCACAACTGCTCTCAGATCAGAGCCATCTTTGTTCTTCAAAAGGGAGCTCACACCTTCAAGTTCAGCAATGCTAAACGCTGAGGCGATAGTCATTAATCGCCCGACCAAACGAAGTTGCGTTTGCTTGAAAGTCGACTCTTTCATAGGTCATTCACTCGTTCAATAAATTCACTACAAATTCCGCTCAACGCTTCTCTCATTGCAGTTTTTGTCTTCGCAAAGGTTTGCAATGATTGACCGGCCTCGACCGCCTCAGCAACACCGGTTGTTTGCTTCAGCTCGTGCTCAAACACTTCCCCAGGGTAGGCCGCTCTCACTTCAACCATAGTTTTTCGCATCGCGTCAGTTTGACGAACTTGCGTGAACACTAGGCCCAGTCGCTGGAGCTCTTGCCCTGACCTATCTTCATAATCTTCCATGGCCCGCTCTAACAGAGGAAGGCCCAGCACCGACAAAGGGTCGGGCTTTATCGGCACAAGGTAGGCATCAGAGGCTAGGTAGGCGCTATAGCTGAACAAAGATGCCGTCGGGGGGCAGTCGATCAATATGTAGTCGTAGTTGTCTTTAGCTGGACCAAGAAAAACACGAAGCCTATTTTCTGTCCCACGTGGCGCAGCATCCAAGCGCATAAGATCCAGAATTGACGGCACGATGCCCATTTTGTGCCCGTCGTCGTTGACGGTGATGACCGCGTTTTTAAGTGTCGCGGTTGCGCGTTGCTTCGGGCTCCTTGAACCTCCTAACCCAACTGACTCGCCATCATCAGGTTGAAAGATGTCAAAAACTGTCTTCTTCTTATTTTGTAGCCAGCCCAAATAGTCATCGGTAGGCACAGCCCATTGAGTTGCATTGAACTGCGGGTCGATATCGACAAGAAGTACACGGTACTTTCGTGCGAGTTCCCAAGCCAAACCAATTGCGAGAGTAGTCTTTCCGACGCCCCCCTTCATATTAATCAGCGAGATGACCTTTGCTTGGGGCATCTGCCCACTCCCGAGCGCTACTGAGCGCCTATGATGCAGTAAGGTCGCTGTTTTCGATACCTCTAACGATCTACAGCCTATACTCACTTCGTTTCAGAACACCACTCATCCGCACTTCGAATACCCACAATTCAAACAGGTCTGACACCCGTCCATCAGCACCAGCGCCTGCGTATTGCACTTCACGCACAACGTCGCACCGGGCGGGAAGCCGGAGTCATTGATCTCGCCCTTGGTGCTGGCCGCCGCGCTTACCTCAGTGTTTTTTTTTGCCCCGGCCGCCTCATAGGCAGCGCGCTTGTCGGCAATCAGCTGGCGCGTGGCGGCATCCATCTCCGGATCGTGGATCATGCCGATGTTCTTCATGTGCTGCTCGATCACCGCGCCGATCTCGGCGACGATCGACGGCATGTAGACGCCGCCGGACTTGAAGTAGCCGCCGCGCGGGTCGAACACGGCTTTGAGCTCTTCCACGATGAAGGTGACGTCGCCGCCCTTGCGGAACACGGCGGAGAGAATGCGGGTGAGCGCCACGATCCACTGGAAGTGGTCCATGTTCTTCGAGTTGATGAAGATCTCGAACGGACGGCGCTGCTCGTGCGCGGTGCCGGCGTTGAGCACGATGTCGTTGATGGTGACGTACAGCGCGTGCTCGAACAGCGGAGACTTGACCTTGAAGGTGGAGCCGACCAGGGTCTCGGGGCGCTCCACGCTTTCGTGCATCTGGATCACTTCGGCCTTCGGCGGCTCTTTCGGCGCGATGGCAGTGACCGTGGGGGCGGCAACCTTGTCTTCGGGTTTGACCACGTTGTAGCCCGTGATCTTCTTTTCGATCTTGATTGCCATGGTGTTCACTTCTTTGAATGTTGGTGCCGGAGCGGACGCGGCGTGGTGCTTGGATCATCCGGCCCGGCGCAAGGCCGGGCCGGATGCAGTGGTGCTTACTTCTTTTTTGCGGCAGTCTTTTTCTTGGCGGCGCCCTTCTTTGCCGCCTTGACGACTACCTTCTTGCTGGCAGTGGACCTCTTGGCCGTCTTGGCGACGGCTTTCTTGCTAGCGGACTTCTTCGTTGCCGCCTTTTTCGGTGCGGCCTTCTTGGCCGCCTTTTTGCTGCTGACCTTCTTTGCGACCTTGGCGGCGCCCTTCTTGGCGACCTTCTTTACCGCCTTGGCGACTTTCTTGACGGCCTTCTTCACCGCTTTCTTGGCGCTGGAGGCTTTCTTGGCAACCTTCTTGGTTGCCTTCTTCACGGTTTTCTTGGCAGCAGCCTTCTTCGCCGCCGACTTCTTTACACCTTTCTTGGTGTTGGCGACTTTCTTGGCAGCTGCCTTCTTGACGGTTTTCTTCGCTGCAGCCTTCTTCTTGGGCGCAGCCTTTTTGGCGGCAGCCTTCTTCGGCGCAGCTTTCTTGGCCGCGGCTTTCTTCGGCGCAGCCTTCTTCGCTGCTGCCTTCTTTTTCGCGACCGGCTTTTTCTTGGCGACAACAGGTGCCGGGGTCGGCGTCACGGCCGGCAGCGGCGGCAGGACTGCCACTGGCGTTTCGGTGACAACCGGTGCGGTGCTGTTGCTTACTTCATATTCGTTATCGATGGACATGCTGGTGTTCCCCTCCGATGAATTTCTTGAATGCCATACACCCGAGATGGGCGACGTTTCAGAACTGGCAGTAATCCTTCTGGTACGTACATGTTCGCGGAGCTTGCAGGAAAAACTTCCGGAACAACTACGCGCCTAGAATTTACCGTAATAGCCTTCCTTCAGGGCATCGAAGAGATTGGCGGCGGAATGCATTTCGCCGTCGTACTCCACCTGCTCGTTGCCTTTCAGTTCGACAACGCTACCGTCTTCGAGCTCGAAGCGGTAGAGGGTATTTTCTAGGTCGGCTTCCTTGACCAGCACACCCTGGAACGCGGCGGGGTTGAAGCGGAACGTGGTGCATCCCTTCAGGCCCTGTTTGTAGGCGTAGAAATAGATGTCCTTGAAGTCTTCGTAGGGGTAATCGGTGGGCACGTTCGCGGTCTTGGAGATCGACGAGTCGATCCACTTCTGCGAGGCGGCCTGGATGTCGACGTGCTCTTTCGGGCTGATGTCGTCGGCGGAGACGAAGTAGTCCGGCAGCTTGTTGGCGGCCTCGTCGGTGAACACCTTGGCGTCGGCATTGATCAGGGCGCGATAGGCGAGCAGCTCGAAGCTGAGCACCTCGACCTTTTCCTTCGACTTCTTGCCTTCGCGGATCACGTTGCGCGAATAGCTGTGCGCGAAGCTCGGCTCGATGCCGTTGCTGGCATTGTTGGCCAGCGAGAGCGAGATCGTGCCGGTGGGTGCGATCGAGCTGTGGTGGGTGAAGCGCGCGCCGGTCTCGGCGAGTTGCTCGACCAGGTTCGGCGCCACGCTGGCGATGCGCTGCATGTAGCGGCTGTACTTGGCGTGCAGCACGCGGCCGGGGATCGTGTCGCCGACCTTGTAACCGTCGGTGACCATTTCCGGGCGCTTGCGCAGCATGTCGCCGGTGACGGTGAAATCGCGCAGCAGGATCGGCGCGGCGCCCTTCTCCTTGGCCAGGTCCAGCGCCATTTCCCAGCCGGCGACGGCCATCTCGCGCGAGACTTCCTCGGTGAACGCGACCGCTTCGGCGCTGCCGTAGCGGTGCTTGAGCATGGTCACGGTGGAGCCGAGGCCGAGGAAGCCCATGCCGTGGCGGCGCTTGCTCACGATCTCGTTGCGCTGCTGTTCCAGCGGCAGGCCGTTGATCTCGACCACGTTGTCGAGCATGCGGGTGAACACCTTCACCACCTCGCGGTACTCGTCCCAGTCGAAACGTGCCTTCGGACCGAACGGGTCGCGCACGAAGGTGGTCAGGTTGATCGAGCCGAGCAGGCAAGAACCATACGGCGGCAGCGGCTGCTCGCCGCAGGGATTGGTGGCGCGGATGTGCTCGCACCACCAGTTGTTGTTCATCTCGTTGACCTTGTCGATCAGGATGAAGCCGGGCTCGGCGTAGTCGTACGTCGAGACCATGATCATGTCCCACAGGTGCCGCGCACGGATCGTGCTGTAGATCTTGCAGGCGACCAGGCCGTCCTCGCGGTCGACGTAGTTCTCGTGGGTCGGCCATTCGCGCCAGACCACTTTCGTGGCGTCGTCGAGGTCGATCTCGTGTTTTTCCTTGACGTGCACCGGATACACCAGCGGCCAGTCCTGGTCGTGCTCGACCGCGTCCATGAAGCCGTCGGTGATCAGCAGCGACAAGTTGAACTGGCGCAGGCGGCCATCCTCGCGCTTGGCGCGGATGAATTCCTTGGCATCCGGGTGGCTGATGTCGAACGTGCCCATCTGCGCGCCGCGGCGACCGCCAGCGGACGACACGGTGAAACACATCTTGTCGTAGATATCCATGAACGACAGCGGGCCACTGGTGTACGCACCGGCGCCCGACACGTACGCGCCACGCGGACGCAGCGTGGAGAATTCGTAGCCGATGCCGCAGCCGGCCTTCAGGGTGAGGCCGGCCTCGTGCACCTTCTCCAGGATGTCGTCCATCGAATCGCGGATGGTGCCGGAGACGGTGCAGTTGATCGTGGAGGTGGCCGGCTTGTGCGCCAGCGCGCCAGCGTTCGAGGTGATGCGGCCGGCGGGAATCGCACCGCGGCGCAGCGCCCACAGAAAGCGCTCGTACCAGTGGCCGCGCAGCTCGTCGCTGGCTTCCACATCGGACAAGGCGCGCGCCACGCGCTGGTAGGTCTCGTCGATGCTGCCGTCAACCGGCTCGCCGGACTTCGCCTTCAGGCGGTACTTCTTGTCCCAGATGTCATATGACGCAGGTTGCAGTGGAATTTCCACGATGGCATCACGACCTGTAGCTGGATTTGTGGCTGGCGCACGCACTGTGCTCATCGGCTTCCTGACCTCCCGGTGTGGCCTCACGGCCCCCGTTGCTTTTTTTTATTTGATCCGACGGCGTGATTCACGCCGCTGTATGGCTGCCGACAAGCCATGGAAGATTGCCCTCCGGCCCGTGCGTTAGCTGCTTCCCGACGACAACGACTCCCCCTCAAGAGTGCGATGGCCAGCACCAGCACTAGTTTCAGCACCGGCAGCCGAACACAAGATGTTGTGGTTGCGATCGGATAGGCAAGTTAACCCTGACGCTGCCCGATGTAAAGTGCCCACGGCAGCAAAAGCGTCGAAATCTCGCGCTGGGGATGGAACCGCCGCGCCGGCGTCCGGTCGAAACAACGCCGCTTCCACCGCTCACTTTATGGAGGACCCCATGTCGCAGCACCACTCCCGCCTCGTGCATTGGCTGACCTGCCTGCTCGCCGTCGCCGTCATCGCTGTGGTGCCAGGCACCAGCGCCGCCGCCGCGTTGCCACCGGCGATCGATGGCCAGCCGATGCCATCGCTGGCGCCGATGCTCGAGCACGTGACACCGGCGGTGGTGAATATCTCGACCAAGACGCGGGTGGCGGTGAACAACCCCTATTTCAACGACCCGGTGTTCCGCCAGTTCTTCGGCCTGCCCGACACGCCGCAGGAACGCACCGAGCAAAGCCTGGGCTCGGGCGTGATCGTGGATGCGGCCCGGGGCTACGTGCTGACCAACAACCATGTGGTCGGCGGCGCCGACGACATCACGGTGACCTTGCAGGACGGGCGCAACTTCAAGGCCAAGTTGATCGGCACCGACCCGGACACCGACGTGGCGGTGGTGCAGATTCCCGCGCAGAACCTGCAGGCGTTGCCGCTGGCCGACTCGTCGAAACTGCGCGTGGGCGATTACGTGGTGGCGGTGGGCGATCCGTTCGGACTCGGCCAGACGGTAACCTCCGGCATCGTTTCCGCGCTCGGCCGCTCGGGACTGCGCAACTCCGGCTACCAGAATTTCATCCAGACCGATGCTTCGATCAACCCCGGCAACTCCGGCGGCGCGCTGGTGAACCTGCGCGGTGAACTGGTCGGCATCAACACGATGATCCTGTCGCCCTCGGGCGGCAATGTCGGCATCGGTTTCGCGATCCCCAGCGCGATCACCAGCGAGGTGATGGCGCAGCTGGTGGCGCATGGCAAGGTGCAGCGTGGCAGCCTCGGCGTGCAGACACAGGCGATTACGCCACGAATTGCCCAGTTGCTGAAGCTGCAGGACAGCAACGGTGTGGTGGTCACTGGCGTCGGTGCCGGCTCCGCAGCCGAACGTGCCGGATTGCAGCCGGGTGACGTGCTGACCACGCTCAACGGCAAGCCGCTGCACAGCGTGCAGGAACTGCGCAACGCCGAGGGCCTGCTGCCGCTGGGCAGCACGGTGCAGTTGGATGTCCTGCGCGACGGCCACAGCACCGAGGTCAGCGTCACCCTGAGTCCCGAGAAACTTGCCAGCGTCGACGGTGGTCAGCTCGATGCGCGCTTGAGCGGCGTGCGCTTCAGCGACCTGAGTGATGACCAGCGCGCGCAGGGCTTGTCCGGTGTGGCGATCAGCGGCGTGCAGCCGGGCAGCCGCGCCGCTGCGGCCGGCCTGGACACCGGCGTGCTGATCGGCGTGGGCAATCTGCGCATCACCAGCGTGGCCATGCTGCGCGGCCTGGCCAAGGTGCACCTGCGTCAGCTGGTGCTGGTGGTCGCCGATGATGACGGTGGCGGCCACTATGTGGTGATCAACTGAACCGGTGCCGGCAGCCACAAAACTGCGTCACGGCGCCCGCGCCAGCTGTGTTCCGGCGCACAAGCTGGCGCCATGCCAAGGTGCAAACGCATGAAAGTGCTTGATGTTTTGTATTCAGGTCGATGAAATACCCTGTCTTCTTCACCGTATGACCGCCTATCTGGCGGCATACTCATGACTTTCCTGCCACTCAAATCACGCCGGGGTTCCCCACCACCATGTCTGTTCGTCTTGCCCGCCTGCTTTCCGTCGCCGTGATCGGGGCCTGCCTCGTCGCTGCACCCGCGTTCGCCACCACGCATGCGCGCACGCATGCCAAATCCAAATCCACTACATCGAAAGGCCCCACCCTGATCTGGCGCGGCGACGTCGCCACGGCGACCGGCGTTGTCGACGAAGTGGCACTCGCATGGCAGAAGACCGGCAAAGGCAATCTCGAGCTGCAGCCGTTCAACACGGCCTCGGGCATCGACGCGGTATCCATCGGCACCGCCGATCTCGCCGGCAGCTTGCGCTCCAGCGACGGCAGCGCGGAAAACACCAACCTCGCGTTCACCCCGGTGGCCTGGGATGCGCTGGTGATCATCACGAATGCGTCCAACCCGGTCAGCAGTCTCACGCTGAAGCAGGTGCATGACATCTACCTCGGCAAGATCCACAACTGGAGCGAGGTCGGCGGCAACAACACGCCGATCGATGTCTACGCGGTCGCCAGCCCTGGCGATGGTGTGGAATACAGCCTGCGCGAGCTGCTGTTCGGTCGTGCCAATCAGCCGGTCGCCGCACCGCGCCTGTACGTCAACACACACAAGCTCGAGGAAGGCGTTGAGCTCAACCCGAACGGTCTGGGTGCCGCAACGCTGGGCGACATCAGCGGCAATCCCAAGCTCAAGGCCGTGGCGATCAACGGCGTCGCACCGAACGCCACCAGCATCGGCAATGGCAGCTATCTGCTGTATACCCCGGTCTACCTGGTGACCAACCCGCGCAGCCCGAAGGCCGTCCAGGTCCAGGCCTTCATCGACTTCCTGCAGACCGATGCAGCCAAGGCCGCGATGCGCGTGCATGCCGTGCTGCCCTACCAGGATGGCATCGCGCTGGCCTCGAAGGAGGACTCGCGCAGCGACCAGATCTTTGCCGAACTGGGCGTGCACCCCGGTCGCCTCATTCCGACGGCAACCCCGGTCGCCGCCACGGTGGCTGCCACTGAGCAGCCCGCCGCAAGCAGCCCGGCCACCAGCGAGTCGCACGTCGCCAGCAAGACCAGCGCTGACGCCACCGCCGGCACCACCTATACGGTGGTCAAGGGCGACACCTTGTCGCTGATTGCGAAGAAAAGCACCGTCACGGTGGCCCAGTTGCGCGAGTGGAACCATCTCAAGAGCGACCAGATCAAGCTCGGCCAGGTGCTGCGCGTCAGCGACCACTGAGTAAACGGTGTCGTGCAGATACTCGCGCTGACGCTGGATCTGGACGACACCTTGTGGCCGGTGCTACCGGCACTGGAACGCGCCGACCTCGCGGTCGACGCATGGCTGCAGCAGCACTACCCCGATGTTGCTCGCGCATGGCCGATCGCGGCCATGCGCGCATTGCGTGCCCAGGTCGCCGCCGAGCGGCTCGACCTGGCGCATGACTTCACTACCCAGCGCCAGCTCACCCTGCAGCATGTTTTTGCCAGCTGCGGCATCGCCGCGGCACCGGTCGATGCGCTGTGGGAAATCTACTTTGCTGCGCGCAACAGCGTGGAGCTGTATCCGGACACTCTGCCGGCACTGCAACGCATCGCGGCGCGCTGGCCACTGGCGAGCCTGACCAATGGCAACGCCGACCTAGAGCGCATCGGCATCCATACGCACTTCGCCCACCACATCTGCGCGCGCGACAGCGGCATGGCCAAGCCCGATCCGCGCATCTTCCTGGCCGCCGCCGAACGACTCGGCGTAGCACCTGCGCAGATTCTGCATGTGGGCGACGACCCGCTGATGGATGTAGCCGGTGCACGCGATGCCGGTCTGCGCACCGCCTGGATCAACCGTGCCGCTGAGCCGTGGCCGCTCGAACTGGGACCTGCGCCGGAGCTTGATCTGCGTGACATGAGCGCACTCGCCGACTGGCTCGAAGCGCAGCACTCACCGTAGGCAGCGCCCGTCAAAACGAGCATTATTGCCGATTGACTCACACGCACTCGCACGACATACGTACCACCGCAAGCCCGAAGGATTCCGCATGTCCGCCCTGATCGAACGCCAGCCCGGCAACCGCCACAGCATCGCCATCGAAACCACCGACGCGGCGCATTACGCAGCCAGCCGTCGGCGACTCACCGCAGCGCAGCGCCGCTGGCTGCGCGACAGCGGCTTCGAGGCCGCGCCGGGCACGTTTGCCTTGCTCGCCGATCCGGCCGGCAAACTGGTGCGGGTGCTGGTCGGCGTCGATGCGCATGATCCACTCGGCGCGCTGGCCGCGCTGCCAGCCAGCTTGCCCGAGGCGAACTACCATCTCGCCAGCGAAGGCGTGCCGGCCGACCCGATCCAGGCCGCACTGGGCTGGGCGCTGGGCGCTTACCAGTTCGCCCGCTATCGCCAGGCCAAACGCGCGCCGGCGCGGCTCGTCGTTTCCGCCGCCGAACTGCAGCAGCTGGCGCCGCTGGTGGAAGCGACCAACCGGGTGCGCGACCTGGTCAACACGCCGACCGAGGACATGGGACCCAAGCAGCTCGCCGATGCGGTGAAGCAGCTCGGCAAGACACACAAGGCGAAGGTGCGCGAGTGGGTTGGCGACGAACTGCTCAAGGCCAACTTCCCCACCATCCACGCCGTCGGCCGCGCCAGCCATCGCGCGCCGCGACTGATCGAATTGAACTGGGGCAAGTCCAGCCATCCGAAACTGGTGGTGGTCGGCAAGGGCGTGTGTTTCGACACCGGCGGCCTCAACCTGAAATCCAGCGATGGCATGCGCTGGATGAAGAAGGACATGGGCGGCGCCGCGCACGCGATCGCACTGGCCGGATTGATCATGCAGGCGAACCTGCCGGTCCGCCTGACCCTGCTGATTCCGGCGGTGGAGAACTCGGTGGCCGGCAACGCGATGCGTCCGGGCGAAGTGATCATCACCCGCGCCGGCCACACTGTCGAGATCGACAACACCGACGCCGAAGGCCGGCTGGTGCTGTGCGATGCGTTGGCTTACGGCGCCGAACAGAAGCCCGAACTGATCGTCGATTTCGCCACCCTCACCGGCGCTGCACGCGTGGCGCTGGGACCGGATCTGCCGGCGTTGTTCGCCAACGACCAGACCCTGGCCACTGACGTGCTCGCCGCCGGCCACGCCGTCAACGATCCGCTGTGGCAGCTGCCGTTGTGGCGACCGTACCGCCGGATGCTCGACTCGTACCTGGCTGACTTCGCCAACGCCGGCCCGTCGCGGCATGCGGGCGCGATCACCGCGGCGCTGTATCTGGAACGCTTCGTGCCGGCCGGCATGCCGTGGCTGCATCTGGATACGTATGCGTGGAACGACGGCGATCGTCCCGGACGGCCACGCGGCGGCGAAGCGATGGGCCTGCGCGCGCTGTTCGCATTCCTGCAGCAGCGCTATCGCGGCTGAGCGGATGATCCGGACAGGGTCGAACCGAGTCGCCGCAAGGCACGTAGGCCGCGCACGATCCGCGGTAGCATCCAGCACATCAGCAGCACGAACAGGCCGAGCAGGATCAGCAGCACCAGCGGGTGCTGCCACATCAGGTACATGCCGCCGAGCCAGCTGACGTCTTCGCCCACGCTGGCACCCCAGTTGCTGAAAGGCTCCGGTGAAGTATTGATCAGCGCGCGCGTGCCGGCCTTGGTGAAATGCGTGCCGGCGACCAGCGCACCACCGAGCAGGGCCGCCGCCAGCTGTGTGCCGGCACCGGAATCCTTGAACACGCCCCAGGCCAGCAAGGTGCCGATCGGGATGCGGATGAAGGTATGCACCGCATCCCAGGCGCTATCGAACGCCGGTACCTTGTCGGCGAGGAATTCGCACAGCATCAGCGCACCGGACACTGCCAGCACCCAGGTATCGGTCAGCGGCAGCAAGCCATCCGGCAGGTGCACATAGCCGAGCCGGCCCAGCATGCCGGCCACGAAGATGGTGGCGTAAAGCCGGATGCCGCTGGCCCAGGCCAGGCCACCGGCGAGCGCGACGTTCGGCAACGTGTCCATGCTGATCCTCGTGACGGGCCGAGCTGCAGACCGTGTTTACGCGTGATTCCGCCGCCTGTCCAGCCTTGCCGCAACTCCTTGCCGAGCCAATACCGGATGCCCGGCCGTGTGCAAGATCACGCTGTCTGTCCGGACGTGCAGGCCGCGCAATTCCCGTATCACCGCCACCGCCCGCCTGCTTCTGAAATGGACCAGCCGTGCACCAGGCGCATGGCTTGCGCATGCTTACTCCCTGCAGTCGGCCATCGAGCCATCGTCGAAAAATAGTGTCGTGGCGCTGTTTTTTTCTGCGGTCTCGTGTGATCCTGCAAATCGATCTGCATTTTCCTCCGACTGCGTCAACAAAACCGCAGGATCCAGCAGCTAACTTGCCCATGGGGAAGTGCAGCGTGGGGAAGTACAGGTTGATGCGTTTGCAATTGCAGTAGGTCACACGAACCGGATCATGGCGGCACGCCTGCCCTCGGGAGAGGGGCATGTTGGAGCGCTCGTTTGGATGTGTCTGCTTGAGAAGCGCCGCCGCCATGAATATCCCGCCAACATCCATCAAAGATCGGGGAGAACTTCATGCATCGTGTATTGCCTCATAACCGGCTGGCGCTGGCGCTGTCCAGCGCGCTTTTCGCCACCATGTCACTGGGCGCATCCGTAGCACAGGCGCAGGACCAGACTGCCGGCGCCACGCCGACCACGCCGACAGGGAGCAATTCCCCGGCCGCAAATCAGGCCACGCCGCCGCCGGCTACGACAAGCAAGGCAAAAAACCTGCAGGCGGTTGTCGTTACCGGCTCGCTGATCCGGCGCGTCGACGCCGAAACATCCAGCCCGGTGACGATGGTGGATCGCACCACCATTTCGAATTCCGGCAAGCCGACCCTGGGCGACGTGCTGCAGCAGCTGCCCAGCATTTCCGGCAACGCGACCAATACCCAGAACAACAGCAACGGCGGCGGCGTCGCCAGCCCCCTGCTGGAGGGTGGCGATGGCGCGGCGCGCATCTCGCTGCGCGGTCTGGGCACCGACCGTACCCTGGTGTTGATCGACGGTCAGCGCATGGCCAATACCGATGTCAACATGATTCCGCAGAACATGATCGAGCGGGTCGACGTGCTGCCTGAAGGCGCCTCGACGGTGTATGGCTCCGATGCGATCGGCGGTGTAGTCAACTTCATCCTGCGCAAGGACTACCAGGGCGCCGAAGCCAGCATCAACGATGGTATTTCCAGCCATGGCGACGGCCAGCGGCACGGCATCAGCTTGACCGCCGGCGCGACCGGCGACAACTACAGCATCGTTGGTGGCATCGATTACAACAAGTACGACGCCGTGCTGGCCACCCAGCGCAAGTTCTCCGCGCAGCAGCTTTATCTGTCGAGCGGCGTGATCACGCCATCCGGCTCCAGCAGCATCCCGACCGGCAAGATCCAGGTGCCCTCATCGATCGCCGCCAACCAGGCAGGCACCTGCCCGACCCAATACATCACGCTGGCATCAGGCAACGGGTCGAGCCAGAGCGACTACCGCTGTGACCGCGGCGCCCCGGATGCATACAACTACAACGCGTACAACTACATCCAGACCCAGCAGCAGCGCACCGATGGTTTCGTACTCGGCAGCTACAAGCTGACGGACAACCTGACCTTCTTCACGGATGCGTTCTTCAACCATACCCAGTCGAGCGGTCAGGATGCGCCTGCGCCCACCGGAGTCGGTGACGGCTGGTATGTGCTCGCCAGCAACCCGATCAATCCGTTCGGCGTCACGTTCAGCGCGAATCCCATCCCGGGCGATCCGAACAGCGGCTATCAGTTCAATACCCGGCTGACCGGACTCGGTACCCGCCTGCATACCTATGACACCAAGAACGTGCAGATCAACACCGGGCTGCGCGGTAATTTCGGCCAGAGCAGCTGGAACTGGGATGCCTCGATCGATTACGGCTATGCCAATCGCGTGCAGCGTGATTACAACGAGGTCAACATTGCCGACTTCCAGACCGCGATCAACAATGGCGTGAATATCTTCAACCAGGCCAACCCGACTGTGTCGGCCGCGTTGAGGGCTGGTGTGGATGCCCCGGTGTACGTATTCACCAATGCCACCAAGCAGGTCCAGTTCGACGCCAGCGGTGAACTATGGGACCTGCCGGCAGGTGCCATGCAACTGGCTGTCGGCGGTCTGTACCGCCAACAATCGATGAACTACACAGTCACCCCCGACGCCGTCCTCAACCTCGCCACCGGCACCTGCGAAGTGCTGCAGGAGGCCTGCGGCTCGCCCGGCCGTGGCAGCGAGAACGTCAAGGAGCTCTATGCCGAATCGCTGATCCCGCTGCTGTCGCAGCAGCCGTGGGCGTATTCGTTGAATATTGACTTGGGCATCCGCGCTTCCGACTACAGCACCTCCGGCACCACCACCAACAAGAAAATCGCGATCGAATGGCGACCGATCGCCGACCTGCTGGTGCGCGGCACGATATCCCAGGTATTCCGCGCGCCCAATCTGGATGAACTCCACGACGGCGTCACCCTGGTCCAGCCGACATTGAACGATCCCTGCGCACATCTCTCGGCGGCCGAGCTCGCGCAGCATGCCGCTGCCTGCCAGTACGTACCGGTCAACTGGGCCGGCGACAATCCCGCCCAGGTCAATACTTACTACTCTGGCGCCAATACGGTCGGTAACTCACTCAAGCCGGAACAGGGCAAATCGATCGATTTCGGCTTGGTCTACAACCCCAGCTGGGCAGATGGCGTGTCCACCAGTGTCGACTTCTGGCACGTCTACCTGAACGATCTGCTGACGCCGATCGCCGCGTCGACGGTGGTCAATGCCTGCTTCGCCAACAACAGCAGCCCGTATTGCTCGTTGATCAGTCGCTACAACGCTACTACCCAGCAACCGGGCCAGGTGCAGGTCATCGATACACCGGTAGTCAACCTGGGCAACCTCAGCACCAGCGGTGTCGACTTCACGCTGAACTACAAGATCCCGCATTTCGATCTCGGCAACTTCGACCCCGGCAATTTCAAGGCGGGTTTTGCCACCACCTATCTCGCCACCTACAAGAACGACGCCGCTCCGGGCGAACCCGGCGCGCAAACGATCAATTACGCTGGTACCTACACCCAGCAGTTCGGCAACCTCACGCGCTGGCGTGGCACGCTCACGTTCAACTGGGAGCTGGGTAACTGGAGTGCCCAGTGGCAGACACGCTACATCAACCATCTGACCAACCTGAATGCGGACGCCGATATCAGTGGCGTGAATATACCGATGGCCTCGGTGCTGTATCACTCGATCCAGCTTGGCTATGCGATCCCGGCGTGGCATACCAAGATCGACTTCGGCGTAGACAACCTCAGCAACAAGGCGCCGCCGCTGATCTATCAGAACGGCTTGAACTACAACGTCGACACCGCCACCTACGACACGATCGGACGCTATTACTGGCTGCGCGCCACGTTCAAGCTCTGACACCTGAGCACCTAGGGAGGCTCGAAAAACCCCGAAGTACCCAAGAGGGGCCGCGAACGTCTCGCGGCCCCTCTTGCATAATGGAGATCAGCAACGGTCGATCGAGAAGACATGTCCAATTCAACCAGCGGCCTCGCCATCACCATGGCTTCGGCCTATAACGCCGGCGAAATGGAGCGCGTCATTGCTCTCGCCGCGCAGGCCGGCGAAGCGGATGAAGGCGTCATGCTGTGGCTTGGCCTGGCGCAGCAGGCGACTCATCGCTACGGCCACGCAGCCGCGACGTTCGACCAGCTGTCGCAGAGGCGACCGGACGTTTCCGCCTACTGGAACAATCTGGGCGTGGCCTGTCGGCAATCAGGCGACACGGCCGGCTCCGAACACGCATTTCTTATGGCCCGATCGCTGGCGCCGTGTGACGCCGAAGTCCACTACAACCTCGGACTGCTGTATATCCAGCAACGGCAGTGGCTGTTGGCCCGGCAGAGCCTGATGGATGCGGTGCAGCTGTCCCCGCATTTCATCGAGGCCCGGCTGCAGGCCGCCCATGCCTGCTACGTCTGCGGCGACAACGGCAGCCAGGAAGCGATGCTGGCCGGGGCGATCGACTGGCCTGCACAAGCTGCCGAACAGGCCATGACCCTGTCCGCCATGCTTGCCGCCCAGGGCGATCTTGATGCCGCGCTGCGCACTTTGGCGCACGCGCAACTGCCAGCCGACACCGAAGATGCCAGAATCATGCAGCTTCGTATCAGCGCACAGAAGGCCGCGCTGTACGAGAGAAGCAACCAGGTCGAACGTGCGCAGGTCGAATTGCGGCAGTTGCCGCTGACCACGCTCGACCTGCTGCAAGCCCAGCGTGCCCGCGCCGAAGGCTGGAGTGCGCACGCTGCCCTGGCCATGCGCGAAGCTTCGTATGCCCGCGCCGCCGGCTTGTACCAGCGGGTACTCGCCTTGGCCATCGACGACGAAAGCCAGGCCAGTGCCGGCTTTGGCCTGGCCTCGGCCTGCGCCAGGCAAGGCCATCGCGATGAAGCCTGGCAGGCTCTCCGCGCCGCGCATGCGGCACAACTGAATATCGCGCGCGAGGTGGTGCCGGAACTGCTGGCGACGGATAGCCAGCCGTTGCTGATGACGGATCGCATGGTCAGCCGTCACACTTACGCTGGCTGGCGACCATTGTCCTCGCCTGACGGCAGGCACAGCCCGGTCTTCGTGGTCGGCTTTCCTCGTTCCGGCACGACCTTGCTGGAACAGATGCTCGACGCCCATCCGGATTTCCAATCGATGGACGAACGCGCTTTTATCCATGAGCTGACCGAAGGCATGGAACTCGTAGGCCAGCACTATCCCGCCGACCTGGCGAACCTGACCCAGGCGGAAGCCGAGCAATTGCGCGCCGTCTACTTCCGGCGAGTTGCCCACGTGCTGCCCAAGCTCGGGCAACGTCGGCTGGTCGACAAGAATCCGCTCAACATGCTGTGCCTGCCGATGATCATGCGACTGTTTCCGCAGGCACGCATCATCCTGTGCCTGCGCCATCCGTGCGATGTGCTGCTCAGCTGTTACATGCAGCCGTTCCGCTCACCGGCCTTCATGGTGCTGTGCTCGTCCCTGCAGCGCCTCGCACGCGGGTATGTGCAGGCCTTCGAGCACTGGTACCAGCAGGTGGAAGTGTTCGCGCCACGCGTGCTGGAGTGGCGCTACGAATCCGTCGTCAGCCAGTTCGACGATCACGTCACGTGCCTGGGACAGTTTCTCGAACTCGCCGACGCATCGCCGATGGCACGCTTTGCCGAACACGCGCAGAGCAAGCGGTTCATCAGCACACCCAGCTATGCCCAAGTCACCCAGGGCATCAACCCTAAGGCGGTCAACCGCTGGCACGCCTATCGTGAACAGTTCGAACCGATCCTGCCCATGCTGCGTCCATTGATCGAACGCCTCGGCTACACCGCATAAAAAAGGCAGCGCGAGCGCGCCGCCTTTTTTTACTTCCTATTGCCGCTACGACTCAATGGACGACTGCCGGTACCACTGGAGCCGCCGACGTTGCCGACTTAGCCACCGCGACATCGGAGGAGTCCTTGCCACCATACGGCAGGACTTCGGCCGCCAGCTTCGGATCGGCCTTGATCATGCCGAGCGCGTCGAACAGGATGTGCGCGGTCTCGGTGAGCTCCACGTCCTTCGCCTTCTTCGCATCCTTTTCCTGCTTCAGCTCGCT
Source organism: Dyella sp. S184 (assembly GCF_009766065.1). Lineage (GTDB taxonomy): Bacteria > Pseudomonadota > Gammaproteobacteria > Xanthomonadales > Rhodanobacteraceae > Rhodanobacter. The sequence goes on along the minus strand of NZ_LMUE01000005.1, from coordinate 406,312 downwards.
CTTCAGGCTGCGCTCGCTCGCGTCGAGGCCATCATCGAGCGCATTGTCATCGTCGCTCAGCGTCCCATCGGTACCGTCGATGGCCTTGTGCCGGTTGCGGAACTCGGTCTGCATCGCGTCCTGTTGCTTGCGCTCGGCCTCGCGCGTGGCAAGATTCAGCGAGATCGTGGTCTTGTCGCGCATTGTCTTGTATTGCGCCAGCTCGTCGAGCATCAGCTTCCATGCGGGCGACTGCGCCACACGCTCGTCATGCTTCTGCTGCAACTGCGGTAGATAGGCATTGAGGTTGGCCACCGGCTGGTAGTCGGCCGGTGCAATCTGCGTCCACTTCAGCGCGTTGTCGTAGGTGGATTCGCCGAAGTCCTTGTCATCGCCACTCTTCGGGTAGGCGATATCCGGCGTCACGCCCTTCAGCTGGGTGGAACCGCCATTGATGCGGAAGAATTCCTGGATGGTCATCTTCAGCTCGCCATATTGCGGCTTCTCGCTGTCGCCATTGGCGAAGCGGTCGAGGTCGACCAGGTTCTGCACCGTGCCCTTGCCGAACGTCGGTTCGCCGACGATCAGGCCACGGTGATAATCCTGGATCGCCGCGGTGAAGATTTCCGAAGCCGAGGCCGAGCCGCGATTGACCAGTACGGCGAGCGGACCGCTCCATGCCATGCCCGGATTATCGTCACCCTGCACCTCGACATGACCCTTGGAATCACGCACCTGCACCACCGGGCCGGTGTCGATGAACAACCCGGTCATCGAGTCGGCCTCGGCCAGTGAGCCGCCGCCGTTGTTGCGCAAATCCATGACCACGCCCTGCACGCCCGCAGCCTTCAGCTCGCCAAGCAGCTTGGCGACATCGCGGGTGGCGCTCTTGAAGTCCTTGTCGCCCTCGCTGCGTGCACCGAAGTCGGAATAGAACGTGGGCAGCTCGATCACGCCGATCTTGCGGGTGACGTCGCCGTCCTTGATCTCGACGATCTTCTTCTTCGCCGCCTGCTCCTCGATGCTGACCTTCTGGCGCACCAGGCTGACGACCTCGTGCTTGCCGTCCACACCGGCGTCGGAAGGAATGATTTCCAGCCGCACGGTGGTGTCTTTCTTGCCACGAATGAGGTTGACCACATCATCGAGGCGCCAGCCGATCACGTCGACGATCGGGCTGTCGCCTTGGCCCACGCCCACCACGAGATCGCCGACATGCACCTTGCCGGACTTGCCGGCCGGGCCGGCCGGCACCAGCTCGCGGATCTGGGTGTAGTCGTCGCGTGCCTGCAGTACCGCGCCGATGCCTTCCAGCGACAGCTTCATCGCGATGTCGAAGTTCTCGGCCGCGCGCGGCCCGAGGTAATCGGTGTGTGGATCGGTGGTTTCGGCGTACGCGGTCATGAAGGTCTGGAACGCATCCTCGCTGTCCAGCTGCTTCACGCGATCGATATAACCGGCGTAGCGCTTGTCCAGTGTCTTGCGGATCTCGGCATCGTCCTTGCCGGCCAGCTTCAGGCGCAGCCAGTCATTCATCGTGCGCTTACGCCACAGATCGTCCAGCGCGGCCTGATCCTTCGGCCAGTCGGCATCCTTGCGGTCGAAGGTATAGCTTTCGTTGGCGGAAAAATCGAAGCCCTGCTTGAGCAGGCCGCGCGCATAGTTCATGCGCTCGACTGCACGCTGCACGTAGGTGTTGAAGATCGAGAACGGTGCGGACAGGTCCTGGTTCCAGATCGCATCGTCGAGCTGGGTCTTCAGCGGCGCGAACTTGGCCATGTCGGCCTGGGTGAAGAACACCTTCTCGCTGTCGAGCAGCTTGAAGTAGGCCTTGTAGATCCGCACCGACATCGCATCGTCGAGCGGCTGCGCGTCATAGTGGAAGCGGGTCAGGAAACGCGCGGACAGCTGCGCAGCCTGTGCCTCGGAGGTCGTGGGCTTGAGTGGCCAACTGGCTGCCTTGCGCGCGCTGTTGCCGGCACCGAGATCGGCGGCCGACTGTGCAAGGACACAGGTCGCAGTGAAGGCAAGCAGGAACACCAGCGCGTGGCGAAATTTCATGTAGGTTCTCAGGCTGACTCGGTGACACCGGCTGCATGGGCCTGCAGGTCGGCGTGATAGGACGAACGCACCAGCGGGCCGGAGGCGACGTGATGGAAACCCATCGCCTCACCGGCTTCGCGCAATGCCTCAAATTCTTCGGGAGTCCAGTAGCGCACCACTGGATGATGGTGCGGCGTGGGCTGCAAATACTGGCCAATAGTGATCATCTCGACGTCATGGGCGCGTAAATCGCCCATCGTCTCGATGACCTGATCCCAGGTCTCACCCAGCCCCAGCATGATGCCGGACTTGGTCGGCACTTGCGGATGCTGCGCCTTGAAGCGCTTGAGCAGGTCCAGCGACCACTGGTAGTCCGCGCCCGGGCGCACTTCGCGGTACAGGTGTGGCACGGTTTCCAGGTTGTGGTTGAACACGTCCGGCGGGAAGTCCTTCAGCACTTCCAACGCGCGCTCCATGCGGCCCTTGCCGCGGAAATCCGGGGTGAGAATCTCGATCTTGATGTTCGGGCTGGCGTGGCGTGTCGCGCGGATGCAGGCGGCGAAATGCTCGGCACCGCCGTCGCGCAGGTCGTCGCGATCGACCGAGGTGATCACCACGTAGCGCAGGCGCATGTCGCGGATCGTCTCGGCCAGCCGCGCCGGCTCCAGCGGATCGGGCGCGGCTGGCCGGCCATGCGCCACATCGCAGAACGAGCAACGGCGGGTGCATACCTCGCCGAGGATCATGAACGTCGCGGTGCCCTTGCTGAAGCACTCGTGGATATTCGGACAGGAGGCTTCCTCGCACACCGTGACCAACGCGTTCTCGCGCAGGCGTGCCTTCAGCTGCTGCACGGCATTGCCCTGCGGCAGGCGCACGCGAATCCAGCTCGGCTTGCGCAGGGTCGGCACAGTCGTGTCGAAGCCGGCCCGGTTGAGCGCGATCTTGTCATTGCCGATCTGCTTTTCGACCGCCGGAGTTCCGGCGACGACGCTGATCGGTATGACCTTGGTGGAAGAAACGTTGGTATCGCTCATGTCAGCAAAACCTAGACCGCCACACGAGCGGGGAGTTCAGGAAGCACAGGGGCGGCCGGCTCGGCATCGAACCCGAACTGGCGGCAGAATTCACCGATCAGCACATCCTCGACGTCAGCCAGTCGCGACGGACCGCCCAAGTCTACCATCTGCGTGACCGCCAAACCCTTGTAACCGCAAGGGTTGATGCGGTGAAAAGGCTCCAGATCCATGTTCACGTCGAGCGCCAGGCCGTGGAAGCTGCAGCCACGGCGCACCCGCAACCCCAGCGCCGCCACCTTGGCGGCACCGACGTAGACGCCAGGAGCTCCTTCCAGCCGGGCGGCGTCGATATTCCAGTGCGCCAGCGTGTCGATGATCGACTGCTCGATCTTGTGCACCAGCTCGCGCACGCTCACCCCCGCACGGCGCAGGTCGATCAGCGGATAGCCGACGATCTGGCCCGGCCCGTGATAGGTGACCTGGCCGCCACGATCGACCGGCACCACCGGGATATCGCCCGGTACCAGCACATGCTCCATCTTGCCGGCCTGGCCGAGGGTGAACACCGGGTCATGTTCCAGCAGCCATAGCTCGTCGACGGTGTCCGCCGTGCGGTTGTCGGTGAACGCACTCATCGCCCGCCACACCGGCTCGTAGGGCTGGCGGCCAAGGCGACGGATTTTCAACGGCAGCGACATGGAGGAACCTTGGGACGGGAATGGCAGGAGCACACTTGCGCACGATCACATCGTGTAACGGATATCCGGGCTCGCACGCAGCGCGGCGTGCGCCGCCTCGTACTGCTCGCGGTTGTCGCAGTGGAAGCTCACCGTGACCGAGACGAAATTGCCGGCACCGGAGTGCCGGTGCCGCACGCTTTCATGCAGCACGCGCAGGCCGGCGCGCTCCAGCAACTGAGGCACGTGGGTTGGCAGGTTGGCGCTGGCATTGCCGACCGCGGTGATCTCGAACTCACCGGGAAACTGGAAGCCCTTGCCGTCCTGCTTCGCCTTTGTGAAGTCGATCGGTTGCATCACTTGGCACTCGTGGTACTCGGGGCACTGGGAGCACTCGGGGCGGTGGGAGCACTCGAGGCACTCGGCGCAGTCGGAGCCTGTTCGGTGTTGCCCTTGCTGCCGTGGAACCACAGCATGATGCTGTCCCACAGGCGACCGAAGAAGCCGCACTGCGGCGCATCGTTCAACGCGATCAGCGGCACGGCCTGCACCGGCTGGCCTGCCAGCGTGATGCGCAGCGTGCCGACCTGCTGGCCCTTGGTGTACGGGGCGATCAGCGTGGCCGGAATATCCATGACGGCCTTTAGCTTGTCGTAGTCACCGCGCTTGACCGTGACCAGCACGTCTGCGGCGACGCCGATCGGCAACTGGTTCGCCACACCCTTCCACAGTCTTGGCGTGGCCAGCGGCTTGCTGGAGTCATACAGCTTGTGCGTCTCGTAGAAACGGAAGCCGTAACTGAGCAGCGCCATCGCCGAATCGGCGCGCGCCTTCGCGCTGCTGGCGCCCATCACGATCGCGATCATGCGCGAGTCGCCCTGCTTGGCCGAGGCAGCCAGGCAGAAGCCGGCGGCCGCGGTGTGGCCGGTCTTGATGCCGTCAACGCTCGGGTCGCGCCACAACAGCGTGTTGCGGTTGCCCTGCTTGATGCCGTTCCATTCGAACTGCTTGATCGCGGAGATCGCATAGTCGTCGGGGAAATCATGGATCAGCGCGCGCGACATGATCGCGATGTCGTGCGCGGTGGTGTAGTGGTTGGCGATCGGGTAGCCGGAAGCGTTCTCGAAGTTCGAGTTGACCATGCCGAGCTGCTTGGCATACGCATTCATCAGGCCGGCGAAAGCCTGTTCTGAACCGGCGGTATGCTCGGCCAGCGCGATCGCGGCGTCATTGCCGGACTGGATGATCATGCCCTTCAGCAGATCCTGCAGCGGCACCTGGCTGTTGAGCTGCAGGAAGCTGGTGGAGCCGTCGGTACCACCGCCGCCCGAACGCCAGGCGTTTTCGCTGATGGTGACCGGGTCGGTCATGTGGATCTTGCCGTTGGCGACTTCGGCCGACACCACGTAGTCCGTCATGATCTTGGTAAGCGAGGCCGGCTCCACGCGCAGGTCGGGATCCTTGCTGGCCAAGATCTGGCCGGTGGCGTAATCCATCAGCACCCAGGACTTGCCGTCGACATCCGGCGGCGGCGGTACCGGTGCGTCAGGTACCACCGGGCGGGGCACCGGCGCAGGATGCGGCGGTACCGTCTGGGCGACGGCAACACCGAGCAGCAGGGCAGCAGTGGCGAACGGAATCAGGGCGCGGCGGAAAAAATTCATCGTGGTCTTCAATCCAGTCTTTGATGCTGGCGTGGCAGGGGCGCCAGCAAAGGTGTAAGTATTCGAACAAACCCGCTCAGTCTACCGCGACCTGCGGTCGAGGCAGACCCATGCCCTCGATCCGGGCACTGACCTGATCGGCGCTGTTCACATCCGCCAGCGGTCCGACCCGCACCCGGCGCACATGCTGGCCGTTGATTTCGGCGTCGGTCACCTGCACCGTGCCCAGCCCGGCCTGCCGCAGGCGCTGCGCCACCCGTTCAGCATTGTCTGCATCGGAAAACGCTCCGACCTGCAGGTAGATGCCTGGGTGTCCGCTTGTGACCACGACAGGCGGCGGCAGTTCCGACGCCGGTTCGCCCGGGTCGATCCCGCGCACCTCGACCAGCCCGGTGCCCTTGGGCCAGATGCCGATCTTCACCGCGGCCGCGTAGGACAGGTCGATCACCCGATCCTCGTGGAACGGCCCACGATCGTTCACCCGCACGATCACGCTCTTGCCGTTCTGCAGGTTGGTAACCCGCGCATAGCTGGGCAACGGTAATGTCTTGCTGGCCGCGCTGAACGCGTACATGTCGTAGGTTTCGAGGCTGGAGGTCTTGTAGCCGTGGAACTTGTTGCCATAGAACGAGGCGATGCCGCGCTCGTCGTAGTCGCGTGCACCGGGCAGCACCCGGTAAGTCTGCCCGAGCACGCTATACGGCGACTTGTTGCCGTATAGCGAGCGTGGCTCGAGCTTCGGCACCGGCTCGACCAGCTTGCTGATGTCGGGTGGCGGGCCACCCGGCACGCTGTCGCTGCTGTCGCGATAGCGGCTGTCCTGGGACCTGCTGATGTCATCGTTGAACGGGGTGCTGCCAGCATCACTCGAGCCCGTCGAGCCCGTCGGTGCATGGCCATAGCTGCGCGATACACCATTTGTTGCTGCAGGCCGCGTCTTCGTGCCACTGCAACCGGCCAGCAATAACACAGCCAGCAGCGTCGCCGCAGCACAGCCGCTTTTTTTCATCGTGCCTGATCCGCTTGGTGCACGCCCGAGATGATTTCCTGCGCCAGCTGGTTGACCGCCATCGCGTACAGCGGACTGCGGTTGTAACGGGTGATCACGTAGAAATTCTGGAAGGTGAACCAGTATTCCGGTCCGTACACACCCTCGAGCTTCTGCAGGCTGCTCGGCTTCCCCGGATTCATCGCTCGCAGCGGCGTGTAACCCCACGCCTCAAGCTGTTCCAGCGGCCATTGCGGGTTGGCATCCTTCACCGTAACCGGCTTCGCGGCCACATCCGGCTGGGCCCATGCCGCCACCGGGCCACCATTGACCCAACCGTGCTTCGCAAAGTAGTTGGCGACACTGGCCAGGATGTCCGGCAACGAATTCATCATGTCGATATGGCCATCGCCATCCGCATCCACGCCGTAATCGCGGATGCTCGACGGCATGAACTGACCCCAGCCCTGCGCGCCGGCGTAGGAGCCGGTGAGCGTATCGATCGGTCCGGCCAGGTGGTTGTCGGGCAGCTCCAGCAGGGTCTTCAGTTCATTGCGGAAGAACGCGGCACGCGGCGGGTAATACAGGCCCAGCGTGACCAGCGCATCGAGTACCTTGTACTTGCCGGTGTTCCTGCCGTAGCTGGTTTCCACGCCGACGATCGCGACGATGTATTCCGGCGCCACCTGGTACTGGCGGCCGATCCGCTCGACCAGATCGCGGTGGGCGAGATAGAACGCGATGCCATCACTGATCCGCTGATTGGTGATGAAGATCGGCCGGTAGTCCTTCCACGGTTTGCCCTCGGCCGGCCGGCTGATCGCATCGAGGATGCTCTGCTGCATCTGCGCGCCGTCGAGCAAGGCATTCAGCGCCTGTGGATCCTTGCCGGTATCGGCCGACACTTCGCGCACCAGTTCGGCCTGGCCGGGATGCGTGTCCGCCAGTGCCGGGGTCAGTGCACCCATCCAGAACAGGCTCAGGGCGGCAAGGAAACGGAGCGGGCGTAGCGCGGGAATGACGGGCATGAAGAGATTTCGCTGGCAGTAATAAGGCTTCGTCGAAAGCCTAACACGCACACTGCTGTAAGCCTGTCCTGCAGCGGGCTATCCGCGGATCAGCGAGTGGCCGCGCTCATTCGTGCATCTTGCGATTGGCGTGGATCGACATCAGCACACCGAAGCCGACCAGCAACGACACCGCCGACGTACCGCCGTAACTGATCATCGGCATCGGCACGCCGACCACCGGCAGCATGCCGGCGACCATGCCACCGTTGACGAATACGTAGACGAAGAAGCTCATGCCGATCGCACCGGCGAGCAGGCGCGAATAGGTATCGCGCGCCTCCATTGCGATCCACAAGCAGCGGCCGATGATGAAGGCGTACAACAGCATGATTCCGATCACGCCGATCAGGCCGAACTCCTCGGAGAACACCGCGAAGATGAAGTCGGTGGTGTGCTCGGGCAGGAAATCCAGCCGTGACTGCGTGCTGTGCTGCCAGCCCTTGCCGAACATGCCACCGGAGCCCACCGCGATCTGCGACTGGATGATGTGCCAGCCGTTGCCGAGCGGATCGGATTCCGGATTGAGCATGGTCAGCACGCGATCACGCTGGTACTGGTGCAGGAAGTGCCAGCCCACCGGCACCATGCCGCCGACCGCACCGAGCAGCAGGCCGATGCGCCACCATGCCATGCCGGACAGGAACAGCGCGAAGGCACCGGCTGCCGTCACCAGCAAGGCCGTGCCCAGATCCGGCTGCTTTGCAATCAGCGCGGCTGGAATCGCGATCAACAGGGCGACCACCGCGATGTCCTTCCAGCCCGGCGGCAGCTGGCGCGGATGCAGGTACCAGGCGACCATCATCGGCATCGTCAGCTTGAGCAGTTCGGACGGCTGGAAGCGCATCACGCCCAGGTTCAACCAGCGATTGGCACCGCGTCCTTCGCCGAGCACCGCCACCACCAGCAGCAACGCAGTGCTGCCGGCGTACAGCCACGGTGTCCAGCTGCGCAACGTCGATGGCGGAATGCGCGAGATCAACAGCAACAGCACACCACCCAACACGAAGCGGCCGGCTTGGCCACCGACCAGCGCCATGCTTTCATCACCGGCGCTGTAGAGCGTGATCAGGCCCACCGTGGCCAGCGCGAACAGGCCGACGGCCAGCGGCAGGTCGATCCGCGGCCGAGTGAGCGTGCGGCGCAGGAAACGACTCAGGCGGACTTGAATGGTGTCAATCATGGCGTCGCCCCGTCGCTGCTGGATGCGTCTGCCGGAACGTCTTCGGCAGGAACCGATTGAGCGGGAGCCGCTTGATCAGGAGCCGCTTCATTGCCCGATGGTGCTCCCGGCTTGGGCAAGGGCACATCCACTGGTGGCGGCCCGCCCTTGGCATACACCACCCACGCATCGAAAATCTTGCGCACGATCGGTCCGGCATCCTGCGCGCCCCATGCTCCTGATTCAAGCACGACGGCAGCGGCGATTTGCGGATCGTCCGTCGGAGTGTAGGCCTCGAACCATGCGCGATGGCGCGCCGCCAGATAAGCAGAGTTCTTGTTGGTGTTGTATGCCTCCGACGTGCGCGAGAAGCGCTCGGCGGTGCCGCTCTTGCCGGCGATCAGATACGGGAAACCCTCATTCAGGCCCTTGCCGGTGCCGCCGGTAATCACCGCCCGCATGCCTTCGTTGATCACGTCCCAGTTGGAAGCCTTGGTGATCAAGGATGGACCGGTGGGCGGGTTGGGCAGCGGCTGCGGTTGTGCCTCGGCAACGCCCTTGGTGGCCATCACCAGCCGCGGCTGGTAAGGCACGCCATGCCCGGCCAACGTGGCCACGGCATGACTGAGCTGCAGCGGCGTTACCGCCCAGAAACCTTGGCCGATGCCCGTAATGACCGTATCGCCCGGGAACCAGCCCGCCTTGTAGTGGGCGGCTTTCCATTCACGCGAGGGCAGGATGCCTTCGGATTCACCGACCAGGTCGATCCCGGTCTTGCTGCCGAAACTGAAGCGGCTCATCCAGGCACTCAGCCGGTCGATGCCCATGTCCAGCGCCAGCTTGTAGAAATAGGTATTGGTCGACAACTCGATCGCCCGCACCATGTTCACCGTGCCATTGCCGTAACGCTCATCGTCGCGATAGCAGCGTGCATGCCCGGGCAGGCAGAACTGGCCGGTGGACAGCACCGTGTCGCCGGGCCGACGCACGCCATCTTCGAGGCCACCCAACGCGAGTAATGGTTTCACCGTGGAGCCGGGCGGATAGACACCTTTCATGGCACGGTTGACCAGCGGCTTGGCCGGATCATTGATCAAGGCACTGTAATCGGCGCTGCTGATGCCATTGACGAACAGATTGGGATCGAACGCCGGGACGCTGACCATCGCCAGCACCTGGCCATTGCGCGGATCGATCGCCACGGCGGCGCCAGGTCGACCGGCGAAGGCCGCCTCGGTGGCCTTCTGCATGCGCACGTCGATGCTCAAGTACAGATTCCGGCCGGGTATCGGCGGATGCGTTTCCAGTACCTGCTGGATACGCCCATCGGCATTCACCTCGTCCAGTTCGTAGCCCGGCGTACCATGCAGCACATCCTCGTAGGATCGCTCGATGCCGGTGCGGCCGACATGGCTGGTGCCCTGGTAGAGCTTGGGATCGAGCCGGCTCAGGTCATCGGCGTCAATACGGCTGACATAGCCCACCACATGTGCAAACAGTGCGCCCAACGGATAGCGTCGGGTCTGATACGGCACCACATCCACGCCCGGAAAACGCCAGCGGTTCACCGCGAAACGATCGATCTCGTCTTCGCTCAGACGCATCTTCAGCGGCACGCTGTCGAAGCGCCGGCTTTGCTGGAGCTGTTTCCTGAACGCGTCCACGTCGTCCTGACCCAGCGGCACCACTTGGCCCAGCGCGGCCAGCAGTGCCGGCATGTCGGTGATCTTGTCGGGTACCACCTCGAGCCGGAACGCCGGTATGTTGTCAGCCAGCAGTACGCCGTTGCGGTCATAGATCAATCCGCGTGTGGGCGGAAGCACACGCGGCTTGACACTGTTATTGATCGAGCGGGTGGCGAACTCGTCATGGCGTGTCACCTGCAGCTGCACGTAGCGGCTGACCAGCAGGCAAAGACCGAGCAGGAGCAGCACGAAACCCACCACGGCGCGGCGCCGAAACTGGGTGCTTTCGCCGCGGGTATCCTTGATCGATCGCCGGATCTTCATCGCTTACTGGATGCGCAAACGCATGCGCAGGTCGTCAAGCAGCAGGAACAGGAACGGCCACAGCGCAGCGCCGACGAACGGCGAAATCCACCAGCTGGCCGGCGGCAGCGACGCGCCTGCCAGCACGCGCACGATCAGCAGCAGGATGCGGTCGTTCAACAACAACGCCAATACCGCGAGGGTCTGTTGCCACATCGGGAAAAAGCGCAGGCGCGAACGAAAGCGCAACGCGATGAAAACCAACGCGCACAAGCGCAACGCCTGTTCGCCCAGTACCACGCCATCGAGCAGATCCGCGCCAAGTCCGATCGCGAAAGCCAACCCGAGCGTGACCCGATCCTCCGACTCCAGCGACCAGTACAGCAGGAACAGTGCCGGCCAGTACGGCTTGAACGGCTCCAGCACGGCGGGCAACGGCACCAGCATGGACATCAACGCAAATACCAGCGTGCCGACGAACCACCACAGACTCAGACGCTGGCGGTTCATTGCTGCACCCCACTGCTGGCGGCAGGTGCTGGCGAGGCCATCGGCATGGTGATTTTCTTGCTTGCCGGCACGGCCAGCACAGTGCCCGTGGTGGCTGGCGCACCATCACTGGAGGGACCCGCCGATTTCAGCGGAGCCGGCGGCCCATCGGGTTCGGCCTGATCATGCAGCAGCAGCACATCTTCACTGCGATCGATGTCCGCGGCCGGCTGCGCCCGCGCAAGCTGGAACATACCGGTGGGTGCCGGCGCTACCGCTCGGATTTCGCCCACCGGAAAGCCCGGCGGGAAACGTCCACCGATGCCCGAAGTAAGCAGCTTATCGCCGACGCGCACATCCGCTGCCAGCGGAATATTCGGCAGCGTCAGCTGATCGCCGTCACGCGAGCCATAAGCCACCGTGCGCAGGCCGGAGCGTTGAATCACGACCGGAATCGCATGTGCCGGATCGGTCACCAGCATCACTACCGAGGTGGTCGGCAGCACTTCCTTCACCTGCCCCATCACACCATGCGCATCGATCACCGGCTGGCCCGGCTTGACGCCGTCGCGGGCACCCACATTCAACGTCAACTGATAGCGGTAGGCGCCCAGATCCACACCAATCACCCGCGCCAGTTGCACGTTCAGCTCGAGGCTGTGTTGGGTATCGAGCAATTCCTTCAAGCGCTGATTCTGTTCGGCCACCGCTGCCATGCGATTCAACTTGGCATTGGCCAGCAGCAGATCCTCACGCAGGCGCTGGTTCTGCTCGGTCAGGCGCTGGCGATCGGCAAACGCCACGCTCAGCGTACGCACGCCCGACGCCGGCAAGCCGGCAAGCCGATACACCGGCTCGATCACGGCAGCGGCGTTATAGCGCAACCGCCACAACCAACCGTTGCGCTGGTCGAGCACCATCAGCACGGCGGCCAATGCAAGATAGAAAATCAGCCGTAATGTGCCCGCCGCATTACCGGCGAACAGCGGCGAGGACTCATCGCGCGCGCGCGCCATGGCCGCTAGAGCCTGCTCATGGTCGCTCCACGGCTGCGCCGGGAGCGGTTTGCGCGCAGGCCAAGGAAGAGCGATGGAGTGTATGTCGATACACGACTGAGCGATGACGCCGGCATGCACGCAAACCGCCCCGGCCCGCAGGGTTGCCGGTGGACGGCCCCCATGCTGTAGCACACGGTTTGACTTGACAGCCAGTCAAGTACAGCGCGGTGCACTGCCACCTGACGGCCGCCCACTGACAACGCGCGCTGTGGAGCGACCATGAGCAGGCTCTTCTTATTCGGGTGCGAAGAAATCGCTGCCGTGCTGATCAATCAGCTCCAGCGCCTTGCCACCGCCACGCGCCACGCAGGTCAGCGGGTCGTCCGCCACCTGCACGTGCAGGCCAGTCTCTTCCGAGATCAGGCGATCCAGGTCGCGCAGCAGTGCACCGCCACCGGTCAGCACGATGCCACGCTCGGCCACGTCCGAGCATAGCTCCGGCGGGGTCTGCTCCAGCGCCGACTTGACCGCCGCCACGATGCCGGCGAGCGGCTCGTGCAGCGCCTCGAGAATTTCGTTGGAGTTGATCGTGAACATGCGCGGCACGCCTTCGGCGAGGTTGCGGCCGGAGATCTCGATCTCCTTGACCTGTGCCTGCGGAAACGCGCAACCAATCTGCAGCTTGATCTTCTCGGCGGTGGATTCGCCGATCAGGGTGCCGTGATTGCGGCGCACATAGTTGATGATCGCCTCGTCGAAGCGGTCACCACCGACGCGCACCGACTGCGAGTAGACGATGCCGTTGAGCGAGATCACCGCCACTTCCGAGGTGCCGCCGCCGATGTCCAGCACCATCGCACCACGCGCCTCATGCACCGGGATGCCGGCACCGATCGCGGCAGCCATCGGCTCTTCGATCAGGAACACGTCGCGCGCACCGGCGCCCTCGGCGGATTCCTTGATCGCGCGTCGCTCGACCTGGGTCGAGCCGCACGGCACGCAGACCAGCACACGCGGGCTCGGTCGCAGGAAGCGCGACTTGTGCACCTGCTTGATGAAATGCTGCAGCATCGCCTCGGTCATGGTGAAGTCGGCGATCACGCCGTCCTTCATCGGTCGCACCGTGGCGATGTTGCCCGGCGTGCGGCCCAGCATACGCTTGGCATCACTGCCCACGGCGGCGATCGTGCGAGGACCACCCGGGCCGCGATCCTGACGAATCGCCACGACCGACGGCTCGTTCAGCACGATGCCCTGGCCACGCACATAGATCAGCGTGTTGGCGGTACCGAGGTCAATGGAAATGTCGTTGGAAAAGATGCCGCGAAACTTCTTGAACATGGGTCCGCCGTGGGTCGGCTAGGCTAAAAAGTAAGCTCGCCAGTCTAGTCAGCATGCCCCGCATGCGCAAGGACATTAACGTTAAGAAACCCTTTTACAACACCGTACTAAGCGCGTTTTCCTCGTCCCTGGATGAGCTCCGCGCTCATGCAAAAAGTCGCCAACGCAGGCAGATAACGGTAGGATTCCACCCTTTGGCCGGGGCTTCCGGTTCGACTTCGAGTCGAACGCGGCTGTCGCGGCCCTCATCTCGCCCGGGGGTTCCCGCACATCATGTCTGCCGTCATCTGCGGATCGCTGGCCTACGACACCATCATGGTGTTCCAGGATCAGTTCAAGAATCACATCCTGCCCGATCAGGTGCACATCCTGAACGTGTCCTTCCTGGTGCCGCGGATGCGCCGCGAGTTCGGCGGCTGCGCCGGCAATATCGCTTACAACCTCAAGCTGCTCGGTGGCGATCCGCTGCCGGTGGCGGCCGTCGGCCAGGACTTCGCGCCATACCGGAAGCACATGGAGGAATGCGGCATCAAGCTCGACTGCGTGCGCGAGTTCGACGACCAGTTCACCCCGCAATGCTTCATCACCACGGATCTGGACAACAACCAGATCACCGCCTTCCATCCCGGCGCGATGTCCAGTGCGCAGGAAAACCATGTACGCGACATCCCGCAGATCGATTTCGCGATTGTCGCCCCCGACGGTCGCGAAGCGATGCTGCAGCACGTGGATGAGTTCGCTGCACGCGGCGTGCCCTTCATTTTCGATCCGGGCCAGGCGATGCCGTTGTTCAGCGGCGACGAATTCCGCTCGATGATCGAAAAATCGACTTACGTGATCGTCAACGATTACGAGTCACAGCTGCTGCAGACCCGCACCGGCTGGAGTGCCGCCGAGATCGCCGGGCGGGTGAAGGCCTATATCGTGACGCTGGGGCCACGCGGTTCACAGATCCACACCGGCAACACCACGCACGAGATTCCGCCGGCGCGCGAGCGCCAGATCGTCGACCCTACCGGCTGCGGTGATGCTTACCGCGCAGGCCTGATCTTCGGCATCATGCGTGGTAAGGACTGGCCGACTGTGGGTCGCATGGCTTCGCTGATGGGCGCGCTGAAGGTTGAGCATCCAGGCACACAGAACCAGCGGTTCAACTATGCCGAGTTCGCCGCCGAGTTCCTCGATCAGTTCGGTTACGCGCTGGATTGATGGCGGCATCGCTGATCGAAACGGCGAGGCCTTCGGCAAGCTGCCAAGGTCTCGCCTGATTCAGCCGACGCGAAAACCCATGGTCGCGTTCACCGCATGTTGCCAGCCCCGATAAAGGTGTTCGCGCGTGGTTTCGTCCATGGCTGGCCGGAAACAGCGATCCATCTGCCATAGCTGCGCGATCTGCGCACGGCTCTCCCAGAAACCGACCGCCAAACCAGCCAGATAAGCCGCACCCAGCGCCGTGGTCTCGGCCACGCGCGGGCGCAGCACCGGCACACCGAGCATGTCGCTCTGGAACTGCGCCATGAAGTCGTTGGCAATCGCCCCACCGTCGGCGCGCAATTCCTTCAGCGGAATGCCGGCATCTGCCTCCATCGCCGCCAGTACGTCGCGCGACTGGTAGGCCATCGATTCGAGCGCTGCGCGCACCACATGTTCCTTGCGGGTGCCGCGCGACAGGCCGAACATCGCGCCACGCACGTCACTGCGCCAGTACGGTGCACCCAGCCCGACGAACGCCGGTACCAGATACACGCCCTCGCTGGACGCCACACTTTCTGCACATGCCTGCGAATCACTGGCGTGCTCAAGCATGCGCAGCGCATCGCGCAACCACTGCACCACCGAACCGGCGACGAAGATGCTGCCTTCCAGCGCGTACTCGACGGCGCCATCCAGCTCCCAGGCGATCGTGGTCAGCAAACCATGTCGCGATGGCACCGCCACGGCACCCGTATGCATCAGCATGAAACAGCCGGTGCCATAGGTATTCTTCGCCATACCCGGCTCGAAACAGGCCTGCCCGAACAACGCCGCCTGCTGATCACCCGCCACCCCGCTGATCGGCACACCAGCCGGGAAGCCATGCGAGGCCACGGTGTGCCCATAGACTTCACTGCATGAGCGCACATCCGGCAGCATGCTGCGCGGGATATCCAGCATGCGCAGCAGCTCGTCGTCCCAGCAGCGTGCGTGGATATCGAACAACAACGTGCGCGCGGCATTGCTGACGTCGGTGACATGCAGCTTGCCGCCAGTCAGGTTCCAGATCAGCCAGCTTTCGATCGTGCCGAACAGCAGATCGCCGCGTTTCGCGCGTGCACGGGCACCATCGACATGATCGAGGATCCAGCGAATCTTGCTGCCGGAGAAATACGCATCGATCAGCAGCCCGGTCTTCTCACGCACCAGCGAGGCGTAGCCGTCTGCTTCCAGGCGCTCGCAGATCGCCAGACTCTGGCGCGACTGCCACACGATCGCGTTATGGATCGGCTGCCCGGTATGACGGTCCCACACCACGGTGGTTTCGCGCTGGTTGGTGATGCCGATGCCCGCAAGTGCGCCGGCGTCGACCTGTGCCGCGGCAAGCACTTTGGCCACCGTGGTCCGCACGCTCGCGAGAATCTCGTGCGGGTCGTGCTCCACCCAGCCGGGCTGCGGGAAAATCTGGTGGAATTCGCGCTGTGCCGTTCCGGCAACACGACCCGCTCGATCAAACAGCATCGCGCGCGAACTGGTCGTGCCCTGATCAATCGCCAGGATGTACTGCTTTTCCAAATGGTCACCACTCGCTTCGAGTTGTATCTGAGCCGAAACTGAAGGTTACCAACAAGTTGGGACATCACCAGCACAACAGTGTGATGTGCTTGATCTCCGCAACGCGCGCAAAGAAAAACCCCCACCATTTCGGGTGGAGGTTTTTGGGATAAAGCCCGAGGCGTTGGCATGCGGCGGTCTGCGCTCGTTGATCGCAACAGCCCCCATTTTCAAACGTTATAAAGACGAAGGCCTCCCCGGGTGGGGAGGCCTTCTTGGATAAAGCCCCTGGCGGTGACCTGTTGCGGGTCGCGATCTTCGATCGCAACAGCAACGCCAAGCAAAGAAAAACCCCCACCGTTTCCGGTGAGGGTTGTTCAGGATAAAGCCCCTGGCGGTGACCTACTCTTGCATGGCAAAGCCACACTACCATCGGCGCATGCGCGTTTCACTTCTGAGTTCGGGATGGGATCAGGTGGTACCACGCCGCTATGGCCGCCAGGGAAGGGGTGGGAGCAGCGCGTTAAGCGCCAGCTCCACATTCTTCTGAAGCGTCGGATCACAAAAAACGGTGACCCGGTACTTCCGTGAGAGGGATCTCACGTGGATAAATCGTAAACGAGTGACAAGCGTCGAGGTGAATTCGAATCTATCGAGACGTCGCTAAGGAACGAAGCGTCTTGGGGTTATATGGTCAAGCCTCACGGCTCATTAGTATCAGTTAGCTCCATGCATTGCTGCACTTCCACACCTGACCTATCAACCACCTGGTCTTGATGGTGCCTTAAGGAGAGTCAAGCTCTCGGGAGATCTCATCTTGGGGCGTGCTTCCCGCTTAGATGCTTTCAGCGGTTATCACTTCCGTTCATAGCTACCGGGCAATGCCATTGGCATGACAACCCGAACACCAGCGGAACGTCCACTCCGGTCCTCTCGTACTAGGAGCAGCCCCCCTCAAATCTCCAACGCCCACGACAGATAGGGACCGAACTGTCTCACGACGTTCTGAACCCAGCTCGCGTACCACTTTAAATGGCGAACAGCCATACCCTTGGGACCGGCTACAGCCCCAGGATGTGATGAGCCGACATCGAGGTGCCAAACACCGCCGTCGATATGAACTCTTGGGCGGTATCAGCCTGTTATCCCCGGAGTACCTTTTATCCGTTGAGCGATGGCCCTTCCATACAGAACCACCGGATCACTATGACCTACTTTCGTACCTGCTTGATCCGTCGATCTCGCAGTCAAGCACGCTTATGCCATTGCACACAGTGCGCGATGTCCGACCGCGCTGAGCGTACCTTCGTGCTCCTCCGTTACTCTTTGGGAGGAGACCGCCCCAGTCAAACTACCCACCATACACGGTCCCTGACCCGGATTACGGGCCTAGGTTAGAACGTCAAGCACTTCAGGGTGGTATTTCAAGGTTGGCTCCACGCAAACTGGCGTCTGCGCTTCAAAGCCTCCCACCTATCCTACACAGAAGAACTCAACGTTCAGTGTAAAGCTATAGTAAAGGTTCACGGGGTCTTTCCGTCTTGCCGCGGGAACGCTGCATCTTCACAGCGAATTCAATTTCACTGAGTCTCGGGTGGAGACAGCGCCGCTGTCGTTACGCCATTCGTGCAGGTCGGAACTTACCCGACAAGGAATTTCGCTACCTTAGGACCGTTATAGTTACGGCCGCCGTTTACTGGGGCTTCGATCAAGAGCTTCGCCTTGCGGCTGACCCCATCAATTAACCTTCCAGCACCGGGCAGGCGTCACACCCTATACGTCCACTTTCGTGTTTGCAGAGTGCTGTGTTTTTGATAAACAGTCGCAGCGGCCAGGTTACTGCGACCCATCGACGCTCAGTCACGCACGTGACCACGTCAATGGGCGCACCTTCTCCCGAAGTTACGGTGCCATTTTGCCTAGTTCCTTCACCCGAGTTCTCTCAAGCGCCTTGGGATTCTCACCCTGCCTACCAGTGTCGGTTTGCGGTACGGTTTTTCCATAGCTGAAGCTTAGTGGCTTTTCCTGGAAGCGTGGTGTCAGTCACTTCGCCCAATAGGGCTCGTCTCGGTGCTCGGCATAAAGAATCCCGGATTTGCCTAAGATTCATGCCTACCTCCTTTCCCCGGGACAACCAACGCCCGGTAGACCTAACCTTCTCCGTCCCCACATCGCACTATGGAAAAGTGCAGGAATATTAACCTGCTTCCCATCGACTACGCATTTCTGCCTCGCCTTAGGGGCCGACTCACCCTGCGCCGATTAACGTTGCGCGAGGAAACCTTGGGCTTTCGGCGTGGGGGCTTTTCACCCCCATTATCGTTACTCATGTCAGCATTCGCACTTCCGATACCTCCAGCAGACTTTACAATCCACCTTCACAGGCTTACGGAACGCTCCTCTACCGCGTACACATAAATGTGCACACCCCGAGCTTCGGTGCATAGCTTAGCCCCGTTAAATCTTCCGCGCAGACCGACTCGACCAGTGAGCTATTACGCTTTCTTTAAAGGGTGGCTGCTTCTAAGCCAACCTCCTGGCTGTCTATGCCTTTCCACATCGTTTTCCACTTAGCTATGACTTTGGGACCTTAGCTGCGGGTCTGGGTTGTTTCCCTTTTCACGACGGACGTTAGCACCCGCCGTGTGTCTCCCGTGTAGTACGTGTTGGTATTCGGAGTTTGCCATGGTTTGGTAAGTCGCGATGACCCCCTAGCCATAACAGTGCTCTACCCCCAACAGTATTCGCACGAGGCGCTACCTAAATAGCTTTCGAGGAGAACCAGCTATCTCCGAGTTTGTTTAGCCTTTCACTCCTATCCTCAGCTCATCCCCATCTATTGCAACAGATGTGGGTTCGGTCCTCCAGTGCGTGTTACCGCACCTTCAACCTGGCCAAGGATAGATCACTCGGTTTCGGGTCTACTGCCAGAGACTATGCGCCCTATTCAGACTCGATTTCTCTTCGCCTCCCCTATACGGTTAAGCTTGCCACTGACAGTAAGTCGCTGACCCATTATACAAAAGGTACGCAGTTACCCTTACGGGCTTCCACTGCTTGTACGTATACGGTTTCAGGGTCTATTTCACTCCCCTCTCCGGGGTTCTTTTCGCCTTTCCCTCACGGTACTAGTTCGCTATCGGTCAGTCAGTAGTATTTAGCCTTGGAGGATGGTCCCCCCATGTTCAGACAAGGTTTCACGTGCCCCGCCTTACTCAATTTCACACAAAATGTCTTTTCGTCGACTGGGCTATCACCATCTATGGCCGGGCTTTCCATCCCGTTTGACTAAAACATAATGTGCTTTTGGGCTAGTCCCCGTTCGCTCGTCGCTACTCAGGGAATCTCGGTTGATTTCTTTTCCTCCGGGTACTTAGATATTTCAGTTCCCCGGGTTCGCTCTGCAAAGCTATGTATTCACTTTGCAGTACTCCTTGCGGAGTGGGTTTCCCCATTCGGACATTGCCGGATCAAAGCTTGTTGCCAGCTCCCCGACACTTTTCGCAGGCTGCCACGTCCTTCATCGCCTCTGACTGCCAAGGCATCCACCGTATACGCTTAGTCGCTTGACCATATAACCCCAAGTCGCCTCGGGATTACACATCCAAACCACTTCGTTACTTGCCTTAACACTTGTCTCGGTTCGGTTCGAACCAAGACGCTTGTCACTCGTTTACTTGTTTTCAAAGAACATCACGCCGGCCTCAATGCCGGATGATTTCAAAAATCTTGGGTGTGCTGTTATCTCACGCGGCGTTCGTTCCATGGTGGAGCCTGTCGGGATCGAACCGACGACCCCCTGCTTGCAAAGCAGGTGCTCTCCCAGCTGAGCTAAGGCCCCAAGGAATCCTTGGAATAATGGTGGGTCTGGGTGGACTCGAACCACCGGCCTCACCCTTATCAGGGGTGCGCTCTAACCACCTGAGCTACAGACCCAGAGATCGAGCCCCAGAACCTACACCAGCCTGCCTGGAAACTGCTCCGAAGCGGCTTTTGTTGAAGAGTCCGGCCATGGATGGTCGGTTTTGCTCTTCGCAAAAGGGACTTTGCGTGAAATACAGGTGTCTTGTGTGGACGTCTTGCGTGAAGAGTCACGCCGTCTATCTCGAAAGGAGGTGATCCAGCCGCACCTTCCGATACGGCTACCTTGTTACGACTTCACCCCAGTCATGAACCACTCCGTGGTCGTCGTCCTCCTTGCGGTTAGACTAACGGCTTCTGGAGCAACTCACTCCCATGGTGTGACGGGCGGTGTGTACAAGGCCCGGGAACGTATTCACCGCGGCATAGCTGATCCGCGATTACTAGCGATTCCGACTTCACGAAGTCGAGTTGCAGACTTCGATCCGGACTGGGATCGGCTTTCTGGGATTGGCTCCACCTCGCGGTATTGCAACCCTCTGTACCGACCATTGTAGTACGTGTGTAGCCCTGGCCGTAAGGGCCATGAGGACTTGACGTCATCCCCACCTTCCTCCGGTTTGTCACCGGCAGTCTCCTTAGAGTTCCCGACATTACTCGCTGGCAACTAAGGACAAGGGTTGCGCTCGTTGCGGGACTTAACCCAACATCTCACGACACGAGCTGACGACAGCCATGCAGCACCTGTGTTCTGATTCCCGAAGGCACTCCCGCATCTCTGCAGGATTCCAGACATGTCAAGGCCAGGTAAGGTTCTTCGCGTTGCATCGAATTAAACCACATACTCCACCGCTTGTGCGGGCCCCCGTCAATTCCTTTGAGTTTCAGTCTTGCGACCGTACTCCCCAGGCGGCGAACTTAACGCGTTAGCTTCGACACTGATCTCCGAGTTGAGACCAACATCCAGTTCGCATCGTTTAGGGCGTGGACTACCAGGGTATCTAATCCTGTTTGCTCCCCACGCTTTCGTGCTTCAGCGTCAGTGTTGTCCCAGATGGCCGCCTTCGCCACTGATGTTCCTTCCGATCTCTACGCATTTCACCGCTACAC
Organism: Dyella sp. S184; assembly: GCF_009766065.1. Classification (GTDB taxonomy): domain Bacteria; phylum Pseudomonadota; class Gammaproteobacteria; order Xanthomonadales; family Rhodanobacteraceae; genus Rhodanobacter. The sequence goes on along the minus strand of NZ_LMUE01000005.1, from coordinate 385,178 downwards.
CGGAAATTCCACCATCCTCTGACACACTCTAGCTTGCCAGTATCCATCGCCATTCCCAGGTTGAGCCCGGGGATTTCACGACAGACTTAACAAACCGCCTACGCACCCTTTACGCCCAGTAATTCCGATTAACGCTTGCACCCTTCGTATTACCGCGGCTGCTGGCACGAAGTTAGCCGGTGCTTATTCCTCAGGTACCGTCAGCCCCACCGGTTATTAACCGGTAGTATTTCGCTCCTGATAAAAGTGCTTTACAACCCGAAGGCCTTCTTCACACACGCGGCATTGCTGGATCAGGCTTGCGCCCATTGTCCAATATTCCCCACTGCTGCCTCCCGTAGGAGTCTGGACCGTGTCTCAGTTCCAGTGTGGCTGATCATCCTCTCAGACCAGCTATCGATCGTCGCCTTGGTAAGCCGTTACCTTACCAACTAGCTAATCGAACATCGGTCCGTCTGACCGCGCGAGGCCCGAAGGTCCCCCGCTTTCTCCCGTAGGACGTATGCGGTATTAGCGTAAGTTTCCCTACGTTATCCCCCACGTTCAGGTAGGTCCCGATGCATTACTCACCCGTCCGCCACTCGCCACCCACAGTATTGCTACTGCTGTGCTGCCGTTCGACTTGCATGTGTTAGGCATGCCGCCAGCGTTCAATCTGAGCCAGGATCAAACTCTTCACTTAAGTTTTCGACAACCTCGTCCTTGCAGACTCAGTCATCTATCTTTCCGAAGCGTATGTCCCAACAAAATCAAACTCATTACTGACTTTTCTTTCATTGGACGCTTGCATTACTTGGACAGGTCGTAACCCTCCATCGCAAGACGTCCACACAATTCACCTGCGCACACTGTCAAAGATCAATTCGCTTGCACTCCGTTTCCGGTGTGCGCCCCAAGACGTTTCGTCCTAGGTGAGCCGCCCATTCTACATCGCTTTTAACGACCGTCAACACCCGTGATGAAGAATTTTTTCGTCGCGGTTGTTGCGGAGACCTTCGCGAAAGGGCGTTTCGTCGAAGGGGGACGAATCATAGCTCCGCAGCGCAGATCTGGGAAGAGGCTCGTGTGTTTTTCTGTCACGAAGGCTGCGTGCAGCGGCAACACTACACTTCGCACGACATCCACCCAGCTATTGATGAGCGCCCACGATGAGACTGATCCTCGCAGCCCTGTTGTTCTTGCTGGCCAGCTGCACCAACGAGGTGCCCGCAAGTCATGTAGCGCCTGCCGTGAAGTTGCATGGGCAGCGCTTTTCAGTCGAATTCGCTACAGATGATGCCAGCCGCGTGCATGGCCTGATGATGCGCAGCACGCTCGCCGCCGATCGCGGCATGCTGTTTGTGTTCCCCGATACGGCTGCCCGGGCGTTTTGGATGAAGAACACGCTGATCCCGCTCGACATCCTGTATTTCGACGCGGATCGCCGACTGGTCTCAATGCAGCTGGATGTGCCGCCATGCAAGGCAGATCCCTGCCCGACCTACCCAAGCAGTGCAGCTGCGCGTTACGTACTGGAGCTCTCGGCTGGCACGGTGCAGCGCATCGGTGCAGGGGCGAACGATGAGCTGAAGATCGAAGGGGATGCTGGGACAGCGCGTTGAGCGATGGTTGCCGACCGATCCAGCAGGCCGACGCGATAGGGAATCAGATCCTCGGGACGCAGTCTCTCCAGTGCGTCCCAATCGTCTTCGAACGGAATGAATTGCCGCATGGGATGCTCCACGTTGTGGCGCACTAGGGATCGCGCGCAGGAGCATGAGAGCAGACGGCCCGGTCAATCCGATGACGGGTTCGGGCCGTTTGCTGGCAGGATGAGGCGTTCAGTCGATTTCGATCATCTCGAAATCGTCCTTGGTGGTGCCGCAATCCGGACAGGTCCAGGTATCGGGCACATCTTCCCAGCGCGTGCCGGCAGCGATGCCTTCATCGGGCACGCCCACTGCTTCGTCATAGATATAGCCGCAGACGACGCACATCCATTTGCGCAAGGCTGTGGTTTCGGTGGAACTCTGGCTCATGGTCGGGCTTCTTTGCTTTCGGTTGAATGACGCATTCTCTCAACTCGTCCGACAATGCGAAAGCATGCCGACACGATCAGCCCCATCCACACACACGAGATCCGTACTTGAAACACTCCCTACAACTGGCAGGCCATGGCCTGTATGCGATTACCGATGGGCCACGCCCCGACCTGCTGGATGTCGTCGCGCAGGCGCTGGCGGGTGGTGCACGGCTCCTGCAGTACCGCGACAAGAGCGCTGATGAGGCACGACGCCACGCGGAAGCCGTTGCACTCAGGCAATTGTGTACGACCCATGCGGTACTGCTGATCATCAACGACGATGTTGCCCTAGCGCAGGTCGTGGCGGCAGACGGCGTGCACCTGGGCAGAGACGACGACGATATCGCTGCCGCACGTGCCGTGCTGGGCGAAGACGCGATCATCGGCGTGTCATGTTACGACTCGTTGACGCGTGCACAGATAGCAGCACGCTCAGGGGCGAGCTACATCGCTTTCGGCGCGTTTTTCGCCTCGCCCACCAAGCCGCTGGCGCCACATGCCCCACTCGACCTGCTGAGGCAAAGCGCCGCGCTGGGCGTGCCGCGGGTGGCGATTGGCGGCATCACGCCGGACAATGCCGCTTCCCTGGTGGAAGCGGGCGCGGATTATCTCGCCGTGATTTCCGCCGTATTTGGCGCTACCGACGTGCGTGCCGCGGCTCGGCGCTTCGCCCACCTTTATCCCCAAGATTGAGAACCTGACGATGAGCAACCACGAACTCTTCCAGCGCGCGCAGAAGCTGATGCCCGGCGGCGTGAACTCGCCGGTGCGCGCGTTCAAGTCGGTCGGCGGCGAACCATTCTTCACTGCACGCGCCGATGGCGCCTATCTATGGGATGTGGAAGGTACGCGCTATATCGACTATGTCGGCTCATGGGGACCGATGATCGTCGGCCACAACCATCCGGCGGTGCGCGAAGCGGTCGAGCGCGCGGTGAAGAACGGGCTGTCGTTCGGCACACCCTGCGCGGCCGAGGTGACGATGGCCGAAACGATCACCCGGTTGATTCCGTCGATCGAGATGGTGCGCATGGTCAACTCCGGCACCGAGGCCACCATGTCGGCGATCCGGCTGGCGCGTGGCGCCACCGGTCGCGCGAAGATCGTGAAGTTCGAGGGCTGCTATCACGGCCACGGCGACAGCTTCCTGGTCAAGGCTGGCTCCGGCGCGCTCACGTTCGGCGTACCCACTTCGCCGGGCGTGCCGAAGGCGAATGCCGATCTCACGCTCACCCTGCCCTACAACGATCTCGATGCGGCGAAGGCGCTGTTCGCCGGGCAAGGCCATGAGATTGCGGGCCTGATCATCGAGCCAGTCGCCGGCAACATGAACTGCATCCTGCCGAAGGACGGTTATCTGCAAGGCCTGCGCGAACTGTGCACACAGCACGGCGCCCTGCTGATCTTCGACGAAGTGATGACCGGCTTCCGCGTCGCGCTCGGCGGCGCACAGGCGTATTACGGCGTGACGCCCGACCTCACCACGTTCGGCAAGATCATCGGCGGTGGCATGCCGGTAGGTGCGTATGGTGGCCATCGCGACCTGATGGAACAGATCGCACCGAGCGGCCCGATCTATCAGGCCGGCACGCTGAGCGGCAATCCGGTAGCGATGGCCGCGGGCTTGGCCATGCTGGAACTGATCCAGGCGCCCGGCTTCCATGACCAGCTCGCCGCACGCACGCGTGTGCTCGCTGACGGCTTCCAGTCGGTGGCCGATGGCGAAGGCGTCGCCTTCAGCACCAATCGTGTCGGCGGCATGTTCGGATTGTTCTTCTGCGCGGGACAAGTGGAGAGCTATGCGCAGGCGACCGCTGCAGACACCGCACTGTTCAACCGCTTCTTCCACGGCATGCTGAAGCGTGGCGTGTATCTCGCGCCGTCCGCCTTCGAAGCCGGCTTCATGTCCAGCGCGCACAGCGAGCAGGACATTGCCGATACGCTGGAAGCCGCCCGCGGCGCACTCCGCGAGGCGAAGGGATGATCACCACTGACCGGTGTTGGGCATCGACGCCCACGGCTCCTGTGGCGGCAGATGCCCGTCCTGCAGCAACTCGATCGAAATCAGATCAGGTGAGCGCACAAAGGCCATGTGACCGTCGCGCGGCGGGCGATGGATGATGCATCCCATCGCCTGCAGCCGTGTGCAGGTGGCGTAGATGTCGTCGACGCGAAACGCCAGATGGCCGAAGTTGCGCGCTGAGCCGTAGTCGTCCTGCGCACCCCAGTTGTACGTCAGCTCGATTTCCGCCTCGGGACTTTCCGCCGCAGCAAGAAACACCAGCGTGTACTTGCCTTCGGGAACTTCCTTGCGGCGCACTTCATGCAGACCCAGGCCATCGCAGTAAAAACGCAACGAGGCATCGAGATCGTGCACGCGCACCATGGTGTGCAGATATTTCATCGGGATCACTCCTGATCGGCGCAGCAAGCTTCAGGCTGCGACGAAATCGTTCAATGCTGTGTACAGGCGTGCAAGCCCTTCGGCCAGTTCGTCATCGGTGATAGTCAGCGGCGGCACGAAACGCAGCACATCCGGGCCGGCCTGCAGCAATAGCAGGCCATGCGCGGCGGCATGATCGAGCACTGCACCGGCCTTGCCCTTGTACGCGTCGGCCAGCACTGCACCAATCATCAGGCCGCGCCCGCGCACCTCAGCGAACAGGTTCAGCTGATGGTTGATATGTGTCAGTCCTGCGCGCAGTTCATTTGCCTGATGCTCCACGTTCCCCAGCACGGCGGGTGATGCAAGCTTGGCCAGCGCGACGCGGGCGACAGCGGCAGCCATCGGGTTGCCGCCGAAGGTGGTGCCATGCGAGCCGTACTGCATCACCTCAGCCACCTTCGATCCAGCCAGCATTGCGCCGATCGGGAAGCCGCAACCGAGTGCCTTGGCCAGCGTTACGATGTCCGGCGTGACGGCGTCGTGCGTATGCGCGAACAACGTGCCGGTACGGCCCATGCCACACTGGATCTCGTCCAGCACCAGCAGTGCGTCGTGTTGATCGCACAGCTCGCGGACACGTTTGAGGAAGCCCGGCGCAGCGGGCAGCACACCACCCTCGCCCTGCACCGGCTCCAGCATCACGGCGGCGATGTCGCCCGCGGCAAACGCCTGCTCCAGTGCCGCCACATCGTTGAAGTCGAGATAGCGGAAGCCGGCCGGCAACGGCTCGTAGCCTTGCTGATATTTCGGCTGCGCGGTGGCGGTCACCGTGGCCAGCGTGCGGCCGTGGAACGAACCCCTGAACGTGATGATCGTGCGTTGTTCCGGCGCGCGACCTTTCGAGGCCGCCCAACGGCGCACCAGCTTGATCGCCGCCTCGTTCGCCTCGGCGCCGGAGTTGCACAGGAATACCCGCTCGGCGAAATGCGATGCATGCACCAGTTCCTCGGCCAGCCGCAACGGCGGCTCGGTATAGAACACGTTGCTGCTGTGCCAGAGCTTGTGCGCCTGCGTGGTGAGTGCCGCGAGCAGATCCGGATCCTGATGACCGAGTGCGTTCACCGCGATGCCCGCACCGAAATCCACGTAGTCACGCCCTTCGGTATCCCATACCCGCGCGCCCTTGCCGTGGTCGAGCACCACCTCGCGCGGTTTGTACACCGGCAGCCAATAGCGCTTGCCGAGATCGATCAGGGCCTGCGGGGACGAGTCCTGCGAATGCATAAGGGTACTCCGGGCATCACCGTGTGGGCGGTACCGTCAAAAGTGGGACGAGAGTGTTGCGCATCCTAGCCCAGCGAAATCGCGCAGCACAGTCATGGTCGCCATAGACGAAGCTGCCCATCACCTCACGCGTTGTATCAATCGTGTTACACCCCCGGCGAAACGGCGCAGCCGCAATACTTGCCGCCCATGTCAAGGGTTCGTGATGGGTGCCGACTTGTAACATCGTGCTACAGGCAGGCTCACACCTCAGTTCGAGCATTTCCTTGCCAACCTTTGTGCCATAAGCGTTTGCGCCATCTGGCACGGCGTTTGCTCTCACCTCATTCGCAAAGATTCAGGGCGGATAGGGGGAGAAGTTCATGGACAGCCAGCACCATTGCCTCGCCGGCAATCAACTCAATTGCGCGGTAATCGCCGTAGCGATCGCCATCGTGTTCGCACCTGCCGCGGCGATCGCTGACGGCGCCCGCATCGCGGTGAAGGCCAATCCCGGTGAAATCGTGTTGACCCGCAATGTGGCGACGCGGATAGCCTATCGACAGCCGGTGTCACCCGGGATGGCACTGCTCATCAGCCCGATGCCGAACCAGGAGATCGACAGCGCGCTCGGTATCGGCAACAGCGAACTGTCCGACGCCGATGTCGCCGGTCTTGGCGCCACCCCGCAATCTGGCAACGCCACGGCCGTAGGGAACGCGGTCAACAATGCCGTTGCCAGCAGTGTGGGCAGCCATGTTGGTGGCCCGCTCACCGGCGGCAACGTGGCGGGTGGCTCGATGGGCGCCATCGGCAACGTCACGAGCGGTATCACTGGACAGGTGACTGGCGCACTGCCTCAGCTGCCAATGGCAGCTGCAGGCAGCGGGCACTGAGGCAGCGCCATGACAAGAACCTGCATTCTGATCGTTGCTGTTGCGCTGATGCTGTTGGCCAGCGCCATGGTGCATGCCGGCAATACGGACAGCTATACGGCCATGCTGACTTATCTCGACAACAGCAATATCAGCGGCCAGGCCCTCCAGGGCGTCAATGGCGTCAGCGCCACGAACATGGCGGCCGGCGATCTCAATCTGCAAGCCAACCTGCGCGTGCTCGCCAGCGGCCAGATCGCGCAGACCGCGATCCAGGCCCAGCAGCTTCAACGTGACAACAGCGCCAACGCCCCTCTGAATGCCAGCGCCATCATCGGCGGCCAGGCATACGCGAATGGGCAGGGCATCGCATCCATCAATCAGGCCAGCGGCAACGGCAATGCCGAACTCAACGCCGTCGCAGCAACGCAGGCACCACAGGGCATACGCGAGACGACAGACGGCTATCTGTCAGTCGTCTCTGCGTCGGCAGGGGGGCAGTCCCCCGGGAACCCGCGCACACAGACGGCGCAAACAGGCGGCACGCGCAGCGTGACTGTCGAGGCGTCCGCCATGCTCGGATTCCAGGGAATGCTGCAACTCAACCAGATCGCGGGGTCGGGCAATGCCACCAGCAACGCACTGTTGCTGTCGGCAACGCCTCCTTCGCGTTGAACACAGACGATTGTTGACACAGACGAGGACACATCATGAACACGAATATGAAACGGACCTTGATGGCTTTGGCAGTTACCGCTCTGTTCGGCGCCTCGGTGGCGTATGCACACGATGACGGCAACTCAAACGGCGGCAACAGCGTGACGATCAAGAAACACATCTCACTGTCGTCGGACGTGAAGATCAGCGGCGATCCGACCGTCAGCGGTGCCATGTCGATCAACTCGGCAGCCATCGCGCTCCAGAACAGCTCGCAGTCGACTCTAGGCAACTGGGTGATCAATGCTGCAGGCACCAGCAATAACAGCAGCATCAGCGGCAATGTCGGCAAGGGCAGCAGCGGCAATGTTGGTGCCAACGTCGCGGCTGGCGACGACAACTCCCAGGCCAATGCCGCCGCACTTGCGACATCGGTTTCGGGATCCGGCTCGGGTTCAGGCACCACCGCTAATTGCCAGGGCCAGGGTGGGTGCGGCGGCCAGAGTGGCGGCAGCTCGTCTGCCGGCGAAATGGCAGATGCCGAAGCGTTCGCCGACCAAGCGGTCGCTTTCAACAAAACCGCCAACTTCGGCACCGGCAATGACGCCAGTGTCAGCGGCAATGCGTTTGATGGCGCCTCCGGCAATATCGGTGTCAACGTTGCATCAGGCGACGACAACCAACAGCTGAACGGACTGGCAGCGTCCACCACCGACGACAACGTCTACTCCACCGCCACGGCATCGACGAACCAACAGTCGCAGGGCAACGCCACACTCAACGGGCCGTACTGCGACACATCCACGTCGAACAACGCCAGCCTGTCGGGCAACGCGTTTGAAAACGCCACCGGCAACATCGGTGTAAACGTGGCCGCCGGCACCGGCAACATGCAGGCCAATACGTTGGCGGTGGCAGCCGCCACCAAGTAAGTCCACTGACAAAACCGCCACCCGGCGGTGTAACGAGGGCGGTACCCCCGGCACCCTGTAGCCGGGGGCTCCAACGGAACCCCCCGGCCCGAACCCCTGCGGGCCGGGGGACTTCCCCCAAATCAGGATCTCCCGTCATGCGACGCATCGTGCTGACCACCGTTCTGCTGAGCCTTGCCTGCACCCATGGCGCTCGCGCGGGCGAGGTTCGCTTCGATAACGTGTTACCCAACGGAGCGCCTTACACCACCCATGTCGAGAGCATGCAAGCCGCGCGCTACCGCAACATGGTGCGCCAACACACTGACTACAGCTGCGGCGCAGCAGCGTTGGCCACCATCCTGCGTTTCGGCTATCGCCTGGACGTGGATGAGACCACGGTGATCCAGGGCATGATGGGCGTATCCGATCCCGCGATCGTCAGGCAACGCGGTTTCTCGCTGCTCGATATCAAGCACTACGTTGAGCTGCTCGGCATGCGTGGCCGCGGCTACCGGGTCGACGAGGCCCGTCTGCGCACCTTGCGCATACCCGGTCTGGTGCTGATGAACGTCAACGGCTTCACGCATTTCGTCGTGCTGAAGCTGGTGCACAACGACACCGTCGAACTGGCGGATCCCATTCTAGGCAACCGCAGCTTGCCGCTCGCCGACTTCATCAAGAGTTGGCCATCACACGTCGTGTTCGTCGTGATCGGAAGCGATTTCGATCGCAACACCGTGCTGCTGCAACCCGTGACCAAACCCAGCGCACGTGCGCTGTTCGCCCGGCAAGGACCCATCACCAATGCCGAGCTGCTCGATTTCGGTTTTACCAATGCCGATCTTTTCTGAGAGTGATAGCCATGAAAGGCAAAACCTATCTTCTGACAGCTATTGGCATGGCGCTGATCCATTACGGCGCGCCAGCCCTGGCCACTGACATGGGCAGCCAGCACGATCATCGCGTGCAGGAAGTTTCTGACCAGGAACTCGGCACCATGCGCGGTCGCTACACGTTGGGCAACAACGCCGTGGCCTGGTTTGGAGTGAGCATGATCTCGACCTGGCAAAGCAGTACTGGCCAGGTACTGCAAAGCACGCTTACGCTCAGCATGAATTTCACCGGCAACCAGTTGAAGATCAGTTTCATCCCGAGCGTAAGCATCACTGCGGCCGATGCACCGATGCCTGCTGCGAGTACAACGGCTGCAAACACGCTCGCCTACGGGCCCACCCGCAATGTGAGCGGCCTCGGCCTGGCGAATGTCGGCGGCGTGGTGCAAAGCGTGCAGATTGCCGGCGATGGCAACGTGGCCAGCAACCTGGCCAACCTCAGCACGAGCTACGGCAACGCGCCAGCGTCCGGCGCGGGTAGCAACAACAGCAGTCAGACAACCACCGACAACGGCGCCAGCGCCACAGCCAGTTACAACAATGGCGTTGCCCAGGTGCTTCTGAACGTCGCTGGCGAAGGCAGCGTACGTCAGTGGATCCAGAACGGCAGCCTCGGCCAGAGCATTCAGCTGACCGCTGACAACCAAGTCGTCAGCAATTTCCTGGATGTCGATCTCGTCCGCCAGGCGCTGACCTCAAATACACAGCTCGCACAAAACCTCGCACAGAACGTCGCGCAGGCCATCAACCTTAACCGTGGCATCGGCAACCACTGAGGATCGCAACCGCCCATTGCATCCTAAGTAACAGGGGAAACGATCATGCAAAGAAAACTTCTGGCCACTGCGGTGGCATGCAGCCTTTCGGCTGGTCTACCGGTCTATGCCGCTGCTCAGTCCGCAGATCAACCGGCCACCAGCAGCCAGGATCAGGCTGACGTACAGAACGTGACCCGCGAATTGCAGACACTCAAGGCGAGTTATGCGCAGGAAGTCCGTCGCCTGCGTGAGCTGGACATGCAGGTGCAGGCATTGCAGGCCAGACTCGCTGGCAAGGCCAGCGGCGCCCCCATCCCCGCGCAGGCAGCGCCAGCCAGTCTTGCTGCCCAACCTGCAGAGGCCAATGCAGAACCCTCAGGTTCTGCGGCCGCCGAGAACGGCAGTGCGGGCAGTCAGGCTTCAGCCAGTCAGGCCCAGCAGAGTCCATCGTCGCGCAGCATGCAGGATGCGCTGCAGCAGAATGCCTCCGTTTTCACCCGCAAGCTGACGATCGAAAACGGCCTGACCTATTCCTGGTACGACCGCAATCAGCTCACACTCAACGGCTTCCTCGCGCTGAATGCCATCTTCCTCGGCAACATCGCACTGCAAGACGTCAAGTCCAGCACACTGACCTACGACTTCACCACCCGTTACGGTGTCAGTCCGCGCCTGACGCTTAGCCTCGACGTACCCTATCTTGGCCGTCAGACGTCCTATTTCCAGGGCGGCGCCGGTGGTTCGGCTTCGGCCACGCAGGAAGAGACCACCAGCGGCCACGGCATCGGCGACATCAACTTCAGCGCGAACTACAAGTTGTTCACCGAGGGTACGACGCGGCCCGACACCGTGCTGACTCTGGGTGTCGTTGCACCCACCGGGCTTGCACCCTATGGCATCAAGTGGGAAACGCCAGGCAGCAGCGATGGCAACGACGACTCGACCGATGGCAAGTTTTCCGTCCCCGTCAGGCAGCCGACGGGTAACGGTCTATGGCAAGTGAACCTTGGTGTCACCGCAGTAAAGACCATCGACCCGGCAATTGTTTTCGCCAACCTGGGTTACATCCATTCGTTCTCGCGCAGCTTCTCCGATATCAACACCGACCCGCAGGTCGCGACGCCTGGCAGCGTGGAACTGGGCGATTCCTACTACTTCGGTGCCGGCGTGGCATTCGCCTTCAACGAGCGCGCCAGCCTGAGCCTGTCCTTCAGCGACAAGATCAGTGAGAGGGCTTCGATACGCACCGCCACCCAACCGTGGACCGGGGTAGTCGGCAGTGAAGCCAATGCCGCCACCTTCAACATGGGTGTGACCTATGCACTCACGCCGCACACGACCCTGGTAACGATGCTGGGCTTCGGCATGACGCCAGACGCACCGAATTACACACTGAACTTCAAGATTCCCTACATGTTCTGATCGGCACGGCGGCCAACACCGCTTCAGCGCATTTCTTCGAGTGCCAGCTGATGCTTCTTGCACAACCGATAGATAGTGACCCGCGACACCTTCAGCCGCCGTGCGCATTCGCTGATGTTGTAACGACTCTCACGCAGGCAGGTCTCGACGGCATCGCGCTCCGCTGTCACCCGGGTCAGCCCCAGGCTGGAACGTGGTGGGCACGACAGCGATACATCCTGCAGGTCCAGGTCAGCCACGTTGATCAGTGCGCCCTCGGCCACCACCGCGGCGCGCTGCACGCGATTGAGCAACTCGCGTACGTTGCCAGGCCACTCAAATGTGCGCATGGCCTGCTTGGCGGCACTACTGAACAGTCGGGCGCAGCTACTGTGCTGCTCGCGGAAGGCATCAAGAAAATGTTGCGCAAGCAGCTCGACGTCATCCGCGCGCTCGCGCAATGCAGGCATGCGAAGGCGCAGCACATTGAGCCGATAATAGAGATCCTCGCGGAAACGGCCTGCAGCTACCGCCATCTCCAGATCGACATGGGTGGCTGCCAGGACACGTACGTCAGCATGGATCGAGTGGCTGCTGCCAACCCGCTCGATGCTGCCCTCCTGCAGGAAACGCAGCAGGCTGGTTTGCGCTTCCAGTGGCAAGTCACCGATCTCGTCCAGGAACACCGTACCGCCGGAGGCGCTTTCAATGTGACCGATCCGCCGCGCATTGGCGCCGGTAAACGCGCCTCGTTCGTGACCGAACAGCTCCGACTGGACCAGGTTAGACGGCAATGCGCCGCAATTGATCGGCACGAACGGGCACGCCGCGCGTGCCGACAACCCATGCAACGCGCTCGCGGCAACTTCCTTTCCCGTACCCGTTTCGCCCGTGATCAGCACGGGCAGATCCACTGGTGCGAATTTGCGAATGCTTGCGCGCATCGCCTGGACCGCCCGACTCTGCCCGATCATGCCGAGCATATCCGGCTCGGGTATCGCGAGGCATGGCGACCTGTCGTCGCTGAAGCGCGCTAGTGTCTGCAGCAGCCGCTGCATATCGATCGGCGCTGTGAACAAGTCGACGCAGTTGAGCAAAACACGTTTTATCAGGGGCTCTTGTGTCGGCGTCTCTGACGAAACCAGCGCAATCCACGGCAGCTGCGGATATTGAGCGATCTGATGCTCCATGGCCTGCAGCACATGGTCATCGCCATGGCGCAAATCGGCCATCGCCACCACGGTTTCTCCCGCGCGGACGCCAACGCCTTCGCACATGCTGATATTGGCTATCCGGACTGACCAACCAGAGTTGGCCAGGGTATGTTGCTCAGAAGTTATGGGTCGACCAAACCAGACTACGCAACGGCCGCCCCTCGCAGTCTCGTCCATCATCTCCTCCCGTCCCAACCCTAAGTTGATGGGTTGTCAGCATGGACGCTTTCAGATCCATCCATGGCATGGCATGGCGCACGTGAGGTGCGCCGACGCTATTTCCAATAGCGCAACTTGGTGGGGGACTATACGCCCGAATTAATGCAGCGGAATGACCTTTTAAGGAATAGCCCGAATGGCTTAGAAACGCTTCCAAGACACCGAGAAACCAGTACGGTCTGCTGTCACATTGGCCTCAGTCGAGGAATAAATCCGGCAATAACGGCATACCGGGAGATACTGCATAGCAGTCGAAATTATTTACGCCTGACATTCGCAAGATTTCTTCATCAATGAAAAATTGGCCGGTATAACTGCGCGACGGACGGGTCAGGATGGCGTGCGTAGCGTCGGCGACGATTTCCGGCTTGCGGCAATGCTCGGGCTTGACGCCATCGATCATGCCGATCGCCGCCGTGGCTATCACCGTGCGCGGCCACAACGCGTTGACCGCGATGTCGAGCGGCGCGAACTCCGCACTCATGCCGAGCACGCACAGGCTCATACCGTACTTGGCGATGGTGTAAGCCGTGTGCGGCGCGAACCATTTCGGGTCGAGGTTCGGCGGCGGCGAAAGCATCAATACATGTGGGTTGGCCGCCTGTTTCAGGTACGGCAGACAGCTCTGGGTGACCAGGAAGGTGCCGCGGGTATTGACCTGGTGCATCAGGTCGTAACGCTTCATTGGCGTATCGGCAGTGCCGGCCAGCCAGATCGCGCTGGCATTGTTGACCACGATGTCGATGCCACCAAAGCGCTCGGCCGCCTGCGCCGCCGCAGCACGTACCTGATCCTCTTCGCGGATATCCACCTGCAGCGCCAGCGCGTTGCCGCCGGCTGCCTCGACGGCGCTGGCAGCGGTATGGATCGTACCGGGCAGCTTCGGATTCGGCACACCACTCTTGGCTGCGATGACGATGTTGGCACCATCGCGCGCAGCGCGCAGTGCAATCGCCAGGCCGATGCCGCGCGAGGCGCCGGTGATGAACAAGGTCTTGCCGGCCAGGGTGCCCATGCGTATCGACTCCATCGGAAAGTGCAGGTGTGCGGCTGGTCAGTTTACCTGCTGCGCGTTCACGGCTTCTGGAAGCGCGGCAGGATGTCACGCAGCTCGGCCAGCCGCAGCAGCGGATCAGTCAACTCGAGCATGTGCTGCTGCTCGGCCTTGTCCAGTGGCAGCAGTTCGGTGAGACGAAAGCCCAGCCAACTGGCGTCGTCATATGAACTGCGTGGAGCATGCCGCCAGTGCGGCGCCATCGTCTCGATCAATCGTTCAAGGATGCTCTGCAGCAGGGCGAATTCCACTGGCACCGCCAACTCCGGCTCGGCTGGCCAGACTTCCGCATCGCCACGCACCAGGCCATCGGAGCGCACCCGGCTACGCGCGACCCGGAAGCGCGAACCACCCTCGGCAGTGATGCCAAGCAGGCCGTCCTCGCCGCTATGGAAATCGCTGATCCGCGCCATCGTGCCGATCGCCGCCGGCACCGCCGGCGCACCTGCCTCGTGCCCCTCGAGGATCAGGCACACGCCGAAACCGGTGCCATGACGCGTGCACTCGCGCACCAGGTCGAGATAGCGTGGCTCGAAGATGCGCAGCTGCAACTGGCCCCCGGGAAACAGCACGGAGGACAGCGGGAACAAGGGCAACTCGATGAGTGGCGATTGGGCAGCCATGCGGCAAGTGTAACGAGTGCCACGGCCTCCGGTCAGCGGTAACCATCACGCCGAGCGCAGACTCAATCGTGCCGCAGGCGCTCGACAAACCGCCGCGGCGCTGCCTCGAAGCCGCCGTTGGACATGAAGATCACCTGGTCGCCGGACTTTACCTGGGCGCGCAGTGCTTCGAGCAGCGCATCCACGTTGGGGACGGTGCTGCCGCGACCGCCGAGTGCCGCCGTGACATGACGTGCATCCCAAGGCAGCTCGGGACGATGCAGGAATACCACGGCATCGGCATCGGCCAGCGACGGTGCCAGCGCCTCGGCATGCGCGCCCTGGCGCATCGAATTGGAGCGTGGCTCCAGCGCCACCACGATGCGCGCGGCGCCAACCTTGGCGCGCAGCCCGGCCAGTGTGGTGGCGATCGCAGTAGGGTGGTGGGCGAAGTCGTCGTAGACGCGTACACCGTTCACTTCACCGACCAGCTCCATCCGTCGCTTGACGCTCTCGAACGTGGCGAATGCCGGCAGCAACGCGCGCGGATCGGCGCCCGCCGCGGTGGCAGCAGCCAGCGCAGCCAGCGCGTTCATCACGCTGTGGTTGCCGAGCAGCGACCAGTGCACGTCGCCGATCAACTCGCCGCTGCGATGCACGGTGAACGCCGAGCCATCCGCTTCGACCAGGGTCGCCTGCCAGTCGCCGCAGCCGATACCGAAGGTTTCCACCGGCGTCCAGCAACCCATTGTCAGCACTTCAGCCAGATGCTTGTCGTGAGCGTTGACGATCAAGCGGCCATTGCCCGGCACGGTGCGCACCAGGTGATGGAACTGGCGCTGGATCGCCGCGACATCCGGAAAGATGTCCGCGTGGTCGTATTCGAGATTGTTGAGGATCGCGATGCGCGGCCGGTAATGCACGAACTTCGAGCGCTTGTCGAAGAACGCGGTGTCGTATTCGTCCGCTTCAATGACAAATGGCTTGCCCTGCCCCAGCCGCGCCGACACGCCGAAATTGGCCGGCACGCCGCCGACCAGGAAACCCGGTGCAAGTCCGGCCTGTTCGAGCAGGTGTGCCAGCAGGCTGGTGGTGGTGGTCTTGCCGTGGGTGCCAGCCACCGCAAGCACCTCACGCCCGGCCAGCAGCGTCTCGCCCAGCCACTGTGGGCCGGAGATGTAGCGCAACTGCGTATCGAGCATGTATTCGACGGCGGGGTTGCCGCGCGTCATCGCATTGCCGACCACGACCAAGTCAGGTGCTGGCTGCAGATGCTCGGCCGCATAGCCGCGCATCAGCTCGATGCCGAGCGCTTCGAGCTGGGTGCTCATCGGCGGATAGACGTTGGCGTCGGAACCCTCGACCGTGTGGCCCAGTTCGCGCGCCAGTGCAGCGACACCACCCATGAAGGTGCCGCAGATGCCGAGGATATGCATACGCATGCTGGGAGAAATTCCTTGCAACCCGCTCCGATCGGAGCGCGATGTGCTCAGCTGTTCGCTGCCGCTGATTCTTGCTGAAGTGCGCGCTTGACCCGCACGGTGACCTCAGCCAGTTCACCGACACCATCGACTACCTGCAGTTTGCCGCGTCGGGCATAAAATTCCGCCACTGGTGCCGTCTGCTCGGCGTAGATCGCCAGACGCTTGCGCACGGTATCCGGATTGTCGTCGGCACGACCTTCGGCCTTGAAGCGGATCTCGCAGCGGGCAATGATCGCTTCGTTCGGCACATCGAGCTTCACCACGGCATCCAGCGGCTGGTTCAGCTTGATCAGCAGGTGATCGAGCGCATCGGCCTGGGCCAGATTGCGCGGATAACCGTCGAGGATGAAACCCGCCCTGGCATCGTCCTGGGCCAGACGCTCTTCCAGCATGCCGAGCAGGATGTCATCGGACACCAGCTGGCCGGCATCCATCACCGCCTTGGCCTTGAGTCCCATCGCGGTGCCCGCCGCGACCGCGGCACGCAGCATGTCGCCGGTCGAGATATGCGGCACGCCCAGCTCCACCTTCAGCCGGGTTGCCTGCGTACCTTTGCCCGAGCCGGGCGCACCAAGTAGGACGAGTCGCATAATGCTCCACAAGTTTGGCGGGCTGCCGCACACTGTGGCAGCCCGCCAGATTCCCAGAATTAACCTCCAAATTAGCCGCTGCACCCGATGCCGTCAAACGGCGGCATTGACGAACTTAGGCCAAGTGATTGTTGCGAAATGCTTTGCTGCTGATCGCCGATCCGTTTGCCACTGCCCGATTGAGGATGCCCATGAGCCCGAACCGCCGCCAGCCAGCCGTTACCGGCAACCTGCTGTACGCCCAGTCCGGCGGCGTCACGGCGGTGATCAACGCCACCGCCGCCGGCGTGATCGAGGCTGCCCGCACCAAGGGAGTAAAGGTGTACGCGGCGCGCAATGGCATCCTCGGTGCGCTGCGCGAGGAGTTGATCGACACCTCGAAGGAGTCGGCCGCGGCCATCACCGCGCTGCGCCACACCCCCGGTGGCGCCTTCGGCAGCTGCCGCTACAAGCTGAAATCGCTGGAGGACAACCGCGCTGAATACGCGCGCCTGATCGACGTGTTCCGCGCCCACGACATCCGCTGGTTCCTCTACAACGGCGGCAACGACTCGGCCGATACCGCGCTGAAGATCTCGCAGCTGGGCAAGGCGATGGGCTACGACATCCGCTGCATCGGCGTGCCGAAGACAGTGGACAACGACCTCGCTGTCACCGACTGCTGCCCCGGCTTCGGCTCGGTGGCGAAATACACCGCGATCTCCACGCTGGAAGCGAGCCTCGACGTTGCCTCGATGGCCGAGACCTCGACCAAGGTATTCATCCTCGAAGTGATGGGCCGCCATGCCGGCTGGATCGCCGCCGCCGCCGGGCTGGCCGGCGAAGGCGCGGACGCGGCACCGCACCTGATCCTGTTCCCCGAGAACACGTTCGACGAAGCGGCGTTCCTGGCCAAGGTGAAGGCGACCGTCGAGCGCGTCGGCTGGTGCACCGTGGTTGCCTCCGAAGGCGTGCGCAATGCGGCCGGGCAGTTCCTCGCCGAGGCCGGTACGCGCGACGCGTTCGGCCATGCGCAACTTGGTGGTGTGGCACCAGTGCTGGCCGCCTTGGTGAAGGAGAAGCTTGGCTACAAATATCACTGGGCGCTGCCCGATTACCTGCAGCGCTCCGCGCGGCATGCCGCATCGGAGGTCGACGCCGAGCAGGCCTTCGCCGTCGGCAAGGCTGCAGTCGAGTACGCGGTGGCCGGCATGAACGCGGTGATGCCGGTGATCGTGCGCAGTAGCGACGCGCCTTATCGCTGGAAGGTCGAGGCGGCGCCGCTGGCGAAGATCGCCAATCGCGAAAAGAAAATGCCGAAGAACTTCATCAGCCGCGACGGCTTCGGCATTACCGCTGCCGCGCGCCGTTATCTCGCACCGCTGATCCGTGGCGAGGCACCGCTGCCCTACGGCAAGAACGGCCTGCCACGCTATGTGCAATTGAAGAACAGCGCAGTGACCAAGAAGCTGCCAGCGTTTCCGCGCTGACTCGCAAGTCTTTGCGATACCGCGAGGCCCGCTGAGTCCAGCCTGAAGCTGTTGTGAGCTAGCAACCTTGCGTTCAGTCGCATTTTTTTACGATTCCCTCAACCCGAGTCGATGGCTGCGCCGTTGTGGCCACGACCTTTCGTGGAGGAGATCATGATGAAACTCATCAGCCGCCTGCTCATGGCTGCCACCCTGCTCAGCACCGGCAGCCTGGCGCTGGCCCAGGATCAACGCGATCACGACCAGCGCGGGCAAGCTCATGGCCAAGGGAATTCCCGCCATGATGTGCGCCACGACGACCATCGCCAGCAGGGCGATCGACGCGACGACCACCGCCGTTACGGTTACCACGATGCGCCGCGCTATGACCGGCATCGTCACTGGGAGCGCGGCCACCGTTATGACGGCCCGACTTATGTGGTACGCGACTACGGCCATTACCGCCTGCGTCCCCCACCGCGCGGCTATCACTGGGTGCGCGCAGACAACGACTACCTGCTGGTCGGCATTGCCACCGGCATCATCCTGGACATGGCGCTGCATTGAACGCGTTGCTTTGAATCTGCATCGACGCGAATGACCCGAGGCCATGCATCCGTGCATGGCCTTTTTCTTTTGTGGAGGGTGCCGCATCGATGCGCTGCGCCGCACAACAGCCTGTGTCACAAGGTCTGCCTATACTCCATGAGACCGCCCGTTCCGGACGGCTACTGACAACTCATGGGGAGGCTCCGATGCTGCAGCAGTATGGCGTGTGGATCGTGCTGGCGTGTGCGGTAGTAGCGATTCTTTATGGTGCATTTTCGGTGCGCTGGATCATGGCGCAGTCACCGGGCAATCAACGGATGCAGGAGATTGCCGCGGCGATCCAGGAAGGCGCGCGCGCTTACCTCAATCGTCAGTACACCACCATCGGCGCGGTGGGCGTTGTTTTGTTTCTGATTGTTGGCCTGGCACTGGACTGGGCCACTGCAATTGGCTTTGCCATCGGCGCGCTGCTCTCAGGGGCCACCGGTTATATCGGCATGAACGTGTCGGTGCAGGCGAATGTGCGTACCGCCGAGGCGGCGCGCAACGGGTTGGCAGCGGCACTCAAAGTGGCGTTCCGCGGCGGTGCGATCACCGGCATGCTGGTGGTCGGGCTGGCCCTGCTCGGGGTCACCGGCTATTACCTGATACTGCGGTATCTGGGCTATGAGACCATGCACGCCTTGCATGCGCTGATCGGGCTGGCCTTCGGCTCCTCGTTGATCTCGATCTTCGCCCGGCTGGGCGGCGGCATCTTCACGAAGGGCGCGGACGTCGGCGCCGACCTGGTCGGCAAGGTCGAGGCCGGCATTCCCGAAGACGACCCGCGCAACCCTGCCGTCATCGCCGACAATGTCGGCGACAACGTCGGCGACTGTGCCGGCATGGCCGCCGACCTGTTCGAGACGTATGCGGTGACGCTGATCGCCACCATGCTGCTTGGCGGCGTGATGGCTGAACAGGTGGGTGCCAACGGCGTGCTGTATCCGCTGCTGCTCGGCGGCGCCTCGATCATTGCCTCGATCATCGGCACGTTCTTCGTCAAGGTGCGTGGCCCGAAGATCATGAACGCGCTTTACGCCGGCGTCGCCGTATCGGCCATTCTCGCCGCGGTTGCGTTCTGGCCGATCACTTCGGCGCTGATGGCCGATTCCAGTTTCAGCTTCAGCCATCTATACGGCTGCACGCTGATCGGCCTGGTGCTGACCGGCGCGATGGTGGTGATCACCGAGTATTACACCGCGACCGAATACGGACCGGTGCAGCACATCGCCCAGGCATCGACCACCGGCCACGGCACCAACATCATCGCCGGGCTTGGCGTATCGATGAAATCCACCGCGCTGCCGGTGCTCGCCGTGTGTGCGGCGATCTGGAGCGCGTACGCCTTGTGCGGCCTGTATGGCATTGCGATCGCCGCCACGGCGATGCTCAGCATGACCGGCATGATCGTGGCACTGGATGCCTACGGCCCGATCACCGACAACGCCGGTGGCATCGCCGAGATGGCCGACCTGCCGCCGGAAGTGCGTGGCGTAACCGATCCGCTCGATGCGGTCGGCAACACCACCAAGGCGGTGACCAAGGGTTATGCGATCGGTTCGGCCGGCCTCGCCGCGCTGGTGCTGTTTGCCGACTACACGCACAACCTCAGCCAGCACTTCAACGTGCCGACCATCAGCTTCGACCTGTCGAACCACTACGTAATTATCGGTCTGTTGATCGGTGGCCTGATCCCGTACCTGTTCGGCGCGATGGCGATGGAGGCGGTGGGTCGCGCCGCTGGTGCGGTGGTGGTGGAAGTACGCCGCCAGTTCCGCGAGATCCCCGGCATCATGGATGGCACCGGCAAGCCGGATTACTCGCGTGCGGTCGACATGCTGACCAAGTCGGCGATCAAGGAAATGCTGGTGCCGTCGCTGCTACCGGTACTGGTGCCGGTCGTCGTCGTGTTTGGCTTCAAGTGGTTGGGTGGTGCCGAGGCTGGCGCACAGGCGCTCGGCGGCGTGCTGATCGGCACCATCGTCACCGGCCTGTTCGTGGCGATCTCGATGACCACCGGCGGTGGCGCGTGGGACAACGCGAAGAAGTACATCGAGGATGGCCATCACGGCGGCAAGGGTTCCGAGGCGCACAAGGCCGCGGTCACCGGTGACACCGTCGGCGATCCGTACAAGGACACCGCGGGCCCGGCGGTGAACCCGCTGATCAAGATCATCAACATCGTGGCACTGCTGCTGATTCCATTGCTGTAAGCCACGCGTTCCGTGATAGCGAAAGTCCCGCTTCGGCGGGACTTTTCGTTTGTGCCGACGGCTCGGCTTACCCTGACTTTAGTCACGGGCGCCCGTATGATCGGGCAGTTACGCTCGATCGGCCGCGGGCCATGTCCGCCGTATCCATACACGTCCATTCGCACACGAGGGGCACACGATGAAATCGGTCTGGCTGATGCTGGCACTCGGCGTCACACTGACGGGCATGAATAACGCCAATGCCCAGAACGACAAACCCGCCAAGACACCCACGGACACCCAGGTGACCGACGACCCGTACCTGTGGCTGGAAGACATCCGCGGCACCCGTTCGATGGACTGGGTGAAACAGGAAAACGCGGTAACGACGAAGCAGTTCGTCGACAACGCCGAGTTCGTCAAGACCCGCGACAGCATCCTCGAAGTGCTCGACTCGGACGCACGCATTCCCGAAGTCGGCCGCATGGGCGACTACCTCTACAACTTCTGGCGCGACAAGGCGCATCCGCGCGGTATCTGGCGGCGTACCACGCTGGCCGAGTACCGCAAGGCCGAGCCGCAGTGGGACGTCGTGCTGGACATCGACGCGTTGAACAAGGCCGAGAACAAGCGCTGGGTGTTCAAGGGCGTGCAATGCCTGAAGCCGAACTACGATCGCTGCCTGATTTCGCTGTCGCCCGATGGCGGTGATGCGGTGACCGTGCGCGAATTCGATATTCCCAGCAAATCCTTCGTCAAGGGCGGCTTCGAGCTGCCGGTGGCGAAGACCGATGCCAGCTGGATCGATGACAACACGATCTACGTCGGCACCGACTTCGGCCCTGGCACGATGACCGAATCGAGCTATCCGCGCATCGTCAAGGAATGGAAGCGCGGCACGCCACTGACTGCAGCCGCCACGGTGTATGCCGGCAAGTCGACCGACCTCGCCGTCAGCGCCTCGCATGACCGCACGCCGGGCTACGAGCGCGACTTCGTTTCCGTCGCCAAGGACTTCTTCCACAGCGAGATGTACCAACGCATCGGCGACAAGCTGATCCGCGTCAACGTGCCGACCGATGCCAGTGCCGACGCCCATCGCGAATGGTTGCTGGTGCAGACACGTTCGCCGTGGACGATCGGCGGAACCACCTATCCGTCCGGTGCATTGCTGGCGACCAAGTTCAATGACTTCATGGCCGGCAAGTCACATTTCACCGTGCTGTTCAAGCCGGATGCACACACCTCGCTGGCTTCGTACGACTGGACCCAGCATCACCTGATCCTCGACGTGCTGGACGACGTCAAGAGCCGCGTGGAAGTGTTGACA
This sequence comes from Dyella sp. S184, assembly GCF_009766065.1. Classification (GTDB taxonomy): domain Bacteria; phylum Pseudomonadota; class Gammaproteobacteria; order Xanthomonadales; family Rhodanobacteraceae; genus Rhodanobacter. The sequence goes on along the minus strand of NZ_LMUE01000005.1, from coordinate 363,245 downwards.
CCGCAAAGTGCCGGCGACTGGAAGCGCGAGGCGATGCCGGGCGCACCGGCGATGAGCACGATCAGCGTGGTCGACACTGACCCGGACCACAGCGACGAATACTGGCTCGGCGTCACCGGTTTCCTTACACCTTCATCCCTGCAGCGCGGCGTGCTGGGCAGCGTGCCGGCTGAAACGATCAAGCAGGACCCGACGTTCTTTGACGCCTCGAAGTTTGTGGTCAGCCAGCATTTCGTCAGCTCGAAGGACGGCACCCGCGTGCCTTACTTCGAGATCGCGCCGAAGGACATGAAGCTGGATGGCTCCAACCGCACCCTGCTTTACGGCTACGGTGGCTTCGAAGTCTCGCTGCAACCGCACTACAGCGGCAGCATCGGCCGCGCGTGGCTGGATCGTGGCGGCGTGTACGTGGTTGCGAACATCCGCGGCGGTGGCGAATACGGCCCGCAGTGGCACCAGGCCGCACTGAAGGCGAATCGTCCGCGTGCGTATGAAGATTTTGCGGCTGTCGCCGAGGATCTGGTCAAGCGCGGCGTGACTTCGGCCAAGCACCTGGGTGCCGAAGGCGGCAGCAATGGCGGCCTGCTGATGGGCAACATGCTGACGATGTATCCGCAGCTGTTCGGCGCGATCGCCTGCGAAGTGCCGTTGCTCGACATGAAGCGCTACACCCACCTGTCCGCTGGTGCATCGTGGATGGCCGAATACGGCGATCCGGATACCGCGGACTGGAACTTCATCAAGACCTTCTCGCCTTATCAGAACCTGCACAAGGACGCGCACTACCCGCCCGTGCTGTTCTATACCACCACCAGCGACGACCGCGTCGGCCCGGTGCAGGCACGCAAGATGGCCGCGAAGATGCAGGCAATGGGCATCCCGAACGTGTGGTTCTACGAGAACCTCGAAGGTGGCCATGGCGCCGGCGCCGACAACAAGCAGGCCGCGTTGATGCACGCACTGGCCTACGATTTCCTGTGGGACCAGTTGAAATAAGACGACTCCCGCGGTCATTGCAATATCCGCGAGCCGGCTCTTGCCGGCTCGCGTTATTTGGATGTTCGATGGGCTTCGCCGGCGCCGGCACGTGAAGTAACCTTCTGGGTCACTGAACCACACACACACCGCCATGCACCCACGCATCACGATCAGCCCCGAACTGCGCGAATGGATTCTCGCCACGACCCGTGCCGGGCATGGTGTGCCGGACGTGCTGCGACTGATGAAAGAGAACGGCTACGATCCGCGGCAGAGCCGCAGCATCGTCGCCGAGGTACTGAAGCTGCCGCTGGCCGCGTTGCTCGCCAGCGCCGACAAGACGGCACCGCCAGGACTGCGTACAAAGCACCCCGAGGCGCCCGACGTTACCATCGACGGCCACACCATCCACGTTTCGCTCAGCGTGGATACGCCGATGCTGCGCGTGCTGGAAGGCATCCTCACCGAGCAGGAATGCATTGAACTGATCGAGCTGGCCCAGCCACGGCTGCAACGCGCGCTCACGGTGGACAGCGACGGCAAGAATCAGGTGGATCATCGCCGCACCAGCGAAGGCATGTTCTTCACCTTGAACGAACTGCCGCTGATCGGCCGGATCGAGCAACGCCTGGCGGCCTTGCTCGACGTACCGGTGAATCACGGCGAAGGCCTGCAGATTCTGCATTACCTGCCCGGCCAGGAATACGAACCGCATTACGACTGGTTCGATCCCGAACTGCCTGGCTTCGGCGCGGTGACAGCCGTCGGCGGTCAACGCATTGCCAGCGTGGTGATGTATCTGAACACGCCCGAACAAGGTGGCGGCACCGCCTTCCCCGAGATTGGCCTGACGGTCACCGCACGACGCGGCTCGGCCGTCTACTTCGCCTATGAAGGCGGCGACCACAGTTCGCTGCATGCCGGCCTGTCGGTACTGCGCGGCGAGAAATGGATTGCCACCAAATGGCTGCGCGAACGGCCCTACCGCGGTCAGCGACAGGCGTGAGTCCAGGCCACGCCTGATGCGGCCATTGCTGCGCCGCAGCAGCGTTTGGCGTATCCTTGCTGGCCAACTTTCTCATCAGTGCAAGGACATCCCATGGGTCTGCATCTTGTCCCCGCCGGTCGCAACGTGCCGGACGAAATCAACGTCATCATCGAAATCCCCAAGGATGCCGAGCCGATCAAGTACGAGGTGGAGAAGGAAAGCGGCGCGATCTTCGTCGACCGCATCCTGTCCACCCCGATGCGTTACCCGTGCAACTACGGCTACGTGCCGGGCACGCTCGGTGGCGACGGCGATCCGCTGGACGCACTGGTGATCCTACCGCTGTCGCTGATCCCCGGTTCGGTGATCCGCTGCATTCCGGTCGGCATGCTGAAGATGTCCGACGAGGCCGGCAGTGACGAGAAGTTGATCGTGCTGCCCGCACCGAAGATCTTCCCGGGCTATGCACATATCACCGACATGAAGGGCGTCTCGCCGCACTGGCTGGAGCGCATCGGCCACTTCTTCGAGCACTACAAGGATCTGGAGAAGGGCAAGTGGGTGAAGATTGAAGGCTGGGTCGGCGCCGACGAGGCGAAGGCCGAGATCGTGGCCGGCGTCGAGCGTTACCTGGCGAGCCAGCCCACCAAGGCTTAAGGCCTGATTGATGATCGATGGCGTGCCACCTTCAGCGGTGGCGCGTCCGCTCCCACGGCGGAACCTCGCCCAGCCGTTCGGCCAGAAAATCGACGAAGGCGCGCACCCGCGGCGGCACCAGCCGGCGCTGCGGCATCACCGCGTAGATACCGGTTTCCGCGATCGGATAATCCGGTAGCACGACGTGCAGCCGCTTCGCACGTAGTTCTTCATGCACGTGCCAGACCGAATGCAAGGCGATGCCAAGCCCGGCCACGACAGCATCCCGCAGCAGTTCGCCCAGATTGCTCTCGAAGCGACCGTGCACGCGCTGGGCGATTTCGCCGCCCTTGCCATCGCCGAAATGCCATACATCCTGTCGCCCCTGACTGCCGACCAGCAACAGGCAGTCGTGCTCGGCCAGATCCGCCGGCGTGCGCGGCGTGCCGTGCTGGCGCAGGTAATCCGGTGACGCACACAGCACGCGCCGATTGGCCGCCAGCTTGCGCGCCACCAGACCGGAGTCACCCAGCGCACCGACGCGTATCGCCAGATCGAAACCGGAGGCCACCAGATCCAGCATCTGGTCGTTGAGGTTGACGCTGAGCTTCACCCGCGGATGCAGGGCTAGGAATTCCGGGAGCAACGGCGAGACGTATTGGCGGCCGAACGAGGCCGACATGGTGACCCGCAAGGTACCGGTAACCTCGGTGGCGCCTTGGCGCAGGCCGCCGGTCAGCGCTTCCAGATCCTCCACCAGGGCGCGGCCCTGTTCGGCCAGCGCGGTGCCTTCCGGCGTGGCGTGCAGCTGGCGCGTGGTTCGATGCAACAGCCGCACACCGAGGTCGCGCTCCAGCCGCTTCAGGCGCTGGCTGGCCACCGCAACCGACAGGTCCATGCTGCGTGCAGCCGCACTGATCGAACCCAGGTCGAGTACGCGCAGAAACAGGCTGAGGTCGCCGACACGATCCATAACTTTCAATCATTTGTTGATAATGATTAGTCATCTTGGTGGTTTTTGAGGAAAAGGCAACTGCCTAAGCTGACGAATCACTTCTGCCCGGATTGTTGTCATGCCCACCATCGCCATCACTCGAGCACGCACGCCGTTGGCGCTGTACGCGCTGACCGCAGGCGCGTTCGGCATCGGCACCACCGAATTCGTGATCATGGGGCTGCTGTTGCAGGTATCCGCCGACCTGCACGTCAGCATCGCCGCGGCCGGCCTGCTGATCTCCGGCTATGCGCTGGGTGTGTTTGTCGGCGCGCCCCTGCTCACAGCGGCCACCAGCCGGTTGCCGCACAAGACCGCGCTGATCGCGTTGATGGTGATCTTCACCATCGGCAACCTGGCCAGCGCGTTGGCGCCAAGCTACGGCGTGCTGATGCTCGCTCGGGTGATCACTTCACTGGCCCACGGCACCTTCTTCGGCGTCGGCGCGGTGGTGGCGACCGGACTGGTGGCGGAGGATCGCAAGGCCTCGGCGATCTCGATCATGTTCACCGGCCTCACCGTGGCGACCCTGCTCGGCGTGCCCGCTGGTGCCTGGCTGGGCCTGCACTTCGGCTGGCGCGCAACGTTCTGGGCAGTCAGCGCAATCGGCGTGCTCGCCACCATGATCATCGCCACGCTGGTGCCGGCCGACCGCGGCGAAAGCGCACCGATGAAGTTCGTCGAGGAACTGAAAGGCATCGCGCATCCGCAGGTGCTGCTCGGGCTGCTGATGACCGTGCTCGGCTTCGCCGGCGTGTTCACGGTGTTCACCTATATCCAGCCGATCCTGACCCGCGTCACTGGCTTCACCGACTCTGCGGTGTCGCCGATCCTGCTGGTATTCGGCGGCGGCATGGTGATCGGCAACCTGCTCGGTGGCCGTCTAGCCGACAAACGACTGGTGGCAACCCTGTTGGGCTCGCTGGCGGCATTGGCGATCGTGCTCGGCACGATGACCTTCGCACTGCACAGCAAGCCGGCGATGATCGCCTTCAGCGGCCTGCTCGGCGTCGCCGCATTCGCCACCGTGGCACCGCTGCAGTTGCGCGTATTGCAGAAGGCCACTGGCGGCCAGGTGCTGGCGTCGAGCTTCAACATCGCCGCGTTTAATCTCGGAAACGCGATCGGTGCTTGGCTGGGCGGTGTGGTGATCAGCCACGGGCCGGGCTTGGGCGCGGTGACATGGGTTGCGGCCCTGCTGCCGGTGCTCGGCCTCGTCGTGGCGCTGTGGAGCGTCCGACTGGATACCCGGCTGCCGCGGCGTCTACCCGCCGTGGCCTGCGCCGAAACCGTTCTCTGACTTTCGCAAGGACCTCTTTCATGGAATACCGTTATCTCGGCAACTCCGGCTTCAAGGTACCCGCGCTCGGCTTCGGTGCCGGCACGTTCGGCGGCAAGGGACCGCTGTTCAGCGCTTGGGGCAACACCGATATCGAGGAGGCGAAGCGGCTGATCGATATCTGTCTCGAGGCTGGCGTGAATTTGTTCGATACCGCGGACGTCTATTCGGATGGCGCGTCGGAGTCGATCCTCGGCGCGGCACTGAAGGGCCGGCGCGAGCAGGCGATCATCTCGACCAAGCTCACCTTGCGCGCAGGTGATGGCCCGAACGATGTGGGCGCCTCGCGCCATCACCTGATCAGCGGCGTGGAGCGTGCACTGAAGCGGCTCGGCACCGACTATATCGACCTGCTGCAACTGCACCACTTCGACGCAATGACGCCGGTGGAAAGCGTGATGTCGACGCTGGACGATCTGGTGCGCATCGGCAAGGTACGTTACCTCGGCGCGTCGAACTTCTCCGGCTGGCAGCTGATGAAGTCGCAGGCGGCGGCCGACAAGCACGGTTACTCGCGCTTCGTGGCGAACCAGACCTATTACTCGTTGATCGGCCGCGACTACGAGTGGGAGCTGATGCCGTTCGGCCTCGATCAGGGCGTCGGCGCGGTGGTATGGAGTCCGCTCGGCTGGGGCCGCCTCACCGGCAAGATCCGTCGCGGCCAGCCACTGCCCGAAGGCAGCCGCCTGCACGATACCGCCAGCTTCGCACCGCCGGTGGATGAGGAACGGCTGTATCGCGTGGTCGATGCACTTGATGCGGTCGCCGCCGAAACCGGCAAGAGAGTGCCGCAGGTCGCGTTGAACTGGCTGCTGCAGCGGCCGACGGTGTCGACCGTGCTGATCGGCGCGCGCAATGAGCAACAACTGCGCCAGAATCTCGAGGCGGTCGGCTGGAATCTCAGCCGCGAACAGGTCGCACAGCTCGATGCCGCCAGCGCCGTCACGCCGCCTTATCCTTACTACCCGTATTGGAATGGGCAGTTCGCCGAGCGCAATCCGCCGGCCGTCTGAATCGTCCCATCATGCAAGCCATGCATTACCCGGGAGTCCCCATGAAAGCCGTCGCCCTCACCCGTTATCTGCCGATCGACGACCCGGAATCCCTCGTCGATGTCGAACTACCCAGACCGGTTGCCAGCGCACACGATTTGCTGGTGCGCGTCGAAGCCGTCTCGGTGAATCCGGTCGACACCAAGATCCGCTCGCCCAAGCCGCAGGTCGAAGCGCAGCCGAAAGTGCTCGGCTATGACGCGGCCGGTACGGTCGAAGCGATCGGCGAGTCGGTCACCGGGTTCAAACCGGGCGACCGCGTGTACTACGCCGGTGATGTCACCCGCGCCGGCAGCAATGCCGAGTACCAGTTGGTCGATGCATGCTTGGTCGGCCATGCACCACAATCGCTGGATCTTGCCGATGCGGCGGCGCTGCCGCTGACGGCGATCACCGTATGGGAGCTGCTGTTCCAGCGCATGCCGTTCGACAGCGAGCATGGTGGCGAAGGCAAGTCGTTGCTTGTCATCGCTGGTGCCGGTGGTGTCGGCTCGATCGCGATACAGCTGGCGCGGCGCGCCGGCTTTACAGTGATCGCCACGGCCTCGCGTCCCGAGACCATCGAATGGTGCCGCACGATGGGCGCGCAGCATGTTATCAATCATCGTGAGCCGCTGGCGCCGCAACTGGCGGCGTTGGGCTTCACGCAGATCGATGCCGCGATCAATCTCGCCGACACCGATCGTTACTGGGAAACCCTGGGCGAGTTGCTGGCGCCGCAAGGCCATGTCGGCCTGATCGTGGAACCCAGCGGCATGCTGAAGATCGGCGACCCGTACAAGGCCAAGTGCATCGGCATCCACTGGGAAATGATGTTCGCCCGTCCGCGCTTCAAGACGCCAGATCAGGCCGAGCAGGGGCGCATTCTCGAGCGCGTGGCTGCATTGTTTGATGCCGGCGAACTACGCAGTACTCGCACCGAAACACTGACACCGATCAACGCTGCCAACTTGCGTGAGGCACATCGTCGGCTTGAATCAGGCACCAGTATCGGCAAACTCACACTGGCTGGCTGGTGATATGTGACTGGTGGATGGTGCGCATACGCACCATCCACGAAGAAACTCAGTCGTGCTTGCTGCCAGCCGACTTCTTGCCGGGCGCCGGCTTGGCTGGCTCACCCTTCTTGCCCAGCTGCTCCAGCAGCGTGTTCATGTCTTCGGCGTGTTCTTCTTCCATCGCCAGAATGCCTTCCAGCATGCGCCGCGTGGTCGAATCATCGGTACCGATGTAATCGATGATCTCGCGGTAGCTGTCGATCGCGATGCGCTCGGCGACCAGGTCTTCCTTGATCATGTCGACCAGATCTTCGCCCTCGACATAGTCGGCATGACTGCGGCTGAGCATGCCTTCCGGCGACAGGTTCGGCTTGCCATCGAGCTGGGTGATGCGCTCGGCGATCAGGTCGGCGTGACCCTGCTCCTCGTTTGCATGTTCCAGGAATTCGGCCTTGACGCTTTGCGAGTTGATGCCCGACGCCATGTAGTAGTGGTACTTGTAGCGCAGCACGCAGACCAGTTCGGTCGCCAGCGCATGATTGAGCAGCTTGACCACGGTGGCACGGTCGGCGCTGTAGCCCGCGGTCATCGCGCCCTTCTCGATGTCCTTGCGTGCGCGCTTGCGGATGTTCTCGATGTCGCTGACGAACGGCTTGGTCTTGGCCATGGCTTGCTCCTGCGGGATGAGGGGACGGGCATCGACGTGTATTTCCGCCGAAAGTCCACGCAGCGTAGGAATCCGCATGGAAAAGCCAGGTGAAGAACACTTCAACCTGGCTCCCATCGCAGCAGGCACCACGGTCGACCTGTTTATTGCCTGTAGCGTGTTTGATCGTTCAGCGTGCGATGAACCGCTCGGCTCGATCGAGCGTGGCCTGCAGGCCTGGAATGACCTGTTCGATCAGATCCTCATGTCGCCGCCATTTGTCGGAAGCGGGCTCGGTGACGGTATGGCAGGAAAGTGGGAGCACCCCATCGAGCGAACGATCCCACTCGAGTTCAAGCGCGCCGCATAGTCGCGCCACTTCAGCCGCCGGATCCGCGAGGAAGGCATCGTATCGTGCTACATGGCAACGACCGGGCGCCAGCGCCTCGAGATCGTCCAGCAGGATGCGCGTGGTGGTCTCCCACTGCGCTGCCACGATCTCCTGCAGTGGCCGTCCGATCAGCTCACGCCAGCCCGGCACGAGCAGCAGCGACCATGGCAGGCCATTCCAGTCGGGGAGGTCCGGGTACATGCGAAAACGGCCAGACTGCCAGGCCTCGATCATGCTGCTCAGTGTCTGGCGTGGATCGCGGTACAGATACAGGAACTGCGCCTCCGGGAATATTTTTGCCAGAAAAGGTACGCGCAATGCGTTCTTCGGGGTTTTCTCCAGCAGACGAATCGGCCTCTGCGATGCTGGCTGTCCCTCTCTGTCACGCAATTTGGCAAGCAGGCGATCGCGCAACTCTTTCATCCGTACTGGCGTCACTGCTGCCGCATCGAGCCGGTTGGATTCATAGTCCCGATGCGCTGGATGCAGCCCCTGGATGCCTTCGATCAAGCCATGACTCTCCTGCCCGGTGGTGAACAGACCTGGAGCCTGTGCCAATGTTTCGAACAGCAAGGTCGAGCCCGAACGTGGCGACGAGACGATGAACACCGGGCGATCGAATACTTTATCGCGATCATTCACGGCAGGCCGTGATCCGGACACCACAGGCCGCCGCGGCTCGTAGGCACCGAGATCCTTGCCGGCACCAGCGATAGCGACGTCCAGCAGCATGGGGCGCAGAGCGTCCATGACCTTTGTGCCATTGACTAGCATGAGCGGCGCCGTGATCTTTTCCATGGCATGCGCGAATGCGTTCAACTCTTCGCGATAGAACGGCCATCCCGTGCGGTCAGTACCGTATTGCGCCCACAGCATCTTCCAGTTGGTAATGAATTGCGTTGCCACTTGCTGCGCCGTAGCCAGGTACTGGTGGGGGTTTACGTCCCCGAGAAGGAAGACCAGATGCTCCTGTAGTTCCCATGGAGTCATCACCACGGGCACATTGACTGACTCATATAGCAGCGTGGGACATTCTTCGAGCGTCGCTGCAACAGCTTCTTCGCGCCAGCTTTCGAAGCCGGGTTGCCCCGGCGCCCGACCGCGATTGACCAGACCCCAGAATCCTTCACTGCCGACCGTGTCTGCTACCAGGTGGATCCGTTCGTCCTCGTCGGCATTGATCACCTTGTGGCTGCGCCAAGTATCGAAAATCCAGCACTCACCAGCTGCCATATTGACTTCAGCTTCGCCGCAGAAGAACCGAACGGTGGGCTTGGTCACAATCGGTACGTGGACGCGCGTGCGCTCGCGCCAGTAGTAGCTGACATCGGCGTGCGGCGTGACCTCGGCGTGACCGCTCAGCTTCATCAGGCGCGTGCGTCCCCACACCGCACCTATCCTATGCAGCACCTGAGTCAGGTAAGGGCATTGTTCGAGATAGGGTGTTGGCCGCATCGGGCCGTTGATGGCGTCATTGTCGGGATTGCCGTTCACCGAAATCAGCGGCAACGCAAAATTGCCGGGAAACTTCTGTGGATGCAGACGCCAGCAGGATTTGTCGAAAGCACGCACCTCCTCAGACAGCCGTTCAGCGTCGAAATGCAGCGGCAACTGGACGAACGGAACTGAGAGTTTCATCGGTGGCCCTTACTCGCGTTGATAGATTTCGCTGCCCGTGGCACGAAACTCGGCGGCCTTCCCTGCCATACCCTCGTCGATCACCTCGAAGGCTCCCATGCCGTGTTCGGCGGCATAGTCGCGTACATCCTGGGTGATCTTCATCGAGCAGAACTTCGGGCCACACATGGAGCAGAAGTGTGCACTTTTGTGTGCGTCCTTGGGTAGCGTCTCGTCGTGGAATTCCTTGGCCTTCTCCGGATCCAGACCCAGGTTGAACTGATCGTCCCAGCGGAATTCGAAGCGTGCCTTGCTTAGCGCGTTGTCACGCACCTGCGCGCCCGGATGGCCTTTGGCCAGATCCGCCGCGTGCGCGGCGATCTTGTAGGCGATGATGCCGTCGCGCACGTCCTGCTTGTTCGGCAGGCCGAGGTGTTCCTTCGGCGTCACGTAGCAGAGCATGGCGGTACCGAACCAGCCGATCATCGCAGCGCCGATCGCAGACGTGATGTGGTCGTAGCCCGGTGCGATGTCGGTGGTCAGCGGCCCCAGCGTGTAGAACGGCGCTTCACCGCACTTCTCCAGCTGGCGATCCATGTTTTCCTTGATCAGATGCATCGGCACGTGGCCGGGCCCTTCGATCATCACCTGCACGTCGTGCTTCCAGGCGATCTGGGTCAGCTCGCCCAGCGTATCCAGCTCGCCGAACTGCGCCGCGTCATTGGCGTCCGCGATGCAGCCCGGGCGCAGGCCATCGCCGAGGCTGAAGGACACGTCGTACGCCTTCATGATCTCGCAGATGTCTTCGAAGTGCGTGTAGAGAAAGTTCTCCTTGTGATGCGCCAGGCACCACTTGGCCATGATCGAGCCGCCGCGCGAGACTATACCGGTGACGCGCTTGGCGGTCAGCGGCACGAAGCGCAGCAGCACGCCGGCATGGATGGTGAAGTAATCCACGCCCTGCTCGGCCTGCTCGATCAGGGTGTCGCGATAGATTTCCCAGGTGAGGTTCTCGGCCACGCCGTCGACCTTCTCCAGCGCCTGGTAGATCGGCACGGTGCCGATCGGCACCGGCGAGTTGCGGATGATCCATTCGCGCGTCTCGTGGATGTGCTTGCCGGTGGACAGGTCCATCACGTTGTCCGCACCCCAGCGGATCGACCACACCAGCTTCTCCACTTCCTCGGCGATGCCCGACGACACTGCACTGTTGCCGATGTTCGCGTTGATCTTGGTGAGGAAGTTGCGGCCGATGATCATCGGCTCGCTTTCCGGGTGATTGATGTTGGCCGGGATGATGGCGCGGCCGCGGGCCACTTCACCGCGCACGAACTCCGGCGTGATCAGCTTGGGCAGCGCCGCGCCGAACGACTGGCCCGGATGCTGGTCGAGCAGCGCACTACCGAGCAGCGCCTCGATCTTCTGGTTCTCGCGGATCGCGATGTATTCCATCTCCGGCGTGATGATGCCGCGCCGGGCGTAGTGCATCTGCGTCACGTTGGCGCCGGCCCTGGCACGACGTGGCACACGCGTGGCGGTGAAGCGCAACGCATCGAGCTTCGAATCCGCTGCACGCTTGCGGCCAAATTCGGAACTGAGTCCTCCGAGCAGCTCGGTGTCGCCGCGTTCGGCGATCCACGCGGCGCGGAGTGCCGGCAAGCCGCTGGCCAGATCGACGGCATAGTCCGGGTCGGTATACGGACCGGAAGTGTCGTAGACGGTGATCGGCGGATTGTTCTCGCCACCGAACAGGGTCGGCGTCTGCGCCTGGCAGATTTCGCGCAACGGCACCTGCAGGTCGGACCGGCTGCCCTGTACGTGGATCTTGCGCGACCCGGGGATCGGGCGAACAACGGCTTCGGAGAGTTCCTGCGCGGCACGCGCAAGATCGGAGGGCTGGGCATTCATCGGGATGTCTCCGGCTTCTGTTGAAAAGTCCGCACTTGGATGTGCGGCTTTTTTGCGAGCAACTCGCGTGCAACAACAGAAGCGGGGGCGCCGGACGCACGATGGCTGACCTCGTGCGACGAAGCTCCCTACACCGGTATTAGCCGGATCAGGTTCGAAGGGACTCTCTCAGCCGACTATCGCCGGCACCCCCGCTTCAACCGGGCTATTCAAGCACGAAGCGGGGCAGTCGGCGAGTGCACGGCTCAACGCGGCCGATAGGCACGCAGGAACATGGTGACGCCGGCGCGCGCGGTGGCCTCGATTTCCTGGGCATAGCTCTCGGGGCAATCGGTACAGCCGAACATCTGACGCATCATCAGGTTGCCCTTGATCAGCGTAAGGAACTGCACGCAGGCGCGCGGCACGTCCTCAATTTCCAGCTGGCCGGCGTCAACCGCCTGCGTCAGCAGGCGTTCCATCAAGCCATGCGTGCGCGTCGAGCCCTCTTCCCAGATCAGCCGGCCGTAGCGCGGATTGCCCTGGCGGCAGTCGCTGAGGATGGCGCGGAAGGTACCCACGGTTTCTGGATTGCAGTCCACATGGGCATGCGTCAGCGCCACCCGCAGCAAGGTATCGCGGATATCGACGTGCGCGTCGAAGAGATAAGTCTCCTCCGGCAGCAGATCCTGGATGCGCGAGCGGATCACCTCACGGAACAGATTGTCCTTGTCACCAAAATGGCTGTACACGGTGAGCTTGGACACACCAGCGTCTGCCGCAATGGCATCCATGCTGGTTCCTGCAAACGCATTGCGGATGAATAATGCCTTGGCCGCGACCAGGATCGCCGCACGCTTTTCCATGTCCTTCGGGCGACCAGGGCCCTGCTGGGGTCTGATTTGCGCGCTGGTAACCATGCCCGCACCTTCACAAATGGGAATCCAGACTTTATTATACGAGACGGTTCAATTATTTTCCAGAATGCTACCTTCCGCTCGGTTCAGGCACGCCATTCATGTGCACCCTTGCGCCAGGTGACGGCCGTCAACCGCTTGCGATGACTTCCGGCACTACGTAGGCCGGCGCGCAAGCGGCAGGCTTGTCGTTGTCGAAGGTTATCGTTGTGGGACCGGGCGCAAGCGCTTATCCTTTTTGACCTTTTTCGATCCGTACGGGACACCAGCAGATGGCGATGAACTTCGAGCAGGCACGGCTGAACATGGTGGAAAACCAGGTGCGCCCGTGGGAGGTGCTGGACGCCCGCGTGCTGGATGTCATCAGCCACGTGCATCGCGAGGATTTCGTCGATAGCGCGCATCGCCAGCTGGCCTTTGCCGACCTGTGCCTGCCACTGGGCCACGGCGAGGTGATGATGAAGCCGGTGGTGGAAGGCCGCGTGCTGCAGGCGCTAGCCTTGCAGCCGACCGATCAGGTACTGGAGATCGGCACCGGTTCGGGCTTTCTCACCGCCTGCATGGCCACGCTGTCGGCCCAGGTAACGAGCCTCGACATCCACGCCGATTTCATCGCGGCAGCCACCAAGCGTCTGCTTGCCGCGGGCATTGCCAACGCCACCCTGATCACCGGCGAAGCAGTCAACGCGTGGCAACCGCAGGGGCTGTTCGACGCGCTGGTGGTAACCGGCGCGGTAGCCGAGATTCCTGCGCGCTGGCTGACCTGGCTCAAACCCGGCGGTCGTGCGTTGATTGTGCACGGGCAGTCGCCGGTGCAGCACGCCACCTTGCTGACCCATGAAGGCGCGGGCCGCTACCGCGAAGAAGTGCTGTTCGAAACCGACCTGCCATACCTGACTCATGCCGAACCGCCCCAACGGTTCGTCTTCTGAACTACGCCCCCGACCGAATCCCCACGAGGCAACCCATGCGTTTGAAGCTGCTCACTCTGGCCCTGGCGATGGCCGCCATTTCGCTGCCAAGCCATGGCGAGGATCTGCTCGATGCCTACCAGCAAGCGCGCGCCAATGATCCGGTGCTGGCGCAGGCCGATGCCACTCGACTATCCACCGGCGAAGGCGTGGATCAGGCACGCGCGCTGTTGCTCCCGCAGGTCTCGGCCGGATTGACCTTCAGCCAGACCAAGAGCGACGGCAGCGAGATTATCGAGGACCCGAACAACCCGGGCCAGACCATCGACAGCAGCGGTTTCGGCCATACCCGTACGCGCGACATCAGCGGCCAGCTCAGCCAGAGCGTGCTCGACTTCAGTAAGTACGCCAACCTGAAGGCAGCCCACTCGGCCGCGGATGCCCAGGACCAGACCTACCAGGCGGCACTGCAGGACCTGTTCGTACGCGTCACCACCGCCTACTTCACCGTCCTCACCGACGAGGACGAGCTGACCTTTGCCAAGGCCAACGAAGACGCCCTCAAGCGGCAGTACGACCAGGCCGACCAGCAGTACAAGGTCGGCGTGGCGGCGATCACCGGCGCGTATCAGGCCAAGGCCGCTTACGAGGCCGCCAAGGCACAGACGATTGTCGCCCAGAACACTCTCGACAACGACCGTGAGGCGCTGAGCCAGATCACCGGCCAACCGACCGGCAACCTGAAAAAGCTGCGTAACGACCTGCCGCTCGATCCGCCGATACCGAACGACGCCGACGCCTGGGTGAAGACCGCGCTGGAGTCCAATCCCAGCCTGCTCGCGCAGCGCGACAACGTCGAGACGGCCGAGCACAACATCAGCGCCGCCCGCGCGGGCCACCTGCCGACAATCAGCGCCAACGTCACCTACGGCAAGAGTTCGAGCTGGTACCAGAACGCCGATATCCACCAGAACACGCCCGCCTCGACCACGATCGGGCTGACCTTGAGCGTGCCGATCTTCTCCGGCGGCCTCGTCCAGTCACAGGTACGCCAGTCGATCGACCAGCGCGATGCTGCCCAGGATGCCATGGAATCCGCGCGTCGCCAGATCAAGGCCAGCACCTTGAACTACTACCGCTCAGTGCTCGCCGGCATCGCCCAGGTGCAGTCTGGCAAGGCTGCGGTGCAATCGGGCCAGGAGGCGTTGGAGGCAACCCGCGCGGGCTTCTCGGTGGGTACCCAGACGATGACCGACGTACTGCTGGCGATCCAGACGCTGACTTCCTCGGAGAGCACCTATTCGCAGGCCCGGCATCAGTTCGTGCTGAACAAGCTGCTGCTCCTACAGTCTGCCGGTACGGTCGAACTGAAGGACATCCAGACGATCAACGCGCTGCTGCAGTAAACCGCAACCGCCGATCGCATTGCAGAATACGGCCGGGCTCACGCCCGGCCGTATTTTTTTGTGGCTATTCCTGCAGCAAGGTATCGATCATCTGCATGATGCGCTGCACGGCACCACGCTCGCGTTCGAAAACCTGTTGTGCTGCCAGTCCCATGCGTTCCCGTTTAACCGGATCGCGCAGCAGTTGCAGTACGTCGGGACCGAGCTGACTGCTGTCCCTCACCAGCTCGGCTCCGCCCTGCTGGATCAGGCTGCGTGTGATCTCTTCAAAGTTGAAGGTATGCGGCCCCACCAGCACCGGGATCGACAAGGCTGCCGGCTCCAGCACGTTGTGGCCGCCGATCGGCACCAGACTGCCGCCAACGAAGGCCACATCGGCCGCCGCAAAGAACGGCATCAATTGACCCATCGCATCGATCACGAACACCTGGTTCGACGGTGACGGCGTGCCGTCGGCGCTACGCGTGCCCACCGAAAAACCCAGGCTGCGCACCGAGTTTTCGATCAGGCGGAAACGTTCCGGATGACGTGGCGCCAGCAACAACAACGCATCCGGCAATCGCGTGAGCACCTGCAGATGCGCCTCGAGTGCGGCCTGTTCCTCGCCTTCGTGCGTGCTGGCCGCCATCCAGACCGGCCGCCGCGGTCCCCAGTGATTGCGCATCGCCGCGCCATCAGCCACCGCACCCTCCGGTATCAGCATGTCGAACTTCATGTTGCCGGTAACCACTATCTGTTGCGGATCCGCGCCTAGCAGCCGATAACGCGCAGCATCGGTGCGTGACTGCGCGGCAATCTGGCGTACGCAGCGCAACGCCGAGCGCGCCAGCGCACGGAATGGTCGGTAGCCGCGCATCGAGCGCTCGGACAATCGCGCGTTGACGATCATCAGCGGGATGCCGCGACGGCGGCAGGCGAAATACAGGTTTGGCCAGATCTCGGTTTCCACGATAAGCGCCAGCCGTGGCCGCACCCGGTTGAGGAAACGGCTCACTGAAAACGGCAGGTCGTACGGCAAGTAAACATGGAACACGCTGTCGCCAAACAGCTGATGCACCCGGGCCGTGCCGGTCGGGGTGATCGTGGTGATCACCAGCGGCGCGTCCGGATAATCCCGACGCAATGCCTTGATCAACGGCTCCGCCGCATTCACCTCGCCGACCGATACGGCGTGCACCCACACACTGCCGCTGAAGCCTGGTGACCGGAAGAAGCCGAAGCGCTCCGGCCAGCGCCGGGGATACGGTCGCGAACGCACCCCACGCGCGAGTAGGCGCAGTACCAGCACGGGCGTTACCAGGAACATCGCGAGGGTATAGAGGTAGCGCAACGGTCGATCCTTGCCGGCAACGCAGGAGTATAGCGAGAGCGGCCCGCATGGGCCTGATGCGAGGCGGCCCGCTACAATACGCACGATGCCCGGCATGCCCCGCCCCACCTTCACCCGCTCGCTGCTTGCTCCGCGCCATTGGCCGGCATGGTTCGGCGTGGCCGTGATCTGGCTGATCGCGCAACTGCCGCAGGCCGCGCTGCTGTGGCTCGGCCGCCGGCTCGGCGCGCTAGTGCTGCGCGTTCCCTCGCAACGACGGCATGTCGCTGAAGCGAATATCGCGCTGTGCTTCCCTGAACTCGATGCGGCCGCACAAGCCAGGCTGGTCGATGCCAACCTGCGCGACATCGGCCTGATGATGGTCGAGTTCGCGTTGGGCTGGATGGGCAGCGATCGGCGCATGGCGCGCACCCCGACCCGCATCGAGGGACTGCAGCATCTGGAAGCCGCGCGTGCGCAGGGCAAGGGCGTGCTGCTGGTGGGCGGCCACTTCTCGCATCTGGAACTGTGCGCGCGGCTGGTCTCGCAACGCATCCGGATTTCCGGCATGTACCGGAAAATGGATTCAGCCGTGTTCGAGTGGATCGTGCTGCGCTCGCGCCTGCATTACGCCGAGGCAATGTTCGACAAGGACGACATCCGCGGCACGGTGAAACACCTGCGCGGCGGCGGCACGCTGTGGTACGCGCCGGACCAGGACATGCGCAGCAAGGACAGCGTGTTCGTGCCGTTCTTCGGTATACCGGCGGCTACCATCACCGCCACCCACCACCTGGCCAGGATGTCCGGCGCGGTGGTGATCCCGTTCTTCCATCGCCGCCTGCCGGGTGGCCAGGGCTACGCCCTGCGTCTGGGCGCACCACTGGAAGGCTTTCCGGGCACGGATGTGCTGGCCGACACGGCACGCGTCAACGCCTGCATCGAGCAGATGGTGCACGAGGCGCCGGAACAGTATCTGTGGGTGCACAAGCGCTTCAAGACACGGCCGGCGGATGCCCCTGCGCCTTATTGAGCCCGACAGGCGCACGAAAGGGTGCACCGTGTGAAATTGCACCAGTATCCGAAGGCCTCACCTCACCATGCCGACCCATTCCAGTCCTTGCCGGCTGCCCCTTCGCCGGCGTAAGCGCGCCCGCCTCAGCCAAGCCGGCGTCATGGCCTGCGCGCAAGCGGCTCATCGTGAAGCACGGGGCAGCACATGAGCCGCGATACCTCGGCCACTCGCCTGCCGATCCTCACTTACCACAACATCGCGAACGCGCCGCGCGACATCCGCCGCTGGCGCAGCCTGTACGTGAGCCCCGGAACGTTCGCGCGACAGATGTGGCTGCTGCGGCGATTTGGCTACACCGGGCTGTCCATGTCTGCCGCGATGCCCTACCTGCAAGGCGAGCGCACCGGCCGCATCGCCATCATTACGCTGGATGATGGTTACGTGGACAATCTGGAGTCTGCGCTGCCGGTGCTGCAAGGCTATGGTTTCAGTGCTACCTGCTACGTCGTCAGCGGCAGCATCGGGCAATACAACCAGTGGGATGCCGAGCGGCTGGGCGTGCGCAAACCGCTGATGTCGGCGGAGCAACTGCGCGAGTGGCAACGCGGCGGCATGGAGATCGGCGCGCATACCCGCAGTCATCCCCGGCTGACGCAATGCAGCGACGCGCAACTGCGCGACGAGATCCACGGCAGCAAGGCGACGCTGGAAGACTACCTCGGCACACCGGTCACGCAGTTCTGCTACCCGTACGGCGATGCCGACGATCGCGTGGCCGGCGTGGTCCGCGAAGCCGGCTTCGCCGCCGCCACCACTACGGCGCGCGGCCGGGCCAGCGCCGGCATGGATCTGTGGCGACTGCCGCGGGTGCAGATCGCACGCCACCACCTGTTGCCACAGTTCGCCATGCGCGTGATGTCGGGTTACGAGGATCGCCGCGGGTGAAACTGCTCTTTGTCGGAACCAACCCCGAAAATACCGGGGCCGCCAGCCACTTCGTCGCCCTGGTGCAGGCGATGGCCGAGGCCGGGCATGAGGTCAGCGCAGTGGTCCATCCCGACAGCCAGATCTGGCAGGGGCTGGCGCAGTCGCATGTCCGGCTGTACAAGGCGAAATTCCGTAACGTGCTCGACCTGCGCGGCTATGCCGCCGTGTTCAAGGCGGCGCGAGATCTGAAACCCGACTGGCTGATCGGCAACTTCGGCAAGGAGTACTGGCCGCTGATCCTGGCCGGACGCTTGCTACGGGTGCCGGTCGCGCTGTTTCGGCATCGCACGCCGGCGATGAAGCGATTTTCCGCCTACCTGATCCCGCGTCTGGCACAGCGTTTCTTCGCCGTCTCGCAGCATGCCCGTCAGGCTTACCTCGATCGCGGCACCCCAGGCCAGTTGGTGCGCGTGCTGTACAACCCGGTGAACATGGAGCTGTGCCGGTTCGATCCGCAGCAGCATAGTGAGATCCTGCACTCGCTCGGTATCGACGAGAATGCGATCGTGCTCGGCTACACCGGCCGCATGCACAACGACAAGGGCATCGTCTCGCTGTTCGAAGCCACCGCGGCGGCCATGGCTGTGGAGGCACGACTGCACTGCGTATGGGTGGGCGATGGCACGGATGCGCAAGCCCTGCGTGATCGCGCCGCGGCGCACCCAACCTCGGCACGACACCACTTCGTGGGCTGGATCCATGACGTCCACCCCTATTACAGCGCGTTCTCGATGCTGGCCTTCCCGTCGATCGCGACGGAAACATTCGGCCGGGTCTCGGTCGAGGCGCAGGCCACGGGAGTTCCCGTACTGGGCAGCGATATCGGCGGGATCCCGGAGACTCTGGACGCCGGTGTCACCGGCCTGCTGCTGCCGCCAGGTGACGTCGACGCGTGGCGCGAGGCCATCCTGAAGTTATGCGACCCCGCACTGCGGATGTCGATGGGTACCGCCGCGCAAGCGTATGTACAACAGCATTTCAGCACGCGGGTGATCGCCGAAGAATTCCAGTGCGTCCTGCTTGAGGACTAAGGCTGCGTCGGATCAATCCGCGCTGCAGTTCTACGCGTTCCTGGCGTACTTCAGGAACGCGTAGAACGCGTGGATCCGGGCCACGATGAACTCGACCCGGCCCGAACGGCAATCATCATTCAACGGACCGCATGATAGGAACGAGTGGCTCCATGGAGCCGGCAAGAACCTCGGGCAGTGACTGCAACCGGTTCACGCTCGACCTAATCCCGACACCATCAACCACGTTGGCTGCCTGACCTTCGCGCGCACCGATGCTTCGCGCGCGCCACGTCAATGCCCGTTGATACAGTTCCATATCGGCTGCATGGAACTCACGCACCTTGTCCAGGAAGGCGGTATCCGGCGCCTGACGCAAGCCAGAATATTTCGTCGTGTTGCGCGATCGCGGTTCCAGGCTCGTGGACAGGTAGCGCCGGCAGAACTCCTGCAAGTCCTCCTGGTAATGCTCGCTGATGCCGATAAAGGCGAAATTATCCAGCGGAAAATTCCACAGGTACTGGGTATAGATATTCCTGAACCGTTCGCTGAGGCAGAACTGCTCCAGCGTCCAACTCTCTTCAATGACTTGTCGATGATGCGGCGCGGAAGCTTTCTCATCGTAGCTTTCCTGCCAGTAGTAATAATGCGAGATCATCCGTGTGACAGGGTCTCTCATCCAGGTCACGAAGGTAAGCTCCCGCGTGGCCGCAAGCGGCAGATACTTCACCGGCAGGAAGTGCCCGTGCACGCATTCGATGTCACCCAGCCCCTGTGCAGCAATCTCTACGCCTGCCGCAAGCGCAGCCTCGCAGCGCTGAGCCATGGGCTTGCAGATGCCCTGATCAGCGTAATCTCGCCTGTATCGATCGCCGAAATGGGACGCCAGTGAACTACCGAAGCTCGTTCCCGCCGTCTTTGGTAAATGCAGCGAGATAATGGTCATTCGCCCCCCACGCCGACAGGCTTATTTAGCGATGCTAGCCGCTTATGTTAAACGCGTATGACAGAAAAATGAACCTGGCCGCGACCAGGCTGCAAAACGGACGATGCCCTGGCAGCATCAGCCGCCAGGGCATCGTTGAAGCAGAGTACCCGTTACTTGGTTACTTGACAGTAACTACAGCCGGTGCGGCCGGTGGCGCGTTGTCGAATGCCCTCCATGCGATCAACAGGTTGGTGGCATTCACCGAGCCCAGGCCATTGGCAAAGCTCCAGCCCGGCTGGGCCGGGAAGGCCTTGTTGGTCGCCGTATAATTGGTAGGTGCAGCGACGGTGCTGGTCAGACCCACCTGTACATTGTTGTAGTCCACTGTTCCATAGTAGTAACAGTTGGCCGTGGTGAACCCTTGCTCCTGATAGCACTGCGTGGAATTCGAGCCGCTGGTGACATTGTAGAATACGCAGCCGCTGGTTCCCGTGGTGCCATTGTTGGCGTTGCAGGCGGCCAGCGTGGCCGGCGGTGTACCGGTCGCGCCGCCGTATTCCTGTGCCGCCAGCGCATACAGCGTCGGTGCCGCATTGCCTTGGTCCATCGGCAGACCGCGCGCAGCCAGCCCCTGATCCATCAACGCCTGGATACCGGCAAACATCGGTGACGACAACGAGGTACCAGCCTCCAGAGCGGTCGCCGTGGTAAAGCCCGGCTCGCATGGATACTTGTTGGAGCAGAGGATCACCCAGGTGTGGTCACCCCACGACCCGCCGAACAGCGAGACATCGGGTACATCGCGCGACTGATCGTTCGCCGCGTTGTAGACCTGCCGCTGCCATACGGGCTTCGCATCCACCCTGGACGGCCCACCGCTGCCGGCTTCGGAGGTCACGTAGTCACCATTGGGGTCGTACTTCAGGTATTCCTGACAGTACGCCAGAGCACTGCTGAAACCCAGCGCCGTCGCGGCGACGCCGTTGCCGCAGGACGTGTTCCATGGAATCTCCGGCACATACGACAGCGCCGAACCACCGACCGCACTCGGCGTCGGCGCGAAATACTTGCTGGTGGTGCCTTCGATATAGTCGGCGAAGTCCGTGCCACCAACCACGGTGTCATGCGGCGAAGTGCCGAACGCGTTGGCGTCGACCGCCGAGTCGCCCGACTCGCCGTTGATGATGCCGCCATTGAAGCTCGGGTTGGAACCGGAGTCACCGGCGGAGACGAACACCGAAATACCCTCGGCGTCGGCCTGCGCCCACATCAGATCGATGCCGGTCTTGCTGGCGGGGTCGGTAAAGTACTCGCCGTAGCCGTAGCTGGCACTGATGATGTCCGGACGACCACTCGGTTCGTTGATCAGATTGGTCGCCGCAACAAATACACCGCCAAAGAAGTTGCTGGTCGCATAGTAGAAGTTGCTGTTGTTGACGTAATAGTCCGCGCAGGTAGCGACCTCGATGTTCGCGCCGGGCGCGATCGCGGTAGACCATTCCGCATCGAGCACAGTCTCCGTGTCATCCTGAGCATAGCCAAAAACGGCATCCGGATCTTCGCAGTTGTTCGTGCCACTGGGCGGCGCCGGATTGACCTGACTGAATGTACCGCCGTATTGGCCAAGATTGAAGGTGCTGACGAAATTGGTCCAATCCCCCGGCACCATGTCGCCGTCCTCAACGACCGCAATGGTCACGCCGGCGCCGGTGAGGCCATTACCGCGGATCGTCTTGACATTGTAGATCGTGGACATGTCGTTCGGCACCAGACCACGCAAGGCGCCCCCGTTGAACGAGACGGCCTGGGCGATTCCCTTTGGGGCTGTGGGCGTGGCGGTCTTGGCGACAAAGCCCTTCTTCGACGCATTCCATTGCGCGACCTTGGGCTTCTTGGCCAGGGATGTTGCATGGAAGTCATTCAGGCCCATCACACCGGCCACCACGGGTGCCAACGCCGCCGGAATGCTGATGTCGCTGGAATTTGACAGGTGCTTGACCGGGGTCTGGGTGAGCTTTCCGGTGGTACTGTCCCGAACTGTTTGACTTAGCGTGTAGACGCTTTCCTGCGTGTGGAACGCCGCATTCACCTGCGCGACCGTGCCACTGAAATCGATCTGTGTCTTGTTCGGGTAGACGTTGTTGACGGTGAACCCCTGCGCAGTCAGCCAGGCCGTGACGGCGGCGATATCAGCAGGGTTCGCGCCGAACTCCTGACCAAACTCCTGTGGTGTCAGCCACTTCTGGAACTGGGCCGACTTGGGATTGTGTAGATTGGCGATGGTCGTTTCCATCGCGGCCTGACGCGCCGCGCTGGGCTTGAGTATCAGCTGCAGGTGATTCAGCTTGGTGGTGCCAGGCAGCGGGGTGCTTGCCGTTGCCTGGGCAATGAATGCCAGACGGGTCTTCGGGATCGTGTACAGACTGGTATTGCTGACGGCTTGGGTGACCTGTGGTGCCTCGCTGGCACCGGCTGAAACCGTTGGCTGCGCCATCAGCATGGCTGGTGCGCCGGCCAACGCGGCGGCGATCGACGCACTGAGAATGAAATAGCTTTGTTTCATGATGAAGCTCCTGTGTAAGTTGATCAAAAGTTGATGGCGCAATTACCAGATCCACTTTGCGAACAGCACTCACGACATCTGCTTACATGCCTGCCTGTCACGACCCCCTGAATTACCGCTCGTTGTCTCCCACTTTCGACTCTCGTTATGGTTTGCACCAATCAAATCCTGTTGCGCATGCGTATGACGCGTTGCATTACCTGACTGCGGTTATACAAACCCCGGTTCTGTGCGAATGGCCAATTCATGAAAATCGCATAGCCATGGCTGATCGCCATGGCCATAGGCATTTCGTCGTTGGGTCAATTACGGTCTGCACACCCCTATTCATTCCGCCCGGACTTGATGGCCACCCTTCCAGTCGGTTTTTTGAGTGTGCGACTTGCATTCCATATCTGCAATGGGATTTATGTTAGTGAACGATGAAAGCTTAATCGTAATAATTTGCGTAGCTAATTAGCCTAACGTGATATTTTACGAATATCGCGCATAGACCGTGCGCCACGCCTGATTCCATAGATGAATAAAAAAGCCCCTGGCTGCCATGCAGCCAAGGGCTTCAATCAAACACCACAACATTCAAGCGCTATTTCATTACGGTGCCGGTGGTGGCGCTGCCGGAGCACCCACGAAGGCACGCCATGCGATCAGCAGGTTCGTGACGTTCACCGAACCCAGACCCGACGCAAAGCTCCAGCCCGGCTGGGCCGGGAAGGCCTTGTTCGTCGGGGTATAGCCGGCGGGGTTGGGGTTGCTTGTGGTGAGGCCGATATTGACCGTCAACGTATTGCCACTTCCTGCCGTACCATCAACAAGGAAGGTGTTGTAGTAATAGCAATTCGGCGTCACGAACGTGTCCGCAGCGTACGTGCCCACACCCGTCTCGCTATAACAGGCGCTGGAAATCGAACCGCTGGTGACGTTGTGGAACACGCAACCACTCGTGCCGGTGGCGCCGTTGTTGGCATTGCAGGTGCTCAGGCTCGCCGAATTCGGCTGCGAAGCGGTACCGTACTCGTTGCCCGCCAGCGCATACAGCGTCGGTGCCGCATTGCCCTGATCCAGGGGCAAACCACGTGCCGCCAGACCCTGATCGATCAACGCCTGGATGCCGGCGAACATCGGTGAAGCCAGCGAGGTGCCCCCGCTGAGGCCGACGCCGCTCGGGTTCGGATTGGCTGCGGTGCCGGCGGTGAAGTCCGGCGTGCACACGTAACCCTGCGAGCAGACGGCCACGAAGGTGTCATCGCCAAACGAGCCGGCGAACAACGCCACGTCCGGCAGGTCACGCGACTGATCCGGTGCCGCGTTGTAGACCTGACGCTGCCAGACCGGCTTGCGATCGACCGAGGACGGACCACCGCTGCCGGCTTCGGAGGTTTCGAAGGTATTCGCGTAGTACTGCAGGTTGGTTGGCGTAGCGGGGGGGTTCAGCGCATAAGCCAGGGCGGCATTGCAGAAGGCGATCGGCGAGGCGTAACCCATCGCCGTGGATGCCACGCCATTGCCGCACGACTCGTTCCACGGAATCTCCGGCACATACGACAGGGCCGAGCCGCCCACCGCACTCGGCGTCGCCGCAAAGTACTTGCTGGTGGTGCCATCGATGATGTCGGCCAGATCGGTACCGCCGACGCCGGTATCGTTCGGCGAGGTCGCGAACGAATTGGCATCGACCGCCGTGTTGCCGTCTCTGCCGTTGATCAGGCCGCCATTGAAGCTGGGGTTGGAGCCGGAGTCACCGGTGGAGACAAACACCGAAATACCCTCGGCATCCGCCTGTGCCCACATCAGGTCGATCGCGGTCTTGCTGGCGCTGTCGGTGAATTGTTCACCGTAGCCATAGCTGGCACTGATGATGTTCGGACGGCCGCTCGTTTCGTTGATCAGATTGGTCGCCGCGACAAAGACACCGCCAAAGAAGTTGGTGGTCGCGTAGTAGAAGTTGCTGCCCTGATAGTAATAGTCCGCGCAGGTAGCGACCTGGATGTTCGCGCCCGGCGCGATGGCCGCCGACCATTCCGCGTCCAGCAGGGTTTCACCATCATCCTGGCCCGCGCCGTATTCCACGTTCGGGTCATAGCAATTGTTGGCGCCACTGCTCGGCGCTGGCTGGAACTGATTGAAGGTGCCGCCGAACCTGGTCAGGTTGAAGGTGGTTTCAAAATTGGTCCAGTCCGCCGGCACCATCGAGTCGTCTTCGACCACCGCGATGGTGACACCCGTACCTGTGATGCCATTGGCGCGGATCGTGCTGACGCCGTACATGGTCGCCAGATCATTGGGTACCAGGCCACGGATCACGCCCTGCGGATTATAATTCGGATAGGCGACGCTGATCGCCTGGCTCTTGCCACCGAGCTTGCTGGAGGCCGCCGGCTGGCTGAGTACCAGGCCTTTCTTGGTGGTGTCCCACTTGGCGCCCTTGATCGGCTTGTTCATCGCCTTCGGGTGGAAATCGTTCAGGCCCATCACGCCGGCCACCACGTCCTTCAGCGCCACCGGGATGCTGATATCGCCGGCATTGGCGATGTGCTGTTCCTTAGTCTTGCTGCCATTGGCGAGGTTGTAGATGTTTTCCTGGGTATGGAACGCCGCCTTCACCTGGCCGGCGGTGCCGCTGAAATCGATCTGGGTCTTGTTCGGGTACACGTTGTTGACGGTGAAGCCCTGCGACTTCAGCCACGCCGTGACCGCGGCGATGTCGCTGTCGGCCACGCCATACGATTCACCGAACTGCTCCGGAGTCAGCCACTTGTGAAAGCTGGACGACTTCGGGTTGTGCTGGTCGGCGATCAGGCTGGTCAGGGCGGCCTGCCGCGCGGCGCTCGGCTTGAGCACCAGCTGCAGGTGATTCATCTTGAAGGTATCGGCCAGCTGCTTGCCCGGCGCTTTCGTTTCAACGAACTTGAGGTGGGTCTTCGCAAGCGGGGAAACCAGCTGGTTGTTGATCGTCTGGGTGACACGCGGCGCCTCACTGGTGCCGGCGGCCGTGACGAGATTGCTTGCAGCCACCGGCTGCGCCAGCACCGGTGCGCCGGCGAGCGCCGCTGCAATGGATGCGCTGAGAATGAAATAGCCCTGTTTCATGGATATAGCTCCCTTTCTGTAAGTTGGTCAAAAAGTTGATGGCGCACTTGCCGGATCTACCTTTGCGAACAGCACCTTGCGTGCGCAGCGTTGCCACATCCTGTGGCTTCTTGCACGGCTCGGAGAAATTCAACCGGGAAAGCAAAACATCCGTACCCGTTCAATACGTCGCACACACTCTCCCGATCCTTGGCGGTATGGACCGCCAAAGAGCGCTGGCACACTGAACAAGATCTGCGGCGGCATCCTCAGGATATTCAGGCTGTCGGCAGATACTCCCTCGACAGTGCTTTGGAAACCATCCTGTCTCGAAGCTGTCTTTCCCCCTGTCGAACCGAGTATTGACACAGGCGGAGACGCGCGCAAGCGAATGCGTTGATGGATTTCCCACTTTGGTAGATATCTACCAGCCGTTTAGCCGGCTATTTCGAATGGAGCAGACTGGCTTTTGTTGCCACGCCGAAAGACACGCTCCATCAGACAGCCGCTTGTGATCCCTGGGCTTGCGGCCTGCCGTTCGGATACATGTCCATGGCTGCACGCCAGCCCAGTTGGAAGCGCGTGCGTATTCCGTAATGTTTCAAGAGCTCACCGATACGTCGATTGAGCGTCATCGCGGATATGTTCACTTCAGCTGCGATCGTTTTATCGTTGAGCCCTGCCGCCAACAAAGGAATCAACTGCTCAGCCGTCCTCGTCAACCGAGAGGGCGCATGATCCATCTCCAGCACCCCAGAAGTTTCGGTCACGAAGGGCGTTGCCCGTTCCCAGACCAGATCAAAAAGCATGCACAGTGCATCAAGCAAGGCAGACGGGCGAACCAGCATGGCAGCGCCGCCCAAATTCTCGGAGTGCAATGTGATGAGGCCCAGGCGCCGATCGACGATAACCATCTTGAACGGAAGTATTGCGTAGGTTCTGGCCTCTTCGCCCATTTCTACCGTGCGCCGCAAATTCTCGATCGCACCTGGCATCTCAAGGTAACTGGCATCGGATACGCTTTTTGCTTGCGTGCCTGCAGGCACCGGTTCCGGTTCGCGCGGAAAAATCATTGGGGCCCGTTGAAAACCAATAATTTCGTACTTGACTGTCTTGAGCAAGCGCTCGACAACCTGAGCGAGTACGGCACCGCTGTTGATGACTTCCACCACCTGCTCACGTTCTTTCCCGTCTACATGCCGCTTGGCCCGGTTCTTGAGTTTCGGTATGGCCAGTCGTGCCTTTTCAAGTCCGGATTGGCGTTGGTTGATCAGCGCTTCGATGGCGACTTCTGGTGGAACGGCGCTATAGCGCGGCGGCCATTCGGGCGAGTGAGATACCAGCCCATAGGATTCGATAGCATCAAGCAACCACTGCGCCTTGTCCGCTGGCAAGGAGAGCAAAGCTGCGACATCTTCCATCGTCATCGCATGGTGCTCCAGAACAATGCAATAGGCGCGCTCTTCGAGCTCACTGATGCCGAGAGCCTCCAGCGATCTCGCCCAGGTGGGCGATGGAAGCGCGATCTGCGCCTGCGTTGGCAGCTCAGCCATGTCGTTGGAAGCGATGATCCTGGCGCCGGCGCCCTTTGCGACTTTTCGATGCTCGCCTGGATCGACCCCGTCAGCCAGCATCAAACGAGCCGCATCGCGCTTCCCGCGAGCCTCCTTCAGGCCGATCTCCGGGAAAGTCCCCAACGATAGGCGTTTCTCTTTGCCACCGTAGCGGTACTTCAGCCGCCAAAGCTTGCTCCCCGCTGGGGATACTTCCACATACAGGCCGCCGCTGTCGTATAGACGCGTGGGTTTCTCGGCCGCCTTGGCAGTACGTATTGCGGCGTGAGTCAGGGGCATGTTGCGCACTACCATTTTTGCGTTCTCAATGCCCCCAAGCATGCCCCGTCCGATATCAATTGCCAACAGCACCAAACGGAATTCGCCTTGTGGATATATCCTGACCTATCTCCCACGCAGGTGGGATTCGTAGTCATGAAGTGGGATGGCAAACCAACCACGCGCTGCGAAAAAGAACTGCGATGCGTTCGTTTCCAAAACCACCCCTCTGCCTTAAGCACTTTGTAAGCGGATGACCGGATAATCCACCGGCAGGCGCAGCGCCTTCATGCCAGTCATGGCGTGACGCGGCCGAAGGAGTTCGTTCGTGCATATCATCCTGGTGGAAGATGATCTTCAGCTTGGCGCCGCGATCCAGCGGGCGCTGGAGCGTCTTGCCTATACGGTGAGCTGGTTGCGCGATGGCCGCGAGGCCTTGATTGCATTGCGCGACCAGACCGCCGATCTGGTGCTGCTTGATCTAGGCTTGCCTGGCAAAGATGGTCTGGACGTACTGCTTGAGGCGCGGCGCGCCCATGTGAAGACGCCGGTGATCGTGATGACGGCACGTGACGCACTGGAAGCCCGTGTGCGTGGCCTGGATGCCGGTGCCGACGACTACCTGATCAAGCCGTTCCACCTCGACGAACTGGGTGCGCGCATCCGTTCGCTGACCCGGCGTGCCCACGGCCTGGCCGCGAACCGCATCGAGGTCGGCGCGCTGAGCATCGATCTGGGCACCTCCGAGGTCACCTTTCGCAATGAACACGTCGAACTGACCCGGCGCGAGTTCTCCCTGCTGCAGATCCTGATGGAACGCGCCGGTCGGCTGGTGCGCCGCGAGAGCCTGGAAAATTCGCTGTACGGTATCGACAACATGGTCGGCAGCAGCGCGCTGGAGGTGCTGGTGCATACCCTGCGCCGCAAGCTGAGTTTCGACACGATCCAGACCGTACGGGGATTCGGCTACATGATTCCACGGGAGCCGAAATGAGGCTGAACAGCCTGCATGCCAGGCTGCGCTGGCTGATCATCGTCGTGCTTGCCGCGGTCTTGCTGCCACTGGGTGTGATGAGCTTCCGCCGGACCATCACCGAAGTAGACGAACTGTCCGATGGGCGACTGGCGCAATCGGCGCGAACACTGCAGGTGCTGATCGAGCATGCCGGCATGCATGCGATCAGCGACCACGCGGCCGAAGGCATCCAGGTACCGATCGAGACAACCTACCCCAGGCCGACGAAAACACTTGGTCATACGCACGAGTCCGAAGTCGGTTTTCAGATCTTCGATCATTCCGGACGAGTGGTGCTGGCAACCGCAAACCTTGCTTCGCTGCCACCACCGGCAACCGGTGATGCCAATTTCCAGGATGTACAACAGGGCGGCTACCGATGGCGCGTGTTCACCCTGCACGATCTCGCCGACGACATCGTGATTCGCACCGGCGAGCGCTATGACAGCCGCCACGACATCACGCATGCCGTATGGCTGGAGCACAGTCTGCCGCTGCTGATCGCCCTGCCGTTGCTTGCCCTGCTGGTGGGCTGGGCGGTACGCCGAGGATTGCGCCCGCTCGAGTCGCTGACCCGCGCCTTGTCTGCTCGGGAGCCTGGCACGCAGGAGCCGGTGGTGCTGCCCGACGCACCGCTGGAATTGCAGCCGGTACTGAGCGCGCTGAATGGACAACTCGTCCGCATGGAAGATGCGCTGGAGCGCGAACGCCGCTTCAGCGCCGACGTGGCACATGAACTGCGCACGCCACTGGCCTCGGCCATGATCAACCTGGAGAGCGCGATGACGACGGCCGACCCGGTCGAGCTACACACCTCGCTGGCCAGCGCCCAGCATGGCGTCGCCGCACTGGCCCGGCGCATCGAGCAGTTGCTGGCGCTGGCCCGGCTGGAGTCGGGTGCGGCATCTGGCCAGCGCACGCCGATCGATCTTGTCGCCATCGCGATGGATGTGATCGAGGAGCTGGCTCCGGTGATTGCCGAGAGCGGAGTGGAAATGAGCGTGGCACCACTGCCGCCGCAGGTGATCATTCTCGGTTACGAGGCGGCGCTCGCCGCCCTGCTGCGCAACCTGCTGGAAAACGCCATGCGTCATGTCCCCGCCGGCGGCCAGGTGCAGTTGTCGATCGAACTCGGCGAGCGCGTAGCGCTGGTGGATGTCATCGACGATGGCCCCGGCATTCCAGCGGAACGCCGCGCGAGCGTGTTCGCGCGCTTTCATCGCGAAGCGGGCGGACACGGTGACGGCTACGGGTTGGGCCTGTCGATCGTGCAGCGTGCGGCACAACTGCACGGTGCCACGATCGAGCTGCTTGATTCGCCTTACGGTCGTGGCCTGCGGGTAAGTGTCGCGATTCCGCTGTCGCCGCAGGCTGTTACCCACGACGACAGTCCGGTGACGCCGGCTCAGTGACGCCCGACGGTAAGAATGCTGAAGCTGTCCGGCTCGATCATGGGCCGGCCGTTGGCCTGCTTGGTTGCGCCTAAACGCGCGGCTGAGAGATACAGCAAGTGCAGCTTCGGATCGAGCGCGAGTGTACGCGCACTGGTCTGGGTGGGAATCGTCGCTGCCACGCTGAAATGATCCGGATCGCTCTCATGCACCGCGGTGATCGTGCCACTCTCGCCATTGGAGCTGTAGACCATCGCCTCGGCCGCATCGAACACCACCGCATCCGGGCCATCACCGATCACGGCGGTCGCCACCTGATGACCGTTTGTGGCATCGGTGATCGCCATCGTGCGGTTGTCGCATACCGAAAACAGGCGGTGATGCGCGGCATCGATGGCCAGACCACTCGGCGATTCGCACGGCGCCAGCGACCAGGTGTGCAGCACCTTGTTGCTGGCCGTATCGATCTGCACCAGCTCGGACTTGTCTTCGATGTTCGCATAGACGTGGCCGGCGCCATCGGACACCGCGAACTCCGGCTTGCCCGGCAACGTGATCGTACCGATCACCGCATTTTTGGCCGGGTCGATCACGCTGGCCGTGCCGCTCTTGCCGTTGAAGGTGAACACGTGATGGGAAGCGCTGTCGTAGACAATCGCATCGGGCTTCTCGCCGGTGCCGGTGATCGTCGCCACGGTTTTCAACGAACCCAGATCGAACACGGTTACCGACGCACTCTTGCCGTTACTGGTATAGCCGCGCTGCAGATCGGGGGCGATCGCGATGCCGTGCACGCCTTGGGTGTCGGCGATCGTGCCGACCTGTTTTTCCTGGTCGACGTCGATCACCAACACGCGGTCGCCGCGGCTGACGAAAAGATGGCGGTGCTGTGCATCGAAACTCAAGTAATCCCAGCCACCCGCGCCGGTCAGCGGCAGACGCGAAAGCACCTGATACGTCGCGCTTGGCGCAGCTGCGGCGGCCGCTTGCGGAAGGCAGGCCAGCGCGAGCAGCGCTGGAATGAAACTGCTTAAGCGTAGTTGCATGGTGATACCTCGAATGAACGGGGAAAGTGTGGAGCTCGCCACTGCAGAATGCCGGCACCGGCTTATGCGTGCCTTAGCCGACCTTTCCTGTATCGCGACGCCGCAACAGCGAATACAAGACCGGCATCACCAGCAGCACCAGCGGCACCTGCACCAGCAGGCCGGCGATGATCGCCACCGCCAACGGCTGCTGCATCTGCGAACCCTCGCCGAGTGCGAGCGCCAATGGCAGCAAGGTAAGGATCGCCGCCAGCGTGGACATCAGGATCGGGCGCGTGCGGTGCTGGCCTGCCGCATGCAGGGCATCGTGCAACGGCATCTCGGCGTTGGCCTGCTCGAGTTCGGAGAAATAGAAGATCGCCACTTCGGTGACGATGCCGACGATCATCGTCATGCCCATCATCGCCGAGATGTTGAGCTCGATGCTGGTCAGCCACAGCCCGGCAAATACCGCCGGTATCGCCAGCAACGGCATCGCCAAAATCGCCAGCGCCACGCGGAAACTCTCGTACAGGAACAGCAGCAGGGTAAACACCAGCGCGATCGCCGCCAGCATCACGATGGTCAGGCCGCGGAACGCCTGCTGCTGTTGCTGGTACAGGCCACCGAGCTGGACGAACATGCCTTTCGGCAACAGGCCCGGCTGCGCCAATACCTTCTTGATGTCGACGATGGTCGCGCCGAGGCTGCGCCCGCTGATCAGGCCGGTGACCGCATCCATCCGCTTGAGATTGTCGCGGGTGATTTCCGGCTGGCCCTGCACCTGCTGGAGCGTGGCCACCCGTGACAGCGGCAGCAGATGACCGTCGCCCGCACGTATCGGCAGCGCGGCAACCTGCTCCAGTCGCCGATGCGCATTCTCCGGCAGGCGCACGCGCACGCCGACCATCCTGCTGCCTTGCGGCAGTTGCGCGGCCACCGTGCCATCGATCGCTGCCGCGACCTGATCGGTGACGCTGGTCGGATCGAGTCCTTCCAGCGCCGCCTTGGCCGGATCGACCTGCACGGTCAGCGCATCACCAGCCGGATTGATGCCATCGCGCACACCGACCACGCCGGTGATCTTGCCGATCGCGTCGGCGACCTTGCCGGCAGTGGCCGCCAGCTCTGCGGGGTCATCGCTGTACAGCTGGATCTCGATCGGCTGCGGCACCGCCACCAGATCACCGATCAGGTCCTCCATCAACTGCGACAAATCGATGTCCAATCCCGGCACCTTCTGCTCGACCTCGGTGCGCACCTGCGTCATCACTTCTTCGGTCGAGGGACGCGAACCGCTTTTCAAGCGCACGAAGAAATCGCCCTGATTCGCCTCGGTGAGGCCGCCGCCCAGCTGCAGCCCGGTGCGTCGCGAGTAGGTATCGACATTCGGGTTGGCGCGGATGATCGTCTCGACCTGCCGCAGCAGGCGGTCGGTTTCCTCCAGCGAGGTGCCGGGCTTGGATAGGTAATCGAGGATGAAACCGCCCTCGTCCATCTGCGGCATGAAGCCGGTGCCGACGCGGGTGTAGGCCAGCCCACCGACCAGCAGCAGCGGCAACACCAGCAACAGGATCAGCAGCGGCCGCTGCAACCCGCGCTGCAGCAGGTTCTGGTAGCCGTGCATCGTGCGCTGGGTGAAACGGCCCGGCGGATGCTCGGTCCGATGGCGCTGATCCAGCAAGCGTTCGGCCAACAACGGCACCGCGATCCAGGTCAGCAGGTAGGAAATAATCAGCGCGCTGGCCATGGTCAGCGACAGCGCCTTGAAGAACGCGCCTGTGACGCCGGTCAGGAAGGCCAGTGGCAGGAAGATCACCACGGTGGCGGCGCTGGAGCCGGTCAGCGGGCGGGTGAACTCCCACGCCGCGCCGGCGATGCGCTCGCGCACTTCGCCGGCGCCTTGCGCGCCTTCGCCCGGATGCAGCCGACGCACGATGTGCTCGAGCATCACGATGACATCGTCGATGATCAGGCCGACCGCGGCGGCCATGCCGCCCAGCGTCATCATGTTGAAGCTCATGCCGAGCACGTAAAGCAGCAGCACGGTGATCGCCAGCACTGCCGGCACCACGATCAGCGCAACCAGGATCACCCGCGTGTTGCGCAGGAACACGAACAGCACCAGCCCGGCCAGCACGATGCCGATCAGGATCGCGTCGCGCACGCTGCGGGCCGCGCCGGTCACCAGCTGGGTCTGGTCGTACCAATTGGCAACCTGTACGCCGGTCGGCATCTGCGGTGCGTAGTCGGCCAGCCGCTGCTTCACCTCATTGGCGATCTGCACCGTGTTGCCGTCGGGCTGCTGATAGACCTGCAGCAGCACGGCGTTCTGGCCATCCGCATTGACGCGGATCCACTGCGGCACATGATCGAGACTGACCATCGCCACGTCGCCGAGATGCACCACCCCGGCAGAGCCGGCACGCACCACGATATCGCGCAGCGCGGCGACCGTGGCCGGCTGGTTGTCGGCCAGCAGCAGATACAGCTTGTAATGGTCGGAAACGCGACCCATCGCCTGAATCGTCGCCGCATGGCTGACCGCGCCGGCGACGTCGCTCAGGCTGAGGTTCAACGAACGCAGCTTGCCGGGGTCGACATCGGCATGGAACTCGGCCACCTCGCCACCCTGCACTTCGACCTGGGCCACGCCACTGATGCCGCTCAGCAGCGGGCGCAGCTGGTACTCGGCCAGATCATGCAAGGCGCTCGGCGACAAGGTATGCGAGCGCAGGCTATAGGCCAGCACCGGGAAGGTGGTCGGATCCATCCGCCGGGTGGACAACTGGGTGCCCGCCGGCAGCTGCGGCAGGATCTGCACGGCGGCCGCGTTGACCTCCTGCAGCGCCGTGCTCATGTCTGCGCCCCAGTCGAACGTCACCGCGACATCCGCGCTGCCGCGCCCGGTGGTGGAACGCACGTCGCGCACGCCACGCACACGGCGGATCGCCTCCTCCACCGGCGTGGTCACCTCGATCGCCATCTGGTCGGCCGGACGATCGCCCGCATCCAGGGTCAGCTGCACGCGCGGGAAGGCCACGTTCGGGAACAGCGCCACCGGCATCAGCAACGCGCTGGCGATGCCGCCGATCGCCAGCATCAAGAGAAGGAACAGCAGCGAACGACGATGCCGCTGCATCCATGCAGTGATGCTCACTGGGCGGCCTCCCGCACCGCATCGCCATCGTTGAGTTCGTAGGCGCCGAGCACGATCACCTTGGCCTGCGCATCGAGCGCACCCTGCACGCCGACGGTCTCGCCATCCGGGCTGCGTACCGTCACGCCGATGCGTTTGGCGTGGCCGTGTTCGACCTGGAACAGGTAGTCACCATGCTCGTCATGCAGCACCGCTGCACGGGGCACCGCCCAGGCGTTGAAGTCGTCCGTGCGGATCTTCGCGTCCAGTGCCGCACCGGCCAGCAAGGTCGCGCCGGCCGCCGCGGGAAGTTCGACCTGTGCCGGCAGCAGATGCGTCTGCGGATCGATCGACTGCCCGAGCATGCTCAAGCTGCCGGCAACATCCGTGGCGCCGTAGACGCTATGCAGTCGAACCGGCATGCCGACGTGCAGCTTCGCGGCGTCTTCTGGCTGCACGCCAAGCTGGGCCACCAGCGCATGCGCCGGTGTAAAAGCCAGCAACGGCGCATTCGCCACGAAACGTTCGCCCAGCCCCACACTGAGCGCGGTGACCACGCCATCGGCCGGTGCATTGACCGCTTCCTCGGCCGCGCCGCCGCCCAGCGCGCGCTGCGCGTCGAGCGCCGCCTGCGCATCGGCCAGCGCCTTGTGCGCAGCCGCCAGCTGTGACTGCGTGGCCAGCCGCTGGGCAGCCAGTTGCTCGGTGCGCTGGAGTTCGCCGCTGGCCAGGGTCAGTCCACTCTGCGCCTGTTGGTAGCTGCTGCGCGCTACCGGATCGGGCGTGACCAGCAGCAGTGGCTGGCCACGCTTGACCGTCTGGCCAGCCGCCACATTCACCGCGGCCACCTGGCCGCCATGCGCGAGACTGATCGCGCGTGCGCGCTGGGGATCGCCGAGCGCACTGCCCCAGGCTTCGACGGTGTCGTGAAAAGGCTGCTGCGATGGCATCACCGTGGTCACCGCGACCTGACCCGGCGGCGCCGCGGCATCGTCGTCATCGGCGGCGCCATGGCTGCAGCCGGCCAGCACAGCGAGCAGCAGCAGGCCGCACAGCTTGGGCAAAGGGATTGAACGGTTCATGGCGTGACTGCTTTGACGGAAACAGGGTGGGCAGTGGCGAGATCGGTGTTGCCGAGCAGGGCTTCCAGCGCGATCGCCTGAGTGGCCTGCTGCTGTTGCAGGTCGAGCAGATCAAGGTCGGCACCCAATGCATTGCTGCGGATGGCCAGATAGGTCGGCCAGTCCAGCAAGTCTTGCTGCCACCCCGCTTCGGCGGCGCGACAGGCTGCATCCAACTGTTGCGCATGGGCAGCCAACGCCACGCGCTGCTGCTGGAAGGTGGCGAGATCGGCGACGAGTCGCTGCATGTCGCTGCGGGTATCCAGCACACGCGCTTCGTAGTCGTCCTTCAACTGTTGCCGGGTGGCCTTCGCGATCGCGATGTTGCCGCGGTTGCGATCGAACAGCGGCAGCGTGATACCGATACTGAAGCCGCGGGTGGGCACGTCGGTGGTGTCGCGCGCTTTATTGAAGCCGATGTTCAGCGCCGGAAACTGAGCCAGCACGGCCGCGCGCAGCTGCGCTTCCTGCGACTGGTAGCCGGCCTGCAGCGCGAGCAGGTCGGGCCGCCGCCGCGGCAGGCCGGTCAACGCCTGCTGCACCTGCTCGGGCGTCGCGCTGGCCTGATACGGCGCACCGACCAGATCGAGCGGCGCATTCGGTGCCAGTCCGAGCAGGACATGCAGGTCGCTTTCCGCCTGGTGCAGCGTGACCGAGGTATCGGCCAGACGCTTGCGCACGTCCGCACCGGCATTGAGGCCTGCACTGGCGGTGTCGTAAGTGAGATTACCCGCACGCAGGGCCGCGTGGATGGCAGATTCGAGCGGGGCCAGCGCCGCCTGCTCGATGCGCAGCCGCGCCTGTTGCGCACGCAGGGTCTGCACCTGATCGAACAGCAGTCGGGCCTGTGCCACGCTCTGCCATTCCGCCCACAACAGATCGAGATTCACCTGCTCGGCCTGGTTGCTCGCGGCCGCGCGGCGTGACGAACGCGTCAGCAAGGCCGTGACGTCTTCGCTGAGACCGAGGTTGTACGCACTGCTCAGACCGGGCCCGGGATGGGTGAGATAGTCCTTGCCGAAAGTCAGCTGCGGATCGGGCAGCAGGCCCGCGGCAAACGCCTGCGCGCGTGCGATGCCGAGCTCGTCGCGCTTGAGCTTCAAGGCCGGGCTGTTGACCACGGCCAGCATCGCCACTTCGGTGACATCGAGCCCATCCGACGGATCGAAACGATGCTCTGGCAAGGCCAAGCCCGGCATCGCAGCAACCGGTGCCGTCAGCTGCATTACGCTGGCGACACCCTGACCATCACCGAGTGGAGCCGGCATATAGGTGGCACAGGCGGATAGCAGCAGACCGGCGGCGAGAGTTACCGCCATCTGAAACAGATGACGTATTCGCCGCGTCCCAGGGGCGGGATATCGCACTACGTGAAGTACGTGACGTGGACGGTTGGCATGGCACATACCATCATTCTGGAGAGTACGGCTTAGTTCTGTCTTAAGGATGCCTTGCTCTCATCGGCGCAAACCGGTCGGCAGCGCCGCAACGCTCACACGCGCCTACCCAGCCAGTCGCCCAGCTGCATCAACACCTGGCTGCGTCCGGGCTCGGCTTCGTTGAACAGCTCGTGGTAGAGCGTGGAGAAAAAACGCGTGGTCAGTTGCCCGGTCGACGCGGCTTTGCGGGCGAACGCGCGACTGCCGGACGGATCGACCAGTTCGTCGCTATCGGCCACCAGCAGCAGGGTCGGTACTGACAGGCTGGCGGCATCGGCGATGCACGCCGCGCCGGCCTGGAAGATGAAATTGGCCAGCCGTGGCGTGATCCAGCTCGTGCACAAGGGATCGTCGCGATAGGCCTGCGCCACCTGCGCGTCGTGCGAGAGTTTGTCGACCTTCAATCGGGTGCGCAGCGGCAGGTTCGGCAGCAGCCGGTTCAGCAGGCGAGCCAGGCGCACCATCCCGGGTGACTCCCAGCTGCGCAGCGCCGGTGATGACAGCAGCAGCGCCGGCGGCGCAATGCGGCCGTCCAGCACGGTACGCGCCGCGACCAGGCCGCCCATGCTGTGGCCGAGCAGCAAGGGCGCATGCGGCAACCCGTTGGCATAGTCGATGTAGACTGTGGCCAGATCCTCCAGCAAATCGTCGCCATGGCGCATGGCACTGCGCTGCCCAGGCGTCTGCCCGTGCCCGCGCTGGTCATAGCTGCGCACCGCATAGCCGCGCTGGTTGAACCATTGCGCCAGCAGCTGGTAGCGGCCGCTGTGCTCGCCCAGCCCATGCACGATCAGCACCGCACCACGCGCCTGCGCCTTGGGCCAGTCACGCAGGAACAGCCGCTGGCCATCGGCCATCGTCAGCCACGTCGCCTGCATCTCTGCGCTCGCGCTGTTGGTCCGTGACATCAATTGCATCCCTTGTCCCGCCGGTCTTTACCCACCCCGGATTCATCCACAGGCTAGTAGCTCGCCTGCGGGCATCCGAAAGCTGTCCCATTTGTCCAAAACACGCCATGCCGTAGCCTGGCGCCACCCTTGCGTCAGTGCTCGGTCACCTGCAAGTTTTTCATCAACAGATCAAGCTTGGCTTTCATGGCATCTTGCGGGTGCGTGCCTTCGGCCCCGTAATACGCGGTGTACAGCACCGACGGATCAGCACCGGCAGCTGCGTTGACGACGGCGGTGATCTTCGTCGCGTCACCTTCGCTGAGTGCAACGCCATCGTAGGGATGATCGTGCTGCGAGATCTTGTGCCACTCGCTCTTGTAGTCGTCCTCGAGATCGCCTGAGGGGGCCACGTTGCGCCTGATATTGACCAGGTTTTCTTCGCTGGCATCCGTCCTGACACGCACATCGCCCACATCCCACACGACCCTGCCGTGGTCGGTGAAGTAGCTGAAACCTAGGGCAAGCACGCTGGTCGGCGCGATTTTCTGCAGTTCAGGCGTGAAGGAAAACGCCAGTCGTTTCGATGCATAGCTGAAACGGTGGTCGTAGTCGAAGTCGATCCGGATGTCCTTGAATGCCGCAGGCAGCAGCGTGGTGTTCTGCAGATAGTCCTTCCATTGCGCCAAGGTGCCTTCGTAAGTCACATAGAAGAAACCGGTGAGCGCCTGCATGTCGGCGACATGATCATGCTGCTGACCTGCCTGTGAGAACCGCATCATGGTCACATAGCCATCTGGCACCGGCAGCGAAAACGTGATGACGAGCCCGTTGTTATAGGGCACGGCCCACACGCGCACTTGCCAATGGCGTTGCCATGCATCGGTGTAAACCGTGTCCTGAACGGGTTTGCCCAGCGAAGTGACCTTGATCTGTTCGGAACCAATCGGACGCTTCAGGAAACCGATTTTCGTCAGCTGATTCATGAGCTGGGTAGGGTCGGTGTACCACTGCCTGGCCGGAACACTGTCTGGCTTGCGCAAATGAATCAGGACGCTGTGTCCTGCAACGCCGAGGGCCACGTAAGCATTGTCGGACAACGGGGTTTTTGGCCCCTTCTGCATTGACCGATCCCAGTCGCCATTGCTGTTGCGGATGATCAGGCTGGGAAAACTGTCCATTACGGCTTTGCTGTGCAGCAGGCGATCGGAGCCATTGCCATGTGGAAACAGATTGTCTGGATCCTTGGCAAGCAGTGCCTTGAGCTGCTCGTCGACATACGCATCCTGCAGTTTCATGAAGGTGGCGCCGAAATCGGCAAAGCTCTTCGGCAACGCAAACTGCTCCTTGAAAATGTTGTTCGAAGTCGTATCAAACACGTCGAATTGGTAAGGAATGCGCTTGTCGATCACCGCCAGATGATCCGGCGCGTTCAATACCTCACTGATCGGCAGCGCGTAGTTGAGGTTTTCATTTGCCGACTTCATCAACACGATGCCGATGACCTTGCCGTCCTGGTCCAGCAGCGGACCGCCGCTGTTGCCGGGTGAAGCCGCCGCCGAGAAGCGCATCCACTTCCAGCGGCCATCCTGGTCCTCCGGTGTGTCGGAGGTATACAAGCCGTCGCGAATTACCACGCCGGTGCCCAGCGCATTGCCGACGGCGTAGACCACCCCATTCACGGCCGGCTTGGTGTCGACATCCAGCGCCGCAGCCGTCGCCGGCTGTGTGGCCAGCGAGAACACCACGAAATCCTGCCGCAGCGAATATTTCTCGATCTTGCCGATCGCGTAGACATGGCCGCTGGCATCGCGCAGGGCCGGCTCGCCCCACAAGCTTCCGATGCCGACCTGCAGCACATGCGCCGCGGTGACATAACGGTTGTTGCCTAGCGCGAACGCCGTGCCGATCGAGTAGTACTTGTCGTTGCGCTCCTGGTACGGCAACAGCTCCATCGGCAACGGCTTGGCGTAGGTCAGCGGATCATTGACCGGCTTGGCCGCGACCACCTCGAACGTGGCCGCCTGGATCTTCGGCAGCACCGCCGGGTCGAGGCTGGCGGCACGGGCAGCGCCGCCACACAGTACAAGACATAACAGGCAGCCCAACACCATCGTCCGTGAGCCGGCCTTGCGCAGAATCATTTCCAGTACGTGCATGAGAGTCCTTCGCATGAAGAGCGTCGCCGGATCCCCCCGACGGGGGGCCTGACCTGCGACGGCCGAGCGTGAATATTGACATGCCGCAACGGCGCTTGTACCGACGCCTGCGCCGCGGATCATGCCTGAACCGGCCAGCCGATACCGCTGCTCAATGCTCCAGGACCTGCAGGTTTTTCATCAGCAGGTCGAGCTTGCCTTTCATCTCAGCCTGGGGTTGCGTACCCTCGATGCCATAGAACGCGGTGTACAGCACCGTTGGCGGCTTGTCGCCCGCAGCCGCGGGCGCGACCACAGCATCGATCTTCATCAAATCGTCCTCGAGACGCGCCACGGCATTGTAGGGATATTGGCGCTGTGACAATTTCTGCCAGCGACTCGTCATGTCGTCGTCCAGCCCGGTAGGCGGCGCGACATAGCGCTGGATGTTGACGTTGTTGTGATCGTCCGAGGCCGTGGTCTTCCAGACATCGACATCCGCCACATCCCAGACCGGCTGGCCATTGTCCAGTGAGAAGCTGAAGCCGAGGTACATCAGGTTGTCTGGCGTGATGGCCTGCACATCATCCGTATACGAAAAAGCCACCCGCGGCGATGCATAGCTGAAGTGATGGCCGTAGTCGAAGTCGATGTGGATGTTCTTGAGTACGGCTGGCTGCAAGGCCGGTGCGGCGAGAAACTGCTTCCACTGCGCCAGGGTGCCTTGATAGGTGACGTAAACAAAGCTGCTCATTTCGTCCATATCCAGTTTTGCATCGTGCTCGCCGGAAGCTGGTACAGTCCGACTCAGCATCACGTAACCGTCTGGAACCGGCAACGCATACAGCACGATCAGCGCGTTTGCGTAAGGCACTGGCCAAACTTCGACATACCAGGGGCGTTGCCAGCGGTCGGTATGCACCGCCCGGAAGGTCGGTTTGCCGAGCGAGGTGATCTTGATTTTTTCGCTGCCGATCGTGCGCTGAAACATGCCGGTTCTGGCCAGAAGGTCCATGCGCAATGTCGCGTCGTCATAAAACTTCGCGGCGTCCACGTCATCCGGGCGACGCAAATGGGCCAGACCGTTGCGGCCCACGGCGCCAACATCCACATAACCGTTGCCGTCCAGCGCAAAATGCTGCGATGCCTCACCCACCCGGGCCCATTCACCGTTGCTGCCGCGCACGATCAGCGTGGGGAAACCGTTGAGTTGCGCCTGCTGGTACAGCAATCGCGCGGAACCCTGGCCGTTGGGAAACAGATTGGCCGACTCCTTCGCAAGCAGGGCTTTGAGTTGTTCATCATTGAAGGCGTCGAGGCGCTTTTTGAACTCGCTGTAGAAAGCGGCCACGCCGAGCGGAAGCTTGAACTGTGCCTTGAAAGTACCGCTTTGATGCGTATCGAACAGATCGAGCTGGTAGCCGCCGCGGGCATCCATCACGGCCTGACCCTCCGGCGCACCCAGCACCTCACTGATCGGCAGCGCGTAATTGAGGTTCTCGTTCGCCGATTTCATCAGCACGATGCCGATAAGCTTGCCGCTCTTGTCCAGCAAGGGACCACCGCTGTTGCCGGGCGACGCAGCAGCCGAGAAGCGCATCCATTTCCAGCGGCCATCCTGCTCCTCTGGCGTGTCGGAGGTGTACAAGCCATCGCGAATCACCACGCCGGTACCCAGCGCGTTGCCGACCGCATAGACCACTTCGTTCAAGGCGGGTTTGGTATCGACATCCAGCGCAACCGCCGTTGCCGGCTGCGTGGCCAATGAGAACACCACGAAATCCTGCTGCAGCGAAAACTTCTCGATCTTGTCGATGGCATAGACATGGCCACTGGTGTCGCGCAGCGCGGGTTCACCCCACAGGCTGTCGATGCCGACCTGCAGCACGTGCGCCGCCGTGACATAACGATTGTTGCCCAGCGCGAAGGCCGTGCCGATCGAGTAGTACTTGTCGTTGCGTTCCTGGAACGGCAGCAGCTCCAACGGCAGCGGCTTTTCGTAGATCAACGGATCGTTGACCGGCTTGGCCGCCACCACTTCGAACGTGGCCGCCTGGATCTTCGGCAGCACCGCCGGGTCGAGGCTGGCGGCACGGGCAGCACCGCCACACAGTACAAGGCACACCAGGCAAGCCAGTGCCATCGCCCTTGAGCCTGTCTTGCGCAGAATCATTTCCAGTACGTGCATGAGCGTCCTTCGCATGAAGGCCGCGCCGGATTCCCCGACGGGGCCCCTGACCTGCGACGGCCGAGCGTGAATATTGACATGCCCCAACGGCGCTTGCACCGACGTCTGCGGCGGATTCCATGACAGATTGCAGGATCTGAGAAAAGCCCCATATATGATCCGGTGATCCCTTCCCTGCCGCAGCGCGGACAACCACCGATGCGCCTGGACCCCAGCCCGCTGGACGATTTCCACCCGGCCGTTGCCGACTGGTTTCGCCGCACCTTTGCCGCGCCCACGGCGGCGCAGGCGGCGGCATGGCCGTCGATCCGCAGCGGCCAGCACACCCTGGTCGCCGCCCCGACCGGATCGGGCAAGACACTGACAGCGTTCCTGGCGGCAATCGACTCGCTGGTGCGTGAAGGCGTGGCGCATGGCGGCGTGCTGGCGGACGCCACCTCGGTGGTTTACGTGTCGCCATTGAAGGCTCTGTCGAACGACATCCACATCAACCTGGAGGCGCCGCTGGAAGGCATCCGCGTCGAACTGGAAAAGCTCGGCCTGCCCGACGTGGCGATCCGTACCGCAGTGCGCACCGGCGACACCCCCCAGGTGGAACGCAATCTGCTGCGCAAGCTGCCGCCACACATCCTGGTGACCACGCCGGAATCGCTATACGTGCTGCTTGGCTCGGACTCCGGCCGCGCGATGCTGGCCGGTACGCGCACGGTGATCGTCGACGAGATCCACGCGATTGCGGGCAGCAAGCGCGGCTCGCATCTGGCGTTGTCGCTGGAGCGGCTGGAGTCGCTGTGCCAGCGGCGTCTGTTGCGGATCGGTTTGTCGGCGACGCAGAAACCCATCGAGGAAATCGCCAACTTTCTGGTCGGCGCATCACCCACATCTTCCCTGGGCGGGCCGGGGGTGACCGTCAACGGCCATACTCATCTTGTCGATGATGGCTGCGCCATCATCGACGTGGGCCACACCCGCCCGCGCGACCTCGCAATCGAAGTACCACCAGTGCCACTCGAGGCGGTGATGTCGAACGACTGCTGGGAACTGGTCTATGACCGGCTGGCCCAGCTGGTGCAGGCGCATCGCACCACCCTGGTCTTCGTCAATACGCGGCGGATGGCTGAACGTGCGGCGCGGTATCTGTCCGAGCGGCTTGGCAAGGAAACCGTCGCCGCGCATCACGGCAGCCTGGCGAAGGAGTTGCGACTGGATGCCGAGCAACGACTCAAGCGCGGCGAGCTTTCAGTACTGGTGGCGACCGCATCGCTGGAGCTGGGCATCGACATCGGCGACGTCGATCTGGTCTGCCAGCTCGGTTCGCCACGCTCGATCGCTGCCTTTCTGCAGCGCGCCGGCCGTTCCGGCCACAGCATCGATGGCACGCCAAAGGCGCGGCTGTTCCCCGCCACCCGCGATGACCTGATCGAATGCACGGCGCTGCTGGACTGCGTGCGCCGCGGCGAACTTGATGCACTGATCCTGCCGCCGCAGCCGCTCGACGTGCTGGCCCAGCAGGTCGTCGCCGAAGTCGCCTGCCAGGAATGGGACGAGGATGCGCTGTACGACCTGGTGCGCCGAGCGCATCCGTATCGCGAGCTGGCACGCGCCGATTTCGATGCCGTGGTACGCATGCTGGCCGAGGGCTTCACCACCCGCCGCGGCGCACGCGCGGCGTACATCCATCGCGACGCCGTACATCGGCAGTTGCGGGCGCGCCGCGGCGCACGGCTGACTGCGCTGACTTCGGGCGGCACCATTCCCGATACCGCCGACTATAAGGTGGTGCTGGAGCCGCAGGCGATCATCGTCGGCACGGTGAACGAGGACTTCGCGGTCGAGAGCATGGCCGGCGACATCTTCCAGCTCGGCAACACCAGCTATCGCATCCAGCGCGTCGAGCGCGACCGGTTGCGGGTGGAAGATGCGCATGGCGCGCCACCGAGCATTCCGTTCTGGCTGGGCGAAGCACCCGGACGCAGCAAGGAGTTGTCGTTCGGCGTATCGCGGCTGCGTGATGAAATCTCCGCGCATTTGGATGACGGCGGCGTGCCAGCTGCGATGACATGGCTCTCCGATCAACTCGGTTTGAGCGAAGCGGCTGCGCAGCAACTGGTCGATTATCTGGCCCGCGCGAAGGCTGCACTCGGCGTGTTGCCGACCCAGCACACGCTGGTGCTGGAACGTTTCTTCGACGAATCCGGCGGTACCCAGCTGGTGATCCACACGCCGTGGGGCAGCCGTATCAATCGCGCGTGGGGCCTGGCACTGCGCAAGCGCTTCTGCCGCCAGTTCAACTTCGAATTGCAGGCGGCGGCAACCGAAGATGCGATCGTGCTGTCGCTGTCGACCAGCCACAGCTTCCCGCTGGAGGAAGTCGCGCATTACCTGCATTCGAACACTGCCGAACACGTGCTGATCCAGGCCCTGCTCGATGCCCCGCTGTTCCCCGCGCGCTGGCGCTGGAACGCCGTAACCGCATTGGCACTGCCGCGCTTCACCGGCGGCAAGAAGACACCGCCGCCGTTGCAGCGAATGAAGAGCGAGGACCTGCTCGCCGCCG
This sequence comes from Dyella sp. S184, assembly GCF_009766065.1. Lineage (GTDB taxonomy): Bacteria > Pseudomonadota > Gammaproteobacteria > Xanthomonadales > Rhodanobacteraceae > Rhodanobacter. Next base: position 318,872 of record NZ_LMUE01000005.1, on the reverse strand, counting down.
TATTTCCCGATCAGGTCGCCTGCCTGGAAAACATCGTGGGCGAGCGCGAGGTGCCGGACCATCCGTTGGTCAACCAGACCATGCACGACTGCCTGCGCGAGGCGATGGACGTGGATGGCTTGCTGCAGATCCTGCGCGGGCTTGAGAGCGGCGAGATCAGCGTGGTCGCACGCGACCTCACTGCGCCGAGTCCGCTCGCCGCCGAAGTACTGAATGCCGCACCGTATGCCTTCCTCGACGACGCGCCGCTGGAAGAACGCCGCACCCAGGCGGTGCAGACACGCCGCTGGAATGACAGCGACAGCGCCGATGACCTGGGCCGGCTCGATCCCGAGGCGATCGCCGCCGTGCGCGACGAGGCGTGGCCACAGGTGCGCGACGCGGACGAGATGCACGAAGCACTGGGCTTGCTGGGCTTCGTCACTGCCGACGAAGTGGCAGCCAATCACGGTTGGAGCGAGCGACTGCAGGTACTGGCCAGGAACAGCCGCGCAACCTTGCTCACCATCGAAAGACAGATATGGACATCCGCGGAGAAGCTGCCGCTGTGGCAGATCCTGCATCCGTCCGCGTCGATGCAACCGGCGATCAGCGCCCCCGCCGAATACACCGCACAAGTATGGACCCGTGAAGATGCACTGCTGGAACTGGTACGCCATCGCCTCGGCGGACTCGGCCCGGTCACCATGGCGGCACTGGCCCATTCGCTGACGGTCGAAGCGGGTGAGGTCGAACACGCCCTGCTCCGTCTGCAGTCCGAAGGCTATGTGATGCAGGGTCGCTTCACCGCCGACGCGACCGGTACGGAATGGTGCGAGCGGCATCTGCTGGCACGCATCCATCGCTACACCCTCGGTCGCCTGCGTCGCGAGATCGAGCCAGTCAGCCGACGCGAACTGATGCGCTTTCTGTTCGACTGGCAGCACGTGTCGGCGGCAACCCGATTGAGCGGGCCAGATGCGCTGAGCGCTACGCTGGCGCAGCTGGAAGGTTTCGAGGCGGCGGCCGGCGCCTGGGAGACGGAAATCCTGCCGGCGCGCATCAACGATTATTCGATCAGCTGGCTGGACGAACTCTGTCGTGCCGGTCGGATCAGCTGGGGCCGGCTGCGTACCGGTAGTGGTGGTGGCGGCGGTCCGTTGCGCAGCACACCAATCGTGCTGCTGTCGCGACGCGAGATGCCCGTCTGGACGTCCATCGCATCGATCGAGAACACCCAGGACATCCTGCTGTCGTCACGCGCCCAGGCCGTCGTCGATGCGCTGCGCCAGCAAGGCGCGGTGTTCTTCGACGAGCTGCTCGGCGCAACGCATCTGCTGCGTACCGAACTGGAGGACGCGCTGGGTGAGCTCGTTGCCGCCGGACGGGTCAGTGCCGACAGCTTTGCTGGCCTGCGCGCCCTGCTATTGCCGGCGGCGAAGCGCGACGGCGGTCGGCATCGGCGCCTGCGCCGGCATCTGCTCAACGGTATCGAGGATGCCGGACGCTGGTCACTGACGCGTGGCACGACCAAGAGCGCCCCGCCACCACCTTCTCCTGCAGGCAAGGGCGGGGACAAGTTAGATCCGGAGGTGATCGAACACATCGCGCGCACCCTGCTGCGCCGCTACGGTGTGGTGTTCTGGAAACTGCTGGAACGCGAAGCACCATGGTTGCCATCGTGGCGCGAACTGCTGCGGGTGTACCGACGGCTCGAGGCCCGCGGCGAGATCCGCGGGGGCCGCTTCATCGAGGGTCTGGTCGGCGAGCAGTTCGCCTTGCCCGAAGCGATCTCACCGCTACGCGCGGTACGCCAGCGCGCGGATGACGGCGAGCTGGTCTGCCTCAGCGGCTGCGATCCATTGAATCTGGTCGGCACCGTACTGGTCGGCGACAAGGTGCCGGCGCTGACCGGTTCGCGCCTGCTGTACCGCGATGGCGTGGCGATTGCCGCCCTGATCGGCGGCAAACTCGTGCCGCTAATCGAGTTGTCCGGCGCCGAAACCAAGACCGCGAAACACACCCTGCTGCGGCATCCACCGTCGCTACCCGATGCGCTGACTGCAGCGCACTGAAACGAAGGAGCGATCCGATGGGCTGCCTGCCTTTGCTGCTGCTGTTTCCCTTGGGCTTCGGCGTGGGCTATTTGATCGCCGGCCAGACCGGTGCCCTGTGGGGCGCCGGCATCGGCTTCCTGCTCGGCTTACTGTTGATGGGACTATTCATCAAGGCACTGCGCGGCCGGCGATAGCGAGCGCTGACTTCAAAGCTTGAGATAGATGTGACGCCGATCCATCGCGTAGACGATCAGCCACCACAGCAGCACGAACACCAGCGCAAACGCCAGCGAGGGAACGTATGGGCCGAACGGGGACGTCATCCAGCCGGCGAACACATGTTTATAGATCGACTTCTGCCAGCCCAGCGCGGGCAGCAGGACTTGCATCATTTCGGAGCCCGCGTACGCGGCGATCGCGTTGACCCCGAAGCGGCGCCCCCACGCCGGCCAGCCACGCCGATCGATCAATAGGTGGAACGCCAGCAGTGCCAGCGTGACCCAGCCCGCGCACCACAGCACGAACGAAGGCGTCCACAGGTTCTTGTTGAGCGGCAGCCACAGCGACCATAGCGCACCGAGCAACACGGACAGCACGCCAGCGATCAGCAAGGTCTTGAGTTTCCCCTGGCGCAACCAGCAGCCCGCGCGTAATCCCAGCAGGGTGCTGGCGAGTGATGGCAGCGTACTGAGCAAGCCTTCCGGATCGTGGCCACGGCCGGTGGCCGGATCGATCAGATAGACGAAGTGACCGAGCACCGCGCTATCGGTGCGGCTGACGATATTCGCCCAAGGCTCCAGCGAGCCACCAGCCAGCAGCAGACCCCAGTAGCCAAGCAGCAACACCGCGATCGTGAGCCACTGTGTGCGCGGTTTCGTGTAGATCGCGAACAGCGCCACCCCGGCGAAGCACATGCCGATCCGTTGCAGCACACCGGGAAAACGCAGATGCACGCCCGGCATCAGCAATGCCGCCAGCACGTTGATCGCCACGCCCAGCGCGAGAATGCGCAATGCACGCCACAGCGCCGTACGGGCCAATACTCCCGGCGCAGTACCCTGCTCCAGCCGCGGCAGGATTGCCAGCGCCACCGACACACCGACCACGAACAGGAAGAACGGGAACACCAGATCGGTGGGCGTACAGCCGTTCCATGCCGAGTGATCGAGTGGCGCGTAGACGTGACCCCAATCACCCGGATCGTTGACCAGCAGCATCGCCGCCACGGTGCAGCCACGCAGCGCATCGAGCGAAGCGAGCCGGCGCGGCGATGCGTTCACGGCTTCGTTGTGCCCGGAATCAATGCAACCCGATCCAGCGCATACAGCGGGCCATCGATCGGTGCGGTATAGATCAAGCACAGCGGATGGCCGCCCTGCTGCGCCGGCAGCGCTGCGTCGAGCGTGAAGCGGCGCACGCTGTGCTCCGGATCAGGCAGCGGCAGCGTGGCCAGCACCAGCCCGGTGCACTGATCCTGGTGCACCACCAGCTCGCCGAATGGCGTGTTGTGCGGGCGCGACACTACCAGCTTTGCGTCATGTGCCAGCGCGTAATTGCGCTCAAGCCGTATGGCATCGACGTGGATTCTCGCGACACCATCCATCGGCGTCGCCGGATACAGCTGGCAAGCGTTGAACACGTTGATGCTGTACACCGGCGCTAGCGAGGTGGCATCGGGCATCGGTTGCACGCGCAGGCGGAAATCACTGCCCGGGCAGTTCGGCATCTCGTTGCCGCTTAGGCTGAGCAGGCTGGTCCGATCCAGCACACGCTGGCGTGGTGCAGCCAGCATGCTGCCGTCGCGGGCAAACGTCGCTGCGCGCACCGTCACCGGCAGCTTCACGGTGAAGGGCGCCTGGTACAGCGGTGCGTGCCGGTCGGGCGCGCGGCCGTCCAACGTGTAATGCATTTCACCGTAGCCAGCCTGGTTGGACAGCGTGACTTGCGCTGTGCCACCGACCAGCGCGGCGTTGCGATCCAGCTTGATATCCGGCGCAAACGTGCTATCGGCATAGCCGATGCCCTGCGCGCGATAGCGCGCGAACTGCGCCGGCAACCGGCCAAGGAAACCGTTCCAGTCGCGCGATGCGGCCGGCGACCAGTCCACTTCGCTCAACGCGTCCAGCCGCGGGAATACCGCATGCTCGACGTGCTTCATCGTCGGCATGTGCTCGGTCCACATGTTCGCCTGCGCGCCCAGCACGTGGGCCGCCTGTGCTGCATCGAGCTCCTTCGGTACCGGCTCGAACGCGTATACGTGGGCCAGGCTCTGCGCGGGAATGCGCCCGGCCGTCTCGTCGACGCGATCACTCTGCAGCTGGTCGAAATACAGGTCGGGTGCGGGCGACAGCACCACGTCATGCCCCTGTTGCGCGGCCTTGATCGCACCCTTGCTCCCGCGCCACGACATCACCGTGGCATCGACCGACACGCCGCCGTCGAGGATCTCGTCCCAGCCCACCAACTGGCGGCCGTGCGCGGCGAGGTACAGTCCGATGCGGTTGATGAACCAGCCTTGCAGCGCGTCCTCATCCTTCAGACCCAGCGCATGCATCTTCGCCTGTACTTCGGGCGACGCCTGCCACTGATCCTTGACCGCTTCGTCGCCGCCGACATGGATGTATTTCGACGGGAACAGCGCCATCACCTCATCGAGGACGTGGTCCATGAAATCGAAGCTACCGTCGTCCACGTTGTACAGGTAGGGATTGACACCCCAGTCGACCGAGACCGAGGGACGCTTGCCGGTCACGCCAAATTGCGGGTAAGACGCCACCGCGGCCTGCGCATGACCGGGCATATCGATCTCGGGTACTACCGTGATATGGCGTGCGGCGGCATAGGCAACAATCTGGCGGATCTGCTCCTGCGTGTAGAAACCCCCATAACGTTCCGGCTCACCGTCATGCCCTGCATCTGGTGGCGTGCGCCACGCACCCATGCGGGTAAGCTCCGGGTAGCGCTTGATCTGGATGCGCCAGCCCTGGTCGTCGGTGAGATGCCAGTGGAAGACGTTGAGCTTGTGCTGGGCCATCTGGTCGAGCAGTCGCTCGATTTCGGCGACCGACTGGAAGTGTCGCGCCGAATCCAGCATCAGGCCGCGCCAAACAAAGCGCGGCTGATCGCGGATATGCAGTACGGGCACCTGCACCGCGCCATGTAGCGCATCCGGTGTCATCAATTGCCACAAGGTGATCACCCCATGGAACAACCCGGCGTCATCGCGTGAAACGATGCGCACGCCATGGGCATCGACATCCAGCGCATAGCCTTCGGCGTTGACGACCGTCGCATGGGGATCACGCACCAGCGTGATGGCTACAACCTCCGGCGCCGAAGCCAGAATCCTGGGTGACAGACCACGCGTGCGCCGCAACAGCGACGACAGGTAACCTGCGGTTGCGCGGTTCGCCGCATCATTCGGCTGCAGCACGATCGACGTGCTGGCATCCATCCGCAAGTGGCCGCTGCCATAACTCAGTTCGGCCGGCAGCGGAATCAGGGGAGGCGCCGTGGCATCCGCGTCCACTCGCATGGCTGCGCCGCAAAGGAACAGGAACAGGAACAGGCTAGCGATGCGCATGGCATCTCCCGTGATGCGTGACAAAAGGTGGGAGGCGGCACGATCCTGCACCGACTCCCGGGGATCATGTTGCCGGTAAAAAAAAGGACCTGGCAAGCCGCCAGATCCAATTTGGGGAAAGTGATACGGGAATACGAAAACTTAGAACTTGAAATGCGCCTCGAGCATGAACTGGCGACCGGTCACATACTCTTCGGACAGCTGATTCTTGCTACCCAGGTACGAGTAGTACTTGGAGTTGAGCAGATTCAGCATATCGAGCGACAGCGAGAAGTTCTTGTTGATCTGATACCCGGCCGAAGCATCGAGCTCCTTGAAGCTGGCCACGTTGGTCGGCGCCGCACCGGCGACGTAACCGCCCGCGAGGTAGCTGCTACGCCAGTTGTACGCGATGCTCGCGGTATACGGGCCACTTTCGAAGTACGGGGCGATGTTGTACGCGTTCTTGGAGTTGTACGGCAGTGCACCGCCGCTACTGGTCGAGGCGTCCGAGTAGGTGTAGTTCGCACGCAGGCCGAAGCCGCTGTCGCCGAACGCCTGTTGATAACTGACCGTGGCGCCCTTGACTTTGGCATGGCCGCCATCGACCGGTGCCGTCACGCTGTACTGGCAGATACCTGCCGTGGTGCAAAGACCAGCGGCAATCTGTGCGTCGCCTTCGGCCTGCAGATACCCCGGCAGCGTCCAGGAACCATTGATGCGCTCCTGGAAGGTTGCCGCATTCACAATGTAGTTGAGAATGTTCTTGTAGAAACCCGACAATGCGATGACGGACTGGTTGTTGAAATACCACTCAGCCGATCCGTCGAAGTTTATCGAGCGATAAGGGCTCAGGTTCGGGTTGCCACCGACGGCCGTCAGCACCGTATCGTTCGACTCGAAGTACGGAGCCATCTCGTTATACGGCGCATAGGCCACGGTCTCGGATGCCGCGCCGCGCAGGACGAAGTCCGGCGCAACGTTCCAGGCGATATTGGCTGCTGGCAGCCAGTTGTTGTGCGTGTTGGTTTGGGTGATGTAGCCGAAACCGGCTGGGAAAGCGCAGTCAAACGTATCTGCGGATGAGCAGGCGTTGGGAACGTTGAAACCGGACGAGTCGTTCTCGGTGTGCACATAACGTGCACCGATGTTGCCATGCACGACGTCGTTACCGAAATTCGCCTGCAGATAGAAAGCGCTGTTCTGCTGCTGCACGTTCCAGGTGTTGCCGTAATAGACATTGGCATCTTTCGCAACGCCGAAGCCGGGCGTGCTGAGAACCGCATTCTTGATCGCATTGAGGCCCAGCGTCTGCACGTGCGAGATAAAGCTCTGGGACAGTCCCAGGCTGCTCATACCCGACAGGTCAGACAGGCCGCCGTAACCGATCTGATCCAGGGTCAACTGCTGCGGACCCGTGTAGGCGTTCTCTACCTGGCTTTCCCAGTGGCTCGCATAACGCACGCCGGCCAGCAGCTGGTTGAAGAAGCCGTCGAAATCCTTGCTGAAGTCGAGCTGCGCGTAGGAGTCCTTGGCTTTGTACAGGATGGTCTCTTCGTTGCCACCCCAACCGTTGTCGGCCCAGTAACTCGGGTTGTTGGCCGTACTTGGATCGGTGAACTGCACACCCTGATTGATATTCCAGTTGAACGGGCCGCCGTAATAGATCTCCTTGATGAAGGAAGTCATCGGGTTGCTCGACGTGCTGATGCCCACATCGGCAGCAAGCTGCCAGCTATCGCCGCTGTACTTGCCCTTCCAGTCGGCACCCTTGGTGCTGACCATCGATTGACGCGCGTAGTTATCGCTGAAGGTGCTCGACGTGCTGTTGCAGGTGGTGGTGTTGTAGCACGGCGTACCCACCTGGGTGCCGGCAACGATGATGCCGTTCGGACCTTCAGTGAGTGACGTGATACCGCCCGGCCGATTCGTGGCCCATGGATACATCGACTGGTTGACGTTATCCAGGCCATCCTTCATGTACATCAGGCTGAGCGTGCTCTCGAAATGCTCGTTCGGCTTGTACTGGAGGTTGATCAGGACACTGTTGCGCTTTTCGGTCTGCTGGAAGTTCGCGGCACTGAGCTGGTTCGGGATCTGATCAGTCGACTTGATGGTACCGGCGTTGAGTTCATTCTGAATCACATTATTGCCCGCGGTCAGCGCGGCCTGGTCCAAGCAACCGTTTGTGCAACCCGGACCGCCGATGGGCGTGTAACCGTAGTTCTCCATACCCTCGCGCGAGGTGAACAGCTCGTAATGCTGGGCGGAGACGTCGACGCCGAAGGTCTTGTCGTCGTTGTGCCAGCTATAGAACACTGACGCATTCGGGCGCGAATTGCCTACCATGTCGTTGTAGTTCGCGCCAACTGAGCCGGTCAGCGTGTTGGGAGCCACATCGAGCGGCTGGAGGGTATGCATGAGCACCGTGCCGCCCATGCTGCCTTCGGGCAAGCGCGCTTCTGGGCTCTTGTAGATCTCCAGCCCACCGAGAATTTCCGACGGCAGCAGTGAATAGTTGAAACCACGGTTCGGGCTGTCGCCGAACAGCCAGATCGCCTGTGCCACCGGATGACCGTCGAGCAAGCTCAGGTTGAGGCTCGGATCCATGCCGTCGATGCTGACGCGTTGAGTTCCCGGAATGGCGCGGTCAAGCGTCACACCAGGGACCTGCGCCAGCGCTTCGGCCACGTTGGTGGTCGGGAACTTGCCGATGTCCGTGGCGGTGATCGCATCGACGATGGCGTCGGCATTGCGCTTGGTGTCCAGCGATGCCTGCAGGCTGGCACGAATACCGACGACAACAACGGTGGGCAACTCTTTCACGTTGGTCTTGTCGGGCTTGGTATTCGACGTGGTCGTCGTAGTCGTAGCGCTACTGGTCTGGGTGCTGTCCTGTGCATAAAGCACACTGGACAGACACAGACTGCTGATGATGCTGGCGGCTAGCAATGTCTTGCGGTAATTCATGATGTCCTCCCCTCAGAGGCTGGCTCGAAATCAGGACCGGCATGGCGCGGTCATGGACTGTTGTGGTGGTGGTTGGCTTGGCGCCGTGTCACTGGATCAGGGTCATCTCACTCTCCCTCCCGCTTATCCAGAAACCAGCCTGCGGCGCCAATGACACCAAGCTGGCCGTGCTCGATCAGTCGTACCGGAACCTGTTGCAGATAGGGGCGCATCACGCCCTTGTTGAAATAGCGCGCAGCAAACGTGCTGGTCAGCAGGAACGGCTGGATCTGCGGCAGGATGCCGCCCGCCAGGTAGACCCCGCCGCGGGCGCCGTACAGCAGCACCAGATCACCGACGAAGCTGCCGAGCAAACCACAGAACACCTGCAGTGCCTCCACCGCGGCGGCGTCGATGCCGGCCAGTGCGGCGCCGGTGATTTCGGCCGGTGTCAGCAGATGGGCGGGACTGACGCGCAGCTCGCATAGCGCACGATAAAGCTTGAGCAGGCCCGGCCCTGACAGCGCATCCTCGAACGACACATAGGGACGCTCACGCGCCAGCACGCGCAGGATTTCGATCTCGCGTTCGTTACCTGGCGCCAGCGAAATCTGCCCCGCCTCGGTAGCCAGTACCTGCACCCGCGGCTGACCCGGCAACAGCACCGCCGAACCGAGCCCGGTACCTGGCCCCATCACCAGCACCGGCCCAGCTGATGCTGGTTGCACAGCATCGATGATCGATCGGGTTTCGCTCGTCTCGATGAACTGGGTGGCGTAGGCGACCGCCTCGAAATCGTTGATCACCGCGAGCCGCTGGATGCCAAGGGCATCACGGATCTCGCGGATCGACACTGGCCACGGCAAGTTCTCGTTGACGATGGCATCGTCCAGTACGTAACCCGCGCAGGCCATCGCGCAATGACGGAGATTTTCCAGCGATGCGGCGTGCGGCGTACCGGCCAGTTGCCCGACAAAGTCCTGCAGCATCGCCGTGAGGCCCGACCAGTCGGCACAACTGTAGCGGTGATAGTGCAGCACGCTGATCGGGCGGCGGCCGTCAGCTCTGCCAACGACCAAGCCGATGCGCGCATGCGTGCCACCGACATCGGCGGCCAGGAACGGCCCACCAAAAGTCGACATACCCGCCCGGCTCGTTGCCGACGGTTCCGCTGCATGACGCTGGTTGGCGACTTCCCCCACTCCGTACTCTCCCCGTGACCGGCATCGCCCTGATCCACGCAGCGACGGATCGCCACCGGCCGGGCATTGGCCTGATTCCGGCGGAGTCTGTCCTCAAAATGACAACGTTGTCAACACGGCCATCAAAAATTTCCGAAGCATTCGATGTGGCGCCGCAGCATAGCTGTCACGACATTCCAAGAGATCACCTTAGCCAGCCACTCAAATGGCTTTATATGGCGCAATCCAGAAGTCCATTGCGACACCGAAGGACATGCTGCGGCACCGCACAACCGGTCTGATATGGCCGTCTTTACGGCCCGATCCCAGCCATGAACAGGTCACCTTGGCACGGCTCGGATTGACAACGTTGCACTTTTTGGCGAATAAGGAGACATTCCAGACTGTCCGGTCATTCGACCGTTACCAGCACGGCCGATCTTTGGGGGAGAACACACATGGCAACAACGCTGGCGGCGGCGCCGACCGACCGTTCGAATATCGGGCCGATGATGATCATCGGCGTGCTGTTTTTCATCTTCGGCTTCGTCACCTGGCTCAACGGGCCATTGATCACTTTCGTCAAGCTCGCTTTCCAGGTGCAGGACGCCTATGCGTTCCTGGTGCCGTTCGCGTTCTACATTTCCTATTTCGTGTTCTCGCTGCCCGCATCGATGGTCCTGCGCCGCACCGGCATGAAGAAAGGCATGGCACTGGGCCTGTTCGTGATGGCAATCGGCGCGATGATGTTCGGTCAGTTCGCCACCATGCGCGTGTTTTTCGGCGCGCTGGCGGGATTGTTCGTGATCGGCGCCGGCTTGTCGTTGCTGCAGACCGCCTCGAACCCTTACATCAGCATCCTGGGGCCGATCGACAGCGCCGCGCAGCGCATAGCCTTCATGGGCATCTGCAACAAGTTCGCCGGCATCCTCGCACCGCTGCTGATCGGCGCGCTGGTGTTGCACGGCATCGGTGACCTCGACCAGCAGGTGAAGGCCGCCGACCCGGCGACGCGCACCATGCTGCTCGACACTTTCGCCGCCAAGATCCACCTGCCCTACATGATCATGGCCGGCGCACTGGTGCTGCTGGCGGTCTGGGTGGTGCGCTCCTCGCTGCCCGAGATCAAGCCGGCCGGCGCCAACGACGAACGCGCCATCGGCCACAGCGGGCGCAGCATCTTCAGCTTCCCGCACCTGTGGCTGGGCGTGTTGTGCCTGTTCCTGTACGTTGGCGTGGAAGTGATGGCGGGCGACGCAATCGGCACCTACGGCCAGGGTTTCGGGCTGCCGTTGGACCAGACCAAGTTCTTCACCGCCTTCACGCTGGGCGCGATGCTGCTGGGCTATGTCGTGGGCCTCCTGGTGATCCCGCGCTTCGTCTCGCAACAGTGCTACCTGGCAGTATCGGCAATGCTCGGCGTGCTGTTCACGCTCGGTGCTTACATCACCCATGGCTACGCCTCGGTGATGTTCGTCGCCGCGCTGGGCTTCGCCAACGCGATGATGTGGCCGGCGATCTTTCCACTGGCGATCAAGGGGCTCGGCCGACACACCGAAGCGGCTTCTGCGCTGTTGATCATGGGTATCGTGGGCGGCGCGTTGATTCCGCAAGTGTTCGTGCATCTGAAGGAGCACATCGATTTCCAGCTCGCGTTCGCCCTGCTGATGCTGCCGTGCTACCTGTACATTCTGTATTACGGCATGCGTGGTCACCGGATCGGCCAGGAGCATGCGGGGTGAGTCATGTATTCGCTACGGTCATGACCATACGCTAGGATGCACGAGGCGCTGCTGGCGCCCCTTATTTTCGGATGCAAGAGGTTCGCGGGTGCGCAGTGCCACCATCAAGGATGTCGCAGAACGGGCAGGCGTCTCGCTGAAGACGGTGTCGCGGGTCATCAACAATGAACCGTCGGTGCATGCGCGCACGCGGGCGAAGGTACAGCGGGAGATCGACGCACTCGGTTACCAGCCCGACCCTTCCGCACGCAGCCTGCGCAGTACCCGTGCCTATGCACTGGCGCTGGTTTACGACAACCCCAACGCGCACTACATCATCAACCTGCAACGCGGCGTGCTGTCGGTGTGTCGCAGCAGCGGCTTCGGCCTGCAGATCCATCCTTGCGACGCGTCCTCGCCGAAGCTTGCGGACGAGCTGTGCGAACTGGTGCGCCGTTCACGGCTGGCCGGGCTGGTTCTGGCGCCACCGATGTCCGAGCAGCCGGAGCTGATTCGCACGCTCAGCGAAGCGAAGATCCCGTTCATGCGGATCATTTCGGCACGCAAGGACCCGCAGGATGGTTATCCGTGCGTGTACGTGGATGACCGCGACGCCGCCTATGCGATCACCGAGCACCTGATCCAGCTCGGCCACCAGCGCATCGGTTTCCTGTGGGGCGGCCACGAGCATCGCTCCAGCCAGGAGCGCTACCAGGGTTACGAGGATGCGCTGAAGGACTATGGCATCACGCTCGATCGCAAGCTGATCGTGCCGGGCGACTACACCTTCGACGACGGTTTCCGCGGCGCACGCAAGCTGCTGGCGCTGAAGGATCGGCCCAGCGCGATCTTCGGCTGCAATGACGAAATTGCTGCCGGCGTGCTGGCAGCCGCGCATTCCGATGGCATCAACGTGCCCTACGACTTGTCGATCGCCGGCTTCGAGGACAGTCCATTCTCCAAGCAGTCATGGCCGGCACTGACCACCGCGCGACAGGCCACCGAGGAGATTGCACGGCATGCCGCGCAACGGTTGATCGACGACCTGCAACGCGACGCCAACGGCGAACCGGTCAACAGCACCAACGAGGGCTTCAGCCCCGAACTGGTGGTGCGCGGCTCGACGGCGCCGCGGCATACCGCACCGCCCAAACGCTGAGCGTCCGGGCGGCACGAACGCCATCAGGCAACTCGGATGACCGCCCTCTCTGCGCCGTCGAACCGCCTCCATCCACATCAACATCACCCTCCCCACGTCATCCCGGCGCAGGCCGGGATCGCTTTTGCTGATGACTCACGTTGCATTTCCGTAGCGATGACCAGCTTCGCTGTGGTGAAGCGATTCCGGCCTGCGCCGGAATGACGAAAAAAGTGGGGCCTGCGCAAGTCTGAAGAGTCGACAAAGTGGGCTATCCAGACAACCTCAATGCCTCACGTTGTCGGTCTGCTCGATGAAGCGGGCCACGTTGTCGTGCAACTGCTTCAATGACGCCTCGTGCGCGTACACCATGTGCCCGGAGGGATACCACGAGTAGCTGATGTTGCCCTCGAGGCTGGCCGGGATCGGCAGGTGATGCATCTCGTAGTCGGCGGCAAAGAACGGCGTGGCCAGATCATAGTAACCGCCGTTCAAGTACACCTTGAGGTTGGGATTGGTCTTCATCGCGGTAGCCAGGTCCGGCATCACATTGGTCGAGGACTGCAGCGCCTCACCCTGCACGCCCGGCGCCTTGTGCGCGAAATCCCAGTGATCGATGTCGGCATATTCGCGGTACTGCTGGCCGTCGCCAAACTTCAGGTCGCGCCGCACGTAGTCGTTGAACGCAGCGATATAGGCCGAGCTGATCGCCGAGGACTGCGGGTCGTAGTCGGACTCCTTGCTCAGCGGATCAATCGACGGCCCGGCAAAGCGGCTGTCCAGCCGGCCGGTGGTGGTGTCTTCGCCAGTCTGCAGCTCGTGCTCGAACATGCCGCCGCTGACGCGCAGGTTCGCCTTCAGCAGATAGGCCACCGACAGGCCGGTGTACTGATGCAGTTTCTCCGCCACTGCCTGCTTCTGCGCGTCACTGAGCCGCGAGCCGGCCATCAACGCCTGCGTGTAATCACCCAGCGCATACCGTTTGACCTCCTCGAGGAACGGCTCCAGTTCCGCCGGTTGCGACGGCAGCTTGTGGTGGTAGAACGCGGTAGCCGCGAACGTGGGCAACGCCAGTTCGTACGGCAGGTCGATGCCTGGATTGAACTCGGGGCCGTCGATGCTGGTGTCGAAATTGAGGATCTGCGAGAGCAGGATCACGCCGTTGAGATCGACGCTGTTTTCATTCTCCAGGATGTTCGCCAGCACCGCCGAGCGGGTGGTGCCGTAGCTTTCGCCGAACAGGTATTTCGGCGAATTCCAACGCCCGTACTTCGACAGGAACTGGGTGATGAACTGGGCGAACGCATGACCGTCGCCATCGACACCGTAGATCGCCTTGCGCCTATCCTTCATCTGCTCGTCGCGCTTGGACTTGTCGGCATCATCCGCGATCAGCCGGCTGAAACCGGCGCCGGGCGCATCGATGAAGACCACGTCGGAAGCATCGAGCAGGCTGTAGTCGTTGTTGACCAGGCCATACGGCGCGGCCGGCGTGTGCGTGTCGTCAGCAGTCACCACCCGCTTCGGCCCGAACGCACCCATGTGCAGCCATACCGTGGCGGAGCCGGGACCGCCGTTGTAGATGAAGGTGATCGGTCGCTTGGTGGCCTCGGCACCCTTCTTGAAATAGGCGACGTAGAACATGCTCACTTGCGGCTCGTTCTCCTTGTCGCCACTGCCGTGCAGCACCAGCGTACCGGCTACCGCCTTGTAATCGATGCGATGACCTTCGACCGACACCGATCCCTCACTGCTCGATGATTGCGGCTGCAGCAGGGCAGCATCTGGCTTCGCGTCGGGCTTGGCCTTGTCGTCCTTCTTGTCGTCGGGACCGGCGATGGCAACAGTGCTGAGCAGCAACGCGGCAAGGGCCGCAGCAAGGGGGAGTTTACGCATGGACGGGACATCCTCAGCTGGCAGAGGCGCAACGCGCCCCGGGGAGACTGCAGCATAGGCACCGATACCACGCGCTTTCATATCCCAGAAGTCACCTTCTCGCCGCGCGACGCTAGCTGCGTGCAATCAACACGATCGCCAACAGGGCCAGCAGCACGCCGCCGAGGTTGAGCCGGCTCAACCGCTCGCGGAAAGCCAGTACGCCGACCAGCGCACCCAGCGCCACCACGCCGATGTTCATGCTGGCAAACACCAGCGCCGGATGTTGCGGCAACGCGCGATGGCCACGCAGGTAGAACAGGATGTTGCCGAAGTTGGCCAGCCCCAGCGCCACGCCGCCCAACGCGCTGCGCATGGTGAAGCGGGTATGGCCACGCAGGCGTCGCCATAGCTGCAGCACGAACGCGACCAACAGCGCCAGCGCGAACATCGCCTGTAGCGACGCACCCAGCGGCACACCGGCCAGCGCCACGCGTTTGAACAGGATATCGATCGCGCCGAAGCCCCCCAGCACCAGCAGCGGATACAGCCAGCCGGCGAAGCCACTGTTCGTCGTGACCTGCCCGCTGCGCCACACCATACACAACAGCGCAAGCAGGCCCAGCGCGATGCCCATCGCCTTGAGGGCGCTGAGCTGCTCGCCGAACAGCACGAAAGCCGCCAGCAGCGAGATCAACAGCGACAGCCGTTGCGCCGCATCGCTGCGCACGATGCCGGCGTGCCGTACCGACGCGCCCAGCGCGAGAAAGATCGTCGGCAGCAGCACGCCCAGCCCCGCCAAGGCGAGCCATGGCGCGCCCGGCTCGCGCAAGCTCGCCAGCGACGGTTGCAAGAGCAGTGCAGTAAGCGCCCCGGCTACTACATAGTTCCAGGCGATCGCCTGGCCCACATCGACATCGAAGCGGCGCGCCAGCTTCAGCAGTACTGACACCAGCACGCTGCAGATGACGCTCAACAATACGTAGATCACCCCGACACTCCCGTCATGCGTCGGTCACCCGCGCAGATTCTTGACCAGCATGAACACGGCGACGGCGACGATCGCCAGCGCGAAGACCACGTGCAGCGTGCCGCGGGTTTTCGCCAGCCTATGTGCGCCCAACGCACCGAGCCAACCGCCAAGGATACCGCCCGCGATGAACCCGGCTGCCGCACGCCAGTCGATCAGGCCCGAGGCGGCGTAGTTGAGTGCGGTGGTGGTGGCGAACGCGCCCACCGAAAACAGCGAGGTGCCGATCGCCTCGATGATCACCATGCCGCTGGCGAACATCAGTCCCGGCACGATCAGGAAGCCGCCGCCGATGCCGAAGAAGCCGGACAGGCCGCCTGCGCCAAAACCTACCGCGCCCAGCCGCGGAAACAGGTGCGGCAGCGGATAACGGTCCGCACCGCCGCCACGTCGGCCGCGCAGCATCAATGCAGCCACCACCAACATCAGCACGGCAAAGAGCACCAGCAGGCGCTGGCCATCGACCAGCTTGCCGAGGGTCGAGCCGACGAAGGCACCGATGACCCCGGTCGCGGCGAACGTGAATGCCACCTTCCAGCGCACGTGACCCGCGCGCGCATGCGGGATCAGGTTCGCGAACGCGTTCACCGCGACGGCCACCGCGCTGGTGCCGATCGCCAGATGCGGATCACGCACGCCCACCACGTACAACAGCAACGGCGTGGCCAGGATCGAACCGCCACCACCGATCAGCGCCAGCGAGAAGCCCACCAGCGAACCGCACACGATCGCGAGCAGGTCAGGCAGCAGGATGCTCAACGCGCCGCAGCCTCTTGCAGGCGCGGTCGCAGCGCGTTGAGGTCGTAACCGGCCCTGATCGCGGTCCGCAGTACATCCTCCAGCGGCTGGCTCCGCGCGGCAGCGAGTGCCCACAGCATGGTCGAACGGGTGCCGGTGTGACAGAACGCCAGCACCGGCGCCGGCAGCGTGGTCAACGCCTGCGCAAACGCCTCCACCTGGACATCCTGCAATTGACCAGAGATCACCGGCAGATACTGATAAGTCATGCCATGGCGTTCGGCCAGCGCAGCGATGGCCGTACTGGCTGGCTGCCCGGCAGCCTCACCATCGGGCCGGTTATTGATCAGGCTGCGGAAACCCTGCGCGGCGAGCAGGTCGACATCGGCTTCGTCGATCTGTCCGCTGACGCTGAGGGTATCGGTGAGTTGCCGCAGCTGCATCGTGGAAAATCCTGCGCGATGAACACGTCATGCCGACGCGAGTTGAGAAACGTGCATGCGAAACCTGCAACTGCCGTGCCGGGCCAGCCCCTCGTACCGTCATCGACACGCATGGTAGCCCCGGAATCGACGCCGCGTCCGCACCCAGCGCAGCATGATCGCAAGGTCCGCAAGCCGCCATCGGCAAACCCGGCTTAAAAACCTGGAATGGCTCGAAGAGACTCAAATTCTTGCATCGGGTGCGGCATCAACGACCCTCGACCAGGGTCCAGGTCATGCTAAATTGACCCATTGAGCGTGCATCCACGATCCGGTAATACGCGTGTTCCGACGTAAGGCTTCCCGACAGGTCGTTTCATGGCTGGCCCTGCTGGCCATGGCGCTTATTGTCGTGATGCCGGTCATTTCCCGTGTCATGCCGATGCCGATGCCGATGACGGGATCCATGCAAGGCATGGGGGACGCGTGTCCGCAGCGGATGGCCGGAGAGAAACATCCGGCGCCTGCTGATCCCGCCGACTCAACGGATCGATGCGGTTACTGCGTCCTGCTTGGCCATCAATCGATACTCGCCTCGAGCCAGGTGCTTCACCTGCTGCCGGCAGCGCCCGGCGTGGCCGAGTCGACACCCCTCCGGGTGCGCCGCATGGATGCGACCCCACGATTGAGTGCAGATCCACGCGGGCCACCGCGCATCGGCTGACACGCGGGCACGTGCGGGCCGCCACGATGGTGGCAAGCGCGTGCCATTCGATTATTGCCGCTGCTTTCCCGACGCCCGACTGCGCTGCATCGCGCCGTGTTTCCTGGCTGTCCGGGTGGTGCACCGGCAATCCTCAGCCTTTGCGGGCCACCCGCTGGCCTGGCTCCATTCATTGGGAACTCCATCTCATGCGCGTCGTGAATCTTCTTCGCACGTCTATGCCGCAGGGCAGACGTCAAGCACTGGCTGTACCAACCACTTCCCATTTCTCACCTTCCAAGCCAAGGCCGCGCAACGCCGGGAGGATCTCGGCGGGTTTGCTCGCGCTCGGGCTGCTTCCGCAGGTAGCGCATGCTTGCGCGACCTGCGGCTGCACCTTGAGCACCGACGCTGCCACCGGTTACTCCACGGCCTCCGGCTGGCGCATCAATGTGGATTACACCTTCATCGACCAGAATCAGCTTCGTCACGGAAGCAGCAAGGCGACGCCGGCCCAAGTGGTCAATCAGCCTTCCGATCCGTTGCTCGGCGGCGGCGAAATCGAAAAGGGCACCATCAACCGCTATATCAATTTCGCCGCAACCTACCGTTTCAATGCGGACTGGGGTGTGACCTTCGTGGTGCCGTACGTGCTGCGCGATCACGAGACCTACGGTACGCAGCTGCAGCCCTACACACCTGCCGAGAGTGCACCGGACCAGGTCAGCAGCGCCCATGTCGCAGGCATCGGCGATACCAAGATACTGGCCAGCTACCAGGGTTTTCTGCCGACACACAATTTCGGCGTGCAGTTCGGCGTGAAGCTGCCGACCGGCAATTACGGCGGGCAGGCCGAGGATGGCAACCTGGTCGGTCATCCGGTGACGTTCCAGAACGGTCCGGGCCTTGGCCAGTCGCTGGATACCAGCTTGCAGGCCGGCACGGGCAGCACCGACCTCATCGTGGGCGCGTACTACTTCCAGCCGGTGAGCCAGAACTTCGATGCCTTCGTCAACGGGCAGTTCCAGGCCGCCGTCAAGGAGAACCTGGATCAGCCCGGCGCGGATTATCGCCCCGGCAACCTTGCCTCCATCAGCTTTGGCCTGCGCTATGAGGCGCACGCGAACTGGGTGCCGCAAGTGCAGATCAACTGGTTCCACAAGATGGCCGACCAGGGCTTCCTGGCCGACGCGCCCGACACCGAAGGCACCGTGGCCTATCTGAGCCCGGGCATCAGCGGCACCCTGACCAAGAACGTGCAGATGTATGCCTTCGTGCAGGTCCCTGTGTATAGCCACCTGCAGGGCTATCAGTTGTTTCCGGGATGGACGGGCACCGTCGGTATCAGCATCAAACTCTGAGCACAATCACCCATGGAATGAGTGTTGCCGGAAACGTCCGGCAACACTCCGCGAGATCATCCGAGCATGCCTATCATTCATCGCGTCACGTACAGCCTCTGCAAATCCATGGCCTTTCTTGTGCTGGCCGTCATCGCGCAAGTTGCGTTCGCCAACCAGCTGGAAGTGGGGCGGATGGCGCCACCCATCACGCTGCATACGCTCGACGGCAAGCAAATCAGCCTGCAAGACCTGCGCGGCAAAGTAGTCATCGTGACATTCTGGGCCACGTGGTGCGGCCCCTGCAGGGACGAGCTGCCCCTGCTTTCGCGATATGCGCTGGCGCACGCCGGCGACGGCCTGGCCATACTCGGTTTCAGCCTCGATAACCCGGATGACATCGAACAGGTACGCACCGTGGCACGTAGCTTGAGCTTCCCCGTGGGGTTGCTGGGCGATCCGCACGTACCCGGCTACGGACGCATCTGGCACCTGCCGGTCAGCTTCACGATTGACCGTGACGGCCGATTGGTCGACAACGGATGGAAAGACCAGCAGCCGGCATGGACCAGCCGGCAGCTGGAACAAATCGTCACGCCTTTGCTGGATCGCGCGCACTGATGCGTGGCCATGGATTCGGTGGCTCGAATCCGCTGGGGCACTGTGGTAATCCGGACTCGCCACGGCGTACACCGCGGGATCGGCGACTCACCCACACCGCCGTGTCGGGCGAACTGCGACACGGCGTCGCGCAGCATTCCGCTTACTTTTGCGTGGGCTGCGAACCGAGCAGATGGCCGTTGACTTCGGTGCCGTACAACGACTGCGGCGTGTCGTGATATTTCGCCCGCGTCTCGGCGAGGTTGCCCGTATAGCGAGGGTCCTGCGGACGTTCGTGCGCATCCATGAACATCGCCACGTCCCATGCATCCTGGTCGCTCAGGCTGCCGCCGCGGCTCAGCGGCATGTTCGCCTTGATGAAGGCGGCGGCGTTGTCCAGCTCGTGCATGCCGGCGCCCCAGTTGAACGACTGCGGCCCCCACAACGGCGGGAACACATTGCGGCCGGCCACCTGCTGGCCCTGCCCGTCGGCGCCGTGGCACAGCGCGCAATTCGCCGCGTAGACCTTTTCGCCGCGCGCGTAATCCGCTGGCTGCGGCGGCTTGAAATCCTGCTTGGGATAACCGGCGCCCGGCAACTTCACACCGACCGGCGCGCCCTTGGCCATCCACCAGGAGTAGGTTTCCAGCGCGACCATTTCCGCGCTGTCGAGCGGTGGTGCCTTGCCGTTCATGCTGAAGCGGAAGCAGCCCTGCAGGCGCTCGCCGTACGTGTTCACCTGGCCTGTCTTCTTGCGGTATTGCGGATACATGCCGTAGGCGCCCCACAGCGGTGCCGAGTTCGCCAGTCGACCGGCATCGAGATGGCAGTTGCTGCAGCTGAGCGTGTTGCCGACATAGGCGCTGGCATGCGTCGGCGTGTCGGTGAAGATAGCGCGGCCCTGGCGGATCACATCACCGAGAGGGCCACTGGGGATTTCTGTTTCCGATGGCGGCTTAAATGTTGGTACCGCCGGCTTGACGGCGGCGCTGCTCGCGACTGTGCCTGATGCAGCCGGCACCGTACTGGCGGTAACCGGAGTAGATGCTTTCTGCGAGCAAGCATTCAACGCGCATATCGTGATGGTCGCAGCCAGCAAGGCGTGTAGGGTTCTCATGGCGTGGCCCCTTTCGCATCCAGCGGTTGCGCGGCAAACCAGTCGGCCACGTCGCTGATCTCCTGTGCACTGAGCGCATTCGACAGATGCTGCATCAACTGCAGCGGATCGTTGTGTCGCGTGCCCTGCTGCCATGCCTTGAGCTGCGCCTCGATATACACCGCCGGCTGCCCGGCCAGCGGCGGGAAATGCGCGCCCACGCCGACACCAGCGGGACCGTGACACTGCACGCACGCCGGCACCTGCTGGTCCCAATGGCCGCGGGTGGCGAGTACGGCACCGACGCTGTCCACCGCCGGCATCGACGTGGTTGGCTTCATCAATGCGGGCGGAATCGGTAGCTTGCTGTAGTACGGCGCCAGCGCCGCGCGCTCGTCTTCGCTGAGCGCCGTCGCGGTGGCCTGCATCACCGGACTCGTGCGCGTGCCGTTGGCAAAATCGTCCAGCTGCTTTTGCAGATAGGCCGCATCGAGCCCGGCCAGGCGCGGGTTGCCTGCGCTGGCCTGACCGCCACCATCGACGCCATGGCAGCCCATGCACGGCGCCGCACCCTTGCCGTTGCCCTGCGTCGTGATCGCCGCCGCATCGACGGCATGCACCGCGCCGACCGGCAGCGCCGTGGCGACAAGCAGGCCGAAGCCCAGCAACAACGTTCGTGAATCGCCGCGGCGCATTTCGTTCATCCTCAGTGCGCCGGCAGGAAGCCGTACTTGCGGTACACCGCCTGCGCCGCGGGGCTCTGCATGAAGGCCAGGAAATCCTTCGCGGCCTGTTCGTGCGGCGCGTCCTTCATGCGTGCGGCGGTATAGGTGGAAGTGACATTCTGCGCCGCCGGAATCGTCACCGTCTCGACCGGGAAATGCATGATCTGCTGCTGGAAATACGCCTCGGTCGACCACACCGGCGCCGCGTCCGACTCGCCCTGCAGCACGCGCAGCGGCGACTGGCGGTGATGGATGCGCGTGAGGAAGGTACTGCCGTCCTTCACCTTGCTGTCCATGATGGTGTGGTCGAGCGCATCGCCGCCGGCCTTGCGATAGCTCGCTTCGATCTGCTTCGCGATGCCCTCCCACGCTGGGTTCGGCATGCTCACGCGCACGTCGGCACGACCCAGATCGGCCAGTCCGGTGATGTGTTTCGGGTTGCCCTTGGCGACCAGGATCGCCAGCGGATTGCGCGCGTAGTCGTAGCTATCGGCGAACCAGCCGTGCTTCTGCTGGTTGTCGGCGATCGCATCCTTGCCGGCCGTATAGATGTCCGGATGCAGCGTGATGCGCAGGTTGCCCATCACCAGCGTGCCACTCTCGATCTGCTTGGCGAGGATGCCCGGCGGCAGCGTCTCGGCATAGATCCGCTGGTATTGCGGATGGGCTTGCTTGAACGCCTCCAGCAGGTCATGCACCACCATGAACTGGTTGCCTGCGAAGAACA
Organism: Dyella sp. S184; assembly: GCF_009766065.1. Classification (GTDB taxonomy): domain Bacteria; phylum Pseudomonadota; class Gammaproteobacteria; order Xanthomonadales; family Rhodanobacteraceae; genus Rhodanobacter. Next base: position 297,029 of record NZ_LMUE01000005.1, on the reverse strand, counting down.
GCACCAGCTGCGGATCGACGATGTCGCCATGCAGGTCGGCGATCGCATCCACCGGTGGCACGCTGAACTGCAGGCCTGCCGGTGGTGGATTCCATGGCGGCAGGAAGTCGCTCCGGTCGGTCGCGCTGGCACCGAATGTGGCGGCCAGCAGCAGGCCAAAAACGAGATGACGCATCGTTCTATTCCCCCGAGTGCTTGAAGATCACAGCGGCATCAGGGCATAACCCTGCTGCTCGAGCACGGTGATCGTGGTCAGCGCCGACAGCGCCAGCGTGACGTGTGTATCCACCCAGTCGTACTTGAACTGATGTTCGGCAACGGCCTGGCCGCATACCGCGATATCGACACCGGCCTTGCGCAGCTGTTCGATCAGCGGCAGGTTCGGATTGTCGATGCCATGCAGCTTCTGGTACTGCGCGTTGTTCAACACGATCGGCGTCGCCCCACCGGAGACGATCGCCACGAATTTCAGGTGGTCGAGAGGCACGCCGGCACTCACATACAGATTCACTGCACGCGCCACGTGATCCAGTGACGGGCTCACCTGATCAGGCTTGTCGCCCTCCTTGCTCAGGCTGAACACGACCTTGTAGGTGGCGTTGCGATCGGGCTGGTAGGCCGCCTGCGGCAGCGCGTGGATCTTGCCGGCACCGGCGATAGTGGGCGTCTGCCAGAAACTGTCGCTGGCGAACGCTGCCGCGGGCAGCAGGCTGAGGGCAAGCAGGATCGAAACGAAGGGACGGAACATGGCGACCTCACAGGATGGGTGACGACACATGCTATGTCCGGCCGATCCGATAAGCCAAGGGAGTTTTAATGATCCTGACGATAAGGGAGGCTTATATGCGCGGCAGGTGTCTGGGCGTCACCTTGATCACGCCGGTGATGGATGCAGCGCGAAGTAGCGTCCCGGTGATTGCCCGAAGCTGCGCCGAAACATCGCCACGAAGGCGCTCACGCTGGCGTAGCCGAGCGCGTCGGCGACGCTGGCGACCGGCTCGCCTTCGGCCAGTTGCTCCATCGCGCGGCAGAGCCGCGCCTGCTGGCGCCACTGCGCGAAACTCAGCGCGGTCTCGGCGCGGAACAATCGACTGAGGCTGCGTGCGGACAAGCCGGCCCACGCCGCCCAGTCTTCAAGGCTGCGGTTGTCGTGCGGCTGTTCGAGCACCGCCTGGGCAATGCGCAACAGCCGGCGGTCGAGCGGCATCGGCAAGTGCAGCGATTCGTGCGGCGCGCGGCGCATCTCGTCCAGCAGCACCGCCATCACTCGATCCTGTTCTGCGTCCAGCCGCTCGTGCCAGGTCCACGCGCTGGCGCGACACACCAGTGCACGCATCAGCTCGGTGACGCCGATCACGCAGGGATGCTTTGGCAGGCCGTGCTCGATGTCCGGCGTGATGAATACGCCCCAGCCACTCATCACTCCGCTGATGCTGACCGTGTGCAGCTCGCCCGGCGGCATCCAGCCGGCCCGATGCGGCGGCAGCATCCATGAGCCGTGCCCGGTATGCACATGGACGAGGCCGCTCTCGACGCAGAAGAACTGCCCGCGCAGATGGCGGTGCCAGTCGTAGGTCTGGGTGTCCTCGCCGTATTCACTGGTAGCTTCGCGCTCGATCCGGTAGGCGATCAGCGCGGGGCCGCCGACCTGCTCGATCAGTTCGTGGACTTGCTGTTTGGAGGGCGTCATGGCCGGTTCTCGACATAAGTTGACCAAATAACGTTATCAGCTTGCCTGTGGCCATGCCTATGCTTTCGTGTGCCTGGACCACGATCCGGCACCGCCGCCGCTGCCATCGCTCGCGGCCTCCGCCAATGCCGTAAATGCCCGCTCGCAGTCACACCCGGCACCGTCCGCGCGTGCCTGCTGCAGATGCCCGCGCACAGCTGCGTTTCAATCGAGGATCACCTCATGTCACCGACCAAGCTGCTTTCCATGAAGTCCAAACTGGCGGCGTCTCCGCTGGAAACCTTTGTCGCCTGCGCCCACCAGATGCTCGACCCCGCCACTCCCGAGCCAGTCCGCCGGGCGATGGAGCCACGACTGCTGGCGCAACTGCCGGCGCTGCGGGCATTGGGCGTATTCGAACTGTTCGAATTGCGTGATCCGGCCATGCGCACCTGGCTGGCCGACGAACTGGAGGGCCCCGGGGCCGATTTCCAGCGGACCCATCCGGTCTTTTTGCTGTAACAAACATAAACAGGCATATATTTGCCTTGACAAATATAATTTCGGCAATAGAATGCCGGCATGAAGCAGAACGACCACCCCTTAACCCCATCCATTACCAATGAATCCCACGCGCCGAGCCTGGGCATGCTGCTGACCATGGTGCGCGCCGAAATGGTGCGTGCGATCGAGGCCGAACTCGCCAGCAAGGGCCTGGACCTCAGCTTTACCCAGTACCTGATCCTGAAGAAGTCACAGCAGCTGGGTGCGGTGTCGGCGACGGAACTGGCCCGCGCGGTGGAATTGGATGGTGGCGCGATGACGCGCCAGTTGGACCAGCTGGAGCGCAAGGGCTATCTGCGCCGCTCGCCGCACGAACAGGATCGCCGCGCACTGCGCATCGAACTGACCGAGGCAGGCAATACGGTCTGGCAGAACACCGCCTCCGTTTGCAGCCAGCGCGTGATGAATGCTGCCCAGCGCTCGCTCGACGACACCGAGCAAACGCAATTGCACGACTACCTGGAGCGCGTGCTGCACGCGCTTCGCAACAAAAACTGACTCTATCTTTAACCGGACATCAATCCATGCGTCTGCATCTTCTTGCGGCTGCCACTACCCTGACTCTCGCGTTGGCCGGTTGCGCCAGCAGCGGCGGCCTGCGCCCGGATGGCACGCCGATCGATCCCTCCACACTCAAGGCCGAGCGCAGCCTGGCCAATGTGCAGGTGTCCGCGGCGGCGTGGCCGAAGCAGGACTGGTGGACCGGACTGGGTGATCCGCAGCTCGATACGCTGATCGCCGAGGCGCTGCACGACAACCCGACACTCGCCATGGCTGACGCGCGTGCGCGCAGCGCGCAGGCTGAGGCTGGCGCCGCCGAGGCGGCGCGCCAGCCGACCGTGAATGTCGGCGCCAGCGTGGCGGAAGCGTTCATTCCAACCTCGATCCCCGCACTGGGCAGCGGGCATCTCGGCGCAGCCAAGTACGTATACGGCAGTTTCAACTGGAGCCTGGATCTGTGGGGCGGCCAGCGCGCCGCCTGGGAAGCTGCGCTGGGCCAGGCACGCGCTGCACAGATCGATGCCCAGGCTGCACGCATCGAGCTGTCGACGAATGTGGCACGCGCCTATGCGCAACTGGGTTATGCCTTTGCGCAGCAGGACGTGGCGGCGGCAGAACTGCAGCGTGCGAGCGCGGCACGCGACCTGACGCACCAGCGCGTGGTCGCCGGCATCGACAACCAGATCCAGCTCAAGCAGAGCGATTCCGAAGTCGCCAGCGCGCAAGGGCAAAAGGCCCTGGCCGATCGCGCCATCGATGCGGCGCGTTCGTCATTGTCGGTGTTGCTCGGCAAGGGGCCGGATCGTGGGCTCGATATCGGTCGTCCGCAATTGTTGCCGCCGGGCGCGTTGATCGTGCCGTCCGATGTCCCGGTAGATCTGGTCGGCCATCGCGCTGACCTGGTGGCCGCGCGCTGGCGCGTGGAAGCTTCGGCCAAGGACATCAAGGCGGCCAAGACCGAATTCCTGCCGAATGTGAACATCGGTGCACTGGCCGGTCTGATCGGTCTCGGCGGCGGCAATCTCTTCACTTTGCCGAACCGCTTCTACGAAGTCGCGCCGGCGATCAGCCTGCCGATCTTCGACGGCGGTCGCCGTCGTGCCAACTTGAACAGCAAGGATGCGCAGTTCGACTACGCTGCGGCGCAGTACAACCAGACGCTGGTACAGGCGCTCAACGAAGTATCCGACGATTACGATGCGCTCAACTCGCTGCAGCAACAGGTTGATGCGCAGCAGCGCGCGTTCAATGCCGCCAACGGTGCGTGGAAGCTGGCCGAGCAGCGCTACAAGGCCGGCATCGGCAGCTACCTGGAGGCACTCAGCGTACGCCAGGAGCTGCTGGTCGCCGAACAGCGCATGGCTGCATTGCACGCGCAACAGGTCGATCTCTCCGTGCAACTGATCCAGGCGCTCGGCGGCGGCTTCCGGCCGCAGGCCGGTGATGCCGATGTATCCGCCACTTCCCCATCTACTCGTTCCTGAGGCAGACACATGTCCAGCCAGACTTCCACCCCGGCCGAAAACTCGGCCGTCCCATCCGCGAATACTGCAGCACCTGACACGGCCGCCTCGAATACGACGGCGCCGAACGCGGCAGCACCTGCGAAGAACTCGCGCGGCCTGCTGTTGCGCCTGCTCGGCGTGATCGTGGTGCTCGGCATCATCGCCTGGGCATTGTGGTATTTCCTCGACGGCCGCTGGTACGAGGGCACCGACGATGCCTACGTCAACGGCAACGTGGTGCAGATCACCCCGCAAATCGCCGGCACGGTAGTTAGCATCGGTGCCGACGATGGCGACTTGGTGCACGCGGGTGAGGTGCTGGTGCAGTTCGACCCGAGCGACGCCGACGTGGCGCTCGCCGAGGCGAAAGCCAACCTCGCCAATACCGTGCGCAAAGTGCGCGGGCTGTACAGCAACGTCAACGGCGCCCAAGCCGATGTGGCCCAGCGCAAGGTTGCGGTGGACAAGGCGCGTGCCGACTACAACCGGCGCGTCGCACTGGCCAAGTCCGGTGCCATCTCGGCCGAGGAGCTGTCGCACGCCAGCGACGCGCTGACCAGCGCGGAAAGCGGCCTGATCACCTCGCAGCAGCAGTACCAGACCAGCAAGGTGCTGGTCGACGACACCGTGGTCGCCTCGCATCCTGATGTACAGGCTGCAGCGGCCAGGTTGCGGGCAGCATTCCTCGATGACGTGCGGGCCACGCTGGTGGCGCCGGTGGATGGCTATGTGGCCAAACGCTCGGTGCAGGTCGGCCAGCGCGTGCAGCCGGGTGCACCGCTGATGGCCGTGGTGCCATTGCATGGCGTGTGGGTGGATGCGAACTTCAAGGAAACCCAGCTTGCCAAGATGCGCCTCGGTCAGCCGGTGGAAATCGATTCCGATGTCTACGGCGGATCTGTGAAGTACAAGGGCAAGGTGGAGAGCCTTGGCGTCGGCACTGGCAGCGCGTTCTCGTTGCTGCCCGCGCAGAACGCCACCGGCAACTGGATCAAGATCGTGCAGCGTATTCCGGTACGCGTCTTCTTCGACGATCCGAAGCAGCTCGATCAGCACCCACTGCGACTGGGCATGTCGATGAACGTGACGGTCAACCTGCATGACCAGAGCGGCGCGACGCTGGCACAGCAGTCGCCGACGCAACCGGCATTCAGCACCGACATCTACAAGCAGCAACTGGTCAAGGCCGATGCGGCGATCACGCAGATCATTCACGCCAACATGGCTGGCAGTAAATAACAACGGCAACTCCCTCCCCTGCAACCGAAGGGAGTCCCTTTCGGGACAAGCAGAGGAGGAGTGGATCCCACATCACTGACCGATACTGATGACCGCCCAATTCCGCCCACCCAATCTCGCGCTGTGCACAATCGGTCTGTCGCTGGCTACCTTCATGCAGGTGCTGGATACGACGATTGCCAACGTGTCGTTGCCGACCATCGCCGGCAACCTCGGCGTCAGCAACGACCAGAGCACCTGGGTGATCACCTCGTTCGCGGTGAGCATGGCGATCTCGCTGCCACTGACCGGCTTCCTCACCCGCCGCTTCGGCGAAGTGACACTGTTTGTCTGGTCCACCCTGCTGTTCGCGCTGACTTCGTTCCTGTGCGGCATTTCGCAGAGCATGGGCATGCTGATCGTGTTCCGCGCGATCCAGGGCGCCGTGGCCGGACCGATGTATCCGATCACGCAGAGTCTGCTGATCGGCATCTATCCACCGGCCAAACGTGGCATGGCACTGGCACTGCTGGCGATGGTGACGGTGGTGGCACCGATCGCCGGTCCGATCCTCGGCGGTCTGATCACCGACAACTATTCGTGGCCGTGGATCTTCTTCATCAACGTGCCGATCGGCATCTTCGCCAGCATGGTGGTGGCGAACCAGATGAAGGGACGCACAGAGACGACCACGCGCCCGAAGGTCGATTACGTCGGACTGATCACGCTGATCATCGGCGTGGGCGCACTGCAGATCGTGCTCGACAAGGGCAACGACGATGACTGGTTCAACTCCACCTTCATCATCGTCACCAGCATCATCTCGGCCATCAGCATCGCGATCTTCCTGATCTGGGAGCTCACCGACAAGGATCCGATCGTCGATCTGAAGCTGTTCCGCCATCGCAATTTCAGCGCCGGCACGCTGGCGCTGGTGCTCGCCTACGCGGCATTCTTCGCGATCGGCCTGCTGGTACCGTTGTGGCTGCAGCAGAACCTCGGCTACACCTCGACCTGGGCCGGTTACGCCACCGCGCCGCTGGGGGTGATCCCGGTGCTGCTGACCTTCTTCGTCGGCAAATACGCCACGCACTTCGACCTGCGCCTGCTCGCGTCGGCGGCGTTTGTGGTAATGGGCGTGACCTGTTTCATGCGGTCCGGCTTCTATCTGGATATCGATTTCTACCACGTGGCGATGGTGCAGCTGCTGCAGGGTCTTGGTGTGGCGCTGTTCTTCATGCCGATCCTGACCATTCTGCTGTCCGACCTGAAGCAGAACGAGATCGCCTCCGGTTCCGGGTTGGCCACGTTCCTGCGCACACTGGGCGGTAGTTTCGCGGCCTCGATCACCACCTTGCTGTGGGACCGTCGCGCGGTGCTGCATCACGCGCAGCTGGCACAGACCATAACCCCCTATAGCCCCACCACGCAGGCAGCGATGAGCCAACTCGGCCAGGGCAATAGTCAATTTGGCGGCAGCGTCATCAATGGGATGATCACCCAGCAAGCTTTTCAGATCTCGTTCAACGAGGTCTTCCGCATGCTGGGCTGGGTCTTCATCGGCCTGGTGTTCGTGATCTGGCTGGCCAAGCCCCCGTTCAGCGCGAAAGCCGGCACTGCCGCGGGCGGCCACTGAGCAGAGCGCGGAATACCTTTGCTCATCATGAAAGCGGCGGCCAGAAGCCGCCGCTTTCATATATGCCGGTCACCTTCGCACTGTTAATGGCTACAGATCAAAGCCCACGCCCAGCAAAGCCATGGTTTCGCCACGGTTGGGACGGTGCAGATCGCCGTTGGAAATGTGCCGGACCTGCACGCTGAAACGTCGTCCCTGCCAGCCCAGCGTGCTGACGAATTCGTACGGTGAGCTGAGCGCCAGCGTGCGCCCCGTGTGCAGGGCCGGCTGGAAACTGAAGAACAGCGATCGATACCAGTCGCCCGGATCGCCATAGCGGATGCGTGCTCCGCCCGCCGCCAGCCAGATCTGGTCGCGTGTGCTGTAGCGGTGGCCGTCGTAGCGGTAGTTGTCGTAGTTGGAGATGTCACGGCCATCGAGCCAGCCCAGCGAGACATCCGGCGACCAGCTGAAGCGGCTGTTGCCGATGCGGTGTTCGTCGAAGACGCCTTCGACAAAAAACGTGTCCGCAGCAGAACTGTCCATGTAGCTGACGCCACCCTGGATTTCCAGGCGTGTGTCGGCCACCGCAGGCAAGGCCAGTGAAACAAGGGAAAACGCGAGGGCCACGCGGAGTGACTTGGCAGGCAAATGCATAAGGAACCTATGAGGATAGGGGCGTGATGTATTTGTGTACCAATTAGTATACTTAACTGTGTTGTGTTCAGGTGAAGCCTTTGGGCACCCAAGATGAACACTGTGTTTCGTCAGGCGCCCCGACAACATGCCCGGGGCGACGTGGCGTTATCCGGCACAGCCGCGTACAAAAAACCCCGGCAGCCGCCGGGGTTTTCGAGACAGTCGATGCCGCTGGTTTATCGCACAGTGGTGATCGCCGCTGGTGCAACCGGCTGCAGGCTAGGACTGTCGAGGTCGAGCGCGGTCGCTTGCAGCAGCTCCGCTTTCGGATGCGCCTGGCGGATCGCATCGCCGAACTGCACGGCGTCACCAACCACCACCACCTTGCTGCCGTCGGCATCCAGATGCTTGTGCGCATATGCTTCGATCTGCTTCGGCGTGACCGCCTGCACCTGCGCGATGTACTTGCCGATCTCGTCCAGTTTCACGCTGTACACCGCCAGGTCGCCGACCTGCGCGGCCAGTCCGGCAGTGGTCTCCAGGCTGCGGCCGTAGCTGCCGATCAGGGTCGCCTTGCGTGCGGCCAGCTCCTGCGCATCAACCTTCGTCGTGCCCAGGCGGTTGAACTCACCCAGCATCAGGTCAACCACCTGCGGCGCCGACGGGTTCTTGGTCTGCGCCGCGGCCAGCCACATGCCGGCATCGCCCAGCGACTGCAGCCGGCTGGTGGCCCCATAGGACAGCCCGCGCTTGATGCGGATCTCTTCGTTCAGGCGCGCCGAATACGAACCGCCCAGTACCGCGTTGGCCACCGTGCCGACGTAATAATTGGCGTCGTTGCGCGGCGGCGCGGCATGCGCGGCAACCACGCCGGCCTGGCCGGCACCATGCTGGTCGATCAGCAGAATCGCCGGCAGGCGGCTGGCGCCGATGCCCGCCGGCCGCACCGGCAGCGGTGTGGCTGGCTTCTGCCAGTCGCCGAAACTGCTCTGCGCCAGCTGCTCCGCCTGCGCCGGGGTGATGTCGCCGGTGAGCACCAGGATCGCGTTGTCCGGCCGGTACAGCCAGTCGTGCAGATGCTGCACATCGGTGCGGGTGATCCGCGCGATCGAGGCCGGCGTGCCGCTGCGCGAATGGCCGTAGGCACCATCACCGAACACGCCGCGACCGGCCACCAGCGAGGCCAGTGCGGTCGGCCGGCTCAGCGTCAGGTGCAGGTCATCGACCGCCTGCGCCTGCGCGCGCTTGAGTTCGTCCGCGCTGAAATCCGGCTGGCGCACCACCTCGGCCAGCAGACTCAATGCCTGCGGGAGCTTCGGCGTGGTCACCGTAATACCTACCGCGCTTTCATCCCAGCCCGCCGCTGCGTTCAACGAACCGCCCAGGGTCTCGGCGGCGGCGGCGATCTGCGGCGCCGTCTTGCCGGCGGCGCCCTTGCTCAGCAGGTTCGCGGTGAGGTCGGCCAGGCCGCCCAGTTGTGGTGGGTCCATCTCGCCGCCACTGCGCAGCACCAGCTGCGCGGTGACCAGCGGCAGGCCAGCGCGCCGCACGCTGACTACCCGCAGCCCGTTCGCCAGTGTCTGGGAGGATGGCGTCGGCACGGTCAGTTTCGGGGCTGGGCCCGGGGCCGGTGGCGTGGCTGGAAAACCCTGATCGGCAACCACGACAGGCGAGCTTGCCAGCACGACGCCGGTGGCAATCAGCGCAGCCGTAAAGACGGCCATACGAAATGCGCTTCTGCAATAACAGGTTATGTCACGATTATTCATTTCACTGCTCCATTGCCCGTTGCTGGCGTGCTCTTGGCAGCTTGTGGCAAGTAATCGATGGTGACGCTGTGCGCACCGGTCACATATTTCTGCAGCACGCGATGCACGTCTTCCTCGGTGACTTTCTGCAACGCGACAAGATCGGTATTGGCGTGTTCCGCGCCACCATCGATCAGGCTCGCCTGCCCCAGTGCAAACGCGACGCCCTGCGCGGTCTGCCGCTGCTTGAGTTCGGCGGTCAGCAGCTGGGTCTTCACCTTGTCGAGTTCGGCGGCGGAAATCGGCTGGGTCGCCAGCCAGATGATTTCCTCATGCAACAACTTCTCCGCCTCGGCCGGCTGATGGCCACTGGCGAGAATCGCGTCGACCGTGAACAAGCCCGGCCCAACCCGGGCGTCGACATCGGCACCAATCTGCTGGGCGATCTGGTGGCGATACACCAGCGACTGGTACAGCCGCGACGAGTCACCTTGCGACAGCAACGCAGCAGCAATCTGCAGCGGGATGATGTCGGCGCTCTCGGCCGCTGGTGGGATCAGCCAGGTAATCGCGACTGCAGGCAGCGGTGCGGTTTCGCTGGTGACGGTGTAGCGCAGGTTCTTCTTGCGCGGTGGTTCCTGCACGGTGACCTGCGGTACCGGCGTGGCCGGCTTCGCGATCGCGCCGAAATACTGGTCGACCCATGTATCGAGCTGCTTCGGATCGAAATCGCCAGCGACGATCAGGGTCGCGTTGTCCGGCCGGTAGAAGGTGTTGTGGAAATCGATCACGTTCTGCAACGAGGCCGCTTCCAGCTCCTCGATGCTGCCGATGGTCGGACGCTTGTAGGGATGCACCGTGTACGAATACGGGTCGATCGCGTTGAACAGCTTGCCGTAGGGATTGGCCAATACGCTCTGGCGGTACTCCTCCTCCACCACCGCGCGTTCGGACTTGAAGTTCGGCTCGTCCACATTGAGGTTGGACAACCGCTCGGCCTCGGCCCACAGCAGGGTCTGCAGGTAATTGCTCGGCACGATCTCGAAGTAGTTGGTGGCGTCATCGCCGGTGGAGGCATTGTTGGCACCGCCAACGTCCTCGGTCAGCCGGTCCATCTGCTCGGCGTGCATGTGCTTCGTGCTCTTGAACATCAGGTGCTCGAACAAGTGCGCGAAGCCGGAACGCCCCTGCGGGTCGTCCTTGGAGCCGACGTGGTACCACATCTGCACCGCCACATTCGGACTGGCGTGATCCTCCACGCTGATCACCTGCAGGCCGTTCGGCAAGGTGCGCTGCTGGTACTGGATCGGCGGAATGCTCAGTTCGGCCGCGGCCAGTGGCGGCGACAACACTGCGAACAAGGTGAGTGAAGCAAGCAACATGGCCGGGCGCAAACGCTTGGTCATCCCTTCAATCCCTTCGGGTCAAAACCTAACCATAGCAAGCCGATGGAGCGGCATGCGCATAACTTCCGGGCCATGGCGGAACTTTTTACCCGGACATTATTGACAACTTATTTGATCCGGGTAAAAATAAGTCGCCTATTCTCGCCGGATCAAAGCACATGCCTCACCGCGATAACCTCGCTTGCAGTGCCTTCGTCGGCAATCGCCTGATTGCCGACGGTGCGCTGGCCGACGTGGTCCGTGCAGCGAAACGGGCTCTCGATGCCGGCGCGCGTGACCCCATGCTGATTTTCGACAACCACGACAGCCGCCAGATCGAAGTGGATTTTCGCGGTACCGAGCATCAGGTACTGGCGCGCCTGCCCCAGGTTGAAGCCGTGCCGGAACCTGCCGCACGCGGCCCGGGCCGACCGAAGCTGGGCGTGGTTCCGCGCGAGGTCACCCTGCTGCCGCGTCACTGGGACTGGCTTGGCGAGCAGCCGGGCGGTGCCTCGGCCATGCTGCGGCGACTGGTCGAGCAAGCCTTGCGTGGTCATGGCGCAAAAGACCGTGCACGGCACGCGATGGAAGCGGTCGACCGCTTCATGCTCGCGATGACCGGTGATTTTGCCGGTCACGAGGAAGCATCGCGGGCGTTTTACCGGCGCGACCGCGAGCGTTTCATCGCACTGACCGAACCGTGGCCCGTCGATGTGCGCGATCATCTGCGCCGACTGGCCACGGTCTCCTGGGATGAGACAGGCGCTAACTGATTTCCGTCGCAGCAATCGTGGCATCGCTTTCAAACTCACTTCAGCAACGCGGCAGTTCGCAGACAGCCGATCAAGGACCTCCCGATGCAGACCTCCTCCCGCAGTTCGCTGTTTGCCAACCATAATTTCGCCCTGCTGTTCGGCGGCAGCACGATCTCGGCGATCGGCGACCAGTTCACCCTGGTGGCGTTGCCGTGGCTGGTGCTGAAGCTCACCGGCGATCCAGCCGCGCTTGGCCTGGTGCTGGCGGCGATCGCGCTGCCGCGAGCCGTATTCATGCTGATCGGCGGCGCGGTGGTGGATCGGATGTCACCGCGGCGGGTCTTGCTCGGCGCACGCGCGATCAATGCGTTGCTGGTCAGCCTGCTCGCGCTGCTGGTGCTGGCCGGCTCGATCCAGATGTGGATGATCTACGCGATCGCCTTGGGCATCGGCCTGTCCACTGCGTTTGCCTATCCGGCGGGTTCGGCGATCCTGCCGCAGCTGGTGGAACCGCAGCAGTTGCAGCCGGCCAATGCGCTGTTCATGGGCATGCGCCAGCTGAGCATGATTATCGGCCCAGTGCTGGCCGGCCTGGTGATCGGCATCGCTGCCCATGCGGGGCAGCCACAGGCAGTTGCTGACGCCCGCGGACTCGGGCTGGCCTTTAGCGTGGATGCGCTGAGCTTCCTGTTCTCGCTCGGCTCACTGATGCTGGTGCGCATCCACAGCGACCACCACCCGAAGGCACCGGAGGGCAGCGTGCTGACTAACGTCGTCAGTGGTATCCGTACTATCTGGGCCGACCTGCCACTGCGCGCGTTCATCCTCTATGTCGCGGTGGTGTCGGTGTTCGTCGGCGGCCCGATCCAGGTTGGCCTGCCGGTGCTGGCCGATACCCGACTGGATCTGGGCGCCGCGTCGCTGGGCATCCTGATGACCGCCAACGGCGTCGGCATGCTGCTGGGCAGTTTTCTTTCCGGCATCGTCACCAAGCTGGTACGTAGCCGGCTGGGCCTGATGGTGCTGGGTATCGACAGCCTCGCCGGGCTGGCGCTGGCCACGATGGCGCTGGTGCACTCGACGTTCGCCGGCGCCGCGCTGCTAACCGCCACCGGCATGCTGGGTGGCATCGCGCAGATCGCCATCTTTAGCTGGATCCAACGCCGGGTGGCACCGGAGATGATGGGACGCACCATGAGCGTGCTGATGTTCACCTTCATGGGCCTGGGCCCGTTGTCGGCCATGATCGCTGGCAAACTGCTGAAGGTGATCTCGTTGCCAGCGCTGTTCGTTGGCGCGGGATTGACGCTGACCGCAATCGCGCTCTGCTGCATGACCAGTCCGGCACTGCGCAGCATCGGCGCAGCGCGGCCGGCGACGGAAGCCGGCTGAGGCTTCGGTAAGGTGCGCCACTATTTCGGCAGCGCCGGCATCTGCTGCTGCAACGCCCGCTGACGCTGGATTTCGGCGCGCAGTCGTTTGCGCTTCGCCTTGCGTTCGCGGCGGTCGTGTTGCCACAGGTAGATCGCCGGGGTACTGAGCAAGGTCAGCAGCTGCGACACGAACAGGCCGCCGAGGATGGCGATGCCGAGCGGCTGGCGCATCTCCGAGCCGTAGCCGAAACCGATCGCCAGCGGCAGCGCGGCGCCCATCGCCACCAGGGTGGTCATCGTGATCGGGCGGAATCGCACCAACGCGGCTTCGCGGATCGCCTCCGGCGGCGTGTGGCCGTGCTCGCGCTCGGCGACCAGGGCGAAGTCGACCATCAGGATCGCGTTCTTCTTGACGATGCCGATCAGCATCAGCACCGCGATCACCGACATCAGGGTGAGCTGGGTATGCGTGACCAGCATCGCGAGAAACGCGCCCATGCCCGCCGCCGGCAAGGTGGAGAGGATGGTCAGCGGATGGATCAGGCTCTCGTAGAGAATGCCAAGCACCACGTACATCACCAGGATCACCGCCAGCAGCATGATCAGCGCATTGTTCAAGGTATCGACCAGATTCTGGTTGTCGCCGGTGTACTTCTGCTGCACGCCAGGCGGCAGCTGCGCGGCAAAGATCGCCTGATCAACCAGCTTCAGGCCATCCGCCTGGGTAACACCCTTGGCCAGGTTGTAATTGAGCGAGGCCGACTCGAGCTGGTTGTAATGGCTGATGGTGACCGGCGCGATACCGGGCTGGATCCGCGCCAGCGCCGACAGTGGGATCATTTTCCCGAGCGAGTTGCGCACATAGGTATTCAGCAGGGTGCTCGGGCTCAGCGACTCCGCACTGTCGGCGGTGAGCACCACCTGGTACTGGTTGATGTCCGAATAGATTATCGACACCTGGTTCTGGCCGAACGCGTCATACAGCGCCGAATCGACCTGGCCCATGCCCACGTTGAGGCGGGCGGCAACATTGCGATCCACCTGCAGCATCTGCTGCCTGCCGATGCTGTCGAAGCTGGTGGTGACGTCGCGGAACTGCTTCATGCCGCGCATGACCCGCGCCAGTTGCAAGGTGGGCTCCTGCAGTGCGGTGCCGTCATTGCTGCTGAGCTGGAATGAATACTGACCCTGGCCGCCACTACTAGGTCCACCGCCCTGGATGAACTGCACCGCAGTCAGCGAGACGTCGAGGTCAGTCACCGTCTTGTAGTACTTGTCCAGCCGGTCGACCACGGTCTGCGCCGAGTCGTGCCGATCGCCCGGACCATCGCCGAGCGGCTTGAGATCGACGAACAGCACGGACTTGTTGCCCACCGCGCCATTGTTGTTGCCGCCGCTGCCGAGAATGGTGGAGACATCAAGCACCGCCGGATCGGCCTGTATGACGGCAGCCATCGCCCGCGTGCGGGTAGCCAGCAGGTCGGGCGAGATGTTCGCGTCGGCGGTGATCTGCGCCTGCAGCAGGCCGGTGTCTTCCTTCGGCATCAGGCCGCCGCCGGCAACCTTGGCCACCACGATCGCCAGCAGCACGGTCAACACCAGCAGGATCGGTGGTTGCCAGCGCATGATGCGGCGATGGTGCATCGCCCAGTCCAGCCCGCGCTCGTAGATGCGCAGCATGCCGTTGTCGAAACGCTCCGCCATGCGCTCCAGCCGACCCGGTGCACGAGCACCCTCCGCCTCGTGCAGCAACCAGCTGCCACACAACGCCGGCGTGAGCGTGAGCGAGACCAGAGCGGAGATCACGATGGTGGCGATCAGGGTCACCGCGAACTCACGCATCAGCGTGGTGAAGATGTTGTTGCCGAACACCATCGGCCCGAACACCGCGATCAGCGACAGCGTGATCGAGATCACCGTGAAGCCGATCTCCTGCACACCGGTGAGCGCAGCCTGCAGCGGCGCCGTGCCCCGTTCCATGTGGCGCACGATGTTCTCGATCACCACGATCGCGTCGTCCACCACGAAGCCCACGCACAACACCAGCGCCACCAGCGAGAAGATGTTGAGCGTGAAGCCGAGCATCCACATCAGCACGAACGCGCCGGCCAGCGACAGCGGCACGCTGAACATGGCGATCACGGTGGGCCGCACGCGGCGCAGGAAGACCAGCATCACCAGCGCCACCATCACGATGCTCATCAGCAGCGCCACCTCCACCTCGTGCAGCGCGGATTCGGTGGTCGGCGTGAGGTCGAAGATCGGGGTGATCTGTACATCGGCCGGCAGCAGGTTGTGGAACGTCGGCAACGCGGCACGGATCGCCTCGACGGTGGCCACCGCGTTCGCCTCCGGCCGTTTGCTGATCTGCATCGTCACCGCGCGGGTGCCGTTGAACCACGCCGCCGCGTACTGGTCCTGCTGCCCGCTGCTGATCGTGGCCACGTCCGACAGCCGTACCGGAATGCCGTTGCGGCTGGCGATCACCAGCGAGGCGAAGTCCTGCGCAGTCTGCAGCGAGTCGTTGGCGGTCACTGTCATCTGCGTGTGGCCGTTGCTCAGCGTGCCCTGCGGCGAGGTGACATTGGCCGCACGCAGCGTGTTCGCCACGTCGTTCGCGGTGATGCCCTTGCTGGCCAGCGTGGCGGTATTCAGTGCGATCCGCACCGCGTGCGGCGCGCCACCGGACACCGTCACCTGCGCCACGCCGGGGATTTGCGCCACCGCCGGCTTCAGCAAGGTGTCGGTGAGGTCGTACAACTTGTCCGGTGGCAGACTGGTGGAGGTGAGCGACACCAGCAATACCGGAATCTGCGAGGTGTCGAACTTGATGTAGTTCGGCGGGCTGGGCATGCCCGACGGCAGGTCGGCGGAGGCAGCATTGATCGCCGCCTGCACGTCGAGCGCGGCCTTGTCGGCGTTGCGGCTCATGTCGAAGATGATCTGGATCTGCGCGCCACCTTCGCTGGCGCTGGAGAACATCTGCTTGATCCCGGCGATACGCCCGAGATGCCGTTCCAGCGGCGCCACCACCGTGGTGGCCATGGTCTGCGCACTCGCGCCGGGCATCTGCGCAAACACCGCCACGCCGGGAAACTGGATCGACGGGAAGGCCGCCACGCCCAGCAGCAGGTAGGCCCACACTCCGGCCAGTATCAAGCCGATGGCAAGCAGGGAGGTGCCGGCGGGGCGGCGGATCAGTGGGGCAAAGATATTCATGGCGCTTCCATGGCCCGCAAGCATAGTGGCGAGCTGCCATTCTCCGGCATGCTCACGGCGGACAACAGGGTAACTGCAACTGCGGGCATCCGGGTCATGTCGGCTTTGTGCCAGCGGCGGCGCCGTCGGATGTGCCCGAAGGGTCTCACCCTCGTCATGCCGGCGCAGGCCGGCATCGCTTCAAGAGGCGTTACCAGTTGTTCCGGGTAGCAAAGCGATGCCGGCTTGCGCCGGGATGACGGGAGAGTGTCAGGTTGCCGGCTGCAACTTCAGCCGGCGCTTCTCCGCACGCCGCGCACGCCGCGCGGCCTTGCGGATCTTGCGATCGTAATTCCACAGGTAGATCGCCGGCGTGCTGAGCAAGGTGAGCAGCTGTGACACCAGCAGGCCACCGACGATCGCGATGCCGAGCGGCTGGCGCATCTCCGAGCCGATGCCGAAACCGATCGCCAGCGGCAGCGCCGCACCCATCGCCACCAGGGTGGTCATGGTGATCGGACGGAAGCGCACCAATGCCGCCTCGCGGATCGCCTCGGGTGCGGACAGGCCACGGGTTCGCTCCGCCACCAGGGCGAAGTCGACCATCAGGATCGCGTTTTTCTTGACGATGCCGATCAGCATCAGGATTGCGATGATCGCCATCAGGCTGAGCTGCGTATGGGTGACCAGCAGCGCCAGAAAAGCGCCTGCACCAGCCGCTGGCAGGGTGGACAGGATCGTCAGCGGATGGCCGAGGCTTTCGTAGAGGATGCCCAGCACGATGTACATCGCCACGATCGCCGCCAGCAACAGAATGTAGCCACTGCTCTCCGCCTGCTGCAGGCGTTGGTTGGCGCCGGTGAAATCCACCCGCATGCCATCCGGCAACTGGATCGCCAGCGCGGCCTGGTTGATCAGCTTGATGCCCTGATCCTGCGGCACGTCCTTGGCCAGGTTGTAGTTAATCGTGGCCGCTTCCTGCTGGTCGTGATGGCGGATTTTCATCGGGCTCAGGTTGGGTTCGATCCTGGCCAGCGCCGACAGCGGGATCATCCTCCCCTGCGTATTGCGAACATAGCTGTTGAGCAGCGACTGCGCGCTGATCGATTCGGCCGCGCTGGTGTCCAGCACCACGCGATACTGGTTGAGATCCGAATAGATCACCGACACCTGGCGCTGGCCGAATGAGTTCTCCAACACCGTATCGATCGCGCCCATGCTGACCTGCAGGCGCGACGCGACGTCACGGTCCACCTTCAGCATCTGCTGCTTGCCGACCTGGTCGAAACTGCTGCTGACGTCCTTGAACTCTTTCAACGTGCGCAGTTGCTGCACCATCTTCAGCGCCCACGGCTGCAGGTCGCCGCCATTGCTGCTGACCAGCTGGAATTCGTACTGGCCGGCATTGTCACCACTGCCACCACCGCCGAGGAACTGCACCGGGCTCAGCGCCACCTTCACGTCCGGCAGCTTGTCGTACTGCTTGCCGAGCCGCTCCATCAGTACCTTGATGTTCTCGTGACGATCGTTCGGCCCGCTGCCGCGCGGTTTCAGATCGACGAACATGGTCGCCCCATTGCCCACCGCAGTGCCGCCGCCGTTGGCACCGAGCAGGGTGAGCACATCGACCGCATCGGGCTCGGCCTGCATCATCTTCGCCACCTGCTGCGCACGTGCGGCCATCAGGCCGGGCGAGATGTTGGTATCAGCGGTGATGTCGACCTGAATCTGGCCGGTGTCCTCGTCCGGCATGAAGGTGCCGCCGGCAGTCTTCACCACCGCGGCCCCCAGGGCGAAGGTGAGCAGCAGCAGGATCAACGGTTGCCAGCGCATGATGCGGCGATGGTGCATGGCCCAGTCGAGTGACCGTTCGTAGCGCCGGTGCAGGCTGCGATCGAAGCGTTCCACCATCTGCTCGATCCGCGACGGCGCGCTAGCGTCATCGGCACGGTCGTGTTTGAGGTAGCGCCCGCACAACGCCGGCGTGAGGGTCAGAGACACGATCGCCGAGATCACCACCGCCGCGGTTAGCGTGACCGAGAACTCGCGCAGCAGCAGCACCAGCACGTTGTTGCCGAACAGCAACGGAGCAAATACCGCAATCAGCGACAACGTGATCGAGATCACCGTGAAGCCGATCTCGCGCACGCCGATCAGCGATGCCTCCAGTGGCTCTTCTCCGTGCTCCATGTGCCGCACGATGTTCTCGATCACCACGATTGCATCGTCCACCACGAAGCCGATGCACAGCACCAGCGCTACCAGCGACAGCGTGTTCAGGCTGTAACCGAACGCCCACATCACCACGAAGGCACCGGCCAGCGACAACGGCACGCTGAGCATGGCGATCAGCGTCGGGCGCAACCGCCGCAGGAACACCAGCATCACCAGCGCGACCAGGGCGATCGAGATCAGCAGCGCAATCTCGACTTCGTGCAGCGCCGACTTGGTGGTCTGGGTAAGGTCGAACACCGGCGTGATCACGATATTCGCCGGCAGCGACGCGCGCAGTTGCGGCAGCTTCGCGCGGATCGCCTCGACCGTGGCTACCGCATTCGCTTCGGGCCGTTTGGTGATCTGCATGGCGACGGTGCGGGCGCCGTTGAACCAGCCCATCTGATACTTGTCCTGCTGGCCGGCATAGACCCTGGCTACGTCGGACAACCGTACCGGCACACCCTTGTTGGTGGCGATCAGCAGACTCGCGAATTCCTCCGGCTGCTGCAGCGCGTCGTTGGCCTGCACGGTCATCTGCGAATGGCCGTCGCTGAGAATGCCCTGCGGCGAAGCCACATTGGCGGCGATCAGGGCATTGCTGACGTCATTGGCAGTCAGCCCTTTGGCGGCCAGGGCGTGGGTATCCAGGTCGACCCGCACCGCATGCGGCGTCCCGCCGAACACCTGCACCTGGGCCACGCCGGGAATCTGCGCCACTGCCGGCTCCAGCAAGGTCTCCGTCAGGTCGTACAACTTGTCCGGCGGCATGCCGTTCGAGGTGAGCGTGATCAGCAGGATCGGCAGCGATGAGGTGTCGGCCTTGAAGTAGGTCGGCGGGCTGGGCATGCCTGAGGGCAGGTCGGCGGAAGCGGCGTTGATCGCCGCCTGCACGTCGCGTGCGGCCTTGTCGACCTTGCGCCCGAAGTTGAAGCGCACGATCACCGTGGCTGAACCCTCGGAGGCATTGCCGTACATTTCCTCGACGCCGGGTATCTGCCCGAGATGGCGTTCCAGCGGTGCCAGCACGGTGCTGGCCATGGTCTGCGTGCTGGCGCCGGGCTGCGCGGCCTGCACGAACACCGCCGGGAATTCCATCGACGGCAAAGCCGCCACGCCGAGCAGCAGATAGGCGCACAAACCGGCCAGGATCAGGCCAAGGGCGAGCAGCGAGGTACCGGCCGGCCGGCGGATCAGGGGGGCAAAGATATTCATGGCGCTTCCGTGGCCAGCAAGCATAGCGCTGAGGTGTTGCCGACAGACAGCAACCGCGCCGCAGGCAGCATGTGGGCGACAGCAGGGGCAGACGTTTCGATCATGCGGGCTTTATGCCTGCACTCGCGCCCCGGCGTATGTGCCTGAAGTCCACACCCTGTCGGAAGGCAGGGGTGCGAACTTCCCTATTCGTGCCGCCCTGTCCGTGCGGCCTCCTCCACTCCATGGACCGACACCGCCGGCTTCCGTGCCGGCGGTTCATGCAACAGCTCAGTGCGTGGACGGGCTGTAACGCAGGGTCAGGTACCAGGTGCGACCAGGCTGGTTGAAGTAGTACGCGGTCTCGTACTCCTTATCGAGCGCATTGGCCAGCTTCGCCTCGACCTGCCAGTCGGCGGTGAAGTGCCAGCTGGCACGCAGCGCCAGCGTGCTGTAGCCACCGAGGCGGTTCTGGTTGGCGGCATCGTCGTAGCTCTTGCCGGCGGCGTACCAGGTGGTACCGACGCCGAAGTCACCGAAGCGACGGTCGATGTCGATGCGCGCGGTGCGCTCCGGGCGACGTGGCAGCAGGTTGCCGTTGTTGGCATCGCCAGCGCCACCGTCGTCCTTCGGTTGCTGCAGGGTCAGATAGCCTTGTACCTGCCAGCCATCCAGGTTCGCGCCGAGCTGGCCTTCCAGGCCGCGGATACGCGCCTTGCTGACGTTGTACGGCACGTAGTTCTGGCTGGGGTCGAGCAGGATCAGGTCGTCGATGTCGGTCTGGTAGGCATTCAAGGCCCAGTTCCAGATGCCGAGTTTCTGACTCAGCCCCAGTTCGCCGCTGCGCGACTTCTCCGGCTTGAGATTCGGATTGGCCGACGGGATGCCGCCGTACGGCGGGTAGTACAGGTCGTTGAAGGTTGGCGCATGGAAGGCCGTGCCATAGCTGGCCATCAGGCGCAGGTCGTGATCGAAGTTGTAGCCCCAGGCCAGCGCGCCGGTATCGTGGCCGCCGTACTGCGAGTTGTCATCATGCCGCGCGGACAGCTGTACCTCGTTGCGGCCGAACGTGCCCTGGTACTGCGCATAGGTGCCGGTGTCGTTGCGGTCGTCGGCCAGGTAGCCGGTGCTGCTGTCGAGGTGCTCCTGCTGGTAATCCACACCGACCGTCAGCAGCTGGTTCGAGGCCAGCGCGATGTCGTTCTGCCACGAGAACTGGTTGCGCTGCGAGTTGTAAAAACCGGTCTGCGCAAGCGGGTAGTAGGTGCCGTAGTAGGTGCCCTGGTAATACGTCGTGGCGAGGTCCTTGCTCTGCCCCGCATTCAGCGTGACCTTCCATATATCCAGCGGAGTGAAGCTCAGCCGCACGCCAGCCACGCGCTGCTCGTTGACGGCGTCGTTGCCGCCATAGGGACTACCGGCATATTCCACGTCGTTCTTGCTGCGCAACCAGGTGAAAGCCAGCTCGGTGCCGTTGTCCCAGCGGTAGCCGGCATTCGCCGCGCCGTTCCAGTTGCGGTAGGCGTCGTCGCGCGGATCGTCCACGAAGCAGCCGGCACCGTTGCCGCCGTTGGCCTCGGCCGCGCCGAACTTGCAGCCGGGAAAGCCGCTGGTGTACTCGCCACCCAGGCTGACGTTGTACCAGGCGTGCTGGTCGCCGCCGGACAAGCCCGCCTGGCTGCCGAACAGGCCGTTGCTACCAGCCGTCATGCTCAGCGACGGCGTCATACCGCCATCGGCCTGACCGTGCCGGGTAAAGATCTGGATCACGCCGCCGATCGCGTCGGCGCCGTACAGGCTCGAACGCGGGCCGCGCACGATCTCGATGCGCTCGATCTGCTCCACCGGAATCTGCTCCAGCGAGGCGAAGCCCGCCGTCACCGAGCCGATTCGCACGCCATCGATCAGCACCAGCGTATGGGTGGAATTGGTGCCGCGCAGGAACAGTGTGCTCTCCTGGCCAAGGCCGCCGCTCTGGACCAGGTTCACGCCCGGCAGTCCGGTCAGCAGGTCGATCACGGACACCGGCTGCAGCCGCTCGATATCGGCGCGGGTGATCACGGTGACCGACGACAGCGCATCGTCCACGGTAATCGGGGTGCGTGTAGCGGTGACGATCACCGGATCAAATGCTGTCGCATTGTTCTGGCCGGTCACGTCGTTCTGATCGGCTGCATGGGCAGCCATCATGCAGCTCAGGAGTGCTGCTGCCAGCAAGGTCTTCTTCAAGGTCGTTCCCCAGCCGCGCACCCGCGCACGGCTCATGCGTTCAATGAGCTGGCAGCAGACGCAGGAAGAAAGACGGAACGACGGGCAGGCAGGGTCGCCACACGCGTGGTTCGGCCTCGCCCACCGCGAGCCACCAGGAATCGTTCGGGCCGGTCTCCGGGCTTGCGAGCGACATGCGGTGATCCGCATATCCTGAACGGCGCCTTCCCGTGCTCAAGCACAGTGGCATTCGCCGTACGTGAATCTCGCTTACCGTTGCGGGGGCAGCGCCGGCCTTGCAGTGCATGCAGCACCGCGCACCGGCTTCCCGTTTCATCCCTTGGACATCATGTCTGTCGGGACACCTGAACCGGGCAAGTCTAGCTTTGGACGGCTATTTCAGCAAACGCGTTGGAGAAACGAGAGAAAGCGCAGCGGCTTTTACTCGTTTCTCATTCCTTTATCCTCACTGCTCGCTCGCCATGCCGCCGATCCAGCTCTGCTGCACGCGGTAGTCGTCGTCCAGCACCACCAGGTCAGCCTGATAGCCCGCGGCGATGCGGCCATGACTGGCGCCGAGGCCGAGGAAATCGGCCGGATAGGTGCTGGCCATGCGCACCGCCTCGTCCAGCGGCAGGCCGAGCAGTTGCACCGCATTGCGCACCGCACCGGCCATGTCCAGCGCGGAACCGGCCAGCACGCCTTGTGCGGTCTGGCAGATGCCATCCTTCGCGGTGATGGTTTCGCCGTTGAGCACGAAATCCGGATGATCCGCGCCCACCGGCGGCATCGCGTCGGTGACCAGCAGCATCTTGCCGCGTGCTTTCGCCGCGATCGCCACGCGCAGGCTGGCGGGATGCACGTGATGACCATCGACGATCAGCCCGCACCAGCTGTCGGCATCCTCCAGCGCAGCGCCGACCACACCCGGTTCGCGACTGCCGAACGGCGTCATCGCGTTGAACAAGTGAGTAAAGCCACGTACGCCAGCGGCCAGCGCAGCCTGCGTGGTCGCGTAGTCGGCCGCGGTATGGCCGGCGCTGACGATCACCCCGGCAGAGGCCAGTGCACCGATGCTGGCCAGTGGCACCCGTTCGGGCGCCAGCGTGAGCAGGCGTACGCCGCGATGCGGCGCGCACAGCAGCGCCAGCTCCTCGCTGCCGGGCGTGTGGAAAAATTTCGGATCGTGCACGCCCTTGCGCGCTGGCGCGAGGTACGGGCCTTCGAGATGGATGCCGAGTACACCGGGCACACCTTCAGCCAGCGCCTGCTCCACCGCGGCAAGCGCGGCGCGCATCACGTCCACGCTGTCGCTGACCAGGGTTGGCAGGAAACCGGTAGTGCCGTAGCGCCGATGCGCCGCGCCGATGCGGCGGATCGTCTCCACCGAGGGCGCATCGTTGAACAACACGCCGCCACCGCCATTGACCTGTGTGTCGATGAAGCCCGGCAGCAGCATCGCGCCGTGCAGATCGTGCCAGGTCGCGTTGTTTATGCGTGGATCAGACGATGGCAGCAGGTCGACGATACGCTCGCCGTCCAGCAACACAGCAAGATCGTCGCGCCAGCCGTCGGAGGTGAGTACGCGGGCGTTGGTGAGGGCGAGTGGCATGGTGCATTTCCCTTGAGAAGAAACGAGTGAAGAGGAGTGAGAAATGAGAGAAAGCGGCACCAACGCACCACTCGTACCTCATTCATCTCCACTCACTCCTCAAACCGTTTCGGTCACCTTGTTGAGATGCGGAGGTACGTCGGGATTGAAGCCGCGACGCAAAGCCAGTTCGCTCGCCGCGCGATAGAAACTCTGGATGATCAGCAGCGGCGTACACAACGCCGGCAGCCCGGCCAGCACCGGAAGCATGCCAGCACCTTGCATGCCGGGTGCGGCCACGAAAACCTGCGCGCCGCGCTTGCGGAACTCGTCGGCAATCGCCAGCGTGCTGGCCAGCGTGTCGTCGTCCTGGGCGAAACACAGTACCGGGAAATGCGGCCCGACCAGCGCCATCGGGCCATGCTTCACCTCGGCCGCACTGAACGCCTCGGCGTGCAGGCCACAGGTTTCCTTGAACTTCAACGCCGCCTCCAGCGCGATGCCGAAACCGAAGCCGCGACCCACGACGAACAGGTTGTGCGCGTCGACCAGGCCATCGCTCAACGCCGACCAGTCGGCGTCCCAGCCGGCACGCAAGGCATCGGGCAACGCATGCAGCGAATCCACCAGGGCACGGTCGCCGTGCCAGCGCGCGCACAGATGCAGCACCGCGGCAAGGGCGGCGATGTAACTCTTGGTCGCCGCCACACTGCGTTCGGGCCCCGCATGCAGCGGGATCACCGTGTCGGCAATCGCCGCCAGCGGCGAATCCTCGACATTCACCATCGCCACCACGCGCGCGCCGGCCAGCTTCGCCGCCTGCGCGTTGCGCACCAGATCCGGACTCTTGCCCGACTGCGAGATCGCGATGAACAGCGCGCCCTCCCATTGCTGCGGGGCTGCGTACACCGACGTGACCGAGGGCGACACCGAGGCCGTGACGATGCCCAGCTGGGTCTCGAACACGTATTTCGCATACGCCGCGGCGTGATCGGAACTGCCGCGCGCGCAAGTGACGATGAAGCGCGGCGGCTGCGCGCGCAGCGACTGCGCCAGCGCCGTCACCACACTGTCGTTGGCAGCGAACTGGCGTGCGACGACGTCGGCCGCCTCGTGCGCTTCGCGGTACATCAAGGTGTTGCTGGCCTGCGTGGTTGCTGTGTTCAAGCTGTTCTCACCAAGGTTGGTCTCAATCGGTTTGCAGTTCGGCGACGAAGTCGTAGATGTCGCCGCGATACCAGGAGCAGGTGAACTCGACCACGCGGCCGTCGTCCAGGAAGCTGCGGCGTTCGATGCTCAGCCCCGCACTGCCCACGGCGACGTGCAGCAGGCGCGCCTGCTGCACATTCAGCGACACCGCACGCAGTCGCTGCAGCGCGCGACGCGGGCGGCAGTTGAGTTGTTCCAGGGCCTCGTACAGCGAGTCATGCACCAGCATCGGATCGGGCAGCACGCTGGCCGGCACCACGCTGCGCTCGATCGCCAGCGGTTCGTCCTGGCCGTAGCGCACACGATGCAGCCGCACCACCAGCGAACCCGGCGACAGGTTCAGCGCCATCGATTCTTCCGGCGTCACCTCGCCGATACCGCGCTCGAAGAATTCCGAACGTGGTGACAGGCCACGTTCGCGCAGATCTTCGGTGAAGCTGGTCAGCCGTGACATCGGCTTGACGATGCGTTCGGCGATGAAGGTGCCGGCACCATGACGCTGGGTCAGCAAGCCTTCCTCGACCAGGCCGGCGATCGCCTTGCGCACGGTCACACGCGACAGCTTCAGCGCCTGCGACAGATCACGTTCGCTGGGCAATGCCTGACCCGGCTCGATGTCGCGGTGCTCGACCACGTTGCGGATCGCCCGGCGCAGGCGCAGATAAGCCAGCGGCTGATGCGTGGCCGGGTCGTGGCAGATCCGGCGGTATTCGTTGGCCAGTGCAGTTTCCATATTTGCAGAAGATACCAATAGCGAACCACTGACCGCAAGCCCCCTCATGACAACGTTGGCATTGGGCGCAGCCTGCGCTAGAGGCGTGGAGTCGAAGTGCGCTGGGCGGAGTTCCTTCGATTTCGGCCTGCGGCCTACGCTTGGAGCCTTCCCTGGACTTGATCCGGGGAACGGTATTTTCGGCAATCGACTTGCTTCGACGCCGTTCAAGCGACATTTCATGAATTCGTATGCATAGCGGTAGCCGATCTGGTATTTCACTGGTACGATCATCAGCACCCCCGGGCCAGACGCGCCGCCAGGCCCTCTGCCCGCCATCCGGCATCGAGTCGAGGTGACTGCGTGACTGTTTCTTCCCAATCGGTCGAACCGTTCGACCTGGTGATTTTCGGTGGCACTGGCGATCTCGCCGTGCGCAAGCTGCTGCCGGCCCTGTTCCATCGCTTCCTCGACGGCCAGATCCCGGCCAGCAGCCGGATCGTCGGCATCGCCCGCGAGGCACTGGACGACGCCGGCTATCGCGCGCTGTTGCGCGAGGCCTTGGTCGATATCTGCGATGCGGCGAAGCTCGACGTCTTCCTGCAGCAGGTCGGCTATCGCCCACTGGATGCACGCAAGGACGAAGGCTGGGCCGAGTTCGCCGCATTGATCAAGGCGCAGCCCGACCACATTCGGGTGTTCTACCTGTCCACCTCGCCGGAATTGTTCGTCGACATCTGCGCGCAGCTTGGCCAGTACGGGCTCAACCAGGGCGCCTCGCGGGTTGTGCTGGAAAAGCCGATCGGCCGCGACCTCGCCAGCGCGAACCAGATCAACGACGCGGTCGGCAAGGTCTTCAGCGAATCGCAGACCTTCCGCATCGACCACTACCTCGGCAAGGAAACGGTCCAGAACCTCTTGGTGCTGCGCTTCGGCAATGCGCTGTTCGAGCCGCTGTGGAATGCCGGGCACATCGACCATGTGCAGATCACCGTCGCCGAAACACTCGGTGTCGGCCATCGTGGCGCGTACTACGATCGCGCCGGCGCGTTGCGCGACATGGTGCAGAACCACATGCTGCAACTGCTGTGCATGGTGGCGATGGAGCCGCCATCGTCACTGGCGCCGGATGCGGTGCGCGACGAAAAATTGAAAGTGCTGCATTCGCTCAAGCCGATCGACGACAGCAACGCCAGTCAGCTTACCGTGCGCGGCCAGTACCGCGCCGGCGTGGCTGAAGGCGCCAGCGTGCCCGGTTATCCGGACGAACTGGGTAACAACAAATCCAATACCGAAACCTTCGTCGCGCTGAAGGCGGAAATCGCCAACTGGCGCTGGGCCGGCGTGCCGTTCTACCTGCGCACCGGCAAACGCCTGCCGAGCCGGGTGTCGGAAATCGTGGTCACCTTCAAGCCGGTGCCGCATTCGATCTTCAATCCCGACGCCGGCCCACTGGCGCAGAACCGGCTGGTGCTGCGACTGCAGCCTGACGAAGGCGTGAAACTGTGGCTAACCATCAAGCATCCCGGCCCCGGCGGCCTGCGCCTGCGCCACGTGCCGCTGGACATGAGCTTCGCCGAAGCGTTCGGCGTGCAACAGCCGGATGCGTACGAGCGCCTGCTGCTGGATGTGGTACGCGGCAATCCCACCCTGTTCATGCGTCGCGACGAAGTGGAAGCGGCATGGCGCTGGGCCGGCCCGATCCTCGCTGCCTGGTCCGCGAGCGGCGAAGCACCGCGGCCGTACGCCGCTGGCAGCTGGGGACCGAGCGCCGCCGTGGCATTGATCGAGCGCGATGGCCGCACCTGGAATGAAGACAGTGAATAGCGTGCGCTCTTTACTCTCGCTTCACCCGGCCATGTCGATGCCTGCGGCAGACTTTGTCTCCCTTCCCCACGAGCTGCGCGCCAACGGCTGCTAGCCGCAGGCGCGCCACCATCATCATGCCCAACCTCTCGAACGTCACTACGCACAGTTTCACCGATGGCCACACACAGGCCGTGGCGCTGGCCGGACAGGTCGCCGCACAGTTGCGTGCTGCGCTGGCCGAGCGCGGCCACGCACTGCTTGCGGTTTCCGGTGGCAGCACGCCCAAGGAATTTTTCGCCTGCCTGTCGCGCGAACCGCTGGACTGGGCGAAGGTGCAGGTCACCCTGGTCGACGAACGCTGGGTACCGGACAGCGACGAACGCTCGAATGCGCAACTGGTGAAATCGCTGCTGTTGCAGCATGCCGCCAGCGCTGCGCAGTTCGTGCCGCTGTATACCGGCGCGGCGACGCCCGAGGAAGGATTGGCCGAGGCCACTGCACGGATCGGCGCGCTGCCGTTGCCGTTCGACGCGGTGGTGCTGGGCATGGGCGACGATGGGCATACCGCCTCGTTCTTTCCCGGCGGCGATCATCTGGCCGAAGCACTGGATCTCGATGGTCGCACTCCCGTGCTGCCGATGCATGCGCCCGGCGCCGGCGAACCGCGCATCACGCTCAGCCTGCCCTTCCTGCTGAATACCCGCGCGCTATACCTGCTGGTTGCCGGCGAGAAGAAGGGCGACCTGCTGGCCGATGTGCGGCTGGGCCTCGACGCGGCAAAGAACTATCCGATACGCGCCGTGCTGATCCAGCAGCGCGTGCCGGTGGCTGTGTACTGGTGCCCGTGAAGGCGAGAAGTGAGAGACGAGGAGTGAGAAGTGAGAGAAATGCACCAACCACTTGCTCCTTCTCTCGCTTCTCACTCCTCTCCACTCACTTCTGGATTTGAATCATGAGTACGTTGCACCCCGTCGTTGCCGAAGTCACCGAACGCCTGCGCGAACGCAGCCGCGAAACGCGCGCAGCCTACCTGCGCCGGATCGACGCCGTCGACCGCGGCGGTCCGCAACGCGAACACCTGTCCTGTGGCAACCTCGCGCACGGCTTCGCCGCCTGCGGTACCGAAGACAAAGCGGCATTGCGCTCGGGCCGGCGCGCCAACCTCGCGATCATCACCGCCTACAACGACATGCTGTCGGCGCATCAGCCGTACGAGCGCTACCCCGCGCTGATTCGCCAGATCGCGCGCGACGCCGGCTTCACCGCCCAGGTCGCCGGCGGCGTGCCGGCGATGTGCGATGGCGTCACCCAGGGCCAGCCCGGCATGCAGCTGTCGCTGTTCTCGCGCGACCTGATTGCGATGGCCACCGCGGTTTCGTTGTCGCACGACATGTTCGACGGCGCGCTCTACCTCGGCATCTGCGACAAGATCGTGCCGGGCCTGCTGATCGGCGCGCTGAGCTTCGGCCACCTGCCCGGCGCCTTTGTACCCAGCGGACCGATGCCCAGCGGCATTCCCAACGAACAGAAATCCAAGGTGCGCCAGGCGTATGCCGACGGCAAGGCCAGCAAGGCCGAGCTGCTGGAAGCCGAAGCCGCGTCGTACCACACCGCCGGCACCTGCACCTTCTACGGCACCGCCAACTCCAACCAGATGCTGATGGAGATCATGGGCCTGCACCTGCCCGGCGCCAGCTTCACCGCGCCGGACACCCCGCTGCGTGATGCGCTCACCGCCGAGGTGGTGCGCCGGGTCAATGCGCTCAGCGCGCTGGGCGAAAGCTATCTTCCCATCGGCCACATTATCGACGAGCGCGCGATCATCAACGGCGTGATCGGCCTGCACGCCACCGGTGGCTCCACCAATCACCTGCTGCATCTGGTGGCGATCGCGCACGCTGCCGGCATCCTATTGCGCTGGGACGATTTCGACGCGCTGTCCGGCGTGATCCCGTTGCTGGCGCGCGTGTATCCGAACGGCTACGCCGACGTGAACCAGTTCCACGAAGCGGGCGGCATGGCCTTCCTGATCGACCAGTTGCTCGGTGCCGGCCTGCTGCACGCAAACGTAAACACCATCTTCGGCACCGGCATGGACTGCTATGCGCAGATTCCGCAACTCGACGCGGCCGGCGCATTGCACTGGACGCCGGTGTCGAAGCAAAGCGGCAACCGCGGCGTACTGCGCGGCATCGACGAACCATTTCGCGCCGACGGTGGCCTGCGCATGCTGCAAGGCAATCTCGGCCGCGCGGTGATCAAGGTGTCTTCCGTACCGGACGACCGGCTGGTGATCGAGGCGCCAGCGATCGTGTTCCACGATCAGGACGAACTGCCCGCGGCATTCAAGCGCGGCGAGCTCAACCGCGATTTCGTGGCGGTGGTGCGCTTCCAGGGCCCACAGGCGAACGGCATGCCCGAGCTGCACAAACTCACGCCGGCGCTGACCCTGCTACAGGATCGCGGCCACCGCATCGCACTGCTCACCGATGGGCGCATGTCCGGCGCTTCCGGTCGCGTACCCGCCGCGATCCACGTGACGCCCGAAGCGGTAGCCGGCGGCAATATCTCCAAGATCCGCAACGGCGACATGATCCGTCTCGATGCCGTGAATGGCCGTCTGGACGTCCTGATGGAAGCTCACGAACTGGATGCGCGCCTGCCGCACACCGCCGACCTGTCCGCCCAGCACAGCGGCATGGGCCGTGAGCTGTTTGGCCTGTTCCGTCAGGCCGCGACCACCGCCGATCTCGGCGCGGGCGTGTTGTAACCCAATCCCTGTAGCGAATGCCCTGCGTCGTATCCCCAAAGACATCGCGCACAAGGTGCGCTCCTGCACAAATCCACTTACTTGGCGAGTGAATCCATGAGCAACATCGAACTCAAGCAGCAACACGTCGAAGCCACCATGCGACTGGCGCCAGTGATCCCGGTGGTGGTGATCGACGATGTGCGCGCCGCGGTGCCGATGGCGCGCGCCCTCGTCGCCGGTGGCACGCCAGCGATCGAAGTGACCTTGCGCACGGCGGCCGCACTGGATGCGATTCGCGCGATTGCCGCCGAAGTGGAAGGTGCCGTTATCGGCGTCGGCACCGTGCTCAGCGCGCGTGATCTGAAGGCCGCGCAACAAGCCGGCGCGCGCTTCGCGGTATCGCCCGGCGTGTCGCCGTATCTGCTCGATGCTGCCGACGACAGCGAATTGCCACTGCTGCCCGGTGCCGCTACCGCCAGTGAGGCGATGAGCCTGCTCGAGCGCGGCTATCGCCACCTGAAGTTCTTCCCGGCGGTGCCGGCTGGCGGCCACAAGCTGCTCGGTGCCTGGGCCAGCCCACTGCCACTGATCCGCTTCTGCCCCACCGGTGGCATCGGCCTCGCCAGCGCACCGGATTTCCTTGCCCTGCCCAACGTGATCTGCGTCGGTGGCTCATGGCTGACCCCAGCCAACCTGCTCACGAGTGGCGACTGGTCCGCGATTGAGTTGCTGGCGCGCGAAGCGGCCGGATTACGCCAGGCCACCTGATTCCGTTTTCCTGCGTGCAAAAGCAACTGCTGCTGGGCCATGCATACGCATTTCCCTAATGTATGGCTTCGCCAAGGCTCACGGTATTGCGCAATGCAGGCACGTACTCAGGATGGTCTGAGATATCGTTGTGTCCAGCATCAGATATGACAATAAACGACACAATTCCGGCCTTGAAATGGGCCAGCAATCGCTGCGTACTTGGCATCGGAATGACGCCATCATTTTCCGCCGCAATGATCGTCGTCGGGACAGAAATTCGAGGTGCAAACCGCCACGATTCGTATTTGTCCCGCAAAAGCAGGTTGATCGGCAAGAACTTAAAGCGCTCGGCTGCCAGCTCTAAAATGCTGTTGTAAGGCGTCACCAGAACAAGGCGTGATGCCGGGCGCAGGCTTGCCACATGAATCGCTATTCCGCTGCCAAGGCTGCGGCCGATCACCGTAACGTCTTCATGCTCTTTATGGATTGCGTCAAACAGCGCGATGCCATCAGCAACAAGATTTTTCTCTGTGGGCTTGCCCGTGCTGCCGCCATAACCACGGTAGTGCAAAGCGTAAATCGCGGTGTGGGGGAAGGCCTCCACCAATAACGGAAGTGATTGAGAGACGTCCTCGCCATTGCCGCCGAAGTAAAGGACTGCATGGGACCCCGCATCCGAATGGATGGAAACAACGAGGTCAGCGCCCTCTCTTTGAAAGCTCGTCGTCTGGGTGGCCGTGTCCACCGATGCAGGCGTAGGGTGATAGATAAATGAGCGCTGAAACAAGAACAGCAGTGCGCATACAACTACGTATGCGCACAACGCGATCGCAAGCAGCCATACCAAGCCTCTGGCAACATATTTCGTCAGCATGCGGCGCACCATTGCGGCTGATCAGTTGCCACTTTTCTCCGGCTTCACATACGTATTGAACAACTCATCGATCCGCCGGTATTCGTCGTACCACGAATCCGGATGCTCGAAGCCGTGGCGTTCCAGCGGGTACAGCGAGATCCAGAAGTTCTGCTTGTGCAGCTCGATGAAGCGCTGGTACAGGCGGATCGAGTCGCTGGCCATCACGTTGTCGTCGATCAGGCCGTGTTCGATCAGCAGCGGGTCGCGCAGGTTGTTGGCGAACTCGATCGGCGAGCTGGTCTTGTACGCCTCAGGATCGAGCTGCGGGTCGTTGAGGATGTTGGCGGTGTATTCGTGGTTGTAGCTGGTCCAGTCCGATGGCGCGCGCAGCGCGGCACCGGCGGCGAATTCGCCCGGCGCACGCAGGATCGCCATCTCGGTCATGAAGCCGCCGTAGCTGCCGCCATAGATGCCGACACGCTCCGGATCGACGCCATGGTTTTTCACCAGCCAGGCCTTGCCGTCGAGCAGGTCTTCCAGTTCCGGATGGCCCATGTGTTCGTAGATCGCGGTGCGCCAGGCGCGGCCGTAACCTTCGGAGGCGCGGTAGTCCATGTCGAGTACGACATAACCCTGTTGCACCAGCAGGTTGTTGAACATCTGCTCGCGGAAGTAATAGGTCGACGACAGCGTGACGTCCTGCAGGTAGCCGGCACCATGCACGAAAAGTACAGCCGGGCGTGAAGCGGCAGCGGCTTCGTTGGCGGGGCCGTAGTACTTCGCATAGATCACGCCGGCACCATGCGATGAAGGCACTTCGACGATCTTCGGCGCGATCCAAGCATGCGCGGTGTACGCCGCCTTCATCGTGCTGGTCAGTTCACGCGGATCGCCGCCAGCACTCGACTGCACCGCCAACTGCGGGAACACGTACGGCGCGGAATGCAGCACGGCCAGCTGGCTGCCATCCGGCGACAGCTTGAAGTCGTCCATGCCTTGATAGTGAGTGATACGGCTCAACGCACCGCCGCCAACCGGCAGGCGGTACACGTCGTAGCTGTACGGCGCGACCTGGTTAGTGCGCACGTAGAACCACTTGCCGTCATCGCTGAGCAGCGGATGGCTGACCTCGAACTTGCCGGACGTCAGCGCCCTGGCACCGCCGTCGAGCGGCTTGCTGTAGAGCTGCGAATAGCCGGTTTCCTCGCTCATGTACCACAGCGTGTGGTTGTCCTTGAGCCAGCCGAAATCGTTGAAGTTCCAGTTGATCCACGCGTTGTCGGTGAGCCGCTGCTGGTTGACCAGCGCGTGGCGGGCGAAATCGACGCTGGTGATCCAGCGATCCTTGTTGTCGATCGCGCGCAACTGGATGGCGAGATGACTGCCGTCGTCACTCCACACGATGCCGCCGCCACCGCCGTCCTCGGCATTGGCGACGATACGCACCGGGCGCACGTCGGGCGCCTTCAATGCCTTCGCCTCGTCCTGCTTGCCGGCCTTGTCCAGCGCGGCCACGGCCTGGCTACGCAGTGCTTTGAGCGGATCGTCCTTGATGCCCGGCAAGGTGTCGGTCTTCAGCGGGTACTGCTGGTGGTTGCGCAGATCCAGCAGCAGCAGCGACTGCGGTGCCGGGTCATTGTGGCCGACATAGGTACGCGCCTTCTGCGGCTCGGTATAGCCGCTGTCGGTGACGTAATGATTGACCTGCGGTGCCTCGCCCTTGGCGTAGTCCTTCGGCGCCGTCACCAGCAGCAGCCAGCGGCCATCCGGCGACAGCTCGGTATCCACGACGCGGGACTTGTCGCCCAGCCAGAACGGCGCCGGCGCACGGCCTGGATCGGCGGCATCGAGTACCTTGTCCTCGTCGTGCAGGGCCTGCTTGTCGGCCTTGATCTCGCGCAGCGTCTTGAACAGGCCCAGCTGCAAGTCGCCCAGTTGGTCGGGCTGCTTGGCCTGCGGATCGTCGGCGAAGTTGAGCACCGCCACCGGAGCGGCGACCCCACTGGTCAGGTCGTAGCTGTACCAGTCATTGCCGTCGCGGTACTGCAGCGCGCGGCCATCGGCGGAAAACTGCGGCGAGGATTTTTCCTGCGGCGTGCGCGTCACCTGCTGCCGCCGGCCACTGGCCAGATCGACCACGAACACGTCACCGTGCAGGATGAACGCTGCGTGCTGATGGGTGCGATCGAACACCGCCGGGCCGTCGGCCCGTGCCATCGCGGCCGGATCGAGCTTCACGCTGTTGCCGCTGGCCGGATCGACGCGATACAGGTCACGCACCGGGCCGCCGTCGCGCTTGACCGAGTAGTACAGGCTGCGCCCGTCCACGCTCCAGTACGGCGTCTCCACCGACTGCCCGATCCAGTCGGGATTGGCCATGATGGTTTCCATGTCGAGCGACCCCGTGATCGCGACCGACGGCGTGGCGGCGGCCGCAGGCAGCACACAGAAGGCGATCAGGCCGGCAAGCAACACTCGACGCATGGATGTATCCCCACAGGCAAAAAACCAGCATAGCCGAGCATGGCGGCAGCGCGTGGCAGCCCATGCCATAAGTCAGGGGTCGGCGCCGGCCAAAACCGCCGGACTCTGGCGCACCGCGCAAGCTTCGGCATAATGGACACTCAACCTTCTGGGGGGAAGGGAATCCATGCTGTCCAGTCTGAGTACGTTGCCGGCCTTCCTGGCCTATTTCGCGACCAGTTTGCTGCTGCTCGCGCTGTTCGTTATCTGCTACGTCTGGCTTACCCCGGTACGCGAAATCCGCCTTATCCGCGCCGGCAACGTCAGTGCCGCGGTAAGCCTGTGCGGCGCCGTGCTCGGTTTCGTGCTGCCGCTGGCCAGCGCGATCGCGCACAGCGTGAGCCTGCTCGATCTTGCGGTGTGGGGCGGCATTGCGCTGTTGATACAGCTGTCCGCATTCGCCCTGCTGCACCTGCTGTTGCGTGACTTGCCGGCACAGATCGAGCAGGACCATCTGGCGATGGCGCTGATGGTGGCGCTGGCCAGCGTGGTGGTCGGCCTGATTGCCGCGGCAGCGATGAGTTAGTGTCGATGGATACACAACGCCGCTACCCACGGCCGCCGCCACCTCATGGAACTCATCCGGGGACGGCCACCGACAGCTCCGCGCAACGCCGTTCGCTGGCCGTACCGCTGGTATTGGCCGGCACACTCGGCTTTGCGCTGTTGCAGCACAGCGGTACCGACGTGCAGCGCAACCGCTACCGCAACCTGCAGGATTGCACGAGCGACTACTCGCTAGAGCAGTGCAATTCCGACACTCCGCTCAGCGGTAGCGGCGGCAC
Source organism: Dyella sp. S184 (assembly GCF_009766065.1). Classification (GTDB taxonomy): domain Bacteria; phylum Pseudomonadota; class Gammaproteobacteria; order Xanthomonadales; family Rhodanobacteraceae; genus Rhodanobacter. Next base: position 262,256 of record NZ_LMUE01000005.1, on the reverse strand, counting down.
CTCCTATTACGGTCCCTGGTACCGCAGCCGGGGCAGCAGCACTACCCAGGATGCCAGCGATCCTGGCCCAGGCCGCAGCGGCGGTTTCGGCGCGGCGCATACTCTCGGCGAAGCCGGTCCCAGTGGGGTCGAACTCGGCAGTCGTGGTGGTTTCGGCCGCAGCGGCCGCATTTCCGCGCGAGGCGGTTGATGCGTCGCGAGCGGATCGTCGCACGACCGGACTGGCCGGCCCGCGTCGAGTCGCTGGGCTTCCATTTCCACACGCTCGACGGCGCACCGTACTGGCGCGAGGATGTCTGTTACGTCTTCGACAGCGAGCAGATCGATATGCTGGAAGCAGCCATCACCGAGCTGCATGGGTTGTGCCTTGAGGCCGTGGATCGCATCGTGCGCACCGGCCGTTACGCCGAGCTGGGGCTGGACGAGCGTGCCGCAGCCCTGATCGAACACAGTTGGCGCAACCGCGATCCTGCTATGTATGGACGCATGGACTTGAGCTATACCGGCCACGGCGCGCCCAAGCTGCTCGAATACAACGCCGACACGCCTACCGCCCTGCTCGAAGCCAGCGTGGTGCAGTGGTACTGGCTCACGGAGACGCAGCCGGGCGCCGACCAGTTCAACTCGATCCACGAACGCCTGGTGGAATGCTGGCGGCAAGTTCTGCCGCCGCGCTCGACCATGCACTTCGCCGCCAGCTACGAAAACCCCGAGGACGCCGCCGCCTGCGACTACCTGCTCGATACCTGCCTGCAAGCCGGCCATGCCGTGCAGGCGCTGGATATCGAGCAGATCGGCTGGAGCGGGCGCGACTTCATCGACCTCGAGAACCTCCCGATCGGGCGCCTTTTCAAGCTTTATCCCTGGGAGTGGATGCTGGCCGAACCATTCGCGCAGCATCTGCCGCAGACGCGGCTGCAATGGATCGAGCCGCCGTGGAAGATGCTGCTCTCGAACAAGGCGATCCTGCCGCTGCTATGGGAGTTCTTCCCCGGCCACCCCAATCTGCTGCCGGCCAGCCGCCGTCGCGCGGACCTCGCCGGAGCGGTGGTACAGAAACCGTATTGGGGCCGCGAAGGACAGGGCGTGCATGTGTTGGCCGCGCACGAGAACCCCATCGCCACGGCAGAGCCGTGCGTCTTCCAGGCATTTGCCCCGCTGCCACGCTTTGATGGCCGCCATGCGCTGGTCGGCGCCTGGGTGATCGGTGGCATCGCCGCCGGCATCGGCATGCGCGAGGATGTTGATGCGGTCACCCGCAATACCAGCCAGTTCGTGCCGCACTATTTCCGTTGATGGCTACTCGTGCCTTCGGATGGGCCGCGGGCGCGATACGGAAGTTGGCAAGTCGGCATGCTTACAGTGGATTGGCGCAGTTGCGCGGGAAGCTGGCGACCTGAGTCACGCGGGTGGAGGTGACTGTTACGATGCAGCCTTCACCCTTACTTAATCAATCACGATCACGCCATGACCCTGCCCGCCTTCGAGATCGAAACCGCCGCCAACCCCAGCCACAGCGTGATCTGGCTGCATGGGCTGGGCGCCGACGGCAATGACTTTGCGCCGATCGTGCCGCAACTGGTGGATCGCGCGTGGCCGGCGCTGCGCTTCGTGTTTCCGCATGCGCCGGTACGGCCGGTGACGATCAACAACGGCATGTCGATGCGCGCCTGGTACGACATCGCCGCGTTCGATCTCAATGCACGGCAGGACGAGGCGGGCATGCGCGCCTCGGTCAGCGAGGTGGAGACCCTTATTGCACGCGAGCATCAGCGCGGCGTACCGAGTGAGCGGATCCTGCTCGCGGGCTTCTCGCAGGGTGGCGCGATCGCCCTGGCGGCCGGCCTGAAGCATGCGGAAAAGCTGGCCGGCATCATCGCGCTGTCGACCTATCTGCCCGCTTATGTCGCACAGCCCGGCGAACGCAGCGCGGCGAATGCGGCGATTCCGATTTTCTGGGGCCACGGCAGCGTCGATCCTGTGGTCATCCTGCAGCGCGGCATCGATTCGCGCGACCTGCTGAAGTCGCTCGGCTATGCCGTGGAATGGCATACCTACCTGATGGCGCACGCGGTCTGCCCCGAAGAAATCAGCGACCTGCGCTACTGGCTCGGTCAGCACCTGGCATAACCACGCCCGCGCATGCGGCATACTTGCCCGCATGCGCGTACCCACGTCCACCAGCGGCCACCGCGGCCGCGCCGAGCACAGCCCGTTGCCGGATTTCTGCGGACTACCGGCCTTGTTCGCATTATTCGTGGTGGGTGCACTGACGGTAACGGTGATCTGGCTGGCCCGCGACAACCAGCGCGACTGGTCGGCCTACAGCGTCAGCATGCTGTTCGTGACCTGGCTGGTGCTGGTGTTTACAGTGGTGCTGTGCAAATTGCGGCCACTGCTGCAACGGCTGCCCGGCCTTACGCCTTATCTCGGTGTGTGGCTGCTGATCGTGCTGATCGTCACCGTCGCCAGCATCGTGGCGCGCTGGCTCGACAGCTCGCTGCAGATGCATCTGATCGGCAGCAGCACGCCAGCCTTCGTGCGCGACAACGCATTTATCGCGGCATTGCTTGGTGCGGCGATGCTGCGTTACTTCTATGTGCTGGCACAGTGGCAGGCGCGGCTCGCGGCGGTCACGCGGGCCCAGGTCGAGGCCTTGCAGGCACGCATCCGCCCGCACTTCCTGTTCAACAGCATGAACACCGTGGCCGCGCTGATCCGCGTTGATCCGGCGGCGGCCGAACGCACGGTGGAGGATCTGTCCGAACTGTTCCGCGCCGCGCTGGGTCAGCACGACAATGGCGACGACACGCTGGGTGATGAGCTGGCACTGATCGAGCGTTACCTGGCGATCGAGCAGCTGCGCCTTGGCGCGCGCCTGCATGTGCGCCGCGAACTGGAGGATCTGCCCACCGAATTCCCGCTGCCACGACTGCTGCTACAGACACTGGTGGAGAACGCGATACGCCACGGCATCCAGCCGCTGCTCGAAGGTGGCGAGGTGATCCTGCGCGGGCGCCGCGACGGCAACGGCATCCGCATCGAGATCATCAATCCGCTGCCCACCAGCCCCGCTTCGCCCGGCAACGGTCACGGTCTGGACAGCGTGCGCCAGCGCATCGCCTATCGCTATGGACCAAATGCCAAGGTACAGGCGGGAGTCCAGGGCGATAGCTTCGTGGTCCTGCTGCAATTGCCGGGACCGTCGGCGTGATGCGCGTGCTGATCGTCGACGACGAGCCACTGGCTCGCGCACGCCTGGCCGCACTGCTCGGCGAATGCGACGACGTGGAAATCGTCGGCAGCGTCGGCGACGGTGAAACTGCACTTGCTTCACTTGGTGAACTGCGCCCGGATGTCCTGCTGCTGGACATCAACATGCCCGGCCTCAGCGGCACCGCGCTGGCACAGCGCTTGTCCGGGCGCACACGCGCCCAGGTGATTTTCTGCACCGCTTACGAAACACACGCGATACAGGCGTTCGAACTGGGTGCGGTCGATTACCTGCTCAAACCTGTGCGGCTGGAGCGACTGCGCGATGCGCTGCAACGTGCACAGCGACGGCTTGCCGATGCGCCGCGCGAACCGGTCGCCTATCTGCATGGCCGGATGCGTGGTGAACAGATCCGCATCGCACTGAACGAAGTGATCAGCCTACTCGCCGAAGAAAAATACGTCGTGGTGCAACACCTCCGCGGCGAACTGCTGATCGAGGAATCCCTGCGCCAGCTGGAAGAAACCTACCCCGATCAGCTGATCCGCCTGCACCGCAACTGCCTGGTTCCCCCATCGCGCCTGCTCGGCGTGAAAACCCTCGCTGACGGCCGCGTCCTGGCACGACTCGATGGCACCGAACTCAGTCCAGAAATCAGCCGACGCAATCTACCCGCCGTGCGCAAGCTGCTGCGGCTTGGCTGAACGCGCGCAAGCGCCACACCAGCAAACAGCCCAAAACGGCGGTGTTTATTACTCCGGATTGTGGGTGATAAGAGATAGCACGCCAATTCGTGCAATATGCAACGGTGCAACACGTCGCTACAGATGCGCTCCGCCATCAGCCAAAGCATTGACTAGACAAGGTTTCAATCGTTTGACGCCGTGCCTTCAAGTCCTGAACATCCGTTGCATATGCCCCGATCGGGGGTCTAATAAGGGCGATTATCCCCTACTTGACATTACGGCCCGACGCCTATTAGGCTCAAAGCGACAGGCCAGCGTTTTAATCTTCGTATTCTCTATCGCCTTGGCGGGGATCATTGGGTGCTGCAACAAAGCGACTGCTAGTCCGATCATAAATTCGGAAAAAACTTGTGTTTCGTTTGATGCCTGCCCCATCTTCATAGGCGATATGTCCGAGGGCACACAATTCATAAATACCAGCTTTGAATTGCTCAACCTCAATGTTTTTGAGGTTACGACATTTAACGTCTATGGATGCACCCATACCCGGCGGGACTACTTGAATAAGAGTATTTGGAGTGGCGTCAAATTCTTCTGCTCCGCCGGGTGGATATCTAAAAAATATGTCTATCCCAACGCTGAAAATTTTTGCATTGGTTTCTCCTACGTTGGAGACTTGAATCGTTGCCGTTATTGGTTGATCGATCGCAAAAACCATATTGTCGATTCTACGAATACGGATTTTGGGTCGATGGGAGGCGGCAAATTCTTCGCGCGAAAGTTTAATTTGTCGACCAATAAGAACGCCTTGCGCTATTCCGCCGAGAACCAAGAAGCCCGTGAGGATATCGAGGGCGAGCGTATAGCTAGCAAGCTTTCCCGTGTACTTGGTAATTTTTTTATCGGTTTCGGATTGTGCCTCGGCGCTATCACTGCTGCTTTGGGTTGGGGCGGTATGTTCCTTTATGGCAAGCACCGCACTCTGGGAAGCTTGCTGTCGGTCTTGGCCGCTATCTTTTTTGCTGTTTCCGTTTGGCTGGTTTTCGGCTGATGCAGCGCCTACAGCCAACATCATAGCCAATGAGACCGCGACCAGCTTGCGCATGTTCAGCACCCCTGAATGGCCGCTTGGAAGATTTCAGGATTCTTGCGGTTGTTGTAACGGAACTGGAACTCGGCAACGTACAGCGGCAGATATTTGGCACTGACCTTGTGATAGGAACCCATGATGCCGCGCTTGAATAACGACCAGAAACCTTCGATGGTGTTGGTATGAATCGCGCCGACCACGTACTGTCCTGCGGTGTGATTCACGACACCGTGCGGGTAATCCAAGCCCAGCGGCGCATAGCCCCGGTGAGTATCGGTGCAGAGCAGGCTCACCTTCTGCGACACGGCCTCACGAACAAAGCGTGTCAGGGCCTCACTGCTGGCCTTCTGGATCACGCGAGCAACGACGCTGCCTTTGCGACGCACCGCGCCGATCACGATGGCTTTGCCTGTGCCACCTGTACCACCAGCGGAACCCGTACCACCGGGACCGCCGCGCTTGTCCTTGTGCCGGTTCTTGGCTTTGCCGCCCACGTAGGTCTCGTCGACTTCGACGATACCCATGAGCTGCTGGAAGTCTTCGTCAGCCATGCCAGCACGGATGCGATGGCACATGCTCCATGCGGTCTTGTAGGAGCCGAAGCCAAGCAGCCGGAAGATTTGCAGGGCGCTCATGCCCTTCTTGCTGGTGAGCATCAGGTGGATCACTTGGAACCACTGGCGCAGCGGGATATTGGTGTTCTCGAAGATCGTCCCGACTGTCACGGAGAAACGGTAGCTGGAATCAGTCGCGCAGTCGTAGCAAACCCAATGAAAGGACTTGGTGCCATGTTCCTTCACGGCCAAGCTGCCGCATCGCGGGCAGCACACACCAGTCGGCCAGCGTTGCGTTACAAGAAACGCCTTGCACGCGTCATCGTCCGGGAACATCACCTCAAACTGGCGGATGCTGAGCTGGTGAATCGGTGCGTTCTTGGCCATGACCGTGTGTTCCCTGATGCCTTGGAACACAGCATAGGAGCGTCACGATGAAATGTCAAGTAGGGGATAATCGCCCTTTCTAATGGGGTCATCAAGATCAGCGGCCTGACGGTAGGCAACTCCGACCCTCTATGCTGTCCGACAGTACCAGCGGTCGAAACATTTAAAGTTTCCGGCGGGCGCTTCGTTGTAGTTCCGCCCTAACCAGTCATTCGAGGCGGACGGCTACGCCGCCGCTCAATTCCAGCGCTAGGCCATAGGAGGACACCAAATGAAGCGCACATGGACGATCATCGGGGTTGAAAATGTGGCTGGCAGCTTCAAATGGTACCAGTCGCTCTTTGGCCAGACGGAAACACGTCCCGCCCATGACGACTTCGGGCAAATCCTCGACTCGGATGGCACGGTTTTGCTCTGCCTTCACGCATGGGGTGCCCACGAGCATCCCTCCTTGATGAGCCCCGCTCACGGGAAGCCTGGCAACGGCCTCATCCTGTTTTTCCGTGTGGACGATTTCGACATGGCGCTGCCAAGGGCGCGCGCGCTCGTCACTCGGCTCGAAGAGGAGCCACACAGGAACCCGAACACGGGAACCATGGAGTTCTCGCTCCGGGATCCGGACGGGTATTACGTCATGGTCAGTGCGCTCTCCACGGCCTGACCATGCGTACGAGCCGACACCGCTTCGCAGCACGGCATAACTCCAGCGTCAGGCAGCATCGACAACTATGGAAATCATCAAATTTTCCAGTGAAGAGAAAGATCTGATTGTTCGCAAGATCAAGCTGTACTTCTCGGAAGAGCTGAAGCAGAAGATCGGAAGTTTCGATGCGGAATTTCTGCTGGATTTCTTCGCACAGGAGATAGGTGCGTACTTCTACAATCGCGGCCTCTACGACGCGCAAGCCGTACTTGCAGCCAAGCTGGAGGATATCCAGGACTCCATCCATCAGCTTGAACAAGCGACTGACTTCAGGAAATGACGCAGCACGGCGGTGCCCGATAACTTCTTCAGGCGGGCGGGCGCAACACATGCTGCTTAACTCAGGCGACAGCCACTCTTCCAATGAACAACTTACAAACTCTGACGCGCTACAAGGCATGGGCTGACGATCTTTTTTACACCGCCCTTGCGCAACTGTCCGAGCGGGAACTTGTTGCTCCACGCCCGATCGTCTTCGGCAGCATCCTGCGCACGATTAATCATGTGCGCGCCATGGATCAGGTCTGGCGGGCGCACCTGGAAGGCAAGCCGCACGGGTTTGTCACGCGCAACCCGGAAACGCATCCGCCGCTTGCCGGGTTACGGAAGATCCAGCAGGCGCTGGATGCGTGGTACATCGAATACGCCGACTCGCTGACGGACCCGGCGTGCGAGCAGGTGGTCGACTTCACCTTCATTGGCGGCGGCAATGGCTCCATGAGCCGCGCAAACATCCTGCTCCATGTCGTCAACCACACGACATACCACCGCGGCCATGTGGCAGACATGCTGTACGCAATCGGCGCAGTGCCGCCAACCACCGATTTACCGGTGTTCCTTCTGAGAAAGAACGAAGGTGCCTGAGCTTTCGTCAAAGCGGCGCGCATAACGCGCGCCGCTTGATTCAGACGTTACTTGCAACCAGTGCTCCAAACCGCAGCATCACTTCGCTTCGGACTTGATCTCATGGCCGCCGAACTCATTGCGCATCGCCGCCAGCAATTTGTCGGAGAACGATTCGGTGTCGCGCGAGCGCAGCCGCTCGATCAGCGAAGCGGTGATGATCGGGGCGGGCACGTTGAGGTCGATCGCCTCGTCCACCGTCCAGCGGCCTTCGCCGGAATCGACGACGTACGGCGCGATGCCGTCCATCTTGGGATTCTTGCCGAGCGCGTCGGTGGTCAGGTCGAGCAGCCATGAACGGACCACGCTGCCATAGCGCCAGATCTCGCCGATCTGCTTGAGGTCGAGGCCGAACTCCTGCTTGTGCTGCAGGATCGAGAAGCCTTCGGCATACGCCTGCATCAGGCCGTATTCGATGCCGTTGTGGACCATCTTGGTGAAGTGGCCGGAACCGACCGGACCGACGCGGCCCCAGCCCTGATCCTTGGCCGGTGCCAGCGTCTCGAAGATCGGTTTCAAGGCATCGACGGTTTTCTCGTCGCCACCGACCATCATGCTGTAGCCCTCTTTCAGGCCCCACACGCCACCGCTGGTGCCGCAGTCGACGTAGTCCAGGCCGTTGTCGGCGTAGAGCTTCGCGCGGCGCACGGTGTCCTTGTAGTTGGAGTTGCCGCCATCGATTACGGTGTCGCCCTTGGCCAGCAACGGCAGCAGTGCGTTGACGGTGTCATCGGTGACCTTGCCGGACGGCACCATCAGCCACACCGCTCGCGGCGTAGGCAGCGCCTTGACCAGAGCCTGCAGCGAATCGGCCGAGCCTGCACCTTTCGCTTCCACCGCCTTGCGCGCATCCGCGTTCGGATCGAAGCCGGTCACCTTGTGGCCACCCTTGACCAGGCGCTCCGTCATATAGGCGCCCATCTTGCCGAGACCGATCATGCCAAGTTCCATAACGTGTCCTTAGTTTGAAGTGACGAGATAACAAGCTGGCCATCCTACGCGGACCACCGATAAATCGGCGTGAGCGCAGCCGGCCTGCATGGACATGCCAGTCAGCGTGCCAGCCAGCGCTGCAACCTTGCGCGCAGCCGCTGGGTGATACGGGTACGGACATAGGCCTTGGCGGCTTCGCGGATCGCCTCGGCCTGGGTAGGATAGGCGTGGATGACTTTCGCCAGCGTGCGCAGGCCGATGCCGGCGACCATGGCCAGGGTGATCTCGTTGATCATCTCGCCGGCATGGCGGGCCACGATGGTGGCGCCGAGAATGGTGTCGGTGCCGTCGCGGATATGGATTTTCACGAAGCCGATCTCCTCGCTATCGGTCACGGCACGATCGATCTGGTGCATCGGCACGGTAAAGGTCTTGACCGGGATGCCTTTGCGATTGGCTTCGCGCACGTACATGCCGACATGGGAGATTTCCGGATCGGTATAGGTACACCACGGAATGACGAGTTTGCTCAGGCGCTTGCGTCCCCGCATCAAGGCGTTGTGCACCACGATGCGCGCCGAGGCGGCCGCGGTGTCGGTGTACTGCTCCTCGAGACAGACATCGCCGGCGGCATAGATGCGCGGATTGCTGGTACACAGGAAATCGTCGACCGCGATGCCATCGGCGGCATCGTAGTCGACGCCCGCTGCTTCCAGATCCAGCCCCTGCACGTTCGGCGCGCGGCCGACGCCGGTGAGGATCGCGTCGACTTCGATGGTGCTGTGGTAATCGGCGCTGACCAGATCGACCAGCTTGCGGCCGTTTTCCACACGCACGGCGGTGACCTCGGTATTGAGCCGCACTTCGAGGCCGTCACGCGCGAAGGCATCGGAGAGGATCTGCGCGGCGTCGCGTTCCTCCTTTTCGAGGAACAGCGGCTTGTCCTGCACGATGGTGACTTGCGCACCCAGATGACGAAAGGCCTGGGCCAGTTCGCAGCCGACGGGACCGCCACCGATCACCAACAGGCGCTGCGGCAGTTCGGTCAGGTTGAAGACGTTGGCATTGGTCAGGAAGCCGGCTTCGCGCAGTCCCGGGATGATCGGTACATGCGGACGCGTGCCGGTGGCGATCATCGCCTTGGCGAAGCGCAGCTTCTGCTCGTTCACCATCAACGTGTCCGGTCCGGCAAAGCGCGCATTGCCGAAAAACATGTCGACGCCGAGCGCGGCCAGCCGGCGTACCGACGAACCGCCGCTGAGATGGCTGCGGATACGGCGCACGCGATCCATCGCCGCGCCAAAGTCCACCTGGATGTTGTCCGGAACCTTTGCGCCGTAGCGGGCCGCATCACGCATCTCGGCATACAGTCGCGAAGTGCGGATCAGCGCCTTGGAAGGCACGCAACCGGTGTTGAGGCAGGTGCCGCCGATCAGGTGTCGTTCGATCATCGCCACCTTGACGCCCATGGCGCAGGCCAGTTCCGCAGCGGCGACGCCGGCTGATCCGGCGCCGACGATGATCAGCGCGTAGCGGTCCGCCGGTTCCGGATTGACCCACGCCTGCGGATGCACGTCAGCGAGCCGCTTGTCTTCGTAGCCATCCTGCGGGGTGGTGACTGACGCATCAAAAGGCGACATCAGTTCGCTCCTCCGGGATGGCCTTGCCGCAACCAGCCGCCTTCGAATCCGGCGCCCTGCAAGCCGTCGCTGATATAGCGGCAAGCGCGCGTCAATCGCCAGATGAACTGGCTGCGGTGGTTCTCGATCATCATGAACACGATGCCCTGATCGAGCCCGTAATGACCTGCCGACACCCACGGCCGTTCGACGCTGGCACCCACGGTCGGGTTGAAGCTGCTGGCCAGCCGATCGTCGGTCAGCATCTGCGGATAGCGTGTCAACATGTTGCGCATGGCTTCCAGCACCCGCTCCGGCGCAAATGGCAGCGAGGCCAGCACGGCCGATGGCGACAGCGTGCCGTCATCCGGGCCGTATGGCACGCCGCGTGCCGCGTAGCCGAACAGCCGCCGTTCCTCATTGAACACGTCAGGCTGCTCGTCGGTGGGACCGTCGCCGGCGGAAAGCCCCCAGCAGTTTTCGTCGTAGCCCGCGAATTCGTGCGGATTGAGCTGGGTATACCTGCGCTGGATGGAAACAGCGTTGCGGCTGTTCTCGAAATAGTCGAAGTCCTTCTCGCGCATGAAACTGTCACGGATGTCGCGCAGATCGATCCATGCATGCGAGAACTGATGGACGAACAGCGGACCAGCGTAGAGGTAGTCGTGGTTGTACAGATTTTCCCACTGATAGGTAGCCGTCCACGCGGTGTAGCAATCGCCTTTGATCGGGTGGGTCGGCGAGCCCAACGCCAACACGTAAAGCACGATTGCCTCGCTGTAGCCTTCCCAGCCGTAATGCAGGAATCCGCTCTCGGGTTTCCAGCCCTGTTTGATGGTGTCACCGTCATCCTGCGCCCAGCACCAGTCGATGCGCCGATAGAGGAAATCGGCCAGTTCGCGCAACTCGGCTTCATCGGGCGTATCGGCCGTGAAATACATGCTGGCGGTGAGCACGCCGGCCATCAGCAGCGCCGTGTCGATCATCGACAGCTCGGACTGCCACACACGCGCACCGGTGTGGATGTCGAGGAAGTGATAGTAGAAGCCCTTGAAGCCGGTTGCCGTGGGGCTGCCGCTCTGATCGCTGTCGCGGAAGAAACGCAGCGCCGCGAGACTGCGCTGGACCGCATCGGCACGTTCCATCCAGCCACGCTCCACCGCCACCGGATAGGACGAGAGTGCAAAGCCGACCACGGCGATGCTGACCGGTGAGTTGTCGCGCGAGGTATCGGCCACCAGGCCATTGCGCGGATTCATGTTCTGCACGAAGTAACCGAAGGCAGCGCACTGCAGCCGGTCGAGCAGGGCCTCATCCGTGAGGGCGGAGAGCTGGGTCATCGGGGATTCCACGGCTGGTCGATCTGGTGCTGCGCCTTGTGTGTCAACCCGGGGGCGCTGGCTGAGCACAGCTCGCTTCGGTTATTCATCGCACCATCCTACTCTGCGGCAAGGTGAAGCAAAGGTCGACGCCGCCGTCTTGACGCCACGGATGCCGACACATGGCGCATGCTGATGCTTTCGCCGCTACCGCCTGGACGATCCATGCCATCCCCCTCTTCGCGCACCATCAACCCGCGCCAGCACGCCCTGCTGTCGAACGGTCATTACAGCGTGATGCTGAGCAGCAGCGGCTCCGGCTACAGCCAATGGCATGACCTGGCGGTGACGCGCTGGCGCGAGGATCCCACCCGCGACCCCTGGGGCAGTTACCTGCTGCTGCGTGATGAGGACAGCGGCGCGGCATGGTCGGCCAGCCAGCAGCCGCTGGGCCTGCGCATGCCGGATGACGCGGTGGTGTTCAGCGCCGGTCGCGCCAGCTTCAGCCGTCGCCACCACAGCCTGCACAGCGTGCTGGACGTGGCGGTGGCCCATGATGCCGACATCGAACTGCGCCGCCTCACCCTCAGCAATCACGGCGATCGCACGCGCACGTTCTCGATCACCTCGTATGCCGAGCTGGTGATCGGCCCGATCGGTGCCGACAACGCGCATCCGGCGTTCTCCAAGATGTTCGTCGAGACCGAATGGGATGCCGCGCATGGCGTGTTGCTGGCCACCCGGCGGCGGCGCGCGAGCAGCGAGGCCGAAGTGTGGGCGGGGCACGCGCTGCAGGTGGTTGGGCAACCGGCTGACGCCACGCCTGAATACGAAACCGACCGCGCGTGTTTTCTAGGGCGTGGCCGCACGCTGCGCCAGGCGCAGGCGATGCAGCCGGGTGTCGCGCTGTCGAACACCAGCGGTTGCGTGCTCGATCCGGTGTTCAGCCTGCGTCGACGCGTCACGCTCGGTCCCGGCGCCAGCGTGACCTTGCTGCTGTGGACGCAGCTCGCCGACTCGCGTGAGGGTGCACTGGCTCTGGCCGCGCGACTGGGTAACGCAAATGCTGCCGAGCTGCTGTTCGCCGATGCGGCCAACCATGCCGAAGCCGAGCAGCAACGGCTCGGTATCGATGCCGCCCAGGCGGCGCGCTTTGCGCATTGGATGGACGCCGTGCTGTGCAGCGATCCAAGCCAACGCGCGGCGCCTGACGTCTTGGCGCGCGGTCACGGTGGACCACCCACGCTGTGGGCGGCGGGCATTTCCGGCGATCGTCCGATCGTGCTGTTGAGTCTTGGCCACTCGGACGCGCTGCCACATGTGCAGGAGCTGCTGCTGGCGCAGGATTGTTGGCGCAGCCAGCGGCTGGCGGTCGACGTGGTGCTGTTGAACACCGCCACCGGTACCGATGGCGATGCACTGCAAAGCGTGATCGCGTCACTGGTGAGCACGCAACAGGCGCTATTGAAAGCCAGCGATCAGTTGCCCAAGGCCGAGCTGTTTGCACTGCGTGACAACGCGATCAGCGATGACCTGCGCAACGGCCTGCTGACGGTGGCCCGTGTGGTGCTCGACGACGCGCCGCCCACACCCACCTCCGCCACAGCAGCAGCGATCGCAATACCGGTGGCCATCCGCGCGAGTACACCCGCCGCTGCGGCCACCACGGCGGCCGCTGGCCAGCCGGAGTTCGCCAACGGCCATGGCGGCTTCAGCGACAACGGACGCAGCTATCGCATCGACCTCGACGACGAACACCCCACGCCGGCGCCGTGGGTGAATGTGATCGCCAATCCCGCGTTCGGCTTCCTGGTCTCGGCCGAAGGCGGCGGTTATGCGTGGTCGCTGAACAGTCAGCAGAACCCGCTGACGCCGTGGCCGAACGATCCGGTCAGCGACAGTCCGCACGAGGCGCTGTACCTGCGCGACGAAGACACCGGCGTATTGTGGAGTGCCACCGCGCTGCCGATCCGCGTGGATGGCGCGAAGTACACGACCACCCATGGCAAGGGCTGGAGCCGCTTCAACAATGACGCACATGGTATAGAGCTGGAGCTGACCCAGTGCGTGCCGACGAACGATTCGATCAAGCTGTCACGACTCCGCCTGTGCAACCGCTCAGGTCGGGCACGTCGGCTGTCCATCACCGGCTATGTCGAGTGGGCGCTGGGCGCGAACGGCACCACGCCGGCGCCCTACGTGATCACCTCGCGCGATGAGCCAACCGGCGCGCTGTTTGCGCGCAACCCGTGGCGCGCGGATTTCGGCGACCGCGTGGCATTCATCGATCTAGGCGGTCAGCAGCATTCGATGAGCGGCGATCGTCGCGAATTCCTCGATCCGCTCGGCACGATCGCGCGACCGGCCGTGCTGCGTGACGACCGACCGCTATCCAACCGGCTCGGTGCCGGGCTGGATCCGTGCGGTGCGCTGCAGACGCGGATCGAACTGCCACCGGACACGCAGATCGACATCGTCTTCATGCTCGGCGATGCGGGTTCCGAGGCCGATGCACAGGCCCTCATCATCAAATACCGCGCAACCGATATCGACAGCGTACTCGCCGATGTCGCCACGCAATGGAATGGCCTGCTCGACACGGTGCAGGTGCGCACGCCGGATCGGGCAATGGACATCCTGCTCAACGACTGGCTGCTGTACCAGGTGCTCGGTTGCCGGCTGTGGGCGCGCACGGCGTACTACCAGGCCAGCGGCGCGTATGGCTTCCGCGATCAGCTGCAGGACGTGATGGCTTTGTGCGTCGGCCGCCCCGACCTCGCGCGCGAACACCTGCTGCGCGCCGCCGGCCGCCAGTTTGCCGAAGGCGACGTGCAGCACTGGTGGCTGCCGCCGGGTGGCCAGGGTATCCGCACGAAGATCAGCGATGACCGCATCTGGCTGGCCTATGTCGCCATGCACTATGTCGGCGTGACTGGCGACAGCGCGGTGCTGGATGACGTGCTGCCGTTCCTCACGGGCCAGGCAATTCCTGAAAGCGCCACCGATGCGTTCTTCCAACCGGCGGCCTCAGACCAGCGAGTCTCGATCTACGAGCATTGCGCCCGCGCGCTGGATTCCAGCCTCACCCGCGGCGCCCACGGCCTGCCGTTGATCGGCACCGGCGACTGGAACGATGGCATGAATGCGGTCGGCGAACAGGGTCGTGGTGAAAGCAGCTGGCTGGGCTGGTTCCTGCTGTCCACTATCGCCGCGTTCGCGCCCTGTGCGACGCAACGCGGCGAAAATGAGCGCGCCGGGCGCTGGCTGGATTACGCCGACAATCTGCGCACGGCGCTGGAACAAGCCTGGGACGGCCAGTGGTATCGGCGCGGCTATTACGACGACGGCGCACCGCTCGGCTCGCATACCAGCGACGAATGCCAGATCGACACCATCGCGCAATCTTGGAGCGTGATGGCTGGTGCGCGCGACCACGCATATGCGGCACAGGCGATGGCTTCGGTCGACCAGCTACTGGTCGATCACGAGCACCAGATCGCGCGCCTGTTCACCCCGCCGTTTGATCACAGCAAGGAAAACCCCGGCTACATCAAGGGCTATCCGCCCGGCGTGCGCGAGAACGGCGGCCAGTACACGCATGGCGCGACCTGGTCGATCTTCGCGTGGGCGAAACTCGGCGACGGCGACCGTGCCGGCGGCCAGTTCGACCTGCTCAATCCGATCCGGCACAGCGACAGTGCCGCAGCCGTGGCACGCTACAAGGTGGAACCATATGTCGCCTGCGCCGATGTCTATTCGGTGGGCGCACTGACCGGCCGCGGCGGCTGGACCTGGTACACCGGTTCCGCTGCGTGGCTGTATCGCGGTGGACTGGAGGCAGTGCTTGGCTTCCATTTGCAGGGCGACAAGCTGCGCATCGATCCATGCATCCCGAGCGAATGGCCGGGCTTCCAGCTCAGCTATAAACATCGCGGCAAGCAGCATGTAAGCCGTTACGAGATCAGCGTGGAGAATCCGGGCAAAGTTTGTCGTGGTGTGACGAGCGTTGAACTGGATGGCCGAATGCTGGCTGCCGGCGATGCCATGGCGCTGGTTGATGACGGCCAGACGCATGCGGTGCGCATCGTGCTCGGATAGCTATCCTGTTCGCCGTATCCATCGTGATGGTCATCACTTCTGATACCTGCCCGTCGTGGGCCGATCATCATGAATGACGGTGTTCGCGTAGCTGCCTCGGTACAGCCGCACAATCCAGACCACCGTCATCCAGCCATTGCCGTGTGCATGCTTTCGCCTGGGCGATGAGTGTGTGTGCCACGGAATAGTCATACGGCGATGTTTCGAGTGGACACAGGCTGGGTACGATCCGCAGTTCGACCATGCTGTCTGCAAACCGCTCCGCATCGTGCACCAGCTGACGTGATACCAGCAGACTGAGTGCATGCATCGCGCGTGCGATGGCCCCGCTTGGCATCTGGTTGAGCGCGCAGGCAAAGCCCGTGGGCAGCACGATGATGCGTGTTGCGCCAAGTTTCACTGCCGTGGATATTGGCGTGTTGTTGGCGACACCGCCGTCGACCAGTAAACGCGCGTCGATCTGCACGGGCGGAAAAACGCCTGGGATCGCCGTGCTCGCCAGGACTGCATCAATCACTGATCCTGACGACAGCAACACTTCATGTCCGGTCAACATATCGGAGGCCACGATGTGAATCGGCATGGCTGCTTCTTCCAGTCGTCGATACGGCAGATGTCGCTCCAGCAGGCGTCGCAGCGCATCCGATTCCACCAGATAATCGCGACGGCGCAGCAAGCCGAGCACGCTGCGCAGGTTGAATGGAAAAACATCCTGGCGGCGAAGCGCACACCAGAGCCGTTCCAGCTTGTCGGCCCCCGCACAGGTAGGATCCGCAGCGAAATAAGCCGCATTGATGGCGCCTGCCGACGCGCCCACCAAGAACGCAGGCGTTTCGCCCCAGTCGAGCAGAGCCTGCAACATGCCCACCTCCACTGCACCAAGACTGCCGCCACCGGCGAGGACAAAGGCCGTTCGCTGTGCTGTCCTATCGATGATCGCGCTGGTATCCGTCATTCCAGTCACCTGCATGAACCGATGTCGCGTCTGATCCGATCAGACGCTTGAGCACTCAGCCCCGGCATGGTCTTCACCTCAACCTGCCAAGGTGTTATCCCGCTGCAAAAGCCGCCCGTTACAGTGAAGTCGTCAACCGCGTCAGCCAGTCGGGACTGATCGAGAGAAGGAGCGCTTCGAGCTTGCGATCGAAGCCGGTCAGGATGAGCGTGCCGAGGATCACGAACAGGCCACCCATCACGGCTTTTGCGGCATGCCCGAACGAAGACAGCGAGCCGCGAATTCGCATCATGGTGGCATGCGACAGGCCACCCAGAAGAAGAAGTGGCAAGCCTGCACCGAGCCCGAACACGAGCATGAGCAAGGCGATCTGCCCGAGATCCCGTCCTTGTGCCGCAAGCGTGGAAGCGGCGCCAAGCGTCGGCCCGACGCATGGGCTCCAGACCAGACCCAGCAGCAATCCGATCGCGAACTGGCTCGGCAGGCCTTCGCCCTTGATCGAGGCGAGGGCGTGCTGCCCACTGGAACCGATGCGTGCGCTGATGGTGGCAAACGCCAGCTGCAGCCGTTGGGACAACATCACCACACCGAACAGCACCATCAGCGTGGCCGCCACGCGGCGCAGTGTCTCTGTACCCAGACCAATCGATGCGCCTAACGTGGAGATGAAAATCCCAACCACGGTAAACGACAGGGCCAGCCCGAGTGCCAACGCCGCCGTGCCGAGACGGTGTTTGGACAGTGCCGAGGCGATCAGGATCGGCAGGATCGGCAATACGCAAGGCGACAGGATCGAAGCGGCGCCGGCCAGGAAACTCACCGCATAAGTGGCGAGGCCAAATTCCATCACAGCGCCTTCTGCAAAATTGCGCGGATCGCCGGCTCCTGCGTCTGCCCGGTGGAACGCGAAACTTCTTGGCCGCCTTTGAAGACCACGAAGGTCGATTGCTGGCTTACGTTCAGCGTTTTTTCGAGCGCGGTTTCGGTGTCAAAGTCAGCTTCGAAGATCGTCACCGCCTTGAGCTGCGGTTCCGCCGCGAGCCGGGCCACGATGGGCTGTTGCACCCGGCAGGTCGGGCACCAGTCCGCATGGAAATAGACCACGATCGGCTGGCCGGCGGCCTTGGCCTGGTCGAACTTTGCCTGGTTGAAGGGCACCTCGTTTGCCATGGCGCTGCATGTCAGCAACAACAGGAACACGCTCAAGAGATATTTTTTCATGATGACGGCTGCCCTCGTGATTTTTTCAATATGCGGCGACGTGGTGCATCCAATCATTCGTCAGATGAATGCATCGGGTTACCAATCACGCCGTCGATGCGATGGCACTGCAACTCGCAGGCGCATGTGCCTATGCAATCAGCCCTGCGTGCGAATACCGAGCCAGCGCGCCACCAGCGTGTCGAGACTGGCCTTGCCCGGTCCGGCGACGAGCAACCAGAAGAAGATCAGGCTGTAGACCACCTCATCGGCCTCGACGTAATCGTCCAGCCCCATCAAGTTGGCTGACACCACCAGGGTGACCGCGACGGCCATGTTGATAATCATCGGAATGCAGACGAGACGAGTGAACAAGCCAAGCAGGATAAAGAGGCCACCCAGCAGCTCGGTCCAGGCCGAGAGTGCCGCATTGAAGGCTGGATGGGGAATGTGCCAGCCGACAAAGCGCTGGGTGAAGCCATCCAGATTCTGCACTTTGGCGATGCCTGTCTCGAGCCAGAAATAGCCGAATACCAGGCGCACAACGAGAGGGCCGACCCAGCGGTTGGCGTGAAGCAATTCGAGCAAACGTGAAGCCTTGTCAGCGATGAACTGGCGCATCGTAAAGTCCCTTAAACATGACGAGTCGGCATCTTGTGTGCGTACGGGCACCGCCGCCATGTTCGTGCGTCCATGCTTTCTTGCCGCGCGTCCGGCTCTTCATCCAGTCACTCGCTACCGGACGATCAGACACAAAAACGGGATGTACGGGAACAGCCAGCCCCCCTCCGACTGTCGATGATGTGCTCGTCGGGGTCGGCTCAAGGCGACAAAGCAGCCCAATCCGGCAACACATCTCCCATGCCGCATTTGATTGCGGCCCATACGACTTACCAGGAGTTACCCATGAAAACCAACAAACTCAGCGGTGCCGCAATGGCCGTGATGGTCGCCGGCCTGTTTGCCATGAGCTCGATGTCGTCGGCTGTCGCCTCCCCTAGCGGCGCGAGTGATTCCGCAGCGGTCAAATGCATGAACTCGTCATCCTGCAAGGGCCATGGCGCATGCAAGCAGGCCAGCAACTCGTGCAAGGGTCAGAACTCCTGCAAGGGCCAAGGCTTCACCATGCAGAAAACTCAGGCGGACTGTAGCGCTGCCCAGGCGGCCAACAAGACTTCCTAATTGGCCCGACGGGGCTTTCCGGCTCTGTCAGCGGAAAGCCCCTTCCTCCCGCATCTCTATGCAGCCTGCCGAAGCCATGACTATCGAGAAAAACGCTGATCGCTTGCCCTATCTCGGTTACGGCCTTGGCCTGCGCGTCGAGCATTACGAAAGCCTGCTCGAGGAACCCGGCAACGTCGAATGGCTGGAAATCGTTTCCGAGAATTACATGATCCCCGGCGGCCGCCCACTGGTGTGGCTGGACAAATTCCGCGAGCGCTTTCCACTGGTGATGCATGGCGTGTCGATGTCGATCGGCGGCACCGATTCGCTGGACGAGGGTTATCTTGCGCGGCTCTCGGCGCTCGCCCGCCGCGTGGAACCGGCATGGATTTCCGATCATCTGTGCTGGACCGGCGTGCAGGGCATCAATCTGCACGACTTGATGCCGCTGCCTTATACCGAAGAGGCCCTGACGCATGTGGTCGATCGCGTCCGCCGCGTGCAGGACGTGCTGGGCCGGCGCATCCTGCTGGAAAATGTTTCAAGCTACATCAGCTTTGCCGACGCACAGTTGACGGAATGGCAATTCCTGGCGGCGGTGGCCGAGCGCGCCGATTGCCTGATCCTGCTGGATATCAACAACATTTATGTCAGCGCGCACAACCATGGGTTTTCGCCGCTGGACTACCTGGATGGCATCCCGGCGTCGCGCGTCCAACAGTTCCATCTGGCCGGTCATGAACATGGCGAGAAGCTGCTGATCGACACGCACGATGCACCGATCGTCGATGACGTGTGGAACCTCTATGTCGAGGCAGTACGTCGATATGGCATGGTCTCGACGATGATCGAACGCGACGACCATATGCCACCCCTCGCCGAGTTGCTGATCGAACTCGATTGCGCGCGCTTGCTGGCCAAGCCCCTGCTGCGAGCAGCGGCATGAGCCATCTGCAGGCGCTTCAGCAACGCATGCTGCAAGCCGTGCTTGCCGACAGGCCGCCACAGTCGCGGGATCTGCAGGATGATGCTCGCGCGGATACCTCGACTCGTCTGGCAATCTATCGCAACGGTTACCGCGTGCGCCTGCGTGATGCACTGGCCACCGAATTTCCCGGCCTGGGCGTGATGATGGGCCGGCGCTTCGGCAGCTTGCTGGACCGCTATGTCGAGGCGCACCCGTCCGGGCACTACAACATCCGCTGGCACGGCGCAGGCGTCGCGGCCTTCCTGGAATATGGCCTGCCCTGGCGCGACAAGCCCGCGCTGGCCGACATGGCACGCCTGGACTGGGCCATCTCCACCTCGTTTGATGCCGCCGATGAACCGGTGCTTGCCGCTGCCGACCTGGCCGGCGTATCCGCCCATGCGTGGGCAAATCTGCACCTTCTTCTGCAAAACCACCTGCAAATCCTTTCCACCCACTACAACGTCGATGCTTTTCGCCGTGCGGCGGATCGCAACGACAAGCGCCCACGAATGCGTCGTCATGACGCGGCGCGCCACCTGCTGGTCTGGCGGCAAGCGCTGACCGTGCACTACCGCTCCATCGGGATGGACGAATTGTCTGCACTGAGCGGCGCGATCAAGGGCGAGCCATTCGCTGCCCTCTGCGAGCGCCTCTCCGAGTATCACGATCCTGCAGATGCCTTGCCGCGCATGGCCAGCTTCCTGCATCGATGGCTGGCCGACGGCCTTATCAGCCGGTGGCTACTGGACTGAGGCATCCAACGGCCCCAGGGGCGATGTAACCATCCGCGCGTCCTTGGCGAAAGAGGCTATGAGAGCCACTCGCCGGAAGGACACACCTGTGTATATCGAACCCAATCCAATGCTGGCTGGCGAACCTCGACCACCGCTGATCGAGCCGGCACTCGAGTCGCTGCTGAATCAATCGATGCTGTGCGTGGCCGTCGTTGCCGAGCTGCATCGCTGCGGCTCGTGGTTTCTCGATGGACCACGCTATCACTGCGGACTGTTCCATCTGGTCGGTGCCGGTCAATGCAAAGTCGAATGTGCCGCGCTCGGCCACGCTGTGCAGTTGGAAGCCGGCGATCTGGTCGTGTTTCCGCAGGGCGATCCGCATCGATTGAGCGTCGATGGGCAGGCGCTCCTGGAAGATGCCGGCCGGACCAGCCTTATCTGCGGTGAAATGAGATTTTTCGGCAACGCGCATCACCCGCTCAGCCATGCGCTGCCGGCGTGCTTCGTGGTGCGCTCGAAGGATGCCGGAAACACATTCCAACAGCTGTCGACCATGATGGTTGAGGTGGTCAATGCGGGCCAGGGCGGTCGACAGGTACTGCTTAACAAGCTTGCCGATGCTATGTTCACGCTCGCCGTCTGCGACTACGCCAAGCGTGCCGGTGAACGACGCGGTTTGTTCGCCGCCGTAGCCGATGCACGCATCAGCAAAGTATTGCAGGCAGTGCATGAAACCCCTGGGGACCCATGGACCATGCAAGCGATGGCTGGGCTCGCCTGCATGTCACGTTCGGCCTTCGCGGAACGCTTTACCCAGCTGATGCAGATACCGCCGATGCAATACGTCACGCAATGGCGGGTGAGCGTTGCCGAACAGTTGCTGCGCGACCGGCAGCAATCCGTGGCTTGCATTGCCGAACAATTGGGTTATAGCAGCGAAGCGGCGTTTCGGCGCCTTTTCAAGCGCGTCAGCGGCATTTGTCCTGGCCGGATACGTTCGGATGCCGTCAGCCCTGCGCTGAACTAGGCAGCGGATTTTCGTCTAATCCGCCATCCCATTCGCGTATGGACATCGGCTGCTGCCCTGCAGTAGCCCAGCCTGCTGGCATCACCATGTCCATGCCAGGTAGGTGAGGTAAAAGCTAGCGCCTGCGCGTACGCGACGCGCCCAGCTTGCGGGTAAGCGTGTTGCGCCCCACGCCGAGTGCCTGCGCAGCGTTCTGGCGATGGCCTTCGCTGGCCAGCAGTGCCGCCTGCAACAAAGTCTGGTCGAGCGCCTCGCGGGCGCGGGCATGGATATCCGCGTCGCCCTTGGCCAGCGCCTCGACTGCCCACTCGCGCAAGGCATCGGTCCATTCGCCGCTGCCTGAGGCACCCGCGACGGTGGCCCCCAGATCAGCCGGAAGAATCTCCGCACCTGGTGCAATCACTGCCATGCGCCGGCACAGGTTTTCCAGCTCACGCACATTGCCGGGGAAGTCGCGCTGCGCGATCAGCTTGAGTGCTGCACGCGAGAAGCGCTTGGGCGCCAGTTTCAGTTCCTGCGTCGTCGCCGCGAGGAAGTGCTGCGCCAGCAGCGGGATGTCGCTGCGCCGTGAGCGCAATGGCGGAAGTTCGATACGTATCACGTCGAGCCGATGCATCAGGTCGGCGCGGAACTGCCCGGCGGCCACGCGCGTGGCCAGGTCCTGATGAGTGGCGGCGACGATGCGCACGTTGCCGCGAATCAGTTCACGCCCACCGACACGGTAGAACTCACCGCCGGCGAGCACGCGCAACAACCGCGTCTGCAGCGCCAGCGGCATGTCGCCGATCTCGTCGAGGAACAACGTGCCACCTTCGGCCTGCTCGAAGCGGCCCGCGTGGCGGCGCGTGGCGCCGGTGAACGCGCCGGCCTCATGACCGAACAGTTCGCTCTCCAGCAGTTCGCTGGGAATCGCCGCGGTGTTCAACGCGACGAAGGCTTTGCCGCGCCGCGCGCTTTCCTCGTGCAGCGCGCGTGCCACCAGCTCCTTGCCAGTACCGGTCTCGCCGGTGATCAACACGTTGAGGTCGCTCGCCGCGACGCGGCCAATCAGGCGGAATACCTCGCGCATCGGCGCACTCTCGCCGAGCAACGCATGGTTCGATGCGACGGCATTGCTGGCCACGACCGCCGGCGCGGCGGCGCTGGCCAACGCGCGCTGCACCACCGCGACCGCCTGATCGAGATCGAACGGCTTGGCCAGGTAATCCACCGCGCCGGCGCGATACGCCGCCGCAGTGGTGGCGACATCGGTGTAAGCACTCATCACGATCACCGGGCCGATGCCTTGCGCCTGCAATTCGGTCAGCAGGCTCAAGCCATCCTCGCCTGGCATGCGCACGTCGGTAAGCAACAGGGCTGGCCGTGCTTCCTGCAACGCCGCACGTGCACTGGCGACCTCGCCGAATTCGCATACCGCGAGGCCGGCATCACGCAAGGCCTCGGCCAGCACGAAACGCACGCCGCGATCATCGTCGACGATCCAGATTTCTTCAGTCATGTGCGCGTTCCAGTGGCAGATATAAGGAGAACACCGTTTCGCCCGGTCGACTCGTGCAGCGCAATTCGCCGCCGTGCTCGTGCGCTATTTCGCGCGACAGCGCCAGCCCGAGACCGGTGCCATCAGCGCGACCGGACACCAGCGGCTGGAACAGCGTATCGCGCAGCTGTGCGGGCACACCGCTGCCGTCATCGATCACATCCACCCGCAACGCCATGCGCAGCACGCGCTCACCCAGGCGCACGCCATGTTCGACCCGCGTACGCAGGGTAAGCGACTGCGCGTCCGCTTCCAGTGCATTGCGCGCGAGATTGAGCAGCACCTGTTGCAAGCGGCCCGCATCACCGAGCAGATCCGGCACGCTGGGGTCGTAATCGTGACGCAGCTGTGGCGGCGAAGGCTCGGCCTGCAACAGGTCGGTGAGCCGCTCCAGCAGCTGATGGATATTCACCGGACCGAACTGCGGGGCGCCGTCGTGATGCAGCAGGCGGTTGGCCAGCGTGCCGAGGCGATCCGCCTCGTCGATGATCAGTCCAGCCAACGCCTGCAGATCCTCGCTGCCGACCCGCCGCTGCAACAGCTGCGCCGCGCCGCGCAGACCGGCCAGCGGGTTCTTCACCTCATGCGCAAAACCGCGCAACGTCGCCGACAACGGCGAACTGGTCAACAGCGGCGCGGCCAGTGCATGCACTTCCAGCAGCAGGCCGCCATCGAGCGGCTGCAGCGCGATATCCGCGGTCATTTCGCGGCCACTGGCCGTCACCAGCGAAATCCCGCGCCATTGTTGCGGCCGCTGTTCCGTCAGCACCCTCGCCGCCTGCACCAACCCCTCTGGATCAGCGAGCAACAAGCCCAGTGACTGCCCCACCGCCGTGCGCGGCCCCAGCTCCAGCCATTCGGCCAACGCGGGATTGATCCACTGCAGGCACAGCCCGGCATCGACCCGGGCCAACCCGGTCGCCATCTGCTCCGCCCATGCACGCCATGCCGTCTCGCTCATTGCACCATGATGGTTAATGCGTCGATTTGGTGCAAATACTGCCTGTCAGTTGCTGCTGGGCGGAAAGGCACTAATGGACAGAACTCCATAGTTTGTACGTCATGCGCAGACTTTGGAGAACAGGTCGTCGAGGCTGTTACCGTCGGACATCGATGAATTTCTTATGGTCAAGGTGCTTTGGTACTGGCTGATGAACCTAGTCGATGCTTTATGCGGTCCGCCACCCGTAGGGCATTGGCGATGATGGTCAAGGTCGGATTCACGGCGCCGATCGACGGAAAGAAGCTGGCATCCGTGAGGTAAAGATTGTCGAGCTCGTGCGTCTTGCAATCGAGATCGAGAACGGAGGTCGCAGGGTCCGTGCCGAAGCGCGCCGTCCCGGCCTGATGCGCGGTGCCGCCGATCGGGATGTTCTTGCCGAGGTAGAGGCTGCGTTCCAGCAGGACAGGATGCGCGCCGGCCTTGCTCAGCATCTGTTCGAGCTTTTTCTTCAGGCGATGGTGCGCTTCCATGTTGCCTTCCGTGATGTCGAGCACGACGCGCTCGCCGTCATAGGAAATGCGATTTTCCGCGCGCGGCAGATCTTCGCTGGACAACCAGAAGTCCATGGAATGTCGCGCCATTTGTTCGAACGGCATTTTCGGCACCCATTCCAGCCAGCCCGGCAGGGCTTCGCCACGTATCTGCGCGCCGTGTGATGTGGCACACATCTGGATGAGCCCGAGTGGATAGTCCCAGTCATCCGCACCGAAGTAATAGTCGCTGACGGCCAGGGTCTTCTGGAAAATCGTGTCGTTCGGTTCGCGCATCAACGCCATCAGGATGGACTGGTTGTGCCGCATGTAGTTGCGTCCCACCTGATCGGAGCCGTTGGCGAGACCCTTCGGATGCGTCTCGCTGGCCGAACGCAGCAGCAGGAGTGCCGTGGAAAGCGCACCACACGCCACTACCACGATGTCGGCCGAATAGCGTTCCTGCTGACCGTCCCGCATGACATGCGCGGCCGTGACGCTCTTGCCCGTGGCATCGGTTTCCAGCCTGGACACGTAGGCGCCGGTCAACAGGGTCAGGTTGGAGTGCGCCTTGAGCGCAGGATCCACGCACATGACCTGGGCGTCGGCCTTGCCGTTGAGCAGGCAGGGAAAACCATCGAACGCATCGCAACGTATGCATATGCTGGTTGACGTTGGCTTGCCGTTTTTCTCGTCGAGCAGGATGCCCAGCGGCAGGTGGAATGGATGCAGACCGTCCTGAGTCAGGCTTTCGCTGAGCGCCTGAATGGCCGGCTCGTGCGAAACCGGCGGATAGGGAAACGGGCTGCTGGAGGGTGGCTCGTTGGGGTCTTCGCCGCGCTGACCGTGGACGTGAAACAGCCTTTCCGCTTCGGCGTAATACGGCTCGAACGTGTCGTACTTGAGCGGCCATGCTGGCGAGATGCCTTCCTTGTGCCGGACTTCCTCGAAGTCCTTTTCGCGCAAGCGGAACAACGCTGCGCCATAGACCTTGGAATTTCCGCCCACGTAATAGTGCAGGCCCGGCTGAAAGGTCTTGCCATCCTTGTCGTACCAGGTTTCGGATGCCTGATAGGCGCCGTCGACAAACACGGTTTGCGAATCCCAGTTCGCCGGCGAGCGCGGCAGATAATCCCCGCGTTCGAGGAGAAGAATCCGCTTGCCGGTTGGCGCCAGCCTGTGCGCCAGCGCGGCCCCGCCCGGGCCGCTACCGATGACAATAAGGTCGTAGTGGGTGTCTGGCATGTTTGCTTCCGGCGCTGCTGTGATCGGTATCGGTCGTGATCAACCGCCGGTCGCGAATCCCGGGTACAACGTCATGCCGCCGTCCACGAACAACGTGGTGCCCACCACATAGTCGGATTGATCCGACGCCAGCCACACCGCGGCACGTGCGATGTCCACCGGTTCGCCGATGCGCCCGTAGGGCACCAGGGTCATCAACTGCTTATAGGCCTCGGGCGTATTCCAGGCGGAGGTGTTGATCGGCGTGCGGATCGCACCGGGCGCGATGGCGTTGACGCGTATGCGCTGCGGTGCGACCTCCTGCGCAAGGCTCTCCATCAGCATCTTGATGCCGCCCTTGGACGTGGCGTAGTTCGCGTGGCCGGCCCACGGAATTTCCTGGTGCACCGAACTCATGCAGATGATCTTCCCGGCCGCACATGAAACGGCGGGCACGACACCCCGCCGCACGAATTCCCGGACGGCCTCGCGCGCGCACAGGAACTGCCCGGTGAGGTTGATGCCCAGCACAGTATTCCACTGCGCCAGGGTCATCGCATGGAACGCCGAATCGCGCTGCAGGCCGGCGTTGTTGACGAGTATGTCGATGGTGCCGAATTGCGCGATCATCTGCCGGAACATCGCGGCCACCTGCTCTTCCGACGAGACGTCCGCCTTGTACGCCAGCGCCTGCACACCGAAGCCGCGCAATTCGTCCACCACGGCGTTGGCCGCGTCGTCGCCTTCGACGTAGTTCACCACGACATCCGCGCCGGCCTGCCCCAAGGCAATCGCCACACCGCGACCGATGCCGGAATTCGCACCGGTGACGAGTGCCTTCTGCCCCGTGAGCGTCTTGTGTATCGGCACGTTCGGCGCGGTTGACTTCAAAACGGGTACGGTGGCATTCACGCGGCAGACCTCCAGCAAGATATTGCCGGAAGCCTGTACCTCCGATCGTCGCGTAAACGTGATCAATCTCCCGATGATCGTTCGCTATTTGCCGACACTTTCTACGACGCGGCATTCACCGTGCCACGCGCACGCTGCTGGTGTTTGGAGAAATGCACGGAGAAAATCTCTTGCTCAGCGTCCTGGTGGTTTTCTTCGCGCGCTGCCTGCTGGTGCTGCTGTTTCTTCCGTTCAGCGCGCTCGACAAGTTGCTGAACGCTAAGCAGGCGGTCGATCAGGCCGCCACGGCAACGCACTCGCGGTCACTCGGCACCGTGCTGATCTGTGCGGGATTCGCGATTGAAGTCGTGATGTCGCTCGCCATCCTGACGGGTGTGGCGGATCGGCTTGCCGCGGTCATCCTCGCCGGCTACTGCGCGATCACCGCACTGCTGTGGAAGCAGTTCTGGAAAGCGCCGGATTTCCGTTTGAAGGGTGCAAGCCAGGGCCGCGATACGTTCTGGGATTTCCTCAAGAACCTCGCGCTCACCGGAGGATTCCTGCTGCTGGCATTTGGCGCGACGGCGACAGGCGTCGGACGCTTTCTCGACCATCCACTGGCTTCTTCGCATCCCTACGCGCTGTCCGAACCGGTGGGCCGATGATGTCGGACAAGCCGTCCGTCAGTTACTGGCACCTATGGACCGATGCCGAAGGTGTCAGCCATCAGAAGCGCTGCGCGCTGACCCGCTTCGACCTGAAGTCGATGCAGCCGCCTGCCGCTCCGCAGTGGCAGGGAAGCAGAATCCAGGGACCCATGACCTTCATGGTCACAGTGCAGCCGGTGGGCTGGGTAGGCACATGGCACGAAAATCCGGCGCCGCAGTGGATCGTGCCGCTGTCGGGACGCTGGTTCGTGGAATCGATGGATGGCACGCGCATCGAGATGGGCGCAGGAGAAATCTCCTTCGGCGGCGATCAGAATTGCCGCGAACATGACGGACGCAAGGGTCATCGGTCCGGCACCATCGGCGACGTTCCCGCCGTGCTGCTGGTGATCCAGCTGGATGAATCGTCCGCGCCGTCTTCGCCGTGTGGATTCGGGTAAGCAGCGATGGACGCCCTTGACATCCTCGACCCAAAGTTTGCGCACTATCTCCTCGCCAACGCAGCGCTGGAGGAACTCGCCTCCGGGTTTCGCTGGATCGAGGGCCTGGTCTGGATGGGCGACGCCGATTGCCTGTTGTTCCAGGATCTGCCGCGCAATCGCACGATGCGCTGGATCGAGGATGTCGGGATCTCCACTTATCGATGCCCCTCGCACTATGCGAACGGCCAGTGCCGCGATCGCCAGGGCCGGCTGATTTCGTGTTCCCACCGCGAACGCTGCCTGTTTCGCACCGAACTCGACGGCACGCTGACGCGGCTGGTGGATCGCCACGACGGCCGCCGCCTGAACTCGCCGAACGATGTGGCCGTGAAGTCGGATGGCTCGATCTGGTTCACCGATCCGCTGTACGGCATCCAGAGCGACTACGAAGGTGGCCGGCAGGCTTCCGAGCAACCGCCCGCGCTGTACCGCTTCGATCCCGGGAACGGAAACATCAACCTGATGGCGGGTGATTTCGACGGCCCGAACGGCTTGGCGTTTTCACCCGATGAAACCAGGCTCTATGTTGCGGAAACCGGCGACCAGACCACCGACAATCCGAAGCAGTACATCCGGGTTTTCGACGTGGCGTCGGATGGCGGTCTGAGTGGCGGCGGCATTTTCCACAAGATCGAACCCGGCTATGCCGATGGCCTGTGCATGGACGAGGAAGGCAATCTCTGGTCGAGTGCCGCCGATGGCGTTCACTGCATCGATCCGGATGCACGGCTTCTGGGCAAGATACGCGTGCCCTATCGCGTGTCCAATCTGACCTTCGGCGGCCCCTTCCGAAACCGGCTGTTCATCGGTGGCTCGCATACCTTGTACGCCATCTTCCTCAACCGCCGTGGCGCCGGATGGCCATGACGACGGCCAGCGCCGGCAACACGATGGCGCGACTCGCGCGCATCAGCCTCACCTGCGCCGATGCAGAACGTCTGGCAGGCTTTTACGAGCGTGCGCTGGGCTTTCGCCGATTCGCGAGCGAACGACTTTCCGGCACGATGTTCGAGAAGCTCTTGCATGTCAAAGGCGGCGCCTTGAGCATCCTGCTCGGCCTCGGCCAGCAGATCGTCGAACTGCTGCAGTTCGACCAACCGGGTCGAGCGTATCCGGCGGATACCCAGTCCTCGGATCTCATCTTCCAGCACTTCGCCATCGTCGTTGCGGATATCGACGAGGCGTACAAGAACCTGCAGCGTGTGCGCGGCTGGACTGCCATCTCGGATGCCAGCCCGCAGCGCCTGCCGGCATCCTCCGGTGGTGTCAGCGCATTCAAATTCCGCGATCCAGAGGGCCATCCGCTCGAGCTGCTGGCCTTCCCTTCCGGCCACGTGCCTGCACACTGGCATGTGCGTGAAAAGGGCGCACTCCATCTCGGCATCGATCACTCCGCCATCAGCGTGTCGGACAGCGCCCGCAGCATCGCTTTCTATGCGGCGCTGGGCCTCGTCGTTTCCGCACGTTCGTTGAACGAGGGGACGGAGCAAGGGCAGCTCGACCATTTGCCCGACCCACGCGTGAACGTCATCGCCATGACGCCGAATCAGGCCACGCCGCATGTCGAACTGCTTTGTTACGAGCGGTCGCGGGCGGATCGCCGCGAGCCACTGCAAAGCCACGACGTCGCCACGACGCGGTTGGTATTCCAGTCACAGGTCTCAGCTGATGCAGCCAGCATCGAACCGCTGCCCTATCGCCTGGCCGACCCGGATGGTCATCACCTGATCATCGCGCCTGCAACCGGCTAACCGGACTGGCTAGCCAGTGCCGACCCGGCGTGCATGCCGCCGGAACCGCATGCAGTCACGCATCGTAATCGAATCGTATGGCAGCCACGGACTGGGGCGGCATGGAAACGTCCAGCGTGTATTGCCCGTCCCTGCTTTCGATCGGCAGCGCAGTCGTCTGCAGGCACGATGCCTCGTTCAACTCGGCGACCATCGCCTTGCTGAGGTATTCCGGCTTGCCCATCTGTTCCCAGCGCCGCTTCGCATTCGCATGCTCCAGGTCGATCCGCCGGATCGTCGCGGAACCGGCGGACTTGACGTTCCCGAGCGTGAAGGAGACGGCCTCAGTTGCGATGGGATGGCACGGCAGTGCGAAATTGGTGAGCACCAGCGTCGCCGATTTGCCGTCGCGCACCAGCCATGCATCCACGGTGGCGTGTTCGCCCTGCACTGCCAACAGCTCGGTGCCCAGTCCATGCAGCAACTCGTAGGCGCGATACGCCGGCTTGGCGATGCCATGGATGTTCAGCAGCCCGAAGCCGCCCTGGAACGGTTCCGAGGGGAAATAGTTTTCCTCGAAAATATCCGAGAAGGTCCAGTAACTGTAAGCCTGCACCAGCCCGTTGGCTTCCAGCACCGTCTTCACGATGAAGGCGGCAGCGTAAGGATCGTCATGCATCGGATCGCGCGGATTCGATGACGTGCACCACTCGGTGTAATAGACGGGCCGCTCGCCCGCCTGCTGGCGCACGGCGCGCGCTTCCTCGCGCAGGATGCTGCGCGTGCTTTCCGACAGTTCCGTTTCCGTATCGTCGCCCGGCTTGCCGAACGAATCGGTCGGATAGTGATGGGTGCTGATGAAATCGGCTGGCAAGGCCTGCGCCGTGCAGAAGTCGATGAAATCGGAGATCCAGGCATTGTCCGCCGTCACCGGTCCGCCGACCTTCAGTTCTGCGTCCACCGTCTTGATCGCCTCGACGGTATAACGGTAAAGCTCGAAGTAATCGCTCTGCTTGCCGCTGCCGAATGCCGTGAGATTCGGCTCGTTCCAGACTTCGAAGAACCATTGCCGCACTTCCTCGATGCCGTAGCGCTCGACCCAATGCTTCACCAGCTTGTGAATCAGCACCGACCACTGCGCGAGATCCCTCGGCGCGCTCACGTTGGCACGATAATGAAAGACCGTCTGGTCGCCGGATGACAGCGCGGAGGGCATGAAGCTCAGCTCCACGAACGGCTTCATGCCGATGGACAGCAGGAAGTCGAAAATCTGATCGGCATTGAAAAACGAATACAGCAGCTGGTCGCTCTGGCAGATCAACGTGCCCATGTCGTCGGACAGGATGCCGTGGAAGCGCACATGCTGCATGCCCAACTCGTCATGCGCACGCTTGAGCTGCGCCTGCCAGTCCGCACGCAACGCGAGCGTGGCATGCCCGCTCCCGACGGTATGCTCCCAGAAGTGCGGGAGTGCAGTCGACTTGTCGTTGAGTTTACCGCTGAAGCTCGCAACCATATTGCCGTTTTCCCGATATCGTGGATCGATTGAGTCAGATCTTTCGGCATGCACTTGAGACAAACTGACAGCGAATTCTCTTTAGCTTTGCGAGTTTCGATTGTGCGAAAGATATGCTCGGGCCTACATGCGCCGAACATCACAAGCAGTGATCGTCCACCGGCATGTGTGCATGCATAGTGATCCTCCGTCGGCTTTTCGAGCGCTGTTACCGGTACATGGTCATTCAGCCGAAAAAGCATGCTTGGCAGGTCGGCTGCGCACGGATTCATAGTCCAGTCCCGCCTACGCAAAGCCAGGCGTGGCGAAATGCTGAATATCGTGGGTGGGTGCCGGGGTTGAGCGCACCCGATGTCGCTCCGGTGCAGCAGCACCGTAACTCAGCCTGGAAGGGAATCCTGCTACTGGCCGCTGGCCCTGGCCCCGCCGGCGATGGCTGAATAGCCATCGTTCAAGGTTTTCAGAAAAGCGATCAGGTCATGGATCTCGGCTTCGTTCAAAGCTGGTTTCCCCGCATAGGGGCGATCCAAAGGCGCATCGGTGCGGTTGATGTTGTCACGGTATCGCGGTGGCGAATCGTCGAATTCATCGAGCATGCCTGCCACCATCGGATACCACTTGCGCGGATCGGTATCGCGCTCGACATAGAAATGCATCACATCTTCCAGACGATGGAACCGGCCGTTGTGGAAGAACACCGCGCGTGTCTCCACATTGCGCAGGGTCGGCGTCTTGAACATGCCGCAATACCCGGCCTCGCGCGACAGATCCTGACGATAGGGCCCGCACAGACCGAGATCGAAATAGCCGGGATCACGATTGGCGAGTATCTCGGGGTTGCGTGGCACACCCAACGCGGCAAACGAATAATCGGTGAACGCGGCCGGTCGTCCGCCCGGGCCCGGTGTGTCCGTGTGGCACTTCGCACAATTGCCTTTCTGCGGATTGTTGAACAGTGCATAGCCACGGATTTCCTGCAGCGTGAGTTGGTCGTGGCCGGACATCACTGCATCGAATTTGCTGGTATACGGATGAAAACTGGCGTCCTCGGTCTGGAACGCCTCGAGTGCCAGACCGATGTCTTTGAAGGCCTGGTCGGGATGGCTGAAGATGTTCGCTCCGAATACCTGCGCGAACTCCTGTGCGTACTTCCCGTGCTTCACTTTCGCGACGACAGCCTCTTCATTCGGGTTGGCCATCTCGTTCGCATGCAGCAAGGGTATGGCGGCCTGCTGATGCAACGAAGCCGCGGCGCCATCACGGGTAAAGCCACCGGTCGGACCTTCGTCCTCGCTGTCTTCGGATGCGGGTGTATAAAAATGCTGACTGAAGAGCGGTGTAAACGTCAGGTAACGCAGTGATGGCACTGAACGCGTTCCCGCCTGGCGCAGGTCTGCTCCGCCGCGCTGTACCGCGAGACCATTCGGTGGTCCGTAGGCATGCTCCGGGCTATGGCAGCTCGCACACGACATTCGCCCCGATGCCGACAGTGCCGCGTCGAAGAAGATTTTTTTTCCAAGGGCGGCTGGTGCGCTCAAGTGTGCCGGCACCGGCGGATAACGCACCCACATCTGCAGCGATGTTTTCGCGGCTGCGGCCGGCTGGGTCGCAGACACCGGCCAAGCTTCGACCGATAGCGAAAGCCACAGGCCGATCGCCGCAAACAGCGCGGAGACCGCGCAGGTTGCCTGCCTGATGCCGCTGCGTGTCGTCCTGCCAGCATGCATCGCGTCGCTCAGCCAAGGATGGAATGGAAGTTTGCCGTCATGCGAAGCCTCCGCTGCATTCAGAAATCGAACATCGACATCAGGTCACCCACGGCCGGCGTATTGATCGGCTGGTATGGATGCGCCGCCAAGGTCACCGGGTTCGGCAAGGTGTCGCGGCTGCGTGTCGACAGCGGCGGCATGCGCCAGTTGCGCTCGATGAATTTCAGCACCGAGGCATGATCGTAGTAGGTATGTTCGACCGTGCCTCGGCGGGCATAAGGCGACACCACCAGCATGGGAATACGCGGACCGTCACCGAAGAAATCCAGGCTCTGGATATAACCGGTATCGAAGTGGCCGCCGCCTTCGTCGGTGGTTATCAGGATCGCCGTATGCGCCCATAGCGCCGGGTCTGCCTGGACTTTGGCCAAGATCGTCCGCAGGAAGGCCTCATAGCTCGCCGGTGCCGAATAGCCGGGGTGTCCGCTATCGAGATTCTTCGGTACCACGAACGAAACCGCGGGCAAGGCGTGATTCGCGATGTCGTCAAAGAACGTGGTCAATCCGGCGAGCCTGGCCTTCAGCGCCGTATTCGTCATCACCTCGGCCGATCCCACCAGCGGATCGCCGATGTTGTTGTACTGCTCCATTTGCGCCTTCGCCGGGGGCAGATGCATGGTCGCAGCGTCGGCCGCGAGATCCGCCGGATCGCGCCCGCCGGTATACCATTTCCACGTCACGCCTTTGCGTGCCAGCGCTTGCGCAATGGTGGGCACGCGCTGCGGCGGATAAGTGTAGTTGTTCGGACCGATCGGCTGGACCTTGCCATCGATGTCATAGCCCGGATCGTAATTGTTCACCAGGTAATACGCGTCGGGCGCACATTTGCTTTCGATGTGCTTCGCGCGCAGGAACGCGAGGATGCTGCCTACGCCAGGTTGCCCGGGGTCGGAGCACTTCACGTAAGAGCCGCCTTCATACCCATCCTGGACATAGAAGTTCGCGGTACCCGGCATCGGGTTCGGATTCTCGATCTGGTTCGCCGGTGGCGCGGCGATCATCCCGTCCTTGTTGAAGTAAGGCATGTCTGCCGTGGCCATCGAGAAGAAATTGTCGCCGGTGCCACCCATCACGGACTGATGGTAGTTGTCGCCGAGGGCGAATGTCTGCGCCAACGCATGGAACAGCGGAGCATCACCGGTCGACATGTTCATGAAGCCCATCAGCTCGCCACCCTGGGCCGGGTTGGCTGGCGTGACGCCTTTGCTGTCACCGCCCATTCCGGTCGCGGCAGCCACCCAGGTGAACATGTCGTGTCTGCGGTTGTCACCGCCGGTCTGCTGCCACATCTGGAAGAAACGGTGCACCGGATCTCCGGTCACGACGGCCGCGCCCGTCGCGCTGTACGGCACGTATCGGGTGATCTGAAACGGGCCATTGGGCAGAGTCGCAGGGAAACGATTATCGGGAAGCCCGCCAGCGGTCTGAAACGTAACCGGATCCAGCTCACCGATCGTCTTCGGTTGCGGCAACGTGCCGTAGGCGCCGGCGCGAGCGGGATCGATGGAGTACCCGGTTTGAACCGCACCCTTGTACTGCGCCGTCACGCTGAAGTTTGGCCCCGGCGTGCCATCGGCCTGGATGATGCCTTCGGACAACAGATTTCTGATCGTCTGGCCCGGCGGTGGGACATAACCGCCGAACAGACCGTCGAGGCTCTGGTTCTCGCCGATGATGACGATCACGTGTTGGATAGGCGTTGTCGTCGGCCCTTCGGCCAGCGCCGCGGCCGATGCCACCGCCCTGGCCGACACGGGGGCAGACAAAGCACCGCTGGCAGGAATCGAGACAACCGTGCGGTCCTCATCGCTGCCGACAGCAACCGTGCCGTCGTACACATTGAAGCGCGTGACCGCGAACAAATTGCCCAGCGGGCTCTGCGCATTCGTCTGGTAGGACGGGTCACCGATCGGATCGGCAACGGCATGCACCGGTAGGTGAAGTGACGTGAACAGCGGCTGCAGGACGCCGCTCACGTCCCTGTTCGCCTGGGCAATACGTCCGATGGAAATGCCGGCCGCGGTCATTTGTGCCGTGCTCGGTGCGTCATGAAGCACCACACCCAGCACGCGCTGGGTCAGCAACGAGGTCAGCGGATTCAGATTTGCCACGATGGGCTCCATCGCACCGTCAAGCGATGGAACGATCACCGCTGACAACGTGACTGGTGTGCCGTCGCTATCGTTGAACGGTGCGGTAAGCACGACGGGCCCGGCACCCTTCAACACGATCGTGAAATGGCCATGTGCGTCCGTCACGCTCGATAGCGTGCGATTCCCTGCACTGTCCGTGGCTGTCACCGGCACGCCAACCAGCGGCACATTGCTGCCCACAACACCGCTCACGCGATGGTTCGCAGGGTTTGTCGAGGTAGGTGCGCCAACGCAAGCGGTCAGGGACATGAGTGCAGCCAAGCCGGCCAGTGCCAATAAACGAGGTTTCATCAAGTATCCCGGTAGTCAGTGCTTGAACTGTCCACGGACCTCTCGTGGCGCAGGCTATCCAGCATCTCAAACATGTTTGCAGTTGCAGATGACAACTTTGATTATGGCGTGGCTTGCGGTCGACGTTAGGCTCACACCGCTTCGCCTCGGTCGTGGACTCGGCATTTCGCATTCCCATGCCAGCGCTCCGTCGGCCATGGATCAGCGATAGGCCGCCAACGCGCTGCCGAGCGCTTCCTTCAGCGGACCCAGCCAGGCCTCGTATTTCGTCCATTGATCCATCGCGTCGCGGAAGATCGGCTGACGGACCTGTTCCGAGCTGGCCGTGCGCACGCTGCGCGCAGTCTTGTGGAACTCCAGGCAGGACGGTTCGAATGCCAGTCCGCAGAAATCGAGAATCCGCCGCACATTGCTCTCGAGATCCTCGACGACGTCCTCATGCTGGACACGCAACACGTGACCCGGCAACACCTCGCTCCAATGTTGCATGAGATCGAGATAGGTGCGGTAGTACCGCGCGATGTCTTCGACGCTGTAGGTGAATTCCTGGCCCGTGGCAAACAGCTGTTTCAGGTTGCTGAAACAGCAGGCAATCGGTTCGCGCCGTACGTCGATAATCTTCGCGTTGGGCAGGATCAGATGGATCAGGCCGATATGCCGGAAGTTGTTCGGCATCTTGTCGATGAAGTACGGCTTGTTGCCGCGATAGATGCGGGTATCGTCCAGGTACTTTTCACCGAGTCGCAGAAAATCCTCGGGCGCGAGCTCTGCCAGGATGCCCGGATAACGCGGGTTGCCGAGGTCGAGATCCCGTCCTTGCAGGTCGAGCACCATGCGTGGGATCTCGCCCAACTCATGGGTGCCTTCGACGCGCGAATGGGATGCCAGTATTTGCTCGATCAAGGTGGAACCGGCGCGCGGCAACCCGACGATGAAGATTGGGTCCGGGCGCTGATCGCCAACGCCTTTGCGGCTGGCGATGAACTCGCGCGTGCAGACTTCGATCTGCTGGCGTGTGTTGGTTTCGATGATCTCGGCGCGGTAGCGGCTCTCGGACCGCTTGAGCGCGTTGCCCTGGCTGTAATAACGCCACGATTCGGCGTAATCACCACGGTCCTCGAACGCCTTGCCGAGCGCGAAGCACAGATGCTGACGATCGACGGGCTGCGTGGCCGGTGCTGCTTCGGCGGCGCGCATGCGGGCGATCTCCGCATCGGCGAAACGATACGTTTTCAGATTCGCCAGACTCCAGTAAGCATCACCAAAATCCGGGCGAGCGGCAGCAGCGGCGCGATAGGCCTCGATCGCTTCCGCCTGCCGTCCCTGCGTCTTCAGCGAATGGGCGAGCGACAGATGCAGGTCGGCCGCGCCGGGCAGCTCTTGCAGCAGCTTCCGGTACAACGTGATGGCGCGATCGTGTTCTCCCAAGCCGACGCTCGCGCTGGCGTAGAGCGCCCGGTAATCGAGATGCTCGGGCTCGCGGGCAAGCAGCTTCTCGGCCTCCTCGCAGGCACGCTGGTACAGGTGTCGCTCGAGCAGTACGCAGGCATAGTCGTAGCGTGCCGCCCGATAATCCGGGGCAAGCTTCAGCACGGCGGCGAGCAGGGTTTCGGCATCGTCGAGTACGTCGCGCTTCAGGCCGATGCGGGCGAGCAAGCGCATCGCCTCGACATCGTTGCCGGCTTTGAGCAGATAGGCCCGGATGATCTGTTCGGCAGGTTCCAGTTCGCCATCCGAAAAATGGCTGGTCGCGCGCACGACCTCGGGCGCCAGGCGCTTGAGCGTGGCGACGTGCGCGGCGGCGGTCGCCGCGTTGGCGCTATCGCCCGTCATGCGGTAGAGCCCTTCGAGCAGGTTCCAGCTCGAAGGCAGCGCCGGGTTGATGTTGACCGCACGCAGCAGCGCGTCGATCGCGCGCGGCGCATGGCGTCGCACCACGTAACAGTGGCCGCGCTCTTCGTGCATACGGCTGTAATGAGGATATTGCTGTTCCATGCGCGCCAGCGTTTGCAACGCAGCGTCGATCTGTCCCAGGTAACGCTGGCTGCGGGCTACCAGATAGAGCACTTCGACATGATCGGGTACCTCGGCCAGCAACGCCTGGGCGGCCGGCAAGGCGAACGCGTGCTGCCCGTCCACCTGCAACTGACGGATGCGCTGCAGCTGAAGCTCCAGCGACGAAAGGTTTGGGTCGGTTGCCATAGCGTTCACAGGAACAAGGAGAACCATTACTAGTGGGGGCGGGCGTCCAGCCCACCCCCATTCTATTTGCATCGACTTCGCGCGAGATGAGCGCCTAGAACTTGAAGCCCACCTTCACGCCGATCACACGCGGACGGATCGGTACCTGCGACTCGATGAACTCGGCCGAGGACGTAAACACGCTGGCGTGACTGTTGTTCAGATTGGTGCCGTAAAGCGACACGTTCCAGTTGTCCTTGGCCACGCCCAGCGATGCGTCGACGGTGGTGTAGGCGGCCTGCAGGTAACGCAGCTCCACCGTGGTGATATCCGTCACGCCTGTGCCGCTGGGATAGGTTGCCGGCTGGTTGTACATCGAACCGGTGCGGTTTGCGCCAACCTGCCAGAACGCCTTCATGCCGTCGCCGAACGTCCAGTCGTAACGCAGGCGCAGATTGAACTGCGAGCGGGGCGAGAATGCCGGCGTGCTGCCCACTTCGCCGAACGGATTGGCGAACGACGCCACGTCGCCGACGGCTCCGGTTTCGACGATGCACGTGTTGTAGCCGGCCGACCCCGGAATATTGTTGACCAGGCACGGCGAGTTGGTCTGTTTGGAATGGTTGAGTGAACCCGCGCCCATGAGGGTCAGGCCATCGGTAATGCGCCCCTGGAATTGCAGCTCCATGCCCTGAACCTTGTAGTTCGGACCGTTGACCGCGAAGGTGGTGTTACCCAGCACCAACGGGTTGAAGAACTGCATCTGCACGTTGTCCCACCGCATGTCATACAGTGAGCCATTGAGCTGAAGGCGGTCATCGAAGAATTGGGTCTTGAAGCCGATTTCGTTGTTGGTCAGCGTGTCGGGCGCGTAGCTGAGCGGCTTCTTGTACTGCGCCTCGCCATCGAGCTTCGCCACGTCCGAAGACGTGCGGTTGAAACCACCCGGACGGAAGCCCTGCGAGAAGGTGTAGTACACCATCGTGTCCGGCGTGATGTGCCACACCAGGTTTGCATTGCTCTTAAAGCCGTTATACGTCTTGTGGTAGTTCATCACCGTGTCATCGCCCACATAGGTGCCATTGGGCACGTTTACCTGGGCGGTGGTGGTATAGAACTCGGTGCCGGTCTGCCACTCGGAGTAATGGTAGTAACGCGTGCCGACCGTCGCGGTCAGCACATCCGGGAGGATGTCATACGACATCGAGCCGAACGCCGCTTCCTGCTTGTAGCCACGTTGTGCGTTTTCGCCGAAAGCCGTGCCAACGGGCTCGTTGACGCCCGGCGAGGACTGCGCGTTGGCTACGCAGGGCGCACCACCGGCTTGTGCGGTCGCAAGATTTCCCGGTGTGCACGACGGAATGGTCAAGTAATCGAAGGCCATGTGGTCGTCGATGTTGAAATCTTCGTAGTACAGGCCGCCAAGGAAACGCAGGCGATCGTCTTCCGGTGTGCTCAGGCGCAACTCGTGGCTCTGGTGCGTGCTGGACACCTTGTCGTTCCAGTAGCCATTCGGCGAATAGCAGGTCGGCTTGCCGGCGCTGGAGAGGCCCGCTGAAGTGCCGGTGCATTGGTAATACATGCCGCCGGCGCTACGCGCGTAATTGGTGTAATCCTGCTGCTCGCTGATGCGGCGATTGGTGTAGCCGCCGGTGTAAACCAGCGACAGGTCGTCGCTGATCTCGCCGTTCAACGTCCAGGTGGTGTTGGTGTAGTGGTCATTATTCCAGGCCGGCACGAAGTCGGTGATCTGATTGGTGCCGAGCTTCTGGCCATCCGCACCGACTGGGTACGTCGAGGCCTGGCCGTTGGCATCCATGTTCTGGTAGCTCTCGGCGATCAGGAAGTTCCAGTTGTCGTTGATCTTCCACAGCCCGGACACGCGGGCACCTTTATAGTCGACCGGATTCCAGTTGTTCTGCGCGACGCTGTAGTTGTTGGCAACCGGGGTGCCGCCGGCAGCCACGTAAGGAGCCATCGCACCGCCGCCGTCGGTGGGCAGGCGCGTGAACGTGCTCGGCACGTTGTCGATGTAGCCACCCTGATGATCGTTGTAGATCACGGCACGCACAGCGAACGTACCGGGAACGATCGGCAGGTTCAGCACCGCGTTGGCGGAATTGTTCGGGGCGCCGCCGGCGGTGATGCCGGTGCTGGCTTCGATGCTGCCGCTGACCTTGTCGAGATTCGGCTTGTTGGTGATGTAGCGCACCGCGCCGGCCTCGGCGCCACCGCCGAACAGGGTACCCTGCGGGCCTTCGAGTACTTCGACGCGTTCCATGTCGGCCATGTAGATGTCGAGGTTGCGCGCCGGGAACTGCATGGACTGGTCGTCCAGATAGACGGCCACGTTCGGGAACGGTGCGATGGTCGCGCTGGACTGGTTGCCGAGGAAGCCGGTGCTCAGGCCACGCATGTAGATGTTGCCCTGGCCCGGCCCGTTCGCGGCGAAGGTCACGTTGGGCAGGTATTTGATCAGGTCATCGAATGACGCGATGTTCAACTGTTGCAACGTCGTGCCGGTGAATGCCTGAATCGTGATCGGCACGGCCTGGATGTCTTGGGTGGTGTGCTGCGCGGTGACGGTAACCGTCTGCAGCGTGTTCACGTTGGACGGGTCGGCCGTGGCCGGTGCCGCCGCGGCCGAGGTTGCCGCGGGCGACGTAGCGCTGAGCGCGGCGGCGGTCGGGGCGCTGTTGGTGAATGGGGTGTTGTCTTCAGCGGCATAGGACGCGCGGCATGCAACGAGCGCAGTCAGCACCGCGAAGGCGATCTTATTGACTTTCAAGGGTCTCTCCAGATGGTCTGTAGCTGAGTGTCACAACAGCACGGCGTCAGCCACGGGCGGCGCGGGCAGCGCCGCTGACGACATGGGCGGTTGTGGAGTCATTGGGTTGTGCTGGCAACTGTTGCCGCAGGTAGCGCAAGGCGTGCTGGAGCGCGAAGCAACGCCATAAAGCGCCCTTGAGCTAAGTGATTGGTTTCAAGCGTTCCCCTAGGCCCGCCTTGCTGGTGATGGCCCCTGTATTTCAACTGAGTCTCATTGCATGCATGTTGTGCGGGTATTGCGTCGCGACTTCGCGGATGCGACATCCAGGGCTACTTATCTAGATCGACCGATCCAGGTGGCTGTCGATACGCCGCCGCCCTACGTGGCGCTAGCGCATCAACTCCGAAGCACCCGTTGGCAATGCGCCCCCGCCTGACGCATGCCGCCGTGTACAAAGTGTTCCCCCGACGAATCGAAGCGGTATGGCGAATCAGCGAGAGCAGCATCGTGCCGTGTTGTCTATCGTTCCGTGCCAGGCATTCCAGCAGGCTCGCGTGCTGCTGCCATGACGGGACCTAGACAACCCAGGGAAGTGGTATGCACGACATCGAACGAGGAACGGGTGTCACACCGGAAGGCGGACCAGCGGCATCTTGCGTGCTGCTGATGGACCATGACTCAATGCGGCGGCTCGGTGGTACTGGCCAAGCCGTTTTCCATATGACCGGCAAGACGTCGTGACCAGTTGCTCAATCCGGCAACCGTAGCCTTGAGGTCATACCAGTTGGCATTGCTGCCCAGGTTCCAGGTGTCGCTGACGCTACCGCCGGCTTTCACCGTATAGATGCGCACGTCTTCGCCGTTGTACCCGTTGATCACCGTCATCGTGCAGCTGCTGCTGCCGGCATTGGTCATGGTCAGCTGAATACTGTTGCCGGTGGGGTTATAGGTGATCTGTGTTTCGGGCATCACCGAAGCCGACTTGGCGCTGCCCTGCCAATGGCGCAGGAAGCCATTGGGCCCATGCACTTCCAGCGCGTAGGTGCCACCGCTAAAGATACTGCCATTCCAGTAATCGGAAACGCTGTCTGCGGCACCCACGGTGTAGGTCCAGGGACCCGTGGAACTACTGCGGTTGAATGCGTAAACCTGAAATACCGCGCCAACCGTACCGTTGTTGATGAAATTGATGTCGAACTGGTTTGCCGAGGTGTTGATGCTGCCTTGCGCATCCAGAATGTATGGAAGCGCGCACGCCGGATAGGTACCCGATTCACCTGTGGGCATGGCCTGCGTGGTCGGTACCGTCGGGGTGGGCAGCGAGGAGCATTCCGTGCTCGACTGTGCGGTGTAGCCCGCGGTCGAAGGCAGACTCGGCCAAGCCGTATTGTCGCCACTGAAATTGAATGCCGAGGTGAGATTGCCGCAGACCGCGCGGCGCCAGGCACTGATGTTGGGCTCGGTGACACCGAAGCGCTGCTCGAGGAATTGCAATACCGAGGTATGGTCGAACACCTGCGAACACACCCGGCCGCCGTACGTCCACGGCGAAATGATGATCATCGGTACGCGGAAGCCAAGGCCGATCGGCGAAGAGCTGATGGTATCGCCCGATTCGTTGACCGTGGTCAGCTCGCCGGACGTGCTGACGGTTGATTTACCACTCAGGATGTCCGAAGGCGGGCACGGCGGCGGGATGTGATCGAAAAATCCGCCGTTCTCGTCGTAGTTGAGGATGAAGACGGTGTTGGCGTAAACGCTGGGATTGGAGGCCAGCGCTGCAATCAGTTGTGCCGTGAGGTTTTCACCATCCGGTGGCTGGTAGCTCGGATGTTCGGATAGTGTGCTGGGTGCGACGATCCACGATACCTGCGGCAACGCGTTGTTGGTAACGTCGCTCTGGAAGGCCGTCACGATGTTGGCTACCGTGGCCATGCCCTGGTCGTAGAGCGCCGATCCGGAGGCGGCTTTCTTGAAATTGGCGAACCACGCCAGCGCGTTATCGTCGAAATTGTCGGTTTCCTGATAAACCTTCCAGGTGATGCCGGCCGACTGCAGCCGCTCGGCATAGGTCGTCCAGGTCCAGCCCGAGCTGGATTCCGTGTCGTCCAGTATCGGCGTCTGACCTACCGAGAGACCGTTGCAGCCGGTGAACAAGAACAGGCGATTCGGATTGGTGTCGGTCAGGGTGGAGCTGAAGTACTGGTCGCAGATGGTGAAGTTGTCGGCCAGCGCGTAGTAGAACGGCAGGTCGTTGCGATCATAGAACCCCATGCCCATGCCGGCCGAGCGCGCCGTGTTCCAGGCAT
The DNA here is from genome assembly GCF_009766065.1 of Dyella sp. S184. Taxonomy (GTDB): domain Bacteria; phylum Pseudomonadota; class Gammaproteobacteria; order Xanthomonadales; family Rhodanobacteraceae; genus Rhodanobacter. Next base: position 219,706 of record NZ_LMUE01000005.1, on the reverse strand, counting down.
TGAACTTGCCGCCATTGACCATTTCCGTATCGACGGTAAAGCCCATCGACGACGCGGCCACGCAAGTGGCGCTGGTCGCCGTCGTATCCATGTGGAACGGCAGCATGTAACCCGCGGCATTGCCGGTGTAGGGTTGGTGCCAAACGTTATTCGCCGTCAACGTGGTGCTTGGCAACGGCGGCGGTACGGGATCGTTGAAACCGCGCACGCCGGGCCGGCTGCCGTAATAATGATCGAACGCACGATTTTCCTGCATGAAAATCACGACGTGCTGCACGTCGTTGATGGTGCCGGTCAGGCTGGCTGCAGGTGTCGCCAGTGCCTGGCGGATAGCCGGCGGCAACATGGACATGACCGTCAATCCGCCCGCCGCCCCTGCCGTCATTTTCAGGAACCGCCGGCGCTTGATATCGTCTATCTCGCTCACGTCGTTCTCCACGTTAGTCAGGTAGGCTTCTGCCGCACTCCGGCCTAGCACTAGAAGAACGCAAAGACGTTTCAGCCGATTGCCAATCGCGGGACAGACTGCGTACAAGAAGCAGACCCGTGCGCAGGGTTGTCTAATGCCTTCACACCCTGTCTCTGGCTATTCCAGAGAATCCAGGAGCGCCGGATGCGCAGTCCGGCCTAGACAACGCCACAACGCTGTCATGTGCCGGCCACAACATGCCCGACATTCCGTAAAGGGTTGTCGGTATGCGTGTTACTTCCTGGCTGTCTGACCAGCATCGTCATCGGATGACGATCAATCTGCTCGCCGGCAGCGCGGCGTTTCTGGCGTATGCCTCGATGTATGCGTTCCGCAAGCCGTTTACGGCTGCCGAGTTCACCGGCCTGCATTTCGCCGGGGTCGACTACAAGGTGTGGCTGGTCATCGCCCAGGTGTTCGGTTACATGCTCAGCAAGGTTCGGGGCATTACCTGGATCGCCGAGATGCAGCGGCAGAATCGAGCCCAGGCACTGGCCGGATTGATCGGCTTTTCCTGGGTTGCCTTGCTCGGCTTCGCGTTGATTCCGGCACCGTGGAATATCGCCTGCCTGTTTCTCAACGGATTGCCGCTGGGCATGGTGTGGGGCGTGATATTCGGCTACATCGAGGGCCGGCGCAGCACTGAACTGATGGGCGCCTTCATGTGCGCCAGCTTCATCGTCGCGTCCGGCGTGGTGAAGACGGTAGGCAAGTACCTCATGGTCAAGCACGGTGTCAGCGAGTTCTGGATGCCGTTTGCCACCGGCATGGTGTTCGTGCCACCGCTGTGTCTTGCCACATGGGTGCTCGAACGCCTGCCGGCACCGAGTGCCGACGACATAGCCGCGCGCAGCGTGCGCATGCCGATGGATGCGCAAAGTCGCAGCGCGTTCCTGGCACGCTTTCTACCCGGCGTGGTCCTGATCGTGTTGGCGTATATCGCGCTGACGATCATGCGCGATTTCCGCGACAACTTTGCCGCCGAGATCTGGGCCGACCTCGGCCTTGGCAACAGCGCCGCCGTGTTCACCCAGACCGAAGTGCCGATCGCTATCGCCGTGCTGCTGATCACCGCCTGCACGATGCTGGTGCGTGACAACTTCAAGGCGCTGATGCTGAATCATGTGATGATTTTCAGCGGCTTTGCCATCGCGGTGATCGCCACATGGCTGCACAGCCGTGGCGTGATCGACCCGGTGTGGTGGGTCGGCGGCAGCGGCTTTGGCCTGTACCTCGCTTACGTGCCTTACAACTGCACGTTTTTCGAACGCATGCTGGCGACCTTCCGGGTGGACGGCAATGTCGGATTTATCATGTATATCTCGGACGCCAGCGGCTACATGGGCAGCGTCGCCATCATTCTGTTCAAGGAATTCGGCGGCATGCACCTGTCATGGGCGGCGTTTTACGCCAGTGCCGTGGTGGCGCTATCGAGCATCGGCATGCTGATCACCCTCACTTCGGCGCTCTATTTCAAGGCCAAGGCCCGGCGCGTCGACGTGCCAGTGGCGATGCCGACCCTTGCCTGACTCGTTGCATCACAACAGTGAAAGCTGCGATCCCAGCCCAGCTGACTGGCCATCGTCGCGACATGTTCAACGACGCTATTTGTCGACTCAGCGGGTTTGCGTGATCGCACCCAGCAACGCGATGCCGGCTTCGGCGAGATCGCCGTCGTTGTGAATCACCAGGGTGCCTGTTGGCGCCAGATAGGCATCGCTACGAGCAAGTCGTGCGGCGATATCCTGACTGCTTTCACGTCCGCGTGAAGCCAGACGCTTGGCCATCGTCTCGCGACTGGCGGTGATCAGTACAGGGTGCAGCTCAGGGAAGCGCTCGCATGCCTGCAGATAGGCATCACGCGAACCATTCACCACGACCTTGGCACCGCGCTCCAGCCAGTGCTCGATTTCGCGGCCAATGCCGTAGTGCAGTCCATGGGCCTGCCAGGTCAGTGCGAACAGTCCGCGATGCTCGCGTGATACGAACTCCGCCTCGCTCAGCGCCACATGGTTCTCGCCGCCTGCATCCGCCGGTCGGGTGATGTAGCGGTGTGCGCAGAGCACATCATGGGAAACGCCATACGCGCGCACCCAGCGAAGCACGCTGTCCTTGCCCGCACCTGAGGGCCCCATCACGTAGTACAAGCGTCCTTCACTCACAACGTGTTCTCCATGCCCGGTGCGCACAACGGAATCCGTTCGACCAACTCGAACGCGCCACCAGGCGTGGCTTCACGACAGATCGATAGCGCATCCACCCGCGTCGGCGGAAGCTCGGCCACGCGTGGCTCCAACCATTCGCGCATTGCCTTTTCTTCAGACTCGAGGGCGGGCGCGGACAAGGTCAGGTGAAAGCGGTAGCGATCCAGTACATATGGATAGCCGTAACCTTGCAGCAAGCGGACTTCATCCCCATCGAGACCAGCGCTGCGACGATCCAGCGTCTCTTTCGACAGCGGGGCACACAGGGGCAGCAATGCCGTCAGGCAGGTTGCCGCCAGTTGCTGTGGTGCAGCCCCATCAACACATGGGCGAAGGGCGAGAAAGCCGGCTAGCCGATGGATGTGCAGTGGCAATTCAAACGATGCGCAGGCATGTGCCACCGAGGCGACGGCACGACGCACATCGTCATAGGCGACATCCGCTGCCAGCGTGAATGGGGCGCGGATCGTCGCGTGCCAACCGTAGCGACGTGCTTTGACCAGCAATGCATTTTGCCGTTCTGTGCTGATGCCCGGCAGTTCCGGCGCATGGGGCGACGCCGCCAGCCAGTCATGACCCAGGCGACCCAGCGCGGTGTCGCTGGCGGGGCAGAAATAGATCGCGTAGCGCATCAATCGTTCGCCATCAGCACGAGTTGCACCCAGTCGCCCGAAAAGCGCGTGATGCCATATTGCACCGGCACGCCGCGCGGATCGGCATTGATCGATTGCACATGCAGCACGGGGCGGTTCGTTGGCTGTTTCATCAGCCGCGCCGTATGGGCATCCGGCAAGCGCGCAGAGACGCGGGTATGTTTGCGTACATAGTCGCTGATGCCGAACTCGTTCAGCGTCTGGGTGACTGACTGCGTGCGCCGATAGATCGCCGGCAGTCCGGGAAAACGCGCTGCCGGAAAGTACGCCGTGCTGTGGTCAACGATATGACCGTCAGCCCGACTCGTCGTTTCGATGCGATAGACATACTCGTTGCGCCCCAGGCCCAGCGCGTCCGCCACCTGCGCCGGCGGGATCTCGCGGGCGTCTTCCAGGATCTCAGTGTCGGTATCGACATTGAGGTTGCGCATGTTCTGAGTGAAGCGCGTGCGCCGGCTGATCGCGTAGTCCAGCGTCTGCTCCTGCACGAACGTGCCCCGCCCCTGCTCGGTGCGCACCAGATTGCGCTGCTCCAGCGCGGCCATCGCTCGACGCACGGTGTGCCGGTTGACGTCGAAACGGGTCGCCAACTCCTGCGCAGAGGGCAGCATCTCGCCCTGCCGCAACCGTCCCTTGAGGATGTCGTCGGCAAGAATGTCGCCAATCTGGCTCCATAGCGCCACGCCACGCCCGCGCTCTATTTCGCTCATACCACTTCACCCGCCTGTCTATTCACCGTCATGGCAGCGGCACGCTGGCCTGCTGGAATGTGTCGCATCGGGTCAGTACGACCCGGTCTGTCTAGATAACTAGACATTTGTGACAAGCAGAGGAACACGCATGGACACCCCCACCCACCTGGCGCGCGCGCAATGGATGTCGTTGCTGGCGCAAGCCGAGCCAGCCGAGCTGGCCCAGGCCATGGAATCGCTGACGCCGCCGGCCGCTGCCACCACCTGGCTGCGACCGCCGCAGACTGGCCTTTACATGCTGCGGGGCCGGGTTGGCGGCACCGGACCGCAGTTCAATCTCGGCGAGGTCAGCGTGACCCGCTGTAGCGTGCAGATCGGAGAACGCATTGGCCACGCGTGGGTACGCGGCAGCAACAGTCATCACGCCGAACTGGCAGCTTGCGCCGATGCATTGCTGCAGGATGCCGGGCAACAGCCGCAGTTGCAGGCACAGGTATTGGAGCCGTTGCGCCACTCCCTCGATCAACGCCGCGCGACCGCCAGCCGAAAGGCCGCGGCCAGCAAGGTGGAGTTCTTTACCGTGGTGCGGGGCGAATGATGCTCGCCGCCTTCGCCCACCCCGTATTCGATAGCCAGCGCAACTTTCGCGAGCTGCTCCAGGCCATGGCTCGCCCGGCCGCTTCGCGCGTCGTGCCGGTGCCGGCCGCGGCACCTGCCCCGGTCTTGCCGGCAACCATGGCCGTCCTGCTCACCTTGTGTGATGCCGATACCGCACTTTGGCTGCAACAGCCCAATGAGCAGGTGGCATCGCATCTGCGCTTCCATGCCGGCGTGCGGCTGGTGCAGGAACCGGCCGAGGCGGATTTTGCGCTGATCACCGAACCGTCCTCGATGCCTGCGCTGACCCGGTTTGCCCATGGCGACCTGCGCTACCCGGATCGTTCGGCCACCCTGATCGTGCAGGTCGATGGCTTTCACGAAAACGACGGTTGGCGCTTCGCCGGCCCCGGCATCCGCGATGTCGAACAGCTGGCGATCGAAGGCCTGCCAGCCGGGTTCTGGCAACAGCGTGCCGCGATGAGCGCGCAATTGCCGCTCGGGGTCGACCTGATCTTTATCTCTGGGGAGCGCATGGTCGCGCTGCCGCGTACGACCCGCGTTTTGGAGGATTGAATGTACGTTGCCGTTAAAGGCGGCGAGCAGGCCATTACCCGCTCGCTGCAATTGCTCGCCGAAGCACGTCGTGGCGATCTGGCTACTCCCGAGTTGACGCTGGATCAGATTCGCCAGCAGCTGCGCCTGGGCGTTGCCCGCGTCATGCAGGAAGGTTCGCTGTACGACGAGGAGCTGGCGGCGATGGCGATCCGCCAGGCCGCTGGCGACATGCTCGAAGCGATTTTTCTGCTGCGCGCCTATCGCACCACGCTGCCCCGCTTTGGCTACACCCAGCCGCTGGATACCAATGCGATGCGCGTGCACCGTCGCGTCTCGGGCACGTTCAAGGATGTCCCCGGTGGCCAGGTGCTCGGCCCTACCTATGACTACACCCAGCGTTTGCTTGAGTTCGAATCCACTGCGCCGGTTGAGCCGATCGAGGCCACCGAACCGCTGCCGGATGCCATGCCACGGGTACTCGATCTGCTGGATGCCGAAGCCTTGATCGAACGCATTGATGCCGGTGGCGATCCTGAACCCATCGACCTCACGCGTGAGCCGCTGATGTTTCCGGCCGATCGCGCCACTCGACTGCAGAACCTGGCGCGCGGCGACGAGGGCTTTCTGCTGGGCATGGCCTATTCCACCCAGCGTGGTTATGCCGAAAGCCACCCTTTCGCGGGCGAAATCCGCATGGGCGAAGTCGACGTGCTGATCTGCCCGGAGGAGCTTGGCTTCACCATCGAGATCGGCTCGATCACCCTGACCGAGTGCCAGATGATCAACCAGTTCCATGGTGGCAACGGTTTGCCACCACAGTTCACGCGCGGCTATGGCCTGTGCATGGGCGAAGGCGAGCGCAAGGCGATGTCGATGGCGCTGGTCGACCGCACGCTTCGTTGCGACGAACTCGGCGAACCTTCTTACGCGCCGGCGCAAAACCAGGAGTTCGTGTTGTCGCATTCGGACAACGTGGAAGCCTCCGGCTTTGTGCAGCACCTGAAACTGCCGCATTACGTGGACTTCCAGGCTGAGCTGTCGCTGCTGCGCACCTTGAGCGCGCAGCACGCGCACCGCGCCAAGGATGAGGAAGCAGCTACTCAGGAGACCTCGTCATGACGTCGAACTACAACTTCGCCTTCCTCGACGAAAACACCAAGCGCATGTTGCGCCGCGCCCTGCTCAAGGCAGTTGCGATTCCCGGCTATCAGGTGCCGTTCGGCAGCCGCGAGATGCCGCTGCCCTACGGCTGGGGCACCGGTGGTATCCAGCTCACCGCCGCGTTGCTGGGCCCGGATGACGTGCTGAAGGTGATCGACCAGGGCGCCGACGACACCACCAACGCGGTGAATATCCGCCGCTTTTTCGCCCGCGTCGCCGGGGTAGCGACCACCGAACGCACGACCGAGGCGAGCGTGATCCAGACCCGCCATCGCATTCCTGAAACACCGTTGCGGGAAGATCAGATCCTGGTGTTCCAGGTACCCGAGCCGGAACCCCTGCGCACGCTCGAGCCGCGCGAGGCAGAAACCCGCACCCTGCATGCGCTGGCCGACTACGGATTGATGCACGTGAAGTTGTATGAAGACATCGCCCAGTACGGGCATATCGCCACCAGTTACGACTATCCGGTCCTGGTCGACGGCCGCTTTCTCACGTCGCCGTCGCCCATCCCCAAGTTCGACAATCCCAAGCTCGACCACTCGCCGGCGCTGATGCTGTTTGGCGCAGGCCGTGAGAAGCGGCTGTATGCGATTCCGCCCTACACCCGAGTCGAAAGCCTGGCGTTCGAGGACCACCCGTTCGAGATCCAGCGCTGGGAACACCAGTGCGAACTGTGTGGATCGGATGAAAGCTATCTGGATGAGGTGGTGGTGGACGATCGTGGTTCGCGCATGTTCGTCTGCTCCGACACCGACTTTTGCGGCCAGCGTCGCGCGGAGCAAGCCGCATGAGCGCCTTGCTGCAAGTACGGGGCTTGAGCCATCACTACGGCCAGCGGATCGGCTGTCAGGACGTGAGCTTCGACCTTCGTCCGGGTGAGCTGCTGTGCATCGTCGGCGAATCGGGTTCGGGTAAATCGACCCTGCTCAAAACCGCCGCGGCACAACTCGCTCCAAGCGCCGGTTCGGTGCGTTACCGCCAGCGCGATGGCGACTGGCTGGAGCTGGATGAACTGAGCGAGGCCAACCGCCGTCGCCTGGCCCGCGAGGAATGGGGCTTCGTTACCCAGAATCCTCGCGATGGCCTGCGTCTCAACGTCAGCGCGGGTGCCAACGTGGCCGAACGATTGATGGCACTGGGCATGCGCAATTACGGGCAACTGCGCGATATCGCCCGCGGCTGGCTGGAGCGGGTCGAGATCGATCCGTCGCGGATCGACGATGCGCCGACGGCTTTTTCCGGCGGCATGCAACAGCGCCTGCAGATCGCCCGTACCCTGGTCACCCAGCCGCGGCTGGTGTTCATGGACGAGCCGACAGCCGGCCTCGATGTCTCGGTGCAGGCACGCATTCTCGATCTGCTTCGCCGGCTGGTGAACGAACTCGGACTCGCCGCGGTGATGGTCACCCACGATCTCGCCGTGGCACGCCTGCTGGCCGCACGCACGATGGTGATGCAGGGTGGCCGCGTCGTCGAAACCGGGCTCACCGATCAGATTCTCGACGATCCGCAGCACCCCTATACCCAATTGCTCGTTTCCTCGGTGCTGACCACATGACCGCTGCTGCCCTGTCTGGCTCTGCCATCGCCGCTTCCGCCACGTCCCCGTCGCCCATGCTCGAACTACGTGGCCTGGGCAAATCGTTCGAACTGCATCATCAGCACGGCGCCCGTCTCGATGTGCTCGATAATGTCGAGCTGACCCTGCATGCCAGCGAATGCGTGGTGCTGTCAGGTCCATCCGGTGCGGGCAAGAGCAGTTTGCTGCGGGTGATCTACGGAAATTATCGGCCCAGCCGTGGCGCAGTACGCGTGCGCCACGACGGTGACTGGCTCGATCTCGCCGAGGCCACACCGCATCAGGTACTCGAGGTGCGGCGGCGCACGCTGGGCTATGTCAGCCAGTTTCTGCGGGTGATTCCGCGTGTGCCGGCGCTGGACATCGTTGCCGAACCGCTGATCGAAGCGGGATTGTCCACGCCGGAAGCGCGGCAACGCGCCAGCGCGCTGCTGCATCGGCTGAATGTCCCCGAGCGCCTGTGGCAACTGCCGCCAGGCACCTTCTCTGGTGGCGAACAGCAGCGCGTGAACATCGCCCGTGGCCTGATCGTGTCGCGCCCCCTGCTCTTGCTGGACGAGCCGACGGCCTCGCTCGATGCCGACAACCGCGTCGTTGTCGCCGAACTGCTGGAAGAAGCGCGTGCTGCCGGCTCCGCCGTGCTGGGCATCTTCCACGACGAGGACATGCGCGACCGCGTTGCCACTCGCCTGTTTCCGATGCGCCCTTTCCAGATCGCCTGATTTCAACTCATCGGCTACCCCTAATGAATACAAATGATTTCGTTCTGACCAACGCCCGCATCGTGCTCGACGATCGCGTCGTGCATGGCACCCTGATTGTCCGAAACGGCTTTATCCGACTCGTGGATGAAGGATCGACACAGGCACCGGGCGCCATCGATTGCGATGGCGACTACGTGATTCCCGGCCTGATCGAACTGCATACCGATAACCTGGAAAAGCATCTGATGCCGCGCGCCGGGGTGCTTTGGCCGGCGCTTCCGGCCGTACTTACCCATGATGCGCAAGTCGTCGCCGCCGGCATCACCACCGTGTTTGACGCCTTGTCGGTGGGCGATCTGGAAGAGGAAAGCGTGCGCATCGAGACCTTGCAGGGCACCTACGATGCCATCCTCGCCGGCCAGGCCAGCGGCGCACTGCGCGCCGATCACTGGATCCACCTGCGCTGCGAACTGGCCTACCCGCGCCTGCTCGAGGCACTGGAGCCACTGATGAACCACAGCAGCGTGCGCCTGCTGTCGTTGATGGATCACACCCCGGGCCAGCGCCAGTACCGCGACATCCAGCAGTACCGCAAGTACTACAGCAAGAACCACATGAGCTGGACGGAAGACGAATTCACCGACGTGGTGACCCGCCGAACCGATCAGCAGGCCACTTACAGCAAGCGTCATGAAAGCGCCGTGCTATCGATGGCGCAGGGCAGGGATATCGTATTGGCCAGCCATGACGATACCGATGCCGAGCAGGTGGAGTATGCGCATCGCATCGGCGTGACCATCTCCGAGTTCCCGACCACCCACGAAGCTGCCGAAGCGGCACGCAAGCTCGGCCTGGCCACGGTCATGGGCGCGCCCAACGTGGTACGCGGTGGCTCGCACTCCGGCAATGTCGCCGCGCTGGAACTGGCCCAGGCCGATCGTCTCGACCTGCTGTCCTCCGACTATGTGCCGGCCAGTCTGCTGCACGGTGCCTTCATGCTGCACACCCAGGCTGGCTGGTCCATGCCGCGCGCCATTGCCACGGTGGCAGGCAATCCTGCCAAGGTGCTTGGCCTCAACGACCGCGGCCAGCTCAAGTCCGGCTATCGGGCGGACGTGGTGCGCATGCGGACGGTGGATGGGTTACCCATCGTGCGCAATGTCTGGGTGCGGGGCGAACGCTCTTTCTGAATTTGTGCGTGGAACCATGGCTTGTCCGCGCCAGGAAAGCAGGCTCGGCTGGCAGCAAATGCGCCAGACAGCGCACGCGCAGCATGGCTTCAAACAGGGCATAGTGCGCTCGCGGAAAGGCGACAAGTTGCTGTTCTACCGGGACTTGTGCGAACCATCGCGTCGGTTCCCGCGGAAAAATTCTTGCTCCCGGACATGCTTTGACGCGAACTCTGATGCTCTGACCGCGCAACCATGTGTTGCGCCCCAATGTGCGGGAATAGCATCCCTCTGGAAGAGCGCCTGCTTGGCATCGATGGGTGCTGAAGGCATGGCGATGGCGACCCTCGCCTGATGGTTTGCCACCTTTTGGCTGTCTCGATCACTCGATCGCAGGTCGCGGGATTTCCATCTAGACCGTTATGCCAGTTGGCCCCGCCATGGATTTGCCCTACATTCCGCTTGCCGAGAAAGATTCCGGCGCTTCATCCACCGAACCGCATAGGGAAACGTATGTCGAAGATCCAGAAGAAGGTCGTGAAGAAAGCAGCCCCGAAGGTTGCTGCCAAGCCGGTTGCTCCCAAGCCGATCAAGGATGCGCTGAGCAAGTCAGGACTGGTTGCACATATCGCCGAGACGAGCGGCGTAGCAGCCAAGGACGTGCGCGCGGTACTCGCAGCGCTGGAAGGTGCAGTTGTGGGATCGGTTCACAAGAAGGGCCACGGTTCGTTCACCCTGCCCGGCCTGCTGAAGATCTCCGCCATCAGCGTGCCGGCCAAGCCGAAGCGCAAGGGCATCAATCCCTTCACCAAGGTTGAGCAGTGGTTCGCCGCCAAGCCGGCCACCGTGAAGGTCAAGGTGCGCCCGCTGAAGAAGCTCAAGGATGCGGCTGCCTGAGTGATGAACAAACAGACGCGGTGACTTCGGTCACCGCATCTGTTGCCGGACCGCTTCATTCGCAAGGAACGACCCGGTCTGATCACTGCGGTCCCGGGCGCAACGCTTGAGGATCCATATGAGATATCTGCTCGGCACGATCGTTGCCGCATGCATGCTGTACTCTGTGCCGGCTCTTGCGTGGCCAGACCATGCCACGACGGCTGCGCCGGCAACAATGGATTCGGCGAACTCCCACTACGACCTGCAGAATCCCTTCGCCAGAATCCTCCGCGGCGAGTTGCCGGCGGACAAAGTCTACGAAGACGCGTACGTGCTGGCCTTCCTGTCACTCGACCAGAAAGCGCCCGGGCATGTGCTAGTGATCTCGAAGACCTCGAAAGCACGCAACATCATGGAAATATCCCCGCAGGATCTGGTACGGGTAATGCTCGTCGCGCAGCGGATCGCCAAGGCCGAGCGCATCGCACTGCACGCTGACGGTGTGGTGATCCAGCAAAACAATGGCGCCGCCGCCGGGCAGACCGTGTTCCATCTGCATGTGCACGTAGTGCCTTACTGGAACGCTGCGCCACCATCGTTTGCACAGGACGCGCAGGGGAAACTGGATCGCAAGGCGATCGCTGCAAGGATTGCTGCTGCGATCCGTGATTGATGGCCGCCGCGACTCACCGAGGCGTCGCGCGACTGCAAAACGCCAGCAGCGGGAGTCGACCGGCCGACTTCGGCCAAAGGCGGTCGTTTGCTCTCAAGGCATAAACCAACCGGCAGAGGGGGCGCCGCCCCTTTTTGTCCTGCACAAAGCTTCTTCACTCGCACCATAGCGCGGAATGCCTCAGCGTCGGCTTGATGCACGGCTTACCGTCGCCAGCAGATGGCGTGGGGAGCGGCTCGCCGGGTTTCCACAGGCCGAGCTGCCTTTCGATATTGGGCATTTCTGAGTCGATCACCGCCAGCGTGTTGCCATCGTTGTAGCGGGTGGCGCTGCGGTAGCGAAGTACTTGGCGATAGGCTCCCGCACGGGACAGCGTATTGACCACGATCCAATAACCGTAAGGAGGATGTTCCTGCGGCTCGGCGGTGATCACGCTGCCGCGAAGCGGCCCATCGGCGATGAAACGGATCTCTTGGTTGTTGTTGTGGCCAGTGCTCTTCCTATAGACGCGTCGGAATTCATCGTGGCCAGAGTCGTAGTCAAGTAACTGGGTGGCTACGATCTGATCTCCATCTCCGGAATTCAGGCTGCCGGTGACAAGCAAAAGAAGTGGTGCGGCCTTCGGCCCCTGTGGATAGACCACCTTGGCGGTGAGCAGATAGTGGGGTTCCCACGCAATGGCATAGTCTGGTGTTGGGGCCCGGAGCGGAGGGGTGACCGGATCAGACAGGCATGGGCCCGTTGGGCCTCTTTGCAGGCATAGGGTGAGTGCGCCAGGCGCATCATTCTCGCCGTAGTCCTTGACCGGCATCCCCTCAATCACGACCAAGCGCCAAGGCGAACGAGTATGGAACATCTTTTCCAGGTCGAGCTGCATGCTCTGCGGAGTCGGGTGGACTGTCGGCGATGATGCGGCTGGACTCTGTGCGATCGCGGTGGTACTCATCAGCCCTACCGCCAGCGCCATCACGATAGTGCTCCGATTGTGCATCGCCGCCCCATAAGTTGTCCTAATGAATCGGCATGGTAGTCCAAAAAAAGACCCTAGCTATTCAAGCGAAGATGCATGAGCGAGCGACCGTTTAGGGTTGAAAGCGCCCATAAATGAACTTCAAGACGCCGCCGGAGCGCGGACCCTACTTTCTTCAGTGGCACCGGTACAGCGTGTCCCCGACCTTCTTCAGAAGATGCACATTCCGCTCATGATGGTCGGACCAAAGTTACACGAAAATTTGGTCTTGAATGGGACCGGCAGGAGTGTCTATGGTCCCCCGGTCGAATGCATACAGTCGCTCTGCACCAACGGGAAGAGGGCCTCTAGCACACATGCCAAGGGAACCATCAAACTCCGCAATGAACCTAAGGTCATCGGACAGTTGTCGCGAGATGACACTGGTTTTATCGGGCCTAAGGTTCATGGCATCTGGCAGGTTCGGGTGCCTACTGATCATGAAATCGATGATTCCATCATGGCCGGAAATCCTGCCATCTACCGCATCAATCCCGATGTGCGGGCTAACAACCACCCCTGGAAGGATCTTCATGCACACCGGAAAATACCTGCTGATAGCCTCTGACCCCGATGTGGCGTGCGCCAACCCTCCCTGCAGAGCCGAAAACACCAGCACGAAGCACAAAGAACGTTTCAGCATGACTATAGGCACAGCAAACTCATGTGGATTTTCTGGCCCGTTACGATCCTCCGAAGAGTGTCGGCTTTGGGTTGCGGATTCAGCCGGATGGTCAGCCGGTTGGTGATGTCGGTCAAGTTGTGTAGCGATCCTGATCAGCTGTGCTGGCAATGATTGGTCAACAAGCTTGCAATCTACACGTGACTACAAAAGATAACGGGCGCCGCAGCGCCCGTTATCTTTCATACATCGCGATATCGACCCGATCAGATCGCGTAGTACATCTGGAACTCGATCGGATGCGTGCTGGCGCGGTAGCGGGTGACCTCCTTCATCTTCACTTCGATATAGGCATCGATGAAGTCGTCGGTGAACACGCCGCCGGCCTTGAGGAAGTCGCGGTCCTTGTCCAGCGCTTCCAGCGCCTGGTCGAGACTGGAGCAGACCTGCGGGATGTTCTTCTCCTCTTCCGGCGGCAGGTCGTACAGATCCTTGTCGGCCGGCGCGCCCGGGTCGATCTTGTTGAGGATGCCGTCGAGGCCGGCCATCATCAGCGCGGTGAACACCAGGTAGCCGGAGTTCATCGGGTCGGGGAAGCGCACCTCGATGCGGCGGCCCTTCGGGCTGGCCACGTACGGGATGCGGCAGCTCGCCGAGCGGTTGCGTGCCGAGTAGGCCAGCATCACCGGTGCTTCGAAGCCCGGCACCAGACGCTTGTAGCTGTTGGTGGTGGAGTTGGCGAACGCGTTAATCGCGCGAGCGTGCTTGAAGATGCCGCCGATGTACCACAGCGCGGTCTGCGACAGGCCGCCGTACAGATCGCCGGCGAACAGGTTCTCGCCGTTCTTCGCCAGCGACTGATGCACGTGCATGCCACTGCCGTTGTCGCCGACGATCGGCTTGGGCATGAAGGTGACGGTCTTGCCGTTCTGGTGGGCGACGTTCTTGATGACGTACTTCATCGTCATCAGTTCGTCGGCCTTCTTCACCAGCGTGTTGAAGCGCACGCCAATCTCGCACTGGCCGGCATTCGCCACTTCGTGGTGATGCACTTCGACCTTCTGGCCGAGCGACTCCAACACCTTGCACATGTCGGCGCGCAGGTCGCTGAGCGAGTCGACCGGGCTGACCGGGAAGTAGCCGCCCTTCACGCCCGGACGATGACCGGTGTTGTCACCGTCGTACTTGTAGCGCGAGCTCCACGCCGCTTCCTGCGAGCCGATCTCGTAGAACACGCGGCCCATGTCGTTCTGCCAGCGCACCGAGTCGAAGATGAAGAATTCCGGCTCGGGACCGAAGAACGCGGTGTCGGCGATGCCGGTGGATTTCAGGAACGCTTCGCCACGCTTGGCGATCGAGCGCGGGTCGCGGCCATAGGCCTGCATGGTCGACGGCTCCAGCACGTCGCAGTGCAGGATCAGCTGCACGTGCGAGCTGAACGGGTCGAGGTGGGCAGTGTCCGGATCCGGCATCAGCACCATGTCCGATTCGTTGATGCCCTTCCAGCCGGTGATCGAGGAACCGTCGAACATCTTGCCGTCCTCGAACGTCGACTCGTCGATCGCGTGGGCCGGGAAGGTGACGTGGTGATGTACGCCGAGCATGTCGGCGAAGCGGAAGTCGACGAACTCGACCTCGTGTTCCACGATCAGATCGAGCACTTTTTGAGCAGACATGGCGGAGCCTCACAGGGAAAGGGATATCGCTTTAGAGCAAGCCCCGTGCCATGACGTGAAATCGTTGTGGCACAAGCGCTGGCGCGGTAAACGGGTATGGAAGACGCTTACGGTAGCACCAACACAATACGGATGGATGATAGATTTTGCACCGTTATGGTGCGTTTGGTCATGCCGCCCAGGGACGCTGGTTTCGAGGTCTCCCCCAGTCTGTGTAGCACAAGCGTTTAGCGTCCGAACCCACGAAAAAAGCCCCGGCTCACGCCGGGGCTCTCATCCCACGTGACAGGTCGCCGATCGCCTAGAAGTCCTGTTTGAAACGGATGCCGATCGTGCGTGGCTGGCTGAAGCCGGTATAGACCTGCCCATCGGGGTATTGCGGCACCACATCGTGGGCGCCGCAAATCGTCACGCCGCACTCGGTGAACTTGTACTGCGCCGCGCGCGTGTCGAACGCGTTGTCGATGTAGACGTCCACCGACCAGCTCTTCCTCTGGATACCTGCGGAAAGGTCGAGGGAGTTGTAGGAAGGGAGATTGCCGAGCAGGTTGCGCTCGACCAGTCGCAGGTCCGTGGTGCGTTCACCCACATGCACGAGCGCGCCCTGCACGAAGGCGTCATTGCCAGCCAGGTCGAAGGTATAACGCGCGATGAGGTTGCCCTTGAAGCGTGGCGTGATCGGCAGCTGGGTACCGGTGGGGGCCTGTGGTCCGGTCACGGCATCGCCCGTCTGCGGGTCGATCGTGCCCGCCGGGCAATAGGTGACCGGGGTACCGGCGGCATTCGTGAACCCGCAGTAGTTCGCGGTCAGCTTGGCGTCGTACAACGCGACGCCGGCACTGAGATTCAAGTTGTAGGTCGCCTGCCAGTTCAGCTGGGACTCGAACCCGTCGATGCGCGCCGAATTGGCGTTCTCGATGATGGTCAGGCCATTCGGCCCCAGGATGTTGAACTGGAAGTGGTTCCAGGTTTCGCGGAACACCGCGCCGTTGAACGACAGCCGGTTGTCGAACCAGGAGGTTTTCCAGCCAAGCTCGAGGTTGGTCAGGAAATCCGCCTGGTAGGGCGGCAGATCGCCGGCGCGGTTGACGCCACCCGGACGGAAGCCCTCGGACCGGGTCAGGTAGAGCATCTTCGTGGGCGAGATATTCCAGGTCAGGTTGTACTTTCTGAGCGAGCCGCTTTCCTTCACCGACTTGTTGAAGTCCAGACACGGGGCACCCTCGAATGGATCAGGTGAGATGCAGCCGGCCTGACCATACGTCGAGTCCGGCGAAAAGCCGCTGCTGAAGCCGTAGAAGCCGTACAGATCGTTGCGGGTGCGGAAATAACGATCACCTACCGTAGCGGTGAGCACGTCGGGGATGAAGTCGAAGGACAGTTCGCCGAACAAGGACTCGTCGCGGTCGTAGCGCATCTGCTTGGTCAGCCAGATAGTGTTCGGCCAGCCCGGTACGGACAGCGAGTCAGCCAGTCCGTTGATCTGGTAGTCCTGCATGATGTCGTGCTTTTGTTTCTGCCAGAACGCGCCGGCCACCAGCCGCAGGCGATCGTCGCTGGGTGAGGCAAGGCGCAGTTCGTGGCTGTTGTTGGTGTAGGCATCCCGGTCGGTGATGTACTCGGACGGATTGATCAGGGCGCCGCTGTTGTCGTGGATATACGCGCCGTACTGGAGCAGGGTGTCGTACCAGAACGAGTAGTCGTTGTAGTCGGTTTGCTCTTCCTGGTTGCGCTTGAGATGGGCATAGGAATAAGTCAGATCGAAGTTGCCGATCTTGCCCTGCACGGTCAGCGCGCCCTGCCACCAGCGGTCATCGACGCGCTCGGGGTAGAAGTGGGTCACCGCCAGACTGCCGATGGCTGGATCGCTGGCAAAGGTGCCATGCGAGATCGTCTGCTGCCCCATCAGGGTCGGACTGATTGACCAGTCGTCGTTGAGATCCACTTTCAGCGCCGCTCGCGCACCGTTGGTGTTGACGTCGTTGTAGTCGTTTTTGGCGTGCCCGACGCATTGGAGACTCGAGCTGGGCGAATTGTTATCGCTTGGTACGCAGCCAGGTTCATTGCTGACGGTGATGCCGGAAACCGGGAACGTACGCGTGCCGGCCACGTTGTCGATGTAACCGGCATCATGCTCGTGCCAGCCGACCAGCCGAACCGCCGCGTCGCTGCTGAGCGGCAGATTGAGCATGCCTTCGATGGTATCGCCGATGCCACCGTGATCGACCTGATCGGTGCCGACGGTGTAATTGGCCGCAAAAGCGCTGGGATCGGGCTTGTTGGTGATGATGCGCAAGGCGCCAGCCTCGGCGCTCGCGCCATACAACGTACCCTGTGGGCCGGCCAGAACCTCGATGCGGGCAATGTCGTACATGTGGATGTCGAGCGGGCCCTGGATCGTGGTGACCGGCTGGTCGTCCAGATACACACCGACGCTCGGCTGCGAGCCGGAATGGTTGGTGTTGCCGCCGCTGGCCACGCCACGCATGTCGATGGTGGCGAAGCCGGGGCCGGTGGCGATGCCGCCACCGCCCTGCTGGAACGTGACGCTGGGCAGATACTTCACGTAGTCGTTGAAATTCTGGACGTGCAGCGCCTCGAGCTGATCCGTCTCCAGCACATTGATGCTGATCGGCACCTTCTGCAGGTTCTCGGTGCGTTTCTGCGCGGTCACGTTCACCACGTTCAAGGTCGTGGTCTTCGGTTTTGTTGCCGGTGTCGCGGGCGCGGTCGACGATGCGGGCGGCGTGGCGTCCTGCGCGAAGGCAGGCGCGGCCACGGCCAGACAGATCGCCGCGGCAAGCGGCAAGCGGACCAGGCGCACTCGTTGCGCCCTCGTTATTTTTTTGGATCTGTTCGCGTGCATAAGCTCC
Organism: Dyella sp. S184; assembly: GCF_009766065.1. GTDB lineage: Bacteria > Pseudomonadota > Gammaproteobacteria > Xanthomonadales > Rhodanobacteraceae > Rhodanobacter. The sequence goes on along the minus strand of NZ_LMUE01000005.1, from coordinate 202,185 downwards.
CCTCTCTAGTCCACGACAATCCAGCGGAAGTAGCTACGTCTCCTCCAACTCCGGTACGTTGGGATAGCTCTCCAGTACTGGCCCCAATGCCAACTCCAAAGGCACCAACCATGGTGCGTAATGCCGCCAGTGATCCACCCCTTCCCGGTAGATCGGCTGGCGTACCTGTTCCGAACTGGCGGTGCGTACCGGCCGCGCGTTCTGGAAGAACCGCAGGCACGATTCCTCGAACGGCAGCCCGCAATACTCAAGCAGCCGACGAACCTCCCCCTCGGTGTCCTCGACCATATGTTCATAGACGACACGGTGGATCCGTCCCGGCAACACCGCGTCGAAATGCCCCATCAGCGCGACGTAGTCGCGGTAGTAGCGACCAAGATCCCCGAGGTCGTAGCTGAAGCTCTGCCCGCGCGCGAAATGCTGCTTGAAGCCGGAGAAGCAGCAGCCCAGCGGATGCCGGCGCGCATCGATGATCTTCGCGTTCGGCAGCATCAAATGGATCAGGCCGATGTGCATGAAGTTGTTCGGCATCTTGTCGATGAACAACGGCGCCGAGGTCTTGCGCTGGATCCGGGTGTGCTCGAGGTAACGCTCGCCGAGTGCACGCAAGGCATCGACATCGAGTGCAGCCAGTGCGTCGTGGTACGGCATCGCGCTGTCGGCATCGGCTTGCGTGCGCAGCATGCGCGTGATCGAGGTGACCTCGGGCAGCTCCATCGTGCCCTCGACCTGGCTGTGGCTGGACAGGATCTGCTCGATCAGGGTGGAGCCGGCACGCGGCAGGCCGACGACGAAGATCGGATCACGCGCCGGACTGCCGGCCCCTGCACGCGCGGCAAAAAAATCGCGCGTGTAGTGCGCACGGATGTGCTGCACCCGCGCATGGGTGTCGTCGGCGCTGTAGTGCAGCTGCGCGTGACGGATCGCATTGCCCTGGGCGTAATGCCGGAAGGATGTTTCGTACTCGCCGGCGTCCTCCAGCGCCTTGCCGGCGGCGAACTCCAGATGCAGACGGTCGTCCTCGGCGAGATCCGTGCGAGCCAGTTGCCGGCGCATTGCGGCCAGGTCGTCGGCGCTGAAGCGGTAGGTCTTCAGATTGGCCAGACTCCACCAGACTTCGCCGAAGGACGGTTCGAGCTCCAGGCTGCGACGATAAGCATCGATGGCGCGGTCGCCATGGCCAGCGGTTTTCAGCGCATGGCCATAGCTCACCCACACTTTCGGATTTCGCGGGTAGTGTTCCAGCAGATCGGCATAGATGCGGATGGCGGGTTCGTACTCGCCGATCCGGCACAGCACCGCCGCCTTGAGATTGCGGCAGCCGAGATGACCGGGTTCCGCCGCCAGCAAGCGCTCGATCTCGACCAGTGCCTGTTCCGGCTGGTTGCTGCGATGCAGGACCAGGGCGTAGTTCTGGCGCGCAGCATGGAAGCTGGGCGCCAGCTCCAGGCAGCGTGCGAGCAGGTTCACGGCATCCTCGTTGCGGCCCAGACGTGCGGCGACCTCGGCGAACATGCGAATCGCGGCCACGTCGGTCGGCGCCTGCTTCAGATGCTCGCGCAACAAGGCTTCGGCAGCGGGAATGCGGTTCTCCGCCAACGCGATGGCGGCATCCAGCAGGCGCGGATCACGGGTGGAATGACGCACGTGACTGGCGTACGCCTCGTCGGCTGCCTCCTGTTCGCCGGCCGCCATGAGATGGTCGCCCAGCACGCGCCAGGCTTGCGGCAGCTCGGGCTTCAGTGCCACCGCCCGGCGCAACGCATCGATCGCTTCCTGCCCGCGCCCGTCGCAGCCCAGGGCCAGGCCCAGGTCGAGATGAACCATCGCCCAGTTCGGCTGGGTCTGTGCCAAGGGTACGAGGATGTCGAGCGCGCCTTGGTCATCACCCAGGATCGACCGCGCCTTCGCCAGCAGCCGCAGCGCGGCCGGGTGAGCCTCGACCACCTTCAGTATCTCGGTGAGCTGCTCGGCGGCCAATGCCGGATCGCTGTCCAGCAAGCGCGTGGCGTGAGCTAGTGCCTGTTCCACCGTACCGGTGGCAGACACCTCCGTCACGACTCACTTCCCCGTGACGATGCGACCTGCCGATCTGGGTCGGATTTCAGGTGGTGCTGCAGAGGCATGGCGCGTTGCATGGACGGCAGCAGCTCCTCACAGGATCTTTCAGCAATCTACAGCTGAACTCGGCGGCCAGATAGTAGGTACCGAAAAGAAATACGTCCCTGGTGACCTGCGACGCAAGTTCGCACTCCACCTGCGCAGCAAGGAATAGCGGGCTCAAACTGCCTGTCACGGCGCGACTGCAGCCCGATCGCTCAACCGGCTGCCGATTGAATCCATGGCCCGCGATCCGGCTCGGCCAGCAGCCGCCCCCGCAAAGCCCGTAAGCTATAACGCCTGCTGCCGACGCGCCAGAACTTGTCGGCGCGCCTCCATATTTCTTGTGGAACTGTCCCGTGACCGACCTGATTCACGTCATCTTGCTCGGCATCATCGAGGGCGTCACCGAATTCCTGCCGATATCCAGCACCGGCCATCTGCTGATCGCCGAGAAGTTCGGGCTCGGTGAACGCTCGGACCTGTTCAACGTCGGTATCCAGGCCGGTGCGATTCTGGCAGTCACGTTCATCTACTGGTCGCGGATCTGGCAGCTGTTCACGCAGTGGCGCGACCCGGCCAACCGCGATTACCTGTTCAAGCTGTTCGTGGCGTTCATGATCACCGTGGTACTCGGACTGATCGTCACCCACTACGGCTTCAAGCTGCCGGAGAAGGTGACGCCGATCGCGTGGGCACTGGTGATTGGCGGCTTCTGGATGCTCGGTGCGGAAGGGCTGGCCGCGAAGCAGGTGGATCGCACCCAGGTGACCTGGCGGGTGGCGATCCTGGTCGGCCTCGCCCAGATGGTGGCGGGTGTATTTCCCGGCACCTCGCGTTCGGGTGCGACGATTTTCACCGCGATGCTGGTCGGCACCAGCAACCGCGCCGCAGCCACCGAGTTCGCCTTCCTGGTCGGCATCCCGACCATGTATGCGGCGACCGGTTACGAGCTGCTGAAGGTCATGAAGAACGGTGGCGTGGCGCACGAAGACTGGAGCGCCCTGATCATCGGCTTCGTGGTCTCGCTGATCGTCGGTTTCATCGCGGTGAAGTGGCTACTCGGCTATATCCGCACGCACCGCTTCACCTGGTTCGCGATCTACCGCATCGTGCTCGGCGTGGCGCTGCTGTTGCTGGTGCCGGCGGGCACGTGACGCTTGCTTCTTGTCGCGGCTTGCAGCGGCAGGGCATCTCAGGCAACGGCAGCGATCCGCTCTTCGCCGCGCTCGGCCTTCTCCGCATTGATCCGCGCGGTAATCCGGCACTGCGGTTCGCTGGTGCGCTGGAACAGCTCGCTGATCCACTCGATGAACGCCTGCACGCGCGCCGACAGGTGGCGCTTCTGCGGATAGACGATCCATACCGGTGAACCGGTGGAGATCGTGTCGGTCATCACGATCTCCAGCTGACCCTTGGCCAGCGCGGTGGCAGCCAGACAATGCGGGATCTGGATGATGCCGAGACCGGCGACCGCCGCCTGGATCACCGATTCACCGTCATTGATCAGCATGTGCGCGTCGATATCCAGCTCGACCCGCCCGCTCGGGGTATCGAACTGCCACTGGTACGGCTTGCGGGTGCTCGGGTAGACGTAGTTGATGCAACGATGCTGCTGCAGATCCTCGATGCTGCGCGGCGCGCCGTGCCGGCGCAGATAGTCGGGCGAGGCGCACAGCACATTGTTGAAATAGCCGAGCTTGCGTGCGATCAGGTTGGAATCTTCCAGTTCGCCCATGCGGATGGCGCAGTCGTAGCCCTCTTCGTTGAGATCGAAGTGGTAATCGCACATCGCCAGTTCGAGCCGGATATCCGGGTAGCGCTGCTCGAATTCGGCCAGGTTCGGGATCAGTGCGGCACGTCCGATCGCTGAATGGGCAGCGAGTCGCAGCCTGCCCACGGGGTGGCTGCGCGCATGCCCCAGCGCCTCGGTTGCCTCAGACAGGTCCGCAAGAATCTCCTTGCAACGTGCATGGAATGCGGCCCCATCGTCGGTCAACCGCAGCGATCGTGTCGAACGGAACAGCAGCCGTGCGCCCAGCTGGGTCTCCAGCCGCGCCACCGCGCGGCTGACGCCGGAGGGCGTCATCCCCAACTGGCTGGCGGCGGCGGCGAAACTCTTTGCCTCGACCACCCGGACGAAGGTCGAAATTGCTGAAAAGTCTTCCATAGCCTGGATTCCTGACCGATTCGTGATTACGAGTCATGAGTGTAGTGCGCAAGAAACGGATTTTCTATACCGCAAGGTACACCTATTCTCTCGACCCTTCGCCGGGGATATGTGCCCGGCCTACAAGGTTCTGGGAGCGCAAGATGAAAAAACAATGGATGCTGGCCCCGCTGGTTGCCGCCGGTGTACTGGGCAGCTGGATTCTTCTGCATGGCAATAGCAGCCAGGCCCAGAGCGCGCCCGGCGGCCCGCCGCCTGAAGTGACGGTGGCGCAAGCCTTGACCCGCGAGGTCAGCGACAGCGCCGAATTCACCGGCCGACTGCAGGCGGTCAACACCGTGCAGGTGCAACCGCGGGTCGGCGGCTTCGTGGACTCGGTGCATTTCCAGGAAGGCGCCCTGGTGCACAAGGGCGACGTGCTGTTCCAGCTCGACCCGCGCCCGTACCAGGCCGAAGTCGACCGGCTCAGCGCCAACCAGGCGCAAGCCAAGGCCGCCTTGAGCCTGGCCGAAACCAATCAGCACCGCGCCGCGATGCTGCTGGCCCAGCACGCCGTGGCACAGCAGGAAGCCGACAGCCAGGACACCGCCGAACAGAGCGCGCGTGCACAACTGGAAGCCAGCACAGCCGCACTGGCCGCAGCACGCTTGAACCTGGATTTCACCCAGGTGCGTTCGCCGATCGACGGCCGCGTCAGCAATATCCGCATCACCCCCGGCAACCTGGTCACCAGCAGCGACGTGCTGACCAGCGTGGTCACGGTGAATCCGGTCTACGTCTACTTCGACGTGGACGAACAGACCTGGCTCAAGCTCGATCATCTGCGCGCAAGCGCGTCGCAGGCAGGCCGTGAGGCGCGGATCGAAGCGACGATGGGTCTGGTCGACGAAGCCGGTTATCCGCACGAAGGCCGCCTCGACTTCGTCGACAACCAGCTGCACACCGAGTCGGGCACGATGCGACTGCGCGCGGTGTTCGACAACCGCGATGGCCTCTACACGCCCGGCCTGTATGCCCGCGTGCAACTGCAGAGTGGCCAGGCCCGCCCGCGCCTGCTGGTGGACGATCGCGCGATCGGCACCGACCTGGGCAACCAGTTCGTCTACGTGGTCGACAAGGAGCGCAAGGTGGAATACCGCAAGGTCAGCACCGGCGCGCTGTTCCACGGCCTGAGGATCGTCGACAGCGGCCTCGACGCCAGCGACGTGGTGATCGTCAACGGCCTGCAGCACGTGCGCCCCGGCGCCGAGGTCAACCCGCAGAAGGTGGCGATGCAGTACCGCCTCGACGACAGCGACAAGGCCTTCGTCGATGCCAACCCGGCCACGCCCACTTTGAACAATGACACGCCTACCGCGCTGGCCACCACGGCCACCGGCAAGCGCGCGCAGGACTGATTCCCACATCATGAAAAACATTGCCCAGTTTTTCGTCAACCGGCCGATCATGGCCGCCGTGCTGTCGCTGCTGTTCGTGATTACCGGCAGCATCGCGGTGTTCCAGTTGCCGATCAGCGAATACCCCGAAGTCGTGCCGCCCACCGTGGTGGTGCATGCCAGCTATCCCGGCGCCAATCCCAAGGTGATCGCCGAGACCGTCGCCACGCCGCTGGAAGAACAGATCAACGGCGCGGAAGGCATGCTGTACACCTCCTCGCAGGCGACCAGCGACGGCGCGCTCACGCTGACCGTGACCTTCGCCCTTGGCACCGATCTGCAGACCGCCCAGGTCGACGTGCAGAACCGCGTGGCGCAGGCCTTGCCCAAGCTGCCGGAGGAAGTGCAGCGGCTCGGCGTGACCACCCAGAAGAGTTCGCCCGATCTGACCATGGTGGTGCATCTCACCTCGCCGGATCAGCGCTACGACATGCTGTACCTGTCGAACTACGCGCGGCTGCACGTGAAGGATGTGCTGGGCCGGCTCGATGGCGTCGGCGACGTGCAGATCTTCGGTGCCGGCGAATACAGCATGCGCGTATGGCTGGATCCGCAGAAACTGGCCTCGCGCGGACTCACCACCGGCGATGTGATCAACGCGATCCAGGAGCAGAACGTGCAGGTCGCGGCCGGTGCCTTGAACGCACCGCCGGGGCCGAGCAATTCGGCGTTCCAGCTCAACATCAACACGCGTGGCCGACTGGTCAGCGAAGAGGATTTCCGCAACATCATCGTGCGCACCAACGCCGATGGCGGTGTCACCCATCTGAACGACGTCGCCCGCGTCGACCTGGGCTCGAACAACTACGCGCTGCGCAGCCTGCTCGACAACAAGCCGGCGGTGGCACTGCCGATTTTCGCGCGACCCGGCTCCAATGCGATCCAGATCTCCAACGAAGTACGCGCCACGATGGCGCAGCTGAAGAAGGATTTCCCGCAGGGCGTCGACTACAGCATCGTGTACGACCCCACGGTCTTCGTACGCGGCTCGATCGAGGCGGTGGCGCATACGCTGCTGGAAGCGATCCTGCTGGTGGTGCTGGTGGTGATCCTGTTCCTGCAGACCTGGCGCGCCTCGATCATTCCGCTGGTGGCGGTGCCGGTGTCGCTGATCGGCACGTTCGCGGTGATGTACCTGGCCGGCTTCTCGCTCAATGCACTGTCGCTGTTCGGGCTGGTGCTGGCGATCGGCATCGTGGTCGATGACGCGATCGTGGTGGTGGAAAACGTTGAGCGGCACATCGAACTCGGGCAGTCGCCGAAGGAGGCCACGCGCAAGGCAATGCACGAGGTCACCGGCCCGATCGTGGCCACCGCACTGGTGCTGTGCGCGGTATTCATCCCGACCGCCTTCGTCAGCGGCCTCACCGGCCAGTTCTACCGCCAGTTTGCGCTGACCATCGCGATCTCCACGGTGATCTCGGCGTTCAATTCGCTGACCCTCAGCCCGGCGCTGGCCGCCGTGTTGTTGAAAGGCCATGACGCGCCGAAGGATCGTCTGACGCGCGGGATCGATCGCGCGTTCGGCTGGTTGTTCCGCCCGTTCAATCGCATGTTCCATCGCGGCTCCGACCGTTATGTCGGCGGCGTGAAGCGCATCCTCGGCAAAGGCTCGATCGCGCTGGTGCTGTATGCCGGCCTGATCGGCCTGACCTGGCTCGGCTTCTCGCATGTCCCGACCGGCTTCGTGCCGGCGCAGGACAAGCAGTATCTGGTGGCGTTCGCGCAACTGCCCGATGCGGCTTCGCTCGATCGTTCCGAGGATGTGATCCGGCGCATGGACGAGATCGCACTGAAGCAGCCGGGCGTGGAGCACGCCGTGTCCTTCCCCGGTCTGTCGATCAATGGTTTCACCAACTCCACCAACTCGGGCATCGTATTCGTCACGCTGAAACCGTTCGAGGAACGCCGCAGTGCGGATCTGTCGGCCGGTGCGATTGCCGGTGCACTGAATCAGAAATTTGCGGCGATCCAGGACGCCTATATTGCGGTGTTCCCGCCGCCGCCGGTGATGGGACTGGGTACGATCGGCGGCTTCCGTCTGCAGATCGAGGATCGCAGTGACCGTGGTTTCGATGAGCTGTACAAGCAGACCCAGGGCCTGATCGCGGCCAGCCAGAAAGTGCCGGCACTGGCCGGGCTGTTCTCCAGCTTCCAAGTCAGTGTGCCGCAGGTGGATGCCGACGTGGATCGCGAGAAGGCCAAGGCCGAAGGCGTGAACCTGGCCGACGTGTACCAGACCATGCAGGCCTATATGGGCTCGCTCTACGTCAACGACTTCAATCGTTTCGGCCGCACCTATCAGGTCAACGTGTCGGCCGACCCGGCGTTCCGCCATTCGGCGCAGGACATCCTGCAGTTGAAGACGCGCAACGCGCAGGGCCAGATGGTGCCGCTGGGTTCGTTCGTCACCGTGCAGCAGGGTGCCGGTCCGGATCGCGTGCAGCATTACAACGGCTATCCCACCGCCGAGATCAATGGCGGACCCGCGCCCGGTTTCAGTTCCGGCCAGGCACAGGCGGCGATGGAAAAACTGGCGAAGGAAAACCTGCCGGACGGCATCAGCTTCGAATGGACCGAGCTGACCTACCAGCAGATTCTCGCCGGCAATACCGCGATCCTGGTGTTCCCGTTGTGCGTGCTGCTGGTGTTCCTGGTGCTGTCGTCGCTATACGAAAGCTGGTCGCTGCCGCTGGCGGTGATCCTGATCGTGCCGATGGTGCTGCTGTCCGCGATCGCCGGTGTGTGGCTCTCTGGTGGTGACAACAATATCTTCACCCAGATCGGATTGATCGTGCTGGTCGGACTGGCGTGCAAGAACGCGATCCTGATCGTCGAGTTTGCCCGCGAACGCCAGCACGAAGGCATGAGCCGTCATGAAGCGGTGCTGGAAGCAGCGAAGCTGCGACTGCGCCCGATCCTGATGACCTCGTTCGCCTTCATCATGGGTGTGGTGCCGCTGGTCACCTCGCACGGTGCCGGTGCCGAGATGCGGCATGCGATGGGAGTGGCGGTGTTCTCCGGCATGCTCGGCGTGACCATCTTCGGGTTGATCTACACGCCGCTGTTCTATGTCGTCATTCGTGCCCTGGTCGAGCGTCGCGAAGCATGGGCGCGTGAGCGCGCCGCCGCGCACGCCCAGCCGGCGCTGGAAAACCATTGAGATGAAACCGCTACTCAAGATCGCTGCCCTCGGTGTCGCCGTGGCCTCGGACATGCTCGGCGTGACCCTGTCCGGACTGATCTACACACCGTTGGTCTACGTCGTCATTCACGCCCTGGCGGAGCGCCGCGAGTCACGCGCGCACGCTATCGGGTTGGAGAACCATTGATGAAAACCTTCATTCACAACACCGTGCAGGAAATCTCTGCTCGTCATTCCTGCGAAGGCAGGAATCGCTCCATCGTGCATCTTGGCGAGCGAGCAAGTGCGATCCCGGCCTTCGCCGGGATGACGACGTGGGTTCGAGGTACTCTGCTGGTATCCGCCCTCGCATTGGCCGGCTGCGCCAGCATCGGTCCCGACTACCACGCCGTGAAGCCAGCCACGCCGCAGCTGCAGGGGCTCGATGCCACGCAGGAAAGCAATGCGCAGTTCCAGGCCGCGTGGTGGAAGCAGTTCAACGACCCCACGCTGGATGCGTTGATCCAGCGCGCCGCCGCGAACAATCTGGACCTGCGCATGGCAGTGGCGCGATTGCATGAATCGCGTGCGCTGCTGAGCAGCGCCAAGTCCGATCAGTTGCCCACCGTGGACACCGATCTGAATTACACGCGCAGTCGCGAGCAGGAGCCCGGCTTTACCAGTCAACGCACCACCGTCACCACCTATCAGGCCGGTTTCGATGCGTCGTGGGAGCTGGATCTGTTCGTTGGCGTGCGTCGTTCGGTCGAAGCCTCGCACGCCGACCTCGGCGCCAGCGAGGCGGCCCTGCACGATGCCCAGGTCAGCCTGCTGGCCGAAGTCGCGCGCAACTATTTCGAATTGCGCGGCAGCCAGCTGCGACTGGATATCGCCCAGCGCGACATCGACAACCAACAGCAGACCGTGCACCTCACCGAAGTACGCGATCAACTCGGCTCCGGTTCCGAGCAGGACGTGGCCAGCGCCAAGGCGCGGCTGAGCGCGGTGCAGGCGCAGCTACCTGTGCTGCAAACTCAGGTCAGTGCCAGCGAATTCCGCCTCGCCGTGTTGCTGGGCGAACGACCGGGTGAACTCGACATCGACGTCTCGCCGAAAAGCTTCACGCCGATCGCGATCAACCTGCCGATCGGCGACGCCGGCGACGTACTGGCGCGCCGGCCCGATGTGCATGTCGCCGAACGCGAATACGCCGCCGCCACCGCGCGCATCGGCGTGGCCAAGGCGGATTTTTTCCCGCACATCACGCTCGGTGGTTTCCTCGGCTTCCTGGCCGGAAGCAGCAACGATTTCGGTGGTCCGTCGACACGCGCATGGTCATTCGCCCCGAGCATCAGCTGGCCCGGCCTGAACGTGCAGCGCGTGCGCGCCAACCTGCACGCCAGTGAAGCCCGCGCCGATGCAGCACAGGCGAACTACCAGCAGACCGTGTTGCTGGCGATCGAGGACATCGACAACGCGGTCACCGGCTTCAACCAGCAGCGTGTACGCGTCGATCACCTGATCGAACAGAGCACGCAGAGCAAGCGCGCCGAGGAGCTGGCGCAGGTGCGTTACCAGGAAGGCGCCACCAGCTTCCTGGAACTGCTCGACGCCGAACGCACCCAGCTGTCCGCCGAGGACGATCTGGCCCAGGCCGAAGCGTCGATCAACACCCGGGCCGTGGCGTTGTACAAGGCACTCGGTGGCGGCTGGCAGGCTTGCGGCGACGAGCATTGCAGCGCCGTCGCCAAGGCCAACCCCAGCGTTGCGCCATGAACAGTCGGATGGCCAAACGCACGCCGGTGGCGACACCGGTCTATCGCGTGGCGCTGGTCAGCGGCGCCAATCGTGGCATCGGTTTCGAGGTAGCGCGCCAGCTCAGCGAACGCGGCATGACCGTATTGCTGGGTGCACGCGACCTCGACAAAGGACTGCATGCAGCGCGCAAGCTGGCCGGTGCAGCGGGTGAGGTGATCGCAGTGCAGCTCGACGTCACTCATCAGGACGAGGTCGATGCCCTCGCGCGCTGGATAGAAGTCACCTACGGCCGGCTCGACGTACTGGTCAACAACGCCGGTGGTCACTACGACCACGATGCCGAAGCAAGCACGCCCGACCTCGCCTCAGCACGCGATGCGCTGGACACCAACCTGTTCGGTGCATGGCGTTTGTCCAGTGCGATGCTGCCACTGATGCGCAAGCACGGCTACGGCCGCATCGTGAATATCTCGAGTGGCTGCGCAACCTCCACGAGCGGCAGCAACTGCGTGGCCTATCGCACCTCCAAGGCCGCACTCAACGCGTATACCCGCACGCTGGCCGCGGAGCTCGCTGGTAGCGGTATCGCGGTCAACGCGGTGTGTCCAGGCTGGGTCGCCACTGAACTCGGCGGCCCCGGTGGACGATCGGTGGAACGCGGCGCGGCCGGCATCGTGTGGGCGGCCAGCCTGCCTGTGCCGTCACCGACCGGACGCTTCTTCCGCGACGGCGAAATCATTCCGTGGTGAACGGTTAGTCCTTGTCGAACCCGCTGTGTTGCGAATACAGCGCATGCCAACGACCGTCGACGTACACGAAGATGTCGGAGGAACTCACGCCACGCTGCGGCCCCGCTACCAGATCGTAGAACGACAGGATCGCGGTGTCGCCGTGGAGCACCACGCTCTTGCCCGACGGATGCGCCTTGAGCCACGCCTCGACCTTGCGGCGCTCGGTGTCCGAACCACGGTTCTTCGCCGCGTGCGCCACGATGGCGGACTTCGGATGTGCCACGCCATCGGCACCGACCGAACGGTAGTCGGGCAGCAGCAGATCATCCAGATACGCGGTGTCGCCGCTCTCTTCCGCCTCCAGCCAGTGCTGGTCGACCGCGATCACCGCCGCCTCGTTCCTGGCGGTTTCGTCCATGCTGCTCGCCTGCGCGTCGGAACCTGCCGCGAACGCACCCGTGATTCCCATTGTCGTCACGGCAAGACATGCCATGCCGATCCTGAAGAGATATTGCTTGCGCATCTTGCTGTCCTCGTCCGCGGCGACATGACCGCAGTCGCACACTGCACGGCGTGGCAGTGAGCTACATCGTTCTTGTGACGACCGACTGCGACGGCGTGACAAGCGGTCGATATGCGCCTGCCAGCGGTGATCACTGATGCGACGGTCTGGCCACGTCGGATAAGGGCATCATCTGGCACCCATCTTCATGACTTTCCAGCCACCTGCGCAGGCACTCGTACCGCTTGTCACAACCACGACGCCGATCGTCACAAGATCGGCGACGGCGATAGTCGCCCGTGCCAGCCTGTGTGAATCATCCACATCGACGCCATCGTCCGAACGGATACCCATCGGGCACGCGGCAAGGGTAAGACTGACATGCGATTGGCAGCCACTTTCGTGATCCTTGCAGCCGCGAGCCTGCTCGGCACCGCACGCGCCACGTCATCCGATGTCCTGCCGCCTGTCGCCCGCCCACGAAAGTCCTCATGCAGGTCCATGCATCAGGATCTGCCCTGCTCATCTCTGTGGAAACGACCCATGATTCCTTGTCGCCTTTTTCTGTTCCTCACCCTGTGCGTGGGCGCTTGTGCCATACCTGCCTGCGCGGTCGCGACAGCACTTGGCATCGCACCTCTCACTTCGACAGACGCAGTGATGTCCGCATCAGATGCGCCTTGGAGCAAGCAGGACGATGCCGATCCTGTGTTCACGCCCGACCGGAAAATGGTCGTGTTCGCACGCGGAAACGGATTGACACGGCACCTCTATATCGCCCATCGGAATGGCAACCTCTGGTCGAAACCGGAACGCGCACCGTTCTCGGATCAGTGGATGGATCTGGAACCAGCGATGGCTCCGGATGGTTCGTACCTGGTCTTCATTTCCAATCGGCCGACGACACCCGGCGGCAAACCGCTGGATGGCTACTGGGGCGGCAAATCGCGGCCGGGCCGCGGCGGCAATCTGTGGCGCGTGAACCTCATGGGCGACGTCTTGGGCACCCCTGAACGCCTGCCCGATATCGTCAATGCCAGTACCGCTACGTACTCGCCCGCCGTGGCCGCGGACGGCAGCGTCTATTTCACGCATCCCGATCCGCAAACGCATCACACGCGGCTTTACGTCAGCCGCTTCGCCGATGGCCGATTCCAGACGCCGCAACCGATGCCGTTCAGCGACGGCGTGGCGGCCGACTACGACGCGGCGGTGGCGCCCGACCAGTCCTTCATCGTGTTCAGCTCGAACCGGCCGCCCACGCCGCCCAATAGCAGCGACCTGTTCGTGGCGTTCGCCACGGCCACCGGCTGGGGCCAGCCGATCCGGCTTGGTCCTTCCGGCATCGAGGCGCGTCTCGATCCGGATCTGTCCACGCTGTATTTCACGGCGGCGGACGATCGCATCTATCGCCTGCCGATCGCCCGCTGGCTGGCGCAACAAGCAGAGAAGAAGCCATGAAGAGGGCGCGCATCGGTTGTACGGCGGTCACGTTGCTGCTGGCCACCGGGCTGTCTCCCACGGCCACCGCGTCGTCATCGATCGGCATGACGGATGAACTGGCACCGCTGGCCTGGTTCGTCGGCGCATGGGAGTGCGCCGGGCAGTTCTCCAACGGCAGGCCGATCCATTCCCGCGAGATCTACAGCACCGAAATGGACGGCCACTGGCTGCGCATGCAGCACGCGGACACGCCGCCGGATCGCTACTCTGCGTACGAATGGTGGGGTTACGACCGCACTACCAGGCAGTTCGTGGTGACCGTGTTCGACAACAGCGGCGGCGTGCGCCACTACGTTCCTTCCGGCTGGACCGGTACCACGCTGAGCCTGCGCAACACCGCGAGCAGCGGCTACATTGATCGCTTCGTGTTCCGGCGCAGCGGCGATGCGCAATACCGGATCAGCTATGCACACCTCGACAATCGCGGAACCTGGCAGCCGGGCGACGAACTCACCTGCCGCAGAGATGCGGGGCCGCCGGCTTGAATCTTCGGCTGCGCGAACCCCGTCCCGTGCCGACGTACCTTCCGGCACATCCGTCGGCCGATCGGCGCTGGCACACTGCACGCATGAACGTGGCGAAAGCGACGACCATCGTCGGCGAAGATCAGGTACCTGACGACGACCTATCGCAGCGACTCCGAAACTGGGCACTGGCCTTCGGTTTCTGGACGCTGCTGGCGTTGTCCTACGCGCTGAGTTCGGGGCTGTCCTCGCTCAGCGAAGGGCGTGATGCCGCCTGGTTGCGCGGGCTGACCTGGAGCCTCACCGACTTCTGGCTGTGGATGCTGCTGGCGGCCGGGATCGGCTGGCTCGGGCGACGTACGGCGGCCTTCGGCTGGCCGCGCCTGCTGGCTGTGCACGTGCCCCTCAGCCTCGGCGTCGCGCTGGCGCAGACAGTGCTGCAGTTGCTGATCTTCTGGATCCTATGCGGCCCGGGCAGGATGCCGGTGGATACGTTCGGCGGCTTCATCCACATGGAATTCGCCTACAAGTTCCAGCAAGGGCTGGTGACCTACTGGGTGATCCTGGTGGTGCTGCGCGGGATGGAATCGCGCCGGCACCTGCGCGACGAGCGCCTGCGGCGTACGCAGCTGGAGACGCAATTGGCGCAGTCGCAGTTGCAGGCGTTGCGTATGCAGCTGCAACCGCACTTTCTGTTCAACACGCTCAACGCCATCTCGGCGCTGGCGTTGGCCGATCCGCTGCAGGCACGGCTGATGATTGCGCGGCTCAGCGATTTTCTGCGCCTCACGCTGGAGGAATGCCACGCACCGCAGGTGCCGCTGTCGCGCGAGCTGGAATTCCTCGCGTGCTACCTCGGCATCCAGCAGGTGCGCTTTCAGGATCGGTTGAGCACACAGCTGGACGTGGACGACGACACCCTGGACGCGGCGGTGCCCAACCTGATCCTGCAGCCGCTGGTGGAGAACGCGCTGCGCCACGGCCTGCAGAACAAGCCCGGCGCCGGCATCCTGCGCATTTCCACGCGGCGTGCCGGCGACCAACTGCAGCTGCGTGTGGACGACGACGGTCTCGGCCTGCCGCCGGCAGGCACACTGGAAGGCATCGGCCTGGGCAATACGCGTTCGCGCCTGCACATGCTGTTCGGGGACGCGGCGCGACTCGAACTCACGCCGCTGGCCGGCGGCGGCGTGAGCGTCGAGGTGCGCCTGCCCTTTGTCGTGCACATCGCATCATGACGCCACGCTTGCGCGCCGTATTGGTCGACGATGAGGTGCTGGCACGCCTCGCGTTACGTCAGGCGCTCGCTTCGCACGCCGAAGTGGAGATCGTCGGCGAATGCGGCAATGCCGACGAGGCGATGCAGGCGGTGCGCGCACTACGCCCGGATCTGCTGTTCCTGGACATCCAGATGCCGGGCATGGACGGCTTCGAATTGCTGCACGAACTGGCACCCGATTGCCTGCCCCTGGTGGTGTTCGCTACTGCCTTTGCCGAACACGCGCTGCGGGCATTCGACGCCAGGGCCGTCGACTATGTACTCAAGCCGATCGAGCAGGCACGTTTCGACCAGGCGATGGCACGCGTCAACCAGCACTGGCAGGGGCTGCACACACCACACGCCCACACTGAACCCACCGTCATGACAGGTGTGGACGATTACGCGCAACGGATCAGCGTGCGCCATGGCGAACATATCCGGGTGATCAACACGACCGACATCGACTGGATCCGCGCCGACGGCAACTATGTGCACCTCCATGTCGGCAGCGCCCGCTTCCTGCACCGCGACACGCTGCGCCACCTGCTGGCGACACTGGACCCGGCGCGGTTCCTGCGCATCCACCGCGGCATCATGGTCAACCTCGATCGCGTGGCCGAAGTCCATCCACTGTTCCAGGGCAATGCCGAAGTAGTGCTGCGCGACGGCACCCGACTCCATCTCAGTCGACGCTTCCGCACCCATGCGCGACGCGCGCTCGGCATGGCCTGATCCGTCGGCTGACTTCATAGACCGTTCGTGCATCACTGCCGACCACTCGTCACGCCCGATACACCGGACATCACAAAGCTGGCGCGGCGAACCTCGATCGGCCGCAAGCTTCCTGGAACCTGTGGCAACGAACCTTCCATGGAGATCGTGATGAACCCTCGTTCCCGTGTTGTCGCTACCGTCGCCTTTTGCACCTCGATCTTTTGCCTGGGTAGTTCATCGGCCTACGCCGAGTCGACCGCGGCGTATCTGAGCCCCAGCCTCAAGGTGGGAGAACATCTGTCCGATGTGTTTTCCAAAGCCGTCTCGATAAAGGGAACGGGATTCAACGAGAAGGTCGATCGCATAAGCGGCAGCGCCGACTATAGGGTGACCGGTGTCACGCCGGAGGCCTTCATCTTCGATGAGGAAGGTCGTTATGACGGGCGTCCAACCCATGGCGTGACCCACGATATCAAGATACTTCAGGACGGCATCACCAATTGCCACAAGGGCAAGTGTGTCGTCGACGACGATACCAGCGGGGTGACTTTCAATCCTTTGTTGTGGGGCAACGCACCGGATGGCATTCGCGCGGGAACCACCTGGACGGTCACCATCCCCAAGCCCTGGGAAATCGGCCCGGCCGGCACCGAGCAGGTGCGGGTGGTTCGCGTCGACCCGCTCAATGATGTCATCACGCTGATCCGCCATGGCAGTGGCAGCGGCCCGTCATCCGATGATCTGTACCGTCAGCAGAGTGGAACGCCGATACAGATCACCACCACGACCGGAAAGACCATCGACGTGTCGGTGATCCCGGGCCAGACCACTTGGCGCGGCTACACCACGATATGCAAGGGCGTCATCGTCAGCGACGAAATCATGGTGCAGCGACACGTGATGCTGGTGTCCAAGGGCGGCGACAAATTCGAGGGCGAGCAGCGCTCCTATACCTTGCTCAACCTGTCACAAGACACGATCTAATCGTTGCCGGCCACCGATACACGGAAAACGGGATCGCGCCTTGCGCTTCGGCATCGAGCAAAACCCCATTCGATACGCCACTTGAGAAGTCATGCCCCATGAGCCGTATTCTCGCCATCGCCTGTTCGTTCTGCCTTGCGGTCGTTGCGCCCTGCTTCGCCTCGTCGCACGCGTCCGCCAGCACGGCTTCTATCGCGGCGCTCGCGACGATCACGCTCGACGACATCATCCATCCGGACAGCGACGACACCCTCGCCTTCACTCCTGACGGCAATACGGTGTTCTTCGACCGCAGCAACGGGCCGCACAAGACCGTCATGGTTTCCCGCAAGGTGAACGGGCACTGGTCGACCCCCCAAGTCGCGAGCTTCTCGGGCCACTGGTTCGACCAGGATCCGGTTGTCTCGCCGGACGGTTCGTACCTGTTGTTCAATTCCGACCGGCCAACGACACCGGGCGGCCAGCCGCTGACGCAGAACTACTTCGTCGGCGGCAACGCGCCGGGCAGCAATATCTGGAAAGTGGAGCGCAAGGGCGATGCATGGGGGAACCCGGTATGGTTGGGGCCGATCATCAACGACGATCCCTTCGTCGATTTTGCGAGCATCGCCGCCGACGGAACCTTGTATTTCATCCGTTGGGACAAGCAAGCGCGGGCGATGCATATCTGGCGCTCGCTGTACCGCAACGGCAGCTACCTGACTGCCGTGCGCGTCGGCCTGGGCGATCCCGACGTCTCCACGCATGATCCCGCGATCGCGCCCGACCAGTCGTTCATCGTGTTCGACTACGGCAAGACCAAGGGCGGCCTCGGCCGCCTGTGCATCGCCTTCAGGCAAGGGGATCACTGGAGCCGGCCCGTCGACCTGGGTGATGCCGTCAACAAGGATCTGCCGTGGGGCGCACATGTCTCGACCGACGGCGACGCGGTCTATGTCACCGGGCAGTCGGGCATCTGGCGACTTTCGCTTGCCGGGTGGCTGAAGCAACCCCCAGCGGACACGGCGAAGCGGTAATAGCCCTCAACGCTGCACCATCACCGCGAACCAGTGCCAGCTGCGCACGCGTTCGGCAATCAGCTTGGTGCAGGTCAGCATCGGCACCGCCAGCAATGCACCAGGAATGCCCCACAGCCAGCCCCATACCAGCAGCCACAACAGGATCGCGATCGGACTGAGGCGCATGCTGTGGCCCTGGATCATCGGCGTGATCAGGTTGCCTTCCAGCGCGGTGATACCGGCGAAGGTCAGCACCGGCAGGAATACATGCAGGCTCATCTCGTTCGCATAGAGCATGCACACCACCGCGAGCACCGAGGTGGTGACGATTGCACCGACGTAGGGAATGAAGTTGGCGAACATCGCCACCGCGCCCCACAGCAGCGGATCAGGCACCTTGTACAGCCACAGCATGCCGGCGGTGACCGCACCCAGGCCGGCATTGATCAGCAGCGCGGTCAGCAGGTAGCGCGATACCTCGGTCTGGATGCCACGCACGATCACCACCGCATGTCGCTTGTAGCCAAAGCCCGGGGTGATCTCCACCAACCGCCGCAGCATCGTGTCGCCATAGACCAGGAAGAAGAACACCAGCAGCACCACACTGAGTACCGCAGCCAGTACCTTGGGCGTGGTGGAGACCACGTCCCAGGCACTGATCGTCATCGGCGGAGATGGCGTGGCCGGCGTGTGGATGGTGCCGGTATTGCCGCTGACCAGGGTCTGGGTGGCGCGATTCGCCGCTTCCAGCGGCTGGGTGAGGTGCTTCAGTTTCGGTACGAAGCTCTTGAGAGCCTGCGGCGCACCGTGGAACCAGCCGACTGCCGGTTGCGTCAGCATGCTCACACCGCTGCCGATACCAAAGATCAGGCCGATCATCAGCACGCTCGCCGTCAGCCAGCGCGGCAGATGGATGCGTGTACCGGCAGCGACCAGCGGATTCAGCGCCAGCCCGAGAAAGGCAGCCAGCAGCAGCGGAATCAGCAGTGCCTTGGTCAGCGTGATGGTGTACATCAGTGCCAGGAACAGCAGCATGTTCAACAGCCCGCGAATGGCCCGCAGATGGCGACGCATGCCGCGTGTCGTCTGCAAGCCGCGCACCAGCTGCCGCGGCGGATAACCTGGCGCGACCTGATCCATCAGGATGACCGGCACCACGTTGTCGCCTTCGCGATCCTCCGGCGGTGGCGCGAATTGTTCGGGCTCGCTCATGACGGCTCGCCGCCGCCACCCGTGGCCGGCTCATCAACGCTGCGCTCATCCTGGTCGCGATCCCTCGTACCCGGATCGAATGCGCCCAGCCCGGCCGTGCCCAGCTCCGCAATCAGGCGCGTGCCGAAGGCGACTGCCTCAGCCAGCCCACCGCCAAGCAGGGGCCCCAGACCCGGCACGCGCAACGGATGCACGTTGAGACTGCCCAGCACGAAGCCGGCGCCCGCGGCTGCGCCCACTGTCGTCAACGGATGTTGATGGCTGCGCGCCAGCAAGGCCGCCGCGGGCGTGCTCAGTTCCTGCCTCGCCGCGCTCATGCGCAATTGCGCCATGCGTACCCTGGTGAGCTGATCGAGAACCTTCATGGGCGAGCTTCCCTCCCGCTGTCCTGTTCGACCTCGGTCTCGGCCTTGTGCAGGGTGTCACGCATCATCGCACTCCATTCTCTGCGCGTGACAGGCATGCTCATCCAGTGCATGCAGTGCCGGAACAGCAGGATCGCGCCGAACAGGAACAGCACCTGCAGCAAGGCCAGCACCAGCAGTGCCCAGATCCACGAACCGAGCCACGTCGCCAGCACGACGCCGAGCAGGCCCAACACGCTCAGGCCCAGACCGACGCCGGCCACCGTGGCGGCCAGACCGGCCAGCAGCATCCACGACACCGCGCTGCGCGCCAAGCCCAGTTCCGCCGCCAGCAGATGCAGCTGGGCACCGAACAGGTGCTTGACCGCGCGACCGAGCTGGCCGATCTCGGTCAATAGCCCAGACGGAGACGGCGCCGCATCCGGCGCCGTCGCATCCTGGGGTGTATCACCCTCGTTGTGCATTCCCTGCTCCGCTGTCGCGTGGCTCAACGCCGCAGGATACGACCAAGCAGCCAGCCCGCGCCAAGCGCGATGGCAACCGACTGCACCGGCTTCTCGCGCACGTACTCACGTGCCTGCTCCAGCCACGCATCGGCGCGATCCATCGTCTCGTCATAGACCTCGCGACTACGCTCGCTAACGTGCGCAGCCTTGTCGCTGGCCCGGTGGGCGGCATTCGCGGCCTTGTCGGTGGCGTGATGCAGCCCTTCCTCGACATGATCGGCAGCGCGATCCACCGCCTCCTTGGTGCTCTCCACGACATTCGAGGTAGCCTGCTTGATCCGCTCGGCGCTGTCGTCGATGCGGTTGCCGGTGGCCGGCTCGGGGTTCTGTACCTGCTTGTTCATTGCATGCTCCGGAAAGGATTCAGTGTGGCGCAAACACGTTGCAACGGACGGCCAGTCAACTGGCGCGGCGGAAGAACGCGATGACCGCCAGAATCAGAAAAATGATGAACAGGATCTTCGCAATGCCGGCCGCGGCACCCGCGATGCCACCAAAACCGAGCACAGCGGCAATGATAGCGATGACCAGAAAAACCAGGGCGTAATGAAGCATGGTGGTGTCCTCTTGAATGAAAGCCAGCAGCGGCCAGCGAGGCCACGTAGTGCCATTCACCCATAGCCCATGCCATGCGGGTGTGAAGGGAACCGGCGCCACCGTGCACGCGGCGCCGACGTTTGGCTCAGCCCACGACCGCCGGATTGAGGCTGTAAGTGCCGATCAGTTCAGCCTCGGCTAGTACATGGCCAGCCATGGCGGCGCGCAGTTGTTCCGCCGTGAAACCCTTCACCAGAGGCAGCGTGGCCACATCGAGCGCGCTGATCTTGAAGTGATAGTGATGCAGCAACGCGTCGTTCCACGGCGGGCATGGGCCGTCATAACCAAGATATTCGCCACCCATGTCCGCATCGCCGGAGAACCAGCCGGTGTAATCGTTCACGCCTTGCACACTGCCGTGCGGCCCGACCGGATCGCGCTTGCCGCGCGGGGTGATCCCGTCACTGCACGAGCCCGCACCCAGCTCGCCGCACTCGGCCGGGATATTCGCCATCAGCCAGTGCACGAACTCCACCCGCGGCAGATCCGCCGGCACCGTGTGACCTTCCTTGTTCACGTCATCGCCGCGGCTGGGTACGTCGGTATCGATGCAGGTGAGCACGAACGAGCGGGTGACCAGGGGCGCATTCTTCCAGGCCAGATGCGGGCTCAGGTTGTCTGACAGTGCAAACGGATTCGCACGCTTGCCGAATGCGTACTCGGCGGGAATCGACTGACCGTTCTCGAAATTGTCGCTGCGTAGTTGCATGAATATCTCCGTATGAACCTCAAAATTACCTATCCAGCTCGTCATTCCGGCGAAGGCCGGAATCGCCCTTCAACAGCGAAGCTGGTCATCACACTTCAACAACAACACCGACCACCTAGTCACAGAATAGTTGGATAGAGATCGCACCATCCGGGATTCCCTTCTTCAATCACCCGTACCTTCCAGGCCCGCTTCCAACCCTTGAGCGTCTTCTCTCTAAGGATCGCCGACTCCATCGTCGAATGAAGCTCATACCAGACCAGCGTATGCACGCCGTAGCGGTTGGTATAGCCCTCGACCACATCGTTCTTGTGTTGCCAGATGCGTTTGACCAGGTCGCTGGTGACACCGATATAGAGAACGCCGTTCTTCTTGCTTGCAAGCATGTAGACGCAAGGTTGTCGCCGATCCATGGCGTTTTCTCCAGTGTTGAGGTGCGATTCCGGCCTGCGCCGGAATGACGAGCTAAAAGGTCGAAGCCCGCAATATCCCAGTTACCGATCTCTCTCATATTCGTCATTCCGGCGCAGGCCGGAATCGCACCTCGCCTTGTCACCACGCCTGACGAAACACTAAGGCCGATACGTCACCCGATACACCGCCCCCGCCAGATCATCACTCACCAGCACACTGCCATCCGGCAGCGGTTGCACGTCGGCCGGGCGCCCCCAGGCACTTTCGTTCTGTTCGAAACCGGTGACCAGCGGCTCGTACGACAGCACATTGTTGCCGTTCAGACGTACCGTCATCACCCGGTAGCCGGATTTCTTGCTGCGGTTCCACGAGCCGTGCTCGGCGATGAGAATCGCGCCCTTGTAGCTGGCCGGAAACTGCTTGCCCTCGTAGAAGCGCATGCCGAGCGAGGCCACGTGTGCACCGAGATTCAACACCGGCGGCACGTAATCCTTGCAGCTCTTGCCCTTGCCGAATTCGGGATCGAGCGTGTCGCCCTGATGGCAGTACGGATAGCCGAAGTGCTCGCCGGGGCGGGTGATCTCGTTCAACTTGTCGCTGGGCATGTCGTCGCCCATCATGTCGCGACCGTTGTCGGTGAACCACAGACGCCCGCTGCCGGGCTGCCAGTCGAAACCGACCGTGTTGCGGATGCCGCGCGCCACGTCCTCGATGTCGGAGCCGTCCGCGTTCATGCGGGTCAGCTTGGCGTGATCCGGACCCGGATCGCAGATGTTGCACGGCGCACCGATCGGCACATACAGCTTGCCGTCCGGGCCGAACGCGATGAACTTCCAGCCGTGGTGCGTCTCGGTGGGAAACTTGTCAGTGACCACGACCGGTTTCGGCGGATCGTCCAGATGGTTCTCGATATCGCGCAGCACGTAGATCCGGCTCACCGCGGAGATATACAAGTCACCGTTCTTGAACGCCACGCCGACCGGCAGCTGCAGCCCGCTGGCGATCACGCGTACCTTGTCGGCCACACCGTCGCCTTTTGTGTCGGTAAGCGCGTAGACCTTGCCTGCGCTGTTCGAGCCCACGAACACGGTGCCTTTCGCGCCCAGCGTGATCTCGCGCGCATTCGGCACCTGGTCCGAATACACCGCGATATGGAAACCCTTCGGCAGGGTCAGCTTGTCCAGTTGCGGCGCGGCGAAGGCCGGCACCGCCAGCAGGTAGAGCAACCACCACAGTTTCGTGCGCATCGGTCAGCCTCCACATCAAGGGCAGACCGTGATGCTAACGCCGCCAGCATGAAATATCGGTCGACGCGGCTATTTCGTCGCCGCGTCGACCAGGCGGACCACCTCGGACCAGGGCGTCGGGCCTTCATGCATCGCGTAAACCGTGGTTACCTCCAGATGTTCGCGTGCCACCGCCTGCACCACCTCATGCATCAGTTCCGGATCGTAGAGCGTGTGGTCGGCATTGAGCGCCAGCGTGTCGCTGGCATACAGCAGCTTGTGCTGCGGGAAATACACCATGTACTGGCGCTCGGTAGAGGCGCCGCGCAGCGGATAGATCACCACCCGATTCGCCCCGCTGCCGATCTCCTGCCGCCCCGAGACCACGTGCCATTGCGGGGCTTTGGGTGCGGTCTGCAGATGGTCCGGCTGCAGGCGGTGCGGGGCTGCCACGAGCCGGTCCAGCAGCGGCTGGTTCAGATCGAGGATGTACACCGGCAAGCCCTCGGCCACCGCCTCGCGTACGCCGGCCATATGCGGCCACGAATCGGAGCTGGACAGCACCGCCTTTACCGGCGCACCGGCAACCGCGCTACGTGCCTTGGCCAACACACCTTCGGTGTAATGCGGCGAGATCGGCGCTTCCAGTACCAGCACGCCGTCGTCCTGCTTGATCAGGGTCGCATTCCACGCACCGATGTACAGCTCGATGCCCGGTGCCAGCTCGACGTGGTGCTTGTCACTGAATTCACGGTTCCAGCCCTTCGACTGCGCACTCTTCGCCGCCACCGCCGCATCCATTGCGAAGGTCTTGTCGTCCAGCGTCGTATTAAAGCTGGCATCGAGGATCTGCATCGACTGCCACAGCACGCCGTTGCGCTGTTCGATGCGATTGGTCGGCAGCACCATGCCACCCAGCAGCTTCCAGTTGTCGTAATAGACGCGCTGCTCGACGTCACCCCAGGCAAACCAGAAATCCTGGAATGTGGCCGTGCGCTCGAACGCATCCGGCAGGTGGTTGAAGGCATTCAGCAGCACACGCACCGGCTGCCCCTGCCAGTTGAACTCCAGCACACTGTGCGGGGTGGAACGCAGCCATTCGCCGCTGGCGTAATGCAGGTCAGGCGCGGCCGCCGCGGTGAGCAGCAAGCGCTCCGGCCCCAGCGCCAGCGTGACGCGGGTGTCCTCCAGATCGGACAACCCGCACGGCGAGTCGCCATCCTTTCCGCGATACACGCCACCTTGGGCGGTGGCCACCAGGGTCTGCTCGATGTCTGCCTGATGCGGGTCGGACTCCGGCCATACGGCGCGGGCATGCTGCTGCAGCCGGCCCTTGTCGAAATCCACCGTGAGCTGGTCGCGCTCGTAGCTGGTGATGAACGGCGACTGCCGGTACGACTGCTCGGTAAGTGCGGTGTGCCCGATCACGTCGAGTTGCACGTTGTGGATGCCCGCCAGCTTGTCGCGGCCACCCATCGCGATCAGCGCCAGGTCAAGGCAGGCGCGTGCATCGAGCCGCTCGCAACCAGGCTGGCCAGCGATGCCTTCGCGGGAACCATCCGGCCCGGGCGATGCCGACGCATGCGCTGCAGCCGTAGCGACCAGACTCAACGCCGTCAGTACGGCGACCGGGGAAATCCTGTACCAACGCTTGCGGCTGTTCATCGCTTGTCGCTCGATCAGGCCCGACGGGCGGATGCTGCAGCCTACGAGGTTTGCGCGGTGGCGCCCCATGAGGGAAGTCATGCCGTGCGGGAAGTCATGCCTTCGGCCTCCACCTCGCATGTTTCGGCGTAGTCTTGAACGCCCACCGTCAGGAGGACCGAACCATGTTTCGTCGAACCTGCAAGCTGCTCATCCCATTGTTCGTGACGTTGCTGCTCCCCACCGTCGCCAGCGCGGCTCCTGCCACTGCAACCGATAGCACCACCATGGCGCTGCAGCAGGCGGTGAACGGCCACTGGCGATCGCCCGCCAACCAGGCGCGCGATCAATACCGCCACCCGGTCGAGACCCTGCAATTCTTCGGCATCAAGCCGGACATGACGGTGATCGAAATCTCACCCGGCGGCGGCTGGTACACCGAAATCCTCGCGCCCTTTCTCTATGCGCACGGCCATCTGATCGAAGCTGCGCCGTCGACGGCCGCGAAATTCACCGCCAAGCTCAAGGCCGATCCGGCGGTATACGGACACATAGCAAACGTCATCCCGTTCGCACCACCGGATCAGGTAAACCTCGGCGCCGACAACTCCGCCGACATGGTGCTCACCTTCCGCAACACGCATGACTGGCTCAACCACAGCCAAGCCACTCTCGACGCCGTGTTCCAGGCCGCGTTCAACGTGCTCAAACCCGGCGGCGTGTTCGGCATCACCGAACACCGCGCCAAACCGTTCGCCGATGCCGTGGATAGCAGCAAAGCCCTGCACCGCCTGCCCGAGGATTACCTCATCGCGCTCGCCCTCAAGACCGGCTTCCGCGTGGCCGGCGTGTCGGAGATCAATGCCAACCCGAACGATCCGGAAGACATCAACGTGCACCGCCTGCCACCGGATCTGGCCGGGCCGGACAGTGAGCACGCAAAGATGAAAGCGATCGGTGAGTCGGATCGGATGACGTTGAGGTTTGTGAAGCCGTGAAGAGATATAGACGTGTGAATGCCGATTATGTGATCCCGATTGGCACGCCATCGAAGCCACGGCCTTGACCACTAACTCGTCCGCCACGTAGTTTCACCCCCTCACCACCGAACTCAGCTATGTACGACCTCCCACCTTTTCATCTCGCCTTCCCGGTAACCTCGCTAACCAACGCCCGCGCGTTCTACGGCGACCTGCTCGGCTGCCCCGAAGGTCGCTCCAGCGATAGCTGGGTGGACTTCGATTTCCATGGCCACCAAATCGTGGCGCATCTGGCACCGGAGGAAGCACGAACCGTGGCGGCACACGATGTCGATGGCGACAACGTGCCGATGCGCCACTTCGGCGTGGTGCTGTCGATGGATGCATGGCAGGCATTGGCCGAGCGGCTGCAGGCGGCCGGCACGCGTTTCGTGGTCGAGCCGCATATCCGCTTCAAGGGTCAGGTCGGCGAGCAGGCCACGATGTTCCTGCTCGATCCCTGTGGCAATGCGCTGGAGTTCAAGGCGTTCGCGGATCGCGCGCAGTTGTTCTCGAAGTAGCGCGGCAGGAACGATGACGATGGAAGCGGAAGACCTGCCGAAGCTGGTGAGCGTGCGCATGCCGTATGGCAAGTATCAGGGGCGACTGATCGCCGACCTGCCCGGGGCGTATCTCGCGTGGTTTGCGCGCAAGGGTTTTCCGAACGGCGAGCTGGGTCGGCTGCTGGCGTTGATGCTGGAGCTGGATCACAACGGGCTGTCGTCACTGCTCGACCCGCTGCGCAAGCGTTAGCAGCACCGTGCGTGGTTACACTGGCTCCCGATGAATAGCGACTCCCATGAATTCAGCGGCGTGACAAGCGCGCTGACCACCGATGGCTGGTTCGTGATGCCGGATCTGCTGTCGGCCGCACAGACGCAGGCATTGGCCACCGAATGCCGCGCCATGCATGAGGCCCGGCAGCTGACGCCGGCGCGGGTCGGCGCCACGCGCACCGCCACGCCGTTGCGCGGCGACAGCACGCACTGGTTCCAGGCTGGGGCGATGAGCGCGCCGCAGCAGGCGTTTACCGATCGTCTCGACGCGCTGCGTCTCGCACTCAACCGCGAGTTGATGCTCGGCCTGGTCGAATGCGAATCGCACTATGCGGTGTATCCGCCGGGCGCCGGTTACACGCGGCATATCGACCGCCTGCGCGACAGCGATGCGCGGGTGGTGTCGGCGGTGTTCTACCTCAACGAGGGCTGGCAGGACGCCGATGGCGGTGCGCTGCGGCTGTATCTGGACGGTGGTTCGCATCGCGACATCTATCCGCACGCGGGCAAGTTGCTGTTGTTTCTCTCCGCACAGTTCGAGCACGAAGTACTGCCGGCCACACGCGACCGCATGAGCATCGCCTGCTGGATGCGGCAGCGGGCGCTCGGGCCGACGTTCTGAAACGCCGGCGTTTACGGGCTCGCCGCGTCTGGCCCAAGCAGTTCGATTTCGGCCAGCGCCGTCGGCGACGCGCCTGCCGATGGATCGAGCTGCAGCCGGTAATACGCATAGTTGCCCGGGGCATGCACGGCGAACGCGCGCGTCTGCTGCGGCCATGCAAAACGCTCGTGCTGACGCGCATCCAGCGTATGCCAGTGCTGGCCATCGCTGGATGCTTGCAGCTGCCAGTCCGAGGGGGCGGCGGCGCTGGCGCCAGAGGTGAGCGTGAGCATCGCGACCTCACGTGGTTGTGCGAAGTGCCAGCTGATCGTAACCGGCACCGCGGGCAGCGTGGCTTCAGTGCTGCTGTCGTTGTCGGACAGCGCCGCCAACTGCGGGATGACTGGTGAGCTGCTGACTTCGCCATGCTCGCCATCGGTGAGATCACGCAGCGGATGCGGCTTGCCGTGGGTGGTGAGTGACGCCGGTAGCGCGGCCTCGTCGCTGCCCCACGTCGAAGGCTTCGGCCCCATCGTGAAATCCAATGTGGCGCCCTGCGCCAGCAGCGCGTGCGGCAGGGTCAGCCGGTTCCACGGCTGGCCGTTGACGCGCAGGCTCTGGATATAGCGGTTGCTGTCGCTGACTGCAGGCGCACTGATCACGATATGCCGGCCGTTCTCCAGCCGGATATCCATGTGCGGGAAATACGGCGCGCCGATCACGTAGTCCGGCGTGCCCATCCGCAGCGGATAGAAACCGGCGGCGCTGAACAGATACCAGCCGGACATCTCGCCGTTGTCCTCGTCGCCGAGATAGCCCTGGCCGATCTCGCTGCCGACGTAGAGGCGGGAGAGGACATCGCGCACCTTGTCCTGCGCCTTCCACGGCTGCCCGGCAAGGTCGTACATGTAGATGATGTGGTGCGAGGGCTGGTTGCTGTGGCCGTACTGGCCCATGCGCACGTCGCGCGCCTCCAGCATCTCGTGGATCGGCTCGCCGTAGCTGCCAACATGGAACACGCCCGGCGTGGCGAAGAACGCATCGAGCTTCGCCGCCAGGCCGGCACGACCGCCGTACAACGCGGCGAGGCCGGCGCCGTCCTGCGGTGCATGAAACGCCATGTTCCAGCCATCGGTCTCGGTGTAGTCGCCGCCCCAGCGCAACGGGTCGAAGTTGGCCTTGTCGTAGCGCCAGTGACCGCCGGCATCGCGACCGACGAAGAAGCCGACCTCGGGATCGAACAGGTTGACGTAGTCGAGCGCGCGATTGCGGTAGTAGCGCGCGTCGTCGGCGTAGTTCGACTGGTAAGGATCGTGCGGATCGGGCTGCGCGGCCAGCACGGCGGCCAGATTGCCGATCCCGAAGTCGTTGATATAGCCGTCCATCGACCACGACAGTCCTTCATCTACGCTGGTGTCGGTGTAGCCATTGAAGATCGAACGCTCGAGCCCTTTGCGCCCGGTGCCGGCCAGCGGACTGACCACCGAGGCGTCCTTCAAGGCGGACTGGTAGAACGAACGCACGTCGAAGTTGTGCACGCCTTTCAGCCAGGCATCGGCGAACGCCACGTCGGCGCTGGTGCCCACCATCAGGTCGGCGTAGCCCGGTGAGGACCAGCGCGCGATCCAGCCGCCGTCGCGGTACTGCTGCACGAAGCCGTCGATCATCGCGCCAGCCTGCGTGGGCGTGAGCAGGTCATAGGCCGGCCACGCGGTGCGGTAGGTGTCCCAGAAGCCGTTGTTCACGTACGGCTTGCCGTCGACGATGCGTGCGCCGGTCTGCGTGGGCGTATCGGCGCCGGTGGGCGCGGAGAACGGGCTGGCGTAGCGGTAGACCGGATGCGCCGCGCTGCCGGTGTTCTCGTAGGCCTCGTTCGGATAGAGGAACAGCCGGTACAGGTTGGAATACAGCGTGGTCAGCTCGTCACGGCTGGCACCCTGCACGCTGACGATGCCGAGCAGTGCATTCCACGCCTGATAAGCACGTTGCTGCACGCTGTCGAAGCTGTCGTTCGGCGCGATCTCCAGCGCCAGGTTGTGCTTGGCCTGCTCCACGCTGATCAGCGAGGTGGCGATGCGCAGGTTCACTACCTTCGTTTTCGTGGTGTCGAAGCCGAGCCATGCGGCGACGTGGTCGCGCCCCGCGCCGGTCAGCCGGCCGCTGGCCTGCACCTGTTGATCCACCGTGCCGTAGAAGAACAAGCGCGTGGCACCGGTGGACAGCCGGCTCTTCACATCCGACCAACCACTGAAACTGCGCGTCGCCGGATCGAGCGTGATGCCGCCATGGTCATTAATGTTGTCGAACAGCAGCTGCGAACGCGCGCCAGTGAAGCTGAAACGGAACATCGCCGCGTGATCGGTCGGCGTCATCTCGGTGACGATGCCGTTGTCGAATGCGACGCGGTACTCGTCGGCGCGGGCTGTCTCGTGATCATGGCTGAAGCTGAGCGAGCGCGCCGCACGGTCGAGCACCGGCACGCCATCGGGCTGCGCTTCAGGCATCAGCTGCAGGGTCTGGCGGTCGCCCATCCACGGGCTCGGTTCGTGCGACAGCGCAAACGCCTGCAGGCGCGGCCGGTTGTCCGCGCCGTTGTGCGCTTGGTACTGGTACAGCCAGTTGCCGCTGGCGTCGGTCACCGGTGTCCAGAAATTGAAGCCATGTGGCAGCGCCACCGCGGGAAATGTGTTGCCGCGGGAGTAGTTGCCGTTGGCGTTGCTGCCGCGGCGCGTGTCGACGAAGTCCGCCGGTTGCCGGCGTGTATCCGGCAGCGCAGCGCCGATGCGGATGTCGTCGACGTAGCCTTCGAACGCGGCGACCGGGCCGTCGTGATCGAGCACGATCTGGCGGATGTGCCGTCCCGCCGCCACGTGACCGACGTCGATCGTGATGAAGTTCCACTGATCCGGATACAGCGTGCGGCCATCACCCTGCGCACGAGCCATGGCAGCGATGCGGTGCTGGTCCAGCGCGCCGCGAGTGGATAGCCGACTGCCGTCGTCGAACACCAGATCTACCGCGACATAGGTGGCGGGATTGCGCAGGTCGTCGTGCACGCGCTGCGGAAAGATCACATACGAAAGTTGCGTACCGGCTTGTACCGGCAGGTCGACATCGAACAGGCGCAGCTGCTGGGTGCCCCCCGTATTGCCGCGGTAGTGCAGCGAATGCAGGCCGCTGAAGCCCACGTCGGATTTCGCATCGAGCGCCGCGTCCTTGCCCGGGCCGCCACCGATCTGCGCGGTGAATGCGGCGTCAGCCGGTACCGCCAGCGGCGCGGGTTCACCGGGTTCAAATGAAGTCTGGAACGTGTCCGGATTCGCATGGGCCAACGCCTCGCCACGAATGCCGCCAGCCGCTCCGATGATCCCCGCTGCGCACAGATACAGGGCGCGACGCCAAGTGGATGCCTTCATCTCGAACCCTCTGGAGCCATGCGCTGCGCCGGTCACATCCGAAAGGTTGGCGATTGGCCAATCGACGGGAAGACCTCGATTTGAATCGATCTAAATTTGCTCTGTCAAGCCGTGCCGCAGCAACTGCCGCACTTCAGTCGATATCCAATACGCCCTGCATGACGGATACACAGGCGCCGCCGACCTGTGCCGTGATCACGCCGTCAGCTTTTCGTGCCGCAAGCTGCAGCTGGCTGGGCCGACCCATTTCCAGGCCTTGGGTCACCTCGAAGTGGAATTGGCCGTCGGTCGCTGGATCCAGGCTGGCAAGCAAGCCGGCCAACGCCGCGTTGGCGCTGCCGGTTGCCGCATCTTCGGCTGATCCCAACTGCGGACAAAAGTTGCGGGCGCGCAGGCGCGCGTTTGTAGCCGATGCTTCCCTTGCATAGACATGCAGTCCGCGCGCCGCGTGTGTTTCCAGCAGCGCGCAACTGGCCTCGGCGTCCAGACGAATGCGGGCCAGGGCTTCCGTGCCGGTGAGCTCCACTATCACGAACGGCAGGCCTACCGAAGCTTCGCGGGGAGCATGCCGCTCGAGCAAGACATCGACCGGGTTCAGTCGCAGACATGCAGCGATCGCCGCAACATCGAAGCTCTCACCCAACCACAACGATTCCGGCGCCGTGAGAGTGGCGCCCGTCACAACGCCCTTTTCCGTCTGGATAGACACCGGAACAAGGCCTGCCAGCTCTTCGAACAACACGGTGTCGCCAATGCGCCGGCCGAACAGCTCGCCCATGCGCGCCAGCACATATGCCGTACCGACATTGGGATGGCCAGCAAACGGCACCTCGCAGGCCGTAGTGAAGATGCGCACACGTGCGGTATGGGCCGGGTCATCCGGCGGCAGCACGAAAGTACTCTCCGAGAAGTTGAACTCGCGCGTGATCGCCAACATCTGCGCCGTTGTCAACCCTTCGCTGTCAAGCACAACAGCCAGTTGATTGCCGCCGTACGGGTGAGTGGTGAAGACATCGGCTACGACATAGCGACGTGACGGCATGAGCGTTCTCCTGGGTGAGTGCCGTAGTTGTACGTGGCCTGGACGCGGGTGCCGCGTTGCCGGTCAACAGGTCTATCGATCAACCAGCGTGTCGGCGATCGCATTGAAGCGGGCAGCGATGTAGTCGTCGCTGAAGCTGGTCATGCCATAGCCGCGGATGAAACCGCAGTGGCCGCCGAAGTCGGCGATGTCCAGTTCCACGTTGGGCGGCAGCTGGAGTTTCTCGAACGCGTCGACCGGAATCACCGGGTCATCGCGCGCGGTGAGGATGGTGGCGGGTATCTGCATCGCCAGCAGCGCATCGCCGGCCACCGAGTAGCCGTCCAGATACTGTTGCAATGTCTTGAAGTCGGTATGCCGCAGCACCATCGCCTCGGTGAGGCCGCGCAGGTTCTGCTTCAGCTCGGACATCTCGAAATATTCGTGCTGCGGAAACGCCTTCTGCTTGGCCTGCAGCGAGTGGCGCCACTTGCGCATGAAATAGGCCTGGTAGAACCACGGCGCGGATTCCTCCAGCGAGAACAGGCCTTCGCCGGGATCGATGATCGGGCACACCGCCAGCACATAGCTCAGCGGAATGCCGACGCGCGAGGTCTGCAGCGCGGCGCGAAGCGCGAAGTTTCCGCCCAGCGAGAAGCCAGTCAACGCCATCGGGCGTGCCGGCCAGCGCTGCGCGATGTCGCCCAGCGCATGCACCACCTCGTCGATGCGACAGGAGTGGAACAGCGCCTCGTTGAGGTTGTAGCTGTCGCCGTGGTCGCGGAAGTTCAGCCGGACGATGTCCCAGCCATCAGCGAGCAGGCGGCTGCCGGTCTGCAGCACATAGGTGGAATCGACGCTGCCTTCCCAGCCATGGAACAGCACGGCAAGACCGCGCGCCTGCGGCCGGACCTTCTGCGCGGTATAGGCACCGGTGAGGCGCACGCCACCGCCGCCGTCGACCACGATCGCTTCGGCACCTTCCAGCACCGTCTGCGCAGCGCGCGGCAGCAACATGCGACGCACGCCACTGGAGGACAGCATGGTCTGGATATGGCCGCTACGCAGCGGCCAGGGCGGACGGAAATCCTTTCCGCGCGGCAGGCTCATGCGCAATGGTCGTCCGGCACGGCATCCTGCAGAGCCGCGTCGATACGCTCGCGCGATTGCTCGGCCATGCGACGTCGCGCATCCGGACTGGCCGGCACCGGCGTGAGGAAATGCACCTCGGCATCCATTGGTGCCTCACCCAACAGGCGCACGATGTTGCCCATGAAGCTCTCTTCTACTCGGAAGCCGGCATCGATCACGCGCCGGCCGTCACGGGCAAAGCGCAGCGCTACCGGCTGCACCGGCACCTCGGCATCCAGCGCGGCCTGGAAGATGCGTGCGTGGAACACCTTGAGTACACCGTTGTAGCCCGTGCCACCCTCCGGGAACACCGCCACCGAACGCCCATCGTTCAAGCGTTCGACCATCACCTGCATCACCGTGGACAGCGAATGGTTGCTGCCGCGCCGATGGAAGATGGTGCCGCCGTTCGCGGCCAGCCAGCCAACCAGCGGCCAGTCGGCGATCTCGGCCTTGGCCACGAAGCAGGCCGCGCGCTGGCTGTGCAGCAGCTCGATATCGATCCACGAGGTGTGGTTGGCGACAAACAGCACCGGATCGGCCAGTGGCTGACCGACACGCACAGAGCGCATGCCGAAGATGCGCAGCAGCATGACCGACCACCAGCGGATCATCCGATGCGCGAACGGCTCCTTGCCGTCTTTCATCACGACGTGCTGGTTCCAGCTGAGGATCAGCGAGCACAGCAGGACACCCAGCACGATGTGCAGCAGCACCAGCGGCACGCGCCAGAGATATCGCAGCGGGCGCAACAGGTCGCGTTCGGGGACGGTGGTGGTGTCGATGCTCATCAGTCGATTAGTTTAGCGGGCGCAGGCGCTCAACGCTCCAGTTGACTCAGTGGCAGTGATGGGGAGCGCTTCACCGTGCGAAGCACGAAGCTGGAATTGACATCGGCCACACCGGCGGCGTTCAACAGATGGTCGAGCAGGAAGCGCGAGAAATCCTTGAGGTCGGCCACGTAGACGTGCAGCAGGTAGTCCATGTCACCGGTCAGCGCATGACAGGCGATCACCTCGTCCCAGCCGTTGACGTGTTCGACGAAACGCTCGATCGCATCGGCCTCGTGCTTGGCCAGCTGCACCCGCACGAACGCCTGCAGGCCCAGGCCAACCGCCTGCGGATCGATCTGCGCGGCATAGCCAGTGATGATGCCGTCCGCCTCCAGCCGCTGCAGCCGGCGCAGGCACGCCGACGGCGACAGGCTGACCCGTTCGGCCAGCTCGGCATTGGTGATGCGTCCCTCGCCTTGCAGCACGGCGAGCACGCGCAGGTCGGTGCGATCAAGCGTTGCCATATGCAATAAACATATGATTTTTCCATTTACCACGCAATTATAGTGCAATAGATGCTGTATATAAGGCAACAAAACAAGCTTCGTGTGGCAGATCGGCCGTATGCTGTTGCGGGTTCATTCCCTGTCATGCCGGAGCCCCCATGGAAAACACCACGCCCCGCAAGGTCGAACACCAACAGACCGATCGTGGTTACGTGCCGGTATATGCCACCGGCGTGGTCGAGCAGCCGTGGTCTAGCTACAGCAAGACCGACCATGAAGTGTGGGACACCTTGTTCCAGCGCCAGCGCGAGATGCTGCCCGGCCGCGCGTGCAAGGAATTCATGGCCGGTGTCGAGCGCTTCGGCCTCGGCGATGGCGGCATCCCGAAGTTTGCCGAACTCAACAAGGTGCTCGGCGCCGCCACCGGCTGGGAAGTGGTCGCGGTCGAAGGCCTGCTGCCGGACGAGGTGTTCTTTGATCACCTGGCCAATCGTCGCTTCCCGGTCAGCTGGTGGATCCGCAAACCCGACCAGCTCGATTACCTCAGCGAGCCGGACCTGTTCCACGACCTGTTCGGCCATGTGCCGCTGCTGCTCAACCCGGTGTTCGCCGACTACATGCAGGCGTATGGCCGCGGCGGCATGAAGGCGTTCGCGATCGGCCCCGAAGCTTTGATGAACCTCACGCGGCTGTACTGGTACACGGTGGAGTTCGGTCTGATCAACACCGACGAAGGCATGCGCATCTACGGCGCCGGCATCGTCAGCTCCAAGGGCGAATCGATCTACTCGCTGGATTCGCCATCACCGAACCGCATCGGCTTCGGCCTCGAGCGCGTGATGAGCACGCGCTACCGCATCGACACCTACCAGCAGACCTACTTCGTGATCGACGGCTTCGAGCAATTGTTCGAAGCGACGCATCCGGACTTCACGCCGATCTACGCCAAGCTGCGCGAGTTGCCTGCGCATGCCGCCGGTGATGTGCTCGACGATGATCGCGTGTTCACTCGCGGCAATCGCGAGGGTTGGGCGACCAACGCGGACACCTGAGCGTTACTTCACTTGATGCGCGAGGGCCGGCTAGCAGCTGGCCCTTTTTATTGCTCGCGATAAGTAGCTCTAAAATCGAGAGAAAATAACGAGCAGTATTAAGTCTTCTTTCGGCCAGTAGCAGGCATGCAACGCCTGAATTAAGCCGCGCCGCGAAGCGGCGTAGGCTTGAATGAATTGTTATGTGTCCAGCTCGTTGGATACATGCTCAATTAATTCTCTAGTGTTCTTGGAGTACTCCGCTTCTAAATCAATGCCACACTTGTTCGCAAGAACCATGATTGACCAGAGACAGTCTGACAACTCATGCCCAAGTTTCGCTTTGCAGTCGTCAATTTTCCGGACACCTGCATTCGCCTGGATCAGTTTTGCCAAATCGCCGACGTCGCCTACGAAACCGAGCGCAAGCTCTTCCGTGGTCCATACACGTCCATACATCTTGATTTCAAGCTGCTCGTAAAGCTCATTGAGCCGTAGGGCAGATTTTTCCAGATCAGTAAATTTCATGTTGAATACACATAACGCTGGAGTTAAGCGGCAGCGAAGCCGTGCGCCTTGAACGAGCAGTTAGGCGGCACTTGGCGGTGCTCTCATGACTTGCCGTCGCGCTTGAGGATTGCCTTTGCGTCTTCGAAACCAACGGGAACCGATGTGTGCTCGTGCACAACACGCAGGACATCGCCGCTTGTTTTGAGCACCCAGCTAATTCGGTTTTGCATTGAGTGGACGTCTTGACCCTGCGCCGATATTCCAGTGTAGGTCGCGACGGCGCTCATCGCCGCAAAGCTTGGGGAATCGATGATCTTCACGTCGTCGAATGCGACCCGGCACTTTTCGTCTTGGAGCGAGGAGAACCAAGCTTCAATCGCAACTCGCCATGCGGCTGCTCCCTCATATGTCCAAACACCCCACGTGTCGAATACTCGAACGTCGGAATCATACAAGTGCATAAACGCATCAACTTCCTTGAACAACACGGCCGATTTGTAGGTTTCGAGTGCACGCAAGACCATTTTTTCGGTATCACTCATCTCGATCTCCATCAGCTCGGGACAGGGCGCTAGTCTATTCCGTCCATCTGAGGGGGACGCCTCGGCCTCGTGCCGCTTAACGCTGGAGTTAAGCGGCGCCGGAGGCGTCCGCCTTGAACGAGAGGTTAGGCGCACTCAGTAGGTGCACGTTTCAATTCTCTCTACAAGGGTTATTGGCTCCTTCCGCGGAGCATACCGCCAACCTTCTACAGCCTCCCGAACGGCACGATCGCATTCAAGCCGTCCTGATGAATGCATGAACCTGAAGTCTGAGGTGGCACCGGAGAGTGACACGACGAATTCGATTTGAATTGTGGTGCTGCGCGCATCGCTAGGGAGGTGCTTTGGCCAAATTACGGCGACCTTGTGGATCGGCTGTGGCAGT
Source organism: Dyella sp. S184 (assembly GCF_009766065.1). Lineage (GTDB taxonomy): Bacteria > Pseudomonadota > Gammaproteobacteria > Xanthomonadales > Rhodanobacteraceae > Rhodanobacter. Next base: position 166,056 of record NZ_LMUE01000005.1, on the reverse strand, counting down.
ACCTGCTTGGATGCAAGGATTGTTACCAGACTCAGCGTAGGCCCATCTTTTCGCGAAATGGTGCCTGTGTACTTTTCGATTACGATTGGAGTCTTGCTTGGGGTCCCCGCAATTCCAAGTCTTGGGGTGACTTCCCATCTTGAGCCCCGATCCACAGCGGGATCGGCCCCGCCACAGCCAGAGACATAATGTCGAAAATAGAATTGCGCGATTGCGTTTGCTTGCTCAAACGTAATGCCAGCCTTGAGGTCCGCTTTGCCAATCGCAGAGGCCAACTCCTGTTCTGGAGTTGTCGTGTCGTGCGCACCTGCTGCGGAGCAGGAACCTATGGCGATCATGAGAGCTGCTAAGGCGTATTTCATAGGCCTAACGCTGGAGTTAAGCGGCGGCGAAGCCGTCCGCCTTGAACGAGATGTTAGGCCGCACCGCGCGCAGCCGATGGTGCTACGCCATTGCAAAGCCCGAAAGGATCATGGCAAGTAGCGACAGCATAGCAATTGAAACCGATGCTTGGGCTGCCCTAAGAAGCCAAAACAAGCCTCTTGAGAGAGGCGGTAAGGAAACCCAAGGCAGCAGATATTTGAGCTTGAGAGAGAGGACGTGGCCGCCGCGGACACTGGCCCATGCGCAAAGAACTTGCTGCGACGCCGCTGGTAATTTTGGCGTGAGGATTCCTACGAGCACGACGTGCACGCCGAAGAAGGCCAGCGTAGTGAAAAGCAGTACGTCAGTAGCGAGGTTGTTCATGCGGCCTAACTACCTAATAGACGGACCTAGGGGTCCGGTTATACATCCCTGACCACGCTCGGAAGTCCAGACACAACGCCATGATTCAACAGGAGCTTATCTGTGCTGGGTCCGGCTAACAACCAGATATATAACCGGATGGAGCACGCCGGCTTTGTCGCTGCTTATGGAGTGCTATGCAATGTCCGCATTCAAAATGCAGTTGCTTACCAGATGCCAATTCGACGTGCCTCGTCGAATTCCACTCGACAATTTATCCGGTGTTAATCGCTTTAACTCGTTTACTTCCAGTGCCTGCGCCATGCGCGTACCGTCACAGCGGCGACTGATCAGATACCGCGCCGGCGCGCAGCAAGCGACTGCAGCGGTCTAGCGTGGCACGGCATCCACCCAAGGCTTGATGACACTGATCCACAACAGGTAGCCCTTGCGGTTCATGTGCAGACCGTCCGCGCCAAACAGCTCGGGCTGTGGCTGACCTTCTTTGCCGAGCAGAGGTGTGAAGGCGTCGAGATAAGTCACGCCCTTCTGTGTCGTGGCATACGCATGGACCAGCGCATTCGCCTGACGAATCTTCGGCAGCAATACCGCGCGCGCCACGCTGGGCTTGATCGCGATGAAGGCGATCGGCACGCTGGGATCGACCGCACGCGCCTTGTGCACGAAGGCAGCGAAATCGTCGCGTACCTGTTCTGGGCTGCTGCCTTCCTGCAGGTCGTTGTCGCCGGCGTACATGACGATGGCGCGTGCGTGGTACGGCGCGACGATGCGATCGGCGAAGAAGGTCGAGTCGCTGATCACGGAGCCGCCGAAGCCGCGATTGATCACATTAACCTCCGGAAAATCCGCTGCCAGTGATTTCCAGTGTTCGATTGACGAGCTGCCGATGAACAGGATGGAGCCCGCGGCCGGTGCACGCGCCTGATCGGAAGCCTCGAAGGCGGAAATCGCCGGATTCCACTGTGCATGATCGTTCTCGCGGGCATGTGCCAGCAGCGGCAGCAATGCGAGCAGCAGGATGAGCAGTCGTTTCATCGTTCCACCTTGGTCTCCGGGGCAAGTCCCGAGACTAACGCGGACGCGAGAGTTCCGACACCTTGAGCACCATCGCGATGTGTTGTCCGTTCCAGCGATAGATCATGTGCTCGGACTGCACGCACGGCGCCACCAGGTCCGGATAGAAAACGGCCACGCATTCACCCGCATGGCGTGCGCTGTTGTAGACGAAGCCATTGGAACCGGCCTTGCGCAGCCGTTGCGCCAACGCGACGCTGGCGACGTAACTGTGCGGATCCTGCGCTTCGGGCCAGCCATCACGCAGGTCGTGCAGCTTGCCGGCAATGCTGGTGCGGTAGCAGCGCATCTCGATGTCACAGGCCGGCTCGGCGGTGGCGGCAAGGAACTGCTCGCGGTGGTAGACGGTTTCCTCCACCGCGGTGGCGACGCTATGCGCGGCATAGAACACGCCCCAGCTACCGTCGGAGAAACGGCTGCCTTCCGGATTGAGATGGGTGAACGCCGCCATCACCGGGGTGGAACCCGGCCCGCTGATGCGGCGCTCCCGCGGCACCATTTTCAACGCGCCCGCCTCCTCGCGCAAACGCGGGTTGGTCATGGCCTCGATCGCAAATACGGCATCGAGATCGGCCGGGTCGGCGATGCGGTCATACACGCCCACCGGCGGGAAGCGACTCGGCACGATGCGATACGCCTGGCTCCAGCGGATGCGTTTGACGGGCGGCAGAGCAGTCGACATCGGATCTCCAGTGAACTGAATCCTTGCGTCAAAAATCCCGTGTCCGAAATAGCGGCAAGGGCATCGACACTTTCAATGGCGTCATCCCGGCGAAGGCCGGGATCGCTTCATGACGATAGTGCGGGTCATCGATTCCTCAATCTTGTGAGGAGCGGACAGCTCAGCTGCATGAAGCGATTCCGGCCTTCGCCGGAATGACGGCTGGGAAGTCGTTTCCGCGGCGCACATCCATCAGCATCGCAAGCGCCCGTCTCGCTGGCCGCGACTATCCACACAGTCCTGCTCAACCGCGCTGCGCATCCAGGTATTGGCGCACCACATAAAGGTCGGCCACGTTGCCCGACAACATGCGCTCGAGCGCGGAATGGCCACCGAACAGTGGCGCCTGGTTCGGCTTGTGCAACCACGCGTCGGCTTGGGCCGGATCGGGAAAGAGGATCTGCAGCGATTTCCAGATGCCGAGCAGGTAGCTTATCCGTTCGATCGTGTCGCGACCGGGCACACCCTCGCGCTGACGCTTCCATTTGTAGAAGGTGGATTCGGGCGGGTCGCCGAGCAGCTTGCGCTGGTCGGCCATGCGCAGCTTCCACTGCTCGGCCAAGCCGAAGAACGCGCGCAGCGCGGGGCCACCGAGATCGTCAGCGGGAGCGGTTTCAGGCAGCGACCGGGTCAGCATGTGAAACTCTCCATATGAAGTTAGTGTTTATATTACTTCATATGGATAGTTTGATCAATTCTTGACCACGCCCCCGGCGATGCTCAGGACCCGGCCGGCCCGGCCTTCCCATCCTTTGCACAGTCGCAACCGAAGTCCGGCTCAGGCCCACCCTCGGCAATGAAGCGGTCGATGCGCTGTACCAGCACCGGCAGCGGCACAGAACCCGTGGACAACACCGTGTCGTGGAAGTGGCGCAGGTCGAATTTCGCGCCCAGTGCCTTTTCCGCCTTGGCACGCAGCTCCAGGATTTTCAGGTAGCCGAGTTCGTACGACAGTGCCTGGCCTGGCCAGCTGATGTAACGGTCCACTTCGTTGGCGATCTCGCGCGCGGACAGGGCGGTGTTGACGGTCAAGTAGTCGATCGACTGCTGGCGTGTCCAGCCCAGGTGATGGATGCCGGTGTCGACCACCAGCCGGCAGGCACGCCACATCTGGTAGGAGAGGAAGCCGAAGTGCTGGTAGGGCGTCTTGTAGATGCCCATCTCGTTGCCGAGGAATTCCGAGTACAGCCCCCAACCCTCGCCATAGGCGGAGATGTAACCGTTGCGGCGGAATTCCGGCTGGCTGTGATCCTCCTCCGCCAGTTCCAGCTGCAACGCGTGACCGGGATACGACTCATGCAGGGTCAATGCGGGCATGTTGTAGAGCGGGCGCGACGGCAGATCGTAGGTGTTGACCAGATAGACGTCCGGACCGCCGCGGCCGGAGGTGTAGTACGGCGCGATGGCATCGGGCACCGGCTCGATGGTGAAGCGTTCGCGCGGCAGGTGACCGAAGAGTTTCGACATCTGGCCGTCCGCTTCCTTGGCCACCCATGCACTCTTGTCGAGCAGCTCCTGCGGCGTCTTCGCGTAGAACTGCGGGTCGCTGCGCAGGAATTGCAGGAACTCGGCGAAGCTGCCCTTGAAGCCGGAGTCCTGCATCACCTGCAGCATCTGCGCGTGGATCTTCGCCACCTGATCCAGGCCGATCTGGTGGATCGCATCGGGGCTGAGGTCGAGCGTGGTGTACTCGTGGATCTGCTGGCGATAGAACGCCTTGCCGTCCGGCAAGGCTTCGGCGGCCAGCGTGGTGCGCGCATGCGTCACGTAGTCGTTGCGGAAGAAGCTCAGCAGCTTCGCATAGGCGGGGATCACCTCGTCGCGGATCCGCTGCAACGCACGGCCCTGCAGTGCCTGCGCCTGGTCGGCCGGGATCGACGCCGGCATCTGCTTGAACGGCGCGTAGAAGCTGCTCTGGGTCGGGTCCTGCAGGTCGGCGACGGCGGCGATCGAGACGTCCCTGCCCTTGAGCACTTCGCGTGGCACGCTGAAACCTCGCTGCAGGCCGGCACGCATGTTGGCGATCTGCTGGTCGAAATAGGCAGGAATCTGGTCGAGGCGATCGAGGTATTTACGATAGTCATCAACCGTGCGCAGCCGATCGCTGCCTAGGTCGTAGTCGATGTCGGACCAGAACGCCGAGTCGCTGTTGAACGGCATCTGCCAGTTCATGAACTTCTGGTCGGCGACGAAGTTGCCGATCTGCTCGCGATAGACCGCCTCGTTGACCTGGTTGGCCGGCGACAGCTTCGCCACGTCGATGCCATCCAGCTGCTTGAGCACGTTTTGCCAGTAGGCCAGCCGCTGCTGCTGGCTGGCCGCGTCGACATCATCGAGACGGCCGTTGTTCGGCTGCGCCTCACCTGAGGTGCTGACGCCGGCCTGCCCGGTGCGCCAAGCCCATTCGGCGGTGTAGATCTGCTTGAAGCGCGCATCCGCGTCCTGCGCCGCCCACGCCGGAACCGCCAGGCACAGTGTGCCCAGTACCAGCCATTGCTTGCCTGTCATGATCTTCACTGCAGAGGTTTCCCCATCGGTTGCGGTGCAGGTGCTACCGCCAAGGCCGCATCTTGCACGCTCCAGAAGTCGAGCGCCTGTGGCAAAAGCTGGGGTAGTGCCGCACGCAGCAGCAGCTCGCGCACAGCATCCTTCAATCTCGCCACGCGCAGCGGGATGTCTCGGGCACTGAGCCACGTCGCGAAATCCGCCAGCGACTCCAACGCGGTGCTGTCCAAATCGGACGACTCCTCCAGGCTCAGCACCACCACACGGGTCCCGGCATGCTCGTCGACCCGCTGCCGCGCCAGCGCCAGGATCGACTCCGCGTTGGCGAAGAACAGCGGTTCTTCCGGACGCAGAATCAGCATGCCGGCCTGCTCCTGCGCACTCGGATGTTCTGCGATATCGACGAAATCGTGACTGCCGGGCAGCTGGCCGAGCACGCTGAGGCGCGGGGTGGCCAGCTGGCGCAGCAGCATCACCAGGCTGAAGGCGATGGCCACCAGCAGGCCATTGAGAATGCCCAGCGCCAGTACCGCGACCACCGCGGCGAGCGCCACCAGCCGGTCACGCTTCCATTGCAGGTAGGGTTTGAATACCGACAGCCGCCACGACTTGCTCACCGCGTGGATCACGATCGCCGCGAGCACCGGCTCGGGAATGCGCTCGATCCAACGCAACAGCAGCAGCACCATCACCAGCACACTGGCCGCGGCGACCAGCCCGGCCAGCCGTGAACGCGCGCCGGCCGCCTCGTTCGCCGAGGTACCGGAATAGCCTGCCCCTAGCGGCATGCCATGCAGCAGGCCCGACAGCGCGTTCGCCACGCCGATCACCAGCAGGTCGCGATTCGCCTCAACGGGATCGCCATGCTTCAGCGCAAACGCGCGGATCGCCCCGTACGACTCCGCGTAGAGCACCAGCAGCAAGGCCGCGGCCAGTTCGATGCTGGGCAGCCATTGGCCGCTCGTTGGCCACACCGGCAGCGACCAGTCCGGGGTGAGATTGATCGCGCCGGTCAGCGTCACGCCGTGCTGCGCCAGCCAGCCCGAGGCGGCCACGCCCAGCACGATGACCAACAGGCTGCCGGGCAAGCGGCGTACCCGCTCACACAGAAACAGCAGCAGCAGCGCGATGACACCGGCGCCCATCGTGGCCGGTTGGATCTGGCCAATCGATTTGACCAGCGTGGTGAGTAGCAAGGGCACGAAATCGCCGTGCAGGCCCGGCAGGCCAAACAGGTTCGGCAGCTGCTTCAGTGCGATCACGCAGGCAAGGCCGAAGGTAAAGCCGCGCAGTACCGGCCGCGCGATCAGATGCGACAGGCCGCCGAGACGCGCCACCCCGGCGATCAGGAAACAGCCGCCAGTGAGCAGCACCAGGGTTGCCGCCACCGCGGCGCGTGCCGCTCCCGCCGGGCCAGCCAGAGCGAGTGTCCCGGCAGCGAGTACCGCCGCCGAAGATGAAGTGGCTGAGACGATCGCATAGCGGCTGCGCCCCAGCAGTCCGTAGCAGACCAGGCCGACCAACAGCGCGATCACACCGGCTTGTGGCGGCAACCCGGCGATGCCCGAATACGCCACGGCTTCGGGCAGCAGCAGGCCGGCGATCGACAAGCCGGCCAGTACGTCCACGCCGACGGTGGAACCCGGCGCAGAAGCAGATGCCGGGCTCGCGCTCATCCGATCGTCCCGCTCCAACCCGGCAGGTACGCCGTTTCATGACTGTGCGCAAACAGCAGTGCCTGCTGCATTACCTTCGCCGTGATCTTGCCGCCCGGCAGCTTCAGGTTGCGACGGTAGAAATCTGCCCACAGGAATTCCGCAAAAGGGATGGCGTCCTTGGCGCAGCCGCCGGCCATGCGTACCCGCGCGGCAAGCGTGCGATAGGGGTCATCGGCCATGTCGGTGAGGCTGGCCGGAATCGCATCGTAATCGGTGCGGTTGCCATGCTGGTCGTACGGATGCGCCCAGCGGTTGAACTCCATCGTGTGCCAGAACACCGGCAGTTCCAGCCAGGAGAAATCGCGCTGGATCATCACTGGCACGCTCTTCACGCCTTCCTCCAGCAATGCCAGGCCGAGGTGGTGGTGGTCGACGATATAAACGCGCTGCTTCGGCCCCAGCACACCCGGAAACCAGTGCGATTCGAGCAGTTCCTTGCGCTTCTTCCTGCCGAGCTTTTCCCATTCCGCACGCTTGGCCGCCACCTCGCTCTTGCCCACGGTCAGCTGGGTCGGCCGCAGCTTGGCCGGAGCGATCGACAACAGCGGGTGATGCACAACTGACGACATGGCACGACTCCTTCGGACAGACGCAGTGCTGCCGAGCGTACCCGAGCCGACCCTGCATGGGGGCCGTTTGCCACGCGTAATTTTTTGCGCTCCGGCTATTCCATGCCCGCGTAGTAGCCGCGCATCGCCAGCAGATAGGCATCCAGGTTGCGGCCGTCCAATTCGTCGAATACCTCACCAGTCTCGGCGAGTTCATCGATGCGGTCAGGGCGGAAGTTGCGGAAACCTTCGCGCAACCGGCACCATGTGCCGAGCGTCCACTTGCCACCCCAGAATGCCAGGCATAACGGCTCGACCTCGCGCGCACTGACGCTGCCCGCTTCGTCGCGATAGGCCAACTGCAAGACCTGGCGCGCCTCGATCGCCGCATGCAGCCGGTCGATTCGCGCGGCGAACGCCAGCTTGTGTTCGTCGCGCCAGATCGGTGCATAGATGCGCGTGCGTGCCGAGCGCTCGCGCAGTTCCGGCGGCAGCACCGCCTCGATCTTCATCAACGCGGTCTGCGCGCCCTCGGCCAGCTTGGCGCCGGCGAACGCGCGCACGAAGCGCGTGCCAACCACCAGCGATTCGAGCTCGTCGGCGGTGAACATCAGCGGCGGGATGTCCGAACCCTTGCGCAGCACATAGCCGACACCCGCCTCGCCCTCGATCGGCACGCCGGAAAGCTGCAGGTCGGCCACGTCACGATAGATCGTGCGCAGGGAAACGCCCAGCGTCTCGGCAAGCTGGCGCGCCTGCAAGGCCGTGCGCCGTCCGCGCAGGGCGTTGATGATGAGGAACAGGCGATCGGCACGACGCATCGGCACATCATCGCCGAGCCGGGTGATGACGAACAGCGCCGAACGTCACGCCTGTCGCGATTCATGGCACCAGGCCCATCACTGGATCATGCCGCCTGCGCAGCCGCCAGCTCGGCATCGGCAGCCGCGGCGCGCTGCATCGCCGGCCGCGCGAGCACACGATCGATATAGGCGCGGATCACCGGCAGTTCCGGCACCAGCTTGAACATCGTGGTCCAGTTCAGCGCGGTGCCCCACAGCACATCGGCCGCGCTGAAGGTATCGCCGAGCAGGTACGGCCCCTGCTCCAGCTGGTCGGTGAGTGTCTTCAGCATGGTGTCGAAGTCGCCGTACGGACAGGTCGACGGGGCCGCCGGATCACGCTTCATCGACCTGTCGATCAGCGCCGGCTCGAAGCACGAGCCGTAGAACACCAGCCAGCGCAGGTACGGGCCGCGCAAGGGATCACCGATCGGCGGTGCCAGCTTCGCCTCGGGGTAGAGGTCGGCCAGATACATGAAGACCGCCGGTTGCTCGGTGATCAGCGCATTGCCGTGGCGGATCGCCGGTACCTTGCCCATCGGATTGATCGCCAGATACTCCGGCTGGCGCTGCTCGCCCTTCTTGAAGCTCAGCACGTGCAGGTCGAACGGCACGCCGAGTTCCTCCAGCAGCGCGCGGGTACCGCCCGAACGACTGTTCGGGGCATGAAAGAATGTGACTTGCGGGTTCATGACGATTCCTCGCGATGGTTAGGCAGTGATGCGACGATCAAAGATGTCGCGTTTCCGCTGGCGCCGACTGCCAGTTGTTGTTGCGACCATCGGCGTAATGCCGTGGTGCATCGATCAGCTCCCGCGGCTCGACGTCATCAAGGCAGGCGAGATTCACGCTGTAGAAGTCGCCACCGAGCACGTCCAGATGGCCGCGGCCAAACGGTCGCACGCCGCAGTGCCGGCAGAACAGGTGATGCATGCTGTTCGAGCCAAACTGGTAATCGGACAGCGCATCCTCTCCTGACAACAAGCGAAACGCGTCCGGTTTCACGATCACACCCCACGACCGCGTCTTGGTGCAGATCGAGCAATTGCAGTGGCCGGTGCCGGCGGTGAGATCGATCTCGGCGGCGAATCGCACTGCACCGCAATGGCAACTGCCGTGATAGGTCTTGTTCATGACTTGCTCCGCTTGAAGAAGTTGCCGTGATACAGGCCCGTCAACGCGGCCAGCAACATGCGCCGGCGGGGTCGGGCGGCAGGCACCGACTCCTGACTATCATTCGAAACGTCTGCGCCCGGCCAGCGGTATTGTCCATCCATCAGCAGACCGCGCTGACGAAGCGGCTGGTAGGCCCTCATGATGTGTTGCAGGATCGGGTTCATGTGGCTGTCCTCACGCCGCGGCCAGGCTTTCGCCCACGCACCACGGCGGTAGCTGGGCATGCTTGAACAACCGATACCAGTGCTCGCGGTCACTGGGGCTGTACAGATCCAGCGTGTGGATCACCTCGCGGGCAAACTCCACGCTGCCGAGGTGACTAGCGGTAATCGTGCCGCCGTCGCTCACGGCCAACACGCTGGCGTCGTACTGCTCGTCGCCGGCATAGCCGGGCACCTGACTGGCGATCTGGCCGGGCCAGTTGCCGGTATGCCGGCATTCGTCGAGCAAACCGGCACGGGCCAGCGCCAACACGCCACTATCAATGGCCGCCACCGGCGCACCGGCCGCATGCAGCTGACGGATCGCGGCCACCGCCGGCTCCCCTTCGCCGCGTTGCCACAGATGACCACCAGGCACGATCAGCAGCGCCGCGCACTGGAAGTCGAGCTGCGCCAGTGATAGCTCGGGCTGCACGGTGAGGCCACCCATCGATGCCACTGGCGCCCGCGTAAAGCCCACCGTCCGCACCTGCCAGTCACCAGGGCGTCGGATCTCGCACAACGCCAGCGCGGCCTGCCAGTCGGCAAAACCGTCAAACACCAGGAAATAAACCGTATCGCGCATGTCGTATCCCTCCGCTGTGGAGGTACAGCATGGCTAGCCCCTGCTGCCAACGTGCTGTCAGTAGCGGCCACCTTGCTCGTCATTCCGGCGAAGGCCGGAATCGCTCTTCTCAACAGCGAAGCTGGTCATCCAACGCATACCTTCAAGCCGTAGAGACTGGATTCCGGCCTTCGCCGGAATGACGGCTATCACTACCGCTGGCGCCGTTCAGCCGGAGCCGGGACAATATGCCTTCCTTTTGCCCGGACCCGACATGAAGCCCATTTCGCTGATCCAGTTCCTGATCGAGGAACGCCGCGCTGGCCACATCAATGCCGAACTTTCACTGCTGATCGAAGTGGTCGCGCGCGCCTGCAAACGCATCGCGGTCGCCACCAACAAGGGCGCACTCGGTGGCGTGCTGGGCATGGCGGGCAGCGACGATGCGCTGAGCATGAACATCCAGGGCGAGGCGCAGAAGAAGCTGGACGTGATCTCCAACGAGATCCTGCTGGAGGCAAATGCCTGGGGCGGCCACCTCGCCGCCTGCGCTTCCGAGGAGATGGAAGATCCGCAGCAGATTCCGGACGGTTATCCGAAGGGCAACCACCTGCTGTTGTTCGATCCGCTGGACGGCAGCTCGAACATCGACGTGAACATTTCGGTCGGCACGATCTTCTCGGTATTGCGCTGTCCGGACGACGTGACCGAACCGCGGGCCGAGCACTTCATGCAGCCGGGCACCACCCAACTCGCCGCCGGTTACGTGGTGTACGGGCCGGCCACGGTGCTGGTGCTCACCTTCGGCCACGGCACCCACGAGTTCACCCTGGAGCGCGAGGTCGGCAGTTTCATGCTGAGCCGGCGCGGCATCCGGATCCCGGAAGAAGCCACCGAGTTCGCCATCAACATGTCGAACCAGCGCCACTGGCAGGCGCCGATGCAGCGCTACATCGGCGAGCTGCTGGCCGGCAAGGAAGGTCCGCGCGGCAAGGACTTCAACATGCGCTGGGTCGCCTCGATGGTGGCCGACGTGCACCGCATCGTGACTCGCGGCGGTGTGTTCTATTACCCGCTGGACGCGAAGATCCTCAAGCAGGGCGGCAAACTACGCCTGATGTACGAGGCCAACCCGATGGCCTTCATCATCGAGCAGGCCGGCGGCGCGGCAACCACCGGACGCGAACGCATCATGGAACTACAGCCAACCGGACTGCACCAGCGCGTGCCGGTCTTCCTCGGCTCGAAGAAGGAAGTCGAGGTGGCCACGCATTACCACCAGGAAGCGGACGGCGCGCAGAGCTGATACAGCAGCACCCTCTTCCCATCGAGAGGGTGCAAGCACATGGCCCGTTCCGTGCCCCGGTCACGCCATGATTCAGCCATAGACTCACACCCCCACCCTCTCCCACGCGATGCGACCGATGTCCTCCCGCCGCTATCTGCTGCCTCTGCTCGCCACGCTCGCGCTGAGCGCATGCTTCGGTGGCAGCAAGCCCACGCCAGCACCGCCAGTCATCGTGCCGCCGCCTGCACCGGTGGAGCTGAAGATCGGCCTCGCACTCGGCGGTGGCGCCGCGAAAGGTTTCGCGCATATCGGCGTGATCAAGATGCTGGAAGCCAGCGGCATCCATCCGGATGTGGTCGCCGGCACCAGCGCCGGCAGCGTGGTCGGTGCGCTGTATGCCAGCGGCATGGATGCGTTCCAGTTGCAGCAGACCGCGTTCGGTCTGGATGAGACGAAGATCCGCGACGTGCGGCTGTTCTCCGGTGGTCTGGTGCAGGGGCAGGCGCTGCAGGATTACGTCAACCAGCTGGTTGGGCAGCGCCCTATCGAGCGATTGAAAATCCCGTTCGCGGCTGTCGCCACCGAGCTGGAAACCGGCCAGCGCACGGTGTTCGTGAGCGGCAATACCGGCCAGGCGGTGCGCGCATCCTCCAGCATTCCCGGCGTGTTCGAACCGGTCGAAATTCGCGGCAAGCACTATGTCGATGGCGGCGTGGTCAGTCCGGTGCCGGTGGACGCGGCGCGCCAGCTCGGCGCCGATTTCGTGATCGCGGTGGATATCTCGACCAAGCCCAGCGGCAGCAATCCACAGGGCATGGTGAACATCGTCGGCCAGACCATCGCGATCATGGGCCAGCAACTGGGCGCCCAGGAAATGGCGCGCGCCGACGTGGTGATCCGGCCCAACATCAGCGGCATCGGCCCGACCGATTTCGAGCAGAAGAACCAGGCCATCCTCGAAGGTGAGCGGGCAGCGCTGGCGGCGATCCCGGGCATCCGTGCCAAGCTCGCCGCGATGACTGCGGCACGTCAGGCCGCCGCCGCGTCGACACCCGCGCACTGACCCGCCGCCGCATTCGCCAGGCCATGCCCTCCTGCACTTGGCGCACGGGGTGCCCGGTTGTAGCGTGGTGGTTTACCCATGCCGGAGCCCACCATGCTGAAACGTCCGCACCTGCCCGTCCTGATGCTGTCGATGGCCATGGCGCTGGCGCCTGCGGTGTACTCCGAACCGGCCGGTGTCGATCCACGCATTGAGCAGGTGTTGTCGCAGCTGGCCAAGGCCCAGCCGATCGAAGCCGTGGCCATCTCACCCGACGGCAAGCAACTGGCCTGGGTGATCGAGAATCAGGGCATGTCGACGATTACCGTGGCGGCGGCCGATGGCAGTCACGCGCACCCGGTGAGTGCCGCGGCCAAGCCCGGCAGCTGCGCCGAATCCGGCATTGCGTGGGCGCCCGATTCGCGCCACCTGGCGTTCGTGTCCAACTGCAGCATCGACCTGACCAGCACCAAGGTGATGCAGAACGACATCTATCTGGCCGACACCACCGGAAACGCCGCACCCGCGCGGCTGGCCCAATTGAAAGGCTACGCGCGTGCGCTGCAGTGGACGGCCGACGGCAAGTCGCTCGGCTTCCTGTATGTGCCCGGCGCCACCCGCCACGCCAGCGCGCTGGCGGCGGCGAAGCCGGCGGCCGGTGAAGTGGGTGTGACCGGGGTGGAAATACAACACGTGGCCAGCCTCGATGTCGCCAGCGGCACGCTGCGCGAACTCACCCCGGCCGGCATGTACGCCTACGAATTCAACTGGTCCCCGGACGGATCGCGGATCGCCTATACCGCTGCGCTGCCACCAGGCGACAACAACTGGTGGATCGCCAAGCTCTACGTACAGCCGGCGAAACCTGATGCAGCAGCGACCGTTCTGGTCGACCCGGCGAATGCCGACAGCGGGTCGTTGCGCGGCCTGCAGATCGCACTGCCGCGCTGGTCGCCGGACGGCTCACGGATCGCCTTCATCGGCGGCCTGATGAGCGACCAGGGCGCCACCGGCGGCGACATCTACGCGGTCCAGAGTGCGGGCGGCACGCTGGCCAACCTCACGCCCGGCATCCACGTCACACCGTCGTGGATCAGCTGGAATAACCCGCAATCCTTGCTGGTGAACCAGATCAGCAATGGCCAGACCCAGCTGGCCGACTATGCCGTGCACGGCGACCGGGCAACCCAGCAAAAAGTGTGGTTCACCCTGCCGGCCAGCGTTGGCGATGGCACGGCCGCCTTGGCAGTATCGCTGTCGCACAACCAGCAGCAGATCGCCTTTATCCAGAGTTCGTATGCCGCCGCGCCCGAAGTACATGCCGGCGCACTCACCAGTACGCCGCCACCCGCGGTCACCGCCATCAATGCTGCACTGAAACCGAGCTGGGGCAAGGCCGAATCGGTGGAATGGAACAACGACGGTTTCCACGTTCAGGGCTGGCTGCTGTACCCGGCCGACTATGACCCGAAGAAAACCTATCCGATGATCGTGGTGGTGCATGGCGGCCCGTCCAGCGCGGTGATCCCGAGCTGGCCCAGCGTTGGCTACGGCGGCGCGCCATTGTCGGCGCTGGGCTATTTCGTGCTGATGACGAACCCGCGGGGAAGCTATGGCCAGGGTGAGAAGTTCGTGCAGGCGAACCGCAAGGACTTCGGTTACGGCGATCTACGCGACACCCTCGCCGGCATCGACGCGGTGGAGAAGAAATTTCCGGTCGATGACAAGCGCCTTGGTCTCACCGGCTGGAGCTACGGTGGCTTCATGAGCATGTTCGCACCGACCCAGACCCAGCGCTTTCGCGCCGTGGTGGCCGGCGCCGGCATCTCGAACTGGCAGAGCTATTACGGCGAGAACCTGATCGACCAGTGGATGCCGCCGTTCTTCGGCGCCAGCGTCTACGACGACCCGGCGGTGTACGCGAAGAGCTCGGCGATCAACTTCATCAAGCAGGCAAAGACGCCCACCCTGATCGTGGTCGGCGACCGCGACGCCGAATGCCCGGCACCGCAATCGTTCGAGTACTGGCATGCGCTGCGCGCGCAGGGCGTGCCCACGTCACTGGTGGTGTATCCGAATGAGGGGCACCATTTCATCGACCCTGTACATCAGCGCGATGTGCTGCAACGGGCGCTGGGCTGGTTCGCGAAATATCTGCCAGCAGGCGGCTGACCGCATGAGCAGTGGTTCCTTCCGGTCTCGGCCGGAAGGAACCACTGCTCATGATTCGGGCGGATCGCGCCGGCGCGTGTGCGTGACTGCTCCGACTATGCCGCTGCCCAGCACCACCACCGTGCCGACGATGATCCATTGCGTAGGTGCGTGCAGCAGGAAGGCGGCATAGGCCAGACCACCGATCACGATAATCATGCCGATAAGATAAAGCGCAAATGAGGACATCGTTGGCTCCATGTTTTCCGGCCCATGTCACCGCGAGGCGGAGCAGATACCGGAATGTCGATTCGCAGCGATCGATTTGACCCGTGTAGCCATCAGCAGCGCGTGAAGTTGCGTGCGGCGGGATCAGCTCAGAACAACTCACCCTGCGGCGACGGCTTGCGCGGCGGTACGAAGTGCGAAGTGTCGAGCGCGAGTTCGCGGGCGCGACCAAAGCCGTGTTTGCGGCAAGCGATCTCGAAACGGCGGCGCAGCAGGTCGGCAAATACACCCTGGCCACGCATGCGGGTGGCGAAGTTGCTGTCGTAGTCGCGACCACCGTTCATCTGCTGCACCAGACTCATCACGTGTTCGGCACGCTGCGGTGCGTGCAGCGCCAGCCATTCGCGGAACAGCTGCTTCAACTCGTAGGGTAGGCGCAGCGTGGTGTAACCGGCGCAGCGTGCGCCGGCGGCGGCGGCCTGCTCCATGACTACTTCCATGTACTTGTCGTTGAGTGCCGGAATGATCGGTGCCACCAGCACGCCGACCGGCACGCCAGCGTCGGCCAGAGTGCGAATTGACTTGATACGCCGATGCGGCGCGCTGGCACGTGGTTCGAGTTTGGCGGCCAGGTGGTTGTCCAGCGAATTGACCGAGACGAATACCTGCACCAGCCGTTCACGCGCCATTGGCACCAGGATGTCGAGGTCACGTTCGACCAGCGCATTCTTGGTGACAATGGTGCACGGGTGATGGCATTCGGCGAGCAGCTCCAGTGCGGCGCGGGTCAAGCGCCACCGCTTCTCGATCGGCTGGTAGGGGTCGGTGTTGCTGCCGATATTGATCGGGCTGATCACGTAACCGGGCTTGGCCAGTTCCGCGCGCAGCACCTCGGCGAAATTGCCTTTGGCGCGCAGCTTGGTTTCGAAGTCGAGGCCGGGCGACAGGTTGAGATAGCTGTGCGATGGCCGCGCAAAGCAATAAATGCACCCATGCTCACAACCGCGGTACGGGTTGATTGCCTGGCTGAAGGCGATGTCCGGCGAGTCGTTGCGGCTGATCACACTGCGCGCGCGTTCTTCGGTGACCTCGGTGCGCGGGCGCGGCGCGTCTTCGTCCAGCAAGGCACTTTGCCAGCCATCGTCCTCGGCCTGATGGCGGATGTTCTCGAAGCGACCCTCGGGATTGGAGGCGGCACCGCGGCCCTTGATCATCCGGCTCGTTTGAGCCTGACCGTGCGGGGTTGGCGGTGGCAGCGAATCATCCATCGGCACAGTTTGCCGCGCCGATGTCTCAGCCGCCGCGACATCTTTCAAACCCGTGATACAGCCTCTGCCAGGCGCACTTCGACGGCGTTATGATGCGCCCGTCCGGCCGCGTCAGGCGGCGTGTTCCATGTGTCAGGGGTCCATCATGCGCTGGCTGTTACTCGTCCTCACCCTGTTCGCCTTCGTGCTGTGTTTCACCCGTCACAGCGCCGGTGCCTGGGGCTTCTGGCTGCTGGCGGGCTTCATCGGCATCATCGTCACCACGCTGGCATTCGCGCAGGCACGCATTGCTGGCAACTCGCGCGGCGACAGTCTGTCCGAGTACGACCTGAGGCAGCTGCGCGAAGGCAAGGATCCACTTACGCACGATCGCGACCGCTCAGCACCCTGAGCACACTCAGTATTCATACCCGCTGCGCCGCCGTGCATGGAGTCGCTCACCGTTCGATCACGATCACTGCACATCGGAACACGGATTCTTGCGGGACATCGCATTGGTTAAATTTGGGAGCTCATGATGCATCTACCTGCTTTGGTCGTCTTTCTTCTCATCGGCGCGATTGCGGGCTGGCTTGCTGGTCTGATCGTGCGCGGCTTCGGCTTCGGCCTGCTCGGCAATATCGTGGTCGGCATCATTGGCGCGTTCCTCGCCGGCTGGCTGCTGCCCAGGCTTGGGGTCAGTTTCATGCTGGTCAGCCCGCTGGTCACCAGCATCGTCTACGCGATGATCGGTGCGATTGTCCTGCTGGTGATAATCGGCCTGATCAGGCGCACCTGAACGTTCCTGTCCGAACCAGGCCACCGCCGGCCATGCCGCGGTGGCCCTCGCACAAACGGCGCGCTACTCTCGCACGCCTATGAGCGAACTCAACCAGCGCGATTTCACCCTCGAGCCCGAAGACAATGCCCGCCTCGCCAACCTGTGCGGGCCGTTCGACGAGCATCTGCGCCAGATCGAACTGCGCCTCGGCGTGGAGATCAACCACCGTGGCAGCATCTTTCAGGTGATTGGCGAGGAGGTTTCCGCCAGGGCTGCTCAGAAAGTGCTTGCTGCGCTGTATGCCGTGACCGAAGACGAGGCACTGACCGGTGTCAGGATCAACCTGCATCTGGCCGAATCCGGTATCGATGCGATCACCGCCGAAGCGGTCGACGGCGCGCAGGAAGTGACGATCAAGGTCAAGCGCGGCGTGATCAAGGGTCGCGGTGCGAACCAGGCGCGCTACCTGCACGCCATCGCCAATCACGACATCAACTTCGGTGTGGGGCCGGCCGGTACCGGCAAGACCTACCTTGCGGTGGCCTGCGCGGTCGAGGCGCTGGAGGCGAACCGCGTGCAACGCCTGCTGCTGGTGCGCCCCGCGGTGGAGGCCGGCGAGAAGCTCGGCTTCCTGCCCGGCGACTTGTCGCAGAAGGTCGATCCTTACCTGCGCCCGCTATACGACGCGCTGTACGAAATGCTCGGCTTCGAGAAAGTGGCCAAACTGATCGAGCGCAACGTGATCGAGATCGCGCCGCTCGCCTATATGCGCGGGCGCACGCTGAACGACTCCTACGTGATCCTCGATGAGGCGCAGAACACCACGGTCGAGCAGATGAAGATGTTCCTCACCCGCATCGGTTTTGGCACGGTGGCGGTGATCACCGGCGACGTCACCCAGGTCGACCTGCCGCGCAGCACCCGCTCGGGCTTGCGCCAGGCGGTGGAAGTGCTGCGTGGCGTCGGCGGCATCAGCTTCACCTTCTTCACTTCGCGCGACGTGGTGCGCCATCCGCTGGTGGCGAAGATCGTGCGCGCCTACGAGACGTTCGAGCAGAAGGAAGAGGACAGCAAATGAGCGGGCAGCCTGCCGAGGTTGCGCTCGCGGTTGGCTATGCGGTACCGCGTGCCGGACTGCCCGCACCGGCCAGCTTCCGCCGCTGGGTCGAGGCGGCGTTGCGCGGCGCCAAGCGGCGCAAGCCGGCCGAGCTGGCGATCCGCATCGTCGATGCCGACGAAGGTCGCGCGCTCAACCGCGATTACCGCGGCAAGGACTACCCCACCAACGTGCTGTCATTCCCCGCCGAACTACCACCCGGCGTTCTACTGCCGCTGATCGGCGACCTGGCCATCTGCGCCCCGGTTGTACTGCGTGAAGCCGCCGAACAGGGCAAGCTGGCGCGCGATCACTGGGCGCACCTGACCATCCATGGCGTGCTTCACCTGCTTGGCTACGATCATATCGAAGAGGGTGAAGCCGTCGCGATGGAAGCCCTGGAAACCCGTATTCTTGCCGGTCTTGGCATCGCTGATCCGTACGCCTGAATCCTTGGCCGGTCTCCGTTTTCGTGGGCGCGAGCGCGGCTTGTGCTCTGAATTGTCACGGATTTTCCGCTAAACTCAAGATACCGCCCGCTTGCGGGCAGCATCCCTGCGATAAATGAACGACGACCCTGGCAGTACCAACGGCCCGGCACACCGCACATGGTGGGACCGGCTGGGCCATATGTTTTCCGGCGAACCACGCAACCGCGACGAACTGCTTGAAGAGTTGCGTGCCGCCCAGACCAACGGACTGCTGTCCGTCGACACCCTCACCATGGTCGAGGGTGCGCTCAAGGTCAACGAGCTGAGCGTGGACGATGTGATGGTGCCGCGCGCCCAGATCGTGATGCTCGCGGCCGAGTCCCCGCTGACCGAGATCCTCGCCACCGTGGTCGAGTCCGGCCACTCGCGTTTCCCGGTGCATGGCGAGGACAAGGACGAGATCCTTGGCATCCTGCTGGCCAAGGACCTGCTGAAGTTCTTCGGCTCCGCCGAGCATTTCGACATCCACGCGATCCTGCGCCCGGCCGTGCTGATTCCCGAATCGATGCGCCTGAACGTGCTGCTGGACGAGTTCCGTCGCTCGCGCAACCACATGGCACTGGTGGTGAACGAATACGGCGGCGTCGCCGGCCTGATCACCATCGAGGACGTACTTGAACAGATCGTCGGCGAGATCGACGACGAGCATGACGATGACGAACCCGAGCTGATGCACGAACAACCCGGCGGCGACTGGCTGGTCAGCGCGCTGACCCCGGTCGAGGATTTCAACGAACAGGCCGGAACCGAGTTTTCCGACGAGGAATACGACACCGTCGGCGGCATGGTCACTTCCGAGTTCGGCCACCTGCCCGAGGTCGGCGAGGAAGTGGCGATCGGTGGTTTCCTGTTCCACGTCACCGAGGCCGACGACCGTCGCGTGCAGCAGTTCCGCGTGGCACGGCACGACAAGCGCTAGGACCGCGATAGCCTCCTACTGCAAGCAGGGAGAGGGAAGGTTCGGGTGCTCTGTTACGGACGTCCAATTCCCTGGATCTTCGGGCGCATGACCGTGCAGCTGCAAGAACGCCTTCGCAAGGCCGATTACGAGCACCTGTGTGCCGAGTCGGTCAGCGCCCTGGACGGCTTCTGGGTCGAAGCCGCACACCTTCTGCGCTTGTACATGAGCCATGGCGACGGCACCATGCATGGATGATTGCAAAGCACGCCCAGACGCTTGCCAACCTAGCCGAGTGCCTGCGCGATGACGAGATTCATGTCTGGCATCTGCCGTATCAGGCCACGCAGGGTCGGGCGCCACTACGCCGCGTGCTGGCGGCCTATCTAGGCATCGACGCCGACACGGTCGCGCTGGTCGATGGCGAGCATGGCCGGCCGGCACTCGCCAGCAGCCACGACCAGCCGCTCGGTTTCAACTGGTCGCACAGCGGTGACCACGCGCTGATTGCTCTTGGTCGGCATGTCGTGCCCGGCATAGATGTGGAGCGTCGGCGCGAACGACCACGGGCGCTGGAGATTGCCCAGCGCTATTTCAGCGTCGACGAGGCGGCCGCTTTGGCGACGTTGCCGGCAGCGGATCGCAGCGACGCTTTTCTTGAACTTTGGACGGCGAAGGAAGCTGTGCTCAAGGCCCTTGGGCGTGGCATTGCATTCGGGCTGCACCGACTCAGCATCACCAGCACCGCCGATCAGCTAATCCTTCGGCAACTCGAAGATGACGACATTCACGCCTGGCAATTGCAGCGGCTGGCTATCGAGACCACGCTGCTAGCCGCACTGGCCTGGCGTGGCGGCACACGGCAGATCCGCCTGGGCACGCTTGCCAGCCTTGACTGATCGGTGCACTGTCTGCGTTCGCTCGCGGCCAGTCATCTGACTCACGGTGCCCTTGCCGCGCGGACTTCACTGCACGAGACCATTCACTCGCAATGACCCTGCTCAGCGTCAACCTCAACAAGATCGCCGTGCTGCGCAATTCGCGCGGCGGTGATGAACCTGATATCTGTCGGGCTGCGCAAACCTGCATCGAAACCGGCTGCGGTGGTATCACGGTGCACCCGCGACCGGATCAGCGCCATGTGCGACCGGATGACGTGCGCGCACTGGCTGCCATGCTGGCTGGCCGGGTGGAATACAACATCGAGGGGAATCCGTTCGCTGGCGCACGCGGCGAATATCCTGGTCTGGTTGCGCTGGCGCGCGAAGTACGACCTACCCAAGTCACCCTGGTGCCTGATGATGACGGCCAGATCACATCGGATCGCGGCTTCGACCTCGCGCACGATGCCGATCGCCTGCGGCCACTGGTCGCCGAATTGAACGAGCTCGGCTGTCGGGTCAGCCTGTTTGTTGACGCCGGCGTGCAGGACTTCGGCCTTGCGGCAGCCATCGGCGTGCAACGCATCGAGATCTACACCGGCCCCTATGCGCAGGCGTTTGCGGATGGGCAGCCGGCCGCCATGCTGGCCGCATGCGCGGATACTGCGCGTCGCGCGCAGCAGGCCGGGCTCGCCGTAAATGCGGGGCACGATCTCAGCCAGGCGAATCTGGGCACGTTCAAGACAGCGATTCCCGGACTGGCGGAAGTCTCGATCGGCCACGCGCTGATCGGCGAAGCACTCTACGAGGGGCTCGCCACCACCGTGCGCAACTACCTGCAGATCCTGCGCTGAACGGATTCGCTGCATCTGCACGGCAATATCCACACAAACAAAAACCCCCGCACCAGGCGGGGGTTTTGCATTTCGTCAGATGAGCTGCGTTGCCGCCTGCACGATCAATCGGCTTCGGTGAAACCGATCTTGGTCAGGTTGTAGCTCTTGGCGTCAGCCAGTACACGTGCCACGTACTGGTAGGCGACGCCGTCGTCGGCAGCAATCTGGATTTCCGGCTGGTTGCTCTGCTGGGCAATCACCGCGAGCTGGGCTTTCAGGCCCAGTTCGTCGACCGGTGTGTCGTTCCAGTAAAACGCGCCAGCCTGATCGATCTTCAGATGGATGGGATCCAGCGGATTCGGCGGGTTGACGACATTCGGGTTCGGCTGCGGTAGATCAACCTTGATCTTGTGCGCCAGCACCGGCGCCGTGATCATGAAAATGATCAGCAGCACCAGCATCACGTCGACCAGCGGTGTGACGTTGATCTCCGACATCGGTCCACTGGTTTTGGTAGTGAAAGCCATCTCTCGTCACCCCTTCGGCGCGTCAGTAGTCATGAAGCCGACATGCACCATGCCCGAATCCTTGGCATCGCCAATGACCTTCTTCACGATCTTGAACTCGGTCGCCTTGTCCGCACGGATCTGCAACTCCGGTTGCGGGGTCTTCTGCGCATTCACCGCAAGCTGTGCCTTCAACTCGGACTCGTTGACCTGATGGTCATTGAAATACAAGCTGCCATCCTGCTTGATCGCGAGATCCAGCGGCGGCACCGGTAGTTCCTCATCCTTGGTCTTCGGATTGGCGGTGGGCAGATCGATGGTGATGGTGTGCGACATCAGCGGTGCGGTGATCATGAAGATGATCAGCAGTACCAACATCACGTCGACCAGCGGCGTGACATTGATTTCTGACATCGGTCCGCCGGTATTGCCACCGGTGCTCATAGCCATGAGTCAGACCTCTCTTAGGACTTCAGAGCCGGCGCGGAGCCTTCGACACGCGAGCCGGTAGCGAAGAAGTCGTGCAGGTCATGCGCAAATTCGTCGAAGCGGGCGTAGGTCAGGCGGTTCGAGCGGCTGAAGAAGTTGTACGCGAACAGCGCCGGGATCGCGGAGAACAGACCGAACGCGGTCATGATCAGCGCCTCACCGACCGGGCCGGCCACCGCGTTCATCGAGGCGTTACCGGTGGCGGCGATGCCGATCAGCGCGTGGTAGATGCCCCACACGGTACCGAGCAGACCGACGAACGGAGCAGCCGAACCGACCGTGGCGAGCAGGGTCATGCCGCCTTCCAGACGCAGGCTCTCGCGAGCGACGGCCTGGCGCAGGGCGCGGTCGATGAACTCCGAACGGCTCAGCGACTCAGCCAGACGACCGGTGGTACCGGAGGTGCTCTGCTGATGGTGGGCAACCGCCGAAGCAGCATCCAGTGCGATCTTGGAGAACGGCTCGCTCTTGGGCTGTGCTTCCAGCTCGCGGATCGCGTCCTGAGTGGAGGCATTGCCCCAGAAGCCGTCAATGACCTTGTCGGCACGCGACTTCACCGTGGCATTGCGGATGCCGTTGGCGATGATGAAGTACCAAGACAGGAACGACATCGCGACCAGGGTCACGAAGACGACCCAGCCAAGCCAGTCGAAGTTCTGCATCAGGTTGGAGAAGCCCATCTGTTTCATGGCTTCAGCGTTGGTATTGCCACCCAAGGCCTGTGCGGCATCGGTTGTTGCAGGAGTCTGTAGGAACATAACGCTACCCTAGGGAAGTCAAGCGTGAACTGTAACTGTAATCCAGTGAATCCGGATTACAGCTGGTTGAGATTGAAGTTGACGGGAACGCGAGCGTAACCCTCAACCTTTTGTCCATTTCTGATGGTCGGGTTGAACTTCCACTGTCTTGCCGCATCCATGGCCGCACGATCAAGCTCGTGGAAGCCGCTGGACTTGTCGACCCGGATGTCCTTCGGGGTTCCATCCACACCAACCAGGATCATCAGGATAACCGTGCCTTCGTGATGCTGACGTACTGCCTGCGGCGGGTACTTCGGCTGCATGCGGCTGTTGTAGCTCAGATCCTGGCTCGCCGTGATGTCCGCCGGCGGCGCCGGTGGTGCTGGCGGTGCCGGTGGCGCTGCCGCAACCGCATTCTGCGAAACCTCTTCCACCGGTGGTGGCGGGGTCGGCGGCGGCGGCGTCGGCGGCGGCTTGATCTGCTGGATGATCTTCGGCGGTGGCTGCTTCGGCGGCTCCGGCGGCGGCGGCGGTGGCGGCGGCGGCGGCGGTGGCGGCTCGATAAAGTTCACCTGGACGATGTGTTCTTTCTCTTTGTGGTCCTGATGCGGCGGAGCCATCGGCGCCACGAGCAACAGGAACGCAAACGCATGCAGCCCGATGGCAACTGCCAACGCCCAAGTGCGTTTCCAACTAAACGGCTCGCGCCCGGATTCTTCGTTACTTGAGGCCATCTGTCACTGTCTGAAGCTGATCAATCGGAAGAGAACGTTGCCGCAGGGCTGAACTCGAAACCGTCCGAATGTCTGGACGGAGCTCGCCGCTGGGGAGACGCAGGGAAAGGTTTTCAACGGTACAACAGCACATGACTTTTGTATAGCACCCGTGGGTCGATTGAATGGACGTCCATCCGTTCCACGAGTGCTCAATACCCGGCCTTATTTGCCGCCACCGTTCTTTTTCAGCCACTCGTTGGCCTTGTCAGAGGTCTCCGGCTGCTGCGCTGCCAACTTCATCGCGGCAATCGCTGCGGGCTTGTTCTTCAAGCCACTCTCGCTCTCGGCGAGGATCATGTAGGCCGTGCCCTTGTGCTTCACACCCTTGCTGATGCTCTGCTGAGCCATGTTCCTGGCCTCGCTGAACTTGCTTTCGGTCAGCAGCAGGTGACTGGCGCGCATGGCGGCCTCGCCATCGGTGGCGCCCGCGTTGGCCTTGTTGTAGGCATCGAGTGCCTTGCTGGTGTTGTCCGTCATCTCGTAGGTCTCGCCCAGCAGCAATTCGTTGTCCGCGCTGGAGGTGACCACGCCCTTGCCCATGCCTTCTTCGAGTACCTGGGCAGCCTTGGTCGCGTCCGGCTTGGGATCGTCACTGGATTGACCGGCGATCAGATACAGCTTGGCCAGATTCACGTAGTTGCTTTCGGATGTGAGCGTCCCGTTGGCACGCGCCTTTTCCATCAGCTGGATGGCTTCCGGATTCTTCTGCGCCTGCATCAGCACCGCGACAGCATTGTTGAGTGCCTGCGGATCCTTCGGGTTGGCCTCATAATTTTTCTGAGCCATCTGCGCGGCCTGGTCGCCCTGGCCGGATTCGGCATAGCTGGCCATCAGGATCTGGTTCCAGCTTTCCTCCGGCTTGTCGGTCAGCGACTGCGCCTTCTTGATCGCGGCAATCGCCTCGGGGTACTTGCCCAAGCGGTAATCGTCATTGCCTTCGGTCGCGTAGGAGGTAGCGGTTTCCTTCTTGCCCTCGGCGCGCCACTTGGCGATGGTATCCAGCGATGCCTGATACTGCTCGTCGGCCAGCTGGAACTGCGCCAGCATGTATTCGAGCTGGAAGTAGGTGTCGTTCGGCATCACACCATTCGCCAGCGATTGCTGCAGCAGCGCGATCGCACCCTTGTAGTCGTTATCGTTGTACTTGATCGTGGCCAGACCCTGCAGGGCCAGCGCCTGGACATACTTGCTCTTGCTGCCATCGACCAGCGGTTGCAGGATCTGCACGGCCTTGTCCTTGTCACCGGCACTGACCGCATCCAGGCCAGCACTAAGCTGCTTCTGATCCTTCTCGCTGGTCAGATCGAGTTTTGGCGCAACGCGGGTTGCGTTGGGATACAGCACTTCCGGCTTGGCCTTGCCGGTGTCGCTCGCCAACACCGGGCTAGCGGCCAGAGTCAGCAGCAACGCCGTGCTCGCCAACATCGTCAACCCACAGGCATGCTTCATGGTGATCCTCATCTCGTGTGCGCGTTTCAAATGACGCGGGGGATTGCGGAGCGTAACCCGAGCCGACAAGTGATAACAAGTCGCACCGCCGCATAAAAGATTGTTAAAAATCAATTACTTGGCGGTTTGTGCTGATATCTCGCACACCTTTTCGCGTGGTCACGGCGATTCCATGACCGCGACATGGTGTTTCGCAGCGACCGGCATGCGCGAAGACAGCCACGGGAATCCCGCGGCGTGGCCCCTCAGATATCCAGGTTTGCGACCTTCAACGCGTTCGCCTCGATGAAATCGCGGCGTGGTTCGACCGCCTCTCCCATCAGCATGGAGAACATCTGATCGGCGGCGATCGCATCCTCGACACCGACCTGCAGCATGCGGCGCGTTTCCGGATTCACCGTGGTTTCCCACAGCTGCTCCGGATTCATTTCACCCAAGCCCTTGAAGCGCTGGATGCTGCGGCCCTTTTTCGCCTCGTCCAGCAGCCAATTGCGCGCCTCGACGAAGCTGAGCACGCCACGCGAGGCATTGCCCCGGCGCACCACCGCGTCGGGCTGGATCATGCCGGCGATCTGCTGGCTGATGGCCAGGATCGGGCGGAACTCGTTGCTGCTGAAGAAGGGCTGCGGCAGGAACCAGGTATGGCTGAGTCCGTGCTGTTCGCGGACCACCTCGATGGCGGCCAACTGCTCGGCGTGAGCCGAACGCAGCGACAATTTGTAAGTTGGCTTGCCCAGACCACTGGCGGCCAGCCGCCGCTCAGCCTGTTGCAGCCAAGCCTGCATCGCAGCCGGCTTGGCCCACAAGGCCGGCTCCAGCGGGGTGTGCTCAAGCAAGGCCGTCAGCATGGTGACGTCGAAACGATGCGACAGCTTGGCGATCTGATCCTGCGCCTGCTGGTAGCCGCGCAGCAACTTCTCCAGCGCCTCGCCGGTGATCGGCGGTGCATCCGGGCTGTAAGTCAGCGCCGCGTTGTCGACCGCGCTGGAGATCAGGTAATCATTCAGCGCGGTGTCGTCCTTGATGTACAGCTCCTGCTTGCCCTGCTTGACCTTGTACAGCGGCGGCAGGCCGATGTAGATGTGGCCGCGCTCGATCAGCTCGGGCATCTGGCGGTAGAAGAACGTCAGCAGCAGGGTACGGATATGCGAGCCGTCGACGTCCGCATCGGTCATCAGGATGATGCGGTGATAGCGCAGCTTGTCGGGGTTGTACTCGTCCTTGCCGATGCCGGTGCCGAGCGCGGTGATCAACGTACCGACTTCGGCCGAAGCCAGCATGCGGTCGAAACGCGCTTTCTCGACGTTGAGGATCTTGCCCTTCAGCGGCAGCACGGCCTGGGTCTTGCGGTTGCGACCTTGCTTGGCCGAACCACCGGCGGAATCACCCTCGACCAGGAACAGTTCGCACAGTGCCGGATCCTTCTCCTGACAATCGGCGAGCTTGCCGGGCAGGCCGGCGATGTCCAGCGCGCCTTTGCGGCGGGTCATCTCGCGCGCCTTGCGGGCAGCTTCACGGGCACGCGCGGCGTCGACCACCTTGGAGGCGATCGCCTTGGCCTCGTTCGGATGCTCCAGCAGGAATTCGCCGAGCTTCTCGTTGACGACCTGCTCCACCACCGTCTTCACCTCGGACGAGACCAGCTTGTCCTTGGTCTGCGAGGAGAATTTCGGGTCGGGCACCTTGACCGACAGCACAGCGATCATGCCTTCGCGCATGTCGTCGCCGGACAGGGTGACCTTGGCGTTCTTGGCCAGGCCCGATTTTTCGATGTAGCTCTGCAGCGAACGTGTCAGCGCAGCGCGGAAACCGGTGAGATGGGTGCCGCCGTCGCGCTGCGGAATGTTGTTGGTGAAGCAGTACATCGACTCCTGGTAGGAGTCGGTCCACTGCATCGCCACTTCCACCGTGATGCCGTCCTGCTCCGAGACCAGGCTGATCACGTTCGGGTGCAGCGCGGTCTTCAGCTGCGCCAGATGCTGCACGAACGAGCGGATGCCGCCCTCGTAGGCAAACGTGTCATGCCGACCCTCGCCCCGCTCGTCATACAGATCAATGGTGACGCCGGAATTGAGGAAGGCCAGCTCGCGCAGGCGTTTGGCCAGGATGTCGTAATGGAATTCGATGTTGCTGGTGAACGTGGCCGGGCTGGGCAGGAAGCGCACCAGGGTGCCGCGCTTGTTCGACGGGCCGACTACCTTGAGCGGATACAGCGGCTCGCCGAGCGAATATTCCTGCAGATGCTCGAAACCGTCGCGGTAAATCGTGAGCCACAAATGTGAGCTCAGCGCGTTCACCACCGACACGCCCACGCCATGCAGGCCGCCGGAGACCTTGTACGAATTCGCGTCGAACTTGCCACCGGCATGCAACACCGTCATCACCACTTCGGCGGTGGAACGGCCTTCTTCCGGATGGGTATCGACCGGAATACCGCGACCGTTGTCGCTGACGCTGACCGAGCCATCGTCGAGGATTCTGACGATCACCGTGTCGCAATAACCGGCCAGCGCCTCGTCGATCGCATTGTCGACGACCTCAAACACCATGTGATGCAGGCCAGTGCCGTCATCGGTATCGCCGATGTACATGCCGGGGCGCTTGCGCACCGCTTCCAGGCCTTTCAATACCTTGATGTTGCTCGAATCGTAGTGGGATTCGTTGAGGGATTCGTTCATGCGTCGACCGTTTCCTGGCGCCAGCGACCCGCCCGACACGGCGCCGTGAATGGCCGGGCTAAGGGTTATGCACTCTTTGTGAGAGGCAACCTTCCGATTATAGCAGGCGCGCCAATTGACCTTGTTCCACGTGGAACACGCGCTTGGGGAGCTCGCGCAAGGCCTGCGGTACCTCGGTGCCAGTCAGCAATACCTGCGCGTTCGCCGTGGTCAATTGCGCCACCACGGCTGCCTGATGGGCCTGATCGAGCTCCGAGGCCAGATCATCCAGGCACACCACCGGCCACTCACCGCGGCGTTCCGCATACAACTCGGCTTGCGCCAGCATGCAGGCCAACGCGGTGAGCTTCTCCTGACCGCGTGAAAGGTGTTCGCGTAACGGCGCCTGTTCAAACGCGATCGACCAGTCGGCCCGATGTGCGCCGAGCGTGGTGTGCCCCCGCGCCAGATCCCTGCCCCGTTGTTCGCGCAGCTGCTGGGCCAGGTCCACCTCCTCTGACCAACCGCGGCGATAGCGCAGCTCCTGTTGACCGAGCTCCGGCAACAAGCCGTCGATGCTGGAAAGCAGCTTCGGGCGCAACAGATCCAGGTAGGCCCGGCGCTGCCGGTCGATCTGGTGGGCGGACTGTGCCAGTTCTGCCTCCCATGGTGCAAAAAGCTCATCGGAAGCTGTTGTTGCCGAACGCAGCAGGCTGTTGCGCTGCTTCAGCGCGCGCTGATAGCGGCGCCAGCTGGACAGAAAGTCGTGTTCCACGTGGAACACGCCCCAGTCGAGGTACCGCCGGCGTTCCTCCGCCGCACCAGCAATCAGCGCATGCGATCCCGGTTCAAAGCAGACTACGGCGCATTCGTGCACCAGCTGTCCGATCGTGACGCCCGCCCCATCCACCTTGGCTTCCCAGCGCGCACCGTCGCGGCCCAGGCCCAGGCGACAGGGGCGTTCGTCGGCATGGCGCAATTCGGCGAATATCGACAATTGGGATGCGCCTCGCTGCAGCAAGGCCTCTCTTGCCCCGCTGCGAAATGAACGGGCATGCGACAACAGGAAGGCCGCTTCCAGCACGCTGGTCTTGCCTGCTCCATTCGCACCGACGAACACGTTGATGGCGGGACCCAGTGCGATGCCGATATCCGTCAGGCAACGCAAGCCGCGAATGCGCAACTGTTCAAGCCGCATTGACGCGGCTCCACATGCAAGAACGCCGGGGAACCTGATGGCTACCCCGGCGTTGCCTGCTTTTACTGAAGATGGTGACGACCATGCAGTGGCCGTCAGAGCCGCAACGGCATGATGACGTGGCGCGCGTGTTCGCTGTCATGCTCCTGCACCAGGCAGCTGGACTGCGCATCGCGCAGGCTGAGCCGCGCCTTGTCGCCGCGCAGCGCGGCCAGCGCATCGAGCAAGTAACCGACGTTGAAGCCGACGGCCAGATCCGACACGTGGGTGTCGGCCTCGACTTCCTCGACCGCCTCTTCCTGCTCGGGGTTGTGCGCCACGATGCGCAGCTTGCCCGGCGACAGTTCCAGCCGAACACCACGGTACTTCTCGTTCGAGAGAATCGCGGCACGCTGCAGGGCACCGCGAAGTACCTCGCGGTCCAGAACAGCGTTCTTGTCGGCGCCGAGCGGGATCACCGCTTCGTAATCCGGGAAACGGCCGTCGATCAGTTTGGAAGTGAACACCACATCGCCGCGGCGTACCCGCAGATGGTTGCGGCCAAACTCCAGCTCGACCTGACCTTCGCCGGTTTCCAGCAAGCCGATCAACTCGTTCACACCCTTGCGCGGAATGATGATCTGGCGGCGTGTCGTCACCGTGCTCTGCAACTGAGTTTCCTTCATCGCCAGGCGGTGGCCATCGGTGGCCACGCAGCGCAAGGTGTGTTCCTGGAGATCCAGCAGCATGCCGTTGAGGTAATAACGTACGTCCTGGTTCGCCATCGCGAAAGCCGTGCGTTCCATCAGGTCGCGCAGCACTTCCTCGGGCAGGCTTACCTTTTCCACCAGCTCGATTTCATCGATGGTGGGGAATTCGCTGGCAGGCAGGGTGGTCAGCGTGAACCGGCTGCGGCCGGCACTGAGTGCCACGCGGTCACCGTTGAGCTTAAGGTCGATCCTGGCGCCATCTGGCAGTGCACGCACGATGTCGAACAGCTTGCGCGCAGGAATGGTGATCTCGCCATCAGCCAGTTTCTCGGCATCCGCCGTGGCCACCATCTCGACTTCCAGATCCGTACCGGTCAGCGAGAGTCGGTTGTTGGCAACCTTCACCAAAAGGTTGGCCAATACGGGCAGCGTCTGGCGTCGTTCAACGACACCGACCACTTGTTGCAGTGGCTTTAGCAGCGCTTCTCGTTGGATGCTGAATTGCATGGTTTGGCTTCCCCTTCTGTTGCTGTTTTGTCTTTAAAAGAAGTTTAGTGGTTGTAGTAGGCGCTGTGGGTAACTTTTTTTCTTCACTATTTCTTTAAAAATCAGCATGTTGGATGAAAACTTGGCTGTGTCTGAAGTTGCTGCCTGACGGTGGGCTATTTGTGGATAACTTCAGAGGTGAATCCATCCACCCATTATCCACAGCTTCGACCCCCGGTTATCCATAAATTTTGCGCGCGTGCGCAGAAAAACGACTCAGCCGGTCAAGGTGCGGATCAACTGTTCCCAGTCCTGCCGCATGCGTGGATCGGTTTCGATGAATTTGCGGATCGTCTTGCAGGCGTGCATCACGGTGGTGTGGTCACGACCACCGAACGCCTCGCCGATTTCCGGCAGGCTGTGCTCGGTCAATTCCTTCGACAGCGTCATCGCGATCTGGCGCGGCCGTGCCAGCGAACGTACGCGTCGCTTGGACAGCAGATCCTGCAGCCGCACGTTGAAATATTCCGCGGTGATCTTCTGGATGTTCGGAATCGTGATCGCCTGGGCATGCGTGGCGAGCAGATCGCGCAGGGTTTCCTCGGCGAAATCGGTGGTGATCGGCTTGCCATAGAAATTCGCGCGCGCCGCCAACGTGTTCAGGGCCCCCTCGAGGTCGCGCACGTTGGAGCGGATGCGCTTGGCCAGCAGCATCGCCACGTTCTCGTCCACCGCCACGCCCTTTTCGTGCGCCTTGGCCAGCAGGATCGCTGCACGCGTCTCGAAATCCGGTGGCTCGATCGCCACGCTCAGCCCCCAACCCAGACGCGATTTCAGCCGCGGCTCCAGCTTGTCCACTTCCTTCGGGTAGCGGTCGCAGGTCAGGATGATTTGCTGCTTCGACTCGAACAGCGCGTTGAAGGTGTGGAAGAACTCTTCCTGCGTGGTGTCCTTGCCGGCAAAGAACTGGATGTCGTCGATCAGCAACGCATCGACCGAGCGGAAGCGCCGCTTGAACTCATCCATGCTCTTGGTGCGCAGCGCCTCGATCATCGAGCCGACGAACTGCTCCGAGCGCAGATACAGCACCTTGAAGCTCGGATTGATTTCACGCATCAGGTTGCCGGCGGCGTGCATCAGATGGGTCTTGCCCAGTCCGGTGCCCCCATACAGCAGCAACGGGTTGTAGGCGCGGCCCGGGTTCGTCGCCACCTGCATGGCGGCGGCCTTGCCCAGCTGGTTGGACTTGCCTTCGACGAAGGTTTCGAAGGTGTAGTGCGGATCCAGGTTGTGCGCGAACGTCGGTGCGGCCGACGGCTCGGGTCGCGCGCGCGGCGGGGCAACCGTTGGCTTGCTCACCGTGACAACTCGTGCCGAATTGGAGCCCACATCCAGCCGCACCGGCCATGGTCTCCCGGTCAGCAGCAGCAAGACCGCCTCGATCCGCGACAGATAGCGCTCGCGCACGGTGTCCAGCGTGTAAGAATTTGGCGCAAACAACTGCAGCGAGTCGGCATCGTCGCGTGCCTGCAAGGGCATCAGCCAGGTATGCAGGTCTTCGGCACTTAAATCGCCTTCGAGACGCTCAAGGCAGCGCCGCCACAGATCACTCATGGATAGTTTTCAGCCACTTAGCTTGGCGCTTTCGCGCGGGGAATGGGCTAGTCTAGCAGCCGCCACCGCGCGACTACCGAAAGATATCCACATGAGTATCCACAGGCCGCTGTCAAGCGACATTTGACAGCGATGCCGGATACCCGACATACTTTCTGACCTTTTTATCCACATTCCCTTCGGAGTAAGCCATGAAGCGGACCTTCCAGCCCAGCAAGCTCAAGCGCGCTCGCACGCACGGTTTCCGTGCTCGTATGGCCACGGCCGACGGTCGCAAGATCCTCAACGCGCGTCGCGCCAAGGGTCGCAAGCGCCTGATCCCGTAAACCAGGGTAGCGAGCATGCCAACCGCCGGGTTGCCGCGCGAGGCGCGGTTACGTCGGCCTGGTGAGTTTGCCGCCTTGCGGACAAGCAGCGGACGCGCAGGCGGCCGCTGTTTTCATTTGCGTTATCGCAACAACGAACTGGGTCACGCCCGGCTCGGGCTGGCGATCTCCAAGCGTGTCTCCAAGCGTGCGGTGGAGCGCAACCGCATCAAGCGGCTGCTGCGCGAATCGTTCCGGCGCATCCAGCACCAGCTGCCAGCGATCGATCTGATGGTGATGGCACGTGAGCAGGCGGCTGGCGTACCCGGTCCGCAATTGCTGGCCGAACTCGATGGATTGTGGAAAAAGCTGCTGACGAACCGACCCGAGATCCCCCCAGCCATTGAAGCGGGCTGACGCCACCTCCACAATTGTGCGTTGCCCTTTCTCCTTTTGCCCTCCGCGGCGTTCAAGTGTCGTGGCGTTACCCGGATCTGCTACGCGATGAATCAAACGCGCACCTTCCTCATGTTCGCCCTGTTTGCGGTGGGCTACCTGCTGTTCCTGGCCTGGGAGAAGGACTACGCGCCGCCGCCGGTCGTGGCCGCCAGCACTTCCACCAGCGCGACCGCGGACGGCAGTGTGCCTGGCGCCATCCCATCGGCAAGCACAGCATCCAGCAGCGTCTCGGCGATCGGCAACGCTGGTGCCGATGCCGCCCATGCGCCGGCGCAACTGATCTCGATCACCACCGACGTACTGCAGCTGACCGTGGACACCCGCGGCGGCAGCCTGGTGCATGCGGATCTGCTGGCGTATCCCAACGCACCGCGTACCCGCAAAGAGCCCAGCCCGGCGCCGACCACGTTGCTGGATAACGACCCAACGGAATACTTCGTTGCGCAGAGCGGTCTGGTCAGCAGCAGCGATACCGCCGCGCAGGATCAGCCGAACCACCAGGCCGTGTTCGAGAGTGCAAAGACCACGTACACGATGGCCGATGGGCAGGATGAGCTGAAGGTCGACCTGACCTGGCAGGACGCCGCCGGCCTCAAGGTCACCAAGACCTACAGCTTCAAGCGCGGCAGCTACGTGATCGGCCTGAGCCAGCGCATCGACAACGGCGGCAACCAGCCATGGACCGGCAATGCCTACCAGCAGCTGCTGCGGGTCGCGCCGGTGGCTACCGGCAACTGGTTGACCAATATGTCCCACCCGGAGTTGCGCGCCTTCCAGGGTGCCGCCTGGTACACCGGCGAGAAGTTCCAGAAGTTGCCGTTCAAGGATTTCAAGGAACCGAAGGATCAGCTCGACAGCCAGATCAAGGGTGGCTGGGCGGCAATGCTGCGGTTGTACTTCTTCGCCGCATGGATCCCTCCGGCCGATCAGACCGAGCACTACGTCACCGAGACGATCAACCCCGACAGTGCGCAGCCGCACTACCTGATCCGTGCGGTCGGTCCCGCGCTGAGCGTGGCGCCGGGGCAGAGCACGACCACTGATGCGCGCCTGTACCTCGGCCCGAACGTGCAGGGCACGCTGGACGCGATCGCGCCGGGGCTGAACCTGACCATCGACTACGGCATGTTCAAGCTGATCGCCGTGCCGATGCATGCGGTGTTGTCCTTCCTGGATGGAATCGCCCACAACTGGGGCCTGTCGATCATCCTGCTGGTGCTGCTGATCAAGGGCGCGACCTGGAAGCTGACGGCAGTGCAGTACAAGTCCAGTGCCAAGATGCGCAAGCTGGCGCCGCGCATCCAGGCGCTGAAAGAGCGTTACGGCGACGACAAGCAGAAGATGCAGCAAGCCACCATGGAGCTGTACAAGAAGGAGAAGGTCAACCCGATGGGCGGCTGCCTGCCGGTACTGATCACCATGCCGGTGTTCTATGGCCTGTATTACGTGCTGACCTCCAGCCTGGAACTGCGCCATGCGCCGTTCCTGTGGATCCCGGATCTGAGCGCGCACGACCCGCTCTACATCCTGCCGATCATCTACGCGCTGGTGATGCTGGGTACGCAATGGTTGAACCCGGCCGCCGCGGGCATGGATCCGGCCCAGGCCAAGATGATGAAGGTCATGCCGCTGCTGTTCACGCTGATGTTCGCGTTCTTCCCCGCCGGCCTGTGCCTGTACTACGCCGTCAACGGCCTGGTCGGTCTTGGCCAGCAGTGGTGGGTCACCCATCACGTCGATCGCGACGACACCCTCAAGGCAGCCTGAGCGCATCCGTGTTCGAGCAACACCTAGTCAGCCGCGATCGGATCACCGTCGCGGCTGACTTCGTTTAGAGTCATCGCATCATGTCCGACCATACTGCCGAGACGATTGCCGCGATTGCCAGTGCGCCCGGTGCGGCGGGTGTCGGTGTGCTGCGGGTATCCGGTCCGCAGGTGCCCGCCATTGCGCAGACCCTGCTTGGTCGCGTGCCACAGCCACGTCATGCTCATTTCGCCGCGTTCCGTGATGCCAGCGGTGCACTGATCGATCGCGGCCTGCTGCTGCACTTCCCTGCCCCCGCTTCGTATACCGGCGAACACGTGCTGGAACTGCAAGGCCACGGCAGCGCCGTGCTGCTCGACTTGTTGCTGCGCCGCGTATGCGAACTCGGCGCACGACTGGCGCGACCCGGCGAATTTACCGAGCGCGCGTTCCTCAACGGCAAGCTCGACCTGGCCCAGGCCGAAGCTGTCGCCGACCTGATTGCCGCGCGCTCGCAGGCCGGCGCACGCGCCGCACTGCAGTCGATGGAAGGCATGTTCTCGCGCAAGGTCGAAGCGCTGCTGCAGGCGTTGATCACGCTGCGCGTGCATATCGAGGCAGCAATCGATTTTCCGGAAGAGGAAATCGATTTCCTTGCTGACCCGGCGATCTCCCGCCAGCTCGAAGCGCTGCGCGTGGAACTGGCCGAGCTACTACGTGAAGCGCAACGTGGCCTGCGCCTCAACGATGGCCTGCGCGTGGCGATCATCGGACGCCCGAACGCCGGCAAGTCCAGCCTGCTGAATGCGCTGGCCGGCAGCGATCGTGCGATCGTCAATGCCGCCGCGGGTACCACCCGCGACGTGCTGCGCGAAAACCTCAGCCTCGACGGCATCGCACTGGAACTGGCCGACACCGCCGGCCTGCGCGAGACCGACGATGAAGTCGAACGCGAAGGCGTGCGCCGCGCGCATGGTGAACTGGCGCGTGCGGACGTGGCACTGCTGGTCACCGACACCAACTATGCGGCCGACTTGCGCTTCTTCGACGGGTTGTCCGCCATGGTCGAACGCGTGGTACTGATCAACAAGATCGACCTCGACCACACGCCTGCCCGCCATCATCAGTGCGACGGCATGCATTGGCTATGGGCATCGACGAAAACCGGTGAAGGCCTCGATACCTTGCGCGAACACCTCAAACGACTGGCCGGTGCCGGCAGCGGCGAAGGCGCCTTCAGTGCACGCCGCCGCCACGTGCTTGCGCTGCAGCAGGTCGCCGCACAGCTCGATCACACCGCTGCCGTACTCTCCAGTAGCAGCGCCGGCGAACTTGCCGCTGAAGAACTGCGCCACGCGCAGCATACGCTCGGCGAGATCACGGGCAGTTACAGCAGCGATGACTTGCTGGGCGCAATCTTCGGATCGTTCTGCATTGGCAAGTAGATTCGTATCCAGATCGGCAGCATCCATGCACGATGCTGCTGGCAAGCTGACCTACGCCGGCTTCACGCGAGTCATCGCGGCGATCGTGATCGGCAACGGCTTCATCACCTACGACTTCACGATCTATAGCCTGTCAGCGGCAATGATCGGCAAGCTGTTCTTTCCTTCCAGCAGTCCGGTGTCGTCCCTGCTGTTGTCGCTCGCCACGTTCGGTGCCGGCTTTGTGATGCGCCCGCTGGGTGCGATCGCGATCGGCCATATTTCCGACAGCCGCAGTCGCAAGGCAGGCATCGGGGTAGCGCTCACGCTGATGACGATCAGTACCTGGATGATCGCGTGCATGCCGACGTATGCGTCGATCGGTCCCGCTGCGACGATACTCATCGTCGTTGCGCGATTGATGCAGGGGCTTGCTGCTGGCGGGGAGATTGGGCCGGCATCGACCTTGCTCATGGAGTCGATTGGGTATGAGCGCCGCTGCTTCATCGTCAGCTGGCGCGGCGCCAGCCAGGGCATGGCCGCCTTGGTGGCGGCGCTGATTGCGGCAAGTACCACGGCCTTGCTTTCACCCATGACCATGCAAGGTTGGGGTTGGCGCATTCCTTTCGCGCTGGGCGGCCTGATCGGTCCGGTCGGCTGGTACTTGCGTCGCCGCCTGCCGGCGGGTTCCGACCAACCACGCAGAAAGTTCATGCCCGGCCAGTTGTTCGCGGAGCACGGGCGCCCGCTTGTCTACGGCATCCTGATGATGGCGGCACCGTCGGCGAGCTTCTACGTGACGGTGTTCTACATGCCGAGTTATCTGGTCCAGTCACTGCACTGGCCTGCTGCGATCAGTCTGGTGACGGCCTGTCTCTCCGGTCTCGTCATCCTGGTGGTGACGCCGCTGGTCGCTAGCGTTGCCGACCGTCATGCGAGCCGGAAGACGCTGCAGTACCTGACCCTCGTGGCGTCATTGCTGGCGACCTATCCGGTCTTCTGGGCACTGACCCATGGCGTCGGCCACGTCGCTGCGCTTGGCATCATTGCGGTCTATGTGGCGTTTTCGCTGAACAATGCCGGCGCCAGTTCGGTGTTGATGCTCGAGGCACTACCGCGGCATCGGCGCGCGGCAGGCCTTTCGGTGACCTACAGCGTAGGCGTGGTCATCTTCGGCGGCTTTTCACCGTTCCTGGTCACGTGGCTTATCCATGTGACCGGCGATGTCATGATGCCCGCGTGGTATCTGATCGCCGCGACCGTTATCACGCTTTTTGCGCTGAACCGGTTTCCTGAAAATATCGGTGCACGGGTTCTGTCACACCAGAACCGTGCTTGCTGATTAACTCGGCGCCAGAATTTGCTGCAGGTCGATCGCCCGCGCACGCATGTCTTGTGGATTCATGGAGAACGCGCGACGGAAGGCTCGGGTGAAATCCGATGCGCTCTTGAAGCCGAGTCCATAAGCGATCTCGATCACCGGGAGATGCGGGAAGCGCACGAGTTCATCTGCAGCCGCGCGTAACCGGCAGTGGCGGATATAAGCACCAAGCCCTCCTTCGTGCTCGAACCAGCGATAGATCGTGGCGCGCTTCAGGTGCAATGCGTTGATCACATGCGTGGGAGTCAGATTGCTTTCATGCAGGTTGGCCTCGACGAAACGCCGTACCCGTCTCATCACGGCAGCCTGAATGGCCGCACGGTCGGCACCCGTCAGGCGGGACGCCTTCCTGAATCCGGCGACGAGGAGTTCGGCGCTCGCGCGCAACGCGACGGTCGCGCCGTCGGCGTCGAGCCTTGATATTTCACTGCCGACCGTGGCGACGTGATCCAGAATGAGACCGGCAAGTGGCGAACCCAGCGGCAGGACGCGACCATGAATCGACGCACCATCAGGCAGGCCGGCATCCACGAAGGTTCTTGGCACGAACAGGCTCAGTACGCGACAGGCTGGTCGGTCGACATGAAACGGCTGGCTCATGTCGAATGCAATGATCCCTTTTGCCGAGTCCACCGCACTGCGCTTCTTGCGAATGCCCGCCACGTTGCCGGCATCACCTTCGAGAAAGAGGTGAAAGACATAATCTCGGCGAGAGTCGGTGGAGACCCGTGCCACCGAGCGGTCGAGCACGATCGCGTCGGTGCGGCAGTCGGAAAAAGCCATGCCGTTGACCGCATAAAAATCAATGTTCCCGCTGAATCCTTCAGCCAGCTGCTGTTTCGACGGTAGTACGTCGACCACATGCCCAACGCGCTTGCGCCAGGCCAAGACCTGCGCATTGGCAGGCAAGGCGCGCGTGCTGAAGCTGGTGGTGTCGATACGTGGGCACTGCACGTCAGCGTCAGCGGGTCGATGCGTCATGGAGCGTGGAGTCATGGAGGCATTTGACGAACGAAAGGAACGGTTTGCGTAAAGCGGCCCTGGCAAACGTTTCGTGCGCAGCCGCTGAATCCGAAACCGAACCAAGCAAAGATCATACCAATAAGGATGATATGAGGCATGGCCGTTTCGCTATCGACTCAGATGACCTTGGCATGGTGCGAACGTCCTGGCTGCTGGTGAGGTTCGCCACCATTGCAGGCAGCGTATGACTGTGTACGTCACCTCTCGCCCCAGAAGCGATGTTCACGTGTGTGACGTTTGCTCGGCGTGGCCATCGCTGGTCGACCAGGCTTGAGGCAGGTCCTCGATCAACTCGACATCTCTGGCGAATTTGTCTTTGGCATAGAGATTGCCAGCCATAAAAACTTGCCCTTGGGAAGTGAGACGCAGGGTCAAGCGTGCTGGATTTATGTGTCGATACTCACAGAAAAAGATATTGGTCGTGTCCGCACGACTCAGCTCTCAAAACAAGGATGGCATCCCACCCCATAGCCGTTGCCTGCGTGGATTCGACGGATCCAGCTAAGCGGCTTCATTGGATGTGCCGGGATGCCGCGTAGAAATTGCTGCAGGGGGAAGGATGGGACGCCGGCTTCACTTCATTTCAGGCCTGCCCAGATCGGGCTCCACACTGCTTGCGGGTCTGCTTGGTCAAAATCCGCAGTTTCACGCGGGCATGAGCGGCCCGGTCGGCGGCCTGTTCAACACGCTGCAAGGCGAGATGAGCGGCCGCAACGAGTACTCGGTGTTCATCACCGACGCGCAGCGCCGCCGTGTTCTGGAAGGCCTGTTCGATGCCTACTACGCCGCGGATCATCCGGCCGAGGTGGTGTTCGATACCAACCGCATCTGGTGCAGCAAGCTGCGTGTGTTGAGGGAGCTGTTCCCCGCCGCCAAGGTGATCGCCTGTGTGCGGCACATGCCGTGGATCATCGACAGCATCGAGCAACTGGTGCGCAAGAACGCGTTCCAGCCGTCCTCCATCTTCAATTACCAGCCCGGCGGCACGGTGTACTCGCGCGCCGAAGGCCTCGCCAACGGTGATGGCATGGTCGGCTTTGCCTATAACGCGCTGAAAGAGGCGTACTACGGCGAGGACAGCGCGAATCTGCTGCTGCTGCAGTACGAGACGTTGACCAACGATCCGGCCAAAGCGATGAAAGCGATCTACGACTTCATCGGCGAACCGGCCTTCGCCCACGATTTCGACAACGTCAGCTACGACGCCAACGAATTCGACCTGCGAGCCGGCACGCCAGGTCTGCACACCGTGCGCAAGAAGATCGAAGCGCGCGAGCGCCGCACCATCCTGCCGCCGGACGTGTTCCGCCGCTTCGAGAACGACGCCTTCTGGCGCGATTCCAACCTCAATCTGCGTGGAGTGCGCGTGGTCTGAACCGACCCCACGGGCGAGACATGCCCGCGATCTGCTTCCACCAAACCTTTTTCTTTTGCTCCGGGCAGGCGTCGCCTGCCACGCATCACTCAAAACCTATCAGCGAATTGATTCGCGAACCTTCAGGGGACTTCACCAATGAACCGCATCTACCGCATCGTCTTCAACCGCACGCTCGGCGTGCCACAAGTCGTCTCCGAGCTGGCCAGTGCGCCGGGTGGTGCCGTGGTCGGCGCTGTAGATACGTTGCCGAAGGTGGGCCTGAAGTCGCGCCTGTTGACGGCGGCAGTGGGTCTGGCACTGGCCTCGGTCGCGTTACCGACGTGGGCGCAGAGCTGTGCGACGACGTCGGGAACAATCAGCACGTCATGCACGGGAGGAACCAGCGCAAGTGGTGGCAACGATCAGAGTACGGGCACCAGCGCCCCCGGGCAGTCGCCTTCGGTAAGCGGTAGTGGTACCGGTGGCAATGCAACGGTAGCTGGCACCGGAGGTTATTTTGGCGGTAACGGTGGCGCGGGTCTCGCTGGTCCTGGAACGATCCGTGGTAGTACCACGAATAGTGGCGCAGGCGGCGGCGGCGGCGTTTACGGCGGCGGTGGTGGCAGCGGTTGGGGATCTGTTGGGGGTGCCGGTGGCGCACCGGCAATTCTGGCTACAGGAAATCTTACCGTTGCTAGCGGCGTTACTGTTCAGGGTGGCAGCGGCGGTAACGCATCTTTGGCAGGTTCGATCGGATCTGGAGCTGCCTATTTTTACGGCGGTGGCGGCGGTGGTGGCGCAGCAGGGGTGGCTGTTGCGATAAGTAATAGCACGTTGATCAATAACGGTGTGATCAACGGCGGAGCCGGTGGTACTGGTGCTTACAGCGCGGCCTTGAGCGGCGGCGGCGGTGGCGGCGGCATGGGTGTTAGCGTCAGTGGATCGGGCAACCAGATACAAAACAACGGAAGCATCACGGGCGGCGCGGGTGGTGCCGCAGGCGTGGCTGGAGTTATCAGCGGTGTAGTCTACGGTGGCATCACCCCGC
Organism: Dyella sp. S184; assembly: GCF_009766065.1. Lineage (GTDB taxonomy): Bacteria > Pseudomonadota > Gammaproteobacteria > Xanthomonadales > Rhodanobacteraceae > Rhodanobacter. The sequence goes on along the minus strand of NZ_LMUE01000005.1, from coordinate 125,674 downwards.
AGGCTGGTGGTGGCGGCAGTGGCGGCGCCGGCCTCAGCGTTACCGGCAATAGCAACACGATTAACAACAGTGGAAGCATCGCCGGTGGTGCGGGTGGCTTCGGATCAATTGTTGGTACGGGTGGTGTTGGCGTCGGTATATCCGGCAATGCCAACCTGCTGATCACTAGTAGCAGCATCAGCGGCGGCTTGGACGGCAGCGGCGCCAATTCCGCCGATGCAGTGGAAATCACCGGCAGCAACAACACGCTGGAGCTCGATAGCGGTTACAGCTTCACCGGCAACGTGGTTTCCACGGCCGGAAACGGCAACGTACTCGCACTAGGCGGCAGCACTGGCGACAGCTTCGACGTTTCCAGCATCGGCGGTGAATTCACGGGTTTCGACAGCTACGCAAAAACCGGCACCAGCACCTGGACCTTGACCGGCACCACGACGGCAGTGACACCGTGGACGATCAGCGGCGGTACGCTGTCGGTGTCCTCCGACGCCAGCCTCGGCGACGCCAGCGGCAGCCTTACGTTCAACGGAGGCACGCTGCAATTCGGCAGCAGCTTCAATCTCGCCAGCACGCGTGCGATCACGCTCAATGCCGGCGGCGGAACCATCGACACCAACAGCTATGCCACGACGATCTCGCAGGCGATGACCGGTAGCGGCGGCCTCACCGTGACAGACAGCGCGGGCAGTGGCACGTTGACACTGACCGGTGCCAACACCTACACCGGCAGCACCACCATCAACACCGGTGGCACGCTGGCACTGTCCGGCACGGGCAGCATCGCCAGTTCCAGCGATGTCACCGCAAATGGCACGTTCGATATCAGCAACACGACCACCGGCGCATCCATCGTGTCGCTGGATGGCAGCGGCAATGTCAACCTGGGTACACAGTCGTTGTCACTGACTAACGCCAGCGGTGCCTTCAGTGGCGTCATCAGCGGGAGCGGAAGTCTCAACGTGGCAGGTCCCATTGAAATCCTCTTGGGCGAAAACACCTATACCGGCGGTACGACGGTCGGCAGCGGCACTGATCTGCTCATCGGTGACCAGGGGACGACCGGTTCCATTGTCGGTAACGTGACCAACAACGGTTATCTGCTTTTCGATCGCAGCGATGCCATCACGTACGCTGGCGTGGTCAGCGGTACCGGCGGGCTCTATCAGTACTCCGCCACAGGTACCCTCACGTTGACGGGTGCCAGCACGTTTACCGGAAATGCCGCGATCTTCGGCGGCACATTGGCACTGAGCGGCAACGGTAGCGTTGCGGACGCATACAACGTCATTGACTACGGCACATTCGATATCAGCAACACGACCAACGGCGCATCGATTACGTCGCTGAACGGTAACAGCAGTGGCAACGTCAATCTCGGTGCACAGACATTGACGTTGACCAACGCATTCGATGAGTTTGACGGCATCATTGCCGGCAGCGGCGGCCTCACGGTAGCGGCGGGCAACGAAACCTTGACCGGCACGAATACTTACACGGGCGACACGACGATCAGTGGCGGCACGCTGGCGATCACCAGTGGTGGTAGCGTGGCCAGCACCGCGAATGTCATCGACAACGGCGCGTTGATCGTGGACGGCGTTGGTTCGAGCATCACCGCGACTGGCGGCGGTACGCCGTTCCAGGTCGGTAGCAACAACGGCACCGGCAACGGCAGCCTGACGGTGAGCAATGGTGCATCAGTCACCAGCGACGGCGAACTCAATATCGGCCAGAACGCGGGCGATACCGGCACGGTGACCGTCACCAGCGGTGCGCAGGTGGTGGCGGCCGCTAGCATCAATGTCGGCAAGTACGGCAGCGGTACGTTGACGGTCTCCAATGGCGGTTCGGTCAACAGCAGCTTCCTCTCAATCGCCGACCAGGCAGGTTCGACCGGCACGGTGACCGTGACGGATGCAGGCTCATCGGTAACGGTTGAACCAGGCGGCCAGATCGTGGTCGGCAACCATGGCGGCAACGGCACGCTGACCATCGCCGACGGCGCTTCGGTGACCGGCGACAGCGTGTCGATTGCGGCGGATGCAGGCTCGATCGGTGTGCTGAACATCGGTGCGGCCGCAGGCAGTGCCGCGACGGCCGCGGGCACACTGAATACGAGTACCGTCACGTTTGGCGCGGGCACCGGCTCCCTGGTGTTCAACCACACCGATACCGGCTACACCTTCGATCCGACGATCAGCGGTAATGGTACCGTCGATGTGCTGGCCGGCACGACAATACTTACCGCAGACAACACCTACAGCGGTGCGACCACGATCAGCGGCGGTACGCTGGCGTTGAGTGGCAATGGCAGCATCGCCGATTCCAGTGTCGTCACGGCCAATGGCGTTTTCGATATCAGCGGCACGACCAACGGCGCATCCATCACGTCGTTGAACGGCAACGGCAACGTCATGCTGGGTACGCAGTCATTGTCCCTGACCAATGCCAACGATACGTTCAACGGTGTGATCGCGGGTAGTGGAGGGTTGGTTGTTGCGGCTGGTCAGGAGGTGCTTGACGGCGTCAACACCTACCTCGGTGCGACGACCGTCCAGGGCGGCACGCTGCTGATCGGTGACAGCGCCAATCCAGGTGCGTCGATTGCCGGTGATGCCAGTGTCGAAAGTGGAGCCACGCTGGGTGGCTTCGGATCGATAGGCGGCAGCGTGGATGTCGCCAGCGGCGCGCATCTTGCGCCGGGCGTTGCCGGCAGCATCGGCACGCTGACGGTTAACGGCAACCTGACAGTGGCGCAGGGCGGCATCCTCGATTACGAGTTCGGCGCTCCGGGTGCAGATTTTGGCACGGCTGGCACCGGCGACCTGGTCACTGTCGGCGGCAACCTGACGCTCAATGGCGCAACGCTCAACGTCAATGCCGATCCTGACTTCGGCCCGGGTCTGTACCGACTGTTCAACTACAGCGGTACGCTGACCGAAACCAACGGCGGCATCTCATTCGGTACTGTTCCAACTGGCGACACGCTGTCGATCCAGACGCTGACGACGGACAAACAGATCAATCTGGTCAACACCGGTGGCGAAACACTCAATATCTGGAACGGCAACGGCCTGGCGTCGCCCACGCAGATGGGCGGCGGTACGGGTACGTGGTCGGTAACCTCGTCAAACTGGACCGACATCAATGGCGACGTGTCGGCGGCGATGAGCCCGCAGCCGGGCATCGCGATCTTCGGCGGCGCCGCAGGCACGGTTACCGTAGACGACAGCGCTGGTGCGGTATCCGCTACCGGCTTGCAGTTCATGACCGATGGCTACGTCATGAACGGCGATGCGTTGACGCTGGTCGCCGATGCCAAGGGCAACGCACCGGTCATAAACGTTGGTGATGGCACCACGGCTAGCGCCAGCGATGTCGCCACGATCGACAATGTGTTGCAGGGCACTGACGGCCTGGTCAAGAACGACTACGGCACGCTGATTCTCAACGGTGCGTCCACCATCAGCGGCGCGTCGGCCGTCGAAACGGGCGAGCTGGACCTGGACGGCAATGGCAGCAGCTTCATCGGTGGATTCACTCTGTCTACCGGCACCACGTTGGCGGTTGGCGGCGCAGGTGTCAGCGTCATCGGCATGGGCGGCGCGCACGGCAGCAATGGTGGCAGTTACAAATACGGCCCTGGCGGGAATGGTTCCGCGGGCAGCGTCGGTGGCGTAGCCGTCAACGGTGCCGGTTTCACCTTCAATAACAACGGAGTCATCGCCGGCGGCGCGGGTGGTGCTGGTGGTGTCGGTGGCTATGGCGGTTTTCTCAGCGGCAGTCAGAGTGGTGGTTCCGGTGGTGCGGGCGCCTATGCGGGTGCAGGCGTGAGTGGCAGCGGTTTTAGCCTGGTCAATACGGGCCAGATCAGTGGCGGTCAGGGTGGTGCTGGCGGCTACGGCGGCCATGGGTCCCTCGGCAAATACAGCAGCACGAATAATCCTGGCGGCGCAGCGGGTGCCACCGGTGCCGGCGGTGGTGGCGCCAGCGGCATATACGGGACGGGCTTCACGCTGACCAACAACGGTAGCGTCGCCGGTGGCGCCGGTGGCGTCGGCGGCGCGGGTGGCAGCAGTGGCCATGGTGGTGATGATTCCTCGGGCAACGGTGGCGACGCTCCTTCCGCCACAACGGGTGGTAATGGCGGCAACGGTGGCAGTGGCATCGCCGGCACGAGCTTCACGACGAACAATGTGGCCACGATTACGGGCGGCGCAGGCGGCAACGGTGGCAACGGCGGTGCTGGTGGCTATGGCGGCGCCTCCTTTTCCACCAATGGTTCCAATACGGGTGGCGCAGGCGGCAACGGTGGCAACGGTGGCAACGGCGGCAACGGCGGTGCGGGCGTGTCGGGAACGAGCTTCACGCTGACCAATAGCGGCAGTATTCAAGGTGGCGTCGGTGGCAACGGTGGTATCGGTGGCGCCGGTGGCGCCGGTGGCTATTCCAGGAATGGGCAGACTGGTTCGTCCGGCGCCAACGGTCAGGCCGGCAACGGTGGCCAAGGCGGCGCTGGTGTCAGTGGCGCTGGCTTCCAGCTGAACAATACGAGCAGCATCACGGGCGGCAATGGTGGTACGGGTTATGCCGCGGGTGCCGGCGGTGTCGGTGTCGTGTCGACAGGTGGTTCCACTGTGATCAACAGCGGCACGATCGCTGGTGGCATCAGCGGTGACGGCGCGACGCAGGCGGACGCAGTGGATTTCAGCGGTGGCGGCAATACGCTGGAGATCGATGCGGGCTACGCCTTCACCGGCAACGTAGTGAGCAGCAGCGGCACCACAAACGGCGGCGATACGCTCGCTCTGGGCGGCACGACCAATGACAGCTTTGATGTGGATCAGCTGGGTGCTGCCGGCAGCAGCGTGCAGTACCAGGGTTTTGCCAACTACCTGAAATCGGGTACTAGCACCTGGACGCTGACGGGCACCGGCAACGCCAGCGAAGCGTGGACGATTACCGATGGCACGCTGGCAGCCAATACCGGCAGCTTGGTCGGCAACGTGACGTTTGCGCCAGTGACCGGGGGTTCGGCCAGCGTGGACTTCGACCAGACCATCGATGGCACGTATGCCGGCGTGATCTCCGGTGACGGTTCGCTGAGCAAGACCGGCGGCGCGGCACTCATCGTCACGGGCGACAACACTTATACCGGAGGCACCACGATCAGCGCGGGCACCTTGCAGATTGGCAACGGCGGCACGAGCGGTGCGGTCGCCGGTCACATTCTCGACAATGCTGCACTCGTGTTCGATCGTTCGGACACGTTGATCAACAGCGGTGCCATCAGCGGCAGCGGCAGCCTGACGCAGTCGGGCACCGGCACGCTGGCGCTGACCGGCAGCAATACCTATAGCGGTGGCACCACGATCAGCGCCGGTACGCTGCAGATTGGCAACGGTGGCACGACCGGTTCGGTGGCAGGCGCCATCGTCGACAATGGTGTGTTGGCGTTCGATCGTAGCGACGCGGTGAGTTTCGGTAACATCGTCTCCGGCAGCGGCAGTCTGCTCAAGATCGGCGCGAACAGCCTGACTCTCAGCGGCATCAATAGCTACACGGGCGGCACCTCGCTCAATGCCGGCACCCTGGTGCTCGGCAATGCCTCGGCGATCAGCAGCGGCACGCTGGCCATGGCTGAAGGCACCACGCTGGATTTCACCAGTGGCTTCACGCTGGCCAACGCGATCACGTTGAGCGGAGATCCCACCATCAATGTGAGCACGGGCTTGACGACCACGTTGGCGGGTAGCATCAGCGACGGCACGCAGGCCGGCGATTTGGTGAAGACCGGCGCCGGCAGTTTGGTCCTGACCGGTACCGACACCTATACCGGTAGTACGGAAGTGGCCGCTGGGATTCTGAATGTTCAGGGCAGCCTTGCCAGCAGTGTCAGCGTCGATAACGGCGCTACGTTGGTCGGTACGGGCAGCATGGGTGGCATGACGATTGCCAGCGGCGCCACGGTGTCGCCGGGTGGCAATGGCGTCATCGGCACACTGACGGTAAACGGCAACGCGAATCTGGCGGCGGGTTCGACGTATTACCTCGATGCGACCGACACCGGCAGCAGCGACCTGATCCATGCGAGCGGTACGGCCACGCTTGGCGGCGGTTCGGTCGTCTCGATGGAGGCGGGCAGCAACTGGAATACGTCGATCAAGTACACGATCCTCACCGCCGACAGCGGCGTCAGTGGCACCTTCGGTAGTGCGACGTCGAACTTCGCGTTCCTGACGCCGACGCTGAGCTACGACGCTGACGATGCATATCTGACGCTGGTGCGAAACAGCACCGCGTTCCCGGCAGTCGGCGTGACACCGAACGAGATCAACACGGGTGCGGGTGTCGAGGCGCTGGGATCGGGCAATGCGATCTATAACGCCGTGCTGCCGTTGTCAGCCGATGCGGCGCGAGGCGCGTTCAACGAACTGGCGGGCGACAGCCTCGCCAGTACGCGCACCGCGATCATCGACGACAGTCACTATGTGCGTGATGCCATCAGCGACCACCTGCAAGGTATGCAGGGTGCGAACGCGATCGGTCAGCAGGCCGATGCGCAAGGCAGCGTGTGGGCCAGTACCTGGGGCCATGGCGCTAACCACGACAGCGACGGCAATGCGTCAAGCCAGAGCAGCAACGGCAGCGGCCTGCTGGTAGGTACCGATAAAACCTTGGGCGCGTGGCGTGTGGGCGCGGTCGCCGGTGCAGGTGAGCTGTCCAACAGCAGCACCGAGAACAACGCGGCCGATGCGCACAGCACCAGCACGGTGCTGGGTCTGTACACCGGTGTGGATCTGGGTGCGTGGCAGTTCCAGGGCGGTGCGGCACACAGCTGGTATGAGACCAGCAGCCGTCGCTACTTCGACGTACCGGGCCTGGGCAGCCTCGCCGCGGCCAAGTACGACACCGGGGTTACGCAAGCGTATGTCGACGGCGGCTACAAGTTCAGCTTTGCCACCAGCAGCTTGACCCCGTTTGCCACCTTGGCACGCGTGTGGATTCATCAGGATGCCATCAGCGAAGGCGGCATCGCCGGGCTGGATGTGCAGGCCAACGGCAGCAGCGTGAATTACGGCACGGTGGGTGTGCGTGCGGCGTGGGCACCGAATGCCTGGACGCAGTGGTTTGCGAGCGTGGGTTACCAGCACGCCTGGGGTGACCTGGCCTCGGTCGATCAGCAGCGTTTTGCCAATGGCGGCACGGGTAGCTTCTCCGTCGCCGGTCTGCCGGTGGCGGCGAATGCCGAGGTTGCTGACATCGGCATACGTTTCCCACTGGGCAAGAACGTCACGTTCGACGCGAGCTACCACGGCCAGTTCGCCAGCCAGACCAAGGATCAGGGTGCACGGATGGTGCTGAACGTCAGTTTCTGATGCTGACCACCCTGCTCCACGTTTGTCGGAGCAGGGTGCAGGACCGCACTTGTGAATCACAAGCATACGTACGCAAGGAAGCTGGTCATCGGCGGCGTGCCTCAGGGTCGGTGTCTTCTCTGAAGGTGGGAAGACACCGGTGTGGAATATGTTCGTGAAGGACTGGTGGCACCAACAGTAGTTTCCAGAGCGCCCGGTGGGCGCTCTTTTTTTGTTCGTCGTCGGTGCTGGCCTCGTGCTTGTCGGCTCGTATGCCTCTCTGCATCGGCAGGTAATCAGCCGGTCTGCTGGGCGAGCCGCGTCTCCACTTCACGCAAGCTGGGCATGCCGCCCTGTGCACCGAGTTTGCTGACCGATAGTGCCGCAGCGGCGCAGGCCTGGCGCACGGCGATGGCCAAGCCTTCGTGCAGGAACACGGCGAGAGCGGCGTTGAAAGTGTCGCCGGCGCCGGTGCTGTCAACCACATCGACCTGAAAACCGGATTGGTGTATCGGTTCGCCCTGCTCGCGATACCACGCGCCTTCGGCGCCGCGGGTGAGCACGACGGGACACGGTGCGCGTTGCATCAGCGTGCGGAAGTCCTCAGTGGGGTCCGTGCCGAGAAGGATCGCCAGTTCATGCTGGTTCGGCGTGACATAGCGGGCGAGCTGCAACCACTCGGTGGGCAGCTTCTGCGCGGGCGCGGGGTTGAGGATCACCGGCACGCCCAGTCGATGACCGAGGCGCAAGGTGGCTTCCACGGTCTCCAACGGGATCTCCATCTGTACCAGCACGGCGTCGGCGCGCGCGATCAGTGCGTGCGCCTGTTCGACTTGCGCCGGCGTCACGCGCGCGTTTGCTGCGGGCACCACAATGATCAGGTTCTCGCCGTCGGCGACGGTGATCGAGGCGGTGCCGCTGGCGCAATCGTCGAGCTGGACGGTGTGGCTGAGATCAATGCTTTCCGCGGCCAGACCCTGGCGCAGTTGCTGGCCGAACGCGTCGTTGCCAGTGGCGCCGACCAGCGCCACCTCGGCGCCCAGCCGCGCCGCGGCCACAGCCTGGTTCGCGCCCTTGCCGCCGGGGACGGTGAGAAAACGTTCGCCGAGGATGGTTTCACCAGGACCCACAAAGCGTGGTGCCTGGGTGACCAGATCCATGTTGATGCTGCCGACGACAACGATACGGGTCATGACACCCCTGGCCGATCTTTCGAGAAAGGGGTCGAGCATAAGCGATTGCGTCGCGCAGTAAAGGCGAAGGGCCGACAACGAGCCGGCCCTTCGGCAAAGATGTGTGCAGCAGTGCCTTACTGTTTGTCGGAATCGTCGTCGCTCGAACTCTTCTTGTCCTGACGGTGCTGCATGGCCTGCTGCTGCATCTGCTGGTATTGCTGCTTCTGGCTGTCGGTGAGCACGGCCTGCAGCTGGGTGTTGCTGTCCTGCATGAGCGCGCGCATCTTCGCGCGGCGATCGCTGGGGGCCAGCGTGGTATCCGCGCGCAGTTGCTGCATCTGCAGTACCCGGCTCTGCAGGATCGGCTCAATCTTGGCAGCCTGCTCTGGCGTTAGCTGGAGCTTGCGGCTGAGCCGTGCGGTCTGGCGCTGCGGATCAGGCGCCTGATGCACGGGCTTGGTGGCGGCCGAGTCGCTGGACGTTGCCGTGTCCTGGAAGGGCTGGGCAATAGCGACGCCGGTGCCGGCAATAGCCAGGGCGAAACCGAGCAAGGCAAGGCGAAGAACAGGTTTCATCGCGATATCTCCGGAAAGAGTGGGCAGCATGGCTATGAACGCGAGATCTAACGCGTGCGTTGACGCGAGCCGCGGGATTTCTTCGCCAGGCCCTGCCATTGCCTGGTCGTACGCTTGAATCAGAGATTGCCGCCCCGATCCTTTAACGATTCCGCCTATTCCAGGAGATAGCGATGATCGAACTGCATTACTGGCCTACACCCAACGGCCACAAGATCAGCATGTTCCTCGAGGAAGCCAGCCTGCCCTACGAGATCAAGCCGGTGAACATCGGCAAGGGAGACCAGTTCAAGCCCGAGTATCTGAAGATTTCGCCGAACAACAAGATGCCGGCGATCGTCGATACCGATCCATCGGGTGGTGGCGAGCCGCTGAGCGTTTTCGAGTCCGGTGCGATCCTGCAGTACCTGGCGGAGAAGACCGGCAGGTTCATGCCTGCTTCCGCGCGCGAGCGCTACGTAGTTCTGGAATGGCTGTTCTGGCAGGTGGGTGGGCTCGGTCCGATGCTGGGCCAGAACCACCATTTCAATCGCTATGCGCCGGAGAAGATCCCGTATGCGATCGACCGCTATGTCAACGAGACGCACCGCTTGTACGGCGTACTGGATAGACGTCTGGACGGCCGTGCCTTCATCGCCGGCAAGGACTATACGATTGCCGACATGGCGGCCTATCCGTGGATCGTGCCGTACGAGGCACAAGGCATGACGCTGGAGGAATTTCCCCACCTCAAGCGCTGGTTCGAAGACATTCGCGCACGTCCGGCGACGCAGCGTGCCTATGCTTTGGGCGAGACGATCAAGGAACAGACCGACCTTCGTACCGACGAAGAGGCACGCAAGATCCTGTTCGGACAGAAATAGGCAGAACCACGGATGGCGCTGGAAACCAGCGCCATGGATCACTCGATGCGAGTGACCGATTCCTGGCTGCCTGGTGCCAGCAGTTCCGGTGCCGGTCCGGCCACGGCCAGCAGGGACTGCGCGTAGCTGTCCTCGATGCTGACGGTGGAAACCTCGTCCCAGCCGAAGAACGAAACCTCGCGCATCCACTCCGCGTCAGGGCTGAGTTCCTGCATGTAAAAACCATCGTCGTCGACACTGGCCAGACGGCCGATGTAGCAGACCTCGGCTTCATCCTCGCTGTCCACATGCACGCCGATCACCGGGGCCTGCGCACCGGCGGCCTGAATGACTTCACGGATGTTGTCCAGTGGGAATCCACGCGGCGGCCGCGGCAGGATGTGCTTCAGCGCCAGCGCCTTCTCGAAGAACACATGGTGCTTGTCTGGCGACTCCAGCTCGGAAATGTCGCGATGGCGCATCACGTACATGCCGTCGTAGGTGATGCCGTCGCCGACGACCCAGAGCAGGAAGAATTCGCGTCCGACGCCGCCTACGTAACCACAGAAGCTGCCGTGTTCGAGGTCTTCGCGCCACAGCCGCACCAAGGTCTGGGTCTGCTGCGCTTCACGCAGCTGGGCGCGCTGGCCGGTGCTTTTCAGTTCAATAATGTTGCTCACGAGCCCATTTTAACAGATTGGGGTGACCGGCTTGTTAGAGCTTCATGAGGTTAGAGAATGTAGCGGCTGAGATCTTCGTTCTGAACGAGGCTGCCAAGGCTTTTGTCTACATGTTCGGCGTCGATCTTGTAGTTTTCGCCGGACTTGTCCGCGGCCTCGTAGGAGATTTTCTCCAGCAGGCGCTCCATCACGGTATGCAGCCGGCGGGCACCGATGTTCTCGGTGCGCTCGTTCACCTGGAATGCCACCTCGGCCAGCCGGTCGATGCCGCTGTCGACAAACTCCAGCCCCACGCCTTCGGTGGCGAGCAACGCCGTGTACTGCTTGGTCAGCGCGTTGTGCGGTTCGCGCAGGATGCGCTTGAAGTCGTCCACGCTGAGCGCGGACAGCTCGACGCGGATCGGCAGGCGACCCTGCAGTTCCGGGATCAGGTCGGACGGCTTGGCCAGCGAGAACGCGCCGGAGGCGATGAACAGCATGTGGTCGGTCTTGATCGGGCCGTACTTGGTCGACACGGTGGAGCCTTCGACCAGCGGCAGCAGGTCGCGCTGCACGCCCTCACGGCTGACTCCGGCGTGGCCGCGGTCGCCGCGTTGCGCCACCTTGTCGATCTCGTCGATGAAGACGATGCCGTTCTGCTCGGCCGCTTCCATCGCCTGCGCGCGGATCTCGTCGTCGTTGAGCAGCTTGCCGGCTTCCTCGTCGATCAGCATCGGCCGCGCCAACTTGATCGCCAATTTCCGTTGCTGCGTCTTGGCACCACCGATGTTCTGGAACATCTGGCGCAACTGCGCGCCCATCTCTTCCATGCCGGGCGGGGACATGATCTCCACACCCATGTTCATGGCGAAATCCAGCTCGATCTCGCGCTCATCCAGCGCGCCTTCGCGTAGCTGCTTGCGCAGTTTCTGGCGGGTATCGCTGTCGATCGCCGGTGCCGGCGCGTCGTGGCTCCAGTCGGTGGGCGCGCTCTGCCGGCGCGGCAGCAAGGCATCGAGGATGCGATCCTCGGCGCGATCCTCGGCCAGTGTGCGCACGCGCTTGACCGCGTGCTCGCGGGTCAGCTTGTAGGCCACGTCGGCGAGGTCACGGATGATGGATTCGACATCCTTGCCGACGTAGCCGACCTCGGTGAACTTGGTCGCCTCCACTTTCACGAACGGCGCATTCGCCAGCGTGGCCAGGCGTCGCGCGATCTCGGTCTTGCCCACGCCGGTGGGGCCGATCATCAGGATGTTCTTCGGCGTCACTTCCTCGCGCATGCCCGGCTCCAGTTGCATGCGCCGCCAGCGGCTGCGCAGTGCCACCGCCACGGCGCGCTTGGCGTCGTGCTGGCCGATGATGTAGCGATCGAGTTCGTTGACGATTTCGCGGGGAGTCAATTCGGACATGGGCTTAGCCGGGAATGGGGAGTCGGGAAACGGGAATCGGAAGGCGTGGGGTTACCGAGCTGGCTTCTGGCCATTCCCGATTTCCCATTCCCGATTCACAGCTCTTCGATCGACACGTTGTGGTTGGTGTAGATGCAGATGTCGCCGGCGATCTTCAGCGCCTTCTCGACGATGGTTCGCGCATCCAGCTCGGTATTTTCCAGCAGTGCCATCGCAGCCGACTGCGCGAAAGGGCCGCCGGAGCCAATCGCGATCAGGCCGTGTTCGGGTTCGACCACGTCGCCGTTGCCGGAGATCAGCAGCGACGTCTCCTTGTCGGCCACGGCAAGCATCGCCTCGAGCCGGCCGAAGCGACGGTCGGTGCGCCATTCCTTGGCCATTTCCACCGCGGCACGAGTGAGGTTGTTGTTGTGTTTCTCGAGCTTATGTTCGAAAAGTTCGAACAGGGTGAACGCATCGGCGGTGGCGCCAGCGAATCCGGCCACGACGTCACCGTTCTTGCCGAGCCGGCGCACTTTGCGCGCGTTGCCCTTCATCACCGTATTGCCGAGCGTGACCTGACCATCACTGCCGATCACGACGCGACCCTCGCGGCGCACGCAGACGATGGTGGTGGCGTGGAAAGATTCCATGGTGGGGACTTGCTCCGGGGAGGAGCTGACTAGATATGGATCGACCCCGCCGATTGCAAGCAATCGGCGGCCGCTTCAGTCCGACAGGGCACGTATGAACGAGTCGGCGGCGGCGGCCACCTCGGCCGGCGTGCGGTCGGCCACGCACAGGGCTTCGTCACGCGGGCCACGGGGCCGATAACGGATCAGGTTGTTGCGCGTGAAAAATCCCAGCGTGGGCACGCCGGCGGCGCAGGCCAGGTGCATCACGCCGCAGTCGGCGCTGATGTAGCCATCGCACTGTGCAAGCACCGCCGCCATCCGGCGCACGTTGCTGGAATAGAACGCAGGAAAGCGCAGCTGCAGCTGCGATTGGCCGTGGGCGGGGAGCATCTCGATGAAGCGCAGTTGCGGATGGGTCGCCGCCAGTGCATCGACGAGGGCCAGCCACCAGTCGCCGGAAAGGCGCTTGTTGCCGGTGGCATTCGGGAACAGCGCGATCACCTTGCGATCGCCGTCTGGCGCGTGACCGAGCAGGTCGGCCAGCAGCGCGCGGCCACACGCCTGCTCTTCCGCGCGCAGCTGGATGCGCAGCAGTGGCCACGCGTCGGCGTTATCCGTGAAAGAAAGTCCCATAGCGCAACGCAACGCGTACACACCGTCCAGCGAAAAATGTTCCGGTGCTTTCGCCAGGGCCGCCTGCCAGGCGGCACCACCATCGCGCAGCTCACGCTTGCTGTCGGGCAGGCCGAGCAGGTAGCGGGCACCACTGAGGAAAAGCAGCAGTCGGCCCGAGCGTGAACCGCGTGTGCTGTCGATGGCCAGGTCGTAACGGTTCCGCCGCAGGCGCAGCAAGGTGAGCAGCAGGTGCAGCGGATGGTGGCCCGGCCGTCGGGTCAGCTGATGGATGTGGCGAACCTGGCGAAATCCGGCAAACACGTCATCGGCAGCCTCGCAGCCGGTGACCAGGTCGATCTCGGCACCGGGATAGCGCCGCTCCAGCTCGGTCAGCAGCGGGGTCAACAGCAGCGTATTGCCAAGCCGATGGTTGGGACGCAGCAGCAGGATGCGGAAGATGTCGCGTGGTGGCAGCTCACCAATGCCCACCAGATGCCGATGCGGCGGCCGCACGCCGTGATCAATCACAGCGGGAGCTGTGACGGAAAGTGGTATTTCCGAACGGGTCACGGGGCTGGTGCCTAGATGAAATGTCGTGGAGAGATTGTGACGGAAAAAATCTTTCCGGAGGCTTATTACAGCTCGGCCGACGCTCGCCTGTTCAGTGAACGGTGCGATTTCGCAGTTACTTGCGCCGCGCTCGCGGATGCGCGGCATCGTAGACCTTGGCCAGGTGCTGGAAGTCCAGATGCGTGTAGATCTGCGTAGTGGCGATGTCCGCGTGGCCGAGCAGTTCCTGCACCGCGCGCAAGTCGCCGGAGGATTCCAGCATGTGGCTGGCGAAGGTATGTCGCAGCAGATGCGGATGGATGTGCTTGGGCAGATTTTGCTGCAGCGCCAGCTTGTTCATGCGCAGCTGCACGGTGCGCGGGTTGATCGGCGCGCCGCCGCGGCCGCGGAAGACCGGACTCTCTGCCGGCATGCCCTGCTCCGCGCCGAGCGCACGCAGCGCGGCGATCGCATGCCGCCCGACCGGTACGATACGGGTCTTGCTGCCTTTGCCGAGCACACGTACCTCACCGCCATCGAGATCCAGGTCGATCCAGCGCAGGCCGACCAGTTCGGACAGGCGCAGGCCGCTGGAATAGAACAGTTCCAGCATCGCGCGATCGCGCACGGCCAGTTTGCCACCGCTGTCGGTTTCCACCAGCGCACTGGCTTCGTCGACATCGAGTACCTGCGGCAGTTTGCGGCGGACCTTCGGGCCGCGCACGCCGAGCAGCGGATCGCCGGCCAGCAGGCCTTCGCGGTTGAGCTGGCGGAACAGGCTGCGGCAGGACGACAGCAGGCGCTGCAGGCTTTTCGGCGCCAAGCCCTCTTTGGCCGTCTCGGTCTTACGGCGATGCTCGCCGGCGATGAAGTTGCGCATCCGGTTCGCGTCCAGCGCGTCGAACGAGGTCAGTTGCTGCTCTTGCATGAAACGCAGCAGCTTGGCCAGGTCGCGGCGATAGCCGGCGACCGTGTGCGGTGACGCCTGCCGCTCGCCAGCGAGGCGGTCGAGCCAGCGGTCGACCAGTTGCTCAGGTGTCATTGCGGCTCAGGAGACATCCCGCGCGCGCGCCAGGGCGGCGGTGATGGTGGCGGCGATCATCTTCAGGAACAGCGTGCCCATGCCCGGCTGGAAGCGATCCGGATTGTGGCTCCCGATCGCCAGGATGCCGGAGTCACCCAGCTTCATCATTGCGACCGAACGGATCAGCTCGGCATCACGACCGAACAGCCGGGTGAGCTTCTCGCTGGACAGGCGACCGGAGACCGGTTCGCTGTGCTGCAGGAATTCGGCGAACTCCGGCAATGCGTCGGCACCACCGGGAATCTGCTGCAGCCATTCGGCACGCGGCAGCTGCGGTTCGTCGCCGAACAGCAGCAGGCGCACCTGCTCGGTGTGGAAATCCGCGCTCAGCTTGGCGACCACCGTGCGCGCGGTCACCTCCATCGTGTTCGCGCGCAGCAGCGCCACGGTAAGCGCGTGCACGCGCTCCATCAGCTTCTCGTTCTCGGCGGCAATCTCGATCAACTCGGCAAGCCGCCGCTCCAGTTCGGCGTTCTTGTCGCGCAGGCTCTGCAGCTGATACACCGCCAGTGACGACACCGGGCCCTGCTCGCGCGGCATGGTCAGCTTCGCCGCCAGATCGGGGTATTCGCTGAGGAATTCCGGATGACGTTTCAGATAGGCAGCAACCACCCGGGCCTGGGTAGCGTCGTCGAGCAGGGTTGCGGTCATGCGAAGGTGTCCTCGAACCAAGGCGGGGCGTGCGGGAAAAGCGCGCCGTCTGGCTGGAGTGTGCGATGGACGCGGGCGCGCTTCAACCCGCGCGTCAAGTCGTGGGGGTGGGAACCGACCATACGCCCTCGAAGGCGAACGCGGCCGGGCCGGTCATCCACAGGGTGTGGCCGGGGCCGGCCCAGTCGATTTGCAGGGTGCCGCCCGGTAGTTCCACCTGCACGCGGTCGCCGACTTCGCGACGCTGGTGCAATACCGCCATGGCGGCGCAGGCACCGGTGCCGCAGGCCCGCGTCCAGCCCGCGCCACGCTCGTGCACACGCAGATGCAGAAGCTGCCGATCCAGCTTCTGCACGAAACCGGCATTGGCGCCTTCGCGAAAGCGTGCATGCCCGGTCAGCGCGGGGCCAAGCCGGGGCATGGCGTGGGTGGGGAGATGGTCCACCACGACCACCGCATGTGGATTGCCCATCGAGACGGCGCCGATCTCCAGCGCCTCACCGTCCATATCCAGTACGTAACGATCGGCCGCCTGCGGTGTGTCGAACGGAATCCGCGACGGATCGAAGATCGGTTCGCCCATGTCCACCGCCACGCGGTCGGTGTCGAGCAAGCGCACGGTCACCGGTCCGGATGGGCTTTCCAGGCGCAGCATGTCGCCGATCGCCACCGCGCCCGCGCGATGCAGCCATGCCGCCACGCAACGCACGCCATTGCCGCACTGGCCTGAGGGCGAGCCATCGGCATTCCAGATGCCGTAGTAGAACGCACAGGACAGATCGCGTGCCGGCTCCACGCTCAGCAGCTGGTCGAAACCCACACCGGTATGACGGTCGGCCAGCGCACGGATCTGCGTTGCCGCCAGTGGAAAATCACGATAGCGACAGTCCAGCACGACAAAGTCGTTGCCGATGCCGTGCATTTTCGAGAACTGCAGTTGCATGGTGTCAGGACTGTGCGCTGGCAGGCGTTGCGCTGCTGGCTGCCGCGGCTGGCGTTGGCGGTTTCGGTTTCGCTGGCGGTTTCGGCTTGGTCGATACGGCGGCTGGCTTGACCGGCGGCAGGAAGAGCGGACCCTTCTGGCCGCAGCCGACAAGCATGGCAACAACGAGGCAGAGCGGCAGCAGAAAGATTGATCGGCGCATGGCGAGGTTTCCTGTGGACGTTCGCAGTATAGCGACGCCCAATGAACCAGCCGCAGCACCAGGTCATCACCGTTATGATGCACGGTAGACCGCACACCGCGGCGGCGAGGGTGACACGATGGACTGGAGCACGCTGTTGCGCATGCCGATGACGGTGCTATTGGTGCTGGCGACGGTGTTCCTGCTGGTCACCCTGGTACAGCTCGTGGTGCTGCGCCGGCACCTGCACAACGGTCGCCGGCTCGCCGCCAGCTGGCGCGCGTTGCTGTGCCTGATCTGCTTCGCACTCACCCTGCTGCTGGCCGGCACCGGCGTCGCGCTGCGTGGCTACCGGCTGCTCAGCGAAGAAACCCCGGTGGTCGACATCGACGCGCACATCCTGTCGCCGCAGCGTTGGGCACTCACCTTGAGCTGGCCCGACGGCAGCACGCGGCAGGAGCAACTTTACGGGGATGACTGGCGCGTCGAAGCCGTGGTGCTGAAATGGAAACTGCCGGCGTTGCTGGCCGGGTTGCCGCCGCTGTACCGACTCGACCGGCTATCCGGTCGCTACGACGACCCTGCACAGGAAGCCAGTGCGCCGCGGACCGTGATCAGCCTCGGCGAAAACGGCAGCTTCGACCTGCTCAACCTGAAGAAGCAGTACGCGCAATGGTTGCCGGAAGTCGACACCGTCTACGGCAGTGGCGCGTTCCTGCCGCTGGTTGACCAGGGCCATTACAGCATCAGCCTGATGCGCACCGGTGCGCTGGTGGCGCGACCCGACGATGCCACCGCGCAGCGGATAGGCTCGCCACTCGGCGGCTGAGCGGGGAGCTGGCAGGCGATGCCGCTGATACCCACTTGCAGTTAAATCGCAGGAACTTGAGCCCGCGCAACGTCACAGCACACTGCTAGATTTGCGCGGCAGCCTGCCCGGCGACAATGGGGTGCCGGAGAGATTTCGCTGCGGGTTCATCGAGCCAAACCCAACCAGGAGAGAAACATGAAGCGTACGCAGTCATTCGCACTGATCGCAGGTCTTGCACTGGCCACCTCCGCGGTGTTTGCCGCACCACCCGTGCGGGATGTCAGTGCGAAGCGCCATCCGAGCATCGCCGCGGCGCAGCGACTGACCGACCAGGCGTTCAAGCGCATTACCGATGCGCAGCAAGCCAACGAGTGGGATATGGACGGGCATGCGGCGAAGGCCAAGGATCTGCTCGATCAGGCCAGCCGTGAACTCAAGCAGGCGGCGGAGGCAGCGAACCACAACTGAGTGACTTTGGGTCGCCTTCGCTGAGGTGACCCGAGCCGTGCCGTTGCGTGCGATCGATCCCGTCTGTTTCAGGCGGGATCGATCGTTTCAGCGATCCGCGGGACTGCTGGCGGAACTCGTCTTGACCGCATCAACGCCTGGCGGCAGCGACGCCGGGTTTCCTACCTGATAACCGCCGCCGAGTGACTGGATCAGCTGCACGGAGAGATCCATCTGCTGACTGTCCAGTGCGGCCATGCGCTGCTGCGCGGCCAGCAGCTGCTCGCGGGCGATCAGCGTCTCCAGCGAACTGCCGAGGCCGCCCTTGTAGAGTTTCAACGTATCGTCCCAGGCTTGCTGTGCGTCCTGTTGCGCACGTTGCTCGGCGGCGATCTGGGTCCGCATCGACTTCAGCGCGGAGTAGTGGTCCGCAACTTCGTTGACCGCGCGAACCAGGGTCGCGTTGTATTGCGCCACCAAGCCGTCGTAACTGGCATCGGTCGCCGCCAGATTGGCCCGTCGTCGGCCCCCATCGAAGATCGGCAGGCTCAGCGCGGGGATAACGCCAAAGGTGCGTGCGGGTAGCGCGAACAGGCTGGTGTTGTCACCCACCTCGACGAAGCCGGCCATCGCGCTGAGGCTGATGTTCGGCAGGAACTCGGTCTTCGCCGCCTTGATGTCCTTGTTCGCTGCCTCTACGCGCCAGCGCGCGGCTACCAGATCGGGACGACGGCCGATCAGGTCCACCGGCAAATTGTCCGGCAACGCGAGTTCGGCTGGTTTCAGCAGGCGTGGCCGCGCAATCTGCAGGCCGCGGTCGGGACCCTGGCCGAGCAGCACCGCCAGGCTGCTGCGGACGGCATCGATCGCCCGCTCGACCTGGGCTTGCTGCTGCTGCGCGCTGGCCACCGCGAAGTCGGCCTGATGCAGTTGCTGCGGCGTAGCCAGGCCCGCGCTCACATAGCGGCGGGTCAGTTCAAGCACCTTGCCGGTACGCTGCAGTTCCGCCGCGGCCACATCCTGCTGGGCGTAGGCATAGCCGAGCTGGATATAGGCGCGGGCGACGTTCACCGACAGCTGGATGCGTGCGGCGTGGGCGTCGATCTGGGCGGCGCGGCTGCGACCCAGCGCGGCCTCCCAGGCGGCGCGCTTGCCGCCCCACAGATCCAGCCCCCAGGAAAAGTCGAGCGTGGCCGAGCTAGCCCAGGCAAACGTGCCGAGATCCGCCACCGGATAGCTGTAATCCTTGTTGGACAGTCGGATCCCGGGCGCTGCGGCGTCCAGATCCACCTGCGCACCCCGGGCCGCGTTGGCACCCTGCACCTGGGCCTGCGCCAGTTTGGCCAGCGCATCGGCGCCCGCGAGTCCGGGATTGTGCTTCAGAGCCTCGTCGATCAACGCCGACAACTGCGGATCGCCCAAGCCCACCCACCAATCCTGCGCTGGCCATGCTGCCGGGGTGAGTTTCGCGTCAGCGAGGCTGTGCTCTATGGCGAGGTTTTGCGAATCAGTCAGCTGACCGTCGGGGTGCAGGCCACGACTGGTCGTGCAGCCGGCGAGCGTCAAGGTCAGGGTGGTGGCAAGAGCGAGGATACGCATGGACATCGGAAAATCTCATGAGGCAGGACAGTTCGAGCCACCGCCGTATGGCGGTGCCGCGACTCCCCCGCTATCCCCCCGGATCGCAGCGACATGATAAACCCGCGCTGGCCGTTGCGCTGCGCAACCCTCATCGGGCTGCGGCGGTCGCTGCCTCAATCCAGCGATTTCTCGTAACGCCAGGCATGCGTGCCATCCTGGTAGTAATGCGGGTAATGGCCGATGTGCCGGTAACCGTGTCGTTCGTACAGACGCACCGCGTTGGCGTTGTCGTCGCGCACTTCCAGTCGCACCGCGTGGCAACGACGTTGCCGCGCACTTGCTTCAATGGCCTCCAGCAGCGCGGTGCCGACGCCCTTGCCGCGCGCCTCCGGTTTGCTGGCGATCGAGTACAGCCGTGCCACGCCGCTGCCCTTGCGGAAGAACACCACGGCGGTGCCGAGGAAGTTGCGGTGATTGGCGCTGGCCACCAGCACCAGGGCCGTGTCGCTGTCCAGGTGGCGGCGATATTGCGCGCGGGTCAGCCGGTCGCTGTCGAAGGTGCGATCTTCCAGTGTCACCAGATCGTCGAGGTCGGACGATTCGGCGCGACGCACGCGCACGCTGGCGCTGGCTGGGGGTGGGTGCATGCCTGGGGATTCCGGCGCGACGCGGCGCGCGTATTCGTGCAACAGATGGAGTGGGGTGATCAGCACGCGCGGACTCTAGCAGCCGGCGGCGTCTGCTGCGCGTGTTCACAGGCGGCTCTTGATCACGGGCCATACCGTTTATTCACTCTTCAGGGCTTTACCCTTGTGCGAGGCCTGCCTGTGCCAAACTGCGCGCCTTGTGTGTCCCGCCGCGCCGCGCGCAGGGGCATCCCGCCATAGCTGGATAACCTGAGTGGTGCCATGACCCGTCTGGTCATCGTTGTCGAAAAAGCCTCCGACTGGGGCTCGTACTACCCCTCCGTCGACGTCATGAGCGCGATGGATTACTTGCGCGAGCCGGTTGGTGGCGACGACGAACGCACCCACGTGATCAATCTGTGCCGCAGCTATAAATACCTTGGCACCGGCTACTACGTGTCGCTGCTGGCCGAAGCGCGTGGGCACAAGGTGATGCCGTCGGTGCGCACGGTGAACGACCTGCGCCGGCGCTCGCTGTACGGCGTGGACATCAACGACCTCAACCAGAAGCTGACCCACTTCCTGCCGGCCGGTGGCCGCGACACCACCGACTTCGGCATCCTGGTCTACTTCGGCGAGACCGCCTACCCGGCGCTGCAGGATCTGTCGCGCCAGGTGTTCGAGTCTTTCCCCTGCCCGCTGCTGCGCATCGAGTTCGAGCGCGACCGCGTATGGCAGGTCAGCGCGATCAAGCCAGTCGGGCTGCAGACGCTGGACGATGCGCAGGAAGACGCATTCGCCGAGGAGCTTGATCGCTTCTCCAAGAAGCTGTGGCGCAAGCCGCGCGCGCGCAAGCTGTATCGCTATGACATCGCGATGCTGGTCGATCCGGCCGAGCAGATGCCGCCATCGAACAAGAAGGCACTGAAGGCCTTCATTGCTGCCGGCAAGCAGCTCGGCATCGAGGTCGACCCGATCGGCAAGAACGATTACCAGCGTCTTGCCGAATACGACGGCCTGTTCATCCGCGAAACCACTGCCAGCGATAACCATACCTACCGCTTCGCTCATCGCGCGGAGAAGGAAGGCATGGTGGTATTCGACGATCCGACTTCGATTCTCCGCTGCACCAACAAGATCTTCCTCAATGACCTGATGGTGTCGCGCAAACTCGCGGTGCCGCGCACTGAGATCCTGTATCGGGACGACAGCAAGGGCATGAAGGAGGTCGTCGCCAAGCTCGGCTTTCCATTGGTGCTGAAGATTCCCGATGGCTCGTTCTCGCGCGGCGTGGTCAAGGTGGAGAGCGAGCCGGCGCTGGAGCAGGCCGCGGGCGAGCTGTTCCAGCACAGCGCGCTGCTGCTGGCGCAGGAATATCTCTATACCGAGTTCGACTGGCGCATCGGCGTGCTTAATCACGAGCCGCTATATGCCTGCAAGTACTACATGTCGCGCAATCACTGGCAGATCTACAACCACGGCGCCAAGGGCACGGCAAAAACCGGCGGCTCCGAAACCGTCGCGGTGAGCGAGGCGCCAGCTGAGGTGGTCAAGCTGGCATTGAAGGCAACCCAGCCGATCGGTGACGGATTCTATGGCGTCGACCTCAAACAGGTCGGCAACAAGCCGGTGGTGATCGAAGTCAACGACAATCCGTCGATCGATGCCGGCGTCGAAGATGCCCATCTGGGCGATGCCTTGTACCTGCGCGTCATGCAGGAGTTCCTGCGCCGGATGGAACGCAAGCGGCAGGGCATTACAGGCTGAAGCGCGGCGTAAGGCTCAATGCCATGCGCTGCCTCGCAGCGGACGGCGCTGCGGCCGGCACAGTGCGAACAATTGACGCGGCAACGCCGGTTCCAGCACCAGCAATACGGCCAGCGGCGCGCCCAGCAGCCAGAACGCCGGCGTCCAGCCGAGCAGGTCCGTGCGTAGCGGAACCAGGGTGGTCAGCAGCAGCGCGGCGCCACCGAGCAGCCACAGCATGGCGGCCACGAGCAGGCGTGAGTTACGCGGAGAACATAGGGTCTGCGGGCGCATCGGCATATCCGTTCGGTGAAGGATGGCCGCATCGTGCAATGCGCCCATCTCACTGGCTGCGACCGGTCCTCAGGAAGGAGGTTCTGGCAGTCGCGGCTTGTAGAATGCGTGTCTGTGCGCCGATCCGGTGCCAGCCAACCATCCAGGGAAACCAAGTGGATCCAGCCCAGTTCGCCGTGTTTGGCCATCCGATCAGTCACAGTCGGTCGCCGCAGATCCACCAAGCTTTTGCGCAGCAGTTTGGCATCGCGCTGGAGTACCGCACGATCGACGCAGCGCCAGCCGACCTCGTCGCTTCGGTGCGACGCTTCTTCGCCGATCATGGCCGCGGTGCGAATGTCACGCTGCCGCACAAGGCGGCTGCCTTCGCGCTGGCCGACCAGCACAGCGAGTCGGCCACGCGTGCCGGCAGCGCGAATGTGCTGACCCGCTTGGCGGACGGCAGGCTGGCCGCGCACAACACCGATGGCGCCGGCATGGTGCGCGACATCACCGATCGCCACGGCGTAGATCTGCGCGGCCATACCGCGCTCCTGCTCGGTGCCGGTGGTGCCGCGCACGGCGTGGCGTGGAACCTGCTGGATGCTGGGGTGGATACGCTGACCATCGTCAATCGCTCGCCCGAGGCAGCCGATGCACTGGCCGATGCGATCGGCGAGCCGGCGCGCGCGCATACTCGTTACTGGGAAGATCTGGCTGACATCGGCAGCTACGATCTGATCATCCAGGCCACTTCGGCCGGGGTGCTGGGTGCATCGCTGCAGCTGCCATTCTCGTTGGTCGGTGCCCGTGCGCTTTGCTACGACCTGTCCTATGGCATCGCGGCCAGCGGTTTCCTGACCTGGGCGAAGACGGCCGGTGCGCGCTACGCATTCGACGGCCTCGGCATGCTGGTGGAAACCGCTGCCGATGCGTTCGAGCTGTGGCACGGCCAGCGGCCGGATACCGAGCCGGTGTACCAACTGCTGCGCCGGCAGACTGCGTGAGCGTGCTGGGCTGCCGGGCCGGCTGTGGTGCCTGCTGCATCGCGCCGTCGATCAGCTCCCCGATCCCCGGCATGCCCCGTGGAAAGCCTGCGGGTATTCGTTGCGTGCAGCTCACGAATGACAATCGCTGCGCGATCTTCGGTGACCCGCGTCGGCCGGCGGTGTGCGCCAGCCTGCAGCCGGAGCCGGCGATGTGCGGTACCGACCGCCAGCATGCGTTGGCGTGGATCACGGCGCTGGAAACGGCAACCTCCAACGTCTGAACTCTCGCTACGAGCGCGGTAGCCAAAATTCCGGCATATCCCCATTCCTGAGCAGCGACGCTGTGCTAGCGTTGGCGGACAGGGGGCACCATCACGTGGGGAGTCACGCATGTTGCCTAAGGGGTTTGTCCGTCGTGGCCTGGTGCTAGCCGGGTTGTCTTTCACATTTGCCTGCAGCGCTTTTGCTGCACCGGCCAGCAGTCCGGTCGGTTCGAGCAATGTCACCGTGGCCGATCCGGGCGTGCCGCGTCCGCCCGGTACGCCGTGTGTCGTGCAGCTTTTCAGCAACGACACGTTCGACGATTACGGCACCCGTTCTTTCAGCTATGCCCCACCCGCCGGCTGTCCGGGGCATTGGTCCAAGGTGGTGCTGGAAGCGGATTTCTCGGTCACCGCCGGGGTGCAGTACGACCGTACCGCGACGATCTGGCTGGGCGGCGTGAACCTGTATTTCGGCACAACCCAGGAACCGGGCGCCACCCTGGCACCGAGCTGGCACGTGGAGCGTGACCTCACCGATTACATCGCACTGCTGGGTCAGGCTGGCCAGGGCCAGGCGATCATCGGCAACACGGTGAACAGCACGTATAACGGCGTCATCCATGGCAGCGCGAAGCTGCTGTTCTATCCCGCCTCGATCCTCGCGCCGTCGGCACAGGTGGCGGATGCGATCTATCCGCTGGGTTCCGATCCGGTGGGCAACACCGTGACGCTGGCTACCCCGGCCGACCAATTGACGAAGACGCTGAGCCTGCCACGCAATGTCGAGCGCGCCTATCTGGATGTGTTCGCGCAAAGCCAGTATGACGACGAGTTCTGGTACACCTGCGTGCCCGACCAGTACGCCGCCGAAGTAGATGAATGCGGCGGCGGCAATTTCCGCGAGGCGGAGATCAGCATCGACGGCCAGCCAGCCGGCGTGGCGCCGGTGTATCCGTGGATCTACACCGGTGGCATCGATCCCTTCCTGTGGGAGCCGACGCCCGGCGTGCAGACGCTGAACTTCATGCCGTACCGGGTCGATCTCACGCCGTTCGCCGGCGTGCTCAGCAACGGTGCATCGCACACGGTCGCGGTGAGCGTGGCCGGCGCGAACAATTATTTTTCCGCTACCGCCACCCTGCTGGTCTATCTTGACTCGCACACCAAGCAGATCAGCGGCCAGATCGAGCGCAACACGCTGGCCGATCAGCCGCCGACACCGACGATCGGCAGCACCCTGAGCACGGATGCCTCGGGCGATGTCACCGGCAACATCACCACCAACCTGAGCCGGCATTACGTGATCGAGGGCTATGCCGATACCGCGCACGGCCGCGTGCATAGCCAGGTGGACGCCACGGTGGGCTTTGCCGACACCCAGGGTTTCACCATCAACGCCACCACCTACGATCAGGTGACCGACCAGTACACCTCGGCCGACAGCAAGAGCCAGAGCAATGTCGGTGGTTCCGTCACCGCCGAATACCACGAGCATGTGGGCTACCCGTTGCACCTGGACATCGATCAGGTAGTGGCGGCGGATGGCAGCGCCACCGTGGCCAGCACGACGCATCAGGGCTACGAGAAGCGCGACGAGCATGTGCTTGGCGGCATCGTGCTGTACTCGGCGAAGGTGGGCAACAAGGTGGACAGTGCCGACACGTTGGACTTCGATGCCAGCGGCAACTTCACCGGCCATACCGGCCAGCACAGCAAGCAGGAGTTCACTTTCCGCGATTCGCTGGGCGGTTGCTACCGCAGCGACGTCGGCTCGCTCAGCGGCGTGGTGTCCAGCTACGACAGCGGCAAGAACTGTCCCGATCAGCAGAACCGGGTGTTCTGGTTCACTCATCCGGATGGCTCACCCGACGACGGCAATGCCGCCGTGCTGGGCTGGTGAGTAGCACGCCGTTGCCGCCGTGCAGGCGGCGACGGCAACCTGTTCGCGCCGAACCGCCATATGACTGAAACACGACACGGCTATCGTGGCGGGACCCGCCGGGAGCGTGCCGAATGCGGCAACTTCCGCGAGCGGTCGGAAGTCCATGCAGCAGGTGTCATGTTTCGCATTCTCTATGCCGCGTCGCGTCGCAACGCGCTTGTACTCGTTTCATTGCTGATCATGGCTACGGTCGCCAGCGGTATCTTCTGGTACAGCTACGCCACCGCGAATGCTGCACCGAACATCGGGGGAACGTCATCCGGCAACCCGGCTGACGCATCCGCTAACGATGCGCAGAGCGGCACCCAGATCCTGCTCGGACTGGCCCGCGATGCCATGCATGATGGCCGACTGGTGGCGCCGGCGGGCAGCAACGCCTACGAGTTCTACCTCAGCGTGCTGCAGCTGGAGCCACAGAACCGCACGGCGCAGGAAGCCTTGCGCGAGTCCTTCCCACGCGCCTCCGAAGAGATCGAGAGCACCATCAACCAGAACGATCTGGACGAGGCGCGGCGCGAGATCGACCTGCTGCGCGAATTCGACAGCAACAACTTCACGTTGGCCTTGCTTGGCGGCAAGCTCTCCGCGGCACGCAACATCGAAACGAAACGGCATGAAGCGGAAGCCGAGCGCATCCAGCAGGCTGCCACGCCGGGCATGTGATCCCGCGGTGGTGTCAGCGCAGCAGCGGCCCCGCCTTTCTTAGCAGCAGCGCGACCAGTTCCGGCTGCATGAAGTCGTAGTCATCCGGGATGTCCAGACAGATCACCCGCTTGCCCTTGAGGTGGTTGCGGTGACGCGCCTGCAGACGCCGCCGGTGGCTGGCTTCCATCACCATGATGAGTTCGGCCCAGTCCAGCTGCTCGGTCGTCAGCGTGACTTCGGCATCCTCGGCCACGCCGGCGGAATCCACTTCGAGGCCCGGCCACGCACCGAATACCTGCTCGGCGGTGGGACTGCGCAGGCGGTTGCGGCTGCACACGAACAGTACCCGCCGCACAGTCATCAGGCAGACGCCAGATAGGTGTCCTTCAACCGCACGTAGTGGTCGGCGGAGTAGTGCAGCTGTTCGATCTGCTGGTCGCTGAGCAGACGCACGAACTTCGCCGGGTTGCCCAGCCACAACTCGCGCTCGCCGACCACCTTGCCCGGTGGGATCAGGCTGCCGGCGCCGACAAAGCCGTATTTCTTCACCACCGCGCCATCCATGACGGTGGCGTGCATGCCGATCAGGCAGTAATCGCCGATCGTGCAGGCATGCACCACCGCAGCATGACCGATGGTGACGCCTTCGCCGATCAGGCACGGAAAGCCCGGTCCGTACGGACCGGCGTGGGCGACATGCACGACGCTGCCGTCCTGGATGCTGGTGCGGGCGCCGACGCGGATGTAGTTCACGTCGCCGCGCAACACCGTGCCGGGCCAGATCGACACGTCGTCGCCTAGCACCACATCGCCGATCACGCTGGCGGCGGGATCGACATACACACGATCGCCGAGGGTGGGCGTGATGCCCTTGTAACTGCGTAAAGAATTCATGGGAGCATGGTAGCCGTCGGCGTGCCCTCGTGTGTACGTGCTTCGAGTATCTCGATCGTGTGCCGGTACCCCGCATCGATCGCGCGCTGCCAATCCTTCCAGTCAAGCATCCCGATGTGATCCAGCGGCGGCGAGATCAGCAGGTCGGCGCGTTCGCGCCGTTGTTCGCTCGCCGTCTCGCCGTTGACCATGCCGGCGCGCACCAGGGTCGATATCAGGCCCGGTCGGCGAATGTCTTGACGCCGCTGCAGCAGCAGACGCCATAGCGGCGGTGTGGCCGATTCCTCGGCGGTGGTGAGCAGGGCGATATCAGCGCGGATGTCCAGCGCGGTGATATGGGCGATGCCGTCGGCGGCCATCACATCGGTCGGCAGGTTGTTGACCAGTGCGCCGTCGACATGGACACCGCCTTGATGCAATACCGGCGGCAGCACGCCAGGAATCGCACTTGATGCGCGCAGCCACAGCCACAGCGGGCCACGTCGATGGACCGCCATGCCGCCGCCGGACAGGCGGGTGGAAACGCAGAAATACGACAACGGCAGATCCTCGATCTCCAGTACGCCAAAGGCGCGCTGCAGCATCAGCGAAGCGCGCCGGCCGCGGGTCATCGCCACCAGTGGCAAGGTCCAGTCCGACAGGGGCCGACCATGCACGAAGGCGCGGCGCAAGGTTTCCGTCATCGCCTCCAGCTCCCAGCCGCAGGCCAGCCCGGCACCGATGATCGCGCCGATACTGGTGCCGCCGACCGCGTCGAAGGTGTGGCCCGCTTCATGGAGCGCGCGCAGCACGCCCAGATGCGCCACACCACGCGCGCCCCCGCCGGCCAGCACCAGGCCGCGGCCATGTCCGCTGACCAATCGTGCCAACCGCACGATGTCGCTGTCGTGGCAGATATGGTGATGCCGCAGATCGCCGACGAACGGCGCCCGCCAGCGCTGCGCCGCGCCGAGGCTGACCTGGTGGCCGGCATGCAGCAGCACCAGATGGCGGGTGCGGTGGCCGGTGCGTTTCGGATCCAGCAGGGCGGCTTCCGGCCATGCACGTGCCGGTTGCGCAGCCAGCGCCGGCAACAACAGCACGTCGGCCTGGCGCAGACAGCGCTGGCGCCACAGCGGGTCGCCGCTCGCATCCAGATAGATCACGAAGCGCAACTTCGCCTCGCGTTCGGCGAACCAGTCGCCGCTGCGTCCGGCGCCAAGCTCGCCATCGATCACGCCACAGCTGCCGTAAGCGCCCAGCGCCTGCGCCAATTGCATCGCCAGCACGCGCGCCGGCACTGATTGATCGATCGGCAGGATGGCGAACGTGCGCGGCGCGCCGGCTTGATCCGCACGGCGGTCGCGCTGTTGCAGTCGCTCAATCGCCATCCGCGCCACGCCAAGCATGGCGTGCGGGTAGCGTCCGAGCAGCCGTTCGAAGGCGTCGCGATCGAGCCGCAGCAACTCGGAATCGCGCAGCGCGCGTACCGTACGGACACGCTGCTCGCCACCCAGCAGGCTGGCCGCGCCGACACTTTCGCCGGCTGCGATCAGCTGGGTCAGCTCGGCGGTATCCTCCGGCGAGCGGTCGTCGAACACGCCAAGGCTGCCGCTTTTCAGCAGATACAGCGAATCAGCGGGCTCACCGGGTTTGAACAACGGCCGGCCGCCGGGCAGGCCCAGCCACACCAACTCATGGGCCAGTGCTTCGCGCACAACGGCATCCAGCTGCGCAAACATTCCGCTGTGGGCAAGCAGTTCGGCGACATCCGGCGGCGACATGGCAGCAAGGTTACGGTGCGATCCATGACAAAACGGCATTACCGTGCCGATCGCGGGGTTGTGCTGGGGCGATGCAGGATCGCGCAGCGTGCTTGATTTCGGCCGGCGTGATCGCCACGCTGGTGGCCTCAAGGAGCTCCCATGAACCAAGACAATCCGCTGCTGGCCGACGATACCCTGCCGGTGTTCTCGCAGATCCGCCCCGAACACGTCGAGCCAGCGGTCGACGCGATCCTCGTCGACTATCGTGCCGGCATCGACGCGCTCACCGCACCCGGCGCACCGCGTGATTTCGCCACCGTGATGCTGACCCAGGAGCGGCTGGAGCAGCGGCTTGCCCGCGCGTGGGCTCCGGTTTCCCATCTGCATTCGGTGGCCGACAGCGAGGCCTTGCGCAAAGCCTACGGACCGGCTGAGGAAATGCTCACCGAGCACGCGATCGAGCTGGGTCAGAACCGCGACCTTTACGCCGCCGTGCAGGCGCTGGCGGATGCGCCGGATTTCGCGCAGCTGCCGCGTCCGGAGCGCGCACTGGTCGAACACGCATTGCGCGACTTCCGGCTGTCCGGAGTAGCGCTGGAGGAGCCGGCGCGTTCGCGCTTCCGCGAGATCGGCGTGGAACTGTCGAAACTCTCCACCGAATTCTCCAATGCCGTGCTCGATGCCAGCGAGGCATGGCACGAACATATTACCGATGAGCGCGATCTTGCTGGCATTCCCGAATCTGGTCGCGCGGTGTTGCGCCAGTACGCCGAGGATCAGGATCTGGACGGCTATCTGGTCACGCTGAAACAATCCAGCGTGCAGGCCGTGCTCAGTTATGCCGACAACCGCGGCCTGCGCGAACGGGTGTACTGGGCGTACCAGACGCGCGCCTCCGACCAAGGCCCGAATGCAGGCAAGTTCGACAACAGCGCGCGCATCGAGAAGATCATGGCGTTGCGCCACGAAGCCGCGCAACTGCTCGGCTTCGCCAACGCGGCGGAGGAATCGCTGGCGACCAAGATGGCCGGTTCGCCGACCGAGGTACTGGAATTCCTGCATGACCTGGCCGTCCGCGCCAGGCCAGTAGCACAGCGCGAACTGGCTGCGTTGCGCGAGTTCGCCAGCAGCAAGCTCAAGCTCGACAATCTTGAATCATGGGACGTCGGCTATGCCTCGGAGAAGCTGCGTCAGCAGCAGTACGCGCTGGACGAGGAACAGCTCAAGCCCTACTTCCCGCTGCCGGCGGTGATCGCAGGCCTGTTGGGCCTCACCGAAAAACTCTACGGCATCACGCTCGCCCAGCGTGACGACGTCGACGTATGGCATCCCGAGGTGCGCTATTACGATGTGCGCGATGCCGATGGCCGCGTGTTCGCCGGTGCCTACGTCGACCTGTATGCGCGCAATGGCAAGCGGGGTGGCGCATGGATGGATGTCTGCCGCGCGCGCTTCGACGATGGCGTGAACCGGCAATTGCCGGTGGCCTTCCTCACCTGCAACTTCGCACCGCCGACCGAGGGCAAGCCGGCGCTGCTCACCCACGATGATGTGCTCACCCTGTTCCACGAGTTCGGTCATGGCCTGCATCACCTGCTGACCGAAATCGCGCTTCCCTCGATCGGCGGCATCGATGGGGTCGAATGGGACGCGGTGGAACTGCCCAGTCAGTTCATGGAGAACTTCGGCTGGAACCGTGCCGCGCTGGACCTGTTCGCGCGTCACTACGAAACTGGCGAGCGGCTACCCGACGAACTGTTCGAACGCATGCTGGCTGCGCGCCACTTTCACGCCGGCCTGTTCCTGGTGCGCCAGCTGGAATTCGCCTTGTTCGATTTCCTGTTGCATCTTGAATACGACCCGGAGCAAGGTGCCCGTCCGCTGGTCGTGCTCGAACAGGTACGCAAGCAGGTTGCGGTGATGCATCCGCCCGCATGGCAGCGTTTCCCGCATGGCTTCAGCCATATCTTCGCCGGCGGCTATGCCGCTGGTTACTACAGCTATCTGTGGGCGGAGCTGTTGTCGGCCGACGCGTTCGGCGAATTTGAGGAACACGGCGTGATCGATCGCGCTACCGGCGATCGCTTCCGCCGCGAGTTCCTCGCGGTCGGTGCGAGCCGCCCGGCACTGGAAAGCTTCGTCGCGTTCCGCGGCAGGAAGCCGGAGCCGGAGGCGCTGTTGCGCAGCCACGGGCTGGCCTGAAGCGTTGGGCTTTGTATCGCGCCATCCGCTGTGGTGGCGCGATACAACAACGCGATACAACAAAACTCGGGACAAAAAAAAGCCCGCCGAAGCGGGCTTTTCAAGATCGCTCAAATCCCGAAGGATTTAGGCAACCTGGACTTCCTCAGCCTGCAGGCCCTTCTGGCCCTTGGTGACGACGAACGTGACGCGCTGGCCTTCCTGCAGGGACTTGAAGCCCGTGCCCTGGATCGCGCGGAAATGCACGAACAGGTCGTCACCGCTTTCCGGGGTGATGAAGCCAAAACCTTTGGCGTCGTTGAACCACTTGACTGTACCGCTCTGACGATCCGACATGTAACATACCTTTGAAGCTAGTGATGGTTTGCGGCTCGGAGCGTAGTGCACTTGACCGCAATAGGAGCAGAAGCCCTGAGTTTCCTCAGACTCCTGCTTTCCCAGCATACACCGGAATGCAAGGTTTCGGTGGGTTTAATGCACAAATCCCTATTCGGCGGCGTGTCCACGCCCACCAGGTCCCGATCATTTACCGCCCCAGGCCGCGCTGCAGCGCCGTTCTCGCCAATTTGATATGGACAGCAACAATGGCCTCGAAAATCGCAAAAACCGTCCCGTCTTGCTGTTGATTGCCGGTTTCAGGCAGCCCGGACGTGCACATCCCTTACAATGTCAGGATGAAAATCGCCTCGTGGAACGTCAATTCGCTGAAGGTGCGCCTGCCGCACCTGACCCAGTGGTTGGCCGATGCGCAGCCGGACATCGTGGCGCTGCAGGAAACCAAGTTGGAGGATGCCAAATTTCCGGTCGACGAGCTGGCGGCGGCGGGCTATCGCACGGTGTATTCGGGCCAGAAGACTTACAACGGCGTGGCGATCCTGGCTCGCGAGCAACCCACCGACATCGTCACCGATATCCCCGGACTGGATGATCCGCAGCGGCGGATCCTGGCCGCCACTATCGGCAAGTTGCGCGTGGTCGACCTGTACGTGGTCAACGGCAAGGCGGTCGGCGACGAGAAATACGCTTACAAGCTGGACTGGCTGGCCAAGGTGCGCGAGTTCCTGGCGCGCGAACTGGAGCGCCATCCGAACCTGGTGGTGCTGGGCGATTTCAACATCTGCCCGGATGATCGCGACGTCTACGATCCGGTGGCCTGGGGCGAAGACATCCTGTGTTCGCCGCCGGAGCGCGCTGGACTCAGGGCGATCACCGACCTCGGGCTGCACGACAGTTTCCGGCTGTTCGAATCCGGCGCTGAACATTACAGCTGGTGGGACTACCGGCAGGCCGCGTTCCGTCGCAACATGGGCCTGCGCATCGATCTGATCCTGATCGGCGAGGCATTGAAATCCGCCGCCACGGCGGCAGCAATCGACCGCGAACCGCGTCGCTGGGAGCGTCCTTCCGACCACACGCCGGTGACGCTGGAACTGGATATATGACCGCAAAAACCGAATGGCCCAGCTCGCTGGACGACAACGAACTGGATGAGCTGGATCGCTACCTGCGCGCGCATACCGGCGAAGGCGACCTGCTGCTCGACGGCGTGCACGGCTTGCTCAGCGCGCTGGCGGTCGGTCCGCTGCTGGTATTGCCGGACGAGTGGCTACCCGAGGTGCTGCACGAACCGTTCGCCGACGAGGATGAAGGCAACCGCGTGCTGGCGCTGCTGGCCAAGCTCAACGATTCGATCAGTGCGGAACTCGACGTCGATGCCTATGAGCCGATCCTCGGCGAGGTCGAACTGGAAACCGGCCCGACGCTGTCGGCCGCCGGCTGGTGTGAAGGTTTCAGCCGCGGCATCGACCTGCGCGCCAGCCTGTGGGAAAACCGCCTGTCCGAAGACCCGCAGTTGATGGAACTGCTCGGCCCGGTGATGGCACTGGCGGTGGACGAAGGCATCCTCAGCGCGGATACCGAGTTCGAGAAACTCAGCGAAGATGAATACGACGAGTGCCTGTCGCAAGTACCGGCCGTGCTCGGCGCGGTGAATCAATACTGGCAGGCCAAGCCGGCCACCGAGGCTGAAGTGGAAGCCATGGTGTTGCAGTCGCCGGGCGATGATCACGATGACGACGCACCACCGCGCCAGCGCAGTGGGCACTGGGTGCACTGAAGGCCGGGTCTCTGGTCGCCGCAGCGTTGCCGGGATGAAACGATCCGTTCCAGCGCTAGCGCTTGGATAAGCGCAGCAACGGGGCCATCTTCGTGGCCAGACATCTCTGACTGGAGTCACCCCATGAGCGATCGCCACATCACCCGCCGCATCCGCGGCACCGACACCTCCGACGGCGCCGGCGTGAAGCTGAAGCGCATCATCGGCCAGCCCGGACTCGACATGCTCGATCCGTTCCTGCTGCTGGACGAATTCCGTTCCGACGATGCGGGCGACTACATCGCCGGCTTCCCGGAGCATCCGCATCGCGGCTTCGAGACGGTCACCTACATGCTGGCCGGGCATATGCAGCACGGTGACAACCACGGCAATCGCGGTGACCTCACCCCGGGCAGCGTGCAGTGGATGACCGCTGGCCGCGGCATCCTGCATTCGGAAATGCCGCAGCAGGAAAACGGCCTGATGTGGGGGTTCCAGCTGTGGGTGAACCTGCCGGCGAAGGACAAGATGACTGCGCCGCGCTACCAGGACATCGGCCCCGAGCGAATTCCGGTGGTGCATCCGGCTGACGGTGTCGAGGTGAAGGTGATTGCCGGCGAGCTGGCCGGTGCGACCGGTCCGGTCGAAGGCATCGTCACCGCGCCGGTGTATCTGGACATCAGCCTGCAAGCCGGCGCGTCGTTGACGCTGGATCTGCCGACCGGGCATCACGGCTTCGCCTATGTGTTCGAGGGCGAATCGGCATTGGTCGGTGGCGAATCACTGCAACGCAGCGAGCTTGGCGTGCTGTCCGAAGGCGAGCAGCTGCAACTGGCCGGTGGCGGCAAGCCATCGCGCATGCTCGTCGTCGCCGGTAAACCGTTGAAGGAAAGCGTGGCGCGCTACGGGCCGTTCGTGATGAACACGCCCGAGCAGATCCACGAGGCGATCGCCGACTTCCGCGCCGGCAAGTTCTGACGTTCCACGTCCAGGATTGCCCTTGATCAGCCCCAGTACGGACATCCCGGGTCAGCCGATGTGCTGATCCGGAGGTGTTGCAGTTGCCGATTGCATTGATGCAGGGCCCGCAAGGGCCGCTCCAGGCTGCGCTTGGATCGACAACCTGTGATTGCTGTAGCGGAATCACGCGTCCACACCAAAAGCGTTCATCAACTTGTGCCATTTGGTACGGGTGATGCTTTGCCTTTCGTGGCGGGATGAGAGCTGACCAGACTCTGGCGGTTGAAGCGATCCGATGGGCATGTCGGCGGTCCTTATTGATGTCAGTACGTATAAAGTTATGACTGAAAACAATATTGTTTGCCGAGCAACGGGTCGCACTGATGCCAACTGACAACAATAAAGTCCTTTCAGACGCCAACTGACACCAATTGGTACCGATGCATCCTTTGGCTGAGCTGGACATTGCGCAGTCAACCGCACGACGCATAGACTCGGCCTTAAGGGGCGGCCCTATTGGGCCGAAGGCAGTTGCGGCAGGGGGACACGGATGACGATAGTTGTCGCGTTGAAAGTCGGGGACGGTCTCGTCCTAGGGGCGGATAGCGCTTCCGCGCTGTTTACGGCTGACCAATATCACAATTCCTACTTCAACACTGAAAAGCTGATTCACGTCCGAAACCTTCCCGTGGGCGCGCTCACTTTTGGACTTGGAAGCCTTAAGAACAGGTCAGTATCCAGCCTTGCGAACGAGTTGCGAGCGAGGCTGAGCGGACCAGACCCCGCGTGGCATGTCGATCCGCGAAATTTCAATGTGGAAAACGTCGCCAATGCGTTCAAGCGATATTTCTACGACGAGCTCTATGAGCCACTGCACGGTGGCAACGACAACTCGACGGTGATGGGCTTCCTTATCGGTGGCTATTCATCGGATAAGGATAGCGCGGAGATTTGGCGGCTTACGTTGACCGGCCATGGTGCCGAATTGGCGCAAGTTGTGCAGCCCGAGGCCATCTGGGATTGCGTATGGGAAGGCGCGCGCGAGCCGATTCAGCGCGTACTATTTGGATACTCGAGTCAGATCGAACAAAAGCTTATCGCGGCGGGGGTTACCCTCGACGATGCAAGAGCGCTGTTGACGAGCATGGAACCTTTGATTAACGGCGCAATGCCGATTCAGGATGCAGTCGACCTTGTGCACTATTTTATTGATGTGACGTGTGGCTACGTACGCTTCCAGCCTGGATACTCCATTGTCGCAAAACCCGTTGATCTTGCAGCTATCACCAAGCACAACGGATTTAAGTGGGTCGCGAGAAAGCACTACTACCCGTCGGAACTGAACACTTGAGGTTCGTCGATATGAACAAATCCCATGCTCAAGATGCTGCAGGTTCATACGAGAAAGTTGTGAGTGCAGCAGCACGGCATGAACCTTCGCGTGTTGAGGTCAAGCGTCTGTCTTCGGAACAGCTTACAAAGTTGAAAGAGTCCGTGTCGCCCGACTCGAGTACGCGCAAAACACCATATGTCGGTGTGTACGTCGAAAAATTCTGACCTTTCCGAATAGATGCCAACGCGCTTAGTTCTTACGCGACTTCGCCAAAGTCCCAGTCGTCTAGCACGACAAACTCATGAAACCGGCATCCTGGCGAAGGGCAAACCACACTGGGACTGACGATCCCTGATGCGCTGACGCTATGACTCTTCAACGTCAGCCCATGTCCGTGAGGGCATGTCATTTCCGCCTTGAATCGGGCGATTGTTGTGTGGTGACAAGCCTTCCATTGCATTGGCGGCGGCTCGTTCGTGCCGCGATAACGTCGAACGTTACATCGAGTTCGCGACGAATAACTTGTGCGGACGTGCTCTCGTGTGGCGCTGTCATCGGGCTGTGACGGTGTGCGAAACAACCCCGCCAAGGCTCGCAGAATCTGGCCTAGAAACGCAATCATGCTCGCTCGGATGAGCCAAACAGATTCAGGAGTCGAAACGTCATAGCTTGCACGCTCACACCATATTTCTGAGCAAGAGGAAGAATCCGACTGGGATCTTCGAAGTCGAGCTCGATGCTGGCGATATCCTTCTGAAGGAAAAGCTGTGGCATTAACAAGGACGCAGCAAACGCATTCGCCTCGATTTCCTGGACGTCTTCCGCACGTGAAGAACTAGGTGATCTCAAGTTGATACGAAAAAGCTTATCGACGTGAACTTCACGACCCTCATGGAGAGCCAGATGACCTAGTTCATGCGCGATTGTGAATCGCTGACGTTCGGTGGATTGGTTTGTTGCGACTCCAATGACTGGAGCCGTGTCGCTTCGCACGAGTACCCCGGACACGTTTTCATCGAAGTCTCGAAAGACAATCTCCGCACCTACGTGGGCTGCGATCTTCTCTACTGGCACTGGTGCCGATCTCGTGCCGCTTGCGGTCAGTAGCTCGTCGACGAGTTGCCTGATTCGGGCATAGCGGGGTCGGGTCGGAGTCATCTTTCCTTACCCTTCGCTTGCTTGAGCTCGCGGACGAAATTCTGCACAGACGGCAATGCACCCAAGTCATGAGCATTCCTCGTCTCGACGACAGGGGTTTGCGCAGAGCCAAGAACATCACCTGCTGTCTTTCCAACGGCGGCACATATGCTTTCGAATTGATCGAGCATCAATCGTTGCCTGCCTAGCTCGATGTTAGTTACCGAGGTTCGGGACAGACCCACAGCATTTGCCAGTTGCGCCTGGGTGAGGCCTACGACCTCGCGCTGCTCGCGGATTTTGCTACCGAGCGCTTTATAGAAGGTTTCTTTGTCTGTCATGAGGGGAGCTCATAGGACGAGCCACAGCGTCGCCCATACGGGGGGCAATGTCAATGTTGATGACATGGAGATGTGATT
This sequence comes from Dyella sp. S184, assembly GCF_009766065.1. Classification (GTDB taxonomy): domain Bacteria; phylum Pseudomonadota; class Gammaproteobacteria; order Xanthomonadales; family Rhodanobacteraceae; genus Rhodanobacter. The sequence continues at coordinate 88,908 of NZ_LMUE01000005.1, read as the reverse complement.
GTTAGTGACAATGCCAGATGTTTGTGAGACAAACATTCCGCCCGCCTTCCCCCTTGCGGGTCCCCGACAAAGAGGTAAGCACCATGAGCACCCCTGACGCATCCGGATCGGCTGGAGCCGACTCCGAAAGTAAGAGCCACCCGATGGCGCTCGCTGTGATCACCACGAGCGGCGTGTTTCCCAACCTTGATGACTATCGGCGCGGCTATAGCACCGAGGTAGTACGTGAATTGCTTGCCGCTGCCGCGCTGCAGCTTGGGCTTACAAACACTGCGGACTGGGTGGCCACGGTCGGGAATCGGCCCATCAATGAAGCGGAGACCTTCGCTGCGAATGATCTCTACGGCATCGTCGAGATCGAGTGGCATAAGCGGGAGGGCGGTGGCGGTGCATGAGGCACTCGCCAAGTCTAACTTCGAGCGAGAGGTTGCCAACCTCTCGCTCGTTTTCACCCGGTGCCATAGCTGGGAAGTTAATTCGATCGAATATCCGGTCGTCGATGTTACGTTCAACGGAACACGCCCGCTTCGCGTGCAGCTCACTTGCGATAACTGGCCCGAACTCCCTCCCTCGGCACTACTTCTCATGCCAGATGGAAGTCCGCCGGTAGGCTTGCCCGGTGGGGTTTTCCACCAGGATTTGCATCCTACAACACGGCGCCCATTCGTCTGCATGCGTGGTTTCCGTGAGTACCACACTCATTCAAGCCATCTTACCGATCTCTGGGATACATATCGCGCGCAAGACGGCATGAACGTGGCCGGTCTGCTCACCCAGCTATGTGTCGCTTGGCGTACGCAGGTAGGACTATGACAACCCAGTTGAAGTGCGCGCCACAGATTATTGAAACGACATTGCGCCATCTGCGCGAAGGCGGCGAGCGCGATGTCGAAACCGTAGTTCTTTGGCTTGGCCACGCCACCGCCGAGGTGACGCAGATCACTGAAGCCTACCGCCCCGATCAGGTGGCGGCCTTTGATCGCTTCCACATGTCGAGCGAAGCCATGCGAGCGGTTATGGCTCATCTTCGGAAAACTCGCGCAAAGATCGTTGCTCAGGTGCACTCGCACCCGCGCGAAGCATTCCACTCTGCCGCAGATGACGAGTGGGCAATCGTGCGCCACGCGGGCGCTTATTCACTGGTGGTGCCGAACTTCGCAGAAGACACGACGCCGAATAACTTCTTCGACCAGGTTGCCGCATATGAGTTGTCGTCCGACGACAGGTGGATGCACATCGAACTCCGAACTGCCCTCAAGCTGGAAGAGCCATGAATAACGGCATCAATGAAAACGTTCGCACGCTCATGGCAGCAACTGGTCTCTCAGAGGGAGAGGCAACCGAGAAGCTTTCCCTTCGAGTTCGCGTTTCACGTTCCGACTCGCCCGCCTGCATGAATCTCGCGCGAGACGTTGAGTCACTGCTCTCCCGCACCGTCTCCATAGTCGATCTGAACATGGAATGTGACGTCGAGATTGCGCTTGGTACGAAATACGTAACCACCGCACCCCTGCAGATATGGACCAGTCTTGATGGGGACACCTTGTCCCTTTCTGCGCAGAATGATCACGGTGAGAGGGGCGATGTAGTCCCAGGCGGGATTGAAGATATCCACGGGCTCCTTCGCAAAATCGCAGCGTGCTATCTATGCGGATTTACCCTTAGTAACGCGCTCGGGTTGCTGGCAGATCGCAATCCTCCATCGACAGCAACTGTTGATTCCCCGGCGTTGACTGTGCGTTTCAGTGACTTGGGCATTCAACCTGGGCTACTGAATAGCGAAGTCATCCTTCGTGACACGGTGCTAGTCGGTGCTGGTGGGGTAGCCAACGGATTTCTATGGGCTGCGGAGGAACTCCGGATTGTCGGCGAATTGACGATCGTTGACCCTAAAAAAGTTCACCGCGGAAATTTGAACCGCTGCCTCTACTTCGTGCCGCGCGATGTGGGCGCGAGCAAATCGTCGCTCTTAGCTCAGCGGTTTAATCGTCCGGGGCTGGCTGTAACAGCCTACGAAGGCGATCTGGCAAGCTATCTGTCCACGCGGCCCGGAAATAAGGTTACTCGAGTTATCACGACCGTAGATAGTCGCCGTGCGCGCCGCTCGGTGCAGAATGACTTACCGCTTGAGGTCATCGATGCCTCGACAACGGACATCAGCGAAATCATCGTCCATAGTCATCGGCAACCTACGAAGGACGCATGTTTGGCGTGCATCTACCCGCATGTAGTAAATGAGCAGCAGCAGGACGAGCACACCGCAGAAAATCTTGGCATCACAGTGGATGACGTCCGCAAGCCGCTGATTGATGAAGCGCTGGCAACGAAACTTTGCACCAACTTTCCTACATTGGACAAAGCTGCTCTGATCAATACAGCGCTGGACACGCTCTACAAATCCATGTGTGGCGAAGGGCAGCTTCGGACCCCGGCCGGAAAACAAGCCTCGGCTCCTTTCGCCTTTATCTCCAACTTGGCGGGAGCGCTTCTCGCCTTGGAGCTGGTCCGCTTCGACACCAAGAACCACGTAGCGGATGATACGAATTACCTGTTTCTATCCCCGTGGCACGCGCCACATCGTCATCTAAGAGCTAAGAAACCGCGGTTGGCCGATTGCGCGTTCTGCTCCCAGCTGGGGACGGCTAAGGCCTGGCAGACGGTTTGGCCAGACGTTTTTAGTCAAGCTACCGAACCGTCGTGACTCATGGCGACGTTGGCTGAGCAGGACGTGCCGGTCAAGACCGAGCAACGCCGCGGGCTCAAGCGCATCGACTGAGCCATCTGCTCAGACTCTTCAAAGCTTTCTCACCCGTTATTTCCAGCTATCGGCGAGATAGCTGGGACGCCTCAACGGTCATCAAGGCAGTCCTCGCAGGCTAACGCTTGAGGAATTGTGCGCCGCCGACTGAAAGTCGCCAGTCCTAACAATAGGGATTTCAAAGCGTTGCGCGGGGTATCTAGATTTTGACGTGATACATATATATCACTTCAAAATCAATGACTTACGCTTGTTATTCGGTAAGTTCAGGCGTAAGCTGCATCAAGCATGCTTTTCTCGGCCTTTGGGGATTTAAGTGGCGAAAGATCGCGTTTCAGCCCGCACTGAGCTGTACCTGCCGAACGCGGCCCTCCTTAGCTCCACCGCTACGGCGAGAGCGATGGGATTTGAGTCAACTAGTGCTTTATCTCGCGCCCGGCTTGAGGGGCGGCTGCCCATCACGATGTTTCAGGTTCCCGGGCGGCGCGGTTGGTTTGCCGCGACAAGCGAAGTTAGAAGCTGGCTGGAATCAATTCTCCCGACGACCGCGCGAAGTCTCTCGGGTGCGTTGCCCGCAAGGGAGACGACAGATGCCTAGCTCGCGGTGCGATGGCTTCGTGTCGCTGGAGAGTCACCTCTCCTGCGCGGGCCAAGCATCTCGCGACGCTGCAGATTGGGTGCGACGTCAACTTGAGCAACGGGGACCGATTATCCCCTTGCAGGACGCCCATACGCTTATTGCTGCAGCGGTTCCGGCATGGCGGCCTCGCCTTCGGAATGAACCCTTTACACCCCTGCCAGGCGTTTCGACGCCCTACGCTTTAACAAGTGAAGTCTGCTGGCGACTGCTAAGCCTGCTTAGTCAGTCAAAGGCTCGTTGCAAGCCCATCTTTGCCACAAGGGAGGTACCAACACACCCATAAATCGCCTTCTTGGTGACGCCATTTGGCGAGCCCCATAAATGCGAACGCCCAAGATTCAGGCTTGGGCGATCGCTGTAACCGTCGATTTGGTGACCGACGTGTTCAGCGTATACCTCCTCGGAATGCCGTTCAAGGGGTATGTTCGCGCGCTACCGGCTCGCCTCTAACTAATTAGAGGTGATCATGAACGCACCACAGTTCGATCTCCAAAATGCTCTACGCGAGCGCGCACGCGCCCTGCTCCACACCTCGGAATTGGCCAGAGATCGCTATCCCGACATCACGATAAAGCACCTGGATTGGTGGTCACGCTCGATACCGTTGTCGCATGGCTGCCACTCGACCGGCTATGCGCCAACGTGGCCAGGTCAAGCACTGCTCCCGGTGGAAAGCCGGCTAGAGCGGCATGTGCTCAAAGCCCTAACCGCCTGCCCCGAGTGCGTCGCGGTGGCCACGCAGCCCGTATCGATCCACTACACCGCAGGTGGAGATCGGCGCAGCTATACCCCCGACATTCTTGTCGCGTACGTGTGCGAGTCAACGAGAAAACTAGAGTGCTTTCTCATCGAGGTGAAAACGAAGCACCAGGCTGATCGCTATCGCTACAAGTTAATGGAGCGACAAGCCGCTGTCACATTGTCGACGGCCCTCCCGCTTGTTGTGATTACTGAAAAAGACTTCGTTGGAAACGGGGAGAGCAGCCATGTCGACTAACGCTCTGTTCGCTGAAGGCCGACCCGTCGTTTGGAATGGACATAGCGGAGAAATCGTAGAGAACTCCGACGCTAGCCCAGACGTACTGATCCGTCTTACGGGTGAGAAGGTAATACGAACTGTGCCGATGTCTAACCTGACGCCTCTCGAGCCGTTGAATGAAACCGATCGCGACTTGCCATTGGCTGCTATCGACGCCGACGAGTGGGAAAGGGCCGCTGAAAAAGCCAATGCATGCAAGGCAATCGAGGGTGCTTGCGACAAGACCAAGGCGGTGGCGATGGCCGCGCAGACTCTTGGTGTAGATGAACGAACGGTCTGGCGAATTTGTCGGGAATACCAAATAGAGCCAAAGGTGTCCGCTCTCTTAGCCCAAAAACGAGGACGTCGAAAGGGAAGTCGCTACCTCGGCGTGCGACGGGAGGCATTACTGCACGAAGCCATAGAAAAGTCCCATTTGACCCGAGAACGACCGAGTCTGGGGGTCGCCATGGACCATTTGGAATTGGAATGCGCGAAGCAAGGACTGGCCTGTCCCTGTGAAAAAACGGTGCGTAATCGCCTCAAGGCCATTGCGCCAGAGTACGTAATGCAGCGGCGCCACGGTGGTAAGCAAACGCGAGAAAAGTTCAAGCCGGTGCCTGGAACACTGACCGTGATGCGGCCTATGGAGTTGATTGAAATAGATCACACGTTGGCCGACATTCTTCTCGTGTCTGATGACGCAAGACGCGTGGTCGTTGGAAGGCCCTGGGTGACCTTTGCGATTTGTGTCGCAACGAGGTGCGTCGTCGGTTTCCACATTTCGTTCGAGGCGCCCACCAGCTCCTCTCTCGCGATGTGCATTCTTTCTATCGTGCTACCCAAAGAACAGTTGGCGCGTTACCTCGGCTTTGACCTTTTAGGCGTGGAATGGCCTTGTTCTGGGGAGATCGAAGTAATCCTTACTGACAACGGCCACGACTTTCACGGCATCGCGATAAAGCGGGGCTGCCAGGAGCATGGCATCGAACTTCGATACCGGCCCGTGGGTAGCCCGCACTGGGGCGGAGTCATTGAACGTCTCATTGGGACAATGATGGGGCGATTGCGCATGCTCCCCGGCGCTACGCAGCGCGACGTACGAGCAAAAGCTGGTCAAGACGTCGAACGGAGGGCCTGTCTCACCCTGTCCGAATTTCGGCAGTGGCTCGTCACGGAAATCACAGCGCACTATCACCAGGTAGTGCATCGCGGTATCGGTATGCCGCCGATTGAAGCATGGCGCAGTAAGAGCTCTTCCGAAACATCCCCGGCGTGCGAGCTCTCAGATCACCAGTGCATGCGTCTCTATGTTGATTTCCTTCCTTACTGCGAGCGTCCCATCAGTCGCGTAGGTATCAACATGCATGGTATGCGGTACTGGTCGGACGAGCTGCGTGACTACGTTGCCAAGGGCGTCAGGCACGCGATTCGATTCGACTCCCGTGACATTCGCCGCGTGTATTTCGTCGACCCTTTCGGCCAGGTCATTATCGTGAACTGTGTTCGCACGGACGTGCCGCAGATGTCAGTGGCCGAATGGCAAAAGCTGAGTTCCGCACAACGCACCACGGGAAGCATTCAGCAACGAATCGACGACCGGATCGCCGGCCATGACGCCAACAAGGCACTTGTTGCCACCAGTCAGAAGGCCACGCGCCAAGCGCATCGCTTGTCACACAAGAAAGTTGAAAGAGATAAGAACGTGCTAGCGCTCCCCATGCCGAAGGTAGCGACAGAACCGACCGCCCCTGTGACGGTGTTCAGCCCAAATCGAGTTCCTATCCCATTCGAAATTATGGAGTTCTGATCATGACTGACTCAATCGATTTCTCGACTTCACAGCCATCGCCAAATGATTCGGAAGTACGGGCGGAGCTTGATGCGAAGGTGTCAAAAACTGAGACAGAGAAGAAGGATCTCCGTAACGCATCTAAGGAGGAAAGGACTATAGCCGTCCAAACAGAACGCGTTATCTTGCATCCTCAACTTAAAAAGGCGGTGAATCGTGTTCTCTGGATGATCAAACAACAGCCGCGTTCCCGCGCCCCCGGACTCATTGTTACGGGTCCCACCAACAGCGGGAAAACTACCCTTGGGAACGCAATTTTGAAGGCCTATTCACAGCTAGCGCCGTCCTCATTTATCGGTAGCGTTCGTCCCTGTGCCGTCATGATTGAGTTATCAGGGCTTGCCACTTCCCGGGCCGTCTATGGCCGAATCCTGGAGCAGATCAATGCGCCCGTAAACAACAACGCACGGGTGGCAGATCGCGAGCTTGTCGTAACCATGACTCTGCGAAACATCAATTGCAGGCTGCTTATTCTGGACGAGACGCAAGACGTGCTTAAGACGTCCGAGCGCGACCAACAACGCGTACTAGACGCAATCAAATATTTGATGAATTCACTCAAAATGCCAGTGCTCGCGCTGGGGGTCGAGCAGGCCGGAAAAGCATTCGATAGCGATCAACACCTTCGCGCGCGATTCAGTGAAATCAAGCTACCACCATGGAGGGACGACGACGACTTGGTAGACCTCCTTGCCAGTCTGGAGCCGAACTTGCTGCTGCAGGGGAACGTAAATCTGCGCACTAGGGAGATGATCACGAAGCTGCTTGAGCTCTCTGACGGGAAGCTTGGTTACATCATCGACATAGTAAAGAACGCCGCCATCGAGGCAATCATCTCCGGAAAGGAGACGATCACTCCGGAAATGCTTCGGCTTCCATGGGATGTGCCTTCGCACGAAATGCTGGATGGGCCAACGATTCACTGAGCCCGGCCGTGGATAAACACATGCTGCGTAGTCGCAAAGGGGGCGGCCCTTTCATTTACTGTGACCGCCCCCACGACGACGAATCACTGTCATCGTGGCTGGACCGAAACGTCCAACGTTACGGATTGACTAGGGAGGGCGCGGTGCGCGCGGTTGGAGCACGTTTTGAACGCGGTTGGGATTTTGATGCGTTCGATTGCTGGGAGGCGCGCCGCCCATTTTTTGACGCTACAGGGCTGGAATGGACAGATCTCGCTCCATTCGCCAGCCCGGTGCCGGAAAGGGATTGGATGCTGCACCCAACGTGCAGGAAACACTATTGTCCTCTCTGCTTTGAGGACGATCTGCAGCAACGCAAAACGCCCTATTTTCGCCTACAGTGGGCTCATGTCTTGGCGACGCATTGCTCCTTTCACAGAACGCCGTTGTTCGATTGGCTCCATACGAACAACGACGGAAGTCGCATACTGCCGCCTAGTTGGATTCGAGATCCGAGCATGAAGGAACTCGACGTTACGAATCGAATTCCCGCGGATCTGCAGGCCATTAATGCCCTCAAAGAGGGCCTATCTCGGCATCCCGAATCGAAAGAGATTTGGGATACGCTGACCACCTTTGAACGCGCATGCCTTACGTACGAGGCCTACCGCTCACCGGGGAACGCGCCGACCCATGCGGCCAAGGACCTTGGTGCAATCTGTCGGCTTCTGGTGTTGGTACTTCGTCGAGCCGGCAATCCGAATGAGTTTCGTTGGATCGTGCGTGATCTCTGCCCTGACTTTTTTGAACGCAGTTATCTGTCCTTTAACCGCAACGCGCTGCCCCGGACAACGAAGCAATTGGCATGGCGACGTGGAGTGCGATGTCTAAGCGACATGCCCACTCGTCGTGCTGCTTTGTGGGTTGTTGCGCATACGTTCTCAAGGCTATCGCCGCGAACCAGGCTGCGGAACGGCGGATGCGCTCCCCCCGGACATTGTCCAGGGTGGTTAGAATCCATGTCGAGGGTCATCGGTTCGAGAGAACAGGTCAGGGAAGCGCTACAAGATCAGCCGTCCCGTCACTTGCTGGAGCCCAGACGTTATTCATCAGTCGATGGCCCTCCGCCGCACTATTGGTGAAACGCACATACAGCTGAGCTCGCCCTTAGAGGTTGAGAACATGCGTAAGAAAGTCCGACTATCCAAATCAGATGAAGCGCTGATTCCTGACGACTCTACAGAGTCGTCCCCCGGCCGTACGCTGGATCGCGTTTATGCCGCCCTGCGTGGTGAATTCGATGCTGACCAACTGGAGCCTGACGAGGCCCGCATTTTTCACGATCTCTGGGCTGTGTACATGGCCGGTCCGAATCCGGAGCGTGATGCTTTTGTGGCCAAGATGCGCGCCGAAGGCGGATATGTTGGAGAAGATGAGCAGGGCCGACTTGTTCGTACGCTCCCCGGAGGCGGCCTTGAACTCATCGGGGATTCGACCAAGATTTGATATTCGACCGAAGACATCAGGCTGCAGCAGGGCCTGGAACCAGTGAGGGCCGAGAGGAGGGTTACACCCATACCAGGTGAGCCAGCTAGTCTCAATGCTTGCCTTCAGCGACCTGACCCACCCTCCAAATCCGAACGGTGTTCTTATCAATCACGCGGTATGCGAGTCGCACACGACGTGCGCGAGCCAAGCCTGACAAACGAGCGGCGATGGGCTGTGGCGATGTAACCGTGGAATGCCACCATCACTTTCGGCGTCAAGAATCGTTTGTAGCAAGAAACTGTCCCCATCTTTGAGTTCGAGAATGGTGCCCATAGACAACAATGCGGTCGAGAACCAGATCAGGCCGTGGGCGCTTGGACGTTCCAACTGGTTGTTTGCCGGATCGCTTCGTAGTGGTAAACGGGCGGCGGCAATCATGAGCCTTATCCAGTCGGCACGCATGAATGGGCATGATCCGTATGCCTATCTCAAAAGCGTGTTAACTCGACTGCCATCTCAAAGATCCGCTGAGATCGCTACCTCACACTTGACGCCCTAGGCCCCAGGCTCGGTACTAGCGGAGCGACATGACCATCTCGTGCCAAGCCATGCCGCCGTGGTCGGAAGCTGAAGGTTGTACGTACTCATAACCCATGCGGCGATAGAGCTCAACATGACGATCTTTGCACATGAGATGGATCGTTTTTTTGCCAAATGCCTTCATTCGCGCAACAAAATTTTTCATCAGCAAGGTGGAGTAGCCTTTACCTTGGTGCCTAGGGTCGAGCACTACCGACATGATTACAACATTGGGTGCATCCGCAGAGTGGCCGACCAGCTCCTTAAACTCCTCATCGGACATCACTACCTCATAAGCACAGCCGCTGTTGATGAAGCCAACCACTTCCCCCTCGATTTCGAGGAGGAGAAAGCCCTCCGGGTATTGATTGATCCGGGTGCGAATTTTTTCTAGGGTAGCGGCTTCATCCCCTTCATACGCCGAGCTTTCGATCTGGTAGCACCGAGAAGCGTCGGTGGGAAGTGCGTCACGAAATTGTATGGATGACATGAACAGGCCTGCGAATAAAAGATGCTCATATCTTAATGGAAGCGCAGCATGCGCATGCTGCATTTTCTTCATTGACGGATGAGACCTATGCATTCTGCACTGCGCCGGCTCGACTTGAATTTACTGCTGGTTTTCGACGCGTTATACCGCAGCGCGAGCGTAGTAGCCGCTGCAGATGAGCTGGCGCTGAGCCCATCTTCGTTCAGCCACGCACTGGCCAGGCTCCGGGTCACTGGAAGACGATCTCTTTATTCGCGCTGGGAACACTATGACGCCGACGCCCGTAGCATGCGGCTTGGCTAACCCAATCGCTCAGGCACTCAACCTGCTGTCAGATGGGCTTGGAGCAAGCGAAGTTTTTGATCCGTCGACCAGCCATCAGGCTTTTACGTTCGCCGCAACCGACTACATCTTGTACGCGGTGCTCACGCCATTGGTATCCGGCAGCATCACCAGCAGCACCGAGCCCTGCGGCGCATCCGCTGCGACCTGCAGTGCCGCGGCAAGCGTGGCACCGAACGATATCCCGACAAAAATACCCTCCTGCCGAAGTTGCCGGCGCAAGCGATGCTTTGGTCAGCGCTCGCTGAAGGAAATCCGCGAGAGTGACATGGCTATCATGAAACGCGGACGGCAGGTTTCGCGCGCGAAGGTTCCGAACGGACGCTGCCCATGAAGCAACACCTAGTATCTGAAGTAGCGCGACCCTAGTTACTAGTCTGCGTGCCTACCTTGACCGATCTGACCTATCCTCCAGATTCGAACGGTGTTCTTGTCAATCACGCGGTATGCGAGTCGCACACGACGTGCGCGAGCCAAGCCTGACAAACGAGCGGCGATGGGCTATGGCGATGTAACCGTGGAATGTCACCATCACTTTCGGCGTCAAGAATCGCCTCTAGCAAGAAACTTTCCCCGTCTTTGAGTTCGAGAATGCGTTGTTGATCAGAGCTAAGGGTCTGACCCGCGCGTTCAGGGAGGGGGACGTCGGATTCATCGGGCCCACTTTGTATTTCTCTCTATTCATTGCCTAGCCCTTCGGATTCTCTTCTTCTTATTTTGTCCGTGCATGAGCACGTACAACAACCGAATGCGCACAGAACACTTCATCTATTCTTTATTCAACATTTGGCGATGCGCAATCTTTGCTAGATCCATGGCCATTCTGACCAAGACTTTCTGTTTCTTTTCTTGGTTGGAACGAAACCTTGCTTGCCGCCATCGCAATGCTCGCTGATACAGCTGCATGTCGGCCGCGTGGAAGTCACGCACCTTTTCCAGAAACACGTCATCAACGATGCGACGTGAAATCCCGTACTTCATCGCGTTCAAGTATCGGGGCTGCAAACTGGTGGACAGGAAGCGCTCGGAGAACTCAAGCATGTCCTCTCTGTAGTATTCGGTGATACCGACGAAGGCAAACCTCTCCAAGGGGAAACCCCACAGATATTGCGTGTAGATATTTCTGAACTGTTCGCTCAGGCAAAACTGCTCCAGCGTCCAGCCTTCCTCAATGAACTTTCGGTGATTCGGCGTGGCGTTTTTTTCATCATAGTTCGCTCGCCAATAATCATAGTGAGAAAGCATGCGTGCCACTGGCTCTCTCATCCAGGTAACAAACGTCAAGGCGCCCTTGGTATCGAGCCGCTGGTACTTCACCGGCATGAAGTGTCCGTGCACGCACTCGATGTTATCCAGCCCTTGGTCGGCAATGACTTCGCCAGCCGAGAGAGCTGCTCTGAACCGATCGAGCCGCGAGTGGCTAAGGGCCTGATCGCTGTAATCATTCCGGTAGCGATCACCGAAATGCTCCATCAACGACGCCTTGAAACTTGTTCCACCTGTCTTCGGCAGGTGCAGGGAAATAAGGGGCATGGATCCTCAACCATCAGGCATCTTCGATGCCGCCACAAGGTCAATTGCAAACGAAAAAAATAGGAATTGCTCGGCGACGAGCGATGGGTTCTGGAATGCCTGGTGACATAGTCACTTGATAGGCACAAGACCCCCTGCACTGAACTAGCTGCGCGTTAAAAAGGAGACTATGAACAGGCCCTTGGTGGAGCAGTTACATTGCCGTCTGCTGACAACCTGCTTCTGAATATCCAGAAACATGCATAAGAAAATCTGGCGACGTCCTGTCGCCAGGTAAATTACGCATGACCAACTTCAATGCCCAAGAACTTGCATGCGATTAGAGCGCCGGCGGTGCACCGACATAAGCGCGCCAGGCGATGAGCAAGTTTGTCGCGTTTACCGAACCCAGACCGGATGCAAAACTCCATCCAGGCTGAGCGCCATAGGCTTTGTTACCTACCCCATACGTGGTGGGTGTGTCGTCGATGGTGGTTAGCCCGGCTTGGCCCGCTCCAACAAAACCGTTTTTGTTCACAATCGCTGCGTAGTAGTAGCAATTCGGAGTTGTACTGGCGACGAAACCTGGACTCGGTGCGCTTATTTCGAAGCAATTGGAAGAAGTGGATCCACGCGTGACGTTGTGGAATACACAATTGCTGGTCCCGGTTGCGCCGTTGTCTGCATTGCAGGAAGCAAGACTGGTGGGCGTTGGACCACTAGCGCCACCGTATTCGTTGGCGGCAAGTGCATAAAGCGTGGGCGCCGCATTACCTTGATCCGCTGGAAGTCCGCGCGCGGCGATGCCCTGATCGATCAACGCTTGAATGCCAGCAAACATCGATGTGGAAATGCCTGTACTTTCTTCGAGAAGCACCGGCGTCGACCATCCTGGTGAGCAGGGGTAGTAGGAGTCGCAGACGACTATCGACGTGTAGTTATCAAAAGATCCCGCAAATAGCGCCACGTCGGGAATATCGCGGAAATGATCCTTTGCCGCGTTGTATACCTGCTGCTGCCAAGCCGGCTTGGCATCGACGGATGATGGCCCACCCGAGCCTGCACTGGCCGTCAGGTAGTATCCATCGGGATCATACGCCGCGTAGTAATCCTGACAGAACGCGACGGCACTGCTGTAACCATAAGCCTTGGCGGCGACACCGTTACCGCAAGACCCATTCCAGGCAATCTCCGGTACATAGGAAAGCGCTGAGCCGCCGACCACGCTCGGCGTGGCAGCAAAGTACTGGTTGGTGGTGCCATCAAGAATATCCGCGAGGTCTGTACCCCCAACAGCGGTGTCATGGGGCGAACTGGCAAGTGCGTTGACATCAATCATCGTGTTGCCGGGGATGCCGTAGCCGTTGATTTGGGCATCCGCGAAATCCGGATTCAAGCCTGAATCACCAGCCTCCACGAACACAGAGATGCCTTCCGCGTCCGCCTGTGCCCACATCAGATCGATCGCAGTCTTACTAGCGCTATCCACCAAAAGCTCGCCAGCAGCGTAGCCGACGCTGATGATGTCCGGACGGCCGCTGGAAGCGTTGACCAAGTTGGTGGCTGCGATGAAGGTACCCCCAAAGAAGTTCGACGTCTCATAGCCCGAGAAGTCGGCGGTATAGTCGGAGCAGGTGGCAACCTCGATATTCGCGCCAGGGGCAATCGCGGTCGCCCATTCGGCATCCTCAACAGTTCCAGAGTAATCACCGAAGTTCGCCACCGATGGATCGACACAGTTATTCGTCCCACTGGTAGGTGCGGGATTGATCTGTGTAAACGTTCCGCCATACTGGCCAAGGTTGAATTGGCTAACGAAATTGGTCCAATCCGCTGGAACCATGTCATATTTTCCAACCACCGCAATGGTGATGCCTTTGCCCGTCACGCCATTGGCACGAATCGTCTTAATGCCATACATCGTGGCCATGTCGTTGGGCACCAAGGCCCGGTCCGCGTTGCCTAAACCACCGACTGGGATGGCCTGTCCGATTACTTTCGAACCCATTGCCGGGTTCTTGGATGCCTTAGGCACAAACCCTTTCTTTGAACCATCCCACTGGCCAACCTGAGATGTCGATTTCTTGTTCAACGGCGTTGCATGGAAATTGTTCAAACCCATCACACCAGCGACGATGGGTGCGAGTGCCGCCGGAATACTGATATCACTGGCATTGGAAAAATGCTTGACGTTGTTGATCGTGTAGATATTTTCCTGCGTGTGGAACGCCTGATTCACCTGTGCTGCGGTGCCGCTGAAATCGATCTGTGTCTTGTTCGGGTACACGTTGTTGACGGTGAAGCCTTGCGACGTCAACCACGCGGTCGCGGCGGCGATATCACTATCGACCACGCCGAATTGTTCGCCGAACTGCTCCGGTGTGAGCCACTTGTGGAACTGAGCGGATTTGGGGTTGTGCTGGTTGGCAATCAACGCTTCCATGGCCGCTGTCCGCAACGCGCTAGGCTGGAGCACCAATTGGAGATGATTCATTGAAGTCGAGCGACTCATGGGAGTGCTCGGCGCTTGGGTCGTAAATCCGAGATGGGTTTTCGTCAGGGTGGACAGTTTGCCGTTGGTCACGGCCTGCGTCACCCGCGGCGCTTCGGTGGCGCTAATACCTGTGGGCGCTGCGACGGTAATCTGCGGTTGTGCCAGCAGCATGCCGGGGGCCCCGGCCAATGCGGCAGCGATCGACGCACTGAGAATGAAATAGGATTGTTTCATGATGAAGCCTCATCGAATAAGTTGATCGAAAGTGGATGGCGTGCTGTCCCGCGTTATTGCGGGGCAGCGGATGGCGCGTTGACGAACGCCCGCCATGCAATCAACAGATTTGTGGCATTCACCGACCCGAGTCCTGAGGCGAAGCTCCAGCCAGGCTGGGCACCGAACGCTTTGTTGCCCGTGCCGTACGCAGTGGGCGCCGCGTCGGCAGTAGTGAGGCCAATGGAAACCACCAATTCAGGGTTGGTATACGGTGGCAAGCTAGGGCTGTTGTGGTCATCGAACACGCCGTAGTAGTAGCAATTAGGTGTGGTGAAATTCGTTTGAGCAAAACATTGCGTGGAGTTCGAGCCCCGCGTGACGTTGTGAAACACACAACTACCGGTTCCCGTGGCACCGTTGTTAGCATTGCAAGCGGCCAGACTGGCTGGTGTTGGACCTGTCGCACCGCCATATTCGTTAGCCGCCAAGGCGTACAACGTGGGTGCTGCATTTCCCTGGTCGGTGGGTAAACCGCGCGCAGCCAGTCCCTGGTCCATCAAAGCCTGAACACCGGCAAACATGGGTGCGGACAGCGAAGTACCTTCAACGAGTTCGACCGGACCGGTCCAACCCGGTAGACACGGATAAGCCGCGGTACAGAGAATCACTAAGGAGTTGCCGCCATACGATCCACCAAACAGGACTACATCGGGCAGATCGCGCGATTGGTCTTTCGCAGCGTTGTATATTTGCCGCTGCCACGCCGGCTTCGCATCCACCGAGGAAGGGCCGCCGCTGGATCCCTCCGATGTGAAGTACCAACCCGAGGGATCATGTTTCAGTGCATTGAGGCAGAACGCAACAGCACTGCTATAGCCGGCAGACGTCGCTGCAACACCGTTAGCGCAGCTTGCGTTCCAGGGAATCTCTGGCACATAGGACAGCGCTGATCCGCCCACCGCACTTGGCGTGGCGGCAAAGTATTGGCTGGTCGTGCCGTCGAGAACGTCTGCCAAGTCTGTACCACCGACGCCGGTATCATGAGGCGAAGTGGCGAATGCATTCGCATCGACCGCGTTATTGCCATAGGCGCCGTTAATAAGCTCACCATTAAAACTCGGATTGGAACCCGAGTCACCCGTCGACACGAACACGGAGATGCCCTCGGCATCCGCCTGCGCCCACATCAGGTCAATCGCGGTCTTGCTGGCGCTATCCACAAAAAACTCGCCAAAACCGTAACTGGCGCTGATGACGTCTGGCCGCGTAGCGCCGTTGACCAAGTTCGTCGCCGCAATGAACGTACCCCCAAAGAAGTTCGTCGTCGAAGGGCCGGACAGGTCGGCGGTGTCGTTGGAGCACGTAGCTACCTCGATACTCGCGCCAGGGGCAATCGCGGTCGCCCACTCGGCATCTAGAATGGTTTCGACGGATTCACCAAAGGTTGCCACCGATGGATCGCTGCAGTTATTCGGCCCGCTCGTGGGCGCAGGATTGATCAAATTGAACGTGCCGCCATACTGGCCAAGGTTGAATTGGCTGACGAAATCGCTCCAATCCGACGGAACCATGTCACCATTTTCCACCACCGCAATGGTGATACCTTTGCCCGTCACGCCGTTGGCACGAATCGTCTTGATACCGTACATCGTAGCCATGTCGTTGGGCACCAAGCCGCGTAGGCTTCCTCCGAAAGCAAGGGCTTGACCGATCACTTTCGCTCCCGTTGTCGGGTTGGTAGTCGTAGGCACAAATCCCTTCTTCGACCCGCTCCACTGTGCAATCTTTGATTTCGACGCGGTGTGCAGCGCTGTGGGGTGAAAGTCGTTGAGCCCCATGACACCGGCAATCACTGGCTGCAACGCTGCCGGGACGCTGATGTCGCTGGCATTGGCCAGGTGCTTATCCTTGCCAAGGGTGTAAATGCTTTCCTGTGTGTGGAACGCCTGGTTGACCTGCGCCACCGTGCCGCTGAAATCGATTTGTGTCTTGTTCGGGTACACGTTGTTGACGGTGAAGCCCTGGGCGGTCAACCACGCGGTCACAGCGGCGATATCGCTATCGACTACGCCGAACTGTTCGCCGAACTGTGCAGGTGTCAACCACTTCTGGAACTGGGCGGACTTGGGATTATGCTGGTTGGCAATCAGCCCCTCCATTGCCGCCGTCCGCATCGCGCTGGGTTTGAGCACCAGCTGCAGGTGGTTCATTTTCGTTTCGCTCGCGAGCGGCACGCTCGATGAAGCTTTGGCTACAAATCCAAGATGAGTCCTCGGAAGCATAGTCACGTTGGCATTGGTAACGGCCAGGGTGACCCGAGGAGCTTCGTTGGCATTATCGATTGTCGCTGTGGCGCTAGTCATGCCTGTCGCCGTTTGCGCCTTTAATGCTCCGGCCCCGCTAGCCAGCGCGGTCGCAATGCATGCACTCAAAATAAAATGTGTTTGTTTCATGATCGAACCCCACTACAAAGTTGGTCAAAAAATGGGAGGCGCCCTAGCCGGCTCGTCTTTGGCGAAGCTCGCTACCTGTGAACATCTCTTCAGCCTCCCTCCCGCTCATCACGCTTGTATTCCTAAGCGCACCCTCGCCTACAAACTGCTTATTTTTCTCGCGGACAGCCGTCACCGCTCCAGCGAGGGAGGGCGAAGGTTGGGTCGTACATGTCCCCGTTCAATCAAAGATGATGGAGTGGCAAGCGGTAGTGTCTCTAAGGGAAACGTGATGGCTTGCGACCAGCTTTGAGGCTTTTCCAGAGCTGTGATCGAGTATCGGCTCGCCCGAGCAGCACCACAACAGAAAGTGCTGATGCATTTACAACTTGGTGTAAATGCATCACTAGTCGATCACGATCTTGCAACAACATGAGCAGCCTGTCCGACTCATGTTTTCAGCGCGAGGATCGCGTTCTCGCCTTGGAACTTGGCGTTAACCCGTTTGGAAATGCATCCAGGGCGGCGCGCCAACCCAGCTGGAACCTCGTTCGAGTATCAAAGGACTTCATGAGTTCATTGATGCGTCGGGTCAGGGTCATAGACGAGATACCCGCCTCGTGTGCGATCGCCTTGTCATTGAGGCCTGCGGCCAGCAAGGGAATGATTTGCTCGGCCGCGTCGGACCATCGGGCATCAGCTTTTCCGGCGACCAATTTACCGGTTCGTGTAAACACGACAGGCGTCGATCGTTCCCAGGTCAATTCGAAAAGTGAGCGGAGGCCGTCCAGCAATGAAGATGCCCTCACCAAGAGGGTCGGACCATCCATGTCGTCTAATCTCAACGGGATAAGTGCAATCCGTTGGTCCGCAATAAGCATTTTCACCGGCAAAGCGGGGAAAATCCGGGCTTCTTCACCGTTCTCCACGGCGCTGCGCATCAATTCGAGCGCGTTAGGTAAGCCAAGAAATCCCGTGTCGGAGATGTTGCGTACGCGAACCCCTTTCGGCACTTCTTGAAAAGCAATATTTAACGCAGGTGCACGTTGGAAGCCAAGAATCTCACTTCGAGTCGTGTCTATTACCTGAGTAAAGATTTGACTCAGGGCTGCACGGTTTTTGATGATCTCGACAGCCAATTCGTTCTCACGAGGATCAGCAAACGCCAGGAAGCGACCCTTCAACGCTGGTATAGCTGAACGCGCAAACTCCAGACCAGCCTGGCGTTGACTAATGAGTGCCTCTACCGCGAGCTCCGGTGGCGCAGCGACATAGCGTCTTGGACGGTCAGACGAGTGGGAGACCAACCCCTTCAACTCGATGCTATCGAGCAGGCGCTGAGCACTAGGCGCTGATAGGGATAGCAAGTTGGCGACTTCCGCCGCCGTCGCCATACGGTGTTCAAGAAGTACGCCATAAGCGCGCTCCTCCATTTCGTCGATGCCTAGAGCCTCCAAGGGCCTTGGAGCATCTACTACAGTACGTCGCGTGGCCATTTACGTTTCCTCATGCTTCGAGATCACCAAGCAACTCATCGCTAATCGCATGCGCAAAGGGCCGTGAGGTCGCAAAGGTAATGCTGTCTTTATCCCGCCGTCTATACGTCTATACGCCGCTACAGCGTATGACCTCCACAAGCTCTGCACGTTCGTGCGTATCGGCAGAGGTCGTAGCTCGCTCTTTCAAGTCGGGTATGACCGAACGTGCTCGCTCAGCCGGCATACCCCTCATAAGTCGGCCTCTTTGGGTCAATAACCGCCAAAAAGTGCGCAGCCAACTCACCTCAGCGAGAAATTGATCTCATTTGGGGTATTGCGCTGAAACAGGCTACATCTGCCCTAAATCCTCGTTTCTTACGGCCGATCTGGTCCTTCAGATGGCTGAGAACGCAAGTTGGCAGACCTTATGCTTCGATGTTTACAAGACCGGCCAGATGCCATCTGACACGTTTTAGGGTCGCTGACATCTTTCACGTGCTTACTGACATCAATAAGGGCGGCCGACAGGGCAATTCATTGGCAACGGGATTGCGTCAGGGGATGGATTGACGTTAAATCTACATTAATCTTTCTCGTTAAATTTGAATTAAACTCAAGAGAAACGACCGACTGCGTGCTGAAGCTCTCGTTTCAGGCGAAAAGAAACCATATAAACCATTGTTTATCATAAATATGACCACCCTGATCTTCATCCTGATACTGGCTCTGGCCGCGTTCACCGCGCTGGCTGTGAAGCGCGTACCTGTCGGTCAGGTGTACAGCCTTTATCGGCGGGGCAAGCCGGTGCGTTTGCTGCAGCCGGGCACCCATGTGTTGATGCCGTTGCGTGATCGTGTCGCTCATCGGATCGATCTTGGCGGTCACATCTTGCGCTTCCAGGAATCGCTGGCCGGCACACATGACGTCAGCGGCAGGGTTTACTGGCAGGTGCTGGAGCCGGAGCAGGCTGATGCAGTGATCGAGCAGGCGGATCAACTGATTCGAAGCGGCACACTGGATGCACTGCGTGGGGAGCCGGAGGTTGCCGGCGACGACTCCCGTGATCTGGGCTTGCGGCTGAAGCAGAAGCTGAATTTGGCGCTGCGCGAACGCGGCATGATGGTGACCCGGGTTGAGCTGGAGTTCGCCTGAATCTAGGTAACAAACGCAAGATTGCCCAAGAGCGATCTGCACAGGGGATGTTGAAAGATTTTCACCCGCTACGGCGGGTTTTCTTTTGTCCGCGGCTGGCGTCGCAGCGCGCCGATCCGGATACTTGCCAGCCTTCGTATCACCACGGGAATCCGCATGACCGCGCACACTGCCCTGCAGGCCCGGCTCGAACAGGGTATCGCCGCGCTTGGCCTGTCATTGCCTACGGATGCGGTGGCGCGCCTGCTCGACTACCAGGCGTTGCTGGAGCGCTGGAACGGTGCCTACAACCTCACGGCCGTACGCGATCCCGTGGAGATGATCACCCGCCACCTGCTCGACTCGCTGGCGATCCTGCCGTTTGTACAGGGCCAGCGCCTTGCCGATCTAGGCACCGGCCCCGGCTTGCCAGGCATTCCATTGGCGATTGCTGCACCGGGGCGGGAGATCCTGCTGGTCGATTCCAATGGCAAGAAGGTGCGCTTCCTGCGTGAGGCGATCCGCACGCTGAAACTCGAGGGTGTGCGTGCGATGCAATCGCGGGTGGAGGAGGTCGAAGGTCAGTTCGACTGCATCACCGCGCGTGCGTTTGCCAGCCTGGCCGACATGCTCGGCTGGGGCGGCCACCTGCTGGCGCCAGGCGGTGTCTGGCTGGCGATGAAGGGCAAGGCGCCGGACGACGAACTGCCTGGTGTCCCGGCTGGCTTCACGGTGCGCGGCATCCATGCGCTGGCCGTGCCGGGGCTGGCGGCCGAGCGCAGCCTGGTCGTGCTCGGTCGGGCAAGTTCCTGAGCGGATGCTAATCTAGACCCCTTTTCACCCGTACACGGTATCGACGACACCATGGCCCGCATCATCGCTGTCGCCAACCAGAAAGGCGGCGTCGGCAAGACCACCACTGCCGTCAATCTCGCTGCCGCCCTGGCTGCCGCGAAGCGCAAGGTATTGCTGGTCGATCTGGATCCGCAGGGCAACGCCACGATGGCCTCGGGCATCAACAAGCGCGAGACCCGGCCGAGCGGTTGCGAAGTGCTGCTGGAAGAAGCCGAGATCACCGCGGCGATCGTGCCGACCGACGGCCATTACGACCTGCTGCCAGGCAACGGTGACCTCACCGCGGCCGAGCTGAAGCTGATGGACGCGCTGGCGCGCGAGCATCGGCTGAAGGAACTGCTGGCGAAGGTCTCGGCGAATTACGACACCATCCTGATCGACTGCCCACCGTCGCTGAACCTGCTCACGCTGAATGCGCTGACCGCCGCCCACGGCGTGCTGATCCCGGTGCAGTGCGAATATTTTGCGCTGGAAGGCCTGTCCAGCCTGCTGGACACGATCAAGGCGGTGCGCCACCGGTTGAATCCGGCGCTGGAGATCGAGGGCCTGCTGCGCACCATGTACGACGTGCGCAACAACCTCGGCAACGAAGTCTCGGCCCAGCTCACCCAGCATTTCGGCGACAAGGTATTGCGCTCGATCATCCCGCGCAACGTGCGGCTGGCCGAGGCGCCCAGCCACGGCCAGCCGATCCATCTGTACGACCGCAGTTCACGCGGCGCGATTGCATACATCGGCCTGGCCGGCGAAGTGATCCGGCGTGAGCGTGGACTGCCACCGCGTGCTGACCAAGCCGTTGCGGTCGACGACATCGAACCGCCAACACACGGCGGTGGCGGCGCGATGCTCAAGGCGCCGGCCGCCAACCATCAGGAATAAAGCATGGCTGCTGCGAAAAAACGTGGATTGGGACGCGGGCTTGATGCCCTGCTCGGTGGCGACGGCGAAGCTGCGCCGTCGCTGATCGGGCAGGAAGGCGAGCTGCGCATGTTGCCGATCCAGCAGATCCAGCCGGGCAAATACCAGCCGCGCCGGCACTGGAACGACGAGGCGCTGGACGAGCTGGCCGCGTCGATCAAGGCGCAGGGCCTGATCCAGCCGGTGGTGGTGCGCGCCATCGGCAAGAACAGTTACGAGCTGATCGCCGGCGAGCGTCGCTGGCGCGCGGCCCAGCGTGCCCAGCTGGCCGAACTGCCGGCACTGGTGAAGGTGGTGCCGGAGGCTGCGGTGCCGGCGATGGCGCTGATCGAGAACATCCAGCGCCAGGATCTCACCCCGCTGGAAGAAGCCGACGCGCTGAAGCGGCTTATCGACGATTTCGACCTCACCCACCAGCAGGCCGCCGACGCCGTCGGCCGCTCGCGTGCCGCCGTCTCCAACCTGCTGCGGCTCACCGATCTGCCCGCCTCGATCAAGAAATTGCTCGACGAAGGCAAACTGGAGATGGGCCATGCGCGTTGCTTGTTGACCCTGCCCGAGCACGAAGCCGAGAGTCTGGCGCTGGAAGCGGCGCGCAACGGCTGGAGCGTGCGTGAGTTGGAGGAAGCCGCCCGGCGCGCGCAGAGTGCACCGAAGGGCAAGGCGAAGAGCACGCCATCGCGCGACGCCAACATCGCCGACCTGGAGCGCCAACTCAGCGAACGCTTCGCCACCCGCGTCGAGCTGGCGCAGGGTCGCGGCAGCCGCGGCAAGCTGGTGATCCACTACCACAGCAATGACGAGCTGGAAGGCATCCTCGGCAAGATCCGCTGAGGACAGCAATGAGAGGAGAGGAGTGAGAAGGAAGAGAAGGCATCAGGGCACGGTATGCCCGCGCGCTCTCGCTTCTCTCTCCTCTTCACTCGCTTCTCGCTCCGCCACACGCTTCACGTTCACGTAAATATTCAAGGCTTCCCCCATGCCGCAACTTTCCGTCGTCGTCCCCGTCTTCAACGAGCGCGACAATATTCCGCCGCTGCTCGACGAGATCGCGGCTGCCCTGCGCGGCAAGGTCGATTACGAAGTCATCTATATCGATGATGACTCCAGTGACGACAGTCGCGCCGTGCTGGGCGCACAGAAGGCCGTCCATCCGGAATTGCGCGTGCTGCACCACGTCACCCGCAGCGGACAGAGCACGGCGGTGTGGAATGGCGTGCGCGAAGCAAAGTCGCCGTGGATCGCCACGCTGGACGGCGACGGCCAGAACGATCCTGCCGACATCCCGAAGCTGCTCGCCGCGCGCGCTACGGCGGACGCCGAGACGCGACTGTTCGCCGGCTGGCGTACCACCCGTCGCGACAGCTTCAACAAGCGGATCTCCTCGAAGATCGCCAACGCGGTGCGCTCGCGCATGCTCAGGGACGCCACGCCGGATACCGGTTGCGGCCTGAAACTGTTCGATCGCGAAGTGTTCCTGCGCCTGCCCTACTTCGACCACATGCACCGCTACCTGCCGGCGCTGGTCAAGCGTGCCGGATTCCAGAGCCAGAGCGTGCCAGTGGGTCATCGGCCACGCACCGCCGGTGTGTCCAAGTACGGCATGCTGGATCGGCTGTGGGTCGGCCTGGCCGACCTGCGTGGTGTGGCGTGGCTGATGCGGCGTGGCAAGGTGACCAAGGTCGAAGAGCTATGAGTCGAGGAACCCAGATCCGCGTCACGCCAGGCTGATGCGGTCGTCGTATGCTGGGAATCTTCCGTTCGGGTGACCGCCTATGAGCATCGCCGTCAAACGTGTCTACGAACCAGCCGCGAAAACCGACGGTTACCGTGTGCTGATCGATCGGCTCTGGCCGCGCGGACTGAAGAAGGACGACGTGCTGCTGGATCAGTGGGCGAAAGAGCTGGCGCCCTCCACCGCATTGCGCCAGTGGTTCGGGCATGAGCCGACGCGTTGGGATGGTTTCCGTCATCGTTATGCCGCCGAGCTGGATGCCGCTTCCACGCATTGGCGGCCGTTGGCCGAGCATGCGGCAAGGCATGTGGTCACCCTGCTCTACGGCGCGCGCGATGAGGAACACAACAACGCCGTCGCGCTCAAGGCCTATCTGGAAAACTGGCTGCGCACGCACGGCCCGCGCTGAGACCATCGAAACCAATGTGAGGTCAGTGCTGCCGCTGTGGCGTCGCCGACTTCGACCAGTGCGCCAGCGCCTCACGCGTCTGCACACGACCACGCTCGATCAACTCGCGGGCGCGATAGAACTCGTATGCAGTCGATACGTTGCGTGGCA
The DNA here is from genome assembly GCF_009766065.1 of Dyella sp. S184. Classification (GTDB taxonomy): domain Bacteria; phylum Pseudomonadota; class Gammaproteobacteria; order Xanthomonadales; family Rhodanobacteraceae; genus Rhodanobacter. The sequence continues at coordinate 65,506 of NZ_LMUE01000005.1, read as the reverse complement.
GCTGGATCAGCAGATCCGGCTCATACGCAGCCAGGCGCAGGCGCGAGAGGTTCGCCTGCATCAGGTCCATCGACTGGTTGAGCAGATCCCAGGCGCCAGGTTCGCGCGGCTTGCCTTCGCTGTGCGGCAGCAGCCGACCGAAGAATTCGCCAAGGCGGCGACGGTAACTGGTCTCGTCCACGGGATCGTCGTCAGTTGCTATCTCGACCGGCGCCAGCTGTGCCGGACCATCCATGCTGACCGCGAACAGGTAGTCGGCCGGATCGCGGATCAGCGGCGTGACGGGTACCGGATTCAACAGCGCGCCGTCGAGCAGTCGGCGCCCGTTGACTGCATATGGGCGAAACACTGTCGGGATCGAGATCGAGGCGCGGATCGCGTCGAACAGCGAGCCGCGCGTCAGCCATACCTCGCGTTCGCGATCGAGGTCGGTGGCGACCGCGGTGAAGGCGAGCGGCAGTTCCTGGATGCAGACGTCGCCAATCAATTCGCGCAACGTGCCGATGATCCGCTCGCCCTTGATCAGGCCGCCGCCGGAAAACGTCCAGTCGAGCAGTTTGAACACGTCAAGCCTGGCCAGCGTGCAGGCCCAGTCGCGATAGACATCGAGCTTGCCCATCGCATACACGCCACCAATCAAGGCGCCCATCGAGGTGCCGGCAATCGCGGTGATCTGGAATCCCTGCGCCTCGATCTCCTCGATTACGCCGATATGCGCCAGCCCCTTTGCACCACCGGCGCCGAGCGCCAGCGCCACGGTGGGTTTGCGTGGCACCACGGCATCGGCCGGTGCTGCGCTGGTTTCGGCGATCTCGGTATGGCTCATCGCGGCGCCTCGCTCATGCCGGCGACTGTTGGTAACCGCCCAAGGCCAACTGCAGCAGGATCTTCATTTCCTCGCGCAGCGGCAGCGGCCCCATGACCTCTGCGTCCGGGCCGTATTTGAGTACGTCCATCAGCAGTTCCTTCGAATTGGAGTAGGGCACTTTCAGTTCATAACGACCATCCGGCAGCCACTCGCCTTTCTGCTGCGAATGCCAGTGCTCGTCGGCGACCCAGCGGGCGGCGTGCGGCGAGAAGCGCAGAGTCGCCCATGCCTTCGGTTTGCCGGCGAAGATGCCGTAGCTGGAGGCGAGCAGTTCGTTGAGGTCGCCTTCCGCGACATCGGTGGCTGCGGCATCCAGCGCATGCGCCTCGGCCATGCGATCCACCGCGAAGCTGCGCAACGCCTCGCGGTCGTGATCCCATACGTCCAGATACCAGTTGTCGCGGTAATGGGTCAGCCGTTGCGGCGACACGGTGCGGTGGCTGTCGATGTTGGTAGTGCGTGCGCGGTAGCGGAAACGCAGTTGCTTCCGCTCCAGCACCGCGCCGGCGACGATGCGGAATACCTGCTGGTCGAGCTTGCGCTCGCCCCACGGGATCACCCGGATGCGCTCGATCGGCAATGCCTTGCCGCTGCCCTGATCGGACAGCAGGCCCTCGATGCGCGCCTTGAACGGCGCCAGTGCACCGGCCAGCACGCCCGGTCCGGAGCGGCTGATCAGCTCGTTCAGGGCCAGCAGCGCGGACAGTTCGTCGGAGGTCAGCCACAGCCCTGGCAACTCGAAGCGTTCGCCCTCGCCGACTTCGTAGCGAAACGCGGCCTGCTCGCCGCCAGCGCTTTCGATCGGCGCGCGCAGCGCGTCGCGCAGAAACGCGATGTCGCGATACAGCGTGGCGCGCGAACACTCCAGTTCGCCGAGCAGGCGCGACAGCGGAATTGGGTAATGCGCCGATTTCAGCAGGCGGTGCAGGGTCAGTATGCGTTCGTAGCGATCCATGGACTCGTCGGCATATCGTGGGGATGAACGTTTGTAGCATGGCGGCGGTGCATGGCTGCCGCAAGCCATAGCTTGCTCGATGTATAGCGCTTAGGAGTGACGGGCTACGCGACGTGCCGTTGTCCGCTTGGCGGGATGTCCGGACCACATAGGCGCGATGACTTTTGCCAAAGGTTTCGGCGGCCTGAAACTCAGTGCTGCCTGAACCGCGCTAGCAAGCGTTCACAGTTCGTTCAATCCATTTCGTTAAGGTACGCATCACTATTAATTAACAAATGGACTGCCCCCGATGAAAAAGACCTTGATCGCCGGCCTGCTGCTGGCCGCCCTTGCAAGCTCTGCTGCGCAGGCTCAGGACGCAACGCCTGCCGCTGCCACCAACGATGGGGGTTGGAGCGGTTCGGGCCAAATGGGTTTTGCCTCGACCACCGGCAACTCGCGTTCGCAGAACATCAACGCCAAGCTGGACTTCAAGCAGGAAAACGACCAGTGGAAGAACGATATCTTCCTCAGCGAGCTGCGCGCCAAGAGCCAGACCAAGGTGGTCGACGCCGCCGGCAATACGGTCAATCAGTTCAACACCACCGCGAATGATTTTACGGCGGGAGCCTCGGCTGGCTTCAAGCTCGATCCGCGCAGCTACATCGTCGGTTCCGTGTATTACGACCACAACGATTTCGGTGCCCAGCTGTGGCAGGGCACCGTCGCCATTGGTTATGGCTACATCGCCGTGAAAGACGATCGTAACGAGTTGTCGTTCGAGGTCGGCCCCGGTTACATGCGCTTCCGCCCGGCGGTTACCGACGTCGTGGTCGGCGGCATCGATGTACCGCAGCAGACGACCGTGGAAGGTCAGACGGTGCTGCGTGGTCTGGTCAACTACAAGTTCAAGATCACCGACAACACCTCGTTCGATGACACCTTCCTGCTGGAATCGGGCTCGAAGGATACCTATATGCAGAACGATGCCGGTATCGCAGTCAGCATGACCAAGAAGCTGTCGCTGAAGGTGGGTTTCCAGGTGCGTCACAACAGCACCGTGCTGCCGGGTATCAAGAAGACGGATACGCTGGCGACCACCAACCTGGTCTACAGTTTCTAAGTCCAGCCTGCTTCGTTGCCGCAGTATCGACGGCCCTTCCGCGCAAGCGGGAGGGCCGTTTACGTTGTGGTGCGCGATCAGCGTCCGAGCAGTTCGTCCGCGCCCTGGGCCAGCAGGGTCGCGGCGACGTGTTGGCCCAGGGCCTCCGCCTGATCGCTGGTGCTGCTGCCCTCGGCATGCAGCAAGCGGCCGCTGGCCGCATCGCCAACCATGCCGCGCAGATACAGTCCGTGTTCGCCAAGCACACACCAGGCGCCGACCGGCACCGTGCAGCTGCCGCCGAGTGCCTGGTTCATCGCGCGCTCGGCGGTGATGGTGAGTCGGGTATCGGCATCGTCCAGCGCGGCGAGCAGGGCCAGCACGCTGGCCTGCCCTTCACGCGCCTCGATCGCGATCGCCGCCTGCCCCGGTGCCGGCAGCCAGTCCGGTGCGGCCAGTCGGCCGCGGATGCGTGCGGCCAGACCCAGCCGCTCCAGACCGGCGCAAGCCAGCACGATCGCGTAGTAGTCGCCAGCGTCGAGCTTGCCGAGGCGGGTGCCGACATTGCCGCGTAGGTCGAGCAGCACCAGATCCGGCCGCAGCGCGCGCAGCTGCGCCTGCCGCCGCAGCGATGAGGTGCCGACCCGTGCGCCGTGGGGCAACGCAGCGAGGTCCGCGTAATGGTTGCTGACAAACGCATCCGCCGCATCCGCGCGCGGCAGGATCGCCGGCAGCACGAAACCCGGTTCCAGCTGGGCTGGTACGTCCTTCAGCGAATGCACGGCCAGGTCGGCGCGGCCTTCCAGCATAGCCACCTCGAGTTCCTTCAGGAACAGGCCCTTACCGCCGATCGTCGCCAGCGGCTGGTCGAGAATCTCGTCGCCACGAGTAGTCATCGGCACCAGTTCCACCAACAGCCCCGGATGCGCCGCGCGCAGCAGGGCGGCGACGTGCTCGGCCTGCCACAGCGCGAGTGCGCTCTTGCGGGTGGCGATACGCAGGGTGGGGGGATTCATTGGAACTCCGCGACATTTGGCTGGGTCATATTGTCGCGTAGTTTCCGCGTACGGGTGCAGCGACGTATCGGCGCAGGACGGGTGCGCAGCCCGCGACGGACAGCTACGATGGTCGGCATCGCATAGGAGAAGATCATGCAAAGCGGCAATCCGGTACTCAACAAGAACACCTTCCTGGACGCGGCCAGCGGCGCAGTCGTTTCGCGCGGCGACGAGGCGATGACGATCAACGGCACGGTCAACAAGACCGGGTTTCTGCTGATCCTGGTTCTGGTCGGTGCGATGTACAGCTGGAGCCAGTTCAGCGGTCCGGCCAGCATGCCGGCAATGCTCCCGTTGGTGCTGATCGGCGCGATCGGCGGCCTGATCCTGGCCCTGATCACCTCATTCAAGAAGACCTGGGCGCCGATTACCGCGCCGCTATATGCCTTGGTGGAAGGTCTGTTCATCGGCGCGCTGTCGGCGATCTTCGAGATGCGCTATCCGGGCATCGTGATCCAGGCGGTGGGGCTGACCTTCGGCACCATGGCGGCGCTGCTGCTGGCCTATCGCAGCGGGCTGATCAAGGTCACCGAGAAATTCAAGCTCGGCATCGTCGCCGCCACCGGCGGCGTGATGCTGCTGTACCTGGCCAATTTCGCGATGGGCTTCTTCGGCCACTCGATGGGCTTCATCAACGGCCATAGCGGCATCGGCATCGCGTTCAGCGTGGTCGTGGTGGTGATCGCCGCGCTGAACCTGGTGCTCGACTTCGACTTCATCGAATCCGGCGTCAACGCCGGTGCGCCGAAGTACATGGAGTGGTACGGCGCGTTCGCGCTGGTGGTGACCCTGGTGTGGCTGTACCTGGAGCTGCTGCGGCTGCTGTCGAAGCTGCAATCGCGCAACTGATATCGCGCACTCAGTCCAATCAACGCTGATGGGGTCAGCGTTGAGTTTTCATGAGCAGTCCAGAAAGGGGATGAATTGTGATGATCCATGGTCTGGCGAAGCATTTCGCATTGGCGATGCTTCTCATGGGAAGTACGGTGGGAGCCGTAGCAAACAGCATGGATCGCGCCGAGGTCATCGCGCCACCAGTGCCTATTTACACCCCTATGCCGCAATATCCGGGGTCGGCTTCGAATCGCCCAGAAGGCATGGTTCTCATGCTGATGGATATCGATATCGAGGGACATGTCATCACGGCACGTATCGACCAGTCCAGCGGTTATCGGGTACTCGACGAAGCTGCATTGAACGCGATCCGACATTGGCGATTCAAGCCAAAAACCGTCAATGGTGTTGCGGTGGAAGGTTATGTGAGGCTGCCCGTCAACTTTAACGCAGCACCGACACCACCAGCCTCGTCATTTCCGCCGGATGCGACCGTAATGGAGGGAGAGAAAGCTGCCAGCGTCGGCGATTTTGGCGAAGCATTTCGAAAATTCGAGCCATTGGCTATTCAGGGCAATGCGCTCGCGCAATATGACCTGGCACGGGTGTACTACTTTGGCTCGGGAGTACCAGTCGATTACGTCAAGGCGCTGACATGGTTTCAGAAGGCAGCGGAACAGGGACACTCTCACGCACAGGCCATGCTTGCCGGCATGTACATGAAAGGTCAGGGCGTGCCCAAGGATTATGCGACCGCAGCCGTCTGGTTTCGAAAGGCGGCAGAGCAACATTATGTGGATGCCGAGTTCATACTCGGTGATCTTTATGAAGGCGGGATTGGCGTGCCGCGCGACTACGTTGAAGCTGCACGCTGGTATCGCGTGGCAACAGCGCATGGAAGCCCTGTCGCGGCGAAGAGTCTGGCGATCATGTATGCCGAGGGGCGTGGTGTGCCTAAAAGTCCCGAGATTGCCTATGCGCTCTTTCATCTCCCGTCGAACGTGCCCGATCGACCCGACCAGGCGCGTGCCCGTGGCGAGCTGAGTACTTCCTTGACACACGAACAAATCGCCGCGAGCAATGCATTGGTGCAACAGATGAAGCAAGTGGGTGTGCTGCAGGTGCTGGATTCTTATTGACCGTGCTTGTCGTTTGCCGCGATGGTGCGCTTGGCGCAGCTAAGTGATGAGTGTCATGTGGAAATCAGCATCACCTATATCGACCTGAGCAAGTGGACCGCCACGCGCGCACGTTGCCACGCGTGGTATATGCAGCAGGCGCCAGCTCGCCAGACAATCCTCAACAGACGACCCATGGCCACCATGCCAGATGGACTCCATTCAAGCGGGGAAGCAGCATGAGTCGGATGCCGGGCCTGGATCTGTTGCGTGCCATCGCGATCGTGTGGGTGATGCTGTTCCATTCGTACATCGTCGGCGGCATCGGCGAGCGCTTTGCCCTGCTGGAAAGTTACGGCTGGATCGGGGTCGACCTGTTCTTCGTGCTGAGCGGTTACCTGATCGGCTCGCAGTTGCTGAAGCCGCTCAGCCGTGGCGAGCCGCTGGCGTTCGGCAATTTCTACCTGCGCCGCTCGCTGCGTGTGTTGCCGGCATATCTGGTGGTGTTGGCGCTGTACTTCAGCATGCCGGGTTTCCGCGAGGCGGACGGCATCCAGCCGCTGTGGCAGTTCCTCACGTATACGGTCAACCTGCTGATCGACTACCAGCACAACAAGGCGTTCTCGCATGTGTGGTCGCTGTGCGTGGAAGAGCATTTCTACCTGCTGTTTCCCTTGCTGGCCTGGTGGCTGATGCGCCGCCCATCTCTGGCGAAATTCGTCGGTGTATGCGTGGCGACGGTGCTGGCGGGCATGGCCATCCGCGGCTATGTCTGGCTGCATGAGCTGGCGCCGACGCCGAACTCGCTTGAGTTCGGCGTGCGCTTCGTTGAGGGCATCTATTACCCGACCTATACCCGGCTCGACGGCCTGCTCGCGGGCGTGGTGCTGGCGGCGATCCAGGCGTTCCGTCCGGCGTGGTGGCGGCAGATGCAGGAGCGGGCCAACCGCTTGCTGCTGCCGGCAGGTCTGCTGATCACGGCGCTGGCGATGTGGCTGTTCCGCGATCGGGCTGGTCTGTTGCCAAGCGTGATCGGCTATCCCTTGCTGTCGCTGGGCTTCGCCTTGCTGGTAGCTGTCGCGGCCGGCACGCAAGGCTGGCTGAGCCGCTTGCGGATACCCGGCGTGAAATGGCTGGCGCTGACTTCCTACAGCCTGTACCTGATCCACAAGGCGGTATTTCATCTGGTCGAAAGCACGCTGCCACCGCAGTTGCTGGAGCAGGGCGTACTCACGTTCGCGATCTATGCGGTGGCGGCGTTGCTAGGTGGAGCCTTGTTGTACTACGGGGCCGAACGGCCGTTCCTGCGACTGCGCGAACAGCTGCGCCACAGGAAAGCCGTCCCGGCCATCGCCGACGAAATCGCCGCGTCGACGGCGCCGATTCAATAACGCCGATCGCGCGAGATCAGCGCACCAACAGCGCCTTCGCCCGCGCCACCACGTTATCCACCGTGAAGCCGTATTCGCGCAGCAACACGTTGGCCGGCGCGGAAGCGCCGAAGCGGTCGACGCCGAGCATGTCACCCTTGGCGCCCACGTAGCGATCCCAACCTTGCGAGACGCCCAGTTCCACCGCGAGTCGTGCGGATGCATTTGGCGGCAGCACCTGATCGCGGTAGCTCTGCGGCTGCGCATCGAACAGCTCCCAGCTCGGCATCGACACGCAGCGCACCGCGATGCCTTCGGCCTGCAGTTGATCGGCGGCGGCGAGGATCAGGGCGACTTCGGAACCGCTGGCGAGCAGGATCAACGTGGGCTTGCCGTCCTTCGCGTCGCTCAGCACATAGGCGCCCTGGCGCACGCCGTCGGCACTGGCGTAGCGCGTGCGGTCGAGCGTGGGGAGATCCTGTCGGGTCAGCGCCAGCAGTACCGGATGCTTCTCCGATTGCGCCGCCACCTTCCACGCCTCTGCGGTTTCATTCGCGTCGGCGGGGCGGATCACGGTGAGGTTGGGGATCGCGCGCAGGCTGGCCAGCTGTTCCACCGGTTCATGCGTGGGGCCGTCCTCGCCTACCGCGATGCTGTCGTGGGTGAATACATGCACCACGTGCACGCCCATCAGCGCGGCGAGGCGGATCGCCGGGCGCATGTAGTCGGAGAAGATCAGGAAGGTCGAGCCGTACGGCAGGAAGCCGCCGTGCACGGCCAGCCCATTGCTGATCGCGCCCATCGCGTGCTCACGCACGCCGAAATGCAGGTTGCGGCCGGCATAGCTCCAGCCGGCGCTATCGGAACCTTGCGTATCTTGTCCCGGCGCAGGAGCCGGGTTGAAGTCACCGAACCCTTTCAGATTGGTATGCGTCGACGAGTCGAGGTCGGCGGAACCGCCAAACAGCGCGGGTAGTTTCGCCGCAAGCGCATTCATCACCTTGCCGCTGGCGACGCGGGTGGCGAGGCCCTTGGCGTCGGCAGGGAACACGGGAATATCCGCGTCCCAACCAGCCGGCAATTCGCCGCGCAGGCGACCCTGCAGTTCTTTGGCCAGATCGGGGAACGCCTTGGCATAGGCGTCCAGACGTCCATTCCAATCGGCTTCCGCCTTGGCGCCTTGCTCGAGTGCCTCGCGGAAATGTGCCAGCGCGGGCTCCGGTTCCAGGAAATCGGGCTCGAGTGGCCAGCCGAGGTTCTGCTTGGTCTTCTTGGTGTCCTCGATACCGAGCGGCGAACCGTGCGCCTTGAAACTGTCCTGCTCGGGCGAACCGAAACCGATATGCGTGCGCACCAGAATCAGCGACGGCCGCGTGGTGTCGGCGCGGGCGGCCTCCAGCGCGGCGCTGATCGTATCCACATCATTGCCGTCGGCCACGTGGATGATCTGCCAGCCATACGCCTCGAAGCGTTTGGCGCGATCCTCGGAAAACGTGATGTCAGTGCCGGCGGCGAGGGTGACGTAGTTGTCGTCGTACAGGCAGACCAGCTTGCCGAGTTTCAGATGCCCGGCGAGCGAGGCGGCTTCGCTGGCGACGCCTTCCATCAGGTCGCCATCGCTGACGATCGCCCAGGTGCGGTGGTCGATCACGTCATGGCCGTCGCGGTTGTAACGCGCAGCCAGATGCGCCTCGCCGATCGCCATGCCGACCGCATTGGCCAAGCCTTGGCCGAGCGGTCCGGTAGTCACTTCAACACCGGACGTGTGGCCGTATTCGGGATGTCCCGGTGTCTTGCTGCCCCACTGGCGGAACTGCTTGAGGTCATCCAGCGACAGCGCGTAACCGGTCACGTGCAGCAGGCTGTACAGAAGGGCCGAGCCGTGGCCGGCGGACAGCACGAAACGATCGCGGTCGGGCCAGTGTGGATTCGCCGGGTGATGCTTCAGCTGTTTTGTCCACAGCGCATACGCCATCGGCGCGGCACCGAGCGGCAGGCCGGGATGGCCGCTGTTGGCCTTCTGCACCATGTCCACCGACAGGAAGCGAAGCGTGTTGATGCATTGCTGATCGAGCGCGCTGGACATGGTGGTTCCTTGGATGACGTAGGGTAGAAAGGGTTGTTCAGGCGAGCGCGGCGTCGACGATCTTCTGAGCTTCGGCGAGCAGGCTCTGCAGGTGGTCCGGGCTCTTGAAGCTTTCCGCGTAGATCTTGTAGATCGCCTCGGTGCCGGACGGTCGCGCGGCGAACCAGCCGCTGGCAGCCACGACCTTGATGCCGCCGATCGCCGCGCCATTGCCCGGCGCCTTGTCGAGCACCTGTTCGATCTTCTCGCCGGCGAGCTGGTCGCTCTTCAATTGATCGGGCGACAGCTTGGCCAGCTTCGCCTGTTGCGCCGGCGTGGCGGCCGCTTCGACACGATCGGCGAACGGTTCGCCGAGTTCCTTGGCCAGCTGCGTGTACAACTCACCGGGATCCTTGCCCTGGCGCGCGGTGATCTCGGCCGACAACAGTGCAGGCACCAGACCGTCCTTGTCGGTGGTCCACACCGAGCCGTCGTGGCGTAGCAGCGACGCACCCGCGCTCTCTTCGCAGCCGAAGCCGAGCGAGCCATCGAACAGGCCTTCGGAAAACCACTTGAAGCCGACCGGCACTTCATACAGCGATCGACCCAGCCGCTTCACCACGCGGTCGATCAGCGCAGTGGTGACCACGGTCTTGCCGACCGCAGCCTTGGCATTCCAGTTCGGCCGATGCTGGAACAGATAGTCGACCAGCACCGACAGGTAACGATTCGGTTCCATCAGCCCGCTGCTGCGGGTGACAATGCCGTGGCGGTCGTGGTCGGTGTCGCAGGCGAGCGCGACGTCGTATTGGTCCTTCAGCCCGATCAGCCGTTGCATCGCGTACTTCGATGAAGGATCCATGCGGATCTTGCCATCCCAGTCCACCGTCATGAACGCGAACTGCGGATCGACTTCCTTGCTGACCACGGTGAGATCGAGTTTGTAGCGATCGGCGATGGGTGCCCAGTAGTGCACGCCGGCACCACCGAGCGGATCGACGCCCATGTGTACGCCGGCGCTGCGGATCACATCGAAGTCGATGATGTTGGCAAGGTCGGCGACGTAGTGATTGAGGAAGTCGTGTTCGTGTGTCGTGGAGGCTTTGCGCGCCTGCGCGAACGGCATGCGTTTCACGTCCTTCAGGCCGCCTTCGAGCAAGGCGTTCGCGCGGTTCTGCACCCAGCCGGTGATGTCGGTGTCGGCCGGCCCGCCATTGGTCGGGTTGTACTTGAAGCCGCCGTTGTCCGGCGGATTGTGTGACGGGGTGATCACGATGCCGTCGGCCAGGCCGCTGGTGCGGCCCTTGTTGTAGACCAGGATCGCGTGCGAGATCGCCGGCGTGGGAGTGAACTCGCCGCCGGTGGCGATCATCGTTTCCACACCGTTCGCCGCCAGCACTTCCAGCGCGTTCTCGAACGCGGGTTGCGACAGCGCATGGGTATCGAAACCGATGAACAACGGACCATCGATGCCCTTGCTCTTGCGGTATTCGCAGATCGCCTGGCTGATCGCCAGGATGTGCCACTCGTTGAAGCTGCGATCGAACGAGCTGCCGCGATGGCCGGAGGTGCCGAAGGCGACGCGCTGTGCGGACACCGACGGATCAGGTTTCAGGTCGCTGTAGGCGGCCAGCAGCTTGGGAATGTCGACCAGGATCGACGCCGGCGCCGGCTTGCCGGCGAGTGGACTGATTTTCTGACTCATGCTTTTCCCGAAGTCGCACCATCGCGCAGCTGGCGATAGCGATGGATCAAGGCGTTGGTCGAACTGTCGTGGGCCAACTTAGGTTCGTCCTTCGCGGTCAGCTCGGCGATGGTGGTCTTCGCCAGCTGCTTGCCCAGCTCTACGCCCCACTGGTCGAACGAGTCGATATCCCAAATCGTGCCCTGCACGAACACGCTGTGCTCGTAAAGCGCGATCAGGGTGCCCAGCACGTGCGGTGTCAGTTTCGCCGCGAGAATGGTATTGCTGGGGCGATTGCCCTCGAACGTGCGATGCGGCACCAGCGCTTCCGGCGTACCTTCGGCGCGCACCTCTTCCGCGGTCTTGCCGAACGCCAGCGCCTCGCCCTGCGCGATCAGGTTCGCCATCAGCAGGTCGTGCTGGTCGCCGCCGCCTTGGGCAGGCAGCGGGTTCAAGGTATGGCCGAAGCCGATGAAGTCACACGGCACGATGCGCGTGCCCTGGTGGATCAGCTGGTAGAACGAGTGCTGGCCATTGGTGCCCGGCTCGCCCCAGTAGATCGGTCCGGTGTTGTAGTCCACAACCTTGCCGTTGAGTGTCACGTGCTTGCCGTTACTCTCCATCGTCAGCTGCTGCAGGTAGGCGGGGAAGCGTTTCAGGTACTGCTCGTACGGCAGCACCGCGACCGTGGCCGCATCGAGGAAGTTGTTGTTCCAGATCGCCAGCAGGCCCATCAAGGCCGGCAGGTTGGATTCCAGCGGCGCGCTACGGAAGTGCTCGTCCATCGCATGGAAGCCGGCCAGCATTTCATGGAACTGCTCCGCGCCGATCGCCAGCATGGTCGACAGGCCGATCGACGAATCCATCGAATAACGGCCACCGACCCAGTCCCAGAAGCCGAACATGTTGGCGGTGTCGATGCCGAACTTCGCCACGCCTTCGGCATTGGTGGAGACCGCGACGAAGTGCTTGGCGATGGCGCTCTCGTCACCTAGCGTCTTGAGACACCAGGCGCGTGCCGCGTGCGCATTGGTCAGCGTTTCCAGCGTGGTGAAGGTCTTCGAGCAGATGATGAACAGCGTTTCGGCCGGGTCCAGGTCGCGCACGGCTTCGGAGAAATCGGTACCGTCCACATTCGAGACGAAACGAAACGTCATGTCGCGTCGGCTGTAATCGCGCAGCGCCTCGTAAGCCATCACCGGACCGAGGTCGGAGCCGCCGATGCCGATGCTGATCACGTTGCGGATGCGCTTGCCGGTATGGCCCAGCCATGCGCCGCTGCGCACCCGTTCGGAAAACACGGCCATGCGATCCAGCACTTCGTGTACGTCCGGCTCCACATCATGGCCGTCGACCAGGATCTTTTCCGTGGTCGGTGCGCGCAGCGCCACGTGCAGCACCGCGCGACCCTCGGTGCTGTTGATCTTGTCGCCGCGGAACATCGCCTCGATCCGCTGCGGCAGTTCGCAGGCCTCGGCCAGTTCGCGCAGCAGGCGCAGCGTGTCGGCGTCGACGCGCTGCTTGGAATAATCCAGGTACAGGCCGACATCCTCGACGGTCAGCTGCTTGCCGCGTTGAGCATCCGCAGCGAACAACTCGCGCAGATGTTTAGTGCCGATCGTGGCGAAGTGCTGCTTGAGTGCCTGCCATTGCGGGAGTGTGGTGAGAGGGGCGTGGCTCATCGCAGGGCGGGTCCTTTCGATTTGTCGGCCAGTGCGCTGGTCTTGTCGGCGATCCGCTGCAATAGCTGCGTCCACGATTTGACGAAGGCCGCGGCGCCGTCGACCTGCAGCTTGAGTGCCAGCGCATCGACATCGACGCCTGCCTTGCCGATCTGCGCCAGCACGCTGTCGGCATCACCACCGTCGGTACGCATCACGCCATGCAGCTGGCCGTGGTCGGCGAACGCGAGCAGGGTTTTTTCCGGCATCGTGTCGATGGTATCCGGGGCGGCCAGCGCGCTGATGTACAGCGTGTCCGGCGAGGACGGGTCCTTGGTGCCGGTGCTGGCCAGCAGCAGGCGTTGCGGCTGTGCACCAGCAGCTTCGAGCTTCTGCCAACGGGGCGAGGCGAGCAGTTCACGATAGGCGCGGTAGGTCTGCTGGCCTACCGCGATGCCGAGCTTGTTGTGCAGCTCGGGCGGCAGTTGCGGGTTGCTGGCGACGTCCCAGCGGCTGATGAACAGCGAAGCGACCGAACCCACGCGCGAACCGAGCCCGGCGGCGATGCGCCGCTCGATGCCGCGCATGTAGGCCTCGGAGACGGCCACGTACTGTGCGCAGGAGAACAGCAGGGTCACGTTGATCGGGATGCCGAGGAAGATCGCTTCCTCGATCGCCGGGAGGCCTTCCGGCGTGCCGGGAATCTTCACGAACAGGTTGTCGCGCTGCGCCTGGCTATGGATCTGTTTGGCCGCGGCGATCGAGCCGGCGGTATCGGCTGCCAGCAATGGCGAGACTTCCATCGAGACCCAGCCATCGACGCTGTCGGTGGCGTCGAAGATCGGCCGGAACAGGTCGGCGGCGCGGCGCAGGTCTTCCAGTGCCAGCTCGGTGAAAAGCGTCTCGCCGGACAGACCGGCCAACGCCTTGGCGTGCACGCCGGCGTCGTAGGCATCACCGTCGCCAATCGCGGCATCGAAGATGCTCGGGTTCGAGGTCAGCCCGGTGACCGAGAGATCCGCGATGTAGCGCGCCAGCGTGCCGTCGTCGAGCAGGGTGCGGGTGATGTTGTCCAGCCACAGGCTCTGGCCGAGTTCGTGCAATTGCTGGGTCGCTTTCATGCTTGCTCCATGACTTCGGTTCAATTCGGTTTGTTTCAGTTTGCCGGAAGGCTGATGACGGGCGTGTCTGGCAGGAAGTCTTCCAGCTTACGCCCCCGCAGATCGCCGATGCACGCAATCGTGAGGTCCGGCGCGGGCTGCAGGTCGGCCGGCGCCGCGGCCGCGTAATGGCCTTGGCGCACGAACACCGTGGTCAGCTTGTCGCCAAGGCGCTGCTTCATCTCGGCGAGGATCTGCGGCTTGTCGTCGACCATCACGTAATGCGCAGCCGGGTAGCGCTGCTGCATCGCCACCAGCATGTGCTGCTTGTGCAGGTAGATCAGCACCTCGCCATCAAGTGCATCCCACAGTCCCGCGTGCTGGATCTTGCGCGGCTGGAACACCACGTCGCCATCGGACAGTATCGCCGTCGGGCCCAGCGTGCGCAGGTGCGCGACGGTGTCCAGCGCGTGCGGATACAGCCGCGCGGCAAACGGATACTCCAGCAGGTAGGCCGACATCTGCAGTAGCGCCGGGTTGTTGTCGAGACCGGCACGGAAGAGCTGCAGTGCACCGAGGTAGTCGGCATAGCCCAGCTCGTCACGCAGCTGCGCATAGATCGCCCAGTAGCGGTCGCGTTCGGTGGTGCCGAACGCCTGCTCGAGTTTTTCGCCGAGGTCGGTGGCAAAGCGGTCGTTGTCGAGCAGAGTGTTGTCGACATCGAGCAGGAAGACGACGAAAGCGACACCACTGGCGTTGTCGCTCAGCATGGTTCGCTCGCTTCGGCGACGGGGTCATGCCAGCCCTCGGTACTGCTGACGATCTTCGCGGCCTCGGCCGGTCCCCAGCTGCCCGGCTCGTAGAAGGTCACGTTGCCCTCATGCTGCAGTACCTGGTCGACCACGGCCCAAGCCGCCTCGACGCATTCGTCGCTGGTGAACAGCGCGTTGTCGCCACGCATCGCGTCGGCGAGCAGCCGCTCGTATGGCGGCTTCTCCACCGCGGCATGGTGATGTGCGACCAGCTCCACGGGTTCGCCCTGCATCGCCTCGCCCGGCTTCTTCACCCGCATGCCTTCGGCAATGATCACCTCGGGACTGAGCCGGAAGCGGAAGTAGTTCGATTGCGGCGGCGTGATCTCGTCGAACACCGACAGCGGCGGCGTCTTCATGTCGACGATCACCTCGGTGGTGGTGATCGGCAGGTTCTTGCCTGTACGGATGTAGAACGGCACGCCGGCCCAGCGCCAGGTGTCGATGTGCAGGCGCAGCGCGACGAACGTCTCCACGTTGGAATCCGGCGCCACGCCGTCGACCTGGCGATAGCCGTTGAACTGGCCGCGCACCACTTCCTTCGGATCGAGCGGGCGCATCGCGCGGAACAAGCGCAGCTTTTCCGCATTCAGCGAGGCGGGGTCGTTGCCGATCGGCGCATCCATCGCCAGCAGCGAGGTCACCTGCAGCAGGTGGTTCTGCAGCACGTCGCGGATCGCACCGACGCCTTCGTAGAAGCTGCCACGGCCATCCACGCCGAACTGCTCGGCCATGGTGATCTGCACGCTGTCGACATAGCGGTTGTTCCATACCGGCTCGAGCACGCTGTTGGCGAAGCGGAAATACAGCAGGTTCTGCACCGGCTCCTTGCCCAGGTAATGGTCGATGCGGAAGATCGCCGATTCCGGGAACACCTCATGCAGGGTGCGGTTGAGCGCCTGTGCCGAGGCCAGGTCGCGGCCAAAGGGTTTTTCCACCACTACCCGCGCATTGTCGGCACAGCCGGCCTGGTGCAGGTTCTTCACCACCACGCCGAACAGGCTCGGCGGAATCGCCAGGTAATGCAGCGGTGCCTTGGCGCTGCCGAGCACCTGTTTCAAGTGGGTGAACGTGGCCGGATCGTTGTAGTCGCCATCGACGTACTGCAGACGTGCCGAAAACTTCGCAAACGCGGCTTCATCGACATCGCCGCCATGTTGCTTCGCCGCCTGCGCCAGGCTGTCGTGGGCGCGCTGTCGCAGCTTTTCGACGTTCCAGCCGGAATGCGCCACGCCGATGATCGGCAGATCCAGCCCATCGCGCAGCATCATCGCCTGCAGGGCGGGGTAGATCTGCTTGTAGGCGAGGTCGCCAGTGGCGCCGAAAAAGACCAGGGCATCCGAACGGGGTATCGGCATAACGATTGCTCTCTCCATGGAGCTGGCGGACGCCGTCAAAAACACGGCGCAAGGGGTAGACGATGCAGCGGTCACTTGGTCGCCCAAGATGCCGGACATCGGGTCTACTTTCCAGCCTGCACGCAGCGAGGTTAAACCGATGCATAAGCCTCCTCGCCCGCGGCTTGACGCGACGGCCGCAGGAAGCTGCGTCCCTGGCCCGTCAACGCTTCTTCAGCGGTACATCCTCGAGCAGCCATGCCAGCGCGAAAGCCAGCACGATGATCCCGGCGGCCACCAGGTAGACCATGTGCAGCGATCCGCCGAAAGCCTGCAGGTAATCCTCGCGCAACACCGGCGGCAGCTGATGCACCGTGGTCGGTCCGAGTGTGCGGGGCAATTCGGTCCCGGCGGGAATGAGCTGGTCCAGTCGCGCATGCAAGCCGTTGGTGAAGATCGCGCCAAAGGCCGCCACGCCGATCGAGCCGCCGATCGAGCGGAACAGCGTCGCGCCGGAGGTCGCCACGCCCATGTGCTTGAAATGCACGCTGTTCTGCACGGCGAGGATAAGCACCTGCATCACCATGCCCAGCCCGAGGCCGAGCATGCCGACATAGACGTACAGCACCTCGACCGGCGTCGAGTTCTTCAGGGTGCTGAGGAGTGCCATCGCAACAAACGCAACTCCGGTTCCCGCGATCGGGAAGAGGCGATATTTTCCGATCCGGCTGATGATCCGACCGCTGATGATCGAGCTCACCATGACGCCGCCCATCAGCGGCAGCAGCTGCATGCCGGCCTGCGAAGGCGTGGAGCCCTTGACCACCTGCAGGTAGAGCGGCAGGAAGGTCACCGAACCGAACAGCGACATGCCAATCACCAGCCCGATCAGGCAGCTCAGCAGAAAGGTGCGTTCGCGGAACAGTTCGAGCGGAATGATCGGCTCGGCCGCGATGCTTTCCTCATAGATGAAGCCCACGATCGCGATCAGGCCAAATGCGAGCGTGCACCAGAGCTGCGCCGACGACCACGGCAGAATCGTGCCGCCCTGGGTCGTGAACAGCACGATGCAGGTCAGCGCCAGTGCGAGGTAGGCGGCACCCGGGTAGTCGATCTTGTGCTTCACGTGGGCGACGTGCGGCTTGAAGACCGCCCCGATCACCAGCAACGCGATGATGCCGAGCGGCAGGTTGATGTAGAAGATCCAGCGCCACGAGAAATGCTCGACCAGGAAGCCGCCGATCAGCGGCCCGACCACCGTGGCCAGTCCGAACACGCCACCGAACAAGCCTTGATAACGACCGCGCTCGGCCGGCGGTATCACATCGCCGATCGCCGCCATGGTCACCACCAGCAAGCCGCCGCCACCCAGGCCCTGCAGGGCGCGCATGAAGATGAGCTCGGCCATGTTCTGCGCCAGCCCGCACAGGGCCGAGCCGAGCAGGAACAGCACGATCGCCACCTGCAGGACGATCTTGCGGCCGAACAGATCACCCAGCTTGCCGTACAGCGGCACCACGATCGTCGATGCCAGCAGGTAGGACGTGACCACCCACGACAGACTTTCCAGACCGCCCAGCTCACCGACGATCGTCGGCAACGCGGTGGACACGATCGTCTGATCGAGCGCGGCAAGCAGCATCACCAGCAGCAATGCCGAGAACAGCAGCCGGATTGGCGGATGCTCGCGAGTCGGTGCCTGCGGCGAAGCCGAAGCCGTGTCTACGGCCTCGACGGGTGCGGAAATATCGGCGCTCATGGGTGTGCCTGGTCTTGATATTAATTAACTAGGTAATTAATATACGGGGAAGTATCCCGACCGGTCAACAGGCCAGCTCAAGATGGCAGCGCGAAATCCCGACAAGCCGGCGGCACGCGAGCCGAAAGCAGTGAAGAAACGAAGCGCCTTGCCACGTCGTCCGGGCCGACCGACCGGCGGCGCCAGCGCCGTCGATCAGCGCAACCGGCTGATCGACACCGCCTTGATGCTGTTCGCGCAGCAAGGTATCGCCGATACCACGCTCGCCGCGATTGCCAAGGCGGCCGGGGTGACGCCGGCGATGCTGCATTACTACTTCAAGACGCGTGAGCAGTTGCTCGATGTGCTGATCGATGAACGTTTCTTGCCGGTCCGGAAATCCATCGAGGAGGTGTTCGAGGCCAACGCGGACGATCCGACGGCGGCGATCACCCAGCTGGTGCAACGCTTCATGAGCATCGCGGAGGAATACCCGTGGTTTGCCTCGATCTGGATGCGCGGCGTGCTCAGCGAAGGCAGCCTGCTCAGGGATCGGATCCGCGAGCGTTTCGGCGACGCCCACCAGAAATCCGCGTTTCAATGCATCGTGCGCTGGCAGGCCGAAGGACGGTTGAATGCGAATCTGGAACCTTCACTGGTGTTCATGTCCCTGCTCGGGCTGACCATGCTGCCACTCACCGCGGTGAAGATGTGGCGCGATGACCCGCTGCGCCGCGAGCTGGGTGCCAAGGAGATCGCGCGGCATGCGCTCGCGCTGCTGATGCACGGCGTAGGGCCACAGTTGCCTGCCACGAAGAAGCTCAAGAAGCAGGTTTCCTGATCGAGGAACATGCCTCTGATTATTGGGTAGTCAGCTCGCTGGATTGTTTCTTCAGTTGTCGCCAATCGAACGAATGACCCGCGCCGGATTTCCTCCGACCAGGGTATTTGGGGGAACGTCCTTGGTGACGACCGAACCCGCAGCCACCACCGAGTTTTCGCCTACCGTCACCCCGCCGATAATCATTGCGCCGGCTGCGACCCAGACGTTTTTCTCGATCACGATGGGCTTGCCAATGGTGGTCGAGCGTCGCTGCGAAGGTTCAAGCGGATGGCCCGCCGTGATGATGCTCACGTTCGGCCCGATCATCACATCGTCCGCGATGTCGAGGCCGCCGAGGTCATAGAACGTGCAGTTCTGATTGACGAAGACATTGCGCCCGACGCGGATTTCGTCCCCGCCGGCGGTATAGAACGGCGGGATCAGCGAAAAGCTCTCGTCGACCTTTTTACCGATGAGTTCGCTGAACAAGGCCCGGATTTCGTCGGCATCGTCGAACGTCAAGCGGTTAAGTGCGGTGGTGATCGCCATCGCTCGTTTGACGTTTGCCACCATGGCCGCCGATTCCGGCGTCCTGCGGTGAATGACCTTGGTGCGATCGTCATTTGGCATTCGTTATTTCCCCGAGCTCCTTGAACATCACCAGCGCATCGACCAAGCCGAGGCGCTGGTGCCGGAAAGCCCGCGGCAGCGTGCCGACCACGCTGAAGCCAAGCTTCTTCCACAGGCGCACGGCGCGTTCGTTGGTCGATACGACCAGGTTGAACTGCATCGCGAGAAAGCCCATCGACAGCGCTTCCACTTGCGAGTGCACGCACATCACCGATGCAATGCCCTGACCTTGTGCCTCAGCGGCGACCACATAGCCACAGTTGCAGACGTGACTGCCAAGACCCGGCTGGTTGGGCTTGAGGATATAGCTGCCCAACACCTGCCCGTTCGGCGCACAGGCCACGAAGGTCGCGGCCGGAAGCTCTACCCAGGCCCGGCGCGTTTCAGCCTCGGTGCTTTGCGGTGAGTTGGCGAGTGTGTCGCCGGACTGGAAGGTCGCGTGCAGGATCGACCAGACGGCGGGCCAGTCGGTTTCCTGGAAGGGGCGGATGAGGGTCATGGGTGAAGTGAGTCTGCTCGATGAAAGGGTGTGCGCGTGGTCTTCAATCGACAATGAAAAGCTTAGCCCCGACTTCGGTGAACGACCGGTGCGGCTCCGCGTTGTCGGCGACTTGATAGCTCATGCCAGCGGTCAGGGTGAACTTGCGGCCGTCTTCCAGTTCGGTGTGAAGCTCTCCATCGACACACAGCAGTACGTGCCCCTTAACGCACCAGTGATCCGCGAAGTAGCCAGGCGTGTACTCGACCATCCGAACGCGGATGCTTCCAAGCTGCTGTGTACGCCAGTAGGCGATGCCGCTGACGCCTTTGTGTTCAGTTCGTTCGATCGTCGACCAGTCAGTCGTGCCGAACGGGATGCCTGACATCTGCATGTTGAATCCCGATGTGTTTGGCGATCAAAGTTTGACTCAAGCGCACCTGTCATAGGTAGGTACGCTTGAGGGAAAGGTTAGCTTCACGGATGAGCGCCGATCCATTCGCGCTTTACCACTGCCCATGGTGAAACGCTCCACTCGTCGGGGCGCAGGCAATCTGCCGAACGCTCGAGTTGAGGATTGGCGGAAGCGGCCATGCGGCGGATGAGCGCCTCTTGGTGTGCTTGCGACAGCCCACGCCACCAAGAGGGATTTATGTGTACGTTCTCAAAGAACTCGAACATGAATCGAACCAGTGCTGAAGAAAGGTCGGAATCTGGAATAGAGGCTAAGCTCCTTACGAAAGGAAGGCAGACGGGGTCGTCATCCGGAAGCCACACAAAGACGACATGCCCGTGTAGTCCGCCAAAGAATGATGTCACGCTTATCAAGTGAGGAATGACAGACAAGTCAGCGAGATCTTGAAGCGTCAAACCGGCGAAATCCTGCTCAGGCGCGAAACTTCCGCTGCACATAACTGGAGGCGGTGCATCGAACGAGATGACATAAGCTCGTACAGCCGAGTAGTCGCCCGAGAGTAGTGGTGCTTCAAACCTTGGCTGGTGGTGCTCGATATCATTAAGCGCAGCGGAAAGTCCCAAACCATAGGCCGCGCTGGTGGCCTGAATGCCAATCTGTTCGATGACTGGCTTGCCGCGATCCAATATCAAGTGTTGTTTTGCCGAGGCTGCTGCGGCTTTCTTCGTATAGACCTCGCGGGCGTAAGCTCGGTAGGAAAGCAAGAAACACTGATCGGGTCGACTCGAAAAGTTCTCCTGTTCGACAGGTGCAAATAACTCGTTGTCGTGCTTTGAGCAAAAACCGGTGAATGTTGAAGCCCCATTAACACCCACCAACTTCGGTGGAAGGACGCCGTCATGCTTGATGAGGTCTTCGAGTGTTGGGACGAATGCGTATACATGACCGTTCTCTGCAATCTTTGCGAGACTTCCAGACTTTGGGACGGTGTGTGCTCGAACAATGAGACCTGTGCAATCGGCATGCATTGCGGCAGGGGCAGAACAAAACTTTACGGCGAACGCCTTCTTCGATATGGCGCTTGCTTCCCATGATTTAACCGGTGATTGTGACTCACGTCCAAGGTGGCACTTTTTGAACTTGACGCCTGAGCCGCACCAACAACGGTCGTTCCTTCCGAGTTTCATCGTTGGTTCCCAAACACATAAACGCCCGAATTAAGCCGAGCCACGAAGCGGCTTCGGCTTGAATGAATTGTTAGTACTCAACTCAGTGAGTCCTAAACGAGTTCCACTGATGAGTGTCGAGTTTGAGTGCACAGTAAGGCTCGAACAAATACAGCTCAAGCGGATTCTCGATCGCGACGTATGCGACTTGCAACGAGCGTAAGTAAGCTTGGGCTTCAGCGAATGAAGTGCCAAACAGCGGGTTCAACATTGCGTCGGAGCGAGTGAGCTTGGCAACGGTTTCGTCGGGATGTTTTTTCATTGCGATTCGAAACGCCAAGCTAGCATCAAAGTGAGTCTTTCCGAATACATGTTGCCTCAGGCGGCCAATCACACCCCTTGAAATTCCGACGTAAATTGGCTTTCCGTTTTCTTGCAGGACATAGCAGCCCGGGAAATCTTGAGTAAGCTCGAACTCATTGAGTAGTGCTTTGACACCTGCGCCGGGTTGCGCAAATGCTTCCATTTGTCGCGGGTCGGCGAGTGCGGATTGCATCTTAGCCATGAGAGCGGGAAGAACAGTTATAGCTAGTTCTTCAAATGTGTGGGCGCAATCGTGAAGTGCCATTGGGTGCTAACGCTAAGTAGATTTCAATGTGCAGTGTATTCCTGCAACCTGACCCACAGCCATCAAAGGGATCAGAGACATTTACGCGCGCGGATGATTGAGCTCCACGCTGTGCTCCACCCCATCATCCACAAGCGCAATGCAGCCATCCGCCTGCGCCACACCATCCAGCCACACAGTACTCACTGTGCCGACATCGCTCTGTCGCAGGTTGATTCGGTACAGCGTGTCGTGATGGCGATAGTCCAGCGAGAACCCTTCCCACTCGGCGGGCAACACCGGTGCGAAGCGCAGGCGGGTGGCTTCCAGCCGCAGGCCGAGTAGCGACTCGACGATCAGCCGGTACATCCAGCCGGCCGAACCGGTGTACCAGCTCCAGCCACCGCGGCCCACGTGCGGCTCGACTCCGTAGACGTCGGCGCTGACCACGTAGGGCTCGACCTTGTAGACATCCATTTCAGTCGCGTCGCTGCCGTGGCTGACCGGGTTGATCATGCGCAGCAGTTCCCAGGCGCGTGCGCTGTCGCCGAGTTCGGCGAAGGCCATCGTGGCCCAGATCGCGGCGTGGGTGTACTGGCCGCCATTCTCGCGCACGCCGGGGACGTAGCCCTTGATGTAGCCGGGGTCCAGTGGCGACTTGTCGAACGGCGGATCGAGCAGTTGCACCAGGCCGGCATCGCGCCGGACCAGATGCTGGTCGAGCGAGGTCATCGCCTGTTGCTGGCGTTCGGGTGAGCCGGAATGGGACAGCACCGACCAGCTCTGCGCGATCGAGTCGATGCGGCATTCGTCGTTGCTGCTGGAACCGAGCGGTGTGCCGTCGTCGAAGTAGGCGCGGCGATACCAGGCGCCATCCCAGGCGTGCTGCTCCAGCGCGTTGCGCAGCTTGGCGACTTCGTCCTCGCAGCGCAGTGCGAAGGTTTCATCCGCATGCAGCCGGGCCACTTCGGCGAAGCGCGTCAGCACTTCGCAGGAGAAGAAACCCAGCCACACGCTTTCACCGAAGCCCTTTTCGCCGACCCGGTTCATGCCGTCGTTCCAGTCGCCGCTGCCGATCAGCGGCAGCCCGTGTGCGCCGCGTGGCAGGCTGTGCTCGATCGCGCGCATGCAATGCTGGTACAGCGTTTCGCGCAGGCCGGAATGTTGCGGCAGGTCGTAGTAGGACTCCTCGCCCGGATGCAGCGGCCGACCTTCGATATAGCCAACCTTTTCATCGAGCACGCCGGTGTCGGCGGTGGCCAGCACGTAGCGGCTGGCGGCCAGTGGCAGCCACAGGTAGTCGTCGGAACAGGTGGTGCGCACGCCGCGATCCAGCGGCGGATGCCACCAGTGCTGCACGTCGCCTTCGGGGAACTGGTGGGCAGCGCATAGCAGTACTTGCGCGCGTGCCAGTTCGGGCGCGGCATGGATCACCGCCATCGAATCCTGCAACTGGTCGCGGAAGCCGAATGCGCCGCCGGACTGGTAGTAGCCGCTGCGTGCCCACAACCGGCAGGCGATGGTCTGGTACAGCAGCCAGCCGTTGGCCAGCACATCGAGCGCTGGCTCCGGCGTGCGGACCTGCACTGCGCCCAGCGTGCGCGCCCAGTGCGCACGCACCCTGGCCAGCGCATCGGCGGCCGAGCCGTTGCCGCGGAAACGCTGCACCAGCGCGCCGGCGTCGGTGGCATTGCGGCCCAGCCCGAGCCGGAAGATCACCTGCCGCTGCTCACCGTCGTCCAGCGTGAGGTTCGACTGCAGGGCCGCGCAGGGATCGAGTCCGGTGCCGAGGCGGCCGGACAGATGCGTGCGGCCCAGTGCGGCGGGTGCGCCCATGCTGCCGTTGCGGCCGAGGAATTCGCCGCGGTCGCCGTCGATGGTGCGCGATGGATCTTCGAGGTCGAAGAACGCCACCCGGTTCGGGAACTCGCTGTTGTACGCGTTGCGCGCGAACAACGCGCCGCTGGCCGTGTCCGATTCGGTGACCACGTGCATCGCTGTCTTCTCGCGCAAATCGCCCAGCAGCCACTCGACGTAGCCGGTGACGCTGAGCTTGCGCGGCTGGCCGGAGTCGTTGCGCAACTTCAGCACCGAGAATTTCACCGAGGCATCCAGCGCCACATACACCCACAACTCGGAATGGATGCCGTCCTCGGTGTGCTCGAATACGCTGTAGCCGAAGCCGTGGCGGGTGATGTACTCGCCGTTGCCACGCGCGGGCAACGGCGTCGGCGACCACACCTGGCCGGTTTCCTCGTCGCGCAGGTACAGCGCCTCGCCGCCGGCATCGCCGACCGGATCGTTGTGCCACGGGGTCAGCCGGAATTCGTGCGCGTTTTCGGCCCAGGTATACGCGCTGCCGCTCTCGGAGATCACCGTGCCGAAGTGTGGGTTGGCCAACACGTTCGACCATGGCGCGGGCGTGCTGTCGCCATCCGCCAGCACGACCACGTATTCGCGGCCGTCGGCGGTGAAGCCGCCATGCGGATTGGCCAGCTGCAGCGTGGGCAGCGTGACTGCGACCGGCGCGAGTGCGCTGGCGATACGTTTCGGCCGGCTCGGTTCGAAGCGTGGCGCATGGGTTTCGACCAGGCGCCGGCTGATCTGCTCGGCGAGGCTGCCACGGTTGTCGGCCAGGATGATGCGCGCGCTGGCCTGCACTACCATCCGGTCCTCGCTGGACAACTGCTGCGCGGGGCGCACGAAGATGCCACCGGGGCGATCGAGCAGGCTGGCCTCGCTGCCGGAGGCGATCAGGCCCATGATCGCGTCCTGCAACTCCTGCCGGTAGCCGGCGCGATCCTCGTTCCAGATCACCAGATCGACCGCCAGCCCTTTCAGCCGCCAGTACGCATGCGCCTGCACCAGCTGGCGCACCAGCTCGATCCGTGCCGGGTCGCTGATCTGCAGCAGCACGATCGGCAGATCGCCGGAGATCGCCTGCCCCCACAGGCCGGACTGGCCGCGGCGGTTGCCGCGCAGCACGGCGGCTTCGGCGCGCAGGTTCGCGTTCGGGTAGATGATCGAGGTGGCCATGTGCTCGTACAGCTGCGCGTCGGCGAGGCTGGCGTTGAGCTGGCGCAGCAGCACCTGGCTGTGCGTCCAGGCCAGGTCGAACACGCGGTCGGCGAGATGGCGGTCGCGGTATTTGCCGATCAGCTGCACGCAGGCGTCGCGACTGTTGGCCATGCCGGTGACCAGATCAATCGTGGCCGACTGCTCCGGCTCCAGCGTGATGCGGCAGCGGATCGCGACCACCGGATCGAGCACCGAACCGGCGCTGTTGGACAACCGCGCCTGCTCGCGATCCAGCATCTGCGGTTGCGCCGCGCTGCGGCCACGGCCGATGAAGCGCGCGCGATCGGTTTCATACGAGATCTCGTCGATGTCGGCGTCGTGCACCGCCAGCAGGTGGCACATCCACGGCACCGCTTCGTCGTGCGCGCGTGGCCGGCGGGTGCACACGATCGCCTGCAGCTCGCGCACCAGTTCGGTCTGCACGAACAGCTTGCTGAAGGCCGGATGCAGCGCATCGGCCAGGGCCGGCGCCAGCACCACTTCGGCGTAGCTGGTCAGCTCGATCGTGCGCCGCGTGCGGCTGCGATTGGTGATGCGGGTGCGGCGCAGTTCGATATCGTCTTCCGGCGATACCACGATTTCGGTGTGCGCGTCGAAGTCGCGTTCGCGCACGCGGAACTCGGCGCGTGCATCGGAGAAGATCGCTTCGAACAGCTCGGTCTTCTTCAGCGTGGGTTGATACGTGGTGGACCAGTACTCGCCGCTGGCGACATCGCGCAGGTAGCAGAACATGCCCCAGTGGTCGCGCGTGATGTCCTCGCGCCAGCGCGTCACGGCCAGTTCGCCGCAACGGCTGTAGCCGCCACCGGCGCTGCTGAGCATGACGTGGTAATGGCCGTTCGACAGCAGCTGCACCGCCGGACGCAGCCGGTCCGGATCGGCGAACACACGCAGGCGCGCTTCGGCGGCGCGCGAATGGCTGTCCGTTTCGGGGACACTGGACGTATGTATGTATTCGGCGGCGGTGCGCGGAATGCGCTCCTGCAGCAGCAGGCTGGTGGCCTGGAACTGTGGATCGGATTCGAAGCGCCGCTGCATCGGCTTGCCCAGCAGCGCGTAGTCCAGCGCCAGCAGGCTCATGCCCTGGTGATGCACCATGAACGAGCGCACCAGCGCCGAGGTCTGCCCCAGCGGCAACCGCGCCGGGGTGTAGTCGATCGCTTCGTACAGGCCGAAGCGCCCTTGCGCGCCAACCTCCGCCAGCCGCTGCAGGTTCCGGGTGGCCGCAGCCGGCGCCACCATCATCGCCATGACGCTGGCATACGGCGCGATCACCACGTCGTCGCCGAGTCCGCGTTTCAGGCCGAGTCCAGGCACGCCGAACGCGCGGTACTGATAGGTGAAATGCGCATCGAGTGTGTTGTAACCGGATTCGGAAACACCCCACGGCAGGTTCAACTGGTTGCCGTATTCGATCTGCCGCGCCACCGCGGCGCGGCAGGTCTGGTCGAGCAAAGTGCCTTCGTAGCTCGGCATCACCAGCATCGGCATCAGGTATTCGAACATCGAACCGGTCCACGACAGCAGCACCGGTTCGCCGCCACTGGTGGTCAGCAACCGGCCCAGCGAGAACCAGTTGTCCTGCGGCAACTGGCCTTGCGCGATCGCGACGAAGCTGGCCAGCCGTGCCTCCGAGGCCAGCAGGTCGTAAAAGCCCGCATCGAGCCGGCGCTCGTCGACGTTGTAGCCGATCGCCAGCAAGTCGCGCGCGCTGTCGTACAGGAAGCGGTAATCCATCAGCGCCAGTTCGCCGGCCTGCTGCGCGAGGTGTTCGATCGCGGCGATGCGCGCGTTTGCCCGTTCACGCAGGGTGTCGGCGTCGTGTGCGGACGGCCAGCACAATGGCTCGATCCGCGCCAGCTGCCGCAGCGTGGGGATGCCGCTGAAGCCGCCGTCATCATCGGATGGCGGATCGAGATTGAACGCGATCGCTTCGTCGTATAGGTCGCTGCACTGGACCAGCAATGCATCAAGCCAGAATTCCGCATCGCTGCCGGGCTCGACAGCGATTGTCTGCGCCAGCGCATGGGCATCGTCGAGTTGGCGTTGCAGCACGGCCAGGGCCGCGCTGGTGGTGGTCAGTGGCGTGGCCAGCGCAGTTTCCAGTGCCTGCTGCATCGGCTTCAACGCATCGAGTCCGACGCTGTCGAGCGTGTCGTGCAGCACGCCGAGGGTATCGAGCAGGCCTTGCAGCGCGCTTGGCTGGAATACTGGTTCGTCGAGCAGCCCCAGCAGGCCCGGGCGCAAGGTCAGCAGATGGCCGGCGAGGTTGCCGCTGTCCACCGCCGAGATATACAGCGGCGCCAGCGGCTGCAGGCTCAGCGTGTCGTACCAGTTGTAGAAATGGCCGCGATGGCGCGGCAACGTGTGCATCGTGGCCAGCGTCTGGCGCGTGCGTTCGAGCAGCCGGCCGGTGCTGAGGAAACCGAAATCATGGCCGGCCAGATTCGCCAGCAAGGCCAGCCCGATATTGGTGGGCGAGGTGCGGTGGGCAATCGCTGGCGCGGGCTGTTCCTGCAGGTTGTCCGGCGGCAGCCAGTGATCGTCCGGGCCGACATGCGCGTCGAAGAAGGCCCAAGTCCGTCGCGCCAGTGTGCGCAGGAAGCGCAACTGCACTGTGTTCGGCGCAAACGTGGTGGGCACGCGTGGTTTGCTGATCCACCAGGCGATCGTGGGCGACAGCAGCCACAGCACCAACAGTGGTGCAGCGAGGATCAGCACCAGCGGACGTTGCAGCGCCAGCGTCACGGCCAGCAAGACCGCCAGCAGCGGGCCGACCCACATCAGGCGCCACAGCGTTCCGGGCGCGTTATTGCTGTGCCGTTCCACGTCGCTGGAGGTCTGCCATTGCAGCAGCAGGCGTCCACTGACCAGCATCCGCCATAGCGTGCGCACGATCGCATCGAGGCTGTACAGCACTTCATGCGGCAACCACGCGAGCGCCAGCGCCATCCGCGCAAAGTGCTGGCCCATCGCGCGCAGCGCGGCGCGCAGATGCTGATCCAGCTGCACCTCGGTCGGCTTCTGCACCAGATCCAGCAAGGCCGACAGCAATGGTGGAATCAGCACCATCGCCAGCACCGCCAGCATCCACGACAGCGCCGGCGAGATCACCAGCCAGCCGATCATCAGCAACAGCAGCAGCGAGGTCGGCACCAGGCTGCGGCGCAGGTTGTCGAGAATCTTCCAGCGCGACAGCGCGGTCAGCGCATTGCGGCGCCAGCCGTCGTGCGCGGTCGGTGCCCATGGCAACAGCCATGGCATCAGCTGCCAGTCGCCGCGGATCCAGCGATGGCGGCGCTTCACATCGGCGCTGTAGCGCGACGGATATTCCTCGTATAACTGCACGTCGCTGAGCAGGCCCGCGCGGGCGTGGCAACCCTCGACCAGGTCGTGGCTGAGAATGCGGTTTTCCGGGAAGCGGCCGTCCAGGGTGCGCTCGAACGCATCGATCGCATAGATGCCCTTGCCGATGAACGAGCCTTCGTGGAACACATCCTGATAGACGTCCGAAACCATCTGCGTATACGGATCGATGCCGGCGTCGCTGCCGTACAGCTGCGCATAACGTGACCGCGCGGTGCTGGGCAGGCTGATGCCCACGCGTGGCTGCAGGATCGCGTAGCCGGCAACCACGCGCCGCAGTTCGGGGTCATATACCGCACGGTTGAGCGGGTGATCGATGGCGCCGACGAACTTGTGCGCGGAATCGCGCGGCAGCTGGGTGTCGGTATCCAGCGTGATGACGTATTGCACCGGCGGCAGCGTCGCGATGTCGCCAGCGATCAGCAGGAAGCGGTCGTGCGCGTTGCCACGCAGCAGCCCGTTGAGATCGGCCAGCTTGCCGCGCTTGCGCTCGTGACCCATCCAGCACTGTTCGGCCGCGTTCCACAGGCGTGGCCGGTGGAACAGGAAGAAGCGGTCGGCCTGCGCGGTGGCGTATTGGTCGTTCAGCGCCTCGATACGCCGACGCGCCAGCCGCAGCAGCGCCGCATCATCGGGCAGCGTTTCGCTATCCGCATCGGTGAAATCGGTGAGCAGCGCGAAGTGCAAGTGTTCGTCGCGGTTGGCGAGAAAGCGCACCTCCAGTGACTCGACCAGATCCTCGATGTCCTGCGCACCGCCGATCATGCTCGGGATTACCACCAGCGTGCGTGCGCTGGCCGGAAGGCCCTTCGAATAATCCATCCGCGGCAACCGCTGCGGCGCCACGGTCAGCGTGGCCAACCAGTTGAGCAGGCTCAACCCCAGTTGGCTGGCGAGGATGGTGGCCGGTATCGCGATCACGATCAGCGTCCACAGTGGCAGTTGATCGTGCGCAGCCGCCTGCACCAGCGGGCGCGCGAACAGGAAGGTGAGCAGGGCCAGCAGGCCGAGGTAGATCGGCAACGGTGCCCGGTCGAGCAAACGACGCAGCGTTTCGGCGAGCGGAGGCCGTACGCCGAGCTTTTGCTCGAGTGTTCGTCGACCCCGGTCGACCAGATAGAAGCCGACATGCCGCTGCAGCGATGCGGCATCCCTTGTCAGCGCGTCGTCCTCACACAGCTCGATCACCGCGTCGGCCACCTGCTGTTCGCTCGGCACCTGTTTGCGCGCCAGCGCTTCGACTACGTGGCGGTAATGATCGCGGGTGGCGAAATCCATCGTGGCATACACGCCGGCCGGATCCTCGCGCAGTCGTTGCTCGACGAGGCTGGTGTGCTCGACGAAGTCGCGCCAGTCGATTGCCGACAGCGCGCGCAAGCTGCCGATGCTGTTGCCAACCGACACCTGGTGGGCGGCCTGCTGCTGCGCCTCCAGCTGCACCAGATGCTCGATGCTCTGGCCCGACTCGGACAGGCGTTGCTCGATCCAGCTCAGTGGCAGTGCCAGCGCAGGGCTCTGCCCTTGCAGCCGGCGCGCCATCTCGGCGACGAACGGGCCGGTCATCGGCGGGTTCGAGCGTGCCATGTCGGCAACCACCAGCACCACGCTCTTCGGGTCGCGCTCGGCGGTGCTGGTCATCGCGTCGGCCCAGCGCGCCGCCTTGCCGCGATAGCGCCAGTCCGCCATCACCCGTGCGGCGACCCGGCGCAGGTTCTCGATCAACGCCAGCCGCAACATGATCGGGATCGCCCACAGCTCGCCCAGCTTGAGCGGAGTGACGGTCTGATAGGCGTTGATGAAGCGGCTCAGGCTGCTGATGTCGACGCGGCCATCGCCATGCGAAATGATTTCCAGCGCGATGTCGTAGACGCGCGGCAGATCGACCGACGGACCGTTCTGCAGTCGCGGCAGTTCGCGGCTGTAGCCCTTCGGCAGATGCCGGCGGGCGATGCGGATCTGTTCCTCGATCAGGTAGAAGTTGTCCAGCAGCCACTCGCCGGCCGGGGTGATGCGTCGCCGCAGCCGGGTCGCTGCGGTGAGTCGTTCGCAGGCATGGATCAGCACCGACTCGTTGTCGGCCAGTCGCGCCAGCAGCAGGTTCGCGCTCACACGCGTGCTCAGCCGGTGCTGGCCGGCCAGGGTCTGGCCATGACGCTCCATCTGGTCGGCGCTTAAAAGTTCCGCGCGCAGGGCCGGCTCCTGCTCGGGCTTCGTACGCAGGGCTGCACGATGCCGGCGGAACGCGCGCAGGCGGCGCAGTTTGAGCAGATCGAGTGTGCTTCCAATATTCAAAATTCGAGCTTTCCTTGGGTGTACACGCAATCGGGTCGCGGGCAGGCCGTTGCAGTTATCGCCGGGCATGTTCTTGCTGTCCCGGGCGTGCCGATACCGGCCCCGACCCTACGCGACAGCATGTGAAGACGGCGCACGCTAGGATGTGCGGCATCGTTCCGCTCACTGGAGTCGCTCCGTGCCATCGCTGCTGATTCGCGCCGCCACACCCGCCGATCTTCCCGAACTGCTTGCCTGGAACGCCGCGATGGCTTGGGAAACCGAGCAGAAGCGGCTCGATCCGGCGGTGCTGGAGCGTGGTATCCGCGGCGTCTTCGAGCGCGAGCAGCGCGGTTTCT
The DNA here is from genome assembly GCF_009766065.1 of Dyella sp. S184. Lineage (GTDB taxonomy): Bacteria > Pseudomonadota > Gammaproteobacteria > Xanthomonadales > Rhodanobacteraceae > Rhodanobacter. The sequence continues at coordinate 34,632 of NZ_LMUE01000005.1, read as the reverse complement.
ACCTGGTCGCCGAACGTGATGGCGCCGCCGTGGGCAGCCTGCTGGTGACTTACGAATGGAGCGACTGGCGCTGCGGCGATTTCTGGTGGATCCAGAGCGTGTATGTCGCGCCTGCTGCCCGTCGCGGCGGCGTGTTCCGCGCGCTGTACGCGGAGGTCGAGCGACGCGCCGGTGCCGCCGGTGCGGTCGGACTGCGGCTGTACGTGGAAACCGAAAACCAGCGCGCGCAGGCGACTTATGCCGATCTCGGCATGCAACGCTGCCATTACTGGATGTACGAGAGCCTGACGGGCGAATGAGACGGCTCAGGCAGGCCTGACCAGCAACTCCTGCAATTCGGCGGCTGGCATCGGCTTGCCGTACAGGAAACCTTGCAGCTGCGAACACCCGGCATGGCGCAGGAAGGTGCCCTGCTCGCGCGTCTCCACGCCTTCGGCGATCACTTCCTTGTTGAGGCTGCGCGCCATCGCGATGATTGCGCGGGTGATCGTGGCGGTGTCGTGGTCGGCGGGCAGGTCGCGTACGAACACGCGGTCGATCTTCAACGCATCGATCGGGAAATGCTTCAGGTAGGACAGGCTGCAGTAGCCGGTGCCGAAGTCATCCAGCGACAGCCGCACGCCACGCTGCCGGATCCTTCGCAGCAGCCCGGTGGTGGCGTCGCCGGACATCACCATGCGCTCGGTCAGCTCCAGTTCGAGCAGGTCGGCATCGAGCCCGCTTTCACTCAGCACATCGTCGAGCCAGCTGTAGAAATCCGCATGCTGGAACTGCAATGGCGAGACGTTCACCGAAATCGGCACGATGTGGCCCTGCTGCTGCCACAGTCGCGCCTGCTTGCAGGCCTGGCGAAGTACCCAGGCGCCGATCGGCAGTATCAGCCCGCTGTCCTCGGCGACCGGGATGAACTGGTCCGGCTTGTGCAGTTCGCGCCCGTTGACATGCCAGCGCAGCAACGCCTCGGCGCCGACAATGCGGCTGCTGTGCGCATCCACCTTGGGTTGGTAGTGCAGGCTCAGCTCGTGGCGCGGCAACGCCTGCCGCAGCGCCACCTCGATCCGTCGCCGTGCGCGCATCCGCTCGTTCATCGACGCGGTATAGAAGCGGTAACCGTGCTGCCCCTGCGCCTTGGCGGCCACCAGCGCGGTCTCCGCGCACTGCAGCAGGTTCTCCGGTCCGGTGGCATCGTCCGGATAGACGCTGATGCCGATGCTGACGCGCAGGGCCAGCTCGGGCAGGCCGTCGACGCGGGTCTGTTCGCAATGGTTGATCAGCGTCTGGCACAGGCTGGCCGCTTCGCCGACACCCTCCAGATGCGGCAGCACCACCACGAACTCGTCGCCGCCGTAACGGCTCATCAGCTCGTCGCCAGGCAGGCAGCGACGGATCTGTGTCACCAGCGCGCGCAGCACGCGGTCGCCGTCGGCCTGGCTGTAGAGCTCGTTGACCTGCTTGAAATTGTCGATGTCGATGTACAGCAGCGCGGCATGCTGCTGTCGCCTCGCCGCGACCGCCAGCGCCTGCTCGATGTGGCCATGCAGCTGGCTGCGGTTGGGTAGTCCGGTGAGCGTGTCGTGTTGGGTCAGGTGGATCATCTTCAGCGCCAGCGAGCGGGTCTCGCTGACATCGTGAAACACCAGCACGCCGCCGATCACGTTGCCGGCATGGTCGTGGATCGGTGCGGAGGAATCCTCCACCGGTGTATCGAAACCATGTCGGTGTCGCAACAAGGTCTTGCCGGCGAGATCGACGATGGTGTTGTGCTCGATCGCCGCGCGCAGCGGATTGGCCACCGGCTCGGTGTGCTGGGGGTCGAACAACTGGAAGATATCCTCGATCAGCCTGCCCTGCGCCTCGCCGCTGGTCCAGCCGGTCATCGCCTCGGCGATCGGGTTGAGCGAGGTGATGCGCAGCTGCGGATCGGTGGTGATCACCGCGTCGCCGATCGAACGCAGGGTTACTTCGGCCAGTTCGCGCTCGCGGTGCAGTGCATCCTCGAAGGTCTTGCGCTGGCTGATGTCCTGGATCTGCACAACGAAATGGCGTGGCGCATCGTCGTCGCCGCGCACCAGCGATACACTCAGCTGCGCATGCACCACATTGCCATTCTTGTGCAGGTAACGCTTTTCCAGATGGCACGACTCGACCCGATCCACCAGCATCTGCGCGTGCAGCTGGTCGCTATAGGCCACATCGTCCGGATGCGTGATGTCGCGCGTGGTGAGCTGCCGCAACTCGTCCTCGCTGTATCCCATCATCGTGCAGAACGCGGCGTTGGTCTGCAGCCACAGGCCATCCGGCGCGACCAGGGCCATGCCGATCGCGGCGTGCTGGAACGCGCCGAAGAAGCGCTGTTCACTCTCATGCAGCTGCAGTTCCAGCGTGCGCCGCTCAGTGATGTCGATCAGTGCGGTGAACACGCCGCGCACCTTGCCAGCAGTATCGAAATCCGGATGGAAATTACCGTGAGCGTAGCGCCGCTCGTCACCGTTGTAGAGCTCACCCTCATAGCTGGCCGTCTGACCGGCGTAAGCCAGATCCAGTGCCGGGCTGGCCAGTTGGTGGTTGCGCTTGCCGACCACGTCGATCAGGCGCTGGCCGAGCATGGCTTGCGGATCAATGCCGAGCCAGCTGCGATGGGTTTCGTTGGCGTAGCAAAAGCGCTGTTCGCAGTCGAGATAGGCCAACAGCGCGGGAGCGCCGTTCAAGATTCTTACGGGCCAGTCCGGTCCGTGGAGAAGCGTAGGCAATACCTCGGCAGACTTGTGCGGCCGCATGGTCATTCCGTCAGCTGGAGAGCGCCCCCTGTCGGCGCCAGTCCATCATGCGCCGAGTTTCCGCCACAGTACAAATGCCGCGGCGGTAAACCGTTGGCTGAAATCATTGCAGAATCAATGCAGCGCGGTCGCCGGGGCGCCGAGCTGGCCGCGGTCATCCAGGACGATCCGGCCCAGCGCGTGCAGTTCGGCGGCGATGCCGTAGCGGTCGGCCAGCAGCGCCAGCAAGGCCCCCAGCGCCTGCGGTTGCAGTGGATAGCCATGCGCCAGCGCACGGGCAGCGCCACCATCGCCGCGCTGCGCCACGGTAAGCGCGACCACGCCCAAGCCGGGCGCTTCATGTGCGAATAGTGCCGGCGGGTCGTAACCGGGCTCGACCGCGGCCAGGGTCTCCAGCAGATAGCCGGTCGCGGCCTCGGCTTCGCGCCCAGCGACCGATTGCAGCAATAGCGGCAACTGATGCGCATCGAGCAGCGCGGCGTACTGGCGCAGCTCGAATACGATGCCGGCAAACCCGTGCCTCCGCTGCGCGGGGTCGCCTTCCTGCTCGGCCAGCCACTGTGCCGGCGACTGTGCCTCTACCCTGCCATCGGTGTAACGCAAGCCGAGGCCGCGCGCGCTGAGCGCGGATTCGGCCAGGTCAGGTCTCAGCAGTGCCGCTTCCAGCAGCGTCCACAGCGAAGCCAGGTTGACGTGCTCGTACTGCACGCAGGTCAGAGCCAGCAGGTCATTGCGGCTGAGATAGCGCACATGCTCCAGCCGGATGCCGAGCGTGCGCATCAGCCAGTCGGCGGTGCGTGTACCGGCTTCGCCGCGGCCGACTAGCTGGATCTCGATTTGCTCGGACAACTCGTCGGCCAGTGCCGCGGGCGCGAGGAGGCTCATCGGCAGCAGTCGCATCGGGCCATTGGCGAAGACTGTCGAGGGTTCCAGTGGCTGGGCCGGCATGCGACCGTCGTGGCTGCCAAAGGCGACCACGTTGTCCAGCCGGCCACGCGGCACGCGCCGGGCCAGTTCATCCAGTGTCGCCCAGACCGGGAAGCCCGGCCGCAACAGCTCGGCCTGGTCGAAGAATGCCCCGGCCAGCGCCAGCCGCACGGCATCGACCTGCGGCACCAGCACATGCAGGTCGGCGGCAATCAGCTCGGCCAACTCGGCGGCTTCGTCGCGGCTGAGCGTCATGCGCGCTGGCGTTTCGCCGGCGACCGGTTCCAGCGCGAGCACCACAGGCAGGGCGAGCAGTGTTTGCGCTTCCACAGGCAGTCATCCGAACGATTGGTAAAGAAGCCGAATTCTACCATTCAGCGTTTTGGGCTTTCGCCGCACGGCATGGCGGGTTAGCCTTGCCGGACTTGAGTTACGGACTGTTTCGAGCATGGAAAACACGCAAAAGCGCGTCGGAGTGATCGGTGGTGTGCGCATCCCGTTCTGCCGCAACAACACTGCGTATGCCGATGTTGGCAATTTCGGCATGTCGGTGAAGGTGCTCGGCGCGCTGGTCGAACGGTTCGGGCTGCATGGCGTGGAGCTGGGCGAAGTGGCGATGGGCGCGGTGATCAAGCACGCCTCGGACTGGAACCTGGCGCGCGAGGCGGTGTTGAGTTCCGGGCTGGCGCCGACCACGCCGGGCATCACTACCGCGCGTGCCTGCGGTACTTCGCTGGACAATACGATCAATGTCGCCAACAAGATTGCGGCAGGTCAGATCGAGGCCGGTGTCGCCGGCGGCTCGGATACCACCAGCGATGTACCGATCGTCTACGGCACGCGCCTGCGCAAGCGCCTGCTGGCAATGAACCGGGCGAAGACGCCGCTGGACAAGTTGAAGGTGGCGCTGCACGGGTTTTCCTTCAGCGAGCTGAAGCCCTCCTTCCCCGGCGTGGCCGAGCCACGCACCGGCAAGTCGATGGGCGACCACTGCGAGCAGATGGCGAAGGAATGGCGGATCACCCGCGAGGCGCAGGATCAGCTGGCAGTGGATAGCCATCACAAGCTGGCCGCCGCGTACGCCGACGGTTTCTTCGACGATCTGATCGTGCCGTTCCGTGGCCTCAAGCGTGACGGTTTCCTGCGGCCGGATTCGACGATGGAAAAGCTGGCTTCGTTGAAGCCGGCGTTCGACAAGACCTCCGGCCACGGCACGCTCACGGCGGGCAATTCCACCGGCCTGTCCGATGGCGCGGCCGCCGTGCTGCTGGCCAGCGACGAGTGGGCCGCACAGCGTGGCCTGAAGATCCAGGCCTACCTGCGCGATGCCGAAGTGGCCGCGGTGGATTTCGTCCACGGCGAAGGCCTGCTGATGGCGCCGACCGTCGCGGTGCCGCGCATGCTGGCGCGGCAGGGACTGACCCTGCAGGACTTCGACTACTACGAGATCCACGAGGCGTTCGCGGCGCAGGTGCTGTGCACGTTGCGCGCGTGGGAAAGCGCCGACTACTGCAAGAGCCGGCTCGGCCTGGATGCGCCACTGGGAGCGATCGATCCGGCCAAGCTCAACGTGCACGGTTCCAGCCTGGCAGTGGGCCATCCGTTTGCCGCCACAGGTGCGCGGATTGTCGCCACGCTGGCCCGGATGCTGGAGCTGAAGGGTTCCGGCCGCGGCCTGATCTCGATCTGTACCGCCGGCGGCATGGGCGTGACCGCGATCCTCGAGCGGCCGTGACCGCGAACATCAAAGCACCGTACAGCGTCATCCTGCTGTCTGGCACGTCATGCTGCGCCTGCGAACGACCAGCAGCCTGAGCCTGCTGGCATTGGTGATCGGTATCGCCGGCACCAGCTGGATCAGTGCGCAGACTGCCGAGTGGCGTGGTGCGGCACGCCGCATCACCGCGGCTCATCATGTGGTGACGCACGTACGGCATTCCCCGCTCGCAACATCGCGTTGGCATGCCCCACGCGGCGTGGTGCAAACACATCGCACAAGCACGAACGGAACCATCCGCGTGATCGTGGCGGCTACGCATGCCGAGCCAGTGGAACTGTTGCCGCTGACGACGCCGGTCGATGCCTCGATGTCGTGGGACGAGTTGCGCGGGCATCTGGATGGTCGCGTGCTAGTGCACGTCGCCGTCGACGGCAGTGGTCGCGTCAACGCGGCCAAGCTGGTTGAATCCAGTGGCGACCCGGTCCTCGACGAGCATGCATTGCGCAGCGTGCGCAACTGGCACTTTGCCGTGCCGAGCGATCACCCCGATGGTTTGAGTGGCGAGTTGCCGATGCATTTTTCCAGCCGTGGCGAGCACATCGCCAGCGCGCCGTAGCGCTCACAGCACGCCGGTCACTCCCGAGCCGAACGCGGCGATAAATCGGGTGATGATCAGCTTTGGTGACACGGCCACGTCCGGGAAATCACCGACCGGCTGATAGCAGCTGTAGAAACCGGGATTACTGGCGAGCAGCGGCTGGCAGCCGGGCTTGAGTTCGTAGTCGGTGGCGTAGCGGAATGGCCAGATGTCGAACAACGGCAGGCTTTCGGAGACGTCGCCGATTGCCTGGTTGATATCGGTCAGCACCGGTATCACCGCTTGCCGCGGCGCCATCACCCAGGCGTTTTCCGGCTGCGTGTCGCGCATGATGCTCTGGCGCACCTGGGCGGCGAAACGCGTGTCGTAGACGATCACCCCGGCTTCGGTGTTGTAGTGATCCGAACGTGGATCGAAGTTGTGCGAACCGACCATCGCAATGTCGTCGTCGATCACGATCGACTTGGCGTGCAGGCCGAAGCGGCGTCCTTCGCTGAGCAGCGGAACCGGTCGCTTGCTGCTGCCGTGGCTGCCGAGCAGATGCAGGCGCATGCGCACACGTTCGGCGCTGGCAGGGCTGGCGGTTTCCGGCGACGGCACCGCTGTGTCTGTGCCCAGGTTGGCCAGTTCATAGTCCTCGGCGGCCCCTGGCGCATGCGGCTTCAATTCGTGGATCTCGAAACCGAACTTCGTCAGATAGCGCTTGCGGTGCTTGTACGACAGTGCATACACCGCAAAGGCATCGGTGGAAGCGAGTGAATTGGTGGAGACGATCACTCTCGGCGCGTCGGGACGCTGGTGCAGCCGCTTGAAGATGCGCTGTGCTTGCTTGCTCATCACCAGATACGGTGTCTGCAACAGCACCTCGTGCTTGGCATCGCTGACCATGCGCATCACGTGACGGGTGAATTCGCGCGCATGCAGCTTGTTCGGCTTGTCGGTCTTCGCCGGCAGGTCGCTGAAATATTCCACCGAGCCCGTCTGCAGTGATGGCTTGACCAGCCATGCCCGCAGCCACGCAGGATCTTCGGCGGCCTGCTCGACCTGGGCCACCCGCAACGGATGGCGATAATGCGGCGCAGGCCATGCGGGCGCCGCGCTGTCGGCGAGCATGCGGCGGTTCACATCGCGCAGATGGGTCAGTGGCACCGCTCGCTTGTGTTGCCAGAACAGCGCGAAGCTGGCGGCCATCTGGGTGGCGGCCGGGCCGCCGACCATCACATCGCGATCGATATAGTCGAAATTGTCGTCCCAGTTGAAATAGCGGTCCTCGTAATTGCGTCCGCCGGTGATGCCGATGCTGTCATCCACCAGCAGCAGCTTGTTATGCATGCGCTGGTTGAAATGGATGAAGCAGCAGAGCAGGCCGGCGGCGAATTCCACCGGCTGGGTCTGGGCTTTGTGGAAGGTCGGGTTGTACAGCCGCACCTGCAGGTTGGCGCTGGCCCGCGCCAGGCGATCGAGCAGGTCCGGGTCGTTGAAGGAGTTCAGCTGATCGGCGAGGATGCGCACCTGCACGCCGCGCCGTGCCGCCTGCACCAGTTCGTTGAGGATCAGCTGGCCGGTATCATCTTTATCCCAGATATAAGTCTGCACATCGATCGAACGCCGCGCGGCGCGGATCAGGTTGATGCGCGCGGCCAGCGCAGGTTCGCTGTCATCGAGCAAGGTCACCACATGCACCGGCTGCTGCGGGGTGGACACCGCGAGCGCCCTGGTCGCCGCATCCAGCAATGGCGATGGCATGGCGCAGCGATCGGCACTGGCACAAGTCAGGTTGCGATCGGTGGTGGCCGCGACCAGTGCATCGGCGCGGCGGATTTGCGCCCGCGACAGCGTGCAGCCCTGCAGCAGGAGAGCTGCAGCGAGCAGGCTGAACAGAGCGATCCGATGGGTCTGGTACGGGCGTGGCATCCGCGCATGATACGGGGATGGGCTCAGTCCGTTGTGGGGTCGAAGCTGATCCACAGGCCCAGTTGCACCTGGTCGGAAAGGGCGGCGGAATGACTGTTCATGCCGAACGCGCTGCGCGACACGATGCCATGCGCCTCGATCACGCAATCCGTCATGGAGATCGTGCTGCAGACGGCGGGCATCAGCTCGAAACGCACCGGCTGGGTCACCCCGCGCAGGCTGAGCCGGCCGTCCAGCACGCCGCCGGTGGTCAATCTGGTCAGCGCGATCGGATCGGATACGAAGTGGACCGTTGGATATTGCGCGACATCGAAGAATTCCCGTGCCAGCACCCAGCGGCGGAAGCGGGCGGAATCCATCACGAGGCTGTCCACGGTGATGCGCGCGTCGACCGTCGCCAGGCCGCGCGGATCAACCTGCAGCTGACCGGCGATCTGGGTGAAGCGTCCGTTGATCGTATGCACCCACAGCAGGCGCACGGCGAAATCCGCGTGCGAACGGTAGGCGGCGATGTGGTATTCGGTGGGTTGTGCCGCCGGCGCGGTGAGCGCCAGGCCGGCCAGCAGACATGCGGTGAACAGCGACCTCACGGCGACCAGAACGCATCCAGCCGGGCATTGCCCGGTTCCAGCGCGCCATCCAGATGCAGCACGGCGAGCGCGCCGGGTGGCATGCCGCGGAACTCGTCGGAGCGGCCCTCGACCAGCAGAGCGACCAGTCGCTCGATGCCGGGATTGTGGCCGACCAGCATCAGCGTGCCGGTCTCGGCATGCTGGTCAAGCAGGGCCAGCAGTTCGCCGGGGGAAGCATCGTAGATTTCCGCGGCGGCCTGCGGCGGCGGCGCGCCCGTCATCGCGGCCAGCGCCAGTCGGGCGGTTTCGTCGGTGCGCCGGGTCGGCGAGCAGAGTACACGGTCGGGCCGGACGCCATGCGCGGCCAGCCAGCGCCCTGCCGCCTGCGCCTCCTGTTCGCCACGCGGGCTCAACGGGCGTTGCTGGTCATCGCCGGCGGTTTCTATCGGCACGGCTTCGGCATGTCGCAGCAGGATCAGTTCGTGCATGTGAAGACTCCAGTGGGGGTGGACGCGCGAAGGTGGCTTCACGACAGGTGCGGTTGCTTCAATGCTGGCGCTTGATCCAGCGCAGCAGGGCCTTCCAGTCCTGCTGGTGGTTGCGTACCTGTTCGGACTGGTAGTCGAAGATGCCCTTGCCCAGTGCGCTGAGCAGCACATAGGCCTGGCTGTCGCGCAGCTGCGCGACGATCGGGAATGGAGATTGCTCGGCGAGCTGGGCGATCGCGTCCTGGCTGGCGTGGGTCCACGGCTTGAGCCGGTTGGCAACCAGTCCGACCGGCAGCTTGCCGCGGCGGATCCGGTTGATCGACTGCAGCTCCTCGATGAAGTGGAGCGTGGCATGCAGATCGAACGATGAGGGCAGCACTGGCACCAGCAGCACGTGGGCCTGTTCCAGGTACGGTTCCAGCTCACGCTCGCCGGAGCCGGCCGGTGTGTCGATCAGCAGTTGCTGGGTATCCGGGGGCAGTTTCTGCAGGGATTTGCGGCCGCCCTCGAATCCCAGTACGCCGGGGACGTTGTCCGGCCGCAAGGTAGCCCAGCGGTAGCTGGAACCCTGCCGGTCGGCGTCGATGATGGCGGTGTGCTGCCCTGCCTGTGCCCAGTGCGAGGCCAGCTGGGTTACCAGCGTGCTCTTGCCGCATCCGCCCTTGCTGCTTGCCACCAGCGTCGTAAGCATCGACTCACCCTTGTCGCGGAAGGTGGCCCAAGCCTACACGGCTGCGGATGCTGCGCAAAGCGGCGTTGCGGCAGCGCTATTGCGGTTTCGCATCGGCCGGCGGATCGGCCGGGATGCTCTCGTCGCGCAGGGCCGCCAGCACCAGGCTCATCTCGGTGCCGCCATTGCGGGCCAGCGCCAGCAGGTGTTGCGCCAGTGCCTTGTCGTCCGCTACGCGGGCCAGCAGCCGGTCGAAGCTTTGCACTTGCCAGACCAGGCTGGCACGAGCGCGTTTGGCATCCTCCTGCTGTGCCGGATCGTCCGCCAGCACTTCACGCAGGTGCAGGCCGAGCGAGCGCGACAACGGGCTGGAGCCCCATTCGAGAATCTTGCCCAGCTTCAGGCAGTCGTCCTTGATCGAGGCGTCACTGCCGGCGTTTTCGCACAACTTGGCGGTGATTTGCAGGCCCGGTTGCGGCTGGGCGCTGGCGAGGCCATAGACCAGCATGGCCTGCATGCCGACCGCACCGGCCGCATGGGCCGGATCGAAAGTGTCGGCCGGCGGCGGCAGCACGCCGATCGAACTGGCCAGCGCCTTCAAACTGGTGCCGGTGTAATCGTCGTACAGCTTGGCGGCGGCGGCCTTGGCCAGATCCTGGCGCGCGGCATCCGATTTCATGTTGCGCGTGTCTTCACCGAGCTTGAGCAGCCATACCGCGGCGTTGTCCGGCGCCTGCGTCTGCAGCTGCTCCAGCGCGGCGGGATTGGGGCAGGCGTCGGCCTTGGCATCGCAATCGGTCAGGCGCAGCCAGCTGACTGCGGCGTCCGCATCCTCGGCCTGCGCCGCGCGCCCGATCAGGGCATGGAAACTGTTGGTAGGCGACTGGTTGACCAGCGGCCGCGCCAGCAAGGCAGCGGCAAGCAGCGGCAGCGCATCGACGCGCGGCGCCAGCACGCTGACCAGATCGCGCTGGAACGCCAGCTGCGCCTTGTTGCGGACCTTGGCCGCGCTGTCCGGCGCGGGGCTAGGGGTTTTGCCGGCAAAGGCCGGCGCAGCAACGAGCGACAAGGCGCAAGTCAGGGTGAGATAACGCAGTCCGCGCATGGGGCTACCGTCCGCAATCTAAAGCGTTCAGCATAGCGCCCGCAGATTAAGCGCGCCTGATCCAATGTCAGGCAGCGGCCGGCAGGCGCGGCAAGGCTTGCTAGGATGGGCGTTTATGGCGCAAGCCTGCGCCCCAAGATCACAGTTCGGGAGACGCGTAGTGGATCATTTTTCGACATTTGCCAATGGCGCACCCTGGTTTGTCGGCTGGGGCACGCTGGCGCTGATCAACGCCGCGCTGGCACAGGGCAAGAACCGCAGCGGCTTGCTGTGGTTCCTGCTCTCCGTGGTGTTCGGTCCGTTTGCCACCTTGCTGCTGGTGCTGTTGCCGAAGGTGCGCGGCAAGATGTTCTAGGCTTGCCGGTGCAGTTCGCGGCCTCTGAAGCCGCGATTACTCGCCGAGCGCCTCGCGCATGAATTCCGGCTGCGCCAGCGCACCCTTGTGGATGTCGGCGTTGTAGTAGCGGGTAGGGAAATTCTTGCTGATCGCGCCGCGCTCGCGGAAGCCGGACAGGTCGCCGCCCTTGCGTGCCATCGTGCAGCTCCACCAGCCGGTGGGGTAGCACGGCTGCGGGAACGGCAGCGTGCGCACGGCGGCGAAACCGGTGGTGCGCATCGCCGAGCGCATCGACTTGATCAGGTCCAGGTGCGCCAGCGGTGATTCGCTCTGCTGTACCAGCAGGCCGCCATGGCGTAGCGCCTTGTGGCAGCTGGCGTAGAACGCAGCGTTGAACAGACCCTCGGCCGGACCGACCGGGTCGGTCGAATCGACGATGATCAGATCCAGCGACTCGGGTTCCGCTTCAGCCATGTACTTGATGCCGTCGATGAACAGCAGTTCGGCGCGCGGATCATGATTCGAGTCGCACAGCTCGGGGAAATATTCCTCGGCCAGCCGCGTGACGCGCTCGTCGATCTCCACCTGCACCGCCGATTCCACTTCCTCATGCTTGAGCACCTCGCGCAGCGTGCCGCAATCGCCGCCGCCGATGATCACCACACGCTTGGCACGCGCATGGGTGAACAGCGCCGGATGGGTCATCATCTCGTGATAGAAAAAGTTGTCGCGGGTGGTCAGCATCACGCAGCCGTCGATCACCATCAGGTTGCCCCAGTCGGTGGTCTTGTAGATCTCGATGGTCTGGAACGGCGTCTTCTCCGCATGCAGCAGTTGTTCGGTGCGGAAACCGATGGAGGAGCCGGAAGCTTGATGGGCTTCGGTGAACCAGCTGATCTGCTGCGACATGGCGGGGTGTTCCTGGCGAACCGGATGGAAGGATAAAGACCGCCAATTGTAGCGATAACGGCGGTGAACGTCCCGGCACGAGGACGGGGCGGCATGCGCCAATTGTCACAGCGGACCATTACAATGGCGACCTGGCATCGCCGGCGCAGCGCGTCTGGTGGCCGACAAGCCCGATCGACCCCGCGGCGTGCGAGGCTTCCGGTCGCTCGGGCTTCGTGCTCTCTCGTCGAGCAACACCGTCAAGGCTCGCCGCTGCGACGACATCATCCGTTGGTAAAAGGAGCTTCGCTGATGTCGAACCATTGGAATACTGACTCTGCCCGCCATACCTACGCCGTGCCGCATTGGGGCGATGGCTATGTGGACGTGAACGCGGCCGGCGAGATCGTGATGCGCCCGCGCGGCGCCAGCGGCCCGGCGTTGTCGCTGCCCGGCATTGTCGAGCGGGCCCGCGCCGAAGGTCTGCGGCTGCCGCTGCTGGTGCGTTTTCCGGACATTCTGGCCGACCGCCTCGCACGGCTGCAGGGTGCGTTCGCCAAGGCCATCGGCGAGTGGAACTACGCGGGCGGCTATACCGCGATCTACCCGATCAAGGTCAATCAACAACGCGGCGTGGCCGGCGAACTGGTCGCCGCGGGCACCCAGGGTTTTGGCCTGGAAGCGGGTTCCAAGCCGGAACTGATGGCGGTGCTGGCGATGGCACGGCCCGGCTCGATCGTGATCTGCAATGGCTACAAGGATCGTGAATACATCCGCCTCGCACTGATCGGGCTGAAGCTCGGCCTGCGCGTGCACATCGTGATCGAGAAGCTGTCCGAGCTGGATCATGTATTCACTGAGGCGAAGGCGCTTGGCATCGAACCGCTGCTCGGCGTGCGCGTGCGGCTCGCCTCGATCGGCGCCGGCAAGTGGCAGAACACCGGCGGCGACAAGGGCAAGTTCGGCCTGTCACCGCACCAGGTGCTGACCCTGATCGAGCGGCTCGATGCGGCCGGCCTCAAGCACACGCTGAAGCTGCAGCATTTCCACATGGGTTCGCAGATCTCCAACGTGCGCGACATCGCCAACGGCATGCGCGAGGCCACCCGCTATTTCGTCGAACTGAAACGGATGGGCGTGCCGCTGGAGATCGTCGACGTCGGCGGCGGCCTTGGCGTGGACTACGAAGGGACCCGTTCGCGCAGCCACAACTCGATCAACTATTCGATCGAGCAGTACGCCGCCACCATCGTGCAGTCGCTGGCCGAGGCGGTCGAAGCCGAGGGTCTGCCGGCGCCGCATATCCTCACCGAAGCCGGTCGCGCGATGACCGCGCATCACGCGGTGATGGTGGTCAACGTGACCGAGGTGGAGGAAGTGCCGGCCGGCGCGATTCCCCCACCGTGCGCAGACGAGCCGGCCGTATTGCGCCGGTTGCGCGAGACGCATGAGGAACTGGATCGGCGCCCCGCGCTGGAGTTGTTCCACGAAGCGCAGCACCACCTGCAGGAAGGCCAGACGCTCTACGCGCTGGGCCAACTCGCGCTGGCCGATCGCGCGCGATTGGACGAGATGTATTACGCGATCGCCAATGCCGTGCGTGCGCGCCTGCTGCCGGCTGAGCGCTCGCACCGACCGGCGCTGGACGATCTGGACGAGAAGCTGGTCGACAAGTATTTCGTCAACTTCTCGGTGTTCGAGTCGGTGCCGGACATCTGGGCGATCAAGCAGATCTTCCCGATCACGCCGATCGCGCGGCTGGACGAGGAGCCGACCCGCCGCGGCGTGATCGTCGACCTCACCTGCGATTCGGATGGCCGTATCGACCACTACGTTGACGCCGATGGCGTCGACGTGAGCCTGCCGCTGCATGCGTTGAAGGAAGGCGAGAGCTACCGGCTCGGCATCTTCATGGTCGGCGCCTATCAGGAGACTCTGGGCGACATCCACAACCTGTTTGGCGACACCGACGCAGTGAACGTCCGCGTCGATGGCGATGGTTATGTGTTCGCGCACAAACGCCGTGGCGACACCACGGATCTCATGCTCGACTACGTTGGCTACGACCTCGAAGTGCTGCGCCAGAGTTATCGCGAGCGCATTGCCAGTGCGGGGCTGAGCGGGGCCGAGGCCGAACGGCTGTATGACACGCTCGACGGCGGGCTGACCGCCTACACCTATCTGGCGGAAGAAACACACTGATCCGCAAGCCGATCTTCCCTTCCTGACCCGGTCGGGGTTCAATGGTGCGCTGCAAAAAATCCCCCCACATCGATCAAGGAGCAACTCATGGCAAGTCTTGATGGCAAGGTGGCATTGATCACTGGCGCGGCCAGTGGTATCGGCAAGGCGATCGCCGAGCTGTATGCAAAAAACGGCGCGGCGGTGGGCATTGCCGACATCAACCAGCAGGCCGCCGATGCGGCGGCGGCCGAGATCATTGCGGCCGGTGGCAAGGCGATCGGCGTGGCGATGGACGTTACCGACGAGGCCGCGGTCAACGCGGGTACCGAGAAGGTGGTAGCCGCGTTTGGCCGTCTGGACATTCTGATCTCCAATGCCGGCGTGCAGATCATCAACCCGATCGACCAGTTCGCGTTCGCCGACTGGAAGAAGATGCTGGCGATCCATCTCGATGGTGGTTTCCTCACCACCAAGGCCGCCCTGCAGCACATGTACAAGGGTGACCAGGGCGGCATCGTGATCTACATGGGCTCGGTGCATTCGCACGAGGCATCCAAGCTGAAGTCGGCCTATGTCACCGCCAAGCACGGTTTGCTCGGCCTGGCGCGCACGCTGGCGAAGGAAGGCGCGGCACACAATGTGCGCTCGCACGTGATCTGCCCGGGTTTCGTACGCACGCCGCTGGTGGAGAAGCAGATTCCCGAGCAGGCCAAGGAGCTGGGCATCAGCGAAGCGGACGTCATCAAGAACGTGATGCTGAAAGACACCGTCGACGGCGTGTTCACCACCGTCGAGGACATCGCGCAGACCGCGCTGTATCTGGCGACCTTCCCGAGCGCCGCGCTGACCGGCCAGTCGTTCGTGGTCAGCCACGGCTGGTACATGCAGTAACGACGTTGCAGCTGGATTCGTGGCGGCGTGGTCGCAGCGATCGCGCCGTCTCCATTGTCATGCCGTGCCAGGACATGTCCCCATGAAGATTGCCGACGTGAAGGCGAATGCGTTCGCCATGCCGCTGACCAGCCCGGCGTTTCCGCCCGGGCCCTACCGCTTCATCAACCGTGAATTCCTGGTAATCACCTACCGCACCGACATCGATGCGCTGCGTGCGGTGGTACCCGAACCGCTGGAAATCACCGAGCCGTTGGTCAAGTACGAATTCATCCGGATGCCAGATTCTACCGGTTTCGGTGACTACACCGAGTCGGGCCAGGTGATCCCGGTGAGTTTTCGCGGACAACGTGGCGGTTACGTGCATTCCATGTACTTGAACGACCATCCACCGATCGCCGGTGGCCGCGAACTCTGGGGTTTCCCCAAGAAGCTGGCCAGCCCGGTACTGGAGACAGAGATCGACACCCTGGTCGGCACCCTCGACTACGGCAAGGTGCGGGTCGCCAAGGCCACGATGGGTTTCAAGCATCGCGAGGCCGACCATGCCGCGGTGCTGTCCGGACTCGCGGCACCGGGTTTCCTGCTGAAGATCATTCCGCACGTGGACGGCACGCCGCGCATCTGCGAGCTGGTCCGTTACTACACCACTAACGTCACGTTGAAGGGCGCATGGAGCGGACCCGGTTCGCTTGAGTTACACCCGCATGCCTTGGCGCCGGTGGCGGATCTGCCAGTGCTGAAGGTGGAGTCGGCGCTCCATTACATCACCGACCTCACCCTCGATCTGGGCGAAGTCGTGCATGACTACCTTGCTGATTGAGCCGCCTCGCCGAATGAACGGAGCCAGCGCGTGAATTCTCGCAAACCCAGCCCACCCGCCAACGGTGGCGGCAAGTCCGCTCCCGCCAGGCCGGCGCAGGAGTACCACACCACCGCCTTGGTCCTGCAGGGCGGTGGTGCGCTCGGTGCCTACCAGGCCGGCGTATACGAAGCGATGGCCGAGGCCGGTCGCCATCCGAACTGGGTGGCCGGTATCTCGATCGGTGCGTTGAACGCAGCGATCATTGCCGGCAATCCGCCGGAGCGGCGGGTCGAGCGGCTGCGCGAGTTCTGGCAGACCATCTGCCAGCCACCGCTGCTGCCGGCGCTGGGACTGCCGGCGTTGCCGGATGGGCATGGCTGGCCGGCATCCACGCTGAGCGCGATGAGCGGCTGGGCTGCCTGGCGCGCACTTACCGAAGGTCAGGCCGGCTTCTTCACGCCGCGGTTGTCGCCGTCCTACCTGAAGGCTCCGGACGGACCGGCCAACGCCAGCTACTACGACACCGCGCCTCTGCGCGGTACGCTGGAGCATCTCGCCGATTTCGACCGGATCAACGACCCGCGCACCTTGCGTGTGTCGGTCGGCGCGGTGAACGTGCGCACGGGCAACTTCGCCTACTTCGACAGTGCGCAGCAGCGCCTGCGGCCCGAGCATTTCATGGCCTCCGGCGCGCTGCCGCCGGGCTTTCCCGCGGTGGAGATCGACGGCGAGTTCTACTGGGATGGAGGCATGGTCTCCAACACGCCGCTGTACCGTGTGCTGACCGAGCAGCCGCAGCGCGACACGCTGGTGTTCCAGGTCGATTTGTGGAGCGCCGCCGGCGCGCTGCCGCAGGACATGCTGCAAGTCGCCGAGCGCAGCAAGGAGATCCAGTTCTCCAGCCGCACACGGCTCGTCACCGAATACATGCGCACCGCGCAGGAGCAGCAGCGCCTGCTGCACGACCTGATGGCGCTGGTGCCGGCTGATCGCCGTGGCGATCCGGCGTTCCGCCGCGCCGAAGCGCGCGCCAACGGCGCGCTGGTCAACGTGGTGCACCTTATCTATCGCGACAAGCCGTACGAAGGCAACTACAAGGACTACGAGTTCAGCGCGGCGACGATGCAGGAACATTGGCGCAGCGGCGTGGATGACATGCGGCATACGCTGGGGCATGCGCACTGGCTCGACCTGCCCGATCCCGCGCGTCCGTTCGTGACGCATGACGCTCATCGCGGCGAGGCCAGCTGATTGGTCCGCGCGTGCTTGCCTGGGAAGCACGGGTTGGGGGAGCGTGTTGCCCGCCCGTCGGGCGTATTCGCTCAGCTGTCGCGGGCAACCTGCAGTCCGGCCGCCGACTGGCTGACCGGCATCACCTCGACGCGGTTGATATTCAGGTGCGGCGGCTGGTTGGTGACCCACCAGATCGTGTCGGCAATATCACCGGCGGTGATCGGGTGGGCGCCAGCGTAGAGATTCTCTGATGCGGCCTGGTCGCCGCCCGTGCGCACCAGGGTGAACTCGGTTTCGGCCATGCCCGGCTCGATCGAACTCACCCGCACGCCGGTGCCGTGCAAATCACAGCGCAGGTTCTGCGAGAACTGGGTGACGAAGGCCTTGGTGCCGCCGTATACGTTGCCGCCGCGGTAGGCGTAGCTGCCGGCGATCGAGCTGATGTTGATGATCGTGCCGCGGCGCTCGATCAGTTGCGGCAGCAGCAGATGGGTCAGCGACACCAGGGCGGTGATGTTGGTGTCGATCATCTGCTTCCACTGCGCCAGATCCGCCTGCTGCGCTGGCGCAGTGCCCAGGGCCAGGCCAGCGTTGTTGACCAGCAGGTCGATGCCGGCGAACTCAGGCGGCAGAGCTGCATGCGCCGCACGCATCGCCGACTCGTCGCGGACGTCGAACGCCGTCGCATGCACGCGCTCGGCGCCGTGCTGCGTCACCAGGCGTTGCAGCCGCTCGGCGCGGCGGCCGCTGGCGATCACCCGCCAGCCCCCGGCCACGAAACGTTCCACGGCGGCGGCTCCAAACCCGGAGGTGGCGCCGGTAATCCATGCAGTCTTCGTTGTCATGCGTGAGAGTCCAGCCAGGCGGGTCGTAACTTTGCGGTCAGACAGGGTCGCTTGCGCGGCCGCCGGTTCGCTGCGCGCTATTTGCCTTCCTTCAGCGCGATCGCATTGATGCCGGCCGACGCCAGCCGCTGCTTGGTCGATTCCAGTTCGGTGGCCGAATGGAACGGGCCAAGGCGGACGCGGTGGTAGGTCTGACCATTGATGCTGACCGATTGCACGTTGGCAATGAAGCCCTGCAAGGCCATCTTCGCCTTCAGGGTTTCCGCATCGGCGGCATTCGGGAACGCACCGACTTGCAACAGGTAGCCGCTGCCGGTCGTGCTGGGCGGCGGCACCGCACTGGCGGGAGCGGCGACGATGTTCTGGCTGACCGCTGCCGGCGCATTCACTGGCTGCGACGGTGTTTGCTGGGCGGCGGGCTGCGGCGGCTGCTCGGTGGTCGCCTGCTGCTGCGCGGCGAGCTGCTTCTGCTGCTGCTCCGCACGTGCCTGCGCGCTGATCACGGCATCCGGGATACGGACTTCCTTCTCCGACAGTACCGAGTAGAAGTCGTACTGCGGCTTCTTCGGCGCGCTCTCGCTGGCGGCAGGCGCGAGGCCGGCATCGCTGCCGTTCTGGGCAGTCGCCTGCGGATTCGCCTGCGGGCCCGCAGGCTGCTGGCGCAAACTGGTCAGCAGGCTGCCGCGCATCATCAACGCCATCAGGATGGCGCCGACCACGATACCGATGACCACATAACCCCAGCCCGGAAAACCACCGCTGTTGTTGCGCACGGCCTGCCGGCCCTTGCCCTTGCGTGCTGCCATTACATACTCTCCGGGGCGCCCAGGCCCAGCAAATTCAGACCATTCTTCAACACCTGCCGCGTCGCCACCACCAGCGCGAGCCGTGCGTTGCGCAGCGCGGCGTCCTCGACCAGGAACTGGTGCGAGTTGTAGTAGGTGTGGAACGCGTTGGCCAGTTCGCGCAGCCAGGCGGCGATCAGGTGCGGTTCCAGGTTTGCCGCGGCGGCCTCGACCAGTTCCGGATACTTCGACAGTTCGGTCAGCAGGATCTGCTCGTGCTCGTTGTCCAGCCGCGCGAGTTGTCCAAGGCCGTCCTGCAGATCGAACGTGAAGCCCTTCTCGCCGGCTTGGCGCAACACGCTGCACACGCGGGCGTGCGCGTACTGGATGTAGTAGACCGGGTTGTCGTTGCTCTGCGAACGGGCCAGGTCGATGTCGAACACCAGCTGCGAGTCGGATTTGCGCGCGATCAGGAAGTAGCGCGTGGCGTCGCGGCCGACTTCGTCGATCAGGTCGCGCAGGGTGACGTAGCTGCCGGCGCGCTTGGAGAGCTTCACCTCCTCGCCACCCTTCATCACCGTCACCATCTGATACAGCATGTAGTCGGGGTAGCCCTTGGGAATGCCGCAATCGAGCGCCTGCAGGCCGGCCTTCACCCGTGCGAGCGAGCCGTGATGATCCGAGCCCAGCACGGTGATGGCCTTGCCGTAGCCGCGCTGCCATTTCGACAAGTGGTAGGCCACGTCCGGCACGAAATACGTGTAGGTGCCGTCGGACTTGCGCATCACCCGATCCTTGTCGTCACCGTAGTCGGTGGTGCGCAGCCATAGCGCGCCGCCCTCCTCGTAGGTGTGGCCGTGGGCGACCAGCTCGCGCACGGTCTCCTCGACCTTGCCATCGCTGTACAGCGATGACTCCAGGAAATAGGTGTCGAAGCCCACGCCGAACGCCTGCAGATCCAGATCCTGCTCGTGCCGCAGACTGGCCACGGCAAAGCGGCGGATCACGTCGAGGTCGTCGACGTCACCACTGCCAGTGACGGTTTCGCCGTCGGCCACCACCGATTCGCGGTCGAGGTAGGCGCGTGCCACGTCGGCGATGTAGTCGCCGCGGTAGCCGTTCTCGGGCCAGCCGCTGTCGTCCGGGGTGATCCCGCGCGCGCGCGCCTGCACCGAGATCGCCAGGTTGGCGATCTGCACGCCGGCGTCGTTGTAGTAGAACTCGCGCTTCACGTTCCAGCCGCTGGCGTCGAGTAGGCGGCTCAGGCAGTCGCCGATCGCCGCGTTGCGGCCATGGCCGACATGCAGCGGGCCGGTCGGGTTGGCCGAGACGAACTCCATGCCGACCGTCTTGCCGGCGCCGCTGTCATTGCGGCCATAGGCGTCACCTGTCGCCATGATCTGGCGCACTTCGGCGTGGTAGGCACCGGCAGCCAGATAAAAATTGATGAAGCCGGGACCGGCAATCTCGATTTTTTCCACCAGCGCATTCGCGGGCAGTGCCGCCACCAGTTTTTCGGCGAGTTCGCGCGGTTTCGCGCGTGCCGGCTTGGCCAACAGCATGGCGACGTTGCAGGCGAAATCACCGTGTTCGCGGCTGCGCGCGCGTTCGATCACGAAGCCTGGCAGAACAAGGTCGGCAGGCAGGGTGGCATCGTTTTGCAGGGTCTGGATCGCCTGCAAAACCAGTTCGCGCAGCTGTGCTTTCACGGTGGGGTCGGATTCGTGATGGAACCGCCAATCCTAACAGACCGCCATGCTGGCGAACGCAGCGCGATCGATCGGCGTCATGTACCGACCCTTATCGCGCGGCCGCCGTTGATTTTGATGCACTGCGATGGGTCGCCTTGTGGATAAGTCTGTGGGAAATGCTGGAGACGAGTGCTTGGAATCTGTTGTATTTCCGCAGAAACCAGACTGTCTTGATAAAATATACATAAATATCAATCAATTAAATGATCAATCTAGCGTGAAGGGCACGATAGTCCCGGCAAGTGCCGATCTCGGCACTTTGTGCATAAGTTTCGGCAACTTGCCGGCGCCTGATTCGGCGAGCTGGAGTCATCGGCTTGTCATGCGGCGCTGCGACACTGGCGGCGCCTGACATGACTCCCCTCCATGAAACGGCACTTGGAGACGCCGCTCTCTCCCCTCCCAAATCGGCTCCGCGGCGTGGTTCATCCCACGCCGTTTTTTTATGCCGGTAGGTCTGGGATCAGAGCAGGCCGCGGGCCGCCATGGACACGGGCTCGCCGCTGCCGATCACCAGATGATCGAGCACGCGCACGCCAACCAGTTGCAAGGCATTGCGCAGTTCGTGGGTGATCGCGCGGTCGGCGGCGCTCGGTTCGGCGACGCCGGACGGATGGTTGTGGGCAAAGATCACGGCGCAGGCGTTATGCCTGAGGCATGACCGCACCACCTCGCGCGGATGCACGCTGGCACCATCGACGGTGCCGCGGAACAGTTCCTCGAAGCCCAGCACGCGGTGGCGGTTGTCCAGCCACAAGCAGCCGAACACCTCGTACGGCAGATGGCGCAGTTGCGCGCGCAGATAGTCGCCGCTGTCACGCGGGCTGCCGAGGCTGGGTTTCTGCTGCAACTGCTCGGCCAGACTGCGACGAGCCAGTTCCAGGGCAGCGGTGATGCGTGCGCGCTTGGCTGGCCCAAGTCCGACGATAAGCAGCGACTGCTCGGGCCGGCCGAGCAGCGCATCCAGGCTGCCGGCACTGGCGAGCAGTTCGCGACCCAGCGCGATCGCATCCTTGCCGCGGCTGCCGCTGCCCAGCAGCACGGCCAGCAATTCGGCGTCGGACAGCGCGGCACTCCCGCGCGCCAGCAGTTTTTCGCGGGGACGCTCACCTTCGGGCCAGTCGCGGATACTCATTTTCACAACTTGCCGGATAGCTCCCATTCCGGGCAGCGGTAGCTGCGAATGAATCCGGTAAGCTACGGGTCTGCCCGATTGTCAGGCCTGTCTTACATGAGTCTTGCCCAACGCCGCATCCTGCTGGGAGTATCCGGCGGCATCGCCGCTTACAAGTCCTGCGAACTGGTTCGCCGCCTGCGCGACCTCGATGCCGAGGTGCGCGTGGTGATGACCGAGGGTGCCACCCATTTCGTCAGCCCGACCACATTCCAGGCGCTGTCTGGCCAGAGCGTGCGGGTCAGCTTGTGGGATGCACAGGCCGAGGCGGCGATGGGGCATATCGAACTGGCGCGCTGGGCCGAGCGCATCCTGATCGCGCCGGCCAGCGCGGATCTGCTGGCGCGACTGGCGCACGGTCTGGCTGATGACCTGCTGACCACCTTATGCCTGGCCAGTCCCGCGCCGTTGTACGTGGCGCCAGCGATGAACCAGCAGATGTGGGCGCATCCGGCCGTCCAGGCGAATATCGATACGCTGCGCCAGCGCGGCGTGCAATTGCTCGGCCCGGCCGTCGGCGATCAGGCCTGCGGTGATGTCGGCAGTGGCCGCATGCTGGAGCCACATGAGCTGCGAGATGCACTGGTGGCTTCCTTCGGTAGTCAGGCGCTGGCCGGCTTGAAGGTACTAGTAAGTGCCGGCCCAACCTACGAGGACATCGATCCGGTGCGTTTCATCGGCAATCGCAGCTCTGGCCGGATGGGTTTTGCGGTCGCGCAGGCGGCAGCGCAGGCCGGCGCCGAAGTGACCTTGGTCGCCGGCCCGGTGAGCCTGGCCACGCCCATCGGCGTGACGCGTCGCATCGATGTGCGCAGCGCGGCGCAGATGCATGCGGCGGTGCTAGCGGCCGCCGCGCAGGCGGACATCTATATCGGCGCGGCGGCTGTCGGCGATTACCGGCCACAGGAAGTGTCAGCGCACAAACTGAAAAAGCACGATGGCACCGCGTTGACGCTGCAACTCGACGAGAATCCGGACATTCTGGCCAGCCTGTCGGGACAAGCCAAGCATCCTTTTCTGGTCGGTTTCGCCGCCGAGACGCAAGAGGTGGCGAACTATGCGCAGGGCAAACTGCAACGCAAGGGACTGGACATGATTGCCGCCAACCAAGTCGGAGAGGGTCTCGGTTTCGAGGCTGCTGACAATGCATTGAGCGTGTACTGGGCCGATGGCGCGGTCGAACTGCCGCGGGCGGCCAAGCCGGAGCTGGCACGGCAGTTGATCGCCCACGTAGCGGCGCGCTACCGGGCGGCGCGCGGATGACGATCGACGTCGAGCTGAAGATCCTCGATGCGCGCCTGGGCGACAGTATTCCCTTGCCTGAAGTCGCCACTGCCGGGAGTGCCGGCATGGATCTGCGCGCCGCGCTGGAGGCGCCGCTGACGCTGGCGCCGGGTGAGAGTGCGCTGGTACCCAGCGGCATCGCGATCCATATCGGCGACCCGGGCTGGTGCGCGCTGATCGTGCCGCGTTCGGGGCTGGGGCATAAGCATGGCCTTGTAATGGGCAATCTGGTCGGGGTGATCGACGCCGACTACCAGGGTCCATTGATGATTTCATGCTGGAATCGCGGCACGCAGTCGTACACCATCGCGGTGGGCGATCGTATTGCCCAGTTGCTGCTGGTGCCGGTGGCGCAGGCGCGACTGAACATCGTGACCGATTTCGCACCGAGCGAACGCGGTAGCGGCGGATTCGGCTCGACCGGTATCAAATGACAGGCTGGGCCGGCGCGAAAAATGCGCTGGGTCGATTCACCGGGCACAACCTGCGGGGCGGGACATGGTGATAAACATCGCAAAGGAACGGTTGCGACAATGGCAGATTGACTGGCGCAACCTGCTGCCATTGGTCGGTGGCACGCTGTTGCTGCTGCTGGGACTGTTCAGCGCATGGCAGACTTGGTTGATTGCCGACAAAAGCAATGCAATCGAACAAGTCCACATGGCCCAGGATCAGGCCGTGCATGCGCTGGCCGACGAGATCGCCACGCAGCGCGGCAAGGTGGTGAAGGTACTCGCCGTTACCGATCCGGCAACCCTGATGAGTGACCCGGCACAGTCCGCGGCCGCCCTGCGCCAGCAGTTGCCACAGGTGAAGAAGCTGGAGCTGTACAGCGGCGATCTGAACGAGGTACTGAAAGCCAATTACCGCGAGTTCGGTTATGCCAAGGCGGCCCAGCTGATGGCCGCACAAAGTGCTGACGGGGTGCCGCTGGCGCAAAGCGTGTCTTATGGCAATGGCGATCGTCGGCTCAGCCTGGTGATTCCGCTGGGGCCACCGCAGCAGGCGCAGGCGTGGGCCTGGGTCGAGTTGCCTTTCGAGCCGCTGCTACAGCGCTTTGACGCGATCTCACCGGCTGGCGGTCGGCTGGATCTGCGACAGGGTGATCAGCTCGGCGACCTAAGCCTGTTTTCACATGGTGCCACCTCAGCCGAATCGGAGACGACGGGCAAACCGGTGGCTGGCAGCGTATTCAGTGTACGTGCCGGCTTGCCGGGCGCCTTCATCGTGCTGCCGGACTCCTGGTTGCTGAGCGGACTGCTGACCTTGCTGGGTTTGGGCGGCGGGTTCTTCCTGCTACGCCTACGCCAGCGTTTACGTCAGGTTCCGGCTTCCAAGCCCGAGGAAATTGATTTGCCAGCAAGAATCGAGAGAACCCCAGTTCCGCCTGTTCTGCCAGCGACCCCGGCGCCTGCTTCGGCCCCTGTGCCGATGGTGAGCGTGGACCCGAGCATCTTCCGCGCTTATGACGTGCGCGGCGTGGTCGGCAAGACCTTGAGCAAGGAGGTCGCGCACGCGCTCGGTCAGTCGATCGGTGCGTTGATGGGCGAGAAAGGTTTGCGCGAAATCGTGATTGGGCGTGACGGACGACTGTCCGGGCCGGAACTGGCCAGCGCACTGGCCGATGGCCTGCGCGCCGCCGGCATCGACGTGATCGACGTGGGTGCGGTACCGACGCCGGTGGTGTACTACGCGGCGTACCGCTTCAATACCGGCTGCGGCGTGGCCGTCACCGGAAGCCACAATCCACCGGACTACAACGGCTTCAAGATCGTGGTCGGTGGCGAGACCTTGTCCGAAGGCGCGATCCAGGACCTGTATCAGCGCATCGCCAGTGGTGCGCTGGAGAGTGGCGGTCAGGGCAGCTTGCGCCAGGTCGACGTGGCGTCGGATTACATCGAGAAGATCGTCTCCGACGTGCTCGCAGAGCACCGCCTGAAGGTCGTCGTCGACTGTGGCAACGGCATTCCCGGTGCGATTGCGCCGCAGGTGCTGGAAGGGGTCGGCTGCGAGGTGATCCCGCTGTATTGCGACGTTGATGGCACGTTCCCGAACCATCACCCGGATCCATCGGATCCAGACAACTTGGAAGACCTGATCCTTTCGGTGAAGCAGACCGGCGCTGATCTGGGGCTGGCGTTCGACGGCGATGGCGACCGCCTCGGCGTGGTTACCCAGTCCGGCGAGATCATCTATCCGGATCGGTTGCTGATGCTGTTCGCGCGCGACGTGCTGTCACGGCAACCCGGCGCCACGATCATCTACGACGTGAAGTGCACCAATCACCTGAAAGGCCAGATCCTCGACGCCGGCGGCAGCCCCCTGATGTGGCGCACCGGCCATTCACTGATCAAGGCGAAGATGCGCGAGACTGGCGCGGAGCTGGCTGGTGAGATGAGTGGCCACTTCTTCTTCAAGGAGCGCTGGTACGGTTTTGACGACGGCATCTACGCGGCCGCGCGGCTGCTTGAAATACTCGGCGGCGACCTGCAGGGGCGTTCGCCGGAGGAAATCTTTGCCACGTTGCCGAACAGTGTCTCCACCCCCGAGTTGAAGATCGAGCTGGCCGAGGGCGAGCACTATTGCTTCATGGACAAGTTGCGCCAGCAGGCCAGTTTCGACGAGGCCACCCTGATCACCATTGACGGTGTGCGCGCGGACTGGCCGGACGGCTGGGGTCTGGTGCGCGCCTCCAACACCACGCCGGTGCTAGTGCTGCGTTTCGAGGCGGACAACCCGGTCGCGCTGAAACGCATCCAGCAGGTCTTCCGCAAGCAGCTGCTTGCGGTGGATTTCAAACTCAAACTGCCTTTCTGAAAAGCTGTGAGCCTCGGCTGGCCGAGGTCGGCGATGAATGGCTTCTCCCCGCGGAGGGACGCTGTACGCAGGGTAGATGAGGGGCGGTCGCGATAGCGCGCCCTACTGCGCGGGCTGCGCCTGCGCGGCCTTGAGTGCACGATAACGCGCAAGCTTCCCGGCCTGCTCCTGCACGGTCTGGGCGCGCGTCGCCTGCTGGCGTTGCAGTGTATTGCGCTGTCCCGTGACGACGTCACGTTGCTTGGCAATGCTGTCGGTCAGATATTTCGGTACCGGCGCCTTGGCTCGCTCAAGGTCAGCCGCACGGGCGAGCAGATCGGTCAGCGCCTTTTCCTGGCTGCGCAGATTGATCTGGGTGGTGTGGATCTGCTGGTCCTGGCTGTCCAGCTCCTGCTGCTGCGAGATCTTGTACGACTCCTCATCCGGATACGCTGCCAGCATCTGCGCCTCGGCATTGGCGAGTTCCTGGGCAGCCCGTTGCTTGATGGCCTGTGCAGCAGCCAGCTTGTTGGCGGCGTCTCGTTCCGCCGGGGTCATCTGGCGTGGCACATGCTGGATGACCAGGCCCTGGTCGTTGACCAGGTCGTAGCCGTACTTCATGGCTTCGTCGTTGAGACTGTCGCTGAAATGCAGCTGGCCCTGGCCATCAAGCCATTTGTAACGGATGCCGCCGCTGATGGTTTTCTGAGCGTGCACCGAAAGACTCGCGAGCAGCGCGACAACGGCTAAGACAGACAGTAACTTTCGCATGAATTCTCCCTTGTTTGACAGTATAGCCGCCGTCACCGGGCTGCGTCGGCGGCAACTGTCGCCATCGTGACCGGGTTCGCCTGAGCTTACCGGTTCGACAGTGAACTCAGCGCTGAACCCCGTAGCGCTCGCGGTAGGCCAGCAAACGGACATGCTCGGTTGCCAGTTGCGGCTGTTCGCCGGCGTACGCCAGCACATCGTCGAGGCCGGTGATCGCGATCACCGGAATACCGTAATCGGCGGCCACTTCCTGTGCGGCGGAGCGCTCGCCCTGTCCGCGCTCCTGCCGATCCAGCGCGATCAGCACGCCGGCCGGAGTGGCGCCGTGCGCGCGGATCAAGGCCAGCGATTCGCGCACCGCGGTGCCGGCGGTCATCACGTCATCGACGATCAGCACGCGACCTTTGAGCGGCGCACCAACCAACACGCCGCCCTCGCCATGATCCTTCGCCTCCTTGCGGTTGTAAGCCCATGGCAGGTCACGTTGATGCTGGTCGGCCAGTGCGATCGCGGTCGCCGCGGCCAGCGCGATGCCCTTGTAGGCGGGGCCGAAAAGCATGTCGACGTCGACGCTGGCGTTCATCACGGCGGCGGCATAGGCGCGACCCAGTTGGGCCAGCGCAGCACCGGAGTCAATCCGCCCCATGTTGAAGAAGTACGGGCTTTGCCGGCCGGATTTCAGGGTGAATTCGCCGAAGCGCAGCACTTCGCGCTTGAGGGTGAGTTCGATGAAGTCGCGCTGGTAGTCGTGCACGGGTTGTCTCGTGATGTGAAAGTCAGGGCAGCGTATGCAACAGCAGATGTTGCGCGCCGGAACGGTCGCCATGGTACAGCTCGCCGACGTCGGCGAAGCCGGCGCGTTGGTAAAGACGCATGGCAACGGGATTGTCGGCATCCACACTCAGCACCAGTTGGCGTGCCTGCCGGTGGCGTTGGGAAAGATCTGCAATCAGCGCATGGAGCGCGAGCGCGCCGATACCCCGGCCCTGCCAGTCGGCGTCGATGAAGAACGAGCACAGGCCCAGTGCCGGCGACTCGAAATCGCGCCCGGCCACGCTACGCGCCGACGGTTCGATGCGGTAATAGCCCACCGCCGTGTCATCGCGCAGTATTGCCATCGGTTCGCTGCCCTGGCATAGCGCGACATCGGCCAGCAAGTCGGCGATTGCGCCGATCCAGCGGCGCTGCGTCGGCAGCACGCGCAAACCGAGCAGTGCCTGGCGCAGCCTGGCATCGACCGGGGCGACACGAATGACGGGATGTTCCAGCATGTTTGCTGCTGTCGGCGGCCGTGAGTGGCTGTGGTTGATATGATCGCCCATCACCAGCCCGGAGACGCCATGCGCATTATCAGCCTCAACGCTAACGGCATCCGCTCGGCCGCGACCAAGGGCGTGTTCGACTGGTTGCGTACGCAGCATGCCGACGTGGTCTGCCTGCAGGAGACCAAGGCGCAGGAGGATCAGCTCAGCGATCCGATGTTCCGTCCGGACGGTCACCACTGCTTCTATCGCGATGCCAGCAGCAAGAAGGGCTACAGCGGTGTGGCGATTTACGCCAAACGCGAGCCGGACCAGGTGCTGACTGAGCTGGGTTGGGACGAGTTCGACAATGAGGGTCGTTACATCGAGGCGCGCTTCGGCAACCTCTCGGTGGTGTCGCTGTACTTTCCGTCCGGCTCCTCCGGCGACGAACGCCAGCAGTTCAAGTTCAAGGCGATGGAATGGATCACGCCGATCTTCGACCAGTGGCTGAAGAGCGGTCGTGATTACGTGATCTGCGGTGATTGGAACATCGTGCACACCAAGAACGACATCAAGAACTGGAGCTCCAACCAGAAGAACTCCGGCTGCCTGCCGGAAGAGCGCGCGTGGCTGGACCAGCTGTTCCAGCAGCGTGGTTGGGTCGACAGCTTCCGTGCGATCAAGCCTGAAGCCGTCGAATACACCTGGTGGTCGAACCGTGGCCAGGCGCGGGCGAACAACGTGGGATGGCGTATCGATTACCAGGTGGTGTCGCCGTCGCTGCGTGAGCGTCTCAAGCACTGCTCGATCTATCGTGACCAGCGCTTCTCAGATCACGCGCCGTATACCGTCGATTATGCCGACTGAATCGCGCGCGCCGACGGCGCGCAAGCCATCGATCTGGCGGGCGTTCTCGCAGCCCGCCGCAGGGACCATGTGCCTGCTGGGATTCTCCTCCGGCCTGCCGTTCCTGCTGGTATCCGTCACGCTGGCGCTGTGGCTGAAGGAAAGCGGCATCGTGCTGAAGGACATCACGATGATCGCCAGCGCCGGCATGACCTATGCCTTCAAATTCGTGTGGGCGCCGCTGCTCGATCACTGGCGGCTGCCGCTGTTCGCGCGGCTGGGTCAGCGCCGCGGCTGGCTGCTGTTCGCGCAGCTGGGCGTAATCGTCGGGCTGCTCGCGATGGCGTTGCTCACGCCGCATCGGCTGGAACCGTTCGTTATGGCGACCCTGCTCGTGGCCTTCATGGGCGCGACCCAGGACATTGCGGTGGACGCGTACCGCATCGAGATCGCGCCGCCTTCCGCGCAGGGTGCGCTGGTGGCCACTTATTCGCTGGGCTACCGGTTGGGCCTATTGGTGGCCGGCGCGCTGGCGCTGATCCTGGCCGACCACATCGCTTGGGCCTGGGTCTATGCACTGATGGCGGTGGCCATGCTGTTGCCGGTTGCCACCACGCTGACCATGCGCGAGCCGGACGTGTATCGAGCGGTGCCCGCCACCTGGCGTGCAGCGATGCGTGAAGGCGTGATCGACCCGTTCGCGGATTTCTTTCGCCGCTACGGCTGGGCTCTTGCCGGGGTGACGCTGTTGTTCATCTTGCTGTTCAAGTTGCCCGAGCAATCCATTGGCACCATCTTCAATCCGTTCATGCGTGACATGGGTTTCAGCAAGACCGAGATCGGCGCGGTCACCAAGATCTATGGAGTATGGATCGGCATCGCCGGTGCCTTCGTCGGTGGCGCATCAGTGGCGCGCTGGGGCGCGTGGCGCACGTTGGGTGTGGCGATCGTGCTGGAAAGTTGCAGCAACCTGTTCTACCTGTTGCTGCTGAATCATCACGGCAGCCTGCCGATGCTCACCGTGGCGATCTCCGGCCAGAATTTCGCCGAGGGTCTGCTCGGTCCGCCGACGGTGGCGTTCCTGTCGTTGCTGGTGAATCGTCAGCACACGGCGACGCAATACGCGTTGCTGAGTTCGCTGGTGAACCTGCCCGGCAAGGTGCTGGGCTTCTTTGCCGGCGGCATTGTTGCGGTGCTGGGATATGGCGGCTATTTCGCCATTACCGTGTTGTCGATCCTGCCGGCCATGGCGCTGTTCGCGTATCTGTCGCCACGTTTTCGCGCGGTGGAGCGCATGTGTGAGGCCAGCGAAAACATCGCTTAGCGCGGTCTGCGAAGGGCCACACGCCATCCGGATGCCGGGTTGCACCGGCTGTCGATGCATGGAGATTGCCAACCAGGCCACGGAAGCGATTGCCGGATCGGTCAGAATCCTAGCCAGCATGAGGGACTCCCCCAAGTCCCTGCGTGACGATAAGGAGTGACGCCTGTGCCGGACATGATCTTGCAGCACGTTGACACCTTGCTGGTCGAGCGCATTCATGCGCTGGCCAGGGATCGGCAATGGGCGATCAACGATGTCCTGCTGTTTGCCTTGCGCAATGGCCTGGGTATCTCGGCAGCGCAGCAGTTCAGTGAATCTCTGCGCGATCCGCAGGCATTGACGGAGCTCGGTGGTCACTGGGAAGCCGAGGAAAAAGGCGCTTTTCAAGAAGCCATACGCGCCTTGGCACAGACGCGCCCTACTCAGCTGGCGCCCGAAAGTGTCCGGGTCGGGGGTTCAGTGGTGGGTGCGGAGTAAATCGCGCCCAGTACCCGTGGACCGCGTGCACCGGTCACATCAGGCAGATTGCCAGGCAGCCCAAGCAGGCGCTGGCGTGCCAGCCACGCGAACGCGGTGGCTTCGAGAAAGTCCGGATCGATGCCAAGGTGCGCAGTACTGCACAGGGTGCGTGGTGCCAGCAGTTCGCCCAGCCGATGCATCAGCGCGCCGTTGTGTACGCCACCACCACAAACCATGATCTCGCCGGCAGTAGGTGCCTGCTGATCAATGGCCATGACGACGCTGCGTACCGTCAGCTCCAGTAAGGTCGCCTGCACGTCGGCCGGGTTCAGCGCGGCAAGTTGCGAGTAAGTGGCCAGCCACGCCAGATGGAAGTGCTCACGCCCGGTACTTTTCGGCGGCGGCAGCGCGAAGTAGCTGTCGGCCAGCAAGGCATCGAGCAGGGCCGGATCGACTCGGCCGCTCGACGCAAACGCGCCGTCGCGATCAAACGGTTCACCGCGATGGCGCAGGCACCAGGCATCCAGCAGACCATTGGCAGGGCCGGTATCGAAACCGTGCACGCTGCCGTCGGCACCGAGCACGGTGATATTGGCAATGCCGCCGAGATTGAGCACCACGCGCGCATGCCCCGGTCGAGCGAGCAGCATGGCATGCAGCGCCGGCAACAGCGGCGCGCCCTGCCCTCCAGCGGCCATGTCGGCGCGCCGGAAGTCCGCCACGACGTCGATGCCACAGCGTTCGGCAATGACATTGGGGTCGCCCAGTTGCAGCGTGAACGGATACACGCCGGCAGGGCGATGGCGAATGGTTTGGCCATGCGAACCGATCGCACGCACCGCGTGTGCAGATGTGTCGCTGTGTTCGAGCAGCTGCAACACGGCATCCGCGAAGTGATGCCCGATTTCGACGTCCAGCCGTCCAAACGCATCCAGGTCCAGCGCGGCCTCGCCTTGCGCCAGCGCCAGCATGCGTTCGCGCAAGGCCGATGGCCACGGATGACTGTGCGCCGCCAGCAATTGCGGCACGCCACGGCTGAAACTGACCAGGGCGGCATCGATGCTGTCGGCACTGGTGCCGGAGATCAACCCAAGATAGAGCGCCGAGGCGTCATCCACGCGCGTGGGTTTCAATTGTCGTTGTTGGCGGGAGCGTTCGCGTGTGCCAGCTGGATGCGGGCATCCAGCTCGGTCAGCCGCGCCAGCTGGGGCTGCACCACCTGCGCCTTGAACTTGGCCAGCTGGGTGGCCGGCAACGGCTCGGGCGGCGGCAAGGTCACCGTCTGCGGGTTGCGCTGCACGCCATTGACGCGGAATTCGTAATGCAGGTGCGGTCCGGTGGCCAGGCCGGTCATGCCGACGAAGCCGATCACCTGGCCCTGGCTCACGTGCTGGCCGACTTTTTCAGTGGCGAAACGCGACATGTGGCCATAGGCCGTGCTGATCGTGCTGCTGTGCTGGATGATCACGAAGTTGCCGTAGCCGTTCATCCAACCACGGAACTTGATCACGCCATCACCCGCGGCATGGATTGGCGTACCGGTCGGGGCCGCATAGTCGACGCCCTTGTGAGCGCGCATCAGGCCGAGGATCGGATGCAGGCGCGCCGCGCTGAAGGTCGAGGAGATACGGGTAAAATCGACCGGGATGCGCAGGAACGATTTCTGGATTGGCCGGCCATCCTCGCTGAACCAGCCGTCACTGCCGTCGGCCTTCTTGAAGCGATAGGCGGTGTAGCGCTTGCCCTGGTTGATGAATTCAGCCGCGACGATGTTGCCTTCGCCATAACGCACGCCGTCGCGGTAAAGATCGTCATAAATCACGGTGAAGCTGTCACCGACGCGCAGGTCCTGCACGAAGTCGACGTCGTACTTGAACAGGTCGGCCAGCTTGCCGACCATCGCGGCGTTCATGCCGGCCTGGTCGCCCGCGGCGTACAGGCTGCTGCGGATCACTCCGTGCGCCACCTGCTCGCGTACATCCATGTCACGCTGCTGGATGGAGACGGTGGGATGTGCGCCATCGAGCCGCACCGTAGCGCGGCTGGCCTGGTCCTGGTCGAAGCGCAAGCCCTTGAGGCTGCCGTCACTGCCGAGCAGAAAATCGAACTCTTCACCGGGACTGATATGGTGCAGCGCGGATTTGGCGCTGCCCGCTGCGTCCACCACCTTCTGCAGGTCGGTCAGGCCGAGACCGCGACCGGTGAAAATATCCGACAAGGTCTGACCCGGTTGCACCCGTATGACCTGCCAGTCGTCCACGGTGGGTACGACAGCGCTGATGGGCTCGACCTTGGGCAGTGCCAGCGGCAGCAGGGCGTGTGCTTCGGGTGCCGGCGCGGGGCGCATCGCGCTAGCCCAGGCGGGCATGATGAAGCCGGACAACAAGGTGATTAATAGAGCGGTGCCGGCGAGTACCAGACGTTCACGATGCCAATGGATCGGTTCGACTTCGGCCGAACGGTTGAATGACCAGTGTGCACAGCGTTCATAGAAGTGGGAGTGTCGACGCTGCGCCTTGCGACTGATCGCCTGCTTGCGCGCATGCCGCGCCCCCTTTTTTTCTTCAGTCATGCCGTGCGCGCCCCGCGGTACAAAATAACAAACAGGGCGTACCATAACGGTCATGTGTAAATGGCGTCAACGCCTTTTCCATCAAGGGTTTGCGCGATATTCCCGGTTAACGCACAATTAACGCAGACGGCACGGCTGCGTTTCCCGCCGCTGCCCGCCAATGCCACTTACCTAGAGAGAGATACATGAGCGAGCTTGAGCAGGCGCTGGCCACGATTGCGCGTGGCGCCGACGAAATCATCAAGCGGGAGGATCTGGCGGAGCGCCTGAAAAGCGGCCGTCCGTTGAGGATCAAGGCCGGTTTTGACCCGACTGCGCCGGATCTGCATCTGGGTCATACCGTGCTGTTGAACAAGATGCGCCAGTTCCAGGATCTGGGCCACCAGGTGATTTTCCTGATTGGCGACTTCACCGGCATGATCGGCGACCCCACCGGCAAGAACATCACGCGCAAGCCACTTACCCGCGAGGATGTGCTGGCCAATGCCGAGACCTATGCCGAGCAGGTCTACAAGGTGCTGGATCGGGAGAAGACCGAGCTGCGCTTCAACTCCGAGTGGTTCGGCCAGATGACGGCCGCCGACATGATCAAGCTGGCTGCCCAGCACACCGTGGCGCGCATGCTCGAGCGCGACGACTTCGCCAAGCGCTATGCCGCGCAGCAGCCGATCGCGATCCACGAATTCCTTTATCCGCTGGTGCAGGGCTATGACTCGGTCGCGCTAAAGTGCGACGTCGAGCTCGGTGGCACCGACCAGAAATTCAACCTGCTGATGGGCCGTGGCCTGCAGGAGCATCACGGCCAGCCGCCGCAGATCGTACTGACGATGCCGTTGCTCGAAGGCCTGGACGGCGTCAACAAAATGTCCAAGTCGCTCGGCAATTACATCGGCATCAATGAGCCGGCGATCGACATCGTCACCAAGACCATGAAGATCGGCGACGAGCTGATGTGGCGCTGGTTCGAGCTGCTCAGCTTCGAAGTGTCGCTGGATGAGCTGACGCTGATGAAGAAGGAGATAGCCAGCGGCGCGCTCAACCCGCGTGATGCCAAGCTGCGCCTCGCGCGCGAACTGACCACGCGCTTTCACGGTGCGGCGGCTGCCGAACTGGCGATCGCCGGCTGGCATGCGGTCGTGCGTGGCGAGGGCGATACCTCGCTCTTGCCGCAAGCTGACATCGTTGTGCCCGCCGAAGGCCTGCGGCTCGGTGCTTTGTTGACGGCGGCCGGGCTGACTGCGAGCAATTCCGAAGCCAGTCGCAAACTGAAGGAACGGGCCGTGCGCATCGACGCCGAAGTTGTGGAAGACGCGCAGCGTATATTCAGTGCCGGTTTCGAGGGCGTGCTCCAGGTGGGCAAGCGCAACTTTGCGCGCGTGAAGCTCGTATCGGCGTGATCCGAAGTGTTGTTCGACCCCGTATGACGGGGTCGAAACCGGGCACGTGGAAAAGAAAATTGCATGCCAGTACAGCCGTTTGCGGCACATCTGCAAAACCGGCCTCAAGAAACGCTTGCTAAAAAAAACACAGATCGTATTATTCGCGGCCCGCAGTCGCCCAGTCGTCGCAAGACGGACCGCCGGGACCTCGAAAAAAGCTTCAACGAGGGTGTTGACGGTCGTTAAAAGCGATGTAGAATGGGCGGCTCACCTAGGACGAAACGTCTTGGGGC
>NZ_LMUE01000019.1 GCF_009766065.1 Dyella sp. S184 | reverse complement strand
TGGTATTCCGGGGGGCATGCCTGTTCGAGCGTCATTACAACCCTCAAGCTCTGCTTGGTATTGGGCCCCGCCGGTTCCGGCGGGCCCTAAAGTCAGTGGCGGTGCCATCCGGCTCCGAGCGTAGTAATTCTTCTCGCTCTGGAGACCCGGCTGTGTGCTTGCCAGCAACCCCCAATTTTTTAAGGTTGACCTCGGATCAGGTAGGGATACCCGCTGAACTTAAGCATATCAATAAGCGGAGGAGTG
>NZ_LMUE01000020.1 GCF_009766065.1 Dyella sp. S184 | reverse complement strand
TCGTCTAACATGATACGGGTAGCCATGTCATCCACACGCCACTCGGGAATGGTGCCATTCAGAACGGCGATGGTCAGATTGGTCCCCCAGAAGGTGTAGGGGCTACCCAGGGTAGTGTCACCGGGCATGGACATATCCAAGCCAGCCAAAGCATCTCCAACGCCACTGTGGTGGGCGCCCCAATCTGACATGACAAACCCTTGGAAGCCGAGCTCGGCCTTGAGAAGCTTGTTCAGAGTGTAGCTGTTGGAGCAGCCGTAGCTGTTGTTAATCTGGTTATAAGAGCACATGACGGAACGTCTGAGA
>NZ_LMUE01000004.1 GCF_009766065.1 Dyella sp. S184 | reverse complement strand
CTCCAGAACTCCTCCAGATTGCCTGCCTGCGGATAACGGCCGGACAACCCGATGATCGCGATCTCGCCAGCATCATCGCGATCGCCATCCGCACGCTCCGGCTTGCGCTTTTCATAACGCGACCGTGGGCTCATCGATGCCGGATCGGTCTTGCCGACCTTGATCGCCAGCGGCGTCGACACGGCGGCGGCAACGGCACGGCTTGCACCGATCAATCCGCTCATCGCGGCGCGATGATGCTCCATGAAATATCCGCTCAACGCGGCAACGGTCTGATACTCGAAGAACAGTGTCTTCGGCAGTGGCCCGAAGATTTTTTCCAGAGCACGCGTCAGGTCCAGCACCAGCAGGGAGTCGATGCCGTAGGTCTCCATGGGAGCCCGCGCATCGATCCTGTGCGCCGGCAATTTGAGCGCTGCCGACAGGAAGCGAACGAAATAGCGGAGCGCTCGTTCCTGGATGTCGTCGGAGACGTGGCTTGCGTGGTTTACGCTGACCTCTTCATTGAGTGCCAGCGGCTGCGACACGGCATCATCCGTGCGAGGTTCCCGCTGCGCCACTTCCTGCGTGCCCACATCGCGGACAGGCGCGCCGGGCGGGCGGGACGTCCATGCCTTCAGGCTCAGCTGCCTGAATCGCAGGCACAGCGTACCCTCCTCGTCGCAGACGTCGATGTCGAGCGTATGCACCGTGTCGCTGCTGGCGTGACCGGCGCTATGCCGGATGATCGCCCACATGCTCGGCGTGCACGGTGCCAATACCTCGAGGGAACCCAGGGCAAACGGCAACATCAAGGCCAGGTCATGGGTGCCCGTGCGCGCTTGCAAGCCGATCGAGGCCTGCCATGCCGCGTCGAGCAGGCTGGGATGCAAGGCAAAGCGATCCTTGGTTGCCTGCACCGAGGACGGCAATACGATCCGCGCCAGCGCTAGCTGCTCGCCGACGAACAGTTCGCTCAGGCCCTGGAAGCCTTGGCCATAGTGCAAGCCCAGCGCGTCGAAGGCGGCGTAGCACTGCGCAGCGCTCAGATGGGTCCGCGTGCATTGCTGGCGCAGGGTGGCCAGATCGCATGTCGCCGGCACGCCGTCTTCGATGGCATCGGTGACCACGCCGCGGCCATACACGATTTCGCCGGCGATGCCTTCGCCATGCACCCGATAGCCGATATCACCGTTGTCATCCGGGTAAAGCGAAACGTGCAGGGTCAAGCCATCGTTGCCGGCAACGACAGGATGCATCCATGCCACATCTTTCAAATGCAGTCTGCCGGCATCCTCCATCGCTTCGCTCGCCGCGACGCGTGCCATTTCCAGTTGGGCAACGCCGGGCAACACACGATCGCCCCGCACGACATGGTCGGCAAGGAAAAATTCGCTGCCGTCGAAGTGGCTGCTGAAGCGCGGCCCGGCGAGGTTCGACGAATTGCGCTGCACCATTGGATGCAGCGTGGCCGTTGTGCCAGCAGTCGCAGGCGGATTGGGGTTGCCGACCGGCACCCAATAGCGCTCCCTGGCGAAAGCATAGGTCGGCAAACTGATGCGGCGCGGCCGTTGCCGACCATGCAGCGCAGTCCAGTCCACGTCGCAACCCTTTACCCACACCTCGAGCAGTTTGCCGAGCTCGCCCTGCTCCGCCCAGTTGCGTACGGCATGGGCCAGCTCTGCATCGGCTGCGAACGCGGCCAGCGTGTCCTTGTGGCGCCTGGCCTGCCCGCGGTGGACATGATCCATGTCGTCATCGCCGGCCAGGAAGCGTGCCAATCGGTCACGCAGTTCGGCGAGCGAGCCGACCACCAGGCCGATGCGTTCCTCCATCGCCTCGCGTCCCACCTGCAGCGTATAGGCCAGGTCGGCCAGTCCGAGTGTCGCATCCGCTTCCGGTGTACTGACAAACGCGAGCAGTTGACGTACCTGCTCGTGCAAGCGCTCTTCGTTGCGCGCCGACACCAGCACGGCCACCAGGCCCTTGGGCGCCGCGACGGGAGCCACGGGCGGGAGGTATTCCTCCAGCACGACATGCGCATTCACCCCGCCGAAGCCGAACGAGCTCACGCCGGCGCGGCGCGGCGCGAACTGGCCATGCGCATCGCGCACAGGCGTCCACTCGCGTGATTCCTGCACCACGTAGAAGGGGCTGTTCTTCAGCTCGATATACGGATTGAGGCTTTCGCTGTGCAGGCTTTTCACCAGGGTCCTGTGCTTCATCTGCAGCAAGACCTTGATCACGCCCGCTATGCCGGCAGCCAGTTCCAGATGACCGATATTGGTCTTGGCCGAACCCAGCCCGCAGTGCGGCGCTTCCACGTCGCGCTCGCCTGTCGCCGCGTACAGTTCCCTGAAAGCCGCCTTAAGCCCATTGATTTCCACCGGGTCGCCCAGCGCCGTGCCGGTGCCGTGCGCTTCGATATAGGTCACCGTGCGTGGATCGACGCCCGCCTGCCGATAGGCCTGCTGCACCACGGCGGCCTGCGCCTTCGGATTCGGCGCAGTCAGCGAATTGGCCCGGCCGCCATGGTTTTCCGCGCTGCCGCGCACCACGCCGTAGATGTGGTCCCCGTCGCACTCGGCCGCGGATAGCCTCTTCAGCACTAGCATCGCCGCGCCTTCGCCACGCACGTAGCCGTTCGCCTCGCTCGAGAAGGTCTTGCAGCGGCCGTCCTCGCTCAGCATGCCGGCCCTGCTGAAGCTGATATGCAATTCCGGGTTGACGATGGTGTTCACGCCACCGGCGATCGCCATGTCGCAGTCGCCTCGCTGGATGGCGAGCGTCGCGCGCCGCAAAGCCACCAGCGAACTGGAACAGGCCGTTTCCACCGGCTCGCTCGGGCCATGGAAATCGAGGAAGTAACTCATCCGGTTGGGACCGACCGAAGCGACCGCCCCCGTCGAGGAATACCCTTCGATCGCCGTACTGACACGGCTCATCAAGGTGCTGTATCCACTGGCCATGGTGCCCACATAAATGGCCGTGTTGCTGCCCGAAAGCGCTGATCCGGCATAGCCGGCATCCTCCAGCGCTTTCCAGACATGGACCATCATCAGCCGCTGCTGCGGGTCCATCAGTTCCGCTTCCTTCGGCGAGATGCCGAAGAACATCGGATCGAACTCGTCGATTCCGTCGAGGAAGCCGCCCCAGATGACCCTGGTCCTGTTTTCCTCAGGCACACGATCGCCATACCACACCCGCCAGTCGCCACGCTCGCGCGGGAGTTCGCTGATGCAGTCCTTGCCGTCGCGCAGGTTGAGCCAGAAAGCTTCGATGTCGGGCGCCTGCGGGAACTGACCGCTCATGCCGATGATGGCGATCGGTTCGTTCGGCGCTGCAGCCGGCTGCCCGGGCCACGCCGGGACCGGCCCGGCCCGCTCTTGCTCGGTCTGCTCTTCTTCGGCCTGCTCTTGCCCGGCCGGCTCTTCATGGACCATCACCGTCGCGACAGGCAGGGTGAAATGCGGCAGCAATACTTCGTAGCGCTCTTGCACCAGATAGCCAGCCAGGCCGTCCGCGTTGGGGAATTCGAAGAAGATGGTGGGTGCCAGGTCAACCTGGTAGCGCTCATTCAGGGCGTTGGCGAAAGCGGTGAGCGAGATCGAATCGAAGCCGAATTCGCTCCACTGGGTGTCGCCGTCGATATCCTCTTCCTTCACCTTGAGCATGGTGGACACGGTGGCTGCGAGCATCCGCTTCACTTCGACCAGCAAGGTGTCGGGTTCGACAATGACGCGCGTCGCTGCCTCGACAGGCTCCACGCGTCGCCGGGGACGCTCGGGCGGCGGGACCGCTGCGTTGGGCTCCCTGCGATGCTCGATCCAGTAGCGATCCCTGGCGAACGGATAGGTGGGCAAACTGATGCGGCTTGGACGCGCAAGTCCGGATGCTGCATACAGGCCGTTCCAGTCCAGCACGAAGCCCTTGACCCAGAGCTCGGCGAGCTTGTCGAACTTGGCCTTCGCCATCCAGGTTTCGATGATGGCCCCGGTGTCCTCGTCCCCGGCAAACAGGGCCATCGCATCCTTGTTGCGCTTTGCCTGGCCCCGGTACGTGGCGTCGATATCGCTCGCGCCGGCGACAAAAACGGCCAGCTTCCGGCCAAGGGCATCCAGTGAATCGGCCACGAGCGCAAGGCGCTCTTCCATCGGCTCGCGTCCCACTTGCAGGGTGTAAGCCAGGTTTGCCAGGGTCAACTCGGGACGTGCATGCCCAAGCGCGCTCAGCAGGCGCTGCGCCTGTTCCTGCAACCGCTCCGGATTGCGCGCAGACAGCAGCACCAGGGCGGCAGCATGAGCAGGCGCAGCCACCTGCCCGGCCATCGCGGGCGTGACATATTCCTCGATGACCAGGTGGGCATTGGCACCGCCGGCACCGAAGGAAGATATACCCGCGGTTCTCGGCAGCTCACGCATGCGGCCGTCGATCTCCCGCTGCGGTCGCGCCCAGGGCGACAGTTCCTGCTGCACCACGAAGGGTGAGTTGGGAAAGTCGATATCGGGATTCAGCACCGCGGCATGCAGACTCGGAACCAGCATCCGATGTTTCATCTGCATCAGGACCTTGCTGATCGCGACGAAGCCACTCGCGCTTTCGCAATGCCCGACGTTGGACTTGGCCGAACCGATCGAGCAGAACTGCTTGTCCGCAGTCCAGCTCTGGAAGGCCTTGGACAAGCCGAGAATTTCGATCGGGTCGCCCAGGCTGCTGCCGGTACCCTGTGCTTCCAGGTAGCTGATATTGCGCGCGTCGATGCCTGCATCCTGCAGGGCATTGCGCACCAGCTGGGCCTGCAGGTTCGGGTTGGGCACCATGTAGCCATTGGTCTTGCCGCCGGCGTTTACCGCGCTGCCCTTGATGACCCCGTAAATCTGATCGCCATCGGCAATGGCACGCTGCAGCGGTTTGAGCACGATGGCACCGACGGCTTCGCCATCGACGAAGCCGTCGCCATCGGCGGCAAACGACTTGCACTTGTCGCCGCTCGAAAGCATGGTCATTTCGGACAGGTTGACCAGCTGCTCCGGCGCGACGATCAGGTTCACGCCACCTGCAATGGCAACCTCGCTGCTGCCGCTGCGCAGGCTTTCAAGAGCAAGATGCACCGCCGTCAGCGATGACGAACAGGCGGTGTCGACCGCCATGCTCGGCCCCTGGAAATTGAACAGGTACGATGTGCGATTGGCCATCGACCAGAAGCGGCCGCCGGTCGCATAGTGCTCGTTCATCACGCCAACGAACACGCCGACCTTCCTGCTCGTGGACAGGCTAGCCGGGGTGTAGCCTGCGTCTTCGATGCTCGCATACGCTTCCTGCAGGAAGAGCCGTTCCTGTGGACTCATGGACTCCGCTTCGCGCGGCGAGATGCTGAAGAACAGCGGGTCGAAGCAATCGATGTCGCTGAGGAAGCCGCCCCACCTGCTATACGTCTTGCCCGGTCGGTCGCGCCGTGCGTCGAAGTAGCGACTGTGGTCCCAACGGCCGGCCGGCACTTCCGTGATGCAGTTGAGCCCTGCCGCGAGGTTGGCCCAGAATTGCGTGACATCGGACGCCTGCGGGTAGCGCCCGGACAGACCGACGATCGCGACGTCCATATGTGCCGCGTGCACGAGCGCAGGCGTGGATGCGCCCGACCTCGTCGCATAGCCGCGCCGCGCCCGGCTCCGGACAACTTCCGCCGCCTTGGGCGCCGGCACGCGCTCGACATGCGCGGGCTCTGCCGTCGCCTCCAATCCGATCCACTGCATCATCGCCGCTGTTTCATGCTGGATGAAGTGATCGGCCAGCGCCGCCAGGGTCTGGTATTCGAAGAACAGCGTGGTGCTCACCGGGATGCTGATGCCGGCTTCGTCGAACATCGCGCGCAAGCCATTGATCAGCTCGAGCACGAGGATGGAGTCGATGCCATAGTGGTCGAGACTGGTGTCGGCATCGATTTTCTCGACCGGCATCTTGAGTGTGCGGCCGACCAGCTTCTTGAATTGCAGCAGGCATTTGTCGCGCAACGACGCTGAAGCGCTCTGCGCGGTCGCCTTGCCGGCGAGCGTTGCGGCAACAGGCTTTGCGACCACCGCTCTGGCCATCTCGGCATGGGCCGCTTTTGCCACTGAGCTTTCGTTTCGCCGTTGCGGCACTACGCCGTCGCTTTCGGCCACGACCACCTGCTGGCCAAGTGCGTGCAGCGCCTGTGCCGGGAAAAAGACGTGGCGATAACCCTCCTCGCGCAGCACCCTGTTCCAGCTTGCGGGTGACAGGCTTGGGCAACCCGGTATCCGCAGGGCTTCGTCCTCATATAGCCACCAGCCGTCGAGCAGGCCGAAGGTGAGATGTGTCCATATCTCGAAGCCGCTCAACTCATTGAGCAGGCACAACCCGTTGCCACGCAGCGTCGCCTTGGCATTGCGCAGGCTCTCGCGGATGTCCCTGGTCGCATGCAGGACATTGGTGGCGATCACCAGGTCGTAGCTGCCAGCCTCGATTTCCTGCCCGGCCAGTGGACTGCCGACATCGAATAGCTGGTATGTCAGGTAGGGATGGCGTGGACCATACTTTTGCTCCGCGTGCAGCAGGAACGCGCGCGAAAGATCGGTATAGCAGTACTGTTCGATCGACCCCGCGTAAGGCGCGAGGCTGCCGAGCACACGTGCCGAGGTGCCGCCAGTGCCGGCGCCGATTTCGAGGATGCGGATGCGCGTGGACGGATCCTGCTGCAGGCGCGCCTTGACGAAGGCGACCACGCTCTCGCTCAACACCTGATTGAAATGGTCCGCTATCGCACTGCCGCGATAAATCCCCTCGACCAGGTCCATCGTCGAATTCGGAAACATGATCGACGTCGCCGGCATGCGCCCTTGCAGGATGGCCGCCAGCGAACGCAACATCGTTTCGACCAGCACGACCTGTGCACGTACGTTGACATCGTCCAGCCATGCCGGCTTGTGCTGGTCCCAGGCCGTCCAGGCCTGTTCCGGGGAACCGGGATCGGAGCCGTGCCGCCACGCGCCGGTACCGGTCGGCTCCAGCAGGCCCGCCTGCGCCAGCGTTTGCACGCTATGCGCCAGCCAGCGCCGGTAACCTGGCCGAATCGCGAGATCCTCCAGCATGAACGTTCCGTCCGCCCCCGCCATCATGCCGAGCGCATTCAATTCGCTGTGCAGAATGGCCAGGGCCAGCCTGTCGATATCGCGCTTCTGTCGCACCAGCTGTGCCGCATCGACCGGGA
Source organism: Dyella sp. S184 (assembly GCF_009766065.1). Lineage (GTDB taxonomy): Bacteria > Pseudomonadota > Gammaproteobacteria > Xanthomonadales > Rhodanobacteraceae > Rhodanobacter. The sequence goes on along the minus strand of NZ_LMUE01000004.1, from coordinate 2,753 downwards.
ACGGCATGGTGGCGGACTGTTCGGCCAGCCCACCCACCAGGCTGCGATAGCGCGCCGGGAATATTTCCACGCGGTTCGCACCGACAAGCTCGCGGATGTCTCCCCTGGCGGCATGTCCGGTGACTTTCAGGAATCCGAGTTGCGGCACCGGTGCAGCCAGCAGCTGCGCGATGGCCCGCATGCCCTCTTCCGGCTCGATGGAGCCGATGCCCTGTTGCGCCATGCGCTCGCGATAGGCCGGGGAGGCAACCACGCCGACACTGCCCCAATAGCCCCAGTTCAGCACTTTCACTGGGTATGGCAGGCGTTTGGCCAATTGCAGGCTGTAGGCATCCTTGAAAGTACAGCCGGCGGCATAATTGCTTTGTCCCGCAGCCTTGATGAAGCTGAGCAGCGACGAGCAGAACAGCATGAAGTCCAAAGGCTGCGAGCCGAATACCTGCAGCATCCGCACGCTGACGTCGATCTTGGCGGCAAGGCCGGCCAGCAGGAGTTCCTCATCCATCTGCGCCAGGCTTTTGTCGAGCAGCACGATGGCCGCGTGCACGACGCCATGGATGGCCGGGAAGCGGGCCAGTATCTGCGCGCGGGCCTGCTGCATGGATGCCAGGTCGGTCGCATCGGCAGCGATATACATCGGCATGGGGCCGTAGGCCGCCATGCGCGTCTGCGCTTGCTTGATCGCTTCATCCCTGGCGCGCCGGCCGATCCAGACGACATTGGCCTGGCAGGTGCGGATGACGTGCTCGCTCCAGGCCTGGCCGATGCCGCCCGCTCCGCCGATCACCACGTACACACCACCCTGGCGGTACGGGGAAGCCTCCTCCGCTGTCGGACGGATATGTACCGTTTGCAGCTGTTGGCGGAACCACTGACCCGAACGCCAGGCCAGCGCATCGCCTTTCACATCGTATGGCAGGTCAAAAAGCTGCTCCCATGGCCACGCAGCGGTGGATGGCATGTCGAGCAGGCGCACCCGCCACTGGCGGAATTCCTTGGACATCGCGCCGACGAAGCCATGGATACCCGCATGCGCGGGTGCGACGGCGTCACTCTCATGCACGGCCTGGGTCTGGCAGGTCAGTACACTCCAGCCCAGCGGTCGCTGCGCGAACCCGAGCGCCAGCAGGGCTTTGACCAGACGAAAACCGAGCACGATGCCGTCCTGCTGGGCAAGGATCAGGGCCTCGTCATCGGCAGCCTCCGATGCGTCGAGAATCCATATCAGGTGGTCGATGGCGCCATGCGCACGCAGGCGCTGTTCGATATCGGCCATCTGCGCCGCGTGCGGCAAGTCGAGGATGGCGGCCTGCGGGTATTGCGCCCGGATCGCTTCGTGCCGGGCCATGTCGCCGCCCACGACCAGTACATTTGCATCCATCTTCGGTGCGCGTTCGGTCCGCGGCGGATGCACCACGTCCCATACCGGGGCCAGCAACAGCTTGTCGTCCAGCGCCCGCGCCAGCTCGGCACTGCCGGTGGCGGACGGGCTGCGCATACTGAAATTCCTGAACTGCACGCAGACGACGCCGCTTTCATTGCACAGATCGATGTCGAGTCGCTGTACTGCCGTGCCCGCACTGCTGCCGGCGCTATGCCGCACGAACGCCCACATGGCTGTCGGACACGGCGCCAGTGACTGCAGGCTGCCCAGCGCATAAGGCAGCATCAGCGTGGCTACGCCCGCTTCCGCGGACGAACCCATCTGCAGCCCCAAGGCCGCTTGCAGCGCAGCGTCCAGCACGCTGGGATGCAGCACATAATCTTGCACCGGCACGACAGCCGGCAGGCTGATCCGCGCCAATACCTGCTGCGACCCCACGAACAGTTCGTTCAATCCCTGGAATCCCGGGCCGTACTGCAAGCCCATGCCCTCGAACACCGCGTAGCATGCCGCAGCGTCCCAATGCGCCTGGGCACACTGCTCACGCAACACGGCCAGGTCGTGCCTGGACGATGCGGTCGGCATGTCCGTCGCGTCGCCGGTTATGGCGACGCCCTGGCCATGCACCACGGCTTCGCCGTCTTCGCCATCGCTGTAGATTTCGAAATGGATGTCGCCGTCGTCCTCGGCGTAGAGCGCGATGTGCAGCATCAGCCCGTTCGTGCCCACGGCTACCGGACGCAGCCACACCACCTCGTTGAGTTCGATGGGAGTCTGCGCACCGACCACTTCGCTGACCGCACGCCGCGCCATTTCCAGTTGCGCTACACCTGGCAATACGCGAACACCCTGTACGACGTGGTCGCTAAGGAAAAATTCCTCGCCGCTCAGGCGTGTGCTGAAGCGCAGCCCTGCCATATCCGAAGTATTGCGGTGCAGTAACGGATGCAGCATCGCGCCGGCATCCGGCAAGGCCGCCGGCTGCGTTGCACTGACCTGTATCCAGTAGCGCTCGCGCGCAAACGGATAGGTGGGCAAGCTGATCCGGCGTGGCCGGTTTTCGCCATACAGGCGCTGCCAGTCGAAGGCCAGGCCCTTCACCCACAGGTCCAGCAGCTTGCCGAACTTGCCCTTGGCGATCCATGCCTCGACGGTCGCGTCGATGTCGTCGTCACCGAGCAGGGTTCCCAGCGCTTCCTTGTTGCGCCTGACCTGCCCGCGATAAAGGCCTTCGACTGCCGTTACGCCCGCCACATGGGCACTGAGTTTTTCGCGCAATTCATCCAGCGAACCCGCCATCACCGCGAGCCGCTCCTCCATCGCCTCGCGCCCGACCTGCAGGGTATAGGCCAAGTCGGCCAGGGCGACC
>NZ_LMUE01000001.1 GCF_009766065.1 Dyella sp. S184 | reverse complement strand
ATGGTGGAAGCGGTGCAGTTCGTTTGTGCTGTACCTGCTCTTAGGTGCTGCGCTAACGCCGAACCTGGCTCACGCACAGGCAGAGGTATACCCCTATGCGACATCCGAGGAGGCGATGGCTGCTTGTCAGAGCAATCTTGCGTATCTTCAAGCAACCCTCCCCTCTCAGGACAAAATTACAGTTCCCTGTGTCGACAATTATCCAACGCAGATGTTGATAATTTTGGAGGCGCAGGGTTATGGTGAGGCAGCTTTCGGATACGCCACCGTATCACCGCAATCGGGCCACCCCAATAAAACAATGGGGCCACCGTGTCCGTGTGCGGGTGACCCGATCAATCTGGCGACGGGCAACGAATAC
>NZ_LMUE01000002.1:1707461-1708425 GCF_009766065.1 Dyella sp. S184 | reverse complement strand
AGGGCGTGATCCGTGGCCTGGTACCCAATGATCTGGCGACCATGTACGGCGTCAGCACGATCCGCGGCAATGGCGTGACGGGAACGGGTGTCACCATCGCGGTGGTCGAAGACAGCGACATGGTGGCGGCGGACTGGACCAATTTCACCACCACCTTCAACCTGACCAAGTTCGGTGGCAGCTTCACACAGGTCAACCCGGCACCGAGCAGTGGTGTCAACAATTGCGAGGACCCTGACGCATATTACGGTGACACCCAGGACGACGGTGAGGCCTTGCTGGACGCGGAATGGTCGACGGCCATCGCGCCGGGCGCGAACATCGTGGTGGCTAGCTGCTCGGACGCATACGAGAACAATGGCAATTACTACGAAGCGACCTCCAACTTTTTTGGCGGTGTCTTCGTGGCTGCAACCAATCTGATCAATGAGTCGAGCGGTCGCCCCGACATCATCAGTGCCAGCTATGGCTTCGGTGAACAGTTCACCGACAGCGCCAGCAAGACGGGTATCGATCTGATGTGGGCGCAGGCCGATGCCGAGGGCATTTCGGTGTTCGTCTCCACCGGCGATTCCGGTTCCAACCCCAGCTTCAACGGCGCCGTCATCAACGGCCAATCGGGCAACACGGCGGTCGATGCCAATTCGTTCGCGACGTCGCCGAACGACACCGGCGTCGGTGGTACCGATCTGGCTGACATCATCGACGGCACCACCAGCAAGTACTTTGCGGCGACGCCGAGTGCGGTGGGTGGCTCGGCGCTGTCGTATGTGCCGGAGATTCCGTGGAACGAGTCGTGCGGCAACGGCGTGGCCGCCACGTCGCTGGGCTACGCGTCAGCGGTCGCTTTCTGCAATGCGGCTCTGGCTTATACGAAGAAACCGCCGTCTACGCCGACCAACCTCCAGTACTACGAAAACGTCTGGCAAACCTCCGAAGCGGGCAGCGGTGGTCCGTCCATGTA
>NZ_LMUE01000002.1:1693310-1707137 GCF_009766065.1 Dyella sp. S184 | reverse complement strand
GCGCCACCGGCACGAGTGGTTGCGTGTTCCACAACGTCACCAGCGGTTCGATTTCCAGCGCCTGTTTCAGCGAGACGGGTACGGGTAGTTTCGCTCATTCTACGTTCGTGACGCCGAATTGTTATTACTTCAACTCCACCGTTGTCCAAGACCGCGTCAACGGTAGCGACACACTGACGGTCTATGAGGGCCTCACCACCACCGACGCGAATCCCACCAGCTATAGCCCGACGAACAAGGCGTTCAGTGCCCAGCCGGGCTGGAGCTTTGCGTCGGGTCTGGGTTCGGTGAACGCCACCAACCTGCTGATCGCCTGGCGCGCCTTCGTCAATGCGCCGCCCGCACCCTGATTGCGACTTGCTTGTAGAGCATTGAAATTGGTCGTGTGTGATTTACCTGGCGGCGGGATGCCGCCAGTTTTTTGGCATGCCTCTCGATGGTCAAGCGGACGCAGAGACCATGGTGATCCGGCATAGCCGGCTTCATCGCGCTTGGCGGCCTTGGCAAGCCAAATGGCCGCGCATTGATCGTGGCCTTCCTGTGTCAGCCGCAAATGCTCCTGCCTGCTGTCCAACACCAAGTAATTTGTAATGCATACCCGTGCGTCGGGCCAGGTGCTTACACCCGATCAGCACCGCATTCTTGAACTTCAAGACGGGGATAGTTTTTTGTTACAAACAATCCCAACTTTCGGCGGCGAAAAAATCGATCCGCGGTTACACCAGCACAGTGCGTCACGCATCGCTTCTCGTTTGTCAGGCTGGGCGCGGGGACGCCGCGTGCGGCTGGCCTATCGAATGATTGACAAGAGCACCGTTTGGATCTGGCGGATTGGTGCGATCTGAGAAGAGGCCATCTCAACCTGGCCCCCCTTATCTCCAAGTCCGGCGGCAATATCTGGTCAGCGGATACACTTCTCAGCCATTCTTCTATTCCTTATTGCTGTTCAGTTTCGGTATGCCGATACCCATGCATTGTTGATGGGCCATGCCGCTCGTGTTTGCACGATCATGCCGGGTCCGTGGCAACTCAAAAAACTCGAGGCCGAATAATTATGATTCGTAAGCTTGTGATCGCAACTCTGCTCGCCGCGGGTGTGGCTCTTTCCGGCTCGGTGCTGGCCCAGGCCCAGGCAACTCAGTCCGCTCCGGCTTCCGCCGCAGCACCGGCAGCGGCGTCGAGTGCCCCCTCCAAGGCCACTGACAAAGCTACCAGGAAGGCTGACAAAGCTGCCAAGAAGGCTGCCAGCCAAGCCGAAAAGGCCAAAAGGCAGTCTGCCAAGCAGGCCGCGAAGGCTGCCAAACAGGTCGCGAAGGCCAACAGGCAAAAGGCAAAAGCAGCGCTTCCACCCAACCCCAAGAAGTCGCACAAGAAGGCAACAACTACCAGCGCTCCGGCTCCCGCTAAGGCTCCAGCCAGTGCGCCTGCTTCCAGCAGCTCTGCTGGCGTGTAGTAATGGTTGCAATGGTTGTCAAGGAATAGATGGACGTTAGTATTTGCAACACTCCTGCTGCCTACCGCAATGTTCAGTGTGTTGCATCGACCGGCGGAGGCCGCCGTCGACAGCGGCCTCCGCCGTCCGTAAGGACGAAGCCAGGAGCTCTTGCGCAGCCTGTGGTCAAACTATGGTTTACCGCGCGGAATGTGGCGGAAAGCATAGTTTGGCCATGCGGCACCTGCCTCTTCTACCGCAGGCCGCGCGGAACCAAGTTACACAGAATTCGGCACATGCTTAGTCGTGGCTTGTCCATCCGCACGGCCAACGGCGAGGAGTGCCTAGAGCGAACTAAGACATAGGTTTCGCGTTTGTTGCTCGAGTGCACGGGCTCTATAAAACCCAATACATCCTCAGTAGTCAGCAGCTCACCCGGGCGCGCTATATCCAGGCCAAGTTCCTAAAAGTCGTAGTAGTCATCTTCAAGTCGGCGTAGTGCTCGCAGCTCGCCAGTTCCAGCGGTCCTGATTGATAGTCGTACCATCCCTGATTTGTGGGAACAGGGTGGCTGCCCTCGGAACTACATATAGCTCCATGCCGGCATGCAGGCCGAGCCGGGAGAGGTCCTCACTGGCCACGTCCGCTTCCAACGTCTGGTCCAGCGAAGCGACATACAAGTCAATATGCGCCACGCTGCCGGCGAGGTAGATGTGGCGTAGTCGTGCCGACCATCCGGATAGCGGTGGTGCGACCGAAAGCGCGAGATGCTCGGGCCTCACAAACGCTAAGGCCTGTCCGTATCGGCTATGCCACGGGTCTTCATCGAGAATCCAGTTACCCACAGCGAGATGGCCCTGATCGCGATTCATCACGAGCCGATTGACCTTGCCGATGAACTCGCATACGAATGGTGTGGCCGGTTGCTGATAAATCATTTCCGGCGTGCCCACTTGCTCGATGCGGCCGCGGTTCATCACGACGATGCGGTCGGCCAGTTCGAGAGCCTCTTCCTGATCGTGAGTAACGAACACCGTGGTCAGCCCGAGCTCCTCGTGCAACTCGCGCAGCCAGCGCCGCAGCGTGACCCTGACTTGAGCATCCAGTGCGCCAAAGGGTTCGTCGAGCAACAGCAGATCAGGCTCGACCGCCAACGCGCGAGCCAACGCGACACGTTGGCGTTGGCCACCGGAAAGCTGGGAAGGAAAGCGACTGCCAAAATCCTCTAGCTGCACTCGTTTCAGCAGGCTCTGTACGCGCGCCTTCACCTCGGCCCGCGGCGGCCGCAAACGCCGCGAGCGCACACGGAGACCAAAGGCGATGTTTTCGAAGACGGTCAGGTGTCGGAACAGAGCGTAGTGCTGGAAAACCAGTCCGATCTTGCGCTGGCGTGCCGATGTGGCCAGGAAATCGCGATCGTCTTGGCGGACGCTACCGCTATCGGAATAGTCCAGTCCAGCCAGGATGCGCAGCAATGTGGTCTTGCCAGACCCCGAGGGGCCCAATAGCGCGACGAATTCGCCCGGATCGATGGTCAGGCTGACGTCATCCAGTGCGGCGAAATCAGTGAAGCGGCGACTCAAGTGAGACAGTTCCAACGTCATGCAGCGTCCTCAATGACCACCAGGCGCATGCGCAGCGATCTCGCCGCCATAGCGCCATTCCAGCAGGGTCTTCACAAGCAGGGTCAGCAAGGCAAGCAGTGCCAACAATGACGCCACGGCAAAAGCTCCGACGTAGTCGTATTCGTTGTAGCGCATCTCCACTTCCAGAGGCATGGTGGTGGTCAATCCGCGGATGTGGCCAGATACGACCGACACCGCGCCGAACTCGCCCATCGCGCGGGCATTGCACAGAAGCACGCCGTACAGCAAAGCCCAGCGGATGTTGGGCACGGTCACGCGAAAGAACATCTGCCAGCCATTGGCGCCGAGCACCCTGGCCGCTTCCTCTTCTTCGCTACCTTGCGACTGCATCAGTGGGATCAGTTCACGAGCAACGAAGGGCAAAGTGATGAACACCGTTGCCAGAACCAGTCCGGGTACGGCGAAGATGATCTTTACGCCATGGGCATCCAGCCATGGCCCGAACCAGCCTTGCGCACCAAACAACAGCACGTAGACCAGACCGGAAATCACCGGAGAGATCGAGAACGGTAAGTCAATGAACGCTCCCAGCAGGGCCTTGCCATGAAACTCGAAGCGCGCCATCGCCCACGCCGCCGCCACACCGAAAACCAGATTGAGTGGCACCGCGATAGCAGCGACCAACAAAGTCAGGCGAATCGCTGACAGGGCGTCTCCCTGTTTGATGGTGGCGAAGTAGGCACTGACGCCTTCACGAAACGCCTCGATGAACACGATCGCCAGCGGCAGCAGAAGGAACAGCGCAAGAAAGCTCACGGCGATGAGTATGAATAAGCCGCGCACAAGACGGCGCGGCCAGCGCACTGGGCGGGTTGATGCGTGCGTGCTCATCGTGTTTTCTCCATCCAGCGACTGCTCCACCGTTGCAGTAAGGTGATGACCACGAGCAGCACGAAGGAGAAGAGCAGCATGGCCGTGCTCAGTGCGGCGGCACCGGCGTAGTCGAATTGCTCAAGCTTCTGCACGATCAACAATGGCGCGATTTCGGAGCGCATCGGGATATTGCCGGCAATGAAGATGACCGAGCCGTATTCGCCCACCGCTCTGGCCAGGGCCAGTGCAAAGCCGGTCAATAGCGCCGGTGCGAGCATCGGCAGAATCACGCGAAGAAAGGTCTGCCACCGCCGAGCGCCAAGGCTTTCAGCAGCCTCCTCCACATCGCGATCCAGCGACTCGAGCACAGGCTGCAGCGTACGCACGACGAAGGGGAAGCCCACAAACACCATGGCGACCAGAACCCCGAGTGGCGTATAGGCGACCTTGATGCCCCACGACGCCAACCAGCTGCCAAGCCAGCCATTGGGTGCGTACAAGGCCGTGAGAGCGATACCCGCAACCGCGGTCGGCAACGCAAACGGCAGATCGACCAACGCGTCGAACAGGCGTCGCCCGGGAAAGCGATAGCGCACAAGTACCCAGGCGACGAGCAAACCAATGACCGCGTTGATCAATGCCGCTAGCAATGCACTGCCGAAACTCAAGCGTAGCGCTGCCAGAGTACGGGGTGCTGCCAGCAAGTGAATCAGCCCTTCGATGCCAATACCGGATGCCTTCCAGACCAGCGCCGCCAGCGGCAGCAACACAATCAGCCCGAGATACGTGAGGGCGTACCCCAGGCTGATACCGAATCCAGGAAGGATGCGGTGTCGCACGTCGCTCAGGTCCCGGGACCGATCTGATCAAAGATGGCGCCGTCGGCAAAGAACTTCGCCTGCGTCTGACGCCAGGTGCCGAATACATCCTTGATCGTGAACGTATTCACTTTGGGAAACTGCGCGGCGAATTGTTTTGCCACGTCGGGCGAGCGAGGCCGATAGAAATGCTTCGCTTCGATCTCTTGCCCTTGCGGTGAATAGAGGAATTTGAGGTAGGCCTCCGCAATGGCGCGCGTGCCGTGCTTGTCCACGTTCTTGTCGACTACAGCAACCGGCGGCTCGGCCAGGATGCTCACCGAGGGCACCACAATCTCGAATGCATCGTTGCCAAGCTCCTGCTTGGCGAGAAGCGCTTCGTTCTCCCACGCCAACAGCACATCGCCGACGCCACGCTGGACAAAGGTATTGGTCGCGCCGCGCGCTCCGGTGTCGAGCACCGGGACATGCTGGTAGAGCTGGCGAACGAAGTTCTGTGCCTTCGCTTCATTGCCGCCCGGTTGCTTGAGGGCATATCCCCAGGCCGCCAGGAAGTTCCAGCGCGCGCCGCCGGAAGTCTTCGGGTTGGGCGTGATCACCTGCACACCGGATTTGATCAGATCGGGCCAGTCCTTGATGCCTTTCGGATTGCCCTTGCGCACCAGGAAAACGATCGTGGAGGTATAGGGCGAGGCATTGTCGGGTAGCCTCTGCTGCCAGTTCTTGGCGAGCAATCCATGATCGGCGATGGCATCGATGTCGTAGGCCAGTGCCAGCGTGACCACATCCGCCGCCAGGCCATCGACCACGGATCGGGCCTGTTTGCCCGAACCGCCGTTCGACAGCTCGATGGTGAGGTTGTCGCCATGCTGCGCCTTCCATTGCGCGGCGAAAACAGTGTCCACATCCCGATAGAGCTCACGCGTCGGATCGTAGGATGCGTTGAGCAGCGTTACATCCTTGGCAACTACGGTAGCGGTTGCCAGGGTACTCACGAGTGCCAGCAACACAGGGAGTTTTCTCATATCGCCTCCGATGAGTGAATGGACGTCCAGACTATCGATCAAACATGCTGGTGCGAACTGGCGAAATGGCATAACGTTATGCGCGATCGACGACCATTTAATCCTTCCCACGCGGTGTTTTCGGATGTCTCAGGAGCGTTGACGGTCGCTGACACACCCACTCCGATTCGGCGCAATCGTTGTCTCGCACAATTGCGCTGCTAATTGGTGAGCCGCGGCGCGTATCTCTGGCATGGCCGTGCATTCCCAAAGATTGCCGCGCAGCAATGAGCCAAGGGCATACAGCCCGGATTGCGGTTCACCGTGTGCATTGAGCAATTGGCCATCGGCCTGGGCTAGCAACCCCAGTTGGAGCGGATCGGCCACCGCCAGCTCGTCGCGTAAAAGTTGCGACAGCAAGCCATGCTCAGCATAGGCGACCGCCGTATCCAATCCGGTCGCCTGGATGACCCGATCCGATTCGATCGTGCTGACCAATTGGTTCGCACGATCACGGATGGTGACCTGCAAGGGTACGGATCCATCGACCTTGAGTACGCGTGCCGCATGAACTTGCAATCGCCCCTCTTCGCGCAGCTGCTGCACCGCCTCTGATGAGGCGGGTGCGGTCCGATGGCGTGATGCCTCCCATATCCAGCGAATATGCCGCAGGAACTGACGGCGCTGTTCGTAGCTGAAACCTTGCCACAAGGTCGCATTGATCGGCCGCATTCCATCGATGACGCTGCGCCAATCGGGTTGCGGTATGTCATTCAGGGCCTCGCGTACAAGGCGAAGTTTCGCCGCAAGACCGTGACTGGCAAGCATCGCCCGATTGAGATCGGCCTGATGCGGATAAGTCGTTAGTGGCTGCGCCGAGTGTGTGAAGGGCAACTGGCCATGGCGAGAGACAGCAACCAACTGCGCATTCGGCCATCGCGTGGAGGCGGAAAGCAACGTGTCCACGGCGGTAAGACCGGTGCCGATCACCAGCAGGCGCCGCGGCGCCTTCGCATGATCGGCAAGTCGCCAAGGGTCAAGCTCGTAGGCGCCGCTGTCTAACGCTTTCTGCGATACCGTTCGCAGGGGCCGTTGTGTGAGCGCACCGATCGCTAAAATGACCCGGCTGACATGGAGGTGTCGGCCCGGTCCAAGCTGCACCGAGTAGCCGCCGGTCGCTTGGCGGGTAACCGCAAGCGCGGATTCGGTATGGATCGCGAAGTCGCGTCCAGCCTGCCGAGCTACCTCAATACGGGCGCGGATCTGCGCCTGGACGAAGTCGCCGAACAGCTGGCGCGGAAGGAAATCGGTGCCGCTGACTTCACCCAGATGCCGCGAGGCGTGCTGCACGAAGTCCTCGTCCTGTTCCGCGAAGACGCCCATGCCTGCGGCGCGAACATTGAGCAGGTGTCGCTCATCGGTCGTGGCATAAGCCACCCCGCGCCCGGGCGCAGACTCGCCGACGACCCAATGGACCGTCGCTCCGTCGACTCGGCGCAAGAGTTCGCCGAAAACGGCCGCGCCCGCTGCGCCACCACCGACCACTGCGATATCAGCCATACACATTCCTCTTGAGCGACACGGACACCTTGCTATGCGACCCGCCAACGGCAGGCCACACGACGATGCAACTTCTGACAGATCAGGTGAGCGCAGGCTCCCGGACCGCCCGGTGCGAAACGCTATCCCAGCTGCCCGAGGCGTCTCGATGGAAGGCGCGGTAGGTGGTCAGTTCGCCACCGTAAATGTGAAGCGACAACGCCGGCAGTCGACTGGAAAGATTGCGGCATCGATGCGCGTAATCGCGGTCGGAGAAGGTAGTGTGGTCGCCGATGCCGAGCAACCTCGCGCCCTGTGAGACAAGCTGCGGCTTCGGCTGGATGGAGAGCGAAAACGCCTCGACCTCCAGCGCGCCATCAAGGACAAGCTCGATACCCCACAAGCCATCGTGGTCATGCACCGGCGTGGCATGACCGGCAGGCCATGCAATCAGCAGCGCGGAGTAGGCCGACGACGAATCCTCTCCCAATGGCAGGCGGCGGTAGGCATGCGCGTCGCCTGCCTTGAACAGATCGGCTGCTCGCGGACAGCCCTCCCACCACGGCGCCTTGGCCAAGGTCTTCGCGAGAACAGCTGCATCAGCACCGCCGGCAACATTCTCAACAACATGGCTAAGAACTCGGTTCGCCCAACCGACGATCTGATTGGCGAGTGCGTCGTGCATGGTATCCCCTCAATGTATTGGCGTACTCAACTGCGAATCAATCACACCGATCGTTAAGCGGGCGCTAGGTATTCGTCGTCAATTGTTGGATTTTCGCGATACGCGAGATGCTACGGAAGGAATGGATTCCGTCGATCTCTTAGCCAACATGGAGATGCGCGGTTGAGCAGCCGAATACTAAGATGCGATGCTCATCGCTCTTAGACGAAATCCGTCTTATGGACGTGGTGCCTAGGCGGTTGCTGGTCGATCGTGCTTGTTACCCGATCGCCACCACATCAGGGGCAAAGGATTGGCGTCGACTCAGGATTTCAGCTCGACCTTCAATGCCGCGACCTGCTTGGGGAACCATGGTCCGTTCGCGCTCAACGCGTCATCGACTACCTTCGTGGCCTCGCTATCGCGATGTAGCGCTTTGAGTGCCTTGACCCGCTGCCTGGCAACCGTCAAGCGATTCTCGCCGTACGCCTTGTCAGCGGCTTGCGTCAGATAGGGCAAAGCTTCAGCCGGCTTCCCTGCGTCCAGCAGACTGCGGCCGTAGCGATAGGCGTAGACGTAGTCGTCGGGATAGGCGCCAATCAGTTCACGCTGATACGTATCGAGTTCGGCCGTGCGCTTGGCGCGGGCCAGATATACGCGCAGATTGTCAGCCAGGTTGCGGTCGCTGGCCAGGTGGTTACCCAGCCGCTGGCGTGTAAGACCGATCGCATGATCCAACAAGGCCGTCTCGGCAGCGTGATCGCCGAGTACGGCGTCCAGGTTGGCCCCGGTTAGCACCGCGCTGCGTTGGTCAGCGCAGGTCGGTGTGGTGGTGAAAATTTGCGTGGCGAGATAGCCATCCAGCGGTTTGCGTTGCGGCTTCAGCAGTGCCTGGCGTTGTACATCCGGGAGCTTGTCGCTTGCATCCAGTAGGTCGTCTAACACATACGGGCGGTCACAGCCGATATCGCGGGCCAGCGCTTTCTGGGCGCTGGCAATCACCGCCTGGTTGTCGCTGGCCGCCTTGGCCTTCGCCAGCTCCAGCCGCGTCAATTCCAAGGTTGCGCTGGGGTTGCTCTCGGCTGTCTTGCGCAGCGTCCCCGGCAACGTGGCAAACCAGGCGAGACCATCGTTGCCTTCGGCGCGGGCGCGGTAAGCGGCCAGCACGTTGATCGTTGCATCGACCGAGCCCGTGCCAGCTTTCGCCTTGAACGTGTCCAGGGTATTGCCGTTGGCAAGAATCGCATTGATGGCCGGAAAGAATTTCTGCCGCGGCTGTTCGGCGAGGATGCGCCCCAGTTCATTGCCATGCTCGTCGAGTACGACATAACTGGGAAGGAACGTGATCTTCAGTTTTTCCATCCATGCATGCCCCTCCGGCGAATCGGCATCGGCTTCGACGACGATCGCCTTGCGTTCCACCGCTTCCCATGGGGATCCATTCAAGACGTGGGTCGCCATGTAATAGCAGGAGTAGCACCATACCGCGTGGAAATCGATCAGCACCGGCCGATGCTGTTGTTCCGCCACCTGCAGAGCCTCGGCGATGCTGTGTGGGCTGCTGATATCCGCAGCGTGCAATGGGCTAAGCATCAGTGCGAAGGCGGCAACGAAAGCTTTTTTCATGGTCGAGACTACCGTCGTATCGATGAAGGACTAGATGTCCAGGCTATAAAGAGTGAGAAGGTTGGTGGCGTCGCAACGAACTTGAATTATCGGTGCTTCCAATGACGCACCAGCCGAGCCGGCGGCGGATTGAGACAGCCGGTCCTGGAATCAACCGCCGCCCAGCGTGCCGTGTCTATATTCCAACTGCAGCCAAAGCTCATGCTGAGAAACTGAAAATCCGTTGCTGTGGTAGTTAGCGTAGTCGACCTCGGTGCTCCAGTTTCGGCTGAAGGCATAGGTCAGCGAGGCATTGGCCTCTGAGCCATAGCGTTGATCGTTGCGCTGGGCAAAGAAGTTGTGGAAAGTCAGGCCCCAGCTCAACGCCGAAGTGATCTTGCCAAAGCCGCCCGCATAGCGGTCTTCCAGACCATCCGCCGGAATGTTCTTGAATTGGTTGGTCCAGCCGTCGAAGCCGTGGTTGGAGCCGTAGGGCGAGGAGAACGCCGTCTTGCCGTTGCCACCCAGCAACTCGTCGCCCAGCTTCAGGCTGATTTGCGGCAGCCCGTAGTTGAGTTCAAACAAGTGGTAGTCGGCCGTATATTGCACCGGGTTGTTGCGCCAGCTGTTTTGCTGTGCGAACTCCGCGGTCCAGTTCAGTGTGGCCACACCGAAATTTTCAGTGCCGGTGTAGCGCGCGCCGGCAGTACGCCACGAATATTTTGCCGTAGTGTCGTTCTCAACCAGATAGTCGTAACCGGTTAAGGTACCGACAGGCAGTGTCTGGTCGATATGGAACAGATTGCCATCGACCGACCACTCACGCTGGGTGGGATCCGGATAGCTGTTGCCGACCGTGCGGTGCACTTCGCCTAGGTAGATGTAGCGCAAAGTGGTGCCGGTATCGAAGTTCAGCGCGCTGGAAAATGCATCGAATGACTGTGGATTCTGACGCCACAGACTGGCGGTGAAGAAACGCTGATCATCCAGCGCCACGTATTGCCGTCCCGCACGCAAATCCACTGTGCCGTTGTCGTAGCCGATCCAGGCAGCGCTGAGCTCGGTGGACGGCGGATCCGATTCAGACGGATATTTCGTTTCGCCGTTCGCGCCGCTGTTATATTTTCCATCGAACAGACTGACGACCTTCGTGCCTTCCGCGTATGCACTCCAGTTCGGCGCGAACTTCCACAAGTAGCCCAGCGTGGCGCGCAACGTATCTGCATTCGCCGGTTTGGCATAACCCGTTTCATCAATATGCGCGGTGCGGTAATGCAGATCCAGTACTACCCCGTCCGGCAATAGATCATCCGCCGCTGCTGTCCCACTGACGCCGGCGAGTGTCGCCATGCCGATCAGAATGACCCACCACTTTCCTGCTCGTCTCACATGAACACCTGTTATTTGCCAAGGTCATGTCACTCTCCAGAAGGCCGTGACGCCGGGGAAATGTTTGTTTTGCATATGGATATGCTTTCGATAGTTGCGGTTTTCCCTTCAAGTCTGACGAACGAATGGCCAAGCGGCGAAAGTAGGCTTCAGCGAAACCAGAGATGAGGATGACTTTGGCCAGCGCATTCAAATGGGCGGTGCACTTAGCAAGTAATGTAGTCTTTGGCACCCTTGAAGCACGGCAAGTAGCCGCTTTGGAAGCACTGGAGCAGCTGAGGTTGCGCCACAATTGATGGCGAGATTTCGAAGAATACGCGACAGCAACAGAGTGGTGTTCAGTCACGATAGAAACGGGTGTTCAGCTAGGCCGGAATACGCAGAGTGCGCAAACGCATCACGCATGGCCCGCGAGACCGGCCTGATTAAATCGTTTTTTTTCGCGCCCGAAGAACGCTCGGGGAAAGGCCTGAACATCCAGCCTGCTGCCAAGGCGCCTGTACTTTTTATCGGCCACGCGACACACCTTCTCGCGGGGTTTCAGCGTGCGTAACTTAGTATCGATGAGCATGCGAGTAACATCCCTGCGAGTAAGATGCAGCTAATGGCTGCTCGTTACTCACTTTTAAGCTGGATGCAATAGGGGTCCACTGGACAGCTCTGGACACATGCCATAAAAAAACCCCGCAATATGCGGGGTTTCGATTAGATCTTAGGACTTGATTTGCGCGGTTAACCATACATTGCCCGGTTAGATAACCATTGTTTGGCCACCTGAGTGGCGCCCGCGGCCCCCGAGCCAATGAGAGAAGCCAGACTTTCGATTTTTAAGGTGATTGCCGAGGGGCGATTGACTGAAGTGACCATCGTATTCCGACATGTCACTGGTCGCGGTCAAAGCTCTTTCGATGGCTGGGTCGTTGAGTACTCATGCGTTTTTAAGCAAGGAGCAATGCACGCGAGTTGCTACCATAGGTAGATCAGGCCTCACCCTGGCGTGCCTTGAGATGTAGAACGTAGGCAGACAGCGCTACTTCGCCGCGAGAACACTTTGGAAAAAGGGAAGCGCCAACTCTTCGGTCTGCTCATGCACCCGCGCCCGATTGACTCCCTCTTCGTCGTGGCAAACCCAACTTCCCCAATCCGGAGACTTGACTCCCGCAGGCGTGCACAAGCTGCCAAAGGTTGCGTGTCCTACCATCCCTGGCAGAAGAGTGAGAGTGGATGTCGGGATCAGATTCGCGATTCGCTCGGCATTCGTTGCTGGCGGCGTAACGTTGTCGGCTCGTCCAACCACGATGTAGACGGGAATCCGAATTGATTTCAGGCTTGCATCGGTATCGCCCACCCCAAGGGCCGGGGCCATCGCAAATACAGCTTTCACTCGCGGATCGCTATAGGGCAGATGCGAACGCTTTACCGAAGCCTGCACGACGGCGTCAGTCTTTTTCAGTGCCTCAAATTGAGATAACTGATTCTGAATTACGGGGGGCAAGTTGCAATTGGGGTCGTCAACTTCATGGCTCTTGCAAAAGGCCTGTATTTGATCGGGATCGAAGACTGCACCGGCCAATTCGAGCACAGTGGCGCCTCCCGAAGAGTGACCTGCCGCAACGATCCGATCTGCATCGATATGCGGTCCAAAAACTGGGTCACCAAGCATTCTGTCGATCAGGATCGAGAGATCTTTGGGACGCTCCCATTGAGCTCCAAATCCCTGCGGGATTGGCCCTCCCGCCTCGGCTGCTGTGTTGCCGTGATGGTTCACCGCGGCGACTACGTAGCCATGCGATGCCAGATAATAACCAAACCAATCAAGTGACAATGCCGAGCTGGTATTGCCGTGAGAGAGCACGACTAGTGGATACTTTTTTTGTTTACCAGAGAGAGCGGCATCCTCTGCAAGAGGATAGGAGACGAAAAATTGCTGGAGCTGGGGAGCCCCGAAATTAGGTGCCTTCAGTTTGGCTCCAGGTGCGGCGGGGTACCAGATGATGGTTGCAAGGGGGCGTGGCCCGGTTCCTTGCCAGTTGCTTCTATTTTCATCAACAAACGCCCTCTGAACCACGCCCACAGTTGCGTCGTTCTGTTTTCGGCCTATTTCTTGCGCGTTTGCAAGCGGGATGAAGGTCGAGCCGAGGAGAAGAAGCGATAACAAAAATCCCCTAAACCATGTTTTCGCCTGAAAGGTTTTGGGGGAGTTCGCTCCTTGCTCTGCCTGGGCGATGAACGCTGAAGACAACCCGGCAGGAAATTGCAAGTCGAGCAACCCTGCGCCGAAAGCGAGATCAGTCAGAGAATCCATACAGCAACCTCCAAGGTGAGCGGCAGACAACGTCGCGAAAGTCGTCTTTGGATAAGCTCAAATGTCCGCCTCGCCAAAGAGTAAGGTACTTGCGACCGTGGTTGGATTGACTAAATTGTTTGCGGCGGATGTAAGAAGAGTTGTTCTTGATGAGCTGCTCAGCCGAGAACCGACACGGCGTCTACGATGAAGTGCGCAATGATGTTCACCCACAGGTTCCGCCGCCACAGGTACAGCAGGGAAAACGCCAAGCCCCCGACTGCAACGAACAGTTCGTGACTCCACCCCCAGCTGCTTACGTGGGCGAGGGTGAAGATGACGCAGGAAACCACCACGGCGACGGTTCGGCTTCCCGATAGTTCTTCGATACGCTCCATGGCGTAGCCGCGGAATAGGACTTCCTCGGTGACGGCGGCACGTATGGTCGAGATGAATCGCCACCAGAATGGCGCGGCCATCAAGGCGCCCGCGTTGCTTGTGGACGCCATCGAATCATTCAGATGAAGCGCGGGCAATACAACGAAGTACATCGCCCCAAGAACAGCTGTGATTAGCAGGCCAGCGCACGCGCCCAGGGCGATATTCCTGATGCCCGGTGTTCGAAACCCGATC
>NZ_LMUE01000002.1:1650870-1693300 GCF_009766065.1 Dyella sp. S184 | reverse complement strand
TGAAGCGCGGGCAATACAACGAAGTACATCGCCCCAAGAACAGCTGTGATTAGCAGGCCAGCGCACACGCCCAGGGCGATATTCCTGATGCCCGGTGTTCGAAACCCGATTGACGACAGCAGCCGGCATTCTATCTTGCGGACATACAACAGGATGGCGGCGACATAGATCCACCAAATGGCTTCATTGCCGATCAGATGACCAATGCCCGCAAATTCATGATCCCAGTCGCCGATGGGAAGGCAAGCAACACCAAGCGCCAGCGCGAGCCCGACAAGTGTCACCAGCCACTTACGCCTGCGGGCGGGTTCGGGTTCAGTGGCCAACGTGTTCATGGATCAGCCTGCATGGATGTGAGGGATGCTCTGCGGACGCCTTCATGCTTTCGACAGACTTGCAAGCGTTTCGGTGGCCATCTGGATGAAGCAATCGAGAGCCTGCGTGGTGCGTTTGCGATCGCCGCTGCTCATGAGTTCGATAAACAGGCCATCGAACACGGCTGCGCATAGCGTCGCCATGGCAGGGGTGCGTAATGAGGGAGACAGTGCAGTCAGCGCAAGATCAAGCCAGTTATCGGTATTGCGCCCGAGGTACTGCGCATAGGTATCCGGATTTTGGATGGCGAGGATCTGCAGTTCGTACAACAGCTTCAGATACAGATAGTTTTCGTCAGCGATGGCCCAGTTCCAGAGCAGCTTGAGTGGTGGCTTGGAACTCCTGGCCGTCGATGGTTTTTCCAGCAACTGGGCGAAGGATCGCCGCACATGCGCCTGCATTGCCTCCAGTACCTCGGTGAGCAAGTCTTCCTTGGACCCGAAGTGGTAAATCAGCAGGCGGGCGCTGGTTCCGGTTCCCGCTGCGAGCGGGCGCAGCGACAGATCGGCCAAGCCGTTTTCAAGCAGATAGGCGATCAGCGATTCGATCAGTTCGTCTTTTCTATTTTGCATGTAACGAACGTTACATGAAACGTTCGTTACATGTCAAGAACTGACAACCATGTCCGGCAAATATGAAGACTGAATCGCCTCCCGCACTTGACGGTAGGCAGGTACTAAAACGCTTGCCTAGGGATATGGGACTCGGGAAGAACGTTCATGACGTGGCCTCGATTTCACACAGCACTACTTCAAATAACCGCCCTCGGCTTTTCCGGTGGCCCTGCGCGTTGAGATGCACCGCACGGCAGAGGACCGACGACACCGTCACACGACATCCAGCTGAAGCCTGCCATTGCAACCGGCGATTCAACGTACGGCTTCGTCTCGTATGGGGACATCCTTATCGTTCAATGTCCTTAGAAATGCGAGGATGTCTCTGATTTCAGCATCGTCTAATGCCGGCTTGTCGCCGGCCTTGCGATTAAGCGGGGCATCCACGGTATCGACGTTGGCCAGATACTTCGCCGGAAGATCGTCGAATTTGACGATGTGCCCATCCGCTGTTCGTGGAAAGAACCTGCCGGGATCGGTATCGCGCTCTGCGTAAAACTGCAGCACCTCTTTGAGTGTGCGCAAGGCGCCGTTGTGGAAGAACACGGACCGGGCCGCCACGTTGCGCAGCGACGGTGTCTTGAATAACCCGCAGTTCTGCGCCTGCCGCGCATAACGGTCCATGCGCAAGGGGCCGCACAGGCCAAGGTCGAAAAATGCAGGATCGGCGTCGGCGCCGATAGTCTTGTTGCGGGGTACGCCCAGGGCTTCGAACTGATAGTCCGTGAAGGCGGGTGGCCGGCCGTCGGCACGGTTTCGATCCGGGTGGCAGGCGGCGCAATTGCCCTTTTTAGGATCGTCGTACAAGGCCAGGCCGCGCCGTTCTGGCGCGTTCAGGCTGGCGTTCCCGCGTAAATACCGGTCGTATTTGCTGTCGTAGGGATGGAAGGCAGAGTCTTCGACTTGGTACTGGCCGATGGCGCGCAGCGCAAATGCCAGCAGCCGACGCTTGTCCTCGAAGACGAGCGGTCCGCCGGCTCGTTTGAAATCATCCACATAGCCGCTCTTGCGCAGCTTTTCCGCCACGGCATCGGGGGAGGTATTGGCCATTTCCACCGGATTCAACAAGGGGCCCAGCGCTTGCAGCGCCAGGTTTGCCGCGCGCCCGTCCCAGAATAGGCCGCCCTGCGGGACGAGCGCCTCTGAGCTGGCGTTTGCCACCTTCGCGGTGCGCGGCTCCGGTGCAGCCAGCAGTCCCGCGCGGGCGCCCATGCGCCCATGCCTGGCGTCTGCTGTTGCATCATCCGCAGCGTCGGGACCGATCGAAAATCCCGGGGTGTCGCTGGCATAACGCAGACTGGGGACGGTGCGTAGGCCTTGCAGGTTCAGACCTGGCCCGCCCAATTGCACGGCTTGATCGTTCGGTGGACCAAAGGCGCGGGCAGGGCTATGACAACTGGCGCAGGATTGAGTGCCGGAAGCGGATAGCGAAGGATCGAAAAACAGCTTTTTCCCCAACCGCGCCATGGGGCTCAAAACCTGCGGCGCTGCGGTTGTGGAGCTGACCTGTGCCGGAGCGTGCCGGCAGCCGCTCAAGCTCAGGAACATCAGTGCCGCGAGCGCGGAGGTAAATGCCAGCAAACGCCGACGCGACGGAACCTGTATCTGCATCGAGAAGGACTCCCGCCGAGCTGCCAAAGCTCTGCCCCTCGCGGCGGCGGGGGCAGGCAGCGATGCGACCGACCGCTCAGGGCGTCACGGTGAAATTGATTGGACTGGCCAGACTGGTGTAGCCACCGTTGGAAAAGTAGTAGGCGGTGTAGTTACCCGGCGACAAGCCTGCGGTGCTCAGGGCAACATTGCCGTTGGCGGTCGGCACGTACTGCCAGACGTCAGAGGAGTTCGTGCCGGGCGTGGCGCCGGCACTGTAGATGCCCACCCAGTTGCTGGTGCTGAACTGTGCGGCGGGCGTGGCATAGTTGAATACGATGTTGCCGCCCTCGGCCAGCTCGGCAGTGCTGCTGGTGAAGATAGGCGAGGCTACCGGCGGCGTAGGCGCAGCGAAGGCGTCGTTGATCGGGGCAGCATAGCCATCGTTGGCAGTGAGCGCGGGCAGGCCTAGCGCACGCTCGATGGTGACGCCGGTGTTGAAGTGATTGTAGCTGACGCCGCTACCGTAGCCAGGCCGGACCAAGCCCAGCGAATCCACCAGGATCGTCGCGATATGGTTGCCCTCCTCGGGTAGAGCCAGAGGATCGTCGGATTCATCCCAGGTCAGGACCAGCAGGGAGCGCTGACCGAGCCACGCCGGCGAGCTTAAGATCGGCTGCAAGGTCTGCTTCAGCCAAGCATCCTGCACCTGCAGACTGGTCGACGAGCCGTCACCGGATGCTTCGCCGTCGTTGTAGTCATCGGCAGCCAGCCAAGCGAAGTTGGGCGTCGTGGCGGCGGACTGTAGATCGGTGGTGAGCTGCGTGGTATCGAACAGGTGCGCCTGGCAACGCGCCGTATTGGTACTGATATCGGTAAAGTTAATGAACGGCGCGTCGTCAGGTTCGTAGTAGCTATCGTACTGAGTGGTGAGATTGCAAGGCGTACCCATGCCTTGCTCGTAGGCTTTCCAGGTCTTGCCGATAGCCTCCAGGCTGTCGCCGAGATGGGGAGAGGTGATCTTGATATTCGGCCAATAGACCGCCCCTTCAACGAAATCGCTACCGCCGGCGATGGCTAAGTAGTTCTCGTCACTCGGGTGATAGGTGCCGCTGTAATTAGTCAGCAGCGTGCCGCGGTTGGCCAGCCCATTGATGAACGGCGCATCGCTGGTGTCGCCAATGACCTGCGAGAAATTGGTGTTCTCCATCTGCACCACGAACACGTGGTCATAGGCCGGCACCGTGGAGACTGGGGTGTCTAGTGGCGGCGCCGATAGTGAGGTCGAGAGCGTCAACGACAAATTGTCGGCGTAGCTGACGTTGTAGGAATCGACGGGCGTGCCGAGGAACTGCACCAGCACCTCGATGGAGCGGGTGCCGGCAGGAATCTTTCCGGCGGTCGAGCGTGCCAGGAACGCATTATCGTCATTGCGCTGCGAGGCCGACACGGTCGGCATCTGCACCGACGCACCCAGCGGTTGACCACTGGCACTGAGAAAAGTGGCGCTTACCTGAGTGTACGCGCTATAGCTGCCCCAACCGCCGAGCCAGCCGGACAAGGTGTAGCTCACACCGCCGCCGTCGATAGCGGCGCCATCCGAGGACACATTCACTGTCTGGCTGATGGCCGCGTTGCCGTAAGGGCCGGTGGCGATGAAACCGTTGCCGGGCGCTGGGGAACTGGGAGTAGAGAACTTCGCGCTCGAATAACACACCACGCTAGGGCTGCCGTACAGCACAGTCCAGCCCGGCACGGTGGTCACTGCTTTAAAATCCGCAGTGCAGGCACCAGACTCGCCACCACCATCGACCAGCAGGTTGGGGCTGGTTTGTGCCAAGGCCGTTCCGGCCGGGCAGGCCGCTGTTGCCAGCAGCAGGGTCAGCGCCGCGGTATGTTTCATCCTCACGGTTAAACTCCTCTTCACAAGTGTGGCTGCAGTCGTTGGCGATCTGTAGTGGGCTTGTCAGCGCTTGCCGGCAAGCCTCTGTGACCGGTCGAAATGATCGGTGCGCCGCAATTTTCCCCATGTTCCCGGCTCACGGTATCGCACTAGCTCATCGTTCAATCGGCGCTACTTGTCCGCTCTGGCATGGACACTCCCACGCATACCAGGCTGTGCTTTGGCGCAACAAAAAAACGGGTAGGTGGTAGAGGATGATTTGGCCAAATCAAATCGCTACCTACCTCTTGCCCGCGCCAGCTCAAACTTCATGCGCAGTACCTTTCCGACTTTGACATGGGTTGATGTCAAAGCCCTTACAGCGCTGTCGTGGGATGGCGACATCATTAACTTAAGCGAGCGCCGCTATAAGCGGCGGATCCGTTCCAGCACGAAGTCCTTCTCACCGTATTCGCTCACCACCGACCAAGCGGCGAAAAGCTCCCAAAAGAAGTTGGTTACCTAGACGCTCAAGGCCTCGTCGCACTATGGCGGGAGGGGTTGCTGGTTCGGGCAGTGCTTCGCGGGAACACGCGCGGGTACAAGCATCACCTGCAACTCGACCGCTTCACGGCGCATGCGCCGACGCGCCTAGCGATTAACGCCTATCTTGCTGGGGTCCTCGATGGCTTTGGCTGAAGTTGTAGCCGGCGTCGTGGCATTGCGCTGTCGCGCCCGTGGGTGCGCGTCACGATTCAATATGCGCAGGCCGATGCACCGTATTTCCAGCCTTGTTGACGTAGCTCCCTGACTCGATGAGGTGATCATCGTGCGGGGGTGGTGTCTGCTGCGTCTGTTGTAAGGGCTGGGACGGCGCAAGCTAGTAGGCAGGGGTAGCGGATGTGCACGCCAGACCAAGCACGGCCGCAAGGATGAGTTGCCGGTACATGAGTTCCCCCTATTGCAGGTAGGCACCGGCCAGCGCATGCCCCCTAGCATGCCAGAGCACGATAGCCATCGTCCTCTGACATCGCATCGGTCTTCGCTTACGTGTCAGCGTGTACCAGGGACCTTACGCAAGCCAAAAAAATGGCGCCCGAGGGGGATTGGGCGCCGAGGTGTATCCATTGAATAACCCACAGAAGTCAACCGTTGTTCGAGCAACCTGGCATGCCAACTCGACCATGTTGCAGATGCTCGGTGAACTTGGGCGACCTATTGGCAACGATAGAGAGATGCACCTTCGAGCGAACCTGTAGGTTCTGTCAGTTCTTCGGCATGTCTTCTGATGACACATTGGCTCTGAATGGTTGCGAGGAGTCAGGAGAAGGGAGATGCCACACACAATCTATGTTGTGCAGGGTTTTCGTGGTGGGTGCAAGGCGATCACGCAATGCTTCAAGAGCGAAGCGCTAGCTAGGGAGCACGCCGCTTACCTTGGAGGGTCATTCGATGGTGTTGTTATGTGGTGTCATACAGCCGACCCCGACACAGGCAACTATGACGGATCCTCTAGCCGTCCTGTCGCCATCGCTGCAAATGGTTCCCGCCAGTGAATTCCGGTTGTTCGCCGATGCACCGAGCGCCCCTGAGCCGTAGCAATTCTCTATCTTTGGTTTAGCAAGGAGAGGAGCGCTAGCTAGCGAGCACTGCAGGTGCTGGATCAGCGGTTCCCGCCCTTACGCGGCTGAATCGGTGGACGATGGCGTGCTGGTCGATTCGACTCCTATTGTTGCCGACAGGACGGATTGTTTGAACTCCATAACCTGGCCTATCCGTGCTCCCGGAAAGCATCGGTGCATGCGACCTCTGCACAGGTAGGCGTTGCTACGGCCAATCTGCTTCCGCATATTTCGCTGTCCGCGTCGCTGGGTTCTGAAGCATTCAAACCAGGTAACCCGTTCACGGCTGCGGGCTCGATCTGGAGCGCGGGCGTTTCGCTTACTCAGCCGATTTTCCACGGTAGCGCCCTGATGGCTCAGCGCAGGGCCGCGATTGCGGATTACAACGCGGCGTTGGCGCAATACCAGCAGACCGTGCTCAATGCTTTCCAGAACATTGCCGATAAGCGTTGGTGCTACCTTTCTATCGGCATATGTGTGCCGCTATGAATGGACGGGGGCTTTATGTTCTGCATATCACGTAAGATCGTTTTGGTTGGACTATTTGGCTTGGTTCTATCGACGCCTGGGTTAGCAGCCAAGCTACCTTCAACGGGGCTAGGTCAATCCTGGCCGAATACCAATGATGTGAGTGCTAGTCCGCACTACCACGTGTATCTCTTTGCTAGAGATGGGATTCGATACATCCAAGTCAATGACTCTAACGGAAAGGTGCGAGCTGCCTTTGCAACAGCCAACCAAGTCATTTTTGTGCTTCCCATTGGCACTGATGCTCAGAGCGCCGGAACGTCTCAACAATCCGCTGCACAGGCAACAACAGTCAATGCATCATTGAGAGAGAGGGTCTACTCCGACAACGTAGTACAGGTGACTGCGACACCACAATCCAACGGAACGTTGCTTGTAAATGCTTCGTTGACTGGTTGCACAGACCCCTACAACTGCATCGGTGGTAGTGTGATTTCACAATGAAATTGACGCTTTAATTCACCCATAGCTGAGTTTGAGCGGGAGCGGTTGACTGCTCTCGCTCTCTTTTTCTCACATCCTGTAGTAAGAAAGTAATTCGAAGCTTCTCGTGGGTCGATTTGACGTGGAGTTCGCCTTCATAGAGGTTGGCGTGGTCACGCATGGATGCCAAGCCCAGTCCATTTGCTCCAAATCGAGCAGCCAGATATTCGCGCTCTAGTTTTCTGTATGAAGGATCCATCATCTGAAGCTCCTGAACTTCACCTTCTAAACGAAGAACCGCCCAACGTTCGCCGTTTGTTTCCCCTCCACGCAAAGATAGGGTGATGGTGAGACAGGTCTCTTCCCCGCAGATGTAGACCACCGTTTCGCAAGCCAAACGATAGATAGCTGCTTGAATGCAGGGATCGAGCTGGTTCAAGCCACGCCCCTTGATCTGGCAAAAGTAAGCCATCCCCGCTTCATCAAGGGTACGTGCAATCGTCTCCTGAAGGGCTGAAGCTAAGCCTCTATCGCGCCAAGCAACAGGATGCATGCTATCTGCAAGTCGGTAAACCTGGCTGCTTGTTGCAGCGGCTTGCCTGTAGAAATTCTGACTCTCGGAAGCTTGCAGCAGATGCTTGAAACGATCGAGTAAACGGCCGTGCGATAGTTGTAACGTACTCCTGACTTGCTCCAGTGCTGTTGCCGTTTGACGCAAGCGAAGCTCACCCTGGTACAAGCCCTTCCGAGCAAGCTCCATGGCGCCTTTTGCATCGAGGCACCTCCGCATTTCTTGCAGGTTCTGGGCTGTGATCCGTGCACCTATGGCAAAGAGAGTAGTCACTGCAAAAGCAATGAAGGCTTGTGCTTGCAGGAGATCGGGTTCTGGGCGAGATGCAATCGCGATGCAAATGCAAATGATTGCGAGCGTTCCACCTAGCACTGCTGCCCGCCAACCGTACCTGATAGTCAGCCATAAGACAGGCAAGAACATTACCATCCGTGTAAGTTGCTTGGCATCCTCGTTGCCATGCAGGCTCAGCCAGGAAAGAGCAATAAGTGCGGGAAGAATGAGGCCAACTGTCTCTATCAATAAGCGACTCTTGGCAAAGCGTTGAAGTCTTGAGCGAAGCAGGCCAGCGCTATAGTCCATTTTCGCTATCAGTACCCATGGCACAACGGCGAGTATCGAAATGTACTTTCCGACGAAGAGGCCAACAACCATCAGTGACTTTAGTCGCAGGGGCGGAGTTCCAGCGGGCAGACGGACCGTTGCCATCGTACCGAAATTGACGAGTGCCCAAACCAGCGATACCAGCAATCCGCAGATGAGCAACGTCTTGACGTTGATAAGTCGTTTATTTGGAAACAATGCGAGGCGACTTTTACACCACCAAACAATCGGCATTGCGAGAGCGATAGGTGGCATTGTTTCGAGCAAGACAGCCATGGGGCCGAACTGAGCCAGGCAGAGAAAATCAAAGTACGCAAGCGGGAGTAGTTCGCCAACAACCAAAGCTGGCCAAAATCGGTAAGGCACCAGCAAAAGACAACTAAGGCGAAGCCCAGCTGTGACCGGAAAGTGTGCATCCGATACCGGGCGCAGCAGAATGTAGGTCACCGCATATGCGACGACTACCGCGACTTGGTTGAACCAGAAATCCCCTTTGATACGGTGCATATCCTAGCTACCTCATAGCTTGAAATATCGCGCCCCATCCAAGGTTTCATGGGGTATTCCCTACGAATGTTTCACCGGTTCTACGCAAAGACTTGCATTATTGCATCTTGCCCATCCTAGCCAGATCTTTCCATGAAATCGTGGAGACATAGCCTAAGAGCCGAACGCCGTCACGTTTTCGAGCTTAACCTATAAGCCATACGGGTAAACCTGATAGAAATCCTCGGTCTCAGGCAACAACAAAAGAAATGAAGCGACTTTCACCTCATGCTCGGAATCAGCACAATGACCGCATCATTAAAGGTCGGTTGCTGGGCATGCTTGTAGCTCTGATAGCTCTCACCACAGTTTTTCGACTAGCTGGCACCGGTTAGATTAAAGCATCCCCAATAGCATCGCCTTCGCAACTGCTTGCGTTTTATTGGTGACGTCCAGTTTAGTTAAGCTACTTGTGACGTGAAACGTAACAGTGCGTTCGGAGATTCCAAGAATTCTACCGATCTCATCTGCTGTTTTACCTGCGGCACTCCATCGCAGTATTTCGCTTTCGCGGGCCGTCAATTCGCAATCAGATATCGGTATCAGCCTTTGTATTTCAGCAGAGCTAATCAATCCGTGGATCACATGTGATAGCCACACCAACTTCATCTCAGTCTCTGCTAATTCCGATGAAGTCACCGCTTCATGTGACCGAGCCAGAGAGAGCATGCCGGTTGTCATGCGCTTGCCGTGGGTGGTGAATGCCCACCCATGTCTTATCCCGTGCGACCTTGCCTCTTCCCAAAACGCTGGCTGACTTTCAAAAAGATCATCCGTCCAGACAACAGGAGATAGCTCTGCCGATGATGTTCGCTGAATGACGGGATCAATCTCGAGATACTTATTTGCGAAATAGTGCTCTAACCAATGGTCGGGATACGTGCTAGCCCACGTGACACTCGGTTCTGAAGCGAGAACCGGGATTCGCAAAACGTAGGAGCAGTATTCGAAACCCAGATGACGCACCATCGTGGCGAGTTCTTTTAAGGCCTCGGCATTCGACTCTCCCGCTGACAGCGTGAGCCTATTCAAACAGTCTTCGCGCCAAGACTTCACAAAACTGGCCCTAACGCAGCTTTCGGAAGATGGCAGTTGGTCGTCTTACAACACTGTATGTACGGTGAGTTATCCGACTTTATTGTTAGTCGTTGTGAGCTCGTCGTCATGCTCATCACAATCTTCATGAAAAGATCTTCGGATAGCTAGACAAGCATCACCTTCGGCGCATTTCCTAGCCTGAACTTACAGCGAGAGCTAGTGTCGGAGAGTCTTGATCTAAGAGAGGATCTTACTCTACTTGTCTATGTAGGTCCGCGAGCGACGTCCCCCCGGTTTTGAGTAGTACAGCGATTTGGAGTCCAATCCCTCAACCCAAGGAGATTGGACGTGAAGAAGCGGTTTACCGAAGAACAGATCATCGCCTTCCTGCGTGAAGCGGAAGCCGGCATGCCGGTGAAGGAGCTGTACCGCCGACACGGCTTCAGCGAGGCCTCGTACTACCTGTGGCGCAGCAAGTTTGGCGGGATGAGTGTGCCCGATGCCAAGCGCCTGAAGGAGCTGGAGACCGAGAACGCGCGGCTGAAGAAGTTGCTCGCCGAGCACGTGCTCGAGAACGAGGTCACCAAGCAAGCGTTGCGAAAAAGTGGTGAGCGCACCGGCTCGGCGCGAGTTGGTGCGGCACACGCCGCAGCACCGCCTCTTCATAACCGCCGGTGGCTTCCACCACGATACGAACGTCCTCGCGATCCTGCAGCCACCGAACCAGTCGGCGGATGCCCGCTGCCGTGTTCGCCAACCGATGCACCTTTGGCTCGCCAAAGATCGCCACGTCCAACGCTGCCTTGCCCACATCAATGCCCACTGCCGTCATGACCAAACTCCGTTAAAGTAGGAAATGCCGAGAGCCACTCACGGCCTGCCCACGCTTATCGGTGCGAGTTTTCCTCGCGCAACTGTTCGGGCGAAGGACGTGAGGCCGGTGGGCGACCCAGGCTGGAGTAAGATGCTGCTACACCGAAGCGTTATCGGGTGTGCTCATTAGACTAAGGAATCTTCAAGACATAAGCGTTAGGCACAACTCCCATGTCATCTTGCGGCCTCGTTGAGCTGAAGAGCCCTTACCCGTTCACTGACACGGTGCAACGGTTGCACGCTGCTTTTTCCGAGAAAGGTATCAAGGTTTTCGCAACCATTGATCAACAAGCGGAAGCCCGGGCTGTTGGTTTGACGATGCCGCCCACCACATTGATCGTTTTCGGCAATCCCAAAGCGGGCACGCCGATCATGCTCGCCAATCCACGAGCCGGCATCGATCTACCGTTAAAAGTTCTTGTTTGCGAGCTGCAACCAGGCCACATAGCTGTCATGTTTACCGCTGCTTCCGAGATTATTGCGCGCTACTCGCTTCCGATCGAGTTTGCGTCCAATCTCTTACCCGCCGAGCACCTCATTGCAGCCGTCCTCAATGAGAGCGCCGGCGCCTAACTATTGGTTCAATGCGGACGGCTTCGCCGCCGCTTAACTCCAGCGTTAAGCATCTATGGCAAAGGGAGAGGCGCATGGTATCTACAGAACACGACCTTGAACTTGAAGCGTATCGGCAGGCGAGCGATGATTTGCGGCACTACAGTAGCCTTCGCTTCACTGTTCTCGGAGCATTTGTAGCCATCTCGGGCGGCCTATTCACCTTATCGGTAGAGCGCATTGAGGACAGCCACGCATTCTCTGCAATTACCATGTTCAATATCGTCGTTGCATTTGTTTTCGCTGTCTTTGAGTGGAGGATAAACGCAATAGCAGAGTTCTATGCGAAGAAAATCGACATCCTCGCCGAGCAACTGAAGATGAGCCAAGCCGCTTGTGATGCTCCTTCACAGTCTGCGTTAGGAAGGTGGCTAGCACCATTGCTGATGTTTCTAATTTATGGTGGCTCAGTGGGCATGTGGCTCTATACGTGCTTCGTCTGAGGCAAGACTGCTTGGAGAGCCGTGGCTCCGGTTGCGCTGGAACGGGTGACGGCGAGCCCACTCCGCCCATCTCTCACCCAGCGCTTTTTACGAGGCGCGACACCGTCATCATCCTTTGTGGAGATACGACTATGACCCTACTCACACCTCCCATTGCCAGGACGATCAAAGTGCCCGGTCCGGATCATCCCATCGCGATCGAACACAACGCACAACACGTCATTGTGAAAGTCGCTGGCCTAGTTATTGCCGATACGCACAGCGCATTCACGTTGAAAGAAGCGAGCTATCCGCCCGTCCGGTACATCCCTCGGCAAGACGTGGATATGGCGTTGCTGAAGCGCACCGACCACAGCACGTACTGCCCGTACAAAGGCGAATGCGCCTACTACAGCATTCCGGCCGGCGGTGAGCGCGCCACGAATGCGGTGTGGACGTACGAACACCCCTACGATGCCGTCGCACTGATCAAGGACCATGTCGCGTTTTATCCAGATCGCGTCGATACGATCGAAGAGCTCGATCACTGATTTTCCCTCTACTCAACTCCTAATCCAAATTCGATGTGGCTGGACGCTGTTTCCTTCTGACCCTCGTCCCGGAGTCCACTCAGACATGGCCGACGAACATTCGCCCACCGGCTTTTCGCGCCGGGAGTTCCTGAAGACGGTTTCCCTGCTCGCCGTATACGGTCAGTCGTTTCCTTTGCTTGCGGCAAAGGTCGTGCCGAACGCAACGATGGCAACGGCGCCGACGGACTTGCTGGAAGAATTCTCGTATGGCGACGTACAGCTTGCGCCTGGTCTGGCGCGCATGCAGTACGAGCATACGCAGGGCGTGATGCTGCGTATGAACGTGGACTCGATGCTCAAACCCTATCGCCTGCGTGCCGGACTGGCGGCGCCGGGCCCCCAGATGGGCGGCTGGTACGACGCGGTGTCGGATGCCGTCAGGGCGGCTAACAAGGATCCTTACGGCGGACACGGTTTTGCGCCGGGGCATGCCTTCGGTCAGTGGATTTCCGCGCTGGCCCGAGGTTACGCGGCCTCGGGCGATCCGGCAGCCAAGGCCAAGGTCGAGACCATCCTCGCGGCCTACCAACCGGCGATCTCAGGGCGCTTCTACGCGAACTTCCCCTACCCGGCCTACAACTACGACAAGATCGTCTGCGGACTGATCGACGCGCATTCGTATTGCGGCATGGAATCGGCATTCCCGCTGCTGCAGCGGACGACCGACGTCGCCGAGCCGCATCTGCCGCCACGCGCGCTCGATCGCGGCGATCCGCAGAAGCGCTGGCGGCAGTCCATCGGGGAGAGTTCCTCGGGCTGGTACCTGATGGACGAGAGCTACACGCTGGGTGAGAACCTGTTCCTCGCCTGGCAGCGTAAGGCTGGGCAACGCTATCTGCCACTGGCACAGCGGTTCCTACTCGACGACACGTTCTTCACGCCTCTGGCGGCCGGCAACAATGTGCTGCCGAACCATCACGCCTACAGTTATGCCAACGCGCTCAACTCGGCGGCACAGGCGTACATTGCCACGGGCAGCCGCATGCATTTGGACGCGGCGCGCAACGGCTTCGAGATGATCGTTGCGCAGAGTTTCGCCTCCGGCGGCTGGGGCCCAGAGGAATATTTCCGCAAGCCGGACAGCGACGATCTCTATACCACGCTGGCCACCACCCATCGCGGATTCGAGACGCCGTGTGGCAGCTACGCTCATCTGAAGCTTGCGCGTTACCTGCTGCGCATCACCCGCGATGGCCGTTATGGCGACAGCATGGAGAAGGTTTTCCTCAACACCGTGCTCGGCGCCAAGCATCTGCAGGATGACGGCCACGCGTTCTACTACTCGGATTACAACTTCAAGGGCGCGCGCACCTATTTTCCGGATCGGTGGCCATGCTGCTCCGGCACGCTGCCGCAGGTGGCTGCGGACTATCACGTAATGATCTATTTCCACGATCCGGCAGGCGTGTACGTGAACCTGTATACGCCCTCCACCGGCCACTGGATCGCCGCCGACGGTACGCGGTTGGCGCTGATGCAAAGCGGCGATTACACCAACGACGGCCGCGTGCGGCTGGACCTCAAGGCCAGCGGCAGCTCGCGCTTCCATCTGCGCCTGCGCATACCCGGGTGGTCACTGCAGGGCGAAGGCAGACCAGATATCCGCGTCAACGGCGCGACGGTAGCGGTGGATGTGGCATCCGGCTTTGCCGTCATCGAGCGCACCTGGAAGGATGGCGACCGCATCGAACTCGCGCTACCTATGACGGTACGTCTGATTCCGATCAACGCGCATCACCCCGATGTGGTGGCCCTAATGCGCGGGCCGCAGGTGCTCTTTGCGCTGACCGAGCGGCCGAAGCTCAGCCGCGGGCAGCTCTTGGGGGTAAAGCGACGCAGCGACGGCTTGTGGCAGGCGGGCGACGTGCGCTTTGCTCCGTTCACGGCGATTCATGACGCGCCATACACCACTTACATCGAACTCGCGTGAAGGCCGAGGAATGTCGCGCGGCTTTGGACAGCCTTTAAACCGGACTCGAATGGTGCGGATTGCTCCGTATCCGTTCGTGCCATGGTCCAGGCACAAAAGCGATTGCCACGACAATCCAGGCAATGATGGCGCTCACTGCAAACACGAGCATGGCGGTCATGTGTGGCCAGCTCGAAGTGGTCGAGACGAGTGCTGATATCAGAAGCGACACAATTGCCGTCGGCAGGATGTCTGTCTTGGCCGTTTCCAGCCAGGTCACTAGTGCTGACATCGCGTCCCCCTCGGTTCCAAGCTTATGTAACGCCTATATCGGTGGCGTTGTCCTCGCTGGCGACCTATTTAGGCGCGCTCTAACCACCAAGGCTCATGCGGGCTAATGCTGTTCAACGAAGGCGTGTGTTTTTAGGTCACCGGCGCTGCGCCACTCCCATGGCACGGGCGATGATGCGAAAATCCTTATCGTCGATTTCGAACAAGCTTCGACGAAACACCATGCCCCAGGACGAGCTGCCACGCGTGAAGTCGAGTTTTTCGAGCAACGGCCTGACCGGTGCATCGTGTGCCTTGAAGTAGTGCACCTTGCGACGGAAAGGCTCGAAACACTCACTCTGTTTCGCCCGGTGCGGTTCGTCATCCAGCACCCGTCCGACCGCGGTGAACGACTGAACCCGTTCGCCGGCGTTCAATCCCTCCCGAGGTGAGTAATAGAGGATGTCGTCGCCACGCTTCATGCGTTTTACTGGCGCCATCTTGCCGTGACCGGCCTGGGCGAAACCGCCCTTGATCGCAGCCTTCACATGGTCGCGGCTCCCCACTCCGATCCAGGAAGTCATGGCTTGTCACCAATGCTTACAGTTTCACGAAGCTCGTAGATGATCGGATCAAACGATACGGCGAGGGCGGCCGCCGCTTTGAGATGCTCTCGCGTCGCTGGGTCGCGTAGGAACGCGTCATAGTCCGCGCGCGAGCGCCACTGGGCGTAATTGGATACGTGCGTGCGATCCTCGCTGATGTGCAAATTGGCGGACACGAAGCCCGGCACATGCCTGATCCGGCTCTCGGTCGCGTGGCGCAGTTCGGCAAGTAGCGCATCGGCAATTTCCGGCGAAACGGTGAAGGTGTTAATGAGCACCATATGCCCGTCTTTCGGGTCCAGGGTCGTCATGACATGGTCCTTGGAGTGGTCACGATGTTGGTCATTCTGCGCAAACCGCTCGCTCGACGGCCTGACGCCACGCGGTGGTAGGGTGGCCAATCAGGGCGCTCAACTGATGGCTGTTGTCTTCCAACTCACCTTTCGATGCGCCCGTATCCGCGTCCGCGACGAGTTCGGCGACGTCCTCGGGCAACTTCATGTCGATGAGCGTGCGCTTGTAGTCGGCCTCGGGCATGTCCTTGTAGTCGACGGTTTTGCCGGCTGCCGCCGAGATCGCGGCGGCGAAGTCGGCCAGGGTATAGCTCTCGTCCCCAGCCAATTCATAAATGCGTTCGGCCTGCCGTTCGTTCGTCAACAGAACGGCGGCCGCCTCGGCCAAGTCGCCGCGCGCTGCGGTCGAGAAACGTCCTTTCCCTGCGCAGCCGAGCACTGCCCCGTATTTGAGCGCTGACGGGATGAGAAGCAGATGGTTTTCCATATACCACCCATGTCGAAGCAAGGCGTAAGGAATGCCTGACGCGGCAAGGATCGCTTCGGTTTGGCGATGGTCCTTACCAAAGCCGATAGACGATGTGTCGGCATGAAGCAGGCTGGTGTAGGCGATCAGGCTCACCTTCGCGGCTTTCGCTGCGTTGATGACATTCTCATGTTGGGCAACGCGTCCTTCGTCCGCGCTGGACGAAATCAGAAGCAGCCGGTCGATTCCTTGAAAGGCTGCGACGAGCGTGTCGGGCTTTGTATAGTCGGCAAGCCGGATTTCGATCCCGTGCGCGACAAACTGCTTGGCGACTTCGTGATCGGCCGATCGGACGCCCGCCACGATCCGGTCCGGCGAAACTCGTAGAAGCAGCTCGCTGATCACCCGCCGACCAAGTTCACCGGTCGAGCCGGTCACGAACAGCCGCGCATGAATTGGCTCCGCCAATTCACCCTCTTTCGTCTCCACGGTCAGGGCCCCTCGACGTTGTGGGGCGTGATCGTGTAACCGAACGGATCGCGAAACGCGAAGTAGCGACCGAACGGCCCATCTTTCGGTGGGAAGACGATCTGGATGCCGCGCTCTACTAGATGGGCGTGCAATTTGTCGGCGTCATCACAGCCGAACCAGATCGCGATGCCTTCGCCAAGTCGGTCAACGCGGTTGGATGCATCGACAGGCTTGCGAACGGCGAACGGTATCGGCTTGGTATCGAATACGACGGCGCCAGGCGGGCTTTTGGCGGCTGGTTTTAAGCCGACAACTTCGGCATAGAAGGTTCGTGCGGCATCGAGGTCCTCGATCTGGATGCCAATGAAATCGGGTCCGATAAGGTGGGGCATGTCTGGATTCCTTGGTTGGTTACCGTTACATTATCAGTAGGCTGATATTAATATAAGGGCACTGATATGCCAAGTGGGGCATCCCGCACGGAGTTAGGCGATCCATTCGCAACGATCGGCTTCGCCTTGAAGTTGGCGCAACAAGCGCTGCGCACGCGAATGGATAGCGCCCTTCAAGAGATCGGGCTAACAACCCCCCAATACGCGGTCCTGACCTTCCTTGACGTTGAGCCCGGTGCCTCAAATGCCGCGCTGGCGCGGCGGGCCTTCGTTACTCCGCAAACGATGCAAGGAATTTTGGTCGCTCTCGAACGAGCCGGTTTCGTCAGCAGAACGCCTCATCCGGAGCATGGCCGCGTCCAAACGACCGAGTTGACAGCAAGTGGGCGCAACGCCCTGAAAGCCGCCTCCGGCATCGTGTTAAGGGCGGAAATGTGTCTGCGGGAAGCGGCGGCACCACTCGATCCACAGGTGGTCGCCGCGATGCTGCGTCGCTTTGCAGACGCGCTTCGTTAAATGGTGGGACAGGAATGTTCCCCTTGTGGGACGCTGTGAGGGGCGTTTGCCACAACGGATGAGATGAGATGGAGTTGCCTAAGCGCGATAAAAACCATTCGCTGGAATCAAAGGCGGAAGCCGCATTCGATAAGCTCATCGCGGACTCGGGATGTTTCCTTGTTCAGAGAAGTGATCGCAAGGATTACGGGACCGATTATCAAATCGAGGTAGTCCGGGACGACATGGCCACCAACGCCCGACTTCATGTCCAGCTAAAAGGAACCGGGAAGACACCCAACGCAGACGGTTCCATTAGCGTGGCAGTCGAAATGGCCAACCTGAACTATCTCAGGATGCAGGCGTATTCCTTCTACGTTTGTTATCACGAGCCCACCGAGAGTCTGAAATTCAGATCTGCTGAGGCCGTTACGCGTCAATACCAGCGCAGCGAAAATGACTGGATGCAGCAAAACACGGTCACGGTGAACTTCATCGAGCCTTTGACGCTCTCGGTACTCGAACGGCTAGTGGTGGTCAGGCTCGATGCCAGGAATAGGCAACGCCATGATGATGATGGCAGCCGTTCCGCCGGCCGTGGTCAGTTTCGCTGGCGAAGCTGGTCAGTTGCAGAGGGATTGGTGGCCAGGTGGTTGGCGTTCGGCACCCTTCCAACGACATTGCATCGGTGGCTGTGCAACGAACGATGGCCACTTTATGGTTTCCCGCACACTGCGTGCGCGTTAAACCATAGATTGGCCACGCCCAATCCCGGCACCGTTTAACCCGCCCGGAAATGGATGCTTTCGACCCAAAGCTGACCTCGAAGCGTTTAATAATTGAGTGTCTTGGAGTTGACCTTACGTCTCGCTCGTGGAGAAGTAAGAATTTGCGCGCAGAGCTGGCTCGTCTGTTATACGCAGGATAACTCTAAGCGGTGGTGGCTTATGACTAAATATGGTTCACCTCAAGGCGGACATAGAGCTTGCCCGGATTAGCCACTTTCGGTTGTTAACTTTGCTAGATATAAAAGCGGACTCGGAGCGTGTTGTGCGCCATATCGCGATTTGTCTACTGTTCTTGCTCGCTTCCAGTTGTGTTTACGCTCGTGACGGCATGGCTTGTAATCCGAACGATACCGGGGACGCGACGCTCGTGAATGCTGTTTCTGCGCAGCAAGCAGGATCGATCGTAGCTGGGGATCCCGTGAAATTTATCGGACCGGTTTATGGTCAAGCCGCTAACTGCCAAGGCTCCTCTTGTGATGCGCGTGGCGGAGTGAATGGAGTATTGCTGCGCCAGGCTGGCTCCCAAGTCTGCGTGAGATTGCCGGGCAAAGGAAGGCTCAATACTGTTTTTGGCTGGATCCCAGCAACACGTTGGCGCAGCACTAATAATGGACCTGAGCGGCCCGATCGATGGATCGGAGTTTGGCAAAATGAGTCAGGAAAAATAACCATTCGGCTTGGTGACAGAGACCAGCTCCATGTGGTCGGTGCCGGCATCTGGGGTGGTGGGGACAACGTGCATTTGGGAGGCTTCGATATGACCGGCACACTTCAAAAAGGCGTGTTCGCGAGTGAGGCAGACGGTTGTCAAATCGCGATGCGGATTGTTGGCGATTATCTTATCGCTGCAGACAACAATCGTTGCGGCGGCATGAATGTCAGATTTAATGGCATGTATCGATTTCGGCATCAATGAAGCTCATGGCAACTGACTCAGATTCGCCTGATGATCGCGACGAAGGAAATGTCCGCTTCCGACCCGAGGCAGGCATAAACTCAGCCAGCTGAACGTCCTAAATCGAATCGGATTATCGATGTAAGTCTCGGAAACATGGATCGTGGGTTCACATATCTAATGGCTGACAACGCCCGACTCGTGAAGTGGCTGTCCCTCCTAGCGCTGATGACGCTTCTGGGAGTTGTGGGTACATGGATAGCTGGCTCAACGCTAGTCAGTCCCACACAATCGTCCATCGGAGCGCCACCATCTGACATTCCTGCTCAAGCCGTGGTGTTTCCTGATGCGTCAGGTAAGCCGATCCATGGTTGGTTTATCGCGGGTGCGAAAGGTCAAGGTGCAGTGCTCTTGTTGCACGGTGTACGCGCGGATCGGCGAGCCATGGTCAATCGCGCTCGGTTTCTGCATGCGGCAGGTTATGCGGTGCTACTGATTGACTTCCAGGCATCCGGCGAAAGTCCTGGTAAGGCGATCACCTTCGGCTATCGCGAAGCGGATGACGTGAAGGCATCGCTGCGGTATCTCCATCAACAACTACCCGGCGAGCGCGTAGGGATCATCGGTACGTCGATGGGCGCCGCCGCCATGATTCTTGCCGAACCGAATGTGGATGCAGATGCTGTTGTGCTCGAACAGGTCTATCCAACGATCCGCCAAGCCACTGAGGATCGGCTCGCTATACACATTGGGACTATGGGGCCGTGGCTAGCCCCCTTTCTGCTAGCCACCTTACATTGGCATCTCGGCATTTATCCCGACCAGCTGCGTCCGATCGACCACATAGGGCATCTGGCGATGCCCAAGCTATTAATAGTAGGTGACCGTGATCGGGACACGACCCTACCTGAATCTTACGCGATGTTTCGTGCGGCGACAGGACCGAAGGAGCTATGGGTGGTGCATGGAGCAACGCACGTTGATCTTTACGGATATGTCGGCGCTGATTATCAAATCCGTGTGCTCGACTTTTTCGATACGTGGTTGCGAAGGAGCCCGAATTGAATCATGGAGGAACCAGATGTTCGCTGCGATTCTGATCGCAATGTGCTTGTCCCGCTGTGGCAGCCTTCATGGCTTGCACTGAAATTCGTGAAGCGACTTTCAGCACGAGCGACAATACGTAAAGCTTGGCCGGTCTGGTTGGCACAGGTATGTCTAGCTGTGGCGTTTATCTTCCTTGCCGATGCGATAGGCCTTACGAATCCGGCAGGCTACATGTTTGGCATTTGCTTGGGGCTCGGTGTTCTGGGAGCTGTGATGCTGTGGCGATTCGCGTCGACGGAGCATAACTGGCATCGGCTTTGAAAGGCGATACTCATGGCGTTTAACTCGCTTCTTTGGTGTTTGCGATTTCCGCGGTCTGGCTTCGATTAAGGCGTCATGGCAGGCTCTAACCAAACGTCTAAGCGAACGCCGACTGCTCTACTCAGGTGTGAGGCCCATGATTCAACCTTCTGTGCGCGCTGAAATTGAGAGTCGTATAAATCGTGCCGAATCGGAGCATGGCGTTAGGGTCTTGCTTGCTGTGGAGTCTGGGAGTCGCGCGTGGGGCTTTGAATCTCCCAACAGCGACTACGACGCCCGATTTATCTATGTGCACCCAAGAGATTGGTACCTTTCAGTCGGACTGGAAGAGCAACGGGACGTTATTGAATATCCGATCGTCGATGATATCGACCTCAACGGTTGGGATTTGCGAAAGGCCCTGAGGCTCTTTTGGAAATCCAATCCAGCCTTCGTTGAGTGGATTCAATCGCCAATTATCTATAGGCAGGAAGGTAACTTCGCCCACTTTGTACGTGGGCTTCTGAGTACGATATATTCCTGCGAAAGTGGCATGTATCACTATCGAAGCATGGCCAAGAAGAATTTTCGTGGGTATCTGAAAGCCGATCTTGTGCCGCTAAAAAAATACTTCTACGTTTTGCGCCCTCTGCTAGCGTTTCGTTGGTTGGAACGGTATCAGTGCGCTGCACCTATCGAATTCGAAAAGCTGCTACACCTCTTGGGCGATGACGCTTCGCTGCTTGCGGACATAGATAGTTTGCTTACATTGAAGCGAGGGGCGCCAGAGATGGGATTGGCCGCGCCGGTCCCGTCGATACATGCATTCATCGAAGCGGAATTGGATCGGCTGGAGCGAGTGTCTCCGAGCAAATCCGAGGCTGCACTAGCCGTCCCTATGCTCAACGACGTATTTCGCTCCTGCCTTGAAGCGGCGTGGGCTTAGCGAATCGTCTAAGGGTGGTGCGCGGCTAAGCGCGTTCGGCAACTTCTTCCCAGGTCAACTCGAACCGAGCTAGGTATTTGCGTAGCCGGTCGGCGTCGTTGGTGGTCGAGCGCCGTTTGCGTGACGCCGCAAAGAGCATGCGTCCGGCCTCGGAGAGTGATTTGGCGTTGCGGCACGTGCTGATCACTTCACGCAGCTGAGCGTGATCGAAGCGATCTATGTCGTGCAATCGATCGCCGAGTAATCGCGCTAGCGCATTATCTTCTTGACCGCCCATCGGTCCCCACAGTCGCTTAAGACGTCCAATCTCTTCATCGACAGTTTCGATGCGTATGCGACCGGAAGCCGAAAGCGTAGCCATACGCGTTACCGAGGCACCGAGATCGCGGAAATTGCCCTTCCAGATCGCATTGGCGGATGCAGCGAATGCTAGGTACCGATCGCGCGCTTCCCGATTGAACGTCACACGACGCTGGTTGTGCTGCGCGAATCGTTCAAGCTCGAAATCAAGATTGGGTTCGATGTCTTCGGGGCGATCGGCGAGGCCTGGAAGCTGGAATGTCCATAGATTGAGTCGCGCGTACAGATCGTCGCGAAAACCGCCTTCATCAACGCGCTGGCCAAGATCTCGGTTCGTACCGGCAATGAGCTGGAAGTCACTTTCTACTTCCCTATCGCTGCCAACCGGCAGGAATCGTTTCTCTTCCAACGCGCGCAGCAGCATGGCTTGCTCGTCCGCGCCGAGTTCGCCGATTTCATCAAGGAATAGCAGCCCTTTGTTTGCCGATCGAAGCAAACCTGCGCGTTCGTTGATGGCCCCCGTATAAGCGCCTTTGACATGTCCAAACAGCGCGCTCATGGCGCCATCGCCACGAAGGGTTGCGCAGTTCACCTCGACAAAATTCCCAGGAAGCTGGTGACGCAATTTCTTAAGCTCGAAAATGCGCTTTGCAAGCTGGCTTTTCCCCGCGCCGGTCGGGCCCATAAGCAAGATCGGCGCGGCAGAACGTATTGCGACAGTTTCAATCTGCTCGATCATGTGATTGAAAGCCACGTTGCGCGTGGCGATGCCGCTCTTCAAATACGCCTGATCGGCCTGTTGCTCCTTAACGAAGCGCTCGGCAATGCGGTCGTATTTCGACAGATCCAGATCGATAACACTGTAGGTTCCGCTCACGCCCGCTGTTTGCTTACGTGGCGGAGAGGTCTGCAGCAGATGGGCGGGAAAGTGCCGGCTCTCCGTCAAGAGGAACAGACAGATCTGCGCAACGTGCGTGCCCGTGGTGATATGGATGTAGTAGTCCTCGGCCTCCGTATCGAACGGATAGCTGCGGCTGAATTCATGCAGCACCGAATAGACCGACTCGAAATCCCACGGGTCGGCGATGTAGGTATCGCGCACCGTTACCTTTGTTTCCGGCGAGACCTGCGCGATGTCGGCGCACACCTGATCGGCTGTCTGTTTATAGCGGCGTTGATCCGCGAGCAGCTCGATACGGCTGATGAGGAAGTCCTCATGCATGCCCAGCGATACCGAGGGACGCCATTTCTCCCACCGCCCGGCGCCCTGGCCGGAATCGAGCTGCGTGCCGAGAAATCCGATAACGACTTTGGGTTTCATGACGATACACTAGGATAAAAAGCTATCTATAGCTATCCGTATTTCGCAAATTAGTCAACATCGAAATCGCGTCGTTAAATATATAAAACTTTATAAATCAATAAATTAATAAGATGACGCGAACGTTGGCACGGCAACTGCACTAATGGGGAAGACAAAGGAGATTCCCCATGGCCAACACTCAACTCTTCGCCAGTCAGCGCGGCCGCTTTGTTCCGAAGGCCAATGCCTTCAACGAGGCAGGCGGCGCGGCTTACCAGCGTTCACCGGAAGCAGCCCTCGCACTCTATGCCGCGACCGGCTGCCTCAACGGCACGTTCTATAGCGATGCCGCGACGCAGCTAGCCGAGGTGCTTGGCCTATGTGAGGCGGTATCGCCGCAGTTCGTTGCACAAACCGCGCTGTACGCCCGCAAGACCGCATACATGAAGGACATGCCGGCGTTGCTGCTTGCACACCTGGCTATCCGAGATGGCGAGCTGCTCAGCAAGGTCTTCGACCGAGTGATCGATAACGGACGCATGCTGCGTAACTTCGTACAGATCGTGCGTAGCGGCGTCGTGGGACGCAAGTCATTGGGTACGTTGCCGAAGCGATTGGTGCAGCGTTGGTTGGAAAACGCTTCGATCGATGCGGTGATGAGCGCGGCAATCGGCGAGAAGCCTTCGCTGGCGGATGTCATCCGCATGGTGCATCCCAAGCCCAAGGATTCGGAGCGTGAGGCGCTGTATGCATGGTTGATCGGGAAGCCCTACAAGCAGGAAGTATTGCCTTTGAAGGTGCGTGAGCTGGAGGCGTTCAAAAAGGAGCAGGGTGATGTCGTGCCGGACCTTCCATTCCAATACCTCACCGCGTTGCCGTTGAAGGCGCAGCACTGGAAGGACATAGCGAGCCGAGCTTCGTGGCAGGCAACGCGTATGAACTTGAATGCGTTTGCGCGTCATGGCGTGTTTGAAGATGCCGCGTTGACCGCACGTACGGCAGCTCGGTTGCGCAATGCGGAGGCGATACAGCGCGCCAAGGTGTTCCCGTACCAGTTGATGACGGCATTCCGGGCCTCGTCCGCCGCGATACCGTCGGCGATCGTAGATGCGTTGCAGGACGCCATGGAAGTGGCAACCCGCAATGTGCCCAAGGTGGCGGGAAAGGTTGTGGTGGCAGTGGATGTGTCGGGATCGATGCAATCGCCGGTGACCGGATTTCGTCGGGGTGCGACGTCAACGGTGCGCTGTATCGACGTGGCGGCGTTGATTGCCGCCTGCCTGAAGCGGGTAAACGCCGATGCGCACGTGATTCCGTTCGCGGAAGCCGTACGCGAGTGCCGGTTGAACCCGCGCGACAGCGTGATGACGCAGGCGCAGCAACTGGTGGCGTTGATTGGTGGTGGTACGAAGGTGAGTGCGCCGCTTATTGAGTTGAACAAGGAACGTAGCGACGTGGATCTGCTGGTGCTCGTGTCGGACAACCAAAGTTGGGTCGACACGCGTGCGAGTGGTGGTACGGAAACCATGCGGCAGTGGGAAGAGCTGAAGCAGCGTTGCCCGAAGGCACGCATGGTCTGCATCGACCTTCAGCCGTATGTCACCAGCCAGGCCGTGGAGTCCATG
This sequence comes from Dyella sp. S184, assembly GCF_009766065.1. Lineage (GTDB taxonomy): Bacteria > Pseudomonadota > Gammaproteobacteria > Xanthomonadales > Rhodanobacteraceae > Rhodanobacter. The sequence goes on along the minus strand of NZ_LMUE01000002.1, from coordinate 1,668,903 downwards.
GACGTGCTCCACGTGGGTGGCTTCACTGATGCGGTGTTCGATCTACTGGCGAGTGTGGCGTCCGAGGGAACGGATGCCCGTCGCTGGGTGGAACGCGTCGAGGCGATAGCGCTCTGAAACGTTCGCCCCGGTGGGAGAGCCCGCCGGGGTTGGGCCCAGAAATGACGAAGCGAATGCGCGAGGGACTACTTGGGATCAGCTGGTTCGAATCCAGCATCTCTCGCAAGGGTTGTCGCCCCGTACGCGGGCAGAATTTATATGAAGCTTTGTTTTGCAGCGAATGCAGATGGAACTACATCATTGGTAAAGCCTTCGGGCGATAGGGTTCGAATCCCGCTGCATAGCGATGTGCCACGGCATATCTCCATGCAGGATGTTTCATCACTTTTGTCGCTGCGCCTCTTTTCATGCGTCAGTTATACGTATCGGGTTTGAAGGTTGTTGCGAATGCGGGTGGACGTACTAGAAATCCTAGGTCGCGGGTTCGACTCCCGCCAATGTTGCGAAAGCGACGTTGTAGCTCAGCGGATAGAGTAAGGGTCTTCGTTCATCAATCTTTGTCGCTACAGCTCTTGAAGCAATTCTTAGAAACTAACGATTTCGCGTTGCGGCGAATGCCTGTGGAACTACATGACCTCATAAGTCCCATGTCGCAGGTTCGATTCCTGTCAATACGGCGCAAGCCGTGTTGTAGCTCAGCGGTAGAGCAGGAGTTTCACTCAAACTTGTCGCTGCACTTTTATGTAGACAGCGAGTGGCATTAACGAATCAATGGCCATTCGAGTAAGGAGAAAGACTGTGAGCACGCACTACGAAGTCATCAATGAGCCGGGCGCTGTACCGATCAAGACGTGGACGCGCGGTGTTCCGATTGAGGACGCAGCACGCCAGCAGTTGATCAACATCGCCAAGCTCCCGTTTATCCATCGCTGGGTGGCGGTGATGCCGGATGTGCATCTGGGTAAGGGTGCAACGATAGGTTCCGTCGTACCGACGGTCGGCGCGATCGTGCCGGCGGCGGTAGGTGTCGATATCGGTTGCGGCATGATTGCAACCCGTACGACGTTGACCGCATCCGACCTGCCGGACAACCTGGCCGGCCTGCGTTCCGCGATCGAGCGTGCTGTCCCGCATGGCCGCACAGTGGGTAAGCGCGACAAGGGGGCGTGGGAAACACCGCCGACGGTCGCGATCGATGGCTGGTCACAGCTTGAGCAGGACTTCCGTCGGATTGTCGAGAAGCAACCAAAGCTGGCACGTACCAATAACCTCAATCACTTGGGAACCTTGGGTACCGGAAATCACTTCGTCGAAGTTTGTCTCGATGAGGATGATCGCGTTTGGTTCATGCTCCACTCCGGCTCACGCGGCGTGGGTAATGCAATCGGCACGCGATACATTGAGCTCGCCAAGGAGGACATGCGGCGCTGGATGATCAATTTGCCGGATCAGGATCTCGCTTATCTGCCAGAGGGTAGCGACCACTTCGATGACTACGTCTTTGCCGTCGAGTGGGCGCAACGCTTTGCGCGGACCAACCGCGCGATCATGATGCAACATGTGATCGAAGCAGTTAAGCGCGTGATTCCTAAGTCATTCGATGCTTGGGCAGAAGCGGTGAACTGCCATCACAACTATGTGAGCCGCGAGTACCACTACGGCAAGGATGTGTTGGTAACGCGTAAGGGCGCGGTAAGTGCCAAGGCTGGCGAGCTGGGGATCATCCCAGGCAGCATGGGCGCCAAGAGCTTCATCGTGCGCGGCCTCGGCAACGAGGAAAGCTTCCACAGCTGCAGCCATGGCGCGGGCCGCGTCATGAGCCGTACCGAGGCGCGCAAGCGCATCACGCTCGATGAGCATAAGCAGGCCACTGCACATGTCGAATGCCGCAAGGACAGGGATGTGATCGACGAATCACCGGCAGCCTACAAGTCCATCGATGCAGTTATGGCGGCGCAACAGGACTTGGTGGAAATCGTGCATACGCTTCGCCAGGTGGTCTGCGTCAAGGGGTAAGGTGTGCCGGCTTAGGCCTGCACACTCACTAGAAAAATGGATTGAGATTCAAGGAAGTTTGAATGATTGAGATCGATGGATCGCAAGGCGGTGGTCAACTGCTTCGTACCGCATTGACCCTGAGCATGGTGACGGGAGAGCCCTTCACCATGACGGGCATCCGTGCGAAACGCAGCCGCGCAGGCCTGATGCGTCAGCACTTAACGGCAGTCGAAGCGGCGCGCCAAGTTAGCGACGCGACGATCACTGGCGCGGATCTGGGCTCGCAGACGTTGACGTTCGTTCCGCAAGCCGTTCGTGCGGGCGACTTTCATTTCCCGATCGGCACGGCCGGATCGACCACGCTTGTATTGCAGACCGTGCTGCCGGCCCTATGTCGCGCGGATAAGGCTTCAACGATTCGATTGGAAGGCGGTACACATAACCCACTAGCGCCACCGGCTGACTTCTTGATCCATACGTTTGCACCGGTTTTGGAAAAAATGGGTGTGATCGCTGATATTCGTTTGGATCGCTACGGATTTTATCCGGCTGGTGGCGGTGTGATTCATGCGCACATAAAGCCAGCCGAAACACTTCGTCCACTCCACTTGCTGGAACGCGGTGAACTACGCTCCGTGTCGGCGACTGCCTTGATTTCGAGCATCAATGTGAGCGTTGCAGAGCGTGAGCTGAAGGTAGTGGCGCGCCGCCTATCCTTAGCGGATGGTGCATTGAAGCTGCACGAAATCCGGCCTGCACTGGGTCCTGGGAACGCGTTAATCATTCGCGTCGAGTCTGAGCACGTTGTCGAAACCTTTACGACATTTGGAGAGCGTGGTGTCAGCGCTGAACAAGTTGCCGAACGTGTGTGTGATGAGGCGCAGGCTTACCTCAAAACAGGCGTAGCCATCGGTCCCTACATGGCTGATCAGCTGCTGTTGCCCTTTGCGCTAGCTGGCAGCGGCTCATTCACGACAACTTCTCCCACGGCCCATTCTAGAACGAATGCCGCGTTGATCGAGAAGTTTCTTGCAGTCCAGATTGACCACATCGAGCTAAGGCATGATGTCTGGCGCGTTGAGATCAGCTAGTTGGTGGGCCCACCAGCCACAAAACAGCGGCAAGTAAATGGCTCTGTATGTGGCTTCCTCTCAATGAGGCGCTTATTTGTACCACCAGATGTACCACCTGCTACTGCACGGTGGCGATAGAAGTTACCCGTTCCAGTCCCAAGTCAGGATCGTCAATCGGCCTAGGCTGTGAAAATGTGAGGGCCATTCGGAAAAAGGTAATTTAGGTAACCTTTTCAGATATTTTCCTAGAACACATTAGAAATCAAAGATATACGGAAAGAACAGCAAGGTAACTATATGGTGATATTGAGGTAATTAGTTACCCCTCTAAAAGGTAATTTCACCGACCAGCAAGGCCCTTATAAATCAATAACTTGTAAAAATTACCTTCAAGGTTACCCAAAGTGACCCCTGAAAGGTAACAACTAAATCCTTCAAGATTATGTACTTGGCCGCGTTTTCCGGCATGGTTACCTAAATTACCGTTTTCCGATGGCCCCTCGCTTTCTGGCGCTCATCGCCACCCATCAGAAGCCCAAAAACACCCCGCGTGCGTCGTTCTGCGTCTTGATCCGTGCCTAGTCCATAGTCGTTTGAGCGCCACACGGCGCCATGTGGAGACTGTGGATAGCCTCGTCACAATCGACTCCTGTAGGCCACGCGGGTGCGGCGGGGGGAACCGCGCAGTCTGAGTTGATGTCGGCGTCAGCCTTACATGGAGTAGCGCTGGCGTTTTGCAGGCCGAGCCTGCGTTTCGGTGTTTTGTTTTCATCTGAAAAGTGAAAATGTGTCGACCATGACCCTCCACCTTCCCCATCCAACCTCCTTGAGTAGGCGGGAAATGCTTACGATCTCAGGGGCAGTCGAGCCGAGTCGCGGAACGCAGATCGGAGGCTATGAGCGATGACATCGGGTCGCAACGCTTCCAGCGGCTTATTTTCGTGAGTGGTGTTCGGGTGGTCCTGAAGCAGTAAACCCAACCCTTAGATCGCCGCCGCAAGGCGGCGATGCGGCTTGACCGACCTAGCTGATTTCACCTCAACTTAGGCCCGCTGCGTTGGGTGCTCGCGTCCAGAGGCTGCCGGTCCCCCTAAACTTTTCCACCACTCCCCGGATAAGTCTTTAGAGGCACCGCTAAAGCGCACCGTCATCGGGCGCGGCGGACGGCTATGGATCAGGGGGAAGGACAATGGTTGCAGTCATCGCGGGTAACGGTCTGGGTCTGGGCAACACGTCGCTACAGCAGCTGGGACAGGGGCTGGGCGGGCAGGCGGCGATCGGGCAGGACGGCGTGGGGCAGTACGTCAACGCCGCCACCGGCAACCTGGTGTTGCAGACGCAGGACGAGAACCTGATCTTCGACGGCCTGTCGCTCAATGTGATGCGCACCTACAACAGCCAGGGCCAGCTGGCTGCCAACGGCGGATGGGGCTTCGGGTTCAGCCGCTCGGTCGGCGGCCTGACCGGGACGCTGGATACGGCCGGCAGCACGGTGACACGTACCGACGATGACGGCTCGGCGGTGACCTACACCTACAACACCACGCTGGGCGAGTACGTCAGCAGCGGCCAGAGCGGCGCGGCAGACACTCTAAGCTGGAACGCCACCGCCTCCACCTGGACCTGGAACGATGCGGCCGCGGCGCAGCAGGAGACGTATAGCGCCAGCGGCCAGTTGACGGCGTTGAGCGATGCGCAGACCGGCGCCAGCTACAGCTTCAGCTACACCAGCAGCCACCAGCTCAGCCAGATTGTGGCCGGCGACGGCGACACGCTGCTGTTCGGTTACAACACGAGCGGCCAGCTGACCAGCCTGTCGGTGCAGGAAGTGCCGCCGGGTCAGACCACACCTGTGACGCGCCAGCAGGTGGGCTACGGCTACGACACGCAAGGTCGCCTGAGCACGATCACCACCACCCTGGGTTCGGACACCGACAGCAGCACCGCCAGCTACACCACGACCTATACCTACAGCGGTACCAGCGACCGGGTCGCCTCGGTCACGCAGAGCGACGGCACCACGGTGAGCTACAGCTATACCGAGGATGCCCAGGGCGTGTACCAGGTGACCGGGATCACCACCGGCACCGGCGCGGCGGCGCAGACCCTCACGTTGGCCTATACCAGCGGCAGTACCACGGTTACCAACGCGCTGGGCAACACGACCACGTACCAGTACAACGCCGCCGGCGAGCTGACCGCCGTGATCGCCCCGACGGTCAACGGCACCACGCCGACCACGAGTTACACCTACGACGCCAACGGCAACCTGCTGACCAGCACCGACCCCGACGGGGCCACCACGTCCTACAGCTACGATGCCAATGGCAACCTGCTGAGCGTGGAAGACGGCGCGGGCAACACGCGCAGCTACACCTACAACGCCAACGATCAGGTCACGAGTCAGACCACCTATACCGTGCCGGCCCAGGGGACGGTCGGGCAGAGCGGCTATGTCGCGCCGAGCGGGGCGCAGACCACTTACTACGTGTACAACGCCGCCGATCAGCTGGCCTACGTGATCGACCCGCTGGGCAACGTGACCCAGAACACCTACACGACCACCGCCGGGATCAGTGTGCTCGGCAGTACCCAGCAATACCTGGGCGCCAGCTTCAGCCTGACGGGCCTATCGCCGAGCACGCCGCCCACGCTGGCGGCCCTACAGAGCTGGGTCGCCAGCAGCGCGGTGCAGAACACGCTGAGCCAGAGCACGCTCACCAGCTATACCTACGACGTGCGCGGCCAGCTGGCGACGCAGACGCAGTGGGATACCGTCAGCGCCAGCGGCGCCGGCGTATCCGATGCGGGCACGGTGGTCACCACCACCACGTACAGCGCGCAGGGGCAGCTGCTGCAGACGGCCACCCAGCGCGGCAGCACGCTGCAGACCACCGCTTACGCCTACGACGGGTTGGGCCGACTGATCAGCAGTACCGATCCGCTGGGCAACGTCACCAGCTACGTTTATACCGGTGGCACCACCGGTGCCACCCTGGCGATCACCCAGGCCAACGGGCTGACCACCACCCAGGCGACGAACAGCGCCGGTCAGCTCATCAGCAGCACCCAGTCGGCCAGTGGCCAGACCAGTCGCGTCACCACCTATGTGTATAACGCCGACGGTCAGCCGGTCGAGACGATCAACCCGGAAGGCAGCATCACCACCACGTTCTACAACCCCGCCGGGCAAGTGGCCGGCACCGTGGATCCCGAGGGTGATGTCACGGCGTATACCTACGACGGCGATGGCCACGCGATTGCCACGACGCAGTACGCCACGCCGCTGACCGCCGCGCAGCTCAGCGCACTGACCGGCAGCACCGCCTGGTCCAGTGTGCAGAGCGAGATCGTGACCAGCGCCAACGATCGCACCGCGCACGTGCTCTATAACGCGGCCGGTTTAGCCGTGGCCACGATCGATCCGGAAGGCAACGTCACCACCACCACGTACGATGGTGACGGCAACCCGATCAGCACGACGGCCCATGCCACGGCCCTGACCGCGGCGCAGCTGACCGCGTTGGGCAGTGCGCCGACGCTGGCGGCACTGCAGGCGGATCTGACGACAACGACCAACGACCGCACCACGCAAATCATCTATGACGCCGACGGTCGTGCGGTGGCGACGATCAATGCCGCTGGCGACGTCACCACCCAGACCTACAATGCCGCCGGCAACGTTGTGCTCAGCACGGCGTACGCCACCGCGTTGACGACGGCGCAACGCACGGCGCTGGGCAGCAGTCCGACCCTGGCGGCGCTGCAGGCGGATCTGACGGCCAGCAGCGCCAATCAGGTGACATCCAACTATTACGATGCGACCGGTCGCGGGGTGGCGCAGGTCGATGCGGACGGCTACCTCACCACCACCTCGTATAACCAGACCACGAATACCACCACGACGACGCGCTATGCGACCGCGCTGACCGCCGCGCAGCTCAGCGCGCTGACCCCCAATGAAAGCGCAGCGACCCTGGTCGGTCTGCTCGGCAGCAACACCGCCAACGAGCAGAGCAGCGTGACCGATAACGCCGATGGTCAGGTGGCCAGTAGCACCGCCATCGACGGTACGGTCACCACCTATGCCTACAACAGCGTGGGCCAGCTGTTGACCACCACGGTGACGCCGACGGCCGGTCAAGGCGCGGCGCGCATCACCAACGCTACCTATGATGCGTTCGGTGACACGCTGACCAGCGTCGATGGCAACCGGGCGACGACGACCTATACCTACAACGTGCTGGGTCAGCGTGTCAGCGCGACCGACGCGGATGGCAACAGCACCTACACCTACTACGACGCCGACGGGCGCGTGCTGTATACCGTGCAGGGCCAGCCCAGCGGCAGCTCGCTCAACGTACTGGGTAATGTGACGAGCTACAGCTACAACGCGTTTGGCCAGGTGGCGAGCACGCAGCAGTACGCCAGCCAGCTGACGCTGACCGGCGGCACCAGCAGTGGCACCACCCTCAATCCGGCCACGGCGACCCTGGCGCAAGTGGCGACGGCGGTCGCCGCGCTGCCGGTGTCCGCCAGCGATGCCAACGGCCTGACCATGTATACGTATACGCTGGACGGGCAGGTCGCCAGCCTCACCAACGGAGACGGCTACCAGACCGCCTACGGCTACGATGCCTTCGGAGACCAGATCCAGGTGCAGCAGCAGCTTAGTGCACCGGGCAGTGCACTGAGCGCCAGCAACAGCACACTCACCCAGGCCACGTACAACGCGCTGGGCGAGCAGATCGGCCAGACCCAGGGCGTGGGCAGCACGGTCGCGAGCAGCACGTCGAGCACCTACGATGCCTTCGGACGGCTGAGCAGTACGACCGACGGCAACGGCAACACGATCACGTACGGCTACGACAACCTGGGCCGTCAGGTGAGCACCAGTCAGACGGTGCAGGGCACGGCGCGGACCACGCAAACCAGCTACAACGCCTTCGATCAGGTCCTCACGCAGACCGATGCGCTGGGCAATGTCACCCGCTACCAGTACACCCCGGCCACGCACACCGCCGTCGTGACCACGCCCGATGGCGTGACGATGACGACGGTGAAGGATGCCTATGGCGACACCGTCAGTGTCACCAACGGCGCCGGCGACACCACGCGCTACACCTACGATGCGGATGGGCAACTGCTCACCACCACCGATGCGCTGGGCAACGTCAGCAGCGAGGCGTACGACGCCGACGGCGACGTGATCCAGACCACCGATGCGACCGGGCACCTCGTCACCTACACCTACGACGCCAGCGGCCGAGTGCTGACCCAGACGGTCGATCCGGCGGGCCTGGCTCTGACCACGACCTATGACTACGACGGCGAGGGTCGCGAACTGAGCGTGACCGACCCGACCGGCACGGTGACGACCTACGCCTACGACGCGGACGGCAACACCCTGACCCAGGTGCAGGATGCCGGGGCCGGTCACCTCAACCTCACCACCACCTCGACCTACGATGGCGAGGGCAAGATCCTGACTGTCACGTTGGGTGCCGGCACCAGTGCCGCACGCACTACGCAGTACGCGTACGACAACCTGGAGCGGCTCAGCCAGCAGATCGTCGATCCGGGCACCGGCCATCTCAACCTCACCACCAGCTACACCTACGACGCCAACAACAACCTGACCAGCGTCACCAACGCCGATGGCAACGTCACGCGCTCCGTGTACGACCAGGCTAACGAGAAAATCTTCAGCATCGATCCGACCGGCGCCGTGACGCAGCTGGGGTACGACGCGGATGGACAGGTGACGTCCACCCGCAGCTATGCGACGGCACTGACGTCGACCCAACTGACGGCTTTGGGCACGGCGCCTTCGATCGCAGCGGTCACCGCCGACCTCGTCACCAGTACCAGTGACCAGGTGTCCTACACGGCGTACAACACCGACGGGCAAGTGGGTTACACCATCGATCCGATGGGCAACGTCACCGAGACGCGTTATGACGCGGCCGGACGCGTGAGTGAGACGTTGGCTTACGCGCAAGCCGTGAGCGTCACCGGGAGCTTGTCGACGGCGCTGCAACAAGGCAGCGCCTTTGGCTCGATGGCCAGCGCGATCAGTGCGGCTGGCAATACCGATGCCAATGCCGAAGCGACCTTGTACCTGGTCGACGCCGATGGTCATACCCGTTTCGTGGTGCAGCAAAACACCGTCAACGGACAATTCGTGGGACTGGTCAGCGAGCAGCGTTACGACGCGGCCGGGCGGGTCATCGCCAGCATCGCGTATGGCAGCACGTTGCCGCTGTCGAGCAGTGCGGCACTGACGGCCCAGCTGACGACGGCCAGTGTGGCCACCGCGGTGGCCAGCGCACCCAGCGAGATCACCCAGAGCGTTTATGACAACGCCGGGCATCTGCGCTATACGATCAACAGCCTCGATCAAGTGACCGAAAACCGGTACGACAACGACGGACGTGTCACCGAAACCCTGGTGTATCCCGGTGCAATCACGGTACCGGCGACCCTCACCGTCGCCAACGTGGCCCAGGCGGTCGTGGCCGCCAATACCATCGGCTACATCGGTAGCAACCCGGTCATCAACGAGCGGTATTCCACCACGACCTATGACGCGGCCGGACGGGTGGTGAACACCGGCGACTGGAACGGCCTCAACGCCAGCTACACCTATGACGCGACCGGCCTGCAACTCACTCAGACCAATCGCGACGGAAACCAGACCGTCATCACGTACGATAAGGCCGGCCGCAAGATCCTGGTGCAGTCGCCGCAGGTCGAGGTGGCCAGCGACAACGGCAGCGGTGTCTTGCAAGCACCTACCTGGCAATACCTGTACACGAGCTATAGCTACGACGCGATGGGGAACGTCACCACGCTCAACCAGGGCTCGGGCACCAGTCCCAGCGCCATCACCAACCTCAGCACCACGACCTACACCTACGATGCCGACGGACGTCAGACCCAGGCGGCGTATCTGGATGGGGTGCCGCCGTACTCCACGAGGACGTTCTACAACACCTTCGGCCAGACGGTGGTCACCGAAGACGGCAACTTCAACTACCAGTACAACGTGTACAACCTCGATGGCGAGGTAGCGTACGCCGTCGATGCCGATGGGTATGTCACCGGCGCCAGCCACGACGCCTACGGGAACACCACGGCGGTCACGCAATACGCGACGGCGCTGAACACCGGCGCGATCACCGGCTGGAGCGCGGGGCAGCCGTTGACGATGGCGCAGCTGCAGCAAGGACTGGTCACCTCCAGCAGCGATCGCACCACCACGACCACCTACGATCAGCGCAACCAGATGATCGAGGTGCAGCAGTCGGCGATTGCCTACGCCTTGGGTGTGGGCGTGCGAGATATCGGCTCTGCGATGGTTCCGGCCCAGCCGACCACGACCTACACTTACGACGCTTACGGCAACCGGACCAGCAGCTCTACACTGCTTCAGGAAGCCGATACCGAACAGACGATTCCCCAGCTCAATACGCCCGCCATTTGGGCGACGACCTACACCTACTACGATGCCCTGAATCGGGTGGTGATGAGCATTACGCCGACCGGGTTGTACACCGCCCCGCAAGGCTATGTAACGCAAACGTCGTACGACGGTTTCGGCGAGGTGTCCTCGACCACCCAGTACGCCAACGCCATCGCGACCAGCGCCGTGACGACGGCCGCGCCTCCTTCGACACCCGTCACAAGCGCGTACGATCGCACCAACATCTATAGTTACGATCACCTCGGCCGTGTCACCAACGAAACCAGCACCGGGACCTATAGCGATGTCGGTGGCACTGCCGGCATCGCCACCGGCAGTAGCGTGACGACATGGACCTACGACGGTGAAAACCGAGTACTCACGCAAACCGTCAACGGCGCGACGACGACGACGGCCTACGATGCCGCCGGTCGTGTGATCAGCGTAACGGCGCCAGCGCGTCAGGCGCTGGTGAGCAACTGGGCCACCCTGCTGGAGTCGACGCCCGGGGACGATCTGACCAGTGCGGCGCTGTACACCACAGTCAGTCCGGTCACCAGCTACGTTTACGACGCGCTCGGCCATGCGCTGAGCACCACCACGTCCACCGGTTTGCAAACGCGTCAAACCTTCGCGACCTACGATAGCCGTGGCAATGTGCTGAGCTATACGGACACCGCCGGCAATGTGCAGACCAACACGTACGATCGCGACGGCCATTTGCTCACGCAAAGCTACCTGCTGACCAGTAACGGTGCTTCGAGCACGGTGACCACTTCCTATGTCTACGACAAGGACGGCCAGCTGACGACCACGGCGGTGCAGCGCAGCGGCCAAAGCACGTACGACAGCTACACCCAGACGCAGTACAACGCCTTTGGCGAAGTGGTGGCTCAGGGCGACAACAACGGTTTTGAGGCGCAGTACACCTACAACAACGTGGGCAACCTGATCAGCGCCACGGATCCGACGGCCGGGGCGATTCAGACCTACATGTACGACCTGGCGAACCATCAGGTAACGGAAATGACGGGCCCCAGCTCGCCTACCTTAACTGGCACGAACGATCCTTTCGGACAAATCATCCAGCAACAGGCTACCAGTACGGGCACGAACCCAACCTGGACCGCCACCACGATCGATTTGGGCGGACAAACACTTCAACAGCTCACCGCAAGCGATAACATCAATGGTGTCGACCAAGCCATCCAGTTGACCCACGACCGCTGGGGCAACGTCACCTCGATGACCGACGGCAACGGCAACGTCACGCAGTATGTGTACGACGCCCAGAATCAGATGATCAAGGAAATCGAGCCGACCGTGACCGTCGTGTCGGCCACCGGGGTCAGCAGCACGGCGACGCCGACCAAGAACTGGTACTACAACGTCATGGGCCAGCTGATCGGTTCGACCGATGAAAATGGCAACCAGACGTGGAATACCTACGACGCGGCAGGCAACCTGATCAGCACATCGGACCCGGCGAGCGGCGACAAAACCTACACGGCCTACACCTCGATCGGCATGGCGGTCGCGCAGGAAACGCCGCCGGTCAATACCGCCAGCGGCACGCAATCGCATATCACGACCACCAGCTACAACATGCTCGGTCAGGTGACCGGCGTGGGTGATTTCGTGCTCAATGCCGCCGGCACGGCGCGCACGGCCCAGCAACAAGAGACCTACGTGCTCAATACCAATGGCGACCGCATCCAGGTCACCGATGGGTTGAACAACACGTCCTACTATACCTACGACAGCCAGCATCGGGTCTTGCAGAGCCAGACCGCGTTGCAGCATGCCAACGGCCAGTCACAAACGTATACCTACGACGTCAACGGCAAACTGATTGCACAGACCGATGCCATGGGTCACACCCAGAGCTGGGTGTACAACTACTTTGGACAGGTGCTCAGCCATGTGGATGAGAGTGGCGCGACCACCACGTACACCTACAGCCCCACCAACGGGCTGCTGACCACCGAAACCAGCAACTGGACGGCGAACGGCCCGGCCGCGTCGGTGAACTCCACGCTGAACTTCCAGTACATGGCGGACGGTCAATTGGAGCAGTTGAGCCAGACCGTGGGTGGCGTGTCTTCCACGTATACCTATCAATACGACGCCAACGGCAACGAGACGCAGGAGACGGACACCACCCAGGACGGCAACGGGCAGGCCATCGTCGTCACGACCGCAACGACCTACGACAGCCACAACCGCATCAGCTCGGTGGTGGAAACCAGCACGCAAACCGCGCCGCCTACCGGGACGGTCCCCACCCTTACCCTCAACTACACGTACGATGCCGCGGGCAACCGGCGCGAAGTGACGGCCGTCACGGGCACCGGAAGCGGCACCGGCGCGACGGTGGCGGACTGGTTTACCTACGACGCGGATAACCGGGTGCTGGTCACCAACGGTAGTCTGGTCAGCGGCCAGATCCTGGTCACCAGTACGGCCGGCTCAGCCCAGAGCACTTATGACGCGGCCGGTGATGTGTCGATCTACAGCACCGTCAATGCGTCCGGACAAACGCTCAGCCAGAAGAACACCTACGATGCCCGTGGCGAGTTGACCATGGTGCAGACGCAATCGACGCCCGGCGGCACGTACGCGCCGTATGAAACCCTCACTTACGACAACGACGGCCATCTGACCAGCGAGGTGACCTATAACCTGCCCGGTCATCAGAGCGCAGGCACCTTGGCCAACGGCACGTTGGTTTCCTTCAGCGATGCCGGCTGGGTGGCCAGCGACACGATCTACACCTATGACGCCAGCGGTGACCTCACGGATGTCAGCCTGTATGCGGAAAATACGGGGCAGAACCTGGTCAATGAGTACGGCACGGGCGTGGCCACGAGCGCCTACGCCACCCTGGATGCGTCGGTACCCACCACGCTGCCCACGGTAGGCAGCAACCTCTTCGGCGGGTTGTTCCTGGCCACCGAGACCAGCTACGCGACGGCCACCGGGGGCTACGGTTACGACGCCGACGGCAACGTGACGGGCTATAAAACCATCACCACTAGCAATCTGGATCAGACGGCGCGCACGGACAGCTACTTCAACGGCTATGTGCTGCAGAACACGGAGCTCAACCTCAAGACCACCGCCAGCACCACCAGCGGCACGTACCAGCCGTCGACCAATACCAACACCTACAACGATCTGGGCCAGGTGACCAAGGAGGTCACCACCGTCAGTGGCGCCGCGCAGACCTATGCGATCGCGTACACCGCCGACGGTCAGATCCTGGCAAAAAACACCGTGGGGGTGAATGCCAAGGAATACGCCTACGTCAATGACCAGCGCCTGGCCGGCTACAACAATATGGGCGACATCAATCTGGCCAATACCTCCAGCGGCTTTAGCAACAGTGTCCTGGGCAGCCAGAACTATACGGTACAGGCCGGTGACACCTTGCAGTCGCTGGCGCAGGCGATCTACGGCGACGCGAGCTATGCCTTCATTTTGGCGCAGGCCAATGGCCTGCAGGTCGACGCCTATCCCGTGGCCGGCACCGTGCTGAAAATCCCGCAGGTCACCACGCATGCCAACGGGTCGAACACGGCCCAACCGTACTCCGCCAGCGCCATCCTCAACGGCAACGCCTCGGCGTCCACGACGACGGCGCAACTCGTCACCAACGCGATCTCTTCGTTATTGCAGCAGCAGGCGCTGGCCAATCCGATCATCCAGCAAATCGAGTCGGAGCAGCAGCTGGAAGCGGCGGAGGAAGCCAAGGAGCAGGCGGAGGCCGAGGCACAGCCGCAGACCAATGCGACGGCGACGGCCGCGTCGTCGTCGTTGATCGCTACGGCCCCGGATACACCCGAGCCTGCACTCGGTCAAAGTGGTGCTTCCGGATCGACGGCTATCGAAGAAGGCGGGAGAGGGTCGTACATCGCCGCCACCCTGCGAGAGGACCGGAACGAGCGACCGTACACACCGGCCATGATGGACTTGGGAAGTGAAGATACGGGCGGTAGTGGGGGCGTCGACGATGATACTGACGACGACTATGACATGTCCGACTATGACGACGAAAGCGACTCGAGCGACTTTGGCAACGACGACTCGAGCTCTATAGATGACACGGACCCCGGCGACTCTTCTGAGTCAGCAGGCCAGCAATACGAAGACAATTTAGATGCTCTTTCCAATACTTATTCAAGCGATACGACAGTCGACTATGGGATGATGGCTGATTTTGGCGTTGCGGGTGACTTCAGTGCTGGTATTGGTGCCGTCGGGCAAGGCGATTACAGCGACTTTGACGCTGGTGATGGTACGGATGCGACCGCGGTAAATTCGTTTGGAGATACCTACACCATCAACAATATGGTGGGGAGCCCCAACGGGGCTGGTGGCTGGATGAATGGCTCGGAGACTGGCGACGGTGGCGGCGGTCCCAACGGGGATTTCGATACGGATCCGGGTAATCCGATCCCGAGCATTGACGGGGATAGCGTGGGCAACCCGGTCAGCTCAACGACCAACTACGATCCGAACAATGTGCTGGCCCAGTACAACGGGGCGGGCTATGCAGGTCTTTTGACAGGGGGATATGGGAGCAGCTACTCCAGCGGTGATGGCACAAGTAATTCGCCCGACATAGCCTTTTCGGGCTTGCCATTAGCGGGACACGCTGGTGCTTATGTGAACTACTTTGTGTCCCCTGATGGCGATGAAGGAGGCGGCATTGGCGACTCAAATGCGGGTGGCGAAAGCGCGACATCTGATATTGGCGTCAATGGTTGGCCGATCGTGGGTCAAAAAATGGCGCCCAATCAGACCATGGAGGACGTCAGCCAGGCGCCAACAGTGCAAGTGACCGCAACAGCTATCGATGATTCCCTCTCGGCGCCTGGCGAAACAAGCTTTGACTATATGAGTTTGTCGAAATACTTCATGAGTCCGGCCATGAGCCAGGCCATGAGCCAGGCGCATGACATCGACGTGCAGTTGCAGGACGTGCGACCCGGCAGCGCCCTTTGGACGGCGTTGAAGCAGCAGCAGGCAGCGCTGAACCTGTCGAGCAGTGACCCGTCGATAATGGCCCAAGGGCAATTGACGGCGATGGAGCTTCAGATAGATCAGCAGGTGCAGGCGACGCAGGACGACAGCGGCGCGCTGATGTCACAAGTCGGGCCAATACCTGACAACTCGGCACAGCAGAGACAGCTAGCTGCATTGGGGATGTTCATGCTCGCTACGAGTATTCCGGCCATGGTGGGCGGCACTCCGGAGTCGCCGGGTGTCGTGGAGCCGCCAGCCGGTGGCTTGGAGCCGGTATCATGGCAAGCTCCAAATGAAGCAACCGTTGCGCCTGATGTTCCAAACTACGTAGCTACAGGCAATGCCGCGCCTCTAAGTTATGACATTTCTAACTGGGGAGCTTCTGGTCTTCCATCAAACGGCTACTTCGCTCGAACATTGAATGAGCAGGACGCGTTTTCGTTGATACAGGGTGACCAAATCAGCTTTGGTGGCATGCCAACCGAAGGGTATCCGAACGGCATGGGATTCCTTGGTTCTGCAGAAGAAGTGAGCTCTCTTAATACGGGTGCTGACTATGCAAATAGTCTGAATTTGACATATCAACCAAAATACCTGCTCGAATTTCAATTGCAGGATCCTGCTGGGCTGCAAAATGTCTTAGAGGCTCCTTACGAGGAGTTCGTTCCAGGTGGAAAAACGGCTAGTGGATTCTCGGAATGGAACTATCCGGGCATCAATTCAAGCCAAATTGTTAATTGGCAATTGAGGGCGTTCAAATGATCCCGCTGAAAGTTAAATGCCTTAACGGCGCACAAAAGCAGATTGATATGAGCACTCTAAAACGAGTGGCAAAAGGTGTAAGCCAAATTCACCCGGGCTGGAGCAGTACATTGACCTTCTCAGAGGAGCTGAGTGCATTCGTGGAACTTTCCGGAGCGCCGCCAGATATCAAGGGAAATAGTGAAGGGGCCTCTAATGAAGTAGATGACGCATACGCAAAACACGTGTACGGAAAGACTCGTCAAGATGTTCCTTAGTGATCTTCGGACATAGCTGACTAAATTTGATGTTCCAGACACAACAGCTGCTGGTAACGTTCAACCTACGGGATCTTACATAGAACTCGGAAGCGACGAGTCGGCGGCAGCGCAGCGCGCATACAGCCAAGCATTCAATAGCCAAAACAGTTTGGTTATCGGGCGTCTCGAGGATACGGCTGCGGGCGCCGATCTCGGCATGACAAGCTTGAATGAGCCGAACTGGACGATTAACGTCAATGACGCGTTCATCCAGGGAGGTGTGGATGCGAACCAACCCTTCTATTTGGGATCAAACATCTCGATAAGCAATCTGCGCTCGGGCGATCCAATCTATCCAACCACAGTATTTTTCCGTGAGCTCCAGCAGCTTAGGGGCGCTGGATACTATCAAGAAGGCAATTACATGTTGCCGCCCAAAGGAAACTGAGGAAATTTCAATGAGCTCGAAAGAATCGGTAATTGAAGCTTTAAATTGGCTCGGAACAGTGAGCACTCGGTTTCGTCCAAAAACCTCTGAGGTGATTGACAAAGGGTTGTCCATCGCGACTTCGTTTGAAGCACTATCGGCGCGCGACCGCATATCTGTTCAAGAAGGTCTGCCTCCTTTGCTACACAAAAAATTGTTTGCACTAAGTGGGTTCATGGCGGAAGCGGCGATAAACGAGCGTGATCCGAAGTGGATAGAAGCAGCCGTCTGCTTACATTTGCTGGAAGACTTTGGCGTGGACTATCGTGAAAATTTTCGCTATCTCGTTTTGGTGACATATGCTGCGAAAAAGATAAACATTGATTTTAAGGAGGTCATAGAAAGAGTACTTCCTATCGCCTCCATGAGATCCAAGTCTTACCTTCTGGACTTTTCAGGGAGGAGTGATAGCGTCAATAGCCTCTCTTCCTTTGGGATAAAGGAAGAGATTTTTGGCAATAAGTCGCAATTTGTGCCCGTGTAATAGTTCCAAACGCGGGAGCCGATGCGGCGACGACATCTGCTGCAGCTCCTGGTTCTCAGATCCTGTACCGAGGTACTGCAACTCAGACGACACAGTTTTACTCGGACGTTGCGGCGACTCCAAGGAGTGGATGCATCGAACAGCATGATCGATAATGCGCAGAACGAAGGTTCCGTCTCTTATCTGTTTGAGAATCACGCAGCGCAGCTTCCAGGGTCACCCTACATAAGCATGAGTTCTGCACAGGAGGTCGGGGAGTTCTTCGCCAGAGGGCCGGATGGCAATCAATCTGGGTACGTTACTGTTTTCCAAGTGCCAGAGAATTTTGCCCAGCCTAATTTCGAAAACGCGGATCCGTGGGAGCGAGAGTATCTGGCGCCCACGCAGATCCCGGAACAATACATACTTCGCCAGTATCAAGTAACGCCGCAAGGTACGCCATGAAATACAACATGATTTCAGCTGCATTCGAGAATAAAGGGGACGTGGCTAATTAA
>NZ_LMUE01000002.1:1346168-1650860 GCF_009766065.1 Dyella sp. S184 | reverse complement strand
ATCAGTTCGTCTTTTCTATTTTGCATGTAACGAACGTTACATGAAACGTTCGTTACATGTCAAGAATGCGTATCAATCGGTGCTCTTTGAAGTCTCGCTCAACGGCACCAAAGCTTGAATACTTGTCCGACCACGTTCAAGGGCTGCCAGTCGATCAATTGCTATCCCCTCAGCAAGCACCAACTCCGGAACAGAAATTCCAATGAGGGAAAGAGCCGAACGCGCATACGACTCGGCATGCTCCATCGCACTCGAAAATACGGTCGCACCGTAAAAGCCTCCGCGAGTTATTACCAGGATGACCCGTTTGGCTCCCGCCAATCCTTTTGGTCCGCCAGAGGTGTAGGCGAAGGTACTGCCAGGTATAAGGATCGCGTCGAACCAGGACTTCAATTGAGCCGGGATTCCGAAGTTGTACATGGGAACTCCCAAGACAATCGCATCTGCAGACAAGAACTCACTCAGCGCTCTCTCCGTCACACTTCGCGTCGACCTCTCCTCCTCCGAAAGCATGTCGGACGCGACGGCAGATGGATGCGAACTAGGCATTGTCCTGAAATTCATGTACGGAATATGGTCAGTTATCAGGTCGCGATAGACGATCGTCACCGAAGGATCCTGACCTTTGAGCCGTTCCACAATCTCAGTACAGAGGAGACGGCTTATGGAGTCGGATGGCGAGATTCCAGAATCGATATGCAATATGTTCATTCGTTTTCTCGCAAGTTCGCAAATCCCCTGAATTCAGCCATTTGTTCCCACTGCAGCCGTTCTGGGGGAGACGCAAGCCATGTCGGTAAGGCGCGGTGGCAAAGTTGTCGCCACCCAGTCTCGCTTTGCAAGGACATCCGGAGCTAGACAAATCAGTCCTGTCTATTCATGGCGATGGTGGGACGAGCGAACCGATCAATTCCTGATATTGGATCTCCTTCAGAAGTAATTTCTTCCCAAATAAGACGCCAGAAATATCTGACACGTTAATGATCTCCGACACGAGCTTGATAGCGTTTGTGAGTTTGGTTGTCACAATCTCCGCTTTTCCATAAGAAGCGCCAGATCAATGAGGCGGTTAGAAAAGCCCCATTCGTTGTCGTACCACGCGAGGATCTTGACCAGCCTGCCACCCATAACCAAGGTGGAAAGCCCATCAACAATGGACGAACGCGGATCGCCTCGATAGTCGCTCGATACCAGGGGCTCTTCGCTGTATCCGAGAATGCCTTCGAGGGGGCCAGATTCCGCGGCCTTGCGAAAGGCGGCATTTACCTCAGCCACTGTCACTTCGCGCTTCAAAGTAACCGTCAAGTCGACGATGGAAACCAAGGGGGCCGGAACACGCAGGGAATATCCAGTCAGGCGTCCATCCAGTTCCGGGATGACCTTGCCGAGCGCTTTGGCGGCTCCGCTGGGATAGGGGATGATCGAAAGGGCTGCGGCCCGGGCTCCACGCAAATCCTTTTCCGGTTGGTCGAGCAGGACTTGGCTATTGGTATAGGCGTGGGTGGTGTTCATCAAGCCATACTCGATGCCGAAAGCTCGGTGGAGCACCAGGGCCGCGGGCGCAAGGCCGTTTGTGGTGCAGCTTCCGTTGCTGACGACCGTGTGGCGCCCCGGATCGTATTGGTCGTGGTTGACTCCCATTACCACCGTGATGTCGTCGTTCTTTCCCGGCGCGGAGATGATGACTCGCTTAGCTCCACCGTTCGTAATGTGCACCTCGGCCTTGGCCTTGTCGGTGAAGAAACCGGTGGCCTCGATCACGATGTCTGCGCCAACGCTCTTCCATGAGATCGATCCTGGATCTCTTTCTGAAAAAACACGGATGGGCGTGCCCTCGATCACCAATTGGTTTTCACCTGCGTCGACTTTGGCTGGCAAAGTACCCAAGAGCGAATCGTGTTTTAAGAGATGGGCCAGGGTCTTGCTGTCCGTCAAATCGTTGATCGCTACAACCTGGAAATTGCTTCGACCCAGCGCGGCGCGCAAAACATTCCGACCGATCCTTCCGAATCCGTTAATACCTACTTTGACCATGTGCAACCCTTTATTCCCCGATCATCTCCAATCTACCCGCGACGAAGGAGTGGCGCACACGACAATTAACGATCAATTTGCGCCAACATGCAGGGAACAAAAGCGTTCGCGGTACTCCGTAGGGGTGAGCTGCAGGTTCCTTTCGAAAATACGCCGCAGGTTGAGGCTATTGCCGAATCCGACGGCCACTGCGACCTGCTCGAGCCCTTCTGTGCCCTGTTCCAGGCGCTGTCTGGCTGCATCCAGGCGTGCTTCTTCCACAAACTTCGCTGGAGGAGTGTCTGTCTCGCGGGTGAACACGCGTGTGAAGTTGCGCGGGCTCATGGCAACCCGGTCCGCCAGTTTCTCGACTGACAGATCACGGGCGAGGTTCTCGAGGATCCAGGACTGGAGATCGCGGATCGGACCTGGTCTCCTGGCTTGGTTCAGGAGATAGCGGCTGAATTGGGACTGTCCACCTGGTCTGCGCAGGAACATGACGAGGTCTTGCGCAACATCGCGGGCCAGGGTGAAGCCGTGGTCGTCTTCGACGAGGGCCAAGGTGAGATCGAAGCCCGAACTGACCCCTGCAGAGGTCCAAACCTTTCCGTCCTGGACATAGATCGGCCCTCTTTCAACTTTCACTTTGGGGAAGCGGGATTGCAAGGTGTCCAGCAACCGCCAATGCGTGGTGGCTTGGCGCCCATCGAGCAAGCTAGCTTGGGCAAGCAGTAAGGCTCCTGCGCAGACTGAAACGACACGCCGTGCCTTGGAAGCTGCGCGGCGAACCCACTCCACAACGCATGCGTTTTCCTCTTCGGACAAGCCCTTTCCCGTGATCATGATCGTGTCGCGCTGAAGTTCGGGATCGAGATCCGAGAGACGATGGTCCGCCAAGAGGTTCAATCCCGACTGCCCATGCACCACGCGATGGGGCTGAGTGGTGGCAATCGTCACTTCGTAGGATTGCTTGCGCGAATCCGCCGACTTCAGGCGGTTGGCATGCATCAGGATGTCCGCGATCCCCGCCGCTTCGAACAACATGCCCCCCTCGGGGACGATGATCAGGAACGTATGCATGTCTTTAATAATACAAAATAAACAAAATAGGACAACCCCGATCCGCAACCCCTAGGAAAGTGGTCATAGGTGACGCCGACTCAGCCAAGGTTGGGTTCGAGGGTTCGAGTCCCTTCGCCCGCTCCAAATTTCATGCAAGGAAATTAGAGCGTTATGGCAGAGTCGCCATAAAACGGCTCTTCGCTTTTGCTGCTTACATTTCATGATCCAAAAAAATGTAAGCACCATGTAAGCAGTTCAGAGAAGGTCGCCGCGATCTGGGCTACACCGATCACCGGCAATCGCGAGCTTCAGCTGCGGCTTTCTGCGGAAGGCGGGGGAACTGCGTGATAATCGTGAAGTATCCGAAGCAAACGTAGCAACTCTCGCCTGTTCGCTGGAGCCAATGGCGCCAACGCACGATCCTCCGCCTCTGCTAGGCCATCGTCAGCCGAAGCAGCGAGATAGCCTAGATCACCGATGTTCATCGTGCGCTACGCTCCCAGTTACGTTTGTGAACGCATATAACGACTAAGCTCGATTCCCTGTCCGACCGGCAGAAGAATCGAATCGATGTCGGCCTTCGTTCGAATATGCCGCCGGTAGTCGTCGGCTTCCGGCGACTTAGGCATGATCATGTTGTCCGCTGCGACAAATGCTCCAGCGGCGAGCTTCGGGAACAGAATATCGAAAATCCCGATGTAAGCGTGGGTCTGCAGATCCAACAACACAAAGTCAACTTCCGCATCGAGCGTTTGCACTATCGCATGGGCGTTCCCCAGCTCGAATTTCACGTGCTCATCGATTCCGGCACGTCGGAGCATTGTCCTGGCGTAGTCTTGCTTCTCTGCGCTGATGTCGCAGGACACTACGGTTCCACCGACCGCTCGCGCCGCCTCAGCCAAATATATTGTCGAATGCCCGTAGGATGTGCCGAGTTCGAGAATGCGACGAGGGCGCGCCTCTTTGATCAGAATATTGAGGAACAGGCCGGCTTCTGGACCGATTGACATCAAGAATTCTTCTGAGCGCTGATGGACCTTTTTCCAACCCAGTGTAGAGAAGAGCTCAAACTCGCGTTTTCTGCGTTCGTCATATTCTGCCAGAACGGATTCAACGGCATGGTCCATTGCGTCTACTCCTATTGCTTATTCCGAGGTCGCGATTGGCGCGCCGATACGTTCGTCGGCGCTTTGTGGTCGGCTCCGACAACTCGTGGGGAAAGACCGGAGAGGGCGGTGTTCACTAGCCGCTCAATGAAATTCTTTGGGAGGCGGTCTCCCGCCCGCATCGCGAGAAGTCGATG
Source organism: Dyella sp. S184 (assembly GCF_009766065.1). Classification (GTDB taxonomy): domain Bacteria; phylum Pseudomonadota; class Gammaproteobacteria; order Xanthomonadales; family Rhodanobacteraceae; genus Rhodanobacter. The sequence goes on along the minus strand of NZ_LMUE01000002.1, from coordinate 1,646,482 downwards.
AAGAACTGGCGTGACTAGTAGATTGTGGGCGATCTCCAAATCGAGGTCTGCCCGAAGTTCCCCGCTGGTCTGACCTCGGCGCAATAAGTCCGTCAGCACTTTCCGCCGCGGCTCCACGACGACCTCGCGATAGCGACGCATAAATTCGGGGTTGCGGACGCCTTCAATCAGACGTGCGATATAGATTCGCGCGTGAAAGAGTTGGCGGACGCCGGCTTTGGGGTCCGCGATCGTTGTGAGCAGGAGCGCCAGATCCTCTCGAACGGATCGGCCGCGAAAATCTGGCATCGCGACGATCGTCGAATCAAAAGTTTCAAGGAAAAGGGCATCCATGTTCGGCCATCGCCGATAAATCGTTGCTTTGCCCACTCCGGCGCGTGCGGCAACGGCTTCGATTGACAGTTTTTCCAGGCTCTCTCCCTCGGCAATGAGGACGATCACCGCTTCCAGGATGGCGCGATGCGTTGCTTCGCTGCGCGGACGCCCGCGGCTAGCCGGTTTTTCAGCAAGACGAGAAACGTGCGTCGAATTCATGCCATGGCCTCCGTAGGTGCCGTGGCAACCGATGAGGCTGATGAGTTTCGAGGTAGCCATATTAGTGCTACCAGCGCCCCGATGAATGCCACCAGCGCTGAGCCGATCGCGCCGAGATGCAGTGCTTGCACATGGGCGTCTTTTGCCGCAGCAGCGGGCGCATTGTTTGCCGTAGCTGTTGCGTAAGAGAGGGTCTGCTGGATCGAGCCAGAAATCGATTCGCGAGCGCTTGGCACAAAGTTGTGAAGTTCCTGAGCGAGGTACGAGTTGTAGACGAGCGCCATGCCTGAACCGATGGCGGCGACGCCAAGCGCACCGCCAATCTGGCGCGTAAGGGATGTCACTGCGGAAGCCGCCCCGCTTTTCCCTTCCGGTACTGAAGTGATGCAGAGCTGGTAACGGCAGGGCTGATCGCTGCCATCGCGAACCCGATTACCGCGAGATCCAACAATGGAAGAAACACGGGACTATCCACTCGGTTAGTGGCCATCATAAGCAAGGCCACTCCCAAGCCAGCAAGCGCCGAAGCACAGGCCGCATTTGCGCCGAGCTTCCGGACAAATTCGCGGCTCAGCACAGCAGCGAGCATTTGGGCGACCGAGTCCCAGCGGGGATGATCTAAGAAGAGGCCTCCAAGCAGCAGCCCGAGCGCCATACCTACCATGGCTTATCCACCATCAGATAAACGATGCCGGCGACTGTTCCACATATCATCCATAGAGCCGGCTTCACGAAGGGGGCCTCGCCGAGGTTTCGCTCCGTAGCGACGAGGTTTTGAAGGCTTCGTTTTACTCCGACGTACAGCACTCCCAGAATAAGCAACAAGATCAGCGACAGTCGCATCCACCACGTGTCTAGGAACACACCCCGAGTCAGAGCCAACAGAACGCCGCCAGTCAGCAGCATGATCAGAAGGCTCCATCGAATCGGGCGAAGGAGGCTGAGAAGCGTGCTCGCGCCGCCTGGGTTCTTTCGCGCGAGGACTGCAAGCGCACCTACCTGGCCGATGCCCAGTACAGCCGCAATAACGTGAAGGGCGACGATGAGGGGATAAGCACTCATCGAACTACGACCTATCCCGACATAGGTCGTCGTAAGTGGAGGCCGGAAACATCATAAGGTTTTTTGCTCATTTACGAAACGAGGTATTCTCGTATCATAAGTAGCCGAACGAGATAGAGAACGCAAGTGTCTCGTATATGGAAGACCGGCACTACCATCCGACGTTTATCCCGCCGCGCGCCGCTCTCCACGGCTCTGTTTGCATGACGAATTCACTCTGACGCACCTCCAAAGATTGCCTTCGATCTAGCGTCCGCGTATCCACCAGCCGCAAGGACGATTGCTTCTTCATGTGATACCTCCAGAATCGGGGAGGGAGCCGGAATCCTCCGGCCCCCTCCCACACCACCGTGCGTGCTGTTCCGCATGCGGCGGTTCACGAGTGACACTGAAGATACCGGCGGTTGTCGAGTATCGAGACCAATCGCAACCGGTCGAAGAATGCTTTAGGGAACGCTTGATTCATGTGGCGGGCACCGCTGTTCCATCGCGGGCCGTGCCCGTTGTGGCCCGAGTGCCAAGCCCGCGCCTCCGCCAGCGCTCGCTTGCGCAGCATCACGGTACGCCGCTGACGCGTCTTGGGCTGTCGCCATAGTAGGCAACGCAGCCGACGCCACAGCCATCCGTCGAGGTCCTTTCACACTATCTTGCTGTCGCTGAGCTTGAAGTAGCCGATCCATCCATGAAGTACCGGATTGAGCGTCTCGATGGTATTCCAACCGCGGAACGGCAGCCACATGGCCGCCGCCAGATCGACTGACCAGTCGTCGTCAGCGAAACAGATCATGGTCGGCGGCAGCTCTGACCATAGGAGCCGACCGGCAGAGATCGATCGAAGCGGACGGTCGCGAACGTCCGCTGTCGGAAAGGCGGGCTAAAGCAAAAACGTACCAGCACACTTGCGTTGCTTATCAATCTGTCGGTGCCTGGGAAAAATTCCGCAAGCGGTCCGCGAACGACTCGCGCCGGCAGGCCTGCTCCATTCGCCACAACGCACCAAAAAGCCCGGAAGCGGCTTCGTCCATCAATGCTTGCGACGTTTCGCCCATGCAGACCAGGGCCTTGCGGAGGTGCCGGATCTCGCTGACCCCCTTGGCGGTAAGCGCGACAACCGTTCGCCGCCGGTCGCTCTTGTCGACGCGGGTTTTGATGAATCCTTGAACCTGAAGCTGCTTGATCCAGTTGATGACCAGCGGGTGCGATTGACGCAGCAGCCTGGAGATTTCGGTAACACCCAGCGGCCCGTGTTCGTCCAGGGCCAACAACGTGGACGTGGTGCGCGGCGGCGCGGTTACCCCAACCTCGGGAGACCAGGCGTCGGCGCCACGAACGAGTTCGTCCGAAATCCGCCTGAGCAGATGCGCAAGATATGCCGGACCTTGCCTATGGATGAAGTCTTCGTCGATGCCTTCCTCTTCAATCGCCCGCATTCTTTGCTCCTTGGACCTGCACGATACGCTCACGCTTGAATGTCATAAGTACTTATGTAAGAGTTTACATACTTTCAGCCTGCGAGGTATTCCGATGCAATTTCTGTCGTTGACCGCTGTCGCCAGAGTGATGCTCCGCGCGCCATTCGTATTTGCCGCCATGTTTTTGGCCACGACGACCACTCCTGCCGCAGCATCGCCGCAAAGCCGCACCGGCGATTGTCCTGTTGGTATCTATCAAATGGGCGGCGGCAGCAAGCTAGATGTCGGCGTGGGCGATGGCGATCATATGCGCTGGTACATGGAAGACGGCACCACGGGCTTGCTCGCCCGTGACGCAAAGGGTGCATGGACCAGCACGCAGGGCTGGACGGGGCGCCCGGACGGCAAGCGCGTTTTGTTCGACTGCGACGAACACACGATCAACTTCACCGGTGACTCGGGCAAGCGAATCCCGCTTGAGGTGACGAACGTTACCTTCCAGGGCGCCGGCGTGCAGCTTGCCGGACGACTGGTGATGCCGCAAGGCGCCGCGCGCGTACCGATCGTGGTGCTGGTGCACGGTTCGGAAAACACTTCCGCGCTGGACTCCTATTCGCTCCAAAGACAGCTTCCAGCTGATGGTATCGGCGTGTTCGTGTATGACAAGCGAGGCACTGGCAAGTCAGGAGGGGTGTACACACAAAACTACCTATTGTTGGTCGATGATGCGATTGCCGCGATGAACGAGGCAAAACGGCTCGCGGGCGATCGCGCCGGACGCGTCGGGTACCAGGGCGGCAGCCAGGCCGGCTGGGTGATCCCGCTCGCCGCGAAGATCGAGCCCGTGGATTTCGCGATCGTCGGATTCGGCTTGGCAGTATCACCGCTCGACGAGGATCGCGAAGCTGTTGCATTCGACCTGACCAGCCGTGGCTACGGGCCGGACGTGGTGGCGAAGGCGACGGAAATCTCCGATGCAGTCGCTGCAATCATCGTCAGCGGTTTCCGGAAAGGATACGACCAGCTTGCCACCGTCCGGGCGAGGTACAGCAAGGAACCGTGGTTCAAATACGTGCACGGGGATGTCACGTTCTTTTTCCTCGAAACGACTGAAGCCAAGCTTCGCGAGGAAGGTCCCGTATTACTAGCCGGCGTCCCGGCGAATTACGACGCCATGCCGGTGCTGCGCAATCTCGACACGCCGCAATTATGGATACTGGCTACGGACGACTACGACGCGCCGAGTGCTGAAACGGAACGGCGCTTGCGTGCATTGCAGGTCAAAGGCAAGCCGATCACGGTCGCGGTGTTTCCGCGCACCGAACACGGCATCTACGAGTACGAAACCACCGCCGACGGCGAGCGCCTCGACACGCGCAATCCGGAAGGCTATTTCGTGATGATGCGCGACTTCATCCTGCACGGACGTCTTGAAGCTGGACGCTACGGCACCAGCACGATCTACCGCCCGGCAACGGCATCCTCGGATGCGGACGCGCGCCATTGATGTCTCATATGGGGATGATCGTTGGCGCGGATTGTATTCATCACACAACAATAAAGTGAGGTAACAGCATGACCGAACCCATCCGCTATTTTCGGCCAGATCGAACGCACTTTGCATCACTACGCACGATGGCGCGTGCAGTGTTTGCGGATACGTTTGGCCATCTTTACGAGCCAGCGCCATTCTCAAGCTTTCTGGAGAAAACTTACGGTCTTGAAGGGACGATGGAGCGGGATCTTGCGGATTCTTCTATACGTTGGCTGGTCGCGGCTAGCGCTGAGGATATCCTCGGCTACGCCAAGCTTTCACAACTCAAGGCCCCGGCGCCTGCCCCGCAGTCAGGCGCCATGGAGCTTCAACAAATCTACGTCCTTCACGGCTGGCATGGACGGGGCCTCGCCGATCGCCTCATGGCTTGGGCGCTCGACGAGGCGCGCAGAGAGCATGCGCCCGAAATCTATCTGACGGTCTTCGATCACAACCAGAGAGCCAAAGGCTTCTATACGCGTTACGGCTTCGTCGAGGTGGGGCGCTGCACCTTCACATTAGGCGACCGCATCGACGATGACCGTGTGTGGAGAAAGGGGTTGCTTGGATCACTGACCCGGTGATCGTGCCACAGAAAGCCTCCCGAAGAATTGAAGACAGATGACGATCACAGAGAACAGATGGCGATGGCTATCGTTCGGATTCGCGCTATTGCTCGGTGCGGGCGTTGGCTCTTCGGTCGCGCGCCCCGCTTTGCCATCGCCGGCAAGTAGCGGGGTCGACTTCGGGTCCGCGTTTCGTTGCGCCCGCGCGACTTCAGCAGGCACTCTTGTGGTCGAGACCAAGCTGGCCGGGGTGCCGGCGATTTTGCGGATACCTGCCCATGCGAGTCGAGCACCGATTGTTCTGTGGCACGGTTTTGGTCCGCCAGCCGACGAGCGATCACTGATGGACGCGTTGCCGATGGATGACGTGCCAGCGATCAAGGTTTATCTGGGGCTGCCTCTGTTCGGTACGCGTGCGCCACCGGGTGGCAATCAGGAGCTGGGTCGCAGGCAGGCTGCGGACTTTGCGATGCTGTTGTTTAAGCCCGCGGTGGAAGACGCGGCTGAAGAATTGCCGCGCGTGATTACCGAGTTGCAGCGGCGTGGTTGCATGCTGCCCGGTCAACGCATTGGCCTGTTTGGATATTCCGCTGGCGGTTCGGCGGCGCTGATCGCGTTGATCCAGGGCAAGGTCACTGTGGGGACTGTCATGCTGGTCAATGCTTCCACTGGCTTGAACACTTCCGTCCAGGCACTGGAGCGGCTGACGAAACAGCCCTATCACTGGACAGCGGCCTCAGGCGTGCTTGCCGAGCGGACCGATGCCGTGCGCCACGCCGCCGAGATCGCGCGGGGCAATCAACCACCCGCGTTGCTGATCGTGCAAGGCTCAAGCGATACCGTGCTGACGCCAAAGCCGGCAATCGAATTGCACGACGTGTTGCAACCCTATTTCCTTAGGCAAGCCGATGCTCCACGGCTGAAACTTGTGCTGATTAAAGGCATGGCTCACGGTTGGGTGGACGATAGTCAAGCGGCGGACAAAGTGCGTCGTCTGACGCGCGATTGGTTCGACGGTGAATAGCGTTGCGATGGATCGTCTGAACAAGTGACCAAAATTTGTCCTTCCCGATGCACACGATAGGGATTCGGATATGGATTCTTTCGATCGTCCAGAAAATGTAGGGATCACCCGCCGCAGGTGCGCCAACGCACCCTTTGAGCCGCCCGGAGTTCCTGGCCCAGGAAGCTTTGATCGGAGCAGTGGTCGCCTCTGGTCTGCCTCTGAAACTCTGCTGCGATATTGCAGTTCGAATCAACCAAAGCTTCGGCATTGAAGAGAAAAGATTATGCGGATATTTAGTCTTGCTACCCTATTGCTTGCGTTGTTCTGCGTATTTGCCCCCTGGGTCGCATTCGCCCAAAACCCGCCCGCGGATTTCGGCTCGAACGCCACTCGGCTTAAAACTGGACTTTTTACCTACCAAGATCGAAACCATGACGGCGGTTCTGTCGTCGGTAGCTCGCAAATCCTGATAAGGCAACTGGATAACGAAAGCGGTTACGAATTTTCGAACCTCGCCACTTTCGCATCAGGTTTTCAGGGTTTTCACAGCCAGCGATGGACTACCGTGGCGTCCACGCGATTTCAGCCCAAATCCGCGGCTCTCTCTTTCGTCAACGGAAATGAGGCAGCACCTGTCTTCGACATTACTTATCGAGCAGGCAGAGCAAAAGGGTTTGTAGTGTCAAGGTCATCGAACGAAGCCTCGAAGAAGGTCTACGTAAACGATCCCATCCCAGCGGATACCGTTGATCAGCGCATCGATTGGGCAACAGTGACCGCCAACGACCTGGAAGTGGGCCGCCATTTCGAATTCAACGTATATGACCCGAAAAGTGGCGTCAGCCATGTCCAGGCGGATGTGGGGGCCCTATCCGATGTTCACGTTCCCGCCGGCGACTTTGTGTCCTACGCCATCGACTACCGCATTCACAAAGCAAATGGCGTCGAGCATTTTAGGGTTTTCGCAAGCAAGGAAAGCCCTCGCTTCATGGTTCGGGAAGAGTTTCCCAATGGGGTAGTCACTAATCTTGTACGAATCGGAAATGCAGCCCAATAGAATTGACACCATGGGTGGCAAGCGACGGGCCAATGATCTCCTCTGATTGAAATCATGGCTTGCGGGCCTTGCAGCTCGAGCGGTCCGTCGGGAAGCTGGAAATGTCCGCTTCCGGCCCGAAGTTGCCATTGAGGGGAGTCGTGGGAACGTCCGTATATGGACTCCTCCCCATTGCAAGCCCCCTTTGCTCTGGCGCCCCGTGCCGACTGCACACGTATATCCGGTCTCTAACCGCGGCATCGTTGGGATGCTGGACCATGATGGGCTATTCGCGCGCCGGCTCCCATTCGCTTTTTCGTGCTTTTCGCACCTGGACGTTAGAGGGTTTTGCCGACGCCGGTTCGACCGGTTTGCCATCGCTCAGGTTGCTTCGCAATCGTGGATTGAGGGTTAATTTGTTGAGTTGGTGCGTAGTATTTCAGGCCGCCGCCCGCTCCGGTTGATAGTCGGTGTCATGCCGCAGCATCGCCCAGGCCATGCGTGCGGTCTTATTGGCCAGTGCTATCGCCGCGACGTTGTAATGGGATCGCTCGGCCAGACGAGCCGCCCACTGACTGAGTCGATCCTCTTTGGATTTGGCGGTACGTAGCGTCGAGCGCGCGCCGTGCACGAGCAACGTTCGCAGATACGAATCGCCACGCTTGCTGATGCCGAGCAAGCGATTCTTGCCACCGGAGCTGTGTTGACGTGGGGTCAGGCCAAGCGACGCGGACAGCTGGCGGCCATTAGCGAACTGGCTGGCATCACCAACCGTCGCCACCAGGGCAGTGGCCGTGATCGGGCCAACGCCCCGTAGCTGTTGCAGCCGTACCGCCGCCGGCTCGCTTGGCGCGATCGCCGCGATCTCGCTATCCAGTTCGGCAACACGCGCATCGAGTGTACGAAGATCGCTCCGCACGCCGTCGAGCAAGCGACGGAAACGTGCGGTCAAGCCGTTGTCACCATCCTCCAGCCAGCACGGTATCGCGCGACGAAGGGCCAGCAATTCTTTGGGCGCAACTAATCCGTACTCCGACACCAACCCACGGATCTGATTGCCCTTCGCGGTGCGCTGCTCGATCAATCCGGCACGAATGCGATGGGTCGCCTGGATGTCCTGTTGCTCGACCGTCTTCACGCTGACAAAGCGCATGCTTGGTCGGCTCATCGCCTCGCAAATCGCTTCGGCATCATTGGCATCGTTCTTGTTGCTCTTGACGTAGGGCTTCACGAACTGTGGCGCGATCAGTTTCACTCGATAACCGCGTGCCTGCAGTTGCCGCGCCCAGTGATGCGCGCCGCCGCAACTTTCCATGCCGATCTCGCAGTCCGGCTCGATCTTCTCGAGCACCTTTTGCAGCCAGCGATCTCGCGACAAACGCTGCCGCCAGATCGGCTTCTCGTGGCGATCCACGCCGTGGATTTGGAACACGTTCTTGGCCAAGTCGACCCCAATGCGCATAAGCTTCATGTGTGGACTCCTTCTCACTGGTGACTGCGGTTCGCACCTTCAGTCTGGCACTCCAAGATGCCGAGGGTGAGGAGGACTCCATCCCATTGCTTTGCAGCAGTGAAAGGCGCCCGATCTGTCATCCCCGATCAAGCAGGCTCGGCACCCGCGCCCGCCACGGATGCGACCTCGGCTTTTGCGCCCCTGGCCCCGGTGATGGCCGACGTGGATCGGCTGACCAAACGGGATTGCCGGCATGACTCGAGCTTCAGCCACGGTTTTCTGCGGAAGGCGGCGGAACCGCGTGATAGTCGTGAAGTATCCGAAGCAAACGTAGCAACTCTCGCCTATCTGCCGGAGCCAATGGCGTCAAGGCACGACCCTCCGCCTCTGCGAGGCCTACCTTCAGGCGCTCGAAGCGAGCTTCGCCCGTCTCTGTCATCTCAACGATATTTTGGCGGCGGTCGTCGGGATCTGAAACGCGCGTGACTATTCCTTCTGCTTCGAGCGCATTGACAACCGCGTTCATATCGCTGCGGTCTATGTTCGTCCGCCGACAGAGTTCGGCTTGCGAGACGGCACCAAACGTATCGAGCGTAGCAAGCACGGCTAGCTGGTAACGATGAGCTCCCTCCACAGCCAGGGCTTCGTTCACGACTCTACCGACCAGGATGGCCGTCTGATTCAACAGTCGAGACGCCAGATTACGCCATAGAGGTGCTTGGCCTGCATGTCTAGTGATGTCCATCGCGTCCCAGAAAAAGTTTGGTGATGCCTGCGATTTGCCATTGGCGACACGGGCAACTCGTGTTAGATTGTTGGTGACGCCAACGATATGGCAGGAATGTAACGCCTTCCAAGCGGTTCGTCGATTCCTGCGCCACACGGGGCGCCGGCTGGGCGACAGCTTGTGTCCCAATCGGTTTCTAAGCAAGCGAAGTGAGAACTACTCATGGCGAGAGTGCATGTTTTAAGAGGCCAGGACCGCGTGTTCGGCTTCACGCTCGATGAGCAGGGAACGAACCTGCCGCGGCAATATGGCCCTTGGATCACCTTCAAGACGATAGAACTGCATCACGACGAACCCTATCAAGGCGTCGATGTGAGTGCTTGCTTGGACGACATCAGCAAGCATGGATTTCACTTGACCGCTGCGCATAAGCGCATCACGCACCTTGCGCTGGAAAGTGAACAGGCGGCTCACAAAAACGTTGCTCTGGTTCTCGGTGGTGGCGGGGCTGCCGGAAATGCGTGGCAGATCGGTATCATCGCCGGCCTGGCCGAAGCTGGTTTCGATATGACAGAGGCCGCCGATCTGGTGATCGGTACCTCGTCCGGCGCCACCGTGGCTGCGCACGTGCGCAGCGGCATTCCGCCGGCCGAACTGTTGGCCGCGGTGCTGTCTCCGCCGGTTCAACCGGTCGGACAGACCCGGGACCGGCCGCCGTCCTCGCCTCCGTCCTTGCCGATGGCCACGGTATTAGAGCGGATGAGGGCCATCGGCGCCGCCGCCACCTCGGCAGCTGATCTACGACTTGCGATGGGCGCGTTCGGCTTGGAAAGCGACTCCACACTCGGCCCCGCGGCAGCGGGACAGCGACGCGCATTGGTCGCCTCCAGGCTGCCTCGTCTTGAATGGCCGGACAGGCCGATGATTGTGGTTGCCGTCGACGCGCATACCGGAGAGTTGGCTGCGTTCGACCGCTACTCCGGCGTCGACTTGGTGGATGCGGTCACCGCGGCCACCGCGTTGCCCGGTATGGCCCCCACGCACAGCATCAACGGCACTCGCTACATAAACGGTGGCGTGCGTTCCGCCGACAACGCCGACCTTGCCTCAGGCTACGCGAATGTTGTGGTGCTCACGCCGTTCAGCGAACGAAACGGGCCACTACCGCCGGGTCAGTTCGAGGGCTTGCGTAGATGTCCGGAATGGGGCAATGACCTGGCAAGCCAAGTCGAGGCCCTGCGCAAGCAGGGCAGCCACGTCGAAGTGATCACACCGGACCCAGAGTCCCGAGCCGCCATGGGCACGAACCAGATGGATCCGGCGACCCGCATTCCTGCCTCCCGTGCCGGTTTCGCCCAAGGCAAGCTGGAAGCGACCCGCCTGGCAACAACTCAATCCAGCGGAAACACTACGCGTGCCGCTGATTTCAAGCGTTAGGCTGCATGCATAGTACTGACGAGTTTAGGTGACGGGGTAGAACCCCCCATCTCAAGACGTTGTTGGAAACAGGTCACGCGCTCCCGCGTGAGTAATCCAATTCATTCGCAATGCAGCCTTGAGGCGATGGCAATCGTTACTCAGCACGCTCGCGCTTCTGTATGTGCAAACGAAGGACTGGTTTCATGAGACTAGTTAGACTGAGAGCACCTGATGGCTTAGAAAATTTGGTGCTGGCTGAGGAAGATCGTCCAGAGCCGAGACGTGGGAACTGCTCGTTGAGGTCATGGCCAGTTCGTTGAACTTTCATGACGATATGGTGGCGCAGGGGAAAAATACCGTGTGCGGACGGCCGTGAGGGAATGAGAAATCTCAAGGCACCGGTGACGCTCGTCTTCGGGCATTTCGATCCGGGATTCTTTATAGCTGGCAGATCCGGGACGTGCACCCCAACTCAAGCCTTATCGTCGTCGAAGACGCAGGTCACTACCCTTGGCTGGAAGATCTTGCAAAAAACTGCCGTAATCTTGAAAGCGACAGCCGCCGAAATGCCATAAAATTCATCCCCTTGCCAGAGCGATGAAGCTTGATGAGGGGCTATGCCGCGCTTTTGAGAGTTAACGCGGAGGCAGAAACTTGATCAAGACCTGGTCTTTCGCTCCCGCTAGATAGTAGGCGATCAGAACAGCCGGCTCAGTCGAGGATCCGTTGTCATATCGCTCGATGGTCGTATTCGCCGGCTCATAGATCACCTGTCCGGCGGTATAGCGCTTCTGAATTTGGCCTTCTATCTTAACTAGGAAAACCCCCGACTCGACATAGCCGACTACCGGGACAGGATGCATATGTCGTCCGGTGATCTGTCCGGGTTTGAAGTCAAGACGAGTGATCTGTACATGATCGACTGTCTTGCTCGGTGAGACCTCGGCGGTGAGTATCGGCGTTCGCTTGATCTCTGGAGCCGTTTGGGACCTAGCCAAAGCAGTACCTCCAAGAATTGATGCCGCACATAGAAAAATTAGATTTCGGTTCATGACAACCTCACTTTCTGCTTTGGGCTGGAATCAATGCTCAAATCGATGAGCCACTCTTTGATATTGGAACCAATGACATCCGGATGGTCCTCCTGCAGATAGTGAAGGCCAGAGCTGAGCTGTACCACTCTGCAGTTCTTGAGCCTCTTTGCAAAGCTCTCGGCGAAGGCTGGTGAAATGAGAGCGCCTGGATTTCCCACAAAGAGCAGCTTCGGGTAAGACGACTCTGCCAGAGCGTCGTGCGCTTTCTCGATGATTGAATATACATCCGCCGGCTTTCCCTCGATCGGCAATTCATTAGGGAATCGCCAGGTGGGCCGCCGCGATTTAGGAGTTGGGAAAGGTGCTCTGTAAACAGACATCTCCTCTTCCGTCAGCTTCCGAACGGTCGCCGCAGGAAGTACTTCTTCGACAAACGCGTTGCCTTCAAGGATCATCTCCTCGCCTACACTAGGAGTCCTGAATTTCTGGAAGGTTTCAATCTGATCTGGGTGGAAGTCGTTCCAGGTAGGCATCGGCCGGATGAACTCCATGAAAGCTAGTCCGCGAATGAAATCGGGCCGACGGGCTGCTAGATCGAATGCCAGTCCGGATCCCCAGTCTTGGGCGACCACGAACGCCGAGGTGATTCCTGCCTGTTCGAGGAACCCATCGAGGTACTGCACGTGATCGGAGAACCGGTACTCGATGTCGGGTTTTCCCGATTGTCCAAACCCGATTAGATCCGGGGCGATGCAATGCGCCACCGGCGCGACCATCGGAAGAATCTTCCGCCATATGTAGGATGACGTAGGGTTCCCGTGTAGAAAGAGAACCACCGGGGCTTCGCTGTCCCCCGCCTCACGGTACGCCATCGTGGAATTCAGAACATTGATATGGGGCAGGGCAATATCAGAATGGATTGTCATTTCTGCTCTTTGAATACGGTTTGGAAGATGATTTTTCGGAACCGTTCGAGCGGGGCAGGGCCGCGCTCCACCTTCATGCGAAGAATTGCCCCCTCCCATGAAGAAAGGAGGAATTCGGCGAGATCTGTGGGGTCAAAGGTTGAATCGATTTCGCCGATGGCCTGAGCCTCAGCAATGCACAAAGCAAACGGCGCGCGCCACTCTTTAAAGATTGCTTCTAGCCTTTGGTGCAAAGGTTTGCTCTGCAAGACGGTCTCAAGGCTGAAGTCACCAATCAGACAACCTCGATTCCACTTCTCGTCTGCCAGGACGCCACTGATGATTTCCAGATAACGCTCTAGACGCTTCCGGGGAGTAAGAGACTTGTCGCCCAGAGCCTCTCGAACATGCCCTTGAAGGTTGGCAAAGTAGCGGTCTAAAACTTCTCTGGCAAATTGCTCTTTGGAGCGAAAGTGATTCGTAAACGAACCGTGAGGAGCGCCCGCCGCGCTGCAAATATCGCGCACCGTGGCCCCCACATATCCAGACCGGAACATCACTTTTACGCCGGCGTTGAGGATGTTTTCACGTAGAGAAGGTTGCATTAGGGTACAATACGTACGAGCGTATTGACTTGTCAAGCGTTATCAGTTGAAGCCTGAAATTCGCGGCGAAGAATGTCGTTCTTCCATCACACGGAAGACTGTCAACATTTCAAGGCTAATGACCATTACTCAACGTCGGCGGAGTCGCTTTTGTTGGTCGCCTGTTGTGCCTAAGAACGCTGATGTATGGGGTACGCCAAGGGCGTATCACGGTTCCCCTTCCAATCGAATGCGGCCAACCGTGATGCCGCCATCCGGTCGGCGGTCGGCATCGCGATGCAAAAAGCCAAGAAGGCTGTCGAGCCTGAAGACATTGAAAGTCTGGCGCTGTCGGCAACACTGCCGATGGCGGCCGCCCTGGTTTGAGCCCGGCGTCGAGGGACGAGAACGCGGTGTGACAGCGAGGGCATGAGGGGCTCATGTGCGAGCCACTCCGAGTTTCGGTGCCGCGGTTTCCCCGCGGCGGCCGTTATCGGCAGAGAAAAAGCCGATCGAGAATACGATGGCAAATGCAATAAGACATTCCAGTACGGGATAGTTGTACATCGAGGTAATCTCCATGAGTTGAGTAGCAGGGCCGATGGTGTTGACCCCTTCGCGAGAGCGACCTGCTGCTCTCCCTCTGGTGATATGTATCTGAGATTATTTCCAAGCGACAGCTTATGAACCTGCCTCAAGTTTCACCGATAGCTCGCGCATGGTTTTTTGCTGCAGTGCTGGCGACGGGCCTGTCGTCCGGCCATGCGCCGGCTGAAACCGTGCCGGTCGCCGAGGTGGTCCCGCGTTCGGACATCGCCATCGATCAGCCGAATGTCCTGCCCAGCCAGGCGATGGGCTTGGGCAACGGCCGGCTAGGTGTCGCGCTGTGGGCGGCCAATGGCCTGACCGTACAGCTCAATCGCAGTGACACGCTGCCCGGACGCGACTCGCCGGGCCAGGTCGTCTTTCCGGATCTGAAGCCGCTCATCGTCGATCGAGCCTTCCATGGCCGGCTCGATCTGTATGACGGCGTGCTGGAAGAACACGGCGGCGGCACCACGCTGAGGGCATGGGTCGACCACCAAGCCGACCGGCTGATCGTCGACCTGAGCGGACTGGCTCCGCAGCAGGTGCAGCGGATCCGCCTGCAACTGTGGCCGCCGCGCACATCGACCGCGTCGGTGCAGGGCGACATCGCGCTGCTCGCGCAGGACTGGCTCGACGATCGGCAGCCCGGGGCTTCGGGTCGTCGCTTCGGTTCGCTGGCCGCCATCGAGGCAATCGGACGCGACGCGCAGGCGCGCGTAATTGATGCGCGCACGGTGGAGGTAACGGTGCGACCGACCGCGGATGGCCGTCTGCGGGTGCTGATCGCCGCACCGGCCTTTGACGCTCATCGCCCGGCCTTCGAAAGCGTCCGCGAGATCCTCGCTCCCGCCGTCAACGCCGGCACGACTGCGGCGTGGTGGCATGCGTTCTGGTCGCACGTGCTCCTGATCCGTGCCGAGTCGGCTGATGGCACCGCACGCTACGCCGAGACCTTGCGCACGTTGTTCCTGTTCGCATCAGCGGCGCACGAGGCGGGCAGCATGCCGGGCTCGCAGGCCGGCGTTGCCGACCTGTTCTCCTCGACCAGGGATGATCACCTGTGGGACCCGGCCGCGTTCTGGTTCTGGAACCTGCGCATGCAAGTCGGCGCCAATCTCGCGTCCGGTCTGCCTGAGCTCAACGCGCCGGTGTTCGCGCTGTATCGCGATCAGCTTGACGCCATCCAGCGCTGGACCCACGACCACATGGGCGGCCGCCCCGGCATCTGCGTGCCGGAGACGATGCGCTTCAACGGCAACGGCGTGGAGTACGAGAGCGACCGGTTCCGGCCGTTCCCTATCGTCACCCACAGTTGCGACCTGGGTTGGACGGCGCAAGCCAACGCGCGCACATTGAGCAGCGGCGCTGAGATCGGTCTGTGGGTTTGGCGCACCTATCTGCAGACGCACGACCGCGCCTTCCTGCAGACCTACTATCCGTTGATGGCGCAATCCGCGCGCTTCCTGCTCAGCTATCAGAAGCCGGGACCCGATGGCCTGCTGCATACCGCGCCCTCCAATGCCCATGAAACCCAGATGACGTGACCGACCCGGCGACCGACCTCGCCGCTATCCGCGCGCTGTATCCCGCCACCATCGCGGCAGCGAAGCTGTTGCGATGCGATACGGCTCTAGTCGCTTCACTGGACGCCGCACTGCGCAGGACGCCGCCGCTACCGGTAGTGGCCGCGTCGCAAGTCGCCTCGCCTTCGCCCGCGGCGCTGCCGGCCGATCGTGTGCTGGCCGCCAGCTACGACCCCGAATCGCCCTACCGCAACGGCGAGAACATCGGTCTCGAGGCAGTCTGGCCGTACGGCCAGATCGGCCTGGACGATCCGCTGTTTGCGATCGCCCGGCGCACTTATGCACTGCGCCCGTTCGTCGACGCCGCGGACTGGAGCGATGACCCGATTCAGGCTGCGCGACTGGGCCTGGGTGACGAGGTATCGCAGGCCATCTTCCAGTTGGTACAGCTCTATCAGGTGTATCCCAACGGCATGGCCGCCTTGGTCGCCGGGCCGCCCAACGAGTTCTATCTCGAGCAGGCCGGGGTAACTGCACTGGCGCTCTCCGAGGTGCTGGCGATCCAGGATGACGACGGCTTGATCCGGGTCGGCCCGGCGATCCCGCCCGGATGGACGATGGCCGGCACCGTCGCCCTGCGCGATAGCATGACCATCGAGGTGGAAGCCATCGACGGTCAGTTGAGCGCATTCACCCTACATCACGGCGCAGACGAAGCCTTGCGCTTTGCCACACCGTGGAAGGGTGAGGTACAAATCAGCGAGAACGGCGTACCCATGAAGGTGATCGCTGGTGGACGCTTCAGCTTCCGTCCCGTCGCTGGTAACGACTACCGCTTCGCGCTAGTGGGCAACACCGACCGACCGAATTTCCCGAGTGAACCGGTACCCACGGTCAAGTCGCTCGGGCGCGCAACCATCGGTCTTGGGCCGCCATGCTGCGCTCCGCCGCCGGGCTACGACATCCCATCGGACAGGTAGCCATCCGGCACGGGCTCCAGCGTGCCGGCGACGACGTTTCCTATCCGACGCGCACTCTTGAAATTTGTGTGCGCCACTTCGCCGGCGTTGTGCCTTCCCAATCCTGAAAGGCGCGCGCGAAAGAATTGACCTCTTCAAAGCCAAGCAAAAACGCGACTTCTCCTATCCCAAGGTCCTTTGTCTTAAGTAAGCGTTGCGCCCATTGATGTCGGACATTGTCGAGAAGATCCTGGTAGCTTGTGCCGAGCTCGCCGAGACGGCGTTGCAGTGTACGCACGCTCATTCCCAGAGACTTGGCAACTTTCGCGATGGCAGGACGATCTCCGTTGATCATTTCGCTGAGAACTTTGCGTACATCATCAACGAGTGTTCGTGCCGTGTTGTTTTTCGGAAGTGCCAACTCCAGTCCCGGCAAAAGAACCGCGAGAAGCTGGGCATTTCGATGAACCATGGGCAGCGAAAGTGCGGTCTCGTCGAAGACCAATAGATCATGCGGAGCATTGAATCTGAGCTCGCAACCAAAATGCTTACGAAGCATCGCCTCATTTGCGCGATGCCTGGTCAATTCGATGCGTTGTGGCGTCACAGGTGTACCGGTTCCTTGGCGGGCGAGATTCACGACACCAGCAAAGATCAAGTCGGTCAGTAGCGCCGGGGGAGCTTCATCGGCGAGGATCCACTCAAAGCGCAGTTGGGCTTCACCATGCACGATGTCGACCCAGACCTTTTCAGGACACACCATGCGCTTGTAACGGGCCAGCCTCTCAAGCCCCTCACCCAGTGAGGCCGAGTGCAGCGCTGCGAGCGCTGCCACGTTTTCCTCATCGGTGAGCGCTTCGATACCAAGGCGTAGCCCAAGATCCTCGTCAGCACCGCTTTGCTCAACGGCATGCCAAAGAGCGAAAAACTCCGCCGTGGTGCCCTCTGGTTTGGGGACATTGAATCGGGCAGAGGGGAGGTTCGCTCGACGAAGAATCGCCTGAACGTCGAGGCCTGCTCGTGCAAAGTGCTCGAAAAGGACAATTGGAATGGGCACGAGGTCAGTCATTTCGTTCCTCAATGCGAGTCCTGTTTAGATTGATGTGGTACCAGGTAGCACGGAAAATTACACAGTCACTTCCACGTAATGCATGGTCATTTCCCTGACCGCCGGGAATCGCACGGCACGCAGCACAGTCCGCACCATGTCTCAGTGTCATTCTGATCGTCCCTGATGAGGCGAGGGAGTGTTTGCGGTGTTTACTATGCGCTAATTGATGCCGCAGGCAACTGACGAAGCAACGTTCGAATGTCACGGTTCTCGAAAACCAGCGCTTGAGGCGTTGGCGTTGCCTGGACAGTGACGCCCACCATGATTCGAGCCAAGTCGTCGACTCGAATCACCTGGTTGGGGAAAAGTATCCGGAACACTGGGTAGATTGCGCGTAATAAACGGTAGCCGAAATTAGGTTCCGTTCGCGGCTTCACGGGATAGATGTAAGCAGGGCGGAAGAAGTAGGTAGTGGGGAACCCCGCCACGCGCAGTGCGCTCTCTGCTTGTCCTTTGTAACGAGCGAAGGGGATGCGGCTTCGTCCCGATGGATCCGCGCCGCTCCCACTTAAAAATGTAAACGCCGCGTTGGGGCTGTTTTCGGACAGGACATGCGCGAACTCGATCGTATATTCAACCGTAATGGCGCGGAGTTCCGTGTCTGACACGGCACCGGTATACGCGCCCAGGCAAAAGATCGCGGCATCTTGATCCGATAACACCGGTGCCAGCTCGGAGCAGTCTGCGAAGTTTTGATGAACAACTTCTTCGAGCTTCGGGTGCTTGATGCCAATCTTTCCACGCGCGATCGACGTCACGTGACTAACATCGGGGTGATCGAGGGCGTAACGAAGCACGTAGCCGCCCACCATTCCCGTCGCGCCAACAACGACTACGCGCATTTTGTCCGACTTTGTGGGTGTCATTTACGTCTCCGATACGCGCTGAATCGCAACCATCGAAGCTGTCCAATTTGTGGTGCTCATGACAGTGGGCGCTCATCCACCCAATCGACGAAGAGCTTACGTTCTGCAAACAGCCACTGATCATCCGTCTTTACGAACGTGTCGGAATAACGAAGGGACGCAACCATCAACCGGCGCATTTCATTCTCGGCCGTCACGTGATGCGCGAGGCAATAGGTCTCGCCGGTAGCATAGTCAGCGGTCAGCGAGGAGATCGTGCTCTGGCCGATGAAGTGGGTCGTTGCGTCATACTTGTTGAGATCCGCAAAGACCGGGGCGAGTGCATCACGCGAATGAAGTTCCATTGATGGCGTCAGATCTTTCGCATTCATGTAGACCACAAAGTGGGTGTTTGGCGTAAAGAGCGACATCTGACCTTTTGCATCACGACGATCCGCGCAGTGTGCACAAGCTTCGACGAGTTCGCGGATGGCGAGGCGATCCGCGACTTCAACGAGGGAGATAGTGACGCGCTTGCTCATGGGTTGACCTTCTGATGCGTCGATCGGAGACGAAGGTCGTGTTATTCAAGGATGGCCCGTGATTCAAGAAACGCCTCGATCCCGAATGTGCCAAATTCGCGGCCAACACCGGAATGCTTGAATCCGCCCCATGGTGCCTGTTGATCATCGCGCATGCCATTGATCACCACGCGCCCGGCGATGATCTGGGAGGCCACACGACGTGCGCGCTGCAGATCCGCGCCGCTTACGAAGCCATGCAGCCCATAGCGCGAGTCGTTGGCAATTCGGACGGCGTCTTCTTCGCTTTCGTAGGTAATGACGCACAGAACGGGACCGAAAATCTCTTCCTGAGCAATGGTCATGTCGTTCGTCACATTCACAAACACCGTTGGTTTCACGAAGTAACCCGCCTCGAAACCTTGTGGATGGCCCTCACCTCCGACGAGAACGTCCGCACCTTCCGAGATACCAGTGCGGATATAAGCCTGCACTTGTTCATATTGTTTCTTCGAAACCATGGGGCCTACGGTGGTCTTTCTGTTGGCCGGGTCACCCACTGCAAAGGCCGGCATAGCGCCCAAAATAGCTTTCTTGACGTCGTCGAGGCGACTCTTAGGCACAAGCAGCCGTGTCCCTGCTGCACACGCTTGGCCGCTGTTCATGAATGCGATGCCGAGGGCGGTTGGGATTGCTTTGTCGAGCTCGACATCATCGAGCAATATGTTGGGGGACTTGCCTCCCAGCTCGAGCGTGACACGCTTCATCGTCGCGGCGCCGTCGCGCATGATCTTTTCACCAACGGCGGCCGAGCCCGTGAAGGAGATCTTGGCGACATCTGGATTTCGAACGAGTTCGGCTCCGACGACGTCTCCACGACCAATGACCACGTTGAAAACACCACTCGGGAGTCTTGCCTCATGCAAACATTCGAGCAATACCTGTGTCTGTAGCGAACTCATTTCGCTGGGTTTGATGACCACCGTACAACCAGCGGCAATCGCCGAGGCAAGCTTGACTGAAATGAACAGCGCATTCGCGTTCCAGGCCGTGATTAGGCCGGCAACTCCTACAGGCTCATAGAAGACTGTGGTCTTGTCCCAGGTTCGAACCAACGGCAACTGCTGGAGCGCTTTCTCGGCCTGAAGAAACGACTCGGCAGCGGATCGCACAATAATTTCAGAGAACTGTGCGGTGCCGCCGTATTCTTCAATCATCACGGCTATTAGATCGTCAATACGTGCAGCGACTACCTCATGCAGCCTGTGCAACATACTGGCGCGTTCCTCCTTGGTCGTATGGGCGAAACTGATGAGTGCCTGCTTGGCCGCGGCGATGGCGAACTTTGCATCTTCCTCGTCTCCGAGTAGCGTCTTCCCGATCACCTTGCCGTTGCTCGGATTGATGCTCTCGATAACCTCGCGGCCGTGGGACTCAACGAACGCCCCATCAATGTAGTGCTTCGTGATTGTTTTCATCGAACATCTCCTTGCATGAGTATTTGCAATCGCAACTGCACCGCGAAAATTCTCGACGCTCCGATCCTTTACGTCAGCACGGCATGAAGCCCAATGAGCCCCGCGTTTGGGACTCGCTGGTTTGAATTTAAGGGTAGAGGCGCTCATCAAAATGCGCCAATCAGATCGCGCCGCGGACTCATCGCATTGCGCCAATTGGCGCGCATGTGATGCAGGTTGGATCACGTCCGGGTGAATTGTTCTGCCGGATGCGCTACGCAAATATGCATCGCTGCAACGGCTGCTTGGTGTCTATCAAATCCGGACCGTTACGGAGCAGAGCGCGTTAGCTCCATCGCGTGAGCTTCTTGAGTGCTTCGCGATATCTGGCTAGCCATGTGAAATTGATGGGGAACAGCACCAAGAAGTCGTACTTCTGCAACGCTTGTGACGCGGCCGTTGATCAGCTTCAACGCAGGGCGAGCTGCGCGCGCGAGAGTGATAGCGGCGTGATATCCATCAGAGCTTGCCCACCTTTGACACGACTTGCTCAGGCTTTGCGTTTAGAGGTTCAGGTATCAAACGCGAGCTGCGTTGCCCACTGAAATAGGACCAGAGCCACTGCATCTGAACCCGCAGACGGTTTTGCAGCTGCGGCAGGAACATCACGTGAAGGAACGCCCAGAGGAGCCAGGTTGCGAAGCCGCTTGTGCGGATGCGGCCGCGCTCCAAGACGGCAAAATTCTTGCCAACTACTGCCATGTTGCCTCGGTCGAAATACTCAAAGGGCCTTGAATCTGGCCGGCGCTTCCGAATTTCTCCTGCGATCCGTTTGCCGACGTAGCGACCTTGCTGGATCGCCACTTGTGCAACGCCCGGTAGTGGCCTATCTGCCTGAATGAACGCGGCAGCGTCCCCCACCACGAATACGTTCGAGTGATCCGCCAGAGAAAGAAAGGGTCCAACACAAGCACGGCCTGCACGATCCGTCGTCGTGTCCAGCATTTTGACGATCGGAGATGCCTGGACACCCGCCGTCCACAAAACCGTCGCGCTTTCAATTCTCTCACCGGAAGCGAACACACCTCGTTCGTCGACAACTTCAACTACGACGCCGGTGCGGACAGTCACGCCGAGTTTCTCGAGCCGCAGAGCTGCCTTGCGAGAAAGTGATTCGTCGAAATTGGCGAGAATACGCTTGCCGCCTTCAAGAAGGAGAATCCTAGTGTCAGCAGCATCAATGCGTCTGAAGTTGCAACGCATCGTAATACGAGCCATTTGCGCGATTGAAGCGGCGAGTTCTACACCGGTCGCACCTCCGCCTACCAGAACGAAAGTGAGCGCCCTGGAGCGTTCCTCAAGATCGTCTGTCTGCTCGGCGAATTCGTATGCGCTGAGCACCCGTGCGCGAATTGCTTCTGCATCCGCCAGTGTTTTCAGACTAGGGGCATAGGCCGCAAATTCATCGTGCCCGAAGTAACTTGGGCGTGCTCCTGTCGCAACCACCAAATAGTCGAAGGCCAGCCGTCGCTCAGGCAGCCCCGGGGCTTTAAGGCGCACGATCTTGGCAGCAAGATCCACACCAGTGACTTCGCCCATCATCACCGACAGATTGGGTTGCTCTTGGGCAAGCTGCCGCAGCGGCGCGGCCACCTCTGATGGGGCGAGCACGGCAGTTGCCACTTGATACAGCAATGGCTGGAATATGTGATGGTTTCGACGATCCAGCAATAGGACCTCTGCATCGCATCCCTTAAGCGCACGAACAGCCGCGATACCACCGAAGCCACCACCAAGAATGATGATTCGGTTCAAAGACATGTTCGGTTACTTCTGAAGTTTGGCATGCGCTCTTCTACGAAATCTGCGGCGGTCAGAACAACTGCTAGGACTAACTCGCTAGGTGCTACTAGATCCAAAGCGTCGCTAGCTTCGGCGATCATGTCCGGCGTGAGAGCGTTTCGCGTGCGTGAATGCACTCGCAAATATGGTTCGGTGGCGTCGCATAAAAAGGATCGGTTTGGGCCACCTGTCTTAGGTGGCTCCACCTTGACAGCGCTCACGCCGGAGTTAGAGAGGATGGTCGTCGAGGCAGGCCCTGCGATGTTGGTGGCCAAATCACTGACTTTTAGATCCGAAGAGATATTTGCGGGCTGCGCCATGGCTTGCCTTCAGAACGACTGATGGTGTGAGGCTTCGGCGAACCCATTGCACACTGAAATCATCCGCGCATTTGTATCAGTGCGGTACCTAATTAGTAATTGGAAGAAATGACAACTTGGTTGTTGATTTGCACATTCACTCGCATCGTGTGTCACCTTGGCAATCCAAAATAATTTCAACTGCGCATCACCCCGTTGAGGGCAGTAGTTCGCTCTCCTGTCGAGATCGGTTCCGTCAGTCTCACTACCGATTCCATGGGACCGACCGCGACGTATAACCATCCAGTACTCGGATGTCTTGTTGCGTTCGCCATCATTTTAGCGATCGGCTCTCTGTTCGCTATTAACAGCAGCGGAGATGCCATAGCGTCAAAAAACGGAGTGGCTCGCATATGACTGAGCATGCAGCGACAGTGCTTCACCCCGAACAGCGACCGTCGTCAACAGACAAGTCTTAGCCCAACGATCTCTAGTCATTTGGCACAATGCGATGAGTCAGTGGCGCGATCTGATTGGCACATT
The DNA here is from genome assembly GCF_009766065.1 of Dyella sp. S184. Taxonomy (GTDB): domain Bacteria; phylum Pseudomonadota; class Gammaproteobacteria; order Xanthomonadales; family Rhodanobacteraceae; genus Rhodanobacter. The sequence continues at coordinate 1,623,522 of NZ_LMUE01000002.1, read as the reverse complement.
TTGATAAGCGTCCTTAACCTTAAACACGAACCGCCGAGTCGCATCCACTGACTCAGTGGCCTCAATGCCGTTCCGACACGTGACCAGGGATGCATAGCCAGACTCACGGGTCCGTATATTTGGCTGTTAAGTACATAGGGGGAGCTTCATGGGTCGCAGGAAAGGAATAGCTGGGCTGTCACTCTCTTGGAAGCGAGCATCAGGCTTAGCCGCCGCTAAGGGACGGCTTTCTCGCAAGATCGGTGTGCCGCTCACGAAATCTGGCCGTCAGCGCAAAGCCGGTGGGGCGATAGGATGCCCACCGCTTGACCGTCACGGCATGAGCGCCATCGCCAGGAACCATGGCGAACATGTGCTTCTCCTTTGGGCTCGCACACTATCTCGGTGGCTGAGATTCATCGCCCTTATCGTTAGGGTCAAAGGTCATCCAGGGAAGTACTCATGCACACTTTTGGCGTGCTGTGCAGCAACACCAACGACATCGTCTATCTCGGAGAGGCCTCGGACCCTGAAAATGCTTGTTATCGGGCGATTGGGACCGGAAACGGATGGGGCCGCCTCAGTCGCTTCAAACGTTTCGATCTGGGTGAGCCGAAGACTGAGGACAGTCGCTCGTGGTTGTGCTTCATCGTTTTCGATGTCTCCGGTGTTCTTGAACCAGACCCAAATGTTCGCCATGACGATCAGGCGATCATGAACGCGATCGGCGATGACATGCATGTGGGCACCTTCATCGCGGAGCAGCTTTGACAATGGATAGCATGCTCTGAATTGGTTTTCGTAAAGTTGGCCAGTGGGTCGCTAAAGGAGACGCGATCGCTTATGAGCTGGAAACCCATTCCCCTTACCGATATCGATAACCATTACTTGGCGGTCGGTTCGTATTGCGACAAAGCGCAGACCACGGATGGACGGATGCGCAAGAAGGATCGGCGGTTGCGCGCAGCGTTAGCCCTTGCTGATCCGTGGCACATGGATCTGACAGTTAGCCGCCGCAGCGGCAGGCTCTTCGCGGTAGTTGAGCCGCTGGATCGGCGTAAGTTCAATGAACTTCGGTGGATGAAACATCCCTGGATGTCGACTCGAAAGAGTAGAAAAGAATTACCGAAAGTGAGATTGGCTGTCGGTGAAAGTTCGTAGAAAGTAGCACCCATCACTGCAGCTATTTGATTCGATCTTGGTTCAGCGATTCTATGATCGCCTTCTCCGCGTTCAACGAGAAGGTGGCTCAAGCGTTCGCACTGATGAGTCGGATCGTGACAACGCTGCAGTACTCGGGACATAGGACGTACAGCGCCCACCCAAGAGGGGATAGCGTTCTGTTGTAAGAGATCGAGGGATCTGATGTGTCTGATGTGCGCGCTTATCCCGATCTCATGCTCTGCGAGCAGTGCGATGAGGTTTACGATCGACAGGCCATGGTGCAAGGTGCCAGTTGCTTCTGCAGCCGCTGCGGTTCAAGGCTTGGAAAGGGGTCGCTGCTTTCGATCGGTGCGTGGCTAGCATGGACGATCACAGCCGGATGCTTGTTCATTTTTGCCAATACGTTCCCAGTGGCGACCATCAGTCTCGACGGTCTGCAAAGCGAGGCGACCGTGTGGCAATCCATCTCGGCGTTGGCGCAAGGGCCTGGGACACCTACGGCCATTGCTGCAGGAGTCGTCATCATTGGCATTCCAGGATTTCAAATTGCACTCTTGTTGTGGCTGCTTTCATTCGCCGCTGTCGGGAAAGCGTGTCCTTACTTCGTCACCGTCTTGCGCTTCCTTCATGCCAGCCGCCCCTGGGGCATGACCGAGGTCTTTTTGCTCGGCGTGCTGGTGGCCATCGTCAAGTTGTCCAGCTACTTACATGTGGTGGCCGGGGCAGGGGTGGTCTGCGTCGCGTTGCTGGCGCCACTTATGGTGGTTATTACAGCACACGACACTGACGAGCTGTGGCGTCTGTATGAGAGGCATTTGCCATGTCGAGTGGTATGAGGGCGCGCGAGCTCGATTTGGTCTCCTGTTACCTCTGCGGAATGGTTTGCGAAGGTCGATCCTGCTGTGAGATTGAGACGCTCTATTGCTGGCGATGTGGAAGCGCCTTGCGTGTTCGGAAACACAATTCGCATGCACGATCAACCGCCTATCTCATCGCGGCATTGGCGCTGTATATCCCCGCGAATATCTATCCGGTGATGTATACGAAGATGCTGGGTGATGAAGCCGATAGCACGATCGTCGGCGGAATTATGGAGTTTTGGGAATCCGGCTCGTGGGATATCGCTCTGCTCATTTTTCTGGCCAGCGTCGCCGTGCCATGCACGAAGTTTATCGCCATGAGTTTTCTATTGTGGAATGGATCGACCACGGAGCAGGCGATGGTCGGCAAGACTCGACTTTTGAAGTTCGTCGAAGGGATTGGCTATTGGTCGATGCTCGATGTCCTTGTCGTAGCCATCGTTGCCGCACTTATTCAATTTAATGCGCTGGGGGTCGCCGAGCCGCGGCTCGGTATCGTTTTCTTTGGTGCTACGGTGGTGCTGACCATGATGTCTGCGCTTAGCTTTGATGGGCGTTTAACGTGGGATCGAAAGGTGGCTCATGGCTGAGCCTACGACGTCCTCTCCAGGACCCTTTCGAGATCCGCGCGTTCAGCTTCGAAAACATCGCACACCGATCGTGTGGGTCATTCCTCTCATCGCGATCGCGATCGGCATTGGCCTGCTGGTCCATGCAAAGCTTCAACAGGGTCCCTCAGTCGTGGTGAGCTTCGACTCTGCCTCCGGTTTGCAGGCGGGCAAGACCCTCGTCAAATATAAGGAAGTCGTTGTCGGCACAGTCAGTTCGGTTGGACTGAATGACGACGACCGCGTTCTGGCGACGGTGCAATTTGAGAAGAGCGCGCAGCGCCTGCTCCACGCCAACACGCAATTTTGGATTGTGCGTCCACAAATTGGCCCTGGGGGTGTATCGGGAATCGATACATTGCTTTCCGGGGCCTATATCGCACTTGATCCAGGCGCGCAGGCCAAGGCAAAGAAATCCTACGTCGCGCTCGAGAACCCTCCGATGGTCACAAGCGGGGAGCAGGGGCGTAGTTTTGTATTGAAGACGGATGACCTGAATTCGATCAATGTGGGCTCGCCCCTGTATTTTCGCCACATCGAAGTGGGAAGGGTATCGGCATACTCACTCGACGGTGCGACGAAGACCGTTGCCATTCGTGTCTTCGTTCGCGCGCCTTACGATCAGTTTGTCAGTGACGCCACGCGATTCTGGAATGCCAGCGGGCTGGATGTGTCGCTCACCTCCACCGGACTCAAGATGCGAACTCAGTCGTTGGCGACGATTGTGTCAGGAGGCATCGCATTTGATAACGCCCCCGAAGCGAAAGACTTGACCGAGGTTGCACCGGACACGGTATTTCCGTTGGCGGTCGACCAGGACGCGGCGATGTCCGATCGCGAGGGCACTCCTATCTTTTTTCAACTTCGCTTTCCCGAGGCCCTTCGAGGCTTGGAGAAAGGGGCTGCAGTTGAGTTCTTCGGAGTCAACGTGGGTGACGTGCGCAAGGTCACCCTCGATTACGACCCGCCTACGCGAAAGTTTAGCGTGGTCGTCGACCTGGTTGTTTACGCACATCGATTGGGGCCGGTGTTAGCCAAGTTTCCTTCAAGCGAGGGCAACGAAGCGCAAGTGGCCACCTTCGTCGGATCCATGGTGAAAGATGGATTGAGGGCACAAGCACGCTCGGGAAATTTGCTCACTGGGCAGCTCTACATATCGCTCGACTTTGTCCCCCACGCATCTACCGTATCGTTTGACGAGCAGCGCAGACCTCTGTCGATACCCACGGTTCCGGGCAGTTTGAGCCAATTGCCAGAACAACTGGCGGGCATGGTCAATAAAATCCAGAAAATTCCTTTCGATTCGATCGGAAAAGGGGTCGATCACGACGTCGCTGAACTGGGTAAGACACTCCATCTCCTCAATACGCAGACCCTTCCTACTGCACATGCGACTCTGGGGCAGGCGACATTGACCCTCCAGACAGCCAACGGCGCGCTGCAACCCGAGTCGTCTCTACAAACGAACCTCAACCAGCTCCTCGTCGAGTTGACTCGACTGAGCTACTCCTTGCGTGGTGTGTCGGATATGTTGAATGAACATCCGGAATCCTTGATCCGCGGTCGTCCGAACGCTTCGTCTTCTGACCACTCTTCGGGCGGCAAAGCACCCCAAGGCGGTCATCCATGAAGAGCTATGCGATGGTGGTCGTGTTGGCGCTTCTTGTAGGATGCGCTTCCACTGGTTTCCGATTTCACACCCTACAGCCGGGGGCCAGCAATCCAGAGACTTTGGCCTCAAAGTTCAAGGCACACCTGACCACGGTGCAAATTCCCGCAGAAGTGGATACCGAGCAATTGGTTGTTCGCGATAGTGGCAACACCTTGATCCGGGAACCGGCAGATCGATGGGCCGCGCCTTTAACGGATGAAATCAGGGCTGCCTTGGGTGATGCCTGGCGGCGGGACTACGGTTTGGATGATGTTCAAGGCGTCGACAGTACGGGGGCCTCCATCCCGCAAGTAGGCGTTCAAGTTCAAAAGCTCGATGCAACGATGGGATCTCACGTTGAGCTTGTGGCCAGCTGGCGGGTTTCTCTGGACCAAGGGCAAAAGATGAAGTCGTGGTCATGTCAGCGTGTCTTCTTCGAGCGTGCGTCCGGCGGTATCGATGAATTGGTCGACGCACAGCAACGTGTCTTTCGCTCTCTTGCCGGGGACATGGCCGCCTCTGTGATCGCTATGATCAACCGCGAGCCCCACTTTTGCCCTGAGCATTAATTCGATTCTTGCCAAGACCTATATGTCGCCGCTCATCTGAGCGGCGACATATAGCAGTTTTTCTAATACGCAAGGTCTTCTATCGACCCTGAGCAGAGGCCTCAAGCTACTCTCGGGAGAGGCGCCAGCCGCCAAAGCGGCCGGCTCGGCCACGAATTCGATCGATCTTGATCGCCAGATGAGATCGTCTCTGCCTACTGTTATCTGACATATCCGCGCCGTAGCGGTGACGCTAGCTTTTCGACACGAAGCGAACTCCTCTGACATGTCGACATACACTTTTGAGTCATTCGAATTATTCCTTTGGGTCAAGAATTCTACCCTGATGGAGGCATCGGACAGATCTGAATGCGCGTAACGTTTAGACGAGCACAGGTGTACATATCAGGTTGAGAGAGGCGGCTATGTATGAAGGTGCATTTGGTGAAAGGTTAGGACGTTCGTTTCAGATAAGTAGTCCGCCTACGCTTCAGAGTCAGACGAAGCGGGGAAGCCGGCTCGCTGTTACAGAGCTGAGTATCGATAAAGGCGGCTACGGCATGACCTCGCCGATGGGAAGCGATGATGCCTATCTAATCTGCCTGAACTTCAAGCAGCAGACCGCGCACGAGTTGTGGTGCGATGGTCGATCGGTATGTTCAATGGCCTATGAGGCAGGAACCACATATCTCTTAGATTTACGCAGAGATCCATTTGTTTACATTGGAGATCCGCTCCATTCGTTGTATTTCTACATGCCGCGAAGCGCGATCAGCGAAGTAAGCGGGGAGCTCGATAATCTGAGTGCTGGCGACATCGCTTTGCAGCCTGGCGAATACGTTAGAGATTCAACCATCTTGTGCATTGGTCAAACGCTGTTAACTATCTTTCGTAACCCATCGACCTCTCATCAGCCGCTCGTAGACCATCTTCTTCAGGGCCTATGTGCTTACTTCGCTTCCAATTTCGCCGGGTCTTCGTCTGCTACCGCCATCGTCAAAGGTACGCTCGCCCCATGGCAACAACGTCTAGTCACGCAGATGATGCGTGATCGACTATTTGAGGGCATATCGATCACAGAGCTTGCGGATGCCTGCAGCTTATCCGCCGGAGCGCTAGTGAGAGGGTTTAAGAGGAGTACCGGAGTATCGCCACATCAGTGGCTTCTCTATCGTCGCATCGACCTGGCGATCGAACTCATGTCGAGTACCGATACGTCTTTGGCGCAAATTGCCTTTAACGCTGGCTTTTCGGATCAAAGTCACTTTAGCCGCGTCTTCACGCAAAAATTGGGTGTCACTCCCGGCGCGTGGCGCAAATCCCAAGGCTCCGCTTGGAGGGCCGAAAGCGCGTAGTTGGTTAGCGATGCAATATTGCGCCAGCTCGCTAGGGAAACGAATCCAGGAAGCCACGCTTGACCGCGATCATAACGGCGTGCGTGCGGTCTTCGGCACCCAGCTTGGCCATGATGCTCTTCATACGTGCCTTGACCGTATCTTCGGTGACATTCAGTGCCTCAGCGATATCGCGATTGCTGCGCCCTTGAGCCACCAGAGAGAGAACGACAACCTCACGATCAGTCAGTCTCTCTCGTCCTGTGTGGCTTGCAATTTCTTGAGCAACCTCGGGGGCCACGATATGGCGACCAGCCAGTGCACCACGTATCGCTTTAATGATTTCGTCACGACGAGCGGTCTTCAGAAGGTAGGACGTGGCGCCGAGCGTGAAGGCTCGAACAACTCGCGCATCTCCCGGGAAGGTCGTTAGCACGATGATGATCGCGTCGGGAAATTCGGCGCGAATGGCGGTAATAGCCTGCAGCCCGTCCATGACAGGCATCTGAAGGTCAATCAACATCACGTCGGGAAGCAGCTTTCGAAACTGATCGATCGCTTCCCTGCCATCGGCTGCTTCGCCGGCTAATTCCATATCGGATTCTTGTTCGATGACCGCCCGCAACCCGTCTCGCATGACGGGATGGTCATCCACAACGAGGATCCCGAATCGTTCTTTGGTCTCGTTCAAAAGAGTCACCTGTCATCCATCGCGAGCACCGAAAATACGGATGTGAGCGGGATCCCTACCTTGTCCTCAATCGTAACGACTATGCGCTGACGTATGAGGCAATTCAATGCTCAAAAGTGTATTCTTCTTCGCTACCTAGCACTGCCTATTGCTCCCCGCATACGGCGGCGCCAACCGGCGTGGATTCCAGCGGGCGATTTGGAAAAACCCACATTCCAGTGCAAAAACCTACAAGAAGAAGATCAGCATTGTGCGTACTGTAGCCTGCACTGGCCCGTGATGAGGATTGCACGATGGCGACACACCTTTTGGCGGTCACATGGCAGAAGGCTCCCACAACCAATGCCGCTCACAATGGTGTATTGGATAAGGACTTCGAGGCTGTGCTGCGATTGGCTAGAGAAATCGACCATGAAGAAGAGCGCTTACGCGATTGGTACCTGACGGCGAAGATAAGTGAACTCGGCGGCAAGACGGCTCAGGAACTGGTCCAGGCGGGTGATGTCGGCCTCGTTATAGGTTTTTTGAGATCGATTGGGCGTGGCTATCGCGACTGATTTTTGGGGTCACGCACATGAGAGAGAGAAACCCATTCGAGACGGTGAGCGCGCAACTCGAAGAGGCCTATTCCATGAAGGAGAGGACAGCCTTTGTTGCGTTCTCGATCCTTGAGGAGCACCTCAGCGATTTCTCCAATACGCTGATAAGTGGGCTTGGCGACCGGGCGCGCGCGGTGCGATGGATGTGCATGCACCACAGGGTGTTTGAAGGTAGAAATGCCTATCAAGTCATCGCCGATGGCGAGACTGATCGGCTTTGGGAGGAAGTGACTCGTGCTTGCGGCGTGGCTGACTGAGTTCGTTAGGTATCTGCAAAGGAGTGATTTTTCATCCTTCGTCGTCAACTTTGTCCAAGAACGGAATGGTTTCGGGTGCCATAGTCACCTTGATTGAGTCCGCATCGCAACACGCTTCGTTTCATGAAGCATCTATCTACTTCTCACGAAAACTCGCCAAGCTCGTAAAGAACGCTTAGTACGCTGAGTGCGGAGGAATTCACCATGACAAATATTTCGTCGATCGTCAGCTGTCTTTTCGCGGCCCTCGCCGTGGCGGCGTTGACGTGGCTCGTGATCCGTATACCGGGTGAATACGCCTATGCGAGCGTGTGGCTCATGCCAACGGTAGCCGCCTTCTCTGCGTGCGCTACGGGGTTTGTGGTTATGTATCGCAGCATGGAACATAAGGTGGCTTTAGCCGGGAAGCCATCTAGCTCTGCTCAACTACTCTCGGGCCACCTACGCATGGCCGGCGTGTTCGACTCCGTCGGTAGGGTATGCATCGGTACAGGCGTCTTGAGTGCGTTGATTCAAACAATTTCCAGTCCGGTTCATTGCAGTTGGGAATTGCCGTTCGCCATGGGTGTGGGCATCTTGGTCGGCGTCAAAGCGTTGAGAAAAATATCCGTTCAGCGTGTTGAAACAGGATCCAGGCCTTTTTCGGGATTTACTGTCAGTTGAGCATGTTGCTCACCGTTGAGTGTTCGGTCGAATGACCGATGGCGAAAAAGATCGTCTCTGGCGAATGCTGGATGAGCTGTTCGGGACACAATAACTCTGATCAGCATTCACGTCGCGGCGTAAGTTTTCTGCTTTTGCAGTCATATTTGTTCAAGACCCGTCGAGCTGTGAATGTCATCGTATTCGCCCGGGCCATGGTCGGGTCGACAGGCCGCTCTTGTCTGACGTTCATCCAGGAGATGCCATATGAAACGCAATTTTTTCGTTCCCCTGACACCCCGCGGTCTCTCCAACATCTCTCCGCCTCCGCCTTGGCACTACGCCGGCGATTTCCTCGTCATTGACTTCTGGGCGCGTCCAGACGCTGTTGCGTCTCTTCTGCCTGCGGAGCTGCAGGAAGATACCAAGGCGGAAGGACACGCGCAGGCGTACTTCATTGACTGGCAATTCACCGGCGAGCATGACGAGTTACTGAATCCGGCACGATATCAGTACCGGGAATTCTTCATACTCGTTGATGCGTTGTTCGACGGTAAACCGGTTGCATTCTGTCCTTATATCTTCGTTGATAACGACGCGGCGATTGCGCGCGGTTTGACGCAGGGTTTCCCAAAGCGCCTAGGCTCGGTTTTCCAGACGCGCACGTTTAGTGCGAAAGGCCCCGCTGCCACCAAGCTCGCAGCCGGAAGTCGATTTGGCGCGAGTGCGTCAACGAACGGACAGCGCATAGCGAAGGGTATCGTTACCCTTGAAAAGCCCGTAACGGACCCTGCTGCCCTGGGTTCTCGTCCTACTATCAATATGCGTCATTTCCCCAGACTCGCAGCTGGACAGTGGGAGCGTCCTGCTGTGCACGAATTGGTGGAATCCATCATGGATAATTTCACAGTGGCTGATGCATGGATGGGTAAGGGCGAGCTGGCGCTGCCGGAGTGCGAGAACGAGGAGATTTCGGACCTTTCACCCGTGCGATGCGGCAACGGTTATCGGATGTGTGTCTCGTATTCCGTGACTGATCTCAAGACGCTGGTCGATCATTCGGTGAAGTGACGCCTATTGCGCTGCGCTGGTGCCATCAAGCATTAGGGATAGATAAACTTATGCCTCTCTACACGCTAGTGACACAGAAAGGAACGCTCGATGGTCACGCCAAAAATCGCTTGGCGAAACAATTGACATCGTTTCACTCCGAATATGCAGGTGTACCGCAAAACTGGGTGCATGTTGTGTTTCAGGACTTTGAGCCGGGCGATGGTTTTAGTGCGGGCGAAGAGGCGCCTACTGCTGCGCTTACCGTGCTCATTCGGTCGGGGAGGTCGGCGGAATACAAAAGGAAATTTCTCACCGAGTTGTGGGCCATGTTTCAGGCAGCAACCGCTGCGCCTGACGAACAAATCGTCATCGGAATACAAGAGGTGTCTCCAAGTCAGGCTATGGAAATGGGGAAGGTCATGCCTGACGTCGCAGGAGAAGAGTAAAGCGGATGCCCATGTACGGTGTTAGTCCATGGCTTCCTCTTGGTCACACTGCTAGGCGGCCTATCAATCTGGAGGCGTCGCGGTGGATCTGGGAATCACAGGAAAGACCGCCTTGGTTTGTGGTGCCAGTCAGGGACTGGGGCGGGCATGTGCCGAAGCGCTAGCTGCAGAGGGTATCAACGTGGTCTTGCTGGCGCGCACACACTAGCGACGCTTGAAAGCGCTCCCGATGAAATACGTCAGCGCTACCAGGTAAACGTCTCGGCTCTACCTTGCGGCGTCCCCACGGAGCAGGGGCGCCGCGAAGCTACCCACGCAGACAGTCAATTGGCCGGTCAAGGCTGGCTCGCAGCCGGCGGCGAAGGCACCTGCTTCTTCATGGCGAGCATGCACCCATTCAATGGTGCTGTTGTCGAGATGTTCGGCGATCAGACTAAGGGTATCGCCGACGATGCCATAGCAGCGTTTGACACCCGTTTGTTCGAGGACTTCCACGATGATTTCGGCGACTTTCTTGCTCATGGCGGACTCCACTGCTTGGGTGATGCAAGAGATGGATGGCAGGCGTTATGGCGATACCGGATGACGACCGAGTGCAAGATCGAGCGCGGCCTTGGCAATTTGCACATCGGCATCTGCGTCTTCCTGATCCGCCTGCGCTTGCGCGAGAACCGCCTCGTTATTCATGAGATCGGTGATACTACTGAGACCGCGTCGATAGGAATCCAAGGTCGCTTGATAGGCGACGTCTGAGGCCCTTGTGTAGGCAAGCGACTGCACGCGGTTATCGAGGCTGGTTTTGAGATTGTTATAGGCCTGCACGACTTGCTGTGAAGCACCGTCCTTGGTGGCCGCCAGAGAATCTTCGGCAGCGGATTTCTCGGAAAGGGCGACTGACACGTTGGTCGCGCGCGCGCCGCCATCGAATAATGCCCATTCGAACGAGACGAACACGGCATTGCCGGTACGGTTGATCGACGAATAGGGGCTGCCGTCGCTGCTGATTTCGCCGACGTTCTGAAACACCTGTGCAGCCAAACTGATCGTGGGCCGATAAGCAGCCCTCATTGTGTCGACTTTGGCTTCTGATGCGGCTACCTTGTCCTTGGCAGCGAGGATGTCCGGTCGCGACTCGAGTGCATCATCCATCAAGGCGTTCAGCGGTTTCAAAGAAGCAGCTGCTGCAACTTCCGATGGAGCGGCGATTTCAAAGTGACTTTCGGGTGGTAAACCGACGGTCGCGACCAGGCCTGCAAACGCGGTATCGGCGGCACCGGAAGCTTTGGTGAGCGCCAAATGCATGGCAGCGGTCTGGCGCTGAGCTTCGGCTACCTGGACCACGGTAGCGCGTCCATGATTGCGTTGGTCAAGGACGGCCTGTTCGGCAAGTCCGGCGGCGTCGATGGCTTTCTGCGCGGCACGAATGCGCCCTTGCGCAGAGACGGTCTCGAAGTAGGCTTCCGACACTTCGTAGATCAGCTTTTCCTGTGTCCCCAAGACCGCCGACTGCGCGGCATCGGCGTTGTGTCGGGCCTCTTCGACTTCGCCTTTGCGCCGCCCGAAATCGAACAGGAGCCACTTCATTTCGAGGGTTGGAAAAACCTCACGCGTCGACGAAACGAAATAACCTTTCGCCGAGACGGTCGGTGGAATGGCTAGCGGCGTGCGTTGGATACCACCCAGTGCCTTGAGGCTGACCTGCGGCGCGTATTGGCTCTTGGCCAATCGCGTCGCCAGATTCGCCTGGTACGCCTGTTCTTCAACTTCGCGTGTTTGCGGGTTGATCGACAACGCCAATTTCACCAGTTCCGCCAAAGAATAGGCCCGGTTTTCGACCGTGGGTGTATTCGCTGCCGCCGGCGCGGCGGTGGTTGTCGACGCCTGTGCCCACGAAACGGGTGCGTCGTTCGCGAATGCAGGCGTGGAGTGAGCCCAAAGCGCGATGGTGACGCCACAGCCGACAAGGAGTGACGATCTATAGCAGGCGCGATGCATGATCGATCTCTTCGTTCAGGCGCAAACGCGCACGACCGGCAAGTGACGTCGGATCCGGCACGTCAAGAAGTAGGGAATCGGGGGCAGGTCCTTTGGAAAGCGCGAGCAAGCGCTGCGACATGCAAAGATCGACGGCGGCTGGAGAGGGAGCCGAAGACTGCAGGCGCCGAAGGACAAAGGTCGAATAGACCAATCGCTCCATCGCAGATGCTTCGAGTTCGGCGGTATGAGCCGGTCGACGGCGCTGAACCCATGATCCTTCGAATACCGAGCGCGACTTCAACAAGGCTGCTTGTTGGACCTTGGTGTTGACCTCGAGCCGCAGGTCTGCGGCAGCTTGTGCCGTCGGCGCGACAAGGATTGCGCTTAGTTTCTCCAGTGACGAAAGCCAAAGGTTGCGAGCCTGCTGAAGCGCGCTGACGGGCCAAAGACTCGTAAAAAAGACACTGATCCAGATGTTTCCGATCACGATACCCACGACACGATCCCTCAAGACCGTTAGGTCGCTGGCTGGTGCGTACCCTTGCAAAACCCCCAAAAAAAACGCAAACGCCATTTGCATGCCGGCGTAAGAAATGTTTTCGCTGCTCGTGGAGATGCATGCGCAAAGTGCGGAGACGGTAGCGACAAGCAGGCATAGTTGACCGATATCCGTCAGCAACGGAATGACGAAGACCAGGCACAGGGCGCCGAGGATACCTCCCAAGACAGCACCCGAAATTCGTAGCGTCAGCTTATGCGCGCTTTCGCCAAAGGTGGTCAGAGAAACGAAGAAGCATGTCGTGACCGCGGTACTGATGCCTGGCCAATCCAGCAGCGAGTAGGTGGCGTAGGCGGCCAAAACGGCGAAAGTCACTTTGAGCGCGTAGCGTACGTATGCCGGGTTGTGAATGGCATCCGGCACAAACAGCCGACGAGCAGCGGTGGCGTGAGCATTTGAAGTGCCCACCTGGGCGTGCCCGCCGGCTTCCCTACGCAATTCCCAAAGCGCCAGACGAAGGGCTGCATACACAGGGTCGGAGCCGGATTTCACGCCCTCTTGAGCCATCGGAACGGCCGCGTCGTCGACTCCTCTGCGCTCGAGAAAGAGCGCCCGGCTTTGGCGAACGCTCGAAGCCAATCCATGCCGGGAGGTCGCTGGAAGCTGCGGCGGCAAAGCCCGGGCAATCTGGAGTATTTCGAGCATGAGCCCTAACAACCGTTGATCTTCTCCCGCGAATGCCTTGAGCTTTTTGTCCCACAAAAGGGCTTTCCCTTTTAGCTGGTTAAGCGCTACAAGCTTTTCGCGCAGCAAGGACGGGTCCTGGGAAAGCGGCAGTTCGATGTAGTCCGCGACGGCGTCCATCAACGCCGCGGCTCGTTGACGGGAAAGCGAAACGGGGCTTTGTCCGGTCAAAAGATTGAGCACGATGACGGTAAAGACAGGTATGGCGACCACGACCCAAAGCCACAGCACGATGTGCGTAACCGCCTCGGTATTGGGTGCGTTATCGACAAGTGTTTGCGAAAGCACCAGGACGAAACCAGAGAGAAAGGCGATGGGGCCAAGCGTGCTCGTCCGCGACAGGAACATGCCCAGGAACGTGCTCAGGGCCAGCAGCGGAATCCGTAGCGCGGGTTCCGACGCGTCGAACACGTAGAACAGCAGCGAGAGCGCGACTGCGAGCGTTACGGCCACCAGCCCACCGATCGCTCCGATAATCGTTGAAGCCGTGTCTTCCTGACTAAGAAGAAAGATCAGGTACGCAACGTAAGCGGGCAGGGGTATCTGAAATACCATCGCGACCGTAACCGCGATGGCCGTGCCCGTCGCGATGCGCGCGATGGAGCGAATCCGCGCTGCATCAAGCTGTAGCTCACGGTGCAGTAGAGTTTGGAGTCGTGCTGGGGAGGCGCTGTCGCTTATGACAGTCATTTCGCCACCTTGACCGAAGCGGTGGCGCCGATGCGCAAGAAGCTTGTATCGGCCTGATCCAGGCGCACCCATACCGGGAAGCGCTGCGCAACGACGACCCAGTTGAGGTTTCGATCGACCTCGGGCAATCCAGGGCCAGCCTGTCCCTCCGGTTGTACGCCGGGGCCAAGGCTTTCTACCGCACCTTGGAGCGGATGCTCGTCGTAGCCCATTACCCAGACCGTGGCACGATCGCCCACCTTAAGGTGATGCAGATCCGTTTCACGGAAATTGGCGATCGCATACCAATGGTTGTTGTCGATCAGCGTGAAAAGCGGATGGCCCTCGACAGCGAACGAGCCGATCGACAAATTGAATCCGGCGATTCGGCCATCGACCGGCGCCCGAATCACCGTCTCACGGACGTCACGCGCGGCCAGGTCCCGGGCTGCTTGGGCTCCGAGCAGCTGCGCCTTGAGGCTCTCCACGTCGCCGATGGCTTCCTGGGCTTGCGAGGCCTGTTGAATCGTTGCCGCCAACTGTGCGTTGGCCGTGCGCTCGTTCGTACGCGCTTCGTCCATTTGCTGTGCTGTCACGAAGCCTTTCGCCAACAGAGGCGCCATGCGCTCGACCGTGTTGTGCGCCAGCGCAAGTTGCTGGCGCGCGCGATCGACTTCGCGAGCGGCTGCCTGTGCACCCGAGCCCTGTGCTGTTACCTGACGGCCCGTCAGGTCTATTTCGGCCTCTAGGGCCGCGACCTGCGCGTTCGCCTGTCGAAGCTTCATCTCGAACGGCTCGGAATCGATGCGAAGCAGTACGTCACCCTGGTGGACAAACTGGTCGTTCTTGATGTCGGACTCGACGATGCGTCCGCTTACCTCCGGCGTAATGCCTGCGCTGTAGGCAAACACGTAGGCGTCATGTGTGCGAGGGCGCTGGTCCAGGACAATCATCGTCGTGATCAGCATCACTACTGCGCTGGCAATCGCAACAAATGCGATGATTCGACCCAGAGTTGTCTTTTCGGACATGCGTGGTGTCTCCTTCATCCCAGCCATAGCAGCCAGATCGCCAGGGTGACGGCCACCCACGTGCACAAGTAGACGACCACCGGAATCGGTAGCCCCGCGTCGATGCCAGTTTTTCCAAACACGGCGCGCAGAACCACTACGCCGGCCAGTCCAAGCAATGCGCAAATCATCCAGGTCGGAAAATAAGATCCCAAAATATTCCGAGAAGGGGACGCGCTACACGCAGCCAACGCGGCGACCGAGGTCAGGGCTAGCGCGGCACGCCACCAGGCTCTTGCTTGCGGTAATGAAACCAGTGGCTTCGAGCATCGACGTGAATTCATGGTGCGTTATTTCCTGGTGTCAGCGTCATTTGCACGAGAGTCATAGGTGGATTTGGCAGCCTGTCGCGGAGCAAGTACTTTTCGAAGATGCGCGACTTGTCCGGCGTCCACTGTCGTTTGTTGAACTCCCCAACCGGTCCTGACGAAGCTCGGAATGTCCGCAATATCGCGATCCGAGAGGGGGTCCGCGAAAGGTGGCATTGTGAACTGAGCGGGAGTAATGACCCCGCGGTGCAAGCGCGTGATGCGATTCTCCTGATTAGCGAAGTAGGTTCACTTTCGCCAAGTCGACCAACTGGCTTCCTCGGCCATCGAGAACCGCCTTGATCATGAAGAGACCGAATTTGTAGGCTTCATCGAACGTTGTCGTTGGCGGCATTGCCAATTCCTGGCGCGCGCTAACAACGTCCACTAGCACGGGGCCGTCGTGGTTGAACGCTTCAACAAGCGCCGAGCGAAGGTATTTTGGATCTTCAACGCGAATGCCCCTGACACCCACGGCATTCGCCATGTCTGCGAAATTGGGATTGACTAGGTCGCAGCCGGTATCCACAAAACCGTTGGCCTTCATCTCCATCTCAACGAAGCCCAAGGTTCCATTATTGAGCAGGATGATCTTGACCGGAAGCTTAAGTTGTACGAGCGAAAGGAAGTCGCCCATCATCATGGAGAAGCCGCCGTCGCCAGACATTGAGATCACTTGGCGTTGGGGGAAGGCGACCTGCGCGCCTATTGCGTGCAGCATCGCGTTCGCCATGGAGCCGTGGTTGAATGAGCCGACGATACGGCGCTTACCGTTGACTTTGAGGTAGCGCGCCGTCCAAAGAACGGGGGTACCGACGTCGCATGTAAAGATCGCATCCTCAGCAGCTAACTCGCTGACGAGTTGGGTTACGTATTGCGGATGGATTAACTTGCTGCCTTCCTTGGGTTCGGCCAGCTTATCAAGCCCTTTCCGCGCCTCTTTATAGTGAGCGAGAGACGCATCCAAATGGCTGGAGTCGACCTTCTCGGGAATCGAAGGAAGCAGGCTCTGAAGTGTTTCCCTCACGTCGCCAATGAGGCCAAGCTCAAGTGAGCAGCGATTTCCCAGCGCTTCGGGGCGTATATCGATTTGCGCGATCTTGGCGTGTGTTGGAAAGAACTGGCGGTATGGAAAATCGGTGCCTAGCAACAACAGTGTGTCGCAGTCCTTCATGGCGGCATAACCCGACGAGAAGCCTACGAGCCCAGTCATGCCGACATCGTAGGGATTGTCATACTCAATAAATTCCTTGCCGCGCAAGGTATGAACGATCGGCGCTTTCAGGCGCTTGGCGAGCTCGATCACTTCGTCGTGCGCTCCGGCACAACCTGCACCACAGAAAATGGTGACGCGTGTCGCATCCCTCAGCAGGTTTGCCAGTCGTTTGAGATCCTTCAATGAGGGGTGAACGATCGGCTTGGTCGGCATCACCCAGCGTGGCGGCTCGGCTACCGCGTCCTTGAGTGCGATGTCGCCAGGTATGACGATAACTGCCACGCCGCGTCGAGCGACAGCAGCGCGAATGGCACGCCCAAGAATCTGTGGGAGCTGGCTTGGATTCGACACCAACTCCACGTAATGGCTGCATTCCTTAAAGAGTGATTCCGGGTGCGTCGACTGAAAGTAATCGATACCGATTTCGCTACTTGGGATGTGCGCCGCGATAGCGAGAACGGGAACACCGCTGCGATGGCAGTCGAAAAGACCGTTGATGAGGTGAAGATTGCCCGGACCACAACTGCCAGCGCAAATAGCCAGTTGACCCGTCAAATGCGCTTCTGCACCGGCGGCGAACGCAGCGCTTTCTTCGTGACGCGTGTGGATCCATTCGATGGCGCCGGACTTGCGGAAAGCATCTGTCAAGCCGTTGAGCGAATCTCCAACGACGCCGTAAACGTGTTTGATGCCCGCTAGCTCGAGTACGCGGGCAATGTATTCGGCAGACGTCATAGCCATACCTGCAATCTCCTTACAATGAAAGTCGACGCACACCTGGGTGCCAATCAAGCGAATCGAACGAATCCGTAGATAGTCGGAAGGCCCGAATCGGCTGATGTCCGTGCTGTTCTTTCTAGAAAGAACCAAGCTCTAGCCGAAGACGACGTTAGCGCCAACGTCGCACGATAGGCTTGTACGCGATTGACCGGATATGTACGAAAACCACGCGACTTGTTTGGTCTACGACTCTGTTGAGCAATTCGACACTTTTGAGCCAGGGTGTGCGCGACTTTATTTGCATCGATCACGATGACAGGTCTCATCTGTTCCTTATGGGGCAGTTTTGTCCAAGACCGCGCTGGTAGTTGCGACCTAACGTCTCTGCATCGTTATGTCACGCAGTGGACGAATTGTGGCCACCCATCGGGCCGCCGATCGCGGAGACCAATCATGATGCTTAGAAATACGATCTCGTCGTCTTTGGTTCGTTTGACAACTGTGGCGGTCTGTGCGTCTTTGGGCGCCTGCACTGAGGGTGTACTTCTCCCTAAGGGACCTGTTGGGGCGCAAGAGAAACAGCTTCTGCTGGAAGCGCTCATTCCGATGCTGATGGTAATTACACCCATCATCATTCTTACGCTTTGGTTCGCCTGGTGGTTCCGCGCATCCAATGCAAGGGCGAAATATCGGCCGCAATGGGAATACTCCGGAGCCATCGAGTTTTCAATTTGGATGATCCCCATGCTGGTCATCCTGTTTCTCGGAAGCTTGGCTTGGGTCGGTGCACACCAGCTCGACCCGTATCGGCCACTGGCATCAAAGCAAAAGCCGCTTGTCGTCCAAGTCGTCGCATTGGACTGGCGCTGGCTGTTCATCTATCCGGAGCAAGGTGTTGCCAGTGTCAATGAGTTGGCCGTACCGATAAACACGCCGGTCTCCTTCAAGCTGACATCGGCGACCGTGATGAATTCGTTCTTCATCCCCTCATTGGGCGGTCAGGTCTACGCCATGCCAGGTATGCAGACACAGTTGCAACTGCAGGCGAACGAGGCGGGCAACTACCGTGGCCTGTCCGCGCAGTTCAGCGGCGATGGATTCTCTGATATGCATTTCCAAGTGCTTGCGACCGACGCGGCAGGCTTCGAAGCGTGGGTCGCGCGGACGAAGTCGGCGGCGACACAACTGGATGCAACGGCCTATGACCGTTTAGTGGCAGATCACAAGGTCGGCGAGGTCACGTACTACTTCCCGGTTTCAGGCGATCTGTTCGACCACGCCATCGACCACGCCACGAAACGTCCGGAATCGACGTTGGCCACCTCTGCAAACGCCCCTGGCGCTGCGCGCATACCCGCACGATCGGAGCACTGACATGTTCGGAAAGCTTACGTTAAGTGCGATCCCCTTCGACCAGCCTATCGTCATGATCACGTGTTCCGTGCTCATCGTCGGCATCCTGGCGATCCTTGCTCTGATCACCTACATGCACAAATGGACATGGCTTTGGACCGAGTGGATCACGACCGTCGACCACAAGCGCATCGGCATCATGTACACGCTGTTGGCAACGGTGATGCTTCTTCGCGGATTCAGTGATGCGATCATGATGCGTTCGCAGCAGGCGTTGGCAAGCAGCAACGCCCACGGCTTCCTTCCACCCGAGCACTACGATCAGATCTTTTCCGCGCATGGCACGATCATGATTTTCTTCATGGCGATGCCGTTCGTGGTGGGCTTGATGAATTTCGTCGTGCCGCTGCAGATTGGTGCGCGCGACGTGGCGTTCCCTGTACTGAATTCCGTCAGTTTTTGGCTGACCGCAGCTGGGGCACTCCTGATCAATCTTTCCCTTGGTATTGGTGAATTTGCGCGCACTGGCTGGTTGGCCTATCCGCCTCTCTCCGAGTTGCCTTTCAGCCCTGGCGTAGGGGTCGACTACTACCTTTGGTCGTTGCAAATATCGGGAGTCGGAACGCTTCTCTCGGGCGTAAATCTGGTGACGACGATCCTGAAGATGCGTGCTCCCGGCATGCGCTTGTCGATGATGCCGATTTTCACGTGGACCGCGCTTGCGTCAAACATGCTCATAGTCGCAGCGTTTCCGATCTTGACGGCAACGTTTGCGATGTTGCTGTTGGATCGCTATTTAGGAATGCACTTTTTTACCAACGATGGCGGTGGGAACCCCATGATGTACATCAACCTCATATGGACATGGGGTCATCCAGAGGTATACATCCTCATTCTTCCGCCATTTGGCGTGTTCTCGGAGGTCATAGCAACGTTCTCCCGCAAGCCGTTGTTCGGATACCGGTCGATGGTCATAGCAACAATGGTCATCACCCTTTTGGCGTTCACCACGTGGTTGCATCACTTTTTCACGATGGGCTCGGGCGCGGACGTCAATGGATTCTTTGGCATCACCACCATGGTGATTGCCATACCGACAGGCGTGAAGATCTTCAATTGGCTCTTTACGATGTATGGCGGGCGCGTGCGTTTTGCATCGCCGGTGCTATGGACCATCGGATTCATGGTGACGTTCACGATCGGCGGTATGACCGGTGTTTTGATGGCGGTGCCTCCGGCGGACTTTGTGTTGCATAACAGCCTGTTTCTCGTCGCGCACTTCCACAACGTGATCATCGGCGGTGTGGTTTTCGGCTGCTTTGCTGGTTTCACCTATTGGTTTCCGAAAGCCTTTGGATTTCGACTTCACGAAGGTTTGGGTAAAGCCGCGTTTTGGTGTTGGTTCTTCGGCTTTTATCTTGCCTTTATGCCGCTCTACATTCTTGGCTTCATGGGCATGACACGTCGCATGAACCATTACGACGATCCGGCATGGCTGCCATACCTGCTGTTCGCCGAGGGCGGAGCCGTGTTGATCCTGATCGGCATTCTGCTTCAGGTCACCCAGTTGGTATGGAGCATCAGGCACCGCGAGACGTTGCGTGGCGGCGCGGCGGACCCGTGGGATGGACGCACCCTGGAGTGGTCAACGACCTCGCCGCCTCCCGCTTATAACTTTGCGCGAGTACCGAAGGTGAGTGGTCTCGACGCGTACTGGGGAGCAAAGCAAGAGGTCAGGCCTGCCTCAAGCGAATCTTTCGAGGCTATTGAGATACCAAAGAACTCGGGGCTTGGATTTTTCATGAGTTTCTTCGCCGTCATCGGCGGGTTCGGCATGATCTGGCACATCTGGTGGATGGGTGTCTTGGCGATCATTGCGTTTTTCGCGTTGATCGCGTGGTCGTCCTGGGACGAAAACGATGAATTCGAGCTTTCGGCCGCTGAAGTAGGCCGGCTCGAGCGCACGCAACCTCACGTCGTCTGATCAGGAAGGGACAGAATTATGTCTAGCAATGTTGCATCGTTGGATATTCCCGTAGATGGCTCGGATGAGCAGTTGTCCTCCAGACAACATATCACCGGCTTTGGCTTCTACATCTATCTTCTGAGCGATGGCATCCTCTTTGCTGCGCTGTTCGCCGCGTTCGCCGTATTGAGGACTGCGACGGATGGTGGTCCTGATGGACACATGCTTTTCAGTGCGCACAACGCATTTATCGAAACGGCTTGCCTTCTCACAAGCAGCTTTACCTGCGGTATCGCCATGCTGGCGTGCGATCGGCGAAACAAGTTCGTTGCGCTTATAGGATTTCTTGTTACAGCTGCGCTTGGCCTGACGTTTCTAACGTTAGAGGTTCATGAGTTTGCCGACCTCATCTCGAGGGGCGACGGCCCCGATCGCAGCGCGTTCCTATCCTCGTTTTTTACGCTCGTCAGTACGCATGGTTTGCATGTGACATGCGGGCTCCTGTGGCTCGGCGTTCTCCTTGTTCAATTCCTCGGACGCGGATTTACGCCAGCAATGGTGCGTCGCTTCCTATGCTTTAGCCTTTTCTGGCACGTCCTCGACGTGGTTTGGATTGGCGTCTTCACATTTGTCTATTTGGTCGGAGGCTATCTATGACGACACATCTACGGCACGACCCGCCCCCCGGGGATTCACATACCCCTGGATTGGAGAGTCGAGAGGCCCACGGAGGCCTACGCGGCTACATTGTTGGCTACGTTTTGGCGATCGTGCTCACGGTCGCCGCATTCAGTGTGGCACGCAGCACGAATATGGCTCCGTTCAGCGTCGAGGCCGGATTGGCCGTTTTGGCGATCGCTCAGATGCTTGTTCATCTCATCTTCTTTCTGCACATCAACACTGCTCCCGCGCAAAAGATCAATGTCATAGCTTTCGCAACGACAATGCTGATCATCATGATCGTCGTCGTGGGATCCATGTGGATCATGGGTCACCTCAATCACAACATGGTCCCCATGGATCATCTGATGCAAATGCAACGCTAAGTCGCACTGCACGAAGTGACACCGTCGACGGATAGCGAGTGAGGCTCAGATACTCACGAAGACCGCGATTTCGTCGACATCGGATGGTGGTAGCGAAGGCGTCAGCCTGGGCCTTTCTGCAGGCAGGGCATCGATTACCAAGCGGAGATTCTGAAATTTCGAGAACAAAGGGCGCCGTACAGCGCCCTTTGTTCTGTTGTGCTCCGATTGAAAGGCTAGACTGGAGACCGGCAGCCTTTTCAGTTCTCGCATAAGTCTTTCACCCAGGTGTGCGCTTGGGAACGAGCACTATCTCATTGTCTCGGTGCAAACATGAAAATTCCAAAAGTAACGGGAAAGCTTCGCGAAGTGACCGCGGAATATGCGAGAGATCCGAGCATGATTGTCGATAGGTCCTATCGGGCGATCTCGCAAAGTGACGGGACTTACAACGACCTATCATCGAGCACCAAGAGCGATGTTATGGAGTCGATTCGGTTCTCAGCAACGCTTTGGTTCAATTCCATGTTGACGGGACAAAGTCCTACGGATGAAGACATGGAGATATTTCGAAACCTTGGGCGAAGACGTGTTCATCAAGGTGTTGACCTCGCGTCACTCCTAAGGGCCTATCGAGTCGGATCAAAAGAGCTTTGGAACGCTTACCTGGAGCTCGCGTCGAAGCAACAGGACGTACAGAGCGAGCTTCTTTTCACCGTATCACCGTATCTTCTCGATCATTTCGACGAAATGGCACAGTCGATCGCAATCGCCTATATGGAGGAGCAACACGGGCAGTCAAGGTGGAAGGACGCACTACGATACGAACTCTGCAATCTGATCTTTAGCCCTGCAGGCGAGATAGACGAGTTCAATAGAGTCTCGGAGGCCATTGGCATCGATCCAACGATCGCGCGGGTCGCGTTAGCGTTCGATACGAATGCGATAGACACGATGCCATCTCGCATAGAAGCTGAGCTAGACCGCGTGCAATTGGTTGTCACGCGCATGGCCAAGATCAGCGGGTCGGATCTTGTGAGGGTGATGTATCGCGGGCGATTGATTTTTTGGGTCCCCTGCATTCGAGGTGACTCCCTTCTCGCTAGTGATCGAAGAATGGGAGAGTTGGCTACGCGGTTAGTCGAGACTGTCCCCGAGTTCAAACGGGTAGGTGTAGGGATGATGGGATTGGGACCATCCGGTTGGTCCGGTTCCGTGGACGAAGCGGTCAAGGCACTGGAAGTCGGTGAGCGCGATGGGAGCGGCAATCGCCTGTATCGGTATTCAGACATCGCGCTGAACGAAGGCGCGAGACGTTCAGATAACGTTCTTCGTTACTTAGAGTCCCTCATTGAACGGCTGTCGCATGAACCGGATCTATTGAGAACCTTGGAGTGCTATTTGGATCAGTTCCAAAAGCGCAAGCAAACGGCCGACATTTTGGGGATCCACCCCAATACGCTGAACTATAGGCTTGAGCGCATCCAAGAGATTACTGGAGGGAGCATTCAAGATCCTGCATGGCTGGCGAAGCTCCATGTGGCGATACGGCTTCGCAAAGGGAGCTTGTGAGAGCAGCTTGGTCTAGCGACGTTGCCTGTCGCGTCGGACATACCTCAGATACCTCAGTATTTCCTTGCCGCGGGTGCCCATTTGCGCCTGGAAAAATTTCGTAGCCAGCCAGCCGTCAAATGCGAGTTGCTCACACGCTTTCCCGTCAGGCGTTGTGGGTTTCTACAAAAAAAATCAAGAATCGTCCAATTTCTATCAAGAAGGCATCGAGATATACAGGTGGCCGAAGGCAAGTGTGCCGACTACTGAGGCTGTATTTGTGCGGAGCGGGCTATCTATTTCTTCCTCGAGCTGGATGTGGCCGCTGGGGAGTGGTGCGACGCTGTTCTTCGCGCTTTGGAACTTAAACAGGTTACGGCCTGGATCCACAGAGCAAGGGAATCGCCCCCTGGAAGATGAGAGGCGTACCGAGCGCAAGCGCATAGCGCGAGAGCTGCACGACACCTTATTGCAGGGGCTGCAGGGAATCCTGCTTGAGATTGAAGTGCTTTCCTCCAGGCTTCCGGAAGAAGAGCGCGAGCGCGCGACAAGGATTGAGCAAAAGCTTCGTCATATCGTCGTGGACGGGCGCAACGCTATTAATGCGCTTCGTTTGCCCGACGACGACGAAAAGGATTGGGTAGCGGCGATCCTGGAAATGGGAGAGCGCGCGGCCTCAGATTCGAATGCCAAATTCACCTTAATGATAAAGGGTTCGCCTTGGAAATTACGACCAAAAGTACGAATTGAGGTGTTGGCTATTGTTCGTGAGGGTTTGCGCAATGCTTTTGAACATTCGCTTGCAAAGAACATCTCTATCGTCGTGGTCTTCGTGAAACGCGGATTGAAGATTTTGATTCAAGACAATGGTATCGGTGTCAGCGAGCAGCGCCTTGAG
The DNA here is from genome assembly GCF_009766065.1 of Dyella sp. S184. Taxonomy (GTDB): domain Bacteria; phylum Pseudomonadota; class Gammaproteobacteria; order Xanthomonadales; family Rhodanobacteraceae; genus Rhodanobacter. The sequence continues at coordinate 1,599,694 of NZ_LMUE01000002.1, read as the reverse complement.
TTGTGCCAGAAAGAGGGCCACTGGGGAATCGCTGGTATGCGCGAGCGGGCCGAGAAATTGGGAGGAAGGTTAATGATCAAGAGCCGACTCTCCAGAGGAACGACGGTCATTCTAGTCATACCAAGGGAGCCCGTGCTTATGAGGCATCGCCTCTCATGCATGTCTAGGCAACGGTGGCCATTGAGCGACAGTAAGCACCAAGGGAAATTCTCTCTGCCACGGTGGTAACCGCGTTAATGTTGCAGCGGGTGGAGTGTGAAGCGGACGCAGAAACGGTAGGCACCTCGTGCGCAGATATCACCCATCCCGACGATTTCCTTGAGCATCGACGATGCTCTTGTGATTGTAATCGTTGGCGTTGGAAGTCTAATCCAGTCGATTTCCATAGTTATCGCGGCTCTCTTATTTAGCTGAAACAAAAATGAAATAACAACCATTTGAAACGCAATTAACGACTCGAAGCTCGCCTGAAGTCGAATTAGTAATAAGCACAATCGTCCCTATGGTGGCGGTTTCATTCAATACCAGAAGCTTCACTCGCGGCACTGTAGCGCTTTGGCTCTGACCAATTTCGTGTCAGAGCAATAGATAGGTATCCCATGTCTGAAACTATCAAAGGAAACAATCGAGACGTTGACGTCAAAGCCACCGTCTCCCGCCTTTTTGTACTTGAGTTGAATGCCGGGCGCATTCATTCCATGAATCCGGATGGTTCGGACCGTAAAACAATCGTAACGGATTGCCGGTTGCCGGATGGCATCGCGGTTGACGTAGATGCAGGTCACATCTATTGGACCAACATGGGTGTGCCGAGTCTCAACGATGGCTCGATCGAACGCGCCGACATTGACGGCACGAATCGAAAGACGATTGTTGCGCAGGGAGAAACCCACACACCGAAGCAGATCATCCTCGATAAGCGAGACGGCAAGCTCTATTGGTGCGATCGCGAAGGAATGCGTGTCATGCGCTGCAACCGTGATGGCTCGCAGCTGGAGACACTGGTCGAGACTGGCCATAGCGACACCGATCGCCACGATCAAAGGCGCTGGTGTGTCGGACTGGCGATCGATGAGAAATACGAACGAATCTACTGGACGCAAAAAGGACCCGATGATGCCGGGCTCGGTCGCATCTTGCGCGCTAATCTCAACATTCCAGCAGGTCAAGCGGCAGCAACCAGAGCCGACATCGAAGTCTTTTTCGATGACCTGCCGGAACCGATCGACCTTGAACTCGACGTCCATAGCCGTGTGCTCTACTGGACCGACCGCGGCGATCCTCCGCGTGGCAATACCGTCAATCGCGCCTCTATCGACGACAAGCCAGCCGAGCCTGAGATCCTGATAAGCCATCTAATGGAAGGCATCGGCATCGCCCTGAATGTGGCCAACGATCGCATGTTTGTGACCGATCTAGCCGGATCGATTTACTCCGCGCGGCTTGATGGCTCCGATAAACAAAATGTTCTTTACGCGCAAGGCAACCTGACCGGTATCGCCTACGCCGAAATCCCGCAGGAGCAATGAGATGTCGCAAAACAAACCCATTCGCCGGATTGCGATTATTGGCACAGGCGTCATCGGCGCCAGTTGGGCGGCCCTCTTCCTTGCCAAAGGTCTTGATGTCGTCGCCACCGACGTTGCGCCAGACGCGGAAGCAGCGTTGATTCGCTTTGTTGCTAATGCCTGGCCGGCACTGCAGCGGCTCGGCCTCGCATCCGGTGCCTCGCAGGATAGGTTGTCGTTCACGGCGTCCCTTCCCGATGCGATTAAAGATGTCGATCTCGTGCAGGAAAATGGGCCCGAGAAAATCGATTTCAAAAAGACGCTCTATCGTCAACTCGATGAGCTATTGCACGCCGACGTGATCATCGCTTCCAGCTCGTCAGGTTTGACGATGAGCGAGATCCAGTCGGCATGTGCCTTACACCCCGAGCGCTGCGTCATCGCTCATCCATTCAATCCGCCGCATTTGGTGCCCTTGGTCGAGATTGTCGGGGGTGCCAAGACCTCGGAAAAAACCATCGAACGTACCGCTGAATTTTATACCGGCCTCGGCAAGCGGACCGTCCGCTTAAACAAGGAAGTACCTGGGCATGTGGCGAACCGTTTGCAGGCCGCACTGGCACGCGAGGTATACCATCTCGTTGCCGACGGCGTCGTCAGCGTCGCCGATGTCGATACCGCACTGTGCTGGGGGCCTGGTTTGCGCTGGGGCATCATGGGTCAGGTGATGCTCAATCATCTCGGTGGCGGCCAAGGCGGCATCGAGCACTTCTTCCAGCAATTCACCGGGCCGATGACCGCTTGGTGGTATGTGCTGGGCAATCCGCAGCTGACGCCCGAAGTCCAACAAAAACTGATCGACGGCGTGCATGCCGAGGTCGGTTCGCGCTCGATCGATGAACTGGCGGCGGAGCGCGATGAAGTTCTGCTCGGACTGATTGAGCTGCGCAACAAAGCCGACAAGTTCCGCTCAACTACATCGAACTGAAATCGGGCATCAGCGCCAAGATCGATCATACCTTTTTAAATCTTCCGGCTTTCCAGCCGCAGGAAATAGGAACTCTACATGTCCACAGCGACCGAAACGAACAAGGCCGCCGGGCCGAAGCCTGTGCCAGTGCCGAATGGCGATTTCTATCTGCTCGTCGAGCTTCTCACGCCCGAGGAGAGAGACATCGTCAAAAAAGTGCGGACCTACATGGAAACCAAGGTCCAGCCAGTTATCAACAAATACTGGTCCGATGACGCGTTTCCGTTCGAACTGCTGCCTTCGTTCAAGGAACTTGGCATCGGCGGGCTTGGCTATGAGGGTTATGGCTGCGCTGGCGGTAGCCAGAAACTGTTCGGCTACGTCACGATGGAGATGGCGCGCACCGATGCATCCATGTGTACGTTCTTCGGTGTACACAGCGGCTTGGCCATGGGCTCGATTTTTCTCGACGGCTCTGAAGAACAGCGGCAAAAGTGGCTGCCGCCGATGGCGCGCTTTGAAAAGATCGGTTGTTTCGGGCTGACCGAACCGCTGGTCGGTTCGGGATCCAGCGGAGGTCTGAATACGACGGCCAAGCGCGAGGGCGATACCTGGGTTATCAACGGCCAGAAGCGCTGGATCGGCAACTCGCCATGGTGCGATATCTCGATCATCTGGGCACGCGATCTGGATGACAATCAGGTCAAGGGCTTCATCATCGAGAACAAGAATACGCCTGGTTTCCTCGTCGAAAAGATGGAGCACAAGATCGCGTTGAAGGTCGTTCAGAACGGCCAGATCACGCTGACCAACGTACGGGTACCGGAGGAGAATCGCCTGCAGGGCGGCAACTCGTTCCGCGACACCGCGCGCGTTTTGCGGATGACACGCTACATGGTGGGCTGGGCGTCCACCGGCATCCAGATGGGCGCGTTCGAGGCCACGCTTAAATACACGCAGGAGCGTTCGCAATTCGGCAAGCCAATCGCCTCATTCCAGTTGGTGCAGGACATCCTGGCCAAGATGCTCGCCAACGTGACGGCGTGTCAATGCATGATGCTGCGGCTCGCACAACTCGATGACGAGGGGAAACTCACCGATCACCAGGCGGCGCTCGCGAAAGCGTTCTGCACGGCCAAGTCGCGCGAAACTGTCGCCTGGGGACGCGAGCTTTTGGGCGGCAACGGGATCCTCGCCGACTACAACGTCGGACGTTTCTTCGCCGATGCCGAGGCACTCTATTCCTACGAAGGCACGTATCAGATGCAGAATCTGATCGTCGGCAAAGCCATCACCGGTCACGGCGCCTTTGTTTGACGCGCGCCGCGGCGACCAGCCAGAAAATCTAGCGAGATGGAAATGCCTGAGATCGTGACCGAGCGCTTTGAGAACATACTTCGAATCCAGTTCAACCGACCGGAAAAGAAGAACGCAATGACGTCCAACATGTACTCGACCTTAGCCGAGCTGCTCAATGCTGCTGCCAAGGACGACGAAACGCGGGTTGTGCTCCTGCACGGAGCCGGCGATTCATTCTGCGCGGGCAATGACCTCGAGGATTTTCTCCACAACCCCCCGAAGAGTGACGACAGCCCGCAGGCCCGCTTTTTCGCGGCGCTGATCGAGTTCGACAAGCCACTTATCGCCGCAGTACATGGCGTCGCCATCGGCGGGGGCACGACCATGCTCACGCACTTCGACTTCGTGTACGCCGCGGAGCACACGAGATTCCAGATGCCTTTCGTGAATCTCGCCCTGGTACCGGAACTGGGAACGAGCTATTGGCTTCCTGCGCAGATCGGCTACCTCGCCGCAGCGGAATTGGTTCTACTGGCGCAGCAGTTCGATGCACACCGTGCTGCCGAGCTGGGGTTCATCACGCGCATCGTGGACGAGGCAGACCTCATGGCGACAGCTCTGGACACGGCACACAAATTGAAACGACAGCCGGCCGGAGCCGTGCGTGCGAGCAAACGACTGATGAGGCGCACCTTGACCGCTCAAATGACGGCCGCTGCAGAACTCGAGTTCCAGGAGTACGCGTCGCGCTTGCAATCGGGTGATGCCAAGGAAGCCATCACGGCATTCTTCGAAAAGCGCCAGCCCGACTTCACAAAGTCGAAGGCTACAGTTGGAGGGTCCTTGCAATGACTTCGCCCATAACTACGTCGGCACTCGAACCATCTTCAACAACGGGGTTGAACCTCGAGAACGTTCTGTACGAGAAAAAGTGTTCGATTGCCTACGTAACAGTCGATCGGCCCAAGGTACTCAACGCTCTGAGTACGTCCACATGGACAGATTTGAAAGCTGCGTTCGAGGATGCGAAAGCCGACACCTCCGTGCGCGGTGTGATCCTAACCGGTACGGGTGACAAGGCATTCATTGCTGGCGCCGATATCGGTGAACTTGCGCATTTGGACACCTACGAAGCGGAGGAGTCGAGCCGGTTCGGGCAAGGTGTGCTGGACCTTATTGAAAATCTTGGCAAGCCGGTGATCGCTGCGATCAATGGCTTTGCGCTTGGTGGAGGCTGCGAGACGGCCATGGCCTGCACCATGCGGATCTCCGTGGAACATGCCAGATTCGGACAGCCCGAAGTGAAATTAGGCCTCTTGCCCGGTGGGGGTGGAACGCAACGTTTGCCGCGTCTTGTAGGAAAAGGGCGTGCGTTGCAACTGATCCTCACCGGCGAAACAATTTCCGCGCAAGAAGCCTACCGCATTGGCCTTGTCAACGAAGTCGTTTCTGCGGACAGCCTGATTGGTCGTGCCGAAACCATCCTGAAGCAGGTAGCGGCCAACGCGCCCATTGCTGTGAAGTTTTCCTTGGATGCGGCGAACAAAGGCATGGAGACCAGCCAAAGCGCAGGCCTCGCGCTGGAAGCTGCCTACTTCGGCATTTGTGCCGCCAGCGAAGACAAGAAGGAGGGTACCTCCGCCTTCCTCGAAAAACGTGCACCCCGGTTTCAAGGGCGCTGAAGTAACAGTCGCATATAGCAATTCAAAGAGAACACACATGGCAAGCGAGAATATTTTTTCCGGACTGAAAGTGGTTGATATGGCGAGCTTCATCGCAGGTCCCAGTGCCGCGGTGATCTTGTCCGACTTCGGCGCTGACGTCATCAAAGTGGAACCGCCAAGCGGCGAACTGTGGCGGCACGCGCACAACGCTCCCCCACAACCTGTCGCCGAGGATGCTTACCCGTGGCACCTGAACAATCGCAACAAGCGGGGTATGGCGCTCGACCTGAAGTCTCCGAGCTCCCAGCAGGTCCTCGAGAAACTCGTCAAATGGGCTGACGTTCTCATTGTCAATACGCCGCACCCGGCACGTGCGCGACTTAAGCTTGAGTATGAAGATGTTGCTGCATGGAATCCGCGTCTGATCTATGCAGACGTTACGGGTTTCGGCGATAAGGGGCCCGATGCAAATCTCCCTGGCTTTGACATTACGTCGTACTGGGCTCGCAGCGGGTTGTTGTCGATGACGCGTGATGCCGGCGCACCACCCACGTGGCCGGTGGCCGGCAGCGGCGATAACGCGACCGCGGTCGGACTCTATTCGGCGATAGTTACCGCTCTGTATCGTCGAGAGCGAACGGGTGAAGGGGCGCATGTCACGACCTCGTTACTCGCGCAAGGCGTATGGTCTGCGAGCGTCTCTATCCAAGCTGCGCTGTGCGACGCAAAATTCTTTGGGTTGCACGATCGAAAAAATCCTGCGAATGCGGCGATGAACGTCTACCGCGCTGCTGATGACACGTGGTTCGTTCTTGTTGTTACTTCTGACAAGTTGGCGGCCGTGGCAACCGCGATCGGCCGCCCCGATCTGCTGACCGATCCGAGATTCGCCGATCCGGCAGAGCTGTTGGCGAATATGCCGCAGCTCACTGCCATCCTGGACGAAGTTTTCGGCGCGCACCCGATGGAGCATTGGTACAAGGTGTTCAACGGTGTTCACGTGACGTTCGGCGCGGTGCGTGACCAGCGAGAAGTCATTAACGATCCACAGCTTCATGCCAATAACATCATCGTTCCGCTCGAGGGCGCCGGCGGTAAGCTGACGTCGACAATCAGCAGCCCAATTCAGGTGCATGGTGTTGCCAAGGTATCCGCCAGGCGAGCTCCAAGGATTGGAGAGCACAATGATGAAATTCTTCAGCAATTGGGATTCGACGCAACCGAAATAGAGGGGTTGCGCATAAGTGGAGCTGTTCCGGTGATGAAGGAACATGCAGGCTAGTACAACAATAGCGACCACATGATCATGAAGCCCGATAGCGCCCAGTTGCTTATGGGTGCCTACCACTTGTCGAGTGGCAAGCAGAGCGAGTGGTCTCGTGAAAGCAAGGAGTATGGGGGCTATATAAGTATCCCTACGCCATTTCGACCCAAACCTCGAAAGAGTGCTTATGGAAACGGCATTGATTGGCACATTGTCTGCGCTCACGGGCTCTGCTATCGGCGCGCTCGCACCAGTTCTAAGTAATGTCATTTTACAGAGGAGCACGACACGCAGAGAATTTCTGACCAGGAGCGTGGCGTCCAGGGAGTCCCTATATTCTGACTTCATTAATCAAGCATCGCACTTGTACGTCAGTTCACTAACGCGTGACATGGAGGACTTCGAGAGCTTGTTGCAAGTCCACGCGCTGGTGGGCCGAATGAGGCTTACATCTTCCAGCGAAGTCGTGAAGGAAGCTGAGGCACTCGTGCGCAAGATAACGGCTAATTTTTCTCAAAAAAATATGACGCTGAATGAAATACAGAAGCTCTCGCTCAGTGCCGGGAAGTCGCCTATTGAGCCCTTTAGCCTGGCCTGCCGCATTGAACTGAATACCATCGTTCAAACGATGCATCTTCCTCGATATAAATTGGATCATGCGTAGCATTGAGCAGTGTCGCACCCTGCATGTGAGTGCGGCCAATCTTGACTCACGGGGTTATTTTGTTGGGGAGAGTCTCCCTATGAAATCCATCTCCAACTCGCCTTCATACGTTTCAGCCCCGACCCTCAATGCTTCCTTGACGAGCGCTTGCGACACCTCGCTGGCCACACTCAAATCGGACTCATGAGCTTCCACCAGAAGCCCCTCGGCCAAGGAGCCAAATGCTCCAATGTCCACCGCTGCCTTGACGTGAGCGATGGTATGCGCAGGAAATGCAGCTACACGGCGAGCCAGTTTCTCGACAAAGGGGGTCAACTCTTCGGCCGGCAACGCTCGATTGATATAACCGTAAAGTTCTGCCAGCTCCGCCGAGAGATCATTGCAACTTAGCAGCACCTCCAAGGCGCGTGCGCGTCCCATGACCCGTGGCAATCGTTGCGTAGCGCCGCCGCCCGGTACAAGCCCAACCGCAACCTCTGGATGGCCAAAGATCGCTTTGCCTATGGCACCAAAACACATGTCCGCAGCCAGCGCGATCTCACTCCCGCCGCCCCGGCACCGTCCTTCGATTTTGGCAATGGTGACCTTGGGCATGTTCCTGAAGCGCTCGCCGATCATCTGTGTAAGACGAAAGCTTCGCGTATGCGATACCAATTTGGAAGCAGCTCCGACCCGGCCTAAACCAGAGTGGGCAATAAAGAAATCAGGAAGAGCGCTCTGCAAGACGATAACCCGGACACTCTCGTCGAATTCGAGCTCTCTACCGAGTCTGTCGAATTCCGGCGACAGAACTTCATCAAGAAGATTTATCGGAGGATGATTGATGCTGATGAATGCGACTCCGGATTCGAACTTGAGTTGGAAACATTTGTAGTCGGAATATGGCATGGGTTGGCTCCTATTCGGCGATCGATTTAGTAAGGCCCGATTTCAGCAGGATCCATGTTTTCGAATGCGTGGTCTTATGCGGTATGTAGCAACTGCGAGCAGCGGCGCGCGAGGCTGAGGTGGATGCGGTTAGGCAGAGCAGAGGAGGCTGCAAAAGTTCTGCAGGCTGCTACTCGCAATTCGCAGAAGCGTTTCGGAGGGCCGATCTGTCGGTAAGTAAGCGTCTCGATGCGCTCGGATCGTTCGTCAGTGCGCCTCCGGACGACTCAATTCTTCGAGCAGGAAAACAAACGACTCATACGGTCGCCCGGTCGCATGTCGAAGGCCCATCTCACAGGTTCGGTTCGCTGAAATGTAGGCCTCGGCCGGGTGAGCATCCAGAACGGCTTTGATCTCGCGGGTCGACGAGACGACGAGTTCGGGATGTAAGAGGCCTCTATCACCAGCCGTGCCACAGCAGGTCGTACCAATCGGCACCTCGACATCATCGGCCAAATGTGTCGCGATTTGCTTGAGCGTCTTAGCCAATTCCAAATGTGTGATAGAGCACGTTGGATGTACGGCGATCCGTCCGAGTTTCCGCCGGATAGTCAACTTCGGAAGCAGGTCGCGACACCATGCAATCGAGTCGATGATGGTCAAACTCTCGTACTTGGCCTTGGTCTCAGCGTCGAGTATTGAAGCAATATCCTGGCTGAGAGCGAGAGTGCAAGATGCTGCATCAACGACGATCGGGAGCTTACCGCCGTCACTCCATCGCAGCATGGCGTCGGCGATGGATTTGGCCATGAACGCGTGGCCTTTGGGATAGCCTTTCGACTTCCAAGGAGTGGAGCAACATAGGCCGGCGACATCAGGCGGAATCCACAACGGCTTTCCGGCTCGTTCGGACAGCGTGACGAATGCCTCCGGCAAGGACGGCGAAGCCGGGCCATCCGGATCGCGGCCAAACATCCGATTGATGCACGCGGGGAAGTAGACGGCTACGGCACCATTTTTTGGAGTCGAAGACGGAGCCCGAGCTGCCCGAGGCATAGGACCCGGCACACTGGGCATCAGATCGGAACTCACGATCGCTCGCGCAGCCCCGGTCAATGCCGTCAGTGGCTTGACTCCGAATAGCTTGTAGAACGCATGCGTGGCGGACAGGCTACCTCGGGCCAGCGTCTCGACCGCGCTCCAGTTCTTGGCGAGTCGCAACGCGACGTTGTCGGCCGTCGACGTGGTCTCTTTTGCACGGAATTCGCGGATCAGCGCGCCGGTGTTGATTCCGATCGGGCAGGGAATCGCGCATGTACCATCGCCGGCACAGGTCTCGATTCCGTCGTACTGATATTCCTCTTGCAGTTGGGCAAGCATCGGGGATTCAGGCGATTGGCGGGCCATTTCACGCCTGGTCACGATCCGCTGCCTTGGTGTCATGGTGACGTTGCGGCTGGGACAAACCGGTTCGCAAAATCCGCACTCAATGCATTGCGTGGAGTCCGTGACGTTTTCGATCAACGGCACCGATTTCATATTCTCCAAGTGGATTTTTGCATTGTGGGTCAGGATCACGTTCGGCCCTAAGATGCCTTTAGGGTCGGCGAGTTCTTTGATTCGCCACATCATGGCGGTGGCCTTTGCGCCCCATTCTGCCTCGACGAAAGGCGCCATGTTGAGACCGGTGCCGTGCTCAGCCTTTAGTGAGCCGTCGTGTTTTCGGATGACGAGATCGACGAGCTCCTTCATGAAGACCTCGTACCGCGTGTGGTCTTTTGGGTCGCCAAAGTCTGCGACCAGCGTGAAGTGAAGATTTCCGTGGGCTGCGTGGCCCGCGACCCCGGGGATGAAGCCGTGCTTGCTCAGCAATTCTTGGACGTCTCTTGCCCCTTGCGCCAGGCGTTCAGGCGGGAAGCACACGTCTTCGGTTATGAGCGTCGAACCCTTCGGACGCAGTTTGCCGATCAACCCGAGTAGTCCTTCGCGTACGTGCCACGCCAGCTCGACAGCTTCCTCCATGCTCGTGAACTCTACGGGATGGAGTAGATTGGCGTGAGCGGTCAACTCGACGACCTTGCTTTGCAAGACTTCAAGCGCTTGCATGTCTTCGGCGCCAAACTCGACGAGCAGGGCTGCAGCTTTTGGATCGAGAGTTTTCCAATAGCAAGGGGTGTTCGCGAAAGCTTGGCCGGCGGCAGTGAGGGCGGGGGCGACCATCAACTCGACGGCGGTGGCTCCGAGAGCAACGAGGCTGGGAACTAAGCCGACTGCTTCGTCGATGGTTGGGACTGGTATCCAGGCGACGCTGGTCACGTTCGGAGAAGGAACGGTACCAATCACCGCTTCGGCAACGAATGCCAGCGTGCCCTCGGATCCCACAAGCAGACGACGAAAGATTTCAAGTGGCGTCTCGCCATCGAGCAGCGCGCAGAGCCGATAGCCATGGGTGTTCCGTATCGAATACTTGCGTCGCACGCGGTCGGCCAACTCCCGGTCGGCGAGCAGCTCTTCGCGAAGTGCCAGCAGCCCTCCCGCAAGATCAGGTTCGGCTCGTTCAAATGCAGCTTCCGCGTCGGAAGCTGAGGTGTCGATTACAGCACCGGAGGCTGTTACGAACGTCATCGCCGAAACTGTCTGATAAGCGTCGTTTTTGACGGTGCAGCGCATACCACCGGAATTGTTAGCGATCACGCCACCGATGGTGCACGCTTTCGAACTTGCCGGGTCCGGTCCGAGCCGTCGGCCGTATCGCCCGAGCATTGCGTTTACGTGCGCTAGGATCATTCCAGGACGCGCGCGCACTCTGAAGCCATCGTCCTCCACTTTGGCGCCGTACCAATGACGGCGCACGTCGATGAGTAGATCGTCCGATAGAGATTGACCGTTCAGGCTGGTCCCCGCGGCGCGAAGCGTCGCGTGCCTCCCGTTCTCTCGGCAATAGCGGAAGAGCTTGACGATGTCTTCGGTGGTTCGAGGCTGCACGACGACTTGTGGGATGAGCCGATATGGGCTTGCGTCGGAGGCAAACCGTACGAGATCGATCGCTCTGTGGAGGACGCTCTGCTTTCCCAATAGGTTGATGAGATCAGTCTTCAGATTAGTGGGTGTCCCATCGACCAGAGAGGCGGGAACTGCATCGCTCTCTGATGGGCCATTGCCTCGTCCAATGCGCGAAGGAGTCGCAGAAAATAGCTTTCTCATCGCGGCGCATCCTCTTGTGACTCGCTCTGGACGGTGTTGCTCAAGACACCGATTCCCTCGATCTCCACTTCGAAGACATCGCCCGGCTTCATGAAAATAGGCGGCTTGCGCGCCGCTCCAACGCCACCGGGGGTTCCAGTGATGATCACGTCACCCGGCTCAAGACTGATCGCGATGCTGATTGTTTCGATCAGCACTGGGACGCTGAAAATGAGCTTGTCGATAGACGAATCCTGCATCACCTGGCCGTTTAAGCGCCCCTGAATGTGCAGCCCGTGAGCCCCCGGTGGCAGGGCATCGGGCGTCACCAGCCAAGGGCCGAACGCCCCTGTGCCATCGAAATTCTTGCCTATCGTCCATTGCGGCGTGCGCAGTTGAAAATCGCGGATCGTCGCATCATTGAAGAGGGAGTAGCCCGCAACGTGCTCGAGGGCTCTGTCGCGGTTGATGCGGCGTCCTCCCCGGCCGATCACCACGGCGAGCTCTGCCTCATAGTCCAGTGCGATCGATTCGGGTGGCAGAAGGATCGGCTCGCTGTGAGCGATCAGACTCGTCGCGAACCGCGCGAAAATTTCGGGATAGACCGGCTTTTTGAGTCCGCTTTCCTCGAGGTGATCATCGTAGTTGAGACCGACACAGAAGATTTTCGGCGGCTTGGGCACTGGAGGCAGTATCCGAACTGCGTTGAGGTCGATTGCATGCATAGGTAGAAGGCCTCTGCCTATGCGTAACAGATCTGCACCTTGCGCAATCAGTTCGGGAAGGGTGCCTGGAAATCCGTTTTCGCGCTCCGTGAGGCCGTGCCAGCCTGAGCCTTCATCTGCCGCAATCCCTAGGACATTTCCCCTCTCGAAATGGACGATGCGCATGGGTTTCTCCTTAAGCAGTGGGCTGCGGACACGCTTCCGACGAACCCATTGGCCAAACCGCTTCGCGATGTTCGCGTTGAGACCAAAGCTAGCGCAGCGCTGCCTTCCTCGCTTGTACAAGGTTGATTGGATATGTATAAAAGCTACGCGAGTCAAAAGAGATTGAACGAAGCCTAGCCGCGCCAACAACGTGCCCGGAATCATCCCGCATGACGATCCGTAGTCATTCTGTGCTGGAAGAGTTGGGCATCCCTGATTTCGTGTTGCGCCATAAGTGGAATATGGCTCGGGCGTTCTGTGGATGGCTGCTGGCCGCCATCATTCTCTTACTGTCATGTCAGGTCCACGCCGATCCGCGTCCATGGACGCTCGATCGTTACAAGCATGTGGCATGGACTGGTAAAGGTGGTGCGCCTACAGGGGTCGCCACACTAGCGCAAACGTCGGATGGCTACTTGTGGATCGGCACTGACCACGGTTTGTACCGCTTTGACGGTGCTCGGTTTGAGCGCTTTGATGACAAGTCATCATCGAGCCGCGCTGTCTTTGGTTTATATGCCAGTTCGGATGGCGGCCTATGGATCAGTTACGAACAGGGTGGCGCAAGTTTCCTGAAAGACGGCCGCCTAATTCATTACGGCCCAAAAGAGGGGCTTCCTGATCACAGTGAAATTGACGGGTTCGTTGAGGACAGTCACGGCGCGATATGGCTTTATGGTGTCGGTGGTCTCTACACACTCGTCGGGGAGCATTTCAAAAAAGTTGGTGTTGATGAGGGATTCAAGGGTAAGTACGCCACATTCTTATTCATCGCCCGTGACGGTGCTTTTTGGGCGGGTACTGGAACAGAGTTGGTTTACCGCGCCGCGGACGCCAAGCAATTTGTGCCTCTGGAACAAGCGGGGTTCGTGAGTCACATCGTACAGACCCCCGATGGCAGCGTATGGGTCGCGCATTTGCGCGGAGCCATTGAGCGCTGGACAACAAGCGCGGGGATGCCGGTTCGGGCTCCCGGAAGCATTACGACGACTTCCTCGGAGCGCATGTTATTTGATCGTCTGGGAGGGCTTTGGATTAATGGATTGGGCGACGGCGTACGCCACATCGCGTCTAGTGCAATCAGTGAGCAGACCGATCTATCCGTGCTGAACTCGAAAGTTGAGCTATTTAGTAGCTCCAACGGACTCAGTGGCGACTACGCATGGCCGTTGCTGCTCGATCGAGAGGGCAACATCTGGGTCGGTACCGGCGCCGGCGTGGATAGATTCAGTCGCAGCAATTTCGCGCCAGCCCCTTTTCCGGCGGGCACTCACGATTTTGCATTGGCGGCGGGGGCGGAGGGATCGATCTGGACTGGGAGTTCGTCAAAGCCGGTCATGGAGCTCAAAGACTCGCAACTTAAGACGTTTGGTGTGCCGCCTTACACGCTTGCGGCATACGCCGACCGCGATGGTGTGGTGTATATCGGAGGGGTAGGTGGAATCTGGAAGATGAGCGATGCGGGCGCCGAGCATGTGGCAAATCGCCCTAATGCCAATACCGCGGCATTTGCACTTGTCTTGGCAATAACCAAAGACTTGCACGATACGTTATGGGTATCGGTCAGCGGCCAATCGGGAGCGGGATTGTATACATGGGCAAATGGTCAGTGGAAAAAATCGTCTATCAGCGGCACGCCGCGCGTGGACTTTACCGATGCTGACGGAAGGGTCTGGCTGGGTTACAGGGACAATCGAATTGTCATCGTTGATGGGGATAAAGTCACCACATTCGGGCCCGCTCAAGGCGTGGTGGTCGGCGACGCGAAATCCTTTCAAGAGGACGGTCATCGTGTATGGATAGGAGGTAGTGACGGCCTGGGTTACATGGATGGGCTGCGTTTGAAGATGGTGGGACTGGCCGATGGTGGCTCGTTGAAAAGCGTCACGGGGATCATATTCTCGGCGCAGGGCGACTTGTGGGTCCACACGCTAGACGGTGTATTCCAACTGCCAGCAAAGGATGTGCGTCAAGCCGAAATTAATCCGTCGTATCCGATGCACTTTCGAAAGTTCGACACACTGGATGGGCTACCCGGCTCCCCTGCATTGGAATATCCACTGCCGTCGGCCATCAAAAGTACGGACGGAAGACTCTGGTTCGCGACCAGTAACGGAGTCGTCTGGCTCGACCCTGCGCAGTTGATCTCCAATCCCTTGCCACCTCAAGTGGTCATCGATTCTGTTGAGGCGGATGGCAACGCCTATACACCACAAGACGGACTGACATTGCCGGCGCATACCGAGAATGTTCGGATCACCTTTTCCGTGCTGAGCATGACCATGCCGGAACGTGTGGAGGCAAAAATTCGTATGCGTGGCTTGGACAACGATTGGCGCGAGGTGGGTTTGCAACGCGAGGTGAGCTATTCGAATCTTGGACCCGGGCACCACCACTTCGATGTCATAGGAGCCAATGAGGATGGTGTCTGGAACAATATGGGCGCCCACGTAGGGTTCACCATTAAGCCTGCGTTCTATCAGACGCTCTGGTTTATGGTGCTCTGCGCATGCATGGTGGTTCTCGCACTTTGGCAAGTTTTTGCATTTCGTGTCCGTCAGGTCAATCGTCGCCTACGCGTTCGTCTGGAAGCACGGCATGCGGAGAGGGAACGGATCGCGCGTGATTTGCACGATACGTTGCTGCAGAGTTTTCCGGGACTATTGATGAAAATGCAAGCTCGTGTAAACAGACTTCCGGAAGATACAGCCGAACGACAATTCCTAAATCAGGACCTGGATCAAGCGCGCGAGATCATTGTCGAAAGCAGAGATCAGGTCTCTCGATTGCGATCCGAAGAATACGGCAATCTCGCCGAGACTCTATCAGTCTTTGCGAAACAACAGATATCCCGTCTCGGGACGACGTTGAACGTGTCGGTTGAAGGCGTCGAACGAAATCTGAAGAAGGAGATTTTTGAAGAGGCTTCATTCATCATGAAGGAAGCCATGTTCAACGCCTATAAGCATTCTGGTGGAAGTCTGCTGACCGTTCATTTTGACTATCGTCCCGACGTACTGATTTTGGAGGTGCAAGACAACGGCAGCGGCATCGACCCGGCCGTCCTGGATGTAGGTGAGAAGCCGGGACACTGGGGCTTGACGGGCATGCGCGAGCGCGCCAGACAGATGTCAGCGAAGCTCTCCATCGAGTCGCCACCAGGCAACGGAACTCGCGTCACGCTCTGCATTCCAGCACACATCGCCTATTCAGCATCTACGAAGACTAGGCGTTTTTTCTGGTTTAGCGCCGCTCTGCTGGTGGGTGAGTCATGATGCGGCCAAGTGAGCCTGCCGTCGCAGCGGCAGACTCACACAGGTCAGGCGACCTTCCCTTCAAATCGATTGTAATCTTGGCCGCCTCTATCAAAAGAGAGGAGTTGATGTTGGACTGATATCATGGCTACGCCTTGGTGCGCGCAACACTATGCGGGGGAACTGCAATAGCGGTCCCAGTCACTCATCAACTTTGCACGCCGAGTCAGCAAATCCCCACGTTGATAGGCTGCCTCTGAGGCATCTTTGAGGAGATGCGCCAGCGCCTTCTCGATGACCTCACGCGAGTGCTTGGTTGTTTCCGCTGCCCAGTCACGAAAACTGGATCGAAAGCCATGGGGCACGCAAGGCCTCTTTTCTCTAGGGTCCATGAACCCGTTGCCTCCCTTGGCAATATCTGAAGCATGCATGCCCCTCATCAGCTTCTCGCCTGCAGCAGTGGTCAGGGATTGACCCTTCACGCCAGGGAATACATGGCCGGATGGAACGACCGGCTTGCCCTTCACTTTCGGTATCAACGAACGTAGCAACTCGACTGCTGTAGGCGATAGGGGCACTCGATGTTCCTTTTCCGCCTTCATTCGTTCAGCTGGAATGATCCAAAGGGCTTTTGGCAGGTCGATCTCATCCCATTGCGCACCTGCAGATTCGCCTGGCCGCGTAGTCGTCAGAATTTGCAGCTCCAGCGCGCGGGCGGACAGCCCTTGGTGCTGGCGAAGCTTTGACATAAATACAGGAATCTCAACGTAGGGCAATGCGGGCCTGGGTTTGACTTTTTGCACCTCACTGCGTTTGGGTAGCAGTTGGTCCAGATGGTTACGCCACGCCGCGGGGTTGTCACCGGTTCGGAGTTTGCGAACTGTTGCCCACGCCAGCACCGACTCGATCCGCCCCCGTACTCGGCTTGCTGTCTCGGTCTTTGTCGTCCAAATAGGATTGAGACAGAGCATAACGAGCTCCGTATCGACCTCATCGACCGGTACATTCCAGATCGGTTTGCAGTAAGTCGCGAGCGTGCTTTCCCACTGAGCAGCATGCTTGGCATTCTTCCAGCCGCTGCGATGCGCTTCGATATACAGAGCGGCACAGCGACCGAACGCCACCGCTCGTGCCTCGGCTAGCCGCTTCTGGTGCTGGGCAGACTTACGATCATCGATGGGGTCGATGCCATCCGCGACAAGCTGACGGCATTTCATGGCGCGCTTCCGCGCATCACTCAGGCCAAAGGAATGGAATGCGCCCAAGCCCATCTCTCGGGCGCGGCCGTTCATTTGGTAACGAAACACCCACGATTTTGAGAGGGAGGGGGATACTTGCAGATAAAGGCCGCCACCATCACCCAAGTACCCAGGTATTTGGATCCTGCGAACCTTCAGATCAGATAGTTTTTCGAGCGTGCGAGCCATTGTCTACCCCTGTTCCTACCCACGATTATACGCTGGATTTGATTGGACGCCTATGAGCCATTTTGGACAACAATGCGCCGTAGATGGCGTGGTTAAGCCATTTGTATGGACTTGTTTGGATGCGCTTGGACTCTGGGTAGACGGACTCTCTCTCCGCCAGATTGCATAAAGCCCTGATTTTTCAGGGCTTTTTTGTGGGTACAATTTTGCGGTCCATGGTCCGGATGATGCCTGTTGCAGGGTCGCACATCGAGCGCAGGCACCCCATCGCGGCGATCAAAAATCATTTCAGCTCTAAAGTACTCGTTGGAGATCTGCCGATAGCTCAATGTGTAGACGCTGTTGTATTCAGTCTCATATCGTTTCCACGAATAGACAGATCTTTAATTTACATACACTTCTGAAGCCAATTGGTTGCAACAGGAAACGCGATGGACTCCATGATCAAAACGCCTTCGGCACCGGTTGCCACACGACAGAACCTTCAGACCCGGTGGGTATTTGGCAATGTCTCGGACAGGCTGCGGCAGCAAATCGTGGAATTCTGGTTGCGGGAAGGAGCATTGACGAGTCCAGACGAAGCCTGGCGCCGCTCATTCGAGGTGGCATGTGTTCTCCAGGAGATGGAAAGTGGCCATATCGCAGGCGCTTGCACGGTGGCGATTCTTCTGGATGATCACGGCGCATCTTATGGATTCGTTCGTTTATTCATTCGGCCGGCCAGTCGGCTGGTAGGTCTCAATGTTCGTGTGATGGAGACGATGATCGAAGGTTTCAAAGCCATGGTGCACGAACCTGGCGCACCTCGCCGTCTGATCGTCACCCTCGAGAATCGCAAGATAGAACGTCGGGCTGCTCAGAGAATTATGGGAAGACTGGGTTTCATCCATGCCGGCACAGTGGCGAATGGAAAAGTCCTCATGCAATGCAGTCTGACGGCATAGCGCAATCAGTTACTTGCCGATCGAACGACGTGAAGTTGGTCAATTAACGACCGAAGCTCTATGAATGTACTCGATCAAGGCTAGGCCATTGGCCGCGGCGTGACCAAGCGCGGTATTGTCAAAGATGCACCAGCGCTGGAGGCATTGGCTACTGGGGCGACATAGCCAATACTCGATCCGGTGCAGCGTGGATTCGGAATAGCTGTCGTAATAGATCCGCGGCGAGCCGTGCAGACGCAGGTACTGTAGGTGAGGATCGCCGGCTGGAATCGCGGCCCGCGGATGCCGTGCAGGATCTGCCCCCGCGCGGGCTATGCCCCGTTCGCGCAGCGCGCGATCAACGGCCGGGTGAAACCATGAGGCATGCCGCGGCTCGCAGATTGTTCGACCTTGATACAGCCGCGCTAGCTGATCGAAAAATTTCAGCGCTTCCGCTGATGCATAGGCCAAACTGGGCGGCAACTGCAGCAATAGACATCCCAACTTCGTTCCCAATTCCCCGACCTGGTCAAGAAAAGTTTGCATCGCCGGCTCGCAGTCGTGCAGCCGAGCCTGATGGCTGATCGAGCGGGGCATCTTCACTGCGAACCGGAACGCCTCAGGCACGGTGGCCGCCCAGCGACGGTAAGTAGCTGGCAAATGCGAGCGGTAGAACGAGGAATTGATTTCGACACTATTAAACCTCTGGGCGTATCGCTCGAGGTGGCTATTCCTCTCGGGAAAGCGGTTCGTCACTATGGCCGGAATCGACCAGCCGGCGCAGCCGATGAATAGCACGGGCCTAGTTGGGGCGTTCGTAAGTGACTTACCGACCATGAACGTCTAGTTCTCCTCGGTGGCAATCAGCGGCTCCAAATATTTCCGCAGGCACACTAATGTGCGGAGTCCTCCATGTTGCGTGGCCTCATCGGCAAGCAAGACGTCACCAGCTCGGTATTCGCTCGTGACTTTATTGCGAATGGCGTGGATTGGCCGTGATGCTTTGGCGACGGGGTACTTCGCTTGAGGCCCAAGGATGGGCCGAACAATCCTTCGCGCGCCGCGCATCCCGGAATATCCCGACTGCCGCGCTTACACCCCAGCCCCTGCGGAGTTACTCTGCACCATTCCCATCAGCGATTGATGCCATGTTCGCCACGTTTCCAGCTCTACTCCGCATCCCCCTCGTGATGCTATTGCTCACCGTCAACATCGTGCTGCATGTGCTGCCGCTGTTTGTGTTCACGCTGATCAAGGTGATCATGCCGGTCCGCATGATCCGGCTTGCGTGTTCGCGCATCCTGATCGTCATCGCGGAAAGTTGGATCGCGGTCAACAGCCTCATGTTCGATTGGTTTACCCGTACACGCTGGCAGCTCGAGGGACTGACGGATTTGCGTTATGACGGCAACTATCTGGTGCTGTGCAATCACCAGAGCTGGGTGGATATCCCCGTGCTGCAGAAAATCTTCAATCGGCGCATTCCGTTCCTGCGCTTCTTCCTCAAGAGCCAGCTGATCTGGGTGCCGTTGCTGGGGCCGGCATGGTGGGCGCTGGATTTCCCGTTCATGAAGCGCTACTCGAAGGAGACGCTTGCCGCGCACCCGGAACTGCAAGGCAAGGACATGGAGGCAACCCGGCGCGCCTGCGAGAAATTCCGCCACATGCCGGTGTCGGTAATGAACTTCGTCGAAGGCACGCGCTTCACGCCGGCCAAGCATGATGCGCAGTCATCGCCGTATCGTTACCTGCTGCGGCCCAAGGCCGGTGGCGTGGCGTTTGTGCTCGATGCGATGGGCGATGCGCTGCATGCCATCCTCGACGTCACCATCGTCTATCCCAACGGCCCATGCACCATGATGGATCTGATCGCCGGCCGTATCCGCGATATCCGCGTGCACTTGCGCGAGTTGCCGATCGACGCCGAGTTGCATGGCAATTACGAAAATGACGTGGCGTTCCGTGAACGTTTCCAGACCTGGGTGAATACGCTGTGGAGCGAGAAGGACACGCGAATCGGACGCATGCATGAGCAACCGGTGGTACAGCAACAGGACCCCCAGCGATGCGCATCCTGATCGTCGGCGCCGGTGCCACCGGTGGCTATTTCGGTGGCCGTCTGCTGCAGCATGGGCGTGATGTGACGTTCCTGGTGCGGGAAGCACGTGCTGAAGTGCTGGCACGCAACGGTCTGGTGATACGCAGCATCACCGGCGATGCAAACCTGTCGGCACCACCGACCGTACTGGCGCGTGATCTGCGCACGCCATATGACCTCGTGCTGCTGAGTTGCAAGGCCTATGCGCTTGAACAGGTGATGGTGGACATCGCGCCGGCGATCGGCCCGCAAACCGCAATCCTGCCACTGTTGAACGGCATGCGACATCTGGATCTGCTCGATGCGCGGTTCGGCGCGGAACGCGTGCTTGGTGGCCAGTGCGTGATCGCCGCCACGCTGGATGCGCAAGGCATCGTGCAGCATCTGAACCAGTCGCACAGCCTCACGTTTGGCGAGCGCGACGGGACATTGTCCGAGCGCATGCAGACGATCACGCAGGTTCTCACCGGGGCGGCCTTTGATGCGCGTCCCAGCCAGACGATCCTGCAGGACATGTGGGACAAGTGGATATTCCTGGCAACGCTGGCCGGCATCACCTGCCTGATGCGCGCACCAGTGGGCGATATCGTCGCCGCGCCTGGCGGCGTGGCCGCAACGCTTGGCTTGCTGGAAGAATGCCGGGCGGTAGCGGAGCGATCCGGTCATGCGCCTGGGGAGGCGACGCTGCAACGCGCCCGCGGCGTGCTGACCGAGGCCGGCTCGGGCCTGACGGCGTCGATGCTGCGCGACCTGCAGCATGGCCATGCGATCGAAGCGGATCATGTCATCGGCGACATGCTGGCCCGATCCGGCCAGTCGCATGGCGACTGTTCACTGCTGGCAGTGGTCTATGCGCACCTGAAAGCCTACGAAGCAGGTAGGGCGCGCGTACCCGCATAAAAGAAAGCCGCGGCGCGATGACCGCGGCTTTCCGGGCGACTCAGCTGTTGCGGCTTACCAGATCTTCACCTGCGTCTCGGGCGAACGCACCATCGCATCGCCAGGCTTGCATTGGAACGCCTGGGCAAACTCCGGCATGTTCGACGGCGCGCCGATCGCGCGGAACTGCGCGGGTGCGTGCGGATCGGTGTTGAGCAGGGTGAGCTGCGCCTCGGGACGGATGCTGCCGCGCCATACGCGCGCCCAGTTGAGGAAGAAGCGCTGATCCTCGGTATAGCCGTCGATCTTCTTGTTCGCTTCGGCCGGGTTCTTCGACAGCGCCATTTGCAACGCGGTGTATGCCGCATTCAGGCCACCGAGATCGCCGATGTTCTCGCCCATGGTCAGCTGGCCGTTGACGTGCTTGCCGGGCAGCGGCTCGTAGCTGTCGAACTGCGCGGCGAGTTTCGCGGTACGCACCTCGAACGCCTTGCGATCGGCATCGGTCCACCAGTTGACGTTGTTGCCCTGGGCGTCGAACTTGCTGCCCTGGTCGTCG
Organism: Dyella sp. S184; assembly: GCF_009766065.1. Taxonomy (GTDB): domain Bacteria; phylum Pseudomonadota; class Gammaproteobacteria; order Xanthomonadales; family Rhodanobacteraceae; genus Rhodanobacter. The sequence goes on along the minus strand of NZ_LMUE01000002.1, from coordinate 1,578,206 downwards.
TAGCCGTGGCCCATCTCGTGGCCGATCACCGCACCGATGCCGCCGTAGTTGATCGCATCATCCGCCTTGGCATCGAAGAACGGCGGCTGCAAGATCGCCGCGGGAAACACGATCTCGTTCTGCTGCGCGTTGTAGTAGGCGTTCACCGTCTGTGGCGTCATGCTCCATTCGCTGCGGTCCACCGGCTTGCCGATCTTGGCAATTTCATAGTCGTAGTTGAATTTGTCGGCCGCCTGCACGTTGGCGTAGTAGTTGTCCGGCGTCAGCGCGAGGCCCGACCAGTCGCGCCACTTGTCGGGGTAGCCGATCTTCGGCACGAAGGTAGCCCATTTCTCCAGCGCCTTCTGCTTGGTCACGTCGCTCATCCAGGGCAGGTTCTCGATGCGCGTCTTGTAGGCAGCACGCAGATTGTCGACCAGCTCCTGGGCACGCTGCTTGGAGGCCGGAGAGAAATTGTGTGCCACATACAACTGGCCCAGCGCCATGCCCATGCCATCGTTGGTGGTGTTCAGGACCCGTTTCCAGCGCGGCTGCATTTCCTTCTGGCCGTTGAGGGTCTGTTGTTCGAACGCGAAGTCTTCCTGCTGGAATGGCGCGGACAAGTAAGGTGCCGCATTGGCGATCGCGTGGTAGCGGAAGTAGGCCTGCCATTCGGCGAGCGGCACGTCGCTGAACATCTTCTGGATCTCGGCGAAGAATTTCGGCTGCGACAGCGAGAAACCGTCCTTCACGTCGGCGCCCTGCGTCTTGAAGAACGCGGCCCAGTCGAAGCTCGGCGTCACCTTGTCGGCGTCGGCGATGCTGACGTAGTGGTAGCGGTTTTCCGGCTTGCGCATCTCCACCCGCGCCAGCGATGCAGCGGCGAGACGCGTCTCGAATGCCAGTACTGATTTGGCCTGCTGCTGTGCATCGGCGGCACCGACGCCGGTGAGCTCAAGCAGCTTCGCGATATGCGCCACGTAGGCGGTGCGGATTTTCTCGAAATCCGGCTTGCTGTAGTAATCGGTGGTCGGCAGACCGAGTCCACCCTGGCCGGCGTAGGCGATCTCGTTGTTGGAATTCTTGAAATCGGCATTGCCGCCGAAGCGGAACAGCACCGGTTCACCGCGGGCGTAGCTGTCACGGATATAGCCGACGACATCGGCCGTGTTCTTCAGGTCGCTGATGTCGGCCAGCTGCGACTTAATCGGATCGAAACCGGCCTTGTTGACGGCGGCTTCGTTCATGCCGGAGGCGTACAGGTAACCGATCTTCTGCTCGATCGAGCCGGGCTTGGCCTGGGCGACATGGCTGGCGGCGTCCTCGACGATCTTGTGCTGCACGTTGAGGCTGGCCTCGCGCAGTTCGTCGAAGGAGCCCCAGCGCGTGCGGTCGGCGGGGATCGGATTCGCCGCGATCCACTTCGCATTCACGAAGCCGTTGAAGTCGCTGCAGGCGCTGATCTTGCTGTCCAGCTCGTGCACATCGAACACGCTGGGGGTGGCGGCGACGGCGCCGGTGCACAAGGCCATGCCTACGGCAAACGCCAGCGGTTTCACGATTCGATGTTTCATGGGTTCTCCCTGATTGGCGCGATCGCGCATGTGTTGCCCGGTCGTGGGCAGACAGACCCTGAACCGTAGGCAGTGATGCGGGGTGGTAGACAGTGTCGAAGGTCACGGGTGGCCACCGCCGGGAGTTGCTGCAGATCATGGTGATGCGGGCCGGGCGCGCATTATCATCAACCGATGAGCGAACCCACTTTCCCCGTATTCCGCACAGCCGGGGCTGCCGATATCCCCATCATCGTGGCGCTGGTCGAATCTGCCTATCGTGGCGATTCGGGCCGACGCGGTTGGACCACCGAGTCGGAGCTGCTCGATGGTCGGCGTACCGACGAGCATGCGGTCGGCGAACTGGTCAGCCGTCCCGGTAGTTGCATCCTGCTGGCCGAACGCGACGGGCGGCTAATCGCCAGCGCCCATGTGGAACGGCAGGGCGAGTCCGGCTACTTCGGCATGTTCGCGGTCGATCCCGACGAGCAGGGTGGTGGCCTCGGCAAGGCCGTGCTGGCCGAAGCCGAACGAATGGCGCGTGAGCAGTGGCAGTGCCGCGCGATGCGCATGACGGTGATCGAGCAGCGCGCCGAACTGATTGCCTGGTATGAGCGCCGCGGCTATCGCCGCACCGGCGAATACCAACCGTTTCCGTATGGCGACGAACGCTTCGGCATTCCGCGCCGCGACGACCTGCGCTTCGAAGTGCTGGTCAAGGACTTCGCCGGGCAGGCGGCATGAAGGATTGGGTGAAAGTCGGCACGCGCAGCGAACTGCTGCCGGGCGAGTTCAAGGTAGTGTGGGATGGCGACACCCCGATCGCGGTCTACAACATCGACGGCGCGTTGTACGCGATCGAGGACACCTGCACGCATGACGGCGGCGATCTTGCCGGTGGCGAGGTGCATGGTTTCGAAGTGGAATGTCCGCGGCATGGGGCGCGCTTTGATCTGCGCACGGGTGCGGTGACGAAACCGCCGGCCTACGAGCCGATCGCGAGTTTTCCGGTTCGGGAAGAGGATGGGGCGATCTGGACGCGGGATGACCGATGAGAGCTTGTGTTGAGCTGTCTGCTTTCGGCTGCTCTGAGCAGCCGAAAGCAGTTGATCATCGTCGATAACTTCTGATGTCTAACGCCGTGTCTGGGCGCGGCGGATCCCGATGAAGTCGCAATAGGCAGCGCCCGCTTGACCTTGTCTAGAACCTTGAGATACCTTTATCAAAATTGATAAAGGTGTGCCTGCTCTTTGACTGAAAAGACTGCCATCGATATTTTGCTGCACCCGATACGCCTGAGGATCGTGCGGGCGTTTTTAGGAGGAGCGGAACTTACCGCTCGAGACTTGGCGCAAAAGCTTGACGATGTCCCACAAGCGACGCTTTACCGACACGTGAAGCAGTTGGTCGAAGCCGGCGCCTTGATCGTCACTTCGGAAACACCCGTGCGTGGCGCCCTGGAACGCACCTATCGACTCGATCCCAATGCCGGAAAGGTGGCTCCGGAAGACATCGGAGCCATCGACCCAAGAACCCATCTGAAATATTTCTCGATCTTTGTCGCGTCGCTACTTGAGGACTTTGGCCGCTACATGCGTGCCGATGACGTCGACGTGGTGCGCGATGATGTCCACTACTTGCAGGTGACTTTCAGCGCGGGATCGAAGGAATTTGCCGGCTTTATGAAAGAGCTGGAAGCGCTCATTCAGCAGTTTGCGAAACGTGGACGCGCCAAGAATCAAGTGCAACGAACAGTATCCATCGTCACTCTGCCGGAGCGGGCCACGAAAGCAAAGTAACGACCGCGACCGTCATTTTTTGAATGGAGAGGGTAAAAACATGTCCAGCCACTCCCGCAGGCATTTGAACGCTGGTTTAGTACGTGACTATGCTCCAGTTGGTGGCGTTTAACGCGAGATGTAAGGCCGAATCCATGGGCCCGTACATTCCATAGTTACCACCGGAGAGGAAGGTATCCAATGCCGCAGCTTCTATACGTGGGTCTTTTTGTGGCGCTTTTCGGGTCGCCGCTTTTGCTCGTGTTTTTCACGTGGCTGGGTTTCAATCAATTTTCACCGGTTCCACGTCTCACCCTATGGATAGCTGCTGTAGCTGTGCTCGTCATCGCTGCCGCAAACAGCGAGGCTTGGCATGTGCATCTCGGCTTGGAATGGCCCACATGGCAAAGTCTGGGGCTGGCTATTTCTGCCGCGGCGATCCTGTTCGTTGTGCTCAGCGCTTATGTATCCGTGCGAGGCAAATTTCGTGCTGCTTCGCCGAAACAGCTCGAGCTGCAGCGAAATCTTTTGCGCCTGCCGTTCGGCCACAGATGCTTCGTGGTGGTGACGGCAGCTGTCACTGAGGAGGTGCTGTTTCGCGGCTATGCCATCGGTGTAGGCCAGCATCTGCTCGGTAGCATCGGGTTAGCCTGCGTTCTCTCGATTGCTGCGTTCACGCTTGGTCATTTGCGCTTGGGGCTTGCTCACCTCGTCCCGGTTTTTGTCTGCGCGTTTGTTATTACGCTCCTCTTTACGCGCACCCAAAATCTCTGGGCCTGCATCATCGTGCATGCAATCCTTGATGGCGCCGGGATTCTTGTTATGCCAGCCCTCGCAATGCGCAGGCAAGCGGCACAGAGCACCGGTTAATAACCCCGCATTAGCGGACCGTGCTGACCGTTAGCTACGGGTCGATAGCAGTCATTCCTGGCGAGGAATTGGAACAGAAATATTCCTGGCTACGAAATATGCCGCTGCCGTTCGCTCAGGAGCGTGCGCCAGGACACTCGGCCGACTGGTGATTCAGCCCTTCGGCTTCTTTCTCGAAGCTAACTGAAATCGGCTTGCCGTTCTGCCACTTCACGTGAAGGACGTAGAGCGAGTCGAAGTCATCGTTGGCCCACACCGGCACCTGTTGCGCTTTGCCACTGATGGAGGCAACCAGTTGTTGCACTGCCTGCTGCGCCAGATTGTGTTCCCATGCCACATAGATCGTCGCCGAGCTGTAGGCGGGCTTGAGGAGTTCCTGTTCCAGCTCCGTGATCTGCCGCACTCCGAATGACGTGTTGACCGGCATGCCCAGACGAATGGCGGTCGGCTCGATGGTGGCCAGCGGGCGGATGTAGTTGTATTCGACGCCCTTGTCTCGCGCGGTCGATCCGGGGTCGGGTGCATAGATCGCGGTGGGCGTGCCGAATTTGGCCTGCATTACCTGTGGTAAAGCCAGTGCGCGATTCAGGCCCTGGCAGTCGAGTTGTCCCAGCCCCAGCGGTGGTTTTTCGCCGTGGCGAAGAAACACGATGGTCTGGTCGGCGTGGGCGACAGGGATCACCAGGGTGAGCGTCATGACCGCAAGCAGGGTGGCGAGCGACTTTGCCATATCGGTTCCTGATGAAGGATTTGAGTGCAGTGCGAGTGTATCGCCGGGGTCAGGGGCCGTCATGGGCGTGCGATATGTGCTGCCATTCCAGTCCTTGCGTGGATGCATTTCGCAGCGGCTGAGTGGGCTGTCTGATCAGTCTTTCGTGCAGGCCAGGTGCGATCCCGCCCTGCGCTGGGATGACGGTAGGGAAGAGACTGGATGACTGGAAAAGGCGGTTTGAAATTGCCTCAGAAGTGGTAGATGAACGCCACCGATTCGTTCCATTGCGTGCGCGAGCCGAAGCGCGTCACCAGCGGACTGTCACCGGCGTCACCAAGCAGTCGTCCATAGACCAGTGCCAGCGCGAAACCGGTGTGTTTGCTGGTCGGTACGAACAGGTCGTACTCCAGCGTGGCGAGTTGGCTGCCAGCGCCTGGTTGCCAGGCGGGTACGTTGAGTGTGCTGGCCTGGGCCGGGTCGATGCCGAAGAAGCGGTTCATCGCATGCGCGTTCATGGCCTGCCAGCGCAGCTCCACGGAATGTTCGAGCAGCCATACCTTGGGCAGATCCCACTCGCCGTAGATGTCGAGATACTCGCCGGCGCCGTTGGTGTCGTGGCTGAGATCGGTTCCGACATCTATCTGCTTGGTGAGTTGCCACTCCAGGTAGCCGCCCAGCGTGAGGCGGGGCGATAGCGGGGCGATCTTGTCGCGCAATACGCCGAGGTCACTGCTGTCACGACCCCACTGGTAGTCGCCGTAGATGCCACCGTGCAGCACGGAGCCGCCGATCAGATCGACCTGCAGGCCATCCAGGGTGGACAGGCTGACGCGGTTGGGGATCTCGATGTCGACGTAGGGTATCGGCTGGGTGCGCGAGGTTTTCGCTCCAGGCCAGCTGGGCAGGTATTCCATGCCGACGCCGCCAGCGAAGATGTTTGGGTCGGTATCGGCCATGCTGGCGTGTGCCCATAGCAGACACACCAGCAGGCTGGTCACCAGCAAGGGTCGACGAAAGGGGCGGGAATGCCGGGGCGTATGGCTCATGGGGGCGGCAGCATAGGGCCTGCGGGCCTGAATGGGGGCACAGTGGCGGCCTTTTGCTCAGCATTTGTTACGTAAAGGGAAAGGGCGCCGAAAGGCAGCGTTTCTACCCTAGCCAGTATCGTTATTAGCGCGAGCTCCCTCTGATGTCCGTGTCTGGCTGGACCATCCTCTGTGATTTCGACGGCACCATCTCGGTCGAAGACGTGATCGACTCCCTGCTCGACCGTTTTGGTCGTCCGGGTTGGGAAGTGCTTGAGCAGGACTGGCGCGCCGGCCGCATCGGTTCGCGCGAGTGCATGTCCGGGCAGGTCGATCTGCTGCAGATGACTCGTACGGAGCTCGACGCGCATCTGGCCGGGCTGTGGATCGATCACGCGTTCCCGGGTTTTGTGGCGAAGGCGCGCGAGTTGAATGTGCCGATCCGCATCGTCAGCGACGGTCTCGATTACGCGATCCACCAGATTCTCGGCCGTTATGGCCTGGACAACCTGCCGCTGGCAGCCAACCATCTGTCGCCGGCCCAGCCGCCGAAGCAGTGGCAGCTGACCTCGCCGTTCCAGGCGGACGGTTGCCGCAGTGGTACCTGCAAGTGCGCCTGCGTGGCGCAGGCACGCAAGACCGGTGCGAAGACCCTGCTGATCGGCGACGGCGCCTCGGATTTCTGCGCCGCCGATCGCGTCGATTTCGTGTTTGCCAAGCATCGCCTGATCGAGCATTGCCGTGCGACCGGTATCGACTACGTGCCGATCACCGGTTTCGAGGATGCGCTTGAGTTCTTGCCGAAGCTGCTCAACGGCAGCCTGTCCAGCCATTGGCATCACGAGCCGGCGCACGCTGCCGTTTCCTGATCACGCTGTACGCCGCTACATCTTCCGACACCCCGAATCATTCCGGATCTTTCTCCATGAAAATCGACAAGACCGCCGCCGGCTTCATCGACGACGCGCAGCTGCTCGCCGACGAGGCGAAGTACAGCTCCTTCGGTGACACCGTGCATTACGTGGACCCGCCGAAGATCTTCCGTCACGGTGAAGGCAGCTACATGTTCGACACTGCCGGCACGCCGTTCCTCGATCTGCAGATGTGGTACTCGGCCGTGAACTTCGGTTACGGCAACCAGCGCCTCAACAACGTGCTGAAGGATCAGATCGACCGCCTGCCGCAGGTGGCCAGCCAGTACCTGCACCAGACCCGCATCGAGCTGGCCAAGACGATCGCGCTGGATGCGAAGAAGAAGTTCGGTCTCGACGGTCGCGTGCACTTCAACGTGGGTGGCGCGCAGGCGATCGAGGATTCGCTGAAGATTGTGCGCAACGCTTGCAACGGCAAGAGCCTGATGTTTGCGTTCGAGGGTGGCTACCACGGCCGCACGCTGGGCGCGTCGTCGATCACCTCGAGCTATCGCTATCGCCGCCGCTTCGGCCACTTCGGCGAGCGTGCGATGTTCCTGCCGTTCCCGTATCCGTTCCGTCGCCCGAAGGGCATGACTCCGGAAGAGTATTCCGACAGCTGCGTGCGCCAGTTCGAGCGCCTGTTCGAGACCGAATACAACGGCGTGTGGGACCCGAAGACGAACCAGTGCGAATACGCCGCGTTCTACGTCGAGCCGATCCAGGGCACCGGCGGTTACGTGATCCCACCACCGGGCTTCTTCAAGGGGCTGAAGAAGGTGCTCGACAAGTACGGCATCCTGATGGTGTCCGACGAAATCCAGATGGGTTTCTGGCGCACCGGCAAGCTGTGGTCGATCGAGAATTTCGGCGTGACGCCGGACATCGTGGTGTTCGGCAAGGCGCTGACCAACGGCCTGAATCCGCTGTCAGGCCTGTGGGCGCGCGAAGAGCTGATCAATCCGACGGTCTTCCCGCCGGGCTCGACCCATTCCACGTTCAACTCCAACCCGCTCGGCACCGCGCTGGGTCTGGAAGTGATCAAGATGGGTTACGAGCTGGACTACGAGACCACGGTGCCGAAGAAGGGTGCGCACTTCCTCGAAGGCCTGCGCGACCTGCAGAAGAAGCACAAGGAAATCGGCGACGTCGACGGCCTCGGCCTCGCGCTGCGCGCCGAGATCTGCACCGATGATGGCTTCACGCCGAACAAGGAACTGCTCGACAAGATGGTCGACATCGGTCTGGCCGGCGACCTCGAGCACAACGGCAAGAAGATCGGCCTCGTGCTGGATGTGGGCGGCTGGTACAAGAACGTGATCACGTTCGCGCCGTCGCTGGACATCACGCACGAAGAAATCGATCTGGCGATGTCGCTGCTCGATCAGCTGCTGACCAAAGCCAAGAAGGGCTAATGTCGGTCGCGCGTGGATCATCACGCGCAAAAAGAACCCGGCGACCTGTCGCCGGGTTCTTTTGTTTGTTGCCGGGGGAAACCTCGTCAGGGTGCGTGCTTGATCGCCAACACCGCATTGAGACCGCCAAACGCGAACGAGTTGCTCAGTGCAGCACGCACCGGCATCGGCCGGGCGACATTCGGCACATAGTCCAGATCGCAGGCCGGATCGACCTTGTCCAGGTTAGCGGTGGGTGGCACCACGCTGTCGCGCATGGCACCGACCACCGCCACCAGTTCCAGCGCGCCGGAAGCGCCCAATGCATGGCCGTGCATCGACTTGGTCGAGGACACCGCAAGGCGATCGGCGTGCGCACCGAAGGCCATGCGGATCGCCCGGCTCTCGGTGACGTCATTGGCCTGGGTGCCGGTGCCGTGAGCGTTGATGTAGTCGACGTCCTGCGGGGCGAGGCCCGCGTCGGCCATCGCCTGGCTCATCGCCGCGGAGGAGCCTTCCGCGCTGGGCATCACGATGTCGGTGGCATCGGCGGTCATGCCGAAGCCGGCCACCTCGGCCAGGATGGTGGCGCCACGTGCCTGCGCATGTTCCAGCAGTTCCAGCACAAAGATGGCAGCGCCTTCACCAAGCACCAGACCGCGGCGGTTCGCGCTGAACGGGCGGCAGGTGTCGTCGGCCAGTACACGCATCGCTTCCCACGAGCGCAGGGCGCCGTAGGTCAGGCAGGCTTCGGTAGCGCCGGTGATGGCCACGTCAGCCATGCCGTAGCGGATCATCTGCGCGGCCTGGATGATGGCGTGGTTCGCCGAGGCGCAGGCGCTGCAGACTGCAAAGGTGGGTCCACGCAGGCCGTAGGCAATGCTGATCTGGCTGGCCGAAGCATTCGTCATCACCCGCACGATCGTGAGCGGATGCGCGCGCTGGGAGTTTTCCGCGTACAGCCGTTTGCTCTGTTCGTCCTGGGTGGTTTCACCGCCGACGCCGGTGCCGACCACAACGGCCGTGCGCACGCCGAGTCCGTTCTGGCTGAAGTCCAGCCCGGATTGCGCGATCGCCTCGCGCGCTGCATGCAGTGCGAATTCCGAGGTGCGATCGAGCATGATAAGGGTGCGTTCGTCGATATTCGCCGTCGGGTCGAAGCTCGCCGGCACCTGCGCGGCGATCTTCACCCGCAGGCGATCGGCATCGGGATGCTGCAGCGGACCGATGGCACTACGGCCTTCGCGCAGGCCCTGCCACAGCGCTTCGGCGCCGACACCGAGCGGACTGATCGCACCCATGCCGGTAATCACCACGCGGCGCATCTGCGGAACCGTGGGCATCACTTCGATCCTTCGCCCGCAGCGGCCTTTTCGTCCAGCGCCTTCTGCACCGCGTCGACCAGACTCTGCGTCGTGTCGGTGTCGAAGTTGGCGCCCTGCTGGTCGGGAAAGGTAATGTCGAAGTGTTCCTCGATGTCGAAGATCAACTCGATCGCCTCCAGTGAGGCGATGCCCAGGTCCTTCAGAGTGGACTCGGGCTTGATCGTGGTCACGTCGATCTTGGCCTGCTTGGCGATGATGTCGAAAACCTGTTGCTGGGTCGTATCGGTCATGACGAGTAGGCTCCTGGCTGCAAACCGCAGTTTTACATACTCACCAGTCTAGGCAAATTGGCTTACTCATGCCTTTCATTTCACAACTGGAACCGGACGCACTGCTCTCGCATTTCATGGCGCAGCCACCGCTCGGCTTCACCGTACAGCTGTCACCGCAAGGCATGCCGAGCTTCGTGGCGCCGTTCGACCTGCTGACCACGGCGGACGACGTGCTGCGCCGTCGCGTGACCCGCATGCCGCTGTATCGCCTGTGGGGGCGCCTGCTTCGCTGGCGTACGCAGTTTGCCGGCACCACCGTGTCCGAATACGCGCCGCTGCCCTCGAGTGTGCCGCCTGCTGCGCTGGCGCAAGGGCTGAAGGCGGCGTATGGACGTGAATGCAAGCTGATGATCGTCAAGGACATCGCGCAGGATTCGCCGCTGCTCAGCGATGCCGACAACGCGTATGCGCGTGAATTCGCCAGTGCCTGTGAACGTGAAGGCTATGTGTTGCTGGAAGGTCAGGCGCTGGCGTGGGTGCCGATCGATTTCGCGTCGGGCGACGAATATCTCTCGCGATTGTCATCCGGCCGGCGGAAAAATATCCGGCGCAAGTTGCGCTCGCGTGCCGATCTCGAGGTCGAGGCGGTGCGCACCGGCGACGCGCGTTTCAATGATGCGGCGACGCTGGCCGAGTTCTACGCACTGTTCGACAACGTGTATGCGCAGAGCGAGATCCACTTCGACCGGCTGAGCGCGGCGTTTTTCCGCGAGGTGCTGCAGGATGCTGGCAGCAATGGCGTGGTGTTCGTCTATCGGCATGCGGGGCAGATGATCGGCTGGAACCTCTGTTACGAGCACGGTGGCAAACTGATCGACAAGTATGTCGGCTTCGCCTATCCGCAGGCGCGCGAGCACAACCTGTATTTCGTCAGCTGGATGCACAATCTCGACTATGCGCGACAGCAGGCGCTGACCCATTACGTGGCCGGCTGGACCGATCCCGAAGTGAAATCCTTTCTGGGTGCAAGCATGACCTTCACGCGCCACGCGGTATATGCCCGCAACCCGCTGCTGCGTGCATTGCTGCGCCGGCTCGGCAGTCATTTCGAAAGCGATCGCAGCTGGCAGGCAGCCACGGAGGTTACCGATGAATGATCTGGCGAACCGACCTGTCGTGCTCGACATCGACCAGTCGGTCGGGCCCTTGCCTGATCGGCTGGTGTTGCCACTGGAGCACTGGCAGGAGTCGATCCGCTTCGGTTGCTCGCTGGCGACCATGCGGCGCTTCCGCACGATGCTCGACGAGTTGCTGCCGGCCGAGTACGGCACCGTGTTCATGGGCAGTGGCGATTTTCATCACCTGAGCTGGCCACTGATTGCGCGGCTGCAACCGCGTGTGCCGATGCAGGTGGTGGTCTTCGACAACCACCCGGACAACATGCGCTTTCCATTCGGCGTGCATTGCGGTTCGTGGGTGCGTCGCGTGGCGATGCTGCCCAGCGTCAGCCATGTGCATGTGCTCGGGATCACCTCGGCTGATATCGGCGCTGGCCATGCATGGGAAAATTACCTGACACCACTGCTGCGCGGAAAGCTCACCTACTGGAACATGGGTGTGGATACCCGCTGGGCGCGCCGGTTCGGCCTGGCAGATGCGTTTCGTGGTTTCGACACGCCCGAGGCCATGGTCGATGCGTTCGTCGAATTGCAGCGCACGCAGACCGCGCCGAGTTATTTGTCGATCGACAAGGATGCGTTTTCGCCCGAGGTGGCGCATACCAACTGGGATCAGGGTCGGATGCTGACCGGTCACGCCCTGGCCTTGATCGACAGCCTGCGCACTGATCTGGTCGGCAGCGACATCAACGGCGAGGTCTCGCATTATCGCTACCAGAGCTGGTGGAAACGCCAGCTGTCGGCGATGGACGAGCAGCCCGAGATCGATCCGGCGCAACTGGCTGGCTGGCAGGCGCAGCAGCATGCGTTGAACCTGCAGTTGCTGGAGGCGATTACGGCAAAATCCGGCTGACTCAGATCAGCACTGCTTCCAGCGTGCGACAGATCGTCTCGAAATCGTCGTCAGTCATCCATGGACTGTTGCTGATACTGAGGCTGCGCGCAGCGAAGTCCCGCGCATGTGGCACGTCTTGCGCTGGGACGATGTCGGCGAGATAGGCGTAGTCGGGCAGAGCGTGGATGAACAGCCGGCTGACACCCAGGCCGGCTTGCCACAGTTGCGCCAGCGCAGCATCGCGCCGCTTTTGATCAGGCAGCAGCAGTAGCAGGAACGGCCAGGTACCTTGTGCGCCGGCTGGATCATCGAGTACTTCGATGCCGTCGATCAGGCGCAGCCGCGGCAGGCGGCGTTGCGCCTGCGCAGACAGCTGGTCGAGAAACGCCGGCAGGCGCGTGGCGGCATGTGCACCCACTGCCTGCCGCCAGCGGCCGACACGGTGCAGCGGGATCGTCAGTGGGAAGTCATCGCCTACTGCGGACACTGGATCGCCACGGCGCAAGGCGCGGCGTAGTGGATTGCCATACGCCAGGCGCAAGCCGCGTGGCTGGTACAGCGCGGCGTAGCCGAGCAATTCAATGCTGCGTTTCCATTCCCAGCCGAAACGATGCGGAACGATGCGTGCAGCCGTACGCGCCAGCTGTTCGTGCAGCTTCGGGTCGCGCGCCAGCAACAGGCCGCCTTCGTAGATCGACAGTCCCTTGCCGGCGGCCAGGCTGAAAAAGCCGATATCACCGGCGAGCCCCACACTGACGCCAGCGCGGCGTGCACCCAGCGCCTGCGCGGCATCCTCGATCACATACGCGCCGACGTTGTTGGCCACCGCCAGCGCATCGTCGACATCAGCGACGCGGCCAGCCAGATGGGTGGGAATGATCGCCAGCGTGCGTTCGTCGCAGGCCGCGCGCAGTGCGACCGGGTCCATGTCGTAGTGCCCGGCGCGCAGATCGCACAGCTGCAATTCGAGGCCAGCCTGTTGCACGGCGATCGCCACTAGCGGACAGGTGAACGCGGGTACCACGACGCGACGGCGCTGCGGCTGCAGCTCGTGCAGGGCCGTCAGCGCGATCAGCAGCGATGCGGTGCCCGAGCATTCCAGTTGCAACGGCGGAGTGCCTAACTGTGCGGCGATGTCGGCAGCCAGGGTGGCTGCACCTGGACGCAGGTCGCTTAGCCGCAGTGGCAGGCCGGCGGTCGGTGGCAGTTCATGAGAGCGACGGGGCAGCATGCGCGCAGCTTAGCCGGTGCTCAGGCTTCGGCAGGTTCCGGCACGTGCTCGTGGCTTTCGGCTAGCCCCAGACAGACGATGCCGGCAAGGATCGCGACCGCGCCCAGCACGCGCCCGGCGGTCAGGTGTTCGTCAAACAGCCACACCGACAGCAGCATCACCGACACTACTTCCAGGTGCGAGGCGGCGAAGGCGGGGCCGATCGGTGCGTGCTTGAGCAGGGTCATCCAGGTGAAGAACGCCCCGATGTAACCCACCACCGCGCCGTATACCCAAGGCTTTGCGAACAGGCGCAATAACCATTCGATGTTGGCTTCCACGGGCAAGGCGTGCATGCCGGCGTACTTGAAGCTGATCGCGCCGATCGAGTCGAAGCCCATCAGCAGCAGGAAACCAATCAGGTAGAACCAGCCGTGTTTCATCCGGCTACTCCCACGATCGCCACGCCAAGCGTCACCAGCAGGATGCCGGCCACACGAAGACGGGTGAGTTTTTCACCGAACAGGAGGCGCCCGGCCACCATCACGGCCACGATGTTGATCGACCCCAGCAGGATGGCTTCGGACAGCGGCAGCAGCGACAGGAATGCGATCCATATCAGGAACTCGATCACATAGCAGCCGATGCCGAGCCACAGCCAGGGGCGTCGCGCCATGTGCAGCCAGCGGGTCAGGCCATCGCCGGGCGCATTGGCCGCTGCCTTGAACGCCAGCTGGCCGCCGGTGTCGAGCACGACATTGAGCAGCCACAGAACCGCTACCAGGCTGGAGATGGAACCCGCCGCCGGCATCATCAGGCCGCGACACACTGTATGCCGTGGCCCGCGGCGATGTTGTCGAAAAACGCGGCCGAGCGATCGATCAGGGTGCGCCGTTCCTTGTCGATGGTGATCATGTGGTAGCTGTCCTTGAGCAACAGTAGCTCGGCCGGTGCGCTGACTTCACGCATCACCAGTTCGGCATTCTTGAGGCTGGCGACATCGTCTTCGCTGGCATGCGCGACCAGGCACGGTGCAGTCACCTGCGGCAGCTGGCTGCGTACTTCGGCGGCCAGGCCATACATCTCGGCCAGCGAATACCACGGGTTGCCAGGCAGGCCTGCGGCGGCGCTGTCGCCGCTGAGCATCGCGGTGCTGACCTGCGCACGCAGGCGCTCGTCACGTATGCCGTAAGGTGGTTGCTCCATGAAGCTGCGGTTGCGGCCGATGCCCAGCTTTTTCAGCAAGGGCAACAGGAACGACAGACGTGCGGACCACGGAATGCTCCAGCCGTCGTAGCGGAAGGTGGCGCCGTAAACACCGACGCCGGCGATCTGCTGCGGGCGATCCGCCGCCAGCTTGAGTGCGAGCAGTGCACCCATCGACAGGCCGCCGACGAACAAGTGGTCGACCTTGCCGAGCATGTCGTCAGCCGCCTTTTCAACGCTGGCATACCAGTCGTGCCAGTCGGTCGCGAGCAGATCCTCGACGTTGCCGCAGTGACCGGCCAGTTGCATGCCGTGCACGGTGAAGCCGGCACGGTTCAGGCCCTTGCCGAGCAAACGCATTTCCATGGGTGTGCCGGTGAGGCCATGGATCAGCAGCACGCCGCTGCGTCCGCCCTCGAAGAAGAAATCAGTCTGCTGAATCACACGGTTGCCCTGTACTGGTAGGCCGCCATCGCTTGAGCGACAACGGTCCCTGATACGGTAAAGGGTCGCAGATCGCAGTTTCTTCAGTCTTTCGAGGGGGTTGGGGCCGGTGTCGAAGCGGCGCCGAAGCGCACGATCACACGCTGGCCGATGCGCAGGTCCTGTGGCTGGTCGAACGCCAGCACGCATTCCACGGTGCGCGCGTTGGCGCGTATCTGCGGGTCATTTTCCAGTGTAGCTGGGCCGTACACCTGGCCAATGCGCAGCACGTGGGCACTCAACGGGGTGTTGCCGCTCCCGCCGTCGGCGACCACCTCGGCATGCATGCCCGGCTGGATCAACCCGACGAAGCTCTCATTGAGCTCGGCACGGACAATTCGCGGCTTCTGCGGCAGCAGGGTGAACAACGGGCCAGCCGATGGCGACACGCTGGCACCGGGCTGCGCCAGCACGCGTATCACCTCGGCGTCGAACGGCGCGAGCAGGCTGCGCTGCTTCAGCTCGTAGCGGGCTTCCTGCAGCTTCTGGTCGGCCATGTCCTGCGCTGCGCGGTCGGCCTGTTGTTCGGCATCAAGTTGTGCCGCGGCCTCGCGTGCATCATCGGCACTCTGGCCATCGCCGGCACCGGCAGCGACGGCAGCGGTCAGCCGCTGGGCGCGCTGCTTGGCAGCCACCTGCTTGATGGCGAGCAGTTTCAGCTGCGCCTGCGCCTGCTCCATCTGCGCCTGCGCGGCATCCACTGCGAGCGTGGCCGATTCGGTATCCAGTGCAGCCAGCAGCTGTCCCTGCTTGACGTGGTCACCTTCATGCGCGGTGACCTTGGCGAGGGTACCTTCGCGTGGCATCGACAGGCTTAGCAGGCCGCCTTCGATGTCGATCCGGCCGCGTGCCACGGCGGTATACGCGGCGACGGGTTTGGCAGTGGCACTGGTTGGCGCATCAGTGGACTTGGAGCAGGCAACCAGCAACCACGGCATGGTTACGACCAGACAGCCGAGGCGGATCAGTAGCGCGGCATGCGGGTGCCGCGACGCGGAAAACAGGGGCGACTTCATGATGGGGTTCCGTTGTCAGACGTGTCTGGTCGCTGGTCACTTAGGATACGACCGTCTTCCATCGCCAGGACGCGGTCGGCGTGGACGACCAGACGCGGATCGTGGCTGACACACAACACGGTGGTGCCGTGCGTGCGGGCGATCCGGTGCAGGATATCGATGATCATCTGGCCATTGGCGGCGTCCAACGCACTGGTCGGCTCGTCGGCGAACAGCAGCTCCGGTTCCTTGGCCAGCGCACGGGCGATCGCCACGCGCTGCTTCTCGCCGCCGGACAGCTCGGACGGCCGCAAGCGCATGCGATGCGCCAGGCCGACTTCCTCCAGCGATTGCTGCGCACGGCGACGTGCCTCGTTGCGTGAGAGGCCCATGTGGTTCAGCGGCAACTCAACCTGCTCGAATGCGCTCAGCGCAGGGAACAGGTTGAAACCCTGGAACACGAAGCCGGTGTGCTGCAGGCGGAAACGTTCCAGCGCACGCAGGTCGAGCTGGCCGAGTTCGCTGCCGAGTGCCTGCACGCGACCGCTGTCGACTTTCTGCAGGCCGCTGAGGATCGCCAGCAGGGTACTTTTGCCGCAACCGGAGGGGCCGGAGATCAGGGTCAGCTCGCCGGCGTCGATGCTTAGCGTGAGGCCATCCAGCACCTGTGTGCGTTGGTGGCCGGACATGAAGGATTTGCTGATGCTTTCGGCAAACAGGGCGGCTGCGGGTAGCTGTTCGATGGCCGTGGCAGGATGCATCGCGACTACCTCAGCAACGTGGCGGGATCGGCGCGGCGCATGCTGCGCATGGCGGCCAGTCCGGAAACCGCGGCCAGGCCCATCACCAGGATGATGCAGGCCAGTACCGCCCGTATATTCAATGACACCGGCACATCCTGGCTGCGTGCCAGCAGCATCAGCACGATGCCAAGCAGGCCGGCACCGAGCAGGCCCAGCGCACCGACCCAGAACGCCTGTTCGAGCACTACCTTGCGCAAGGCACCCACGCCCACACCCAGGGCATTCAGGGTGGCGTACTCGCGCATCGAGCCATTGACCGCAGCAATCAGGGTCTGGCTGGTGATCACGGCACCGACCAGAAACACGATGCCGGCCAGGAACAGCACGCCGGCACCGGCGCCGGTGTCGAACAGCCAGTAGCGCACCGAGATTTGCGCGAAATCCTTGGCGCTCCAGGTCGTGTAGGGGCCGAACGCTTTGGAGCCGCGCAGGCGCACGGCGACGGCATTGGCCTGGCTAGGATCGTGCAACTTGGCGACCAGGTAGGTGGGGCCGATGTCGGCCGGATCCTCATCCAGTTGTCGCGCGGTATCCAGCGAGCACAGCACGTTGACGCCACCCAGCGCCCGTAGGCCGCTGCTGACGCCGACGACGCGCACCTGATGGCCATTGATGGTGGCGGTCTGGCCGATGTCGACACCGAGCTGATCCAGCGCGGAGCGGTCGACCACCACCGCATCCGGCTCCGCCAGCCGCGCGCGCAGATCGGCTGGCAGTGCCTTGGAGAACATCAGGCCATCCGGGCGCGGGTCGATGCCGGAAACGAACACCGAGACACCGCCGGTATCGCGTGGACCGCGCCAGTCACCGTCGACCCATATATACGGTTCGACGCGCTGTATGGCCGGATCCATCAGGATGCGTGATTCCACGTCGGCATCGATGTTTCGACCCGAGCCCACGCTCTGGGTGCCTGGATAACCCACCCATACATCGGCCGATGAACCGGTGATGTAGAGGCTGGTGCTGCCGAAGATGCCCAGCACCAGCGCGATCTGCAGCAGCTGCAACAGGCCGGCAAAACCAACCGCCAGCATGGCTGGCAGGAAGCGCCGCCATTCGTAGATCAGCGTCTTGCGCGCGAGGGCCACCATCAGCGGTGTACCTCGTCCGTGTTGGCTGCAGGGGGCGTTTCGGTAGGTGTCGGCAATGGCGCACCGCCGAGTGCCTTGAACAGCGCCACGTAAGCGAGGCTGTGCCCGGCACGGGCATCGGCCAGTTCGATCGCAGCCTGATCGGCGGCGATCTGGCTCTCGGCACGATCGAGCGGGCTGCCTAGCTGCAAGCTGACCCGGGTCTGCACGGTCTGGTCGACGTGCTGCAGTGCCTGCCAGGCATGCTGGGTCTGCTGCTCGCGCTGTTGCTGTTGCTGCACACTGCCCAGTGCGGTTTCCACTTCAGTCACACCCTGCAGTACGGCTTGCCGATAAGCCAGCACGCTGGCTTTGAGCTCGTGATCCTTGGCGTGCCTGGCGGCCAGCAGGATGCCCCAGTCGAACAGGGGAATATTGATCTCCGGCCCTATCGCGACGATCGAATTGGGGGTGGTGCCATGTTTTTTGTCGTTGAAGATGTCGACCGACCAGTCGATCGAACCGCCGAGGCCGATACGTGGAAATTGATCGGCGTGAGCCAGCGCCAGTGCACCGGCGGCCTGCAGCACATCGGCTTCAGCGCGGGCAATTTCGGGGCGTGTGCGTACCAGGTCTGCCGGAGCACTGTCGAGTCGCCATGCGCCCAGTTCGGGCGGTGTGCCTGGCTGTGACCAGGCGGCGTCGGGCTGATTCTGGCCGAGCAGCATGGCCAGTTGCTGGGCACTGGCAGTGATGGCCTGTCGGGGGGCTGCCAGAGCGGCCGTGGATTGCGCGAATGCCGCCTGCGCCTGATCTACCGCGCTGGGCGCCACCAACTCCAGATGCTGGCGCACCTGCAGCAATTCGTATTCGTGCTGACGGGCCCCGTTGATCTGCGACAGCAGTTGTTCCTGCTGTTGTGCCGTGCGCAACTCGATCCATTCGCGCACGACTTCGGCGACCAGTGAAACCTGAGCGGTGCGCAGATCGGCAATGCTCGCATCCAGTGCACCGCGCGCTTCGCGGCGGGAGCCTTCAGCGCGGCCGAACAGGCCAAGTTCCCAGCTGGCATCGAAGCCGGCCAGCTGATAGGAGGCATGTGCGCTCGGTTCGACCACGTCGCTGGTGCTCGCGTGCAGCGACGGCAGGTAGCGTGTTTGAGCACTACGCTGCACTGCGCGCACCGCTCGCATGCGCTCGACTGCTTGGGCTACATCGAGATTGTTGGCCAATGCGCGGTCAACCAAGGCATCCAGCGCCGGATCACCGAAGGCATGCCACCAACCATGCAGGTCGGTCGACTTGGTGGGATCCGAGGCAAGTGCATGCTGCCACTGCACCGGTAGCGGCGGTGCCAGCTTGGGCACTGGCGCAGCGCAGCCGGCCACGCCACCGAGCAGCACGCCCATCAGGCAGCCACGCAGGAGGTTGGTGGAGATTGCCCTGCTCAAGAATCGAAATGGCACGGTATGCATGGTTCCATGGCGATGACCCGACGCTGGCGCGACTGGTCGATATCCGTGGTGGTCATCATTATTGGTTGGCCACGGCAGCGTCACTCACTATTGTGAAGGCGAAGTGGCGGATCGCAATAGGGTTTCGATCAGGCGTATAGGCAAGGTGCAGTGAATGTGGGTGTTCGGACTCATGCGGAATGCGTCGTCATCGGCGGGAAGCGGACTTCGACGCACAGGCCACACTCCTCACCTGAACGGTAGACCACCTCGGCATCATGCCGCTCAGCAATGCGCTGGACGATCGCCAGACCCAGCCCGCTGCCTTCCTCGCCGTTGCTGGCGGCGCGAAAAAAGCGCTCGCTCAGGCGTGGCAACAGTTCGGGCGTTACCCCTGGACCGTCGTCCTCGACACTGAGGTTGGCGCCACCATCAGCCCGCGCCTGCAGGGAGACAGTGACGCTGCTGCCGCGGCCGCCATAGCGCACGCTGTTGTCAATCAGGTTGTCCAGCAGGTCCTGCACACTGGCAGCATCGCCCATGATGCATAGCGCTTGCTTAGCTGCAGGCCTCTGATAGCCAAGGTCCACGCCGGCGACCAGCGCGTCATGCACGCGCAGCGAAACGGCTTCGGGAACCAACCGGCCCAGATCGAGCTGTTTGAATTCCTCGCTGTCCGACGGCGAGGCCTGCGCGCGGGCCAGCGACAGCAATTGCGAGGTGGTCCGCGCGGCACGATGGGTCAGGCGCTGGATGTGCATCAGCGCATCGGTCACCGTTTCCGGCTGTGGGTCGGCCAGGGCGCGGTCGACATGCAGGCTCAGTCCGGCCAGTGGCGTGCGCAACTGATGCGCGGCATCGGCGATGAAGCGGTCGTGCAGGGCCAGCATGCCGCGCACGCGGCTGAACAGCGCGTCGATGGTGCGGGTCAGTGGCTGGATTTCCTGGGGGACATCGGGCCCGTTGATGGGCGTCAGTTCGTGCGTGCGCGCGGCCAGCCGGGCGGTGAGCGGGTCGAGTACGCGCAGACCACGGCTGACGCCAAACCAGACCAGCGAGAGTACACAGACGAGCAGCAAGGTCTGCATCAGGGTCGCCAGCAACAGGATTTCCCGCGCCTGCTCGTGCCGGTCACGCAGGGTTTCGGCGACGGTGATGACCAGGCTGTCGCTGGGATCATGGCTCGCGGGTGTATGCACGCTGGCGGCGCGCAGCGCATGCTTGTCCAGCTGAGCGTCGTAAAGCATCGGTGCAGCACCCAGCGACGGCGCTTGCGACAGCTGCGGCAGGCGCTCGTTGCCGGCCAGCAGGCCGTGCCTGATGCTAATCACACTGAAATAGCTGTGGCCATCCGGGTCGTATTCGAGCAGGAACCGCGCCTGTGGGGTGAGGGTGCCCCCAAGCTGGTCGTTGCCGAGCATTTTTGCCAGCGTCAACGCATTGTCGCTGAGGTCGCGGTCATGCACCTTGTTGGCGTATCCCAGTGCAACGCCATAAGTCAGCATCGCGTCCAGAAGCAGCAGCGCAGCCATCGGAATCAGCAGGAAAATCAGCAGGCGTCGGCGCAGGCTGGGGCGTCGGTGACGCGTGCGCAGCGAGGTCATGCCGGATCGCTCGCGGATTCTTCGGCCTCTTCCAGCAGATAACCGAGGCCGCGGATCGTGCGCACGCCGGTGCCGCTGCCCTGCAGTTTGCGGCGCAGGCGATGGATCGCGATGTCCAGTCCGTTATCGGTCAGTTCCTGGTCCCAGTCGCATAGCGCCTCGATCAGCTGCGCACGGCTGGTTACGCGATCGGCACGCAAGGCGAGTGCTTCGAGCAGGCCGAATTCGCGCGCGGTCAGTTCCAGTGGCGTCTGATCAATCCAGGCACGATGACCGGGCAGATCCAGCCGCAAGTTGCCCAGCTGCAGTTCCGGCTTGCCCTGACTGCTGGCCCGGCGCAGCAGGGCGCGCACACGTGCCTCGAACTCGCTCAGCGCAAAGGGTTTCACCAAGTAGTCGTCGGCGCCCAGATCAAGTACGCGGATGCGTTCGGGCAAACCGTCGCGTGCAGTCACCACCAGCACTGGCAGCCCCGTGCCACGGCTGCGCAAACGCCGCAACACCTCGCTGCCATCGAGCGAAGGCAGGCCCAGATCCAGCACGAGCAGATCGTAGTCGTGGTCGCGCAACGCTGAATCGGCAAGGCTGCCGTTGGCCACATGATCGACAGCGTGACCGCCATGCCGCAGCGATCCACAAATGCCTTCGGCGATGGATGGATCATCCTCGGCCAGCAGGATGCGCATGAGGGACTCCTGGAGACGTGGGCCGCGGGGCAGCAACCATGCTGCGCGCGGTATGGCCTGATTCCTGGCTGCTGCCCTGAACGAGCAAAGCGCGCCTACGGATTCTCCGGTGTTGTGCACTATCAGACAAGGTGCGACCACCGCGGTTCCCGTGGTGGCTAGGTACCGTGGGTGGCTTGTTCAGGCGTACGCGCGCCGGTGCTCGCGATGCGGCGGGTAATAGGCGAACACGTGGCTGTGGCTGCCGTAGAAATCCATGTCCTCGATGTGTTCGCCGCCGAGGCGCTCAGCCACCCGGTCTGAGGCCTCGTTGCCGATCCGCACCAGGCTGATCACGCGCTGGGCATGCAGCTGGTTCCAGGCAAAATCGAGTACGGCATCGCCTGCTTCGGTGGCATAGCCATGGTGGCGGTGCTCCGGCTTCAGCATCCAACCCAGCTCCAGATCCGGCCAGCCATCGGGGTACATCAGCCCGGCGCGGCCGATGAATTCACCAGTGGACTTCAGCTCCAGCGCCCACATGCCACAGCCGCGAAGCTGCCAGTGGCCCAGCAGCATCGCCAGCGAGCGCCAGGCGTTGGTGCGGTCCAGCGGTTGGCCATCGCCGATCCAGCGCGTGCTGTCCGGGTCGGCCAGCATCGCGGCGTAATCGTTGAAGTGCTTTTCAGTCAACGCGGTCAGGCGCAGGCGCGCCGTTTCAAGAGTTGGGATATCAAACATCACGATCAACGGTAGGTGGCACCCAGCAGTTCGGCCAGTGCGTGAGTACTGCTGGCGAGACTTTCTTGCCAGGACAAGCCGGTGATTGTCTCACCAGTGACCGAATCGGCAAAATCCTCGGCTTCACCGGGCGGCAGCAGGTGCCGGTAGTCCACGGTGATTTCCGTGCCGGGCGGCAGCTCGGCCAGCGCAAACACGAAACCCAGGTGCCACAGCCCATTCGGCGTGAAACTGTGGTTGATGTAGCACTCGTCCGGCCAGTCGGGCGACAACGTGTAGCGATCCTCGAACCAGCGTGCACTGGCGTGGAACTGTGCGCTGAGTTCCGGCGATGCCGTGATGTCGGCATGCCGAAAGGTCCGCTCGATGCCATCCGGTGCCGTGATAATGCGCCCCGCCGCCACAGTCTCATCGAGAAACAGGCCCTTGCCGGCACCCTGGATGGCAGAGGCGGCAATGTGATAACGCGGCAGGATCATGGCGAGGCGGCGAGCAGGATGGGCGCGCGAGTGTAACGCAAGCGGCGCGCCCCGCGATGGGTCGCGCCGCCCGGCCCCGTCTTCCCTACTACTTCCCGGCGGCAGCTTCTTCAACGGCGGCCTTTTTGCTCTTGCGCCTGCTCTTGGCGGGTTTATCCGCCTTGGTGGCGGTATCGGTCGCGTTGTCGGTGAGTAGGATGGCTGTGCGATTGCGTTCAAGCGTCGCTGGGCCAAAGCCCTTGACCTGGGTCAGGTCATCGGCACTCTTGAACGGCCCATGAGCATCGCGCCAAGCGACGATCTGCTGTGCCTTTGATTGACCGACGCCATCCAGCGAGCTGGCGATGGTGGCAGCGTCGGCCGTGTTGATGTTGACGGGCGTCGCGGCGAACGACAACCCGGGCAGGGTCAGGGTCAACGCCAGGGCAAGTGCGGCAAGTTTGTGGAACATGGCCTTCCTCCGTGAGCTGTGATGGCGGCATCCAGGTGCCGCGACGCAACTTTGCCGAGCGGTGATAAGTGACGCAGTCGGGATTGCTGCAAGGCACGCGTGCGCGATACACGTCGGCGCTTGTGCGTGCTGCCTGATGGCGTGTCGGTGTCCGGCGCTTCCGAAGGGCGCTGCTACAATACGAATTTGATCGGTTGCCGGAGCTTGACCATGGATACTGCCCGCCTTTCCCGTTTCGTCAGCGGCTTGTGGGACGACGAAATCGTGCCGCAGCTGGTCGAGTACATCCGCATTCCCAACAAGTCGCCGATGTTCGATGCCAAGTGGGTCGAACACGGTTACATGGATGCCGCGGTCAAGCTGATGGAGACCTGGGCGCGCTCCAAGTTGTCGGCGCTGCCGGGTGCCACGCTGGAAGTGGTGCGGCTGGAAGGGCGCACGCCGCTCATCTATATCGAGGTGCCGGGGCAGGGCGACGACACCGTGATGTTGTATGGCCATCTGGACAAGCAGCCGGAGATGACCGGCTGGGCTGACGGGCTCGGTCCGTGGACGCCGGTGATCAAGGGCGACAAGCTATACGGTCGTGGTGGCGCAGACGATGGCTATGCGATCTTCGGCTCGCTGGCAGCGCTGCTGGCGCTGCACGAGCAGGGCATTCCGCATGCGCGGTGCGTGGTGATGATTGAAGCCTGCGAGGAATCGGGCAGCTATGACCTCCCGTATTACGTGGACCATCTGGCCGCGCGTATCGGCAGTCCATCGCTGGTGGTGTGCCTGGACTCCGGCTGCGGCAACTACGACCAGCTGTGGCTGACCACTTCGTTGCGCGGCATGACGGGCGGCAACCTGACCGTACAGGTGCTGGAAGAAGGCGTTCACTCAGGCGACGCCTCGGGCGTGGTGCCGTCCAGCTTCCGCATCCTGCGCGAACTGTTGTCGCGACTGGAAGATCCGGTCACCGGTCAGATCAAGCCGAAGGAGTTGTACGTCGAGATCCCGCCGCAGCGGATCGAGCAGGCCAAGCTCTCGGCTGAGGTCCTGGGCGACGATATCTACGACAAGTTTCCGTGGGTTGAGGGCATGCAGCCGGTCACCCATGATCTGGCCGAACTGGTGCTCAACCGCACCTGGCGCCCGCAGCTGGCGGTGACCGGCATCGGCGGCATGCCGTCGCTGGACAGCGCAGGCAACGTGTTGCGCCCGCTGACGTCGGTGAAGCTGAGCCTGCGCGTGCCGCCAACGCTCAACGGGGCCAGGGCCGGTGATTTCCTCAAGCAATTGCTGGAAAAGGATCCGCCATACGGCGCCAAAGTCACCTTTGCACTGGAAAAGGACGGCAGCGGATGGAACGCGCCGCAGCTGTCGCCCTGGCTGGAGCAGGCGGTCGCCGATGCCTCACAGCATTACTTCGGTGCGCCGGCCACTTACATGGGTGAGGGTGGCAGCATCCCGTTCATGGGCATGCTGGGTGAGAAGTTTCCGAAGGCGCAGTTCCTGATCACCGGCGTACTCGGCCCACATTCCAATGCGCATGGTCCCAACGAATTCCTGCACATACCTACCGGCAAGAAGGTCAGCATGGTGGTCGCCGAAGTGGTGGCACGACACCATCAACAAGCTGCCAAGGCCTGAACCGGACGGTCGAAGCATGAGCCCGGACACTGCTTATCTGGCGGGCAACTGGGCGCAGGTCCGCCAGCGTGTCGATGAGGCCTGCCGCGAGGCCAGGCGCGATCCGTCCTCGGTGAATATCCTGCCGGTCAGCAAGACATTTGGCCCGGAACTGATACGGGCCGCCGTCACGCTGGGTTTGCATCGCTTTGGTGAGAACAAGGTGCAGGAAATCCGCGGCAAAGCTGCGCTGCTGGCGGATTGCGGCATCGACTGGGTGGTGATCGGCCATTTACAGACCAACAAGGTCAAAGATGTGGCCCGGCTGGCCAGTGAGGTGCAATCACTGGATCGGCTGGAGCTGGCCGAGGCGCTGCATCGGCGGCTGCAGCAGGAACACCGCGTGATCGACGTGCTGGTGCAGGTCAAGACCTCACCTGAGCCGAGCAAGTACGGTCTGCCTCCGGAACAGCTGTTGGCCTTCCTCGACACCTTGCGTGGCTACGACACATTGCGCGTGCGCGGTTTGATGACGCTGGCGATCCACTCCAGCGAGCCGGACGAGGTGCGTGGTTGTTTCCGTCTGTTGCGTGAGTTGCGCGATCGGGCATCGGCACAAGGTCATGATTTGCCAAGACTTTCGATGGGTATGAGTGGTGATTTTCCGCTGGCGATTGCCGAGGGTGCCACCGAGGTGCGGATCGGCACGGCCATCTTTGGTCTTCGACTCTATCCGGACGCCTGAATTTTGTGATCAGCGTCACATAAACGGGGCTTTGAATTCTTTTTCAGGGTGAGACTCCGGCTATTTCTTTTGAAAATCAATCGATTGAATACGATTTTGTGGTGAGTTCACGTTTCAAAACGATGGGGTTTAGTTAACCGCAATCGAACATACGGCCTATGCCTTCTTGCTAACTTCACCCAATCGTCACGTCGTCAGCTTTGCAGGCGGCTAATCCTGTGTATTCCAGGGGATTTTTCCCGCATGCCAATCAACCGATTGACCGCCTTCTCTGTGCTTGCTGCAGCCATGCTCGTCGTCGTACCGGTGCAGGCAGCTACCAGCAAGACCCACGGCAAGACGACCCATGCGAAGCAGGCGCAGCAGAAACAGACTCACGGCAAAGTGGTAGCGCATAGCAAGGTGGTAGCGCATAGCAAGGTGGTAGCGCATAGCAAGCCGGTACACGCTCACGGCAAGCTCGCAAAATCGACACACAAGGCCACCCACTCCTACAGCAGCAGTCTTGCAGATGTGACCATCCCGGCCACGGCGATCACCGTCGTCGCCGTCGAGATGAAGCCGTTGCTGCCGGCAGCGGATTCGGTTCAGACCAAACCCTTCGTGCTGGCCGACTCTTCGGACGCCGTCACTGCGCAAACGCTGAACCAGCTGCCGATGCTTGATCCGGCCCCGATGCTGGCGCAGTCCATCATCCCGGTCGATATGACATCCCTGACGGTAGTTGCTGGCAGCGCCGTGTCGAACAATGTCGTGACGACCGACAGTGCCGCCGCAGATCAGGTTGATGCCGACGAGGAAATGCCTGCCGCTGTTGATGCCGGGAGTGTCACGGATCTGCGCAAGGCGTTGATCGGGTTGGCGATGAATCTGCGTGACATCCGTTATGTGCGCGGTGGTCACGATCCCTCGACCGGTTTCGATTGCAGCGGTTTCGTCCGTTACGTGTTTGCCCATGCGATCGGCCTGCAGCTGCCGACAAATTCAGCCTCGCAGTTCCTGGCCGGCCTCAAGGTCAATCGTGCCGACATGAAGCCGGGTGATCTGGTCTTCTTCCGCACCCACGGCAAGCGGAACATCTCGCACGTCGGTATCTACATTTCCGACGGCCGTTTCATCCATTCGCCCGCCACCGGCAAGTCGGTTGAGATTTCCAGCCTCAACGAGGCCTACTGGGCCAAGCGCTTTGCAGGTGCCAAGCGTCCCGAGGTGATTGCACAGGTGGCGAGCAAGGGTTGATGCGTTGCGGGGGTTACGTCGTATGAAAAAGCCGCCGAGAGGCGGCTTTTTCGTTCCCCGCTGCACGGGCTTGCCGCATGAACGATTTCACGCCTTGCGGGTCAGCGTATCCATACCTATATCTGCGCGGTGCAGCCACTGCACGTTTGACCCTGCTACACCTGCCGTTGATCCCCCCGGAAGCCGCCGAATGCCATTTGACCTGCCGCCCGTCACGCGCAACCTGCTGATTGCGAACGTCGCCGTGTTCCTGCTGCAGCAGGTCATGGGCGACCCCATGCTGCAGTATTTCGCGTTGTGGCCGCTTGGCAGCGGCCTGTTCGGGGTCTGGCAGATCGTCACCAGCGCCTTTCTGCACGGTGGGGTGACCCACATTTTGTTCAACATGATCGCGTTGTACATGTTTGGCGGGGCGATCGAACGAACGCTGGGTGCACGCAATTTCACTATCTATTACTTCGTGTGCGCGATTGTCGCCTCGTTGCTGCAACTGGCCGTGCTGTGGTTTTTTCCGCCGACTGAGTACGGGCCAACGCTCGGCGCATCCGGTGCGATCTTCGGGCTGCTGCTGGCATTCGGCATGATGTATCCGCACGAGAAAGTGATGCTGATGTTCCTGCCGATCCCGATGCCGGCATGGCTGTTCGTGACGGGCTATGCCATCGTCGAGTTGACCCTGGGCGTGACGGGCATCGAGCCGGGGGTGGCCCATTTTGCGCACATCGGCGGCATGCTGGGCGGCATCGTGCTGATCCAGTACTGGCGCGGGCGCTTGCCGTTCAAGCCGAAGCGGCAGTTGATGCGCTGAAGCCTCAGCGCATCAACTTGCACAGAGCGATCAGCGCAGCGCGAGGAAATCCGGACTCACCACGAAGCGTACTGCATCCAGCCGCAGGCGGGATTGCGGCAGGGAGGCCAGCAGGGCGGAGCGTTCGTCGGCAACTGCGACGATTTCCGTCTCGCTGATCGAGGGGTTGACCGCACGCAACGCAAGCAGGCGGGACAGTTCGGCATCCAGCGTAGCCGTGGCCAGTGCCACCGCTTCGTCGATGCTGGCTTGCCCGCGTGCGCCGGCCAGCGTCTCGGTACGCTCCAGCATCGGCGGCACCAGCTTGCCGAGAAATTTTCGGTAGCGTGCCACTTCAATATTGCGGTCGCCAGCCTTGCGCAACGCGGTTTCGCTGGGTGAAAAATCGGGTCGTTCCGCCAGTCGGGTATCGACCGTGACGGTGATCGGCAAGGTTGGCAGGAAGCGTTCGGCATCGAGCTTGCGATCGGCCACGCATTCGAGCACGAACACGGACTGCAGCAAGGCGGTCCGCGGTGGCAGCACATCATCGACCATGAAGGCGGCATTGCCCTGCTCACCGGACAGGGCCAGATCCAGCGCGCCGGCGACCAGTGGGTGATCGAGTCGCAGCAGCGGGAGGTCCTCGCGCGCCAGCGCCACCTCGCGGGCAAACGTCGCTGACTGCGGGCCCTCGGCGAAGCCGGGCAGGGCATCGGTGGACAGGTATTGCGGATCGAGCAATAACACCTGGCCGCCAAGTTCCTCGGCGTGGATGCCAAATGCTTCCAGCAGGCGCTGCACGAACGCATCGCGGCCCGGGTCGTGATCTTCGCGGGAAAATGCCTGCTGTAGCTCGTCCGCATGCAGGTCGCGGCTGGCCGCCAGTTCCAGCAGATGATCGCGACCGCCACGGATCAGTTCGGCCATCTGCTCGTGACTGGCGGCCGTCTCGGCCAACAGCACGTCCAGTTCCTGGTCGCGGTTGTCATTGCCGCGGGCGTGTTCGTCGGCCAGTCGGGCCAGCGGCTCGCCATAGCAGCGCAGCAGTTCGCGGCCGTCGGCTGGACTCATGCGGAACGCATTGACACCTTCGTCGTACCAGCGTGCCAGCACGTGCTGTGCGCTGTCGGCGACCAGCAGGATATGGATGTTGATGTCGTGCTTCTGGCCGATGCGGTCGAGGCGGCCGATGCGTTGTTCGAGCAGGTCCGGATCGAGCGGCAGATCCCACAGGATCAGCCGGTGCGCAAACTGGAAGTTGCGTCCTTCCGAGCCGATCTCCGAACACAACAGCAGGCGTGCGCCGTCAGGCTGGGCGAAGTACGCCGCGTTGCGATCGCGCTGGATGATGCCGAGGCCTTCATGGAAGCGCGCGATGCCGGTGCCGGTACGCGTGCGCAACGCGTCTTCCAGTGCCAGCACCTTGGCCTGGCTGCGGCAGATCAGCAGGAACTTGTCCTGCGGATGCCGATCGAGCAGGGCGATCAGGGCATCGATGCGCGGATCGGCGCTGTAGTCGACCTCGATCAGGGCCGGCGGCTGCTGGATGTCGGCGTGGAATTCGGCCAGCAGCGACTGGCGGGTACTTTCCTCCAAGATATCGGCGTCAAGCAGGTGCCACTCGGGCAGGCGCTTGGGAAAACCACCGACGCCGGCGCGGTTGTTGCGAAACATCGCGCGGCCGGTGCCATGGCGGTCGATCAGCGCGGCAAGCAGCTCGCGTGCATTGGCCGGCTTGGTCGATTCGGCCAGTTGTGCGGTGAGGACTTCATCGCCATGAAATGCTTCGGCCAGCGCGGTGCGCTGGTCATCGTTCAGCGCGACGCCGTCGAGCAGCTGGTCGGCAATCTTCGACAATGCCTGATAGGTATCGGCTTCGGCCAGATAGCCGTCCAGATCGCTGTAACGCTGCGGATCGAGCAGGCGCAGGCGGGCGAAGTGGCCGCTGCGACCGAGCTGTTCCGGGGTGGCGGTAAGCAGGATCACGCCGGGGATCACCGCAGCCAGTTGCTCCACCATGGTGTAGCGCGGGCTGGCCGCTTCCGGTGACCACGCCAGGTGGTGCGCTTCGTCGACCACCAGCAAATCCCACGGCGCATCGAGCAATTGTTGTGCATACTTCGGCGAGTTCTCGAGAAAGCCGAAGTCGGCGATCACCAGCTGCTCGTCCTCGAACGGATTGCTGTGATCGCCGGACTGTTCCAGCGCTTCGCAGCGTTCCTCGTCGTAGATCGCAAAGCTCAGATTGAAGCGGCGCAGCAGCTCGACGAACCACTGGTATACCAGCGTATCGGGCAGCAGCAGCAACACGCGCGAGGCGCGGCCGGTGGCGAGCTGGCGCGCGATGATCATGGCCGCCTCGATGGTCTTGCCCAGGCCGACTTCGTCGGCCAGCAGTACCCGCGGCGGTCGACGTGCAGCAGCGATGCCAGCTACGCGCAACTGGTGCGGCACCAGCCCGATCCGTGCCGCGCCTAGCCCCCATGCCGGCGAACGGCGTGCTTCGGCGCGACGCCGCAGGCCTTCCAGGCGCAGCTCGAACTGTGCCACCGTGTCGGTACGGCCACCGGTCAACCGGTCATCGGCCTGGCTCACGCTCTGCTCGTCGTCGAGTTGGCCTTCCTCCAGCTCGCGACCTTCGCCGCGGTAGATCAGCAGCTCATCGCGGATTTCCACCCGTTCCACCAGGAACGCGATGCCCTTGCCGGCGACGCGCTGGCCCGCGCGAAACTCGGCGCGCAGCAGTGGCGCCGAATCGACCGCATAGGGGCGCAGCACTCCGGCCTTGGCAAACAGCACCTGCACGCCACGTCCTTCGACGCGTAGCACGGTGCCGAGGCCAAGCTCGGGTTCAGCAGAGGAGATCCAGCGTTGACCAGGTACGAACATTGCGCAGCCGTATAGCGTCGAGGGCTGTCGATTATCCGCTCAACGGCTGTGGCTGACCATGCCTTCATTTGCATGGTCAGCATCGACACAGGCTTTTATGGCTGTGGGCAGTCCATCACGCAGCCGGCGTTTATGCCGCGATCGCTGATGCCTGGTTTCTGGTGCTGCATAGACGATGCGCATCGAAAGCTTCGATGTGCATCTCCAAAAGACGCGTATCACGTTACTGGCGCATTACCAGCAACCGCTGCCGGTACCACTATTGGTGCCGCTGGTGGTTTGTACACCGAGATCCGTAAGCTTGTAGCTGCCGCAAGCATCACTTTGCTGGGTGCCTACGGGGGCTGCCGTTGCCGTGTAACTCGCTGGGGCAGTGCTCGTGGCAGCAACCGGGATGATGCTCACGCTGTAGTAGTCCTCATTGGTGCTGTTCGGGACCTGGAGTGTGGTACCCGTGGTCGAATAACCGACCGACGCCAGTGAAGCGGGGTAATAGTTGTTGGCGGCGTAGTATTTTTCCTCGCGGCCGGACAGGTCAAACAGCGCCGTCTTCGCCGAGGTGCGGCGAGACTGCATGATCTGCCTCTGGTAAGCCGGTATGGCGATGGCTCCCAGGATGGCCACGATCGCCACGACGATCATCAGTTCGATCAGGGTGAATCCGGCAAGCCTGCGCCATGCCGGATTCCTCGGCACCGATCGAAGCGGATGTGTCCACGTGGCATGAAGCATGGCTTCGGATTTCCCGGTGATGACCTGTTGTGTGATGGATGTTGTTTGCATTGTCGTCACCATTCTCAATCAATGCAGCTCGATCCATGTCAAGCGGCCACCAAGGTTTCCGCCGGGCGGATTGACCTGGTTGACCGTGCCGGTGCCGCTGGTGGTCTGGGAAATCAGATAGGGATTTCCGTTGGCCGTCACTACCGAGGGGCTGCCTGTCGCGTTGACTGCAATGCCGCTGACAGGGCTTCCGTTGACGTTGACAAAACCGCCGCTGCCGCTGGAGAAGAACGATTGCGAGAAGGCACCACCCGTTGCCGGATTGAGCGCCATGGTCCAGCCCAGGGCGTTCTGCACAGTGCAGGTAAGCGGAGCGTTGTTCGCCGGAATCGTGGTGTTCACGATGAACGCGCCTTCGACCTCGACCGGGCTGTAGATTATCTGCTCGGTCTGATTGCTCAGGCCTACGCTGCTGACGCCGGCATAGCCAGGCAGGTTCATGTACCAGCCGTATTGGGTTCCTGCCGTGGAGCCGCAGCTCATCCCGACGAAGCAGATGGTCGAATTGCTGACCGTACGATAACCCTGTCCGGTACCGGACGTGGTTGCGCTGGTCTGGCTGGTCACCGTTTGCTGTTGCAGACTGCTGATCGTGAACCCTGAAGTGGGGGCTGCCGATCCGGTCAGGCCATTGTAGCTGGATCCGACGGTACCGGACTGGCCGACTTTCCAGTCCCAGATGCCGTACATCGACTGCTGGCCCGGGGCGTATTGGATAGCCGCGGTGGTTGTTTGCGGGATGACGTTGCCGGTGCCGAACTCGATCATGATGCGCGGTATACCGGTGGCATTGGGTGCCACCGATAGAGCCACTACCGCAGTCGTGATCGGCTGGTTCGTGACCGTCGTCGTCGATGTCTTGTCAGCTGTCGGGCACGGCGTTGTCGTCACCGAGCAGCCGGTTACGGTCGTGCTCGTGCTGGGCGTCGTGAACAAGGGAGTCGGAGTGGCGCTGGTCCCCGGGATCGCGCTGCTGCTGTAATCCGTCACGCCCCACTTGGCCGGATTGCTGTTGGTCAGATCGAACCGCCACACGTTTCCGAAGGCATCGCCTGCATAGACATAGTCGGTGATGTGATCGCCGTCGAGATCCGTCGGTGTCGCATAAGCGATGCCGTTGGGGTTGGCTGCAGTACCGGCCTTGCCGGTATCCAGGTAGTACACCGTGGAAGGAACACCGCTGGTCGTGATCGTCATGACATAGATGCCGGCATGACCCGTTGCACTGTTGAGACCATTGCCGAAGATGATGCCCCACTGCCCGTTGTGCAGGCGGCGGATCTGCGGCGTTCCGTAGGTCTGGCCCAAGTCGTTCGCGCACAGGGTCGCACTCGTCCCGCTCCCGGTGTCGCCCGCGCAGACCAGTCCATTGGTTCCCGCGACCGCGCCCGTACCCCACTCACCCATCACATTGCTGGCGGAAAAACCGCTCGCCGGACTGGTGATGTCGATGGCGTAGATCGCATTGCCGCCTGCTCCAAGACCACCAACCAGCCAGGTATGCCACCCGCTGCTGTAGAACAGGTCGCCGGTACCTGGGGTCGCGTCCACAAAATAGTTGTGCGAGTAATTCGGGCTTGAATAATCCAGGGTCGGCGTGGTGCTGTTGTGGATCGTATTCATCACGGCCTGCGGCATGTAGGCGAACAGTTCCTTGCCGTCATTGCTGGTGGTGTTATACGAGCCGTCCGTGTTGTAGGAGCCCGTTTCGAAAGCATGCATGAAGCCGTCATTGGCACCGTTGTAAACGACGTTCAGGCGGGTGGCGTTGGCAGTCAGGAACGCCGGGTAGGTCGTTGCGCCAGTGGCGTTTTCCGGAGCGACTGTCGCGGGATACAGCTTGTCTGCCCAGGTGGCTGTATAGGGTGCCGAAGGTGGCCCGACCCAGGTCGGGCTGGAATCGATGATGTCAGCCAGCACACTGGTGCGATTGCGGTAGATCTGGGTACCCGTGGCTCCTGAAGTCGGAATTTCATTGGTGCGATCACCGCTCAGATAGGCGAGCAGGCGCGCACCGGCGGCGGAGGCGCCGGTGCCGGTGGTACCTGCCTCGAGCCATCCCTGTTCGGCGGTGCTCAACGTGCCAAAGGCTGTGGTATCGCCTGAGGGGAAACCTGTCGTGTTCGAGAAATTGATGCCCGGTGTGGTAGCGGCACCATTGGAGGTAAGCAGCGTGCGGGTGGCCTGTGCCGTACCACTGGTCGCGGCGGTGGCGGGGCAGGCGCCGCCGGTCAGGACGCAGGATGCATCCCAGTTGGCGGTCGGGTCGATCGAGACGACGCCGGTGGTGGTATTCACGTCGAGATTTTGTGCGTCGAGTTCACCCCACCAGTTGTTGGGATGGTAATAGGCCAGATAGACCTGGGTACCGGTCTTGACCTGGCCGGCCTGCTGCACGTTCAGTCCAGCCGAGCTGGCGGCGACGTTCGCGGGAGTGGCCTGGAAGCAGGTGATCTCGTGTACGTTGTCGCTGCCGCCGGTGGAGCCACCGAAACCGAACAGGAAACTGCTCGGCATGGTGCCGTTGGACGACGAGATGCTCTGGTTGGTGAGCACGTTGACGTAGTTGCCACCGTTGTAGCTGTACGAGAGGCTCAGCAAGCCGGACTGGGTGACCTGAAGCTTGTAGGCAATCGCTGTCGCACCGGTTCTTACGGACGTGCTTTCGTTGGCGATCGGTGTCGACGAAGTCAGGTTGACGAACGCATTGGGTATGGCGGTGTAGTCAGGCAGCGGGGTGATCGTGGAGGTATTCGCCGTTTTCGTTACGGTCTGTTTCGAGGTGATCGGATAATAAGTGCTACCCACCAGGCCAAACTGAGGAGTGGTCGGATCACCATCATTGCTGGAACTGGTGGTTCCGGAAATGGTGGCTCCCTGGGCGGCGTAGGAATAGTTGGTCGTGGTTACAGTTGTAGCTTGGGATTGAGTTATGGTTTGTGTGCACGTAGTGTTCTTGCCGCTGATTTTTTGCGTAGATGTATAGGTGGCGTACGTGCTTTTAACGGTGGTAGGTCCGACTGAGGTTGTCGCCGGTGTTTGCGAGTACAGCGTCCCCGAATACGTCAGTTGTGGGTTCGCTGCGCTGCCGGCGCCGCCGGTAGTTCCGCTACCGTTGGTGTTGGATGCCGGGGTGGACTGTTGCGCACTGCAGCCCGATGGAGAAGTCGCGGAGGAATAGGTGTTGGTGACCGAAGTGGCGACCAGCGGGCTGTAACCCCCGTTCTGCGGGTAGGTATAGGTGTAATTGTAGGTGGACGTATATGTGCCGTTGTTGAAGGTGAAGGTGCCACCGTTCTTGCAGACGTTTTGAACATCGGTTGCCGTTGGCGTGTATCCGCCACCGGCCGCGTTTACGGCAGCCGTGAGGGATACGAGGTTGATGTTGCCGTAGCCGCGCAGACCGATGCGACCGGGTTGATATTCGGCGCCATTGCCGCCGTTGACCGATGTGGCTTGATCACCGCTGGCGGTGTTGTCGCTGTTATTGAGGAAGTTGCCGTACTCATCCATGCCGAGGCCGATGTAGGCGTCCGTCATGCCGATGTAGGGATTGTTCGAATTCGAACAGCTATAGCCCAGACTGCCGCCCCAGGATCCAAGGTTCCAGGTATTGGTGCCACCGGTGTTGGTGGGATTGGCTGCGGCCGTAGTGACCGCGGCTGCATCAGCACCATTCAACAGGTAAAAGCCGATGCCGTCCGCGCCGTGCCCACCCGAGTTGTCACCGCCATACGTATAAGTTGTAAAAGTGACCTGAATGCCCTGGTTGGAGGGAAACGGCGTCGTGGAAATAATCGCGCCATTTTCGCTGTAATAACACGTGTTGGTAGTACCGCTGCCCGAGCTGTTGGGCACCTGTGCGCAACCATTGGTCAGGCGCAAGGCGCCATTGCCTGCGGTATCCGCGTTATTGGTCAGGCCCGTCTGGACTTGTGATCCGTAGTAAGCCAACCCCTTGCAGGCAGGGACTGTCCCGGCGCCGTTGCCGGCGGTAAGGCAGGCACCATTGAAGGGTGCCCAGTTCAGGGAGGCACTGGTTCCGGTGAAGCTGTCCTGGACAACGTTCGCGGTTTGCGCGACCGCCGCAGGCGCCCATGATGCGCCGAGGCAGGCCAACATGAGCCCTGCCGCGAAAACGATCCTTGCTGGTGTTACCCGAATCGTATTCATCACAGACCCCCGAGGTTTTTGATACCGCTAGTCAGCTGAAAGATGCTCTGCACCACGGCGACCGCATTGGCGTTGCCGCCGTAGGCCAGGGCGGTGATCTGGTAGATCTGGCCTTGCCCGCTGGCGGACAGGCCAAGATATTGGATATAGAACTGCGGGTACGCGAAATACGTACCGTTAACCGCGCTGCTGCCGCCGTTCACTTGAATATTGAGGGCGGGCACCATGGTTGAGTAGACCTGCCCATTGGCGAGGGTCATTGCAGCGCCGGTTGCCGCGGGCTGGATGGCTACCGCCACACCGCTGCAAACCGTGGCTGGAAGGGCTGTAAGTGGTTTCGCCGTGGGGCAATTGGCGTTTTGCGCAAGCAGCGACAGGTTGTTCGTCAGCTGGTATTCCGCGTAGAGCTCCGTACTCTCGGCCAGCTGATACGCGCGTGCCTTTTCCTTCGTGTTCGCGGACATGTTTTCCTGTACGCGAAAGCTGTGGTACATGCCCACGGCCAGAAAGGTCAGCACGATCAGCAACAGCAGGCTGATGATAAGTACAAAACCGCCTTCGGCCCGGGCTCTGGATGTTTTTGCGGAATTCATAGGTCGTGTCGACGCTGGTTCGTAGGTTGAATGAGACTAAGGATCAGGGGCTCGGATTGGGTACCGTGATCGCGACGGTCCGGCTGATCGCAGGGAGTGTCGTAGGCTGCCCCGGCTGCCCGGACAACGGATTGTTGAACGTCAGTGCAATTTGGACGGATTGAATATTGCTGTTACTGGTTGAGGCGTTGTTCCAGCCGACGCCACTGGCGACGGCTGAAGCGTTCAAGTATTCATACGTCGCCGGGGTGGGCGTCTGGAGGGTGTTGTAACGCACAGCCAGGTGCGAGACGCCCGCCACGACCGGCAAGGTGACCGGGGCAATCGTGGCGCCAGCAAGGGTAGTGACACTCACCGTGCATTCCAGATTGGTGCCGACGACGGAATAGAGGTTGACGACGAGCGAACCCTGCGTTTCGGTCTGCCCCAGACAATCGAGCGTGTTCGTATCAGCCACGAAACGGACCTCGAGCGTGTCGTTGGCACCGGTAGCGGAGGCTGTTCCAGTGCCGTAGATGGACTGTCCCGCGACGGTATAGTCCCCGATGATCGGGAATGACGTGAGCAGTGAATAGGGCGTGGCCGGTGCCGGGACTTGATAGTTGAGATAGACCGGGTAGTACCCGCCGGTTTGCACGGTGTTGGCCATGATGGTCAGCGCCATGCGTTCATTGTCCTGCAACTGCGCCAGTTGCCCCTGCGCATTGAACGTCTGGCGTGTCTGGAACCAGACCTGGAACAGGCCGGCGAGTAGAAACGCGCCGATGGTGAGGGCGATCATCAGCGAGATGAGGTTTACGCCACGTTGGTTGGCAAGGGTCTGGCGCATGGTGCTCAGAATTGGTTGACGAGCGTATAGCTCATGGATGTTGGCGTGGCGTTGCTCAGGGTGCCGCTGTTGAGAGCGGCAGTTGCTTTTTGCGACCAGTGCACGGTGATGGTGCAAATTGAGGGTGAGGCTATCTGGCAGGTGAAGTGTGCGGTGGCGCCTGGGACTTGGGTGTTCAATTGGTAGCCCCAGCGTTGCAAGTCGAAACCGGCCAGCTGCGGGGCGGTGCAGGCTGTCGTGTAGCAGTTGGTGTTCTGCGATGCCAAGGTGGTATCCGACACGGTGCCTATCGAAGAGCCCGATGCGGGAGCTGACACGGTGAATGAGGAAACTGGGGGGGTCAACCAATAGCCAGGATTGGCCTGCATGGCATCGGCGATGCTGCGGGCTTCGATGGCTGCCAGTGACTCTGTCTGCGACGAATGCGTGCTGGCGATGGCCGAAGCCTGCATCGCCGCGATGCCGATGAGGCCGATGGAGATGACGACCAGGGCAACCAGGACTTCCATCAGGGTGAAGCCCCGAGTCCTGATGTAGGAGGATCGGGTCATGGACAGACTCCCGGGTTCTGTGTTGCTGTGTTCTGCGCTGCAAGCCCTACCTCTGAGACTACCAGGCACCGGATCCAGGCGGCGGTGTTGTTGGGGTCGTGCAGGCTGAGAGTGACGTTTGCGGCGACCGAGCTGCCACCCATGCGGTTGAATGTCAGTGCGGCGGTGGTGGCGGGGGTCGTATTCACGGTATCTCCGCCCTGCAGAGGTGCATGGATGCGCAGCAGGGTGTCTCCGGTCCCTGCGGCATAGACTTGGTTGTTGGCGCCGGCGGTGCCATTGACATCGGTGAAGACGATCCAGCCCGCATTCCAGCCTGTCGCGCTTGCGCTGCAGGTGGGGATGACTGCGGGTGGGTTCGCAGTTGCCGTCGCAGAGGCGCAGATCGTGACTGTCACGCCTTGCTTGATGGCGGCCGAGCGCGCCAGCTCGATATCGCCATTGAGGTCGTTGAGTTCGCTGGCCATCCTGTCCTGTGCAGTGACGCTTTTGTACGAGGGGATGGCGAGCACGCTGAGGACCGCGATGATGGCAATCACCACGAGCAATTCCATCAGCGTGAATCCGGCTGACCGCTTGCGGAGCGTGTGTGTCGTGTTCATGTATGGATGGATCGCCCCTGTATGGCGTCGAATGCGCCAGACATTAGGTTTGCACCGGACGGCGTCCGATGAACTCCCCTGCTGGTGCCCCTGTAATCGATCCGCGTGATCCAGGCGATGGTTTCGATCTGCTGGTACGCAGCGCTGAGCGCGTGCGCAGATTTGACCTGCCGGGATGACCGGATGCGGAACTATCTTGATCCAGATGGATATGGATTTGAACAGCCGCCCGTCGGAGAAAAGCCACCGTTCGTCGGCGGGATTTTGACGCGGATCAAGAAGTTATCGTATTTTCTTGCGGTTCGGGGCGCCGACTGGCCAAGCGCCATATCGAGGGCAGGCCTGCCGGAATGCATGTGCGGACAATCCATCTATGGCGGCACAGGGCGGGGCCGGTCAACCCAGATCGGCGTCCCGTCTGGCGCATGTCAGCAAGTTACCGAAACGGCATTCACGGGCACCGGGACTGTATCTGGATGGCAACGTCAGCTCAGATATCGGACCACATCCGCAGCAGGTTGTGATAACAGCCGGTCAGATGCACGCGTGCCGACTCGTCGGCGCCAGTCGCAGTCAGACGTTGAATCGCATTGTCCAGATCGAACAGCAGTGCGCGCTGGCCGTCGTCGCGCACCATGCTCTGCACCCAGAAAAAACAGGCCAGGCGGACGCCCCGGGTCACCGGTGCGACGCGGTGCAGGCTGCTGGCGGGGTAGAGCACCATGTCGCCGGCGGCCAGTTTGATCGACTGTGCACCATAAGTGTCCTCGATCAGCAGCTCGCCGCCGTCGTAGCTGTCGGGTGGCGCGAGAAACAGCGTGGCGGAAAGATCGGTGCGGATCTTCGCGCCAGTGCCGGGCAACAACCGCACCGACCCATCCACGTGATTGCCGAAGTGCATGCCGTTTTCGTAACGGTTGAACATCGGTGGATACACGCGGTTCGGCAACGCCGCACTGATGAAGAGCGGCAGTCGCTCCAGTGCCGTGAGCACGATGTCGCCCAGTTCGGCCGCCAGAGCGGAGCCTTCCGCGATCTGCCGGTTCTGCTTGACGTGCACGCCCTGATGTCCCGCGGTGACGCGACCGTCGACCCACGGGGCATCAGCAGCGGCAAGCCGGCTGCGGAAGTGTTGCAACTGCCCGTCATCGAGCAGGCCCGGCACATGCACCAGCATGATCGGCGATTCCTCAGAACTTGTAGGTGAACGTCACCATGGCGGTGCGACCGACGGCAGGTACCGAGCGACCGCCATCCGATTGGATCAGCGCATCGAAGTACTGCTTGTTGGTCAGGTTGAGCACGTTAAGGCGAATATCATAACGTGGCTGATGCCAAGCCAGGGTGGTGTCCCAACGCGTATAGCCGCCGGTGCTTACCGTGTTGGTGTTGTTCGCGAAGCGTTGCGACATGTAGGTCGCGCCGCCGCCCGCTTCCCAGTTGCCGGCGAAGGTCCAGGTGGACCATGCGGTAGCCGTGTTGCGCGGTGTATTGGCCGGCACGTTGCCCTGGGTGCCGTCGGCGGCCTTGACCACCTTGGCATTCATGTAGGTGTAGCCGGAAAACACCTGCCAATGGTCGGTGATATGACCGCTGACACCGACTTCCCCACCGCGTACACGAATATTGCCGTCCAGCACATATTCGCCTGCAGAGGTCTGGGTGCGCGCGTTGGTCTGTTCGAGGTTGAACAGGGCTGAGGTGATTTGCAGCGTATCGTCGATCAGGTTCCACTTGCCGCCGAGTTCGTACGAATAATTTTTCTCGGGCGCCAGATCCTGTGTACCGCTGGTGAGGGTGAGCGTTTCCAGTGAGGGGTCGAACGAGGTGCCGTAGGACACGTAGTACGACTGGGCATCACTGGGCTGATAGATCAGGCCACCGCGCACGCTGGTGAAATACACGGTCTGTGCTGCGTAAGGCGGCGCCGGCAGGCTTGTCGATCCCGGGGCAACCGTCGATATCGAATTGCTGATGTCTGCCTGGAAACGATCCCGGCGCAATCCCGCGACCAGTATCCAGTGATCATCGAGCTTGATCGTGTCGTTGGCATAGATTCCCACCGTATTCGCACTGGACTGGGCATAGTTGCCGGCCGTGCTGGTCACGTTGGCTGGTGTCGATTCTTCTACCGGGTCGACCAGCGAGAGTAGTGGCAAGCCACTGCGTGTATAGCCCTGGTTGTTGTAATCCTCGTGGGACAGTTCGATGCCGCTGATCAAGGTGTGTTGCACGCTGCCGGTGTCGAACTTGGTCACCAAATCAGTCTGGCTGTCCAGTTCTTTCTGGTGGATGACACGGTCATGGCTGGCCAGCTGCACATACAGATCCTGCAGCGGAAGGTTGGTGGGATTGCCGGCGTTCTTGTTCAATGTCACGCCGGCTGCCGTCACCACGCTGTTGGCGGCGGTTTCGCGTGCATTGGTTGTGTACTGGCTGTATTGCAACTGGCTGCGCAAGGTCACGTCCGGGCTGAAGGTATGTTCCAGACGTGCATTGAAGTTGTTGACGTCCTGATCGGTATGGTCGTCGGTGAGCCCGTACCAGTTGTGGTGGCTCACATCCGCCGGACGGCCATTGATCGGCGGAAAGCCGTAGTCGGGCATGTCGTGATTGCGTTGCAGCAGCGCCGACAGGGTGATCTGTGTCGGTGTGCCGATGCCGAAGCGCACCGACGGCGCAATGCCGTAGTCCTTGTTCTCAAGCACATTGCGGGTGGACTGCATATCCTGCCCGAACACATTCAGACGTGCGGCGGAGGTGTCCGAGAGCGGCTGGTTGATGTCGGCGGTGGTCCGGTAACGGTCGTCGGTACCGATCGTGGCGCTGACCTCGCCAAAGGCCTTGAGTTCGGGTTCCTTGCTTACCTGGTTGATCACGCCGCCGGTCGAGCCGCGGCCGAACAACATCGAAGAAGGTCCCTTGAGCACTTCGATCGCAGACAGGTCAAAGGTGTCGCGGTAGTACTGGCCGGCATCGCGAAAGCCGTCCAGATAGATGTCGGTACGCGCCGAGAAACCATGCAGGTTGATGTTGTTGCCAATCTGGCCGCCTTCGGCACCGCCGATGGTAATGCCGGGCACGTTGCGCAGCGCGTCCTGGAAGGAGGTCGCGCCTTGCGCATCCAGCAGGTCGCGGTTGACCACGACCACCGACTGCGGGATGTCGCGCAGCGCAGCAGGGACCTTGGCGCCCACGCTCGAGCTGTCGGCATCGTAGTGATTGCCGATGACGCTGCCGGTCACGGTGACGGCGCCGAGTGTCTGCGCCGGCTTGGGTTGGACGGTCGTCGACGTGTCGGGCGAGGTGCTTTGGGCAAGCGCGGCCACGGGGAAAACAAGCACGGCCATCAGTGCTGCGTGCAGCGGGGTAACGCGGAAATGCTCGAGCATGTAAAACCTTTGGGATCGTGGCCAGCTGAAGCTGCCGGTGGTCGAATCGGGTGCGCTGGCAATCGCTGCTTGCGGCGTATCTGCGTGAAGCAGGTAATCATCAAATGCGAATCATTACTATTATCACATATAGTTACAAAGTTGTGAAGGCGTCGCTCATCGGAGCATGTTTGGGTTGCGCGTCTTCGGCGGTGCACCGCTGACGCCAGACGGATGCCGTCGGGCACGGCGAGGCAAAAAAAGACCCCGCACTTACATGCGGGGTCCGGGTTGCATGCCGCGATGTTCAGCGGCAGGTCGTGACGACGGGTCTTACCAGATCTTCACCTGCTTGTCAGCCGGACGCACCATCGTATCGCCAGCCTTGCACTGGAACGCACTCGCGAAAGCCGGCATGTTTGACGGGGCGCCCATTGCGCGCAACCCTGCCGGGGCGTGTGGATCGGTATTGATCATCAATTCCGCGGCTTTCTCGCGTGTACTGCCGCGCCAGACACGTGCCCAGTTGAGGAAGAAGCGCTGGTCTTCGGTGTAACCGTCGATCTTCTGCGCGGCCTCGGCTGGATTGGCCTTGAGTGCCGTCTGCAGTGCGTCGTAGGCCACATTCAGGCCGCCCAGGTCGGCGATGTTTTCGCCCAGGGTCAGCTTGCCGTTGACGTGCAGGTCCGGCTTGTCCTTGATCGGCGCGTAGCTATCGAACTGATCCACCAGCTTGCCAGTGCGCGCCTGGAACTGGGTCTTGTCGGCTGCGGTCCACCAGTCGTTCTGATTGCCATCGCCATCGAACTGGGCACCCTGGTCGTCAAAACCGTGGCTGGACTCATGGCCGATGACAGCACCGATACCACCATAGTTGATGGCGTCGTCAGCCTTCGCGTCGAAGAACGGCGGCTGCAGGATCGCGGCCGGGAAGTTGATCGTGTTGTCGCTCGGGTTGTAGTAAGCGTTGACCGTCTGCGGGGTCATGCCCCATTCCTTGCGATCGGTCGGCTTGCCGATGTGGGCGATGTCGTAGTCATAGTTGAACTTGTTGGCCGCTTCGACGTTGGCGTAGTAGTTGTCCGGCTTGATGTCCAGGCCGGACCAGTCACGCCACTTGTCGGGGTAGCCGATCTTCGGCAGGAAATTGTTCCATTTGTCGATGGCCTTGGCCTTGGTCTCGGCGCTCATCCAGTCGAGGTTCTCGATGCGTGCCTTCAACGCGTTGCGGATGTTGGTGACCAGTTCCTCGGCGCGCTGCTTGGCTTCCGGAGTGAATTCCTTGGCCACGTAAAGCTGGCCCAGCGCCTCGCCCATGCCGCCGTTGACGGCACCCAGCACGCGCTTCCAGCGCGGGCGCTGTTGCGGCTGGCCGGCCAGCGTGGTGCCGTAGAACGCGAACTTGTTGTCCTGGAAATTCTTGCTCAGGTACGGGGAGGCATCGTCGATCGCGTGGAAGCGCAGGTAGGCCTGCCACTGGCTGACCGGCGTGCTCGCCAGCATCTTGTCGAACTGGGCGAAGAACTTCGGCTGCGACAGCGAGAAGCCCTTGTCGATCTTCACACCCTGGGCATCGAAGAATTTTTCCCAGCTGAAATGCGGGGTGACCTTGTCAGCGTCCTCGATGCTTACGAAGTGGTACTCGTTCTTCGTATCACGCTCCTCGACCGGCGTCAGCGATGCGGCGGCGAGCTGGGTCTCGAACTTCAGCACGTCGTCGGCCTGCTTCTTGGCGTCGGCTTCGGACACGCCGGTCAGCTCAAGCGACTTGGCGATGTAGGCGACATAAGCGTCACGAATCGCCTTGTAGTCAGGCTTGGTGTAATAGTCCTTGGTCGGCAGGCCCAGGCCGGCCTCGTTGGCAAAGCCGATCTGCATGTCGGCATGCTTGAAATCGCCGCCCGTGCCGAACTGGAACACCTGGCCATCGCCTTCGGCGTAGCGCTTTATGATGAAATCGGCGACGTCGGTGTTGCTCTTCAGGCCAGCGATCTCATCGAGTTTCGGCTTGAGCGGTTCGAAACCGTTCTTCTCGATGGTCGCTTCGTCCATGCCCGAGCGATACAGCCAGCCGATCTTCTGCTCGATCGAACCGGCCTTGGCGCTGTCGGCGTTCTTGCTCGCGTCGTCGACGATGTCGTGCTGGGTCTTCAGGCTGGCTTCGTTGAGGATGTTGAAAGCTCCCCAGCGCGTCTGGTCGTTCGGAATCGGGTTCGCGGCGATCCACTTCGAATTGACGAAGCCGTTGAAGTCCTGGCAGGCCGGGATGTTCGGGTCGAGCTCGCTAATGTCGAAGATGCTCTTGCTGGCATCGGCGGTGGCGGTTGTGCTGGCTGCGGCCGGGGCGGCGCTGGCGCTCTTGGCCGGCGTGCTGGTTGCCGGAGCAGGGGCCGGTGCTGCGGCCTGTTCGCTCTTGCCGCACGCGGTGAGCGACAAGGCCAGGCTTACCGCCAGGGCCACGGGCTTCAGATACTGCTTGGTCATGGATATCCCTCTGTGAGTCATGCCGCCGATCGGGCGGGTACGTTGGTTGTTCGCTGGCTGTACTGTCAGGGGCAACCCCAAAAGCACAGTCATACTTGTTCACGCTAGGTCAAACGTCATGGGTCAGACAGTGTCAAAGGTCAGGGGGTGTTTCTGGCACCGACCTGCCCAGGATGGGGCGGCAAGCTGTGCAACTGCGCGGCATCGATCCGCAATACCGGGTACGCGCCCACCTGCTGAACGGCGTACCACGGCGAACGCTCGAAGAAGAATTCGAGCCGCGCGCCGGGATTGGCGGCGAAGGCCGGGTTGTCATGCAGCTTGCGCTCGAACTCGGCCTTTAGTGCGGGATCCTTCGCCAGCATCTCGCGCGCCAGCTTTTCCAGAACGCGCGGCTCGCCATATTCCTTCGCCTCGAAGATCGCGTTGAGATAACCCCAGCGCAACAGCGAATCGGGTGCCTGCGGTTCGAGCAGGTTGATCACCACGTTGGCGGCGCGTTGGGCCAGTGGCACGATCACCGAGCCGGCGGCCAGCGTTACCTCGCGCGGCACTGCATGCAGCGCGAAGTCGCGCAGCATCAGATGCCCCTCGAACGGTTTGCTGGCCCAGCTCGGATCATCGAGCTGATAGCCCTCGGCGTGGATTGTCAGCGGGTGATCGATGCGGCGGTAGTGGATGCCGTGTGCATCGAGCTTGTCGATGATTGCGGTCCATTGCGCTGGCACCACGTACGCCACCGGCGGGGTGATCGACAGATCAGGAAGCAGGCCGTTCCAGTTATCGATCGTGTACGTCTTCGGCTGGCTTGGCTCGTAGTGGATCCATTCGCTGTTGGAAATGTCGCTATGGGTTAGCGTGAACGCGTAGCCCTTGAGTTCGAACTTCGTCGATTGCGGGTCCGGCTTGAAGGTCAGCGGCACCTGGGC
Source organism: Dyella sp. S184 (assembly GCF_009766065.1). GTDB lineage: Bacteria > Pseudomonadota > Gammaproteobacteria > Xanthomonadales > Rhodanobacteraceae > Rhodanobacter. Next base: position 1,533,618 of record NZ_LMUE01000002.1, on the reverse strand, counting down.
CTGTGTATCGTGGGCGCGGGCAATGGTGTCGCCATCGGCCTTCGAAGTGGTGGCGAGCAGCGCGGCCGGATCCTGGTTGATCTGCTCCAGCATGAGCTCGACCAGGTCGTACACGGCATGTACGCGATTCGCGTAGGGTTTCAGCATATGCGTTTCGATGAGTAGCGCAGGGCGGTTCTGCAGCGCCGCGTAGCCGGTGGAGAAGCGCGGGCCGGAGCCGAAGTTCTCGATGCCCTTGCGCGGATCGCGACCGTCCTTGAACTCCAGATAGATCGAGCCGAGGTGGTCACGCTTCTCGTACGCAGGCATCGCGTGGTTGACGATGGCGTCGTGCTGCCATGCGCTTACCGCGGGATCGAGCTTGTGCGGATCTTCGGTGTACCAGGTCAGGTCGTACTGGTAGTCGGCACCGTCGGTGGTGTGCACGTCGATCAGGAAATCTGGCAGCCACTTTTGCCAAAGCTTCAACCAGGCGAGCATCTCCGGTGCGTCGGCTTTCACGTAATCGCGGTTGAGATTGAGGTACTGCGACTGCCCGCGAAAGCCCATGCTCTCCGGGCCGTTCTGGTTGATACGGTGGTATGGCGACGAATTCTCGTGGCCATCGACGCTGAATACCGGGATGTAGACCAGCACCACATGATCGAGCACGTGCGGGTATTTGTGGGTGATTGCGATATCGCGCAACAGCATCAGTCCGGCGTCCTTGCCCTCGATCTCGCCGGGGTGGATGCCAGCCTGCAGCAGCACGATCGGCTTGCCGGCCTTGCGTGCGGCGGCGGGATCGAACGTGCCATCGCCACTGGCGATCACCACGGTCATCGGCCGACCTTCCGGCGTGGTGCCGAAGGTTTCCAGGTGAATGACGCCCGGTGCCGCCTGCTGTAGTCGCTTCAGATAGGCCAGGGTATCGGCATAGCTCGGCGTGGTGCGGAAATGCGTGGCCTCGGCCGGCGTGATCCAGTCGGTGGCGTTCGAACCGGTAGCGTGCGCAGCCATGGCGGCAACACCCAGAAGGGTGGCTAGCAAGACATGGCGAAGACTCATGCGTGATCCTCGGGTTCGTCGTGTCGCATCGTCGCGGGCGAGGCGGGCAGGGTGTCGGGCGCCACCGCACCACCGGAAATGATGAAGGCCATCGCCTGGTCCATCGTCCAGTCGGTGGGGGTCAGTTCGTCCAGTGGTACTACTTCGAGATAGCCGCCAGTGGGGTTCGGCGTGGTCGGGATGAACACCGCCGCCATCTCGCGGCCGCTACCTTCTTCGATCATCACCCGGGTGACGAAGCCGACCACCTTCATGCCGCGGCGTGGAAACTCCACCAGCACCACCCGTTGCACGCCGGACGGCTTGTTCTGCAGCACGGCCATCAGTTTCTTGGTGCCGCCGTAGATCGTCTGCACCACTGGGATGCGCGCCAGCAGGCCGTCGAACGCATTGATCAAACGCTGGCCGATTACCCGGTTGGCCAGCCAGCCGAGCAGGTACAGCGCTACCAGGGTGATCAACAGCGCGATGATGAAGAGCAACCATTGCGTGTTGAGCGTGTCGGCCACACGCGGTGCGACCAGCGCCAGCGCATTGAGCAGCGCACTCACCAGTGGGGTGCCGATGCCTGCCAGCATGCCCAGCACGAACTTGAACACCAGCCAGGTCACCCACAATGGGATGAAGGTAAGCAGGCCGGTCAGCAGAAAGCGTTTGAGGCGCAGCGGTCGCATGGGCGGATTCGGTCGGCTAGGGGTGCCTTCATTGTAGGGGACGGCGATGGCCTGTCATGTTGCCGCTGCGATCTGGACAGGTCGGCGCTGTTGGCCGCGCCATTGCGCCACTGTGATTTTTTTCGCGCCTGTGCGAATCATGGGGTGAATCGAAGGGAATGCATACGTCCATGACCGCCAGACAGCTCCAGCAGCGTTTCGAAACGTTGCTGCAGGAACATCGCCGGATCGTGTTCAAGGTGGCTGGCCTGTACACCCGCACTACCGCCGATCGCGACGACCTGGTGCAGGAGATCAGCGCGCAGTTGTGGCGCTCGTTCAGCGGCTACGACGAGACGCGCGCGAAGTTCTCCACCTGGATGTACCGCATTGCGCTGAATGTGGCGATCTCGCAGGTGCGGCGTGAGCATTGGTCCGAAGCCGACCGTTTCGAGCCGCTGGAAACGCACCATCTGGAAACCGTCGGCGGTGGCGAGCCGATTGCCGAACAGGACGAACGGCTGCAGGCGCTGTACGCGTTCATCGGCCAGCTCGATCCGCTCAATCGCGCGCTGATCCTGCTGTACCTCGAAGACCGCAGCTATGGCGACATCGCCGAAATTCTCGGCATCAGCGAAACCAACGTAGCCACCAAGATCAATCGCATCAAGCAGAAGTTGCGCGGGCAGATGACTGCGGCAGAAACCACTGGAGCATGACGATGGAACTCGATGAGATGAAATTCGCCTGGCAGGCACTTGACCGTCGATTGGAGCAGCAGCACACGCTGAACCTGCAGATTTTTCGGGATGGCCGGCTGGACAAGGCGCGGCGGGGATTGCGACCCCTCGTGTGGGGACAGGCCATCCAGATCATCATCGGCATTGCTGGAGCGCTGCTGTTCGCGCCGATCTGGATCGCCCACCTGCATCAGCCAGCGGTGCTGCTGGCCGGGCTGGTGATGCATCTCTATTGTCTGGGTCTGATCATCGTCGGTGCCGTGGTCGAGGCACAAATCGCGCGTATCGATTACGCGGCGCCAGTGATGGTGATCCAGCACCAGCTGTTGAAGCTCAGGAAAATCTATGCCATCGGCGGCGCTCTGGTCGTGGGCTTGCCGTGGTGGTTTCTGACCGCGCCGCTGCTGGTGGTGCTCACTCGCGGTGCAATCATGGACAAGGCACCGTCGGTGATCTGGATCCAGTTGGCGATCGGCGCGGCGGGCCTGCTTGCCACGTGGTGGTTCCATCGCTGGGCGCATCGACCGGAGCGCGCCAGACTGGCACGCGCATTGGACGACAGCACAACCGGTGGCAGCATTCGACGCGCACAGGCAGCTGCTGAAGACATCGCCCGTTTCGAGCAGGAGTAGCGGGAAGCCACGCTGGTGCGAAACAGGACTCAGCGCGCCTTCGGTTTCAAACGTACGTATATCTGCTTGCGCACGCGGGCGATCACTTCGCCGGAAGCGGTTTTCACCTCGGTCTCGAACCAACGCAGCACTTTCTCACCGCCAGCCGCTGCTGCACGCAATTCGTCAACGACGCTGCTTTCCAGCTTGAAATGAGCATAGACGTCCTCACGCCCCGGCGCGACGAAGTCGATCGTGCCGGCCTTGTCCCACACGTAGTAGTTGTTGCCGAGCTGGTGCATCGCCAGCAGCATCCAGAACGGATCGACCATCGCGAACAGGTTGCCACCGAACTGGCTGCGCACGTAGTTGCGATTCCATGGACGCAAGCGCAGCACTACCTTCGCTTCGGTGTAGTCATCGTTGAGCGATTGCAGGCGGATGGAATTGCACAGGAAAGGTGGCCACAGGTTGAGCAGGTGGCGGAAGGTGGAGGCTTTCATCAGTTCGCCGTCATCAAAACAGCAACGAAGCCATCTTGCGACGGTAGCGGCTGACCAGATCGGCATCATCGAGCGTGGCGAACGCGGCGAGCAGGCGTTTCTTCGCCTGGCCATCGTTCCAGTCACGGGCTTTCTGCAGGATCGTCAGGAACTGCTCGAGCCCGGCCTCAGCGTCGCCTTCATGCAGCAGTCGCACGCCGAGCTGATCACGTGCAGCCCAGTCGTTGCCATCGGCCTGAACGAGCTGCTGCAATTTTGCTTTCTCGGGCGCGTCCAGCAGCGCATGGGCCAGTTCCAGCTCGCTGCGCAGGCGCACGGCGCGTGCGTCGATGGCGAGGTTGGCCGGTAACGCAGCCAGCTCCGTGGCAGCGGCATCCACCTGGCCAGCGCGCATCAGTGCCAGGGCCAGGTCGAGTTTCAGATCAGGCTTGCCCGGTTCGGCGGCGATCGCCTGCTGCAGGCGGTCGATCGCCTGTTCGGGAGTTTCCTGTACGACCTCTTCCTCGATGGCCTCGGCAAGTGCTTCCAGCGGCTGCACATGGCGTGACAGGAATTCGCGCAACTGGCCTTCGGGCAGTGCCCCGGCGAAACCATCGAGTACCTGGCCATCCTTCACCAGTACCACGGTCGGGATGCTCTTGATGCCGAACATGCCGGCCAGTTCCTGCTGCTTGTCGACATCGACCTTTCCCAGCCGGAACCCGCCGTTGTACTCGGCGGCGAGCTTTTCCAGCATCGGTCCCAGCGTCTTGCACGGCTCGCACCAGGTGGCCCAGAAATCCACCAGGACGGGTGTGGTCAGGGACGCCTGCAGCACATCGGCTTCGAAGCTTTGCTGTTCCACGTCGAAGACATGGGCGGGGGCAGCATCAGTCACGGGAAACTCCAGTTCGGCGGATGTCGGTTCAGATCAGGGCAATACCCAGCATATCAAGCGGCAGGGATGCTCTGGCACCGCATTCACGATAGATTTGCGAGAATCCGCGGATCGTCACGCCGGAGCAAGGCACCGAGTACATGGGCACGACTCCACCCGAAGCGTTGCTAATCTGCGAGCACTGCGACACGGTCTACCGCCGTCGCACGTTGGCGCGTGGGGAGGTGGCCCGCTGCGCATGCTGCCATGCAGAGCTGGAACGTCATCACGGCCTGAGCCTGACCGCCCTGCTGGCGCTGGTACTGACAGCCATGATCGTGTTCGTGCAGGCAAACATGTGGCCGATCGTCACGCTCGGCTTGAACGGCCAGTTCAGTGGTGCCACGCTGTGGGGCACGATCATCGCGATGTGGCAGCAGCAGGCCCAGGTGATTTCGGTACTGGCCGCCGCGACCCTGTTTTTTTTTCCGCTGACCAAGATGTTGCTGCTCGGCTGGCTGCTCTGGTTTGCGCGCCTTGGTCGGCGCGCTCCGGGTTTCGCTCCGATGATGGTGGTGCTGCATTATCTGCAGCCGTGGACGATGAGCGAGGTGTTCGTGCTGGGGGCGCTGGTGGCAATCGTCAAGGCGCACCTTTACTTCGACGTGGTGGCGGATCCGGGTATCTATGCCTACGCCGCGCTGACCTTGCTGATCACCGTCTTTGCCGGCGTCGACCTGCGTCAGCTGTGGGAGCTCACGCCGGAGGATCCCGCATGAGCGCGTTCCCGCGTGCTGCCGAGCTTGGCCTGATCAGTTGCCATGTCTGCAAGCTGGTCTGTGCGGACGCACTCGATGGCGATGATCCGTCCGATGAGATGGCGTGCCCGCGCTGCGGCTCGGCGCTGCACCGACGCAAACCCTCCAGCTACGTGCGCGCGTGGGCGCTGCTGATCGCTGCGTTCCTGCTGTACATTCCGGCCAACGTGCTGCCGATCATGCGTACCGCCAGCCTCAACGACATCGACGACAACACTATCATCAGCGGCGTGGTCGAGCTGTGGGTCAAGGGTTCGCCCGATCTGGCGGTCATCGTGTTCACCGCCAGCATCGTGGTGCCGATGCTGAAGTTCCTTTCACTGGGCACGTTGCTGGTGAGCTGCCAGCGCGGCAGCGACTGGGCACGGCCGCAGCGTGCAAAGCTCTATCGACTGATCGAATTCATCGGCTACTGGTCGATGCTGGATGTCTTCGTGGTGTCGTTGCTGACGGCATTGGTGCGCTTCAATTTGCTGAGTCGAGTGGAACCATTGCCCGGCGTGATCTTTTTCGGCCTGACCGTGGTGCTGACCATGCTGGCCTCGATGAGTTTTGACCCCCGGTTGATCTGGGATGGCAGGGATAGTGATGACTGACGACAGCCAGATTGAACAGGGTGGCCGGCACGGCGGCGAATTGCCGCGACCGGTGGTGAAGCATCGTCGTTTCAATGCCTCGCTGATCTGGCTGGTGCCGGCGCTGGCGGCACTGGTCGGCCTTTCGCTGGTGGTCAACAGCTGGCTGCAGGCTGGCCCGACCATCACCATCAGCTTCCAGAGCGCCGAAGGACTGGAAGCCGGCAAGACGCCGGTGAAATACAAGAATGTGGTGATCGGCAGGGTCAACAAGATCCATCTCAGCGCCGATCACAGCCATGTGCTGGTCAAGGTGGGACTGGAGAAAAGCGCCGAAAGTTTTGCCACCCTGGGCGCCCGCTACTGGGTGGTGCGGCCGCGGATCGGGTTGGGCGGTGTGTCGGGCATCGATACGTTGCTGTCGGGCGCATTCATCGGCGTCGACGTGGGTGATTCGAACGCGCCCGCGGACGAGTTCAAGGGGCTGGAGACGCCACCGGCGGTGAATCATGGCGCGCCCGGCCGCAGTTTCATGCTGCATAGTGACGACCTCGGCTCGCTGGATATCGGCTCGCCGGTGTACTACCGGCGCATCCAGGTCGGGCGCGTGGTGTCCTATCAGCTGGACAGCGATGGCAAGGGCGTCTCGCTGCAGATCTTCGTGGACGGCCCCAATGACAAGTTCGTCACCACCGCCACGCGCTTCTGGAACGCAAGCGGCATCGACGTGTCGGTTGGGGCGAGCGGGCTGAAGGTCAACACGCAGTCGCTGGCGTCCGTGCTGGCCGGTGGCCTGGCGTTCCAGGATCCCGCCGGCCCGCATGACAGCACGCCGGCGCCGGAAGGAACCGAGTACACGCTGTTCGGCGATCAGGCCAGCGCGATGGCACCGCCGGACGGTGAGCCGCATTACATCCGCCTGCGCTTCGAGCAATCCGTGCGCGGGCTGGCGGTGGACGCACCGGTGGAGTTCCTCGGCATCAACATCGGCAAGGTAGTCTCGATCAAGCTGGATTACGACGAAAAGACGCAACGCTTCCCGGTCGTCGTGGGGGCGGTGGTCTATCCGCAGCGCCTGGGCAATGCCTATGACAAGCTGGAAGCATTGGCCAAGGCACGCGGTGAGAATCCGGACCTGTCGCAGTTGATGGGACGCCTGGTCGAGCACGGCCTGCGTGCGCAGGCGCGCAGCGGCAACCTGCTGACCGGTCAGCTGTATGTGGAATTAGATTTCGTGCCGCACGCGCTGCCGGTGGCGTTCGATCCGAACGCCAAGCCGCTGATCATCCCCACGGTGGCCGGCAGCTTCGACAAGCTGCAGGAGCAGCTGGCCGAGATCGTCGACAAGGTCGACAAGATTCCGTTCGAAAGTATCGGCAAGAACCTGGACCAGACCCTGGCCGGGCTCAATGCCACGTTGAAGCAGGTCAACGGCCAGACCCTGCCGGAGTTCAAGACAACTCTGCAAGGCGTGCAGAAGACCATGGGCTCGGCCAGCGATGCGCTGTCCAGCGATTCGCCGCTGCAGCAGAACCTGGGCAGCACGCTGCAGGAATTGCAGCGCATGGCGCGTTCGCTGCGCGTGTTCACCGACTATCTGGATGGCCACCCGGAGGCGTTGATCCGCGGCCGTCGCCCGGACGCCAAACCCACCCCCGACACCACAACGCCGGCGGCTACCGAACCGCAGCCTGGGAGCAAGCCATGATTCGTACGGGAAGATGTCTGCTGGGTGTGGTCACGATGCTGGTTCTGGCGGCCTGCGCTTCGGCGCCACTGCATTACTACACACTGATTGCACCGGCTGGAGAGTCGGCCAATGGGGTCATCTCGGCAAGCCAGGCTGAGCCGTCGCTGCCATTCGAACTGTTGCCGGTCAGCATTCCGGCGCAGGTTGACCAGCCGCAACTGGTGGTACGCGAAGGCGGGCAGGGCGTCGCCTTGCTCAATGGCGAGCGCTGGATCGCGCCGCTAGGCGACGAGGTGCGCGGCGCCTTGTCGGCCGATCTAGCGCGTGAACTGCATAGCCAGGATGTCAGCGGCCTCCCCGGCAACGATAAACCGGTGTTGCGGATCAAGCTGGATCTGCGTCGTTTCGACTCGCAACCCGGCAGCTACGCCTTGATCGAGGGAACCTGGAGCGTGCGCCAGCTACATGGCGCCCAGGCCGGCATGCTGGCATGCACCAGCCGGGTCAGCGTCGCCGTCGGGCCGGGCTACGCTGCGCTGGTCGAGGGGCATCAGCGCGCAATCGGCCAGCTGGCGGCGCAGATCGCCAGTGCTGCGCGTGCGCTCGGGAACGGGCAGGTGGCGGCGTGCCCGGCTGGATAAATCGCTTCAGGCTTGGCGCTGGGTCCGCGCTGAGCTAATCTGACCAGTTCACCGCGGCCGGCGCAGCCGGGCTACGCAAATCGCATCATGGCGCCAGGAATCATGCAGGATATCCAAGACCCGAACACTCCGGAACAAGGCGCCGCTACTGATGGCTACCGGCCACAGTCGGTGGAAGCTGCCGCGCAGCAGTACTGGAATGCGCAGCATGCGTACGAGGTGAAGGAGGATTCCTCCCGGCCGAAGTTCTTCTGCTTGTCGATGCTGCCGTACCCGTCCGGCGCACTGCACATGGGCCACGTGCGCAACTACACCATCGGCGACGTGATCAGCCGTTACCAGCGCATGCAGGGCAAGAACGTGCTGCAGCCGATGGGCTGGGACGCGTTCGGCCTGCCGGCCGAGAACGCCGCGATCAAGAACAACACCGCGCCGGCCAAGTGGACCTACGCCAACATCGACCATATGCGCAGCCAGCTGAAGTCGCTGGGCTATGCGATTGACTGGACGCGCGAGTTCGCCACCTGCAAGCCGGACTATTACCGCTGGGAACAGTTGATGTTTACCCGCCTGCTGAAGAAAGGCATGGCGTACCGCAAGAACGCGGTGGTGAACTGGGATCCGGTCGACCAGACCGTGCTGGCCAACGAACAGGTGGTCGATGGTCGCGGCTGGCGCTCCGGCGCCGTGGTGGAGAAGCGCGAGATCCCGCAGTGGTTCCTGAAGATCACCGACTACGCACCGGAGCTGCTGGATGGCCTGGACACGCTGCCGGGCTGGCCGGATGCGGTCAAGACCATGCAGCGCAACTGGCTGGGTCGCAGCGAGGGTCTGGAAATCCACTTCGCAGTGCAGGGTGAGTCCGAACCGCTGAGCGTGTTCACCACCCGCCCCGACACGCTGATGGGCGTGACCTTCGTTTCGATTGCCGGGGAACATCCGCTGGCGTTGAAAGCGGCGCAGGGCAATGAAAAGCTGGCCGCCTTCCTCGACGAGCTCAAGCATGGCGGCGTATCCGAAGCCGAGCTGGAGACCCAGGACAAGCGCGGCATGGATACCGGGTTGCGCGCGATCCATCCCATCAGCGGTGAACCGATCCCGGTGTGGGTCGCCAACTTCGTGTTGATGGGCTACGGCACTGGTGCCGTGATGGCAGTGCCGGCGCACGATCAGCGCGACTGGGAATTTGCACAGAAGTACAGTTTGCCGATCCGGATGGTGATCGTCGATCCATCGGTGATCGATGCACTGAATGAGATCGAGCATGACCTGTCGCAAGGCGTTGGCATCGATCCGATGCGCGCTGCCTTGCGTGGCCGCGAAAGCAACATGCAGGATATTTCCGCGCCGTTGCGCGTGGTCGAGGAATTCGAGCGACGCATTCTCGAAGATGCCGCATGGACGCCGCGCGGCGTGCTGGTGAATTCCGGTGAATATGACGGCATGGATTTCGCTCAGGCGCTGGATGCGCTGGCCAGACGCTTCGAGCGCAACGGTACCGGTTCACGCAGGGTCAACTGGCGCCTGCGCGACTGGGGTGTCAGCCGCCAGCGTTACTGGGGCTGCCCGATCCCGGTGATCTATTGCCCGAAGTGCGAAGCGGTGCCGGTGCCGGAAGACCAGTTGCCGGTGGTGCTGCCCGAGGACGTGGCGTTCTCCGGTGTGCAGTCGCCGATCAAGGCCGACCCGGAGTGGCGCAAGTGCGTGTGCCCGCAGTGCGGTGGTCCGGCCGAGCGCGAGACCGACACGTTCGATACCTTCATGGAATCGAGCTGGTACTACGCGCGCTACACCAGCCCCGGTGCGAATGCGCAGATCGACGAGCGCGCGAACTACTGGCTGCCGGTCGACCAATACGTTGGCGGCATCGAACACGCGATCATGCACCTGCTGTACTTCCGCTTCTATCACAAGCTGCTGCGCGACGCGGGCATGGTGCATTCGGACGAGCCGGCGCAGAACCTGCTGTGCCAGGGCATGGTGATCGCCGAGACGTTCTATCGCGACCAGGTGGATGGTTCGAAGGACTGGATCAACCCGGCCGAGGTCGACGTGCAACGTGACGAGCGCGGTCGCGTGACCGGTGCGGTACTGCGCGCGGATAGTCAGCCGGTACAGATCGGCGGCACCGAAAAGATGTCCAAGTCGAAAAACAACGGCATCGACCCGCAGACTATGGTCGGCAAGTACGGTGCCGATACCGTGCGGCTGTTCTCGATGTTCGCCGCGCCACCGGAGCAGTCGCTGGAATGGAGCGAGGCCGGCGTCGAAGGCATGGCGCGCTTTCTGAAGCGGCTGTGGCGCGAGGTGACCACGCATGTGGCGAACCCCGATCATCCGGTCACCGATCCGTCGGCGCTGGATGCGGGCCAGAAGACGCTACGCCGCCAGTTGCACGAGACGATCCAGAAGGTCGACGACGATTTCGGTCGGCGCCATGCGTTCAACACCGCGATTGCCGCGCTGATGGAACTGCTCAACGCGCTGAACAAGTTCAGTGACCAGAGCGAGCAGGGCCGTGCGGTGCGTCATGAGGCGCTGGAAGCGATGGTGCTGCTGCTCAATCCGGTGGTGCCGCATATCAGTCATGCACTGTGGCAGACGCTTGGTCACGCCGAGACGGTGCTGGAGGATCAGCCGTGGCCCAGGGCAGACCCGGCCGCGCTGGTGCGCGACAGTGTCACCATGGCAGTACAGATCAACGGCAAGTTGCGCGCTACCATCGAGCTGGCTGCGAATGCCTCGAAGGAGGACGCCGAGGCTGTGGCGCGAGCGCAGCCGCAGGTCCTGCATTTCCTGGAAGGCATGAGCGTGCGCAAGGTCATCGTGGTTCCCGGCAAGATCGTCAACATCGTCGCAGGATGAAATCCATGAGCTTCATGAAAGCAGGCCGCCTGTTCCAAGCTTCGCTGCTGTTGATGTCGGCACTTGCGCTGGCCGCGTGCGGTTTCCATTTGCGCGGGAGCGTGGCGTTACCGCCATCGATGCAGAAGATCCATCTCACCGTCACCGGTGGTGGCGAGTTCCCGCGCATGCTTTCGCGCGCGCTGGAGGTTTCCGGCGTCACCGTCGAGGACAAGGGTGGTCCGGGTATTGCGGAGCTGAACGTACCGGTGGCGGCGTTTGGTACCGACTCGCTGACCAACAGTGGGTATGTGCGCATCACTGAGTATTCAGTGCACTACCAGGTGCAGTTCAACGTGGCCGGAGCCGATGGTCAAGTGCTGATACCGCAGCAGAACATCAACATGTCGCGCGAATTCAGTTACGACGCTACCGACACCATCGGCAATGCCTCGCAAATCCAGCAGATACAGCACAGCCTCAACGACGACATGGTGCAGGCGATCCTGTTCCGCCTGCAGGCCGCCGGCAAACACGGGCTGGCCGTACCGGCGAGCGCCGCCAGCACGCACTGATGCCGCTCAGTTCCGGCCAGTGGCAGAAGGCGTTGGCGGCTGACCGCCTGGCGTCGGTATACCTGCTCGCCGGCGAGGAGCTACTGGTGCTGGAGGCCGCCGACGCACTGCGCGCGCAGGCGAAGAAACTTGGCTACAGCGAACGCGAGGTGATTGACGTCACCCAGCATTTCGACTGGGATGATCTGGCGCGTTCCGCAGCCGGCATGTCGCTGTTCGCCACCCGCCGGCTGATCGACCTGCGCCTGCCTACCGGCCGCCCTGGCATCGATGGCGCCAAGGCGATCAACGCGTTCTGCGCCGATCCGCCGCCGGATGTCACCCTGTTGGTCACCGCGATGGAGTGGAGCAGCAAGCACGATGGTGCGTGGAGCAAGAAGCTCGACGCCAGCGGCACGATGGTGGTGTTCAACGCGCCACGCCCGAACGAATGGGGTGCGTGGATCGGTGCACGGCTAGCCTCGCGCGGGCTGTCCGCCACGCCCGATGCGATCGCTTTGCTCGCCGAGCGCGTCGAAGGCAACCTGCTGGCTGCCGCGCAGGAAATCGACAAGCTCGCCATCTTGCACCGGCAGGGTCGCATCGATGCGACCGAGATGGAAAATCTGGTCGCCGATAGTGCCCGCTACGATGTGTTCAAGCTCACTGATGCCGCCTTCGTCGGCGACGGCGCGCGCGCGTTGCGCATCCTCGCCGGGCTGCGTTCCGAAGGCGACGAATTGCTCGCGTTGATGGGCTGGCTGGTCAATCAACTGCAACTGGCACTGCGCCTCGCCAACGCGCATGACCTTGCGGCCCAGTTCCGCGCCGAACATCTATGGCAGGCGCGCGAGACTTTGTTCCGCCAGGCGTTGCGTCGTGCGCCGCGGGATCACTGGCTGCAATGCCTCGCTCGTGCTTCACGCATCGACCGCATGGTCAAGGGTCGTGAGACCGGCAACCCATGGCAAGAGGCCGAGCGGTTGATCGCCGCGATCGCCGAACCGCGCGCGGCCAAGGCGCTGGCATGACAATCTCCTTTCCCTGCCAGCAGGGGAGGGTCGGGGAGGGGTAAGGCTCTTGCCACAGACAACAATCAAACCGCTCGCCATCTTCGGTGGCACCTTCGACCCGGTGCATCTGGGCCACCTCAGTGTGGCGTGGGAGGCGTCCGAGCTGCTCGACGCGGAAGTGCGGCTGATGCCGGCCAGCGTGCCGCCGCATCGAGCGCCGCCGATGGCCTCGGCTGTGCAGCGTGTGGCGATGCTGCGCGCTGCGCTGCAGGGACAATCACGTCTGACGCTGGATACCCGTGAGCTGGAACGCAGCGGGCCGTCCTACACGATCGATACCCTGATCGAGCTGCGCGCGGAACAGGGCGAGCGTCCGCTGGTGCTGCTGATCGGTGCCGATGCGTTCGCCGGACTGCCGGGCTGGCATCGCTGGCGCGAGCTGTTCGAGGTGGCGCATATCGGCGTACTGAGCCGGCCGGGCGTGGAAGCCGGGTTTCCGGATGAGCTGCAGCAGGTGGTCGCAAACCGGCGCGTGCAGCATGCCGCTGCGTTGCGCCATACGGGCGCCGGCAAGCTGATCGAGCTGGCAGTCACCCCGCTGGAAATCTCTGCCACGCGCATCCGCGAACTGCTCGTTGAAGGGCGCGACCCACGCTATCTGCTGCCGGAGGGGCTGTTCGACGATCCGGGATTGTTGGCGCCATACCGTCGTTAAATCGCGAGCTGAAAGAAGTTTTCGCGAATCCCCAAGCGGACGTGAAGGCCCTTCCTGTGTCGTGCCTGATCAAACACTACTGGCCAGCTGCCCCTGCACGTCATTGATCGAATCGCGGATACGTTTGCTGAAGACCGAATCCTCGTGATGGATCAGCACCAGCCGTTCGGTGGCGCGGGTCATCGCCACGTACAGCAGGCGCGCTTCATGCGCCTCGTCTTCGCCGGCCTTGGGCATCTGGCCGAGGTGGGGAATGATCACCAGCGGGAATTCCAGACCCTTGCTGGAGTGCATGCTGATCAGCTTTACGCTGTCCTTGACCAGGAATAGTGAGCCCTTGCCACCCTTGTCGTCGGCGAGACGGCAGGCGAAATCGGCCTGTTCCAGCGCGGCGCGCAGCTTCTCGCCCTGCCAGTTGAAACGGTAGATCACCGCAATGTCATCAAGGTGACGGCCATGCGCCAGTTCGTCACGGATCTGGCTGACCAGGGTGGCGAGTTCCGCGCTGGCACTGTCAGCGCGGATCAGCTCAGGTACTGCACCGCGCCGCCCTGCACTTTCCGGTGCGATCAGCGGCACGCCATCGTCCTCACCGGCCTGCGCATCGAGCAGTTCGCTGGCGAATGCACGGGCGACCGAAAGGATCTCCAGCGTGTTGCGATAGTTGAGCTTGAGGATGGTGGTGCGACCCTGTGCCTGCACACCGAGGCTTTTCCAGGTGAACTTGCGCCGGTTGGTGCTGCTGTTGATGTTCTGCGCATCGTCATACAGCACCAGCAGCGAGTTGGTGCTGGGGTCGATCATCTGCACGATCAGTTTGTACCAGTCCGGCTCGAAATCGTGACCCTCGTCGACCAGCACCGCACCGTACTGGAAACGCGGGATCTGGCCGCGCTCGACGCCATCGATCACCCGCTGCACCATCTGTTCGAAGAAGTCCTTGCTGCCTTGCTCCGGCAGTTCGACATGGTAGGCGGTGAGCATCTTCCGGCACCACTTGTGGAAGTTGTAGACCTGCACTTTCTCGCTGAGGCCGCGCTCGCCGATCAGCTGATCTAGCCGCGCCGCCAGTGTCTTGTTGTAGCAGAGCACCAGAATCGGTTTGGACAGCTCGCGCGCCAGCTGCATCGCGCGGAAACCGAGGATCATCGTCTTGCCGGAGCCGGCAACGCCGTGGATGATCCGGTGCTCGTCACCGAGCGAACGCGCCAGCTGCTCCTGCTGCGCGTCCATTACCTTGACCAGGTCGGGGATTTCCAGCGACTTGGTCACGCCGGTCGCGCTGCTGTCGAACAGACCGAACTGGCCCTCGCCCGGCGCCACGCGGATTTCCGGAAACAGGTGCCAGCGCACCCGGTCGATCTGCGGCAGGGTCAGGGCAGTGGGGAATACCTGCGGGAACATCGCCCACAGCTTTTCCTGGAAGGCTTCGGAATCGACCGTTTCATAAATCTCGTCGCGGCAGATCGCCAGGTGCCCGGGAATCACCACTTCGAGGTCGCCATCGACGAACTGCTGGCGGCTGATGTTGGCCAGCACCACGCCGTATGCCCACGGCATCACCAGCTTGCCGGCATGACGGCTGGACGGCGGATGACGCAGTGCAGGATCGCGCTCCAGCACCACGCCGATTTCCAGTGCATACGCACGGGCCTGCAGTAGCGGGTTGTTTTCCTTGACCAGGCCGCGCTCGGTGACCAGGGTGAACTGGGTGCTGTCGGCGTGACGGATGGTGTCCGCCTTCCAGTCCTTCACCTCCAGCACCAGCATGCCGCGGCGCGGATGGAACACCACGAAATCCGGGCGCTGTTGCTTCAACCCGATCGGCACGTCGTACCACAGCAGGTAATCGTCCTCGAGTTTCTGTTCCAGTCGTTCGGAAAAGCGTTTCTCGCCGCCGGTCATGCGTGGCAGGCAACTGTTGCGGGTCGGAATGAGTGTTGCCACAGGCGCCCCTGGCTGACGTATCTAGTCGACGTTAGCCGATAGGGCGGAGCTGTCAATGCCGGGCGCAATGCAGCGGTTCCCGGACATGCTGGAGGCATGTCCGGGAACGGATCTACGCCCAGTGCTGCAACTGCTCCACTGGCACGTCCATGCGCCGGCAGGCGCGGCTGGCGATGCCGTCCTTCAGTGCGGCGCGAAAGACCGGCGCGACGGTCCACAGCGCGTGGGCCGCCAGTCGTGCCTGGCGCTGCTGCCATGGTGTGCGGCCGAGCAGTTCTGTCGCCCATTCCGGCAGCAGGGCAGCGCCGGCGTGCAGGAACAGATCGCGCGACAGTCCCGCCGCCGGTACCGGCAGACGTACCTGCGCCAGCAGTTCGAGTACCACGCGCGAGCGTTCTGTATAGGCCAGTTCGGGCTGGATGCGCTGGAAGTAGTCGTTGACGGCCTGTTCCGAGGCGGGTACCGCGCGGGCGCCCAGCGCTTCGGCAATCCGCCGCACCTCGTCGTAATAGCGATCGGCCGCATCCGCCGGAAGGGTGGCATGGCTGTAGCGGCGATAACCCTGCAGGAAGCTGTACGCCTCGGTGACATGTACCCAGGTCAGCAGCGCGGGATCGTCCGCGGCATATGGACGTCCATCTTCAGCATGGCCGGTGATGTGTGTGTGGATCTGCCGCACATGTTCGATCAGCGCCTCGGTCTGCGCGCGTGGTGCGTAGGTGGTACCACCGACAAACGCGGTGGTCCGACGCAAACGCCCGAGCAGGTCGCCGCGGAAATTGGAGTGATCCCACACGCCGGCCAACGCCAGCGGATGCAGGGTCTGCAAGGTCAGTGCGGCCAGGCCCCCGGCCAGCATGCCGGGGAAATCCGAGTGCACGCGCCAGGTCGCGCTGTCCGGCCCGAACAGGCCCGGATCGCCGTGCGGATGGTCGTAATCGATGCTGCCGGTTTGGGCGCGCGGGAAGGCGCTGAGCACCCAATGCCGGATCGCGGCGCGCAACGGGCGGATCGGTTCGCGGGCGATACGGGTGAGGAAATTCGGCGGCGAGGGCATGCGCCAAGTCTAACGTGGCTCCACGCCCATGCCGCCGATAAGGTGTTTCACGTATCCAGCGTCGCATCCAGCGTGATGGCGGCCTTGAGCACCTTGGAGACGGGACAGCCTTCTTTGGTCGCCTGTGCGATCTTTGCAAACGTGGCCGCATCCGTGCCGGGCACCTTGGCCTTGCAGGTGAGCTGCACGGCCGTGATCGAGAAGCCGTCGCCATCCTTGTCCAGCGTCACCACCGCCTTGGTATCGATGCTGTCGGCGGTGAGTCCGGCGTTGCCGAGCCCGAGCGAGAGTGCCATCGAATAGCAGCCGGCATGCGCGGCAGCAATCAATTCTTCCGGGTTGGTGCCGGGGCCGTCCTCGAAGCGGGACTTGAAGCCATACGGCGCCTCGCGCAACACGCCGGTTTCGGTCGAGATGCTGCCTTGGCCGTCCTTGATGCCGCCGGACCAGTGGGCGGATGCGGATTTCTTCATGGGATTCTCCTGCGAGACGGTAGTGGACCAGCGGGCAGTGTGGTGGTTGGCTCATGCAGGCCGCGCGAAGGGATCGGCGAGTCGGCTTCACCTCCGATTACCGCCAGCAGGCCGTATGCTTAGCGCTTGTCATGTCCGTGTCGGAGATCGCATGTCGTTTGCCATTCATCACGATCGCGCTGCGCATCGCTTCGAAACGCAGGTGGACGGCGTGCATTGCGAACTCGACTACACCCTGGTGGGTGGCGTGCTGACGATCACCCACACCGGGGTGCAGAGTGAAGTGGGCGGACGCGGCATCGCCTCGGCGCTGGTGCAGGCAGCCATGGATACGGCGCGTGCCGAAGGCTGGAAGGTGGTGCCGGCCTGTTCGTATGCCTCGGTATGGATCACGCGGCATCCGGAGTATCAGGATTTGTGCCGGTGAAACTCCCGCTATCATCGCCCTGTTGCCGGTCGCCGAGCCGGACATTTCGGAGGTTGCGTGCTTCAATGTGATGATCCATCTATGGCTACCATGACGGTGTTGCCGTTCGCGGCGTCCGCGTGGTGGTATGCATGAGCAACGCATCCCCATCCGATGATGCAAACGTAGCCGCACAGTCCCGGCCCAGGAAACGCCGTTGGCGGCCATTTCATTTCATCAAAGTCCGACCGCGAATGATCGTGTCATTGACGATCTTCATCATCACCAGTGCGTTGCTGGTGGCAGGCGGATTGCGGCCAACCATCGCGATATTGCTGGGGTTCGACTTGGGTGCCCTGGTGTTTCTGGGCATTCTGGCGCGGATGTTCAATCAGGCCTCGCCGACGAGTATGCGCAGCCAGGCGCGGGAGCAGGACACCGGGCGCTGGGGCGTCCTGTGGAGTGGCGTGGTGCTGTCGACTGTGGTGCTGGTGGCGTTGAGCAATGAGTTGCATGCGGCCAAGGCAGGCGGTGCGCTGGCGATCGGGGTCGGCGCGCTCAGCGTGGTGCTGAGTTGGCTGTTCCTCAACACCATGTTCGCGATGCACTACGCGCATGGCTTCTATGGCGATTTCGGCGACAAGCACTCCGGACTGGATTTCCCAGACACTGCAGAACCGGATTACTGGGATTTCGCCTATTTCGCGATCGTGATCGGCATGACGTTCCAGGTTTCCGACGTGCAGATCACCAGCCGTTACCTGCGTCGCGTTGCGTTGCTGCACAGCGTGATCGCGTTCTTCTTCAACGTGTTCATCATCGCGATCACGGTGAATATCGTGGCCGGGCTGGGCGGTGGCTAGGCCGGCACGATGTAACCGTCGGCAAACGGGCGGCGAATGAATCGGCGGGACGGTATCAGCGTCCTCTTTCCTTCTCTTTCAAGGGCCACTCCGATGAACGCACCCGCTGCCTTTCTTCTCGCTACTGCCATGACCTGCGGCCTGGCTACCACGGCCGTGTTTGCCCAGGACGCGATGCCCGCCAGTGCCAGCACGACGATGTCGCACGACGCCATGCAGAAGGCGCCCATGAAATCTGATTCGATGAAGTCCGGCTCGATGAAGATGGACGCATCGAAGTCGAACATGATGCACACGGACGCCATGAAGCCCGCCGCCATGAAGTCCGATGCGATGAAAAAAGACTCGATGAAGAAGGACGACAGTGCGATGAGCTCCGGCGGCTGAGAAGTCCCATGGCCGCTGGCGAAGGTGTCGCTATGGCGGCGCTCCGCCGGCGGCACTGCTTCACTTCTTCCAGACCCGGCGACAGCGGATACTTGGCATCCATCCGTTGCAGGCCATCACGCATGAACTCGCCCTTCGCCAGTCGCATCGGCATCGAGCATCCGCTGATCCAGGCGCCGATGTCCGGCTCGACGCCACCAGCCCTGGTAGCGTCCGTATCGAATGCGGGCGGACTGGGTTCGCTGGGTGCCGGTTATCTCGAGCCGCAGGCGATCCTCGATCAGGCGGCGCAGATACGCGCACTGGGCGACCAGCCTTACGCGATCGGCCTGTTCGTGCTGCCGGATGAATTCGAGGCCGACATGGCGGCCGTGGCGAAGGCGCGCGAGCAACTCGATGCGCTGATGGCGCAGGAAGGTCTCGATGTCCGCACCAACCTGCCGACACGCTGGGCGCCGCGTTTTTCCGATCAATTCGCCGCCCTGTGCGAGGCACGCCCGGCGGTGGCGAGTTTTGCATTCGGCGTGATCAGTCCGGCGCAGTTGCGCGAGCTGCGCCAGCGCGACATTTACGTGATCGGCACCGCCACCACGGTGGCCGAAGCGCGCGCCTGGGCCGAAGGCGGCGCGGATGCCGTCTGCGTGCAGGGCGCCGAGGCTGGTGGCCATCGCGGCACCTTCCTGCACGAGGCCGAGGACGCCATGATCGGCCTGTTCGCCCTGCTGCCGCTTACCGTGCGCGCGCTGGGGGATGTTCCGGTGATTGCCGCCGGCGGCATCATGGATGGCCGCGGCATGCTTGCAGCGGAAATCCTCGGTGCGGCGGCCAGCCAGCTGGGTACCGCTTTCCTTGCCTGCCCGGAATCTTCGGCGGCCGAGGCGTGGAAGCAGGATCTGCCTCGGGTCGAGGAACACCAGGTCACCACCATCCGGGGTTTCTCCGGGCGCGCCGCCCGGGGCTTGCGCAACCGTTTTGTCCAGGCCATGCCGGAAGCCGCGCAGGGACTGCCGTATCCAGTGCTGAACGCGCTCACCGCACCATTGCGCCGGGCTGCTGCTGCCGCCGGGCGGAGCGACCTGCTGTCCGAATGGTGCGGGCAGGCCGCTGGCTTGGTACGCCCTCAGCCGGCGGCCGAGCTGGTGGCGCGCCTGATGCACGAGTACCGGCTGGCCAGACGGATGCCGGCGCCCTGAGGAGCGCCCGAAGCACCCTTGACGGCAGGCGGTTATACTGCGCCCGCGCCATTTTGCGCTGCGATCACGCATTGAGGCTCCCCCTCTTGAGTACTGCCCGTACGAACAAGTCCGTCACCACGGCCACCCTGCGCAAGTCCGTCATCGACGCGCTGGAAGAATTGAAAGCCAAGGACGTTCGCGAGATCGACGTTCGCGGCAAGACCTCCATCGCCGATCTGCTGGTCATCGCCTCCGGCACCTCGGCACGCCACGTCAAATCCATCGCCGACGAAGTCAGCAAGTTCGCCAAGAAGGCGGGCGTGATGCCGCTGGGCGTGGAAGGCGAGCTGGAAGGCGAATGGGTACTGGTGGATCTGGGCGACGTGATCGTCCACGTGATGCTGCCGCGCATCCGCGAGTTCTATGGCCTGGAACGGTTGTGGACGGTGGGCGACCACGGGCACGAAGTCGATACCATGCAAGCCGGCTGAGCTGAACCTTCGGCATGCGCGCACGCCTGATCGCCGTCGGCGAACGCATGCCTGGCTGGGTCGCCGAGGGCTTCGCCGAATACCGCAAGCGGCTCTCGCACGAGCTGCCGCTGGAACTGATCGAACTGAAACCCGGTATTCGCGGCAAAGGTCGCGACGATGCGCGGGCGATCCAGGACGAAGGCGCGGCGATCCTCGCCGCCTTGCCACACGACATCCACGTGGTCGCGCTCGATGGGCGCGGCAAGACCTGGTCCAGCGAAGAGCTGGCCGAACAACTGGCGCGCTGGCGCATGGCTGGACGTGATCTGGCGTTCCTGATCGGTGGTCCGGACGGCCACGCAGCCGACGTGCTGGCGCGTGCCGACCAGCGCTGGTCACTCGGCCCGCTGACCCTGCCGCACATGCTGGTGCGGCTGGTACTGGCCGAGCAGTTGTATCGTGCTACCACGATCATGGCCGGACATCCTTATCATCGGGCCTGATCACTGACCTGCCCAAGGAACTCACTCGTCATGTCCTTCCAGATCCGGCAAGCCACGATTCTCGACCTCGACACGCTGGCACCGCTGTTCGACGGCTATCGCCAGTTCTATGGCCAGCCGGCTGATCTGGCGCGGGCGCACGACTTTCTGGCGGAACGCTTCCGGCATCACGAGTCGCTGATCCTGCTGGCGCGCGACGAACACGGCGGCGGACTCGGCTTCACCCAGCTCTATCCACTGTTTTCCTCGGTGCGCACTGTACGCACGTGGCTGCTCAACGACCTATTTGTGGTGTCATCGGCACGTCGGCAGGGGGTAGCCGCGGCGCTGCTCACGGCGGCGGCGGAACATGCGCGGGCGTTGGGTGCAGCCAGCCTCTCGCTGTCGACCGCGCTGGACAACGCACCGGCGCAGGCCTTGTACGAATCGCTCGGCTGGCAACGCGACCGGCAGTTCTGCGAGTACGGCCTCACGCTTTGATCGCCGCTATGCTTGTGACTGCTTGCTGATCCGGTATCCCGAATGCTTTATCTCGCCTCGCAGTCGCCGCGTCGTCGCCAGTTGCTGGAGCAGATCGGGGTGGATTTCAGCGTGCTCGATGTCGACGTGCTCGAGCAACGCATGCGCGGTGAGTCGCCGCACGACTATGTGAGCCGGGTAGCGCGCGACAAGGCATGTGCCGGATTGGCCAGTCTGGATCATGCCAATCAGGATCAGGCCAATCAGAATCGGGCCAATCAGAATCGGGCCAGCGATGCCATCGTGCTCGGCGCCGATACCGAAGTGGTGCTGGACGACGAAGTGTTCGGCAAGCCGCAGGATGCGGACGATGCTGCCGCGATGCTGCGCCGCCTGTCCGGTCGCACGCACGAGGTGATCTCGGTGGTATGGCTGGTCGGCGCCGCACGCGAGGAGTGTGCGGTGTGCATATCGCAGGTACGTTTCGCGCCGTTGGACGAGTCGACCGTCGCCACTTATGTAGCCACTGGCGAGCCGTTCGGCAAGGCCGGTGCATATGCGATCCAGGGGCGCGGTGCGGCGTTGGTCGAGCATCTGCAGGGCAGCTATTCCGGCGTAATGGGCTTGCCGGTATTCGAGACTGCGCGACTGCTGCGTGATTTCAACGCACCGGCGGCGTGAGCTTCAGCCGGACAGGTGCGCCACCACAAACCACGCCACCACCGCCAGCAGGTTGTTTATGCCGTGGGCCAACACGCCTGGCCAGATCGATCTCGAGCGCAGCCGCAGCCACGCCAGCAGCAACGCCAGCAACAGCAGGTCCGGTAGCCCGAACCATTGCCATTGCAGGCCCGGCAGGTGCACCAGCGCAAACATCAGCGAACTGATCGCCACCGCCCAGCCCGCCCCCCAGCGTTGCAGCAGGGTCGACAGCAGCACGCCGCGGAACAGCAATTCCTCCACCACGGGCCCCAGGCTCACCACGATCAACACCAGAGGAATCCGCCATGCCAGCGGGGTGTTGGCGCCAAGTTGCTGGATGTCCTGGCTTACTGTCTGTCCGTTTGCGAACAACTGGGTCAGCTGTGCCCCAAGCAGCGGTGCGGCCACACCGACCACGATGGCCAGCGCGATATACAGCAGCCGTGACGGCCTCACGAAACCGAATCCCGGTGGCTGTGCCAGCGACCAAAGATGTGACCAGCGACGCTGGGCCAGCAGCAGGATCGATGACGCGGCCAGACCCAGCGTGAGCATTACCAGCAACGCCTGCATGCCAGGTTGTTCCAGCATGGTGTTGATGCCATTGCCGACCTGGGTCATACCCTGGTTCAGGTGAACGAAGCCCAGGGTCACAGCGAGGATCAGCGCGAGCAGGGTGCTGCCGAAGGCCTGCAGGACGAAATACAGCACGATCAATCCCAGCGCAGTCCACAGGTTGGGCGCACGCGTGGTGGCGGCCGACACGAGTGGTGCCGGCGGTATCGCAGGTGGCAGCAGAGAAGTGTCGGTATACATGGCATCCATGGTGAAGCTGATCCTGGGCGAGCGCGAAGTTCCTTTGACCAGAAGACACACGCGACGTTCATCGTAGCCAAGCTAGCTGGGTGCTGACTGCTGACGCAATCGGCTGATCGGCACGGTTGTCACGATAATCATCGTTGCCGGCGGCGGCTTGCAGCGGCGGATCATCCCGGTAACATCGGGACACTGATCTGATCAGGGGACATCGATGACAATCGATTTTGGCAGGACTGCCAGTGATTACGCGCGCCATCGCGCAGGTTTTCCGGACGCTTTCTTCGAGCGCCTGTTTGTTGACGGCACGCTGCAGAAGGGCAACCACGTGCTGGATCTGGGCACCGGCACAGGTACCGTCGCCCGCGGATTGGCCATACGTGGTTGCGAGGTGACCGCCCTGGATCATTCCGCCCCGTTGCTGGCGGAGGCTGCCGAACTCGATCGCAAGGCGGGTGTGCAGGTGAAGCAGGTACGCGCGCGGGTCGAGAATGCCGATTTCCCGCCGGCATCGTTCGACGTGATCACTGCCGGACAATGCTGGCACTGGTTCGAGCGGCAGCGCACGGCGGCGCTATCACGCGGCTGGCTGAAACCTGGCGGCCGACTGGTGATTGCACACTTCGACTGGCTGCCGCTGAACGGCAACATGGTGCAGGACACCGAGCGGTTGATCCTTGCCTGCAACCCCGGCTGGACCCTGCACAGTGGCAGTGGCCTGTACCCGGCGTGGCTGAAAGATGTTGCCGAGGCCGGCTTCACCGACCTGCGCACGTATTCGTTCGATCTCGATGTGCCCTACAGCCACGCAGACTGGCGTGGCCGCATCCGCGCCTGCGCCGGCATCGGCGCGGTGCTGGACAAGGCCAAGGTGCAGCGCTTCGACAGCGAGCTGGCCAAGATGCTGGCTACCCGCCATGCAGTGGAACCGATGGCGGTACCGCATCGCGTGTGGGTACTGAGTGCGGTGGCGCCTGGCCTGCTTGTCTGATCCCGAAGTGGCAGCGTGTCAGCCGAGCACCAGTACGCGAAAGACGCCGATGCCGGCCATCACGAGCGCTGCCACCCAGCCGATCATGCTGACTGCAAAGCCAGGGCCACGCTTGCCCGCATCCTGCAGATAGGCCAGCGCATACCACACGCGCCCGACGATCCAGACCAGTCCCGCTATGCCCGCCCAGCCACTGAAGCCGTAACTGGCGGCCAGCCACAGCGTGGGCAGGAACATGACGGTGCTTTCCAGCGTATTCATCTGCAC
Organism: Dyella sp. S184; assembly: GCF_009766065.1. Lineage (GTDB taxonomy): Bacteria > Pseudomonadota > Gammaproteobacteria > Xanthomonadales > Rhodanobacteraceae > Rhodanobacter. The sequence continues at coordinate 1,509,839 of NZ_LMUE01000002.1, read as the reverse complement.
TCGGTAGGCGCGTTCGAACGCCGGGTCGCCACTGATCGCTGGTGCCTTGATGTTGTACTTGCTGCGGGCGTGGCCCACGGCCCACATGGTGCCGAATAGCAGCAAGACGGTGAGCAGGGTAACCAGGGCAGGCAGATGGGTCATGGCGGATCCTCGGGAAAGATCGCCTACTGTAGCCGCAGCGCACGGTTGGCGTGATCCCGGTCGAGGCGCTATCGTCGCGGTGCGGCACCGGGGCGAGGTGCATCAATCTGCGAGGGGCGTATGGATTGGCAGAAAGGTGGCAGCAGCGACAACGTCGAAGTCGACAGTGGCAACGGTGGTGGCGGAGGTGGAGGTTTCGGCGGCGGCCGCATGGGGCTGGGCGGGCTGATCGTGCTGGCGATCCTGGGCTGGGTCTTCTTCAAGAATCCGCTGGCACTGTTGAATCAGGGTGGCACCCAGTCGAACGTGCCCGCGCAGAGTGCGCCGGTGCAGATCGATCCACAGCAGAAAGCGTTTGTCAGCGCGATCCTGCATTCGACCGAGCAGACCTGGGGCGAGATCTTTCAGGCGAAGGGGATGACCTATGTCGATCCCAAGCTGCACCTGTTCAGCGGTGGCGTGAACACGGCCTGTGGTGGCGCCACGACCGCGGTGGGACCGTTCTACTGCCCGGGTGATCAGAAGGTTTATCTGGACGTGGCGTTCTTCCAGCAACTGCAGGATGAGCTGCATTCTTCCGGTGATTTCGCCCGCGCTTATGTGATCGCGCATGAGGTAGGTCATCACGTGCAGAAACTGACCGGCGTGTTCGACAAGGTCCAACAGTTGCAGCGCCAGGGGCAGCCGATGGATGGCGCAGATGGCCTGTCCGTGCGGCAGGAGCTGCAGGCGGACTGCTATGCCGGCGTGTGGGCGAACCACAGCCAGAAGGATCTGAACTGGCTGCAGCCCGGTGATATCGAGTCGGCACTCAACGCGGCCAGCCATATCGGTGACGACACCTTGCAGCAGCAGGCGCAGGGACGGGTGCGGCCGGATACGTTCACCCATGGCACTTCGGCGCAGCGGGTGAAGTGGTTCAAGACCGGCTTCAGCAGCGGCGACATGGACCAGTGCAACACGTTTGCCGGCGAACCGTAGAAAAGTTCGGCGTTGGTGAAGATAAGGCCTGCCACATGGCCGGCCTTTTACGCTCTAGACTCCGCAGGCTGCGTGCCTCGGGGTGCGCCATGGTCAGCTTGATGAAACATCCCTGTCTGCGTTGCGGTGTCTGCTGCGCCTTCTTCCGCGTGTCATTCCACTGGTCGGAGGCGGATGCATCGCTGGGTGGATGCGTGCCACCGGAGCTCACCGAGAAGCTGGATCCGCACCGATTGGTGATGCTCGGCACCGATGAGGCGCAGCCACGCTGCGTGGCGCTGCAGGGCACGCTCGGTGTGGCGGCGCATTGCGGCATCTATGCGCGGCGGCCGTCGGTATGCCGCGAAGTGCAGCCATCGTGGGAGTTCGGCACGAGCAGCCCGCAATGCGACAAGGCACGGCTTGCACATGGGTTGGCGCTGCTGACGCCGCAGGACTGGCTCGAGCCGTTCGATACCGACACGCCGCTGCCGCAGATCGCCTGAGCGCCGCTGTCGGCGTCATATCTGCTCAATCGAACCGATAGATATCCATCGCCAGCAGGCCCATGTCGATGCCTGCATCGATCCGTTGTGCATGGGCTTTTGCACCGGCCGCGCCCAACGCCACGAACAGCGGCAGCAGATGTTCGTCGGTGGGATGCGCACGTTCGGCGAACGGTGCCTGTCGGCGGTAATCGAGCAACGCAGCGATGTCGCCGACGGCAAGCTTCTGCTCGATCCAGTCGATGAACGGCTTCACATACGGCGCCTGCCGTTCGTCGCTGTAGCCAGCGCGTAGGTCGTGCAGGTTGTGGGTGATGCTACCTGAGCCGATCACCAGCACACCCTCGTCGCGCAATGGCGCCAGCGCCTGCCCCAGCGCGTACTGATGCGCTGGGCCGAGCTCGGGCTGGATCGAAATCGGCACCACCGGAATATCTGCCGCCGGATACAGCAAGCGCAGCGGCACCCAGGCGCCATGATCCAGTCCGCGTTCGGGATCGGCGATCGGCGTCAGGCCCGCGTGATCCAGCAACTGCATGACGCTCTCGGCCAGTGCGGGCGCGCCAGGGGCCGGATAGCGCAGCTGATACAGCACAGCGGGAAAGCCACCGAAATCATGGATGGTCTCGAGAGCGGCCGAACTGCCAACCAGTGGCCGCCGTGACAGCCAGTGCGCGCTGGCCATCACGATCGCCCGCGGGCGCGGCAGCACGGCGGCCAGCTCGGCCAGCCGCTCACCGGTGAGGCCGGGTTGCAGCGCGGTCATCGGCGAGCCGTGCGAGATGTACAGACTGGGCAGGGTGGTCATGGCGCTACACATTGACGAAGGTGACCCATGAAGTATGGGCGCCAATGAGTTTTTCAGCAGTGCGCGCTGGAAACATGCTGTTGCCCGATCGAAACGACCGGGCAATCCAGGCAGGACGCTTGCGGATTACTTGTGCGGCGGTTTCCCACCACCGTGCCGCGGCTTGAACCCCCCAGGCTTGGGGCCGCCGGGTTTGAATCCGCCGGGCTTCTTGAAGCCGCCCGGCTTGTGCGCTGGCGGGGCATTGCCGGCGTCGGTGTCGTTGCCGTCCCACTCATGGATACGCAATTGCTGCTGCACCACCCAGACCTTCTTCAGATGCTCGAACACTTCCTTCGGCATGCCATCGGGCAGGTCGATCAGGCTGTAGTGGTCGCGGATGCTGAGGCGGCCGATGAAACTGCTTTCCAGTCCGGCTTCGTTGGCGATCGCGCCGACGATGTTGCCTGGCTTCACGCCGTGCTCGTGACCTACCTCGATGCGGTAGGTGCGCTTGCCTTCTTCGGTGGCATGCGCGCGTGCCGGGCGATGGCCGAAGTCGCGCGGCGGCGCATTCTCTTGTGCGCCGTGCTCGCGTGGCCGATGTTCATGCGGCCTGGCCTCGCGGGCGGGACGGCTCGCCGCACCCTCGCGCTCGAACGACGGACGGCGCTCGCTGCTGGTGCGTTCGCGCGGTGCCGCGCGCTCGACGCGCTCGCGCGAGGCGGGTTCGTATTTCTCGCGTTTCGGCGGCGGTGCCAGCAGCAACGGCTGATCGCCCTGCGCGATGCGCGCCAGTGCGGCGGCAATCTCGAGCGCCGGCACGTTGTGCTCCTGCTCGTACTGTTCGATCAGCTGCTGGAACTGGCCGAGGTTGCCCTGCGCCAGCATGTCGCTGATGCGCTGCTTGAACTTGCCGATGCGCACGTCGTTGACTACCTCGACCGACGGCAACTGCATCTGCTCGATCGGCTGGCGGGTGGCACGCTCGATCGCGTTCAGCATGCCGCGCTCGCGCGGGCTGACGAACAGGATCGCATCACCGGCGCGGCCGGCGCGGCCGGTACGGCCAATGCGGTGCACGTAGCTTTCGGTGTCGTAGGGAATGTCGTAATTGAACACGTGGCTGATGCGATCCACGTCGAGGCCACGCGCGGCCACGTCGGTGGCGACCAGGATGTCCAACTTGCCATCCTTCAGCTGCTGGATCACGCGCTCGCGCTGTGGCTGGGCGATATCACCGTTGATCGCGGCAGCGGCCAGGCCGCGTGCCTGCAGTTTGCCGGCCAGTTCCTCGGTAGCCTGCTTGGTGCGCGCGAAGATGATCATCGCGTCGAACGGTTCGGCTTCCAGGATGCGCGTCAATGCATCGAGCTTGTGCATGCCGCTGACAAACCAGTAGCGCTGGCGAATGTTCGGCGCGGTGGTGGTGGAGGACTTGATCGTGACCTCGACCGGATCCTTCAGGTGGCGCTGTGCGATCTTGCGGATGACGCTGGGCATGGTCGCGGAAAACAGCGCGACCTGACGCTCGGGTGGCGTTGCCTGCAGCACCTTCTCGACGTCGTCGATGAAGCCCATGCGCAGCATCTCGTCGGCTTCGTCGAGCACCAGGTACTTCAGTTCGGACAGATCCAGCGTGCCCTTGTCCATGTGGTCGATCACGCGACCGGGCGTGCCGACCACGACGTGCACGCCGCGCTTGAGCGAGTGCAACTGCGGGCCGTAACTCTGGCCGCCGTAGATCGGCAGTACCTGGAAACCGGGGATGTGTGCGGCGTAGCGCTGGAACGCTTCGGCGACCTGGATCGCCAGTTCGCGCGTAGGCGCCAACACCAGCGCCTGCGGCTTGCCGGCGCGTGGGTTGATCCGCGACAGGATCGGCAGCGCGAACGCGGCGGTCTTGCCGGTGCCGGTTTGCGCCTGGCCCAGCACGTCACGGCCTTCCATCAGTGGCGGGATCGTGGCGGCCTGGATCGGCGAGGGCGATTCATAGCCGACATCGGCCAGGACGCGCAGAACGTCGGGGTGCAGAGCGAGTGCGCCAAAGCCGGACGGGACCGGGGCGTTGTCGGAAACGGGGGATGACATGGGAACCTCGGGAACAGAGAGCAGCACCGGGAATGCGGCGCGCAAGCCGTGCATTCTACCAGTCCGCGCGCCTGCGCGCCGCCGTGCTGGCTGAACACGATGCCGCGGCTGCGCGCGGTTATGCTTTGGGGCGGATACATGGATGGCGACAGGCATGCTCGAAACGATCTCCGAACAGCGGCTGCATGGCGGTGTGCAGGGCTTTTACCGGCATTACTCAGAAGCCTGCGCCGGCCCGATGCGCTTTGCGGTCTATCAGCCGCCGCAGGCCACGCAGCAGCGTTGCCCGGTGCTGTACTTCCTGGCGGGGCTGACCTGCACCGAGGAAACCGCCACGCTCAAGGCCGGCGCGCAGAGGCTGGCTGCGGAGCTGGGCATGGTGCTGGTGATGCCCGATACCAGCCCGCGTGCCACCGGCATCGACGGCGCCACCGGCGACTGGGAGTTCGGCGAAGGCGCCGGCTTTTACCTCGATGCGACCGAGGCGCCGTGGTCGTCACGGTTTCGCATGCACAGCTACGTGGCGGACGAGTTGCCGGCACTGATCGCCGCGCATTTTCCGGTGGATGCGCAGCGCAGCAGTATCTGCGGTCACTCGATGGGCGGTCATGGCGCGTTGACGATCGCGCTGAAGCACCCAGCACGTTATCGCTCGGTGTCGGCCTTTGCGCCGATCGTGGCGCCGAGCCAGGTACCGTGGGGTCTGAAGGCGCTGCCGCGTTATCTCGGATCCGACCCGCAGGCGTGGGCCGATGTCGACGCCTGCGCATTGGTGCAGCGGCAGACCTTTCCCGGCACGATTCTGATCGACCAGGGCGAGGCCGACCCGTTTCTCGAAGCCCAGCTGAAACCCGAACTGTTCGATCAGGCCTGCGCGGAAGCGGGCCAGGCCTTGCTGCTGCGCCGGCATCCCGGTTACGACCACAGCTACTGGTTCATCACCAGCTTTATCGACGATCACCTGCGCCATCACGCTGCAGCGCTGGGGTTGCTCTGAGTATCGCGATGACCGCTTACGGCGTCTGAGCGCAATGCGGCGACGGGATCCGGGCCCCACATACAAACGTGGCGGCCATCAGGCCGCCACGTTTGGCATAGCTCGAATAATCGCTCAGGCCTTGGCGGCCGGTCGCGAATTCGAGCGGCGGCGCTGGTTGCCGGCGGCGTGGTCGCCACGACCCTGCGGCGCATAGCCACTCGGTCGGGCCGAACCGGACGGCTTGCCCTGGCGCGGCGCGCGCGATTGACGCTGCCCACCACCATTGCCACCACCACCTTGCTTCGGGCGCGGTGCACCGGCATCCAGGCGCAGCGGGGTGGACGGCTCGTAACCGGCAATCGGCGTGATCGCAATGTCCTGCTTGAGCAGTTTGCGGATGTCATGCAACAGGCCGGACTCGTCGTGGCTGACCAGCGACACCGCCAGGCCTTCCATGCCGGCACGGCCAGTACGGCCGATGCGATGCACATAGTCTTCGGCTACGGATGGCAGGTCGAAATTGATCACGATCGGCAGCTGCTCGATATCGATGCCGCGCGCGGCGATATCAGTGGCCACCATCACGGTGATGCGGCCGCTCTTGAAGTCGCTCAGTGCGCGGGTACGCGCGTTCTGGCTCTTGTTGCCGTGGATCGCGGCGGTACGCAGGCCGGAGGCATTCAGGAACGTCACCAGCTTGTCGGCGCCATGCTTGGTGCGGCTGAACACCAGCGACTGGCGGCGGCTGTCGGCCGACAGCAGGTGCAGCAGCAGATCGCGCTTGCGCGAGGTGTCGACCGGGTGCACCTGATGGCTGACCAGGGTGGCGACCGCGTTCGGCGTCGAGACCGAGATCTCGCGCGGGTTGTGCATGAACTCCATCGCCAGCGTCTTGATCGCCGGTGCGAAGGTGGCCGAGAACAGCAGCGTCTGGCGCTTCTTCGGCAGCGCGACGAGGATGCGCTTCAGTGCCGGCAGGAAGCCCATGTCGAGCATGCGGTCGGCTTCATCCAGGATCAGTGTTTCCACGCCGGACAGGTCCAGCGTGCGCTGCTGCATGTGGTCCATCAAGCGACCGGGGGTGGCGATGACGATATCCACGCCGCGACGCAGTGCGTTGATCTGCGGGCCCATGCTGACGCCGCCGAAGATGGTGGTGGCGCTGACCTGCATGTGCTTGCCGTAGTCGCGCAGGTTCTCATGTACCTGGGCGGCCAGCTCGCGGGTCGGGGTCAGCACCAGCGCACGCGGGCGACGGGTCATGGTCTGGCCGCTGGTGGACAGCTTCTGCAGCAGCGGCAGTGCGAAAGCGGCGGTTTTGCCGGTGCCGGTCTGGGCAGCAGCAAGCAGGTCGTGACCTTCCAGCGCCGGCGGAATCGCGGCGGTCTGGATCGGGGTAGCCTGGGTGTAGCCGTAATCGGCAAGCGCACGCAACAACGCGGGCGCAAGGCCCAGCGAATCGAAAGACATGTAACACTCCTGAGCAACCCGGAGTGTTCATACCGTGTTGCAAACTTGGGGAAAGGGCGGCGGTGTGCCGCAGCAGTCAGAGCGACTGCGCTGACAAGTATAGCAGGACATTGGCACGATGCCTGCCTTTGCGGAGGTGAACCTGAACAGAGGCACGTCGACCGCGACGGAATGCCTGTCAGGACAACGCTCGTGCCACGATCAGGTAACTGTTGAACGGCGTACGCCCTCGCAATGGTTCGATACGCACGTCGAGCCCGGCGTTTTCCAGCGGTACACGCAATTCGCCGGCCGTCGGATAGTGCTGAGCGCCATCGGGAATCCAGCCGGATGTGCGCAGGAAAAATTCCCCCAGCCGGGTGACATGGAAGCGCCAGTTCGGTTCGCGCAACACGTTGCGGATGATAAGACAGCCTTGTGGTGCCAGGTGTCGGATCGCCGCCTGCAGCAGCGCAGGCTGCCGCTCGGCTGGCAGGTAGTGCAGCACGTCGAGCAAGGCGACGTGGCCGTGCAGCGCGGGAAGTTCGGCCGCATCGGCATGGCGCAAGGTCATCGTCGCATTCAGTCCGGCGCGTTGTGCAGCGCGTTGTGCGGCCGCGATCTTGCGTTCGTCATGATCAAGTCCGACGTAGGGCTGTCGATGGCCTTCCGCGCTCAGATACTGTCCGAGCAGGCCGATCCCGCAGCCAAGATCGAGCAACGGCAGCTGTGTGTCGGCAATCGCCGCGACCGTGGCGGCATAGACTGGATCGTTGGCCAACTTGCCCATGACATAGCCGCGCTGCAGCCGGCTGTCATACAGCTTGGCGATCCGTGCGCACGTGGTTCGATCCATCCGGGTTCCACATATCGAGGGCGCAGAAAGTCAGCCTAGGTCATCGGATGCCTGCGTGTCATGCATGGCAGTTGCGCGCCTTGAGCATGCCATGCATACGATAGCGACGATTTGCCGGTCCTGTCCGAGGAGCTCCAGATGTCATTGCTTGCACCCTTGCGTGAACTTGACACCACCCAGCGGCATACCGTGCTGGCAAGTTTCCTCGGCTGGACGCTGGATGCATTCGACTACTTCCTGCTGACCTTCGTCATTGTCGCTGTATCGAAGGAATTCGGCGTGGACAATGCCAAGGTCACCTACGGCCTGTTCCTGACCCTGGCCGCGCGGCCGCTGGGTGCGATGCTGTTCGGACGGCTGGCCGATCGCTTCGGCCGGCGCCCGATCCTGATGCTGGACGTGATCCTGTTCTCGCTGTTCGAGCTGGCCACCGCGTTCTCGACCTCACTTACGATGCTGCTGGTGTTGCGCTTCCTGTTCGGTATCGCGATGGGTGGCGAGTGGGGCATCGGTGCCTCGCTCGCGATGGAGTCGATCCCGGCCAAGTCGCGCGGACTGATTTCCGGTCTGCTGCAGAGTGGTTACCCCTGTGGGTTTTTCCTCGCCGCGCTGGCGAACTGGCTGCTGTTCGATCACATCGGCTGGCGCGGGCTTTTCGTGGTCGGCGCCGTACCGGCGCTGCTGGTGCTGTACATCCGCCGCAGCGTGCCCGAGTCGCCGGTGTGGCAGAGCGGTCAGGCGCAGCAGCAGAAGACGGGCGTGCTTGAATCCATGCGCGGTCACTGGAAGCTGGCGATCTATCTGATGCTGTTGATGGCGGCCTTCAACATGTTCAGCCATGGCTCGCAGGACATGTATCACACCTTCGAGGAAGTGAACCTGCACCTGGATACCAGCTCCGGTGCGGCCTTCATGCTGGTCGCACTGCTCAATCTCGGTGCGCTGGTCGGCGGTTTGTTCTTCGGTGGATTGTCCGAGCGGATCGGTCGGCGCAAGGCGATGATCATTGCCGCGCTGCTCGCGATCCCGGTGATTCCATTATGGACCTACGGCGGCTCGTTGCTGCTGCTCGGCCTCGGTGCGTTCCTGATCCAGGTGATGGTGCAGGGCGCATGGGGCGTGGTGCCAACGCATCTCAACGAACTCTCGCCGGGTTCGATGCGCGCCACCTTGCCGGGGTTTGCCTATCAGATGGGCAACCTGCTGGCGGCCGGCACGGCCACGGCGCAGACCTGGATCGCTCATTGGCGCGGCGGTGACTATGCCTTCGCGATGTCGCTGTGGATTGCCGTGGTCGCGGTGATCCTGGCGCTGCTGGTGTGGCTGGGTCCGGAAGCGCGCGGGCTGGATTTCGAGAAGACGCGGCCATGATCCGGATGCACTGATAGAATTGCGTTCTTTACTTCTTCGAGAGACAGGCAATGAAGGCTGGCAAGGACAAGGTCATCGCGATCCACTACACGCTGACGGTGGACGGCGAGAAGGTTGAGAGCTCGCATGACAACGACGAGCAGTTGTGGATCCTGCTTGGCCACGGTCAGCTGATCCCGGGTCTCGAAACGGCGCTGGAAGGCCATGAGGCTGGCGAGACGCTGCAGGTCGAGGTGGCGGCGGCCGATGGCTATGGCGAACGCCAGGAAGACCAGATCCAGCGCATGTCGAAAAAGTATTTTCCGCAGGCCAGCCGCCTCAAGGCCGGCATGGTTACCGTGCTTAAGCTGAAGGATGGTAACCAGCGCGCGGTGACGGTGCACAAGGTCGGCATGAGCGCGATCGACGTCGACCTGAACCATCCGATGGCTGGAAAGACGCTCAACTTCGACGTGGTCATCAACGATGTGCGCGATGCCACCGAGGAAGAGGTGGTGCATGGTCACGCGCATCCGCCGGGTGCTGAAGCGCACTGAGTCTGAGTACATTCGTAAACAACAACGGCGCCTGCGGGCGCCGTTGTTTGTTGTGGTTTCGCAGGGCTGCTGCATGGAGAATCGGGTGAAGGCAGCTTTGCCTCGTAGTTCCATCTACACACTACACACAGGTGGCTCTCAACACCGGGTAGGCTTGCAATAGTATTTCGTGAAGCGGTTTGGTCGAAGTCAGGCCGGATCAACACGGGGTTAGTGACGCAAGGGGAAACGGATGTTTGGTTACTACCTCGAACTGGCTGTGCGCAGCCTTAGGCGCAGCCCTGGCCTCACGGCACTGATGATTCTGTCGATCGGCTTCGGCGTAGCGGCGTCGATGACAACGTATTCGGTATTCCGAGGCCTGTCCGGCGATCCGATCCCATGGAAGTCGTCACGGCTGTTCATGCCACAGATCGACTCGTGGGGGCCCGGCGACCGCTTCCATGACGAGCCCCCCGATGCACTGGACTACGCCGATGCGATGGCGCTGATGCGTCAACATCGGGCCACCCGGCAATCGGCGATTTATCCGATTGGACCGTCGCTGATGCCGACCAACACAGGCCGGAACCGCGGCCCGGTCGAACTCGATGGCTATGCGGTCTACAGCGAATTCTTCCCCATGCTGGATGTGCCGTTTCATTACGGCAATGGCTGGAGTGTCGACGACGATGTCAGTCAGTTGCCGGTGGCGGTGATCAGCGACAAGCTCAACCAGCAGGTTTTCGGTGGCGGCAACAGCGTCGGCAAGACGATCGATATCGACAACCACGACTATCGTATCGTCGGCGTCATGCGCGACTGGAATCTGCAGCCGCGCTTCTTCGATATCGAAGGTGGCTACTACAGTGTCGACGGCCCCGACGTGTTCCTGTCGTTCCGGCACTCGGTGGCGATCAATATGATCAACGCGGGCTGGGACGGTTGCAGGAAGGGCGCGAGCGATCCTCAAGGCGATTTCGTCGGACTGCAAAACTCCGATTGCGTATGGATCGCCTATATGGCCGAACTTGATGATGTCGCAGCCGTACAACGGTATCGGCAATATCTCGATGATTATGCAAGCGAGCAGCAAAAGGCCGGTCGCTTCCGCTGGGCGCCGAACAATCGTCTGCGCGACGTGCCGGCGTTTCTCGATCACGAGCACATCGTACCCAGCGACACCAAGGTCTCGCTGCTGGTAGCGCAGGGCCTGTTGATTGTGTGCCTTGTGAATACGGTTGGCTTGCTGCTGGCCAAGTTCCTGCGTCGAAGCGGCGAGATCGCCGTGCGACGCGCGCTGGGTGCATCGCGCAAGGCCATTTATGCGCAATTCCTAACCGAGGCAGGCGTGATTGGGGTTGGCGGCGGCGTCCTGGGGTTGCTGTTTACGATCATGGGCGTGTTCAGTGTCGACCAGGTCTTGCCAGCGTCATACGCTGTGCTGGCGAGGATCGACCCCAGCTTACTCTTGCTCACGCTGCTGCTTGCCGTGACCGCCACTTTGGTTGCAGGCGTTTACCCCACCTATCGTGCCTCGCGTGTACAGCCCGCGTGGCAGTTGAAAGCATCGTGAGGATCACGCCATGACCGTTCATCCGATCGTGGCCGCATTGCGGCGACACAAGGCTGCCGTGCTGCTGATCGTGCTGCAAATCGCGCTGACGCTGGCGATCGTCGCCAATGCGATCTTCATCATCGGTCAGCGTATCGAGCGAATGGATCGCCCGACCGGTGCCGATGAGAACGGTCTGATCTGGATTTTGCAGGGATGGCCAGCGGCGCCTGCCGGCGATGATGCCGCCACCATCGAGCAGCTCGATGCCCTGCAGCGTACGGATCTCGCTACGTTACGGAGCCTGCCTGATGTGCAGGATGTTGCCGCATCGACAAGCATCCCCTTGCTGAGCGGGTATACGACCGGCGATATCACCCTCAATGCGGATCAGAAAGGGTTATCCGTGCATGCGGCCTATTATTACTGCGACCAGCACTTGCGGCCCACCTTGGGCCTGCAACTGATCGCCGGCCGCGACTTCGACGCCAGCGAGATCCGACATGGACGCGCTCACGCCGACTCACCCGTCATCATCGTGAGCAAACCCGTGGCCGATGCACTCTTTCCGAACGGCGATGCGCTCGGCCAGACGGTGTATCAGGATGATGGCAAGCCATCATCCATCGTGGGCATCGTCGAACGCTTGCAGACACCGAGGAGGTCGGAGAGCACCTGGGCCTTCAACTCGGTGCTGGAGCCGTTCCGCGATGATGAAAGCTGGTCAGGCTATGTGGTGCGTGCGCGGCCGGGGCGCGTACAAGCGGCGATGCGTGAAGTGCGCCAGGCACTGTTCGCAGTCAACCCGATGCGCCTCATGCCAGGACCCTTGGGCGGGATCCACGCGTTTACCGAAATGCGCGCCCGGGCTTATCGGTCGGATCGTGGTATGGCGCTGCTGATGAGCGTGATTTGCGTCATTCTTCTGAGTGTTACCGCCGCAGGTATCGTCGGCCTGACCAGTTTCTGGGTGGGTCAACGAACCCGGCAGATCGGCGTGCGGCGTGCACTCGGTGCCCGCAGGATCGACATCCGGCGTTACTTTCAGATTGAGAACCTGCTGATCGCCGGTGGTGGCGTGGTAGCCGGCGCGCTGTTTGCCTTTGGTCTCAACGAATGGTTGATGACGCATTACGAGATGACGCGTCTTCCGTTGCGCTACGTAGGCATAGGCGTACTTGCCATGCTCGCGCTCGGTCAGGCGGCGGTGCTGGTACCGGCGCGCCGTGCTTCCAACGTGCCGCCGGTGGTGGCGACACGGTCGGTTTGAACTCGGCAGCTCCATGCCCTGGCCACAGAGGGGATTCCATGCGTTTGGCATTCGCCTGCTGTTGATCTCAATCGAGCAGTCGCTTGCCGTATTCGAAATGGTCGCGCCAGTACGGTCCGTCGATATCGTCCAGCCGCACCGTGCCGCCGCTGTTCGGCGCATGCACGAAGCGGCCCTTGCCCACGTACACGCCGACATGGCTGATGCCGCCTCGGCTGCCAAAGAACACGAGGTCGCCACTGGCCAGCTCGGTCATCCGTGACACCTTCAGTCCGCTCATCGCGGCCATTTCGCGCGAGCTGTGCGGCAGCAGGATGTCGGTTGCCTGTCGATAGATGTAATCGACCAGCCCGCTGCAGTCGAAACCACCTGCCGGCGTGTTGCCGCCCCAATGGTAAGGCGTACCGACCAGGGCCATGGCGCGGAACAGCACATCGTTTGCAGCGCCGGCACTGGCAGCCGAAGGTGCGCGGGCCGGCAGATCGGCCAGCGAGGAATGCGAGTCGGTGAAGGTCGGCTCGCGTCGATGCGGGTTGCTGGCGCACGCGGCCAGCAGCAGGAGCGCGGTCACCAGCAACGACTGACGCACGATGCGCCATGGCGAGGGCGTGGACGCGAAGCTGGCAGTGGATTCCAGGCGCATGGAGCAACCTCGGCGTGAGTCGCGCCGAGGTTATCAAATCAATCACTTGTAAGGAAGTCCTGAGAAATTAGACGAATCATTGGATGCAAGCTTTGATCGATCGCGCACTTTTCAGGAGGATTGAAGCAGCGCATGTCTCAAACATGCTGCCGCCACCCCGATGCGCGCAGATCAGCCCGCTACAATTTGCGGATGAATGCTTCGCACAGTGATGTACTGATTCTCGGCGGCGGTGTCATCGGCCTGGCAAGTGCGCTGTACCTGCTCAAGGCGGGTGCCAGCGTACGGGTGCTTGAACAGGGCACGCCAGGTTGCGGCAGTTCGCACGGCAATTGCGGCACGATCACGCCGAGCCATGCACCGCCGTTGGCGATGCCGGGAGTCATCGGCATTGCCCTGCGATCAATGCTGACTGCGGATGCGCCGCTGTATCTCAATCCGCGCTTCGACGGACCGCGGCTGCGCTGGCTGCTGGGTTTCGCGCGACACTGCAATTGGCGTGACTTTGCCCGTGCCACCACCGCACGCGCGGCGATCCTGCAGCGCTCGCGCCAGCTGCTGGCCGAGCTCGTGCGCGACGAGCCGCTCGATTGCGAATTCGTCGAGGAAGGTGACTTGTACGTCTATCGCACGGCAAAGCGGCAAGCGGCGGACGCGCGCGATCACGTCGCCGTGCTGGAGCGTTTGGGCATCGAGGTGCAGCGCTTGCATGGTGAGCAGGTCGAGGCGATGGAGCCGGCACTGAAACCGGGCGTGGTCGGCGGCCTGTTGCATCCCGGCGATGCGCGGCTTCGGCCGGATCGCTATGCGGCTGAACTGGCACGACGCGTGGTCGAGTTGGGCGGTGTGATCGAGACCGGCGCGCGGGTCGAGCGTTTCAGCACCGCCAATGGCCGCATCAGCGACGTGCATACCAACCGCGGCGCCTTCCAGGGCGATCGAGTCGTGATGGCACTCGGCGCTTGGTCGCCGCTGCTGGCGAAGACGTTGGATCTGCGGTTGCCGATGCAGCCAGGCAAGGGTTATTCGCTGACTTATTCGCGCCCGGTACATGCGCCACGCCATGCGCTGGTGCTGCGTGAGGCCTCGGTCTGCGTCACGACCTGGGCCAGCGGTTACCGGCTGGGCAGCACGATGGAGTTTTCCGGTTATGCGGAGGGTCTCAACCGCACCCGCCTCGATGCACTGCGACGCGGCGCTGCCAGTGGCCTGCGTGAGCCCGAAGGTCCCGAATTGCTCGAAGAGTGGTGGGGTTGGCGGCCGATGAGCGTGGACGAAGTGCCGATCATCGGACCTTGCGCACGTTGGTCGAACCTGCTGTTGGCGACTGCGCACGGCATGCTTGGCGTGAGCATGTCGGCGGCGACGGGCGAGCTGGTTGCCTCGATGCTTGGGGGGCCAGCCTCGCCTGTCGACACAGCACCATATGCACCGGCGCGATTCGGGTTGTAGACGATTCGCCTGTAGACAGCGCACTGAAACAAGCATGGCATCGTGGCGAGCGGTTTGACGGCAACTTCGCTTACCGTCAGCTAGCTTCGAGCGAATTCCCAGGGGCGTACCGATGACCGCAAGCCATGACCTGATCGTGCTGGGTGCCGGATCCGGTGGCCTGGCCACCGCTTTTCGTGCCGCTCAGCATGGTGCCCGCGTGGTGTTGCTCGATCCCGCTGCACTGGGTGGCACCTGTGTGCATCGCGGTTGTGTGCCCAAGAAGGCGTTGTGGTTTGCCGCACAGCTGGCGCAGGCACAGCAACTTGCAGTCGAATTTGGTTTTGCCTCGCAACCCGGCTTGCTCGACTGGGAACACTTCCGTGGTTTGCGTCAGCGCTACATCGACGCGATCGATCAACGCTATGCGCAGCGCCTGCAGGAAGCGGGTGTGCAACTGCTCCGTCAGGCCGGACACTTCGTCGCTTCCGATACGATCGAGTTGTCGGACGGCAACCGATTGCAGGCTGCGCAGATCGTGATTGCCACGGGCGCACGGCCACGTCGGCTTGAGTTACCAGGTTTCGAGCTGGGCATGGTCTCTGACGATATATTTGCGCTGCATGCCTTGCCGCGTCGCATCGGCATCGTGGGCGGTGGTTATGTTGCGATGGAATTTGCCGGCCTGCTGCGCGCGCTCGGCAGCGAGGTGGAAGTGCTGGCGCATGGCCCGCTGTTGCAGGGTTTCGATGACGAGCTGGTACAGGCATTGATGCTGCAGATGCAGGCGCATGGCATTCGTTTCAGCTCTCACAGCGCCATCCAGGCCGCGCATCGCACGGACGACGGCATCATGTTGGCCGATGCGTCGACTGCGTCACACGGCCCCTACGACGCCGTGCTATGGGCGGTGGGTCGCGTACCCAATACGGAGGCATTGGCGCTCGACACAGCAGGTGTGCGCACCGGCGATCACGGCCACGTGCTGACCAACACGCGGCAGGACACTAACGTGGCGGGCATCCATGCGTTAGGTGATGTCACCGCACGCAAGGCGCTGACACCGGTGGCGGTCGCCGCCGGTCGGCGGCTAGCGGATCGGTTGTTTGGCGGTCAGCCGGATGCGCAGCTGGACTACGAGAATATCCCCAGCGTGGTCTTTGCCGAGCCGCCACTCGGCATGGTCGGGCTCACCGAAGCGCAGGCCCGCAGCCAATACGGTGATGCCGTCAGGGTTCATTGCAGCCGCTTCACTCCGATGCAGTGGGCGCTGGGCGGCAGGCACGAGCAGAGCCTGATGAAGTTGATCAGCGTGGGCGTCGAGGAGCGGGTGGTCGGCATCCACGCGTTGGGTCCGGGCGTCGATGAAATGCTGCAGGGTTTCGCGGTGGCGCTGAAGCTCGGCCTACGCAAGCGTGACCTGGATGCCACCGTGGCGATTCATCCGACTTCGGCGGAAGAACTGATACTGATGGGGTGAACGCGAGCCCGCGCAAGTAGAATGGCGCGCATGGCCAATTTCACCTTGCAGCGCGGCCGCGTGCCGCTGTTGATCAGCCTGCCGCATGACGGCAGCTTCATTCCCGACGACATCGCCGCACGCATGCACCCGGCGGCGTGCCGCTCGCCGGACACAGACTGGCATGTGGGGCGGCTCTACGAACCACTGGCCGAGGCACTGGGCGCCAGCGTGCTGAAGCCGCTGGCCTCGCGCTACGTGGTTGACTTGAACCGGCCTGCTGATGGTCACGCCCTGTATCCGGGTCAACGCGAGACCGGTCTGGTATCGACCATCGGTTTCGATGGCGAGCCGCTGTATCAAGACGGTGGTTTGCCCGATGCCGCCGAAGTGCAACAGCGGATAAATGACTACTGGCAGCCTTA
The DNA here is from genome assembly GCF_009766065.1 of Dyella sp. S184. Classification (GTDB taxonomy): domain Bacteria; phylum Pseudomonadota; class Gammaproteobacteria; order Xanthomonadales; family Rhodanobacteraceae; genus Rhodanobacter. The sequence goes on along the minus strand of NZ_LMUE01000002.1, from coordinate 1,493,398 downwards.
CCATCAGGCCATTTCGCAAGAAATTGCCAGATTGCATGCCGAGCATGGCCGGGTGGTGCTGTGGGAGGGCCACTCCATTCGCAGCCATGTGCCGATGCTGTTCGAGGGCCAGTTGCCGGATTTCAATCTCGGCACGGCATCGGGAGCCAGCTGCGGCACACCACTGCAGGGGCGGCTGCAGGCCTGCCTGGAGTCACAGTCCCGCTTCAGTTTTGCCGTCAACGGACGTTTCAAGGGTGGTTACATCACCCGTCATTACGGCCATCCCGCTGCGGGTGTGCAGGCAATACAGCTGGAGCTGGCGCAGTTCAATTACATGGACGAAGAAAGCTTTGCATATGACGAAGGCCGGGCGGTCGCGGTGCAGGCCTTGATCAGTCAATTGCTGCAGGTCAGTTTGCAATAATCGCAAATTATTGCGTGTGAAATTGACGCGAATCAATGTCAAGAACCAGCGGCCCGGCGACCGTGAAAGTCCCGTGTTCTGTTCAGTCGTCGTACGGCGTTGCTGCTGCTATTGTTGGGTCGTCGCGCCACCCGAGTTGCCGGGTTCCGGCCGGGTTCGCGATACCTAAATTCTCCGAGGCTGAACATATGATGCGTAAACTTGCGATCGCTTCCCTGCTCGTGGCTGGCGTGGCTCTTTCCGGTTCTGTGCTGGCCCAGACTGCTGCAGCTCCGCAGGCCGCCGCGCCTGCTGCAGCCCCGGCTTCCGCCATGGCTGCCCCGGCTGCCGATACTGCCCCGAAGGCAGCTGCCACAACGACGACTCACCACAAAGCGAAGCACAAGAAGGCAGCAGCTCCGGCCGCTGCCAGCACGGCTGGCTGATAGTCAGTTCGGTTGTTGTGAATCGAAACCCCGCCGGTATGCCGGCGGGGTTTTTCATGGGCGATGCATGGTGTGAATGACCGAGCCGACGACTCAGCGTGTGGCTGCCGGCAGCGCCGCAATACACTTCAGTTCGATCGCGATCAGCGTCGGCAACGCGCTGATGCCCAGCGTGGTGCGGCAGGCGTCGACGCCCACGAAATACTCGGCATACAGCCGGTTGTAGGTCGCGAAATCCCGCTGCATGTCGGTCAGGAATACGGTGACATCGACCAAGTCAGCCCACGCTGCGCCACTGGCTGTCAGCACCGCGCGCACATTGGCGAAGACCTGGCGGCATTGCGCTTCGAAGTCGTAGGCGACCAGCTGGCCGTGCTCGTCGCAGACATTCCCGGGAATCGCGTTGCTGCCGGGCTGGCGCGGGCCGACGCCAGACAGGAACAGCAGGTCGCCGACGCGTCGCGCGTGCGGGTAGGCGCCGACGGGCGCAGGGGCGGCGTCGGTGCGAATGATCCCACTCATGGCCGATACGCTGCCGGTAGCCGCACCAATCGCTGCAGGGCGTTTTCGTAGGCGGGCTCCAGCGCGTCGCGCGAGTCGACGTGCATGTTCAGATCGCTCATGTGGCCATTGTCGAGGCTGTAACACCACGCGTGTACCGCGAGTTTCTGGCCGCGTTCCCAGGCGTCCATCACCACCGTGGTGCGGCAGGTATTGGTCACCTGCTCGATCGCGTTGAGCTCGCACAGGCGGGTGTTGCGCAACGACATCAGGTCCAGTGAAGCGAGCAGTGAGGAATGCTTTTCCGCCACGTCGCCGACATGTCGCAGCCAGTTGTCGACCAGGCCAAGCCGGCGCTCGTCCAGTACGGCCTGGATGCCGCCGCAGCCGTAATGGCCGACGATGATGATGTGCTCGACTTTGAGGATGTCCACCGCGAACTGGATCGCGCTGAGGCAATTGAGGTCACTGTGCGAGACCACGTTGGCCACGTTGCGTTGCACGAAGATCTCGCCTGGCGGCAGGTCGACGATCTGGGTGGCTGGCACGCGTGAGTCGGAACAGCCGATCCACAGATATTTCGGCGACTGCTGCTTCGCCAGATGCTCGAAGAAATGCGGGTCTTCCGCATGCCTGGCAGCAGACCAGCGGCGGTTGCCATCAAGCAGTTCTTGCAGGGGACTGGTCACGGTTGGGTACTCGTCGATGCGACTTGCGCCGCGGGGTGGATCAAAAGCATCTGATTAGGTAACACCTGATCAATAGCGGATGCAGATGTTTTTCGGCTCGGTGAAAAAGTGCAACGCATCACTGCCGCCCTCGCGGCCAAGTCCGGATTGCTTGGCGCCGCCGAACGGCGTGCGCAGGTCGCGCAGCAGCCAGCAGTTGATCCAGACGATACCGAACTCGAGCTGGGCGGCGAACCGGTGCGCACGCGAAAGGTCCTGCGTCCATAGCGAGGCGGCGAGGCCATAGCGGCTGTCGTTGGCGATCGCCAGCGCTTCGTCCTCGTCCTCGAACGGGATCAGGCTGACCACCGGGCCGAAGATTTCCTGCTGGTTGGTCTGCGCGGAGTACGGCAGTCCGTCGATGACTGTGGGCGCGATGAACCAGCCTTCGGCGCAGCGGCCAGGTACGCTGACCGCATGGCCGCCGCAGAGTACGCGACCACCCTCGGCCCGGGCCTGTTCGATGCAGCCGATCACTTTGTCAAAGTGCACTTTCGAGACCATCGCCCCAAGGTCGTTGCCGGCATCATCCGGGTCGCCGACCCGTAGCGCCTGCACCCGTGCAAGGTAACGTTCGCGGAAGGTTTCGTAGATCGAGCGCTGCACCAGCAGGCGCGAACCGCACAGGCAGATTTCACCCTGGTTGGCGAAACCCGAGCGCACGATGGTGTCCAGGTTCGCATCGGAAAGATCGGCATCGGCGAACACGATCGCCGGATTCTTGCCGCCCATCTCCAGCGAGAGTTTCTTGAATTTTTTGGCAGCACCGTCGGCGATCTGTGCACCCGTGGTGGTGCTGCCGGTGAAGGAGATCGCCTTCACCCGCGCATGCTCCACGATCGCGTGGCCCACCGTCGGACCACGACCTTGGACGATGTTCAACACGCCAGGTGGAAAACCTGCCGCGATGCTCAGTTCGCCGAGCAGCGCGGCCGTGCAGGGCGTCACTTCCGATGGCTTGGCGACCACCGTGTTACCCGCGGCCAGTGCCGGCGCGATTTTCCAGGTGAACAGGTACAGCGGCAGGTTCCATGGACTGATGCAGCCGACCACGCCAAGCGGCTGATGCAAGGTGTAGTTGATGGCGCCGGTGCCCGTGGCGCCGGTTTCCATCGCGTGCGACTCGCTGCCCCAGGTCATGATCGCGGCGGCAAAATGGCGCAGGTTGCTGATCGCGCGCGGGATGTCGAGCTTGCGTGCGAGGCTCAGCGGCTTGCCGCTGTCGCGTGACTCCAGTGCCGCGAACTCCTCCAGCCTCGCCTCGATCAGGTCGGCCAGTTGCTGCAGCAATTGCGCGCGCTGTTCAATCGGGGTGTTGGCCCAGCCGGCGGCGGCTCGGCTGGCGGCGACGACGGCGGCATCGACATCGTCGGCGCTGGAATCGGGGCAGTGCGCGAACACGGCGCCGGCGGCCGGCTCATGCACATCGAGCCATGCGTCGTGCTGTGGCGCCTGCAGGCGACCGTCGATCAGATTGGCTAGGCGCAGGATGGGCATCTGCACAAGCTTAAAACCAGCGTGTGGCAAATGCACCGGACGCCGGTGTATGCGTGACGCCGGCGTGGGATGCCAGGCTCAACTCAGCGCCCGCGTCCGCCCGCCATCCACCGCGATGCTGACGCCGTTGACGTAGGCCGCCGCCGGCGTGCACAGGAACGCGATGACCGCCGCGATTTCGCCTGCTTCGGCGAAGCGTCGAGCCGGCACGGTGGCCAGCATGCCCTGGGCAACCTCATCTTCGCTGCGGCCGCTGGCGGCGGCTTGTGCGGCAAGCAGGCCATCGAGGCGTTGGGTGCGGGTATAACCGGGCAGCACGTTGTTGACGGTGATGCCATCCGCAGCGAGTTCCGCAGACAGGGTCTTGGCCCAGCCGGCGACGGCGGCGCGTACGGTGTTAGAGACGCCCAGTCCGGCGATCGGCTCCTTCACCGAGGTGGAGATCACGTTGACGATGCGGCCGTAGCCGCTGGTGCGCATGCCCGGCAGCAGCGCCTGCAGCAGGGTCTGGCCAGCGAGCAGGTGCTGGCGGAATGCCATTTCGAACGCGGCTGGTGTCGCTGCGTACGCGGGGCCGCCGGGCGGCCCCCCGGTATTGTTGATCAGGATATGTACGGGCTGACTTGCGGCCAGTTCGTTGGCGACGGACTGCAGACTGGCGGTATCCAGCATGTCGACACTGCGCCAGTCATGCTGCTGGCTGGCATGCGCTCGCGGCAGACTCGCGGCGATGCTGCTGAGCTTGTCAGCCGAACGCGCCAGCAGGGTGACATTCGCGCCCAGTTCGGCCAGTTCGATCGCACTGGCGCGGCCGATGCCTTGCGACGCGCCGCAGACCAGTGCGTGGCGCCCACTCAGATCCAGTTGCATGCGGCTCTCTCCGGTCGGTTGTTCAGTGCAACAGCAGGCGCATCGCCAGTGCGGCGAGCCAGCATAGCCAGCCTAGCCACGGACTGTAGCGCCATATGCGTTGCCAGCCGTTGATACTCGCATCATCCAGAGCAGCCAGCGCGGGTGAGCGCAACGCATGTTGCATGCGAACCCAGGTGCGGAAGGCGCTTGCTTTGCCGTGTTCCGGTTCGGCAATGATCTTCCAGTGTTGCGGATAGCGACTGCGCATCAAGGCGGCGATCCGGAACTGTGCCAGGTAGGACAGCACAAACAGGCCGATGCCAGCGAGCAGCAAAGCGAGATAAAGGATGATCATCAGGGATTGCTGTTGTTACTGGTGCTGCTGCCACTGCTGCCACTGCCGCCACTGCTGGAGCTGGAGCTGTTGCTTGCGTTGCTGGTGCTCGCTTTGCTGTTGTCATTGATCCAGGGGAGCGGTATCGCCGTGCGCAAGGTGTTGAGTACGCCATCGCCTTGCGCCGCCTTTTTGCAGACGGAACTGTCCACGGCCTTGGCGTAAGCCTTGTTCATCATGCCGACCCAGAGCGTGCCATCCGGGCCGTGCGGCACGCTGAAGCTGCCAGTGGCGTCGAGACTGGCCGGGGTCGCGGCTACGGTATTGGAGGTGGTGGAAAACGTTGTCGGCGACTGTTCCCAGTAGGTCTTGCCCGACTGTTGCGCAGCGGAGCTGTAGACCAGCAGGTAACGTGCCTTGTCACTGCTGACCTCGAGGCTGCCCAGGGCGCCGCTGGTTTCATCGCTCCAGCCCATGTGTTCGCACAGGTCGATGTTGTCAGTGCGGATCGGCTGGAAGCCGGCATCCAGCAGCACAATGGTGGGCGCAAACAGGTAGCTGGAGCGCAGCCAGCGGCCATTCAATTCCGATTTCATGGCTACCCGATATGGCAGCTTGACGTCGGTCGGCAGGCGGAACGCGAGGAAATAACTGTGCGTGCCGTCGAGGTTGGCGACCATGCTGCCGTTGCCCATCGTGAACTTCTGCGGCTGCCACGGCAGCATGTTCTGATAGGAGAAATCCGCGAAGCTGCTACAGCAGGGCGACGCCTGTTGCAGCTGCTGTTTGGCCTTTTTCAGGGCGGCAGCGGGATCTTCCGTCGGTGGCCGAAGATTCGGTGGAATCAGCATTTTCGCGCTGTGGCAACCAGTCAGCAGAACAGCGAAGGCCAGAGCGCAGATGAGGGCGGAAAATCGATGCGACATTGCGGGCAGGGTACTCAGAATTCGGCTGTTCCAGCAGCACGGGGGAAGGGGATGGCATCGCGGATGTTGGACAGCCCGCACACGTAGACCAGCAGGCGCTCGAAGCCAAGGCCGAAGCCGGCATGCGGCACCGTGCCATAACGACGCAGGTCGCGGTACCAGCCATAAGTCACGGGGTCGAGGCTGAACTGGGCCATGCGGCGGTCGAGATAGTCCAGCCGCTCTTCGCGTTGCGCACCACCGATGATCTCGCCAATGCCCGGCGCCAGCACGTCCATCGCCGCAACGGTCTTTTCGTCATCGTTCAAACGCATGTAGAACGCCTTGATCGCCTCGGGGTAGTTCATTACGACCACCGGACGGCCGATATGTTTCTCGGCAAGGTAACGCTCGTGTTCAGTTTGCAGGTCGATGCCCCAGGCCACCGGGTAGTCGAACTTCTGCCCGGACTTCTGCAGGATCGTGATCGCGTCGGTGTAGTCGATGCGCTCGAATGGCTGCGCGATGAACGCCTCCAGGCGGCTGATCGCATCGGGCTGCACGCGTTCGGCGAAGAACGCCATGTCGTCGGCACGCTCGTCCAGCACCGCCTTGAAGATGGCCTTGAGGAAGGCTTCGGCGCAGTCCGCATTGGCGGTGAGGTCGGCAAACGCGATCTCCGGCTCGACCATCCAGAACTCGGCCAGGTGGCGCGGCGTGTTGGAGTTCTCCGCGCGGAAAGTCGGACCGAAGGTGTAGACCTTGCTCATCGCCAGGCAATAGGCCTCGACGTTGAGCTGGCCGGACACGGTGAGGAACGCTTCGCGGCCGAAGAAATCCTTGCGGAAGTCGATCTTGCCCTTGTCGTCGCGCGGCAGGTTGGCCAGGTCCAGCGTGGACAGGCGGAACATGTCGCCGGCACCCTCGGCATCCGAGGTGGTGATGATCGGCGTGTTGATCCAGAAGAACCCTTGCTCGGTGAGGTGGCGGTGGATCGCCATCATCATCGTGTGGCGCACCCGGGTCACCGCGCCGAACAGGTTGGTGCGCGGGCGCAGGTGGGCGACCTCGCGCAGGAACTCCATCGAGTGCTGCTTGGGCTGGATCGGGTAGGTTTCCGGATCGTCGACCAGGCCGGTGACGATCACCTCGTCGGCCTGCAGCTCGAAGCTCTGGCCCTTGCCCTGCGATGGCACCAGGGTGCCGGAGACGATCACGCCGGCGCCGGCGGTGAGATGCAGTACTTCGCTGTGGTAGTTGCCCAGCGTGGCCGGCACCACCGCCTGGATCGGGTCGAAGCAGGAGCCGTCGGTGACATTGACGAAGGACAGGCCAGCCTTGGAATCGCGGCGTGTGCGCACCCAGCCGCGCACGGTCACCGTGCTGCCGGCTTCGAGCTTGCCGGATAAAGCCTGCTTCACACTTGCCACTGTCATGAATTGAAACTCCTGCTGGAGCGCCGCATATCGACGCATGAGTCGTTGATGAAGGGCGCGCGCAGACAAAACGCGCGCGCAAGACCTCCATGATAATGTAGCTGTTGCCCGCACTGCGACTTCCCGGGCCATTAAACGAGGTTGGATCCACCCGCCATGAGCATCAGCATCACCCCCGCCGCCAACGAACGCATGCGCCATTTCCTGGCAGCCACCCCGGCAGCAGCCGGCGTGCGCTTCGGCGTCAAGCGCACCGGCTGCTCCGGATTCGCCTATGTGGTGGATCTGGCGGATGCCGTCGGTGAGGGCGACCGGCTGGTCGACGTGGACGGTGTGCCGCTGATCGTCAACGACAAGAACCTGGCCCTGGTTGAGGGTACGGTGATCGACTTCCAGCGCCAGGGCCTCAACGCCAGCTTCGTGTTCCACAATCCCAATGCCACCGGCGAATGTGGCTGCGGCGAGAGCTTCACGGTCGGCTGAGCCTTTGCTTTCAGTCACTTGCGCGAAACCCCTGCGACATCCTACAATTCCGCTTCTGTCCATGCCCGAAAGGTTATGGATGGGCACTTGCCTCACCGCATCGGCGGGAGGCTGCAAGGCCGCAAGGCCGCATCCACAAGGAGTCAAACCACAATGACCCTGCGTCATTACGAAGTTGTGTTCATGGTCCACCCTGACCAGAGCGAGCAGGTTCCGGCGATGCTCGAGCGCTACAAGGCGCTGATCGAGACCGACGGCGGCAAGATTCACCGTCTGGAAGATTGGGGCCGTCGTCAGCTGGCCTATCCGATCGTGAACCTGGCCAAGGCACATTACGTGCTGCTCAACATCGAAGTGAGCCAGAACGCGCTGAACGAGCTTGAGTCGGGTTTCCGCTTCAACGACGCGGTGCTGCGCCATCTGGTCGTGCGCCGTGACGAAGCCGACACCGAGCCGTCCTTCATCCTGAAGTCGAAGGAAAAGGATGACGCCAAGTCCTCGCGTCGCCGCGACGACGATGACGGCGACGGTGAAGGCGAGGGCCGCCCGCGTGGGCGTGACCGCGACGACCGCGACAACGATCGCGACAGCGACGACCGATAAGGAATCCAGACCATGTCCAAGTTTTTCCGCCGCCGCAAATTCTGCCGCTTCACTGCCGAAGACGTGAAGGAGATCGACTACAAGGATCTCAACACCCTGCGTCAGTACGTCACCGAGAACGGCAAGATCGTGCCGAGCCGCATCACCGGTACCAAGGCGCGCTACCAGCGTCAGCTGGCCACCGCGATAAAGCGCGCACGCTTCCTTTCGCTGCTGCCTTACACCGACAACCACGACGTCTGATCGTGACTGACCGCAGCCTTGGTGCTGCGGTCAGTGGTTTCGCCCGGCCTGGCCGGGCGAAACCTCGGACATCCTTCGGACAACCGTCCTCTGGCTGCGTCGGGCCACACCGGCGCTAACGAAAAGGAATCAACATGGAACTCATTCTTCTGCAGAAAGTCCGCAACCTCGGCACGCTTGGCGACAAGGTCAACGTGAAGCCGGGCTACGGCCGCAATTTCCTCCTGCCGCAGGGCAAGGCCGTACGCGTCAATGCCGCCAACCTGGCTGCGTTCGAACAGCGTCGCGCCGAATACGAAGCCAAGGCCAACACCGCATTGACTGATGCCGAGGCACGCAAGGCCAAGCTGGCCGATGTGTCGGTGACGATCTCCGCGCATTCCAGTGCGGAAGGCAAGCTGTTCGGTTCGGTGGGTCCGCGTGATATCGCCGAGGCGCTGGCTGCCGCCGGTCACACCGTCCACAAGGGCGAAGTGATCCTGGGTGAAGGCCCGCTGCGTCACACCGGTGAATTCGACGTGGCGATCCACCTGCATGCCGACGTGCACACCAGCGTCAAGGTGATCGTGGTCAGCGACAAGAGCGACAAGTAAGCCATACGCCATCCATGCGATGGAAACCGACAGGCGCCGCGAGGCGCCTGTTTGTTTTTTGAGGAACAGGTTGCGGGCAACGACGGCCGCAACGCTCTTCGCCGTGCCACCTTATCCCCATCAACCCACAGCTTATCCACAGAGTTATTGTCTCGACGGGTGAGACGCCACCGCGCATGATGTGTCGGTGTGACCAGTCGTGGGTTGTCGGCGCGCCGCCTGCTGGTCGTGAGGCAATCTTCCCTGAGGTAAATCGATGTCCTTCGTGCCCGAGCGCAAATCCTCATCTCCTGCCATCGAGGCATTGCGGATACCACCGCATTCCATCGATGCCGAACAGGCGGTGCTCGGTGGCCTGATGCTGGCGCCGGATGCGCTCGACAAGGTGGCCGACCGGCTGGCCGAGGGTGACTTCTATCGCAAGGATCACCGCCTGATCTGGCGCGCGATCAACGAGCTGGCGAACAAGGGCATGCCGTGCGACGCGGTGACCTTGGGCGACTGGTTCGAGACCAACGGCCTGGCCGAGATGGTCGGCGGTGCCGGCTACCTGATCGAGCTGGCCAACAGCACGCCGAGTGCCGCGAACATCGGCGCGTATGCCGAGATCGTGCGCGAGAAGTCGGTGATGCGCCAGCTGATCGATGCCGGCACCTCGATCACCGAGGATGGCTACCGGCCCGAAGGCAAGAGCGTGCAGGAGGTACTGGAAAGCGCCGAGCAGCGCGTGTTCCACATCGCCGAATCCGGTGCGCGCGGCAAGAAGGATTCGGTCTCGATGCGCGAGGCGGTGAAGGATGCCTTCCGCCTGCTGCACGAACGCTACCAGAACCGTGGCCAGCTCACCGGCATCACCACCGGCTTCACCGACCTGGACAACCTCACCTCCGGCCTGCAGCCGTCGGACCTGATCATCGTCGCGGCGCGCCCGTCGATGGGCAAGACCGCGTTCGCGCTGAACATCGCCGAGACCGCCGCGATTCGCAGCAAGAAGGCGGTGGTAGTGTTCTCGATGGAAATGTCCGCCTCGCAGCTGGCGTTCCGCCTGATCTCCTCGGTCGGGCGCATCCACCAGCAGCACCTGCGCAACGGTGACCTGCAGGAAGAGGACTGGCCGCGAGTCTCCAACGCCATCTCGATCCTGTCCGAGGCGAAGATCTTCATCGACGACACGCCCAGCCTGTCGCCGGTGGAGCTGCGCTCGCGCTCGCGCCGGCTGCACCGCGAACATGGTGGCCTGGGCCTGATCGTGATCGATTACCTGCAGCTGATGCAGGTGCCCGGGAACAAGGAGAATCGCGCCACCGAAATTTCAGAAATTTCGCGTTCACTCAAGGGCCTCGCCAAGGAGTTGAACGTGCCGGTGATCGCCCTCTCGCAGTTGAACCGCTCGCTGGAACAGCGTGCCGACAAGCGTCCGATGATGTCCGACCTGCGCGAATCCGGCGCGATCGAGCAGGACGCCGACGTGATCATGTTCATCTACCGCGACGACTACTACAACAAGGAATCGCCGGACAAGGGCATGGCCGAAATCATCATCGGCAAGCAGCGTAACGGTCCCACGGATACCTGCAAGCTGACCTTCCTCGGCCACTACACCAAGTTCGAGAATTACGCGACGGATTCCTTCGTCGGGTCGTTCGATTGATGACAGGCTCACGTTCACGATGAGCCGCACCACCGTCGCCACCATCCATCTTGGCGCACTGCGCCACAACCTCGCGCGCATCAAGGCACTCGCCGCACCGGCCAAGGTGATGGCCGTGGTCAAGGCCGATGCCTACGGGCATGGGCTGGAGCGGGTTGCCCGCGCGCTGGATGACGAGGCCGATGCGTTTGCGGTGGCTGCGCTCGGCGATGGCCTGCGCCTGCGTGCGGCGGGACACCGGCAACGCATCGTGGTGTTGTCCGGCCCGGACAATGCCAGCGACATCGCCGAAATGCAGCGGCTGCAACTGGATGCGGCGATCCATCACGATGCACAACTGCAGTGGCTGGCACAGGCGTCATCAACCCGTGGCCGCTTGCGTGTATGGCTGAAAGTCGACAGCGGCATGCATCGGCTCGGCTTTGCACCGGAGCGTGTGGCTGAGGTGCATGCTCAGCTTGCAGTGATGCCTGGCATCGATCCCGAAATCGGCCTGCTCACGCATTTCTCCGATTCCGAAGTATTCGACGGTACGCAGACGCCGCGGCAAATCGCCCGCTTCGCCGAAGCCACGCGCGACCTGCCGGGGCCGCGTTCGCTGTCCAATTCCGCGGCTGTGCTCGGCTGGCCTGACGCGCGTGCCGACTGGGTGCGCACGGGCGGCCTGCTGTATGGACTGTCGGTGGTGGATGGCAAGACCGGCGCTGACTTCGGTTTTCGTCCGGCGATGACTTTGAGTACGCGTTTGATTGCAATCAATTCGATCAAGCGTGGCGAGCGGATTGGCTACAACGGCACCTGGACCTGTCCGGAAGACATGCTGGTCGGTGTCGCTGCCGTCGGCTACGGCGACGGTTATCCGCGCAGCGCGGCGGCCGGTACGTCGGTACTGGTGGGCGATCAGCGCGTGCCGCTGATCGGTCGCGTCTCGATGGACCTGATCACGCTCGACTTGCGCGAAGCGCCGCGAGCAAAGGTTGGCGATCGCGTGACCCTGTGGGGGCCAGAGCTGCCGGTGGAAATCATCGCCGCACAGGCCGGCACGATCTCCTATGACCTCACTTGCGGCATGACCCGCCGCGTGCTGTTCGTCGAAGACGAAAGCTGATTGGGGCGCTGTAGAGGGCGAGTGCTGACAGCGTCATGCGCCGAAGCGTCTCGCGATTTGCGATGACGGCAGGCTAAGCTCACGGTCATTACAGCCTTCCAGCCGGAAATCCACATGGCCAAAGCCAAGACCGCCTATGTCTGCACCGAGTGCGGCGCCGAGCACAGCAAGTGGCAGGGGCAGTGTATCGAGTGCGGGGTGTGGAATACGCTCAGCGCGATCGTACTGACGCCAGCATCGGCGACGAATGCGTCGATGAATGCGCAACGTTCCAATTACGCCGGCAATGCGGCCGGCGCGGCACGCATTACCCCGCTAACCGCCGTGGCGCTGACGACCGAGGCACGCACGCTGACCGGCATTGGCGAGCTGGATCGGGTCCTCGGTGGTGGCCTGGTGCAAGGCTCGGTGGTACTGATCGGCGGTGATCCGGGTATCGGCAAATCGACCTTGCTGTTGCAGATGCTTGGCACGCTGGGTGCGCATCTACCCAGCGTGTACGTCACCGGCGAGGAATCGTTGTCGCAAGTGGCTTCGCGCGCACAGCGCCTGGGCCTGCCGCTGGAGCCGCTGCAGGCGCTGGCGGAAACCTGCATCGAGCGGATTCTCGAGCAGGCGATGGCGACCCGTCCGCGGGTATTGGTGATCGATTCGATCCAGACGATCTGGACCGAGCTGCTGGCCGCGGCGCCTGGTTCGGTTAGCCAGGTGCGCGAATCCGCAGCCAAACTCACCCGCTTCGCCAAAGAGACCGGCACCTCGGTGTTCCTGGTTGGCCATGTCACCAAGGACGGCGGCATCGCCGGCCCGCGCGTGCTCGAGCACATGGTCGATGCGGTGCTGTATTTCGAGGGCGAATCCGGTAGCCGCTTCCGCATCCTGCGTGCGTTCAAGAACCGCTTCGGCGCGGTGAACGAGCTGGGCGTGTTTGCGATGTCGGACAAGGGACTGCGCGAAGTACCGAATCCCTCGGCGATCTTCCTGTCGGCACATAGCGGGCCGACCTCGGGTAGTGCCGTGATGGTCACCCGCGAAGGCACCCGCCCGCTGCTTGTCGAGGTGCAGGCGCTGGTCGATCAGTCTTCGCTGGGCAACCCGCGCCGCGTCGCGCTGGGCCTGGAACAGAACCGCCTGGCCATGCTGCTCGCCGTGCTGCACCGGCATGGTGGTGTGGCCGCGTACGATCAGGACGTGTTCGTCAATGTGGTCGGCGGCATCCGCGTGCAGGAGACCGCGGCGGATTTGCCGGTGCTGTTGGCGGTGTTGTCGTCCCTGCGCGACCGGCCGCTGCCGGAGCAGACCATCGCGTTCGGCGAGGTTGGCTTGTCCGGCGAGATCCGCCCCGTGCCGAACGGCGAGGAACGCCTGAAGGAAGCTGCCACGCACGGCTTCAAGCGCGCGATCGTGCCGAAGGCGAATGCACCGAAAAAAGGCCGCGTCGGCGAGATGGAAGTGATTGGCGTGGAACGATTGGCGGAAGCGATCGACGCCTGTCGTTGAGTGCCGGCGCGGCGCTCAGCCCACCGGGCGATGCAGGATCAGCTCTAGCACGAACTTCGAGCCGAAGAACGCCAGCACAAGGGTAGCCATGCCGATCAGCGTGAGGTTGACCGCACGCTGGCCGCGCCAGCCGTGCCGCCAGCGGCCATAGAGCAGGACGCCAAACACCAGCCACGCCACGATCGACAGGATCGTCTTGTGTGCGAGGTGCTGGCCAAACAGGTTGTCGACAAACAGAGCGCCGGTGAGCAGGGTCAGCGTCAGCAGCAGGAATCCGGCACCGATCAGTCGGAACAGCAGGGTTTCGGTCAATGTCAGCGGCGGAAGCGCACGCAGCCATGGGCCAAACTGGCGGTGGCGCAAGGCGCGCTCCTGCACGGCAAGCAGGATTGCCAGCACGGTCGCGATCGACAGCACGCTGAACGCGATCAGCGCCACCGTGACATGCAGCTTGATCTGCCAGTCCATCGTCAGCGGCAATGTCGGCGGTGCCAGGAAGCTGTCTACCGCAACCAGTAGCGCGGTGAGCGGAAATACGATCACGCCGAGTGCCGCGACCGGGCGCGAAATATTCACCAGCAAGGTCAGCGTCGACACCACGAAGGCGACCAGCGACAGCGCGGCGAAGAAGTGCAGGTCCAGTGCGCCGCGATGCATGCCGAGCAGGATGCCGGCATGGATCAGTACCGCACAGCCGGCGAGGCTCAGCGCCAGCCGATTCAGCGGCTGGCCACCGCTCAGTAGCGGGCGCGCCAGGCCGCCCGCGGCAGCGAGGTAGAGCACGATGGCGAGCAGGGCGAAGACGTGGATGACCATAGCCGCGGAGTGTCGCACAGGCTCCGCCGGGCGTGCATGCGGAGCAGGCCGCTTGGTCCGCTATAATCGAATACTTTCCTGTACGCCGGTCCCGTCATGTTCGAGTCGCTCAGCCAACGTCTTTCCACCACCGTCAATCGCCTGCGCGGCCGCGGCCGGCTGACCGAGGAGAACATCCGCGAATCGTTGCGCGAGGTGCGCATCGCGTTGCTTGAGGCCGACGTGGCGCTGCCGGTGGTACAGGCGCTGATCCAGCGGATCAAGGTGCGCGCGGTTGGTCAGGATGTGATGAAGAGCCTGTCGCCGGGTCAGGCGCTGGTGAAGGTGGTCAGCGATGAACTGACCGTGGTGATGGGTACCGCCAACACCGAACTGAACCTGGCCCAGACACCGCCGGCGGTGGTGCTGATGGCTGGCCTGCAGGGCGCCGGCAAGACCACCACGGTGGCCAAGCTGGCGCGGCTGCTGACCGAGCGCAAGAAGAAAAAGGTGATGGTGGTCAGCTGCGACGTCTATCGTCCGGCGGCGATCGAGCAGTTGCGCACGCTGGCCGAACAGGTCGGGGTGAAGTTCTTCCCGTCCGAGGCGGGGCAGGATCCGGTCGCCATCGCCAAGGCGGCTGTTGCCGCGGCCCGCCGCGAAGTGGTCGATGTGCTGATTGTCGATACCGCCGGCCGCCTGCACGTGGACGAGGCGATGATGGCCGAGATCAAGGCACTGCATGTCGCGATCACGCCGGTCGAAACGCTGTTCGTGGTCGATTCGATGACCGGCCAGGACGCCGCCAACACCGCCAAGGCGTTCAGCGAGGCGCTGCCGCTGACCGGCGTGATCCTGACCAAGACCGACGGCGATGCCCGCGGCGGTGCTGCATTGTCGGTGCGTTATGTCACGGGAAAGCCGATCAAGTTCCTCGGCGCCGGCGAGAAGACCGATGCGCTGGAGCCGTTCCACCCGGATCGCCTGGCACAGCGCATCCTCGGCATGGGCGACGTGCTGTCGCTGGTCGAGGAAGTCGAGCGCAAGGTCGACCAGGAGAAGGCGCAAAAGCTGGCCCAGAAGGTGATGAAGGGCAAGCGCTTCGACCTGAACGACATGAAGGATCAGCTCGAGCAGATGAGCAACATGGGCGGTCTGGCTGGCCTGATGGACAAGCTGCCGGGCGTGGGCAACCTGCCGGACAGCGTCAAGTCCAAGGTCAACGACGGCGAGATGAGCCGGATGGTCGCGATCATCAATTCGATGACCAAGAAGGAACGCCGCCATCCTGATCTGCTGAACGGTTCGCGCCGTGCACGCGTGGCGCGTGGTTCAGGTACCCAGCCGGCCGACGTCAATCGCCTGCTGAAGCAGTACATGCAGATGGAAAAGATGATGTCCAAGTTGTCCAAGGGTGGCAGCAAAGGCCTGATGCGGCAGATGCGCGGTGCCATGAAGGGCATGGGTGGGATGGGCGGCATGGGCGGTTTGCCGCCGCCGCGCTGAAGGCAAGGAACGAGTGGAAAGGAGTGAGAAACGAGTGGAAGCCAGCCCTGACACCCCTCTCTCGTTTCTTACTCCTCCTCTCCTCACTTCTCGCCCTGGGCCTTCCCTTTTCCCGAAAAACCGCTAAAATGCCCCGTTTACCGCGCACGTCTCTCGTGTGCCTGCCGCTCATTCGGCAATTCTGGAGTTTTACCATGGTCAAGATTCGTCTTTCGCGCGGTGGCGCCAAGGGCCGTCCGTTCTACCACGTCGTCGTGACCGATCAGCGCAGCAAGCGCGACGGCCGCAACATCGAGAACATCGGCTACTACAACCCGGTTGCGTCGGGCAAGGACAAGCGCCTTGAGCTGAACGTCGACCGCGTCAAGGAATGGGTAAGCAAGGGCGCCCAGCTGACCGATAAGGTCGCCGCGCTGGTCAAGGAAGCTGGCAAGCAGCAGGCTGCCTGAGTACGGTACTTATGAGTGCCGCTGCAGCCAGTCGACGGGTCCTGATCGGGCGCATCGTCGGGCTGTACGGTGTGCAGGGCTGGCTCAAGATCGAATCCTGGGCTGAACCGCGCATGCGGATCTTCGACTACCAGCCGTGGCTGCTCACTGCAGCGCCGGGTGTGGAGACGCAGATCTCGGGAGTGAAAGGTCGTGCACAAGGCAAGGGCATGGTGGCCCAATTGCCTGGAGTGGACGACCGGGAACAGGCGGCAGCGCTGATCGGCCAAGACATCTATGTCACCCGTGACCAGTTGCCCCCTCCCGCGAAAGATGAGTATTACTGGGTCGATCTCGAAGGAGTTGAGGTCGTCACCACGGAAGACGTGAAGCTGGGGCGGGTCAGTCACCTGTTCGCCACCGGTGCCAACGACGTCGTGGTAGTGAGGGACGGCGAGCGCGAGCGGCTGATTCCTTTCATCCAGGGCTCGTATGTGCGTTCGGTGGACTTGTCCGCAGGGCGCATGGTGGTGGACTGGGATCCTGAATTCTGACGTTGCATCGCATCGCGACAAAGGGTTGAGGATTCATGCGCATTGACGTAGTCACCTTGTTTCCGGACTTCGTGCGCCAGTGTGCTGCCGTCGGTGTGGTGGGACGCGCACAGCAACGCGAGTTGCTGCAGGTGGAAACCTGGAATCCGCGCGATTACGCCACGGACAAGCACCGCACCGTGGACGCCAGCTCGTATGGAGGCGGCCCCGGCATGGTGATGATGATTGAACCGTTGCGCACGACCCTGGTGGCCATGCGTGATGCTGCACCGGAGCCGGTGCATGTGATTTATCTCAGTCCGCAGGGAGCGCGGCTGACGCAGGGACGGGTGGAAGCGCTGGCGAAAAGGCCGCGCATCGCCTTGCTCTGTGGACGTTACGAAGGTGTGGATGAGCGTCTGCTGGCGCACGAGGTCGACGAGGAGCTTTCCATCGGCGATTATGTGTTGTCCGGTGGTGAGTTGGCTGCCGCGGTGATCATCGATGCGGTGGGTCGCTTGCAGGACGGCGCGTTGAACGACGCGCAGTCGGCCGGGCAGGATTCATTCTCGGATGGCCTGCTGGATTGTCCACATTATGCGAAACCGGTGCACGATGCGCTGGGTTCCGTGCCGGAGGTATTGTTGTCCGGTGACCACGCGGCGATTGCCCGCTGGCGCCTGAAGCAATCGCTGGGACGAACCTGGTTGCGGCGTCCCGAGCTGTTGTCACAGCGTGCGCTGGATGCCACATCCCGTGCACTGCTGGATGAATTCCGCCGCGAACACATGCGGCAAAACGATGCGGTCGAGTGACGACCGCAGCTCTTGATTGACATCGATTTACGTGAACCGAACAGGTGCGCCATGAACAAGATCATTGAACAGTTCGAATCCGAGCAGATCACCCGCCAGTTGCCGGAATTCAGCCCCGGCGACACCGTGGTGGTCAACGTGAAGGTGAAGGAAGGCAACCGCGAGCGCGTGCAGGCGTTCGAGGGCATCGTCATCGCCAAGCGCAGCCGCGGCCTGCATTCGGCCTTCACGGTGCGCAAGATTTCGCACGGCACCGGCGTGGAGCGCGTGTTCCAGGCGCACAGCCAGGCGATCGATTCGCTGACCGTGAAGCGCAAGGGCAAGGTACGCGGCGCCAAGCTGTACTACCTGCGTGGTCTGGAAGGCAAGGCAGCGCGCATCAAGGAAGACGTTGCCGCCGCCGCAGCCGCCAAGGCCAATGCGAAGGCCGCTGCTGCTGCAGCTTCAGCCGCCGAGTAAGCTGGGTCGCTGGTTGTTGCAACATAAAAAACCCGCGGAGCGATCCGCGGGTTTTTTGCTGCTGGTCAGTCGAGGATGCGGTTGAGCCGATCTCCCGGTACTTAGTCCAGCCGCTGTGGCACCTGCAGGAAATTGCCCTGCACGAAGTCCACGCCGCAGGCGAACAGCAGTGATGTGCTGTTGGCGTCCTCGACCCATTCGGCGATGGTCTGGCGCTTCAGCTCGCGTGCCTGCTGGCAGATCTCGGCGATCTTCTTCTGGCTGTCCGCGTGCTGCGGCAATTCGGCCATGTAGCTGCGATCGATCTTCAGGTAGTCCGCATCGATGTGGTTGAGCAACTGGAATGAGTTCAGGCCGGAGCCGAACTGCTCCAGCGCAAAACGGCCACCCAGTTTCTTCCAGCCATTGACGAATTCCTGTGCCGGGCGCAGCAGGGTCATCACCTTGCTCTCGGTCATTTCCAGCACGAGCTGGCCGCGCTTGAGGGCCGCCTGGCCGAGCCGCTCAGCCAGCCACGGCAGCAGCGTGTTGTCCTGCAGTGAGGCCGCGGTGATCTTGATGAAGAAGGTGGTCTGCTGGCCCTGGCTTTCGCGCGCCTGCAGCGTACTGATGGCCTTGCCGAGCACCCAGCGATCGATCGCGCAGGTGAGGTTGTGTTTCTCGGCGATCGGCATGAAGAAGCCTGGCAGCACCTCGCCTTGCGGACCATTCATGCGCAGCAGGATTTCCGAGTAGTCGCCTTCGGCATCCTGCAGGCTGATGGTCTGCTGGTGATAGAGCACCAGGTCGTCCTGCGCCAACGCCTTCTGCAGCAGTTCCAGCCAGTAGCGATCGCGCTCCTCGTCAGCCTTTTCGCGTGCGGCGGGATCGTGCAGCTCCACCTTGCTGCCGCCAAGGCTTTGCGCGGTACGCAGGGCCTGGCTGGCCTGATTGAGCAGTAGTTCGGTATTGGCGTTCTTTTCGCCCAGCAGGCTGCCGCCGATACTGGCGGTGACGGTGATCGAACGTGCGCCGGCATCGAAGATTTCGTTGCTTATGCTGTGCTGGAGCTTGGCAATCCATTCCCTGATCGCGTCGTCCTGGCGCGAGTCCAGCACGATACCCAGCGTATGGTCGGCGAGCATGCCGGCGACATCGTCGGCACCCAGCAGCATGCGGATACGACCGGCGAAACCGGCCAGCAACTCATCGGCCTTGCCAATACCGACGCCGGCCACGATCGAGGTCCAGTTGTCGGGTTCGACCAGCAACAAGGACTGGCCCTTGGTGCCCTTTGCCGCCGCCGCCACGGCATGGTCGACGCACTCAAGCATGCGCGCGCGGTTGAACAGGCCGGTGACCGGGTCGCGTTGCAGCTGTTCCAGCACGGCCGGGTCGACCAGTTGGCGGCGAAACACGATTTGCAGACAGGGCTCGCCCTCGAAGGTGGCTGGTGCAAATTCCACGGTGGCATCGAAAAGACTGCCATCGGCGCGACGGGCGCGCAGGGCAAGCTGCGACGGCATTTTTTCCTGGCGTGCATGGCCCCTGAGCAGGGTCTTGAATTCGTCCGCGTTGGCCGGGTCGATCATGTCCAGCACTGGCAGCCCGAGCAGGTCATCGAAATCGTCGTAGCCGAAGGTTTCCAGATAGGCGGTATTGGCGCGCACATACATGCCTTCATGCACGTAGGCAATCGCATCGGTGGAGGAGTCCAGCAAGGCGTCGCAGCGGCGCTCCGATTCTCGCAGCGAGGTTTCCAGCCGGCGTACCTGGCGGCGTGTCTGCAGCGAATCGAATTCGCGCTGCAACACCGCAATCAGCTGCTTCGGCTGGCTGCGCGAAGCAACGCCGCGGGCGCCCTGGACGAACAGATCCGCCACACTCTGATTGTCCATCGTGTGAACCAGGCCGAGCAGTGAGTAATCTCGACCGTACGCATCGAGCACCTTCACTGTTTCGGCAAGGGTGATGGTGGTGACTGCCGGATCGAACATCACAATGTCCGGCTCCAGTTCGTTCACCGCAGCCTGCAGCTGTTCGACCTGGGTGGCACGGGCTGGCCGTATGGCAATGCCGGTATTGCGCAACAGGCTGATGATTTGTTCCGCTTCCTCGAGCGAGCTTTCGACGAAGAGGATCTTGATGACGTAATCTTTTTTCATGGGGCGTTGAGCTGTCCGTTGATCACCGCGGGCTGTATGAGGCTGTCGGCATGGTCGATCGCCATCGATGTTTGTAACGGATTCCGGCAGTGGCCGCTAGCGGAAAACCGCGTAACAGTGACCATTGGCCTAGATCATAGTGGTCGCTTGGAGGCATCGCCGCCCACTTCGCGCACCAGTCGGGGTACCAGATAGCCCGGCAGCCGTGTACGAAGCGTATCCATCAAGGCCTGTGCGCGAAGGTCGTTCACCTCGAAATGCGCCGTGCCTTGCACCCGGTCGAGCTGATGCAGGTAGTAGGGCAACACGCCGGCAGCGAACAGTCGCTCGGACAGCTGGGCAAGGACGTCCGCATCGTCATTGACCCCACGCAGCAGTACCGACTGGTTGAGCAGGCTGGCGCCAGCGTCGCGCAGGCGTGCGCAGGCGGCATCGACGCTGGCGTCCAGTTCATTGGTATGGTTGGCATGCAGTACCACCACCTTTTGCAATGGCAACGCGGCCAGCCAGGCGACGAAAGCATCGTCGATCCGTTCGGGCAGCACTACCGGCAGGCGGGTATGGATGCGCAGGCGGATCACATGGGGCAGATCGGCCAAGCCTTGGGTCAGCTCCTCGAGCTTGTGCGTAGCCAGTGCCAGCGGATCGCCACCGGAAAGGATCAGTTCGCGGATCGACAGGTCGGCCTTCAGGTGAGCCAAGGCATCGCGCCACTGCGACGCAGCGGCGATCTCCTCGCCATAGGGGAAGTGCCGGCGGAAGCAATAGCGGCAGTTCACCGCACAGCTGCCGCTGGCGATCAGCAGCGCGCGGCCGTCGTACTTGTGCAGGATGCCGTGCCCGGCTTTGGACGGCAGGTCACCCACGGCGTCCATCGTGAAACCCTCGACCTGATTGTGCTCGGCCCGTTGTGGAAGCACTTGCAGCAGCAGCGGGTCGGTCGGGTCGTTGCGGCGCATCCGCGCGACGAATCCACGCGGAACGCGCAAGACGAAGCCGGCGTCGTCGGTCGGTAGCAGATCGGTGCGGTCGCCCAGGCCCACCGCCTGCAGCAGCTCCCCGGCGTCGGTGATGGCATCTCGCCATAGCTCGCGCCATCCGGGAGCAGGCGACAATAGGCGGGGATGGGGGCTTGCGGTTATCATGATGGGCCTTGGAGCGGGCGCTGAAGCCCGTGACAGATATCCATTTTAGCCGCCCATTGGGCGAAATTGACTCCGGAGCAGATAGCGCATGGCGACCCTTGGCCTCAATGATGTCAAAACGGGTAAGAAGATCCTTCATAACGGCGATCCCTGGCTCATTACAGAAGCGGACTTCGTCAAGCCGGGCAAGGGCCAGGCGTTCACCCGTATCCGCATCCGCAATCTGAAGGACGGCCGCACCACCGAGCAGACGCTGAAGTCCAGCGACTCCTTCGAGGAAGCCGATGCCACCGATACCGACATGCAGCTTTCGTTTATCGACGGCATTGGCAAGGATCGCGTCTGGCACTTCATGAACATGGAGACCTTCGAGATCACGCCCGCCTCCCTGGCCGCGATGGGCGATGCGTGGAAGTGGCTCAAGGGCGAGGAAGAGTGCGTCGTCACCGTGTTCAACGGCGGCATCATTGCCGTACAGGCGCCGAAGTTCGTCGAGCTGAAAATCACCGAGACCGATCCGGGCGTGCGTGGCGATACCTCCGGCGGCGGTGGCAAGCCGGCCACGCTGGAGACCGGTGCCGTGGTGCGCGTGCCGCTGTTCGTCAATCAGGACGAAATCATCAAGGTCGATACCCGCACCGGCGATTACGACAGCCGCGTGAAATAACGAGTTGGCGCGCGAACGCAGGTTCGCGCCTTTGCCAGCCGTCATCCCGAAGAGACCGGAATGACGATCCAAAGCATGGGGCGGCCGCCGCAAGGTACCGCCCCATATCGTATACAAACTGGTCGTATCCAAACTGACAGAGCGAGTTGATGATGAGTCCGACGACACCGCAGCCAGTCGACCTGATGATCGAGGCACGCTGGGTGGTGCCGGTCGAACCCCATGCGGTGGTGCTGGAAGACCACGCCGTGGTGGTGCAGGGCGATCACATCATTGCGCTGTTGCCGATCGCCGAGGCCCGGGCCGCCTATGCGCCGCGCGAGCGCATCGAGCTCGGTGAGCACGCGCTGATCCCGGGCCTGATCAATGCGCATACGCACAACCCGATGACTCTGTTGCGCGGTCTTGCCGACGACCTGCCGCTGATGGTGTGGCTGCAGCAGCACATCTGGCCGGCCGAGGCGAAGGTGATCGGGCCGGAGTTCGTGCGTGACGGCGTCGAACTGGCGGTGGCCGAGATGCTGCGCGGTGGCACCACCTGCGCCAACGAGAACTATTTCTTCCCCGACGTGATTGGCGCGACCTACCGCAAGCTCGGCTTCCGTGCCGTGATCGGTCTGCCGGTGATCGAGTTTCCGACCGCGTGGGCCAAGAGCCAGGACGAATACTTCGAGCGTGCCGGCGAGGTGCATGACAGCTTTCGGGCCGATGCGCTGATCAGCACCGCATTCGCGCCGCATGCCCCGTACACGGTGTCGGACGAGAGTTTCGAGCGTATCCGCGTGCTGGCCGACCAGCTCGATATCCCGGTGCACCTGCATACGCACGAGACCGCGCACGAGGTCGAGGAAGAAAAGAAGAAGAGCGGACTGCGTCCGTTCCAGCGACTGCAGAAACTTGGTCTGGTCAACGATCGCCTGATCGCGGTGCACATGACCCAGCTCACCGATGGCGAGATCGCCGCCTGCGCGGAGGCTGGTGTGTCGGTGGTGCATTGCCCTGAATCCAACCTCAAGCTGGCCTCCGGCTTCTGCCCGGCGGAAAAGCTGCGCCAGGCCGGTGTCAATGTGGCGCTGGGCACCGACGGCTGCGCGTCGAACAACGATCTGGACATGTTCGGCGAGATGCGCACCGCGGCATTGCTGGCCAAGGCGGTGGCGGAGGATGCGTCCGCGTTTGACGCGGCCTACGCGCTGCGTGCCGCCACCCTCAACAGCGCCAAGGCGATGGGGTTGGAGGCGAAGATTGGCTCGATCGAAGTCGGCAAGCAGGCCGACCTTACCGCCGTACGATTGAGTGATCTGGAAACCCAGCCGCTTTTCCACGTGGTCTCCCAGCTGATCTACGCCAGCGGTCGGCATCAGGTCAGTGACGTTTGGATCGCCGGTCGGCGCAAGCTGGCCGAACGCGTGCTGATCGGCATGGATACCGACGCCATCCTTGCCCGCACTCGCGCCTGGCGCGAGCGCATCATCGCTGGTTGAATGCGGAGCGAGTCCATGAACCGCTATCTCGTCATCCTGCTGCGCAAGCCGCATGTCGATCCAGCCATGGTGTCGGCGCACCGTGACTTTCTCGCCGAGTTGCGCGTCCAGGGCCGCAATGAAATGAATGGGCCGTTCGGTGATGGATACGGCGGTGCGTATCTGCTGCGCGCGAACGATCTGGACGAGGCCATGACCATCGTGCAGCGCGATCCGGCGTCGGTCAGTGGCGGTTGGGAGATCACCGTCCATGAATGGCAGGCCAGCTAGGCTTGTCCGTACCTTTTGAGCACACGACCATGTCACAGACCGCCAATGTCAGTCCCGAGGAAATCGCCCGTTTTGACCAGCTGGCTGCACGCTGGTGGGACCCGGACGGTGAATCGCGTCCACTGCACGACCTCAACCCGGTGCGCGCGGCCTATATCGCAGCCCGTGTCGATCTGCGTGGTGCCCGGGTGGCTGATGTCGGTTGCGGCGGCGGCCTGTTGAGCGAGGCGCTGGCGCGCGCTGGCGCGAAGGTCACTGGCATCGACCTGGGGCAGAAGGTGATCGACGTCGCCCGCTTGCATCTGCATGAGTCGAATCTCGACGTCGATTACCGCGTGCAATCCTCGGACGAGTTGGCCGCCGCGGAGCCGGCCAGTTTCGATGCGGTGTGTTGCATGGAGCTGATCGAGCACGTGCCTGATCCAGCGGCGCTGGTGCATGATCTGGCGACGATGCTGAAGCCTGGCGGTCGGCTGTTCATGTCCACCTTGAATCGCACACCGGCCGCGTTCGGTGCAGCCATCCTCGGTGCCGAATACGTCATGCGCATGTTGCCGCGTGGCACCCATCACTACGCGCAATTCCTGAAGCCGTCCGAACTCGCCCGATTGCTGCGGCAGGCCGGACTGGAGTTGGAGGACGTATCCGGGCTGGGCTACAACCCGTTGCAGCGCAAGGCTTGGCTCAGCCGCTTCACCGCGGTGAACTACCTGCTCAGCGCGTGCAAACCAGCATGAAGCCACTACCAGAAAACATCCAGGGCGTGCTGTTCGATCTGGATGGCACCTTGCTCGACAGCGCGCCGGATCTGTACGCAGCGCTGGTCGCGCAGTGCGCGGAAGAGGGCGTGCCATCACCGCCGTATGCACCGGTGCGCGAGGTGGTTTCACGCGGCGCGCGGGCGGTTCTGCGCTGCGCCTTCGCCGACCGTGGCGAGCCTGCGCTCGATGAGCTGATACCGCGTTATCTCGAGTTGTACCAGCAAGTGATGGCGCAGCAGACCAGCGCATTCGAAGGCATCGACGACCTGCTCGTACGCATCGAAGCGCAGGGTCTGCGCTGGGGCATCGTTACCAACAAGGCGGCGTTCCTCACCGACGAACTGGTCAGTCGTATCGGTTGGGCCAGTCGTGCCAGTGCGGTGGTGTCCGGCGACACGCTGCCGGTGAAGAAGCCCGATCCGGCGCCGGTGCTGTTGGCCTGCGAACGCGCCGGTGTGGAACCGGCGCGTTGCCTGTTCATCGGCGACGACCGTCGCGACATACAGGCCGGCGTCGCCGCCGGCCTGTACACGGTCGCGGTGAGCTGGGGCTATCTGGACGGTGGCGATCCGCATACGTGGGGCGCCGACGCGGTACTCGATCACCCGGCCCAGCTGGCTGATCTGTTGCAACTACAACCGGTCGTAGCATGATCGAGCTGGTCGAACAGAGTGCCGTGCTGCAGGGCTTCATCGACAAATGGTTGGCGGTGCAGCCGCAACAGCGTGTGGCGCTGGCGTTTGTCGATGGCCGACGCTATCCCGGGCACGTCGCGCTGGCCGCGCTGGAGCAGGAGCTGCTGGGCGCCGCTTACGGCATCCGCGAACCCCAGGTGGCGGTGGCCAAGCTCAACTGGTGGGCCGAGGAGCTGAATGGCGCAGCGGCCAGTGGCGGCCGGCATCCGCTGACCCAGGTGCTGTTCGACGACGAACGTGCCCACACCATCGCCAGCGATCTCTGGCTGGCGCCGGTACTGACCGCGATGGCTCAGCTGGAGCAGGGCACCGCCGCGGATTTCTCCGCCCAGCTCGATGCCGCGATGCCGTTGCATGGTGCGTTGGCTGCACTAGAAACCGCTTGGTGGTATGGCAGCGAGGCGTCGCCGGCGCGCGCGGCACGGGTCGCCACGCTCAATCACCTGCTGTATGCGCTGCTGCGGCTGGAGCAGGACGCCGAGCGCGACCGTCTGCCGCTGCCGATGGCGCAGCTGGCGCGGCATGGCCTGAGCCGTGCGCAACTGCGTACACCCAGTGAAGCGCGGCAGCAGGCGGTCAAGGCGCAACTGGACGATCTGCTGGCCAGCTGGCGCGGGTCAGCCGCTCTGGACGGGCCACTCAGCGTGTTTCGTGCCTTGGAGTCGTGTCACGGCAGCAAGCTGACGCAGCGTGCGGTCTGTGCTGAAGATGCCCTGGCCACCTTGCAGGCAGGACAGCCGCATACCGGGTTGGCCACCGCGTTGCAGGCATGGCAGGCCGCGCGGGCGTGGCAGCGGCAGCTGCCCTGACACGTGCAAGACGCAGTGTTTCCACCGCACCACTATTGCGCAGTGGCCCGTCTGCCCCAAACTTGATGCACTTCACGGCGACCTGTTCGCCGATGCCAGGATTTCCCCATGCCGAATCAGGAAAATACCGCCCGCCTGCTCCCCGACGTTGCCGTCCACGCGCAGCCGCATCTCGCCGGCGCGCTGGATTGGGTCGGCATGGCCGATATCCAGGTGCCGGTGCGTTTCGATGCCGGTGACGGCGATGTACAGCGAGCCAGTGCCAAGGTCGGTGCCTTCGTCAATCTGAAGCGGCCGGACAAGCGTGGCATCCACATGTCGCGCCTGTACCTGCAGGTCGAGCAGGCACTGAGCACGCAGACGCTCACCGCCGATTCGCTGCACGCGCTGCTGCGCGGCTTCCTGGATTCGCACAAGGATCTGTCCGATCGCGCCTGCCTCAGCATCCATTTCGAGCACCTGGTGCGCCGCCCCGCTTTGCGCAGTGACAACAGCGGCTGGCGCGCGTACCCGGTCTGCATCGAAGCCAGCCTGACCGGCGACGACTTCCTGCTCGAATTCGGCACAGAGGTGGTTTATTCCTCCACCTGCCCAGCCTCGGCGGCGTTGTCGCGCCAACTGATCCAGGAGCAGTTCGCCAGCGACTTCGATGCTGCCAAGTCGATCGATCACGCGGCCGTGCTGGCGTGGCTCGGCAGTGAACGCGGCATCGTCGCTACCCCGCATGCCCAGCGCAGCGTGGCGCGCTTGCGCACGCGCCCCGTCGCCGGTGCCACTTTTCACCTAATCAGCCTGATCGATCGCGTCGAACACGCACTCGGCACGCCGGTGCAGACCGCGGTGAAGCGCGAGGACGAACAGGCCTTCGCGCTGGCCAACGGCAGCAACCTGATGTTCTGCGAGGACGCCGCCCGGCGCATACAGAAGGCACTTGATGCCGATGTCGCATTGAGCGACTTCCACATCCGTGTCGAGCATCAGGAAAGCCTGCATCCGCATGACGCAGTGGCATATGCGAGCAAGGGTGTAGATGGGGGTTACGGCTCGACGCCGTGAGCCGCTGCACAGGGTAGCCATTACCCGGCAGCTTTTGATGCCGTAAGAGTGCGACATGAGCGGCTGGTAGTCGCCGTCCTGGTGCTTAGTGGTCGAGAGTCGACCGCTGGCCGCACACACGGTCGTCGATCATCTGCTCGCCGAGGCACCCATCGAGATTGCTGGCAGTCGTCTTGAGGAGGCCGTCTTTCACGCGCAGGTCGGCGTGGAGGCGGCGGTCTTCGTTGACGAGCTCGGCGTTCTTGATCAGCCAGTCAGTGGATATCGGGGGCATCGCCCTGGCAGCGACAGCGGGGGTAATGAAAGTGTTCGGGTACCGGGTCCTCGCCACCGGTGCACAATGGCTGGCAGCGCAGCAGCCGCCAGCCGCTCAGCAGGCTGCCGCGCCACGGACCAAAACGCGTGACCGCAATCCGTGCATAATCAGAGCAATTGGGGTGGAATCGGCACCGCTGTCCCAGCAATGGGCTTAGCCACCGCTTGTAGAAACGAAGCAACCACAGTATCAATCGGGTCAGGACATTCACGTTGCCGGAACGGCTTGCAGTATGTAGTAGTACAAGTATTCCAGAAGCAAGCTTGCTGGTGTAGGACACATGGGCTATAACACCCGGCCGTCACGGCCAAAAACGGTGAAGGGATATGGCGAAAACGACCCGTAGTTCGACCGCCGCGACGGCGCAGAAGAAGGCTTCGACCAAGGCACAGGTTGCCAAGGCCGGCAAATCGAAAGCAGCTGCCGCAAAAGGACATGCCGTGAAGAGCACCAGCAAGACATCCGCAAAGGCAACCCGTTCCGTGGCCAAGCCAGTGAGTAAAGTCAATACGAAGAAGGTGGCGGCGAAGAAGCCGGCAGCCAAGCCGGTAGCCAAGAAAGTCGCTGCCAAGCCGCAGCCGAAAAAGGCCAGTCCGGCCAAAAAGCCGGTGGCCAAGAAGGCCGCAGTGAAAAAAGTCGCCGTCAAGAAGCCGGCGCCAAAGAAAGTTGCTGTCAAGAACACCAAGGTCAAGAGCAGCCCGGTCAGCAAGAAGGCTGCGAAGCCCGCCATCAAGCCGGTCGCCAAGAAGGCAGCTGCACCGGTCAATCCCACGGTGAAGCATGCTGCGAAAGCAGTAGCCAAGCCGGTCAGCAAGCCGGTTGCGCCAGCCAAGGTTCCGGCCAAGCCGATTGCCAAGCCGGCACCGGCACCCGTACCAGTTCATCACGTGGTCAAAAGCATATCCCCGTCACCCGCCAGCACCCTGTTCAAGGGCAAGGTGGCGAGTGCCACCGCCATGGTGACGCCGCGTGCAGCTCCGGCTGCCGAGCGTCACGCCTCTCCTCAGAAAAATCAGAAAAACTCGTCGTCCTCAATGAATAAACTTGCTACAAAAAAACTCGATAACGGTGTCACCCGTGAAGACGGGCGCTACGCGCTGCCGTCCACCAGCACCATCGCATTGCCCAAGGGTTATCACCCCTCTAGCACAGAGGAGTACATGAACCCGATGCATCTGGCCTACTTCCGCAACAAGCTGCGCGACTGGCGCGATCAGCTGGTGGAAGAGTCACGCCAGACCATGGACAACCTGCGTGATGAGGTGCGTGACGTTGGCGACGAAGCCGAACGTGCCACCCGCGAAACCGAGAACTCGCTCGAACTGCGTACACGTGACCGTTACCGCAAGCTGATCTCCAAGATCGACAAGGCGCTGCGCCGGATCGAGGAAGGCAGCTACGGCTTCTGCGAAGAGACCGACGAGGAGATCGGCGTCGATCGTCTCGATGCGCGTCCGATCGCCACGCTGTCGCTGGATGCGCAGGAGCGCCGCGAGCATCTGCAGAAGCAGATGGGCGACTGAGTCTGCCTGGATTCGCTGGTAATGCCGAGGCCCCGCCCTGTGCGGGGCTTCGCTTTTTCAGGTGCTTGATGGCTGGCTGGAGTTGGAGATCAGGCCAGCGTCTGCGCCGCATAACCCTTCAGTTTCGCCAGCATCGCGGCCAGACCATTGGAGCGAGTGGGCGAGAGATGCTTGGCCAGCCCGATCGTGGCGATGAACTCCGGTTCGGTGGCGACGATCTCCTGCGCGGAGCGGTCCGAATAAACCCGCAGCACCAGGGCGATCAGGCCGGAGACGATCGCGGAGTCGCTGATCGCCTCAAAATGCATCTTCGCCGCATCACCGCTGGGTACCAGCCATACCATCGACTGGCAGCCGTGCACGCGGTGCTCCTCGGTCTTCGAGGCTTCGGGAAACGTCGGCAACTGCTTGCCGAGATCGATCAGGTACTGGTAGCGCTCGGTCCAGTCGCCAAAGAACGCGAATTCTTCGGCGATATCGAGTTGCGCCTGGGCGGCGCTGGGTGTGGCGATGGCGTTCATGCGGGCATTATCGCGCAGCGCGGGGAAAGCTGCGAAAAAACGGGCATTATTGCTCAGCTTTTCAGCACGCTCCAGCGTGTCCCCTGCGCACCATCCTCGATCTCGATGTTCATGGCCGCCAGCTCATCGCGGATGGCATCGGCACGCTTGAAGTCGCGGGCAGCACGGGCAACGCGGCGTTCTTCCAGCAGTGCATCGATGTGTGCGGCATCGATGGCCTGCTCGCCGCCGCGCTTGAACCATGCTTCCGCATCCTGTTGCAGCAGGCCCAGCAAGGCGCCGCCACCGAGCAGGGCTGCTTTCGCCTCGGCCGTGCCGGACTGACGGGCGGCGTCGGCCAGCACGGACAGTTCGGCCAGCGCCTGCGGCGTATTGAGGTCGTCGCACAAGGCTGCCTCCATCCGTGCCGGCACCGGCAACGCACCGGCGGGCAGCTCGACAGCGGCCATGTCGCGCAGCACACGGTACCAGCCGTCCAGCGTGTTCACAGCCTGCCCGATGGCACCTTCGGACCAGTCCAGCGGCTGCCGGTAATGACCACGCAGCAGCAGCAGGCGCAACGCTTCCGGCGGATGCAGCTTCAGCAGTTCGTGCACCAGCAGCACGTTGCCCAGCGACTTGCTCATCTTGGCGCCGCCAAAGGTGAGCATGCCGTTGTGCATCCACCAGCGCGCGAACACCTTGCCACCGTGCGCGCAGGTGGACTGGGCGATCTCGTTCTCGTGATGCGGAAACTGCAGGTCGACGCCGCCAGCGTGGATGTCGATGGTCTCGCCGAGATGGGCGGCGCTCATCGCCGAGCACTCGATATGCCAGCCGGGGCGACCGCGACCCCACGGGCTGTCCCAGCCGGGCAGCTCGGGTGTGGACGGTTTCCACAGCACGAAGTCTGCCGGGTTCTTCTTGTAGGGAGCCACTTCCACACGGGCACCGGCGATCATGTCCTCGGTATCGCGTCCGGAGAGCTTGCCGTAGTCGGCGTAGGCAGCTACGTCAAACAGCGCATGGCCCTCGGCGACATAGGCATGCCCGTTGGCGATCAGCGCTTCAATCATCGTGATGATTTCGCCGATGTGAGCGGTTGCGTGCGGCTCGATGTCCGGCGGGGCGATGCCCAGGGCTGCCATGTCCTCGCGGTAGGCTGCAGTGAAGCGCTCGGTAATCGTGCCGATCGCCACGCCCTGTGCAAGCGCGGCTGCGTTGATCTTGTCGTCCACGTCGGTGATGTTGCGTGCGTAGACCACGTGAGGGTAATGCCGGCGCAGCAGCCGCGCCAGCACGTCGAACACCACTGGGCCGCGCGCGTTGCCGATGTGCACGTAGTTGTAGACCGTAGGGCCGCACAGATACATCGTCACTCGCGCGGGATCGAGCGGTGCGAATGCTTCGGTACGACGGGTCAGACTGTTGTAGAGCGAAATCGGCATGAAGGGGAAATCCACAGCGTGGGCCGCGCGCCGGCACGGCACGATTGGCCCGGCATCTTAACAAGGTGTAAGCAGCATGGTTACGAAAGGTTAATTCTAAGCCTGTATTCAGCGTGAATTTGTTGGAATGCAATCAGCACGTGCGCAAGCGCGCCTAATGTTCTCCCATCGGAGGTCGCAATGACCAAGAGCAAGATAATTCTTTCCGCACTGGCGCTGGTTCTGACAGCCTCCAGCGCTTTTGCACAGGGTGTGCCTGGCCCGAATGGCGGCAATGCTCATTACGGTTGGGCCGATGTGTTGCGCGTGGATCCTGTTTATGGCGCAGGTGCACCTCAACAGCAATGCCAGGACCAGACCGTGGTCCAGCAAAATCCGGCCAATACCACCGGTGGCACCATTCTGGGTGCGGTGATCGGTGGCGTGCTCGGCAACACGATTGGTCATGGTCGTGGTCGCGTGGCTACAACAGCCGTGGGCGCGGTCGCCGGCGGTGCAGTCGGTGGCCAGGTTGCCGCCAATAGCGCGGGCCAGTCCGTACAGACCGTAACGACTTGCCAACAGCTGCCACAACAGCGCCAGGTCATGGGCTACGACGTCGAGTACCGCTATCGCGGTGAGGTGTACCAGTCGCGCTTGAATTACGATCCGGGCGAGCGCCTGCGTGTCCTGGTCAACGTGGCTCCAGCCGAATGACAACCACCGCCGCCTCCGGGCGGCGGTTTGCTGTGGGCGTCCTGCTTCTGAAGCACAGGCCCTCTCAGATTTTTGTTGCACAGCAGCGAAATTATCGCCATCATGCACGCCAACCATCTGGAATCTGCATGTCCGCAGCCGTCTATACCGCTACCGTACTCACCAGCGCCCGCGCGGCTGCTGGCATGACGTCGCGTGCGCGCCGACCGCTGTATCGACATTCGGCCGGGTAGGCTGTCGCGCGCGTTTCATGTGTATCGACTATAAAACCCGGCCCTGTGCCGGGTTTTTTGTTTTGGGGTTTTGACTTCACGCGGCGGGAGCCGCAGGGAAAAGATCGATGACCATTCGCCACTTCATCACCACCCAGGATTACAGCCGCGCCGAGATCGATGCGCTGCTGGAGCAGGCTGCTGCATTCAAGCGCTCGCCGCGCGGCCAGCAGCTGGCCGGCAAATCCATCGCGCTGCTGTTCTTCAATCCCTCGATGCGTACCCGCACCAGCTTCGAGCTGGGCGCTTTCCATCTGGGGGCGCACGCCATCGTGCTGTCTCCGGGCAAGGACGCCTGGCCGATCGAGTTCGAGGTCGGCAGCGTGATGGATGGCGATACCGAGGAGCACATCGCTGAAGTAGCGCGCGTGCTGTCGCGCTACGTCGACCTGATCGCGGTGCGTGCGTTTCCGAAATTCCAGGACTGGGTGGTGGATCGCGAGGACAAGGTGATCAAGGCGTTCGCGCAGTACGCCACCGTGCCGGTGATCAACATGGAGACGATTACCCATCCGTGCCAGGAGCTCGCCCATGCGCTGGCGATGAAGGAACACCTGGGCAGCCTGCAGAACAAGAAGTACGTGCTGACCTGGACCTATCACCCGAAGCCTCTGAACACCGCGGTGGCGAACTCGGCGCTGTTGATCGCGACGAAGATGGGTATGGACGTGACCCTGCTGTGCCCGACGCCTGACTATGTGCTGGACGAGCGCTACATGGCGTTCGGCGAACAGAACGCGAAGGAGAACGGCGGCTCGTTCAAGGTCAGCCACAACATCGAAGAGGCCTATACCGGCGCCGATGTGGTCTACGCCAAGAGCTGGGGCGCGCTCCCGTTTTTCGGTCGCTGGGAGCAGGAGAAGCCGATCCGCGAGGCGAACAAGCACTTCATTGTCGACGAGGCGAAGATGGCGTTGACCAACCATGGCTTGTTCAGTCATTGCCTGCCGTTGCGTCGGAACATCAAGGCCACCGATGCGGTGATGGATTCGCCCGCCTGCATCGCGATCGACGAGGCCGAGAACCGCCTGCACGTGCAGAAGGCGGTGATGGCGTCGCTGATGGCCGGTCGCTGAAATTCTTCAGGAAAAGTCCATGTACACACCCAGCTACTTCAAGGAAACGCGGATCGAGGCCCTGCACGGGCTGATCCGTGATTTTCCGTTCGCCACGTTGGTGACCAACACTGATGCCGGGCTAGTGGCCAACCATCTGCCATTCGAGTTGGTTGGTGACAACGTGCTGCATGGGCATGTCGCACGCGGCAATGAACTGCGGCAGGCCGATGGCGCCGAGGTGCTGGTGATTTTCCGCGGACCGGACGGCTATATCAGTCCGAACTGGTATCCGAGCAAGCACGAGACGGGTGGTCGCGAAGTGCCGACCTGGAACTACGCGGTTGTGCATGTACATGGCCGCCTGCGCGTGGTCGAGGATGCGGTCTGGCTGCGCAAGCTGCTGGAGACGTTGACCGACCGGCATGAGGCGGGATTGCCGGCGCCATGGAAGGTCGCGGATGCACCGGCCGATCACATCGAGAAATCGTTGCACGGCATCGTCGGCCTGGAGATCGCGATCGAACGCATCGAGGGCAAGTTCAAGCTGAGCCAGAACCATCCCGAAGCCAATCGTCTCGGCGTGATCGGCGGCTTGCGGCAGCGCGATGGCGATGGCGACGCGGAACTGGCCGACCTGATGGCCCAACAAGAGGACACCCACTCGTGAGCAGCGGACATCAGCACCACTATCGCGTCGACGTGGTGTGGACCGGCAACCTCGGCAGCGGTACGGATGGCTATCGCAATTACAGCCGTGACCACGAGATCCGTATCGCGGGCAAGCCGACGCTCGCTGGTTCGTCTGATCCCACGTTCCGCGGTGACGCCGCCAGGCACAATCCCGAAGACATGCTGGTAACCGCGCTGTCGACCTGCCACATGCTGTCGTATCTGCATATGGTCACGGTGGCGGGTGTGGTGGTGACTGCTTACAGCGATGCTGCCGAAGGCACGATGGCAACCGAAGGCGATGGCGGTCGCTTTGTCGAGGTCGTGCTGCATCCCACGGTGACCATCAGTGCCGGCAGCGACCCGGTCAAGGCCGAGGCCGCACATGAGGCTGCCCACCACGCCTGTTTCATCGCCAATTCCGTGAATTTTCCGGTGCGCTGTGAGCAGCGCATCATCGTTGAATCCGTCTGACCGTTTTCATTTCCAGGATATGCAAGCCATGAGCAAAGATATCGTTCTCGCGTTTTCCGGTGGCCTCGACACCAGCTTCTGCGTGCCATACCTGCAGGAGCATGGCTGGGCCGTGCATACCGTGTTTGCCGACACCGGTGGTGTCGATGCGGAGGAGCGCGCGTTCATCGAGCAGCGCGCGGCCGAGCTGGGCGTCGCCTCGCATGTCACCGTCGATGGCGGCCCGGCGATCTGGGAAGGCTTCGTGAAACCCTTTGTGCAGGCGGGCGAGGGCTACCAGGGCCAGTACCCGCTGCTGGTCTCCGATCGCTACCTGATCGTCGAGGCCGCGCTGAAGCGCGCCGCCGAGTTGGGTACCAAGGCGATCGCGCATGGATGTACCGGCATGGGCAACGACCAGGTGCGCTTCGACCTCACGGTGAAGGCGCTGGGCGACTACGAGATCGTGGCGCCGATCCGCGAGATCCAGAAGGAGCACACCCAGACGCGTGCCTACGAGCAGGCTTATCTGGAGCAGCGTGGCTTCGGCGTGCGCGCCAAGCAGCAGGCCTACACGATCAATGAGAACCTGCTTGGCCTGACCATGTCCGGCGGCGAGATCGACCGCTGGCAGGCGCCAGGCGAGGGCGCGGCAGGCTGGTGCAAGCCGCGCGCCGAATGGCCGTCCAAACCGCTGCGCGTGAAGATCGGCTTCGTCAAGGGCGAGGCAGTAACACTGGATGGCGAGAAGATCGCCGGCCACATCATGCTGGCCAAGTTGAACGGCTTGTTCGCGCAGTACGGCGTGGGTCGCGGCATCTACACCGGCGACACCACGATCGGCCTGAAGGGCCGCATCATCTTCGAGGCACCGGGCCTGACCGTGCTGCTCGCCGCACATCGCGCGCTGGAAGAAGCCGTGCTGTCGAAGCAGCAGAACCGCTTCAAGCCCGAGGTGGCGCGCAAGTGGGTGGAGCTGGTCTACGAGGGCTTCTTCCACGACCCGTTGAAGACCGACCTGGAAGCCTTCCTTGCCTCCAGCCAGTCCACCGTCAACGGCGAAGTGACGCTCGAAACCAGCGGCGGCATCGTCAGCGCCGTCGCGGTCGAGTCCAAGCACATCCTCAATGCCAAGGGTGCCACGTACGCGCAGTCGGCCGATTGGGGCGTGGAGGAAGCCGAGGGCTTCATCAAGCTGTTCGGCATGAGCAGCACGCTGTGGGCCGAGGTCAACCGCGGATGAGCAGCTTGCTCGATGCCACGCTGGAGCATCTGAAGGCGCTGGTCGGTTTCGACACGCGCAATCCACCGCGTGCGATCGGCACGGATGGCATCTTCGATTATCTGCGTGCGCAATTGCCCGGCTTCGACGTCAAGGTGACCGACTACGGCGCCGGTGCGGTGACCCTGCATGCGGTGCGTGGCCAGCCGAAATACCTGTTCAACGTGCATATGGACACGGTGCCCGATTCGCCACACTGGAGCGCGAGCCCGCACGAACTGCGGGTCACCGCGGATCGTGCGATCGGCCTCGGTGCCTGTGACATCAAAGGTGCGGCGGCAGCGTTGCTGGCGGTGGCGAATGCCACCGACGGCCCGCTGGCGCTGCTGCTGTCCACCGACGAGGAGGCGAACGACCCACGTTGCATCGCCGGTTTCCTTAGCGAATCGCGCGACTACCAGGCGGTGATCGTGGCCGAGCCGACCAGGGCCGAGGCGGTGCTGGCACATCGTGGAATCCAGTCTGTGCTGATGCGTTTCGCCGGCCATGCCGGCCATGCCTCGGGCGAACAGAAGCCCAGCGACAGCGCGCTGCACCAGACAGTGCGCTGGGGTGATGCGGCGCTGGATTTCGTCACCGCGCTATCGCATGAGCGCTTCGGTGGACTCACGGGTTTGCGCTTCAATATCGGTCGTATCGAAGGCGGCATCAAGGCGAACATGATCGCACCGACGGCGGAAGTGCGTTTCGGCTTCCGCCCGCTACCGACGATGGATCCGGACCAGTTGCTGCAGCGGTTCTCCACGCTGCTGGAGCCCGCGCCGGTCGAGTTCACCGAGACCTTCCGCGGCGCCTCGCTGCCGGCCGGCGATACCGCGCGGGCCGAGGAGCGCCGACTGGCCGCCCGCGATATTGCCGACGAACTGGAGCTGCCTATCGGCAACGCGGTGGATTTCTGGACCGAGGCCGCGCTGTTCTCGGCTGCCGGCTATACCGCCTTCGTCTATGGCCCTGGCGACATCGCCCAGGCGCACAGCGCCGACGAGTGGGTCGCGCTCGACCAATTGCAGAAGTACGCAGAATCTATTTATCGGATCATCAACAGTGGAAACGCATAAGCACACCCGCAAGACCATCGTGCGCCTGCTCTCGAGTATGGGCAGCGCGAAGGAAATCCAGCAGTACCTCAAGCGCTTCTCCGAAGTCGACGCCAAGCGTTTCGCGGTGGTGAAGGTGGGCGGCGCCGTGCTGCGCGACGAGCTGGCCGATCTCGCCTCGTCGCTGACCTTCCTGCAGCAGGTCGGGCTCACCCCGATCGTGCTGCACGGCGCCGGCCCGCAGCTGGACGAGGAACTGTCAGCTGCGGGTATTGAGAAACATACGGTGGGTGGCTTGCGGGTCACCTCGCCGAAGGCGCTCGGCATCGTACGGCGCGTGTTCCAGCAGCAGAATCTGAAGCTGGTCGAGGCACTGCAGTCGATGGATACGCGTGCCACCTCGGTGGCGACAGGCGTGTTCATGGCCAGCTATCTGGATCCCGATACCTACGGCATGGTCGGTAAGGTCGACAGCATCAACCTGGCGCCGATCGAGGCCAGCCTGCGTGCAGGCTCGATCCCGGTGATCGCCAGCCTTGGCGAGACCGACGAAGGACAGATCCTCAACATCAATGCGGACTTCGCGGCCAACGAGCTGGTGCGTGTGCTGCAGCCGTACAAGATCGTATTCCTCACCGGCACCGGCGGGCTGCTCGACGAGCAGGGCAAGCTGATCGACTCGATCAACCTGTCCACCGAGTACGAACACCTGATGGCGCAGCCGTGGATCAACGGCGGCATGCGCCTGAAGCTGGAGCAGATCGCCGACCTGCTGGCCGACCTGCCACTGACCTCGTCGGTGTCGATCACCCGGCCGGCGGAACTGGCCAAGGAACTGTTCACCCACAAGGGTTCGGGCACCCTGGTACGGCGCGGCGAGAAGGTGCTGACGTTCGATTCGTGGAAAGATATCGACCTTGAGCGGATGCGTACACTGATCGAATCGAGTTTCGGGCGCACCCTGGTGCCGGACTATTTCGAACGTACCCGGCCACTGCGCATCTACGTGAGCGAGAACTATCGCACCGCGATGATCCTCACCGAAGAAGGCGGTTTGCCGTATCTGGACAAGTTCGCCGTGCTCGATGACGCACAGGGCGAGGGTTTGGGGCGTGCGGTATGGCACGTGATGCGCGAGGAAAACCCGCGGCTGTTCTGGCGCTCGCGCCACGGCAACCCGGTCAACCCTTTCTACTACGCCGAGTCCGATGGTTGCCTCAAGCAGCCGCACTGGAAGGTGTTCTGGTACGGCATCCACGACTTCGACACCATCGCCCGCTGCGTGACGCATTGCGCACAGCGGCACCCGACCTTGACGGACTGAAGCATGAGCACGAACAGGAAACGCATCGGCATCGTCGGCGCGCGTGGGCATACCGGCGCGGAGCTGATCCGCTTGATCGCGGCACATCCAGCGCTGGAACTGACCTTCGTCTCCTCGCGCGAGCTGGACGGTCAACGCGTCGACGCGCATGTGTCCGAGTACCGTGGCGAGCTGCGCTACAGCGCACCGGCGCATGAGGACCTGCCGAAGCTGGGCGCTGACGTGGTGGTCCTGGCGTTGCCCAATGGCAAGGCCGAGATCTGTATCGCGGCGTTCGATGCGGCGGGTGTCGATCCGCTGATCGTGGATCTCTCCGCCGATTACCGCTTCGACGGGCACTGGTATTACGGCCTGCCTGAGCTGACCCGCGACAGGTGGCACGGCCAGAAGCGCATCAGCAATCCCGGTTGCTATGCCACCGCGATGCAACTGTCGATCGCACCGCTGAAGGACCTGCTCGCCGCACCGCCGGTGTGCTTCGGCGTGTCCGGTTATTCCGGTGCCGGTACCACCCCGTCGGACAAGAACGATCCGGACAAGCTGCGCGACAACCTGATGCCATATGCGCTTACGGGCCACATGCATGAAAAGGAGGCGTCGTTCCGGCTCGGTGTGCCAGTGGAATTCATGCCGCACGTGGCGCCGCATTTTCGTGGCCTCACCGTCACCACCAATCTGTACCTGTCGCGCAAGATGACGCGCGAGGAAGTACTTCAGCGTTTCCGCAGCGCTTACGAGGCCGAGCCACTGGTGGTGGTGGTCGACGATGCGCCGTGGGTCAGCCGCATCGCATGTCGGCATCATGCCGAGATCGGCGGCTTCGCGTTATCCGCCGACGGCAAGCGCGTGGTGATCGTCGCGACGCTGGACAATCTGCTGAAGGGCGCCGCCACGCAGGCGATGCAGAACATCAATCGTGCCATCGGCTGCGCAGAGCTGGCCGGCATCGATCCGGAAACGACTGGGCGACCGTGAAAGGGCCTCGCACCCTCCCACTGTCGTCCAAGTCAACTACCGGAGTTCACTATGCGCTTGTCCCGCTATTTATTACCTGCCCTGAAAAACGATCCCGCCGAAGCGCAGATCGTTTCGCATCGCCTGATGCTGCGCGCCGGCATGATCCGTCAGGAAGCCGCCGGCATCTATGCTTGGCTGCCGCTGGGTTTGCGCGTGCTGCGCAACGTCGAGCGCATCGTGCGCGAGGAAATGGACCTCGCCGGCGCAGTCGAACTGCTCATGCCCACCCTGCAATTGGCTGATCTGTGGCGAGAGAGTGGCCGCTACGATGCCTATGGCCCGGAAATGCTGCGCATTACCGATCGCCATGAACGTGAGTTGCTCTACGGGCCGACCAACGAGGAGATGGTCACCGAGATTTTCCGCAGCTATGTCAGTTCCTGGCGAAGCCTGCCGCTGAATCTCTATCAGGTGCAATGGAAGTTCCGCGACGAGCAGCGTCCACGTTTCGGTCTGATGCGCGGACGCGAGTTTCTGATGAAGGATGCCTATTCGTTTGATCTGGACGAAGCCGGCGCGCAGCGCTCCTATCGCCGCATGTTCGTCGCCTACCTGCGGATGTTCGCGCGGATGGGCCTGAAGGCCATACCGATGCGTGCAGAAACCGGCCCGATCGGCGGCGACTTGTCGCACGAGTTCATCGTGTTGGCACAAACCGGCGAGTCTGCCGTTTACTGTGATCGTGATGTATTGGACCTGCCCGTTCCCGCATCTGACATCGACTACGCCGGCGATCTTCAGCCGGTGATTGATGCATGGACAAGGCTCTATGCAGCTACCGAAGATGTGCATGACGCTGCGCGTTTCGAGCGCGAGGTGGTGCCAGCAAACCGTGTGCAGACGCGCGGTATCGAAGTGGGGCAGATTTTCTACTACGGCACCAAGTATTCGCTACCGATGAAGGCGACGGTGACCGGTACGGACGGCGTGGCCCGGCCGATTCACGGAGGCTGTTATGGCGTGGGCATATCGCGCCTTATCGGTGCCATCATCGAGGCCAGTCACGACGAGCATGGCATCGTGTGGCCTGCATCGGTATCGCCTTTCGATCTTGGCTTGGTCAACCTGAAGTCCGGCGATGCGCGCACCGACGCAGCCTGCGAAACGCTGTACGCACAGCTCCAGACAGCAGGCGTGAGTGTGCTGTACGACGACACCGACGACCGTGCCGGCGCGAAGTTTTCCAGGATGGATCTGATCGGGCTGCCCAGGCAACTCATCGTTGGCCCACGTGGCCTCGACACGGGCATGGTAGAGCTGAAGCGGCGCGCCAATGGCGAACGGCACGAGCTTTCCATCGAGGCGGCATTGCAATTACTGACGGCATCGCATTCAAATCAGGCCGCAACTATTCAGGCGAAACAAGCTCATGACTGACCTCCTATGGCAAAAAACGGGCGTGACCACAAACGCACGAATCATGGCGTTTCTCGCCGGTGACGACGTGCTGCTCGATCGCGAATTTTTCCTGCATGACATCACCGCCAGCAAGGCGCATGTGGAAGGGCTGGCGAATATCGGCGTGGTCAGTGCAGATGAGTCTGCGGCGCTGAAGCGCGAACTGGATACGCTGGCTGAGGATTTTCGCAGCGGTTCGTTCGTGCTGGACGATCGCTATGAAGATGGCCACTCGGCGATCGAGGCGCGGCTTACAGAACGACTCGGTGATGCCGGCCGTCGGGTGCACACCGGCCGCAGCCGCAACGATCAGATCCTGGTGGCCACCCGGTTGTGGCTGAAGGATCAACTGACCACGCTGCAGACGCATTGCCGCGCGATTGCTCAGGTCTGTCTTGAGCGTGCAGCACAGCCGGCGCTGCCGTTGCCTGGCTACACACACTTGCAACGTGCCGTGGTGTCGTCCACCGCGATGTGGTTTGCCGGTTTCGCCGAAGGCTTCATCGACAATGCGCTGCGTGCGCAGCAGACGTCTCTATGGATCGACGCCAATCCACTCGGCACAGCTGCCGGCTACGGCGTGAATCTGAAGCTGGACCGAGAGCACACCACGCAGGCACTCGGCTTCGCACGCATGCAGATCTCGCCGATCTACGCGCAGCTTTCACGTGGCAAGTTCGAGATGGCGGTGCTGGAGGCGATCGCCAGCGCACTGCTCGATCTGCGCCGGCTGGCGTGGGATCTGTCGCTGTTCACCACGACTGAATTCAACTTCGTGAAGCTGCCCGCCGAATACACCACCGGCAGCTCGATCATGCCGAACAAACGCAATCCGGATGTGGTGGAATTGTTGCGTGCCAGCTACGCCAGCGTGGCCGCTGCACGCACCGAGATCGAGCAGCTGCTATCACTGCCGTCCGGTTATCAGCGCGACCTGCAGTTTTCCAAGGGCTCGCTGTTTCATGGTTGCCGCCACGGCCTTGGTGCGCTGGAACTGGTGCCGGATCTGCTGGCACGGCTGCAGTGGAATGAGGGTGCCATGCGCGCAGCGATCGAGCCGACGATGTACGCCACCGATGTGGCGATCGAACAGGCCGCCGCCGGGGTGCCGTTCCGCGATGCCTACCGTGCGGCGGCGGAAACCGCAGCCTCGGCCGGACAGGGCCGCACACCCGAAAGCAGCCTCGCTGCGCGCGTGTCGCCTGGTGCGGGCCATGACCTGCGACTGGACGAACTGCATCAACGCTTGAGCACACTCGACGACTGAACGGAGTATCCGGCATGGGAGCGATCAGCACGGGGAATGCCGAACACTATGGTTGGGGTGAAACCTGCGACGGCTGGCATTTGCTCGCCAGTGACGACCTCAGTGTGATCGAGGAACGCATGCCGCCGGGTACCGCCGAGCAGCGGCATCGACACGTGAAGGCACGGCAATTCTTCTATGTGCTGGAAGGCGAAGCCATGCTGGAGCTGGAAGACTCGCGGCATCGACTGCTGCGCGGCGAAGGCCTGCATGTGCCGCCCGGCGTGGCGCACCAGATGCACAACGCGAGCAACGCAGATGTCCGTTTTCTGGTGGTCTCGGCGCCGAAGAGCCACGGTGATCGCATGCCGGCGCCCTTGTCGGAGGATGCCGCATGAGCGTCCGATCCACCTTGCCCGCACAGGCGTTGCCAAACTGGCGTCGTGCCGTACTGAAGGTAGGCAGCAATCTGCTTGCTGCCGACGGTGGCGGCCTTACTCCGTGTTACGCAGAGGCCTTGGCTGGTTTCATTGCCACCAGTCATGCTGCTGGTCGTCAGGTGGTGTTGGTGTCTTCGGGCGCGGTGGCGGCGGGATGTGCGCTGCTGCGAAAGCATGCAGCTGATGGCGATGGCCTCGCGGCGCGCCAGGCGCTGGCCGCCCTGGGTCAGGCGCCGATGATCGGGCTGTGGCAATCGCTGTCTGCGCGACCGGTGGCGCAGGTGCTGCTCACCCATGACGATCTGCGCAACCGTCGTCGTTATCTCAACGCGCGCGCCACGCTACGCGAACTGCTGGCGCTCGACGTGCTACCGGTGGTGAACGAGAACGACACTGTGGCAGTCGATGAGCTGAAACTCGGTGACAACGACAATCTCGCGGCGATCGTCGCGGCGCTGGTCGATGCCGATCTGCTGCTGATCGCTTCCGACGTCGACGCGCTGTACAGCGCCGATCCGCGTCGGGATCTGGCGGCCACGCCGATCACTTACGTGCCTGTGCTGACGCCATCGATCCTGGCGATGGCTGGCGGAAGTGGCAGCGCGGCCGGGACCGGCGGCATGCGTACCAAACTGGAGGCGGCGGCCAAGGCGGCTGCAGCAGGGATTCCAACCGCGCTGTTCAATGGCCGTGACGCCACAACGGTGCACGCGCTGCAGCATGATCGTTTGCACGGCACGCTGATCGCCGCAGCAAGCAGCCGCATGCAGGCGCGCAAGTATTGGCTGCGCCACGCACCGGCCGCACCGGGGCGTATCCGCATCGACGCCGGTGCTGTGCAGGCGCTGGCCGGTGGTCGTGTCTCGCTGTTGCCGGGCGGCGTGCTGGGTGCTGAGGGCGAGTTCCATCGCGGTGATCTGGTGGAGATCGTCGATGTGAATGGGCGATCGGTCGCCCGTGGTCTCTGCCAGTACGGTGCTGTCGAGCTGCGACGGCTGGCCGGGCGGCACAGCCGCGAGATCGAGGGTGTGCTCGGTTACAGCTACGGCGCCGAGGTAGTACACCGCGATGACCTTGCCACCGTGAGCGACATGGAGGCAACCGCATGAGCAGCATTCGCCAGCAGGCACTGGATTGCCGCGATGCTGCGCAAGTCATCGCTACGCTCGGCAGCGAGGCCAAGCGCGCGTTGCTGCGCGACATGGCGGCGGCGCTGGAAGCGCAGTGCGCCGCGGTACTGGTCGCGAATGCGCGCGACATGCGGCAGGCCGCAATGAATGGCGTACAGGGCGTCATGCTCGATCGCCTGCGGCTGGACGAGACGCGTGTGACCGGCGTTGCCAACGCCTTGCGCGAAGTAGCCGAACTGCCCGATCCGGTCGGCGTGGTGACGCGCCGCGAGACACGGCCGAACGGATTGTCGATCGAACGCGTGCGCATCCCACTCGGTGTCATTGTGATGATCTACGAGGCGCGCCCCAACGTCACCGCCGACGCCGCGGCGTTGTGCCTGATGGCGGGCAACGGCGTGATCCTGCGCGGTGGCACTGAGGCGATCCATTCCAACACGGCGATTGCAGGGGCGTTGAGATCGGCACTGGAAGCACACGGCATACCGGCTGCTGCGCTGACCCTGGTCGAGGATCTGCGCCGCGAGACAATGATCGAGCTGCTGCAGCTGAGCGACATTGTCGATCTGGCCATTCCGCGTGGCGGCGAAGGCCTGATCCGTTTCGTCGCCGAACACGCGCGCGTGCCGGTGATCAAGCATTACAAGGGCGTCTGCCA
The DNA here is from genome assembly GCF_009766065.1 of Dyella sp. S184. GTDB lineage: Bacteria > Pseudomonadota > Gammaproteobacteria > Xanthomonadales > Rhodanobacteraceae > Rhodanobacter. Next base: position 1,450,099 of record NZ_LMUE01000002.1, on the reverse strand, counting down.
CCTCTATGTTGATCGTGCCGCCGACCCCGCGCTGGCGCTGGATCTGCTGATCGACGGCAAGACCACGCGCCCTGGCGTATGCAACGCGCTGGAGACGTTGCTGGTGCATCGGGACATCGCCGCTGCGTTTCTACCCGCGGCTGCGGCGTCATTGCAGCAACATGGCGTGCAGCTGCGCGGTTGCGAGCGTAGTCGCGCCTTGGTGCCATCGATGAGCGCTGCGAGCGAGGATGACTACGCCGCGGAGTTTCTCGACCTGATCCTTGCCGTGCGCGTGATCGACGACCTGGACGCAGCGATCGAGCATATCCGCCGCCATGGCTCTGACCATACCGAAGTGATCGCCACCCGTGACGAAGGCGCGGCGCAGCGCTTCGTGCAGGCACTGCGCTGCGCAGTAGTGATGGTCAACGCGTCCTCGCGTTTCAGCGATGGCGGCGAACTGGGTCTCGGCGCGGAGATTGGCATCTCCACCACACGCTTGCACGCCTACGGGCCGATGGGGGCCGAGTCGCTGACGGTGGAGCGATTCGTGGTGAGAGGGGAAGGGCAGGTACGGCATCCGCAGAGTCGGACGTGAAGTTTTCGAATGCTGGCTGCTGGCTGCGGATTCAACCGAGGGCTCACGGATAACGCAATGCTTCCACCAGCAATGAAAACGCCGGCGAGTGCTGGCGCCTGCTCGGGTAGTAGAGGTGATAGCCGGGAAACGGCGGACACCAGTCGCCCAGCAGGCGCTGCAGCTTGCCGGCCGCGATATCCGCCAGGACCATGTCTTCCGGAAGACAGGCGAGGCCGAAGCCATCGAGCGCCGCCGTCCGGATCTGCCGGCTGTTGTTGAAGGCCAGCCGACCCTCCACGCGGACGTTCAGGGCATGGCCGTCCTGCTCGAACTCCCACGCGTAAAGTCCGCCGTGGGTAAGGAAGCGGATATTGATGCAGTCGTGTCCGGTGAGATCGCGCGGGGTATGCACCGGCGGGCGTGAGGTGAGGTAGTCGGGTGCACCGATGACGGCCATCCGCATCGGCGGACCGATGGGCGTGGCGATCATGTCCTTGGCCACCTGCTCACCCAGACGGATGCCCGCGTCAAATCGCTCGGCGACGATGTCGGTCAAGACAGAGTCGCTGATGACCTCGACGTGGATGTCCGGGTATCCCGGCAACAGCTTGCGCAGTGTCGGCCACAGCACCGTCGTGGCGGCGTGTTCGCCGGTGGTGATGCGCAGTGTGCCGCTGGGCTTGTCGCGCAGCTCGCTCAGGTTCGCCACGGCCGCATCGATGTCTCCAAAGTTGGGTGCCAACTCCCTGAACAGGCGATCGCCCGCCTCGGTGGGGGCGACATTGCGTGTGGTCCGGGTCAGCAGGCGCAGGCCCAGCCGAGCCTCCAGCCCGCGGATGGTGTGGCTGAGCGCCGATTGGGACACACCCAGTTGCGCAGCAGCGCGGGTGAAGCTGCGTTCGCGCGCCACCGCCAGGAAGGCCAGCAGATCGTTGTAGTTCTCGCGGGGCATGGGCGGACCCAGCTTATTAATGAGCACAGATCATAAAAGCATTCGTATTGCCCCGTCTAATCAAGGCAAACATCCGCGCGCAAACTATCTGCATCCCAATCCTCGGCCATCCACGGCAGGAGTACCTCATGCAAACGCGCACCCTTGGCCATAGTGGTCTCAACGTCTCCGCCCTCGGCTTCGGCTGCATGGGCCTCAACTTCGGCTACGGCCCCGGCCCGGGCAAGCAGGAGGCCATTCAACTCATCCGCGAGGCGTTCGACGCTGGCGTGACCTTCTTCGACACCGCCGAGACCTATGGCCCGTTCACCAACGAGGAACTGGTTGGCGAGGCGCTGGCACCGATTCGCGACAACGTGGTCATTGCCACCAAGTTCGGATTCAAGGATGGCGATTCGAAAACTGGCATGGACAGCCGGCCAGAGCGTATCCGGGCCGTTGCCGATGCCTCGCTCAAACGTCTCCGGACCGATCGTATTGACTTGTTCTATCAGCATCGCGTCGATCCCAACGTGTCGATGGAAGACGTGGCCGGTACCGTCAAGGAGCTGATTGCGGAAGGCAAGGTCAAGCACTTCGGCCTGTCGGAAGCGGGCGCGCAGTCGATCCGTCGCGCGCATGCGGTGCAACCGGTCGCTGCGCTGCAAAGCGAGTATTCGCTGTGGTGGCGCGAACCCGAGCAGGACGTGCTGCCGATGTGCGAGGAACTGGGCATCGGCTTCGTCCCGTTCAGCCCGCTCGGCAAGGGCTTTCTCACCGGCAAGATCGACGCGAGCACGTCGTTCGCCAAGGACGACTTCCGCAACATCGTGCCGCGCTTCTCGCCCGAGGCGCGCCAGGCCAACCAGACACTGGTCGATCTGCTCGGCAGGATCGCTGCCGCCAAGCAGGCGACGCCCGCGCAGATCGCACTTGCGTGGCTGCTTGCGCAGAAGCCGTGGATCGTGCCGATTCCGGGCACCACCAAGCGGCATCGCCTGCTGGAAAACATCGGCAGTGCGGCGATCGACATGGATAAGGACGAACTGCGCCAGATCGAAGACGCCGTGGCGCAGATCCAGGTACAGGGCGATCGCTATCCAGCCCATCTCGCCGCACGCGCGGGCAAGTAAACAAACAGGATCCATGAGGCAACCCGATGGCAATCACTGAAGTAGCGCAGCGCAATCACGACCAACTGTTTCCCAACCACGTCTCCACACTGAAGGTCACCGACCCCGAGTTGATCGAGATCTTCGACAACTGGGCCTTCGATGAAGTCATCGAGGCCACCGAGATGGATGTTCGTCTGCGCCTGATGGTTCAACTGGCGGCCTTGATCGCCTGCCAGGCGGTGAACGAATACAGCGTCATGCTGGGCGGCGCGCTCAACGTCGGCGTGACGCCGGTGGAGGCCAGGGAAATCCTTTATCAGGCCGTGCCTTATGTGGGCATGGCCAAGGCATTCGATTTCCTGCATGGCACCAATGAGGTGTTCAAGAGTCGCGGCATAGCGTTGCCGCTGCCGGAGCAATCGACCACGACGGCAGCAACCCGGTTCGAAAAAGGTCTGGCAGCGCAGAAGCAGATGTTCGGTGATCGCATCGATGCGATGGTTGCGCAGTCGCCGAAGGATCAGCTGCACATCCAGCGCTTTCTCTCGGCTAACTGCTTTGGCGACTACTACACACGCAACGGCCTGGACTTGCGGACACGCGAGCTGCTGACGTTCGCCATTCTCGCGTCCCTCGGCGGCTGCGAACCGCAGCTGGCCGGTCACGTCGTGGGGAATCTGGCCGTCGGCAACGACCGCCAAATACTTATCGCCACCATCACGCAGCTTTTGCCCTTCATCGGTTATCCACGCACATTGAATGCGCTGAGGGTGATCAACGAGGGCACATCGGCCTGAGCAAGCTGGACTGATCAAACATGAGCGGAGCCTCCTGAAGCCTCGAGGGGCTCCGTGTTCGCATTCTGCACATCAAGCATCATCTACAGGAACATTGACCATGGAAATCATCCGCAACGGCTCGCAGCCCTCCGTCACCGGACCGGCCGAGTACTTCACCGGCAAGGTCCGCATCGATTCGCCGTTCAAGGGCATCGGTGGCGCGAACGTGTCCGGCGCCATCGTGACCTTCGAGCCGGGCGCGCGCAGCGCCTGGCATACCCATCCGCTGGGGCAGATCCTGATCGTCACCGCCGGCAAGGGCTGGACCCAGTGCGAAGGCGGCCCGATCGTGGAGATCAACGCCGGCGACATCATCTGCTGCCCGTCGAACCACCGGCATTGGCACGGCGCCACACCGACCACCGCGATGACCCACATCGCCGTCCAGGAAGCGAAGGACGGCAAGGTAGTCGAATGGATGGAGAAGGTGACCGATGAGGAATATCTTGTAGGGCCGGCTCCCTGATTTTGTTCAACCCTCCCCCAGCAAGGAAAACCCCATGACCACCAAAGCCTACGGCGCACATGCCGCCGACAAGCCGCTGCAATCCATCGACATCGAGCGTCGTGCACCCGGCCCGCAGGATGTGCAGATCGATATCGCCTATTGCGGCGTCTGCCACTCCGACCTGCATACCGTGCGCTCCGAGTGGGGCGGCACACTGTATCCCTGCGTGCCCGGCCACGAGATCGTTGGCCATGTCAGCGCCGTCGGCAGCGCCGTGACCGGCTTCAAGGTCGGCGACACCGTAGGCGTGGGCTGCCTGGTGGGAAGCTGCCAGCATTGTGCGGCCTGCGACGAGGGGCTGGAGCAGTATTGCGAGAACGGTTTCGTCGGCACCTACAATGGCCCGACCCCGGATGCGCCCGGGCACACGCTGGGCGGCTATTCGCAGCGCATCGTGGTTGATAAAAAGTTCGTGCTGAAGATCCGCCATCCTGAATCGCAGCTCGCCGCGGTCGCGCCGCTGCTGTGCGCGGGCATCACCACCTACTCGCCGCTACGGCACTGGAAGGTCGGCCCCGGCAGCAAGGTCGGCGTGGTTGGCATCGGCGGACTGGGCCATATGGGCGTGAAGCTCGCGCATGCCATGGGCGCTCACGTGGTGGCGTTCACCACCTCGGAAAGCAAGCGCCAAGCTGCACTGGACCTGGGCGCGGACGAGGTGGTGGTTTCGCGCAACGCTGACGAGATGAAGGCGCACGCCAACAGCTTCGACTTCATCCTTAACACCGTAGCCGCCAGCCATTCGCTGGATGCGTTCACCGGCCTCCTCAAGCGCGACGGCACACTGGTGCTGGTCGGCGTGCCGGAGCATCCGCATCCGTCGCCGAGCGTGGCCAACCTGATCTTCAAGCGCCGGGCGATCGCCGGCTCGCTGATCGGCGGCATCGCCGAAACGCAGGAGATGCTGGATTTCTGCGCGGAAAAGGGCATCGTCTCCGACATCGAGATGATCCCGGTACAGAAGATCGACGAGGCCTACGACCGCATGGTGAAGGGTGACGTGAAGTACCGCTTCGTGATCGACAATGCGTCGCTGGCCAAGTGAGGGCTCACTAAGCAATAAAGAGGGCCGCTGGATGCGGCCCTCTTTTTGTCTCTTCACGGATCGAGCCGAGCACAAAGCAACTTCTCGATCCATAACTGCGCCGGAAACGACTCAGGCGCGCAAGTCGGCTATTTCTTTGCCGGGCTTTTCTTTGCCGGATGCCGGGCCGTTTTGGCCGTGCTCTTTTTTGCCGCGATAGGCTTGGCATTCTTCGAAGCAGGCGCCTTCTTGACGCTGCTCTTCTTGGTCGCGGGCTTTTTCGCGGCTGTCGCGGCCTTCGGCTTCTTCGATACCGGTGCGGCTTTCGCAACAGGTTTTTTTGCGGACTTGGCTGATCGAGTGGCCTTCTTCGCAATCACCGTCTTCGCAGCCGCATCAGTATGTGCGGCTTCGTTACCCTTGTGCGCAAACAGCTTAGGCGTCCAGGCATTCTGGAAATGCGCCACCATGTCCCTGAAGACTTCACTCTGCTCCTGCATCAACGAAAACAGGTCGTGCTTTTTCGACTTGTCCTTCTTGTGCGATTTGTCTTTGCTCATGATCGGGCCTCAGCAGTGGTGTGGGCCCACTGTAACCGAGGTTGGGCTGATCCTGCTTGCTATTGGCCGAAGAAGATCAGGCATTCAATTACGTCGTCAACTCCAAATCAGGGCAATCAATATCACCGTTCACTCCGTACGAATCGCGACCACGGGTGGCACCTTGGCGGCAAAGCGTGCCGGTCCCCATACGGCCAGTTGACCGAGCAGCCACAACAGCAGCGCACCCAGTAGTGGTACGTAAAGCGGCATGCGTGGCAATTCATAGACATGCATCAGGCCGAGATTCGCTAGGAACGCCAGCAACGCGCCGAGCAAGATGCCGCCGCTGACGATCAGGAAATTCTCGGCATGGAAGTAGCGCAGGATATCGCCCGTCGTGGCGCCGAGCGAACGGCGGATGCCGATCTGTCTGCGCCGCTGGCTGACCCAGAAACTGCTCAACCCCACGATGCCGCCTGCGGTAGCCAGTAGCAGCAATCCGCTGAGGATGCTCATCAGCAACGCCACGCTACGATCCTCTGCATAGGCGCGCTCACGTACCTGGGCCATGGTAACGATGCCATCTTTGAGATCGATGATGCGTACGCCGCTGCGCTCCTGCAGCGCTTTCAGCGTTGCAGCGATCACCGGTTTCATGGCGGTGGAGTCGGTACGCACCAGATACACGACACCCGCTGGATCGAGATAATGCGTCGGGACCAGCACGGTATAGCGGTCCAGGCGATCCGATTGTTTGAGTGGCCCCTGCAGGCTGGCGAGGATACCGATGATGGCGGCAGGCCCATCCGGCAGGTATACCGTCTTGCCCAGGGCCGAACCATCGGGAAACAGCTGATCGGCAAGACTGCGGGTGACGATGATGCTGGCAGGAGACATCTTTTCGTTGGGGCCGCTGACGGTGATTTCATCGGGACGAAAATTGCGCCCAGCGACCAGCGATATACCCAGCGTATCGATCGCATGCCCGTCCGAAGCAAAGAACGTGACCAATTGCCCGTGCGTCTTCTGGTCCGGCTTGAGCTTCAGTCGCAGGATGATGTCGTCTTTGAACCCGCCCAGTGGAAACCCCTGGCTGGGGAATGCGTCACGCACGCCTGCGACATGACGCAGGGACTCCAGGTCGGCGCGAATATTCGCATCGATCTGGGCCGCAGTCTGACCCAATTTCCAACCATTGCGGATCACGAAGAGATGAGCTTCGTCCGTGCTGGTAGGGCGCGACAGGTGGACGATGCGCGTTGACACGATAAACAGTGCGTTGGATGCCACCGCCAGCGTCAGCGCCACCTGCAGGACGATGAGCGCGGTGGCCACCTTGTGTCGACCCAATGCAGCAATGATTGGCCGCAGCTGCATGAATGTCCTGGTGAATGCCATGAAGGGAACCTCAATTGATCTTGATTTGCCAGGCGGGCTGGGTTTGCGCCGCGCGCCAGGTCGGGTACAGGGCGGAAACCACCGTGGCAGCGATGGCGAGCAGCACGGTCAGTGCGATCAGCGAGGTATCGGCATGCACGAGGCGTGCAATGTTCGGCTCGAAAAGTGCTCCGGCACCCCATACACCCAGCAGCGTCAGTGCCACGCCGAGCAGGCCGCCGACGAAACCCATGCTGGCCGCCTCGATCAGGAACTGCCGGTAGATGGCCGTTCGCGAAGCGCCGAGGGCGCGGCGAACGCCGATTTCCGGTGCCCGCCGCATGAATCGGGCAAGCATGAGCCCGACGACGTTGACCAGGACAATCAGCAGAAAGCTGGCAGACACCAGGATAGACAAGCTGGATGCCCTGGGCGTGACCTGCAAGAACGTCAGCCAGTCCGTCAGATTGCGCAGGCGTATGTTGGGCGGCCAGGAGAATCGCCCGAGGCGTTGCTGTTCCGCGGCATAGTGGCGCAAATATTCGCGGTAACTATCCACGTCGGCGGGTGTCGCCAGCTCCACCCAAGCAACGATCCGGTCACATTCGCTGTGCAGGTAGGCATCCCAGTTGGACTCATCAAAAGCCTGCGAATCCGTCGGGCACAATGAGAATGTGCTGTCCTTCTTCATGTCGGTCGCGCGGGTGAACGGGATGTAGATGTCCCCCACGTCATCGAATGGGCGCACGTCATCGCCAAGGTCAAAAAAGCGAGGCCTCGGGTTCCAGTCCTCCAGCACACCGCCGATCCGGAAGAGTTGGCCATCCAGCCGGATCTCCTGTCCAACACTGTTATGTCCGCCAAACAGCGCTTCGTTCAAGTGCCGACTGATGACCGCCACCGTGGCGTGCTGGGCATCGTCATCTGCCGTCCACCCGCTGCCAAAGCGGAAAGGCACGTCGAACATGGAGAAGAAATCGGCGGTTACCGCGTCGCCTGTTTCGGTCATGGCGGGAACCGATGGATTATCCGATTCCACTTGCCATTTCGTGGGATAGAGCAGTGTTTGCCGGCTGGCTTTGTGGGCATGCCACAACGCCATCGCATCCATGTAGCTCAGTGTTTCATTGGGTTCGCCAAGGTAGTTGTAGGACGGACCAATATTGTCAATCAGCGGCACGTAAAGCCGGGATGACTTGCCGGGGAGCGGGTCGCTCGTGGTCGCACGGAACACGGCATAGCTCACCATGCAGGCCGACACCCCGAAAGCCAGCAGCACGATCACCAGCGCGGTCAAAGCCTTGCTTCGCGCGCTGCTTCGCAACGCCAACACAACGTAATACCCCCACATAACGCTCCCCTGTGATGTCACTCGATAGTTGGAAGATGCTCGATGTATCGAGCGCCCCATCATCCATGTGTCATCGCCAATGCGATGCCCACGCCAGTGCTGAGCACCATCAACGCTGTGAGTACCGGATTACGCTGAGTCTGCGTAGTGCGAGATCAAGTAGTAGCTGAACAATGTAATGCCCCTCGGATGGTACACACTGCCGCACCCAAGCCCCTTTCTGGTTGAAGCGAATATCGTGCCAGCTATGCGATAAGCATTTTTCGATGTTCTTTCAGCCTGTTATAAATCATCGCGGCGCGCGCCTTCTGTCCGCGGACAGAGGGCGGACACTGCGGGGACACCGCGAGGCGTGTTTATGCTGGTGTGCCGTGCGTCATCTGCACCGCCCGGTTTCCACACATTCGGTGAATACCTTGTTGACGGGGTCGTTTGCGCGGTCTCATAGCGGAGGCGGGCGTTGAACTCGCGACCGGTGATGTGGCGTTGCGTTACAGGCCTCCTCCGAGAACGGACGGTCGCGAATGTCGACTCGGGGTGGCGGATTCAACCGGTGGATGCAGTCATTCCATAAACAGCCGGTTTTGAGTCAGCCGATATGGCTCCAGGCCTGCACCGCTTCCGCGAACGCCAGGCAATCCGCGAACCGGTTGTACAGCGGTGCGGGGGAGATGCGGATCACGTCGGGTTCGCGCCAGTCGCCGATGATGCCGTGTTCCATCAAGTACTCGAACAATGCACGGCCGCGCTCGCGGCCACCGATCACACGGATCGACAACTGGGCGCCGCGACGTTCCGATTCGGCGGGTGTCACCACGTCCAGCACGTTCTCCAGCTGCGTGCGCACCAGCCACTCGAGATAACCGGTGAGCTGTAGCGACTTCTCGCGCAGGCGCGCCATGCCGGCGCGTCGGAAGATTTCCAGCGAGACGCGCAGCGGCGCCAGCGCGAGGATGGGCGGGTTGGACAATTGCCAGCCGTCCGCGCCGGCGGTCGGCACGAACTCCGGGCCCATCTGAAAGCGGGTGTTCTTATCGTGGCCCCACCATCCGGCAAAGCGTGGCAGCACAGCCTTGGCATGGCGCTCGTGCACGAACGCGCCGCCGACTGCGCCGGGACCACTGTTAAGGTATTTGTAGCTGCACCAGATGGCGAAGTCGGCACCACTGTCGTGCAATTGCAGCGGCAGGTTGCCGACGGCGTGGGCGAGGTCGAAACTCACGGTGCAACCATGTTGGTGTGCAAGTTCGGTGATGGCTTTGAGGTCAAGTGCCTGGCCGCTTCGATATTGCACGCCGGGGAGCATCACCAGTGCGATGCGCGAACCGTGCTCGGCCAACACGCGTTCGATCGCTGCCAGCGAGATGGTGCCGTTCGGCTCGTCGCCCTGCAGTTCGATCAGTGAAAGTGCAGGGCTGAAGCCGTGGAAGCGGATCTGCGATTCCACCGCATAGCGGTCGGTGGGGAAGGCGCCAGCTTCGATCAGGATCGCATGGCGTTCAGGCGTGGGGCGATAGAAGCTCACCATCATCAGGTGCAGGTTTACCCCGAGGGTATTCATCGCGACGACTTCGGAGGGCTGCGCGCCGACTACTTCGGCAAGGCCGTCACGCACGAACTCGTGGTAATCCATCCACGGCAGGCGGCCCTTGAAGTGGCCTTCCACACCCAGTTCGCCCCAGTAGTCCAGCTCCGCATTGACGGCTTCGCGTACGGCGCGTGGCTGCAAACCCAGCGAATTGCCGCAGAAGTACACACTGTCGTGGCCCTCGTGCGGCGGGATCAGGAACTCGTCGCGGAACGCGCCCAACGGGTCGGCGGCGTCCTGGGCGTGGGCCCAGTCGAGGTTGGCTTCGTAGGCTGGAAACATCGAGCGATCTCTTCGGGGATGTGGGTTCCACTCCCTGGCTTGTCCGAAAGGGGGACTCCTTTCGGTCGCTGGGGGGAGGAGCCGATGCGTGGCTTACTTCAAGCGTGCGGCGATTGCAGCGCAGCCCTTGTCGAACTCGGCTTTCCATCCAGCGCCGGCGAGGCTCTCCACAGGGCGCATGCAGCGCAGCTGGATCGCATGGCCGTTCTTGAACCAGTAGTGCTCGACGTAGTTGAACTGGGCGCCGTTTTCCTGTGCGGTATACAGGTTGCTGTTCGGCGGCGGCAGCATGGCGGCAGCCTTGTAGCCAGGGAGCGCAAGCGCTTGTGCGGTGGCATCGCTCTTGAACTGATTGAAGGCATTCACGTCGGCGGCCTGGGCCACGGTGACGGTGATACGGGCGAGGCTGGTCTTGCCGGTGGCCGACGGGTCGGGCACCTGGAACACGCGTGTTTCAGGATCGCCCTGGGTTTCCATGATGTCCAGCCAGCTATCCGGCGTGCTGAAACTCACGCTGCCATCGGCCATGCTGACATCGGTGGCATGGACGCGACCTGCCAGCAGCAGGGTGGTGGCCAGGGCCGTGGCGATAATGGCGGTGCTGCGCAGGAAACTCATGCTGACTCCAGGGAGGTGTTGTCGGGTGCGAAGCGATGCCTGGGCAAGCCCAGCCATTCCAGTGCGGTGCCGTGAAACAGTCGGGCGCGGTTGACCTCGTTCAGGCCCAGCGCTTCGATGCCACTGCCGGGTTCCTGTTCGCCCAACGGGAAAGGATAGTCGGTGCCAAGCATCACCTGATCGACGCCCGTCACATCCAGCAGATAGCGCAGCGCCAGATCGTCGTGCACGCAAGAGTCGAAATAGAAGCGTTTGAGGTATTCGCGCGGATTGCGTGGATTGTCGGTGGCGACCAGGTCCGGACGCATCTTGAAGCCGTGCTCGATGCGGCCGATCGTCGAGGGGAAGCTGCCGCCGCCATGCGCCAGCATCACGCGCAGCTTCGGCAGCCGCTCCAGCACACCACCAAACGCAAGGCAGCAGGCGGCTCGCGACTGTTCGGCCGGCATGCCGACCAGCCACGGCATCCAGTACTTGGGCATCGTCGACGCACCCATCATGTCCCACGGGTGCACCAGCACCGCGGCACCGAGATCGGCGGCTGCCTCGAAGAACGGGAACAGCTCCGGCGCATCCAGGTTCCATTCGCCGCAATGCGAACCGACCTGCACGCCTTGCAGACCAAGCTCGTCGATGCAACGTTCCAGCTCGCGGATCGCCAGATCAGGTGCCTGTAGCGGCACCGTGCCGATGCCGGCGTAGTGGCGCGGATAATCGCGGCAGATGCCGGCCATGTGGTTGTTCAGATGACGGTGCAACTCCAGCGCCTGGTGACCCGGTGCCCAGTATGAGAACAGCACCGGCACGGTGGAGATCACCTGCACGTCGACGCCGAAACGGGCGTAGTCGTCGATGCGCGTCTGCGGATCAAACGCCGAATCCCACACCTCGCGGAAGAACCGGCTGTCCTTGTAGATGCGGTGGCGCCCATCGGTATGCGTCATCACCGGAAAGCGGTCGTCACCGTACTTGGCTGCCAGATTTGGCCAGTCGCGGGGCAGGATGTGTGCGTGGGAATCGATCTTGAGCATCCACGCAGTGTAAAACCTCTGCGGGTCGGCGTCGTGCTGCAGTCGCACGATGGTGGCCGGGTTCGCAACTCAGGGCTGGGCGTGGCTGCGCCGAGGTTCGGTGTTGGATTCCTGCTGCGCACGATTGACCACATGCGCCAGCGTGTTGACGTTGTCGACCAGGCGGTCACTGAGCCGCGCCAACGATTCGGCGGCGGCGCGGTCATCGGCACCCTCTAGCAGGGCTACCAGTGTGCGTTGCCGGGTACGCAGGTCTGGCAGCGTGTCCATGCCGCGCTGTTCGCGCAACGCCGTGGCGATGGCCTGCACGGTGTTGGCGCACTGCTCCACGAAGTGCCTGATCTCAGCCGGTGCGGGCAGCGTGGCGAGATCGTCAACCATCGCTTCCAGGGTCATCGCGGTGCGTGCCAGTCGATTGCCATTGGCGAACAGGGTACGGGCCAGCGCGAGCAGTTCCGGTGGCGTGGCCGGTTCGCTGCGCATGCGGTCGAGCGAAGCCTGTGCATTGGTGCGGGCGGTACGGGCTGCGCTGCGTGTCTCGTGGTGAGCGTTGCGCTGGTCCGGTCGCGCCAGTGCGCGCAGGTAGCTGGCATAGGCATCAAGCATCACGGCCAACGCAGCACGTGCCCGGCCGCGCTCCCAGGTCGGCCACGCCACATACGCGAGCAAGGCCATGCCGCAGCCGAGGGCGGTGTTGATCACCCGATCCACCACGGCGGCGCTGGAGCCAACGCCTTCGTAGGAAAGCAGGATCACCACGGTGCCGGTCAGTGCGGCCACCGCAATGCCGTAATGCGCCGTGGCCAGGTAGCGGAACGCCATGCACAGCACGGCCATCAGCGCGAGATGTGCCCATGGCTCGCTCGGGGTGAAGTGCAGCAGTGCCGTGGTGAGCACCAACCCGAGCACGGTGCCGAGCACGCGCAGCAGGCCGAAATTGAAGGTGGCGGCAAAGTCCGGTCGCAGCACGATCGCCGCGGTCATCGGCAACCAGTAGCCGTGCGGCAGCTGCAATAGTCGCGAAATCCACAGTGCAGCACTGAGGCAGACGGCCATGCGCAAGGCATGCCGGAATGCCACCGATCGTGGGGTGAGGCTGGCGCGCAGCGTGGCCCAGGCGGAACTGCTGCGCAGCGCCTTGGGCAGGCGGGTTTCCGCCGCGCTGGCACGCAGCTCGCCGCGGCTGCCGGCCCAATCGGCGTTGCGCACCGCCGCGGCCAGCTGGCCGGAGAGGGCGTGGATATGCGCGGCCAGGCTACCCGTGCTGGTGCTGCCATCAAGCAGGGCGCGTTCGCTGGCTTGCAGGGTTTGCAACGCACGCGCCGCCTGTTCGGGTGATTCACCCTGTTCCAGTGCACCGGCGATCGCGGCAAGCACACGGGCCGCATCATCGCGGAACATCGCGTGGGCGGCCGGGTTGGCATGCAACTCGGCCATCGCGGTGAGCTCCAGCCGGATGCGTTCGGCCAGCTCCAGCAAAACGCCGAAGGCCTCCATCGCACGACCATGGGCGCGATGCTCACCCAACAGGGTCTGCTGCAGGGTGGTCATCGCTTCGGTCAGAGCCGGTACGTCGGCGTCGTCATGCTTCTGCTGTCTGGCCAGTATGGCAAGCCCGGCATATACCTTGGCCAGCGCATGCCGCTCCGGCAAATAGCGGTGCCATGGCCACGCTGCCAACGAGAACAGGGTAAGCAGCAGGCCACCGCAGAAAATCAACGCGGCGCCGCTCAATGCGCCGACCAGCGAAGTCGGCGTCGATGCAGTGACCACCAGCAGGATCATGCTGGTCATGCCGACCCGTGCGGTATCGGTACCGAACACCACCAGGAGGCCACCGAAGAAACCACAGGCGGCCGTGGCCAGCAGCATCGGCAGCAACTGAGCGCCGATCAGCAGGCCGCACAGCGAAGCAAGCCCCGCCGCCAGCGAGGCAAGCAGCAGCTGGCGCAAGCGCTGGCGATAGGGCCCGGGCTGATCGGAGAACATCGTATCCAGCGCGCCAGCGCCGATAGCCAACCCAATCTCCGTGTGTCCCGTAGCCAGCCCGATGCCCAGCGGCAGTATCACCGCGGCGGTGTTGCGCAATACCACCTGCCACGGCACGTCCGGCCGCTTGATCGCGGTCAGGCTTTCGATCGCATGGGCGCTTAGCGAATAACCGCTGGAGGGCATGGGGCGAGAAGTGAGTGGCGAGGACTGAGAAATGAGTATGGCAAAAACCGTGCGTCTCTCACGCTTTCACTCTCGTTTCTCACTCCTCGCCACTCGTTCCTGCTCTCAGGCCCTGCCCGCGAACTCGCCGGTCAGCGTGTTCACCCACACTTTCTCGTCGTTGCTGATGTACTCGGGCACCTGCACTTCGATGCCGGTATTGAGCTTGGCCGGCTTGTTGCGCTTGGTGGCGCTGGAGCCTTTCATTTCCGGCGCGGTGTCGACCACGGTCAGGATCACGCTGCTCGGCACCTGCAGGCCGACCGGCGCCTCGTCGATCACTTGTACGTAATAACCCTCGATGCCTTCGACGATGTAGCCGGCGTTGTCGCCAACCAGTTCGGGCGAGAGCAGATACTGGGTGTAATCCTCGGCGTCCATGAACACGAAGGCGCCGTCGTCCATGTATGAGAAGTTCGCCGCACGACGCACCAGGTCCATTTCGCGCAACTCATCGTCGGCGCGCAGGCTCAGGTCGAACTTGCGTCCGCCGGGGATTGAATACAGGGTGAAGCGGAAGGTGACGTTGCCACCACGCGCGCTCGGCGAGCTGCGCTCGATGTCGCGCACCTGGTAGACGGTGCTGTCGTGCTCGACCACGTTGCCTTTCTTGACGTCGGAAGCTTTCATAGGTCAGAAGTGAGTTCAGAGGAGTGAGAGGTGAGAGAGAAGCAGTGGCGGAGCGAGGCGAGCTTTCACTCGTTTCTCACTCCTCTACTTGGATTGCAACCGCACCGCGCCATCGAGGCGGATAGTCTCGCCATTGATATAGCGGTTGCCCAAGATGAAGGCGACGGTGCTTGCATACTCGTTCGGTTGGCCGAGGCGCGCCGGGAACGGGATCGAGGCGCTGAGCGACTCCTGCACCTGCGGCGACATACTGTCGACCATCGGGGTCCAGAAGATACCCGGTGCGATCGTCGCCACGCGGATGCCGAAGCGTGCCAGCTCGCGCGCCATTGGCAGGGTCATGCCGACCACGCCACCCTTGGATGCCGAGTAAGCGGCCTGGCCGATCTGGCCTTCGTAGGCAGCAACACTGGCGGTGTTGATGATCACGCCGCGTTCGCCGTCTTCGCCTGCTTCGTTGCCCTGCATCAGCGCTGCCGCGGCCTTGGCCACGTTGAAGCTACCGACCAGGTTCACCATCACGGTGGTGGCGAAGTTCGCCAGCGGCATCGCGCCTTCCTTGCCCAATACGCGGCCAGCGCCGAGGATGCCGGCGCAGTTGATCAGCACGTTCAGGCCGCCCATCGCGTCGCGTGCGGAGGCCACGTTGGCGACCACGCCGTCCTCGGAGGTGACGTCGGTACGGAAGAAGCGCGCGACATTACCCAGTTCCTTCGCGGCGGCGTGGCCCTTGTCCTCATTCACATCGAACAGCGCGACCTTGCCGCCGTGCGCGACGAGGTGTTGTGCCACTGCGTGGCCGAGACCGGAGGCGCCGCCGGTAATGATCGCCTTGACCTGATTGAGCTGCATGGGGGTCTCTCTGATACCTGAAACATGAATGGTAACCGAGAGGGATGGCCACCACGAACCTCCCGACGACCAAATGTGAAGGCCGTTCACCGGAATATTCACGCGGCCTTGGGGGTTGAGCGGTGATGTTGCAGGCAGGGCAGCGATGCTTGGGCTTCTTCTGCTCGGGTCGCCGTATCGGGCAACCCACGGAAACCTTGGAGTAGCACGGTTCCTCAGGCTTTACACCTTTACCAACGGAGTGTCTCTATGAAGAAGCAATTGGGTACGTGGTTGATCTGCGGTGCATTGCTGATGTCTACCTCGGCCGTCGTGGTGGCTCAGCCCCAGGGCCAGGATCACCAGGATCAGAACAAGCGCAGCATGTCCGAGCGCGGCCATAGCGAAGGCTGGTACAAGAAGGGTGGCCATATGCCGGCCGAGTACCGTGGCGGTTCTTATGCTGTGACCGACTGGCAGAGCGAGCACCTGCGCGCACCGCCGCGCGGCTATCACTATGTACGCAGTGACAACGGTGATTTCATCCTGGTCGCGATCACGACCGGCGTGATCGCCAGCATCATCGCCGCACAGCATTGATCCTGCGTATACGGAACCACCCGCACCACGATGGCCATCGGCAGAACGCGAGCGGCCTTGGGTGGAATATTTATCCGCCATTGAACGTGGTGCGGCAATCCTCCAGCATCAGTCGTATTGATGTGGATGTGGCTTGAACGGTAAATATAAATAGGCGCGTGGATCCACCTGCCATCCTTGGCACGCAGTTCGGCAAGTACCTTGCCATCAATCAGGAGCTCGACATGAAGAAGCAGTTGGGGATGCTTGTTATCTGTGGTGCCGTGCTGATGTTCAGCGCGCCGCTGCTGGCGCAGGACTACGGCAACGATCACCATGATCATGACCATGGCCAGTATCAGGGCATGCATGATCGCGGCCAGCACGAAGGCTGGTACAGGAAGGGTGGACGTGTGCCGGACGATTACCGGGGTCGCCGCTATGTGGTGACCGACTGGCGCCACGAGCATCTGCGTGCGCCGCCGCGTGGTTATCACTGGGTGCGCAGCGACAACGGCGATTTCCTGCTGGTCGCGATCACCACCGGCGTTATTGCGGACCTGCTCCTGCATCATTGAGCGATCGGTTTGCTGTTGTCTGATAGAAAAAACCCGCCATGGTTGGCGGGTTTTTTTCGGGTCGCTGTCGGGTGGATCAGGAGAGCAGGGCCTGCAGCTGCGGCGAATCCACCAGTTGCGGAAATGGAATGACCGGGGACGGCGTCGCGACCACTGCCTGCAGCTGCTTCTGCCACACGCCCACGTCCCACCACTGTCCCAGCTTGTAGCCGCACTGGCGCCATACACCGGCGGCAGAGAAACCCATCGTTTCGTGCATCGCCACGCTGACCGTACCAGGCAGGGTGATCACGCCAACGGCCTGATTGATGCCCTGCAACCGCATCGTATCCAGCAGCACACCGTAGAGCCGGCGCGCAATGCCGCGGCGATGTGCATCAGCACGCACGTAGATCGAGGTCTCGGCGATCCAGTCGTAGGCGGCGCGTTCGCGGAAGCGGCCGGCATAGGCATAGGCCAGCACTTCGCCACCTTCGTCCCAGACCAGCCAAGGGTAGTGCTGCAGGCGGGTGCGGATGCGTTCGCGCATGGTCGCTACCCCAGGCAGTTCGGTCTCGAAGGTGGCTACACCGTCGGTGATCGAAGGTGCGTAGATCGCGTGGATGGCGGCGGCGTCTTCGTCGCGGGCGATGCGGATCATCGGGTTCAGCACGTCAGGTATTTCCAGTTGCGCGGCTTGCCCTCGGCCAGCCATTCCAGGGTGGTGGCGATGCGTTTCTGGCGGGTGGTGTCGGTCTTCGCCTCGGCGATCCAGTCGGTGTATTCGCGTTGCGCGCTGGGGCTGAAACCCTGGTAGGTCTTGTGCGCGGCGGCATGATTCTTCTGCGCGAGCAGGGCGGCAAGGTCGTCCGGTAAAGTCGGCGCTGGCTTCGCAGCGGCTTTCGGGCGCGCCAGTTTCACGCCGGCTTCGTTCAACGCCATCGCTTTCTTGATGAGAATAGTGAGTTCCTTTTTAGACGGCAGATCCTTCAGCGTAGTGAGCTTGCCGAACTGACCCATGCCGTCTTCAGCCGTACTGCCCACGACTTGCCTGGACAGCCAAAAGCCGAAGCCGCAGTGCTGCTTGAAGGCTGCCATCATGCACATCGGCGCGCTCTTGTAGCTGAAGAATGGCATGCTCCATTTCAGACTTTCCTCAACTTCGGGGCAGGCGGCATGCACTACCGCGCGCAGGTGTTCGAGGATTGGCCTGGCGAATTCGGCCGACTTTGCGATATAGGCATCGATGCGCGGGTCGTGACTGCTCATGGCCGCTCCGTTCAAAGTTCGAGGATGAAGAACCGGTCGCAGCTGAAATGGCCGGTGCCGCCCATCGGCGCGCACAACGCCGTGAAGCCGCTGCGCTTGTACAGCGCCTGGGCTGCGTCCATGCCGGTCAGCGTTTCCAGGTAGCAGCGACGGAAGCCGAAGGCGCGGGCCGCATCGAGACAGCGCTGCATCATAGCGCTGCCGGCACCGATGCCGCGGGCCGCGGGCAGGAAATACATCTTGCGCAATTCGCATACGTCCGCGTCGCCATTCTGGAGTGGGGCCACGCCGCCACCGCCAACGACCTGGCTGTCACGTTCGACCACGAAGTACGCGCTGCGCGGTTGTGCGTAGGCCTCGCACATACGGTCGACTTCCGCATCGTGGATCGCAAAGCCGGGGCCGTCGGCGCCGAATTCGGGCATGACGTGGCGGATGATTGAGGCCATCGCGGCATCGTCGCTGGCAGCGATCGGGCGGATCAGGAAAGACGTAGGCATCGGGCGGTTGCGTGCGAGGAGTAAGGACAGTTTCAGTTGGCCGTGCGGGCGCGGGTGACCCGGCTGGCGGTTTCCTTGTGCAGTTGCGTAGCCAGCCATGCGCCGGTGGCGACCAGCAGGTCCAGGTCGATCCCGGTCGTCATGCCCATGCCATGCAGCATGTACACCACGTCCTCACTGGCGACATTGCCGGTAGCTCCCTTGGCGTACGGGCAGCCGCCGGTGCCGGAGACCGAACTGTCCACCACGCGCACGCCTTCTTCCAGGCAGGCGAGGATATTCGCCAGTGCCTGGCCGTAAGTGTCGTGGAAGTGCACGGCGAGTGCGCTGATCGGCACTTCCTGCGCGACCGCATGCAGCATCGCGCATGCCTTCGCCGGTGTGCCGACGCCGATGGTATCGCCCAATGAGATCTCGTAGCAGCCCAGTTGGTACAGGCGCGTGGCGACACGTACCACGTCGCCGATCGGTACCTCGCCCTGATACGGGCAGCCGAGTACGGTGGAGACATAGCCGCGCACTTTCACTTCGTCGGCTTGGGCCTGCTCGATCACCGGAATGAAGCGCTCGATCGATTCATCGATCGAGGCATTCGTGTTCTTGCGGCTGAAGGTTTCCGAGGCGGCGGTGAACACCGCAATCTCGGCAGCACCGACTTCGCGCGCGCGCTGATAACCCTGCAGGTTCGGCACCAGCACCGGATAGCTAACACCGGGTACCTTGCGGATGCGGGTGAAAACTTCCGCCGCGTCGGCCAGCTGCGGTATCCATTCCGGGCTGACGAAGCTGGTCGCCTCGATCGTCTTCAGGCCGGTCGAGGACAGCCGGTCGATCAGCGCGATCTTCACATCAGCAGGTAGCAGCGTCTTCTCGTTCTGCAGGCCGTCGCGGGCACCGACTTCGACGATGCGGACGTGGTTGGATGGGCTCATCGGATGCTCCGGAAATTGTTTCCTTCTCTCTCCGGGAGAAGGTGCCCCGAAGGGGCGGATGAGGGTTCGGTCTTGCCTCGGCGTGTCGCTCAGGCCGAACCCCCACCCCAACCCCTCTCCCACATGGAGAGGGGCTCAAAAACTCAACTGGCGAAACGCACCAGCACGGCATCCGCCTCGACGAACTCGCCTTGCGTGGCGTTGATGCTTTCGATGGTGCCGGCGCGGGGTGCCTTCAAGGCCAGCTCCATCTTCATCGCCTCCATCACCAACAGCTCCTGGCCCTGTTCGACGACATCGCCGGCTTTCGCCTTTACCAGCACGATGCGGCCCGGCATCGGCGCAATGACCTGGTTGCCGCCGGCAGCGTCCTTTGATTCCCACGCGAACGCAGCGGCGCGGGCAAAGCTGTAGCGCTGGCCGTTGGCGTCATGAAGCAGGACATGGGTCGCGTCAGTGCGTAGTGGTATGCGCAGCGCTTCACCGTCGAAGCGGGCACTCAGGTCATCGTCATGCAAGCGTGCACCTCGCACCTCGCAGGTCGCCTCGCCGTGGCGCAGCTGATAGCTGCCATCGTGGCCATGCGCCTCGATGTCATGACGCTGCTCGCGCAGTGTCAGCGCGACGATGCGCTTGCCGGCGTGGCCGATACGCCAGGCGTCGGCTTTTGCCCAGGGTGAATGCGGATCAGTGGCCGAGCTGTCCACGCTCAATTCGTCGTGGAGCAGAGCGGCGGTGGCGGCAGCGAACAGGACCTGGTCGGAGGGTGCGACATCGCCAACCAGGAACTCTTCCAGATGGCGATCCAGATAGCCGGTGTCGATGCGGCCTTCGACCACGGCCGGATGGCGGACAAGGCGTTCGAGAAACGCGATATTCGATTTCGGGCCGACGATCTCGCTCGCCGCCAGTGCCTCGCGCAATCGCTGCAAGGCTTGCTCGCGGGTGATGTCGAACACGATCAGCTTGGCGATCATCGGATCGTAGAAGATCGTCACCGTATCGCCTTCGATCACGCCACCGTCGAGGCGCACATGTTGCGAGGGCGCAGGCAGGCGCAGCATCAGCAACTTGCCCGAGCCTGGCAGGAAATTCTGATCGGGGTCTTCCGCATACAAACGCACTTCGATCGCGTGCCCATGTGCATGAACCTGTTCCTGCCGTAGCGGCAACGGCTGGCCGGCGGCGACGCGCAGCTGCCATTCGACGAGATCCAGACCCAGCGTCAGCTCGGTGACCGGGTGTTCGACCTGCAGGCGCGTGTTCATCTCCATGAAGAAGAACTCGCCGCTCTGCGCGACGATGAATTCCACGGTGCCGGCGCCGACGTAATTCACCGCTTTCGCGGCCGCGACCGCGGCCGCGCCCATCGCGGCGCGGCGCGCCTCGTCGAGGAAGGGCGAGGGCGTTTCCTCCAGCACCTTCTGATAGCGGCGCTGCGCCGAGCACTCGCGTTCGTTGAGATGGATCACGTTGCCCAACATATCGCCGAATACCTGGAACTCGATATGTCGCGGATGCTCGACATAGCGTTCCAGGATCACCCGCGTATCCCCGAACGAGCTGGCGGCTTCGCGCTGTGCGGAGGCGAGGGCGTCGGCAAATTCCGCTGCGCTGCGGACGATGCGCATGCCCTTGCCACCACCGCCGGCCGTGGCCTTGATCATCAGCGGAAAGCCGGTCTTGCCGGCCTGTTCGGCAAGATAGGCGGTGTCTTGATTCTCGCCGTGGTAGCCGGGCACCAGCGGCACGACGTGCTGTTCCATCAGCGCCTTGGCGGCGGCCTTGGAGCCCATCGCGTCGATACTTTCCGGGCGCGGGCCAATGAACGTTATGCCGGCATTTGTGCAGGCACGGGCGAAACCGGTGTTCTCGGACAGAAAGCCGTAGCCGGGGTGGATGGCCTGTGCGCCGGACTCCTTCGCCACCTCAAGAATGGCATCGCCACGAAGGTAGGAATCGGCTGGACGCGGGCCACCGATCGGCCATGCCTCGTCGGCGAGGCGCACGTGCTGCGCGTCCCGGTCCGCTTCCGAGTATACCGCGATGGTATGGATGCCGAGCCGGCGACAGGTGCGGATCACGCGGCAGGCGATCTCGCCACGGTTGGCTATCAGTACGCGTTCGAACATTCAGTATCCTTGAAGCTGTTCGTATCGATGCAAAGCCAGTAAAACTAGCAGATTGACGCGCTGCCGCCGATGCGCAACGCAGCATGGCACCACGATTCCATGCCGATCCGCCGCGGTTACCGGATCACTCGCCGTCCCAGTATCCAGCGACCCGTCGGGGGGCGGGCTACGTGGCGGAGATAGAGAGTTACGGTACCGCGTTGCCGGCCCATGCCGGCGCACGCTTGTCGAGGAACGCGCTCAGACCATGCTGGCCTTCTTCCGATACGCGCAGGCGGGCGATCAGTGCGGCATTGTCCTGATCGATGCGTTCGGCCTGGGCGACATCGGCGCCACCCATGCGCAAGGCTAGCCGCTTGGCTTCGCGCTGGGCCTGTGGGCCGGCCTTGGCCAGCAGGTAGAGCTGGCGCTCGATCGCCTCGTCCAGTTCGGGTACCGATACGACGGTGTGCAGCAGCCCAATGCGCGCGGCGGTGGCGGCCTCGAATACCTCGCCGGTGATGAACAGCCGGCGTGCCTCGCGCAGACCGATTGCGGCGATCACGTACGGTGAGATCACTGCCGGCACCAGACCCAGTTTTACTTCCGACAGCGCGAACTTGGCGGTATCGACGCCGATCGCGATGTCGCAGCAGGCGACTAAGCCCACACCGCCGCCGTAGGCTGCGCCGTTGACCCGCGCGATGGTCGGCTTGGACAGGAACTGCAGGTTGCGCATCAGCCGCGCCAGCCGCAGCGAGTCCTCGCGGTTTTCCTGTTCGCTCGCACTGGCCATGCCGCGCATCCAGTTGAGGTCGGCACCGGCGGAGAAGCAGCTGCCGTTGCCGCTCAGCACCACGGCACGTACGGCTGGATCGGCATCGGCCTGCGCCAGCGCGTCGGTGAGTGTGGCGATCAGGGCGTCGTCGAACGCGTTGTGGATCTGCGGGCGGTTCAGGGTGAGCCAGGCCACCGCGCCGCGGCGCTCGTTCAGGATGGAATCGGTCATCGGTAGCCCCTGCAAAGAACGCCATGATAGATGCTGCCGCCAGCGGGAAGTTCGACCTGATGCAGCAATGCGACCAAAGGGTTACAATGCGAACAATTCTTATTTGTGAAGCCGCCCGTGCGTCTGTCCGAACTGCCCAAAGGTGCCCCCGCCGTGGTCGATCGCGTGCACGATGCGCATGCGGCGGATCCGATTGCGCAGCGCTTGCGCGATCTGGGGTTTGTCGACGGTGAACCGGTGCGGGTAGTGGCAATCGGGCCGATGGGCGCCGATCCATTGTTGATCCAGATCGGTTCGACCCGGTTTGCGCTGCGCCGCAGCGAGGCACATCGGGTCACCGTGCGGCAGGAGGCGGCATGAGCGCCTCAACCCTGCGTATCGCCCTGGTCGGCAACCCGAACTGCGGCAAGACTGCGCTGTTCAACCAGCTCACCGGTGGCCGGCAGAAGGTGGCGAACTACGCCGGCGTTACCGTCGAGCGCAAGGAAGGCCGCTTTACCGCGCCGTCCGGTCGGGTGCTCCAGATCCTCGATCTGCCGGGGACCTACAGCTTCGATGCAGCCAGTCCCGATGAGCAGATCACCCGTGACGTACTGGAAGGCAACTATCCAGGCGAGGCGGCGCCGGATCTGATCATATGCGTGGCCGACGCCACCAACCTGCGCCTGCACCTGCGCTTCGTGCTCGAGGTCAAGCGCCTCGGTCGTCCGGTGGTGCTCGCGCTGAACATGATGGATACCGCACGTCGCCGCGGTGTCGTGATTGACGTGCCGGAGTTGCAGCGGCGACTCGGCGTGCCGGTGGTGGAAACCGTCGCGGTGAAACGTGGCGGTGCGCAGGCGCTGATCGAGCGGGTTGATGGCGAGATGCCGACAGCCGCGCCGGTGCAGCCGGATGACGCCGACAGCCGCAGCGATCTGCACGCGCAAGTGCGCGAATTGCTGGCCGCGACCGTGACGATGCCGCGAGCCACCGCTGAGATTGACGATGCACTCGATCGCTGGGCACTGCATCCGGTGTTCGGGTTGCTGATCCTCGCGGTGGTGATGTTCCTGGTGTTCCAGGCGGTGTATGCGGCTGGCAAGCCGATGAGCGACGCGATCGGTGACGGCTTCGGCTGGATGGGTACGCAGGTCGCCACACTGCTGCCAGCAGGTCCGCTGCAGAGTCTGGTCGTCAACGGCCTGTTTGGCGGCCTCGGCACCGTGCTTGGCTTTCTGCCGGAAATCCTGGTGCTGTTTCTGTTTATTCTGGTACTGGAGGAATCCGGCTACCTGCCGCGCGCGGCGTTCCTGCTCGATCGCCTGATGCTTTCGGTGGGCCTGACCGGGCGCTCGTTCATCCCGCTGTTGTCGAGTTTCGCCTGCGCGATCCCCGGCATCATGGGCACGCGCAGCATCCAGGACCCCCGCGACCGTCTGGCAACGATCCTGATCGCACCGCTGATGACCTGTTCGGCGCGCCTGCCGGTTTATGCGTTGCTGATCGGTGCCTTCATTCCGATCCATTATGTGTTCGGCGTGTTCAATCTGCAGGGTGTCGTGCTGTTCTCGCTGTATCTGGTGGGCATCCTCGGCGCGATGGCGGTGGGCTGGGTGATGAAGCGCGTCCGTCGTGACAAGAGCGAACATGCCTTGCTGATGGAGTTGCCGTCGTATCGGATGCCGAAGCTGCGTGACGTGGCGATCGGCCTGTACGAGCGCGGCGCCATTTTCCTGAAACGCCTGACCGGCGTGATCCTGGGCCTGACCGTGCTGATGTGGTTCATCTCCACCTTCCCGTCGGCTCCGGTGGGCGCACCAGGCCCGGCCATCAACTACAGCTTCGCCGGCTATATCGGGCGTGGCCTGCAATACATTTTTGCGCCGATCGGCTTCAACTGGCAGATCAGCCTGGCGCTGATTCCAGCGTTCGCCGCACGTGAGACGGCGGTCGCGGCGCTGGCCACGGTCTATCTGGTGGGCGGTGATGCGGGTGGCGGCCTGGGTCACGCGCTGGCAGGGCAGATTTCGCTGGCCAGCGCGCTGTCGCTGCTGGTGTGGTTTGCGTATGCGCCGCAGTGCATGTCCACGCTGGCCGTGATCCGCCGCGAGACCAACTCCTGGCGCAACGTGGCGGTCTCGTTCGGCTACATGTTCGGCATGGCTTACGCCGCGTCGTTCATCGTCTACCAGGTGACGAGGATGCTGACATGAGCACGGGCCTGCTGGTGCAATACCTGGTGATCGGCCTGATCGTGCTGGCCAGTGTGCTGATCGTGTTCCGCAAGCTGGCACCGAAGCTCAGCAACCGCTGGCTGGCAGCGGCCTCGATCCATTTCAGCCGGCCCGGGCATGCCGCATGGGTACGCAATGTCGGGCAGCGCCTGCAGCCGAAGCAGGCCACCGGCAATTGCAGCGACGGCTGCAGCACCTGTGGCGCCTGTGGCCCGAAACCGCCAGCGGCGGCACGGGCGGCTTCGATGCCGCTGGAGTTCCGCTCGCGCGCCAAGTAATGGGTGTTTCGTGTTGACAGGTGGCGTATGCGCGTTCCCTCTAGAGCGGAATACACAGGCATGTTCGAGTGCTGCGCGAATTCACCGTGAAACACCCCCATCAGCAACCGGAATTAATGAGCTGGCGTGGGAGCGGTGCCTGATGCTGCAGGGTTCTGCACGTCACTCTTTTTGACCGGGGTCAATGGCTCGACCGTTACCGTTCCGGTTGCACCAGGATGCCACTCGAATTTCGGGTCGTACGGGTTATTGCTTTCGCGCAACTGCTGATACGCGAGGGCGCCATCCGTCTGGTGGACCCCGGCCACTTCAGCTGCGGAGAACCCGACGTGGCCACCATCGTGGACATCGTAGTTCGGAGATTGCATGTGGCTTCCGCCTCCGTCGCCACCTACTTCCACGTGGCCAGCTGCCGATCCTACACGCGTGCCGGTGGTGGCGGCGCGGACCTCACGCCAGCGCGTTTCGGCGCGGGCCAGCGCTACCTTGTCGCCGTAAGTTGGCAACAGCTGGGCCATGATCACATTGGCCTGGTTGAACTGTGCATCGTTCAGGTGCGCATTGATCAGGTCGCGCGCCTTGACGTACTGCGGGTCGTTGCGTTCGGCAGCGAGAGCCATCCATGCCAGCGCGCGCGGTAAGTCCACCGGGGTGCCCTGGCCATTCAGATACATCACGCCCAGGTTATATTCGGCCGGTTTGTAGGCCCATGACGCCGCAACCTTGTACATGGCGATGGCATGCGCATAGTCTTTGTGTTTGACCGCCTGCGCGCCGAGGTCGAAATAATATTCGCCAGGTCGGCCATCGGCTTCCGGTGTATTGAAGCCGGACGACTGCACCCGGCCGATGTCGACGTCTGAATCGTAGAGTGGTGCCTCTTTGGGTTGAGGCGGAGTTGTGGTGTCGCTGCTTGTCTGGGGTGCACCGCTACCGCTGGCTTGCCCTGCGCCCGGGAGCAGGGCAAGCCCGATCGAAAGACAGAATGAAAAGAACATGGGCAGCTTTGACGTAGTCATGTTTTTTCTCTCATTAGCTTGAGCTTGCGTGAAATGCGGGTTAACGCCAGCACGGCGCAAACTTAAGCGTATGGCTGCAGAAGTGACTCAGCGTGATCCCTCTTGAATCCGTGAAGTGTTTGCAGACTCAGGATGGGTTACCGGCTTCTGGCATGACGGGATCAGCTGATTTCTTCGCGCTGACGGCGTCCTTCGTCTTGACGGGTTTCAAAGCGCCTACCGTGACCGTTCCGGTTGAACCAGGATGCGACTCGAATTTCGGGTCGTACGGATTGTCGCTTTCACGCAACTGCTGATATGCGACGGCGCCGTCCGTCTGATGGACTCCGGCTACTTCAGCCCCCGAGGCACTCATGTGGGCGCCATTGCTCGGGTCATGCGGGTCATGGTCGCCCCCGACATCATAGTTCGGCGGCATGTAGCCCCCCCCGACGGCGCCAACCACCACATGGCCCGCCGCAGACCCCACGCGCGAGCCGGTTTCGGCAGCGCGGACCTCGCGCCAGCGCGTCTCGGCGCGGGCCAGTGCCACTTTATCGCCGTAGGTGGGCAAGAGCTGGGCCATGATCACATTGGCCTCGTTGAACTGCGCATCGCTTAGGTGCGCACTGACCAGGTCGAGCGCTTTGACGTACTGCGGATCTTTGCGTTCGGCAGCCAAGGCCATCCATGCCAGGGCGCGCGGCAAATCCACCGGCGTGCCTTGGCCACTCACATACATCACGCCGAGGTTGTATTCGGCCGGTTTGTAGGCCCAGGACGCCGCGACCTTGTACATGGCGATGGCATGCGCATAGTCCTTGTGTTTGACCGCCTGCGCGCCGAGGTCGAAATAATATTCGCCGGGTCGGCCATCGGCTTCAGGTGTATTGAAGGCGGACGACGGCATCCCGCCGATGTTGGCGTCTGTATCGTAGAGTGCCGCCACATGACTGGCTGGCGCTGGAGCGCTGGCCTCGGCGGGTGTGGCGCTGTCCTGCGCCTTTCCGATTCCAGGAAGGGCAAATGCAGCGATGGCGAGAAGAAAAAGAGGCGCGGCGGACAAGCTAACGGTCATGGCAATCACTCCCTAATTGATGCACCGGCTTTCCAGTCGGAAGTTATTCCAATACCGGAAGTTGCGCAATTAGATACCACGGGCGACCTGGTCATTAGCTCGGTGGTACGGGCAAGTTGACGGCAGCGGAACTGCCAATCCCATGGCCGAATGTGAGTCCAGCCTGGCTGGCTTGTAGGTAGGAGTGACGCGCAAATCTGAAAGGTGTTTCGATGCATCGACTCACGAAAAGGCTCGGTTGTGCCGGCGGCGTTTCCCGCAAACGAAAAAGCCGGCTTGCGCCGGCTTTTTCTTCAACTCGAAACGCGTCGCCGGCTTATGCCAGTTCGCGGATCTTCGCGTTGAGGCGGCTCTTGTGGCGGGCAGCCTTGTTCTTGTGGATCAGGCCGCGGGCGGCATAACGATCCATCACCGGCTGGGCAACGGTGAAAGCGGCGATGGCGCCGGCCTTGTCCTTGGCCTCGATGGCCTTGACGACCTTTTTCAGGGCGGTACGGACCATGGAGCGGGCGCTGATGTTGCGCAGGCGACGCTGCTCGGACTGGCGCGCGCGCTTCTTCGCGGACTTGATGTTGGCCAAGGTAGAACTCCGGAATGCAGTGGTGAGGGTGGAAAAAGACGCCAATTATGCGGTCGATTTGCCGCTGCGTCAATCATTTAGCGACGTGGCAGGCCGCCGACGAGGGATTCGCGGTCAATCGGGACGGCTATGTCGCCCATATTCTGCCACATCCATGCGGTCACTCATGGCCACAGCGGCTGTCGCTTACGGGTCTCGCGTCTTTTTGTAATGCCTCATGTTGTAGTGCCCCATGCCACGCTACCCGGCTTACCGAAGGTAACGGCATCGCGCGAGATTTTCCGGCATGTTTTTTGGGCTGCTTTTGTTCAACCGGATGATGCTGGTCCCATGAGTGCTCGGCCTGGTCCGCAGCATGTCGATCCATGCCAAATCCGGCGCCAACGCGGTCTTAACACCACCGTTTCGCCCGTTATACTCACGCGATGATGAAACTTTCCAGGGATGTCGCCGGCCCTTGCCTGGCGCCGCGCGGCAGCGTGATCGCGGTCGGCGCGTTCGATGGCCTGCATCGCGGGCATCAGGCGTTGCTAACGCAGGTGCGCGAGCGTGCGCAGGCACTCGGCTGCAGCCCGCTCGTAGTGAGTTTCGAGCCGCTACCGCGCGCGTTTTTTTCCGCCGAGCCGGTGCCGCGCTTATCCAGCGTGCGCGAAAAGCTGCGCGGCTTCGCTGCCGCTGGCATGGAACAGACCTTGCTGCTGCGCTTCAACCAGGCCTTGACCGCGATGTCGGCTGAGGATTTTGTGCGACGCGTACTGGTCGATCGGCTGGCTGCGCGTGAAGTGTGGGTGGGTGGTGATTTCCGTTTCGGTCATAAACGGGGCGGTGATGTCCCGCTGCTGGAGCGGATGGGGGCTCAGTCGGGCTTCGTCGCCTGCACGATGCCGCCGGTGCAACTCGACGGCGCCCGCGTATCGGCCAGCCGGGTGCGGGCACTGTTGGCAGCCGGTGAGTTTTCCGGCGCGGAGCCCCTGCTCGGCCGCCCGTTTGTGATCGACGGCAAGGTGGAGTACGGCAACCAGCTTGGCCGCACGCTCGGTTATCCCACCGCCAACATCCATCTGCAGCAGCGCGTCAGTCCGGTCCATGGCATCTTTGCGGTGCGTGTTGGGTTGGGTGAAGGCGAGTGCAGTTGGCCTGGCGTGGCCAGCCTCGGCGTGCGCCCGACCGTGAACCAGGTCAGCGAACCCTTGCTGGAAATCCATCTGTTCGATTTCGATGGCGACCTGTATGGCCAGCGCATGGCGGTGGAATTCGTGGCGAAGCTGCGCGACGAGCAGAAGTTCGACGGGCTGGAACCACTCAAGGCGCAGATGGCACTGGATTCCCGCATGGCGCGCGAGCTGCTGGGCATGAATCCGCGGCTGGTTGGGGCGTAATCGACGTCGAGCGGTATTCCGGTAAGCGCACCAATCAATTAACTTTGAACTCTTTGCCCGCCAACTGGCGGGCGGCAACACTTAAGTGACGGCATCCAGCAATGACCCACGATTACAAGAGCACGATCAACCTGCCGCAGACGGATTTCCCGATGCGCGGCGACTTGCCCAAGCGCGAGCCGACCTGGCTTGCCGAATGGGAGCGGGTCGACCGTTATGCGCAGATCCAGCAGAAGACCGCTGATCGCGACAACGTCTTCGTGCTGCACGACGGGCCGCCGTATGCGAACGGTTCGATCCATATCGGCCACGCGGTCAACAAGATCCTCAAGGACATCACAGTCAAGTCCAAGCTGCTGGCCGGCCATCGCGCACCGTACGTGCCCGGCTGGGATTGCCACGGCCTGCCGATCGAGATCGCGGTCGAGAAGAAGTTCGGCAAGCCGGGCGACAAGCTCGATGCCGCCGCGTTCCGGCAGAAGTGCCGCGAATACGCAACCGAGCAGGTCGATACCCAGCGCATCGACTTCAAGCGGCTGGGTGTGCTCGGTGACTGGCAGCGGCCGTATCGCACGATGGATTTCAAGTACGAGGCCGACATGTTGCGCGCGCTGGCGCGCATCGTGTCGAACGGTCACGTGGTGCGTGGTGCGAAGCCGGTGTACTGGTGCTTCGATTGCGGCTCGGCGCTGGCCGAGGCAGAGATCGAGTACGGCGACAAGCAGTCGCCCGCGGTCGATGTGGCCTATGACGCCGTCGATCCGAAAGCGCTGGCGGCGAAGTTCGGCGTGGATGCGGACGATACGATCGTCGCCATCCCTATCTGGACCACCACGCCATGGACATTGCCGGAGAGCCAGGCCGTGTCGCTCGGCGCCGGGCTGGAATACGCATTGATCGAAGGGCCTTCCCGCGAAGGCCAGCGCGTGCTGCTGGTGATCGCCAGCGCGCTGGTCGACAAGGTGGCGCAGCGCTACGGACTTGAGCATGCAACGGTGCTTGGTCATGTGGCCGGTTCGGCGCTGGAAGGTTTGAAGCTGCGGCATCCGTTCTATCCGCGCGAAGTACCAGTGATCCTCGGTGACCATGTCTCGGCCGAGGACGGTACCGGTGCCGTGCACACCTCCCCCGATCACGGCGTCGAGGACTTCGTGGTGGCGCGTGAGTACGGTATCGACCTGCTCAACTACATCGAGTCGCGCGGTACTTATCGCGCCGACACGCCGGCTGCGGACGAGCTCGAGCTGGCTGGCATGCACATATGGAAGGCCAACGACGCGATCGTCGAGCTGTTGCGCCATCGTGGCGTGCTGCTCGCGTTCGCGAAGATCGAACACAGCTACCCGAATTGCTGGCGCCACAAGACGCCGGTGATCTATCGCACCACGCCGCAGTGGTTCATCTCGATGGAGCAGGCGAGTTTGCGCGAGACGGCACTCACCTCGATCAAAAACGTGCGCTGGGTGCCAGGCTGGGGTGAGGAGCGTATCGCCGGCATGGTTGCCGGTCGCCCTGACTGGTGCATCTCGCGCCAGCGCACTTGGGGCGTGCCGATCGCGCTGTTCGTGCACAAGGCTACGCAGGAGCCTCATCCGGATTCCGTCGAACTGCTGGAGCAGGTCGCCAAGAAAGTGGAGCAGGGCGGCGTCGACGCGTGGTTCACGCTGGATGCGGCCGAACTGCTCGGCGATCAGGCGAACGACTACGAGAAAGTCACCGATGTGCTGGACGTCTGGTTCGATTCGGGCGTCACCCACTACGCGGTGATCGGTCAGCGCCCGGAGCTGCAACAGGGCACGGCCAAGCATTACAAGGTGATGTACCTGGAAGGTTCCGACCAGCATCGCGGCTGGTTCCAGTCGTCCTTGCTGACTTCGTCGGCGATCCACGGTCGCGCACCCTACAACGACGTGCTCACCCATGGCTTCGCGGTCGATGCGAACGGCCGCAAGATGTCCAAGTCGCTGGGTAATGTAGTCGCGCCGCAGAAGGTGATGGACACGCTCGGCGCCGACATTCTGCGGCTGTGGGTGGCCTCGGCCGACTACCGCAACGAGATGACCGTCTCCGACGAGATCCTCAAGCGCGTTTCCGACACGTATCGGCGCATCCGCAATACGGCGAAGTTCCTGCTCGGCAATCTGGACGGTTTCGACCCGGCGAAACATCTGGTGTCGGTCGAAGACAGCCTGCTGCTGGACCAGTGGGCGATCCAGCAGGCGTATGACGTGCAGCAGGCTGTGCTGGCCGCGTACGAGCGTTACGACTTCCCGGAGATCATGGCGCGCGTGCAGAACTTCTGCACCAACGAGCTGGGCGCGCTGTACCTGGACATCACCAAGGACCGGCTGTACACGATGCCGACCGACAGTCATGGCCGACGCAGCGCGCAGAGCGCGATGTACCGCATTGCCGAGGCGCTGGTGCGCTGGCTGGCGCCGGTGCTGAGTTTCACGGCTGAGGAGATCTGGCAGCAGTTGCCGGGCGAGCGTGGCGACAGCGTGCTGTTCGAGACCTGGTACGACGGACTCGCCGCCACGCAGAACTCACCGGAGCAGCGTCGCTACTGGGCCGACCTGCTGGCGATCCGCGACACCGCCTCGCGCGTGCTCGAGGGCATGCGCAAGGCCGAGCAGATCGGTGCCGCGCTGGAGGCGAAACTGGCGATCCATGCCGGTGCTGCCGCCGTGGCGCGTTATGCGCCAGTGGCGGATGAACTGCGCTTCTTCTTCATCACGTCGGAACTACACCTCGATCTGGCTGGCGGCCAACCAGCCAATGCGGTGCTGACCGAGCTGGAAGGTGCTGATGTATGGGTGTCGGCTACCGTCAGCCACGCGGCGAAGTGCGTGCGCTGCTGGCATCGTCGCAATGACGTTGGTAGCCATGCCGAACACCCCGAGTTGTGCGGCCGCTGCGTCAGCAATGTCGAAGGTCCGGGCGAAACGCGGCGCTGGTTCTGATCTTGATGTGCTTCGTCCCCTGCTTCGCAGGGGGCGTAGATTTCTGAGTTCGCCTATCACCGAGTCTTCAACGCCCCATGACCACCAAACCCAACGCACTCATCTGGCTGTGGCTGTCCACCGTGGTCATCGCACTCGACCAGCTCAGCAAATGGTGGGCGATAAACGCACTGCAGCCGGTGGGTGTGCCACATCCGGTGATTCCGGGCTTCCTGAACTGGACGCTGGCGTTCAACCGCGGCGCGGCCTTCAGCTTTTTGGCCGATGGCAGCGGCTGGCAGCGCTGGTTCTTCGTGCTGCTGGCGCTGGTGATCAGCGGGGTGCTGGTGGTGTGGCTGGCGCGTACCCCGCGGCGCGATTGGCGCACCGGCATGCCGTTGGCGCTGGTTGTCGGTGGGGCTGTCGGCAACCTGATCGATCGGCTGCATGCGACCCAGGTCACCGACTTCATCCATGTGTATTTCCGCCAGTGGAACTACCCGGTATTCAACCTTGCCGACTGCGGCATCACCGTCGGTGCCGTGCTGCTGGTCGCATTCGGGATGTTCGCCGGCAAGTCTGCGGGCAGCGTGCGATAATTCCAACTTCTCGTCATTCCGGCGTAGGCCGGAATCGCTTATCGAGATTCCATCGAGGTCTGTTTTGGACATCCTGCTCGCCAATCCCCGTGGCTTCTGCGCTGGCGTTGATCGTGCCATCGCCATCGTCGAGCGCGCGCTGGAATCGTGGGGTGCACCGATCTACGTGCGGCACGAAGTGGTGCACAACCGCTATGTGGTCGACAAGCTGCGTGCTGATGGCGCGGTGTTCGTCGAGGAACTGCACGAAGTGCCCGACGGTGCCACCGTGATCTTCAGCGCGCACGGCGTGTCGCAGGCGGTGCGTGAGGAGGCCGAACAGCGCCATCTCAAGGTGTTCGACGCCACCTGTCCGCTGGTCACCAAGGTGCATATGGAAGTGGCACGGCTTGGTCGTATCGGCCGTAGTGTGGTGCTGATCGGCCATGCCGGTCATCCGGAAGTCGAAGGCACCATGGGCCAGTGGAATACAGCCAACACTGGCGAGATCCTGCTGGTCGAGTCACTGGAGTGCGTTGACACGCTGACGCCGAAGTTTCCGCATCAACTGTCGTATGTCACCCAGACCACGTTGTCGGTGGATGACACCAAGGCCATCATCGAAGCGTTGCGCGTGAAGTTCTCCGATATCGAGGGGCCGCGCAAGGACGATATCTGCTATGCCACCCAGAATCGCCAGGACGCCGTGCGCCGGCTCGCCGATGCGGTCGACCTGATGCTGGTGGTGGGCTCGGTCAACAGCTCCAATTCCAACCGTCTGCGCGAGCTGGCCGAGAAGCAGGGCGTACGCTCGTTTCTGATCGACGGTGCCGAACACATGGAACGCAGCTGGCTCGACGGCGTCAGGCACATCGGCCTCACGGCGGGTGCCTCGGCTCCGGAAAAGCTCGTGCGTGACGTGATCGCCCGCCTGCAGTCGTGGGGTGTCGGCGAAGTGCGGGAACTGGACGGCGAGCCGGAGAACATCACGTTCGCGCTGCCCAAGGAGCTGCGTGTGATCGGTGGCAGTAGCTCGGCCAGCATTTGATATCTGCCAGCTGTGTTTCTTGCCCTCTCATTGACTGCGCTTGCGCCATATCGCGCCGCACCGTAAAATCCGCGGCTCTTTGCCGGAATAGCTCAGTTGGTAGAGCGGCGCATTCGTAATGCGTAGGTCGTAGGTTCGATTCCTATTTCCGGCACCAGAACTTCAGAGGCCCGCGCAAGCGGGCTTTTGTTTTTGTTGGGGTTTCCAGTTGGATCACCCTTGCTTGCGGATGCTCTTCATCCGAATACTGTTTCTCGGGCGGTCCTGGTTTGCACTTGCGGTCACCTATGAGAAACGCGGTGCGTGTCCAGTTGACCCTTGATCAGGCGCGCGCGTTCCGATGCATGAGGTCAACCGGCAGGGATTCCCAGTATCGCTAAATCGGAGTAGCCCAACTGCGCGCCAAGAGCAATCCTGCGACGATCTTAAAAAAACCCGCAGAGGGGAGTCTGCGGGTCGGGGGGTTCCATCTAATTGCATGGCACGGAGGGGAAGCCACGCCATACGGTGGGAGCGATGTCTCACGACATGGGTTTAATGTACCTGATAGTTCGTTAATGAAGTGTGACCGGCTTAGAAGGTGGGCTACGGCGCTCAAGCAGGTTGATCCGCCCGCGTTGCAAGACGGCAAAGCATGACTGTCATCGATTGGCAAGTATTTTGCTTCGTAACTCAGGTGCCGAGTGAGAAATTGATGCTGACGCGGACCATTGGCGTAGATACGAGCAAGGAAAATGAAGAAGGCCACCTATACGCGCTTTCAAGGGAAGCGCTACACCTATGAGATCGTGTATGACCATGCCGGGTACGAAGTGACCAGGAATGGCGAAATCAAACGAATCGGCTTTCTGCCGAAAGCTTATGACAGGGCACTCCTGACGCTCGACGAGGCGATGGATCGAGGCCTTTTCTCTGCCGAGATTGATATCGAGGGATTGATTGGAATGGACGAGTAGGTGAGCCGTCATTCCTCCTCAATGCGCGAATCCGGCAAGTAGTCCGAAAGGTGTCACGCCTGTAACAAGTACGCATTGCAAAGGCTCCGAGGGAGAGCGCCGGGATTTTTCGCGGGTATGCACGGATGATCGGGTTCGTCCGGTGTCCCGTGGAGGTGCTGGCAGCCGGCTTGGGTACTTCTGGCGATCGAGCTAGCGAGCAATTGCCTGGCGTGCTTTTCCTGGGTGGTAGAGGATTTTAAGTCGTTGGTAAACCGTCAGCACGGCGGTGCCGTAATCCTTGGCCAACTGCGGCGTATGACTGTGGTAATAGCCCACGCCCAAGACAGGATCGCGTGTTTCGTGCATCCCATCGTGCAGGATCTTGGCTGCAACCGAGATGTTCGTTCTCGGGTCGAGCAGGGTCAGCGGATCGCGAACTGCATCCCTGTGCATCGGGTAGTAGACCTGCATGATCCCGACATCCTGAACTGCGGAGCCAAGCTGGCTCGCGGTCGCCATTTCGAGCTGCACATGATGCCGTTCACCGAGAACCAGGTGATCGTTGACTCTGAACAGCCACGGAGTCGGTCCGACCTTGCCGCCGGGAAGCAGCGATCGTGATTCAACTAGCGCGACACTGTATAGAAGCAGTGGATCCACGCCGGACTCCTTGCCCACTTGAGCCCACAAACTCTGCTGGGATGCGATGTCCAGATCAGGCTCGGCGATGGGCATCGTCAGGTCCATCGTGCTGACATCGGATAGCAGCGCGGCTTGAGGGTTCGTTTGTTTAGGCTCAACTGCGAGCGGTTCGGGCGGCGAAGCAGATGATGCAGGCGTCGTCAGACGCGATGTAGGGGCAAGCACGGCCACCGGCGCGATGGTGTTGCGGCTTGAGGGGGCTTGCCACGCGCCCCGTGCACGCGCGATGGAAGGTTTCCCCGGTTGCCACTGGGAATAAGCCACACCCATTGCAACCGGGATAGCTGCGACACCAAACACTGCGCATAACGAGATCGCAGTCAGCATCCTTCGCCGACCAGTCTGATTCCAGGTCAGCCATCGCGTCGCGAGAACCCTTGGGGCAGATGCGATTTTTGCGAAGTTCAGCTGGCTCAAGCTCAAGGCGGAGAGAGTCCGCACGCGCAAGCTTTCAACCCGAGATGCCGCGAATATGCGGAGCACCGTCAGGCTCCCTATACGCAAGGAGGGCGCAGACCGGTGGGACGGCGTGCTCCATTCATGGGTACGCCGAGCTGGAGGCGATACCGCTGTCGACCAATTCATTGCCTTGGTACGAGCCGATCTGGCAGATCGCCAGTTCGCAGGCGCCATCAGATACACGCGTTTCGGCTCATGCCCGGCTGTGATTGGACCCACGCGAGTTGCCGTCAGCGGCTCGCTCAATGTAAGGCGAGGGACCTTGCTCCCCGGCTGGCGGCTTCTCATACGTTGGGCAATGACGGACTTCACGGGCGCCAAGTGTAGATGCCCGGGCCCGTTTTGAGTCGAATGTGGCTATTGGAAGCGTGCTTATGCTCGGCCACCGGCCATTGCGCGTGACTCCAAATCGTCTGTCGGCAAGTGCTGCTGGCCGCTTGTCGGGCAAATGCTACCGCCTGTCACGTAAAATCTTGACGTAATAAGTTGCGACAACTAGGGTGCATGGCTTACCTCTGGGAGAGCCTTCATGCAAGTTTTGTCGTGTCAGCGAGGAGTTTCGTTGATCGAAGTGCAGAAGCCGCAAAACGCGGTTGCTCACTCGAGTGGACGCGGCCCCGATGCTGACGACGCACTGCGGCGCACTGCGCTTGCACAGGTCCGCGCACGGCGGCATGCCTATGGCTTCACCTTGGTCGAGTTGATGATCACCCTCGTCGTGGCGTTGGTGTTGATCATGATAGCGGTGCCGAGTTTCAGGACGATCACGCTATCCAACAAGCTCACCACCACCGCAAACGATGTCGTCGGCGCGATCAATATTGCGCGGATGGAAGCGATCAAGCGCAATGCCAGCACCCAGCTTTGCAGCAACTCGGCCAGCGGCAATTCGAGCGACCCATCGAGCAGCGCATTGGGTGGCGGGTGTGGCACAAAAACCGGGGCGGTCTACGCGCTGAACGGAACTGCGCCGGTGGAGGTGCTGGCCGGCACGGTCGGCATCACCTCGCCGATCCAGCTCAACGGGGACATGACGGCGCTGCGTTTCACGGCGCAGGGGTTGGGACGAAAAGTCGGCGAGACAACCCCGTACGGCAAAACGGTCGCGGACATCTGTACC
Organism: Dyella sp. S184; assembly: GCF_009766065.1. Lineage (GTDB taxonomy): Bacteria > Pseudomonadota > Gammaproteobacteria > Xanthomonadales > Rhodanobacteraceae > Rhodanobacter. The sequence goes on along the minus strand of NZ_LMUE01000002.1, from coordinate 1,413,383 downwards.
AGCCAGATGAGCACCAATAACCATCGCGTGATCATGATGACGGCTGGTTCGATCCTCGAGACGAAAACCATCAGCGGAGACTGCCCTTCGTCATGAATAGCCCGATCGCGCTTACCTCCCAGATTCAAGCAAGCATGCACGGTGCGTCGCGTTGCGCTCGCCGGCGACCCAGCCAGTCTGGCGTCGGTCTTATCGAAGTACTGGTAGCCGTGCTGGTGCTCTCGATCGCTTTCCTGGGCATCGCTGCCTTACAGGCCATGTCGATGTCCACCAACAACAGTGCAATGGCGCGAAGCATGGCCACGATCGCCAGCTACTCGATCCTCGACGCCATGCGGGCGGACACCGCTGCTGCCAAGACGGGCGGATACAACAAGACGGTCAAGGCCAGCGCATGTCCTGCAGCGGCAGGGTCCCTGGTCGATGCCCAGCTCAACCAGTGGTGTACCCAACTCGGCCATAGCCTTGGCGCAGCGACCACCACCACCGGTGCGATTGACTGCAAGGCCATCGACGCGACTGCAGATTGCACCGTGACCATCACTTTTGACGACAGCCGGGCAGGGGTGGGTGGCAGCAGCATTCAGAAAGTCATTACCAGGGCCATGCTATGAGCCATCGCTCCGCATTTTTCCCCGGCCATAAGCGACATGTACCCAGGCGGATCGGAACGGCATCCGGTTTCACCCTGATCGAGCTGATGGTGGCCATGCTGCTGGGCCTGATCGTGATCGGTGGCGTGGTGAGTGTGTTCCTGGCCAACCAGCGTTCCTATCGCACCAACCAGGCGCTGAGTGACGTACAGGATGGTTCGCGCATCGCCTTCGAGATGATGGCGCGAGATATCCGTGATGCGGGGCTTACCGGCTGCAGCAACGGCGGCCGCGTCGCCAACGTGCTCAATAACGGTCCAGGTGCTGGCGGCACGGCGTGGTGGGCCAACTGGAACAACGCACTGGTCGGCTACAACGGGAACCAGACGGATCTGGCGGTATCCACTGGGACGGGAGAAGGGCAGCGGGTGAGCGGCACGCATTCGCTCATGCTGGTCGGGGCCGAAGGCTCGGGCGTGAGCGTAAAGGCCAACAGCGAGCCGGCAGCCAGCTTCACCCTCAACGAAGCAAGCACTGACCTGCAAGCCGGCGACGTAATCATCGTGTGCGATCCCGACCACGCGACTCTCGTGCAGATCACCAACTACAACGGCGGCACTATCACCCATGCCGCCAGTGGATCGCCCGGCAACTGCACCACGGACCTGAACTTCCCCACTGTATGCAGCAGCAGTAGCAGCTACGTCTTTGCGACCAATTCGTATATTGCCAGGCTGGGAGCGTCCGACTGGTACATCGGCAACAACCCGGTCAACGGTCGTTCGCTTTATCGCAAAGCACTGGTGACCAAGACTGGCGTACCCACACCGGAAGCCCAGGAAATGGTGCGCGATGTCACCAATATGAGCATTGCCTATCACCAGTCAGGGAATACCGGTTTCGTATCGGCCAGTGAGGTCGGCAACTGGACCTTGGTCGACGCTGTGCAAGTGAATCTGGCACTGGAAAGCGTCGACAAGCGCGCGGGCACCGACGTCAAGCCGCTCACGCGCAGCTTTACCGCCACCACCACTGTGCGCAACCGGGTGAATTGAAATGAATCACGTATTCGCATCCAACCCGCTCGATCCCGCTAGTTGCGGGCGTCGCCGGCTTACGGAGAAGTCGTTGCATCGCGCTGGCCAGCGCGGCGTGGCCTTGGTCGTAGCGCTGTTGTTGCTGGTGGTGATCACCCTGGTCGGCCTTGCAGCCGTGCGCGGCACGATCATGCAGCAGAAGATGGCATCCAACCTGCTCGACCGGCAGATCGCCTTCCAGAGTGCGGAGGCGGCGATGCGTGCCGCGCAGGCGCGTATCGCCGCTTATCCGGGTGACATCGCGCGCAATTGCCAGGCCGGTGGTGTGTTCTGCCAGGCTAATCCGTTCGACGACAGGGCCCTGGACACCAGCAAGATCATCACGGTTGCCTCGGGCACGGCACCAGGCCAGTTCAAGGCCAGCAAGCTGGCGACCAGCCAACCGCAGTACGTCGTGGAGAACATGGGCAATTGGTACAACCCAAGCACCAGTACGGGTTTCGGCCAGAGTGCCAACGCCCACAACTATGGTGCCCAAGGTACCTCCACCACTGCGGTGTATTACCGGGTGACCGCCCGCAGCGGCGATCCCGCCCAGGTGGGAAACCGCGCCGTGGTCGTCCTGCAGGCAATGATCAAACAAGGTTGAGCCGCAGCTTCAAGTTGGCCGGGCGCATGGCCCTTTCCCTGACGCATCATTCGAGAGCGCAATCGTCATGAGCACATCATCCCGTCCACGCAGCACACTCAGTGGTCTGCTGGGCAAGTTGCTGTATACCAGCCTTTCTGTCTGGATGCTGGGCGCCATCTATACGCCGGCACTGGCGGCCGTCACCGTCGACCAGTCGCCGTTGATCATCCAGCGTTCGCTGCCGCCGAACGTGGTGCTGATGCTGGATGATTCGGGGTCGATGGCATGGGATTACATGCCGGACTGGGGCTATTTGAGCAGCACCACCAATGACGCTGTGCGCAACGCCAGCATCAACGGTACCTACTACAACCCCAGCGTGACCTATTCGCCGCCACCCAAGGCGGACGGGACCTTTTATGCGGCACCAACCAGTATCACGGGCGCCTACACCGATGGCTTTGCGGGCACCGGTGCCACCGACGTTACCAAATTCACCGGTGGAAACAGCAGTAATGCGAAGACTTTTCCGTATTACACGATGTTCACGATCATCACGACGAGCACATATGGAGCAGCAGGTACCACTAAGTACTCATGCCCAACAGGCTACTCTGGTCCTGACGGCAGTAATAACTGCACGAAAACAAATACCCCCAATAAGGGGACGGTCGTTCCGGCTACGGGCAACACTACCTATAGCTGCAAATCGGGTGACGCGCTTAGTGGTGCGCAATGCACGACGACCACGACGACCTACAAGTATTTCTTCACTTATACGACCGGCACCAACAACGTCCAGCATTATGTTGGCGTGACAGGAGACTGCGCCCCCCTGACCACAGCTCAGCAAGCGGTTTGCGACGACAGCGTGGCAAGTCAGCAGAATGTGGCGAACTGGTTTTCGTTCTACCGTACCCGCATCCTGATGGCTAAAAGTGGCCTGATGAACTCGTTTGCCACTTTGGACCCGACTTTCAGGGTGGGTTTTGGTTCGATTGATGGCGGTACCGGTAACGGAAACGGAAGCTATAAAAATCTTCCAGCATCCCTCTATAGCTACACGGACACCTACAACAAGGGTACAAATTATATTGCGCAGGTCCAGCCTTTTGGCGATGGCTCAAATTCCACAAGCCAGAAGAGCCAGTTCTGGAACTGGATAGCCAAGGCTCAGGCCAATGGTGGCACCCCGTTGCGCCAGGCACTGGATGCGGTCGGCAAATATTATTCGGATAGCGGAAAGCAACCCTGGAACGGGATGTCCTCCGATCCGGATTACACCACCGCTGCTGGTAATACCCAGCTTGCTTGCCGCCAGTCCTACACCATCCTGACCACCGATGGTTTCTGGAATGACAGTTTCAGCGGCGCGGGTGACGTCGATGGGAGTGCCGGCACGACAGTGACCGGAGCCAATGGCCAAGCCTACACCTATGCATCTGCTGCTCCCTATGCGGACAGTGGTCAAACGACGGACATTACCAACACGCTTGCGCAAACGCCGACATGCGGTTCTGGCTACACATTTCAAACCACTGGAACCTACAAGGGTAAATGCCTGAAGGGCACCAGTACCACCGCAAGCCCAAGTTGCGGCAGCGGCTACAGCTATAACAGCACTTCGCTTCAGTGCGAAAAGAAAGTGGTCACGCCCGGGATTACCTATGGCGACACGCTTGCAGATGTCGCCATGAAGTATTGGCGCACCGATCTGCAGCCCGGCATGTCCAATGAGGTGCCAGTCAATGCCGATGATCCGGCGTTCTGGCAGCACATGACGACCTTCACTTTGGGGCTTGGTTTCACTCCTCAATATGCAAATGGCACGCAGATACCGGTGGACCAGGTCTTTGCCTGGGCAAATGGCGACAACAGCAAGGCGATCTCGAGCTTTAGCTGGCCAAGCCCCACGGGTGACTCGATCAATAACATCGCTGATCTGGCCCATGCTGCGGTCAACGGCCACGGTGGTTTCTATTCCGCAACCAGTCCGGATGCGTTCGCCGATGGTCTGAAGGAAGCGCTGAAACGTGCCTCCGAGCGCGTTGGCACCGGCGCCAGCCTGGCGGCCAATTCCACCCAGCTGCAGACCGGCACGGTGGCATACCAGGCGAATTACTGGACGGCCAAGTGGAAGGGCGACCTGAAGGCGCTACAGGTAGATTCCGCCAGCGGGAAAATCGCCACCAATCCGGACTGGATGGCTTCGAACAATTTGCCGGTGCCTGCCAGCCGCAATGTCATGACTTACAACACCGACCCGTCGGCGACCGGCAAGTTCGTGGCGTTCAAGGTCGCGGCGAACGGCACGTTGCCAGCGATTTCGAGCGCGCAACTCGGTGCGTTGGGCGGCAGCGGTGCCGCCCAGACCAGCATGATCAATTACCTGCGTGGTGATGCCTCGCTGGAACAGGCGAATGGCGGCAGCTACCGCAACCGCGATACGGCGATCAGCGATATCGTCAACTCGCAGCCAGTCTATGCGGGGGCGCCGAACCCGAACCAGTTCTATACCGAATCGTTCACGGGATCCTCGGTCTTTGCCCAGTACGCGAGCAACAACGTCAAGCGTGCGGGGACAATCTATGTAGCCGCCAATGACGGCATGTTGCATGCGTTCGATGCCAGCAGCGGTGCGGAAAAGTTTGCCTATCTCCCCGGTGCGGTCATCACCGCCGGTGTGAGTGTACTGTCGAGCCCGGATTATGGTGGCAACGTGGCGCATGCCTTCTTCAACGATGGTGAGCTGACGGTGGCGGATGCCTATATCGGAGGGCAGTGGCGCACCGTGTTGGTGGGCACGACCGGCCGCGGCGTGGCCAAGGCGGTCTACGCGCTCGATGTCACCGATCCGGCCAATGTGAAGTTCCTGTGGGAGCGCTCCGCTGGCGATGGCAACAGCGACGGTAACAGCACCTACATCGGCCAGATGACGGGCAAGCCGGTGATCGCGCAGACCGCGAACGGCACCTGGTCGGTGCTTATGGGCAATGGCTACAACAGTACGGCGGGACTGGCTGCACTGTTGCAGTTCAATCTCGCCGACGGCAGTCTGAATGTGCACACGACCACCGATACCAGCGGTCTTGCCGCGCCGGCCATGTGGATGGATCCTTCGGGCAACGGGGTCAGCACGATGGCCTACGCTGGCGATGCGAATGGCAATGTATGGTCGTTCGCGATCAACACCGCCGCGGGCAGCACCGCGACAGCCACGCCAAGCAGTTCCGGGGTGCGGCTGTTCACCGCCAAGGATGCCAGCGGCAATGTGCAGCCGATCACGGCCGGCATGCTGGCCGGCAAGGATCCGAATACCGGCAATGTCTGGTTGTTTTTCGGTACAGGCCAGTACCTGACGACGGCGGATCTTGCGAACCTGAAGGTGCAGAGCTGGTATGGCCTGATCGTGCAGTCGGGTACCAGTGGCCTGGCGGTGATGCCGACCATGACGCGTGCAGGCAATCTTGCACAGCGTTCGATCACTGCAGAGGTAGGCACGGGCCGCACGGTGACGACCCTGGCGCAGGCTGCTGCCGCCAATGCAGCCATTACCGGAAAATCCGGCTGGTACATGGATCTCAAGTCGCCGGTCAACGGCGCCGAAGGCGAGCGGTTGGTCACACCCAACCAGTTCCAGGGCAACCTGCTGCTGGGTACCACGCGAATTCCCCAAGCCAGCGACCCCTGCAATCCGTCCGGTCGTGGCTGGATCATGGCGATCGATCCGTTTACGGGAACCAATCCGGCAGCCAATTTCTTCGACATCAGCGGTGACGGCAAGGTCGATACGTCTGATTCGGTCAACGGCACGCCTGCCGCTGGCATCGGCTTCACCTCGTTGCCCAACAACCCGATCTTCGCTGGCAGCACCATGCTGACCAGTTTCGACAACGGCTCGACGAGCAGCATCCAGACATCGAGTTCGACCGGCGATATTCAGCGGGTGTCCTGGCGAGAGCTGATCAACCAGTAAAGGAATGACACGATGAAACAGCTCTTGCCGACTGATGGCGGTGTTCTGTTCGAAGGCACATCCGCCCCATCATTTGCGCGCCATGCCATGTTGGCGCGCATCTGGCGCAACCTGGGGTTCACCCTGATCGAAATGATGATTGTGGTGGCGATCATCGCCATCTTGGCCGCGATCGCCTATCCCGCTTATACCCACTACATCATCAAGACCCGCCGGGCCGCAGCGACTGCGTGCGTGTCGGAATACGCCAATTACATGGAGCGGTACTACACCACCAATATGGCGTACGACAAGGCCGTTACGGACAACGATAATACGGTCAATAACGAATTGCCGGACCTGGATTGCAAAAGCGCCCAGCAAACCGGGAACTATTACGACTACGATTTCGGGACGCCGACTGCGTCCACCTACACCATCACTGCTACGCCCAAGGGGCTACAGGCCACGGATGCCTGTGGTGCACTTACGCTCGATCAGACTGGCGCCCGTGGCCCGGCCGCAAGCGTGGCCAATTGCTGGTGACTGGATGTGCAGGCCCAATCCCGGGCTGTACGCGATGGCACTGCGCCACAAACGACCCGCATAGATGACGCCGATGCGGATGTGCTCTCTACGGTGCTCCCAGCCTTTCGCGCAAGCCGCCCAAGCGCCGGATCGGTCGGCTCAACGCTGCGCGGAGCGAGTCATCGGTAGTCCATAGTTCGGCGTGTTCGCGCGCACGCGAGATGGCGGTGTAGACCAGTTCGCGGGTGAGTACGCGGTTGTCCGCATCCGGCGGGAGCACAACCGCCACGTCGTGGTATTCCGAACCCTGGCTGCGATGGATGGTGATCGCCCAGGCGCTTTCGTGGGCGGGCAGGGCACGCGGCGAGAAATTGCGCAGGCCAGCGCGGCCGTCACGATCGCTCAGTTCGAACCACACGCGCAGTCCTTCCGCGCCTTCCAGTGCGATGCCGACATCGCCGTTGAACAGGCCACGCGCGTAGTCGTTGCGGGTGATGATGACCGGACGGCCGTGGTACCACGCATGGCTGGTGTCGATCCCAAAACGAACCGCAAGCCGGCGTGCGACCAGCGCGTTGATGCCTTGCGCACCGAACGGGCCATCGCGCAGTGCACACAGGATCTGCAGCTGGTGCAGGCTCTGCAATGCATCGTTGGCACCAATGGTTGGTACCAATAACGACTGCAGTAGTCTGGCATGGCGCTCGATCCAGCCATCGACGCAGGCGCGTATGGCATCGTTGTCGCCGCAGCGGAGCAGGTGCAGGTCGCCATCGACACGGCGCATCAGCAATGCGTCCAGCCAGGCAGGATCAGGGGTGCCGCGCAAGGCTTCGATGCCGCGCTGCAGTCCGCTGCCGGCGCGCCAGCTGTGGGTGAGTGTCAGTACCTGGCCAGCGAGTGGCGCGTTGGCGATGCTCGCATCCGGCGCATGCTGCAGCAGCGGAGCTAGCATGCTGACTATCGCTGGTGGAAGCTGGTTCGGCGGTGTGCTGGCGACGATGTCGGCCAGTACCGAGCCGGCATCGACCGAGGCGAGTTGTCCCGGGTCGCCGAGCAGGATCAGGACTGCGTCGGGGCGCAGTGCCTCCAGCAGTTGGCGCATCATCGCCAGATCAACCATCGAAGCCTCGTCGACCACGACGATATCTTCGGCCAGCGGATTGTGCGGGCCGCGGCTGAAGGTGTTTTCCGTGGGCCGATAGCCGAGCAGGCGATGCAGCGTGCGCGCGTCGGCGTGCGGAATGTGCGGCAGCAGATCGCGAAAATCTGTGGACGGCAGCGAAGCCTGCAATTCCGCCTTGCCCCTGGCGATAGCCTGCACCAGCCGCTGGGCGGCCTTCCCGGTCGGTGCGGCCAGCGCGATCGACGGCAGTGCCGGTAATCCACAGACCGTGGCATGGCGCAGCAGCATCAGCAGCATGCGCACGACGGTGGTGGTCTTGCCGGTGCCGGGGCCGCCGGTGAGTACGAAGAAGCGTGCGCCGGCTACCGCAGCCACCGCGGCGCGTTGCCAGTCGCTGGTGCCGCGCGGCATGCCGACGAACAGCGCATCAAGATCGCCGGCCAGGGTGTCGATAGGAATCGGCAACGAGCGCTGCTCACAACGTTGCAGGATCGTTGCGGCCAGCCTCGACTCGTGCTGCCAGTTGCGCCACAGGTAAAAGCGGTTCTGCGCATCGAGCACGAATGGCGTGAAGCGCGATCCATCGCCAACCCATTCGTGCTGGTGCAGTGCGGCCAGTGCATCGGCATCGAAGCCGACGTCTGTGAATGGATCGGTCAGCCATGCACAGGAATGGCCATGGCCCTCGGCGTTGCTGGCTGCGCGTACGGCCGCGGCGAGCAAGGCCGAGCCGGTGCGCTTGAATACCCATTGCGCCAGCGCCTGGTCGATCGCGCGCTCATCGGCATCCGTGGGCAGGGTCGATGGCGAGTTCATGCGGCAGCCTCGTGCACGCCGGCGAAGGCATCATCCAGTGCTTCGATCAGCGCGGCTGGCCAGCGATGTCGCCAGACACCTGGGTGTGGTCGAAGATCTGGCTCCAAGCCCAGCGCCCGCACAAACAGATACCAGCTGTCGCCGAGCTTATGTATGGCCGTATAGCCGTCCATTCTTTGACGAAGATAACGGTGCAAGGCTACGGTGTAGAGTAACGCCTGCAACGGGTAATGATGCTCGGCCATCGCCGCGTCGAGCGCGCTTCCCTGGTAGTCGCGCAACCGTGCGCCGAGCCAGTTGGTCTTGTAGTCGAGCACGTGGAAGCGGCCATCCCATTCGATGATCAGGTCGGCGAAGCCGGTGAGCATGCCGTTGAGTGTCGTCGCATCGAGGCTGGCCGGTACGACATCGCCCTGGCCATGGGCGATGCAGAGCTGGCGCAACCGGGCCAGTGGCACGTGTTGTACGGGGAACTGGAATTCAAACTCGACAATGCGCCGGTCGGTCGGTACGTCGAGTAGTCGCAAGCCATTGCCGAGGTCAGTCTGACGTATGCGGTCGATCAGCCGGCCGACCCTTTCCAGTGCTTCGTCCGGTGCCACGCTATTGGCCTTGATCGCCTGCGCGGTGAGTTGGTTTTGCAGCAGCTGGCGCTGATCGGGCCATACCAGGCCGGGTTTGGCCAGCTCCAACACGTGATGCACGGCATCGCCGAAGCGCGGGCCGCGCAAGGGATACAAGGCCAGCAGGCGGCTGTCCTCGGCGGTTTCGACGGGTTCGCCGGCGCTGGTCACGATCTCTTCCGTGCCGGTTTCATCGGCGGCGCCACTATCGCCGATCACCACGGCGGCGGCCGCATAGCGGGTCAGCCCGCTGAAACTGTGCAGCCACTGGAATGGACGGGAGCGCGGTAGTGGGGCCTGGGTGGCCCTCGGCGAAGGCGCTTCGGTCGGTACCTGATAGCGGACGAACGCATCGGAGAAGGGCGCTGACAGCTGCATGCCACCCAAGGCTTCGGTCATGGCGTGGAGCGAGGCTTCGCCTTCGACCAGCTCCAGCTTCTGCTGTGCTTGCTCGATCAGCAGGTCAACCGCCGCACACTCCCAGGCATGCTCGTCGTCGCGGAACAGCACGTTGCGATCCACCCAGTACACGTGCACGGCATGCACGGCGCGGGTCAGTGCGACGTAGAGCAGGCGCAGGCGCTCTTCGAGTTCTTCGCGGAAATGGCAGCCGCGATGTTCGACGAAAGCCACCGAACCCAGGTCCACGCAACGCTGACCGGTGTCGTCGTGATAACGCAGCAGCTTGGGCGAACGTACGCCAGTGCGATCACCGACACGCCAGACAAGTGGCAGGAACACGATCGGGAACTCCAGCCCCTTGCTGGCATGGATGGTGAGCAACTGCACCCGGTGGGCATCGCTTTCGATACGCAGCTGGCGTTCGTCGGCTGCATCCGCGTCGCCATCGCCACCTTCCTGGCGCATCTCGGCCAACCATGCGTACAGGCCATCCAGCCCCTGCCGTGAGCCTTCTTCGGCGGCCAGCAGTTCACCAAGATGGCGCAGGTCGGTAAGCACGCGCTCACCTTCGGGCAGCGCCAGCAAGTCGATGGCACGTGTGACCAGCAGTGCTTCGATCAGTGCCAGCACGCCACGGGTACGCACCAGCACGCGCCAAGCCTCGAAACGCTCCAGCTCCAATTCAAACGCAGCTGGCTGCGTTTGCCATGCGCTGAATTGCGCGAGGGTCACACCAAGCAAACGGGTGGCCAGCGCGCCGCGCACGGCTTGATCGTCGTCGGGGTGCAGCACGGCGTACAGGATCAGTTCCAACTCGCGTGCCACTTCGCCGGCAAAGATATTGCCGCGACCGCTGCCGACGCAGGGCACGCCACGGGCGATCAATCGCGTGCGCAGCCCCACGATCTGCGTGTTGGTCGACAGCAACACGGCGATGTCGCCTGGCGTGACACGCTGGCCGCCGATTTGTTGCTGGGGATCGTTGAGCAGTTCGGCGATGCGATTCGCGCAGTCGTCCAGCGCCAGTGCTTCCAGTTCTCCAAGCGCCTTCAGCGGTTTGCCATCCTTGCCCATCGCATCACCACGGAACGGATGGATCACCAGCGGTTGTGCTTCCGCCTCACCGTTCACTGCATAGGGCTCATCGTCGGCCCGGCCGGCTGGAGTGACTTGCTGATAGCGGATCTGGGGATGGCGGAAACCGCCCTCGGTATGGCCATACCAGGCGTTCAGGGCTTCGACAAGCGCACGGCTGGAGCGGTGGTTGGTGGCCAGCGAAAAGCGCTGGATGGCCTGTGCGCTGGCGCGCAGGTAGGCAGCGATATCGCCACCGCGGAAACTGTAGATGGCCTGCTTGGGGTCGCCGATCATCACCAGCGTGCCGCGCTCGCGGTAGATCCGGTCGAAGATCGCGAACTGGCGCTGGTCGGTGTCCTGGAACTCGTCGATCAGAGCTGCCGGGAAGGCCTCGAACAGCCGGTCGGCCAGCACGTCGTCGGCCTGCTCGCCGCACAACCTCTCGTAGACAGCGTCGATCAGCATCGAGAACGTGAGTACATGACGCTGGCGTGCGCGCCGCGGCATCTCTTCGCGACAGGCTTGCACGGCCTGGGCCAGCACGGCGCCGCGGGTGAAAATGTCGCGCAGCCCAATCAGTGCGCGTAGTGCTTGCAAAGCATTAATCAAGGGATGTGTGGCGAGTTCACCTGTGCTATGAGCGGCTTCCTGCGCGAGCAGTTTTTCAGGCTCGAATACGTCATTAAGTGACTTGGCAAGTTGCGCCTCATCGTTGTTCTTAAGCGCCGGAACGATCTCTCCCAGCCGGGAGCGCAATGCAGCGTTGCTCCGCTTGTACAGCGTTGCGTCGTCGACCAGTCGTTGCAACTCTGCGATGCTTTCATCTGTGCGCAGCTCGGCGATCCGGCGTTCGAGTTCGGCCAGTCCGCCTCCCTCGATCCGCGCATCGGCATTGTTCGACAAGCCGCCAAGATCACGTAGCAAACCTTCCGGTCCGTCCTTCAACAGCAGCTCGGCCTCGCGCGGGTCGACGCTGCCGGTCAGGTAGCGACGGCGCCAGAAGTCCTCCACGCATTCGCGCTGCAACTGCTGTTCGTCGAACAACTTGTCGTTGGCGAACGCAGCGCCGCTTTCCAGCGGGTAGTCGCGCTGGATGCGCTGGCATAGCGCGTGGATGGTCGAGACGGGTGCGCGATCGAGATCACTGCGGGCCAGCTGGATCTTGCGCAGTGCATGGTGGCGACTGTCTTCGTCATGGCACAGCGCAGACAGATAAGTTTCCAGCGAGTTGTCGTCGGTTGCCGGCCCAGTTGAAGCGGACTCAAGCAGGCGCTCGGTTTCGATCAGGCGCCGACGCAGGCGTTCACGCAGTTCCTGTGCCGCAGCATCGGTGAACGTGGTTACCAGAATCTGTTCCACCCGCAGATCGTGTTCCAGCAGCAGACGCAGATAGATCAGGCCGATGTTCCAGGTCTTGCCGGTGCCGGCACTGGCTTCGATCAGGATGCGGCCATGCAGCGGCATGTGCTGCCAGTCGAGCACGGGCAGGTCGGTGCTGGCGGCCATGTCGATGGTGCTCAAGCCTTTTCCCCGGCAGCAGCGGGCTCGGATACCGATGCTTTCAACAGCATCGTGTGCTGAGGATCGAGTACTTTGCAGACCAGTTCGGTGGCAGCCAGGAACGAGCGATGAGCCGGACTGTGCGGTTCGAAAAGCTCCATTCCGCGACTCAGCAGGGCGGCATAGCCGGGTGCGTAATCGCGCTCGCCACTGTTGAAATCATCGCCTTCCCATGTGGCGGCGGCTTTGCCGAGACGTGTTTCGGGGTCGTTGAGCGCATAGGTTTGCGCGGTGCGTGGAAAGAACAGTAGCGGCTGCTGTTCGGCCGCCAGATATGCTTCGATCAGGCGACGCAGTCCGCGACGTAGTTGGTCGGTGTCCTGTGCCTGCAGGAGGGCAAGCAGCTTCGATGTTTGCGCTCCTCTACGATTGTAGGTGGGCTCCAGAAAATCTGCCTGCACGGTATCGGCGTGTGTCAGTCGCAGCGCAGCCCAATCGATATAGAAAGACAGCATCTCCTTCAGCCCGGCAGCGCGCGTCGGCTGGGCATCGAACAGCAGAAAATTGTCGTCGATGCCTTTGAACGCCCGATCGACCACGCCGGTCAGGCGCAGACCATCACCGAGATCCAGGTCGATCGCCTGTGCCAACGGTTGTGCAATGCCGCTGGCGAACAGCTTGTGTGCACGCTCGAGCAGGCTTTGCAACGAGTCGCGCAATTGCGCATAGGCCTCGACGCCAATGGCGCCTCCAGCCAGCATGCCGGAACGTGCCAGCCACGCCGGTGGCTCGGCGGGCAGGCGGTCGTGTCCGGCGGCGAGCGTCTCGAACAGCAGTCGATGGTCGACGCGTTCGATCCGCTCGAACCGGGTTTCCAGTGGTTCGCGATCGGACCAGCCGACGCTGTCGAGCGCCTGCAGGCTGATGCCGCGACCGCGCAGCAGTGCATCCTTGGACGGATCGCGCCAGTAGCGTTTGAGTGCGCCTAGCGTGATCTCGCCGATGGCCGCAGGCTGTGCGTGCGGGGTGATCGCCATTTCGTCGAGAAAGCGTTGGGTTTTAGCGCTGGACGGGGCAGCGAGAAACGCCGGATCGTAGGAAAACATCCGCAGGTCATGGCGAGGCTGCCCATATGCATCCCGCTCGTAATAGCGCGCGTCGAACGGCTGCAGCGGATGATGGATAAGCCATGGTCGGTCGATTTGCTCGTTGTCAGCGATACCGTGCTGCTCGTCGAGAAATTGCAGCAGTTCGGCCAAAGGCGCCGCCGGATTGCGCGGTTTGCCGTCGCGTACACCTTCGCCGACATAGCTGATATGCAGCGCGTCGCGCGCCGACATCATCGCTTCCAGGAACAGGTAACGGTCTTCGCTGCGGGTGTCGCGGTCACCGCGGCGCGGCTGGCTGAGGATGAGATTGAGGCCGGCATCATGGCCCGGGCGTGGGAACTCGCCCTCGTTCATGCCGAGCAGGCAGACCACGCGAAACGGAATCGAACGCTGCGGCACCAGCCCGCAGAACGTCACACCACCAAGCAGGAAGGCCTGGCGCTCCGGTACTGCATCCAGCGCGCCGCGCACGGCTTCACGCACGACGCTCCACGGCAGCGGCGTGCGGATGCCGACTTCGGCGGCCTGGGTACCGAGGCCGGCGGCGAGTCGACGCAGCGCATCGAGCGCGTTGTTCTCGGCGTCGTCGCGCAGGTCGGCAACGAACAACGCGTCGATCAGCTCCAGCAGCCATTGGCTCCATGCGGCCAACGGGCGCGCCACGGCAAATTCCCCACGCGCCTTGCGCAATTCGCCGAGCAGGCGATCGAACTGACCCAGCGCTTCGACCGCGCTGCCGGAAACGCCATCCAGCGGCAGGATGCCGTCCAGCAGCTGATCGTCGGGCAGCTCGCTACCGGCGTCCTGGCCGACGATCAGTCCGGCGTACATGCGGTCGAAGCCAAACTGCCACGAATTGGCATCGACCGCGGCTGCGCCAGATTCGGCCTTCATCTCGGCATCGAGGCCCCATGCCACGTGGGCGCGATGCAGCCAGCGTTCCAGTGCATCGCAGCCGGCGGAATCGATCGCGAAGCGTCGCGCCACCGCCGGCACGTCGAGGAAATCCAGCACTTCGCTGACCGTGAAACGGCTTTCGGCCAGATCCAGCACCTGCGCGAATGCGCTCATCAATGGATGCGCACGCGACAGCCCGACATCAGCCAGATGCCAGGGAATATGCAGCGGATCGCTGCGGTATTGCGCCGGTTCGCCGAACACCGCTGCCAGATAGGACGCATAGGCGCCGATATCCGGTGCCATCACCACGATGTCGCGATGCTGCAGCGTGGGATCGTCGGCGAGGCAGCGCAGCAAGCTGTTCTTCAACACCTCCAGCTCGCGCAGGCGGGTATGGCAGGCATGCACGCGCAGGCTGGGATCGCCACGCAAGGCGGGCAACAGCACGTCTGCGTCGACGCCATCGGCGAGTCGCTCGCGGCTGGCGGCACCGACCAGCTCTGGTTGCAGGCAGCGGATGCTGGATTGCAATTGCGCCAGCAGGGAGGTTTCGCCGGGCAGCGGTTCAGCATCATCGAGCGGATCGCGCTCGTCGATGGCGTCGCATTCGTCGAGGGTGAGGCAGAAATCCTGCGCGATGCGGCCGAGTGCCACTAGCAGCGGGTGGCCCACCTCGTAGTACAGCGCTTCCGGATCGTCCGCGTGGGTCAGCAGAAAGCGTTGCTTGCGCAGATACACCCAGTGCTCGCGGCAGGGATCAGGGAAATACAGATGCACCGGCCTGTGCAGCGCAGTCGCCTGCAGCGCCTGCAGCACATCCGGCGGCAGATGGCTGACACCGAATACGTGCAGCGGGGCTTCTTCCGCGGTGTTTTCGACACGCAGGGCATCGAGCAGGATGGCACTGCGCTGGGCACGGTGCGGACGATGGATGGCGGCCCGCAGCTGGTGCCACAAGCTGGCCTGCCAGTCGCGACCATGCTGGCCCGGATGCTGTTCCCAATCGAGGATCCAGTCCGGTCGATAAATCAGGTACTGGGTGTACAGGCCAGCCAGATGCTCGGCCAGCTGGAAGCTGCGTCGCGCGGCATCGTCACCAGCCAGGTAGGCGCTGATTTCCGGCGCACTCAGGGTAGGCAGCGTCATCAGCAGGCGCCAGCGCAGCAATTCATGCCGGTAGGCACCGCCGATCAGCGCCTCGTCGCCCAGTACGCGACGGGCGGTCTGCTCGAACCACTGCCACGGCAGGATCATCTCGTAGTTGGCAGCGATGCCGTGGCCACCCTGCGCGCCGCCGCGCTGCGCGAAACGGCCGAGCAGCCAGCGCTGCAGGCCTGGATGTGCCACCACCACCGTCTGCGCGGCCAGCGGATTGGCCGGCCGCTGGGCTTCCAGTCGCTGCGCCAGTTCGTCGGCCAGCCGTTCGGTGCGGCTGCCGCGATGGACGATCAGCCCGCCTGGGTTTTCCTTCATCTATTCCAGCCCTGGATATTTCGGTGACGCAATGGGTACAGCATACCGAGAGGCAGTCCCATCGCTTGAGAATATTTTCCGGAAAGTGTTCCTGGGTATGTCGATCCGGGGATTGCCCGTTCGTCGCTGGGATAGAGCGAGGGTTCGAGGCACGGGCTTCGTCCGCATGGGCTCCCGGTTCGTAACCTGAAGGAGAAACGACAATGCGATGCATCGTGATGGTCAAGGCCACTCAGGCTTCAGAGGCCGGTGTGATGCCCAGCGAGAAGCTGCTGACCGAGATGGGCCGGTTCAACGAGGAGCTGGTCAAGGCCGGCATCATGCTGGCGGCTGAGGGACTGCAGCCCAGTTCGAAGGGTACAAGAGTGAAATTCTCCGGCAGCCAGCGTAGCGTGATCGACGGGCCGTTTGCCGAGACCAAGGAGCTGGTTGCCGGCTTCTGGCTGTGGCAGGTGAAGTCGATGGAGGAGGCGGTCGAATGGGTCAAGCGCTGTCCCAACCCGTTCGAAAGCGAATCGGAAATCGAGATCCGCCAGGTGTTCGAGGCGGATGACTTCGGTGCCGAGCTCACGCCGGAGCTGCGGGAGCAGGAGGCGCAGTTGCGCGTGCAGGCGGCGGTGAAGTCATAGTCCAGTATCGGACCCAGTCCAAGATTGATTGGTGGAGTACCTCATGCAACTGACCAACTACCTCATTTTCAACGGCAACGCCGAAGCGGCATTCAAGTTCTACGAGCAATGCCTGCGCGGCAAGATCACCATGATGATGCGTTTCGGCGAAGCGCCCGGCTGCGAGAACATGCCGGCGGAAAGTCGCGACTGGCTCATCCACGTACGGCTGGAAATTGGCGACCAGGTGCTGCTGGCTTCCGACTGCCCGCCCGATCGTCCGTACGACGGCATCAAGGGTTGCTCGGTGTCGATCCAGATTCACGACAAGGCAGAAGGGGAACGCATTTTCAACGCGCTGAAAGAGAACGGCACGGTGCAGATGCCCTACGAGAAGACCTTCTGGGCCGAGCGCTTCGGCATGTTGGTCGATCAATTCGGCGTACCGTGGATGATCAATTGCGAAAAGGAGCAATGAACTCGCGCGTTGCCAGCAACGGCCGAGAAGCAGACGGAGCCACACACGGGCTTGCATCAAGGAGTGGCAGGTGATGTGATCGGCCGCCTATGCCAGCGACCGACACCCATCGCACCATCGATGCCGTATGGCGGATCGAGTCTCCCCGGCTCATCGCCGGCCTGACCCGCATGCTGCGCGACGTCGGCTTGGCCGAAGAGCTGGCGCAGGATGCGCTGGTCGTCGCCCTGGAACAGTGGCCGACGTCGGGCGTACCGGACAATCCCGGCGCGTGGCTGATGACCACGGCGAAACGCCGCGCGATCGACCGCCTGCGCCGCGGCAAGCTGCTTGAGCGCAAGCATGTGGAACTGATGCACGAGCTCGAAGCTGCGCAGGAGGATGCCGTGTCCAAGGTTGAAGCGGCTCTCGATGATCCCATCGGCGACGACCTGTTGCGGCTGATGTTCATCGCCTGCCATCCGGTGTTGTCCGTCGAGGCGCGCGTGGCGTTGACTTTGCGCCTGCTCGGTGGCCTGACTACCGAGGAAATCGCCCGGGCATTCCTGGTGCCCGAACCGACTATCGCGCAGCGTATCGTCCGCGCCAAGCGCAGCCTGGCCAATGCGCAGGTGCCATTCGAGGTGCCGCGCGCCGAGGAGCTGCCAGCGCGGCTGTCTTCGGTGCTCGGTGTCATCTATCTCGTCTTCAACGAAGGCTATTCCGCGACGGCAGGTGACGACTGGATGCGGCCAACGCTGTGCGAAGAGGCATTGCGTCTTGGCCGAGTACTGGTCGGACTGGTGCCGCGCGAAGCGGAGGCGCATGGTCTGGTTGCGCTGATGGAGGTCCAGGCCTCTCGCGCACATTCGCGTGTGAACGCAGCAGGCGAGCCGATCCTGCTGCTTGAGCAGAACCGTGCGCAGTGGGACCAGCTGCTGATCCGCCGCGGACTGGCAGCGCTCGATCATGCAGAAAAGCTGGGTGGTGCGCTCGGCCCTTATGCTCTGCAGGCCGCTATAGCTGCCTGCCACGCGCGCGCAATCACCGCAGAGGACACTGACTGGACGCGGATCACAGAACTCTATGCAATGTTGGCGCAGCTGGCCCCCTCTCCAGTGGTGGAGCTCAATCGTGCCGTGGCGGTGTCTATGGCGTTCGGTCCTGTCGCGGGCCTCGAACTCGTCGATGCGCTGACCGCTGAACCCACACTTGCGAATTACCACCTGCTGCCAACCGTGCGGGGCGACTTGTTGTTCAGGCTCGGTCGGTTCGACGAAGCGCGCCCTGAATTCGAGCGCGCCGCCTCACTTACTCAAAACATGCGCGAGCGTGAATTGTTGCTGGGACGCGCAAGGGCGTGTGCGCGCGAACCGGCATCCCAAAATCCACGATGATCGACGCGAAGCACTTTATTTTTCACGCTGATATGCGGGGTCAAGACGTGTGCGTTTGCGAATGGCTTCGGGTTGCGAGCAATTACCGTTTGCACCATGGCTTTGTGATGTGAAATATGCGTTGGGGTGAGCGCGCCAGCCGCACCCGACGCAGTGAATGTCAGCTTCGGATGGCGGATGTTGCCGGCATGCGTCGCCCTCCCAAAGTGGCAATACATCGCCAGCTGCCGAAAGTTGATGAATTGACCAGCTTGGCTTGACTGATTGATCGAACTACCGTGACCCATCTCAGATGCGTCATCTGAGATGGGTCAAAAGTCCATACTCGTCTGGAGAGCTGTGGTGAAGTGGCCCGCAGCTTGGCTCGCCGCTGTTTCCAATCCTGTTAACAGCCATGAATGTTCGGCTTCATTTCATTTTTAATGAATGCCAGATGAATAGTCACTGACAGTATTCACCTCTCCCTCAGGCTTTTGCATCCGCTCATCGCATCGATGCGTACCTCCATGTGTCTCCAAGGAAGTGAGATGGCCCAGGGGGTCAGCGTGAAGATCAGCCATCCGATGTGCATGCCATCGCGTCAGATACGCACGTTGGCAACACCACCGTTTCTGCCTTACGTCGAACAGATCACACAGGAGCCGCATGTAATCGGGAGCCGCGTAGTGTCGCTTTAGCCTCAAGCCCGAGAGAACTCCGCGGAATTGAATCATTCAGTGCGACGAGGTAACACCATGAAATTGAAATTGAAACCCATAGTTCTGCTCTTGAGCTTGCTGCCCGTAGTCGCGATGGCGTCAAGCCATCGCGAGGCCCCGTTCATCAGCACCATGCCGCAGCTCGATGCCAGCGACTTCTACATGTTCATGAGTTATGAAACAGGACGCACCGGATACGTAACTTTGCTGGCCAATTACAATCCGCTGCAGGACGCTTACAGCGGTCCGAACTTCCACACGTTGAGCGACCGGGCTGTATACGATATTCGCATCGACAACACCGGTGGTGCGACAGCGAATCTCGCTTTCCGGTTCACATTCACCAACACGTACAACAAGCTCGCTGTTCCCACCGGTGGCGGCACATCAACCACGGTGCCATTGATCAACATCGGACCGATTACCGCCAGCAATCAGAGCAATCTAAACGTCACCCAGACCTACAAGGTGGAGTTAGTGCGGGACGGTGGCGTTGGACAACCGATTACCAATGCCACAGGTGGGTCGGGCACGTTTACCAAACCCGCGGACAACATCGGCAACAAATCAATCGCCGACTATGCCACGTACGCCGGCAACTACGTCTATAGCATCATCATCCCCGGATGCGCTTCGCCTGGTCGCATGTTTGTCGGTCAGCGCAAGGATGGTTTCGTCGCCGATCTGGGCGCGATTTTCGATCTGGTGAATCTCAACCCGCTCGGGGGCGTAGGCTCGACTCCCAATGCGCTTACCGACAAGAATGTCGACACGCTGGCGCTCGAAGTTCCTGTCGCCTGCTTGCGCGATACCGCCGGCGATCCTGTGATCGGTGGCTGGACAACTTCATTCGTGCAGGACAACTGGGTCTTGAGCCAGACCGGCACGCAATCGGATTATTACGCACCGAACAACTTCTACAGTGACCGTTACACCCAGGTATCCCGATTGGGTTCGCCGCTGGTCAATGAACTGGTCATTGGTCTCAAGGACAAGGACAATTTCAATGGCAGCGTGCCAAGCGCTGATGCGCAGTTTGCCAGCTATGTAACCAATCCGACGCTGCCGGTTCTATTGAATGCATTGTTCGGCACAGCGGCGGTGGTGCCACAGACGCCACGCAACGATCTGGTAAGTGCTTTCCTTACCGGCCTGCCCGGGCTCAATCAGCCGGCCCACGTTGTCCCTTCCGAAGAGTTGCGACTGAACACCACCATCGCACCCACGGCGCCCGCATCGCAAAATTACCTCGGTGTGCTCGGGGGCGATCTGGCGGGCTTCCCGAACGGGCGTCGTCCTTATGACGATGTCGTCACCATCGCGCTTCGTGTGGTGGAAGGTGCCATTTGCAGTACGACGTACGGCACCTGTGGCAACGAGACTTCCGATCCGAACAATGGTGCGGCTTATACCGACGGCGCGAATTCACCGGGGCCGACGGCTGCGACTGAAAACGTGGTGGGCGACGAGAACGCAGCGGACACTTATCTGGCTGTGTTCCCGTACCTCAACACACCGGTTCCGGGTTCGGTCAATGCGACGGCACCCAGTGCAGTCAATGCCAGCGTCCATCATTGATATCTTGCAAGTTTCCAGCTGATTTATTGCAGTAAGCCGCCTTCGAGTATGACTCCATGAATGACACACACGAAGGCACGGTCGACGAAGTACGGCGCAGTTCATGCTGCGTCGTACTTCGTCTTTTTTTCCCATTGCTGTTCATGTTGCCAATTCCTCTCGCTGCTCAAACGGCTCGGGACGCTCCCTACATTCCCGCCAATGACAGCGTTGTCCTGCAGCTCGTACCTCCGCGGACTGATCCTCGTGTGCGTCAATTCGACCAACTGCGCAGCGATTTCAGTGCTCACCCTCAAGATGCGACAAAGGCCGTGTTGCTTGCCACAGCCTATGTGGACTACGGCCGTTCGACTGGCGATGCCCGTTACTTGGGCCGCGCAATGGCAGTGATTCAGCCATTCATGGCATTACCGACACCGCCTGTTCCGGTCATGCTCATACACGCGACGATCCAGCAAAGCCGGCATTTTTTCCAGGCATCCCGCGACGAACTTACGCAGATTCTCAAACGTGACCCGGGCAACGTTCAGGCACTGCTGACGTTGGCCACGGTTGCGATGGTTCAGGGCGACCACGCTCTGGCAAACCGCCTATGTGTCGACCTAACCAACAATGCCGGCAATTTCATGGGCATGATCTGTAGCGCCTCATTGCGCAGCCTCAGCGGGCAGGGCGCGCAGGCTGATGCATTGTTCTCGTATGTGGAGAACCCAGGCCCCAAGGCCCCCCCCGCCATCCCGGCGTGGATTGAGGGTTTGATGGCCGATAACGCGGCACGCATGGGCCTCGCCGATCAGGCCGATGCTCATTTCAAGAAAGCCCTGCAACTGACGCCAGGTGACAACTTTTTGCTGGCCGACTACGGCGAATTTCTGATTGATCATGTCCGCGCCAAAGAGGCGATTGACCTGGTCGGCGGTGATACCCAATCCGACACATCGTTTCTGGTTCTCGTGACAGCGGAGAAAGCGCTCGATTTGCCAAAAGCCAAGGCCGACATGGCGGAAATGGATGCCCGGTTTCGGTCCATGGACCAACGCGGGGATCACGTCTTCATGCGCGAGGAGGCGAGCTATCTGTTGCATGTCGAGCATGATCCAAAGGCCGCGTTGGATTTGGCCATGCAAAATTGGCGGGTACAGCGCGCACCCAAGGACGTGCGCGTCTATCTCGAGGCTGCGCTGGCCACGAACGATCCCGCGGCAGCAAAGCCTGCGCTCGATTTCATCGATAGTACGCATCTCAAGGATGTGACCATCGATCCACTCGTGGCGCAGCTGAGGGCGGCTCAGCCGGATCGATCAGCGTTGAACGTGTCCGCCTCAGCCAGCCGCTCTTTCTCGCGCGGGAGCGATCGATGAACCTGCAAAGATGGCTGTATGCCTTGTTCGTCATCGCCATTGGCTTCAGCCCGCTGAGTGCCTATGCACACAAGGAAAGCGATGCCTACCTCACCTTGCGCACTGACACTGCCAACGATCACGTAATGCATGGCCAGTGGGATATCGCCCTGCGTGATCTCGATTATGCGATCGGTCTCGACAGTAGGCACGATGGAGCGATCACCTGGGGCGAGGTCAAGGCGCAGCGCAAGGTCATTGAGGACTATGCGCTGTCGCGACTAGAGGTCAAGGGCGACGGCCTGACCTGCGCGATGCAGCCGACTGGACAGAAGATCGACGAGCACACCGATGGTGCCTATGCAGTCATCCTGTTCGATGCGGTCTGCGACAAGAACATCCCGAGCAAGCTCACGGTCGTCTATCGCCTGATGTACGACCTCGATCCTTATCACCGCGGCATTGTCACCATTCACGCGGGCGACAAGATCGCCGGCGCCGTGCTCGGGCCGAGCGACCCCGTGGCCAGCCTGAACTTGCGCGAGCCGGATCGCTGGGGGGAATTCAAGAGCTTTGTCACGGACGGTATCTGGCACATCTGGACCGGTATCGATCACATATTGTTTCTGCTGTCGTTGTTGTTGCCGGCGGTCCTGATCAGGCGCCGCTTGCAGCCGCGAGGTGATGGATGGCGCGCAAGTGCTGCCCTGGCCGAGACCAGCGGCGCGTTGATGGCGCTTACGGCACAACCCCCGCAATATCGCTGGGAGGCTTCGCCGAGATTCTGGCCGGCATGCCTGGATGTCATCAAGGTCGTATCCGCGTTCAGCCTATCGCATTCGGTGACGCTGTCGCTGGCCGTTCTTGGCATCGTGCACTTGCCCGATCGATTGGTGGAATCCGGTATCGCCCTGTCGGTGATGGTCGCGGCTCTGAACAACATCTATCCGGTTGTACACAAGCGCGTCTGGTTGATTGCCTTTGCCTTCGGTTTCATCCACGGCCTGGGTTTTGCCAGCGCCCTGGCCGGGCTGCAGTTGCCGGCCGGCGCCATGGCAGCGTCCCTCGGTGGTTTCAGCGTTGGCGTGGAGATCGGCCAGGAAGCCATCGTGCTGGCCTTCCTGCCGCTGGCGTACATGCTGCGCAAGACATGGTTCTATCAAGTGGTGCTCTTGCGCTGGGGGTCGCTGTTGATCATCGCTCTCGCTACTGGCTGGTTGGTGCAGCGAGCCTTCAATATCCTGATTCCAGGTTTCAGCGCGATCATTCCAAATTGATCCAGCGCTACGGAGCCAGCGCTGACATGTTGTCCGTATTAAACCCGTACTTACTTTGACTTGAACGCTGCAAATTGTTCGTGCGACTTTCGGGATATGGCCAATATCACTATCGATCTTGGTTTGCCGCGGTGCACGTATGGAGTCAGTCCATGGATACGTTGCACTCTTGTCGGGTTCTTGCGAAGAGTTTGTCGAGGTGGTTCGTCGGCTTGGTGTTATGCGCTGCTTCGATCGCTAACGCGCAGCCTGCCGACACGCCGGCGAGCCAGCCAATCAGCGATACCGCACCAGCCAGCGCATCATCAGCGACCACGCTGACGCCGGTCGACGTGGTTGGCCACTACAACAACGGTATTGGCACCAGCAGCGCCGCGTCGCAGGGCGTCATTCTCGGGTCGCTGCTGCAGGATATTCCGCTGCTGCGCCCGGGCGAGGTGCTGGAGGCGATTCCAGGCATGGTGGTGACCCAGCATTCCGGCGATGGCAAGGCCAACCAGTATTTTCTGCGTGGCTACAACCTCGATCACGGCACCGACTTCGCCACCAGCGTGGACGGCGTGCCGGTCAACATGCCGACCAATGCACACGGCCAGGGCTATTCCGACCTCAATTTCCTGATACCCGAGCTGGTGCAGCAGATCGATTACCGCAAGGGCACCTACTTTGCCGAGAACGGCGATTTCTCCGCTGCCGGTTCGGCCGACATTCTTTACCGCAACGTCCTACCCAGTCCCATCCTCGACCTTACCCTCGGCAGCTTCGATTACCGTCGCATGCTGCTGGCCGGCTCCACGCCAGTGTCGCTGCCGGCTTGGGCCACGACCGACAGTGGCAACACCAGCGCCGCCGGCCCCACCTTGCTGGGTGCGGTGGAGGTGCTGAGCGAAAACGGACCGTGGCGGTTGCCCGAGGACATGCACAAGTTCAACGGACTGACGCGCCTGAGCGATGGCGATGCCGCGCGTGGCTGGTCCATCGACCTCAACGCCTATGACGCCCATTGGGATTCCACCGACCAGGTGCCACTGTCGCTCATCCAGTCCGGGGCGCTGTGCCAGTTCTGCGCGTTGGATACCAGCGATGGTGGCTATAGCGGCCGCGACATCCTCTCCGGCGAATGGCATACCCAGGACGCCAACGGTTACACCAAGGTATCGGCGTATGCCGAGCACTACCGACTGCAGCTGTTTTCCGACTTCACCTATTTCGAGCTGCGACCGGACACTGGCGACCAGTTCGAGCAGGCAGAGTCGCGCAACCTGGTTGGCACCAAGATCGCCCGCGGCTGGACCGGGAGCCTGTTCGGCCATGATTCCACCACCGAGGCCGGCTTTCAGCTGCGTCACGATCATATCGATGTCGGTCTGTTCAACACCGAGGACCGCATCCCGTTCCAGACTGTCAACGACAATCGCGTCAACGAAACCGAAGCAGCCGTGTATCTCGAGAACACCACCGTGTGGAGCGACTGGTTTCGCAGTCAGATCGGTATACGCCAGGACGATATTCACCTGGGCCTGACCGAGTTTAATATTCCGCAGAACACCGGCGACGCGTCCGGGAGCCGCACATCGCCAAAGCTCGCGCTGGTCTTTGGCCCGTGGGCCAAGACCGAGTTTTTCCTCGATGCTGGTGACGGCTTCCATAGCAACGACGCGCGCGGTGTGATCTACCGGATCGACCCGACCACTGGTGGCTCGGCATCGCCCGTACCGCCGCTGGTCGGTGCCTTCGGTCAGGAGATCGGTGTACGCACCGAGATCATTCCCGGCCTGCAAAGCTCGCTGTCGCTCTGGCGTTTGAACAGTGAATCCGAGCTGGTTTACGACGCGGATTCGGCAGTCGGCAGCACCACGCCCAACGGTGCCAGCAAGCGTTACGGCGTGGAATGGAACAATCACGCGGTGATCAACGACTGGTTGCTGTTCGACGCCGATCTGGCATGGACGCATGCGCGCTTCGCCAACAACAACGACAATGGCGAGTTGGGTGATCACATACCCAACGCAGTGCCGAAGGTCGCATCGTTGGGCTTGACCGTACACGACGTCGACAACTGGTCGGGCGATATCAAGCTGCGCTACATCGGCAAATATCCACTATCGCAGGACAACACGCTGGTCGGTTCGTCAGCGATCGTCACAAACCTGCGTCTGCAGCGCACGCTCACGTCTTCGGTATCGCTGACGCTGGACGTACTCAACCTGTTTGACCGCAGGTATTACGACATCGAATATGAGCAGGACTACCGTGCTTCGCTTGCCAGCGCGCCAGTGCCCGATGGCATTACCGTGCATCCCGGCGAGCCACGGGAGGTACGTCTCAGCCTTGATCTAAAGCTCTGATGCTTCCTGCCGCGCGGTTGTATTTCAAGGATGGACGTTGCGGAACAAACGGTTTAAGAATGCTTGCCTGGACTGAAAAGTCATTTGAAGTGCTCGATACAACCGGCGGTCGTTGCCAACAGGGTGACAATGACTTTCTTCTCGCAACCAAGTCGCCAGACCGGTTCCACTCCGGAGTAGCGAGAATGGCATCGCAGGTTTCGTTTGGTATGTTCAGGTGGAGATGTGCGAGCCGGTGATAGCTACCCGGCTATGCGGTTTCAGTCGAAAGCGGAAGCCAGATACACTGATGATGGTCTGGCACAACATGAAAACCCACGGATACAAATGATCATGAAACGATATCTGGCCTTCATTGCTGTTGTTGGGCTCCTGTCCGCATGCACCGAGGTACAAAGCCTGCGCGATTCACCCGCGACCGGTTACTACGTAGGAGACAGAAGCGTGGATGAGGTTGTCGCCTGTGTTTCTGGAAGCTGGTCGAAAAGATCGGCTCAGATGGCCGTCGTACCGATGTTCGGGGGAACCAGTATCCAGCTCAGGGATGGTGCGGGCGGCCCAATGGTCGCACTGGTAGATATCGTCGCCACTGGGCCAACCACTACCGCAAAGTATCATGCGAACGCTGGACAGGACGCCTGGTTCTCCGAACAGGTCATGGACTGCATGCACGCGACCTCATCCATCGATTAGTCGAGGCAGGTAAGTGGCGTTTGCCGCTCTGACGTTCATGCAACGAAAAAGGCCACCTCATCCGGTGGCCTTTTTCGTGGAATCTAGTGGTGGGCGATGCAAGGATCGAACTTGCGACACCTGCCGTGTGAAGGCAGTGCTCTACCGCTGAGCTAATCGCCCGCCGAGAACGCGGAATTCTAGGGGGAGTCGTCGCGCGGGTCAATGGTTGGCGCCGGTTTTCGTCCCCGGACAGGGCGACTGGCAGGCTATGGGCCGGCTCGGCGGTGGTGCGTGTGGAGGGTTGTAAACTCGCCGTTCTTCCAACGCCAAAGCACCCGACCATGGATTTTCTCAGCACTCAACTTGCCCATATCCTGCACGCGTTGCAGCATTTCCAGCTGACACCGTGGAAGGTTGTTGGCTTGCTCGGCTCGGTGATGTTCACCAGCCGCTGGTTTGTGCAGCTGTACTACACACGCAAGCACAAGCGGGTGGTGATGCCGCTGTCGTTCTGGTGGCTGTCGGTGGTGGGCAGTGCGTTGTTGCTGGCTTATTTCACGGTCGGCAAGAACGATTCGGTGGGCATCATCTCGAATTTCTTCCCGGCGTTCGTCTCGGTCTACAACCTGGTCGTGCATCTGCGTCATCACAAGAACAGCATTACCGGTGACACGATTGCCTGACCTGGAGTCGTAGGAGCGCACCTACCCACAAGGGACTTCCTTCGGTCGTGCGCGATGGCCTTTCGCGAGGTACACGCAAAAGCATCGCGCACAGTGTGTATTCCTACCGGTCATTCGGGGTCGTAGTCGAGGTTGGAGGCGAGCCAGCGTTCGGCTTCGACCAGTGTCCAGCCTTTGCGTTTGGCATAATCTTCGACCTGTTCCTTGCTGAGCCGACCGACCACGAAGTACTGGCTTTCCGGATGCGAGTAGTACCAGCCGGAGACGGCAGCCGTGGGGTACATCGCGAAGCCTTCGGTCAGTTCGATGCCGGTGTTGCGGGTGACGTCGAGCAGGGCGAACAGCGCAGTCTTTTCGGTGTGGTCGGGGCAGGCCGGGTAGCCGGGAGCCGGGCGGATACCGCGGTATTTTTCGGCGATCAGCGCGTCGTTGTCGAGTGATTCGTCCGGCACGAAGCCCCAGAACTCGCGCCGTACACGTTCGTGCATATGCTCGGCAAAGGCCTCGGCTAGGCGATCGGCGAGTGCCTTCAGCAGGATCGACGAATAGTCGTCGTAATCGGCCTCGAAGCGCGCCAGATGTTCTTCGATGCCGATGCCGGCGGTGACTGCGAAGCCGCCCAGCCAATCGGGCTTATCGAATTCTTTTGGTGCAATGAAATCGGCCAGGCAGAAATCGGGGCGCTCGACGGGTTTGTCGACCTGTTGACGCAGGCTATGCAAGATGGCGAGCCGCTGCGTGCGATCGGTGTCGGCATACACTTCCACATCGTCGCCGACATTCGCCGCAGGCCACAGGCCGATTACGGCGCGGGCGGTCAACCACTTCGCGGTGATGATCTTGTCGAGCATTGCCTGTGCATCGCGGAACAGTTCGCTGGCCTGGGTGCCGACCACGGCGTCGGTGAGGATGGCAGGATAATGGCCTGCCAGTTCCCACGCCTGGAAGAACGGCGTCCAGTCGATGTAGGGACGCAGCGTGGCGAGATCGTAATCGTCGAACACGGTGACGCCTGGCTTGTTCGGCTGCGGTGGCGCGTAGGTGGCCCAGTCGCAGCTGAAGCGCTGGGCGCGCGCCTTGGTCAGCGATACCAGCTGTTTGCCGGGGCCGCGGTTGCGATGGCGTTCGCGCACGTCGGCATAGTCGGCGCGCACCTTGGCGAGAAAGTCGTCGACCAGATCCTTGCTGACCAGCGACTGCGCCACGCCGACGGCGCGCGAGGCGTCCTTCACCCAGACCGTGCCGGCCTTGTAATGCGGCTCGATTTTCAGCGCGGTGTGCGCACGCGAGGTGGTGGCGCCGCCGATCAGCAGCGGGATGTGGAAGTCCTGCCGCTGCATCTCGCGCGCGACCTGGCTCATTTCCTCCAGCGACGGCGTGATCAGACCGGACAGGCCGATCATGTCGGCCTTTTCTGCGATCGCGGCCTCCAGAATTTTTTGCGCCGGTACCATCACGCCGAGATCGATCACCTCGAAGTTGTTGCAGCGGAGCACCACGCCGACGATGTTCTTGCCGATGTCGTGCACGTCGCCCT
Source organism: Dyella sp. S184 (assembly GCF_009766065.1). Lineage (GTDB taxonomy): Bacteria > Pseudomonadota > Gammaproteobacteria > Xanthomonadales > Rhodanobacteraceae > Rhodanobacter. The sequence continues at coordinate 1,385,015 of NZ_LMUE01000002.1, read as the reverse complement.
TGACCGTGGCCATGATGATCTTGCCGTTGTTCTTGCCCATGTCGCCGGTGCGCAGCTTTTCCGCCTCGATGTACGGCAGCAGGTAGGCCACCGCCTTCTTCATCACGCGGGCGGACTTCACCACCTGCGGCAGGAACATCTTGCCGGCACCGAACAGGTCACCGACCACGTTCATGCCGTCCATCAACGGCCCCTCGATCACGTCGAGCGGGCGCGTCGACAGTTGGCGGGCTTCCTCGGTGTCTTCGACCACGTACTGGTCGATGCCGTGTACCAGCGCGTGGCTGAGTCGCTCGCGTACGTGTTTCTCGCGCCAGGCGAGCGTCTCGACCACGGCTTCGCCACGCTTGCCCTTGTAATTGTCGGCGATCTCCAGCAGCCGTTCGGTGGCGTCATCGCGGCGATTCAGCACCACGTCCTCGACGCGCTCACGCAGCGGCGGATCGATGTCGTCCATGATCGTCAGCGCGCCGGCGTTGACGATGCCCATGTCCATGCCGGCTTTGATGGCGTGGAACAGGAATACCGAATGGATCGCCTCGCGCACGATGTTGTTGCCGCGGAACGAGAACGACACGTTGGAGACGCCGCCGGAGATATGGCAATCCGGGAAGCGCCTCTTCAATTCGCGGGTGGCTTCGATGAAATCCACCGCGTAGTTGTTGTGCTCCTCGATGCCGGTGGCGATCGCAAAGATGTTCGGGTCGAAGATAATGTCTTCGGGCAGGAAGTCGAGTTCCTTCGTCAGCAATTCATAGGCGCGCGAGCAGATCTCCACCTTGCGCTCGCAGGTGTCGGCCTGGCCTTGTTCGTCGAATGCCATGACCACCGCGGCGGCACCGTACTGCTGCACTTTGCGCGCGTGTTCGAGGAACTGTGCTTCGCCTTCCTTCATCGAGATCGAGTTGACGATGCCCTTGCCCTGCAGGCAGCGCAGGCCGGCCTCGATCACCGTCCATTTGGACGAGTCGATCATGAATGGCACGCGGGCGATATCCGGCTCGGACGAGATCAGGTTGACGAAACGGGTCATCGCCGCCTCGGAATCGATCAGCCCCTCGTCCATGTTGATGTCGATGATCTGCGCGCCGTTTTCGACCTGCTGGCGGGCTACTTCGACCGCCTCGTCGTAGCGGTCTTCCTTGATCAGCTTCTTGAACTGTGCCGAACCAGTGACGTTGGTGCGCTCGCCGACGTTGATGAACAGCAGGTCGGGTGTGATGACCAGCGGTTCGAGGCCCGAAAGGCGGGTATGACGCGCCATGTTATGCGGCCTCCACTTTGGTGGCCGATGGCAATGTACGCGGCGGATGGTTGCGCACCGCCTCGGCAATCGCCTTGATATGCGCCGGCGTGGTGCCGCAACAGCCGCCAACCAGGTTCAGCAGGCCATCGCGGGCGAAACCGCCGATGACGCCAGCCATGTCCTCGGGGGTTTCGTCGTATTCACCGAAGGCGTTCGGCAGGCCGGCATTCGGATGGGTGCTGACATAACTCTCGGCGATACCCGCCAGCGTCTGGATGTGCGGGCGCAGGTCGTCCGCGCCGAGTGCGCAGTTGAAGCCGACCGACAGTGGCCGCGCGTGGCGCACCGAGTAATAGAACGCCTCGGCGGTCTGGCCCGACAGAGTGCGGCCGGAGCGGTCGGTGATGGTGCCGGAGATCATCACCGGCATCCGTGCGCCACGCTGGTGGAACAGCTCGCTCAACGCGAACAACGCGGCCTTGGCGTTCAAGGTGTCGAAGATCGTCTCGACCATGATCACGTCGGCGCCACCGTCGATCAGGCCGTTGGTGGATTCGGTGTAGTTCTCGGCCAGCTCCTCGAACGTGACGTTGCGGAAGCCCGGGTCGTTGACGTCCGGCGACAGCGAGGCGGTGCGGCTGGTGGGCCCGAGCACGCCGATCACGAAGCGCGGCTGGTGTGGCGTTTTTGCAGTCATCGCATCACAGGCAGCGCGGGCGAGGCGGGCGCCTTCGAGGTTCAATTCGTAGGCCAGATGCTGCAGCTGGTAATCGGCCTGGCTGATGCGGGTGGAGTTGAACGTGTTGGTCTCGACCAGGTCGGCGCCGGCCTCGAGGTAGGCCTCGTGCACGCCGCGGATGATCTCCGGCTTGGTCAGGGTGAGCAGGTCGTTGTTGCCCTTCAGGTCGCAGCCACCGGGATGGGCATGATTATCGTGGACATGCGCATGACCGTCGTGGCCATGCTCGAAACGCTCGCCACGAAAGCCGCCTTCGTCCAGCTCATGCGCCTGCAGCATGGTGCCCATGCCGCCGTCGAGGATCAGGATACGCTGGCGCAGCGCCTGCTCCAGCAGGGCGACGCGATCGGGGTGGATCCAGGGCAGGTTACTCATCAAACGTCCTTCGGTTATGCGGTGAAGCGGTAGTTCAAGATGACTTGCGTGCAAGCAGGCTGATCACTTCGAAATGAGGCGCCTTGCGTTCGCGACTGAGCCGGATGCAACTCAGCACGTCCAGTTCGGCGGCGACGGCGAAACCTTCCAGCTGCTCGCTGCTGAAGCCGAGGTTGCGATGGTCGAATGGCTCGACCGCGGTGCGATGGTCGTGCTGGCCCAGCGTGACGGCGAGCAGCCGGCCGCCGGGGCGAAGCAGTCGTGCGGCTTCGGCGACGGCCTGGGCAGGATGTTCGGCGTAGGTCAGTGCATGCAGCATCAGCACCAGGTCAAAGCGCTGCTCACCCAGGTCCAGCGCATGCATGTCGCCCTGGCGTACCTGCACGTTGGCGAAGGAGTGCAGGCGCTTTGCTGCAGCCTCGACCACGCGTTCGCTACTGTCGACACAGACGATGGAGTGCGCGTGCGGTGCCAGCAATTCGGCGGTGATGCCATCGCCAGAGGCAATATCGAGTACGTCGCCGGTGCCCAGCAATTGCAGCAGCGACCGTGCCAGCGTCTCCCAGGTGCGACCGGGCGAATAGTGGCGCTCCATGTCGCCAGCCACGGTGTCGGCCCAGCCTTCCTCGCGTGCACGATTGGCCAGCACGCCGGGCAGGCGAGCGCTGTCTTCGCGTAACAAGGCATCGTCGATGCTCTCGCGCAGCGAGCCGAGCAAGCTGTGCTGGGCCTCGTCACCCTCGTTGTTGGCGCGGTAATACGCGGACACGCCGGCGCGCCGGTCGCGCACCAACCCTGCCTCCTTCAACTTGGCTAGGTGCGTGGAGACACGCGGCTGTGCCAGATGCAGCACGGCGGCCAGCTCGGCGACGGTGAGTTCTTCGTGCTCGAGCAGCGCCAGCAGGCGCACGCGGGTGGGGTCGGCCAGCAGCCGGAGCACGCTGGAGGCGGTCGCCAGATCCATCGGGCATCCTTATATCGCGATACAGAGATAACAAGTCTGGCCTTGGTTTGCCGGGGCGTCAAGCGGCAGACAGGGGCGCTGCCTCTGGCGATGTCTGCGCCGGGGGCACGACGCAGATGACATGGATAGTTACAATAGCCGGCTGGCCTTTGGCCAAAGGTTTCGTCTTGATCAGCCGCTACATGCGGTGTCCGGGAGTAGCGCATGGATTTCCGTTTTACTGAAGACCAGCTGTCGATCCAGTCGATTGCCCGCGATTTCGCGCAGAAGCGCATCGTGCCGGTGGCGGCGGAGCTGGATGCCAAGGGTGAGTTCCCGCTGGAGAACATCCGCGAGATGGGCCAGCTCGGCCTGATGGGTATCGAGGTGCCGCATGAATACGGCGGCGCCGGCATGGACCCGATTGCCTATGTGCTGGCGATGATCGAGATCGCCGCGGCCGATGCCGCCACCGCGACCATCATGTCGGTAAACAATTCGCTGTTCTGCAACGGCATCCTCAAGCATGGCAATGAGGAGCAGAAGCAGAAGTACGTGCGCGCGATCGCCACTGGCGAAGCGATCGGCGCCTATGCGCTGACCGAGCCGCAGTCCGGTTCCGACGCTTCGGCGATGCATACCCGCGCCAGCAAGAACGCAAACGGCGACTGGGTGATCAACGGCAAGAAGAGCTGGATCACCTCCGGCCCGGTGGCGCGCTACATCGTGCTGTTCGCGATCTCCACGCCGGGCATCGGCGCCAAGGGCGTGTCGGCCTTCATCATCGACACTCAGTTGCCAGGCTTCCATGCCGGCAAGAGCGAGCCCAAGCTCGGCATCCGCGCCTCGGCTACCTGCGAGATCGAGTTCACCGATTACGTCCTGCCGAAGGAAAACCTGCTGGGCGACGAGGGCAAGGGCTTCTCGATCGCGATGGGCGTGCTCGACGCGGGCCGCATCGGCATCGCCTCGCAGGCGGTCGGTATTGCCCGCGCCGCGTACGAGGCGACGTTGCAGTGGTCGCGTGACCGCAAGGCGTTTGGCGTACCGATCGGCACCTTCCAGATGACCCAGTCGAAGATCGCCGACATGAAGTGCAAACTGGATGCGGCAACCCTGCTGACCCTGCGTGCGGCATGGACCAAGGGCGAAACCGAAAAGCACGGCGGTCGGTTCGGTACCGAGGCAGCGGTGGCCAAGCTCACCGCGTCGGAAGCGGCGATGTGGATTAGCCACCAGGCGGTGCAGATCCACGGCGGCATGGGCTATTCGAAGGAGATGCCGCTGGAGCGTTATTTCCGCGACGCCAAGATCACTGAGATCTATGAAGGCACCAGCGAGATCCAGCGCATGGTGATCGCACGCGCGGAAACCGGTTTGCGTTAAGTCGGCATCAGTTCAATAAAAAGCCCGGACGGGGAAACCTGTCCGGGCTTTTTATTTATTGGCGTTGTTGAGAGGGAAGGACGAGCGCGTTTCCCTCGTCCCGACCCTCTCCCCGAGGGGGAGAGGGAGGAACTCGACTCAATGCCCGCGACGTGGATCCGAATCGAACGACTGCATGCCGCCAGAGGTTGGCGTGGCCGGCGGCGTATCGCCATCCAGCTTGTCGCCCAGCATGCGCCGCACCACCACGTAGAACACCGGGATCAGCAGCAGGCCGAGGAAGGTGGCGAAGATCATGCCGCCGATCACGCCGGTGCCGATCTCGTGACGGGATACCGCGCCTGCGCCGCTGGAGATGACCAGTGGGAACACGCCCAGGATGAAGGCCATCGAGGTCATCAGGATCGGCCGCAAGCGCAGTCGGGCTGCAGTGAGGACGGCCTCGAACAGGGGCTTGCCGGCGGCCTGCTGCTCCACGGCGAACTCGACGATCAGGATCGCGTTCTTGGCGGCGAGACCCATGACGGTGACCAGACCGATCTTGAAGTAGATGTCGTTGGGCATGCCGGTCAGCATGTCGAACGTCACCAAGCCCAACAGGCCAAGCGGCACCACCAGCAATACGGCGAGCGGGATCGACCAGCTTTCATACAGTGCCGACAGACACAGGAATACGACAAGGATCGACATCAGCAGCAGTACCGTGGCCGAGTTGCCGGCCAGCACTTCCTGATACGACTGACCGGTCCAATCCGAGGCGAAGCCGCCCGGCAGGTCCTTGTCGATGATGTTCTGCAGCGCCTGCATGGCCTGGCCGGTGGAGTAGCCAGGCGCCGAATTGCCCACGATTTCCACCGCGGAATAGCCGTTGTAACGCGGCAGCGAGACCGGTCCCATACCCCAGTCTGCCTTCACTACGCTGGACAGCGGCACCATGTTGTACGGGCTGATCGAGTTATTGCTCACCGAGGGATTGACCTGGGTGAGATAACCGCTGGCGTTGGTCGTGGTACTGGCGGCACTGCTGACGCCACTGGGCGTATAGATGTGTTGCAGTGCATCCAGCCCCATGCGGTACGGCGCATCCGCCTGCATGTAGACGCGCTTGATGCGGCCCTGGTAGGTGAACTGGTTGATGTAATTAGGTGCCAGCAGCAATTGCAGGGCGCTGTACACATCGGTGAGTGACAACCCCATCGCCTGGGCCTGCACGCGGTCGACGCTCATCTGCAGCTGCGGCGCTTCCGGCAGCGAATTGGGACGGATGCCATAAAGCGTGGGGTCCTTGCTGGCCTTGGCCAGCAGGGTGCCCATGGCCTGGGCCAGTTCACCGCGCGACTGACCGGCACGTGCCTGCAGATACATGTCGACGCCGCCAAACTGGCTGAGGCCACGAATGGTCGGCAGGTTCACCACGAAAATCTGCGCGTCGGTGATGCTGTGCAAGATCCCGTTGGCCTGCGGGATCAATTGCATCGCGGTTTGCGAGCGCTTGTCCCACGGAGTCAGCTTGATGAAGGCCATGCCGACGTTTTCCGCGTTGCCGACGAAGCTGAAGCCTTCCGGCTGGAAGATCGCCACGATGTCATTGCCGATCGGACTGTGCTCCAGCTTGTTGCGAATTTCCGTCATCACCTGGTCGGTGCGCTGCAAGGTGGCACCCGGCGGCAGGGAGATCACCGCCAGCATGAAGCCTTGATCTTCGTCGGGTACGAAACTGGTCGGCACACGGGTGTACAGAAATCCGGCCAGCACGGTGACCAGCGCGAACGCCAGCATCCAGCGCGGGGCGTGGCGTACCGCACTGCCGACATGGCCGTGATAGGTATGTGTCACCCAGTCGAAAGTCTTGTTGAACCAGCGGAAGACGACGTTCTTCTTCTCGTTATGGGTCGGCTTGAGCAGGCTCGCGCACAGCGCCGGAGTGAACGACAGCGCCAGGAACGCCGAGAACGCCATCGACATGGCGATGGTCAGCGCGAACTGGGCATAGACGATGCCGGTGGCGCCCGGCTGCAGGGCCGAGGGCACGAACACGGCCGTCAGCACCACGGTGATCGCCACGATCGCGCCGGTAATCTGGCTCATCGCCTTGCTGGCGGCGGCCTTGGGCTCCAGGTGCTCCTCGCTCATGATGCGTTCGACGTTCTCGATCACCACGATCGCGTCATCCACCACGATGCCGATCGCCAGCACCATGCCGAACAGGGTGAGCTGGTTAAGCGAGTAATGCAGTATGTACAGACCGATGAAGGTGCCCAGCAAGGCCACCGGAATCACCAGGGTAGGGATGATGGTGGCCCGGATGTTCTGCAGGAAGATCAGCATCACCAGGAACACCAGCACGATCGCCTCGAGCAGCGTGTGCACCACATCGGTGATCGAGGCAATGATGAACGGGGTGGTGTCGTAGGGCACGTCCCATTCCACGCCGGCCGGGAGATCCTTGGCCAGGACCGCCATTTGCGCTTTTACCGCCTGGGCCACGGAAAGCGCATTGGCGCCGGGCAGCAGGAACAGCCCCAGGCCGCCAGCTGGCTTGCCCTTGTAGATCGCCGCCGAACCATAGCTCTGCGGCCCGAACGTGATGCGGGCGACATCGCTCAGTCGGACTACCGTGCCGTCGCTATTGGCCAGCACGATGATGTTGCGAAACTGCTGCAGCGAAGAAAACAGCGTGTCGGCGGCGACAGTGGCGGTGAACTCCTGGCCCTTGGTGGATGGATCGGCACCCAGGGAGCCAGCGGCGAACTGGGCATTCTGCGCACTGACGGCGTTCAGGACCTGGCTGGACGAAAGTCCGTAGCCCTGCAACTTGTCCGGATTGAGCCAGATGCGTACGGCGTACTCCGAGCCGAGCTCGAAGGTGTTGCCGATGCCGTTGACACGGGAGATCACCGGCTGAATCTGCGAGGCGACGATATCGGCGAGGCGAGCCGCGTCGATCGATGAATTGTCGGAGGTCAGCCCGATAAACATCAGGATGTCGGGGCTGGCCTTGGCCACCACCACGCCCTGCTGGGTCACCGAGGACGGCAACAGCGGCTGCGATAGGGTGACCTTGTTCTGTACCTGCACCTGGGCGATGTCAGGGTTGGTGCCGGTGGCGAAGGTCAGGGTGATCGTGCTGGAGCCGCTGGAATTGGACGACGAGCTGAAATACAGCAGGTTGTCGATGCCGGTGAGCTGCTGCTCGATCACCTGGGTCACCGTCGACTCCATCGTCGCGGCGCTGGCACCGGGATAGCTCGCGCTGATCGTTACCTGGGGCGGCGCGATATCCGGGTAGGAATCGATGCCCAGGTTGAGCATCGCAATGATGCCGCCCAGGGAGATCAGGATGGCGACCACCCAGGCGAAGATCGGGCGTTCGATAAAGAAACTTGGCATGAGACGGCTTCCTTACTGCTTGCTGCTGGCGGATTGACCGTTTTGCCCTGAGGCGGACCCTGCCTTAGCCGGAGTGGCCTGCGCTGGCTGCCAGGGTGACGCTTGAGCGGGACTGCCTTCCTTCACACCTTGCAGGCCCGACACAATCACCTGGTCGCCTGCACTCAGGCCGCTGGTGACGATCCACTTGTTGTTGTAGCTGTCACTGGCGCTGACGTCCTTGCGTACAACCTTGCCATCCGGTCCCATCGCCAGCGCATAGGCGCCAGCGGAATCGCGCAGCAATGCCTGCTGCGGGACCAGGAACACGTTATTCAGCTGGCCGAGGTTGACGGTGAGGGTTATGTACATGCCTGGCAGCAACTGGTGCTTCGGGTTGGGCACCAGGGCGCGCAGGTTGACGGCACCAGTGGTTGCGTTCACCGACACATCGGAGAAGTCCAGTGTGCCCAGCTGGTCGTATTTGCTGCCGTCGGGCAGGATGACCTGCACGGTGGTCTTGTTTTGCGCGGAGAGCGCGACGCTGCCCTTGCTCTGCGCCTGTTGCAGCATCGACAGATCGGCGGCACTGGTGGTGAAGTTCACGTACAGCTGGTCGATCTGCTGGACGGTGGTCAGCAAGGTGCCGCCAGAGCCGACATCGCTGGTGCCATTGCCCACGGTGGCGCCAACTGTGACCTGCTGCTGGCCGGCGATGCCATCGATCGGCGAAGTCACCTTGGTATAGCCCAGATTGACCCGCGCGCTGGCCACGCCCGCCTGGTCAGCCTGGACCTTGGCGGCGGCTGTGCGCACGGCGGCGTCGTCGTTGTCCACCTGCTGTTGCGACACATAGCCTTTGGGTATCAGCTTGTGATCGCGTTCGGCGGTGACGCGGGCGTTCGTATACGTAGCCTGGTCCTGGGCCAGGATGCTCAGGGCGGTGTTGAGCTGGGTCTGGTAGTAGGCCGGATCGATTTCAAACAGCAATTGGCCCTGCTTGACCGCGCTGCCTTCCGTGTAATTGCGCTTGAGCAGCACGCCGGAGACGCGGGCGGTTACGTTGGCGCTGTAATAGGGCGACAGCCGGCCGGACGTATCCTTGGTCAGCGGTGCGTTTTCGGGTTGCACCGTGATGACGCCTACCTGCGGGGTCGGCATCTTCGGCGGTCCCTGTTGCTTGCCGCAGGCGGCCAGCGCCAGCAGGCTCAAGCACAGCACGGGTGTGTGCAAAAACGAGGACTTCATGGGAGCTCCAGGACGTGGCTTGATCGGGAATGAGGGGCGTGGCCGGGACGCGGTGCAGCAAGTCGGTTGACTAGTTACTGCATCGAGACCCGCGTGTCTTGTGTCATTGGTTGGTCGGGCGGTCAGTTGCCCGATCGTCTACCTGTTCATGTAGTGCCGCCAAGAGGCCATGTCTGCGGCCCTTGCGTAAGACTATACCGTCCAGTTTACATTTTATTGGCGACATGAATCCAGTCATTGACAGGTGTGGCTGCGGTGTGAACGGTTTGCTGCCGATGTCGTGCGACGTAACACCACCGATCGCGGTCGATAGGAGACGCGCAAGTCGGTGGCCTGCCTTTGCAAGGCATGCGGACCCCTGCAGGTTTGCGGGACACGGGCACTAAGTAGCTGGCGTGATGGTATCGATGGTAGACGCCTACGTCGCGTACCTGTCAACGCAATGCGGCTTCCTGTGCGCAATCTGCACAGACGTGACAAACCGCTGAATCCATGCGCACGGGCATGGTGCGGCCGCGCCGTCGCGGGTGGATTCGTCATGCAGCGCAGCGTATCCTTCCAAGGCTTTATTACCCCCATTCTCACGCTGTCTCCACCGACCAGTAGATGCCATGAATGCGATCCATGCAGTGAATGATCTTCCCCTCTCGTCTGATGTGCTTGAAGAGCTGAAAAAAAGCGGTTTGTCGCCCCAGCATCTGGATGAGGCGCAGGTTTTCTGCCAGGCCTTCTTCGCCCGCATCGCCGGCAGCGATGCGAGTCTGCATACCCCGACGCAGTGGGCGGCGCTGGTCGGTGGCCTGCTGAACTTCATGCAGCAGCGCCAGGGCGGCCGTGCCTCGATCCGGATACTCAATCCGGTGAATGCCCACGCTGGCCGCAGCCTGCTGCAGATCGTTACCGATGACATGCCGTTCCTGATCGACACGGTGAGCATGATCGTCTCGGCCAAGCTGCAGATCCACGCGGTGATCCATCCGGTGGTGAAAGCGGTGCGTGATGCCTCCGGAAAGCTGCAAAGCCTGGGCGATGAGGCTGGCGCATCCGAATCCGTCATGCATTTCGAGATCGACCGGGTGGCCGACGAGGCCGAGCAGGCTGAGTTGCAGTCACAGGTCGAAGCCGCGCTGGACGATGTGCGCATAGCCGTAACCGACTGGGCCGCGATGCGCGACAAGGCGTTGGCGATCGCCACCGATCTGCCCCAACGCAAACTGCCGCTGGATGCAGCCTCGGTGAACGAGGCCAGCGAGTTCATGCGCTGGATCGCCGATGACAACTTCACCTTCCTAGGCTATCGCGAATACGAAGTCGCCGAGGCTGATGGTGAGCGGGTACTGCGTTCGATCGAAGGCTCCGGCCTGGGCATCCTGCACAAGAATGACCGCTCGATGGCGCCGCGTTCATTGCGTACGCTGGCCGCCAGCGAATTGCCGCAGTCCGGCTCCACCGACGCGATCATCCTGACCAAGACCAACGCGCGCTCGCATGTGCATCGCGCCGGCTACATGGATTACATCGGCGTACTGAAGTTCGGCGCCAACGGCAGGGCGGTGGCCGAGCAGCGCTTCCTTGGCCTGTTCTCCTCCAACGCCTACATGGCCCGCCCGCAGGACGTGCCACTGGTGCGCCATAAAGTCGAGGCAGTGCTGGCCCGTTCCGGGCTCAAGCGCGATTCCTATTCGGGCAAGTCACTGCGCCACATTCTGGAAACGCTGCCGCGCGAGGAGCTATTGCAGAGCAGCGAGGACGAGCTGTTCGCCACGGCGATGGGCATCCTCGAACTGCGCCAGCGCGCCCGCACGCGGCTGTTCGTGCGTCGCGACCGCTATGGTCGCTTCTTCACCTGCATGGTGTTCGTGCCACGCGACCGCTTCAACACGTCGGTGCGTGAGCGCATCGAGACCTTGCTGGGTACGGCGCTGCACGCCGAGCAGAGCGACTCGTCGGTGCAGATGGGCGAAGCCGCGCTGGCGCGACTGAACATCGTGGTGCGACCGAAGATCGGCGACCAGCCACCGTATGACCTGGCCGCACTGGAGCAGGGCGTTGCCAGCATCGTGCGCAACTGGCACGACGAAGTGCGCGATGCGCTGGTGAGTTCGCGCGGCGACCACGAAGGTGTGGTGCTGGCCAATCGTTATGCCAAATCGCTACCGGCCGGCTATGTCGAGGACGTGAGTCCGGCAGTTGCAGCCGAAGACGTGCATCAACTGTCGCTGCTGGATGGCGACAACGCGTTGCGGATGTCGTTCTACCACCCGCCGAAGGCGCCCGAGACCCTGCGCTTCAAGGTGTACCGCTCAGGTGGCGACATCGCATTGTCCGAAGTACTGCCGCAATTGGAGAACCTCGGCCTGCGTGTGCTCACCGAGCATGTGTATGAGATCCCGGGCGATGCCGCGCCGCGTTCGATCCAGGATTTCGAAGTGCAGCCGGTGGGCAAGCTCACCTTCAGTGTCGAGCAGGTCGGTGCACTGTTCGAAGACGCGTTCGAGCAGATCTGGCGTGGCAACGCCGAAAACGACGGTTTCAACCGCCTGATTCTTGGCGCCAAGCTCAACTGGCGCCAGGTGTCGATGCTGCGCGGCTACTGCAAGTACCTGCTGCAGGCGGGCGCGACGTTCTCGCAGACGTACATGGAAGAAACCCTCAACCGTTATCCGGCGGTCGCCGGCCTGCTGGTGGAACTGTTCCTGGCCAAGTTCGATCCGCGTCGCGAGGCGCTTTCCGCGGACGAGCAGAAGGCTGCCGGTGCCACCTTGGCGGCCGAGATGACGGCATTGATCCCGGCCGACGTGCAGAGCGCGCAGCCGGCACTTATCGATGGATTGAGCACGGCGCTGTCCCGGCCGCGTGACGAGCAGATCCAGGCCGTCGAGAGCGCCATCAAGGTGCTGCTGGAGAACGTCGCCAGCCTTGATGAAGACCGCATCCTGCGTAGCTTCGTGGCACTGATCCGCGGCACGCTGCGCACCAGCTTCTTCCAGTTGTGGGATGGCGCGCATCGCGACTACATCAGTTACAAGCTCGATTCGCACAAGGTGCCTGATCTACCCAAGCCGGTGCCGTACCGCGAGATCTGGGTCTGCGCACCGCGCGTCGAAGGCATCCACCTGCGCTTCGGTGCGGTGGCGCGTGGCGGCCTGCGCTGGTCGGATCGCCGCGAGGATTTCCGCACCGAGGTGCTGGGCCTGGTCAAGGCACAGATGGTCAAGAACACGGTGATCGTGCCGGTCGGCTCCAAGGGCGGTTTCTTCGTCAAGAAGGCACCGGTTGGCGGCGACCGTGATGCGCAGCTGGCCGAGGGCATCGCCTGCTATCGCCTGTTCATCAACGGCCTTCTCGACATCACCGACAACCTGGTCGAAGGCAAGGTAGTGAACCCGCACGACGTGGTGCGCCATGACGCGGACGATCCGTATCTGGTCGTCGCGGCCGACAAGGGTACTGCCACGTTCTCCGATATCGCCAACGCGATCTCGATCGAGCACGGTTACTGGTTGGGTGATGCGTTCGCTTCCGGCGGTTCCAATGGTTACGACCACAAGGGCATGGGCATCACCGCCAAGGGTGCGTGGGAGTCGGTCAAGCGTCACTTCCGCTCGCTCAACCGCGATTGCCAGACGCAGGACTTTACCTGCGTCGGCATCGGCGACATGTCTGGCGATGTGTTCGGCAACGGCATGCTGCTGTCCAAGCACACCCGTCTGCTGGCAGCGTTCGATCATCGCCATGTCTTCCTCGATCCGAACCCGGATACCGCGCGCTCGTTTGCCGAGCGTGAGCGTATGTTCAAGCTGCCGCGTTCGAGCTGGGACGATTACGACAGGTCGCTGATCTCCACTGGCGGCGGCATCTATCCGCGCAGTGCGAAGTCGATCCCGGTCTCGCCGGAAGTGCGCGCGATACTGGGCCTCAAGCCTGACGTGACGCAGCTGGCGCCGAGCGACCTGCTCAGCGCGATCCTCAAGGCCCCGGTCGACCTGCTGTGGAACGGTGGTATCGGCACCTACGTGAAATCGTCTGCCGAGACGCATGCGGATGTCGGCGACCGCGCCAACAACGCGCTGCGCGTCAACGGCGCCGAGCTGCGCTGCAAGGTGGTCGGCGAAGGCGGCAACCTGGGCATGACCCAGAAGGGTCGCATCGAGGCGGCGCAGCACGGCGTGCTGCTGAACACCGACTTCATCGACAACTCCGCTGGCGTGGACACCTCCGACCATGAGGTGAACATCAAGATCCTGCTCAATGACGCGGTACAGCGCGGCGAACTCACCGAGTCCGCGCGCAATACCCAGCTCGCTGCGATGACCGACGAGGTCGGTGAGCTGGTGTTGTGGGACAACTACCGGCAGAACCAGGCGATCACCCTGATGGAGCACCAGTCGGTGAGCCGCCTCGGTTCGATGGCGCACTTCATCCGCACGCTGGAAGCCGAGGGCACGCTGGATCGACAGGTCGAGAACCTGCCGTCCGAAGCCGAGCTCACCGAGCGCAAGAGCCGTGGTCTGGGCCTGACCCGGCCGGAGCTGTCGGTGCTGCTGTCGTACGACAAAATCCGCCTGTACCAGCAGATGCTGGATTCGGACGTGCCGGAAGACCCGTATCTGTCCAAGGAGCTGGTGCGCTACTTCCCCGAGCCGTTGCACGTGAAGTATGCCGAGCACATGCAGCGCCATCGCCTGAAGCGCGAGATCATCGCCACCGCGGTGACCAACTCGACGATCAACCGCATGGGCGCCACCTTCATGATGCGCATGCAGGAAGACACCGGCCAGCGCCCGGCGGCGATCGCCAAGGCATACACCGCGGCACGCGAGATTCTCGAGGCGCGCGAGTTGTGGGCGGAGATCGAGGCGCTCGACAGCAAGGTCGCCGAGGACACCCAGATCGACGCGATCAAGCAGATATGGTCGCTGCTGCGTCACCTGACCCGCTGGCTGCTCAATCGTCCCGGTGGCACGCTGGACATCGCGGCCAACGTCGAGCGTTACCAGGGCGGCGTGTCGGCCTTGCGCAAGGCTTTGCCGGACGTGCTGACGCCGACCGGCAAGGGCGATTTCTCCTGCACCCAGGAGAAATGGGAAGGTCTTGGCCTGCCAGCCGAACTCGGGCTGCGGCTGGCCCGCATGCCGGAACTGCGCGCCGCGCTGGACATGGTCGAGGTTGCGCAGCAGAGCGGCCAGCCGATGGAGAAGGTGGCGGCGGTGTTCTTCGAACTGGGCGAGGCGCTGGACCTGGAGTGGTTGCGCGACCAGATCGAGGCGCTGCCGGTCGAAGGCCATTGGCATGCACAGGCACGCGGCTCGCTGCTGGATGAGCTCAACCACCAGCATCGCGCGCTGGCCCTGCAGGTGCTGAGCCTGACCGGCGACCGCAAGGACGTCTCTCCGGTACAGGCATGGCTGCAGCGCGACGATGCGTCGCTGCAGTACACCCGCAGCATGCTGGCGGAAATCCTCACCCAGAACGCGGACTACCCGATCGCCTCGGTGGCGGTACGCCGCCTGGCCCAGCTGGCGCAGGTGCCAGTGAGCTGAGCCAGCGCGGGTTGAGCAAGTGAACAATGAAGGCGCAGGATCAGACATGGTCTTGCGCCTTCATGCTGTGTAATCTCGGCAAGCCACATCAACGGGTTGCCGCATATGCGCTTTGCCTTCGTCGCCAGTGATACCAGCGTTGCCCAGCAGGCGCGACGCAAACTGGTGGATCGTTATGGCGACGTGCCACCCGAACAGGCCGAACTGATCGTGGCACTGGGCGGCGACGGCTTCATGCTGCGCACCCTGCATGCCCATCGCGCGCTGGAAGTGCCGGTGTACGGCATGAAGCTGGGCCGCGTCGGCTTCCTGATGAACAAGCACAAGCTCGACGACCTGCCAGGACGGATCGAACGCGCCCATACCGCGTCGCTGTTTCCGTTGCAGATGCAGGTCACCGATGCAGCCGGCAACGAACACACGGCACTCGCGTTCAACGAAGTCTCGCTGCTGCGTCAGAGCAATCAGGCCGCCCATCTCGAAGTGCAGCTCAACAACACCGTGAAACTCGCGACGCTGGTCTGCGATGGCATCCTGGTCTCCACCCCGGCCGGTTCCACCGCCTACAACCTGTCCGCGCACGGCCCGATCCTGCCGCTGGACGCGAACGTGCTGGCACTCACTCCGATCAGCCCGTTCCGTCCGCGCCGCTGGCGCGGTGCGATCCTGCCGCATCGTACCGAGGTGATCCTGCGCGTGCTCGATCCGGTCAAGCGCCCGGTCAGCGCCACTGCCGATTTCCATGAAGTACGGGACGTGCAGACGGTATCGATCCGGCAATCCGGCGGGCAGGGCGTGCGGCTGCTGTTCGATCCGGAGCACAGCCTCGAACAGCGCATCCTGGACGAGCAGTTTGCGGCCGAATGACAGTTGAGGAATGAGAAGTGAGAGAAAGGCCGGAGCCTGCTGTCTCTCACTTCTCGCTCCTCTCCACTCACTTCCTGCTCAATGCGGTAGATTCACGGCATGACCCAGCCAACCGTCTACGACTCCGCGTCGCCCACCGACAACCGGCTGGTGGTCGCGATCTCCTCGCGCGCCCTGTTCGATCTCGGTGACAGCCACGCGCTGTTCGAACGCGATGGGCTCGATGCCTACCGTTCGTTCCAGATCGATCACGAGAACGAGATCCTCAAGCCCGGCGTGGCCTTCCCGCTGGTGCAGAAGCTGCTCGGTCTCAACAAGCTGGCGGGCGACGTGCCGCCGGTCGAGGTGATCCTGCTGTCGCGCAATTCCGGCGATACCGGCCTGCGCATCTTCAACGCGATCCAGCACTACGGCCTGGAGATCAGCCGTGCCGCATTCACCAGCGGTGCGCCGACCTCCGACTACATCGCACCGTTCAAGGCCGACCTGTTCCTTTCTGCCAATGCCGAGGATGTCGGCCGCGCACTCGCGGCCGGTGTGGCAGCAGCCACCATCCTGCCCAGCACGGCGCCACCACGCGCCAGTGAACAACTGCGCATCGCGTTCGACGGGGATGCGGTGATCTTCGGCGACGAGGGCGAACGCGTGTCGCGCGAGGAAGGCCTGGAAGCGTTCCATCGCAGCGAAACCGAACATGCTGCCGAGCCGCTGTCGGTAGGCCCGTTCCGCGGCTTCCTCACTGCGCTGCATCGCCTGCAGATCGCATTCCCGGCCGAGGATTCGCCGATCCGCACCGCGCTGGTCACCGCGCGCTCTGCGCCCGCACACAAGCGCGTGATCCTCACCCTGCGCAAGTGGGGCGTGCGCATCGACGAGGCGCTGTTCCTCGGTGGACGCGACAAGGGCCCGTTCCTCGATGCTTTCGGCGCCGATATCTTCTTCGATGATTCACCAGCGAATGTTGAATCGGCGCGCAAGCATGTGGCGACCGGGCATGTGCCGCATGGCGTGAGCAACCGGTAACGCCCCCGTTAGCCTATGGGACGGAGACTGACCGTGATGGGTGGGGTATTTCACATGCAGGTTTCCAGGCATCAGCATTTGCGCGGTGTTTTCCAGGGACTCGCGGCGGCGGCGTTGTTCGGGCTGAGTACGCCGCTGGCAAAAATCCTGGTTGGCCAGATTTCTCCATTGCTGCTGGCGGGGATACTCTATGCCGGATCCGGTATCGGTCTTTCGATCTGGATGCTGATCCGACGTGTGGCCGGTAGGCCATCTGCAGAAACGTCCCTGGCTCGCACAGACCTGCCATGGCTGGCTGGCGCGGTGGCTTTTGGTGGTGTGTTAGCGCCGATCCTGCTTATGGTGGGCCTGTCATCCATGGATGGCGCCACATCATCGCTGCTGCTGAATCTCGAGGCGGTCCTGACGGCCCTGATCGCCTGGGTGGTATTTCGGGAAAACTTTGATCGTCGGATTGCCCTGGGAATGCTCGCCATCGTTGCCGGTGGCGTGCTGCTGGCATGGCGGCCGCATGCTGGCGCCATGATTCCGTTGGGTGCCGCGGCCATTGCTGGTGCATGTTTGTGCTGGGGCATCGACAACAATCTGACGCGCGCGGTTTCTGGCGGCGATCCGGTGCAGATTGCCGCGATCAAGGGTGTCGTGGCCGGCGTCATCAACATTGCCGCGGCGCTTCTCGTTGGGCATCGCTTCCCGGGTGTGCTGGTCACCCTCGCAACGGGCATCGTCGGCTTCGTGGGTTACGGTCTCAGCCTGGTGCTGTTCGTGCTGGCACTCAGGAGTCTTGGGACGGCACGTACGGGGGCTTATTTCTCAACTGCGCCTTTCCTGGGTGCAGGTGTCTCGCTGGTGCTTTTCGCGGAACAGCCAAGCCTGCTTTTCTGGTGCGCCGGTGCGCTCATGGCCGTGGGCGTCTGGCTCCATCTCGCCGAGCGGCACGAGCATGTACATGTGCATGAGACGATGACCCATGATCACCGGCACGTTCATGACGAGCACCACCAGCATGAACACGACTTTCCGTGGGACGGCAAGGAGCCTCACGCACATCCGCATCGGCATGCGCCACTGGTTCATTCGCATGCGCACTATCCCGATCTGCACCACCGGCATGGCAACGATCACGGTCCGGGCAAGGGCGGCTGATATCGCACCATGCCGCGCACGCTCACGGATCTGAAAGCTCGACGCAGCGAATGATGGCGAGCCGGGTAGTGCCAGTCGATGAGGATGTCCTGGCCGCGGTGGGTGTCGAGCGAGCGTGCGCGCAGTCGTCACACCATCCGCAAGCGTTTCCACCAGCGCGTGACCTTCTCCTCGCGTATCAAAGTGAACAGGCCGGCGCCGAGGATGATCGCGATGCCAACGGCCATCGGCCAGTCCAGCTTGTCGTGGAACAGCATGTAGCCGAGCAGCACCGCCCACAGCATCTGGCTGTATTGGGTGGGCGCGACGTGATTGGCAGGAGCTTTCTGCGTAGCCAGCATCAGCAGCACGCCGGCCAGCGCGGCGAGCAGACCGTAGCCAAGCAGCAGGCCGATCTGCGGCAGGCTGGGCCAGCGGAATTCCGCCAGCATCAGCACGCCGGTGAGCAGCAGCGGGCCGATCACGCCGGCGCTGTAGAGGGTGATGCGTTTTTCATGTGGGCCGGCCACACGTAGCGCGATCATCGAGATGGCGCCGGCGAGGGCGCAGATGGCGGCTGCCAGGTGGCCGATGCCGAGCGCGCGAAAACCCGGCCGCAGCACCACCAGCACGCCAACAAAACCAGCGACTACCGCCGACCAGCGGCGCCAGCCGACGTGCTCTTTCAACAACGCGACCGACAGGATGGTCACGAAGATCGGCAGCAGGAAGATCAGCGCAAACGCCTCGGCCATCGGCAGTGCGGTGAAGGCGATCACGGCGGCCGTGCCGCCGATGGCGCCTGCCAGGGCACGCACCAGGTACAAGCCAGGGCGCCTGGCGACCAGTACTTCGCGCCAGCGGTCACCGCGGGCCTTGATAAAGGGCAGCGCCAACAGCCCCAGTGCGGCGCCGAAGAACACCGCCTCGTAAGCCGGCAGCGAGCCCCTCAGCGACTTCACGAAAGCGTCGCTGAGGGCATATGCCGCAAATGCCATGAAGCCGAGCAATACACCTTTGAACATGGATTTCCGGTATTCAAGGGGGAAGGGCTGTGGGGCCGGTTTTGCTGGCCAATATTGAGCCCGGACTGGCTGGCGGGACGCCTGTGCAGGCCTGAGTCCCGCGCTACAATAGCGGTTTTACGCATCCGCTTCCGGAGCTTCCATGGCTGTCAGTCTGAATCCGCTCGATCTGTACGATGTCCGTTCGCTGCTTACCGACGAAGAACGCATGGTGCAGGACACCGTCGGCCGTTTCATCGACGAGCGCGTGCTGCCGATCATCGGCGATTGTTTCGACCAAGGCCGCTTCCCGAAGGAGCTGATTCCGGAGATTGCTGCCCTTGGCCTGCTTGGCGCGACGATTCCCGAGGAGTACGGCGGCGCCGGCATGAACGGTGTCAGCTACGGCCTGATCTGCCAGGAACTGGAGCGCGGCGATTCCGGGTTGCGCAGCTTCGCTTCGGTGCAGAGCTCGCTGTGCATGTACCCGATCTATGCCTACGGTAACGAGGAGCAGAAGAAGCAGTATCTGCCGCGGATGTCGGCCGGCGAAGTGATCGGCTGCTTCGGCCTGACCGAGCCGCACGGCGGCTCCGATCCGGCGAACATGAAGACCCATGCCAAGAAAGATGGCGGCGACTGGGTGATCAACGGCGCCAAGATGTGGATCACCAACGGTAACCTCGCACACATCGCGATCGTGTGGGCGCAGACCGAGGACGGCATCCAGGGCTTCGTGGTGCCGACTGACACAGCCGGCTTCAAGGCGCAGGAAATCCACAAGAAGATGAGCCTGCGCGCGTCGGTCACTTCGGCGCTGTTCTTCGACAACGTGCGCGTGCCGGACAGTGCACGGCTGCCGAACGTGAAGGGCCTGAAGGGCCCGCTGGGCTGCCTTACGCAGGCGCGTTACGGCATCACCTGGGGGCCGATCGGTGCTGCGCAGGCGTGCCTGAAGGAAGTGCTGGACTACACCAAGGAGCGCATCCTGTTCAACCGTCCGCTGGCCTCCAATCAGTCCGTGCAACTGAAGCTGGCTGACATGGCCCGGCGCATCACCGGTGCGCAACTGATATCGCTGCAGCTCGGTCGTTTGAAGGACGCTGGCAAGATGCAGCCGACCCAGGTGTCGCTGGCGAAGTGGAACAACTGCCGCATGGCGATCGATATCGCTCGTCAGTGTCGCGACATCCTCGGTGCCGCTGGCATCACCACCGAGCATTCGGCAATCCGCCACGCGCTGAATCTCGAATCGGTGATCACCTATGAAGGCACCGAGACCGTGCACGAGCTGGTGGTGGGCCGCGAACTGACCGGCATCAACGCGTTCTGAAGCGCTCTGATGCTTGCTCGTCATTCTGGCAAAAGCCGGCATGACGAGCCGCATGGGTGGACGTATCCGGAGAGTGATGCGGAATGGGTTTGCCAGACATCATCATCGAAACCGATCGCCTGATCCTCCGCCCGCCGCGGGTGGAGGATTTCGATGCTTATGCCAGCAAGATGGCGGACCCGGAAGGCACGCGATTCATTGGCGGCCCGCAGGTACGCGCGGCGGCATGGCGCAGCTTTCTCACGTCAGCGGGCGCATGGATGATCCAGGGCTTCTCCATGTTTTCGGTGATCGAAAGGGCCAGCGGCCGTTGGATCGGTCGCCTCGGTCCCTGGCATCCGGAAGGCTGGCCTGGCACCGAGGTGGGTTGGGGCCTGGCGCGTGAGGCGCAAGGAAAGGGCTATGCCTATGAAGGCAGCGTGGCAGCGATCGACTGGGCCTTCGCCAACCTGGAATGGACCGAGGTGATCCACTCCATCCACCCCGACAACCGTTCTTCGCAGTTGCTTGCCCAACGGCTCGGCTCCAGCCTTCAGGGCCTTGGCAAACTGCCGGCACCGTTTGAGGACAGTCCCATCGAGATCTGGGGCCAGACGCGTGAGCAATGGCTGCAGCGTCGTCGACCGGCATGAGCGATTTGTTGCACGAAACCTTTGCGATGGTGGTGCCGGATCTTCAACGGCACTGCCGCGATCGGTGGGTTTTGATCGGGAGTGCCGCTGCTCGCCTGATCGGTGCGGACGTCACGGTGGCCGACGTGGATGTGTTGACCAGCGTACGCGATGCAGAAAGCCTGATCGCGCATTGGCAGTCGCATCTTGACGGCGCCCATGCACCGGATGGTTCCGATCATTTTCGCTCGCGCTTCGCGCGTTTCCATTTTGCTGGGCTGCCGGTGGAAGTGATGGGCGGCCTCGAATTGAGCGGGGTGCATGGCTGGCAACCGGTGCAGGTGCGGGAGATCGTCACCGTGTCCTGTGGTGATATGGCCGTGCCGGTTCCCTCGCTGGCCGATCAGATTCGTGTACTGGAAAGCTTCGGCCGGCCCAAGGATCAAAAACGCGCAGGCTTGCTGCGTGCGCTATGAAGCATCTGATGGCGCCGCACTGGTGCGCGCATCAGCCTACGACAGATAATTCCCCGTTCGATGCCGCCGCAGCGGCACATCATTCACGAGAAACCTCACCATCATGACTGCCATGCCCATCGCCGCCCGCCACAAAGGCTTCAACCGCGCCGAAATTGTCGATCAGAACTTCACCGAGTTCGTGCAGCTGTGGCAGGGTGAGGCGCATGCCGCACCGCGAGACGATCAGCCCGTGCTGCCGGGCAGCGCTCTGGATGCGCGCGGCTTCCGCGAGCTGCTGGAATCGCAGCTGATCTCGCGTCACCTCGACCTGATGGCGCGCGTGCTGCGTGTGCAGAACAAGGTGTTCTACACGATCGGTTCGTCTGGCCACGAAGGTAATGCGATGGTGGCGCGGCTGACCCGGCATACCGATCCGGCCTTCCTGCATTACCGCTCCGGCGGCTTCATGGCCGAGCGTTTCCGCAAGCTGCCGGGGATGGATGCGGTGATGGATTCGGCGCTGAGCTTTGCTGCCAGCAAGGACGACCCAGCTTCGGGTGGCCGCCACAAGGTATGGGGCAGCAAGCCATTGTGGGTGCTGCCGCAGACCTCGACGATCGCCTCGCATCTACCCAAGGCGCTCGGTACCGCTGTGGCGATCGAGCAGGCGCGACGGATCGGCCACCAACTGCCAATTCCGGATGACAGCATCACGATCTGCTCGTTCGGCGACGCGTCCAGCAACCATGCCACGGCGCAGACCGCATTCAACACGGCGGCGTGGACGGCGTATCAGAAGCTCCCCGCGCCAGTGCTGTTTGTATGTGAGGACAACGGCATCGGCATCTCGGTGAAAACCCCGACGGGCTGGGTTGCCAGCAATTTCCAGCAGCGCTCCAACCTCGATTACTTCTTTGCCGACGGCCTCGATCTGGCCGAGGGCTACGCCCAGGTGCAGCGCGCGGTGGAACATTGCCGCACGACGCGTCGGCCGACCTTCCTGCATCTGAAGACCACCCGTGTGATGGGCCATGCCGGCACCGATTTCGAGATCGAGTGGCGCAGCATCGAGGAACTGTTCGCGGTGGAGGCGAGCGATCCGCTGCTGCGCTCGGCGGGTATCGCACTGGAGTCCGGCCTCTACAGCAAGGATGAGTTGTTGGATATGTACGAGGCCATGCGCAAGCGTTGCTTCGCCGCGGCCGAGGACGCGGACTCGCGGCATCGGCTGACTTCGCTCGAGGATGTGATGAGGCCGCTGGCCCCGTACACCCCGGCGGCCGTCAAGACCGAGGCTACGCGTGCAGACTACGCCGAAAAGCGACTCGCGGTGTTCGGTGGTGAGGCGAAGCTGCCGGAAAATCTGCCGCCGCGTCACCTGGCGATCCAGATCGGTCAGGCCTTGCACGACCTGCTGGCGAAGTATCCGCAGGCGCTGCTGTTCGGTGAGGACGTGGCGCAGAAGGGCGGCGTCTATACCGTCACCAAGGGCCTCAACAAGACCTTCAAGGGCAGCCGCGTGTTCAACACGCTGCTGGATGAGACGATGATCCTCGGCCTCGCCCAGGGCTACGCGAACATGGGCATGCTGCCCATGCCGGAGATCCAGTATCTGGCGTATTTCCACAATGCCTGCGACCAGATTCGCGGCGAGGCGGCATCGCTGCAGTTCTTCTCCAATGACCAGTATCGCAACCCGATGGTGATGCGGGTTGCCTCGCTCGGTTACCAGAAGGGCTTCGGCGGCCATTTCCACAACGACAACTCGATCACGGCGCTGCGTGACATTCCGGGCCTGGTCGTCGGCTGCGCCAGCCGCGGCGACGATGCGGCGATGATGCTGCGCACGCTGATGGCGCTGGCGAAAGTCGATGGCCGCGTGTGCGCGTTCCTCGAGCCGATCGCGCTGTACATGACCAAGGATCTGTACGAAGCCGGCGACGGCTTGTGGCAGTTCGATTATCCGTCCCTGGATAAGGCGATGACGCTGGGTGAGGGCCGCATCTACAACGAGACCGCGAACGACCTGGTGATCTTCACCTTCGGCAACGGCGTGCCGATGGCCTTGCGCGCGGCGAAGCAGATCGAGGCACAGCACGGCTGGCAGATTCGCGTGATCGACCTGCGCTGGCTGGCACCGCTCAACAACGCATTCATCGCGGCGCAGGCGAAGACGGCCAAGCGCATCCTGGTGCTGGACGAAGGTCGCAAGAGCGCTGGCGTGGGTGAGGGTGTGATCACCGCGATCGTCGAGGGCGGCTACGGCGCCACGCCAATGCAGCGCGTAGTCGGCGCGGATACCTTTACGCCGCTGGCCGGTGCTGCGCTGCTGGTACTGCCGGGCGAGGCTGAGGTGGTGGCAGCGGCGCGGGAGCTTGCAGCGCGCTGATCCTGGTCGTCATGTACCTGGTTCAGCGTTCGCGCGTTTCGACCACATGCAACTGTGGGCCGCTATGCGTGTTTGCCGACATGCGCTCAGCGTAGAGGCAGACCCGGTTGCGACCATTGAGCTTGGCGTCGTACATGGCCTGATCAGCGCGTTCGAGCAGTGACTCCACGTTGTCGCCGTCCTGCCGCATGGCGATGCCGATGCTGATGCTGAGCAGCTGTGAATCCGCGCTCACCGGAATTTCCAGCCGGTGTACGCGCCGGCACAGTCGGGTGGCCACCTGCATCGCCTGTTGTGCGACGGCGCCGTCGAGCAGTGCGACGAACTCCTCGCCACCGTAGCGGCAGAGCAGGTCGCTTGGGCGCAATTCTGTAGCCAGCGCCTTGGCTACGGCGATCAGTGCGCGGTCGCCGGTGTTGTGGCCTTGATAGTCGTTCAGCAGCTTGAAATGGTCGAGGTCGAGAAACAGCAGAGCGATCGACCGCGATGGTGTGCTTGCAAGCAAGGAGCTGGCACGCTCACTCCAGGCGCGACGGTTGAGCACGTTGGTTAGCGAGTCATGGTCAGCCAGCACCCGCACCGTGTCGCGATCATGGCGCAGCCTGAGTGCGCGGTCGGCCAGGCCCAGTGACAGCACGAGTGCCTCGAACGCACCACCTGCCAGGCTGGCGTCATTGAGCCAGTCCAGTTCAGGCAGTGCGCCGTTGACCTGGGCACTCGTCATCGCGGTGAGCAGCAGCAGCGGCGTCCAGCCGGCGAGGAAGAACCATGCCTGGCGCGAGCCGCGCGCGGCGGCGACGATGGCGGCGGTCAGCAACAGCGTTGCGCCGATCATCAGCAGCGGGTTCAGTAGAACCTGCGCCACGTCGATCAGCATGGCGATGTGGCTGCAGCGCATCAGCACCAACTGGATCATGCCGACGGCCAGCGCCACGATCGGTACCCGCAGCAGCGGAGCGTAACGCTGCAGTTCGCAGAAACGCATCATGAACAGCGCGGCGAACGCTACCGAGAGTGCAACCGCCGCCGAGCCTGCCATCACCATCATGCCGGACAGCCACGCCCATTCCAGCGGATGGAACAGGAAGCCGGTCTGGATACCCTGGATCAGCGCGTAGCAGACGATGTAGCCGGCATACCAGGCATAGGTGACGTCGCGCAGCATCAGCGCAAAGCACACGGCCATCAGCACCATTGCCAGCATCACTGCGAAGCAGGCACTGGCGAATACCAGCCACTGCGCGTCCTGCTGCAGGTAGTCGTTCCACGGCAACAACTGGAAACGCACCGGCGCGCTAAGCGACGCTGATGGCTCGAACTTCAGCAGGATTGGTGTGGATGCCGCCTGCTCGATAGGTACGTGCCAGGCCAGCCGGCCATGACCATGGGTTGGTGCGCTGAAATCATCCAGTGCCAGCGTCTGTGTCTTATCGTTGGCATACACCGTGACCGCGCCAAGCGGAGGCGGATAAACCGTCAGCACGCGTTCGCTGTTGTCCCATGGTGGTTGCGGTGCGATGACTACCCAGCTGCCTTGTGCGCTATGTGGAAACCGCTCCAGCAGTGAAGGGTTGAAACTCTGCAGCAGGCCGTTGCGATACTCGTTCATCACGGTTTGCGGCGTATCGCCGGCGCGGACTTCGCGCCAGGCGCCGTTCAACGGGGTAGCTGCGTGGGTGAGACCCAGCCATAGCAGGCTGAACACAAAACCGATCCATGACCGCCATAGGCGGCCGGATGTCGGTACTGTGACAAGCCTCTCCATCTGCCTACTCCTGTTCGGTGATACTCCTGCAGAGCTGCGAGCGAATGATGCGTATAGCGGTCAAAACCTCCATGCCGGTGACAGCCGCGCATTATTCCATACCGCGTCATCGATAGCAGACCACCGGTCGACTCGTTGATTATGGATCGAACTGGTTATCACACAGGCGTCCTGGTACCTGTGTGAAAATCAAGCACTGGTCGTGCCAGTGCGTTGCGGCATTGCGCAAACGCTGCCACCACACTATCCACAGACTATTGTCGTGCTGGCATTCATGCCGTGACGGTGTGGCCTGCCGGGTTCAGGCTGGACGCGGAGCGTCACCCAGGCTTTGATCGTGCGGGGTATTTCGGGGGCTGCGGCATCCGATGCAGCCCTCTACTTGGGGGATTCTGACGTCTGCACGAACAGAATCTGACCCGCCGAGATCAACCATGAGCTGGGGGGAGTGCGTCATAACTCCATGACGCGCAGGTCGAAGTGTTCACACGCAGCCTGGATTCGGCCGTGGCGCACCTGCTCAATGGTCATGCAGGCAGCTTTCGGCGTTGCCGGCGGTGATTGATGCGGGAAGGATTCCGCCCGGAGGTGTCTGTTCGCCTAGGCGCCGATAAATCGTGCTGCGGCTGACCCCCAGTTTGCGTGCAGCCGCGGCGACATTGCCGTCACAGGACGAGAGGGTCACATCGATCGCCTGTTGCTCGATGAAGCCGTGCCTGCTGCCTTCAAACCTGGCCGGCGATCCGCCGAACCTGCGCCAGGTGGTGGCACATACCGCCGAATTCGGTGTGCGTGGAAGAATTCCTGACGCGTCTGATGGGGGCCGCGGAATTTCCTGGAACCTGGGGGCGTTCCGGACCAATTCTTTCAACGATATCTATGGCATCGCAACCTCGGTCAGCAGCGGTTTTTACCAGAACATCGGCTCGACGCGACGCCAGGGCATCGAAGGCAGTTTCAACTACCAGGCCGATCGATGGTCGTACTACATCAATGCCAGTTACGTCGATGCGACGTTTCGATCGGCCGTACAGCTTCCTTCACCCTCGAATCCTTATCAGGATGACGACGGCAATATCCAGGTGCATCCAGGCGATCGTCTGCCAGGCATCCCGAAGAGCCGTGTCAAGGCAGGCGTAGACTACGCAGTTGCGCCGCAGTGGAAGGTGGGAGTTTCACTGATCGTCGTCAGCGACCAGTACTACTTTGGCGATGAGTCCAATCAGAATGCCCCGATGCCGGGCTATCACGTGGTGAATCTGCACACTTCGTATCAGCTTGGCCGGCACGTGGAACTCTTCGGTTCCATCGACAACCTCTTCAATGCCAGATACGCGACGTATGGCATCTACAGCGATCCCACGGGTATTGGCACTCCGGGAATTCCTGCCGATGGTGTCACGAACGGTCCCGGCGTCGACAACCGGTTTTTGAGCCCAGCTGCCCCGATCGCGGTATATGGCGGAGTACGGATCACTTTTTGAAGTGCTGCCGAAAAAGTAAGGCGGGGCAGGCTGCTCCACTTTCACGAACAGGTTGAATGGGCAACCTCTGCTGTGCGTCCGAATGCTGTATATGCAGAGATGGCTGCTGCCGGAGACGCGTTTGCGACTCCGGCGTTGCCGTTGCCAATCAGTCGATGAGGCCGTCCATCGAGATCATTTCAGGTGCTGCGTCATCCAGCCCACCCAGCGGCGGTAGACGTCGGTGGTACGCACGATGTCCTTGGGGAAATGCGTGTCGACCGGGTAGGCGTAGAACTCCACTTGCACCCCGTTATCGCGCAGCGCGTGGAACCACTCGTAGCTGTTCAACAGCGGCACGTTGGGGTCGCCCACGTCGCCCATGATCAGGGTCGGCGCGGTGACGTTGTGCGCATAGGCGATCGGCGACTGTTCGCGCCAGATATCCTTGTACTTCGCCATCCACGGCGAGCCACCGAAGAAATAGGTATCGCCTGTCTGGTAGTACGACACGGTGTAGTCCATCACCCAGTCGGTCAGCGCCGCGCCGGAGACAGCAGCCTTCCAGATCGGGTAATGGCCAGTCAACCAGGTCGTCATGTAGCCGCCGTATGACCAGCCGGTGACGCCGATGCGCTGCGCGTCGACAATGCCGAGCTTCTGCACCGCGGCCACGCCGGCCATCACGTCATTGCCAGGGCCCACACCGGTGTCGCGGAAGATCGCGTGCTGGTAGGCATCGCCGAGGTTGGTGCTGCCGCGGTAGTTCGGCTGGAACACCACGAAGCCCTGCGCGGCCAGCAGCTGCGGCAGCGGTGAGAATTTCACCGTGGAGGCCGCTTCCGGGCCGCCGTGGATGACCAGCACCAGCGGGTAGGACTGCCCGCGCTGGTAGCCCACCGGAAACGTCAGCGCACCATCCTCGTGGAAACCGTCCGGCCCCTGCCACTCGACCGATTCGGTGCGGCCCAGCGAGAGGCTGTCGACATAGGTATTGAGGTTGGTGAGCCGCCGCGGTTTGGCGCTCACCGAATCCATCACGTACAGCTCGCCTGGATGCGTCGTGGTGCTGCCGATGAAGGCGAGCGTACCGGTTTTCGAGACACTCACGTCCGTACCGGCTTCCACGTCACCGAGGTCAAGCTTCTTCGCTGCTCCCGACAGCGGCTGCTCCCACAGCACCGAGTGGGTGCCGTCCTCGGCGGCCAGCAGCAGCGACTTGCCGTGTGGCAGCCAGGCGTAGCCGTTGAGGTTGCGCGCCAGCGCCTGGGTGACGTCGCGTGTATTGCCGCCCGTCGTCACGTAGACCGCATTGCCATTGTTCTGGTCACCGTTGCGCGGGCGCACGAAGGCGAAGTTGTCGCTGTCCGGCGCATAGATGACATCGGCCGACCCTTCGTCCGTTACCAGCGTGCGCGGTTCGCCGCCGCTGGCATCCACGCTGGCAATTACCGAATGGAACGACGGTCCCCAGTACGGGCCGGGAAAGCGGACGAACGCGATGCTGCGACCATCGCGACTCCATGCCGGCTCCGGCGTATCGTCCTGTTGATCGGTCTGCAGGCTGTAGCTGCCCTGGGTGAGCCGTTTTGCCGTGCCGCCTGCACTGGGGACCACCCACAGATGCCACGGAGTGAGTGCTTCGCGGGTGAGAAAGTGGTTGTCGGTGACCTGGAACGCGTCGTCGTGTTCCTTGATGGCCTTCGCATTGGCCGGTTCGTCTTCGCTGACGAAGGCGATCTGCTTGCCGTCCGGGCTCCAGCTGAACGAGTCCACGCCGCGTTTGATCTCGGTGATCCGCTGCGCATCGCCACCGTCCATCGGCATCACATACAGCTGTCCCTGCTTGGTGTCCGCGTCGTCGGCGATGAAGGCCAACTGCGCGCCGTCCGGTGACCAGCGCGGTGACGAGATGCCCTCGCGCTTCCAAGTCAGCATGCGCCGTGCACCGCTGGAAGTGTCCACCAGATCGATTTCCTGCTTGCTCTTGTCGGCCTTCCAGTCCGGCGTCGAAACGATGAGGGCGACGCGCTTGCCGTCCGGCGAAACCTGCGGCTCGCCCAGGCTCACGATCTTCTGCAGGTCACTCAACTGGAACGCTGGCGCGGTCGTGGCGGCGAGTGCAGACAGTGGCAGCGCCAGGGCGCAGCAGGTCGCAAACGCGAAATATCCGGTGGACTTCATGAACGTTCTCCTGACCCAAACACACGGCCCGCACGACGGCGCGTCACTCACGCCATTAAACGGCATTAAAGATTGATATCTGCAGACAGATTCCCAGCGCAGAGATTGGCACGTTCCACCGTTCCTGGAGAAGTGCGTGTGGGCACATGTCTCTGAGTCAGCGAGCCTTACGTAGAGTACGATCCAGCCATCCAGGCCAAAACCCGTGGGGCAGCCTTGAGCGTATCGACATTATTCTGGGGCATCCTGTTCGGCGCGATCGGACTCGGCTTTTTCATATACGGCAAGAAGCAGCAGGCCATCGTCCCGCTGGTGTGCGGACTGGCGCTGATGGTGTTTCCCTATTTCGTGTCGGGCACGTGGCTGCTGATTGCCATTGGCGCTGCGCTCACGGCGATTCCCTATTTCGTCAGGGTGTGAGTTTGATCGCAGGCCGAGCGTGGCTGGCCGAAAGTTTTCTCATCAATGGAAGCATGGCCAACGCAATCGCAACACAGGCGATGCCTACGAAGCCAAGTTTGTTGAACAGGTTTACGAAGATCGCCAGTGACTGTACGGGGTCAGTAATGTCACGAGGGATGTGGGCGATATTGGCCACCATGCTGCCCAAATATTGCGACAAACCTACCGCAACGAAATAAGCGCCCATC
Organism: Dyella sp. S184; assembly: GCF_009766065.1. Classification (GTDB taxonomy): domain Bacteria; phylum Pseudomonadota; class Gammaproteobacteria; order Xanthomonadales; family Rhodanobacteraceae; genus Rhodanobacter. The sequence continues at coordinate 1,355,294 of NZ_LMUE01000002.1, read as the reverse complement.
ATGAAGCCACCCATGCGGGCCGGCACGTAGCGTGCAATCATGGCCAGGCCCAAACTGCTCACCAGCATTTCGCCCAGCGAATACCAGCCATAGCCCCATACCATTGTCCATGATGACACCTGGCCATGGACGGCCGAATGCCCACCAATGCCGTACATGAAAAATCCGATCGCCACGGCAGCGAAACCCAGCGCGAACTTGAAGGCAATCGACGGATCCTTGCCGATACGACCCAGGGCGTTATAGATCAGCACTAGCACCGGGCTAAGGATCACGATCCAGATGGGATTGAGGTTCTGGAATTGCTCAGGAATCCAGTTGAACAAGTGCATGCCAAACGCGTCGAACGAAAGGTTCACGTTGTGCTGGGCGAAAAGATTCAGCGAGGTCGCCATTTGCGCGTAGAAAATGAAAAAGAAGATGGTCTGTACGGTCAGCACGAGTGCTGCGATCAGTCCAGCTCGCTCGCTTTTCTCGCTGCAGCGGATCAAGTGTGCAAACACGCCAAGGATCACGACAGCCGCCGTGTATACACATATTCTGGCTACGGCCTGACTTTGCAGAATAAAGGCAACGACGAACACCAGCACGATAGCCGCCGCGAGGACGGCCAATGCGCGGCGCATGTCTATCGGATGATTGTCTGTGGGCGAACCGATATGCGCCAGTGCGCGTCGCATCATTAGATAGTTACCCATGCCAAGCATCAGGCCAATCGAGCAGACTCCAAAGGCGGTATGCCACCCCACATCATCGCCGTAGCGTGCGCTGACCATATTGCGAATCCAGGGTGTCAGTGTCATTGACAAGAACGAGCCAATGTTCACCGACATGTAATAGATGGTGAAAGCACTATCTATGCGGGTTTCATCGCCTTCGTAGATCTTTCGGACCAGATTGCCAGCATTGGGCTTGAAGAAGCCGTTGCCAACTACGATGACGCCGAGGGCCACGTAAACCATGTAGGGATTGTTCGTGGGAATCCACAACATCGCATAGCCCAGCGCCAGCACAGTGGCGCCGACCAGCATGGTGCGGCGGGTGCCGAGCAGCTTGTCGCCAACCCACCCGCCTATTGCAGGGGTCGCGTATATCAATGCGGCTGCCGCACCCCAGACCAGATTAGCCTTGGTATCGGCGAAGCCGAGTTTTCTCATCAAAAATGTGACCATCAGCACCTGCATACCGCTGAAGCCGAAGCGTTCCCACATTTCAATCAGAAAAACGGCACTGAAGGAGAAGAGCTTCGAAGTAGGTGGATTCTGAAGAGTGATGTCGTTCCCCTACGTGATGCTAGATGCAGATGAGTTCAGGTTGCCTTGGGATTCTAAGCGCACGCGATCGAGAAAAGTCTACGAAGCGAAGTTCCTACGGGAGCGCTATTTTCCGTGGCGACGGGATGAAACGTAACAGGTGGCAAGTGCGACGCCGGAATTCCTGCGGAGTCCTCCTTGCCACAGGATAGTGCCTGTGACGATAAAATTTTGCCCGCGCCTCAATCTCCACAACAGCGCGTCAAGAACGCCGTTCTTCTTGGAAGTCTCCGCGTTGACGGAGTGCGGCCCAAGGTTCCAGTAATCTGGATGAAGCTTGGGATTCAAGGCTTTCCATTCCCAGGTTGTCTCAAGCCATCGTTTTGGTGGCCCGGAGATCACTCGAGAAATTGTGGCTGGTCCAGTCCAGGCTAAACATCGTCAAGCCGATGCAAATCCAAAGTGTTCAGCCACAATGAGTGGCCCGACAGAAAAGTGCTTGAATTGGAAAGGGCCCATCTAGGGAATTCCCAAATACGTGGAAACTGCGATGAACACACTACGTGCAGGAGCCGGTACCCCAAGAATGTTGGGGGCACTTGGCATAGACGAGATGGAAGAGCGCGCTTATTGCACTCTTTTATCGCGAGGGCTCGCGACCACGGAAGACGTCGCACACCTGCTCGACCTGTCGCCGCGCAAGGCGCAGCAGCTACTGGACAGCATCGAATCCAAAGGATTGGCCTCACACTCACCTGAACGGCCGCGGCGATACATTGCCGCGTCACCGGAGCTCGCTATCGAAGCGCTGGCAAGTCAGCGCGTAGCAGATATTGAGCGCGCGCGTGCCGCGATACCGGTGCTGAAAAAGCAAGTCATAAGTACAGGAAATGCGCAAGAAAGCGAACAGCTGGTCGAGCTCATCACCAGCCCCGCCGCCTTGGGCCAGATCGTGGTGCAGATGCTACAAACAGTTCAGAGCGAAATTGTTGGCTTCCAGCGCGCGCCAACGCTGCAAATCCAGGGATTTCCATATGAGATGCCACCTGATCTGCGCATACGAACTATCTCCGATGCGGGGTATCTTGCGCTGCCAGGTGCATTGAATTCGTTGCGGCTTGACATTGAAAAGGGCGAAGAGGCGCGCGTCTCCCCGACGTTGCCGGTCAAGATGCTGATCGTGGATCGACGTGTTGGCCTTGTCCCTTTGAATGTCGAAGATCAGGGCGGCCCGGTCATGTTGGTCCGCTCCTCCTCACTGCTCGACTCCCTTTATGCGCTCTTCGAACTCACCTGGGAGCGATCGACACCCATCGTCTTCACACGAAGCGGTAAATTGAAAGCGGGGAAGCCCGACTCTCGGTTGTCGGACGCGGCAGAACAGGTGATTCCCCTGTTGGCCGCAGGGCTCAATGACAAGGCGATTGCCTTTGAGGCCGGGATGTCTACCACGACGCTCAATCGCCGCATCGGCGAACTCATGAAAAGCTTCAACACGCGTACGCGATTCCAGTTGGGTTGGCGTGCAGCCATGGATACGTTTCCGCAGCAACCTGCTGCCAACGCGCGAAGCAAAAAGAAGCCCCAGGGCGGCTGAAACGGCCGCGTCGCGTGGCTTTGACGATGCCGCCTCTGCTTCAATCAACCGGATGAATGATTGGTTGATTTCTCCCAAGGGAGAGATCAACCAGTGTTTTCTATTGATACGTCTCGCGCTCGAGCCGATACTCGATCGCAATAGGGAACGTAGCTGGTCGATGTCGATTGCATGAAGATTAGATGACGAAATCAGCGCTGTGGCGATTCACCGCCAGGTTGGACCCGTATCTGTCACTGTGTAAAACGCACTTGCAACAAGTAAACCATGCTGCTGCGGCCACACGTGTGGCGCAGTTTTCAACTGCTACATGATGTACGTCCGGCTGACTACCGCCGATGCCCGGACGCTCGATTGCAAGGTTCGTTGCCGCTGGACATCGTCAGTGTCTTTGTTTGACGTAACCGCGGACACGCTCTGCAGTGATCTTGGCAGCTTCGCGAATCACCGCTGTTCCATAGGGTTTGTTGCAATCAGCGCTACTCGGTAAGTCCCGCCGTTTGCTGTGATGACAGCATCTGACGCGCAAGATCGTCTCTCCTCATATCGACATGGCGCCCGACGCATTACGACGTCGGGGCTTGGCCGTGCGCGCTTGTCGCAGCATGGGGCACGGATGCCAAGGTTCGGCGATTCAACAAATCCATCCTCGCCCTTGGGCATCACTAACCCTGTGTGGACCAAATGAAACTCACGACGCTTCGTACCTCTCCCGTTCCTGCGCTGGCGATGACCATCGCGCTCGCGCTCGCCGCCGCCGCCGTCATGTCTGCCCGGGCGAGCGATCTTCCCAATGGCCTAGACACCGCAGTGGCCGGCAGTACAGCGCTGCATCCCGGCGATGTCTTCACCGGCGTGCTGGCGCACACGCAGCCCATGCACATCGTGGTCGCGCTGAAGCTGCGCAACAGCGATCAGCTGCACAGCCTGGTCGCCGCGCACCAGACGCTGACGCCAACCCAGTTCTCGTCACAACATGAGCCGACGATCATGCAGGTCCAGGCGGTTGCCACTTACCTGAAGCAGATGGGCTTCACGAATATCGTGATTGCGCCCAATCATCTGCTGGTATCGGCGGACGGCACGGCTGGGACTGCGCAGGCCGCCTTCCAGACCTCGTTCGCCCGGGTGCAGACCCAGGATGGCCGTATCGCCTTCGCCAACAACAGCGATGCGCATATCCCCACGACCTTGCAGGACAGCGTGCTGTCGGTGATCGGTCTGCAGAATGTTTATCAGGCGCATACCTTCGCGCAACGTGCACAGGTGAAAACCCTAGCCGGTTCGGCCACCATCGCCCCGCATGACCCGACGGATTTCTCATCGATCTACGGTGGCACCGGGATACAGACCGCGGCAGGCGTCACCGTCGGCATCATCAGCGAAGGCGATATGACCCAGTCGGTTGCTGACCTTAATACTTTCACTGCGGCCAACAACCTGGCGACCATCAACTCGCAGGTGATCTATACCGGCGCGGACAGTGGCGATGAGAGTGGCAATGCCGAATGGAGCATCGACAGCCAGGACATCGTCGGTGCGAGCGGCGGCCAGGTCGGGCAGCTCATCTTCTACGCCACACCGAGCCTGTCCGACGCTGACTTGCTTGCCGACTTCAATACGGCCGTAACGGCCAATGTCGCCAAGGTCATCAATGTCTCGATCGGCGGTTGCGAAACCGATGCCAAGAGCGACGGCACGGCCGCCGCATCGGATCAGATCTTCGAACTCGGTGTCGCCCAGGGCCAGACATTCTCGATCGCATCCGGCGACAAAGGCGCTGACGAATGTTCAAACGGCGGCACCACGCCGAGCTGGCCGGCCGATTCACCGTACGTGGTTGCTGTCGGCGGCACCACGCTGGATGCGTCTAAGACCACGTGGAGCAGCGAAACGGTGTGGGTCGATGGGGGTGGCAGCCCGAGCGCGTTCGAACCCAAGCCGAGCTGGCAGAACGCACTTGTTCCCGGTACCAAGCGCGGCGTGCCTGACATTGCGATGGATGCCGACTACAACTCAGGTGCGCTGGTGTACGTCAATGGTGTGATCGCGCAATGGGGCGGAACCAGTCTGGCGTCGCCGATTTTTGTCGGTCTGTGGGCACGCATGATTGCGATCAAAGGCACCACCATCGGATTCGCCGCACCGTTGCTGTATCAGTTGCCGTCGGGGGATTTCCACGACATTACGGTGGGCAATAACGGTGGTGAAACAGCCAAGGTGGGCTACGATTTCGCCAGCGGTCGTGGCAGCGTGGTTCTCAGCGCTGTGGCTAGCCAGCTTGGCGTGCCTAGCCCGCTGGTGACGAACTTCAGCGACACTGACAATGGCCTGATCGTCAAATTCACGGACGAGTCCACCGATAGTGCGGGAACCATTACCACGCACGCATGGGTGTTCGGCGATGGCGGCACGTCCACCGCCGCGAGCCCCAGTCATCTCTATCCCAAGGCAGGTGCCTACACCGTTACCGAAACGGTGAGCGACAGCGCCGGCTACGTCATCGCGCAGACCACGGCCGTGACGGTCAAGTAAAAGGACGAACACATATGGGCGATCGCGGTGTCGTCGCCACCACCTGGCCACCCGGGCTCGGGAGCAGAGGTGGCGACGACACCGCGATCGCAGACATCCGGGGGATGTGAATACCACCGCAGTTTCGACCGGCGCACAGCGCGACGGGAACAGGCCGGCGTGGGCAAGGACTTCGTATCGAGCGGGACGTTCGATCAGCGCGGTCAATAAAGATTTGGGTTTGTTGCGCTCCGGCAAAGCGGAAGCGCGACATCAGCGTTTATCAAAACTTGAGGGGTTGGGTCAGTAATGAATGCAAACAAGAATGGCCGTCTGAATCAGGCCCATGAAATCCCGACCTTCACGGTCGCACCTGTCACCCGCGCTGTTCGCGCGGCACTCGCTATTTCGTTGACCCTATTGGCGCTGGGCGGCAGCAGTGCTGCTTTCGCCGCCGGGACGTGCGCGCCAGCGGCGCTGGCCACGACGTCATGTGACGGGGCATTCAACGTCACCGCCGGGCACCTCGACGTCACGCCGATCGACGATCTGGCGGTCGTCCAGGATCATCTTGTACCTCACAGCGTCACTCCGGCCACCGGCCTGATGGGTATCGACGCCCACTGGGGTGGCAACGCAAGCGCCACCCACGCCGACATCACCACCGTAAGTGCCGATGAACTCTTTGCGCACAGCCTCACGGTGGCAACCGCGAGCAGCGCGCACGGCACCATCACGCATGCACCCATGTCCCGCGCCCGGTCGCTGGGCACCGAGGCCTACGGCGATGTTAGCTACATCAATAACGGCCCCATTAGCGTCTACGGCCCCGGTGCCTACGACGTGACGGCGGTGTACTCCAACTCGGCAGCCGGCAGTGACACGGTCGACAACCAGTCGGCCGGTACCATCAACGCAGTTGCCCAGGACGGCAACGCCATCGCGGTCAATTCGTCCGGCTACGTGAATGCCACGGTCACCAACGAAGGCGCAATCACGTCGAGTTCGGTGAATGGCGTCGCCGTGGGTGTGATCGCGCAGGGCTACACCGGCAATGCCAGCGTCACCAACAGCGGCAGCATCACCGCGACGTCCACCAATTATCAGGCCGTGGGCATACTGGCCTCTTCCGCTGACGGCTACGCCTCGGTCACCAATTCTGGCTCGGTCACCGCCAATGGCGGACAAGATCAGGCGGTCGGCATCGAGGCGTTTGGCCAAACTGGCAGCAGCGTCTCCAACACCGGCTCGGTCACCACCACGTCAGCGACGGGCACGGCCATCGGCCTCCTGGCGCAGACGGTCAATGGCAACGCCACCGTCAGCAATACCTATAACGTTACGGTGGGCTCGAGCTATAACGCGGTGGGCCTTTCGGCGATCTCGGCCAACGGTGACGCATCGGCCAGCAGCACCGGCCACGTACAGGCCATCGGTCACGCTGGCCTAACCTCGGGCATCGAAGCCTATGCTGCGGTTGGCAACGCCAACGCCAGCAACTCCGGCTATGTGGTTTCGGGCTCCTACGGCGGCAGTGCCTCAGGTGTGTCGGCCAGCAGTGGCAATGGCAGTGCCACGGCCAGCAATGCAAGCGGTGGTTATGTGCGCGTGGTGGCGCTGACCGGTGATGCGACCGGCAACGTTAACGGCATTTCTGCCAAAACCTATAACGGTGACGCGACCGCCAGCAACGACGGCAAGTTAGTCGCATACTCGACCCTCGGCGAGGCCATTGGTATCAACGTCAGCGCCGAGGGTGGCAACGCCACGGCGACCAATACGGGAAACCTCACCGCATATAACGGGCTGTTTAACAAAGTCCGCGGTATCCAGGCGATCTCCTCGACCGGTGAGGCCACAGTCACCAACTCCGGTGAGATTCTGGCGGTCTCACACCAGGTTCTTGGCTATCCGTTCGCGGTTACCACGGTCGACGGCATCGGCGCGCAGGGCTATATCGGGAGTACCACCGTAACCAACTCAGGCTACATCAAAGCGGTCGGCCCGTGGTTTGTCAACGGCGAAGAGGGGATTTCCGTTTACGGTAGCGTTGCGGTGACCAACACGTCCACCGGCAAAATCACGACGACCGGTCTGCAGCCCACCGGCATCTCCGCCAGCGCCGACTATGGCGCGGGCCAAGCTGTGGTCAACAATGCCGGTAGCATCATCGCCAACCAGGAAGGCGATTGTCATTGCGGTGGTAATGGATTAACGCAATACGGCACCGGCATCTATGCCTTTTCCGACTTCGCCTCGGGTGTGCAGGTCACCAACTCGGGCAGCATTTCGGTCAACACACAGCATGGTGGGTGGGGCATCCTGGCGCACACCTATAACAATGTCGCGTCAGTAACCAACATCGGCAGCATTGCTTTGGCCACCACCGGCTACGGCGCTCAAAACTTTGGCATCTCCGCGTCCAGTGCATACGGCAACACTTCCGTCGTGAACTCTGGCGACATCACCATCACGACGGGCGCGATCCCCAACGTTTACCACCCAGAAAACATTGCCATCGGCATCTTTGCCGAAACGGGGAGACACCATGATGTGGGCTTCGGCGCCGGCTATTACGGCGCCGGCAATACCAGCGTCACCAACACCGGCAACATCAACATCGTCAACGCCGTCGAGGGTTATGGTATCCACGCGGTGGCCGAGTATGGGTCGGCATTAGTAAGCAACTCCGGCCACATCACCATCAACGACTCCCTCTCGGGCTGGGGCATCTTTGCCCAGACCGAAGCGTATAGCGGCACGGCAGGCACCGGTGCCGTGATCGATAATTCCGGCGCCATCACGATCACGGCCGCCGCCGACGCACGAGGTATTGATGCGCAATCCATCAATACCAGCGGTGCCACCATTACGAATACCGGCGATATCGCCGTCAACGCGGCGGGTGGGGACGCCTATGGCGCGTTTGTCAGAAATTATACTTACGGTGACACCAGTAAGCTGACCGTCAACAACAGCGGTACGATCAGCGCCAGTAACGTTGCCGGAAGCACTTACTTCAATGGGACTTTTCGTGGCGCTCAGGCCGATGGCATACGGATGTTCAGCTACGGCAACGACAACATCGTGAACAACTCCGGCTCCATCACCGCTGCCATGAGCGAGTCCTTCGCTGCAGGCTCGGCCATTGGCATTCTCGTGAAAAACGGTTATGGCAGTCACTATGGCGCCATCAGCATCACCAACTCCGGTTCGATCGCGGCGTCGGCACTGTCTAACAACTCCACCTCCAGTTTCCACGAGTATTACGCCCGCGGCGCTTTTGCCGGCGGTGTGGTCGTCGCGGCCACTTATGGCGATGTGGCCGTGGCCAATGCCGGTTCGATCACCGCGACGGCCAAAGGTGCCTACAACGCGGGTGCAGGCTTGACGACGGCCGATGGCATTTCGGTGATCAGCAAGGTCGGCAACTCCGCCACGAATAGCTTCAACCTTGGCGACATTACGCTGACAAACGTCGCCAACGGTTCGATCGCGGCGTCCGTCGAGTCCACGGAGGGAACGGGAGCGGCTGTAGCAAACAGCATCGCTGGAGTCGTATCTTTCGGTAGCCAAGGTGCTTACCTCGTGAGCCACGGGGATGGCATCACAGTGAACAACGCCGGTCTCTTGTCGGCTACGGCCCTTGTCGACGCGACGGCCCAAGGTTCGGCAAGCGCCTTTGGTATTTCCGCCATCAACGGCTCGCCCGCGGGCTTCGTCAATGTGCGCAACACCGGTACGATTTACGCCACCGCCACG
>NZ_LMUE01000002.1:1275739-1346158 GCF_009766065.1 Dyella sp. S184 | reverse complement strand
CAGCGAGGCGGCGTATGTCGCGCCGCGCACACCCACCGAACAGATCATGGCCAGCCTCTGGATGGAATTGCTGAAGCTGGACAGGGTCGGCATCCATGACGACTTCTTCGCGCTGGGCGGCCACTCCATGCTGGCAGTACAAATGGTGTCGCAGCTGCGCAAGCGTGCCGCCATCGGCATTGAATTGCGCAACCTGTTTTCGTACCCAAGCCTGGGCGCCCTGGCTGCCTTCGTTGATTCGAAGAAGGTGGCGTCGGCGCACCCGAATCTCGTTCCCATCCGAAGCCAGGGGCATCTGGCGCCGCTATTCCTCATTCATCCCGTGGGCGGGGAAGTACAGTATGCATTCGACCTGGCTCGGCATCTGGGCGCCGATCAGCCCGTTTACGCACTGGCGGCGAGTGGCCTGGTCGTCGGCGAGACGCCGCGCGCAAGCATAAACGAGATGGCGACCGTCTATCTGGATGCGATACGGCACGTCCAGCCCACCGGCCCCTATACGGTGGCCGGCTGGTCGCTGGGCGGCATGATCGCTTATGAAATCGCCCACCAGTTGCTCGCGATCGGTGAGACGATCAACTTCGTGGGGATGATCGATACCGGCAGCAGCGCATTCTTGCGGGATCAATGGAACACGAAGAATGTGACCGAATTCGATGAATGCAAGGCATTCCTGAGCTGGATCACCGACCAGCATGCAGATGCCAGCGGTGCGCGGCAGCATCCTGCCCACGACGAATTGGTGACGCTGGCGGAAAGCGGGGATATCGACGCGATGTTCGTTGTCTGTCAGCGTGAAGCACTTCTACCGGCGCATCTCGACATGGCGCTCGTCAAGCAGATCTTTGCCGTACACATCGCCGGGGCCAAAGCGGGCGTGGCCTATGAAACGCCACCCATCACGGCGACCGTGATGCTGCTTACCGCAGGTCAACACGGTGCCGCCGATGCGACGCTGGGCTGGGGGGATCTGCTGGGGGAGAACCTGCATGTGACGCGTATCGGCGGCAGCCACATGTCGATAGTGAAGTCGCCGCACATCGAGAAATTGGCGCATGCAATTTCTAGTGGAATCAAGCGCTATTCCGCACATACCGAACTGTCTTACGCGGATTAGCCAACACCATCGGAAGTTTTCGGAATTTCACACTTGCACTCAGGAAACCATCATGGATTCAAACTTCGCTGCCGCTGAACTGGATACGCACCCTGCAGGCGAGCTCAAGTATTCGCGCACGATTGCGGACCTGCCGTGCCCCAAGGGTCGCTGGTTCTTTGGCAATTCGCTGGAACTACGAGGGCGTCAATCGCACCTGACAGTCGCAAAATGGATTCGCGAGTTCGGCCCCTTCTTTCGCTTCGACACCATGGGCACCCAGCTGGTCGTTATCGCCGATCGTGACACCGCGGACAGCATCTTGCGAGATCGCCCTGCCGGGTTCAGGCGAAGCAAAGGCACCAAGGTGGTGATGAATGAGTTGAGTATCGGGGGCGTCCTTACCGCAGAGGGCGACGATTGGCGCAGGCAACGCAAGCTGGTGATGGGCGGTCTCAGTTTCGAAGTAGTGCGAAATTTCTTTCCAACGATGGTGTTCATGACCGAACGCCTGATGCAGCGTTGGAAGGCTGCGCTGGCGGAAGGCAGGGCCATCGAATTGCATCGTGACATGAAATCCCTGGCGCTAGATATCATCATGGGCGTGGCCACGGGGCATGACCTGAATACAGTCGGCGACGATGAAAAGCTGCTGGTGGATAACATTGACAGCATGATGAAGCGGCTGGAACAACGCCTTGTCGCCATATTTCCCCACTGGCGCCATTTCAAATTGCCGGTCGATCGCGAGGTCGATAGATCGATCGCGAACGTCAAGCAGACATTGATGGCGATCATTGAAAACACGCGCGAACGCATGCGTGAGCAGCCAGATCTGCATCAAAAGCCCGGCAACATGCTGGAGGCCATGATTGCGTCGAGCGACAATCCCGAATCGGGTTTCACCGAGCATGAGCTCATAAGCAATGCCATTCTGAACGTAATCGGCGGTGAAGATACGACAGCCAACACCCTCGCCTGGATGATCAACTTGCTGGCCGAGAACAGCGCCGCCGCCGCCGCCCTGACCAGCGAAGTCGACATGGTGCTCGGCGATGCCGCGGTGGCGGCTGATTGGGAGCAGATGAAGCAGCTGCCATACCTCGAAGCAGCTCACAGCGAGACCCAGCGACTGAGGGCGGTGGCTCCCCTGATTGGTGTCGTCAGCAATGAGGATTGCGTGGTTGCCGGAATCTTCATCCCGAAGGACACGCCGATCATCGTGTCGACCACGGGTGAAGGAATGGACGAGACGTACTTCCCGCAGCATGAGCAATTCAAGCTGGAACGCTGGATTTTCGAGCAAAAGCCGCACAAGGAGGACGATCCGGCGCGCAAGCTCTTTCCGTTCGGCGGCGGTCCGCGCATGTGTCCGGGCCGTTTCCTGGCCTTGACCCAGATCAAGCTGGTGATATCGATGATCATGCACAATTTCGAACTGGAGCTGGAAGCCGATGCGCCACCCGTCGAGCAGGTCATGAATTTCTTCATAGGCCCCAGCGCCGTTCCAGTACGGCTCAAGCTCCGTGCCTAGGCACCCCCCCGCGGCGCCACTACGACCGCGCCTGGCATGCGTTGCCAGGCGCGCCGCAGGCGCTCGTGCTTTCGCCTGTTCACATCACGCATGGAACATGGATCAAGAGTATGGACAAGTCGCAAAAAAAGGCGAGCCACGCGGCGAGCAGGCCTGATGGTGCAGGTGATTCCACCGGAACCTTTGTACAGCGGTCGCAGGCACATGGCTGCGGAGTCATATCAGCGGGGATATCGAATTGAATTCAAGCACCGTTGGCTTTGATCTCAAGATAGTCAGGAGAATCTTTGACGTTTCCATTCCATTGATGGGGTCGATGGTCGGAAACCTGATCATGATGCTCGTCGATCGCATTTGCCTCGCGAGGTATTCGAGTGACGCGTTGACTGCTTCCGGGCCAGCTATATACACCGCCATGGCCATCATCGGTGTCTTCGTGTCGATCGTCGGATTTTCGAGATCGTTCGTTGCACAGGCATTCGGGCGGTCCGGGCAGGGAGAGGCCGCCTACCAGGGCGCCGTGGGGATCTCGATCGGCATCGCGCTCGCGCTGGCGCTGTTGCTCATGGCGCCGCTGCTGCAGTTGATTCCCTTCCTCAGCGACAGGCCACCGCAGATCACCCGGTTGGAATCGCAATTCCTGTATTGGTCGGCTTATTTTGGCAGCGTCATGACGCTGAACGTGGCGCTTTCGTCCTATTTCAACGGAATCGGTAAAACCCGTATCACCTTGATCGTCGGACTCATCGGGCAGGCGGTGGTTATTTTCATGACGATCGGACTGGTTTTCGGCAAGTTCGGGTTGCCAGAGCTCGGCATGCGCGGCTCGGCCATCGGCACGCTGGTCGGCACGATGGTGATGTTTTTTTGCTATTTCTTCTACATGCCGCGCGAAGTGTGGAGCAATCTGCGCTCCCTGATGCTGAAGAGCCGGGGTTTTGTGCTGGCCGACATGTTTCCGCGCATCAGAAAGAGTGTCGCGCTGGGCGCCTGCAACGGCGTGGAGAATTTCGGCAGTGTCGCGTTTATCTGGATTATCGGGGCGTTGGGCGCCATTCCGCTCGCGGCCAACAACGTCAACATAGCCGTTGCCAACATCGCCATTATTCCCATCATCGGCCTGGCCATCGGGTGCAGCGTCTTGTGCGCAAACGCCATCGGCGACGATGACTATCCGCAGATACCCAGAATACTTTTTGTCACGATGGCGATCGAGTTGAGCTACGTCGCCGTGATCTCCTTTTTCCAGATAGCGATGCCCAACGTGTTGTTGAACCCGTTCGGGCTGGCCGACCATCCGGAAATCCACCGGGCCGCCATCGCAACCTCGCGGGTGCTGTGGATCTATTCGCTGGCATTCGCGCTCTCCATAACGGGAGCCGCGGTGCTGGAAGGTTTCGGTCTTACCCGCTTTCTGTTCGCTACCCGCTTGATCATCATGTGGGCGATCAGCATTCCCACGGTATACGCGATGGCCACGGCGCATACCGGCAATGCGGATTTCCTTCCAAAGTGCTGGGTCGCCGGCTCGCTGTTCGAGGCGGCTATCGGCGTACTGTATTTCTGGCGCATCTGGCTGGCGGTACGGAAACGCCAGAACGGCATCGTACTGGCACATATACAGCGTGTAGAGGAATCCGGGTAACCCGCGATATGCTCAATCCCCGGGCGGGGATCCCGCACACACCTCTGTAGCATGGGATGCGCCCATGCTACAGAGAGCCCTTGTGATGGATCCACGACAACAGCGGGTTCCTCATGGGCGCAGTGGATTTTCTTGCGGCAGAGCCGGTGTCAGGACGAACGACGGTCGGCGCAGTAAGCGCCAGTGCAGCACGCACAATACTCCCCGGATAGCCTTCAGTGACCCGCATGATCTATCCAAGCTTCGCCTCGTCCTCTGTGACGGACGGCATGTGACCGCTGCGGCCCGTGGGCAGGATGTGGTTCAGGCGCAACGTGCTTTCATCTGACCGCAGGCAGTCATTGATCGCGTGTTCCACCATGCCTGCGACGTACTGTCGGGTATTCTTCGCCAGTGCTGGCGTGCAGGCGGTCATGCTCACTAGTGGCGGCCTCACATCTCTGGCCTCCAGTGCGCGCATGTCCGTGTTGCCCAGTGTTGGCACTAGATTCGAGTCCACGACAAGCCGCGCCTTCCGGTACGTCTCAGCGCTCCAGACGGGCCGTTTCTCTGTTAACCATAACCAGCGACCCGAGACAGCGTGGAAGGATGCACGCTCTGTCTCCGCCTGCGCTGTTGCCTCGGCGGTGGTCTTGGCGTCACTCGCTATTGCTGCCGCCTGCTGTGTCTTGCGAACACATGCGTGATCTTTCCTTGTTTGGCATCGCATCGAACTTCCTCGGCACGGCCCGCACACGAGCATCAGCGAGCGATAGGGCGGGATAGTGACCAATGGTGGCCGGTGCTGGTTGCGTCCATCGGGCAGGCGATAACGGACTATCCACGCCTTCAGCCCTGCCACACTCACGGCGAGGTACAATCCATTGCCATCGGCCAATGTGAACGGCGCGGCTTTGGCTTTCGCTTTGCTGATTTGAACCTCTGTAAGTGGCTGTGCGAGCTTGGGCATTCAAGAGACCTTTTTGAGTACATAGGCACCCAACATACTCAAAAGCACGAGCTTCCACGATATGTCGCAAGACACCGCAAAACATACACGCACAAAAAACCCCGCTATTATGCGGGGTTTCAGGGAATCAAGAGAGCTGGTAAGACTCCCCGATACAGCATGTGGTGCCCAGGAGAGGACTCGAACCTCCACGGAGTTGCCCCCGCTAGCACCTGAAGCTAGTGCGTCTACCAATTCCGCCACCTGGGCAGGTGTCACACCGCTCTGCGAGCTGCGTGAGCCGCGTAATTTAGGCATCTGCCGGTGGCTTGTCAACTCTTTTTCACATTCAGATCTTCACACCCAATCATCGCGTCGTGTCATTCTCCGCGCCGCGCATACCACAAGGATAATTAGTGACCAGAAAAACTCCCCCGCAGTCCGGCAAAGGTCCGGACTCATCTGCAGTTAAAGGCCGGGCGAAATCCGCCGGACCGAAACAGCGAGCAGGCGCTCCCACCGAACCACGACGCAACAAGGCTGCCGCAGGCGCCATGCGTGACCCCCATGCCGATCGCGAGGCGCAGCGTTATGCGCGCCCGATCCCCAGCCGCGAGGCGATCCTCGCCCTGCTCGAACAGCGTGGCGAACTGCTGACCGAGGCACGCATCGCCGAGGCGCTTGAAATTCACGAAGAAGACGACCTCGACGCGCTGCGCAAACGGCTAGGGGCGATGGTGCGCGACGGCCAGCTCTTGCTGGGCCGGCGCGGCGGCTATGCGCCAACCCAGAAACTCGACCTGATTGCCGGCCGGGTGCTGGCCAACGCCGAGGGCTACGGCTTCCTGCGCCCGGACGAAGGTGGCGACGATCTGTACCTGTCGCCGCAGCAGATGCGTGCGGTGATGCATGGTGATCGTGTGCTGGCCAGCGTGGTCGGCATCGACCGGCGTGGTCGCAAGCAGGGCGCGATTGCCGAAGTGCTGGAGCGGCGTTCTTCGCGGCTGGTCGGCCGAGTGGTGATCGAGAACGGTGTGACCCTGGTGGCGCCGGACGATCGTCGCCTGAACCAGGACGTGATGATCAAGCCGGGTCAGGAGCAGGGTGCCAGCTCCGGTCAGATCGTGGTGGTCGAGATCACCGATCCGCCGACACCGCATCGTGGCCCGATGGGCGAGATCCGCGCAGTGCTGGGCGAGCGGCTGCAGCCGTCACTGGTGGTGGAGATGGCGATTGCCAGCCACGACCTGCCGCACGAGTGGCCACCGGAAGTGCTGCGCGATGCAGCGCAAGTGGAATCCGTGGTAACCGCCGCCGAGCGCGAAGGTCGCACCGATATTCGCATGCTGCCGCTGGTGACGATCGATGGCGCCGATGCACGCGACTTCGATGATGCGGTATATGCCGAACCGAAGCGTGGCGGTGGCTGGCGGCTGATCGTGGCGATCGCCGACGTGTCGCATTACGTGCAGGTCGGCAACGCGCTGGACCGCGAAGCCTACGAGCGCAGCACCTCGACCTATTTTCCCGGTTTCGTGGTGCCGATGCTGCCGGAGACGCTGTCCAACGGTATCTGCTCGCTGATGCCGAAGGTCGAGCGGATGTGCATGGTCTGCGACATGGTGGTCGATGCGGAAGGCAACGTGACCAAGTCGAAGTTCTACGACGCGGTGATGCTGTCGCATGCACGGCTCACGTACGAGAAGGTGTGGCAGGTGGTTGGCCTCAATGATGCCGATGCGCGCCATGAAGTCGCCGACGTACTGCCGCAACTCGAAAACCTGCACGCGCTGTACAAGGCGATGGCGCAGCAGCGCAAGCGCCGTGGCGCGATCGACTTCGAGACACCGGAAGTGAAGTTCCGCCTCGACCAGACCGGCAACGTCGAGTCGATGGGTGCCACCGAGCGTAACGACGCACACAAGCTGATCGAGGAATGCATGATCGCCGCCAACGTGCAGGCGGCGTTGTTCCTGGAGAAGAAAAAGATCCCCGCGCTGTTCCGCGCGCATGAGCCGCCGCCGGCGGAGAAGTACGAAGACCTGCAGCAGTTCCTGCGTGAGTTCAAACTGCGCATGCCTCCGGTGGAGGATGTCACCCCGGCCGACTTCTCCGAAATCCTGCGCATGGTGCATGACCGCCCCGAGCGCGAGCTGATCCAGAATGTGTTGCTGCGCTCGCAGAGCATGGCGGCCTACCAGCCGGACAACCGCGGCCACTTTGGTCTGGCGCTACAGGCGTATGCGCATTTCACCTCGCCAATCCGTCGTTATCCGGATTTGCTGGTGCATCGTGCGATTCGCTACGCGTTGACCAACGGCAAGCCGGCCGACTACACCTACAGCCCTGCCGAGATGTCGGCGATGGCGATCCATTGTTCGCAGCGCGAGCGCCGTGCCGAAGAGGCCGAGCGCGATGTGGACGAGCGCTTCAAGTGTGCGTGGATGGAAAAGCATATCGGTAGCGAGTTCGAGGGCGTGGTGACCGGCGTCACCTCGTTCGGCCTGTTCGTGGAGCTTGACGAATCGAAGGTATCCGGCCTGGTGCATATCAGCCAGCTCGCCAACGATTACTACCACTTCGATGCGACCAGGAAATTGCTGAAGGGTGAGCGCACCGGCGCGCAGTTCCGTCTGGGTGACCACGTGCGCATCCAGGTGCTGCGTGCCAGCCTGGAAGATCGCAAGATCGACTTCCGGCTGGTTTCGCCACGTGCCTCGGCTACACCGCCGGCTGCAACCGGCAAAGCTTACGACTACGCCGCAAGTGGCGAGCGCTACTCGTTGCCGAAGAAAGCTGCTGCTCCAGCCAAGGCGTCCGGCATGTTCGGGCGGGCAGCGAAGGCAATCGGTCGCGCGTTCGGCCGGCGTGATGCCGTGGTGCCGGAGACGCCCGTACTGAGCGATAATCCGCCGCCGCGCTCGCGTGCTTCCGCATCGCATGATGATGGCGGCAATCGTCCGCGCCGCGCCTCGGCACCTGCCAAGTCGGCACATGGCCAGCCGAGTCGCGGCAAACGGCAGGGTCAAGGCCACGCCGCCAAAGCACCGCCTGCATCAAACCCCGCAGCTGCTGGCAAAAAGCGCAGCGGACGCAAACCGAAACCGAAAGGCAAGCCATGAGTGAGAGTTGGATCGTCGGCATCAATCCCGTCGAAGGTGCACTGAGCAACGACGCCGAGCGCGTGCGCGAGCTGGTGGTCGAACAGGGCCAGCGCAATGCGCGGGTGCTGGAACTGGCCGAGCGCGCGAAGGCGCTGAAGATCACGGTGAATCATCGTCCGCGCGAGCAGTTGGACAAGCTCGCCGGCGAGGCGCGCCACCAGGGCGTGGCAGCGCTGTATGAAGCGCCGCCGATGGCGCATGAAAACGACCTGGCGGCGCTGATGGAGCGTGATGGCAGCAACACGCTGGTGCTGGTGCTCGATGGCGTCACCGATCCGCACAATCTCGGCGCCTGCTTGCGCAGCGCGGCGGCGGCGAAAGTCACCGCGGTGATCGTGCCGAAGGATCGCGCCGTGGGTCTGACCCCGGTGGTGCGTCGTGCCTCGGCCGGCGGTGCCGACCGGGTACCGCTGGTCGCGGTGACCAACCTGGCGCGCACGTTGCGCGAACTGAAGGATGCCGGCGTGTGGATCACCGGCTTGGCCGGTGACACCGACACTTCGGTCTATGGCGTCGACTTCAAGGGCCCGGTGGCGCTGGTGCTGGGTGGCGAAGGCGAGGGCATCCGCCGGTTGACCCGTGAGCTGTGCGATTTCGTGGCGAAGATCCCGATGCCGGGCACGATGGAGAGCCTCAATGTCTCGGTCGCCACCGGCGTGGTGCTGTTCGAGGCCTTGCGTCAGCGGAGTGCTAAGCGATGAACCTGTTCTGGCATGACTGGGCCGGCTATATCGGCGTAGTGCTGGTATTGCTGGCGTTCCTGCTGTTGCAGGCGCACAAGCTGCATGGCAACGGCCTGACCTATCAGCTGATGAACATCTTCGGTGCGCTCGGGGTGATGTTGTCGCTGATATTCGGCAGCTTCAATGCCTCTGCCTTCGTGATGGAAGTGGCTTGGGCAGCGATCGGTATCTACGGTGTGGTACGCGGCGTGCGTCTGCGCCGCATGGGGCGTCAGACGCAGCAAAACGGTTTATAGAGGCGGCGCAGGCTATTCGCCCAGCTTGGTCATTTCCGGATTCGAGGTGAGATCGCCCTTGCTGCGCTGCTTGTTCAGCGGCTCGCCGGTGACCTGGAACCACACGTTCTCGGCGATGTTGGTGGCATGGTCACCGATGCGCTCGATGTTCTTGGCCATGAACAACAGATGCGTACACGGCGTGATGTTGCGTGGGTCTTCCATCATGTAGGTGAGCAGCTGGCGGAAGTAGCCGGTATAGGCCTCGTCCAGCACCACGTCGTCTTTCCACACCTGGTAAGCGCGCTCGGCATCGCGATCGCGATAGGCCTCCAGCACCTCGCGTACTTCGGTAGCGGCCAGCTCAGCCAGATAGCCCAGGCCACCGACAGGGCCTACCGGAGCGACCATCGATAGCGGGATCGAACGCTTGGCCACGTTGGCGGCGTAGTCGCCGATGCGCTCGATGTCGGCGGCGATGCGCAGCGCGGCAAACACGTTGCGCAAGTCGCCGGCCATCGGAGCGCGCAGCGCCAACAGACGTACCACGTCGTGGCTGATTTCCTGCTCGAGCAGATCGATCGCATCGTCGTTGCCGACCACGCGCTGGGCAGCACGCTCGTCGCGACGTTCGACCACGTCGATTGCTGCTTCCAGCTGGCTTACCGACAACTCGCCCATGCGCACGATCTCGCCGGTGAGCCGGGTCAGTTCGTCGTCATAGCTCTTGATGATGTGTTCTTTGCTGCTGCCGCTCATGGTGATGTCCTGTGTGATCAGCCGAAGCGGCCGGTGATGTAATCCTCGGTCTGCTTCTTGCCCGGCTTGGTGAAGATTTTTTCGGTGCCGTCGAACTCAATCAGCTCGCCCATGTACATGAATGCAGTGAGGTCGGAGCAGCGCGCCGCCTGCTGCATGTTGTGGGTGACGATGACGATGGTGAACTCGTTCTTCAGTTCTTCGACCAATTGCTCGATGCGGCCGGTGGCGATCGGGTCGAGCGCCGAGGTGGGCTCGTCCAGCAGCAGCACTTCAGGCTTGAGTGCGATCGCGCGGGCGATGCACAGGCGTTGCTGCTGGCCACCGGAGAGTCCGAGTGCGTTCTGCTTGAGCTTGTCCTTCACCTCGTCCCACAGCGCGGCGCTGCGCAGCGCCTGCTCGACGCGGGCCGTCATGTCGGCCTTGGACAGTTTCTCGTGGTGGCGGATGCCATAGGCGACGTTCTCGAAAATCGTCATCGGGAACGGCACCGGTTTCTGGAACACCATGCCGACCTTGCTGCGCAGGCGATTCATCGAATAGCCAGGGTCGAGGATATTCTCGTCATCCAGCACGATCTCGCCCTTGGCCTCGAGCTTCGGGTAGATCGCGTAAATGCGGTTGAAGATGCGCAGCAGGGTGGACTTGCCGCAGCCGGAGGGCCCGATGATCGCGGTGACCTTCTTCTCCGGGATGTCCATGTTGATGCCTTTCAGCGCATGGAAACCGTTGTAGTAGAAGTGCAGGTCGCGCACGGTGAGCTTGGGCGCGACAGCCGATGTGGCCGCCACCTGCGCCGGATTCGTGGCGACGGTGGAATCAGTCATGGGACACCTTGTTGCGGGAAAGGACCAGGCGGGAGGAAAGGCTGAGCAGCAGCACGAACATGGTGACCACAAAGGCGCCGGCCCAGGCAAGGGCATGCATGTCATCGCCTGGATCGTTGGCGTACTGGTAGATGATCTGCGGCAGGCTGGACATCTTGTCGATCGGATTGACCGTCATGTAGTTGTTGCCGAACGCGGTGAACAGCAGCGGTGCAGTCTCGCCGCTGATCCGCGCCAGCGCCAGCAGCACGCCGGTGATGATGCCGGAGCGCGCCGCGCGAATCAGGATCTGCAAGGTCAGCTTCCACTGCGGTACGCCGAGTGACAGCGCCGCTTCGCGCAAGGTGGAGGGCACCAGCCGCAGCATCTCGTCGGTGGTGCGCACGATCACGGGCAAGGCAATCAGCGCCAGCGCCACGCCGCCGGCAAAGCCGGAGAAGGTGGTCGATCCGTGGGTGAGCACCGTGGTCGGCAGCACGATGATGGTGTAGACGAACAGGCCCATCACGATCGATGGTGCCGACAGCAGGATGTCGTTGAGAAAACGGATCGACTCGCCCAGCTTGGTGCGGTTGGCATATTCCGCCAGCCAGGTGCCGGCGAGCACGCCGATCGGCGTGGCGATCGCGATGCCGATGAAGTTGATGATCAGGCTGCCGACCATCGCGTTGGAGAGGCCGCCATCGCCGCCGTTGGCGGTGATCCTGGTGAACAGCTTCAGATTCAGCGCGCCGATGCCCTGGCGCAGGGTTTCCCACAGGATCCAGGCGAGGAACGCCAGGCCGATCAGGGTGGCCAGCATGCTCAGCCCCATCGCGAGCCAGTTTGTGATGCGTCGGCGCAGATAGATCGTGCTCATCAGCTACCTTCCTTTTTGGCCAGCTGGCGCAGCATGAACCGGGCGATCAGCAGTACGAAGAAGGTGACCACGAACAGCAGGAAGGCCAGCGCCATCAGCGAGGATTTCTGCAGGCCCGAGGCTTCGCTGAACTGGTTCGCGATGGTCGAGGCGATCGACGTGCCGGGATCGAGCAGCGAGGCCGACAACTGCATGGCGTTGCCGAGCACGAAGGTCACCGCCATCGTTTCGCCCAGCGCGCGGCCGAGGCCGAGGAAGATGCCACCGATCACCGCCGAGCGCGTATACGGCAGCACGATGTCCCACGAGACTTCCCAGGTGCTGGAACCGAGCGCATAGGCTGATTCCTTGAGCCGGGTCGGTACGGTCTGGAACACCTCGCGCATCACCGAGGAAATGAACGGGATGATCATGATCGCCAGCACGATGCCCGCAACCAGGATGCTGGCGCCGAACGGATAGCTGCTGCCGAACAGCTTGCCTACGAACGGTACATGCTGGGCCACCCACGACAGCTTTCCGTCATCGGGCTGGTCGCCAAGGTTGTTGGTCAACCAAGGCTTGATGTGGTTGGCAAAGAACGGGGCGAAGATGAACAGGCCCCACATGCCGTAGATGATCGAGGGGATGCCGGCCAACAGTTCGATCGCTGAAGCCACTGGCGTGCGCAACCAGGCGGGCGCCACCTCGGAAAGATAGAGAGCGATGCCGAAGCTCACCGGCACGGCGATCAGCAACGCGATCAGGGACGTGGCGATGGTGCCGTACACCGGCACCAGCGCACCGTAGACATCATTGCCTGGATCCCACGTCGTACTGACCAGGAAGTGCCAGCCGAACGTGGCAAAGGCACTGCGGCCGCCCCATAGCGTGGCACCGGCGGCGCCGAGCAGGGAGGCCAGCACCAGCAGGGCGCAGCCCTTCAGCAGCCAGCGGAACAACCGCTCGTGACGGGCGTCGCGGCGACTGCGCTGCTCCTGGATGAGCGAAGGCGCGATGGTGCCGGGTTGAGCTGACATGTGCGATGCAGTCCTCGGTGAAGCGTTCAATACGGCATGCGCTGTAGATGATTCATTTCAGCGGAAAGCCGCCCTCCGGAGAGGACGGCCTCGCACTGGTACGGCTGACTGGGATGGCCTGGTCATCCAGGCCATCCCGGCGTGGCTCAATGTTTGAAATCGGAAGCCCAGTAAGCCTCGATCTTGCTGACCAGGGCAGCCGGCAGCGGCACATAGTCCAGTGCTACGGCATCCGGCTGGCCATGCTCAAGCGACCACTTGAAGAAGTCGAACGCGACCTTGGTGTTGATCGGATTCTTCGGCGTCTTGTACATGATCATCCAGGTAGTGGCGGTGATCGGCCACGCCTTGGCGCCCGGTGCATTGGTCATGATCAGGTTGAAGTCCTTGGCTGAAGCCCAATCCGCGGTGGCGGCTGCGGCAGCGAACGCATCGGCATTCGGCTTGATGAAGTTGCCAGCGGCATTCTTCATGTCGACCCAGGCGATCTTGTTCTTCACGGCGTAGGCGTATTCGACGTAGCCGATCGCGCCCGGAATCTGGTTCACGTACTGCGACACGCCTTCATTGCCCTTGCCGCCCACGCCGGCCGGCCATTCCACGGCGGTGCCGAACTTCACCTTGGCGGCCCACTCCGGGCTGACCTTGGACAGGAAGTTGGTGAAGTTGAACGAAGTGCCCGAACCGTCCGAACGATGCACGACGGTGATCTTGCCGGCCGGAATCTTCAAGCCGGCGTTCAACGCGGCGATCTTCGGATCGTTCCAGTTGTTGATCTTGCCGAGGAAGATGTCGGCCAGGGTGGCGCCGTCCAGCTTGATCTGGTCAGCCTGCACGCCGGCGATGTGGACCACCGGCACGATGCCGCCGACCACGATCGGGAACTGGCCGAGGCCGAGCGTCTGCAGGTCTTCCGCCTTCATCGGGGCGTCGGAGGCGCCGAAGTCGATGGTGCCTTCCTTGATCTGTGCAATACCGGCGCCGGAGCCGACCGACTGGTAGTTGAGGTGGTTGCCGGTCTTCTCGGCATAGGCGGCCGACCACTTGGACATGACCGGATAGACGAAGCTGGAGCCGGCACCGGTGATGTCGGTGGCCTGCGCGGCCATGCCGAAGCTCGAGGTCACAGCAAGCGCAGCAATGGCAGCGATGCGAATCGGAAATTTGCTGGAGTTCAACACGGTAGCTCCTTGGGGAAGTCGGATGAGACCCCGCCATTTCAGGCCCTTGGTGTTGCCATTGGATGTAATCAATGTTTCATTCAGATGACAGCTGTCGACGGATTGTCACAGTAACTTCGTGGAATGCATCCGACTAACCCTGAAACCCCAGCCTGCGCCTCATTTCAGGCGGCATCAAGCCCGCTCCCGCGGGCTTGATCAAGCAGCTCCAGTTGGCGCCAGCGATTGACTACTTCGCAAAAAAGTTCGGCGGTACGTTCCGCGTCATAGACAGCTGAGTGTGCCTCGCGGCTGTCAAACGACAAGCCAGCCGCCAGTACCGCCTTGCTGAGTACGGTCTGTCCATAGGCAAGGCCGCCGAAACTGACCGTGTCGAAGCAGCTGAACGGGTGAAACGGATTGCGCTTGTGGCCGGTGCGACGTACCGCCTGGTTGAGGAATCCCAGGTCGAATGCGGCATTGTGGCCCACCAGGATGGCGCGCTGGCAACCGGCCTCGCGTACCGCCTCGCGCACCACATGGAAGATGTGATCCAGCGCCAGCCGCTCGGCGAGTGCGCCACGCAATGGGTTGTAAGGATCGATGCCGGTAATTTCCAGCGAGCGCGGGTCCAGGTTCGCGCCGGGAAACGGTTCCACGTGCGTCGACACTACCGGTTGCAGGCGCATGCAGCCGTCTGCGTCCATCGTCAACGGGATAGCGGCGATTTCCAGCAGGGCGTCATGTTCGGCATCGAAACCGCCGGTTTCGACATCAACCACGACGGGGAGAAAGCCGCGGAAACGCTCGGCCATGCGCACGGGGGGACGGTAAGAGGAATCAGGCATCGAGCAAGCATAACAGCAGCTTCCAGGCCCTCATGCGCTGGCCCTATCTTCTAATGAGGTGCGTTGCGTGGGTGCTCACCCTTCGGCTCTTTGCTGGGTTAGGGATTTCGTGAGGATTATCTGGGGCTGGCCGACGGCGGCCACACGAACATGGGCTGATCTGGCGCAAGAGTTTTCGTTATGACATGCGCTGCCGCACTGTAATCCGATTGTCATTTGCGATTTACGTGAGTGTCACATTCATCACACAAACTTAATACAAGAGCGGTGCAGCTGAGCCGCCTATGGCTCGTAACAGCCATGGGTAAAGCGCCGTAGAACGACATTCTTGTCCCCGATGCGGAGCTTCAGATCATGCGTAACAAACTCGTCGCCGTAGCCATCGCTGCCGTGCTCGGCACACTCAGTGTCAGCGCGCACGCCGATGACAGCACTATCAATTCCGCCAGTGACCTTTTCACTCAGGGTCATGTGGATGGTGAGCTTCGTCTGTACGACTTCAACCGTAGCTATGACTACGATGTTGCTGCGAAGCCGAGTGCCCGGGCCTTTGGTGGCTCGATCCTGCTCAATGCGCAGACCGCCTCGCTGGATGGCTTCAGTGCCGGCGCGTCGCTGGTCAGCGCGAATGCGTTGGGCTCGCTTGCCGACAATCCGAAGCGGGTCGATACCACGCTGATGGGTGCCAGCGACTCGTTGACGGCGCTGAGCCAGGCGTACCTGCAGTACGCGAACAGCTGGGTCAACGTGAAGGCTGGTTATCAGTATCTGAATACGCCGTGGATGGGCAACAGCGATGGCCGCCTGCTGCCGAACTCGTACGAAGCCCTGAGCGCTGTTTTCACGCCGGTGGCCGGCTGGAACATCATCGGTATCCGTGAACTCAGCTACAAGAGCCGCACGTCCGATGACTATTTCAATGACAACAACTACTACAACAGTGCCTATCAGGGCGACACGCTTTACGGCGGTAACCAGGGCTTGCCGCTGACGGCGAAACAGACCAGCGGCACGTGGGCTTTGGGTAGCACGTACGTCAACGGCGGCCTGAAGGCGCAGGGCTGGTACTACGACTTCCTCGATTTTGCGCGCATGGGCTACGCCGACGGCAGCTATGTCTTCAAAACCGATACGGGCTTCGATCCGGTCATTGGCTTTCAGGGCCTGACCGAGAATGGCGGCGGTTCCGACAATGTGCTGGTGGCAAACAAGCTCAAGATCAACGGCATTGCCGGTACCGACGTGCAGAGCCGTGCCTGGGGCGCCGACCTTGGCGTCGTGATCCCGAACGGCCGCTTCGATGTGTTCTACAACAAGGTAGAGCAGGAGACCGGCTCGGTTATCGGCGACGGTTCGATCATCTCGCCGTTCACCGCCAATTACGCCACGGATCCGCTGTACACCACCTCGATGATTCGTGGTCTGGTGGAAGCTGGCCCGGGTCACGCGTGGAAGGCCAAGATGACCTACGGCTTCTTCGACAACAGTCTGCAGTTGGTTGGTGCTTACGCCAAATACACCACCGATCTGAATGGCAACTTCCACGACACCTACTTTGACATCATCTACAACTTCAGCGGCTTCCTCAAAGGTTTCCAGATCCGCGATCGCTGGGAAAAATCCTCGGGCGGCATCAACAACCTGAATCCGGGCAACCAGTCGTTCACCTACAACCGCGTGATGCTCACCTACAAGTTCTGATCGACGGCGACATATCTGTCATGCCGCTGACCGGAAACAGTCACAGCGGCATGGCAAGCTGAACCCATCGAGACTGAACTTATCTAGAGTTATCGCAAGGGAGTTTGACCCAGGGATGGAAAACGGCGGCCATGGGCCGCCGTTTGCTTTTGCGCTAGATGGAGACAAGCGCGTGGCAGCGAGACCGGCATCAAGCCGGGCCTCCGGTCCGTCAACGCGCCGCGGCCACCGCGTGGCCGTGGGGCGAGTCCTTCATCTGCGCGCTGGTCCAGCCACCGCCCAAGGCACGGATCAGGTCCACACTGGCCTGCAACCGGCGCATGCGCACTTGTTCGGCATTGCGCGCGGCCTGAAGGTAGCTGGTCTGCGCAGTGACGACGTCCAGATAATTGACGATGCCTTCGCTGTAGCGGTTGGTGGCGATCTGTGCAGAATCCTTGGCAGCGTCGGCAGCAGCGTCTTCATCATGGGCTTCGCGACTCAGGTTCGTGAGCAGCGACAGGTTGTCTTCCACCTGCTGAAAGGCATTCAGTACGGTTGCGCGATATTGCCCCGCAGCTTCATCGAATTCGGCCTGCGCTTTGCGTTCCTTGGCTCGCAGCAGGCCACCGTCGAAGAGGTTCAGCGAGGCCAGCGGGCCCAGCGCCCACATGCGGTTGCCGGCGCTCAGCAGGCTGCCATTGCCGGTGTTCTGCCAACCCAGGATCGCGGAAAGGCTGAAATCGGGATAGAAGGCGGCGCGCGCCACGCCGATATCCGCATTCGCGGCAAAAGTGCGACGTTCCGCAGCGGCGATATCCGGCCGACGCTCGAGCAGTGTTGACGGGATGCCCACCGGAATCTCCGGCAGGCCGATCTGGACATCCGATGCGGGCAGGGAAAAGCTGGATGCCGGTTCGCCGACCAGGCTGGCGATGGCATGTTCGGCGAGGGCACGTTGCGCGGTCACCTCGGCGGCCTGGGCCATCGCATCGGACAACTGGGTTTTTGCGCGGGAAACCGACAGGCCGGAGGCAATACCGCCGGCAAAACGGTTCTCGGTCGTCGTCAGCCCTTTGCGGTACTCATCGAGCGAACCATCGATGATATGCGCCTGGATGTCATAGCCGCGCAGAAGTATGTACTGATCAGCAAGCTGCGATTCCAGGCTCAGTTTCGCCGAGGCGAGATCCGCATCGGCGGCCTGGGCCTGCGCGTTGCCGGCGGCGACTTCGTTGCGGATGCGGCCCCACAGATCCAGATCGTAGCCCGCAGAGAGCTGCGCCGTGTTGGCCTCGTATTCATCGGGTTGGTTACTGCCGCGCAAGGGCCGGTTGTTGGACTGGCGGTTATTGGTCGGACTGGCCTCCGCGCCGATTTGGGGGAACAGTTGCGAACGGACTTCGCCCTCATAGGCGGTGGCGATGTCATAGCGCGCCAGCGCGACCGCCAGTGACGGGTTGGCCTGGTCGAGGCGGGTCTCCAACCCATCCAGGGTGGAATCACCGAAGATCTTCCACCAGTCGCCGCGCGACTGCATGTCGCCCGGCGTGGCCTGCGTCCACAGTCCCGAGTGATCCTTGTAGGCCGCCGGGATGGCCATCGCCGGGCGCTGGTACGTCGGCGCCAGTGAACAGCCGGCCAAAGCCAGCATCAGGCAACCGGGCAGGATACGGCGGCAACAGGTCCGCCAGGCGGCCGTGTGGCGGTTGACTGGAGGCTTGCTCAGCATGGAGTCATTCTGCCTTGGGCTGTTCATGCGCGACGTTCTCCTTCGCCATGGCGGCGACATGTACCTGGTCGCCCTGCATCAATGAATCCGGCGGATGATCGATGATCTTGTCCGACGGCAGCAGGCCCTGGTCGATTTCCAGCGCATCGCCCAGATCCATCGCGATATGCACATCGTGCAGCTGCACGCGATCATCCGGTCCGAGTACGGCCACCTGCGGTCCCGCGGCGCGGAAGATCAGCACGGTCGATGGCACCGTGATCATCCGGCTGCTGATCGCAATCGGCAGATGCACTTCCGCATAGTCGCCTGGCAGCAGCGCGGCATCCTGATTCCGTATCTCGAACTGCGCCAGCAGCGAACCCGATGCCTGGTTGACCGAGCCGGATGATCCGATCAGCGTGCCCGTATAGGTCACGCCGGGGTGTTCGAGCACGTTCAAGGTGACCTTCATGCCGGGTTTGATCGACGATGCATAGCCCTGTGGAACGCGCACATAGAGGCGCATCTTGCTGGTATCGGCCACGGTGAACAATGCCGGGCTGTTCTCGCTGGTGGCGGAGATCAGGTCGCCAATGTCCGTATTGCGGCTGGTGACCGTGCCGTTGAACGGCGCAGTGATGTGCTTGAATCCTTCCAGTGCGGCCAGCCGATCGACATCGGCCTGGGCCGAGAGCACATTCGCGGCAGCAACCTCGGCCTGGCCACTCTTTTCATCGGCTTCCTGCTTGGATACCGAGTTGGATGTCAGCAGATGCTGCCAGCGCTTGCTGGTGACTTGTGCCAGCCGTTCGTCCGCCTTGGCGCGAACCAGCTCGGCCTGGGCCTGATCGAATTGCTGATCCAGTTCGGGCGTATCGATGATGCCCAACGTGTCGCCGGCCTTGACCGTGCTGCCTATGTCCTTGCTCCAGCTCTTCAGATAGCCGCTGACGCGGGCATAGATCGGTGCGCTGATCCAGGCCTCGACATGGCCGGGCAGCGTCGTCTGATGTGTGTCCGCCGAGCCCAATGGCGCAGCCAGCTGTACGGTGGGCAGCTCCTGCGCATCGGTCCACTTCGCCAGTCGGTGGTAATCGTAGGCGCGCACAACGAGTCCGATCATCGTCACCAGCACGGCCACGCAGAGGAAGACGATGATGGCGAGTTTGAGACGCGGCGGGCGCTTTCCCGACTCGCCGACGTTATGCGGCGCGGCGTTATGCGACATGGGGATCTTCTCCAAGCATGGGTACGGCGGAAGGTGAGCGTTGCTCATCGTTGGCATGCACGATGCTGAAAATCACCGGCACGAACAGCAGCGTGGCGAACGTGGCGAACAGCAGGCCGCCGATGACGGCACGGCCCAGTGGCGAGTTCTGTTCATGGCTCAGCGCCATCGGCAGCATGCCGATGATCATCGCCAGTGCGGTCATGCAGACCGGGCGGAAACGGGTGAAGCCGGCTTCAAGCGCTGCCTTGATCGGATCGCCATGCACCTCCAGCCGCTCGCGGCAGAAGCTCACCACCAGGATCGAGTTTGCCGTAGCAACGCCCATGCACATGATGGCACCGGTCAGTGCTGGAACCGACAATGTGGTGTGGCTGGCGAACAGCATCCAGACAATGCCGGCCAGCGCCGCGGGCAGGGCGGTGATGATCACGAAGGGATCGAGCCACGACTGGAAGTTCACCACGATCAGCAGGTAGATCATCACCACCGCACCGAGCAGGCCGAACAGCAGTCCGCTGAAAGCCTCGTTCATCGTGCCGACCTGGCCACGCAGGGTCACCATGGTGCCCTTGGGCCGGGTCTTGGCGAAGTCGGCCAGTACCTTGTTCACGCCGGCGGCGACCGCGCCGAGATCGCGGTCCTGCACGGATGCGTAGATATCGAAAACAGGCAGGATGTTGTAATGCGATACCACCGCTGCACTGGGTTCCCGTGTGAAGCTGGCGATACCGCCCAGCATCTGGCTACCCTTGTTGCCGGATGAGGTCACCGGCAACCGCGCCAGGTCGGCCATCGAATCCATCTTGTACTGCGGTGTAGCTGCCACGATGGCGTAGGAAACGCCATTCTTTGGATCCAGCCAGAACGCGGGTGCCACCTGACCACTGCCGGCCAGCGTAGAGACCATGCTGTTGGTGACGTCGCCTTCGGTGATGCCCAGCGCATCGGCGCGGGTCCGATCGACATGCACGTTCAACTGCGGGTAGCTGGTGCTCTGTTGCAGGCGCACGTCGGCAATGCCAGGCACCGCCTTGAGACGCGTCATGATCTGCATTGCATAGGCTTCATTCGCGGCGCTGTTGCGGCCGGCGATCGATACGTCCAGCGGTGCTGGTGCACCGAAGTTAAGGATCTGGCTGGTCATGTCGGCCGGCAGGAACGCAAACTGGCTGCCAGGGAATTCCTTCGGCAGCACGGCGCGCAGTTTCTTCACGAATTCGGCGGTGGGCTGGTGGCCTTCCTTCAGCGCGACCTGGATGTCGCCGTCCTCCGGCCCGATGGTGCCGGTGTTGCTGTAGACCAGGTTGACGCTGCTCAAGGGCAGGCCAATGTTGTCGATCACGCTGTCCAGCTGATTGGGCGGAATCACCTTGCGGATCGCAGCTTCGATGCGATCGAACTCGGCGGCGGTTTCTTCGATGCGGGTGCCCATCGGCGCACGCACATGCAGTGCGATCGAGCCGGCGTCGACATCCGGGAAAAAGTCGCGGCCGAGGAACGGCACCAGCGCGAATGACACCAGCACGAATGCCAGGAAACCGATGATGAAGAGCTTCTGCCGCGCCATCGCTGCGCTGAGAGTGGCGTAGTAAACATCGCGAATCATTGTGAAGCGATGTTCGAAGGCGAGCTGGAAGGCGATCATCTTGCGCACGATTACGTGCCGGGTAGCGTGATGCTGGTCGCCCTCGTGGTGGTTGATGTAAGTGTCCTCGGGGTGATCGCCAACCCCCTTCTCGGTGTCGTGCGGCTTGAGCAGGTACATCGCCATCGTCGGCACCAGCGTGCGCGACAGTACGAACGATGAGGCCATCGCGAAGATCACCGCCAGCGCCATCGGGCGGAACAGGAAGCCGGCGATGCCATTGAGCATGAACATCGGCACGAACACGATGCAGATACACAACAGCGACACGAACGCGGGCGTGACGATCTGCCTGGCGCCATCCATGATCGCCGAGTGCACATCCTTGCCCTGTTCGAGATGCCAGTTGATGTTCTCGATGGTCACCGTGGCATCGTCGACCAGGATACCCACCGCGAGCGCCAGGCCACCAAGTGTCATGATGTTGAGGGTTTGCCCGGTCAACGAGAGCAGAGCGATCGAGGACAGGATCGACAGCGGGATCGAGACCGCGATGATGACGGTGGAGCGCCAGCTACCCAGAAAGACCAAAATCATCACCGAGGTCAGCAACGCCGCGATGATGCCTTCGCGCGCCACCGAGACAATCGCCGATTTCACGAAGACCGACTGGTCGTCGAGCATCGAGATTTTCAGCGACGGCGGCATCGTCTCCTCGATCAGCGGCATCAACTTCTTGACGCCGGCAACCACGGACAGCGTCGATGCGCTGCCGGTTTTCAGGATGGGCATAAGTACTGCACGCTTGCCATCCACGCGCACCACGTTGTTCTGTGGTGGCGAGCCGTCGCGCACATGGGCTACCTCACCGATCGTGATGGTCGCGCCGTCGACCGTCTTGATCGGCAGGTTGTTCAGCGCAGCGAACGCGGTCGGGCTGTTGTTGAGCTTTACGTTGTATTCGTAAGTTCCGATCTTGGCGGTACCGACCGGGACGATCTGGTTTTGCGCGGCCAGTGCACTGGCAACGTCCTGTGCCGACAGCCCCTTGGCATCGAGCGCCTGCGGGTCAAGATCCAGCGTGATCTGGCGCTGCTTGCCGCCGTAAGGCGTCGGGATCGCCACGCCATCCACCGAGGTCAGCACGGTGCGCACATCGTTCTGTGCGATGTCACGGATCTTCGATTCGGACAATGTCTTGCTCGACAGTGCCATCTGCAGCACCGGCACGGTCGAGGCGTTGTAGTTGAGGATCAGTGGTGGCGTGATGCCGGGTGGCATCTGTTTCACCACCGTCTGCGAGATCGAGGTGACTTGCGCGGTCGCGGTGCGGATGTCGGTCCCGGGCTGGAAGAAGATCTTCACCACGCCGGCACCAGGCAGCGACTGCGACTCGATGTGCTCGATGTTGTTGACCGAGGTGGTCAGCGTGCGCTCGTAGTAATAGATGATGCGGCCGGACATCTGGTCCGGTGGCATGCCCTTGTAGGTCCACACCACGCTGATCACCGGGATGCCGATGTTCGGGAAGATGTCGGTGGGGGTACGCAGCGCGGCCAGCGGCCCGGCGATCAGGATGAGCAGCGCCAGCACGATGAAGGTGTAGGGCCGTGACAGCGCCAGGCGAACTAGACCAAGCATGGGTATGTTTCCGGAAGCATCGGTGTGACGGGCACTTAATACGTGACGAAAACGCTTTGCATCATTCCGTCGCGGATGGAGTGCGGGGACGGGGTGCCGGGTCAGGGAAGACTGGGCGCATTCACTCGACAGGTTTGTTTCATAGGGATGACTTGGAACGTTGCTGGGGCAGCATCAAACTGACGCCATGCATGATCGCAAGCCAGCCTTGTGGCAACCTTTTGCCAACCCCGCGAACGCCGGCGCAGTCATGCGGCATTCGGTTTGGACGCAGCCTAAAGTGACGGCTATGCCGTCGCCGCAGCCATATGGATGCGCACCTGCAGCCCATGGCCGAAAGGCGAGGCAAGCAGTTCGATACGGGCGCCATGCAGTTCGATCGCACGCTGGACGATGCTGAGTCCCAGGCCATAGCCACGGGATTCGGTCTCGGTGGCGCGGTGGAAGCGTTCGAAGACCACGTCCCTGCGCTCGGCGGGAATGCCCGGGCCGTCATCGCAGATGCTGATCACCGTCTCATGGTCCACGATATCGATCGATACCTCGACGCGGCCTTCCTGGCCGGTATAGCGCAGGGCATTCTCGATCAGGTTGCGGAACATTGCCGTCAGCGCGGCTTCGTGACCCTGCACCCACAACGCATCCACGTCGTGATTGAGGCTGAATGCGATGTCCTTCTCGGCGATCACGGGGGCCAGTTCTTCGATGACTTCGGTGGCCAGGGCGATTAGGTTGAGGCGTACCCGCTGTTGTGAGGCGGCACCTGCTTCCAGTCGGGCGAGTGCCAGGATCTGCTCGATCCTGCGCGCCAGCCGGGTCAGGCTTTGTTGTGCGCTGTGCAGTGTGAATTCGATCTCAGCGGGGCCCTTGGCGATCAGGGCGTTTTCAATGTGGATCATCGAGGCGGTCAGTGGCGTGCGCAGCTCATGCGCCACGTCGCTGGCGAACCGGTGTTCGCGTTCGATCGTGTCTTCCAGACGCTCGAGCTGCTGGTTCAGCGTCACCACGAGTGGTGTGATCTCGCGTGGCGTGTGATCGACTGCGACCGGCTGACGGCTTCCCGGCGTACGCGTTGCCAGCTGTTCCGTGAGCAAGGCCAGCGGGCGCAAGCCGCGCTTGACGGCCAGGCCCGCCAGCAGCGCGAGCAGCGGCAGGCCGATCAGCAGCGGAAGACTGTGCTCCATGACCAGCGCGCGGGTGATTTCATTGCGGTTGTCATAGCGTTCGCCGATGCGTATGACCAGCCCGGAGTGGTTCTGCAGCGTGAAGGTGCGCCATGCCCGGTCTTCAATCTGGAGGTCATGGAAACCGCGCTCTGCGGTCGTCGGCGCCGGCAGGGCGACAAAATTGGTCGTGGCGGCCAGCAGCTTGCCGCTGGCGCTATAGGCCTGGAAACCCACTTCGGGTTCGTAGTTGCGCTGGTGGACCCGCACCATCACGGCGTTGTGCAGGTTCTCCGCACTCAACGCGATATCCGGCGAGCCCGGCATGGTGGATGACGGCAGGTGTTCGAGCAGCGATCCCACCGTGCGGCCAGCCTGCGCCAAGCGTCCGTCAAGCAGGTAACCCATCTCACGCAGTTCGCGCTGGTAGCTCAACACCCCCAGCGGAATCAGCACGCCTACCTGCACGGCGATGATCAGCCAGGTCAGTCGCGTGCGCAGGCTTGCCGTTCTCATTGGGGTTCGTTCATTTGGGTTCGCGTGGAATCATGTAGCCAATGCCGCGTACGGTACGGATCGCTTCGGGACACAGTTTGCGGCGCAGCCAGTGCACCTGGACCTCGATCGCATTGCGTTCCACCACGGTGTCCAGCCCGTAGACCGAGTTCTCCAGCGCTTCGCGCCGGACGATGTGGCCAGCATGCTCCATCAGGGTCTGCAGCAGCGCGAATTCGCGCCGGGTCAGGCTGATCTGGTTGCCACGGAACTCCACCTCGGCCGAGGCCAGGTTCAGCCGCATGCCGCCGGCTTCGATCAGGTTTTCGGCAAGGCCACGCACGCGCCGCGTGAGCGAACGGATACGTGCCACCAGTTCGCCGACGTGAAAGGGCTTGACCAGGTAGTCGTCGGCGCCGATATCCAGACCGCGGATGCGTGTTTCCAGGGCATCCCGGGCGGTCATCACGAGGATGGGCGTCTTCACGCCATCCCGGCGTGCCTCGAGCAGTACGTCCATGCCGTCCATACCGGGCAGGCCGAGATCAAGCAGCACGAGGTCCGCGGTGGGATCGCGCAATGCGCGCGCGGCCTCCTTGCCGTCACGCAGCCAAGTCACCGCATAGGACTGCTGTACCAGTGCATGCCGGATCGCTTCACCCAGCTGGTTGTCGTCTTCCACAAGCAGTATGTGCACGTCGGTTACCTGCGAGCCACGGCTCTGTTTTTGGGCAATTCCGGCACATTCTGGACAACCAAGCTTGTGAGTACCTTTTCAAGGACGCCCTGGTCGATAGCAGGTCATCCACAAGTCAGCCGTTATCCAGCGTCGCCCCGGTCAGCAGGCCACGCGCCAGCATGCTGCACCGACGCCGGTACAGCAGCAGTTGCCACTGGCGACCACCAACCTGTCGCCACAGCACCGCCGAACGTACCGCAGCCAGCAGGTTGGCGCGTACCTTTTCCACTACAGCAGATTGCTGCAACAGCTGCGGATTGCCGCTGACCATCACCCGCGGTTTCAGCGTGGACAGGGTGGACGCGTACAACTCGGCCAGCCGGCTGGTGACCTGCGCCGAATCCTGGCCGAAATGCTCGACCTGCCGTTGCGCAGCGACAATGCCCTGCTGCAACTTCTCGAGCAGTTCCGGCCGGCTGGTCAGGCTGCGCTCCAGCCGCATCACGGTAACTACCATCCGGGTAACCGACATGTCGCGGTCGCTCTCGTCGAGCTGCGCGATCAGGTTGCGCAGTCCGATCCGCACGTTGGAGATATTGCCGTACACGCCGACGACCGACGGCGCGTCGATGCGGAACACGCTGGCCACGCTGGCTTCCATCGCACCTTCGTCGCAACGCCCCTCGTTGGCCAGTTGCTGCGCTAGTGCACAGGCCTGGAACAGGCCGGCGAGGGAGAGCACGCGCTCTTCATTCATGGAAAAAATTTCAAGCACGGGGTTGCGGTTCTCTTGCAGTAGGTGTCGTGGAAGGAGTGAACGCTGGCAGCAAGCCACCGTAAGGTGCATCGGTGGCGGCGATCACCGCGCCGCCGAGACAGGCATCACCATCATAGAGGACCACGGATTGTCCCGGGGTGACTGCCCGCTGCGGTTCGTCGAAGCACACCTCGAGGCCGTCATCGCGAACGCTGACGACGCAAGCCTGGTCCGACTGGCGATAACGGGTGCGGGCGGTGCAACGGAAGTGGTCGGATGGCGCGGTACCGGCGACCCAGCTGGGTGTTTCGGTCAGCAGCCGCCGGGAATACAGCCAGTGATTCTCGCCGCCCTGGGCGACGTACAGCACATTCGCCGCCACATCCTTGCCGACCACGTACCAAGCCTCACCACTGGCACCATGGCGGCCGCCGATGCCCAGCCCGTTGCGCTGGCCCAGCGTGTAATACATCACGCCCTGGTGCTCCCCGATCAGCTCGCCAGTGGGCGTGCGCATCTCGCCGGAGCGGGCCGGGATGTACTGGGCGAGGAAGCTGCGGAAATCGCGCTCGCCGATGAAGCAGATGCCGGTGGAGTCCTTCTTGGCATGTGTAGGCAGTGCCGCCTCGCGCGCCAGTTCGCGCACGCGGGGCTTCTCGATCTCGCCAAGCGGAAACAGCGTGGCGCCCAGTTGCTGCTGGCCCAGCGCATGCAGGAAATAGCTCTGGTCCTTGGCGGCGTCGACGGCACGCAGCAGGCGATAACGACCTTCGTGAAAATCGACGCGGGCATAGTGGCCGGTGGCGATCTTCTCGGCACCCAGTGCGTGGGCTTCGTCCAGAAAGGTCTTGAACTTGATCTCGCGGTTGCACAGCACGTCGGGATTCGGCGTGCGCCCGACGCGATATTCGGCGAGGAAGTGCTCGAATACACCGTCCCAGTACTCGGCGGCGAAATTGCGTGCGTGGAACGGAATGCCGAGCCGGCCGCAGACGGCTACAGCGTCCTTGCGATCGGCGTCAGTAGTGCACGGGCCGCTGCGCTCGTCTTCCTCCCAGTTCTGCATGAACAGGCCTTCGACCTCATGGCTGGCCTGTTGCAGCAGCAGGGCCGCGACCGAAGAGTCGACGCCGCCGGAGATGCCGAGCATCACCTTCATGCGTTGCCATCCGCGGAGACATAGTCCAAGGTGTCCAGCGGCAGTCGCTGCCCGGCCAGCCACGCATCGATACTGAGCAACACCAGCGGGCTGCGCAGGCGCACACCCAGGGCGGCGATTTCGGCACGGGTCAGCCACAACGCCCGACTTATGCCAGTGTCCAGTGGACGCGCCGGATCATGGCTCATGGCCCGCGCGGCAAAGCTGAAACGGATCACCGCATCGCCATGCTCGGTGCTGCGCCACTGATGCACGCCGATCAGGTGCTGCAGTGCCACCGTCCAACCGGTTTCCTCCAGCGTTTCGCGCACGGCGGCGGCAAGCAGACTTTCACCGTCGTCCAGATGGCCGGCGGGCTGGTTGTAGGCAAGCCTGCCGTTGACCTCTTCCTCGACCATAAGGTAGCGGTCGCCGTCGGCTACCACGCAGGCCACGGTCACATGCGGGCGCCAGATCTCGGTGGTGGATGGGGAATCAGCCATTTAGTGTTCAGCAAGGCACTGGAAAAGCGGCCATTGTGCCATTACCTCATGCGGAGCCATCGCTGCGGTGGTGCATCCCCTGCGGCGTATACTTCGTATCAGAGATCGAATACCCAAGAAACCATGGCCCACGAATCCGAACATGAGCACGACAGCGGCCGCGGACTGGCGCTGGAAACCGCCAAGCCTGAAGTGGCGCGACCACCGCTTTTTCAGGTGCTGCTGCTGAATGATGACTTCACCCCGATGGATTTCGTGGTCGAGGTGCTACGCGGCTTTTTCAACCTGGACCAGGAGCAGGCAGTGCAGGTGATGTTGCATGTACATACGCGCGGCAAGGGCGTATGTGGTGTATTTACCCGCGAGGTAGCCGAAACCAAGGTAACCCATGTAAACGAATATTCACGTTCCCATCAGCACCCATTGTTGTGCACTATGGAAAAGCTCTGAGCGACCCCATTTCGTGCTCATCGCGGCGCTGAAGGCCGCTCAACATTGCAAGCGGAGACGATCCGAATGTTCAGCAAGGATCTTGAAGTCACCATCGGCCATTGCTACAAGCAGGCCCGCGAACAGCGCCATGAGTTCATGACGGTGGAGCACCTGCTGCTGGCACTGACCGAAAACCAGTCGGCGGTGGGCGCCCTGCGCGCCTGCGGCGTGGATCTGCCACGCCTGTCGACCGAACTCGAACGCATCATCACCGAGACCGTGCCGGTGCTGCCGCACGGCGACGAGCGCGATACGCAGCCCACGCTGGGCTTCCAGCGGGTGCTGCAG
Source organism: Dyella sp. S184 (assembly GCF_009766065.1). Taxonomy (GTDB): domain Bacteria; phylum Pseudomonadota; class Gammaproteobacteria; order Xanthomonadales; family Rhodanobacteraceae; genus Rhodanobacter. The sequence continues at coordinate 1,317,995 of NZ_LMUE01000002.1, read as the reverse complement.
CGCGCGGTGTACCACGTGCAGTCTTCCGGGCGGAAAGAGGTCACCGGCGCCAATGTGCTGGTGGCGATCTTCGGCGAGAAGGACTCGCACGCTGTGTATTTCATGCACCAGCAGGAAATCACCCGGCTCGACGTGGTCAATTACATCTCGCACGGCATCGCCAAGATCGGCGACGAGCCAGCGGCCGGCGTGTCCGGTGGCAGCGAGCGTGAAGGCGAGGAGGGCGGTGAGCCGAAGGGCAATCCGCTGCACGAGTTCGCCAGCAACCTCAACGAGTTGGCGCTGGAAGGCAAGATCGACCCGCTGATCGGGCGCGCCGACGAGATCGAGCGCACGATCCAGGTGCTGTGCCGCCGGCGCAAGAACAACCCGCTGTATGTCGGCGAAGCCGGCGTGGGCAAGACAGCACTGGCCGAGGGTCTGGCCAAGCGCATCGTCGACGGCGAGGTGCCGGAGGTGCTGGAAAGCGCCACGATCTGGTCGCTGGACCTGGGTGCGCTGGTCGCCGGCACCAAGTACCGCGGCGATTTCGAGAAGCGCCTGAAGGGCGTGATCGCACAGCTGAAGAAGCAGCCGGGCTCGATTCTGTTCATCGACGAGATCCACACCATCATCGGTGCCGGTTCGGCGTCGGGTGGCACCATGGACGCCAGCAACCTGATCAAGCCGATGCTGGCTTCGGGCGAACTGCGCTGCATCGGTTCCACCACATTCCAGGAATACCGTGGCGTGTTCGAGAAGGATCGCGCGCTGGCCCGCCGTTTCCAGAAGATCGACGTGGTCGAGCCGACCGTGGCCGACAGCATCGAGATCCTCAAGGGCTTGCGCTCGCGTTTCGAGGAGCACCATCACGTCGCCTATACCAATGAGGCGCTGAAGGCGGCGGTGGACCTGTCGGTGAAGCACATTCCCGATCGCCTGCTGCCGGACAAGGCGATCGACGTGATCGACGAGGCGGGTGCACGCCAGCGACTGTTGCCGCTGGATCAGCGCACCGGCAAGGTCGATGTGAGCGAGGTCGAATACATCATCGCCAAGATGGCGCGGATTCCGGCCAAGCAGGTGTCTGCGTCGGATCGCGACGTACTGCGCAACCTGGAACGCAACCTCAAGATGGTGGTGTTCGGCCAGGATCCGGCGATCGAGGCGCTGGCCGCGTCGATCAAGATGGCCCGTTCGGGGCTGGCCGATCCGTCCAAGCCGATCGGGTGCTTCCTGCTCGCCGGCCCCACCGGCGTGGGCAAGACCGAAGTGACCAAGCAGCTGGCGATGCAGCTGGGCATCGAGATGATCCGCTTCGACATGTCCGAGTACATGGAAGGTCATTCGGTGTCGCGGCTGGTCGGCGCGCCTCCGGGCTATGTCGGTTTCGACCAGGGTGGCCTGCTGACCGAGGCGGTGACCAAGCATCCGCATGCGGTACTGCTGCTGGACGAGATCGAGAAGGCGCATCCGGATGTGTTCAACATCCTGTTGCAGGTGATGGATCGTGGCGTACTGACCGACACCAACGGCCGCGAGGCGAACTTCAAGAACGTGGTGGTGGTGATGACCACCAACGCGGGCGCGGCGCTGGCTTCACGGCGCAGCATGGGTTTCGTCGAGCAGAGGCACGAGTCGGACGCGATGGAAGTGATTCGCCGCATCTTCACGCCGGAATTCCGCAACCGGCTGGACGCGATCATCCAGTTCAGTGCGCTCGACTTCGAGCACATCCTGCGCGTGGTCGACAAGTTCCTGATCGAGCTTGAAAGCCAGTTGACCGAGAAACAGGTGAGCCTGGACGTGGATGGAGAGGCCCGCCGCTGGCTGGCCGAGCATGGTTTCGATCCGCAGATGGGCGCACGGCCGATGTCGCGGGTGATCCAGGAAAAGGTGAAGCGTGCGCTGGCCGATGAACTGCTGTTCGGCAAGCTGGCCGACGGTGGCAGGGTCCGCCTGAGCGTGCGCGATGGCGAGCTGCGGGTCGACTGCGAGGCTATTGAAAAATTGCCAGCGGTGGTCGAGCCGGGCTGAGCCGTTTCGTGGAATGATGGGCAAAGCAAAGGCGGCGCATTGCGCCGCCTTTCGTTTCCAGCACCTTCGGATCGAATCGCGTCGTATGGAGTCTGTCCCGCTGCGCATCAGCGCATCAGGAATGACCCGCCTTACTTCATGCGATACGTGATACGACCCTTGCTCAGGTCGTACGGGGTCATTTCGATCTTGACCTTGTCGCCGGTGAGGATGCGGATGTAGTGCTTGCGCATGCGGCCGGAAATGTGGGCGATGATCACGTGCCCATTCTCCAATTGCACACGAAACATGGTGTTGGGCAAGGTCTCCTGGACCGTGCCTTCCATTTCGATGACGTCGTCTTTAGCCATGTGTTCCGGGGTTCACGCACAGCCGTCATGGCTGCGTAAGCCGTCGATTATGCCATGGATTGTGGTTCTGGTTAAAGAAACATCAAGCGGCACCCTGGGACCATTCAGCGCGTCCCGGTGACGATCAGGCGAAATGTTCGTCCAGCTTGCGCCGGATCTCCTGCTCGACCATGCCCTTCAGCGGGGAGAACATCAGCCCGAGTTCGGCATTGACCTGGATCGCATCGCTGCTGACGGCGATCGTGCCTTTCACGCCGGGTCGTGAAAAACGCAACGTGTCGCCATCCCATTGTCCGTCCACGCCAAGCTTTTCGTGCATCCGCGCGGCCACCTTGTCGACCACGGCACGGGCCTCGGCAATCGACAGCTGATGCGCGCGGCGGATATCGATTTTTGGCATGACAGGCTCCAGGTAAACGCACATCTTAATGGCATGCGTCTGCATGCTAGAGTTTCGCGGTCTTTCCGGCGGTTGATCCATGCGTATCGAATTCCCCAATGCGGCTCGTGAGGACTTTCACTGGACGCAGGCGCAGTTGCGCATCGGCAGCGCGTCCGACAACGACCTGGTGCTGGCTGCAACCCAGGCTGCGCCCCAGCACCTACGGATCCAGCAGGATCGTCGGGGATGGGTGTTGCAGGTCATGCCGTCGGCCGATCGCATCTACGTCAATGCGCGACCGGTGCGCGAACGTGCGTTGCTGCGCCTGGGTGACGTGGTCAGCGTGGGCGACTGCCGCATGTTGCTGCGCGCCGATCAGGATCCGTCCTTGCGCCCACCGCTCAGCGTGCCCGAGCAGGGGCGCTGCACGGTAGCCTTGCGTGCCGTGGCCGGCCCGCTGTCCGGTCGGGTATTGCCGCTGCAGGGCAGCCTGGAATTGGGACCGCAGGGGAATTGTCCGCTGGAGCTGCCGCAGGGTGACGTCGTCGCCTTGCGCATTTCCTGGCAGGAAGGTCAGCTGTTGCTGGAAACCACCCAGCCATCCGGGCGCCATCCGCTGCGGGTCAATGGCGTCACGGTGCAGAAGCTGGCCTTGCAGCCTGGTGATCAGATCGGCCTGGCGATGCATCGCTTCATCGTCGAAGCACCGGGGATGGAGCCGGAACCTGAGATCGTGATGCCCGAGCCGCCACCGGAGCACCTACCCGAAGAAGCGGCCGGCCCGACGGGTGAAGTCTGGTGGCTGATCGTGACCGCTGCCGTGCTGGCACTAGGCATTGCACTGGTGCTGTTGATCCGCTTCTGAGTCGATCGCCTTTAGTTGACCACTCCATGCTGCGCCGCGCCATAATGCGTGAAACACCACGATGGGATGCAGCGGCAAGTGAGCAGAGTCTGGAATTTCAGCGCCGGTCCGGCGGCGCTGCCACTGGCGGTACTCGAACGCGCCCAGCGCGAATTGCTGGACTGGAACGGCAGCGGTGCCTCGGTGATGGAGCAGTCCCATCGCGGCAAGCGCTTCATCGAGATGGCTGCACAGGCTGAAGCCGATCTGCGCGCTTTGCTGGCGATTCCCACCGACTACGCCGTGCTATTCCTGCAGGGCGGCGCCACCCAGCTGTTCGCGCAGATCCCGATGAATCTCGCCGGTGAGGGCGACTGCGCCGATTACATCGACAGCGGCCACTGGAGTTCGAAAGCGATCAGTGAGGCGGCGCCGTATGTGCGCGCCAACGTGGCCGCCAGCGGCAAGGCCGACGATTACCTGAAGCTGCCATCGCGCGACAGCTGGCAGCTCGATCCGCGGGCCGCCTATGTGCACTACACGCCGAACGAGACGATCCACGGCGTGGAATTCCACGACATTCCCGCGGTGGGTGCGGTGCCGCTCGTGGCCGACATGTCGTCGAATATCCTGTCCGAGCCGCTCGACATCTCGCGCTTCGGGCTGATCTACGCCGGTGCGCAGAAGAACATCGGTCCGTCCGGGCTGGTGGTGATGATCATCCGGTGCGACCTGCTGCAGCGGGCCGGCCGGCCGATGGCGAAGATCTTCCGCTTCGCGGAGCAGGCCGCGAACGACTCGATGCTCAACACGCCGAACACCTGGGGCTGGTACCTGGCCGGGCTGACCTTCCAGTGGCTGAAGGAGCAGGGCGGTGTCGCCGTGATCGGCGAGCGCAATCGCGCCAAGGCTGCATTGCTGTACCAGTCCATCGACGGTTCGGGCGGCTATTACCGCAACCCGATCGATCCATCCGCACGTTCGCGCATGAATGTGCCGTTTACCCTGCACGACAGCGCGCTGGATGCAGCCTTTCTCAAGGAGTCCGAAGCTGCTGGCCTGCTGGCGCTGAAAGGGCACAAGGCGATCGGCGGCATGCGCGCGTCGCTGTACAACGCGGTGCCGCTGGAGGCTGTGCAGGCGCTGACGGCCTTCATGCAGGATTTTGCCGCGCGGCATGGCTGATTGGCCGGAAATGTTGGCCGAAAGCAGCAGTTTTCAGGCATGATGCCAATCCACGATTTGGACTTCTATACATCCAGGCGGCTAAAGGCATGACCGATAAAAAGACACCGCTGAACGAGATGCGCGAGCGCATCGACAGCATCGACCGACAGATCCAGCAGCTGATTTCCGAGCGCGCCAACCACGCGCAGACGGTGGCGAAAGTGAAGGGTTCGGGGCTTTCGGCGATCGACTATTACCGTCCGGAACGCGAAGCCCATGTGCTGCGCATGGTGGTGGACCGCAACGACGGCCCGCTGTCCGATACCGAAATGGTGCGGCTGTTCCGCGAGATCATGTCCTCCTGCCTGGCACAGGAAGATCCGCTGAAGATCGGTTTCCTAGGGCCCGAAGGCACGTTCAGCGAGCAGGCGGTGCGCAAGCATTTCGGCCATGCCGCCTACGGCCTGCCCTTGGGCAGCATCGAGGAAGTGTTCCAGGAAGTCGCTGCCGGCCATGCCGATTTCGGCGTAGTACCGGTGGAGAACTCCGGGCAGGGCATGATCCAGGTCACGCTGGACATGTTCCTCACTTCCGAAGCCACCATCTGCGGCGAAGTGGAGCTGCGCGTGCACCAGTGCCTGCATTCGCAGCTGGGCAAGCTGGAGGACGTCAAGCGTGTCTACGCACATGCGCAGTCGCTGCAGCAGTGCAAGACCTGGTTGCGGATCAACCTGCCTGGCGTCGAATGCATCGCGGTGGGCAGCAATGCCGAGGCCGCGCGGCTGGCACGGCACGCCGATGATGCGGCAGCGATCGCGGGTGAGACGGCCGGCAAAATCTACGGTCTCAAGACCGTGGCGCAGGGCATCGAGGATCGCGCCGACAACACCACGCGCTTCCTGGTGATCGGCCGTTCGCTGTTCCCGCCATCCGGCAACGATCGCACCTCGCTGCTGATCACCGTGAACGACAAGCCAGGCGCGCTCTACGACGTGCTCAGCCCGTTCGCCAAGCACGGCATCAGCCTGAACCGGATCGAGTCGCGGCCGGCACATACTGGCAAGTGGCAGTACGCATTCTTCATCGACGTCTCCGGCCATATCGACGATGACGCGTTGCAAGCTGCAGTACACGATATCGGCGAGTCGGCAGCGACGATACGCGTGCTGGGTTCCTACCCGGTGGCACTGCCCTGATCCACGCGATGGGCATGGAGAATTTCGCTTGAATCATGTCGACCAGAACAGTCTCGACTGGAGCAGTCAACCGGGCCGACCTTTGCGTGGCAGCGTGCGAGTGCCTGGCGACAAGTCGGTATCGCATCGTGCGCTGATGCTGGCCGCCATCGCCGAAGGGGACTCGCGCATCCGCGGCTTCCTCGAGGGCGAAGATACCCGCGCCACCGCGGCCGTGCTGTCACAGCTCGGCGTACGCATCGAGACACCGTCGGCAGGTGAGCGCGTGGTGCACGGCGTTGGCCTGCATGGCCTGCGCGGCTCGTCGCAGCCACTCGATTGTGGCAACGCCGGTACCGGCATGCGCCTGCTGACCGGCTTGCTGGCCGGGCAGGCCTTCGACAGCACTCTGGTCGGCGATGACTCGCTCTCGAAGCGGCCGATGCGCCGGGTGACTGATCCGCTGGCGTCCATGGGCGCGCGCATCGACACGCGCGATGGCTTGCCGCCGTTGCACGTGCATGGCGGCCAGCCATTGCGCGGGATCCATTACGAGCTGCCGGTTGCCAGTGCACAGGTGAAGTCCGCGCTGCTGCTGGCTGGCCTGTACGCCGCGGGCGAGACCCAAATCGTCGAGCCGCATCCGACCCGCGACTACACCGAGCGCATGCTGGCGGCGTTCGGCTGGCCGATCACCTTTTCGCCCGGCCACGCCCGACTCGCCGGTGGCCATGTCCTGCGTGCAACCGATGTCGACGTGCCGGCCGACTTTTCCTCGGCGGCATTCTTCCTGGTCGCCGCCAGCATCGCGCCGGGCTCCGAGTTGCGCCTGCCGGCGGTGGGTCTCAATCCGCGTCGCACCGGCTTGCTGCAGGCACTGCGCCTGATGGGCGCGGACATCACGGTCGAACAGGAACGCGAGGCCGGCGGTGAGCCGGTGGGCGATCTGGTCGTGCGCCATGCGCCGCTGCATGGTGTCGAGTTGCCTGAGGCACTGGTGCCCGACATGATCGACGAGTTTCCCGCGCTGTTCATCGCGGCAGCCGTCGCCGGCGGCCGTACGGTCATCCGCGGTGCTGCCGAATTGCGCGTGAAGGAGTCCGATCGCATTGCCACGATGGCTACGGGCCTGCGTGCGCTTGGCGCCATGATCGAGGAGACCCCGGATGGCGCGATCATCCATGGTGGCCGGCTCGGTGCTGGCACCGTGGAAAGCCATCTCGACCATCGCATCGCGATGAGCTTCGCGGTGGCCGGGCTGGTTGCGACGGGGCCGGTGCAGATCAATGACTGTCGCCACGTTGCCACCTCTTTTCCGGGCTTTCTGGAGCTGGCCAATGGTTGTGGCTTCGCACTGCAGGCTGCCGTCTGAACCGTCCGCTCGCCTGCGTGCAAGGTTGCGGCTAGGCTTGCGCTCTAGTTGAAGGGTTACCCATGTCCAACGCCGTGCCTCCGTTCATCGTCGCCATTCCCGCTCGTTACGGCTCGACCCGCCTGCCGGCCAAGCCGCTGCGGGAGATTGGCGGCGTGCCGATGGTGGTGCGGGTGGCGCAGCGTGCGCTGCAGGCCGGCGCGCGCCAGGTCGTGGTAGCGGTGGACGATCAGCGAATCGCCGATGCACTCGCCGGACAAGAAGGGGTGCAAATCTGCATGACCCGCAACGATCACGCATCAGGCAGCGACCGGCTGGCCGAGTGCGCGGCACACTACGGCTGGGCTGACGACAGCATCGTGGTGAACCTGCAGGGTGACGAGCCATTTGCGCCGGCTGCAGGCATCCGCGCGGTGGCCAAGGCGCTCGCCGGTGACGATGCGCCCATGGCGACCCTGGCTACGCCGATCATTGATGCCGAGGAACTGTTCGATCCGAACGTGGTGAAGCTTGTACGCACGGCGAACGGGCGGGCGCTGTACTTCAGCCGGGCACCGTTGCCATGGGCACGCGATGCATTTGCCATGAATCGGGATGCGTTGCCGTCCGGCTCGCCGTTCCTTCGGCATATCGGCATCTATGCGTACCGTGCCGGATTCCTGGCGCGTTACGCGCGCCTTTCGCGCACGCCGCTGGAACAGACCGAATCGCTGGAGCAGCTGCGTGTGCTCGAACACGGCCATGCGATCGCGGTACGCCTGACCCCCGAGCCGTTCCCGCCGGGCATCGATACCGAGGCCGATCTCGATCGCGCCGAACAGTGGTTGCGTACGCATCATTGAGCCACCACTTCGGGTGGGAATGCCAGCGCCTCCGGCCACTATCCACACCCGCTAGAATGCCCGCATGCAGCCCGCGCAACCGCCACCCTTCGACGGCAAGGCCTTCGTCAGCACGCTCACCTCTTCACCCGGCGTCTATCGTCATTTCGACGCGGCCGGTGAGTTGTTGTATGTCGGCAAGGCCGGCAATCTCAAGAAGCGCGTCGGCAGCTATTTCCTGAAGCCGCGGATGGAGCCGCGCATCGCCGCGATGGTGGCGCAGATCGCCCGTGTCGATATCACCGTGACGCGCACCGAGGGCGAGGCGCTGCTGCTGGAGTCGCAGCTGATCAAGTCGCTGAAGCCGCGCTACAACATTCTTCTGCGCGACGACAAAAGCTACCCATATATTTACCTGTCCGGTGGCGAGGACTATCCACGGCTGGCATTCCATCGCGGCGCCCGCAACTTGCCGGGGCGCTATTTCGGGCCGTATCCGAGTACCTACGCGGTGCGCGAAAGCCTCAGCCTGATGCAGAAGCTGTTCAAGGTGCGCCAGTGTGAGGACAGCTATTTTCGCAACCGCTCGCGGCCGTGCCTGCAGCACCAGATCGGCCGCTGCACTGCGCCGTGCGTGCAGCTGATCAGCACCGAGGATTACCGCAGCGATGTGCGCCACGCCGAGATGTTCCTGGAGGGGCGCAGTAACGCGGTGATCGACGAACTGGCCGAGGCGATGGAACGTGCCAGCAAGTCGCTGCAATTCGAGCGGGCGGCGACCCTGCGCGACCAGGTGGCGGCATTGCGCCAGCTGCAGGCGCAGCATCACGTGCAAGGCGCCAGCGCCGACATGGACGTGATCGCCTGCCGCATCGAGTCGGGCATGGCCTGCATCAGCGTGCTGTTCTTCCGCAATGGCATCAGTCTCGGCACGCGCGATTTCTTTCCGCGCCTGCCACTGGATGCCGAGCCTGCCGACGTGCTGGCCCAATTCATCGCGCAGTATTACCTCGACCGGCCGGTGCCGCGCGAACTGATCCTCTGTGAACCGGTTGCCGACCAGGAGATCCTGGCGGAACTGCTGGCCCAGCAATCCGGTCATGTGGTCGAACTTAAATCCAGCGTGCGCGGCGATCGCGCGCAATTCCTGCAGATGGCCGAGCGCAATGCGCAGGCTTCACTGACCGCCCGTCTGGCGAGCCGGCAGACCCTGGGTGCGCGCTTCGACGACCTGCAGAAAATACTCGAGCTGGCCACATCGCCACGCCGCATCGAATGTTTCGACATCAGCCATACCATGGGTGAGGCGACCGTCGCCTCGTGCGTGGTGTTCGGGCCGGAAGGGCCGGAGAAATCGCACTACCGGCGCTTCAATATCGCCGGCATCACGCCCGGTGATGATTACGCTGCCATGCATCAGGCGCTCACCCGACGCTTTCGCAAGGTCGCCGAAGGCGAGGGCGTGCGCCCGGACATCCTGCTGATCGACGGCGGCAGCGGGCAGGTGGCGCAGGCGCTGGATGTGCTGAAAGAACTTGGTGTCACCGGCATCGAAGTGGTCGGCGTGGCCAAGGGGCCGGGGCGGCGCGCAGGCGAGGAAACGCTGGTCCTGGCTGACTCCGGCCGCGAGCTGCATCCGGGCTCCTCATCACCTGCATTGCACCTGGTTGCCGCCGTACGCGACGAAGCCCACCGCTTCGCCATCAGCGGTCATCGCAAGCGGCGCGAGAAGGCGCGTGAGCGCAGCGTGCTGGAAGAGGTGCAGGGCATCGGCGCACGTCGCCGCTCGGCACTGCTCAAGGCATTTGGTGGCCTCGCCGGCGTGGAGAGCGCAGGGGTCGAGGAACTGATGCAGGTCAAGGGCATCGATCGCGGCTTGGCCGAGCGCATCTATGCCAGCCTGCATGGCTGAACGAATCGGATGTAAATCATTCATTCGTTGCGCGATGGCATGCGACACTGTGGCAACTCTTCGGAACAACTCATGCGTATCAACCTGCCAACCTGGCTGACCCTGTTTCGCGTCGCACTGCTGCCGGTCATGGTGGTGGTTTTCTATGCGCCATTTCGCGGTCACAACATCACCGCGGCAATCGTGTTCGTGCTGGCGGCGTTCACGGATTGGCTGGATGGCTACCTGGCTCGCCGGATGAACCTGACCTCGGCGTTCGGTGCGTTTCTCGATCCGGTCGCCGACAAGCTGATGGTGGCAGTCACGCTCTTCCTGCTGGTGCAGTCGCATCCCAACAGTGGTTGGTCCGGCATCCTGATGGCGGTGACCGCAGCGGTGATCGTCGGGCGCGAGATCAGCGTCTCGGCTCTGCGTGAATGGATGGCTGAAGTCGGCATGAGCGCCACCATCAAGGTCGCCTTCATCGGCAAGCTCAAGACCGTCATGCAGATGGTCGCGCTGGTCGTGTTGATCGTGCAGCACGAGAAGGAAGCCACGGCCCTGCGTCTGTACCACATCGGCGAAGGGTTGCTGGTGATCGCAGGCATCCTGACGATCTGGTCCGGCGTGTACTACCTGCGCGCGGCATGGCCGACCCTGCGCGGCGACATGCCACAGCAACCGCCGGGCGGCAGCGGCACCTGACCAGCGCGGCACGGGCTTGACGATCTGCATTCACGTATTAGAATGCGCGGCTCCAATGCGGGAATAGCTCAGTTGGTAGAGCACGACCTTGCCAAGGTCGGGGTCGCGAGTTCGAGTCTCGTTTCCCGCTCCAGTTTTTCTGCAAAGCCCTGACCTGTTCGGGGCTTTGTTGTTTCAGTGCTTGGGCCGGTTCGCGCGGGCGGCGAATCGGGTCGATAAAAGACGGTCACGGCTATTCACAACCGTCATCGTTCTGTTATCATTCGCTGCTCAGATGCGGGAATAGCTCAGTTGGTAGAGCACGACCTTGCCAAGGTCGGGGTCGCGAGTTCGAGTCTCGTTTCCCGCTCCAGTTTCATGCAAAGCCTCGGCCCACCGGGGTTTTGTTTTTTAAAAGCACCTGCGATCATCATCGTCGCGATGCACTGAGCAATGGCCTGGTGGCAGAGTGGTCATGCAGCGGCCTGCAAAGCCGCGTACGCCGGTTCGATTCCGACCTAGGCCTCCATTGCGATCAAAGACTTAGGCGCCCCCGGGCGCCTTTTTCTTTGCTTTTCCGGGTGGCGAACTGGCACAAGCAACACTGATTGCCGTTGACGTGAGTTTTCAGCGGCGATAAGCGCATAAAACGCGCTCGCTTTCGCTGCACGATCAGACGGCCAAATCGACCGCTTACCCTCTGTTCGACAGACAGCAGCCTCCACCCGGTTAGCGTGTAAAATGGCCGTTTGCCAGCAAGAAATATGGTGCAAGCTCCTCAACGGACGAGTGTCCGTGGCCCGACGTTCATTCGCTTGCTTGCTCGCCTGACGGACGTCGACGTTTCCCCATCCAGACAATCGCTCTCGGACCGGCTGGGCCAATGGCTCGACTGGACTCACGCCGTTGCGCTGTCCACATCGCTTGACGGCAAGCCATCTGCGGTGGGCTTCGACGTGCCGACCTTTGGCAGCGCTGAAGAGAACGAGTGCGCCCGTGTGCGTGCCTCGTTGGTCAGTACCATTGCTGGCGATCGCGCATTCGCCAAGGAGGGTGGCGCGAATGAGGCGGTCGATTACTCGGTGTTTCGTCAGCGCTATCTCGCCATCCAGCGGTCGATGCAGGCGGCCACCGGCAACCTGCGAGGCCGTCTGCGGGACATGCTTGCCCAGAGGACGGCCGACATGGCGCGGCTGGCGGCAGTGGATGCCGTCATGGAGCGTGCACTGAGCCCGCGCGAGCAGACTCTATTGGACCACGTGCCCGCGTTACTTGGGGAACACTTCGAACGGTTGCGTCAGACCGAGCAGAAGGCGTTGGCCGACGCGCAAGTATCGGAGGGCGCCCCGGCGATAGCGCCTGGGGCATGGCTGGATGTGTTTCGCAAGGATGTGCAGAGCGTGCTGCTCGCCGAACTGGACGTTCGTTTTCACCCGGTCGAAGGCCTGCTCGCAGCGCTTCGCACCAACTAACTGGGACGTCATGTTCAGAAATCTTCTAAATCTCGCCGTGTTCTTTATAGGCCTTGCCGCTGTGTGCTGGATCGGTGCCGGCTACATCGGATCCAATCCGCTGGCGACGGCCGTCACGATGTTGATTGGCGCGTGCTACCTGGCAGGCGCACTTGAGCTGCACCGCTACCGGCAAGCCACGTTCTCGCTGACGCGCGTCGTTACGGATTTGTGCGCAGCGCCGACCAGCTTGAGTGACTGGCTCGGCCGCTTGCATCCCAGCCTGCGCAACGCGACACGCCTCCGCATCGAGGGTGAGCGCGCAGCGTTGCCTCTGCCGGCGCTGACGCCGTATCTGGTTGGCTTGCTCGTCTTGCTGGGCATGCTGGGTACGCTGCTGGGCATGATGGCGACTCTTCGCGGCACCGGGATGGCGCTGGAAAGCGCGACAGATCTGCAGGCGATCCGAGGCTCTCTCGCCGCACCGGTCAAGGGTCTGGGGTTTGCGTTCGGTACCTCGATCGCAGGTGTGGCCAGTTCGGCGATGCTCGGGCTGCTTTCTGCGCTTTGCCGGCGCGAGCGGCTGCAGGCGGTGCAGCTGCTGGACGTGAAAATCGCGACGACGTTGCGCATCTATTCGCAAAGCCATCAGCGCGAGGAATCGTTCAAGCTCCTGCAGCAGCAGACCGAATTGATGCCTACCCTGGTCGATCGTCTGCAGATGATGATGGTGACGATCGAACAACAGAGCATGGCCACCAGCGAACGGCAGATGGCCAGGCATGAAACCTTCCACGCGAAGACCGAGGCAACCTATACACGCCTTGCCTCCTCCGTGGAGGCGTCGTTGAAGGAGAGCGTCGCCGAGAGTGCCCTCGCTGTCGGGGCAGCACTGCAACCGGCGATGGAGGCCACGATGGCCGGTCTTGCACGCGAAGCAGCATCGTTCCACGACACCGTTACACACGCCGTGCAGCGTCAGCTGGGGGGACTGTCGACCGGCCTCGAGACGACCACCACGACCATGGCGGCGATCTGGAACGATGCACTGGCGGAGCAGCAGCGATCGAACGAGGCGCTTGTTCAAGACATGCGCAGCTCACTGCAGCGATACACCGAAACCTTCGAGCAACGCTCGGCCGCTCTATTGGAAGGTGTCGCTGCACGCCTCGACGCCACGGCGGGCAACGCGGCGAGCGCGTGGAACAACGCGCTGTCGCGGCAAGAAGCCGTCAACGAGGATCTGGCGGCACGCAATCAGCAAGCGTTGACCGTCGCAGTGACTACGCTCGAGGAGTACGCGACGTCGCTGGTCCGCAGCGTGCACAAGTCGCATGCGGACTTGCAGGCGGTGCTGGAATCGCGGGATCAGGAACGCTTGACGACCTGGACAGATGCGTTTGGTTCGATGAGCGCTGCGTTGAGCAAGCACTGGGAGCAGACGAGCGCGCACACCGCGAGCCGGCAGCAGGAGATCTGCGACACCCTGGCGAAGACCGCGTGCGATATTTCGGCACAGACACAGGCACACGCCAGCAACACGATCGCCGAGATTTCCCGGCTCGTGGAAGCCGCGTCCGAAGCGCCCAAGGCGGCGGCCGAAGTCGTCGCCGAACTGCGCCAGAAACTCTCCGACAGCATGGTCCGCGATACCGCCATGCTGGAGGAACGCAGCCGTCTGATGGCCACGCTCGATACCCTGCTCGATGCCGTGAACCACGCGTCCACCGAGCAACGATTGGCCGTCGATACGCTGGTTGCCACGTCGGCGGATCTGCTGGACCGTGTCAGCATCCGGTTCACCGACCATATCGAGGCCGAAACCGGCAAGCTTGGCGCGGTGGCTGCGCAAGTCACCGGCAGTGCCGTCGAAGTGGCCAGTCTGGGCGAAGTATTCGGCCTGGCCGTACAGACGTTCGGCGAGTCGAACGGCATGTTGATGGAGCACCTGCAGCGCATCGAAACCGCGCTGGACAAATCTCTCTCGCGCAGTGACGAACAGCTGGCCTATTACGTGGCGCAGGCCAGGGAAGTGATCGACCTGAGCATGCTGTCGCAGCAGCAGATCATCGAGGAAATGCAGCAGCTCACCAGCCAACGGGCGCTCGCCGGGGCCGAAATGGCATGAGCGACGAACTTGATGGCGTCGAGGAGTCGACAGCACCGATCTGGGCTGCCTTCGGCGACCTGATGTCGGTGCTGCTGGGTGTGTTCGTGCTGATCCTGGTAGGCGTGATCGGCGTGCAGCTGCAACTCTCGAACAAGCTGGATGAAGCAGTCAAACAGCGACAGACCGAGGCGCAACGCCGAATGACGTTGGAGCAGGCGTTGGCGGTTCCGCTGGCCGCTGGCCGGGTGACGCTCGTCAATGGGCGCATCGGTATTCGCGGCAGTGTGTTGTTCGCGCTGAACTCCGATCAGCTTCAGCCGGAAGGGCGAGAGGTATTGAAGAGTCTGGCGGCCCCGCTTTCCGACTACCTCAAGTCTCGCGACGAAATCCTGATGGTGAGCGGCTTCACTGACGACCGGCAAGTACGCGATGGCAATCGGCAGTTTGCCGACAACTGGGAGTTGTCCGCCGAGCGCGCGTTGACCGTGACCCGTGCCTTGATCGTCGATGGCCTCCCGGCCTCCTCGGTATTTGCTGCCGCGTTCGGTGCCGAGCAGCCGGCGAGTTCGAATGCCGATGACGAGGGGCGGGCGCGGAACCGGCGTGTGGAAATTTCACCCATCCCGAAGCAGCCGACGGCGACCGTGACGCCTCATGAGTAATAGCGAAACACGCGCCCGGGCAATACTCGACGCGTGGCGCGAGCAGGACGCCGATCGCCTGAATCCCCTGCAATTTCATTTCATTGAAGCGCTGGAGCGGCGCGCGACGGGTCACGATGGCGAGGCGCGACGAATTCTGGACGACAGACTGTCCAAGCTTATCGATGCCTACGCCGACGATCTCGAAATCGCGGCATCAAACCCAGGCCATGCCAACAACGCGACAACGTCATGCACACCTGCTCGTGGGGCGCTGGGCGGACTGATCGATCACATCGCCAACTACGCGTCGACGCGCGACGACGATCTCGCCGCGAGTGACGCATCTTCTCAGGTCTCCATTTTTCCAAAATTGGAGGCGCTCGATGAGTTCAGAAAAACCTGGTCCGAGGTCCGCACGAAAAGCCAGGTTCGGCAGTCGCTGGAGCAGGTGCCTGCCAATGCTGGCCCCCTCAACTCGGGCAGCCTCGTACACCGGTCGCTCACCCTCATGCGCGAGCTTTCGCCAGGGTATCTCCAGCAGTTCCTGTCGTACGTCGACACCATGTCGTGGATGGAACAGATGAGCGACGGTGGGGCCCTGGCAGCCAAGGATGGGCCTCGAGCCGTGAGTGCCAGAAAACGTGCTCGGGGTAAACCGCGCGGGTAACGTGAGTGAAGTTGGCCTTCCGACATGGCATCCTTGCGGATGAGCGAATCCGGAGAGCTGCCATGAACTTGCGTTGTCGTCTGGACCATTGCCTGACCCTCGCCTGCGCCATCGGCATGGCGTCGATGGCGGCCACAGCTGCGCAAGCGCCGGAACGACCGTGGATGAATACGTCGCTGTCGCCCGACCAGCGTGCTGAGCTGGTGCTCAAGGCGATGACGCAGGACGAGAAGTTCCGCTTGATCCGTTCCGATTTCGGCGAAGCCAATAACGGCCGGCCCATGCCCGTCGGTGCACTGAATTCGGCCGGGTACGTGCCTGCGATATCGCGGCTGGGTCTGCCAGCCTTGCAGGAGAGCGATGCGGGGCTGGGCATCGCGCGTCCTGATTTGAACGGCAAGGGTGCCACCTCATTGCCTTCGGGACTGGCGACGGCGGCGAGCTTTGACCCGCAGCTGGCGTACGCCGGTGGAGCGATGATAGGTGGCGAGGCGAGGCGCAGGGGTTTCAATGTGCTGCTTGCGGGTGGCCTCGATCTGGAGCGCGATCCTCGCAACGGGCGCAACTTCGAATACGCCGGCGAAGACCCGCTGCTGGCCGGCATTATCGTCGGCCACGCCGTGCAGGGTGTGCAGAGCCAGCAGGTCATCGCCACCGTCAAGCACTTTGCGCTGAATGCGCTGGAAACCGGGCGCCACACGCTCAGCGCGCAGATCGACCCGAAAGCGGCCCATGAATCGGACCTGCTCGCTTTCGAGATCGCCATCGGCATCGGTCATCCTGGTGCGGTGATGTGTGCTTACAACCGCGTCAATGCGGTGTATGCCTGTGAGAACGATTGGCTGCTCAATCAGGTGCTGAAACACGACTGGGCCTATCCGGGCTTCGTGATGTCCGACTGGGGCGCCGTGTACAGCGCGGGAAAGGCAGTGCTGGCCGGGCTGGACCAGGAATCGGCCGGCGAGTCTTTCGACCAGACGGTGTATTTCGACAAACCGCTGCGCGCGGCTGTCGCGTCCGGCGAAGTGCCGCAGGCGCGTATCGACGACATGGTGCGGCGCATCCTGCGCAGCATGTTCGCGGTCGGCGTGATTGATCACCCATCAAAGCAGGGATCGCTCGATTACGCTGCCGATGGTTCGGTGGCACAACGGGCGGAGGAAGCCGGTGCCGTGCTCCTGCGCAACGAGGATGATCTGCTGCCGCTGTCGCCGAGGCTGGCATCCATCGCAGTGATCGGCGGGCACGCTGACCTTGGCGTGCTGAGCGGCGGCGGCTCCTCGGCGGTCACTCCACCCGATGGCAATGCGACCAACGAGCTGCCGCCGCCGCAAGAGTGGCCGGGCCCACGCTTCTATCAACCGTCGCCACCGCTGGCAGCGATCAGCCGCCGTGTGCACGGAAAGGTGCAGTACAACGATGGCCGCGACATCGCGGCGGCGGCGCAGCTGGCTGCTCACTCGGACGTCGCCGTGGTGTTCGTCGAGCAGTGGTCGGCCGAATCGTTCGACTGGCCCCATATGACGGTGCCTGACAACCAGGACGCGCTCGTTGCGGCGGTGGCCAAGGCCAACCCGCACACCATCGTGGTGCTCGAGAACAACGGGCCGTTGAGCATGCCGTGGCTGGGGCAGGTGGGTGCGGTACTCGAGGCCTGGTATCCGGGCGCCCGCGGTGGCGAAGCGATCACGCGGCTGCTGTTTGGCGAGGTGGCGCCCTCAGGTCGTCTGCCGATGAGCTGGCCGCGCGACGAATCGCAGTTGCCACGTCCGCAGATTCCCGGCGCCGGCTTCACCCCGATCGGGCTGATGCCTCAAGGCCAGCCAGCCGACTCGGTCGATTACAACATCGAGGGTGCGGACGTCGGTTATCGCTGGTTCCAGCGTCGTGGCATCGAACCGCTGTTCGCCTTCGGCTATGGGTTGAGCTATACCCACTTCGGCTACGACAAGTTGCAGGTGCAGTGGAAGAGCGGGCGGCTGGTCGCCAGCTTTGACGTGAGCAATCAAGGCAAGCGCGACGGTGTCGATGTGCCGCAGCTTTATGTGACGCTACCGGGAAGTGGGCAGGTGCGTCGTCTCGCCGGCTGGAGCCGCATCGCGCTGAAAGCTGGCGAGACGCGGCATTTGGAGATCACGGCCGATCCGCGCATCCTCGCCAACTATGACGCGACAACGCATTTGTGGCTGCGTTCAGCGGGGCATTACCAGCTGCAGCTGGGGCATTCGTCTTCGTCGTTTGAAGGAAACAGCAGCATCGAGCTGCAGGCGGGTCAGTGCGCGACCAATGCATGCCGCATGTTGCCTTGACCTGAAGAACAGGGGCCGAAGGCGATCGTTACATGCCGCGGTCAACCAATGACGCGTGCCTCGACACGCCCCTGGCGCACGGCACGTACGAGCGCCTGGTGATCACGTTCATTTTGATTGGCGTAGCCAGCAGCGAACGATGCAATGGCATCCGGAAAGGCATCGCCTTTCCCTAGATATGCGCCCAGCATTACCGCGTCGCCGGTTCGCGCATGCGCACGCGCCAAGGCCCGCCCACAGAGCTTTGCATAGTTGCGAAGATTCGTCGGCTTCATGACGGTGGTGTCAGGAGAGATCTTGGCATCGCGAAGTTGGCGAACATAGAACTGGCGTGTACCACCCCGGGTCCACCCAAGAAAAATGTCGCTTGCCGACTGCATCATGCGCTGTCCGACGACCACGCGCTGGCCGTGATGCTTGTAGATACTCGCGCCGGCGTAGGGTTCGATGACCGAGGTTCGCGCCTCCTTGAACTGCAGGAACAACGGGTCCCCCGAGCCGGAGACCATGAGCAGGATGCCGCAATACGTCCCCACACTGCCGACACCCACCACTTTCATCGCCACATCGACAATCTTGAAACGATCCAGCAGAAGCCGCCTTTGCGGCTGAAGCGTGAGGCGATAATGCGCGAAGGCGCGATCGACCACCTTGCGGTTCTTGACCGCGTCGCTTGCATCGTCATGGTAGATGAGCGGTGGTTCATCGCGAATACGTGGAGGCAGGCCATCCGCCACGGCGAATTTCACGAATTCCTTGGTGTGCACCGTATATTCGGTGGCTTTTCTCAGCCGCGATGTCGCGAGCTTCTTCATCGTCGGATCGGCGATTTGATCAATGATCTTGTGGAGATCGAGGTAGTCATACCAGGCTTCGAGCAGCGGCATTTCTCCGTACTCGATCAGGCGATCGCGATAAGCGCTGGTCGCGTACCAGGCAGCATCCCGTCCTACATCCCTGGAAAATCCGTTGGCCTGTGCCGCGATGAAGAAGCTTGCCGCAAGCCGCTTGATATCCCACTCCCATGGGCCAACGCTGGTTTCATCAAAATCATTGATATCGAAAACCAGTCGGCGCTCGGGTGTGGCAAATCCACCGAAGTTCAATAGATGACAATCACCACAGATCTGCAGAGGCACACCCGTTGAGGGTGTATGCGCCAGGTCCCCCGCCATGATGGCTGCGCCACCACGATAGAAAGCGAATGGCGATTCCATCATGCGGCCATAACGTATGGGTACAAGATGGGGAACGCGTCCCTCGGAACTGGCAATCAGTGTGTCAACAGGGTCATGTCGATTCCTCGGAGGTTTCCAACCCGCATGTGACTTGCGCGGACAATCGGATCGCAGGGACCGCGCAAGCTTCAACCGTTCCTCAATCGACTGAATATGCGTCTGCTTTGGTAGATGCGCCTCAACTGTGTTGGATACCTTTTGCCCGCTAGTCGTCCGGCTGCCGGTTCGGGAACGGGCAACTTGCAGGTGGGAGGACGTCGTCATGAGATTCGTCTCCGTCAGGCATCAGCCAATGGATGGCCATATTAGCTGCAGATAAGGCGATGGATTCGAGCCAGTCTGAAAGCAACTCCGCATCAGCTGGCACGGCGGAGTTACAGAATCTTGTCGCATCGGCAATAGCAAGCTATGGCCGCGCTTCGTCGAGCGCCGCTACATGAAGCCTGAGAATTCTGCGCAATTCCAGGATCGCCGCAGGCGTTTCCTGCACGCTGTGCCATGAGGGAACGGCGAGTTCGGAGTCAGCGCCGTCCAGGTGCGAGCTCTTGTAGGGCACCAGGCCGTCGTCGCTGTACTGCAACGGGCCTTTAGATTTGTAGACGCCGACAATCGTGTGATAGCGCACGTGCGGCGAGATCGGCAGGTTCGCGGCGGCGACGATGAAAGGATCGGTATCGCTTAGGTTGTCGATGCCGTTGGGTATGCGCAGGGGCGAACCCGTGTTGGTGTCGTCCTTCAGCAGGTCGGACAGGCTCGCCACTTCCTTCAGCACGCTGAGGGGCAGGCGGACCAGGTTGCCGATCCAGCGTGCCAGCCGGTGCTGGGCGTAAGGCGTGCCGCGATGCGGGGTGGCCAGGAAGACGGCACGGGTCACCTGCGGCATCGGCGTGAACTGCAGATAGGGCGCGAGGCGTTCGTGCAGCATGGCCCGTTTTGCCGGCGACAGATCGGCACGCTCCGGCACGAGGCTCCACAGCTTGTCGCCACTCGATGACACCAGCAGGCGTGCGATGAGGCCACCCATGCTGTGCCCTATCAGCACCATGTTCTGCGACGCGCGTGCGTGGCCGGAGGGGTCGAAGTGCTGCAGCGTCGCATCGAGTGCCTTGCGGATATTGGCGAGATTGACCGCGACTGGCGCGTTGGTGGGGTAATAGATCTCCCACACTTGGTAATTGCGGCGTAGCTCCTCGTCGCCCATGACTTCGTTCGCCACGTTGATCCACGCTTCCGGGCTGCTGCCTAGCCCATGCAGCATGACCACGGTCAGGCGATTGGGATCGTACGGCTGCATCATCAGCACACGCGGTGTCGTGATGCCGCCCTCGCGGCCCAGCAGGGAACGGATCGACTGGCTGGCGAAGCCGGAGCGGGCCAGCCAGATGCCATAGGCGGCGGTGAAGTTCGCACCCAGCGGCACGGTGCGGCCGCCAATCGTGATGGTGTCGTCGCGATAGGGGTCCCGGACCAGCAACTGCACCCGCTTTGCCGACAGCACCTGGTCCAGCGTGTTGCCATCGAAGACCAGCGCACCGGTCATCGACGCGTAGTCGGGCTCTCGCCATGGCACGTCGTCGTTGGGTGCTTCGGGTGGCGTCACGGCGACGAAGTCCGAGCCAAAACCATCGCGCTGGTAGACGTTGCGCAACCCTTTGAAACGCAGGTCGGCTGCGGGAATCAGCTCGGTCGGTACGCGTGCGTTGTCGGCCAGCCGCAGATCAGTCTGCGGGCGCATCACGGCCCAACCGGCCAGCGAGGTCTGCGTCCACTGCGCACCCAACTGCGGCAGCTCCTGGAAGAAGCGGCTCACCGTGCGTTGCACGGCAAAGTTGTAGAACCCGATCACCTGCACCTGACGCAGGGCGAAGGCGCGATCGGCGGGCGATCGCGCGGTATAGAACAGATAGGCATAGGCATAGCGTGCGGACTGCAGGAACGCGTCAAGGGTCCGGTCTTCCATCGCCGTGCCTGCTTTGGCCCGATCGGTCCTGATCGCCTTGCCCAGCCACAGCTCGGCCAGCGCGGACAGTCGCTGTTCGTCATTCAACCCTGGCGAGTGCGCAACGGTATCCGTGCAGGTGGTGAATTCATGCTGGCAACTGTCGACGGTCAGCGCCACCACGTTGAGTGCCTGTACCGTACGATCACTCAACCGGTTGGCGCCGATCACGTCGGCACGCCGTTCGTTGACATAGTCGTGCGTCTTGACGCGACTCACTCCGACCATCGCGCAGGCGTTGAGGCAAAGCAGCACGGCGAGGGCGACGCATCGCGTGATCCGGGCGCGCGTTCCACGTTTCATGCTGCGTCGTGTCCATTCAGCCGGGCGGTTGCCGGATTGTAGCCATGGCGGATCATCACGACGACTCCCACGGTGACCGAAGCCGGCTGCGGGCTCCGGAGCATGCCTCGGCTGTGCGTTGTCTTCGTGCGGCCAAAGCGGCACGCTTGGATCATTGGCTGACCTGGCGGAAACGAGATGGCGAAGAAGCTCTGGATGATCGGCCGGATGGTACTCATCGCGGTGATGGCGCTGGTCACGTTTTGTTCGGGCGCGTGGGGCGCTCTTGCGCTGTGGTACCAATTGCCGGGCAACCTGGCCACCCGCACGATCGGCAGTGCTATCTGGGTGATCGGCGTGATCGCGCTGGTCATCCTTGCGATCAACCGGCGTAGCTGGTTGCCATTTGGCATCTACGTCTTGAGCTATGCCGTTCTGATGTTCTGGTGGGTGAGCATAGCGCCATCCAATAACCGGATCTGGGCCGGCGACACATCCCGCCTGCTCACCGGTAACGTGGAAGGCAGCCAGGTCACCCTGAACAACGTGCGCGACTTCAGCTGGCGCACCGACGACGACTACGATGCCCGCTGGGAAACCCGTCACTACGACCTGGATCACCTGGCCTCGGCCGATGCCGTGTTGTCCTATTGGGGCAGCGCGGCTATCGCGCACGCGATGATCTCCTTTGGCTTCGACGACGGCAGCCACGTGGTCTTTTCGGTGGAGATCCGCAAGAAACGCGGCCAGCAGTACTCGGCCATCGGCGGCTTCTTCAAGCAGTTCGAAACGATCCTGACCGCCGCTGACGAGCGCGACATCATCCGTGTACGCACCAATGTGCGCGGCGAGGACGATTACCTGTATCCCCTGCGCATGGACAGGGCTGCGATGCGCGCGCTGTTCCTCTCCTACGTGCATGCCGCGAACAGGCTGGCCGTCACCCCGGCGTTCTACAACACGATCACGTCAAACTGCACAACCATCGTCTACCGCATGGCCAGACAGATCGATCCCGGGCTGCCTTGGGATGTCCGTTTGTTGCTGACCGGCTATCTGCCGGAATACCTCTACAAGGTGGGCGCGCTGGATCGCCGCGTGCCGATCGCCGAACTGCGTCAACGCGGCCGCATCACCGAACGGGCCAGGAACAGCAAGCCCGGAGACGATTTCTCCCGAGTGATTCGAGTGGGCATCGTTGAGCCAGAGGACGCCCCGGATGCACACCATTGAAGCGCTGCGCATAAAAGCCGCCGCAGGCGATCCAGCACGGCGTTTCGCATCATCAAGCGATAACGCCGCTGGCCCCAGCGGCCTGCCCATGGGGCGATGAAACAAGGATGACTTAGAAAAACGTCGAGCTGATGGTGAGGTACCACTGGCGCGGCGCGCCGACGAAGTAGGTTGGCGCCGAATCGGCGGCGGAAATCGTCGGACTGGCAGGGAGCGCCAGGTAGCGCCGGTTGAACAGGTTGAGTGCGTTGAGCGCGATGGTGGGTGCATGCAGCACGCCGAAGTCGGGAAGTCGGTAGCTGGCGCTGCCGTTCACGGTGACGTTCGATGCCACGCGATCGGTGTTCATGAAGTCTCCGTATTCGCTGCCGGTGAATTTGCCGTTGAGGTTCAAGGTCCACGCATCCTGCGCATAGCGCGCGCCGAGATAGGCCATGTTGCGCGGCGTGCCGGGGAACTGCTTGCCCTTGGTGGCGTAGAACGCGCTATCGGTATCCTCGGTAGCCGGCAGGTCGAGGTCCGATTTCACCCTGGACTGCGTATAGGTGTAGGAGCTGTAGAGGCTGAAGCCGTGCCCGAGGTCGAGGTTGCCTTCCGCATTCAGGCCCGCCATCCGCACCGGGCCGGCGTTGATGTAGTAATTGATGTAGGTGTCAGTATCCAGGCCGACCGCCGTGCGGTTGCTCATGTTGGCCAGGTAGAGATCGGTATGCAGGGTGAGCGGACCGTCGTTGAAACGCCAGCCCAGTTCGTTTGACCAGGCGCTTTCCGGTTCGGGGGCGGGCAGGCCAAGGCGGCTGTTGCCGTACGTCGCGGCGTCTTCCGGCGCGCGGAAGGTACGTGTGATGCTGTAATAGATCTGGTTGTTGTCGTCCGGGCGCCAGGACGCGCCAAGCATCGGCAGGAACTTGTGGTAGCGCTCGTCGCTGTTCTGCGACGACGTCCAGTCTGCCGGATCTGGGTTGTTGGGATAGAGCACGAACTGGTTGTCGCGTTCGGTGTAGAGGTAGCTGACACCGGCGTCGACGGTCCACTGCTCGTTTGGCGTCCAGGCATCCTCCACGAAGACTTTCTTCACCGTGGTGAGGTCGTATTCGGAATAGTTGACCCACGGCAATCCATTGCTATAAGCGAGTAAGTTACGATCACCCCAGACCGATATCGGCACGCCGGTATTCGGATCGACGTAGGAGGCCTTGATGAATTCAAGCTGGCGCGAGCGCTCGTACCACAGGCCCCAGTCGAGCGTATTGTCCAGCCCCAGGTTCAGCGTGAACTTGGCATTGATGCCGGGGCGATATGTAATCGCCTGATAGGTTTCGAGTACGGCGTACTGGCCATCGGCATATAGATTGGACTGCACGACCGGCTGGCCGTTCGCGCCGGGCTGCAGCGGCAGGAATCCAGGGAAGCTGCCATTGCCGTTGCCGAACTGGAAATAGGGAATGACCGAGAGCGACAAGTTGTCGCTGAGCTTGAATTCCCCATCCAGGCTGGCTACCCACGACTTGAACGGATTCTGGTTAAGCCTGTAGTAGCTGGACTGAGCCAGGTACGTCGGGTCGTTGCCGTACAACTGGCTGGCCGGGAAGCCGCCGGTCGGTGTCGGCAACCAGGTGGTGCCGTAGTCGTAGCTGTAGCCGTATTGCGCCGCCTGCGCCTTGGTCAGCGGCATGTAGAAATAGTTTTCCTCGTGGTTGTAATTGAAGTTGGCGGTGAGGCTGTTGTTTTCGTCGATGGTCCAGACCGATTTGGCCTGGATGCGGTCGATGTCGTCCTTGCCGCCTCCGCGCCACTTGTCGTCGGAGTTGCGCGATATCGAGATCCAGCTGCGAACCGGGCCGGTATCGCCGGTATTCAGGCGCAGATACGTGCTGCGCGCGTCATTGCTGCCTATGGTTTGTCCGGCATAGATATTGAAATCATGCGTGGGCGCCTTGGTGGTGAAGCTGATATGCCCACCCACGGCGCCCAGGTCGGGCATGTCGAGATCGGCGGAGCCCTGCGAAACCGTCACCGCCTCGTAGTTGCGTGCCTCGCCGTATTCCGAGGCATAGGGAACGTAATTGCCAACATCGTTGACTGGAACGCCATCAAGAGTGACGCCGATTTCGCTGGCGTTGAAACCGCGGATCGTATAGCTGCTCGAATCGGTGAGGCCAAAGCCGTCGCTGGAGGCGGAGTTGACGCCGGGTGCGCTGTCGATGATCTGGGTGTAGTCCGCGGTGATCGGTAATTGTGCGATCGCCTGCGCGGAGATCGTCGAGACCTGCTTGGGCTGGTCCTGGTTGGCCATCAAGCCGCCAGCGAGTGTTTGGGCATTGACGTTGACGGTGGACAGGGTCGTGCCCTTGCGTGCCTTGTCAGTCGGCACGGTGTTGCCATTGGCTTCCGCCTGGTCGCCTGGCGTCGGGGACGCAGCGGGTGTTGCCGGGTCGGCGGCATAAGCGGCACTGAGGGTTCCTGCACTCAATGCCATGGCCAAGGCCAGCCACAGGGTTTTCTTGTTTTGCCCGCCTGTAAGTACGCTCATGCCTGGTTAGCTCCCGGAATATGTAAAGGCGTTCGACATCATCATGTGTCATGGCGCCATGGACCATTTTTATAGCCGTGTCCTTTTGGCCGTAGAAATAACTCTTTCAGCTATGTAAACAACTACGGATACAAGTAGTGGAGTGCTGTGTTCGCATCGGCGTATCAGCTAGTGCGCCGGCGTCGCGCCCTGCCGCTGCCGTTGCAGCGACAGCAGCAGAAGCACCACGGCGAGCGCGAGATAGGCACCGGCGAACTGCCAGGCGATCGCCTGTGAGACCGGATCGAGTGTCCATGGCAGGTACAAGCCGCCGGCGGGCTCCACCGAGTGGATGATGCCGAACAGGGTGAGCGCGCCGCCCAGCAATATGATCCCTGCGGCGCGACGCAGGCGACCATCGATCATCGCCACCACGAAGCTGGCCCAGATCATCGAGGTGATGATGAAGCCGTTGCCAAGCACGGTGATCACCGCCAGTTCCGAAATGCCTTGCGAGGTATCGTTGAACAGGCTGGCAAAGTGCTCCGGCGCGATATAACCCGGATCGCCCAGCTTGATCGCCAGCATCCGCGCAATGGCGGGGAAGAAGCTGAAAACCACGGCGGCGGCGTAGCGTGCAGGCGTCGCTTCGAAAGCCTGGGTGGTAATGCTGATCGCGACGAATACGAGGATCGGCGCGAGTACCGCGATCGGCAGCCATTGCACCAGGTTGGAAAGATAGCCAAGCATGCCACCGAGGCCGATCACGATACCGGTCAGCAAGGTATAGCCGCTGCGAGCGCCCATCGCCTTGTACGCGGGCTGGCCGATGTACGGCGTTGTCTGCGCCACCCCACCGCAGAATCCGGCCACGAGCGTGGCGAGCGCTTCGACCAGCAGGATGTCGCGGGTCGAATAATCATCGCCCGCTGCACGCGCACTCTCGCTGACGTTGATGCCGCCTACCACCATCAGCAGGCCGAACGGCAGGATCAACGGCAAGTACGGCACCGTGCGCACCAGGCCATTGATCCATTGCAAGGTCGGCCAGGGCAGGGCAAGACGCCACTGCCACGCCGGCGGTGTGTGATAACCATGGCCCAGCCAGCCGAACGGGCCGAGTACCTCATACAGCAGCAAGCCGACGACAAACGCAACCAGGACGCCCGGCAGCCCCCATGGCAGGCGCCCGCGTGCCACCAGCGCGTACAGCACGATGCCAAGGCCGGCGAAACCGACCACCGGCATCTTCAGGATTTCCAGCAAAGGCAGGAATCCCATCAAGACCAGCGCGATGCCGGCGATCGAACCGAGCAGGCCTGCTCGCGGCACATTTCGCTGTACCCATGCGCCGAAGAACGAAAGCACCACTTTCAGTACGCCCATCACCACCAGCGATGCCATGCCCAATTGCCAGGTGGCGATCGCGGCAGCGTGTTCGTTCATACCGCTCTGCTTGTAGTGGACAAAGGCCGGCCCGAGCACCAGCAGCGCCATGCCGATACTGGTAGGCGCATCGAGGCCGAGCGGCATCGCGGTTACATCCTGGCGTCCGCTGCGTTGCGCCAGTCGCCGCGCCATCACGGTATAGGCCACGTTGCCAAGCAGGACGCCGAACGCGGTGCCGGGAAACATTCTCGAGTACACGATGTCGGCGGGGAAGCCGAAGATGCCGATCAGCGCCGTGGCCAGGAAGGCCATGATGGACAGGTTATCCACCACCAGGCCAAGGAAGCCGTTGAGGTCGCCGGCGGCGAACCAGTTACCTCTGGGTTGTGCGTTCAAGCGATGTCCCTGTTCGTGCTGCGGGGCGATGCAGGCGGCTCAGAACGAGACGTCGGCGGGCTGGGTAATGCGCAATACCGACTGATCGCCGGTGCGCTGTTTCCACGCAGCGCGGATCGCCTCCACCTTGGCGCGGTTGTCCGCTGTATCGGGATAGTCGATCACCAGCAGCTTGGAACGCAGGCGCTCCGGCGCTGCCTCCTGCTTGCCTTGCCATTGCCCGTAGACGTCGATGACGCTGAGGCCATCCGGGAAACGCGGCGTCACCTCCTTGTCCAGGAAGCCACGCCAGACAGCCTCGCTTACACCTTGTTGCGGTTGTTCGGCTGGCCCCAATCCAAAGTAGAGCCTGGTGTCCACCCAGTTTTGCGTCTGCCCGGGATGCGCCGTATCACCTTGCAGCGTCGCCACGGCAGACGGTGGGGAAGGCGAGGTCGCGCAGCCGGCGAGATAGACGGCCAGCAGTACGACAGGCAGCAGACGGCAATTTCTCATCAGTCCCCCAGGTTGTTCCGTTTGTTCGGACGTATAGAACGATAGATGGCAAAAGTATTGTCATGAATTTCGCTGCAATGCAACATATGACTGTAATCTCGCTGTGACGGGCAACGTGCCCAGGCCGGTTCAGTTGTAGATGAACGCCCTTCATCATCGAAGCGATAGCCCCTGCGTCTGCCATTGATCTGTCATCTGGACTGTCTAGGGTGGCTTGATGACAAGCGCATTTCGTTTCCAAAGAGGCGCCCGGCCATGACGCTCTCGCGCCGTCGCTTTCTGTGTGGTGCCAGCGGTCTCCTGGGTGCGTACGCCTTCGCCGATGCACTCCACGTGGCATCGGCCGCCACATCGCCCATGGTGATGCCGGCACGCATGGCGATGCCGGTACTGGCAGCACCGAAGGTTCCGCTGATCAATCCCACCTCACTGGCCCGTTTCGTCGATCCGCTGCCGGTGCCGCCGATTGCGCGTCCTGCGGGGCAGCGTGCGCACCCCGCCTATCCTGGCCAGACGCTGCCGTATTACCGGATGGAGATGCGTGCATTCAGCGCACGTCTTCATCGCGACTTGCCGCCAACACCGCTGTGGGGTTACGACGGCCGCTCACCCGGGCCGACCTTCGAAGCAGTGCGGGGGCAACCTCTGCTGGTCGAATGGGTCAATGCATTGCCGACCCGGCACTTTCTGCCGATCGATCACAATATCCATGGCGCCGAGCGCGCCAAGCCGGCCGTGCGCACCGTGACGCATGTCCATGGTGCGCGGGTACCGGCTGGCAGCGATGGCTATCCTGAGGATTGGTACGCTTCCGGTCATTCGGCGCTCTATCACTATCCGAACGGACAGGATGCGGCGACGCTCTGGTACCACGATCACGCGATGGGTATCACCCGGCTCAACATCTATGCCGGCTTGTTCGGCGCGTTCAACGTTCGCGATAGCGATGAGCAGGCGCTGGGCCTGCCGTCGGGAGAGTTCGATCTGCCGCTGATCCTGTGCGATCGGCTGATCGGCAAGGACGGCCAGCTTTACTACCCGGTTTCCGACGACCCGTCGGCGCCGTGGGTCATGCAGTGCAATGGCAACCTCACCCTGTGCAACGGCAAGCTGTTTCCGTATTTCGAAGTCGAGCCGCGGCGCTACCGGCTGCGTCTGATCAATGTGGCGAATACGAGTTTCTTCGATCTGTCGTTGTCGCACAGCCAGCCCTTCCAGCAGATCGGCAGCGATCAGGGCCTGTTGTCCGCACCGCTTGAGCGCACGCGCATCGAGCTGTATCCGGCCGAGCGTGCCGATGTGGTGGTCGACTTCTCCGCCCTCGCAGGACTGTCCGTGCAGTTACGCCAGCACGGCGAGGGCATCCTGGAATTTCGCGTAGGCGCGCGCGCAAGCGAGCGCAGTAATCGCGAGGCGTCGGCGTTACCGGCCAGCCTGCGTCCGGTCACACGCATCGACCCGGCCAGCGCAGTGCGTGATCGCGTGTTGACGCTGGAAGAAATGGATGATGCCGGCGGCAATGCGATGACGATGCTGCTCGACGGCAAGCGCTGGTCCGATCCGATCACGGAAAATCCACGGCAGCACAGCACCGAGACCTGGAGCTTCGTCAACCTCACCGGCGATGCACATCCGATCCATCTGCATCTGGTGCGCTTCCAGGTGATCGATCGGCGGCCGTTCGACCTGTTCGCATGGAACGCGAGCCGCACGCTCAAGTACACCGGACCCGCACAGCTGCCGCCGCCACACGAAGCAGGCTGGAAGGATACCGTGCGCGCCGATGCGGGCATGGTCACGCGCATCGCGATGCGTTTCGATGGCGAGCCGGGACGCTACGTGTGGCACTGCCACTTCCTCGAGCATGAGGACAACGAAATGATGCGCCCGTATCAGTTGCTGCCGGCGAAGGTCTGAGGTCGAAGCATTTTGTGATCGGACGCACGAGATTGCGCGCTGTCGCATCACTGTCATCGCGCGCTCACGCACTGTCGCGTTGGTGCCAACGTAGCGTCATCTGCGCGGACCAGACTGCCGGCAGCCTGCTGGACCCAGTCGCCTGCAGGCCAAGAATCAGGGGGAACACTCGATTGCAGCCTTCAGCTGATTTCTGCAGGAGATCCAGTCATGTCAAAGCATTCAGGTAATACGCCAGGTAATAAGCGAATCAGATCGTTCGCCATAGGCGTGCTCGCTGCCGGACTTGCCGGCGTCGTGAGCGCACAGAGCACCACACCCCCCGACAAGGACGCCACCTTCCGTCAGAACGTGCCGACTTCCGGCACCAGCAATCGCACCACTCTGCCCGGTGGCATCGTGGTGCTTCACACCCCCGGCAGCGGTGAGGATCGCAGCGACCAGACGCGTACGCCGATCAAGCACGTCATCCTGCTGATCGGTGAGAACCGCACGTTCGACCACGTCTTTGCCACCTATACGCCGCCAGCGGGTCAGAGCGTGCACAACCTGCTGTCGGAAGGCATCGTCAACGCCGACGGCACGCCAGGCCCGAATGTCGCCGCGGCACAGCAGTGGCAGGCATCGAATACCGGTGCCTACTCGAATGCGCCCACGCACACCTCGCCGTTCACGCAACTGCCGGCAATGAACACCGGTGGCGCACCGACCCAGCCGTATCTCTCCTCGGTAGCGGAAGCGGAAGCCATCGAACCGGCATTGCCGACGGATGACTACGTCGAACTCACCGAGGGTGGCACCGGCCTACCCAATGACGTCGTCGATACACGTTTTCCCACGCAATTGCCGAACGCGCCGGTCGATATGAATGCATCGATCAGCTACAACGATTATGCCAATAGCCCGGTGCACCGCTTCTTCCAGATGTGGCAGCAACTCGACTGCAGTACGCAGGCGGCTACATCGAAGAATCCGAGCGGTTGCCGCAACGATCTGTTCCCGTGGGTCGAGACGACCATCGGTGCCGGCAACAACGGTGTGGCGCAACCTGCCGGTTTCACGAATGAGTCCACTGGCGAGGGTTCCACCTCGATGCAGTTCCTCAACATCGCGAAGGGCGATGCGCCGTATTTCGCACAGCTGGCCAGCACCTACGCGTTGAGCGACAACTTCCATCAGTCGGTGATGGGCGGCACCGGTGCCAACCACATCATGCTGGGCTTCGGCAGCCCGATCTATTACGCCGATGCCAATGGCAATCCGGCTGTACCACCAGCCAATCAGATCGAGAATCCCAACGCACAGTCCGGCACCAACAACTGGTACGTGCAGGATGGTTACAGTGGCGGTTCCTACGTCAACTGTGCCGACGACACTCAGCCAGGTGTGGCATCGGTGAAGGGATACCTGCGTTCGTTGCCATACCGCACTTTCCGCGGCACGGATTGCAAGCAGGGCGCTTATTACCTGGTGAACAACTACAACCCGGGCTACCTCGGCGATGGCACGCCTGCACCGCTGGGTACGGACCAGTACACCGTGCCGCCCACGACGCAGGACAACCTTGCGCTATTGCTGAACCGTCATCATGTCAGCTGGAAGTACTACGGCGAGGGGTTTGCCAACGGTACGGAAGACGGTGAGGCGGGTACCTTCTGCAATATCTGCGACCCGTTCCTGTATTCCACGCAGGTCATGACCAATCCGGCACTGCGTGCGAACAACCAGGACATCAACAACCTTTATTCCGATATCCAGAACAACACGCTGCCGGCCGTTTCGATTGCCAAGCCGGATGGACTTCTGGACGGCCACCCATCCTCGTCCAAGCTCGAGCTGTTCGAGGGCTACGTGCAGAAAATCGTCCAGATGGCCCAAGCCAACCCGCAGGTGTGGAACGACACCGTCATCATGGTGACGTTCGACGAGGGTGGTGGCTATTACGATTCGGGCTATGTGCAACCGATCGACTTCTTCGGCGACGGCACGCGCATCCCGCTGCTGGTGGTCTCGCGGTACTCGCAAGGCGGCCATGTAGTGCACACCTACTACGACCATGTCTCCTTCGACAAATTCGTCGAGGCCAACTGGGGCCTGGGCGAGACGATCTCGCCGCGTAGCCGCGACAACCTGCCCAATCCGATCGCACGATCGAGCGACCCCTATGTACCGGTCAATTCGCCGGCGATCGGCAACCTGATGGACATGTTCGATTTCAACCAAGCTGGCTCCTCGAACGAGGGCACGGCTGCTGTGCAGGACTGATCAACGCGTAAAGGTGCCCTGCCTGCATCAGCAGGCAGGGCATTCGCGTATCTGTGCCAGTCCATTCCACGGAGAAAGCCCAAGCAATGAACCATTCAATCAAGAATGCCTGGTGTCTGTGCCGTAGTTCTGCGGTTCGCCTTGGCCTTGGCCTCTTACTAATCGTCATGGCCGGGTTCGGCAGCTCGACAAGCCATGCCGACCCCGCCGATTTCCAGGCGATGCCGGGGTTATGGAAGATCACGGTACGCAAGCTCGATCATGGCAAATCCAGTCCGCCGTCGATCCTGTGGCATTGCATCGACGAAGGCGCAGACCCGTGGGTCGCGTTCGCGAATTTTTCCGTTCCGGGAGATTCACAGTGCCAGCGCAGCGACATGCATCGCAGCAGTACGGCATTGGCGTGGACCCTGAGTTGCTCTGATCATCCACCGGCGCATGGTCGCGGTCGCGTGGATTTCGATTCAGCGGAACATTACACCGCCAGTATCGTGCTGCAGGATCGTGGAGAGGTCGTACGTGTCGAAGGCAAGCGCCATGCCGCCTGTACCAGCGCCAACGATTGATCATGCGTACAAGCCTGCTATTCGTGCCAACTGGGGTTATGGCAATAAGGAGCAAGGTATGGCGCCCAGGGCTGGCATCGAACCCGCATACCCGTGAGGGATCGTGAGATTTTAATGCTTCTCTTTGAGTGGATTGAGTCACGCGGAAAGGGATACGTTTTGTGCCAGTGAAAGGACTGCCACGCGAGTCGCGTGCAACCGATTCTTCAGGCGACTTCGCAACATGAGCCCGACAGCCTGGCAGAGAGTCAGTGGTCAGAGGGGGTAGGTGCATGCTCCATTTAATGCACCAAGCCAAGCTTCTGACTCAGAGCAACCGCTTTGCTCCTGGAGGGAACGCCCAGCTTGCCGAGGATGTTTCCAACGTGGAATTTTGCCGTGTCTTCAGTGACCCCCATTTCCTTGGCAATCTGAAGATTGCTATGTCCGCGGGCCAGCCACTGCAGTACTTCCAATTCGCGAGCGGTCAGGTCGGGGTGACTTGAAATCTCGTCAGCCATTCGCCCCACCGTGGGCGACATGTACCGACCGCCGCGGTGCACCGTGCGAATGGCGCTAAGAAGTTCATCGGAAGGTGCGTTCTTGAACAAGTAAGCACGCGCACCCGCGTGCAGCGCCTTCCCAATCTCACTGCCGCCGGCATTCGCCGTAAGGACGATGAACTGCGCGGTGGATGACTTCGTGTGCAAGACCGAAATCAATTCGATGCCGCCCATATCCGGAAGCGACAAGTCCACCAGGGTGATATCCGGCTGGCGTAGCATGAACAGCTCAATGGCCTCCGCCGCGTTTGCAGCCTCACCAACCAGCTCCAAATCCTCCTGGTAAGCAACGATCGCGCAAAGTCCGGCCCGCACAACGGGATGATCGTCTACTACCAGCACTTTGATTTCAGGTTGCACATTCATGGATCAATTCTCGCAGTGGGGTTGCCGCTCAGCCGGCGCCAGAAATTGGCCACCTTGCCCAGGCGAGGGATGAAGAGCATTACTCGCGTGCCACTGCCGATCTGACTCGTCACTGCAAGCCTTGCTCCCAGGCAGTTCGCACGATGGCGCATATTCCTTAACCCATAACCCCGTGCGGGCACATGCACGTCTACCAGCTGGGAGAAACCTCCACCGTCATCTGACACAGCGAGGCTCAAGGCGTCGTCGTCGAACGTCAGGCTGACCGAAATCGTGTGCGCCTCACCATGTTGTATGGCATTGGATATCGCCTCCTGCGCAATCATGACCACATGATGCTTTGCCTCAGGCTGCATGTCCCACGCCGTCCCTGTCGACTGGATGTCCAACTCCTCCACGCGTCCATGTGCAAGCTGTCGGGCCATGGATGAGAGCGATTCGGACAGGTTCTTCTGATCAAGCACTGGCGGGCTAAGGTTCCAGACGGAGTAGCGCGCGTCATCCAGACTACTTTTGGCAAGATCGCGCGCCGAGATCAAGTGGATCGAAGTCATGGTCGGCGCACGCGTCATGCTGATGAGCGCTGCCTCCGTCTGAAAAAGTATGCCGCTCAGGCTTTGCGCCAGGCTGTCGTGAATTTCGCGGGCGATGCGCTGGCGCTCTTCCAGGACCGCGGCGCGCGCATGCAGGAAGCTGACGCGCAGTCGGTAGGCGCCCCACAACAGAGAGATTCCCGCGAGGACACACAACAGTCGAAACCAAACGGTCTGGTAAAACTGGGGGCGCAGATCGAATGCAAGAGCGGCTTCCTGCGTGCTCCATTGTCCCGTCTCGATTCTGGCAGCCACGTGGAACGTGTAGTGCCCTGGTGAGAGATTTGTGTAGAGCGCAACGCGTTGGGGTCCGCCCGGGATCCATTGTTCGTCGAAACCATCCAGCCGGTAGCGAAATTGCGTGCGCTCCGGTGAAGAAAGGTTCGGGGCCGTGTATCGGATTTCCAGCCGACGCGTTCCAGGCTGCAGCCGGACGGGGGAGGCGAGATCAATGTGCATCTCGTCGGCGATCATCTGTTCAATGCGTGTGGTTGGTGCTTGATCGTTGAGTTTCAGTCGCGACGGATCGACCACGACAACACCGCTTTCTGTTGGAAACCAGAGTCGCCCATCATGCGCGCGCCAGACATTGGGTTGCGTGCCGCCGCTCAGGGAACTGCTCTTCATGCCATCGGCTTTGCCGAAGACTTCGGGCGTGACGGTTCCACGAGAACCTGCGGCAACGGCGTCCAGATCCTGGCGGGTGATGCGGAAAATACCTTTGTCCGACCCAATCCACAGGTTATTGGCGGTGTCTTCTACAATGCCGTAGACCGTATCGCTCTGTAGCCCCTGGTGGGTGGTGTACTGCGTGAAGTGGCCGTCTTCCAGTCGAAATAATCCTTGTCCGAAAGTGCCGATCCAAAGAATGCTTTTGCTGTCGAAATACAGCGAGACTACCCAAGCGTTGGATGGGCCATTCAACATTGGATAGCTCGCAATGTGGCCGTCCTTGATGTTATTGAGTCCGTTGTCGCCACCTGTCCAGATGGTGCCATCGGGACCTTGTGCGAGAGCATAGAGCGCGTTGCTGAGCAGCCCCGTCGACGTGGTGTAGTGACCGGCGGCCTTGCCATCAACACAGCGAGCCAACCCGCCGCCAAGCGTCGCCACCCAGAGTTGATGGCCGCTGCCTTCGAGGATGGCTGTCATCAAATAAGGAGGAATGTCAGCGCACCCTGCAGGGGAGGGCATCAGCGAGCCATGAATCATCTGCATCAATGTTTTGGAAGTACCTACCAGAAGATTCGATGAGTGATCTACCCACAACGACCACGGGTCGAGCATCTTGTCTGCAGTCTTGTAGACGCGTATTTCGCCCCCGTGCAGCTGATGGAGGCCGTCAGGACCTGTCGTCCAGATGTCGCCCTTGCTGTCCTCGATGACTGAATAGGCTTCATTGTCGGAAAGACCTTCTGCTTTTGCGAACGTCGTAAAACTTCCGTCCCGGAAGCGCTCCAGACCGCTCAATGTGCCTACCCAAAGGTTGCCATCGTGATCTTCGTACACATGGGCTACCGCATCGCTTGCCAGCCCATCTCTCGTTGTGAATTGACTAAGTTGGGCTCCGCTGACTCTCAGAAGCCCTTCGGTGCCGCTGGCCAGCCAGTAGTTTCCGTCGTGGTCCCGGATCACATCACGAACGTTACTGCCGACTACACCCGGGATAGGCCATGGCACGAAACGGCCGTCGGCAAAACGTACGAACTCCGAGTTTTGGGTCTTGACGAGCAACGTGCCG
Source organism: Dyella sp. S184 (assembly GCF_009766065.1). Lineage (GTDB taxonomy): Bacteria > Pseudomonadota > Gammaproteobacteria > Xanthomonadales > Rhodanobacteraceae > Rhodanobacter. Next base: position 1,282,578 of record NZ_LMUE01000002.1, on the reverse strand, counting down.
TCGGCAACGAGACGTAGTGCGGCCACGTCCTTGTTAGGCAAGCCGTCCTGAACGGAATAGGCTTGCATCTTGCCGTTGGCCAGGCGATTCAGTCCCCCAGAGGAGCCGATCCACACGGCCCGGTCCTTATCGACAATAAGGCTCCTGACCGGATCACCCGATAATCCGTTGGCCGTTGTGTAAGCCTTGATCAACACTCCGTTTTTGAAGTGCTTCAAACCGCCATAGCCGCCTATCCAGAGGCTGCCATCAGGGTCGGGGGCAAGAACCGATCCACCACGCGGATCGACGGCGTTCACGTGGGAAAAGAGCCCGTCGTGAAATGACGCGACACCGCCGGTCGTAGTAGCTATCCACAGCGTGCCTTGGTTGTCTTCCACAAGATCCGAAATGTAGTCGCGGTGAAGTGACGGGGTGTTTGTGTGATCAAAGGTCGTAAAGCTGACGCCGTCAAACCGGGCGAGACCCGCTTGCGTACCCACCCACAGATAACCGTCCCTGGTTTCCAGGATTTTGGTGATGCCATTCTGGGGAAGGCCGTCCTCGACGCGCCACGTTGAGTGCACGTATTGGGTGATGGCTTTTGCAGGATCGAGTGCTCTCGCAGGTTGCAATGCAAACATCAGGCAAAGCAGTCCGAGCGTCAGTGGCGCTAAACGCCTGGATAGCCATTCCATAGTTAGTCCTGCACCGGTACGCACCGCAATCCTCGTATGGTTTCGTTCACGACATCATCACAACAGTCAACTCTCGCCCAATCTGCAGGAGTTCGACAAAGCAGACCGAAAGGGCAGTAACGGCGATGCACCTCTGAGTGAGGATCTCGCGGACGTGATGGGCTGCATCACAGGCTACAGCGATGTGCCGAACCGCAACCTACTCCTTCGAGTAGGTACATACCTACTCCTATTACGGTTTCGAGTCACCGCGAACCGTCCGATCATTGGTCGAGTGCGGGGCGAGGTTAGCCGTCAAGGCCCGCAGCTAGTCGAGAGTAGGCGACAGCTTGAAGTATCGCGGTGTCGCCGCTGCTCACCTTTGAGATAGCAGCACACCTGACACGCCATGGCTTTAACAGAACCTATCTTGCTTCCGCAAACCACCAACCCAGTGTGGATCAAATGAAACCAACGACGCTTCGTAACTCTCCCGTGCCTGCGCTGGCCATGACGATTTCGCTTGCGCTCGCTGCCACCACCATCATGTCGGCGCGAGCCAGCGATATCCCTGCTGGCTTGGGTATCGCGGTTGCGCGTAGTACCGCGCTGCACCCAGGTGATGTTTTCACGGGCGTGCTGCCGCACACACAGCCGATGCATATTGTGGTCGCGCTCAAGGTGCAGAACCGCGATCAGCTCAACAGCCTCGTCGCCGCGCACCAGATGCTGAAGCCAGAAGAATTCTCGGCGAACTATGCGCCAACGGTGTCGCAGGGCCATGCGGTCGCGACGTATCTGCGACAGATGGGCTTCACCAACGTGGTGATCGCGCCCAATCGCCTTCTGGTATCGGCGGATGGTACGGCCGATAACGCGCAGGCCGCATTCCAGACCTCGTTCTCGCGGGTACAGACGCAAGACGGTCGCGTAGCGTTTGCGAACAACAGCGACGCGCACGTTCCTGCTAATTTGCAGGGCAGCGTCCTGTCAGTGATCGGCCTGCAGAATGTTTACCACGCGCACGCGTTCGCGCTACGGGCGGCCAGTGGCGGCGCGGCGACCATCACCGGCCATAACCCGACGCAGTTTTCGTCGATCTACGGTGGCACTGGCGTGCCGACCGCCGCGGGCGTCACTGTTGGCATCATTACCGTGGGTGACATGAGCTCAGCTCTTGCTGACCTGACTACTTTCACGACCAACAACAAACTGGCGCCGGTCACTACCCAGGTGATCTATACCGGCGCAGATCCCGGCACAACCACTGGTGCGGCCGAATGGAGCCTCGATAGCCAGGATATCGACGGCGCGGGCGGTGGTGCGGTCGGTCAGATCATCTTCTATGCCACACCGTCTTTTTCAGACGCCGATTTGCTTGCCGACTTCAACACGGCGGTGACGGACAACGTCGCCAAGATCATCAACGTGTCGATCGGCGGATGCGAAACCGACGAGAAGCTCGACGGCACGGCCGCCGCGTCGGATCAGATCTTCCAGATCGCGGACGCGCAAGGCCAGACGTTCTCGATCGCAACCGGCGACTCGGGTTCCAACGAATGCGCGGGCGAAGCCGAAGCTGGTGCCAGCTGGCCCGCCGACTCACCGTATGTCGTCGCCGTTAGCGGCACCACACTCACCGCCTCGACGACGACGTGGAGCAACGAAACCGTCTGGAACCTTTCTGGTGGCAGCCCGAGTAACTTCGAGCCGATGCCGAGCTGGCAGAAAGCCTTCGGTGTTCCCGGCACCACGCGCGGCCTGCCCGATGTCGCCTTCGACGGCGACCCAAACTCCGGCTCGATCATTTACGTCTATGGAACACTCCAGCAGTATGGCGGCACCAGCCTCGCGGCGCCGATCTTCTCGGCCGAGTGGGCACGCGTGATCGCGAGCAAGGGGACCGCCGTCGGCTTTGCCGCCCCGCAGCTGTACCTGTTGCCGAAGCCCGTCTTCCATGACATCACCGTAGGCAACAACGGTGGCGAGACCGCCAAGGTGGGTTACGACTTCGCCAGCGGTCGCGGCAGCATGATCCTCAGCACCTTGGCGGCTGCGGCCGGCAAGCCCAACCCGCTGGTCGCCAACTTCAGCGAGACCAGCAGCGGTCTGATCGCCAAATTCACGGACCTTTCCACCGACAGCCTCGACACGATCACCTCGCATGCGTGGAACTTCGGTGACGGCGGCGGCACCTCTACCGCCACGAATCCGAGCCACCTCTATGTCAAGGCAGGCACCTTTAGCGTCACAGAGACGGTGAGCGATAGCGCCGGTTATTCCGCTCTGGAGACCTCGAACGTGACGATCAAGTAGCCACGATCGCGGTTCGTCGCCACGACGGCGGCGAATCGCGGATCCGACTGCGGGATGACCGACATTGACCTCGAACTGACCCACGCGGAATACGCGAGTGGGTTCGAGGCCGTTTCCTGAAACATGGCTTTTCGTACGAGATGTCCAAAGACAAAACACATGGCGATTCCGGACACCGGGGCACGCCATCACCGATGACACGACTTGGGGGTTTCATTTCATGATGGGGTTGGACATGCACACACATACAAATGGCCGTCTGAACAAGACGCACCTCACCCCGACCCTCCCGGTCGCGCCCGTCACCCGCGCCATCCGCGCGGCTTTGGCCATCTCGGCCACCCTGCTGGCGTTGGGCGGCTGTGGCACGGCGATCGCGCAGGGCAACTGCACCTTCACAACACCGACCTCGGTGTCGTGCGAGGGCGTTTTCACAAATACCTTGCCTGACCCTTCCCTCTTCACCCCCGTCACGGATCTCACCCTGGTGCTGGGCGACAGCACGAACAGCGTGCCGACCAGTGTGACTCCCGCTGCGGGCCTGATGGGGATCGATGCCAACTGGGGTGGCAGCGTGGGCGTGACCAGCTACGCGGACATCACGACCGGGGGCGCCACCGGCATCTTTGCCGACAGCGCGACCACGGCAACGGTGAACAATCAGGGCAGCATCACTACCAACGTCACGGCCGCCGGTGCCAAGGCGATGGACGTCAATGCGTACGGCGACGTGAGCGTGGTCAACAACGGCCCGATCAACGCCTACAGCACCGGCGTCTACGACGTGACGGCAGTCAATGCCTACTCGTCCAACGGAAATGTCTCGGTCGACAACCAGGCGGCTGGCACGATCACCGCCACCGCGCAGGATGGCAACGCCGTCGCGGTCAATGCTTACGCCACGATCGGTGCGGTCACCATCACCAATGAAGGCACGATCAGCGCCAGCTCGGTCTATGGCATCACCGTGGGTGTCCTTGCTCAGGCCGTCGGCGGCAGCGTCAGCGTGACCAACACCGGCAGCATCACGGCGACGTCCACCAACTATCAGGCCGTCGGCATCCTGGCCACCTCCAACACGGGTTACGCCACGGTCACCAACTCCGGCACTGTGACGGCGGCCGGCGGCCAGGAAGAGACGATCGGCATCACGGCGTACGGTGCCATGGGTGCGACGGTCCAAAACTATGGCCACGTCACCGCCACGTCGACTTATGGCGAGGCCATCGGTGTGGAGGCCCAGGCTTATAGAGGCGGTGCCAGTGTCACCAACAGCGGCACGATCATAAGCTCCAGTAGTAGCCCATACCAAGCCGCGATCGGTGTGTTGGCTTCTTCCATCAACGGTCCAGCTACGATCACCAACAACGGCTATGTTCGTGCGAACAACGCGCCCGGTTTGGCGGTCGGTCTGGAGACGTACTCCGAGCACGGCAACAGCAGCATCATCAATTCAGGCTATGTGCTCGCGGCCTCCGCGGTGGGTAGCGCGACCGGTCTCCTGGCCAATAGCGTCTACGGGGATGTCAGTGTTACCAATAATGTCGGGGCCTACATTCGTGCGGTCGCCACGACGGGTGTCTCGGTCGCCTACGGTGCAGGCTCCTACGGCATCGGCATCTCGGCCGAATCCACCCATGGCAATGTCAGCGTTAGCAATGCCGGTACTGTCTATGGGGCATCTCTCCATGGGGTGGGCATAGGCATTCGCGCGCAGGCGGGTGGCAACGTCTCCGTCAACAATGCCGCTTACTCGTATATCAGTGCCTTCGGTGCCATTTACGGGAGCGGGATTGGCATTGATGCGAGTTCGACAGCTGGATCGGTGGCGATCGTCAACAGCGGCCGCATTCGCGCTTTTGCGATTGATGACCAAGGGACCACTCAAGACATTAGCCACGTGGCCGGCATCGAAGCCCAGGGTGTCACGGGTGTTACGGTGGCAAATATGGGCAGCGGCTACATCATCGCGCACGGCCCATGGTATGCCAACGGTATCTATACGTTATCAGATGGCGGATCAACGATCACCAATAGCCAGGGCGGAAGAATTCTTGTCTCTGGCGTAGTGGCTAAAGGCATCTATGCGATAGAAACGGCTCCGTCGTCGGCGAGTTACGGCCTCGGCGCCATTACCGTCAACAATGCCGGCAGCATCGCGGTCACCCAGACAGGCTACTTTGAGGCTTTCAGCGGACCTCGCTTTCTTCAATATGGTACGGGCATCAGTGTATTGTCTTCCTTCGGCGGCGCCATTTCGGTCACGAATTCGGGGAGCATCGGGGTCGATACGACGCAAGGCGGAGCGGGCATCAGGGCGTACGGATTTCTCGGTCAGGTGTCGGAGACTAATTCCGGCAGCATCGCCCTCAGCGGCAGCGGTGTTCACAGTCGACTGTTCGGCGAATACGGGAAGTCAGCCTACGGGAGCGTCAATCTCGTCAACGCCGGTGACATCACGATCACCACGCTCCCCGTCCTGGGGAGCTACACCGTTTATTCCGGGACCGACATTAGCTCTGGCATGCAGGGCCTTGCGGGACGCGAGGGGAGTCCCAATGCCCCCGGCGGCGGCGGTGCCATTCTTCTGAACACGGGTCACATAACGGTCAGCTCCAATTTCAGCTATGGCATGGAAGCGCTCTCCGAATATGAGACGGCGATGGCTACCAACGCCGGCGATATCACGCTGAATGGCTTCAGCTCCGTAGGCATCTCGGTGAGTGCCGGCAATACCATTGCACCCGACACAGGCCTCGGCGCCATCGCCGACAACAGCGGCGCCATCTCCGCTACGGGCACCAATATCGCCATTGGCTTGCGCGCTTATTCCCGCGGCAATTCGGTGGGGAGTGTGCCTTTTGAGATCATCAACTCGGGCGATATCACGGCTACGGCCCAGGTCAGAGCACAAGGCGTGAATGCAGTCGTACAAAACGCCGACACGTTGATGATCGACAACAGCGGCTCGATCTACGCCAACGCGCCCATCAATACTCGGCAGTCTCAATATCAAGGGGCCCGCGGTAGCGCCGCAGGAATCCATACCTCCACCTATGCTGGAGACTCCACCGTGACCAACTCCGGCAGCATCACGGCGGTGACACAGGAGAATAGCCAGGCCCCTGGCTCGGCGTCTGGTGTCTTCTTGGATAACGGGTATAGCAATGCCTATCATCCGATCTATGGCAATACCGTGCTTAGTAATACCGGTTCGATCAATGCCTCACTGATATCCAGTAACGCGTCGCACGCCGCCAGGTCGGGTTACGTCGGTCCGATTTATTTTGGCCCCTCCAACACCTCCACGGGCATCCTTGCCGCGAACACGTATGGCGATGTGACCATCACCAATGCCGGTACAATCAACGCCAGCGCTCGGTCTGACCACTATGCGGGTGGCGGCACCGACAACGGTATCACCGTGGCCAACGGCATCTCGGCCGTCAGTTTTGTCGGCGACTTCAAAAACTACTACGGCAACGCCTTTACGGCCGGCAATATCGCGGTGACGAACAGTGCCGCTGGCACGATCGCGGCCACCGCCGAGTCCAGCGATGCTTCCGGCGACACGGCGATGGCCAGCGGTATCTCTGCACATGTCTCGGTCGGTAGTTACGGCTCCTCGCTCGTGAGCGCTGGCCACGGCATTACGATCAACAATGCAGGCATCGTGTCGGCGACGGCGCTGATTGCCAACGATCCGACTGGCTTGGCCAATGCCACCGGCATTTCCGCGATCAACGGCTCGCCCGCCGGCTTCGTCAATGTGCGCAACACCGGTGGGATTTACGCCACCGCCACATCGCCCGGCATGGCGACCGCCACGGGTATCTCCACGACCGCCAACGACATTACCGTCGCCCT
>NZ_LMUE01000002.1:1234024-1275729 GCF_009766065.1 Dyella sp. S184 | reverse complement strand
CAGCATCGGCCCGAAAGCTCAGGGCAAGAGCATCAAGCGCCCGGTATTGATCGGAAGTCTCTTACGAATTGTTAGGCGTCGCTTTCATCACTGCAAGAACTCCTTAATCCCAGCGTGTGGCGTTCATTGGAAATCCCGGGCGCTGAACGCGTACAACGCAGAATCGCTGCCCAGTGGGGGCCTGCATCACCACCCAGCGTTCCAGGCGTTCAACGACCTGGGCTCCTAGTGCCTCCAGGCGTGTTACCTCAGCGGGGATGTTGTCGGTTTCAATATCGACGTGGACCCGGCTCTCATGGTCGACGCGCTGAATCTGGACAATAAGCTCATCAGGAGGTGTCGCCAGCATGCGGTAATTGCCGCGAGTCCCCGGATGTTCGGAATCGATCTCGCAGCCCAGCGCATCAGCCCAAAACTTGGCGGCCTGATCAATATCCGACACGCGGCAATCAATTAGAAGAGCGCAAAGACGAGAAGAATGCATGGCGGTCTCTTTAGGATATCTAGGTGTCGAAAGTATGTCCGTCGATGGGCACGGTTGGGCACCACGCTATACGCGCCAGTGCTCCATAGCAACGGATGAGTGCTTCAAGCCCATCTCGGCAAAGAAGTCAGCTGCCCCTTCGCGACCGGCGCACAGCACCCATGCGATTTCGGGATTCGTGCCTGTTGCAGGCTAGACAAGGAGGCGGTCGATGCCATTGCCGCGATGTATTGATGCATAGCTGTTACGGAGGCCGTGAAGAGACCGTGCTGGTGGCACGTGCCGAGTCAGGGGCATGGATTGCCCGGGTCAATCCACGGCAGGCCCGTCATTTCGCCCGAGCGATCGGGTAACTGGCCAAGACCGGCAATTGTGTGCATAACGACAGGAACAGCCCGCTATGCAGTATGGTTCGAATCTGACGGTCTCATTCCTCTACACAGTCAATCCATGTCTGCCGAAACCTTGCGCCTGCTCCTTATTGATGATGATGCTTTATTGCGGGATAGGGTGCTTACGCCGCGGCTCAGGCAATTTGGTTTCGAGGTGATGGCTATCGGCCATGTTGGGGAAATGGCGCAGGCCATCGAGCGACGCAAGCCGGATATCGTGCTGCTGGATATCGGCCTTCCCGACCACGACGGGTTTGCAGTCTCGCGGACCTTGCGAGCACAATTTTCCGATATCGGAATAGTGATGCTGACCGGTCGGTCGGAAACTACCGACCGGGTGCGCGGCCTCAGCGAGGGCGCCGACGCCTACCTGTCCAAGCCGGTGGAAATCGACGTGCTGGTGGCTACTCTGCACAGCGTCGCGCGCCGGCTCAAGCCGTCGTCGAACCCGGCCACGCCCGCGGGCACATGGAAACTCGATTCGGACGACTGGCTGCTGCTCTCACCTTCCGGTGGCCGGGTGATCCTGAGCAAGACCGAACGGCTGTTGCTAGAGGAGTTGATGAGACAGCCGAACCAGGTTGTCGTGCGCGACACCCTCATCGGTGCCATCACCGACGATATCCATGCGTTCGATCCGCATCGGCTGGATTCGCTGATCCATCGCCTGCGTCGAAAAGTGTTCACCGTCACCGGCGAGCCGCTACCTCTGAACGCTGTTCACGGGCAGGGCTACTTGCTGGCGGTGAGCTGACTCGTTTCCATCGCAGACGCATGCCGCCGGGCTGCAGCGGCAAGCACGCGTGCCAGCAATGTCGAAGGGGGAAACGGTTTCGGCAGGCGCTCGCTATAGATGTCCTCCGGCGCGGCAGCCGAGCCGTCGCTGTCCAGGTAGGCGGAAATAAGGATAGCGGGTACCGAGGGCAGGGTATGCCGCAATCGGCGCAGCAATGAGGCCCCGTCCGTGTCGGACATGCGGTAGTCGCATACCAGCACATGTGGCGGCCGCGCCATGTGTTCCACCAGTCGATCCGTTTCCGCGCCGCTGGCCGCCTCGATCACGGCGCAGCCGCCTTTTTCCAGCGCGGAAGCGAGTACGCCACGCAGGCTGTCGTCGTCGTCAATCAGCCACACGCGGACGCGATCCGTGGGCAGGGCAGCAGGTACCTCCACCGCTACGGGGTCCGCCATCGGTAGCTGGATGCGGAAGATCGTGCCGCCACTAGGTGCGCTGTGCACGGTGATGTTGCCACCGGCGCGGTGAATCAGGCTGTAGACGACGCTGAGGCCGAGCCCGGTACCCCGATCGACCGGCTTAGTGGTGAAGAACGGTTCGAAGATACGATGCCGAAGTTCCTCGGGAATGCCGGCGCCGGAATCCTGGATTGACAGAGTGACGGTCGATGCATCGTGCGAGGCGATCGTGATCGTGCAGCGGCCGCCGTCAGGCATGGCATCACGTGCATTGGACGCGAGATTGAGCAGGGCAAGCTCGAACTGGCTGCGGTCGAAGCGTATCGGCAAGCCATTGCGTGACGTATCGATGGACAGATGGACCGAAGAAGGCATCAGCTGCCGCAGCAGCGGCTGGATGTCACGCAGTGCTGAGACGGCATCGAAGGTCTCCGTGTGCGTCACATCATGGCGACTGAAATTCAACAGCTTGCTGCAGACGGCTGCGCCACGCCGGGCGGCCAGCTCTACGCCTTCCAGTGCATCGGCCATCGCCTGCGCATCCTCGTCAGGCGGAAGATCGGGATTCAGGCGATCCCGTTCCATCGCAAACCCCAGGATGATGCCGAGCACGTTGTTCATGTCGTGCGCAATGCCGCTGGCCAGCTTGCCGACAGCATCCATCTTCTGGGCGTGCAGCAGTTGCTCCTGCGTGCGCTCACGCTCAGCGATCTCGCGCTTCAGTTCACGCCGGTGCGCATTCGACTCGGCGAGGCTCTCGCGCAGGGCATTGATGCTGCGATCAATCACGATGGCGATCAGCAGATAGCTCATCAGTGCTCGGCCGGGAAAGGCGATATAGGTTTCCACCGCGACGCGCCACAGGCGGGCATCGCTGAAGATCTGCGGCGGAATCACGCCGATCGCGAACACCAGCATCAGCACGAAATAGGTGGTCCACAGAGCACGCCGCCCCAGCATCAAGCCGCTCAGCGCCAGCACCACGACCAGGGTCAAGTCGACGAAGTTCTCGTGGTAACCGAAGGTGCCATAAGCCAGCGCTGCCGATGCCAGCACCACCCCCACATACAGCGCTACGGCCGGACGAAAGCGGCCGCGGCGGATCAGCCAAATGCCGATCCAGGCCGCGAGCGTCATGGCGACATCCGTGGCCAGGTCGATGGCGATAGCCACGCGCGGACCCGTGCGTGCTGTGTCGTACAGTGTGTCCCTCATGTAGTTCCAGTTGAATAGCAGCAGATAAAGTTTGTTCAACGGCATCCGCAGGCCTTCAAACAACAGCATCCATTGCATGAAGACACCATTGCGCCGATCGACCGGATCGTCGATCGGGATGCGCTGGAACCAGGAAAGCAGTCGTTGAAGCATTACCGCGGGCACTCCGATGGGCCTTCCAAACGTCCAAGCAACTTCCGTGTGCTGGCATGTCGGCGTATCGATACGCCGCAGTATGTCGTTTGAAATTTAGACGTCTAAATGTAGGTGAGAATTGGGTGATCTTACGTGCATAACGCCGTGTGTGACTAACGCCGATCGCTGACTTAAGCTCGAGAGGTCCGCGGAGCTCTATGCACGCAGACATCATCGAAGCTGGTGCTCGTTGACGGGGACAGTCACAACTTCATTTCATTGCACGATCTCTAGTGGGGATATCACATGTCAAGCAACAGGCCTTTACCGTGGCTGGCGGGAGCAGTCATGGCACTGATGGGGATGCTGTCAACGGGAGCGCGTTCCGCTGTCCCTGCGACCAACGTGCCTACCTACGCACCCGATACGGCACGTATTACCGATGCGATCGACAATTCCAAGCTTTCCGCGGTGGTTGGCAGCAAGCCGGCGTTGGCGCTGGCAAAATACGACACCGGCTTGCTGTCCCCGACGCGCACCATCCGCAACGTGACGCTGCTGCTCAAGCGCAGCGCCGGTAAGCAATCCCAGTTCGAGAGCTATCTGGCCCAGTTGACCACGCCCAGTTCACCGTATTTCCACCATTGGCTGACCGCTGCCCAGATCGGTACGATGTTCGGGCCGGCTTCCACCGATATCAGCAAGGTCGAGCAGTGGTTGCAGTCGGAGGGGCTGCATGTCGAGTCGGCATCCCCTACGGGCATGATGATCAGCTTCTCAGGCACGTCGGCAGCGATTGGCCAAGCGTTCCACACCACGCTGCACGGTTACACGGTAAACGGTGAAAAGCATTTCGCAAATGCCACCGAACAGCAGATTCCGGTTGCGCTGGCCTCGGTCGTGGTAGGTGCGGCGTCGCTGGGTAACTTCTTCCCCAAACCGCAGCACACCGACGTGGGCACGGTGACTCGCGACAAGCGCTCCGGCAAGTGGAAGTTGGTGGCGCGGGCCAAGGGAGCTCCACAGATCACCGTGCCGCCGGGCACGATCGATACGCAGACGACGTATGATGTCGCGCCGCAGGATTTCAACACGATCTACAACGTCACCCCGTTGTGGAACCGCAGCACGCCCGTGCGCGGCGCGGGCCAGACCGTGGCCGTACTGGAACGCACGGATGTTCTGCCCGCGGACGTGCAGACGTTCCGCAATGCTTTCCTGCCCGCCGGTGCGAGTGGCACGGTGAACTACGTAAATCCGCTGCAGGCCGCGGGCGACACCAGTTGCCCGGATCCAGGCACCAATGGCGATGAAGGCGAGGCTGCACTGGATACCGAGTGGATCGGCGCAGCTGCACCGGACGCCAGCATCGTGTTTGCCTCCTGCGATGACAGCCAGAGTGCGACCTTCGGGCCGTTCACGGCCGCTCAGAACCTACTTAGTGGTTACTCCACTCCGATGCCCAGCGTGTTCAGCCTGAGCTACGGAGATTGTGAGGCTGCTGGCTTCGTCGACGGCACCGCTACGCAGGCAGGCGACCTGTGGTCGCAGGCAGCCGCCGAGGGCGTGACCGTGTTCGTCTCCACCGGCGACGCCGGTTCGGCTGGTTGCGATCAGAACGAACCGGCGGCCTACCAAGGCATCGCGGTCAACGGTATGGCTTCCACGCCGTACAACGTCGCTGTAGGTGGTACCGACTTCAACGATTACAACAACGAAACCCAGTACTGGAGTTCGTCGAACTCCGCGCTATACGGCTCCGCCTTGAGCTACATCCCGGAGCAGACCTGGAATACCTCGTGCGCCAGCAATACGCTGGATGCGCTGCTCGGTTTCAGCAACGGCGTGGCTGCGTGCAACAGCGCGGCGGGTCAGCAGTATCTGAATACCGGCGGCGGCGGTGGTGGTGCCAGTAACAACTGGTTCCAGCCGCTGTGGCAGGTCGGCATTTATGGTTCGAACAACTACGGGACACGCCTGATGCCAGACGTCTCGCTGTTCGCGGCCAATGGTCTGTATGGACATGCGCTGGTGTTTTGCATGTCCGATGCGAACGAGGGTGGCACCACTTGCGATTACACCAACCCGGACGATGTGCTGTTCAACAGCGCCGGCGGTACATCGTTCGCGGCACCGGCGATGGCCGGTGTGCAAGCGCTGATCAACCAGGCTTCAGGCCAGACCAGTGGCAATATCCTGCCAGCCCTGTACAACATCGGCGTCAAGGAATACGGCACGAACAATTCGCCCAATACCGCGATGCTGACTGCCTGTAATTCCACCAATGGCACCAAGGTCGGCGCCGGCTGCGTCTTCAACGATGTCACCGTCGGTACCATCGATGAGCCTTGCTATGAGGGCACCAACGACTGTTATATCGGCAAGACCCCGCAGGCGTATGGCGTGCTTAGCGCCGGTGGCATCGACCAGCTCGATCCGGCATGGAGCACCGGCGCCGGCTACAGCATGGCCACCGGTCTGGGCAGCATCAACGCCACCAACCTGGTGAATGCACTGACGGCTTTCTACGCACCGTTCAAGAACGGCTACGTCGCGCCGTCGGATTACCTGTCGTCAGCGAACTATGGCGAAGGCGACGGATTCAGCGACATCGCTGTGCTGGAGCCTTACGTAGGCCTTGGCAAAGGTTCCAATAGCTTCTTGCAGCTGGGCATGAAAGGCTCGATCGCCATGAATGAGGTCACGCAGCCGATGCCAGCGGGTTATTCGATCAGTGCTATCGGCAATTTCTTCTCGCCAGCAGCGAGCAACTTCTCCCGCGACATCGACAGCCTGGCGCTGACCGGTCCGTTTAACCAGCTTTACATCATGCTTTCCGATGGTCTGGGTGGCACGGCTAACTACTACGAGGCCCAAGTGGGCACCCCATATCCTGCGGGATGGAGCATCGCCGGCGCCGGCAGCTTCGACAGCGCTGGTACCGACGAACTGTTTCTGGTGAATACCAAGACCGGTCAGGTCCAGTGGCAGCAGCTGGGTTACATACTTTTCTACATTCTGGGGAGCCCGCACTACATCTTCCATTCCACGTTCTCTCCGGTATTCAACGGACCGGCGGGCTTTGTGCCTCGCCTCGCTGACGTCAACGGCGATGGCTACGCCGACATCGTGTGGACCAGCCCGAACCCCAACAACAGCAACGTGTACCTGTCCATCAACAACCAGCAAGGTGGCTTCGTCACGACGCAGATCGCCAACCGTCCAGCCGGCTTCACCCTGTTCGGTGCAGGCGACGTCACGGGCAATGGAGTCACCTCCCTGTTCTGGACTAACCCGGGTGCCAACGAGCTGATGCTGTGGAATATGAACGGCGCCGACATATCGTCCCAGCAGACGCTACCTGTGCCCGCGGGTTACACAATGGTCAGCATTGCAGACTACGACGGTGATGGCCTGGCGGATATTCTCTGGTCCACTGGGGGGATGACTGGAGTCAACATCCCGTTACCCGGTGTCCTGCAGGAATGGCTCAGCAACGGCAGTGGCGGCTTCACCGCACAGGCCGTGGCTGATATGGACGGAAAGCCGGTGATCGTCAGTCCAAATGCCGTGATCCAGGCCAACCGCCTGCAGGGTGGCAGGGTCACCTCCGGCGTCGATACATCCGTGGGTATCAGTCACTAGTTCGGTAAGGCGCAAGCAAATCTGAGAGTGCGAAGGAGCTGGGCGAGCAATCGCCCGGCTCTTTTTCCTTGCGTGAAAGCAGATATGGGTTTGAGTATTTGCAAGAGAGTTTCTACGAAAAAGTGGATACCCGCGGACACTCCTCTCAGCTGGAGCACCTTGAACTTGAGTCAAACGAATATGTGCCAAGCAAACGTGCTCGAACAGTACATCGGTGCACAGCCTGATCGTGGCATTCGCTGCGCGTTATTCGTCTAACGCAAAGAACCTTCAACAGTAGCCAGCGCGGCGCGTTGCAACGAGCAGATGGCCTGGAACGGTCAGTGAACACATGTCCTCAGCGAAACTGACCCGGAAGCAATTATTGCCGCAATGACTTGCGCAAATGCCATTAGGGCAACCCTGCCGATGAGGAGTCCTTCGCCGAACATTTCCATTGGCTGACGCTAGAGTTAAGCGGCGGCGAAGCCGTCCGCCTTGAACGAAATGTTAGGCCGCAACATAGTGTTGAGGAAGTGCGCTGCGGTCAGAACAACGATTAGCTTGGCTTGCGGAAAAAGTAGTACAGCCCAGCTACGAGCATGAGAGCACCGAAGATAACGGCGGCAGACTGACCGGCCTGATACGCAGATGAGCCGCCGGTCGGCGTGCCCGATGTGAACCAGCGGAAGAGTAGTACACCGCCCCACAGAATGCCGATACCACCGAAGATTTTGTTGCGCATTGCCTAGACTCCTTTCTTGCGGCCTAACGCCTGAGTTAAGTGGCGCGCGGTACGCGCGTCCGCTTGGACGAGTAGTTAGGTGTACTGAACGTACACCGCTGCCTCACCGGTAACAGTTTGGATGTTGCTGCATATTGCGGCAACAATTTGCTCTGCCCGCTCTGAAGTGAGTGAACCTGACTCGAAGACAACCTGAAAACCAGACTGCTCATCCGAGAAGGATATCTCTGCCCCTTCAACGGTAATGCGAGTTCCGTGCTCGTTTGACGGCCGGGAAGGAATGTCGGAGGGTTTGAGAACCTCCGAGTACCGCGCAAATGGGAACCCAAACTCGCCGCCTTTCTTGGGGTGGATCATGAATTCGTGCATTGGATACCTAACGCAAAAGTTGACTGGCTGCGGCGCGCAGCGCTCGATTGTCGCGACATCCTATACCCGCAGTCCGGTCGAACGCGTAGTTCGGGAGCGAGAGTGGCGGATTCCGGATGGGTTGCTCGGGCCTCGTCGCTTCCGATGGCGGACCGCAGCGACGATGTCGTGTGTCTGAAACCAGCAAGGCGCCTGTGGCGGCCGGATCAACACAGTTATCCGACCGCCACAGGCGCCTTGCTGAGTATGCGTGATCGCACGGCTTCGTCAATCCGAGTGCTCCGCTGTCTTACGCAGGGGCTTTCCTATGAAACGTGTCCGCCGCTCTTGCTGCCGAACGCTTATTAGACCCCACATCGGGGCATATGCACTGGATGTTCAGCTTTAGGTCGCTGCTCGTCAAGCGAGCAAATCCTACGGATTGACAAGGGTTTGCCGGCTGACGGTTGCAATGCGGCCGGGCGAGGATGGCCTTTGCATATCTCACGGATCGAGGCGCTATGTCTTATGACCCCAGAAACGCAGGAATAAACCGTATGGTCGGTGGTCCGTCTGCACCGCGTTTGCTTGACGAGGTGAGACGTGTGTTGCGGCTGAAGCATTACAGCATTCGCACCGAGACGGTTTATGTGGGCTGGATTCGTCGCTTCATCCTGGCCAATGGAAAACGACATCCGCGCGACATGGGTGAGGCTGAAGTCGAGGCGTTTCTGTCGGGATTGGCGGTGCAAGGCAACGTGGCGGCGACCACGCAAAATCAGGCACTGGCGTCGCTGTTGTTCCTGTACAAACAGGTACTGGGTATCGAACTGCCATGGATGGAGGGAGTGGTGCGGGCCAAGCGGTCGCAGCATGTGCCTACGGTGCTTTCGCGCGACGAGATCACGCGCGTGCTGGCAAGGATGGACGGGCGGCCCTGGCTGCTGGCGAGCCTGCTGTATGGCACCGGTATGCGTTTGATGGAAGCGCTGCGGCTGCGGATCAAGGACGTGGATTTCGGTCGCAATGAAATCACCATACGCGATGGCAAAGGGGGAAAGGATCGACGCACCATGCTGCCGAGGTCATTGGCAGAAGCGTTGCTCCGCGAAATAGAACGCGCCCGCCTGCTGCATGAAGCCGATCTGGCTGCGGGGTTTGGCGCGGTATGGCTGCCGCATGCGCTGGCGCGCAAATATCCGAATGCCCCGCGCGAAATCGGCTGGCAGTATGTGTTCCCCGCGGCGCAACGGTCCCGTGATCCGCGTGACGGGGCCGAACGCAGGCATCATTTCGATGATGCCATGCTCTCGCGTGCATTGAAGACGGCGTGTCGCGCTGCCGATGTTGCCAAGCCAGTGAGTGCGCATACTCTGCGCCATTCATTCGCTACACACCTGCTGGAAACCGGTTATGACATCCGCACTGTGCAGGAGCTGCTCGGTCACAAGGATGTTGCGACCACGCAGATCTACACGCACGTGCTCAACCGCGGTGGGCACGGCGTGCTGAGTCCGCTGGATCGTTGAGGCTCAGCCGGGTCGGCGCGCGCCCAGCAGGATCAGCACTTCCTGCGCGCTGCGGATGCGTTCGGTGGCACCGGGCAGGTCGAGGGTGATCTTCAGCTTGTCTTGGCCGTCCAGCTTGTAGACGCGTGGCAGTTGCTGGATCAGTTTGATGATCAGCATGGGATCGACGTCGGGCTTTTCGCGGAACACGATGCGGCCGCCGTTGGCGCCGAAGTCGAGTTTGCGGATGCCGAGTGGGGTCGCCATCAATTTCAGGCTGGCGATGGCGAACAGTTGCTTGGTGCTGTCCGGCAGCAGGCCAAATCGATCGATCATCTCTACCTGCAGGTCGCGCAGGTCGTCCTCGCTGCGCGCGCTGGCGATGCGCTTGTACAAGGTGAGGCGTGCATGCACGTCGCCGAGGTAATCGTCGGGGATGAGCGCGGGCAGGTGCAGTTCGACTTCGGTTTCGTGTTCGCTGCTGAGGTCGAAGTCGGGGATCTTGCCGGATTTCAGTGCACGGACCGCACGGTCCAGCAGTTCGGTGTACAGGCCGAAACCGATCTCCTGGATCTGGCCGGACTGTTCGTCGCCGAGCAGTTCACCGGCGCCGCGGATTTCCAGGTCGTGGGTGGCCAGGGTGAAGCCGGCGCCGAGTTCTTCCAGTGAGGCGAGCGCTTCCAGCCGCTTTTGCGCATCGGCGGTAATCGACTTGCGGTCGGGCACCACGAGATACGCGTACGCGCGGTGATGTGAGCGGCCGACACGGCCGCGCAGCTGGTGCAGCTGTGCCAGGCCGAAGCGGTCGGCGCGGTTGATGATGATGGTGTTGGCGCTGGGGATGTCGATGCCGGTTTCGATGATGGTGGTGCACACCAGCACGTTGAAGCGCTGGCGGTGGAAGTCCGCCATCACGCCTTCCAGCTCGCGCTCGGGCATCTGGCCGTGGGCGATGCGGATGCGCGCCTCGGGCACCAGTTCTTCCAGCTCACGCACGGTGCGCTCGATGCTCTGCACCTCGTTGTGCAGGAAATACACCTGGCCGCCGCGCGACAGCTCGCGTTGCAGCGCTTCGCGGATCGTCGCCGGATCCCATGCCGAGATGAAGGTGCGCACGGCAGAACGATGTGCCGGCGGCGTGGCAATCAGCGAGAGATCCCGCAGGCCGGCCATCGCCATGTTCAGCGTGCGCGGGATCGGCGTGGCGGTCATGGTCAGCAGGTCGACTTCGGCGCGCAGCTTCTTCAGCTGCTCCTTCTGGCGCACGCCGAAGCGCTGTTCCTCGTCGACGATGACCAGGCCGAGATTCTTGAACTTGATGTCCGGCTGCAGCAGCTTGTGCGTGCCAACGATCACATCGATCTGGCCGTCGGCGAGGCGCTTCAGTGCCTCGTTCACTTCCTTGGTCGACTTGAAGCGCGACAGCACATCGACACGCACCGGCCAGTCGGCGAAGCGGTCGGCGAAATTGCGGTAGTGCTGCTGGGCGAGCAAGGTGGTCGGCACCAGCACGGCGACCTGTTTGCCGGCTGTGGCGGTGGCGAAGGCGGCGCGTAGCGCGACCTCGGTCTTGCCGAAGCCGACGTCGCCGCAAATCACACGATCCATCGCGCGCGGCGCGGCCAGGTCGGCAAGCACGGCTTCGATCGCGGTTTCCTGGTCGGGGGTTTCCTCGAACGGGAAGGTGCTGCCGAATTCCTCCACCAGCTGGCGGTCGATCGGCATCGACTCACCGCCGCGCGCTTGCCGCTGTGCGTAGATCGCCAGCAGTTCGGCGGCGACGTCGCGCACCTTCTCGGCGGCCTTCTTGCGCGCGCGCTCCCACGCATCGCCACCCAGCGAATGCAGTGGCGCGAGTTCCGGCGCGGTGCCGGAGTAGCGGCTGACCAGGCCGAGCTGCGCCACCGGCACGTACAGCTTGTCGCCCTTGGCGTATTCGATGGTGAGGAACTCGCCATCCATGCCGCCGACGTCCATCGAGAGCAGGCCCTGGTAGCGGCCTACACCGTGATCGACATGCACGATCGGGGCGCCGAGGGTGAGCTCGGTGAGATCGCGGATGATCGCTTCCGGATCGCGCGCAGTGCCGCGGCGACGCTTGCGGTCGCGCTCGCTGCGCACGCGCTCGCCGTACAGCTCGCGCTCGGTGAGCACGGTGATCGCGGGTTTGGTGAGCGCGAAGCCCTGTTCCAGGCTGGCGATGGTAATGGCGAAGCGCGGTGCATCCTCAGCAAGGAACGCGGACCAGCCTTCCGTGCTGGTTGGTTTCAACCCTGCGCCGGCCAGCGTCTCATTCAGCGCCTCGCGCCGTCCCGCCGAATCCGCTGCGATCAGCACGCGGCCCGGATAGCTGGCGAGGAAGTGCCGCAGCGACGTGCCGGGTTCCTCACCCTTGCGGTTAAGTGGCAACTCTGGTGCCGGCTGGGTGCCACTGGTGACGGCGTGCTCGTGACCGCTGTCGACCACTTCCACGCGCAGCCGCTTGTTGAGGCGTTCGCGCAATTGTTCCGGCGGTAGATAGAGTTCGGCCGGAGGTAATACCGGGCGCTCGATGTCGTGTGCGCGCTGGTCGTAGCGCTCGGCGGTCTGTGTCCAGAACTGGTCGGCGGCTTCGCCCGCACCTTCACCGAGCACGAATAGTGCGTCGTCGGCGAGGTAGTCGAACAGCGTGGCAGTCTGCTGAAAGAACAGCGGCAGGTAGTATTCGATGCCCCCGGGCGTCACGCCTTCCTTCATGTCCTGATACAGGGGGCAACGGCGCACGTCGATCGGGAAGCGCTCGCGCAAGTTGCCGCGGAAGTTCTTGGCGGCTTCCTCGGTGAGCGGGAATTCGCGTGCAGGCAACAGCTCGATCTTCTCCACTTGCTGCTGCGAGCGCTGGGTTTCCGGATCGAAGCTGCGGATCGATTCGACCTCGTCGTCGAACAGCTCGATGCGGTACGGCTCGGCCGTACCCATCGGGAAGATGTCGAGCAGCGCGCCACGCACCGCGAAGTCACCCGGCTCGGCCACCTGCGGCACGTTGCGATAACCGGAGGCTTCGAGCCGGCGTTGTTCGGCGACCAGATCCAGCTTCTGACGCTTGGCCAGCACCAGCCCGGAGCCGGTGATATGTGTCCGTGGTGCGATCCGCTGCATCAGCGTCGCCACCGGTACCACCAGCACGCCGCGTTTCACGTTCGGCAATTGGTACAGCGTGGCGATGCGCTGCGAGACGATCTCCGGATGCGGGCTGAACACGTCGTAGGGCAGCGTCTCCCAGTCCGGGAAATGCAGCACCGGCAGGCCACCGGCGAAGATCTTCAGCTCGGCTTCCAGCGCCTGTGCACGCTGGGTGTCGCGGGTCACCGCCACCAACAGGCCATCGTGCGTGCGTGCCGCCTCGGCAATCAGCAGCGCCCGCGCGGAGCCGTGGGGCGGCGTCCAGTAGCGGCGTTGCTTGGGGTTGCTGGGAAGTGGCGGATGCTTGATCAGGCTGGACATAGAAGGCGCATGTTCAAGGCGCCGCCATCGAGCCGCGCCGGGGAAAGCGGGCAAGTGTAACGCGACAGCCCCGGCAAGCCGGGGCTGTCTTCATCGTGGGCGGATGGGGCGATCAGAGCTTCAACGTGATCAGCGCCGTACCTGGCTCATCCGGGATCAGGCGCTGGCTGAAGCCCAGCTCCTTGCACAGTTCCAGCATCGGGCGGTTTTCCTGCAGCACGTAGCCCCACAGCTCATACAGGCCGCGGCGACGGCTGTCGTCGACCAGTCGCTGCATCAGCAATGCGCCAAGGCCGACGCGGCTCCAGTCCTGCTCCACCAGCACCGAGAACTCGGCACTGTCGGTGGCTTCGTCGACATAGATCCGGCCCACGCCACGCATCTCCGCTGGCTTGACCGATTCATCCATCAGTACAAAGGCGGTTTCCAGCGCGGGATCGATGCGGCACAGCCGTTGTGCCATCGGCGCCGGCAGTTCGGACATCGCATGCAGGAAGCGGCGCCGGATGTCCTCCGGCGACAGCCGGGTGAAGCAGCGCTGCATTGCCGCCACGTCGCCCGGCTCGATCGCACGCAATACCAGCTCGCGGCCGTCATGGGTGCGCACCCGTTCGCCCTCGCTGGTGAGCGCCACGCGCGGGCGCGCAAAGCGCTCGCTGCTGCGTGGCGGCAGTGGTGCAAATCGGTCGGGGGCCGAGAAGTCGATGGCAGGGATCATGATGGCTCCATACTTTTGCGTATTGTGTGCAACGCAACATGAATTTGCAATGACGGGCGGTTCCCTAGGCCGCCATGCATTGCCCTGACTGGCGCCAGCGCCGAAACGGCGCATGCTGCAGTACGGGGCATTTGTTTTCGCGGAGACAGTGTCGACCGGCACACGGCACAATGTGCGTCGGATTCCGGCGGAGTAGCGGTATGACCAGCAAACAGGCCAGCGGCCTCACCGCCATCCAGCTGGAGGCGCTGTGCGGCAAGTGGCCCGGTGTGACGCGCGACATCAAATGGGGCGCGGACCTGGTGTTCAGCGTCGGCGCCAAGATGTTCGTGGTGACGCCCTCGGAAGGTAGCGAGGGCGGTCGACTCTCGTTCAAGGTGGCGGACGAACGCTTCCTGGAACTGACCGATCAGCCCGGCATCATCCCCGCACCGTACATGGCGCGTGCGCACTGGATCTCGGTTATCGAGCCGCAGCGTTTCAGCACCGCCGAACTTTCGGGGTTCATCCTCGACGCTTACGTCTTGGTGCGCGCGAAACTGACCAAGAAGCTGCAGGCGGAGCTGGACCCGTTACCGACATTGAAGGCAGGCAAGAAATGAAACAGCATCTCGGCGCATTGGCGCTGCTGGTTGCCGATTACGACGAGGCGATCGCCTGGTACACGAAAGCCCTGGGCTTCGAATTGATCGAGGACACCGACATGGGCGGCGGCAAGCGCTGGGTGTTGCTGGCGCCGCCAGGTTCACGCGAAACCCGCCTGCTGCTGGCCCAGGCCAAAGGCGACGATCAAGCCTCGCGCATTGGCAACCAGACCGGCGGCCGCGTGTTCCTGCTGCTGCATACCGACGATTTCCAGCGCGACTGGCAGCGCATGCGTGCGGCCGGCGTGCACTTCCGCGAGGAACCGCGGCACGAGGCCTACGGCACGGTCGCGGTGTTCGAGGATCTGTACGGGAATGGCTGGGATCTGCTGGAGTTGAAGAAGTAGCGCTATCTATTCAGGCGGCTGGCTGAGGTGTGTAGTGCTTACTCTTCGGATGTCCAGGGTTCACTGGGGAAAATCAGGCCACAGGTATTTGCAGCTCAAGTCGCCTGGCGAGTGGGTCATGATGCGATCGTAGAACGCAGCTTGCATCGCAACGACATCGTCGACGTCTTCCGCCAGAAGCTCATGCGCTGCGACAGCCTTGTTCGCTGCCGACCGCGTCTTTTCAATGAAGGCCGCACGCGATGCGTAGCGAACCTCAAGGGATGGGCGTGGATCTCCCGCCGATTTGCGTTCGGCTTCCGTGCGCGCAAAGGGTTGGAATGAGCCTTCAAACCGATCGAGTGCCCAGCCAAGACCGGAGGCTGCGCTGCGTTGGTTCCAGCCCGTATACGTACCGAGGGGGACTTGCACTTCGACGGGCCGCAGACCGGTCGAGTCGGTGCCGTCTTTGTCCGGCGCTGGAACGAGAACCGTGTATGGCTGGTCGCGGGCTGGCGGCAGGCGATCGACGATGCCCTGCGAGGCGAAGCGAGGCCCGAAGTCCATGCGATCAGGAACGAAGGGTTTGTCCGGCGGAGTCAGGCCGATCCCTTTGGGAAACAGTTGCCGGTATCGTGTCGCGGATACCAGCATGCCACCCGCCAGCGTGGGATAGTCACTCGCTGGTGGCGTGCCCTCATTGCGCACCCAGCGGTCCAGGTCGGTCAGCAGGGCTCGCAAGCTCGGGATATCGTCAATGGGATCGGAGCAGTTGACGGTACTGCCCCGGGTGGGATCGGGCGTCAGCAAGTGCTGCATGCCTGTGAGCAAATACAGGCGCGTGTTCGGGTCTGTCGTCACGTCGGCGCTGCCATCGGGCAGTGTCTGCAGCAGTGATGCCGAGCGTCCCCAGAATTCGGTCGATTTGTTGACGAAGAAGAGCTTGGGGCTCTTTCCGTTCGCGTCGCGTGCGCGCGCCAGCAGGGAGCCGGTTTGTTGGGAAATGCTGTCGTGTTCTTCTCCCGTGGTGAACGGGAACAGGTCCGTCGGATAATCCCGATCCAGCACCAGACTGGCAGCCCGTGTCGGAAAGGCGAAACGATGATTGAAGCTGCCCCTGCCGCTGCCGCCTACGAGGTTTAGAGCGCCGTCGAAGACGAGTTTCTGCTGCTCGTCGAGAGCGAAGCCGTCGTAAAGCATCTGCTCGATCAGTCGTCCGGTCTGGCTGGCGCCGAAGAGCAGGACGCGCTTGGGAGCGGGCGCACCTGCGAACGGATGAGCCCGGAACCAGGACAGCAGATCGCGAATGCCGGCGATGCCTGTGCCGACAATGTACGGGTCACGCGCGATGTAAGTGAGTTCGTAGATCAGGCCCGGTTTGAATCCGTCCTGCATGCGGAGCTGGGTGGATGCGTGGCTGTCGGTCGCCGGTACGAAGCCCCACAGGCTGCGCTGCACAGGAACACGTGGATCACCCGGCCGAGCCCTCACGGTCAATACCGCCAGGGGATCGTCCTTGACCGCGACGGGATAGGCGCGCCCGTCGATGCCAGTGAAGGATGCCGTGTCCGACGGCTTGTCCACGGTGAATTCGTTCGCCACCTTTCCGGTAATCACGCGGCCATGATCGGTGGCGATGGGCGGGGTGAACACCAGGGGATGGTCGTCCGGACCCTCAGGCTTGATGTCCCATTGCCAGGCCGAGGCAAGCACCGTGAAGCCGTTGCGCTGCAGGAACCCGGTATCAACGAATGGGGGCGTCTTGGTCGGGTCGATCGCAAGATTCAATATCCCGGAAACTCGACCGCCCCGGTTGTTGACGTCGTAAAGCAGGGTGGAATCGACGGCTTTGGTCGGTCGCAGGAGCACGAATTCCGTGGAGAACTCGACCCGTCCTTCGCTATCGCGTGGCGCGTACCTGAGATCGACGATTCGGGCATTCGCCTTGTTGCCCGGGTCGAGCTTGAACCACGCGCGTCCGTGGATCACTTCGTAAGTCCCCACCCCGGGAAACACCTTGCCATCCTGGTAGGGCTTTCGATCGATGACTTCGATGTGGTCGACAGCGGCAAGTGCTACCTGCGACATGGTGGCAAGTACGAATCCCGCCCATGCCATCCGGGCCAGACATGACAAGCGATGCGTGCGGTCTTTTCGATTCACCAGGCAGTCTCAAATGATTGGGTCAACGATGTATAGGCGAAGAGATCCCGGACAGCAATCGCGCAGGTGGTGATGCATGCCGCAGTGGTGCATGCTCGGTTCGCCTTTGACCTGCAATGACAGACTTGCGCAACGTAGTAGTTGCAGTGCGTTTGCCGAAAATTGATGTTTTGGATCAATCGGTGATATCCGGCTCGAAGAAACTCCAGCGCACATCATCGAACGCGGCTTTCATCGCCGCCTCGACTGCGTTGATCGCGTCGATCAGGGCGCGGTCGCTGGCGGCTGGCTGCATGCGTGCCTTCACCGCCACCATGACGTCGGGGCCCATCTGCAGGGTGATCAGGTTCAGTACTTCGGCGACTTCCGGGCGGCTATTGAGGAAGGCGAGCAGTTCGGCGCGGCGGCGCGGTTCGACGCCCTGGCCGATCAGCAGTGCCTTGACCTCGTTCGCCACCAGTACGGCCACGACGATCAGTAGGACGCCGATGGCGACAGTGCCGATCGCGTCGAAGATCGGGTTGCCGGTAAGCATGGTCATCCCGATCGCCAGCGTGGCCAGGCACAGGCCGATCAGGGCGGCCAGGTCTTCGCCGAAAATCACCAGCAGTTCGCTCGAACGTGTTTCGTGGAACCACGTCCACAGGTTCTGCGTGCCGCGTGCCTTGTTGACCTCCTGCATGCAGCCGCGCATCGAGAAACTTTCGGCGACGATGCCGAACACCAGCACGCCAAGCGCCAGCCACGGCCACTTCAGCGGCTCGGGATTCGTGAGTTTGTGGATGCCCTCGTAGACCGAGAACATGCCGCCGACACTGAACAGCAGGATCGCAACCAGGAAGGACCAAAAGTACAGCGCGCGGCCCCAGCCCAGCGGATATTCGTCCGAGGCTGGTCGCCTGGCCTGGCGCATGCCGAGCAGCAGCAGGCACTGATTGCCGCAGTCGGCGAGCGAGTGCACCGCTTCGGCCATCATCGCGCCGGAGCCGGTGATGACGGCGGCGAACAGCTTGGTGACGAAGATCGCGAAATTGGCGCCGAGCGCGAGCAGGATCGCTTTCAGCGAATTGGCGTGACCGGACATGCGGCGTCGATCCTTGGGGTTGATCGTGCAGTCTACCGATGCCGCAGGATTCTGCGTGAGAGGCTTAGCGGATGCCGACACCCACGCCGACACCGAAGCTGATGTTGCTGCGGCCCTGTGCCATTTCTGCGGGTGTCCAGACATGCGACTGCGCCGCAATGACCAACGGGAACACGTAGTCGGCCTCCCCGACCTTGCCCGCACGGCTGCCGTTGAGCTTGCCGCTGACCGTCATTAGCGCGCCCGGCGGATAGCTGAGTGCTTCCACGTAACCAGGCATCACCACGATGAAGCGGCCGCCACCGTTGTCGGCTACTCGCGGTCGCTGCGAGGAATCCAGCGGATAGGCCAGCAGTTCGACCTCGCTGTGGTCGGCGTAATTCTGTACCCCCACGATGCGGCCGCCCCAGATCACCGCATTGCCGGAATAACGCTCGGGCGACTGCGCCACCTGGGATGGCACGGCGACGATGGCGTTCGGCACGTTCGGGTAGATCGGCGGCGGTGCGCAGGCGGCCAAGGCCAGTGCGAGCAGTGGAGCGGACAGGTGGCGCAGGGAGCGGGCAGTGACGGACATGGTCAAAACTCCAATGGGCTACTGAGCGAGAACGTCCACATGATGGGGGCTAGGTGGGCTGGCTACGCTACAACAAGTCGCGTGGGCAGGTTGTGTAGCGATGCCCGAAGCGGAATATGTGACAGCTCGAATTCTGTTTTTGGCGTCATTCCGGCAACCTCAAACCTCGTCATTCCGGCGAAGGCCGGAATCGCAGTTGATCTTGCGAGAGGCCAAATGGATGCCCGGCTTCGCTCTGGATAAAGCGATTCCAGCCTTCGCCGGAATGACGAGATTGGGAGGGCTTTCGTATTGCTGCCGTCAGCGCTTGCGAGTCGGGCCGGCGCCGCGCACCACCGGACCGCCGCGCAACGGGGACCGCGCTGCTGCCAGGCGCGATGGCGGCAACGGGCTCGGCGCCGGCGGCTCGGCACCTTCCTGTAGCAGCCAGTCCAGCTTCCATTCGGCCGGACGCTCCTGCGACAGCAGGCTGGCCAGTGCACGTAGCGGTTCGCGCAACACGTCGTCGAGGTTCCAGGGCGCGTTGAGGATCACCATGCCTGAGCCGTTGAGGCGCAGCGGTGAATCATCCGGATGCACCAGCAGTTCGGCACGCAGCACACGCTTCGCGCTGCTACGCTGCAGGCCGCGCAGGAAGGGCTGCACCTGGCTGCGCAACTTGATCGGATACCACACGGCGTAGACGCCGGTGGGCCAGCGCAGCAACGCTTCCTTCAGTGCTTTCTCGATCTGCTTGTATTCGGCTTCCTGCGCCTCGTACGGCGGGTCGATCAGTACCAGTCCGCGCTTTTCCTTTGGCGGCACGAGTGCCTTCAACGCCTCGTAGCCATCGCGCTGGTGCACATGCATGCGTGGGTCGCGATGCAGCAGTTCGCGCAGCTTGGTGGCTTCATCCGTATGCAGCTCGCACAGCTGTGCGCTGTCGTCCGGGCGCAGCAGGCGGGCGACCTGCAGTGGCGAGCCGGGGTAGTGCTTCAGGCCCTGCTCGTTGCCTTCGCCGGAGAGGATCAGGCTGCGCCAGCGTTGCAGCAGTGGCGGTACCTTCTCGGCCGGATGCAGGCGTGTGATGCCGTCCTTGTGCTCGCCGGTCTTCTTTGCCTCGAAACCGTCCAGTGCGTAGCTGCCGCTACCGGCATGCGTGTCGATGTAGCAGAACGGCGTCGGCTTGGCCTGCATCGCCTCGATCAGCGCAAGCAGCACGGTGTGCTTCAGGACATCGGCGAAGTTGCCGGCGTGGTAGGCGTGGCGGTAATTCATGGCGGTCACGGCGGGCAGGGTGGCCAAGTATAGACGGGCGGGTGTCTGCTTCCCGTTGCATGGCTTCCGTGACTGGCGGGAAGCCTGATGGATGCAGCTCCAGAGTTGAGGCAGGACAACGCAGCACCTAAGCTGTGCCAATGCCCCGCACACTTCGCCATCTCGTACGCTTGCCGCACCTTCGGGTGCTGGCATGGCTGGCGTGGCTGATGCTGGCGTTGGCGCCGGTGCATGCGGCACCGGGTGGAATGCCGGATATGGCGCCTGCTGCCGGCTACGCCGCACATCAGGCCCATATGTCCGATGGCATGCATCACGCCATGACGATCAAGTCCGGGTGTTGCGACGGTCAAGGCCATGCAGATCACGGCACGACGAATACCTGTCACTGTGCGGCGGCATGCGGCACGGTGTTGCCGGTCATGGCAATGACACTCCTTTCTGCCGTGGCACCCGCTGTCCTGCATGTCGCCTCACTTCGGGTGATCGCGCCCAAGATCGCGCATGCACCACCGCTGCGACCTCCATTGCTCCGGGTCTCCGAACTGACCTGATCCGTCGCGCGCTCTGGCCATGGCCGCTTGCTGCTGCGCGACGGCGGCCATGACCGACTCCGGGGCGCCGGGGCACGCTGTGTGGAGCTGCACCATGAAACCTGTTCACCCCTCGGCAGACACGCTGCCGAGCTACTCCCGCCGTCGCTTTGTGCAGGGGCTTGCGCTGGGCGGCGCGTTTGCCGGCATCGGGATGTGGCGCTCGTCGCCCGTCTGGGCGCTGACCAGCGCGGGCCAGCCGACGGTCCCGGGCGGCACCGATTTTTCACTCGACGTGATCGAGGCGCCGGTGAACTACACCGGCGCGCCGCGACTCGCCACCACGGTGAACGGCAGCGTGCCGGGCCCGGTGCTGCGCATGCGCCAGGGCTCGACTGTCACGCTGCGCGTCACCAACCGGTTGCGCGCGCCCACCTCGATCCACTGGCATGGCATCGTGCTGCCGTTCCAGATGGACGGCGTGCCGGGGATCAGCTTTCCCGGCATCGCGCCGGGGGAGACCTTCGTCTACCGATTCACGCTGCGCCAGTCCGGCACCTACTGGTATCACTCGCACTCGGACTTCCAGGAGCAGACCGGACTCTATGGCGCGCTGGTGGTCGAGCCGGACGGTCCCGAGCGCCATCCCACCGATCGCGACTACGTGGTGATGCTCAATGACTGGACCGATGAAAACCCCGAGCATGTCTACGCGAAGCTGAAAAAGCAGAGCGACTACTACAACCGGGCCCAGCCCACCGTCGCCGATTTCATGCGCGACGTGCATCGCGAGGGACTCGCGCCGGCGTTGGCACAGCGGCGCATGTGGAACGCGATGCGCATGAATCCGACCGACCTGAGCGACGTATCGGGCAGCACCTATACCTATCTGATGAACGGCGCCGCGCCGGCCGGCAACTGGACTGGGATATTCCGCGTCGGCGAGAAGATCCGCCTGCGCTTCATCAATGGCTCGGCGGCGACGATTTTCGACGTGCGCATTCCCGGCCTGAAGATGACCGTGATCAGTGCCGATGGCCAGGACGTGGAGCCGGTGGCGATCGACGAATTCCGCATGGCGGTCGCCGAGACCTATGACGTCATCGTGGAGCCACAGGACGAACGTGCCTACACGCTCTTCGCACAGTCGATCGATCGCAGCGGCTACGCGCGTGGCACGCTGGCGCCGCGGCTGGGCATGGAGGCTACGGTGCCAGCGTTGGATGCACGCGTCTGGCTCGGCATGCAGGACATGATGGGCGATATGGGTGGCGTGCATGCGTCGCATGACATGGCGGGCATGGCGAACATGGGCGCGGCACCGGCGGTGCGGCATGCGCGCACCGAAGTGGGATCAGCTGTCGACATGCGCGTGAACACGCCGCGCACGAACCTCGACGATCCCGGCGTCGGCCTGCGCGACAACGGCCGACGTGTGCTGACTTACGCCGACCTGCGCACGAGCGGCGGCTCGATCGATACGCGTGAGCCCGGCCGCGAGATCGAACTGCATTTGACCGGCAATATGGAACGCTACATGTGGTCGTTCGACGGGGTGAAGTTCTCCGACGCCAAACCCGTGCATTTCAACACCGGCGAACGGCTGCGTATCGTGCTGATCAACGACACCATGATGAATCACCCGATCCACCTGCACGGCATGTGGAGCGAGCTGGAGGATGCCGACGGTGCGTTCCAGGTGCGCAAGCACACCATCAACGTGCAGCCGGCGCAGCGCATCAGTTATGCGGTGACCGCCAACGCGCCGGGGCGCTGGGCGTATCACTGCCACATGCTCTATCACATGGAGGCGGGCATGATGCGCGAGGTGGTGGTGTCATGAGCATGCGCAGGCAGATATCCACCGCTACTCGCTGGCGTCGTCGCATGCTGTTTGCTTGCATGCTGCTTGCGTGGCCGCTGGCAGCTGCGGCGCAAAGTGCCGACACGCCGGCGGATCCGCCGATGCAGATGGATTCCTCGGCCATGCCGGGCATGAACCATGACGTGAAGCCGGAAGCGAATCACGACGCGATGCCGACCATGACCAACAGCGCCACTGCCACGACGAATACGCGCAGTCCGGATTATTCCGATGGCATCGGCCAGAGCAGCATGCCGGGCATGGACATGAGCGACAGTCAGCCGCTGGGCATGCTCAAGATCGATCAGCTTGAGCTCACTGACGGCCGTTATGCCACCGGCCAGTCGTGGGACGTGGAGGGCTGGTACGGCAACGACAGCGACAAGCTGTGGCTGCGCAGTGAAGGTGATGCTGATCATGGCCGCATCGAGGAGGGCCAGGTCGAGGCGTTGTGGAGCCATGCCGTCGCCGCGTTCTGGAACACCCAGCTCGGCGTGCGCCAGGACGTGGGCGAAGGCCCACATCGCCAGTGGGCCGCCTTCGGCATCCAGGGGCTGGCGCCGTACTGGTTCGAGCTGGAAGCGACCGGCTACCTTGGACCATCAGGCCGTGCCGCCGCACGCCTCCGCGCGGAGTACGAGCTGCTGTTCACGCAGCGGCTGATCCTGCAGCCGGAGTTCGAGCTCAATCTCTACGGCAGCGACGATCCAGCCAGTCGTGTCGGCAGTGGCCTTTCGGATACCCGGCTGGGCCTGCGCCTGCGCTACGAAGTCAGTCGGCAGTTCGCGCCATACGTGGGTATCGTGTGGATCCATCGCAATGGCACGACAGTTGACTATATACGGCTGGGCGGTCAGCCGTCGATGGATCGGCAATTTGTTGCCGGCGTGCGCATCTGGTTCTGAGGACAGCCCATGAAACACTTCACCACCATCATCACGACCACGGCGGCCCTGGCTGTCATCGGCATCGTCGGCGTCGGCGCGTTCGTCTACTCCGGCATCTACAACATCGGTGCCGACGATCACCACACGCGGCCGGTCTATGCGCTGATGCAGACGCTGCGGGAACGCTCGATCGAGCGGCGCTCGAAAGGCCTCACGGTACCGAACCTCGAAGATCCGCAGTTGATCCTCAAGGGCGCGGGCCAGTACGCGGCGATGTGCACCGGCTGCCATCTGGCCCCAGGCATGGCCGATTCCGAAATCCGGCCGGGGCTGTACCCGCAGCCACCCGAGCTGTCGAAATTCCGATCCGATCCGCGCGAAGCGTTCTGGGTGATCAAGCACGGCATCAAGATGAGCGCGATGCCGGCATGGGGCTCCAGTCACGACGACGCCACCATCTGGAGCATGGTGGCGTTCTTGCAGAAATTGCCGGATCTGACGCCAGCCGGATACAAGGCGATCGTGGCGAAGGCACCGCCGGACGATGACATGGGGCCGATGGATGACGACCATGGCCACCCCGATGCGAAGCAGCCATCCGGCATGATCACGCCAGCCGGGTCGGTCAGCGCAGCCATGCCGGGCATGGATCAATAGGCGACGGTGATGCGCTGGCGCAGGGCGTCATGCTTCTCGATGCGGTCGAGCAGGGCGACCGCGTAGTCGGGAACCGTGATGCGGCTGACGCCGTTGGCATCGACCAGCAACTGGTCACCGCCGACACGGTACTTGCCACTGCGTTCACCGTCCTCTATCAGGGCGGCCGGGCTGATATAGGTCCAGTCCACATCGGCCTTGCTGGCACGGAACATGTCGAGTGCTTTGCTCTGTGCAATCGCTTCCGGTTTCCAGGCGTCGGGGAAATGCGGGTCGTCGATCACCTTGACGCCCGGTGCCACTTCCAGCGAGCCGGCGCCGCCGACCCACAGCAGACGCTTCACGCCAGCCTTCGGCAGGTTGTCCAGAAATACGCCTGCATTGGCAGGCACGCTCTCGGGGTTGCCATCGCGGCGCGCGGACAGGCTGGCCACCACGGCATCCGCACCGCGCACGGCATTGAGCCAGCTGGCGGGCTGGGCGACGTCGCCGGTGACGACCTTCAGCTTGTCGTTGTGCTGGGTGAGGCGGCTCGCGTCGCGCACCACGGCGACGACGTCATAACCACGTGACAGCGCTTCATTGAGGATGCCCTGGCCGAGATGGCCGGTGGCGCCGAACAGTGCGATTTTCATGGGTAGCTCCGATAGATGCCGCGCAATGGGTAGTCGGCGGCTGATGGACAAAGCATGCGCGTCGCTATTGGTTTGATAAACAGCCCAATGCATAATTCACTGTAAACCCATAGTTGACAGTGGTGAGCCTGTGGCGAATGAAGTCAATCTCAACCGGCTGGCCGTGTTCGTGGCGCTGGTTCGTGCAGGCTCGTTCACCGCGGCAGCCGAGCAGCTGGGGCTGACCAAGGCGATGGTCAGCCAGCATCTGGCCCGGCTGGAACAGGAGCTGGGTGCCACGCTGCTGCTGCGCAGTACCCGGCGCATGTCGTTGACCGAGGCCGGCACGGTCTTCCATGCCGATTGCGTGCGCCTGCTCGCCGACGCCGAAGCGGCGATCGCACGGGTGGGTGGCAATCGCGATACGCCAAGCGGCACGCTGCGCCTCACCACCTCCACTGACTACGGCATGGCGGTGGTGGCGCCGGCACTGGCGAGTTTCTGCCAGCTGCATCCGCAGGTGCAGGTCGACCTGGTGATCGGCGACCGCATCAACGACCTGATTGCCGAGCGCTTCGACCTGGCGATACGCGTGGGTTGGCTGCGCGACTCCAGCCTGCATGCCACCCGCCTGGGCAGTTTCCGCCAGATGGTGGTGGCCACACCGGCGTATCTGGCTATTCACGGTACGCCACGCCGCCCGGAGCAACTGGCGACGCATGGCTGGATTGCGATGTCCGTGCTGGCCACACCGCTGCGCTGGACCTTTGTCAGCAGCGGCGGCGCCCGACGCACGGT
The DNA here is from genome assembly GCF_009766065.1 of Dyella sp. S184. Classification (GTDB taxonomy): domain Bacteria; phylum Pseudomonadota; class Gammaproteobacteria; order Xanthomonadales; family Rhodanobacteraceae; genus Rhodanobacter. Next base: position 1,250,479 of record NZ_LMUE01000002.1, on the reverse strand, counting down.
GCGCATGAAGCCGGTGGCCCAGGCCAACAACGCCGCTGCAGTGCGTGCGATGGTATTGGCCGGTGCCGGCGTGGCGGTGCTGCCGGATTATCTGGCCGAGGAAGATATCCGTGCCGGACGGCTGGTGGTGTTGCTGGCGCAGTACCGGCTGCCCGAGGGCGGCATCCACGCGGTTTATCCAGGACGGCAGCCGCCGGCGAAAGTGCGCAGCTTCATCGACCATCTGCGCGAGCGACTCGGTGGCGCGTAAGCCATTCGGCAATAGTCAGTCGACAATGCTGTGGCTTTCGGTGGTGCCGAGCAGTTCGGGCTGCTTCGTGCTGCGCTGCCGACGATTCAACAGTGGATGCGCGAACACCGCCGCGAGGATCACCGCCACGCCGGCGTAGAACCAGTGATCCAGTTCATGCTGCTCGCCTAGCAGCACGATCGCCAGCACGATCGCATAGACCGGCTCCAGGTTCGTCACCATCTGCGTGCCGAACGCGCTCATATGACGCAGCGCCACCAGCGCCAGCGTGAACGGCAGCAAGGTGCAGCCGAACGACAGCGCGAGCAGCAGCAGCGCATCGTGCAGATCCGGCAGCATGAAGGCCGGCCCGGCGTGCGGCAGCAGCGGCGCCAGTGCGGTGAGGAAGAGGGTGCCGGTGCCCAGTTCGATGCAGGTGACCGTGAGCGGGTCGCCGTGCTCGACCAGTCGTTTGTTGAGCGAGCCGAACAGCGCCACGAACAGCGCCGATAGCACACCTACCGCGATGCCCAGCCGCATGCCGTGCGGAACGCCGCCGACCACCATCATCACGCCCGGCACCACGGCCACGCCGATCATCAGCTCGCGTGGATCGAACCTGCGCTTGGCGATCCACGGTTCTATGAAGGCCAGGAACACCGGTCCCAGCGCGATGCAGGTGGCGCCAACCGAGGCGTTCGACAGCTTGATCGCCGCATAGAAAGTCAGCCAATGCAGCGACACCAGCACGCCGATGCCGGCATATGCCCAGATCAGTCGGGCCGGCATCGCGCGCAAGCCGCGCCAGACCTTCGGCATCAGCAACAGCGCGGCTACCACCACCAACATGCGCCACCACACCAGCGGCAACGCCGGTAACGTGATCAGCTTGCCGAGGATCGCGGTGAAGCCCCACAGCAATACGCAGAAATGGATCTGCAAGCGGGCCTTCGTGATCGGTGGCATCGGCGGGATTCTTTCGACGTGACAGTGGGCATTCTAACTGTCAGCGCAGCATTGTCCCGTTCGGGGTCATGTGGCCGCGCGCCCGATGTGATGTCTTCGAAGCAGGCAAGCCAATGGTGCGCCCGGGCTGGGCGCACCGGGGTCCAGCGAGTCGGTCAATCAGTGCACGTCGTGCTTGTGCGCGTGCTTCTTGGCAGCGTGTTCGGCATGCTCGATCGCGTGCAGCTTGTGGCCGTGGGCCAGGTGCGCATGATGGCTGGCCTTGTCGTGATTGCCTGCTTCGGCATGTTCGGCTGCTGCGCGATGATGTTTGGCGGCCTCGTCGAGGTGCTTGGCGGCTTCGTGATGGTGATGATGAATTTCGTGCTGGTCGCTCATGGAAAGCTCCTTCATCAGTGGTGATCCCGATCCACAGGAGGACCGGGATCACCGAAGCTAGGCGCATGCAGTGACACTGTTATGACCTTTCACCCAACGATGCTTTAACGATGCGCGTTGCCAGCCGGCATGGCCTTGGCCGGCGCGCGCATCTGTTCGAGTATGGTGCTGCAGGTGTTTGCATTGGCGTTGTCGTGACTGGGTGCGACCAGGGCGAGCAGGGCGGCTGCGGGCGCGGCAACCACACCGAGCGCGACCGCACCGGCGCCACGGATCAGCAACGGTCCCTTTTGCACGCCGACGTCAGGGTTTTTCAGCGTGCCCTTGACGTACAGCGGCGAGCGCAGCGAGAAGATGCGGAAACCCTTGGTGTGGGGAGTGACGTCGAGGTTGAGTTGTTCGCTGGTCATGTTCGCCGTGCCACTGACATTGATGGTGGCATCTTCCGTATCGAACACGAACAACCGTGCATCGAACAGTCCGTCGGTGGCGACCAGGTCCGAAGCGGCGCAGTTGATCTTCACTGTCTTGTCGCCAAAGAGTTTTCCGATGACGATATTGCCGACGTTAAGCCCGGCAGTTTCCAGCAATGTCTTGCTGATCGCGCCATCATTCATCAGCAATTTCAGCTCGCCATTGGCATGGGCCAACAGGGCGGCCACCGAGTTGCCGCGCACGCCGAGATCCGCATCGCCATTGATTTCGCCGAAGCTGGTCTGCATCGGCGCGAATTCCGGGAACAGCTGCTTGAGCTTGAGATGGCGTGCGCTCAGTTTCAGCGCGCCCTGCATCGGCGACTTGCTGCCATCCAGGTGGATATGGCTGCTGATGGTGCCACCAGCCAGCCCGAAATTCAGCGGGTCCAGCTGCAGCAAACCGTCAGTCATGATCAGGTGAGTGCTCAATGACTCGATCGGCAGGCTGGGTCCATGCACGATGCGTGCGGTGCTGAATTGCACGTCCGCATCCATCGCCTGCCAGCGATCGGTGCGGAAGGGTTCGACCGGAAGCGCCTTGTCGACAGGTTGTGAGGTGGCGTCACCTCGTTGCTGCTTTTCGGTGTTGGAGTCGGCCCCGATCAGCGGCGCCAGATCCGCAAATTGCAGCAGTTGCGATTTCACCGTGCCGCTCAACTTCGGCCGCGCGCCACCGGTGGTGTAATCGAGATCGCCAGCGAGGTCGCTGCCGCCGACACGGCCACGGAAATGTTGATAGCTGAAGTGACTGCCGTTGCGGTGAAGCTCGGCCTTGAGGCGCCCCTCGGTGGCATACGGAGGGGTGTCCGGCAGCGTGACGCCGATGATCGGATACAGCTTGGCCATGCTGGAGCCGGTGAACCACAGCTTGAGATCGAGTGCTGCCAGATGCGTCGGGTCGGTCAGCGTGCCAACGAGAACAATATGGCTGTCGCCGATGTGCAACCGGGCCTGCACCGGGAACGGTTGGCCGTTCTGCTGCAAGGCCAGCACTGCGCCGATCCGGCCGGAGCCGTTGGCTGGCACACCCTGATAGGTGCCATTGGCCTTCCACGCGAACTGGTAACTCGTCTTGCTGGCGGCGTGGCTTTCGCTGTCCGTATCGTTATTTCCGGCGTTGGCCACCGCCTTGCCGGCGGCCGCGCCGGCCGTCTTGCCGGCCTGCGTACGCGCATCAGCCGATTCCTGCGCCACGATCTGGTCATAGGGGATCGCCTGTTGCAATGGCTCGACACTGAGCTGGAGCTTCACCCGGCTGGCAGCATCGTCCAGTGCGATCTGGCCACGATCAAAGCCGATCGCGCCGAGGTCGAGCGCCCACGCCGACGGTGCATTGCCCTGCGGCAGACTGAAGTCCCACGTGGCCTGTCCCTGCTTGTTACGCTCGAGGTCGATGCTCGGCTGCAGCAGTTGCAGCGACGTAATGCTGATGCGATGGGCGAGCAGCCCCAGCGGCGACAGGCGAAAGCGCAGGCCATCCAGATGCGCGAACTGCGGCTTATTTGCCCAGGACGGATTGGCAATCTGGATATCGCGCGCGGTGAATTCCGGCCATGGCATCAGTGCCGCCAGTCCGCCTTCGGCCGGTTCGCGCTGCCACGCTACGCTCAGATCGCCATTGATCGCGAACGGCCGGCCGAGGGCCTGGCTGACCTTCTCATTGAGGTAGGGCTTGAGCCGGTTCCAGTCGAAAGTGGCGATGACGATCACCACGACGACGAGCAGTACCAGCAATGCACCCACGATCCAGCTCAATACCTTGCGGCTGCGTTTCATCGGTTGCTTCCCGCGCGACGCCCTGCAACTACGAGCTCTTGCCCGTACTGATAGCGCAGTCAATGGCAAGGTTTTGTGTGGAAACCCTTGAAAGACTCAGCAGTGACTCGTGCACAACGGTTTCACGCCGCGACGCGGTTGCGCTGACGTCGACCGATGCGATACACCGCCGCTGGCGGCAGATTGAACAACACGCTGCCGATGCGTACCGCTTCGAGGTCGAGTCGTTCCAGCAGACGACGCGGCAACGGGCAGCGCGGGCCGTAAGTGAACTGGTAGAACGCCCCGTCGGCGTGCAGCTGCCGCTCGAACACGCCCTGGATGATCGCTGCGACCTGACTAGCCGGCATCGACAGCAGCGGTAGCCCGCTAACCACGGCACTGGCGCGCTCGTCGCCGAACAGCGGGAGTGCTTCGCCCAGCTGCGCGGCATCCATGCTCAATACATGCGCACCCGGATAGCGACGTGCAAGGGCATTCGCGAAGACCGGGTCGGCCTCGATCAGCGCCAGGCGATGGGTCGGTACGCCACGAGCGACCAGTGCGCGGGTGAATACGCCGGTGCCGGGACCCAGCTCGATCACCGGGCCATCGAGATGGTTGACGTGCGTCGTCATCAGCCGCGCCAGAGAGGGTCCTGACGGTGTCAGCGCGCCGATGCTGCGTGGAGCCCGCATCCATGCACGCAAGAAAGTCAGGGTATCGTTCAACGGCATCGTGTCTTCCGAATGGACGGGTGAAGAGTGCACGTGCAAGCGAATGCGCACCCCCGTAAATTAACCGACAAGGCTGAACACAATGTTTTCATGGGATGGTCGATGGCAGCTGCGGCGCATATCGCCTGAAGTCAGGGTACATGCTGGTTACGCTCGAACTGCAAAGCCAGCGTGCTGCCCACAGGAATCAACTGCCATTGTGCCGTCAGCTCCAGGATTCTCTTGCGCAAGGCCTCAAGGTCATCAGCTTGTATGGCCAAAGGCTCGCATTGGCGAGCATTGCAAGTGACTTGATACAAATCCAGCATGTCTGTGGCAGAGCTGCTCCAACCTGACCACCCATCTGCCTGGAACACCTCGACCAGGCGTTCCACGCCATCGCTCTCCGACTCCGCCGCCATCTGGAACGAGGTCCTCTCGCCATCAAGAATTCGGCCAATAAAGCCCCGCTTGTGCAGCGTACTCTCGACAGCGTAGTGGACCATGTCATGAGGAATGATGCCTTGCTTGGGGCATGCAATGCTTTCGGCAAGCACCCCATCCCGCATCACGTCCATCGTGTCGTGCTTTCCCGAACCTTTGGTGAAAATGAGTTGCATGAGATGTGCCCTGACTAGGGCTTGGCAGTTGCGACGGTTTTGGTCGTGCGCACCGGCACATCGATACTGCACAGGTCGACCTTGCCGGCTGGTACGGCATAGAACGCATCGTGGCGGTCACGCTTCGCTTCAATCAGGGCCGTGAACGTGCGGCTGTCGGTACGCAACACTTCCACTGCGGGACGTTGTGCCGGCGGCAGGTCCGCAGCCAGTCGTACGGATTCGATCGTGGTCCGCTGCGCCGGCGTGGCGTAGAAGCCCATCGGACCGGTGCCGCGCGGCAGGCCCGACAGCAGCGGCATGCCTTCCAGCACGCGGCCGATCACGGCCAGGTTGCGGTCCAGCCGGCGTGGTGCCTGGCCGATCACCGCATACAGCGCACTGCCATTGCCGGTTTCAGGGCCGTTGTCGCGTCCCACACCGACCATGCCGTAGCAGTGGGTCAGCCATTCCTGTCCGCTGGCCGGATCGCGCGCGACCGGAAAGCCCTCGGAGAAACCGACTTCGGGCGCATAGACATCGCCATCGGGCAGTGCGCTCCATGCCAGTTTCGGATCGATCGGGCGAGTGAATTCCGGCGGCAACGTACTACTGGCTTTGCCCAGCGAACGCACCTTGGCCGGGTCGCCGCCGTCGTCGCCGGCCGGGTCGTCCCATTGGGTCACGAAATTGTCCTGCACCCGCACGATCGCCAGCCCGTCGAAATAGTGCTGGCGTATCAGGGTGCGGATATTCGCGGCATGCCGTGGGGTGAAGTCGGGCGCCAGTTCGATCAGCACGCGACCGGTGGCCAGCTGCATCACCAGCAGATTGTTCGGGTCAGGCTGGCGCCATTCGGCAGCACTGGATTTGGCCAGCAGCTCCTGGCTCGTCGGCGTCGCTGTGGACTTGCCTTGGTCGGCGAGTGCAGGCAGCGCCAACAGGCTGGCAGCCAGCGCGGTGGTGGCAACGAGATGACGGCGACGAAACATGCGGTTCCCCTTCGGGCGACTGGTCGGCAGAGAGCGCAACTTAGCAGAGCTGGGGCGTGGGCATGAAACCAAGGTGTGTTCAGGTCCATAAGGCAAAGTAGGTGCAACAGAGACGCGTTAAGCACGTACTAGGCTGACGACTGGATGCCTAAGTATGTTCATGAGTAGTCCAAACAGTAGCTTAGGGCGTCGTGACTTTCCGAGCTATTCGCGTTCTGGCAACCAAAGTATGTATCAGCACCAATGCTTACCTGCTACATGTCATCCAATTGCACCAAGCCAGACTTGAGACTCAGCGCAACAGCTTTGCTCCGTGACGCAACACCTAGCTTGCCGAGGATGTTGCCCACGTGGGTCTTGACGGTCTCTTCGGTAACTGCAAGTTTTTTAGCAACCTGAGCATTGCTGAGTCCTCGAACCAGGCAATGCAGCACTTCCAACTCGCGGGCAGTCAAATCAGGATGGCTGGTGGTCTTGTCGAGCTTGCTGCCCACCGCGGGTGATAAATACCGACCGCCGCGAGATACCGTGCGAATCGTCGTCAGAAGCTCATCCGACGTTGCATCCTTGAACAAGTAGGCATGTGCGCCTGCTTGAAGCGCTTTGGAAATGTCGCTGCTGCCCAAATTCGCAGTGAGAACCACAAATTTCGCGAGCGGCGACTTGGCGCGAAGCGTCGCGATAACTTCGACGCCGCTGCGATCGGGTAGCGATAGGTCTACCAGAGAGATATCCGGTGAATGCGCCTCAAACAGCGCGATAGCTTCTGCAGCCGTCGCTGCCTGTCCAACGAGTTCAAGATCACGTTGAGAACTAACGATAGCGCCGAGCCCGGTGCGCACCACTGGATGATCGTCCACTACCAGCACTTTGATTTTCGGTTGCACGCTCATCCGTCAATTCTCGCTGTGCTGTTTCCGCGCAAATGTCGCCATAGTCTCGCCAACGCGCCAAGTCGAGGGACGTACAACGACACCCGCGTACCTCTTCCATCTTCGTTCGTCATCTCGAGCGTCGCACCCAGACATTTCGAACGATGGCGCATATTCTTCAAGCCAAAACCGCGCCCGGGTTGCTCGGAGATGTTCGAATCGATGCCTGTCCCGTCATCGACCACCTGGACTAGCAGCGAGTCAGGCTTATATTCCAGTTTGATCGATATCCTACTGGGGCTGCCGTGTTGGATGGCGTTCGATAGTGCCTCCTGCACAATAAGCACCATATGATGCAGCGCTTCCGGTTGGATGATCCACGCCCTGCCGGACGAATGGATGTCCAGTTCGTCCACACGTCCTCCGGCAAGTTGTCGTGCCATCACCGAGAGCGACTCCAGCAGGCTTTTCTGGTCCACGGCTGGAGGGCTGAGGTTCCAGATCGAGGATCGCGCTTCTTGCAGGCTGCTCCTGGCAAGATCACGAGCCGACTCCACATAGCCTACTGTCGTGCTATGTGTGCGCTTCATACGCAGTAGCGCAGCCTCCGTCTGGAAAATGATGCCGCTAAAGCCTTGCGCCAGGCTATCGTGAATCTCACCGGCCATTCGATGGCGTTCTTCCAAGACCGCGGTTCTTGCGTGCAGCCAATTGACGCGTAAACGATAGATTCCCAACAGCATTAAAATCACGGCGATCGCGCCCAGCAGGCGAAACCACCAGGTCTGATAAAACTGTGGAATGACGACGAAGTTGAGGATGCTCTCCGGTTCGCCCCAACGGCCGGTATCGGCACTGGCGCTGACATGGAATGTGTAATGCCCGGGCGACAAATTGGTGTATTGCGCTACACGCTGGATACCGCCTGATACCCATTGCTCGTCAAAGCCGTCCAATCGATAGCGAAATCGCGTTCGCTCGGGCGACGAAAGGTTGGGAGCGGTGTAACGAATCTCCAATCGACGCGTTCCGGGGGCCAGCCGCACCGGTGCGGCGAGATTGATATCTACCTCGTCAGCAAGCATTTGCTCCACTCGCGCGATCGGCTGACGATCGCTCAAGAAAAGTCGCGTGGGATCGACCACCACCACACCTCGGATGGTGGGAAACCATAGGCGCCCGTCGCGTGCACGCCAACCGGCAGGTTGCGAGCCGGCATTAGTTTCACTGCTCTTCATTCCATCGGCTTTGCCGAAGAGGATGGATTGCACGGTTTTGCCGGTTCCAGCGGCCACGGCATCCAGATCATGGCGGTCGAGGCGGAAAATACCTTTGTTCGATCCGATCCATAGGTTGGCAGCGGCGTCTTCAAGGATGTTGTCGATCGTGTCGTCTGGGAGTCCTTCGTGGGTGGTGTATCGCGTGAAGCGGCCATTTTCGAGTCGGAATAAACCTCGGCCGAAGGTGCCGATCCATAGTGTGTTCTTTGCATCGACATACAACGTGAGCGCCACGGCGTCGGACAGGCCATTGGTCGCATAGCTTTGAACATGGTCATCCCGGATGCTATTGAGTCCGCTGCTGGTGCCGACCCAAAGGGTGCCTGTCACGCCCTGTGCCATGGCGTAGATGAAATTAGTCAACAATCCGTCAGCTCTGGAATACAAGCGAGTGTGACCATCGGCGTAACGCACCAGTCCACCGCCCCTAGTCGAGAACCAGAGCCGATCGGCGCTATCTTCGAGAATCCCCCCGATCATGTAAGCAGGCATGTCATTGCGGGCCGGAAGCGCGGGGGCGAAACGCCCATGGTTCATCCGGGCGAGTCCGCCGGCCGATGTCCCCACCCAGAGATTTTGCGCATGGTCTTCCCACAACGACCAGGTGCTGTTGGTCGGCAGCCCGTCAGCGGTGGTGAACACGCGGACATGATTTCCCTGCAGCCGATTGAGCCCGGCCGCTGTCGTCACCCAGATATCGCCGGCATGGTCCTCGATCACTGAATAGGTTTGATCAGCGGCGAGGCCTTCCTCCTTGGCGTAGGTCGTAAAACTGCCGTCATGGAAGCGGTCGAGGCCGCCTTCATTGGTGCCGACCCAGATGTTGCCGTCGTGGTCCTCGTACAGGCTGGTTACCAGATCGCTGCTCAAGCCGTCCTTTGTCGTGAATCGACTGACCTGCTGGCCACTGATCCGAAGCAGCCCTTCAGTCGCACTGGCAAACCACAAATTTCCATTGCGATCCTCGAGCATGCCAACCATGGGGCCAGCCATGCCTTGAATTTGCCAAGGTTCGAAGCGACCCTGTATCCGGCGCACGATTTCGGAGCTCTGCGTCTGTACCCACAAGGTATCGTCGGTACCGATATGCAAACTGGTGACGTCATTGCTGGGTAGACCATCCTTGGTTGAATAAGCCTCGATCTTACCTTTGATCAGGTGATTCAATCCGCCAGCAGTGGCGATCCAAAGGGATCTATCTTTATCCACGATCAGTTGCCTGACCGGATCACCAGACAATCCATTGGTGGCCGTATAGATCTTGATTACTTTCCCGTTGTTGAAGTGCGTCACGCCGCCATAGCCGCCTATCCACATACTGCCATCGAGGTCCGCGGCAAGAGCCAGCCCGCCGCGTGCACTGATCGCATCCACATGCGAAAAGATGCCATCGTGAAAAGACGTAACGCCACCATTGAATGTGGCGATCCACAGTGTTCCTTGGCGGTCCTCAGCAAGATCGACAATGTAATCGTCGTGAAGCGCAGGGGTATTAGTGTGGTCGAAGACCGTAAAGTGCACTCCGTCAAATCGAGCAATGCCACCTTGCGTGCCGACCCACAGATAGCCGTCCCTGGTCTGAAGGATCTTGTTGACTGAGTTTTCAGGGAGTCCGTCGTCCGTTCGCCATACGGTGTGCACGTATTGGGTGATGGCTTTGGCTGGATCAAGGGCAGTCGCAGATTGAAACGGGATGGCGACCCAAAACAATCCAAGCATCAGTCTTGCTAGTCGGCTCACTGCCGTCTCCACGAATTTCTTGGACCAAGTTTCCGGCGCTAAAGATCGCGCAACGCTTACCGAGCCGGTATCAGCGCGCAGAGTTCAATCTACTCCACTCGATGCGGGTCAACGGCATGTGCCGTGTGAAGTCGCTAAGTGTGTCGTTAGCGCTATCTGCACGTTGTTCGATTGAACATGGGGCCGCTGGTGCTTTCGCTTGCAGCAGCTAAGCGAAGGCATGGGCGCCTGATACGGATGTGGGTTTCGTCATGTCGGTGCGCACGTCCGGACTATTTCTTACCCCATCATCACCGGCACGAGATGCTATATGGCTGGCAGCAAGGGCATTCAGCGCCCGCACCCGTCTCCCTCTTTCGAGTGATGGCGAGTAGCTCTATCTACCGTCGTGCGAGGTTTCCTCATGTGCCAGAGTCCTGACAGGGAAGCTTCACCACAGTTGCCAAGGAAGCTGGGAAATAGATTACGCGGCAGTCCTTTCACGTGCGATGCGTCGCTTCGATAGGTCGGCATAACCGGGTGCCATCGGCAGGGATGCTTGGCACCAGCTACGGGTGATTGTCCCTCGATACCGTTTGACGTCAGCTCATGGCGCGTTGACGCGTGCCGGCATGGCGCCAGGATCTTTATTCGCAATTGCCGTGCGCCATGTTCCCGGAGCCACCTGGGCTGCTTCATCACATACCTTTGTACAGGACCCATGACCATGAAGATGCTTTACAACTCTCGGCTCACGGCGTTGGCTATGACCGTATCGCTGGCACTCGCCGCGGTCACCGTCATGTCAGTTCACGCGGATGGTGTCACTAACGGCATGGGCGCAGCGGTAACGAGCGCCACCAAGCTTCGTTCGGGTGATGCTTTCGCGGGCGTACTGCCGCACACGCAGCCCATGCACGTCGTGATCGCGCTCAAGTTGCGCAACAGCGACCAGCTCAACGGTCTCGTCGCTGCGCACCAAACGCTGACACCCGCTCAACTTTCAGCCGACTATGAGCCCACGGTAGCGCAGGCCCAGGCGGTCGCAACGTACCTGACCCAGTTGGGCTTCACTCACGTGGTGATCGCACCCAATCGCCTGCTGGTGTCCGCGGATGGCACGGCCGATACCGCGCAGGCCGCCTTCCAGACTTCGTTCGCGCGGGTGCAGACCCACGACGGCCGCGCAGCTTTCGCGAACACCAGCGATGCGCACGTGCCGACCCCGCTGCAGGGCAGCGTGCTGTCAGTGATGGGCTTGCAGAATGTGTACGTGGCGCATAGCTTCGCGCAACGTGCGCAAGCGAGTGCTGCCACCGCGCCGCTCGCCGGTCACAACCCGCTCGATTTCTCGCCCATCTACAGCGCCACCGGCGTGCCGACCGCGGCGGGTGTCACCGTGGGCATTGTCAGTGTGGGTGATATGACCCAGCCCCCCATCGACTTAGGTCTGTTCACCACAGCCAATAACTTGGCGACGGTCAATACGCAGACGATCTACGTCGAACCGGACAGCGGCGACACCAGCGGTACCGACGAATGGGATATCGATAGCCAGGACATCGTCGGCGCGGGTGGTGGTCAGGTCGGCCAGCTCATCTTCTATGCCACGCCGAGCTTTTCGTTCGCTGATCTGAATACCGACTTCAATGCGGTCGTCGTGGCCAATCAGGCCAAGGTCATCGACGTGTCGATTGGTGGGTGCGAAACCTCCGCAAAGACCTCCGGCGCGGCTGCTGCGTCGGACCAAATCTTCCAGTTAGCGGTGGCACAGGGCCAGACATTCTCGATTTCGACCGGCGACTCCGGTGCGGACGAGTGCGGTGATGGCGGCATCACGCCAAGCTGGCCGGCCGATTCCCCGTACGTGGTGGCCGCGGCCGGTACCCACCTGACGTCCTCGGCGACGGCGTGGGAGGGGGAGGTCGTCTGGGATGATCTGCCCTACCACGGGGCCACCGGCGGGAGCCCGAGTACGTTCGAGCCAAAGCCAAGCTGGCAGAGCGCGCTCGTCCCCGGAACCATGCGTGGTGTGGCCGATATTGCCTTCGAGGCCGACCCGTTCACGGGAACCCTCATCTATGTCAATGGCGGCATCCAGCTGTGGGGTGGCACCAGCCTGGCTTCCCCGATCTTCGTCGGTCTGTGGGCGCGCGTGATCGCGGTCAAAGGCACCGGTGTCGGCTTTGCTGCTCCGTTGTTGTATCAGCTGCCGGCGACCGACTTCCACGACATCATCTCGGGCAACAACGGCGGCGAGACGGCCAAGGTGGGTTACGACTTTGCAACGGGTCGCGGCAGCGTGATCCTCAGCAGTGCGATCCAGCACATCGGTGTGACTAACCCGCTGGTCGCCAACTTCAGCGAGACCAGCAGTGGGCTGAGCGCCAAATTCACCGACAGCTCCACCGATAGCGGCGGCACGATCACGGCGCACGCGTGGACCTTTGGCGACGGCGGCACGGCCACGGCCGCTAGCCCCAGCCACATCTATCTCAAAGGCGGTACCTACAGCGTCACGGAGACCGTGACTGGCCAGAGCGGTTGGGCCGCAACCCAGACCGCTTCGGTGACGATCAAGTAGAAACGCGCGCGCAGCGATCAGGGCCAGCCGCGATCCCGGGAGGCGGGACGCGGCATCCACGGTTTTCAAAACTTAAAGGGTTGGGTAAGTCATGAATGCGAACACGAATGGCCGTCTAAACAAGGTCCGTCACACGCCGACCCTCACGGTCGCGCCCGTCACCCGCGCGATCCGCGCGGCCCTGGCCATCTCATTCACCCTGCTGGCCTTGGGCGGCAGTGGTGCTGCCTTCGCGCAGACCTGCGTCGCCACGACAGCGACGACGGAGACGTGCGAGGGTGCCTTCACGAACACCGTGCCCGGCACCTTCTTTACCCCCGTCGCGGACCTCACCCTGGTGCTGGGCGACAGCGCGCACAGTGTGCCGACCAGCGTGATTCCGGCGGCCGGCTTGATGGGCATCGACGCCAACTGGGGTGGCAACGTGGGCGTGACCAGTTATGCCGACATCACCACCGTGGGCGCCACCGGAATCTTTGCCTACGGCTCGACCTCGGCCACGGTGACCAACAACGGCGCCATCACCACCAATGTCACGGCGCCCGGCGCTGAAGCGATGGACATCAGCGCCTATGGCGATGTGACCGTGGTCAACACTGGTCCCGTCAAGGCGTACAGCACCGGCGCCTACGATGTGACGGCGGTCAGCGCGTATTCGAGCCACGGCGCGGTCACCGTCGAAAATCTAGCTGCTGGCACGATCACCGCCACCGCCCAGGATGGCAACGCGATTGCGGTCAATGCCACGGCATATGGCGACGCCTACGTCAGCAATGTCGGCGCGATCACTGCCAGCTCGGTCAACGGCACCGCGGTGGGCGTCCTCGCCCAAAGCTACGACGGCATCGAAGCCTTCGTCAACAACAGCGGCAGTATCACCGCGACGTCCACCAATGGTCAGGCCGTGGGCGTGCTCGCGAATGGGGACGATTACGCCATCGTCGTCAACTCCGGCTCGATCACGGCGGCCAGCGGACAGGATGAGGCGATCGGCGTCGAGACGTATGGCAATTTGAGCCTCGTCTACAACTCCGGTTCCATCATGGCGACCTCGACTGGCGGCACGGCCACCGGTGTCGTGGCCCAAGCCTCGGGCCTCGGACTCGCCAAGGTCGTCAATAGCGGTATCATCCAGGCAACCTCATCCTATGGCCAGGCTGCGGGTGTGCTCGCCTCCGCTGCGGGTGGTTACGCCAAAGTCTCGAACTACGGCTCGATCACAGCGACCGAGAATGGCAAGGGGAACGCGATTGGTATCGGGGCGTACTCCCAGTACGGCACCTACGTCACCAATACGGGATCCGTCACCGCCACAACTACCTCCACCACGTACGGCGGAACTGCCACCGGTATCGCGGCCGAGACCAATGACACGGGGGTCTTCTTCGGCACCGCCAGCGTCACCAACAGCGGCAGCATCACGGCGACATCCAACACCACCTCGGCCTCGTATCCCGGCGCAGCCACCGGCGTCCTGGTCAGCGCCCAAAGGGGCAGCGCCGAAGTCACCAACAGCAGCATCGGCAGTATTGCGGCGACCGCCCAGTACCACAACAACGCCATCGGCGTCAGTGCGAGCAGCGCCTTTGAGGGCGACGCGTACGTCAACAATGCCGGCAGCATCTCGGCCAGCACACAGGTCGCGCAGGCCACGGGCATCCTGGCGCAGTCGCACTACGGCACCGCCACGGTCATCAACTCCGGCGACATCAACGCCCTGACCACCGGGCAGGTCAGGACCAGCGCCTATGCCACGGGTCAACGTGACTATGCGCAGGGCATCATCGCCTCCAGTGGTGCGGGAGTGGCCTCCGGGACCACCACCGTCACCAACTCGGGCGGCATCACGGCGCAGGCCAGCTTCTTCGCGGAAGGCGTCGAGGCCTCCGCTCGTTATGGCGCGGTGGCGGTCACCAATACCGCCACCGGCGCGATCACCGTGACCGGCGACCAGTTCGCGATCGGCATCGGCACCGGTCGCAACAACTACAATTTCAGGTATAGCAACTTCGCAGATAACTTCACCCAAAGCGCCGTCATCAACAACGCCGGCAGCATCAGCGCGACGGCGACCGGCAACCCCGACCACTGCGGTGACGGCTACTGCCAATTCCTGTTTTCGGGCGCCGTCGGCATCGGCGTCTTTCTCAACTACGGCAACGACATCACGGTCACCAACTCGGGCAAGATCGCGGTATCCGTCGGGGGACCCAGCTATCTTTCAAGTGCCACCGGTATCCAGGCCATCACTGACCATGGCGACGTGACGGTCGACAACTCCGGCCACATCGCTGTTTCCGCCACCGCAGCCCAATTCAACTGGGGCATCCGCGCGAGCACGATTGATGGCGCGATCGCCATCGACAACTCCGGCAGCATCGCGATGTCCGCAGTCGCGGGCTACTCACCCGGCGACATGTTTGGCATCGCGGCGGAAACTGGTACTACGAATGGCGGCGGGACCAGTACTGGCGGTGGCATCTCCATCGTCAATTCCGGTGACATCAGTATTGCTGGAGGAGAAGGTTACGGCATCAGCGCTCGGAGCAACATCGTGGACGGGGATCCGGTGAAGATCACCAATTCCGGCGACATCACGGTGAGCAGTGATTGGGGCATCTTTGCCACGACCTACGATGGATCCAACACCACGATGTTGATCGACAACTCCGGCCGTATCACCGCCGGCGTAGGAATCGAGGCGCAAATGGAAGGTAGTGGCGCCACCATGATCACCAACTCGGGCGACATCAGTGCCGTAGGCGCATATGACGCCTTCGGTGTGACTGCCCAATTTGGCAACTATGACCTCACCACTAGCAGTCATGCGACGATCGACAACAGCGGCTCGATCAGCACCAACTCGGAAAAGTCGAAGGCCGAATACGGTGCCAAGACATGGGCTGGCGGCGTCTACGCCCGAACCACCTACGGTGACGTGACGGTAGCCAACACCGGCTCGATCACCGCAAACGCCAAATGGGATTACGTCGGTGTTACGGGCGCGGCGATTAGCGATGGCGTCTTCACGGTCAATCAATCCTATTCCGGCAGGGACAAAGGGACCATCGGCAATACTACGGTGACCAACGGCCCCACCGGCTCGATCACGTCGACCGCCGAATTCGCCCTGGGCGCCGGCGCGGCGACGGCCAACGGCATCTACGCTAACCAACACATCAGTGTAAATACATATAACGGCAATGGTGGCCGCGGTTACGTCAGCTCCGCTTCCGGCATCACGGTCACCAACGCGGGCACGGTGTCGGCGACCGCCCTCATCGACGCGGCGGCGTCCGGCTCGGCAACCGCCACCGGTGTCCTGGCCGTCAACAAATTGTCCGGCTTCGCCACGGTCACCAACGACGGCTCGGTACTCGCCACGGCGACCAATTCCGGTGCGATTGTCGCCACGGATCCGACATCCGGCACGGTCACCGCCACCGGTATATCGGTCTCCGCACCTACCGCCACTGCCGCCCTCGACGCCGGCGGGTATGTCGGCGCCATAGCGACCGGTGCCAGCGGCACCGCGACCGGCTTGTCGGTCATCGGCACGACCGTCACCGCCACGGGCCTGCCCGTGGCCGGCACGGTGACCGCCGGCAATGCCGGTACGATCAGGGCGGTCTTCTACGGTGCCGGCAAAGCTTACGGCGCGATGATCACCTCGGCCGGCGACGTGACTTTCACCAACTCAGGGAATATCCACGCGAACGCTGCCCATGCCGTGACGGTCGATCTGACTGCCGCGACCACCGCGACCCTCATTAATACTGGCTTGATCGTCGCCAGGCCGACGGTGCTGAACACCAACGGCATTGCGGTGGAGACCAGTGCGCCGAACGCGGTCATCCAGAACAGTGGAACGATCACCGGAAAACTGCGC
>NZ_LMUE01000002.1:1233629-1234014 GCF_009766065.1 Dyella sp. S184 | reverse complement strand
GGGCAAGTCCAGCTTCATCGTGGCGACCGCGAACGGTGCCGGCAGCGTCGCGACCGGGTTGTATGCCTCCGGCGCGACCGTGTCGGCCAGCAATCTCGGCACCGTCAAGGCGATCGCCACCGGCACCACCACCACCACCACCACCGCCTACGGCGCCGAGCTGGTCTCCCCCGGCGCCTTGACCTTCACCAACACCGGTATCGTCCGCGCCAACGCCGATCACGCCGTGGCCGTCGATCTAACCAGCGGCACCACCGCGACCCTGATCAATACCGGCACGATCAACGCCGTGCCGATGGTGTTGGGCACCAACGGCATTGCGGTAGAGACCAGTGCGCCGAACGCGGTCATCCAGAACAGTGGAACGATCACCGGAAAACTGCGG
>NZ_LMUE01000002.1:1233132-1233257 GCF_009766065.1 Dyella sp. S184 | reverse complement strand
TGGACGTGAACGGCCTCCATGGCACCAGCGACCAGCTGGCCATTGCAGGGAACGTGCTGGCCGGTAACGTGAACCGGGTCAACGTGGACCTGTTGACCGATCCCACGTCCGCTTCGACCCTCATC
>NZ_LMUE01000002.1:1232764-1232840 GCF_009766065.1 Dyella sp. S184 | reverse complement strand
ATCACCGTCGGGCGCACGGCTGTTGCAGGCCACGTCCCTCACGGCAGGTACCTCCCTGGCCACGGCCAGCCCATCG
>NZ_LMUE01000002.1:1232624-1232754 GCF_009766065.1 Dyella sp. S184 | reverse complement strand
CTCGGCGGCCGGTTCGTTCGTCCTGGGCACGGTGGTGCAGAACAAGAGCTTCCTGGATGTGCTGGTCAGCAAGAGCGGGGTGTTCTCGCTGAGCCTTACCGCCCCTGACGCGGCCGCATCAGCCTCAGAT
>NZ_LMUE01000002.1:1232317-1232614 GCF_009766065.1 Dyella sp. S184 | reverse complement strand
GGGCAAGTCCAGCTTCATCGTGGCGACCGCGAACGGTGCCGGCAGCGTCGCGACCGGGTTGTATGCTTCCGGCGCGACCGTGTCGGCCAGCAATCTCGGCACCGTCAAGGCCATCGCCATCGGCACCACCACCACCGCCTACGGCGCCCAGTTGGTCTCCCCCGGCGCCTTGACCTTCACCAACACCGGTATCGTCCGCGCCAACGCCGATCATGCCGTGGCCGTCGATCTGACCAGCGGCACCACCGCGACCCTGATCAATACCGGCACGATCAACGCCGTACCGATGGTGCTGGG
>NZ_LMUE01000002.1:1229921-1232307 GCF_009766065.1 Dyella sp. S184 | reverse complement strand
AACGGCACCGGCAATTTCACGTTCACGAACTTTGCCGGCGGGACCTGGAATGCGGCCGGTATCTCCACCTTCGGTACGGGCAACGACTTCATCCGAAACGTCGGCACGATCCATCTCAACGGCAGCACGATCAGCCTCGGCAGCTTGGGTGCCCTCGGCAGCAACCGGTTCACCAACGCCGCCGGAGGGGTGATCACGGTCGCCGGCAGCAGCAGCATCACTATGGGTACGTCCACACCCAACACCTTCGAGAACAACGGCACGCTGAACTTCCAGAACGGCGTGGCCGGCGACACGCTGGCGATCGCCGGCAACTTCGGCGGCAACGGTGTGATCGACATGGACGTGAACGGCCTCCATGGCACCAGCGACCAGCTGGCCATTGCAGGGAACGTGCTGGCCGGTAGCGTGAACCGGGTCAACGTGGACCTGTTGACCGATCCCACGTCCGCTTCGACCCTCATTCCGCTGATCACGGTGAGCGGTACCTCGGCGGCCGGTTCGTTCGTCCTGGGCACGGTGGTGCAGAACAAGAGCTTCCTGGATGTGCTGGTAAGCAAGAGCGGGGTGTTCTCGCTGAGCCTTACCGCCCCTGACGCGGCCGCATCAGCCTCAGACACACAGCTGACGCAGGCAACCGCATCACCGTCGGGCGCACGGCTGTTGCAGGCCACGTCCCTCACGGCAGGTACCTCCCTGGCCACGGCAAGCACATTGACGGCAAGCACATCAACGGCCAGTCCATCGACCGCCAGCACCCCGATGACAGCCTCGTCCCTGGGTGTCGTACAGACCGCATCGAACGCGGTGCGACCGGCCTTCGGGTTTGAAGAGAGTGTGGCGGGCCTGAGTGATCTGGGCACGCTGGCTGCATCGACCGCCCCGGGTGTGCAGAGTCTGATGAACAGTCAGATCGGCACCCTGGAAGATCGGATGGGCGCGGTGAGCCAGACGATCAAGGGCGGCTTCAGTGTGTGGACGCGTGCGTTCGCGGACAGCGGCACGGTGGACCCGGGGCATTCGGCGGGCAACTTCGGCCAGAACGGCAACTTCGGGTTTGACCAGAGCAATTCCGGTGCGGAACTGGGGCTGGACTTTGCGCTCTCCGACGAGTTCAAGGCCGGTGCGCTGTTCGCCAAGTCGCAAGCGAACCAGTCGCTCGATGGCAACCCGGCCGACTCGGGCAAGATCACCGGCGACACCAGCGGCCTGTACGGCACGTGGATCTCGACCAGTGGCTTCTACGTGGATGGGTCCTACCGCTGGATGACCTTCAATGATCGCCTGCATGCGCCCACCGGTTACGCCTCGATCCATGGCAATGCCGATGCGTTCAACCTGGAACTGGGCAAGACGTGGACGCTGCAGAACGGTCTGCAGATCGCCCCGCAGTTCCAGTACACGCTGACCAAGGTGGACAACATCAACGCGCAGACCGGCAGTCTGGCCGGCTTCCAGTCCAGTGGCGACGACGCCTCCCGCGCGCGTTTGGGTGTGATGTTCAGCAAGGCGTACACGCCGGCCAGCAGTCACGCGGTATGGATGCCGTATGCGTCGTTGTCAGCGGTGCAGGAGCTGGACGGGAAGAACAGCTACTCGGTCAACGACACGTTCTTCGGCCAGACCAACACCAAGGGCACGAGTGTGCTGGCCGAGACCGGCGTCAACGTGCAGATCGGCAAGCTGGCGCTGTACGGCGGGTTGAACTGGCAGGACGGTGGGGCGTTGAAGAGCTTCTTCGGCGGCCAGGTCGGGTTGCGCTATACCTTCTAGGCCGATGGGAAAGAACCCTGTGTAAGTGAGTGTGTTGTAGAAGTGTGAATGTGCAAGGTGTGAGGGAGAAACCCGGCGAGCGCCCCGCCGCCGGGTTTTCTTTTATCGGCATCCAAAAATCCGAGGCGCCGTGCAGCCGACACCTCGGCTCGAAAGACGCGTAGACACGGCGGTAGACGATCGACGCGCATACTGAGCACGTTACCGCGAGTCAATCAGCAACAGGCAGCCCGAAGTGGGCGCATGGATAACCACGTACGGATCTGGCGCGCGAGCGCTATGCAACTGGCGGTGGTGCACAAGCAGTTACCGGAATGAGGAGAGTGACGTGGCAAGCAAAGATCAAGCGTCCGATACCGAGCTGCAAGAAGTCGGCAGCAAAGGCGAGATGGCGGTGGGCCTGCAGTCGGTAAGCGACGAGGCGGCTGCGTCAGCGGTCGAGGGTGCGCCAGACGCGCCTGCATCTACCGATGCCCCAGTCGTGCAGACGGCCCCGACGCCGCCACCGCAGGTCGTCGAAAAAAGCTGCTCGCGCGGCCTGGCCGCCTGGCTGGCCAGCAGCAACCTGTCTCTGGCGATTTCGTCCTACCAGACGGGCCGGGTCTACCTCGTC
>NZ_LMUE01000002.1:1037246-1229911 GCF_009766065.1 Dyella sp. S184 | reverse complement strand
CGGCAAGCTGGCGCTGTACGGCGGGTTGAACTGGCAGGACGGTGGGGCGTTGAAGAGCTTCTTCGGTGGCCAGGTCGGGTTGCGCTACACCTTCTAAGACGATGGGAAAGAACCCTGTGTAAGTGTGTTGTAGAAGTGTGAGTGAAGTGAGGGGGGAACCCGGCGAGCGCCCCGCCGCCGGGTTTCCGTTTACCGGCATCAAGGGTCCAGGCGCCTGCTACCAAGCTTCGGCTCGAGCCACGCAAAGACGCTGTATCCATAACCGAAGCGCCGATGGGCCCAGCGTATGCGGGTCAGAATCAGAAGATCTATGAGGAGCACCATGAATACCAAGGCATGCGAGACAAAGCACATCGAGTCCGGGGTACCTCTCCCTCAACGCGCCAGTCAGGTGCTTAGACCCGATCAGCAACGCGTGCTCGAGCTGAAAGATGGCGACAGCTTCTTGCTGCAAACGATCCCGATCGCCAAAGGCGAGTGCATCGTTCCGCAGTGGCAGTTCCACAGCGCGTCACACATCGCTACACGTCTTACGGACTGGGCGCGGAGGCGGCGTGTGCGGCTCGCGTATCGCATGGTCGACGAGACCACCGTCCGGATCTGGCGGCTCGGTGCGCTCTAACGTGGCCAACATGAGGACCACTGTCTTTGAGGGCTACACGATCGGTGAGATCGAGTGTGGCATCCCGTTTCCGTTTGGACACAACAAGCCGCTCTCCATCGAACAGAAACAAATGCTGCAACTGAAGGACGGCGAGAGTTTGGTACTCGAGCTGGATTTCGGTGAATACGCAAACGACAACGCCAAGCGGCTTGTGCAGTGGGCGCGGGCGCGGGGCATCCACGCCGTGCGGCGTAAGATCGACAACCACCATGTACGCATCTGGCGCGTGGGCGCTATGCAACCAGCGACGGTGCGCAAGCGGTCACCGAAATGAGGAGAATGACATGGCAAGCAAAGATGAAGTGTCCGATACCGATCTGCAGGACGTCGGTGACAAGGGTGAGATGGCGGTGGGCCTGCAGTCGGTAAGCGACGAGGCGGCCCCGGCTGTGCCCGAGAGTGCGCCGGAAGCGGCAGTGCCTGCCGGTTTGTCAGAAGCTGAGGCAGCGGCAGCGGCGAAGCCACTGGTCGACCCGCCCAAGCAGCAGATCGTCGAAAAAAGCTGCTCACGCGGCCTGGCCGCCTGGCTGGCCAGCAGCAACCTGTCCCTGGCGATCTCGTCCTACCAGACCGGTCGGGTGTATCTGGTGGGCAGCGACAAGCTCGGCCGCGTGTCGTTCTTCGAGCGCTTGTTCGAACGCGCCATGGGGATTGTCGGCAATGCCCAACGCATTTACCTGGGCGGCCTGTACCAGCTATGGCGCTTCGAGAACGTGCTGCGTTCGAACGAAGTCATCCATGCCCAGTTCGACAAGTGCTATGTCCCGCGCAATGCCCAGACCATCGGTGACCTGGATATCCACGAGCTGGGCATCCGCAAGAACGGCAAAGTGGTCTTCATTAACACCAAGTACTCCTGCCTTGCCGAGTTGAGCCAGACGCACAGCTTCAAGGCGATCTGGAAACCGGACTTCATCACCAAGCTGGCGCCGGAAGACCGTTGTCACCTCAATGGCCTGGCGATGGTCGACGGCGCACCCAAGTACGTCACCGCGGTGTGCAAGAGCGATGCGGTGGATGGCTGGCGCGACCGCCGCCACAACGGTGGCGTGGTGATCGACATCGACACCAACGAGATCGTCTGCGAAGGCCTGTCGATGCCGCATTCGCCGCGCTGGGCCAATGGCAAGCTGTGGGTATTGAACGCCGGCACCGGGCATCTGGGCTGGGTGGACTTCACGACCAAGTCGTTTGTACCGCATGCGTTCCTGCCCGGGTTCGTGCGCGGCCTGTCGATCTTCGGCAATATGGCGGCGGTGGGTTTGTCCAAGCCCAGGAACCAGCGCTTCGAAGGTTTGCAGCTGGATGCCGAGCTGACCCAGCACGATGTGGAGCCCTGGTGTGGTGTGCAGATCATCTCGCTGACCAATGGCGACGTGCTGCACTGGATCCGTTTCGAGGGCGACATTTCCGAGATCTTCGACCTGTGCTTCCTGCCGAACGTACGCAACCCGATGATGGTGGGCCTGCGCACGCCGGAGATTCGCGAGCTGATCACGTTTGAGGCGGAGCTGCAGACGGAGGGGGTGACGCCATGAGCAGGCACGGGAGTAGGGCAGGCTATGCCGTGTGTGTGATCGCGGCATTACTCGTGGCGACCTCGGCGCAGGCCCAAGCGACGACTCCGGCAAAGACGCCCGCCACCCAAGCGACCCCGGCACCACCGGCCGACGAAGCGGATACGCTCTTTGCCCGTTGGGATACCGACCACAACGGAGTGCTGTCGCCCGAGGAGTTCCGGGTCGGTTGGCATCAGCTGCAAGCCACGACTGAGCTGCACCGCCTGCATGAACAATTCGTGGCGATGGACGCCAACAAGAACGGGTGTCTGGATGCGTCGGAGTACGCCCACCTGGAACTGATCAGGAACGCCGGCAAGTCGGCACCGCCGCTGGCGATGTTCGATACGGAGAAGAACCAGTGTCTGGATTTCAAGGAATACGTGAACGTGGTCGACTACATGCTGAAGCACCAGCACAAGTGATCATGGCCGGTCACGGCTTGAATTAGGCGGTAAATCTAAGAAGGGAATCGAGATGGCCATTTCTCTGATTGTCGTGGTTGCCTCATGCTTATGCGCTGCGACGTCAATCCTCTCCACCATCAGCGCAGCCAGTGAGCGGATCGTGTTTTCCGGGGCCATTGTTGAGCCCACGTGCAGTGTTCCTTCTGTGGAAATAAACCTCTTGGCCGCCGCTGCACCAAGTACGCATGCGCAGGCGTGGCGATGGGTTTGCGCGCAGCCTGGCCATGCCGCAGAGGTGTATGCACTGACCGCAGAGAGGCTATCGAGTTCGGTTCATGATCGGATGCTGAAATACTTCGATGCTTACGTCATGGCAAGCGGACCTCTTGCGATGCATCCAGTGCTGCTGACTCAGACGTATGAATGATGCCGCACAGGGTGCACGCACGTTGCATTGATTCCCGATGCACCCCCGCTGTACGTGTCGCCAGCATCACGGTATATGAGTCATTTCGGACATTATCGAAGAACACATACAAAGCGCACATGAGATGCATGGGGTGACCCATGAAACATGATCTCTTACTTAGTCAGTAACGCACTATTCAGAGCCGGCTACGCTCCAAAGGCTATTTCGTGCATGACAAGGCGAATCCAACCGCCCTGCGGAGGGATGGAGAAAGCGGGCTTGCTTAACAGATGTCGCTTATCGGCGGCTGGGCTCCCACCGGTGAAGGCCGCTGCGTGAATGAGCAAGCCGAGTATTCGTGGAGCGAAAGGCTCAAGCCGTCGCCATGTCGGAAGCGCAGGTGGGGGCGAAGTCCAGGTCATCTTCGATCACGGAGCGCCGTCAACCTCCGTGGGCAGTTTTCATGGCTGCCGCTGGATCCCCATCAAGGAGTTCAACGTGAACCGCCACACCGATGACCTGCGTATCCGCGCGATCACCACTCTCAGTACACCTGCCGAGGTGATGCGCGATTGCGCTGCCAGCGAACGCGTGATGCTCACGGTGAATGCCTCCCGTGATGCTTTGCATCAGATCATCACAGGCAATGGCGATCGCCTCGCGGTGGTGATCGGGCCGTGCTCGATCCATGACACGAGAGCTGCGCTGACATACGCCAGGCGTCTTGTGCTGCTGCGCGAGCAGTTGAGCGACGCACTGGAAATCGTGATGCGCGTGTACTTCGAGAAGCCGCGTACGACGGTGGGCTGGAAAGGGCTGATCAACGATCCGGATCTGGACGGCAGCTTCCAGATCGACAAAGGCCTGCGGCTTGCACGTGGTTTGTTACGAGACATCAATGCACTCGGTTTGCCAGCGGGATGTGAGTTCCTCGACATGATCACGCCGCAATACATTGCCGATCTCGTGGCATGGGGGGCGATAGGTGCACGTACGACCGAGAGTCAGGTACATCGTGAGCTGGCCTCGGGCCTGTCGTGCCCGGTGGGGTTCAAGAATGGCACCGACGGCAACGTGAAGATCGCTGTAGACGCCGTGCACGCAGCGTCACAACCCCATCATTTTCTGGCGGTGACCAAAGGCGGGCAGGCAGCCATAGCAACGACCACCGGCAATTCAGACTGCCATGTGATCCTGCGCGGCGGCAACGTACCGAATTACGATGCGACCAGTGTCGCAGCGGCTTGCGCAGCGATCGGCAAGACTGGCCTGCCGCCGCGAGTGATGATCGATGCCAGCCATGCCAACAGCGGCAAGCAACCGGAAAACCAACCGCGTGTGCTCGAAGATATCGCTGCACAGATCGAGGCTGGCGAAACCCGCATCATCGGCGTCATGGTGGAAAGTCACCTCGTGGCCGGACGACAGGATCTGATCCCGGGCCAGCCGCTGATCTTTGGTCAGAGCATCACCGACGGCTGCATTGACTGGGACTGCTCCGTGCAAGTGTTGGAGCGTCTGGCACTAGCAGTACGGCGGCGGCGCTTGATAGCGAGGGCTGAACACGGACGTCGCTCAGGCGCGGCGGCGGCCGTGCTGGCCAATCACTAAATTTTCGGCCTCTTCTGGAGTTTAAACCGAATGCCCACGTGGGCATGCCATCAAAGTCTGCGCATATTTGGAAACCAAAGTAAGTGCGGTCAAGAGCTTTTACGTACGTACTTTGCTTGTCGTCTGCCAGAAAAGTTTGTATATGGCCAGGTAAAACAATTGGTTAGGGAGCGAAAAATTGGGCCAGCGGTATCCCTTTGACAATCAAAGTATGTGCTGGAAGCATTTGGCTGGATGTCCGCCATCAATAGCTGGCATTACCGACGAACCAAAACGCAAACTCGATCAGAATCGAGGGAAGGTCAGCCATGAGCCGCGTTTTCGATGCGATCGTTATCGGTGCCGGGCAAGCCGGACCACCCCTGGCAGACCGCCTGACCGCTGCGGGCATGATGGTGGCACTCGTAGAGCGTCATTTCTTTGGCGGTACTTGTGTCAATACCGGCTGTATGCCCACCAAAACACTGGTAGCCAGCGCGCGCGTTGCGCATCAGGCGCGGCGTGCCGCGGAATATGGTGTCGTATTAAATGGCGACGTAAGCATCGATCTGCCGCGAGTCATGGCAAGGGCGCATAAGGTAACCGAAGCGTCTCGCGGCAATGTGGAACGTTGGCTTGATGGCATGAAAAATCTGACGGTATTGCGCGGACATGCCCGATTTGAACGTCCCGATACACTGCGCGTGAACGACGAGACCATTACCGCGCCGCGCATATTCCTCAATGTCGGCGGCCGTGCGCGGATACCGGAGGACATGCCTGGCATTGGCGACATCAATTATCTTTCCAATACATCGATACTCGAGCTTGCTGCGCCTCCACGACATCTCGCGGTGATCGGCGGCAGTTACATCGGTCTTGAGTACGCACAAATGTTTCGCCGCTTTGGCAGCAAAGTCACCATCGTAGAGCGTCAGTCGCGATTGATCGCTCGTGAAGACGAAGACATCTCAGAAGCGATCCGAAGCATACTTGAGGGCGAAGGGATTACGGTGCGCACCAATGCCGAATGTATCGCCTTTGCGCCGCATGCCGAAGGCGCTGTCGTAAAAGTTGACTGCACTTCCGGCGATAAGGAAATCGTCCCCAGCCATGTGCTGCTGGCCGTAGGACGTCGCCCAAATACGGACGATCTTGGATTGGAGCAGGCCGGCATCAAAACTGATCAACATGGCTACATCATCGTTGACGATAGGCTCGCAACCAACGTACCCGGCATCTGGGCTTTAGGTGATTGCAATGGACGCGGTGCCTTCACGCATACGGCTTACAACGATTTCGAGATTATCGCAGCGAATCTTCTCGATGGTGCGCAGCGGCGCGTTTCATCGCGCATACCCGGCTACGCACTGTTTACGGACCCACCCCTAGGGCGTGTCGGTATGACCGACGCACAGGCACGTGCCAGCGGTAGGCCACTGTTGATATCCAAACGCCCCATGACGCGTGTCGGTCGCGCTGTTGAACGCGACGAAACGCAAGGTTTCATGAAGGTGATTGCCGACGCTGATACGCGACGCATCCTTGGCGCCGCGATCTTGGGGGTGGGCGGCGACGAGGCCATCCATGGCGTACTTGATTTGATGAACGCAGATCAGCCCTTCGATACGTTGAAATGGGCGGTGCCGATTCATCCGACTGTCTCGGAATTACTGCCGACCCTTGTTGGTGATCTCAAACCTATTTGATGCTGAGCGATTTGAAGCAAACGGAGGCCGATGATGGAAGTGCAGAATGTTCGGACGGCTCTGGATCGACATTGGGCTGCGTCTGCTGCAGGTGATCAAGTTGCCGAGCATGAGATCTATCACGATGACGCCGTCTGCGAGTACCCACAGTCAGGCGAGATCATTCACGGTCGGCATAATCTGCAAGCGCTTCGTAGCCATCATCCAGGTAAACCATCGGGGTTTGTGGTCCGGCGTATCGTAGGACAGGGCAACCTCTGGGTTACCGAATATGCAATTACCTATGAGAGCAAGCCCGTCTACACCGTGAGCATCATGGAGTTTCGGGACGGAAAGGTATTGCATGAAACCCAGTACTTCGCCGATGCGTTTGCAGCTCCTGCTTGGCGTGCCCAGTGGGTCGAGCGGAAGATAGGTCTTTGATCCTGAGGTATCACCACGGAGTTCATGCGGGCATCTGCATCTGAGCGAGTGTCGTCGGCGGTAGAAATATCTGACGGCCCAGCCATCGTGATATGGGCTCGATGGACCATGATCTGATCAATGCTTCGCGTCCGAGACGAGGGACCGAATAGAGCTTGCGTGTGGATCGTCGGTGCGAAAGCCAGTGCACGATGTCGAGCGCTTCGCAGGCGAGACCGGCGGGCAAGCTGGCGAAGGCTGCCAATGCATTGAACAACAGCGGGATTTCGATGCGTTACTTGGCGAAGGATTGGCGAAGTAAGCGGGATTGGCTTGCTTCTGAGAAATGCACTCTGCTCTTTTTGCTTTTTTTACGCGACCTGGCGTTTGATTCTCGACGATTTCTCGATGAGCAGGAAACTCGCCGTCAAAAGCGTGCTGCCTATGCTGACTGCGAGCGGGAAATGCCAGTCGGCGCAGGTCATGACTTGCGGAAGGAGTCCTATGGCAAGTGCGGGGATTGCATGCAGACGAGTCGCGCGAAGCATAACGACGCCGAACAGCATGGCCAGCACAGTGGATGTAACGCCAGGACCAAACGTCGCCACCGTAGCGACGCCGACTGCCGCCGCGAGCGTGCACACTGCCGGCAACAGTATCGGTCGCTGGGCCCAGGGACAGACGTTTGCATGCGCGAACATTTCGAAGGCAATAACGACGAGTGGCGGGAAAAGCACCATTCGCATTCCGGTCGCCATCGAAAGCAGGTAGGCAACGCCGAGAAAAGTTACTAAGAACGGAATCCACAGAAATTGCTTGGGCAGCGATTCGATTTCGTCATCGACCAGATCGTCGGCGCTCGTCGCGGCGCGTGCGGCTCCCTTGTCGAAGAACCTCCGGTATGCGGAGGACAGGACGGCAAGCGCACTCGTGCCGAGCAGAATCGCAAGCGGATAGAGCCAGCCTTTCTCGCCTAGTGAGAGCGCGAGAAAGCAGGCCGAGATGGCCGGAGCGATCGGCGAGCGCATGAGCTTGAGAATGATCATCGCCCCCAAAATGCAAATCGCAATGGATGCGGCGGAATAAGGCAGATAACGAGTGACGAGTACACCCAGCACGGCGGTCATTGCCGGGGTGAGCGCAAGCATCCAGGGCGCACTGGCCCAGGTGCCGCGTGGCCGCAGGAATACGTCGTAGGACAGTGCAGCTAGCTCGGGGAAAAGGAGCAAAGGTACGCCGGTCGCCGAGGCGGCTCGCGCGATGCCGCCCATGAAGCAGAGCGAGATGAGGACAGCTGAGATAATGTGGCGAGATTCAGCAGTTCTCATGTAACGGGCCTATGTGTTGCGTCGAAGTTTTATTTGGTAGTAAGGAACTTGGCTGCCATCTCACCGACCCCAATGCTCGGGGCCATCGTGTTGCCCGCCGTGACGCGTGGAAACACCGATGCGTCCGCGACCGTAAGACCTTCCAAGCCGTGGACCTTCAGGCGACCGCTTACCACCGATGTGGTTGGATCAACGCCCATTCTGGCTGTGCCGCTTTGGTGCCAGAAGGTAGAAAGACCGCGACGAAGAAACGTTTGCAGCTGAATTTTTGAAAGAGATTCGGACGCGACTTGGCCAGTCCGGTAAGGCGCAACGCAGCCTGATTACCACGCCCGATCGCTTGCTCTGCAACAGCAGTCAAAGTTTCCAAATCGCCATCTGCCGAGAGATAGCCAGATTTGATCTCCAGGGGAGGGTCGACGTCATTTCTCCAGCTTTTTGCCGAAGCATTTCACCCGCAGGTGTTTTCTTCGGTACAACGTGACCGACCGATTCAAGGCCGGTAATGAGCCACTACAGCGCATCTACGGACGATTCGCCTTAGGAGACGTTTTTTACTTTCCGCTTTAGGAAGTCGCGGATGTAATCGGCAACGTCATGCGCGTTGGTCTCCAGCGCGAAATGCCCGGTATTCAACAAATGCACTTCGGCTTCGGGGATATCACGCTTATAGGCCTGTGCGCCCGCGGGAAGGAAAAACGGGTCTTGGTCGCCCCATACCGCAAGCAATGGCGGTTGATGCTCGCGAAAGTACGCTTGCCATGCGGGATAGGAGGCTACGTTGGTGCGGTAATCCAGCACGAGGTCAAGCTGGATATCATCCATCCCCGGGCGACTGATGTATGCAATGTCGAGCGTGTAGCCGTCGGGCGACACCTTGAGGGGATCGGCTCCATGCAGATACTGCAAGCGTATCGCTTCGGGTGAAAGAGCATCGCGGCACGCTTCTCGCGTCTTCTCCGAAGGGGCTCGCCAGTACGCTTGATAAGGACCCCAGACGTCGCTCAACCCGTCTTCGTAGGCATTGCCGTTCTGGCTGATGATGGCCGTCACGCGCTCGGGATGGGCGACTGCTACGCGAAAGCCGGTAGGTGCACCGTAGTCGAAGACATATAGCGCGTATTTCTTGAGGTTCAACGCGTTCGTGAAACCGATGACGATCTGCGCAAGTTGGTCGAACGTATAGTCAAACGCGCCGCGCGGGGGCGCTTTCGTATTGCCAAAACCCGGAAGGTCCGGGGCGATGACATGGTAATCGTTAGCCAGCAATGGAATGAGGTCACGGAACATATGACTGGAAGTCGGGTATCCATGCAACAGAAGTAGCACCGGCGCGCCCACACGACCCGCTTCACGATAGAAGACTTCGACGTCGTCTACTTTTTGCGCTTTATATAACGTAGCCATAGAGAGATGTTCCTCTGGATGTTTGGCGGAACGAGAGCGGTCGACAGAAGTTTCCGATCGATCGAATGCACTCGCTATACGATTTGCGGCGAGAGCGAGTGATCCGAAAAGGGTCGCTGCCAAAAATTTGCGACGCTTCACATTGAGCTGACCCTGCGTATTGAAATTTCTAATCATGCCCTGTGACCTTCGTAGCGGAAGTCGCTATTTGCAGATGGTTGGCCGCGTTCGTGTCATGCGGATTGCAAACATCGAAACGACGCTAAGCGCCGCGTGCATCGGGCGCGTCCTGCACAGGGCCAGAATAGGCAATGATGGCGTCGGCGTTTCTTAAAGTCCCGGAGCATTTGGAGCAGTCCAACATACGCGCCACCCTCTACCAGTGCCGAAATTCTTTGTGCGGCGTTCAGTTTCCTCAGTCTCGCGCTATTTGGCAGGCGGAGGAATTCTCAATCAGCTCATTTATATGTTCGATCGTCTCACGGTGTTTTATGCGAGGTCATGGATCTAGCCAAAACAAGGGGAGGCTTCAATCGATGAATGTCGATGCGGCAAGTTAGGTTTTCACGAATTCAGTTTCGATAAGAAGAGTTACTTCGTCGGCTTCCAGTGGCGCCCATTCTCCGACACCAAATTCGGATCGTTTAAATGTTGCTTCGCCAGAGAAACCCATGCGACCGTGAGCGAAGCCACGATAAACGACATTTAGCGTCAGTGGCTTTTTCACGCCATGAAAGTCCAGGATGCCGTCCACAGATATGTGATCGCCAGCGATCTTCACTGCCGACGACGAAAATGTGATTTTGGGGTATTGATCAATCCGAAAGTATCGCTTGGCTATTTTTTTGTCGAATGCCTGGTCGCCGGTATCGACCGACTGCGGGGCAATAGATATCTCAAGGTTTATGGCCATTGTACGCGAGGGATCGAATAAAAATCCGCCACTCAAGGAATCGAAGCGAAGCGAGTAGCGAGACAAGTCCATATGAGCGAGTTTCGCTATAACCGACGTATGGTGCGGATCGATCTTATATTCACCTGCCGTGATCGCTCTTGGATCTTTAGTAAGACCAAGGGACTTGTACTGTGCCAAGGCTGCTGCATCTTCCGTGGCGCTCTGACTCGCCTGCATGGCGATCCCTGCTGGCGCCTCTAGCAAGGACACTACTGCTATGGCGAAAGAAGCGAGAAGGCTTTTCACCGAGTGCACTCCTGGATCGTCTATGGGAGAGTCGCTGGTTATGGTGCGCTATGACCCCTGGAAAAGAATCATACGAAAGGGTTACATCGGGCACTGGGGTGAATGGGCGTTTTCTTGTCGCGTACCGATGCGCAGAGAACTCGTTACTGAAGAAGATCAACTTCGAACGACATCATCAATTGTCAAGGCCGCTTATAAAATACAAGCGAATACCGCGCATCAGATCCTACAGTTAGAGCACCTCATTGATAGGAGAGCTATCCCATGGTGATGCGACCGCAAATCCGGAGATGGGAACTTTCTTCTAGTAGGAATGCCGTCTCCGCGCAGGACATGCGTCCTGAAAAATATTCAGGCCTAGGCAGCGCGGTATTGGACGTGCTCAGCGTTCTGCGCATTGCGCAGGAGATCGAGCCAAATCCGAACGCGACGCTATCGTGGTATCAACATACTCAAATCGATGAACTCGACTCGCTAACCGCAGAGCAACTGGTGCACGATGGGCGCACCGCCGAAGTCATTCGGTTTTTGCGAGCTATCCAGGCAGGTGTGAGGCATTAGCCATGCGGCAATCACTTGAAGTGGGTATGACCCTGGCGTCAGTTCGGCGAGGTGTTCGGTCGCGGAGCGATAGAACTCAGCCAGCCCTGGACTTTGCTCGCGTCTCCGAAGATATGGCGCGACTTGCAGCCTTCAGAGAGGAGGTCGTCATGAATGCATTTGCAGCGCTTGAGGAGCGCCATGCATTGCTTGCGGAAATGCTCGTTGCTCATTTTGGAAGTCGAAGTAAGGCGGCGAGATGGATGTGTTCGCATCAACATTCTTTTGAGGGACGGACAGGGGATGACGTTATCGTGGCCGGCGAGGTGGACATGGTTTGGGATAAGGTCATGACGAAAGCCGTTCTGGCCGTGCAACTAACACAGCTGTTATCCATTTCGCTTCAAACGGGATGCCAAAGATTGGCAAAAAGTCGGCGCCAAGCTCCTGGGCTGATGCCGATTTCACGCGTGAAGATTCTTGTGAAGTGGCAATTTTCCGAGTAGCCACATTGCTTGGCGATATCTGCGATTGATGCGTTGCCGTCGACGAGAAGGTGTTTCGCCCTAGTCATTCTGGCCTTGATGATCCAATGATGAGGAGACATTCCTGCTGACATGCGAAAGCATCGTTCAAAGTGGCCCAGCGACATGGCACAGGCTTGTGCGGCTAGAGCGGAGGCGTTGGTCGAAGACGCCATGTCGCAAAGTATCGACTTCGCTTTATTGAGTTGACGCTGCGTCAACGTGCCGCGACTTTGACAGAAAATAGAGGATTGTCTTTTCGTTCTCTCGTTTTCCAATGCCGTTGAGGCGAGCGTTAATTGATGAACGATCAAGTCGCTGATATCTGAGCCACGCGACATCTGCTGGATAGTCGATTTAAGAATCGCCGCGACTTCACCGCTAACGTTCGAGATATAGAAATCCGCGGTGTCGTTCATAGGGTACCTCCAGCGTAGTCGCGCAGTGGGCGAACAGAGTTAGGGCTAGCAACGCGGCTTCAGGGTATTTGAGGGATGTCGGTCTGACATCTCTCTTCATGCCGTGTTCGAAGTAGCCCTTTGGGATTAGCCGCAGAAGCGGCGGCAGCATTTAACGCCTAAGGAAACTCTGATTTTGCCCTGCGGTCGAAGCGAAGCCGTCACCGACAGAGTGTAGAAGATGCCCGAGCAGTTGACCCTGGCCATGCAAGCCGATGGCGGATTCGAGACGCATCGCAAACCGACGCGGCGTGATGTGTTTCTCGCCGAGATGGACAAGGTGGTGCCGTGGTCCGAGCTGTGCGCGGTGATTGAGCCGTTCTATCCCAAGGCGCGCGCCGAAGGTGGTCGTCGTCCGGTGGGCCTGGAACGGATGCTGCGCATCTACTTCTTGCAGCAGTGGTATGCGCTGAGCGATCCGGCCGTGGAGGAGGCGCTGTACGACTCGGCGTCGATGCGTCGGTTTGTCGGCATTGATCTGGGGCGCGAGGCGGCGCCGGAC
The DNA here is from genome assembly GCF_009766065.1 of Dyella sp. S184. Lineage (GTDB taxonomy): Bacteria > Pseudomonadota > Gammaproteobacteria > Xanthomonadales > Rhodanobacteraceae > Rhodanobacter. The sequence continues at coordinate 1,217,211 of NZ_LMUE01000002.1, read as the reverse complement.
GAGACGACGGTATGCAAGTTCCGGCATCTGCTGGAGAAGCATGGGTTGGCCGGGCAGCTGTTCAAGGCGGTGAACCGGCATCTGCACGATCACGGCTTGAAGCTCTCGCAGGGCACGATCGTGGACGCGACGATTCTTGGCGCGGCATCGTCGAACAAGAACCGGGCCAAGGCGCGCGATCCGCAGATGCACCAGACCAAGAAAGGGAATCAATGGTATTTCGGGATGAAGGCACACATCGGCGTGGACGAGGCCACCGGCCTGGTGCACAGCGTGGTGACGACGGCGGCGAACGTGGCGGATGTGACACAGGTGGGACACCTGCTGCATGGGCGGGAGAAAGCGGTGTTTGGCGACGCCGGTTACACCGGCGCGCCCAAACACGCCAAGCCACGACGCGGCCGGCGCTGGTACATCGCGGCCAAGCGAAGCACGGTCAAGGCGATCACCGATGAGACGCTGCGCGGATTGATCGAAGAGCTGGAGCACGTCAAGGCGTCGATCCGGGCAGCGGTCGAGCATCCTTTCCGGGTGATCAAGCGGCAATTCGGTCACGTGAAGGCGCGCTACCGCGGCCTCGCCAAGAACGGTGCGCAGGTGCTGACGCTGTTTGCGTTGAGCAATGTATGGATGGCTCGTACGCATCTGCTGGCCAAGACAGGATAAGTGCGCCCGCCGAGCGCACCGCCGCGCTGAAACGCGGCAAATCAGGTGCGAAATTGCCCAACGAAGCGGTGTATATCTGTTGTCAGGCGTGAAGCGATGACGAACACGATGGTTGTCGTCGCAAACCCCAGATGATCAGACCATCCCTAAGTGGTACGTTTTCTTGAGTCAAAGTTGTGTTTTGTTTAGGTGCGATGCTTCGTATATTGACGCTGACGGTACTAAAACGTCCCGCTTGCAGCATGCGACCAGTCGCGCTACCACACTTTGACTTGGGGGTTGCCGTGTTGGGTAACGATTTGCATCTCATGGCACTTCCTGATCAAACGGATATCTTCGTCCACGTTGCGCGCGTATCCGACGAATTTGCGGTTGCGTGTATCGTCAACGATCGGCGCCACGGGAGAGGTGTCCAGACGCCTATTACGCTTCGTGTCAGCGAATCACACTCCTCGATCGCCATGCCCCAATCTGGCGCCGATCAAAGTAGCGTTGAGAATTTTCGTGATGTAGTGACCGCGCTTCTGACAACGTCGCTCACGCACGGTTGTTCTGATCACGATGCATTCGTCCGACACATGGTCATCGCGCTCTATGCCATTCGTGGTGGCAACCATATAGAAGTCGATACGGTGCCTGGTGGTCTCAAGCCTTGGCAGAAATTGGCGGCCGAGCAAATGCTTGGTGGCAACAGACCGAGTGGAATCTCTTTGCCGGATGTCGCGCAGGCCTGCGGACTGTCAACGCCGCATTTTGGCCGTGCATTCAATAAGTCCTTTGGGGTGCCCCCGCATCGCTGGTTGCTGATTCAGCACTTGGAAAAAACCAAGACGTTATTGATGGAGTCGGACGGGTCTCTCGCTGACATAGCCTATGAATGTGGCTTCTGCGATCAAAGCCATTTGTGTCATGCCTTCTCACAACGGTTTGGCATGAGTCCGGGCGCATGGCGCAAGAACTATCGGGATCAAAGCGACATCGGCCCGCTGGCATCGAAAACGCATTGAATGAATGACGAAATTCAAGGTTCCCAGATGTCTGGACGGATCTACCCCTTTCGGATGATCTCTGCTGGGGGAAAGCGAGCTATTGAATACGCAACATGGCAAGGACCCATTGCATGCACGTTTTTCCTTGGACCTGTCCCAGTATTTGGTGGATTGCTGCTAGCGTCACTGTGATCCTTTTGATGTTGGCCGTTCTATGGCGTTGGCGCAGGTGGCACATTAGACAGCAGGCACGCTCGAAAGCTAAACAGGCGGCGATGGAATCAGAGGCACATGCGCTCGAGGAGTCGATGCTTCAGTCCGGGCAGGGGCTGATCCTTCGCTTCGAAGCTATTGCGCGGCGACTCCCGCCGGATCACCCCGTACGGAGGGACATTGTCGAGGCGCTCGATCGCGCCGAGCACGTACTGGAAAAAGGTCTCGATCGAGCGCAGCATCGGCGTGACGCCGGTGGGACTTCATCGCCCTCCGATCCTTCTGAAACGCCCTGAACAACGATGCGAGTGAGCGCCATGAACGCAAATCCCGCTGTCATTCGAATCCTTGCCGTTGATGATCATCCGCTCATGCTCGAAGGCTTGGCTGCTGTCATTGGCACCGAGCCAAGTATGCAGCTCGTGGCCGAGGCGAGTACCGGCGAAGAGGCGATTCTGCAATACCGCAAATATCGGCCGGACGTCACGCTGATGGATCTGGAGCTTCCGGCTATGTCGGGGGAAGAGGCCATTCGCATCATTCATGACGAGCACCCAGGAGCCATCATCCTCGTGCTGACGACATTCAAAGGCGACGCCCAAGCCTTACGCGCGCTGCAGGCCGGCGCGCGGGGTTACCTGTTGAAAAGTTCGGTGCGGCGCGATCTCATCGATACGATCCACGCGCTGCATGAGGGCAAGAAGGTTATCCCGCGCGAGATTGCCGCCGAGATCGCGGATCACGCGATCGACGAACGACTTACCTCGCGCGAGATTACCGTTCTCAAATATGTCGCGAATGGACATTCCAACAAAACGGTGGGCGACTTGCTGTGCATCTCTGAGGCGACCGTGAAGGTGCATGTGAAGAACATCCTTGGAAAGCTACAGGCCGCTTCGCGAACCCAGGCCGTGCAGATAGCACAGCGGCGCGGAATCATTTAAAGAGCGGCGTTCGGGGGCCTATGAGTCCGAAGAGACATCAACGATCACCTTTCCATCCGCCCGACCGCTTTGCTGCCACGTATGCGCATCTTCGACACTTTTCAGGTCGAAGCGTCGCCCGTCGATACGTGGCTGAATTTTGCCTTGATCGACAAGCTGGGCAATCTGGCGAAGGATCTCGCCATGATGCTCACGCCCTTCGCCGGTGAGTAAAGGCAGCAGCGTGAACACGCCTGAATAGCTTGCCGCGCGAAACGATAGCGGTGCGAGTGAATGCGTTCCCCAGCCGAGGGAGCTGACAACGTGCCCAAAGCGGGTAACTGCATGGAACGATGCGTCGAGACTGCTACCGCCTGCCGTGTCGTAAACAATGTCGAAGCCGGCATCATGGGTCTGGGAGGCTACGTATTCTTCAACACTCGTAGATGTGTGGTCGATGTGCGTGGCACCGTAATCCCGAATCACATTGCCCCTGGAAGGCGAGCCAGTAGCGTATACGTTCGCCCCGAAGGCGCGTGCGAGTTGAATCGCTGCATTACCGACACCTCCTGCGCCACCTTGAACGAGCACCGTTTGACCTGCGCGAACGCGCGCGCGATCCACCAAACCTTCCCACGCTGTGATGTAGACCAAAGGCATCGAAGCTGCCTCGCGCATCGATAGCGACGTCGGCTTCCTAGCAAGGAGCTTCGCATCGACCACGGTATATTCGGCGAGCGATCCCTGCACGCCGCCGACGCCACCGCTCATGCCGTATACCTCGTCACCCACAACAAAACGCGTCACCCCTTCGCCGACCTCCTCAACGACACCTGCCATGTCAATGCCAAGCACGGCGGGCAGCGGGTGTCTGGCATGTGCAGCGGTGCCTGCCTTTATCTTCAGATCGAGCGGGTTAACGCCACTCGATCTGACGCGAACTAGCACGTGGCCTGGCAGCAGAATAGGGCGAACAATTTGTTTGTATTGAAAAGCAGTATTTGGATCTTCTACGACCGCAGCCATCATGGTTGAGCGATGATTCATCATGGCAAACCTCTCCTGGGAGTTTTGTTAAAGATGGCGCGAAGCCGTCCCTAGCCTATAGGGGGATTACGAAGCGCATTGACGGATCGAAACGTCGAGCGATGTCCCGGCGCCTACGATCCGCTCAGCGACGATGGCCTTGGCAGCATCAATGCCCATTGGTCTACGTATCGGCCATCGTGATGGCGCGATGTTCAATCGTTGGAGGTTATTTGCTTTCGTACGCCTTTACGGCATCGATAACGCGCGCCGAATAAACCATTGCCGCACCAGCATTCAGTGCAACCGCTACGCCGAGCGCTTCGGTGATCTCGTCTTGGGTCGCACCTTGCTTGAGCGCTTCTGCGACGTGCACCGTGATACAGCCGTCGCAGCGCGTCGTAACGGCCACGGCCAATGCAATCAGTTCGCGTGTCTTGGCGCCGAGCAGATCGGCTTTGTTTCCTGCCTTGGATAGCGTCTGGTAGCCAGCCACGGTATCGGGGCTCGACGCACCAATCTCGCCAATGCGGCCCATAAGTTGTTTGCGATAGTTCTGCCAGTCCAACATGACAATGCCCTCAATAAGTGGGAGTTCGAGGTCCCCCGGCCTGCACAGTGTTGCGCTGACCGACGAGATCGTTAATATGCTAAGCACTCATTTTTATGATCGATCGTCTCATGGACGCTCTAAGCAAGGTCATTGCTCTCACTCATATTCAAGGCAGCCTGGACCTGCGTTGCCAGATGGCGGGAAGCTTCGAGCTGGATCATCCACAACTGATACCTGGCGAAGCTCCGTTTCACTTGGTTCTTGCGGGATGTGCCACGCTCCTCTTCGCGCGGCGAAAAGCACTGGAGCTAAAGGCAGGCGATTTCGTGTTGCTGCCGCGTGGCATCGCGCACACCATAAAAGGGAGTGGCGACGAACGCGAAACGACCGTGGTACTCGACACTTCGGGTCCGCTGCCCGAGCGGCGTAACACGGATGGCGAGGCGGACATGGATCTTTTGTGCGGGCGCTTCATGTACGCACCAGGGGCGGCAGACTTGATCATGAGCACGTTGCCGGATGTCGTGCATATTTCTTTCGCAGAGGAAGGTCATCTGAATTTTCTCCAGAGCGTTGTCGCCATGATGCGAGAGGAAGTAAAGCAGTTGAGTTCAGGGGCACTCTCCATCGTTACGGCACTTAGCGAAGTGTTGTTCGTTTTGGCTCTGCGCAGCTACTCGAAGAAAGAAGGCATACCACCGTCGCTGTTGGCATTGCTTGGCGACAGCCGGCTCAGTCATGCTGTGCTAGCCATGACGAAGGAGCCGCAGAAACCATGGACCGTAGATACGCTCGCAAAACAGGCGAGCATGTCGCGGGCGACCTTCGCACGACACTTCATGGAAAGAGGTGCCACATCACCCATGGACCTTCTCACGACGCTACGCATGCGCCTCGCCTCCGATCTGCTTGCAGCCGGCAAGCTGTCGTCTGCAGATATTGCCGAGCGTGTTGGCTATCAATCCGAAGCGGCCTTCGCCAAAGCCTTTCGGAAGAAAATGGGTTTGACGCCGGCAGCGTTTCGACGTCAGGGATGAAGGCATCAGATCTTGCGTGTGCTTGCGCGAGCAGGTTCATTGTTGCTTGAGAACGTGCGTTTAATAGGCAGTGTTTCGCGGCGCGTTCGTCAAAGACTCCACAACCACAGACGTCGGAAGCAATCTGCCACGCAACAGCAGATGCAACGTGTTCATGGCCAATAGTCCGATGATGACGTTCGCAAAAACAAACAGTGATGGCGCGAGCATTGCTGCGGGGCCGACATCGCCTCGTTCAATCATGCGCAAGGGGGCAATCGCAAGCGCAGCAACGCCGAAAGAGAATCCCCAGTACGACGCGCCAAATGGTTGCTTGTGAATCCATGGCAGCAGGCGCAATAGAACTAGCGCTTGCAACAACGCATAACCAAAAAGCGCGTTGGCAAAGAGGTCTGGAGCTCCGGTCGTCACGGACAAATAGCTGACCGCGCCAACTGCCGGGGGCGCCAACTGGATGCCTAGTGTGGGACGAAGCGCGGGGGACATCGCGTTGCCGATAAACAGTCGGTGTATCAGTACCGACTCCAGCGCTATCCAGGAGAAAAGCCCCGCGCCGAATGCCAGCTGTGCCCAATCGGGGTATCCCAGCGCGGACAAGACAGTTGTGGTTACAAAGGAGCCCGTGACGGTGGGCAAATACAAAACAGCCGTTGTGCACGATTCTTCGCGACCGCCTTCCCACAGGCTGCCCGTACGCCATGCGGCGAAAGCGACGGTGTATAACGCACCTGCAGTCAAAAACATGGCCGCGGCTTCACGTGAGTAGGGGGCCACCGCGCCGGCAACCAACATCGTTGTGACACCGACGAGGCCCGCGAAGCAACATTGGACGGGATGGTGCAATTCCGAACGGGCGTTTTCGCGTTTATATATCCATTTGGCGGCATACAAGATCACCAGCAGCAACCAGACGAGGCTACCCACTAATTCAAGCGTTTCGCCAATAGCCCACGAAAGACCCCAAACCTTATGGGCGAGTCGCCATGCGCTTCCTAGGCCGATCAGACCCAGCACGATGCCGAAGAAACTCGCTGGGACGACGGGGATACGCTGCGTGAGGTTCATGCAAGGCTCCAATTGGCAAGGAGAGCACCTATCGCACTTTTCGCCGCGAGCTTAGGTAGCTCTATGACGGAAAGATTCATCCCAAAGAGGCAGGCAACGAATTTCTCATCACTTCATCAACGCTTTAGTCTGCACGCTTCGTATTGAAAGCGCGTTGGAAATGGGGCGGGTTGGAGGCGCGTGGTCCCAGCCAACCTTTCTTGCCGGCATAAAGCATGGCAACGATGGCTAGCGTAGCAATGATGGAAGCTAACAACGATCCGTCAGGACCATAAGCACCACCCGTGAGATAGACGGATTTGCTGAGGTCTGGAACGCTGACGAGGACACCGTTCGTGGTGTTGACGCCCAGAAACGATTCTTCCCAAAAATCCCAGGCAATGTGCAAGCCCACGGACATCCAAAGCCGTCCGGTCAGCATATACGGCAAGCCCAGAGTCAAGCCTGCATTGAATGCAACTTCAATGGCCTGGAACGGTGTGGCGTGGGTGAGATGAGCAATGCCAAAAAGTGCGGAGGAAATAAGTAGGCCTGCGATGGGATTGAACATGCGGGCGAAGATGCGCAACAACACCGCTCTAAAAGCTAATTCCTCCAGCATGCCGGAGATGTAGCTGTCGAAGACGAAGCTATTGAGCCAATTTTTGCCGTGCCCGAGATGGACGCTGTAAAAGCCCAGTGAAGCAAGCAACAGCAGCATCAACGAGAGAATGACAATGCCGATGATGGCGCCCACCAGCAGGTCAATCCAGGAGGAATCCTGGAAGAAGATTTCGCTGGGTGCACGTCGCTCGAAGACACGAATCAGAAGAGCATAGAAAACAAAGCCAAGGATGGGGATTCCGATGCCCGCCACATACCCGGCGTACGACGACAAGTGCAGCCAAGTGGGAGCGAACACGGAAGAGAAGAGAAATCCAAAGAAAAGAGCGTAAAGAGCTGCCGCCCAAATCAGGCATCGGATGGCCAGCGTTCTTCCGCGTGAAAGCACGCCAGCATTTCCAATCTCGAAATTCCACAATGTACGGCTTGCCATGGCAAATCCTCACTCGCTTCTTTTCATCACGCAGTCCAAAACTTCCACATCGGTAGGTCAAATCATTTCACCTTGGCGATCCCTGCACTTTCGGGTCCGATCTTACGACACCACTAGCCATGAAGATTCATCCAAAAGGAGTAGGTCGTTAATTCGTTGAGCGCTTGAACGAAGCGCCTTTTCGCCAAGAAATCAAGTATGTGAGGTAACTGTCATCACACGCGATTCGTTAAAGCACTCGTTGTATCTGTAGACGACAATCATCCTGTTTTTCAACAAGAACAAAGCAGATTGCTCGCTGACACTCTCGTGGCATTCCGATTGGTGGACTGCCTTGCGACGCTGCGATGAGTGCCTCCAAGAAAAACGGTGGACGATTCAAGATATTTGGAGGTGCGATGACCTTCATCTTTCTTTGCACGTCTATGGATTCCATAGCAGATGAACCCAACATATTTCGCGAGCCAACGCCGCAATGGGTCTGGGGAGACGAAACCCTTATCGAGCCCATCTTGATTTATGACTTCATAAGGACGAATTTCACTAGTGACGATGGCAAGTTTGCCAACGCCGAGAAGGGGAAATTTAATCATGTGGGCTTTGATGCGTTGAAGCCTGGTGCTTACGAGATCTCGGTCTACTATTCGCTACTGAACAAGCAATGGCGCGATGCATTTATCAAAATGCAGACATCGGCGTATACGCCTTATGATTTCGGCTCGCTGCGGTTGGGTGAAGGGAAGATTCCCTTGGATTTCGAAAAAAACATCAGTTCGACGCAGACGTCATTCATTGAATATTCGACGGCATCGCAGGCCGTCTTTGAAAGCTATCGGATAGGCGCTCAATGGTCGCTGCACGGTGAACATGCATTGATCGACGCCGGCTACTACGGTGACAACCTGGAAGGTAGCAACCCAGGGCATACCTGGGCGTTGCATGGGGCTTGGGTGCCGATCAATTTGCCTGGCGAGGTCGTCCACCTGGGGGTGGCTCGATCTATGGAATATCCGGAAGGTCGCATTGATGAGGCAGGGATGCCAGGGCCATCCACTGCGTCATTCAAGGTTGCACCATCAATTATTCTGAATGACGTCAGTCTCGAAAGCTCTGGGACACTCGAGAACGTCAAAAGCATCGAACGAACAGGCTTGGAAGCGCTGTGGATAGCTGGCCCAGTTTCGTGGCAAGCCGAGTATCTCGGCGCGAGAACCGAGTTCAGCACGACCGAACCAAGCTACACCGTCAATGGTCGCTATGTGTTCGGGAGCTGGGTGCTTACTGGCGAATCGCGCCGTTATAACGATGGGACCGTTCAGAATGTGGTGCCTGAACACGCCGGAGGCGCGGTCGAACTGGTATTTCGTTACAGCTCCGTCGACCTGAACGACCGCCCGGTTCCTGGTGGTTGGGAACGCGATTGGACGGCAGGTTTGAACTGGTACTGCGGGACGCACCTGCGATTGCAAGCTAATTACACGCGTACTCAATCTGATCGGCGACAAATATTCCTCGATCCGAGGACCTTCGAACTGCGTATCGAACTCTCTATTTAGGAGTCAGCGTGGTTGGTGCGTCGAGACGGAAGAAGTCAAAAAACACAGTTCTATCCAATACGTCTCTTTGGCCAGTACCTATCTTTGACATCGAAAATCTTCTGTCGATGTTATGCCTTAGGGAGGTTGCCCAATGCGCACTATTCGTATCAAGCCGTTAGCGTTCCTAGGATCGCTGGTGCTGTTCGTTTCATCGGCTATATCTCAGCAAGCAAGCGCTCAAAAGCTTCCGATCGTGCGTGGGGATCCGACGCTGCAGACGCATGGGCAGTTCATTGATGAGTTGGTCGCCGATTTTATCGCGGAACACCATTTGCCGGGTTTGACCATGGCCATCGTTCAAGCGCCCTATGTCCCGCGCTCTGCAGGTTATGGAAAGACGAACATCGATCTCGATGAGATGGCCTCCACCAAGACGATATGGAACATAGGCCCGATCACCCAGGCTTTCACAGCCGTGGCGATCATGCAGCTGAAAGAGCAGGGCAAGCTGAGCACGACCGATCCCATCGGCAAATATGTCGACAATCTCCCATTCGCATGGCAACGCATCCCGATCAAGCAGTTGATGCAGCATAGCTCGGGCCTTCCGGACTATCGCAGCGAAATCGACAACAGCAAGCATTACTCCCCACGGGAGTTACTGGCGCTTGTTCAGAACAAGCCTCTAGCCTTCCGAAGTGGAACCGACGTGCGCTTGAGTGCGACGGATGCAACGTTGTTGGCACTCGCCATTGAACGTGCAAGCGGCATGAGTTACCACGATTTCATCTGGAAATACCAGATCGATGTCGAACAACTGCCCAGCACTATGTTCGCCAGCGACATGCCTCAATTGGCAAAAATCGATCGACCTGCGTCGCACCCGAATGACAATCAGCATTCGAAGTTCAAGAAGGAAGTTCCATTCATCAATCCAGTCGAACCTGCGACGGGCTATATCGCCACAGGCGACAAGCTTTCCCCGGTGGCCGCGGAGGCATCGGAAAACCTGTTCGGCTTTGGAGATTTGTGGTCATCCGCCGAAGACATCAGCAAATGGGACATTGGTCTGGCTGGACTGACACTGGTCAAGAACATGGAGGATCACGAGTTCATCTACTCGCCGACCAAGCTGGACAGCGGAAAAGTCGTGCCGGCGATGATTGGATGGGAGTTCACGCATCATCCGGGCTTCATGGAAATCAAAGGGAATTCTCCTGGCTTCAGCTCATACCTGAGCCGCTTTACTGCCGCCGATGAGCTCGTCTGTGTGACCCTGCTGACGAATAAGGAAGGGGTCGATCTCACCGTCCTCGCACGTGAAATCGCTGATGCTTATAAGACAGGGCTCGGACCCGATATTGATCAGCATCACATCGTCGCGCAGGAAAGTAAGTTCAGTACTGCCGAGACAGTTGCACGGATCAAGGCTTTGCTGGCTCAAGAAAAGGTACCTCTATTCTCGGTTGTTGATCACAGTGATAACGCTACGCGCGCGGGGCTCCAGCTGCGGCCCACAACGGTGCTCTCATTCGGTAATCCAAAAGTTGGTACGAAGCTGATGCTGCAGAACCAAGCCATCGGTCTCGATCTTCCCTTGCATGTGCTGGTCTGGCAGGACGAGCGTGGACGCATCTGGATTGGATATCCGCGATTGGATGAACTTGCTGATCGCTACAAGATCACGGATCCAGCCACCATCGCTGCCATGACTGGATTTATGGATCACCTGGTCGCGCAGGCTGCCAATGTCTACGCGTACTGAGTCGGAAAAAGGAGATCACGCCATGTTAGAGACTTCCAATAACCTAAGCCGCCGTGGTGCGCTACGCCTCTTGGGCATAGCCGCGGGTGCCGTCGTTGCGTTGAAAGTTGCGCCGGCCACAGCAGGAAGCATGATTATCAATTCGCGTAGCAGCGCGCTGCCCGACGGCGCAGAGACTCTTGCATCATTGACACAAAGGCTCTCTGCCGCGCCGCGCCGTCGTGACTTCAAACGCGTACCGTTTATGGTTGATGAGCCAGAGTTCTGGGACCATGAAGCCGCATCAGAAATTCTCGGTTACCGCGGGAGACCCAGCCAGGCGTGGGAGAACAGCGATATCGCTGCGGCGTGGCCAGGCTTGATGCGCGAATCGTTGAATGGGCAGGTTTTTGCTCATCACAATCCGGACTTTCTCTCGGTGTCAGCGACGCACGGGTCTGCTCACCTTGCACTATTCAATCAGAAGATGTGGGACAAGTATGGTCTCGCTGGAAAAACCGGCGGCGTCACCACGAGCAACACGTTCATCATCGAAAAGCGCGGCGTTGCTCCCACTGACGACCACGAAGATATCGCAGGCTTCTATGGAGCGATGAACAACAACATCATTTCGCTCCAACGACGCGGTGCCGTATTTGTTGCCTGCCACGACTCCATCCATGCCATTGCGCGAGGACTGCAAGCAAAGGCATCGCAGGATGCAGACGTGATCGCGGCGGATCTCACGAATAACTTGATACCCGGCGCGGTGTTAGTGCCCAGCGTGGTCGCGTTTTTGGCTCAGTTGCAACGCGCAGGGTTCACTTACGCGAAGGGCGCCTAAGGCGACGCGGTATTCAGAAGCTTTGACGATCACACCAGAGGAAATCAGCATGCCATTTGTCAACGTAAAACTTGTAGACGGCGTCTTCACGAGCGAAGAAAAACACGCGATGGCGAAAGAGCTTACCGAAGTAATGGTGAAGTACGAGGGCTCCGAAGCCTTCCGTGAAGTCGTATGGGTTTTGATTGAAGAGCTCCATACCGATGGCTGGCATATCGGTGGCCGCCCATTTGCCGGCCCGAAATCGCTCATGGAAAACCTCGGCAATTCGAAGAAAATCTTCGAGATGATTGACGGCAACCCTGCGTCTCGCGAGGAATTTGCAGCCGTTATGCCCGCACATGGGAGATGAGGTTGAGGCGCTCTAGCGGCGTCTCGCACCCGGCCAGCGTGATCCGAGTCAACTCATGATGATCAGGAGGAAGGCAAGATGACCGCCCAGTTATTCCGATGCGCAGCGTTGGCGTCCTTCTTGACTCTGGCTGCTGTGGCCGCCGCCCTCGCATCGGTACCCGCCGCACGAGGTGAGGCGGGCGAGCGGCCCTTCCTCTCTGGGAACCAGCGCATCATGGACAGGATGATGCAGGGGATGGCAGTGAAGCCAACGGGCGACGTTGACGCCGACTTCGCCGCAATGATGATCCCGCATCACGAGGGTGCCATCGAAATGGCCGTGCTTGAACTGCGCTACGGGCGCAACGAGCAGCTCCGTCGTATCGCCCAGGAAATCGTTGTCGATCAGCAGCAGGAGATCGGCGCCATGCGGCTGGCTCTGGGCCAGCCATTGCCGCCCTCGGCGCCGGCACCAACGCAGGGCGAGTGACATCTCGATCTTCTTCGACGCCGTCAATCAGGCTGCCCCGCAAGCCGACAATGGAGATGACCCAATGAGACCACTGAAGCAGATATTGTCCGTCGCCTTCGGCGTAACCTTCGTCGCCAACGTGGCTCAGGCCGGACAAGCTCCCTTTGCGGCTTCCGCGCCGAACCTGCCTGTGAGCCATTCAGACCGAGTCTATGCCTCGGAGCAGTTCTCCAACACGGTGTCTGTCATCGACCCGGTGTCGAACAAACTTCTTGGTGTCATTCGCCTAGGCGATCCGCAGCCGACCAACTTCAGTCCGCTGTACGCCGGTCAGGTTCTCGTCCACGGCATGGGCTTTTCCCCGGACCGACGCACCATTGCCGTGGTGTCGATCGGCACAAATTCGGTGACCTTCATCGACACCGCCACTAATGCGACCAAAGCCACGACCTATGTCGGCCGTGCACCACACGAGGCCTTCTTCACCCCCGATGGCAAAGAAGTTTGGGTGACGGTTCGAGGCGAGGACTACCTGGCCGTTCTGGATGGGCGGACCTTCCGGGAAATCGGGCGGATCAAGACACCGAACGGTCCCGGCATGACGATCTTCTCGCCCGACGGTAAGTACGGCTACGTCTGCTCATCCTTCACTCCGGAGCTGGTCGTCTTCGACGTGAAGTCCCACGCCGAGGTGGGGAGGGTTCCTCAGCCAAGCCCGTTTTGCCCCGACATCGCTGCGAGCCCTGACGGTGAGCAGGTTTGGTACACCCTGAAGGATGTCGGAAAGACGGTCGTGATCAATGCGCGACCGCCATTCAACACCTTGAAGGTCCTCGACACAGGGCCCCTCACCAACCACGTTAATGTCGTCGACAATGCGAAAGGCAAGTTCGCCTACGTGACCATCGGTGGGCTGAACGAGGTGCTGGCCATCCGAAGGGATAATTTTGCGCGGGTTGCCACCATTCCGGTTGGGAAGCTTCCGCATGGGATCTGGCCATCCGGCGACGGGACCCGGGTCTATGTGGGCCTGGAGAACCAGGATGCGATGGCTGCCATCGACACTTTGGAAAATCGTGTGATCGCCACTGTGCCTATCGGCCAAGCCGCGCAGGCGGTGACCTACGTGCCGGGCGCGGCTGCCCCAGACGGTGGTCGTGATCATCTCCAGCCGCTCGGCTTGGCGGGCGAGGCGGCTCAAATTGTGCTCGCGGCGCCGGGCGCAGCGCCGACGACCAGTGTGAGCTTGTTCGATCAGGGCTTGGTGCAGGTGCTGCAGGCCGCGGTCACAAAGCTTGACCCAAAATCACCATACGTCCTGGCCTTGGCCACCTCACCCGACGGAAGTGGGACGCTGCAGCCGTTAGTGGGATTCACAACCAACCCGGCCGGCAGCGCGATCGTGAACGCTGACGGGCCAATTCGCCAGCTTGTGGCCGGGAACGTTTCAGGCCCGCGACGCTACCTCGTGATCGTTTCTGGCCTGCCCGACAAGATGGGCGCGCCAGTGCAGATCCAGTCGCTGTAGCGCTTGTTGCATGGATGCTCGAGGGGGTTCGTTTGGAGGAGGGCTACGGCCTACGTTTGGCAGCTGGAGAAAATAATTTCCAGGAGGAGTACGGGCTGGCCCTATCGATAACCGAGGCGTGGCTGGAGGCGCGGTTCAGCATATCTGGGGTACGACTGTAACATTCGGTCAGTGTCCAGCGTCTCGGCGATAGGTCGTATTTTGTGCTGGCCGGAACAAGAGTGTATTTAGAGCCGCCTTGCAGATCCGGGCGAGCCAGTCGACATAGACAACCTGTGCTGGAACGACAAGGCGTACCTCGGTCCCGGCTGGTTCCCTTTTGCCCAGGCTCAGCCTGCCATGCAACCGCATCGCGCGCTCTCTCATGCCGATAAGCCCCCAATGACCTTCTCGCAAGCCTGTCTCGGCAACGACTAGCGGTAGGCCGATGCCATCATCGGCGACCACGAGCGTGAGGGTCCGCAGCCCATAGTGGAGCGAAACGAAAACCACGTTTGACTGCGCATGCACCATTGCGTTTCGGATCGCTTCCCTGCCTATTTGGAAGATGTCTTCAACCGCGTCTTCCTGCAGTGCCGTGTGTATGCCCGATTCGTCGAAACTCAGTTTCTGGGGGTACAGAAGCAGCAGCTTTTCACCCGCTGCGCGTAACCGATTGCCAAGATCGCGGGATGACTCTGCGGTGTGCCGCAAGTCGAGAATTCTGTCTCGACCTTCCGACAACACATCATTGGCCACCTCGGAGACCACGCGCATTTCTTCAGCGCGCGCGGGATTCGTCGTCTTGTCCAATGACCATGCGTGAACTTTAAGCGTAATGCCTTGCATGGATTGCATCAGCGTATCGTGCAATTCACGCGCGATGCGCTCTCGCTCTTCATGTTTTGTTTGTAGACGTAGACGAAGGCCCTCGCGGGCATGGCGCAGGTGTCGGGTGTAAAGAAACATCACAAGAACAAGCGCAACCAGTGCGCATAAGATCTTGAACCACCATGTTTGATAGAACATAGGTATAACGGCGATCGACATCTTGGCAGGCGATCCACTCGAGACGCCATTTTCGTTGAATGCAAGTACTTCGAACTTATATGTGCCCGGAGGCGGATCGGTATAGAGGGCGAAGCGTCGACTGCCAACAACTTGCCAGTCCTCATCGATGCCCACCAAGCGGTAGCGAAATGTCACGCGATCAGGCGCTGTCAGCTCGGGCGACGTATAGTCGATCCGTAAGCTGTGCGTGTTTGGAGGGATTCGCGCCGCTCCGCTTACCATGGATAGCTTTTGATTGTCCGCTTCCAGGCCGTCGATGTACGCGCGCGACGGCTCGACATTTCGCAGTATCCGGTTTGGATCAATCCAACTTGCCCCCTCCAGGCGAGAAATCCAGATTCGGCCATCGCCGGCTTCGAAGAGGGATGGGCCTGGTGCATAGGGACCGGGTCCCCCTTGTAGGCCATCTTCCTGGCTGAAGAGCGACATCGATGCGGGTTTTGGATGATGTCCGGATAGCAGATCTGTCACGCCTTGCTGGTCGATGCGATATAAACCTTCGGCCGCATTAATCCAAAGTTCTCCGCGCTCGGTTTCTACAATCCCTGTCACTGTTTTAAAGGGATTGTCTGTTCCTGACCAAAGCGGGGTCACGTGATTACTCGCTGTAAATGCGACGCCGTCTTCACCGCCAAGCCATGTATGGGCCTTTCCAGGCCATATCGCGTAAATCGGACCCAATGAAACATCTTTTGCGTCAAAGATGCCGGCATTCGTTGCGTCCATGTATCCAACGTGACCATCTGACCAGCTAAGCCAAAGGCGTCCATTGCGGTCCGGCATGAGGCGAATCGCGAATCCGTTGGGCCGGTTTTTCCGGCCCGATCCAGATGTCCAAGTGCCATCCTTATAACGATAGAAGCCAGACCTGGCGGCCAACAAATAGCCACCGGAGGGATCTTGGGCAAATGCGATCGGATATCCTGTCGCGGTCGATGGATAGTCAATATACGAAGTGGATCCTGCCCGATCCAAGATCTCGATGTGATTTAGCGCCGCCTCGTTTAATCGTGGTGAATAACAGAAGTCCCAGAGTCGATCCGATGGATCAACCCAGAGGGCGCTCGTATGTCCCCCACCGTTTTTCCATGTCGTAAGTAGACCATCCGCATAGCGGTAGAAGCCTTTTCCACCATAAGCGACTATCCATATATCTCCATTTTTGCCGCGCGCTAGCACTGGCGACTGCATGGTTTTTGGAGGGGCAAGCGCGCGCATTCGGTTCAAGCTGATGCGCCGCAAGCCATCAGAATTAGGCAGCCAGATATTTCCTTCTTTGTCAGCGAACAGGCCGAAAGTCACTTCGCGGTTCAGAAGCGACAGATCACCTATATCATCATCGTTGACGAATTTTCTGCCGCTTCGGTCTGCTTTCCAATATAAGCGCTGGAGGCTTTTATCCAGTGTCCACAAAACATTCGCTTGGTCGTGGGCGAAGGCATAAGGTGCATTGCGCACATTCAATACATTATCGAGGCTGGTGGCGATGTTGTTGGAGACGTCGGCAGGTGCAATGCCGAATAACGCCAGCCATAGCTCTCGCGAATCGATGGCGTGAAAGTCAGTGCTCGAAGGCGGCTTGAGCCACGCTTTGCGTGGCACACTGGCATCAATGATCCATAGGGAGCCATCTTCGAGCACCCCCATGGCACCGACCGATTCGTGATCAGGGAAACCACGGGACGCCCCGAGTGGTTGCCACTGGCGGCCCACGAGTTCAAAAACGCCGGCAGTCGTGCCAATCCATACGCCGCCTGTGTGGTCAAACACGAAGCGAAAAACCGGTGCTTGCGGAAGGCCCGCGCTCAAATCCTCGTAGTGACCATCAGTGATACGACCGACGCCGCCGAACTGAAAAGATAGATATATCGTGCCTTTGCTGTTGGCGGCGACATTACGCACATATTTTTGGACATGGTCGTCGAGCTTGAACTCGGTGCCGTCAAATCGAACCAAGCCCTGAGGGGTGGCGAGCCACAGAAACCCATCGGGTGTTTGGGTAATGTTTAGTACTTCGGGAGCTCCCTCCCTCTGGCCGTATGCCGTCACCGTATAGTCAAAAGAAGCGGGCGGCTGGTTTTCAATGTCAATCGCCGCCTGTGGAAGAGAGGGGGCGCCTGTCTGCGCAGAAGCTGCGCGAGAAAAATGAGCGGCGAAGATAAGCGCGCCGGTCACCAGCAGTAGCCGTGCTTTAAGGTTGATCGCCACCTCACGCACCCCGACCGGACGGAATTGCCATTTTCACGAGCACTTTACATGCCGTGAAGATTCGTTCCAAGTGAGCGCATGAAAGGCTGTGGTGTTCTAAAAGGCGCGACTGAATTGGCGCTGCTTCGCACGCATGTCCGGCTTTCGACCCAATGCGGGCGCTGCTAGACCGGGTGATACGTCGGATCGTCAGCATCAATAGTTGTCAGAGCGTTTCCATCCATGGAGGGAACTACGGCAGCAACGGCGACACGGGTTTACGGATCAAATTGTGTGGCCGATGCAAGTTCGCGCCAGCTGTCGACATCCCGCTTGAGACGTGACAATTTTTCATCGATACGTGCGTAGCAGTCCGGCCCCAGCGGCAAGCGCAAAGGCGGATCAGCCGACTCAACCGCCTTGATGATCACGCGAACAGCTTTTGCGGGGTCGCCAGGTTGACTGCCACTACGCACGGAGACATTGCTGCTGGTTTTCCCTGCGGTTTCGGCATACGCATCGATAGAATTGACTGCCGCCTTGATCGAGCCAGGGGAAAGAAAATTGGTACGGAAGTATCCGCCTTCGACAATGGTTACCTTGACGTCAAATGGCCTCAATTCCCGTTCAAGTGCTTCGGATAACCCTTCGACGGCAAATTTTGTAGCGTTGTAGACGCCGTATCCCGCCGAACCGGTTATGCCTCCAACGGAAGAAAAATTCGCGATATGACCGGACCGGTTTACACGGAAGTGCGACAGCAACGTTCGAATGACGTTGAAGGTACCAAAGAAATTGGTGTCGAAAGCCGCTTATGCTTCTTCGACACTTACCTCTTAAACGGCGCCTACCAAGCCGAACCCAGCATTGTTGACCACAACGTCGATGCGGCCGATCTTTTCTGCAACTTGCTTAATCACTTGCTCAACCAGTTGCGCGTCAGCCACGTCCAGCTTCAACACAGTGAGTTTTTTATCAGTCAGAGCGGATGAACCGTTCCGGGTTGTCCCACGACGTGATGGCCACGTTGCAGTAGCTCTTGGCAAAGCGTCCTGCCGAACCCACGGGATATGCCTGTTACGAACCAATTTTTGGTAGACATGTTTTCCTCACTATTGGCAAGCTTGTGTTCGACCAGCTGACAAACGACAAGGGACATTGTCGGTTCGCCGTCGACCTTGCAGGTGAGCCGCGCTGCGATTGCTAACGAGATTGATCGGATCGGATTTCGAACATACTTCGCTCGCCGACGCTCCAGTCTTCGGGTTCCAGTTCAGTGATTAGAATAACGACGGCGTGTGATGGTACTTGCAGCGTTCGCATCGCAACGGATGCGACTTCGACCATGAAGTCCTTTTTCTGTTGGGCGGTGCGACCGCGCAACATTTGCACGTTAATGACTGGCATGCTTGTTTCCGAAAAGAAAAATTAAAGCTTTGAACGCCGACGAAGCAAAACATCACACCAAAAATATCGGCAAAGCTTCGATATCGGCGTGGCCGGCACCGACTCTCAGAAAGGGTAAGTGTGCGGTACATGTTGCACGGACACCCAATGAGTACGAGTCATTTCATCGATTACCCATTGGGTGCCGAATAGGCCTAGACCGGAATTCTTTTCGCCGCCAAAAGGAGTATTTGGCGCATCGTTGGCGGTCATGTCGTTGATACGGGTCATGCCAGTCGAGCCGATGAACAAGTCTTACGCCGTGCTCCGTATCACAGGTAAAGATGGCGCTCGATAATCCGAACTCGCTTTCGTTTGCGGCACTGAGCGCCGCTTCATCGTCGTCTGCGCGGATGATGGGTGTGATGGGCCCAAAGATTTCCTCGCGTGTTAGCGAAGAATTGGTGCCGATGTCAGTGAAAACATGCGGCGGCAAGACAAGGCCCGATGGCTCTCCACGCAGTGCAAGCGTTGCGCCACTTTTCAAGCCCGTCTTTATCAATTGCCGCAAGGCACTCATGCGCTTGATGCTGATCACAGGCCCGATGAGGAGGTCGGAATCATTGGGATCGCCAATCTTCAACGCTTTAACGCGCGTCAGATAGCCCGCGGCGAAATCGTCGTAGACCGCGGCATGAATAATGATCCGATTGGTTGCTACGCAGATCTTGCCTTGATGCAGGAATTTCCCAACCACCGCGGCACTGATGGCCTGTTGCAGATCAGCATCGGCGAGCACGATGAGCGGAGCGTTACCGCCGAGTTCAAGAGCTATGCGCTTTAGCACCGTCCCGGTCATGGTGAGTGAGCCCAGGCGACGACCAACGGCCGTCGAGCCGGTAAAGGAAATGAACGGCGATAGCGGGTGGAGTACAAATGGGTCACCAATTTCCGATGATTGGCCGACAACGACGTTCAACAACCCCGGTGGCAATCCGGCTTCCTCAAAGACGCGCGCCAGCAGAAGTCCACCCGTTATCGGAGTTTCGCCCGCCGGCTTGACGACGACCGCGCTGCCAAGCGCCAGTGCGGGCGCTACAGAACGCGTTGTGAGACGCAGCGGCCAGTTCCATGGACTGATCACACTGATGACACCAAGCGGGCGTCGGTAGACGCTGTTTTCCTTTTCGGGAACGTCGGAAGGGAGGATTTCGCCTTTCGCTTGATAGGGTAACGCGGAGAACTGAATCAGCATGTCGCGCGTTGCCTGCCACTCTAGCGTTGCCTTGATACGCGTACTACTGGATTCGCGGATCAGCCAAACGACGATTTCTTCTTTGCGCGCATCCATGATTGTCACAGCTTTGCCCAGCACGCGGGCGCGCTCGCCTGGTGTAAACGATGCCCATGCCCGCTGCGCCGCATGAGCGGCTTTGAACGCGTCGTCCACATCGGCAACGTTCGCATTACGGATATCGATCAGCACCTGACCTGTGTACGGATTGCTCACCGAGGTGGTCCCGTCACCGCGACCAACGCGGTTTACACCGCCAATGACCTGCTTGTCGAAAGTGCCGTAGGGTGCAAGCACCTGGATAGAGGCAGCAGACATCTTAGTCATAGCGGACAGACATCCCCGATGTATGGCGGGGAGGATCGTACCTGTTGTCCGATTTGACTCGAAAGGAGAAAAGCGTCGATCTTGACGTTTGCCGTCGTCGCGTTATTTTTTCGGCACGAGCAGCGTCTTCGTGTGCAATGGAAGCGTCTGGTCCGGTTTTCTACTACTTTGGGATAATCACGTCGAACAGTGGTTACACGTCCAGGGCGTCGAATTGCCAGAGGCATGACTTCAGGCCCATGCGCTAGTCATAACTAAACACTATAGTTCACTCAATTCTAAGCATCAGTACGGGTGAGTGAAGTGGAAGACAGCGCCAGCCAATTGAAGAAGTTCCAGAAGGAGCTCTCAAGCGGCACCGTGTCGCTGGTCCTGCTTGCGGTACTTGGCCAGTCACGTCAGCCGATGTACGGCTACCAGATCGCCAAGCGGCTGGAGGAAGTGGGTGAGGGCGTGCTGGCAGGCAAGCAGAGCGCGCTGTACCCCGTATTGCGCAATCTGGAAGGGGCCGGGTTATTGGCCAGTGAAGTCGAACCATCCGTCAGCGGGCCACCGCGCCGCTATTACCGTATCACCAAACCGGGGCGCGAAGCATTGCGCGAGTGGGTTGCTGCCTGGATTGCAACTCGCGACTCGGTCGATAACGTCTTGCAAGGAGGGGTGTAATGAACGCGCCACGCACCATCAACGAATATCTGGATCAACTGCGTAGCGCCCTGCGTGGCGCCGATCCTGCTCTGGTCCAGGATGCCCTTTACGACGCTGAGGAACATCTTCGCGCCGAGCTGGCCGAACAGCCGGGTCGTGACGAGGCTGCGATGCTCGATCACGTCGTTGGCAGCTATGGCGCACCGGACGAAGTGGCGGATATCTACCGCGACCAGGAAATCAGGATTCAGCGAGCGATCCGACCGCCGCCGCCGCCGCCGCGCCATTCGGTACTGGGGCGATTCTTCGGTGTCGCGGCTGATCCGCACACCTACGGTGCGTTGTTTTACCTGTTGCTGTCGCTGGTCACCGGTATTTTCTATTTCACCTGGGCAGTGACCGGTCTTTCATTGTCAGCTGGCCTGTCGATCCTGATCATCGGTATCCCGTTCTTCCTGCTGTTCCTGGGCAGTGTGCGCGGACTGTCGCTGCTGGAGGGACGCATCGTCGAAACCATGCTGGGAGTGCGCATGCCGCGCCGCCCACCGTATCCGTCACAGCAAGGGCAGCCACTGCTGAAGCGCATCGGCGCGATGTTCACCGACGGCCGTACCTGGGGCACATTGTTCTACATGCTGCTGATGCTGCCACTGGGCATCATCTATTTCACGATCGCCGTGACGCTGCTGAGTGTGTCGCTGGCCTTCATCGGCTCGCCCTTCGTCAAGGCCTTCGGTCTCAATGTGATCAACATGGACGTCGATGGTTTCAGCTACTACGGCCCAGGTTGGGCCGGCACTATCGCGCTTTGTTTCGTCGGTATCGTGCTGCTGTTCGCCACCCTGCATCTGGTTCGTGGCATCGGTCGCCTGCATGGACAGGTTGCCAAGCATCTGCTGGTGCCCAGTTCAGCGGCTTAATGTCTAGATCAGCGGTAGTTGAGATCGGGTGAGGACAGCAGGTAGGTATTCCATTCCTGCTGGGAGATGGCTTTGGAAAGCGCGGTGCGGGTTACCGCAGAAAGCTGCGGTTCGATGGCCTCGTAGTAAAGACGCGTGGTCAGCATCGGAAACCCGGCGCCGCGCGCCGTGCTGCCTGCTGGCGTGAACAGCTGGTTGTTGCCCGTACCGATGGCGTTGGCGATGTCGAAACGCTTTTCCATCTGGCCTGAGCTCGACCAGCTGGCGCCATCGAGCGGCCACCCATCGGGTGTGATGCGGCCAAAAAGCGGCTCGTCCAGTTGATTGAGCCAGTAGACCAGGGGTAGCGCATTGGCGATGGGTCTGTCGCTGTAGGCGAGCCTTACCGATGAAACCACGAACTGATTGGGGTCCTTGAATTTTTTGCCGCTGCTGGCGAGCAGCTCGGGCGACTCGAACATTGTGCGCATCACGCTGGCGATATCGCCGTCGCTGCGCCGGAAGGTGTTGGTCATCCTTGCCAGCAGGGCCGGCGGCGGATTGTCGGCGACGAAGTATTCGGCCAGCTGCCGTGATACAAACTGCGCGCAGGCAGGTTGCTGCACGATGATGTCCACTGCCTGCCTGACTTCGTCGAAGCCACGGCCGCGAATGGGGTGACCAAGAAACACCTTGTTGCTGAAATCGTGCCTTTGTGGGTTGAATTCGAACAGTCCCTTGCGCACCACCAATGCTGCCATTTTCGGATTGAAGTGTTGTGGCTTGCCGTCGACCGGTGCAATGCCGACACCGGTAAGAATCAACGCCAGCTGCTGCACATCCTGCTGGGTATAACCGGAACCCACGCCCAGCGCGTGCAGTTCCATCAGCTCACGCGCGTAGTTCTCGTTGACGTGGCCCTTCGCGTTCTGTGCGTTGTCGAGGAATTCCAGCATTGCGGGACTTTCCAGGGTGGCCATCAGCAGGTCACGGAACTTGCCCAGTACGCGCGGGCGAATGGTGTTCTGTTCGTAGTCGCCCAATTCCCAGCGCACGCGGCCCTTGGCTGCGTAGACGCTGAAATGATTGAGCCAGAACCAGACCAGTTGCTCTTTCAACTGGTTGGGTCCGTAGACTTCCTGCAGCAGCTCGGCCTGTTGTGCCTCCTGCCCGAGCTGATTGCCGTGTTGCTGCAGTTGCTTTTGCGCGGCCGCCTTGTCGTCACCCGCCGGCATGGCCTGGATGCGTTGCTGCTCAGTCTGCAGCGTGACCAGCAGTTGAGTGGACGGTGTATGGATCACCTCGAAGCTGCCGATCTGCGACGCGACGCTCGGGGGCAAATGACTATTGACGTGGTCGGTGAGCTGCGCATCGAGCAGCCTGGTGCGGCCCAGTGTGCGATAGCGCGTCAGGCCATCCGCATCCAGTCCAAATCCGTCACGATGCAGCCACGCGATATCGTCGCGGCTCAGGCTGGTAACCGCATGCGTAGGGTCGGCCACCGGCAATCCAGCGGTACTGCATCCACTGATGACAAAAGTGGCAAGCAGAAACAGCCATGAGGTCGTGCGGAATTGAAGTGCTGGCGACAACGACAGGATGGCCATGCTCATTGATGAGTTGAAGGGAGCTGCGATTTCATGATGGCTCATCAGGCGATGGTGAGCCAACCACATTCATTCCCGTGTAAGAGGATGCCTTACGACAGGGCCAGGTTGACGGGCTTTGCACCTGGAAACACGGTTTCCAATTGCGCATGGCTCAGACCCCAGTTCTGTTTCAGCAGCCCCCCGAGTACATCGCGGTAATTATTGAGCACGGGATAGTCGCGGTTCTGCAGCAGACTCTGCTGGTTGACGGCGACCTGCTCGCCGGCGATGCGACCGCCATTGACCTTGCCGCCGAGCACCCAGTGCACGGTGCCATGACCGTGGTCAGTGCCCTTGTCGCCGTTCTCGCGGAAAGTACGGCCGAATTCGGAAACCACCACGACAGTCGTGTTGTTCCATTCATCGCCGAGTGCAGCGGCGTAGGCAGCCAATCCTTCGCCTAGATTGCGCAGATTGTTGGCGAGACCACCCGTGATGCTGCCTTGGTTCACATGCGTATCCCAGCCGCCGACGTCGACGAAACCGAGTCGATACTGGTCGCGCATCAAGGTGGCGATGCGTTGCGTTTCGGCGGCGAAGTTGTGCGCGCTGGGCGCTCCGCCGCTGGCCTTCACCATTTCGTTGCGTAGGTCCTCGGACACGGTATTCGGCAAGGCCAGGCCATCGGCGGTAGCGGAGGCCAGTGACGTGCCCTTGTACATATCCGAAAGGATGGCTGATTGCCGTGCATTGAACCTGGCCTTGGTATCGCCCTTGAGGGAGATGTTGGGAATGTCCTTGGCGGAGCCCTGGAAACTCAAGGGCAGGTTATTGGTAAAGGCAATCGCCGGTACGCCAGTGAGTTGGCCGGAAAGCCGCGCCAGGAAGCCGGAGCGGAAGTTGCTGTCTTGCCCGGCTGGTTCCCCACGCTCGATATTGTTCTGTGTCTCGAAATGGCTGCGCGACAGATCGTCGGTGCCGGCGAAGGGCACGAACGCGACTTGCTTGCGCTGCCACAGCGGATAGATCGAATCGCGCAGTACCGGGTTGAGGCCCCAGTTTGCGTCCAGTGCGATCGCGCTGTTCGGATTGCCGGCGTCAGGCCTGGCGATCGCCAGCGTCGGTCGCGATTCGTAATAGAAGTCACTACTGTAGGGCACCAGCAAATTGTTGCAGTCGTAGCCACCGCGCAGGAACACCAGCAGGAAGCGCGGCGTGTTGGTTGGCGTGGCGAACAATTTTCCGGAGAACGACAGGGCGGGCAACGCAGCAGTAGCAGCGGCAGCGGCAAACAGGAATTCGCGGCGGTTCATGGAGCACCTCGGTAATGGTCAGCAAGCTTGTCCATACGTGCAGGGGGAGAACGTCAGCGGTAATTGAATCAGCGGTAATTGAAATCGGGTGAAGACAGCAGGAAGGTATTCCACTCCGCTGGTGATTTGGCCTGGGTCAGCGCATTGCTGGTGGCGACCGACAGCTCTTGCGCAATCGCGTCACGGTAGAGTGCTGAATCGCGCAGCGCAGGAGCATCGTGCGGCAGATTTGTGGAGGCGCCTGGCAATGCAGCATCGCTGTTGTCGACGAACAGCCGGTTGCGTCCGCTGCCGATCACGCCAGCGAAGTCGAAGCGTTTACTCATCTGACCCGAGCCAGTCCAACTAGCCGAGTCCAGAGGCCAGCCGTCGGGCGTGATGCGGCCGTAAAGCGGCTCGTCCATCTGGCGCAGCCAGTTCACCAGTGGCACCGCGTTCGGAATCGGCTGGCCGTCATAGGTAAGCCGCATCGCCGAGACCAGGAAGCGCATTGGGTCCTTGAATTTGTGTTCGTCGATGGCGGACGCTTCCGGCGATAGCAGCATCGTGCGCATGACCGCAGCGATGTCGCCGTCGCTGCGCTGGAACGTTTTCGCCATCGCATCGACCAGCGAAGCCGGCGGCTGGTCGGCGATGAAGTAGGTGGCAAGCTGCTGCGAGATGAAATGTGCGCAGGCCGGCTGGTTCACGATCAGGTCCACGGCCTGGGCGATTTCGTCGTAGCCGCTGCCCCTGATGGTCTGGCCGAGGAAGTTCTTGTCACCGAAATCGTGCTGGTTCGGGTTGAACAGGAACAGGCCGTCGCGCACCAAGCCGGGACGCGCATGGGCGAACAGCTTGCGCCGCGCCTCCGGCTTCGCCGGCAACAGGCCGGCACCGGTGAGGATGCGCATCAGCTGCTGCACGTCCTGCTGGCTGTAGCCGGAGTTCACGCCCAGCGTGTGCAGTTCCATCAACTCCCGCGCGTAGTTCTCGTTGGTCTTGTCCTTGACGTTGTGCACGTTGTCGAGGAACACCAGCATGGCCGGGCTCTGCAGCGTGGCCATGACCAGGTCCTTGAACTTGCCCAGCGCGTGCGGGCGAATTACGTGTTCCTCGTAATCGGCGGTGAACAGCCGTACTGGCCCCTTGTCCGCATACACGCTGAAGTGGTTCAGCCAGAACCAGACCAGTTGCTCCTTCAGCTGGTCGCTGCCGTAGATCGCGTGCAGCATCTCGGCCTGCGCGGCCTGGAGGTAAATATCGCGACGGTATTGCTGGAAGGCCGTCTTCGCGGCGTCCTTGGCCGGGCCGGCCGGCACTTGCTTGAACTGCTGCGCGCGCTCCTGGTAGTCAGCCAGCTGTTGCCCCAGCGGCGTGCTGATGACGGCCAGGCTGTCGATCTGCGCGGCAACCTGTGGCGGCAGGCTGTCGCCGCCGGCAAGCTGTTCGTCGAGGAAGCGTGTGCGGCCCAGTTCGCGGTAACGCGCCAGCGTGGCGCTGTCGAGACCGAAGCTGTCGCGGCGCAGCCAGGCGATATCGCCCAGCCTGAGGCCGTCCACTTTTGCGGTGACCGTGGTGGTCGGCAGCCGATCCGTCGGGTTCCCGTCGCCGGCACAAGCCAGTGCGGGGGCTAGCGTCAGCAGCAGGCCGAGAACCAGCGTACGGCAGCGAAGCGGGGTGGCGGCAGGCATGCGTCCGTACTCCAGCGATCGATGGATGTTGCGTAGTGTTAACGCACAGGGTGTGCTTTGGCTGACGGCAGCAACGTGACAGATAACGCATATTTCGACGCGATTCAGCTGAGGCGCCCATGGCGCGCCCTGGCAGTTACCATGCGATACCCGCCGGAGCCTGTGATGCCCAAGACCTACGACCGCGACTATTTCGACAAGTGGTACCGCGATCCGCGGCATGCGGTTGGCTCTCCAGCTGAGCTGAAGCGCAAAGTGGCGATGGTGGTGGCGCAGGCCGAGTACTACCTGGGCCGGCCAATCCGCAACGTGCTCGATGTCGGCTGCGGCGAGGCAACCTGGCGGGCGCCGCTGCGTGCATTGCGGCCGGACATCGCGTATCGCGGGCTGGATGCCAGCGAATACGTGGTGGCGCGCTACGGCCGCAGCCGCAATATCGGCCTGGCACGTTTCGGCCAGCTCGAGCAGCTGCGTTTCGACACCCGTTTCGACCTGATCGTGTGCACCGACGTTTTGCACTATCTGAAGCCGGCCGAGATCCGCGCGGGCCTGCAGGGTATCGGCGAGATGCTTGAAGGCGTCGCGTTTCTGGAGGTATTCACCAGTCGCGATGATGTGGCCGGCGACCACCACGGTTTCGTATCGCGAGCACCGGCCTGGTACCTGCGCGAGTTTGGTGAGGTCGGACTGCTGCCCTGCGGTTCGCATTGCTACCTCGGGCCGCGGCTGGAACGTCACATCGCGGCATTGGAACGGGCGCAGCTGCCGGCCTGACGGTTCAGTCGGCGACAGTCTTGTCCTTGTAGCGGCACAGGTCGCGGATAGCGCAGTGCGGGCAATCCGGCTTGCGTGCCTTGCACACGTAGCGGCCATGCAGGATCAGCCAGTGATGGGCGTCCTGCTTGAACTCGGCCGGGATCACCTTCTCCAGCTTGTCCTCGACTGCGCGCACGTCCTTGCCCGGCGCCAGGCCGGTGCGATTGGCGACCCGGAAGATATGCGTGTCCACCGCGATGGTCGGCTCGCCGAACGCGGTATTGAGCACCACGTTGGCCGTTTTGCGGCCCACGCCGGGCAGCGCTTCCAGCGCTTCGCGGTTGTGCGGCACCTCGCCAGCGTGCTGCTCTATCAACAGCCGGCACAGCGCGATCACGTTCTTCGACTTCGCGTTGAACAGGCCGATCGTGCTGATGTAGCGCTTCAGGCCTTCCTCGCCGAGATCAAGGATCGCCTGCGGGGTGTTCGCCACCGGATAGAGTTTCTTGGTCGCCTTGTTGACGCCGACATCGGTGGCTTGTGCCGACAGCACCACCGCAACGAGCAGTTCGAACGGCGTGGTGTAGACGAGCTCAGTGGTCGGGTGCGGGTTGAGTTCGCGCAGGCGCGAGAACAGTTCGATCACGTCAGTGCGCTTCACGGTTTCGGTTCCTGCTGTTTCGCCTTGGCACGGGCCAGCGCTGCCAGCACGGGATTGACCGGGCCAGCCGTGGCGTCCGCTGCCACCTTGCGTGCCGCCAGCTCGGCTTCGCGCTGCACGCGCTGGCGTTCCAGTCGTGCTTCACGGCGTTGGAAATGCACACGCGCGGCATCGGCATGGGCCGTATCGACCTGCTCGACCGGCATCGGCAACAGCACGATGCAGTCGACCGGGCAGGCCGGCACGCACAGCTCGCAGCCGGTGCAGTCGTCGGCGATCACGGTGTGCATCAGCTTCGATGCACCGACGATCGCATCGACCGGGCAGGCCTGAATGCACTTGGTGCAGCCGATGCAGTCGGCCTCGATGATGCGCGCCAGCATGCGTGGCTTCTCGATGCCATGCTCGGGACTCAGTGGCAGCACTGGACGTTGCAGCAGCGCAGCCAGCTTCTCGATGCCTGCCGTACCACCGGGCGGGCATTGGTTGATCTCGGCTTCGCCATGTGCGATCGCTTCTGCATACGGCCGGCAGCCGCGATAGCCGCATTGCTCGCACTGCGTCTGCGGCAGGATCGCGTCGATGCGGTCGGCGAGGCTGGTGGCAGGATCATTCTTGGCGGGATGCAACGTCATAGGCGTCCATTGTCGCGCAAACCGCCGGAACATCCCCAGCTTGAAGTGGTGTCATTTGTCGCCATGTCGTATTGCGGAGACCATCGGCCGCGAACACGAGCCCGAATGGAAGTGCCATTATCGGTGCTTCGGCACGATCATCAAGGAACCACGCATGCATTCCATCGACCGCACCCCGGCTTCGCTCGCCAAGGAAGCCGAAACCGTAACGCCGGAAAAACGGCCACCGCAGATCGAGGACCGCCTGTTCAAGGCGCGCACCATCCTGATCTATGGCGGCATTGACCAGAAGCTGGCCGAACGCGTCACCGCGCGCATGCTGGCGCTGCAGTACGAGAGCGACGAGCCGATCACCATCTTCATCAATAGCCAGGGTGGCCACGTCGAATCAGGCGACACCATTTACGACATGATCAAGTTCGTGAAGCCGGAAGTACGCATCGTCGGCACCGGCTGGGTAGCCAGCGCGGGCGCATTGATTTATGCCGCGGCCAAACGCGAGAACCGCTTCAGCCTGCCCAATACCCGCTTCCTGCTGCACCAACCCTCCGGCGGCGCCGGCGGTTCGGCCAGCGAGATCGAGATCCATGCACGCGAGATCATCCGCATGCGCCAACGCCTCAACGAGATCTTCGCGCGCGAGACCGGCCAGCCGGTAGAGCGCATCGCCAAGGACACCGAACGTGATTACTGGATGTCCGCGGAAGCTGCCGAGGCTTATGGCCTCGTGGGCAAGATCATCGCGAATGCCAACGAACTGGGCTGAACCGACTCTGGGCAAACAAAAAAAACCTCCCGCCTAGCAGTGGGAGGTTTTTTTATGGAGCGAATCGCCTATTTGACCGTTGCGCCAGCAGTCACGCCGCTGTCGGCGTCGAGCAGGAACAGGTCGCTGCCGCCGTCGCCTGCCGACAGGATCATGCCCTCGGACAGGCCGAACCGCATCTTGCGCGGAGCGAGGTTGGCGATGAATACCACGTTGCGACCGACCAGTTTTTCCGGTTCGCCGTAGGCGGCGCGGATGCCGGAGAAGATCTGTCGCGTGCCCAGTGGGCCGGCATCCAGTTCGAAGCGCAGCAGCTTGTCGGAACCGTCGACAAATTCGCAGGCAGTCACCTTGCCTATGCGCAGGTCGAGTTTGGCAAAATCATCGATACCTATGACCGCGGTCGCATGCGATGCGCTGACGGAGATTGCTGGGCCAGGTTTCTCACTCATGGATTTGCCTGCTTCCTTCGATTTTTTCACGGGTGCCACAACGGTTTCGCCGGAACTGCCGAGGGACTCCTTCGATGCCTCGACCATCGCCTCGATATGCTTGGGGTCTATACGGGTAAGCAGCGGTTCGAAAGCATTGATGCGGTGGTTCAGTAAGGGATGCTTCGCGTCTTCAAAGTTTTGGTCAGCGATTCCAAGAAACCTCTCGGCTGCTGCTGCAGTCGCGGGAAGCACCGGCTTTAACAAGACGGTGAGCAGTCGAAAAACATTGATGGCTAGAGAACAAATTTGGTGTAGCTCTTGATGCTGATTTTCGTTCTTAGCGAGGGCCCAAGGGGCTGCCTGTGCAATACGGGCGTTGATCTCGTCAGCGAGTTGCATGATGAGACGCATGGATGCTGCAAACTCGCCGACCTCGTATAAAATCACGCAGCTGTCGACGACTTCTTCGGATTTTCGTGTGTAGTAAGCGAGGGTATCGGGGTCGAGGACGGCCGCCAGTTGGCCATTGAAGTGCTTGTGCAGCAAACCTGCAGTACGGCTGGCGATGTTCACCCACTTGCCGATCAGGTGCGAATTGACGCGTTCTTCAAACGCCTTGAGGTCAAGGTCCACGTCGACCGGAGCATCACTGAGCATAGTAGCGAAGTAGTAGCGCAGGAATTCCGGATGCAGCCCGGCGTCGAGATACGTGCGCGCCTGGATGAAGGTGCCACGCGACTTGGACATCTTCGCGCCGTTTACCGTCAGGTAGCCGTTGACGTGCAGCGCCGTAGGTGTGCGGAAGTTTGCACCGTGCAACATCGCCGGCCAGAACAGGCCGTGGAAGTTGATGATGTCCTTGCCGATGAAATGGTGCATCTCGGCGG
This sequence comes from Dyella sp. S184, assembly GCF_009766065.1. Taxonomy (GTDB): domain Bacteria; phylum Pseudomonadota; class Gammaproteobacteria; order Xanthomonadales; family Rhodanobacteraceae; genus Rhodanobacter. The sequence goes on along the minus strand of NZ_LMUE01000002.1, from coordinate 1,186,739 downwards.
TGCTGTCGGGACCGAGGAAGTCGTCGAACTTCAGGCCGGTCTGATCGCATAGCGCCTTGAAGCTGGCGAGGTAACCCACTGGCGCGTCCAGCCAGACGTAGAAGAACTTGCCTGGTGCGTCAGGGATCGGGAAGCCGAAATAGGGTGCATCGCGCGAGATGTCCCAGTCCTTCAGTCCACCATCCAGCCATTCCCGCAGCTTCGCCGCGACACCACTGTTCGCTACCGGCTTGCCGTGGGTGAACTTGCCAGCGAACCAGTCGCGCAACAATCCCTCGAACTTGCTCAGTTCGAAGAAGTAATGCTCCGAATCGCGTAGTACCGGCGTGGCGCCCGACATCACTGAATACGGGTTGATCAGGTCGGTCGGTGCATAGGTGGCGCCGCAGTGCTCGCAGTTGTCGCCGTACTGATCCGGCGTGCCGCAGTTCGGGCATACGCCCTTGATGTAACGATCCGGCAGGAACATCTGCTTTTCGGGATCAAACAGCTGCTTGATGCTGCGTTTGGCGATATAGCCGCTGTCGCGCAGGCGTGTATAGATCAGCGAGGCCAGCTCGCGGTTCTCGTTCGAATGCGTGGTGTGGTAGTGATCGAAGCTGAATTTGAAATCCGCGAAGTCGGCCTCATGGCCTTCGCGAATCCCGGCGATGAACGCCTCCGGCGTCATGCCAGCCTTTTCGGCGGCCAGCATGATCGGTGTGCCGTGCGCGTCGTCGGCTGCGACGAAATGCACCTCGTTGCCCATCATCCGCTGCGCGCGCACCCAGATATCCGTCTGGATATAGCCAAGCATATGGCCCAGATGCAGCGGGCCATTGGCATAGGGCAAAGCGTGGGTGACGAGCAGGCGACGACTCATGGCAGACAGGCACTCCGTGATGACTGCACATTATTGCATGCGGGACTGCGACTGGCCGTATAGCAGGGCCTGCGCGAGGCATCGGTCTCAACGGGTTTGATGCGACCGCAACTGGCCCGGGGCGGGATGCTGACTCCGGAACGCACATTATCTTTGTTGCATGATTTTGCTTGTTTATGTACATTTATGCATGATTTGTGTGTGGGTCGAATCAACAAACATGCTGAATGGACAACTATCAGTGGCTCGGTGCGGATCGTGCAGCGCTGAATGACATGCGTAACTGAGGATGACGAAATGAGCGAGCGTGGAACGGGGCATGCGGCAGTGGACACGGTGATCTTCGATCTCGGTGGCGTCCTGATCGACTGGAATCCGCGCTATCTGTATCGCCAGTTGTTCGATGACGAGCAGGCGATGGAACAGTTCCTGGCCGAGGTGTGCAATTCGCCGTGGAACGAGCAACAGGACGCCGGGCGCCCGTGGGATGAGGCCACCCGGTTGCTTAGCGCGGAGTTCCCCGAACACGCGGCGCTGATCGCTGCCTACCGCGCGCGCTGGGACGAGATGCTGCGCGGCCCGCTGCACGACAGCCTGGCGATACTCCATGAGCTGCGTGCGCGCGGCATGCGCCTGTACGCCTTGACCAACTGGTCGCATGAGACCTTTCCGCTGGCCTTCGAGCGCTACCCATTCCTGCAGGTATTCGAGGGTATCGTGGTGTCCGGGGCGGAGCGGATGATCAAGCCTGATCCGGCGATCTTCCACTTACTGTTGAACCGTTACGGCGTTCAAGCGGAGCGCGCCGTCTTTATCGACGATGCTCCGCGCAATGTGGCTGCGGCGGCGAAGCTCGGCATGCACGCGCTGCAATTCCGCGATGCCGCGACATTGCGCGCCGAACTGGTTGCGCTGGGCTTGCTCGAAGCCGCATCGCCGGAGGCACGCCAGCATGGCTAAGGTGAATCCCGGCGAGATGCTGCCGCAGGAGCGCCAGCAATGGATACTCGATCGACTGCGTCAGCGCGGTCGCGTGGTAGCGGTGGAGCTGGCGATGGAATTCGCGGTGTCCGAGGATTCGGTTCGGCGCGATCTGCGCGAGCTGGCCGCACTAGGTCTGTGCAAGCGCGTATACGGTGGTGCGCTGCCATTGTCCGCTGCGGTGGCGCCGCTCAAGCAGCGGCGCCAGGAACATGCCGGTCGCAAGCTGGTATTGGCACGCAAGGCGGTGACCCTGGTGCGGCAGGGGCAGGTGCTGCTGATCGATGCCGGCTCGACCAATGCGGCGATCGCTGCTGCGTTGCCGCAGGATTTCGGGCTGACCGTGGTGACCAATGCACCGGACATCGCACAGATCCTGCTGGAGCGCGAAGGCTTCGAAATTTTGCTGATCGGCGGCCGGATCGATGCGCGGATTGGTGCTGCCATCGGCGCGCAGGCGGTGTACGAGATCCAGCGGGTACGCGCCGATCTGTGCTTTCCCGGTGCCTGCGCGGTCGATGCGATCGGAGGGCTATGGGGTTTCGACAGCGAGGAAGCGTTGCTGAAGCGGGCGATGGTGGAGGCCAGCGGTGAGGTCGTTGTCGTCGCCACCAGCGACAAACTCGGTACCGTGGCAACGCATCGGGTAGCCGGTATCGAGGAAGTGCAGCATCTGGTGGTCGAGCACGATGTCGGCCGTGTGCTGCGTGCAACATTCAGCGCGCATGGTCTGACGGTGCATCGGGCTGAGGCGGCAGCGGCATGAGGTAGGACATAAGCCTGATAGGCCAGCCTGCGGCCAATGAAAAACCCCATGCCGGAACTCCGGCATGGGGTTTGGTGTAACACGGACAAGCGGTTGACGCAGTGCTTACTACTGCCGCTCCCATACCTGGCTGCGGCCCAGCAGAGCGAAGCCAATGTAGCCATGCACGTCGAGCTTCTGGCCGCCATCGGTGAGCGTGAGCTTCACCTTGTAGATCTTGCCACTCTTGGGGTCGAGGATCTTGCCGCCGTCCCACACGTCGTCGTCCTTGCTGACACCCCACATGATGGTCATGCCGATGATCGGCTGATTCTTGTTGTCGCCATTGCATTGCGTGCACTTCGGAGGATTGCCGTCACGGGCAATGTCCTCCGGCGTCGCATTCATCACCTGCAGCACCTTGCCCTGCAGTTTGCCGTTGTCTTCGGTGATCTGGATGATCGAGGTGGGTTTGTGCGTTGCGTCGTCCACTTGTTTCCACGTCCCCACGGGGGAGTCGTTGGCGGCAAATGCAGCGCTGGCGCCCAGCAGCAGGCTGGCGGCGATGGCGAGTCGGAGCAGTGACTTCATGATGACCTCCCGTACGAAAGCGTATGGATGGAGCCTGCCGGGGCCTGCCGGAAGCGTCAAGCTGCATTGCGCCATGCATTTCACCGGCGGCGGACCGAGGTCAGTCGATGCCATGATGCCGGCTGGCATAATAGGCAGTCCCCACATTACGCGAGTCTTCATGACACAGGCGAACGAAGCCCTGGTCCGCCGCATTCTCGGCGAGCTGATCGACACTCATACCGGTGCGCCGCTGGCGGCAGCGGTGCGCGCGGTCGGCGTAGATGGGGGAAGGGTGTCGGTGGACATCCAGCTGGGTTATCCGGCTGCCGGTGTGATCGCGAGCCTGACTGGCCGCGTGCAGCAGGCCCTGGAAAGCGACCCGGCGATCGAATCGGCCGCTGTCTCGATTACCAGCCGCGTCCACGTGCACAAGGTGCAGGGCACGCTGGGACCGCTGCCGAACGTGAAGAACATCATCGTGGTGGCCTCCGGCAAGGGTGGTGTGGGCAAGTCCACGGTGTCGGCGAACCTGGCGCTGGCGTTGCAGGCCGAGGGCGCGAAGGTCGGTGTGCTGGATGCCGACATCTATGGCCCCAGCCAGCCGCGTATGCTGGGTGTCAGCGGCAAGCCGGAATCGCCGGATGGCAAGAGCATCATCCCAATGCAGGCACATGGGTTGTCGGTGATGTCGATCGGCTTCCTGGTGGAAGAGGACACGCCGATGATCTGGCGTGGCCCGATGGTGACGCAGGCGATGATGCAGTTGCTCACCGACACGCGCTGGGAGCAATTGGACTATCTGATTGTCGATCTGCCGCCAGGCACCGGCGACATCCAGCTCACGCTATCGCAGAAAGTGCCGGTGGCTGGCGCGGTAATCGTCACCACACCGCAGGACATCGCCTTGCTGGATGCGCGCAAGGCGCTGAAGATGTTCGAGAAGGTCGAAGTGCCGGTACTCGGCATCGTGGAGAATATGGCCACCCACATCTGCTCGAACTGCGGTCACGAGGAACACATCTTCGGTGAGGGCGGTGGCGAGCGGATGGCGACACAATATGAAGTGCCGTATCTGGGTTCATTGCCGCTGGATATCCGTATCCGCGAGCAGGCCGATGGCGGTACGCCCACCGTGGTGGCGATACCGGATTCTGATTTGACGGCTCGTTACCGCGAGATTGCACGCAATGCCGCCGGGCGGTTGTCGTGCCAGCCACGCAACAAATCGCTGGGGCTGGGCAAGATCGTGGTGCAGGGCGCGCCTGCTGCATGACGCGGCGACGCGTGCTGTGCCTGTCGGGCAGCCTGCGCCGGATCTCGGCGAATACGGCGGTGCTGGAGGCAGCACGGCAACTGGCGCCTGACACGCTCGAACTCGAACTGTATGCCGGTCTTGGCAGCTTGCCGCTGTTCAATCCGGATGACGAAGTCGAGCCGTTGCCGGCCACGGTACAGGCGTTGCGGAGTGCGGTGGGTCGCAGCGATGCGTTGCTGATCGCCTGTCCCGAATACGCGCACGGTGTGCCCGGTGCGTTCAAGAACCTGCTCGACTGGCTGGTTGGCAGCCTGGAGTTTCCGGGCCGGCCGGTGGCGCTGCTGAATACCTCTGGCCGTGGCTCGTTTCATGCGCAGGCCGCCTTGCGCGAAATCCTGGGCACCATGTCAGCAGCGTTGTTGGAATCAGCCTGCATGACGGTGCCTTTGGCGGGCACGGGCTGTGAGGTCGGGGCGATCCTGGGCAACCAGGCGCGCTGCGCCGAATTGCGTGGCGTACTGGCGGCGCTTGCCGCGGAACTGTCCATCGCGTGATGCCGGGGCAGGTTGCGTGACCCGCGCCGTGGTATTTTGGGCATCTTTGGCCGGGCTCCCACCCAGCCGCAGCCCGCTTTGAGACTGGAGATCGCGTGAGCATCAAATCCGACAAGTGGATCCGTCGCATGGCCGAGAGCCACGGCATGATCGAGCCGTTCGAGGCTGGCCAGGTCAAGCTCCGCGATGGCCAGAAACTGGTGTCCTATGGCACCTCCAGCTACGGCTACGACGTGCGCTGTGCGCGCGAGTTCAAGATCTTCACCAACATCAACTCGACCATCGTCGATCCGAAGGCGTTCGACCCGTCCAGCTTCGTCGACGTCGAGGCGGATGTGTGCATCATCCCGCCGAACTCGTTCGCGCTGGCGCGTACGGTCGAATATTTCCGGATTCCGCGCCAGGTGCTCACGATCTGCCTCGGCAAAAGTACTTACGCGCGCTGCGGCATCATCGTTAACGTGACGCCGCTGGAGCCGGAGTGGGAAGGCCATGTGACGCTGGAGTTCTCCAATACCACGCCGCTGCCCGCAAAAATCTACGCCAACGAAGGTGTGGCGCAGATGCTTTTCCTCGAATCCGACGAGGAATGCGAGACCAGCTACAAGGATCGCGGCGGCAAATACCAGGGCCAGCAGGGCGTAACCCTGCCGCGAACCTGAGCGGAATCCGCCTGTCCAAGGCATATTGCTGAACAGTCGGCATCTGCCAGCGCTGCCCACATGGCGATCCGGAGTTACACTTCCCCATGATTATCGATCCAACTGTTTGACCTCCAGGAGACCTGCATGATCCGTTTTTCCACATGGCTGACGCGTGCCACCGCCGCGATCATGCTGGGCAGCACGCTGCTGCTTGCCGGTTGCCACTTCGGTGGCACCAAGGGAGTCACCACGGCTTCGATGCAGGGGCAATTCGACGCCACCATCCAGGCCTACAAGGAAGGCCAGTTCGTGGTTGACGGCGCCGTGCTGTCGGCGGTCGATCTCGGCAGTCACTTCGCCTACCTGAAGGATCAGGGCAAGTTGCCCAAGACCGTGCTGCTCGAGAACGGCGACGATTCGAAGATCCGCAAACTGCACCTGCAGTACATGGCTCGCCTGCAGCTCGACTATGGGTTCCGTACGTATTACGACAACAAGGGCGAGCTGACCGAAATCAACCCGCAGGACACCAAGGCGCGGGCGCTTGAGGATCATCACGAAAGGGCACCGACGGCAGCTCCGCCGGAACAGGATCACATGCCCTCTGCTACCGGCACTCAGTACTGATCCTGGCAGAGCCGAACGCACTGTTTCCATCCAAAGCCCGCGGAGCGATTCGCGGGCTTTTTCATGGGCAACCAGGACAGTTGTCAGCGAGTAGCAATACTCTCAGTCGAGCTTGCCGGCACCGAGCTTGTCGTCCAGCGGCGTGGCAATCGCCGTGCGCAACGCAATCTCCAGGCCTCGCACCACATCAGCCAGTGCCATGCTGGCGAGGCCATGACGCTTTGCTGCCTGTGCCGGCAGGTACGGAATGTGGATGAAGCCGGCGCGCATACCACGCCGCTTCGCCGCCAGATGCAGCATGGCGTAGGCGATGTGGTTGCATACGTAGGTGCCTGCGCTGTTCGATATCTCGGCCGGTACGCCATGCGCCTGCAGTGCTGCCAGCATCGCCTTGATCGGCAGTGTGCTGAAGTAGGCCGCCGGTCCACCCGCGATCACCGGCTCGTCCACCGGCTGCGCGCCGGCGTTGTCGGGGATGCGGGCGTCCTGGACATTGATCGCCACCCGTTCGATCGACAACTGCTGGCGGCCACCGGCCTGGCCGACGCCAAGCAGGATCGCGGGTGCCATCTCACGCACCGCTGCCTTGAGCTCGTGCAGTGAACGTGCAAACTCCGTTGGCAACTGCTGCGCAACGATCAGGTGGCCACCAAGGCGCTTGCCGTGCAGCGCGCGCACGGCTTCCCACGACGGGTTGACGCTTTCGCCGCCGAACGGATCGAAACCAGTCAGCAGGATGCGTGGCAGGGATGAACTCATGGTTGCCTCGTCATTGAATTCAGCGGAACACGAAGAGCCACATCAGCAGGAACGTGGTGGCCAGGATCGCCAGCGCGCTCCATGCCTGCGCGCGGATCACCCCATAGGGGCTGCGCAATTCCAGCAGCGCTGCGGGCACCAGGTTGAAGTCGGCGGCCATCGGTGTCAGCAGGGTGCCACAGTAGCCGCACAGCATGCCCATCGAACCGAGTATCGCCGGGTGCGCGCCATGCTGCTGGACCAGCAGCGGCAGGCCAATGCCGGCCATCATCACCGGAAACGCCGCGAACGCATTGCCCATGATCACGGTAAACAGGACCATGCCCAGTGCGAAGGCGAGCAGGCAGGCGAAGGCGCTGCCGGCGGGTAGAAACGTGCTTGCCAGCGCAGCAATCGCCGCGCCCACGCCGCTCTGCGTGAATACCTCACCCAGCGCCGCCAGCAAAAGCGGCAGCAGCGCCGCCCAGCCTATGGCGTCAAGCAGGCGCCGACCTTCGGCCACACCGTCGAGCAGTGGCACACGGGTCACCTTCGCCGCCGCGAACAGGGCGACCAGGCAGGCCAGCGCCAATCCGGTCAGGGTCATCTGCGCTGCCGCGAACACGTGATGGCCAGCGATCGCCAGGTGCGCGCCGAACAGCGCCACCAGCAGGGTCACCAGTGGAATCATCAGGGCAGGCACGAATAGTTTGTGGCCGAGCCGGATCGCTGATTGCAGGCGTTGTTCGGCACTCCTGCTCTCGACGTGTGCATGCCGATGCAGGCGCGGCGCCAGCAACGCCAGTGCGATCACCCCGGCGCCGGCGAGTTGCGCTGGCAGCGCGTTGCCGACGGCCTGTTGCGCCAACACGTAGTCGCCGGCACCAAACAGTACGCCCAGCACCAGCCAGAATGCTGCGTGCCAGCCATGTCGTTCGCGCAGATTGCGCAGGCCGGTATAGAGCAGGAAGGCGGCGATCAGCCAATAGGCATATTCGATGCGCAGCATACTCAACCTGCCGATTCGGTACGCGTAAGGGCGTTTGCGGCGCGACGCTGCAGCCGACGCTGGTACAGCCAGATGCGCACGGACTGGATGACGAACGCCGCGATGGCCGTGGGCAATGCCCACAGCGCGATCGACAGCGGGGTCAGCTCGATGCCGTGTTGCGAGTAGAAAGCCTGGATCAGCAACACCGCGCCGAGCGCAATGAACACGTCCTCACCGAAGAAGCGGCCGATGTTGTCGGTGGCGGCGGCGATCGCGCGCAGCTCGTCGCGGTCCGCATCGTCCAGCGTGGGCAGGATCTTTTCCACCGCCGCTTCACCCATCGGCGCGAGCAGTGGCCGCACCGTCTGTGCGGGGCCCGCCACGCCAGTGAGGCCGAGCGTGGCCAGCAGTTGTCGCAGCAGCAGGTAGCCGATCAGCAATCGTGCCAGGGTCAGTCCGTGCATGCGGCCCATCCAGCGTTGCGCGTGTTCGCGCAGGCCTGCACGTTCCAGCAGACCAATCACCGGTAGCGTCAGCAAGAAGATCAGCAGCATGCGGCTGGAGACGAAGCTCTTGCCAAGCAGGGCGAGCAAGGCGGGTACCGTGAAACCGGCCAGCAGGGCGCTGCTGATCGCTGCGGTGACCACCACCAATACCGGATTGAAGCGCAGCAGAAAGCCGATCACGATCACCGCGACGCCCAGCAGGGGCCAGTAATTCATGGGTGGTCACCGTCGCGTCGTGGTGAGGGCATCATGTTGCGCCCGGCGCGGCGATCTGCAAGCCCGCTGCTTCGAGCTCGCTGCGCAGCTTGCGCGCCAGCTGCACGGCATGGGAGCCGTCGCCGTGCAGGCATAGTGTGTCGGCATGCAACTGCACGCGTTGGCGATCCAGCGTGTGCACCACGCCGTCGCGGGCAATCCCGAGCGCCTGCGCCAGGGCCTGATCGATATCCTCGATCACAGCACCGTTTTCGCGGCGCGGCTGCAACGAGCCGTCGGCACGATAGCGACGATCGACGAAGGCCTCGGCGGCCACGGGCAAGCCAATCGCGCGACCGGCCTCGACCAGGGCCGAGCCGGCCAGGCCGAACAGACGCAGCTGCGGATCGAAGTCGCGTGTGGCACGGGCGATCGCATCAGCAAGCACGCGATCGCGCGCGGCCATGTTGTACAGCGCACCGTGTGGTTTGACATGGGTCAGTCGGCCGCCGGCCGCGCAGGTGAACGCGTGCAGCGCGCCTATCTGGTACAGCGTCAGCGCATACGCCTCGGCTGGCGTGACACTCATTTCGCGGCGGCCGAAACCTTGCAGGTCAGGCAGTGATACGTGCGCGCCGATCGCTACGCCGTGCGCTACCGCATGCGCCACCGTGTGACGCATGATTTCCGGGTCACCGGCATGGAAGCCGCAAGCGATGTTCGCCGAACTGAGCAGGGCCAGCAGCGCGTCGTCGTCGCCCATGCGCCAGGCGCCAAACGATTCACCGAGATCACCGTTAAGATCGATGCGGTTCATGTGGGTTGTCTCAATCACCTGTGTTCCAGTCGTTGTGCGATCGTGCCGAGCAGGCGTGTCAGCCGCTGCCGACGTGCAGCCAGCCGCATCAACGCCTCGTCCAGCGTGGTTTCGCGGAAGCATACGGTATTGCCCGGGCGTCGTTGCGCCAGTCCTGGCAGATCCACTGCGGCGATCTGGCCGATCCGCGGGTAGCCGCCGGTCACCGGCGCCTCGGCCAGCAGGGCGATCGGTTGACCGGACGGTGGCAATTGCACGGTGCCAGGCAGCGCTGCCTCGGAGATCAACTCCAGCGGTGCCCGCAATTTCAGCGTATGGCCGTCCAGACGGCTGGCGGTACGGTTGCTGTCCTTGCTCAGAGAAAATTTTCCTCCGAACAGGAGTTGCTGCGACGCTGTATCCAGCTGCGCCCAGTGGCTACCGCGCAGCAGCGCCAACGGGCGCTGGGCGAAGTCGAACCAGGGCTGCGGATCGAGGCTCCAGCCCAGCGGCTGCACGTCGTTGCCAGCGGGTGAGCCGGGCAACGGTGCAGTAGCGCCAATCGGCAACACGTCGCCGCTGCACAGCGCACGGCCGTGTGCGTAGCCGATGCGCGCATGCAGGTCGCTGCTGCGGCTGCCAAGCAGCGCTTCTACGTGGAAGCCGCCGCGCACCGCGAGATAGCTGCGGCAGCCGCTGGCCATGCCACCGAGATGCAGCACGCTGCCGGCAGGCAAGTGGCAGGTGGTCCACATCGGCATGCTGTGTTCACCGACGCGGGCGGTGATCGGTGCGCCGGTCAGCGCAATCACCGCAGCCTGTTCGAAACGCAGACTCGGGCCAGTCAGGGTGCATTCGATCGCGGCCTCGCCACCGGCATTTCCAACCAGCGCATTGGCCAGCTGCCATGCGGATGGATCCATCGCGCCGGTACGACCCACGCCGAGCGCAGCATGACCAGGGCGCCCGGCATCCTGCAGGCTGCTCAGCAAACCGGGTTTGATGACGGTCACATTCATGCCGGATTGGCCGCTGCCAGGTCGTGGAACTGGCCTTCGTCGATCGCCTGGAAGCGCACGCGATCGCCTGGCGCGAACAGCGATGGCGTGTTTGCCGTGATGTCGAACAGGCGCAACGGCGTACGTCCGATCAGTTGCCAGCCGCCCGGCAGAACCTCCGGATAGATGCCGGTCTGGCTGCCGCCGATCGCCACACTGCCAGCCGGCACGCGTTGGCGCGGGTCGGTGCGACGCGGTACCGCCAGTTGCGGATCGAGTCCGAGCAGATAGGGGAAGCCTGGCGCGAAGCCAAGCATCGCCACGCGGTAGTCGGCAGCAGTGTGACGGGCAATCACGGTGTCCGTGTCGAGACGGCAAAGTGCGGCAACCTCGGCCAGATCCGGCCCGTACTCGCCGCCATAGCAAACCGGGATCACCAGGTCTTGCACTGCGGCGATAGTTGAAGAAGTTTCGTCCAGAGCTGCGCCAGCGGCAGCCTGTATTTGTTCATGTGGGTTGTCGCCGGGCCAGTGCTGCAGGTCGAAGCGCAACAGTACGCTGGCATAGGCGGGTACACATTCCAGTTGTGGCAGACGCTGGCGCAGACGGGCAGTCGCTGCTTGCACCTGTGCATTGAGCTCGATGTCGATGCGCTCGCCGAAACGTAGCAGCAGTGCATCCTCGGCCAGCGCTTCGAACTTGATGGTCGGCGGCATCAAGGTGTTATCCGGCAGCGTTGGCGAGTACCTGCCGCAGCGCATCCAGTCGTGCAGTCAGACTGGCTTCGACATACGGCTGCGCGGAACCGTAACCCCACACCGGGCCAGGCCACGCCGGATCACCTTCACAGCGTGCGATGACGTGCACATGCAACTGGCGCACGATATTGCCGAGCGCGCCTAGGTTGAGCTTGTCGCACGGGGTGACTGCACGCAGGGCTGTCGAGGCGCGATTCACTTCCTGCCATAGCTGCGCCTGCTCGTCGGCGGACAGATCCGTGATCTCCACCAGTCCAGCACGGCGTGGCACCAACACCAGCCAGGCGTAACGTGCATCGTTCATCAGTCGCACATCGCACAGCGCGAGCGATGCGATCAGCCGCGTATCCGTGTCCAGCCGGGCGTCGAGCACGAAATCGGGCTTGCTCATGCGCCAGCCAGGTATTTGTCGAAGAACGCCAGGGTGCGCTGCAAGGCGAGCTTTGCGCTGGCCTCGTCGTAGCTGGCACCGACATCACGGTTGAAACCGTGATCGGCCGGATAGGTGAACGTCTCCATCTGAGGCAGTGCCTCGCGATGCTTGGCCACCATCTCGGGTGTGATGTGCTGGTCCTTCTCGCCGAAGTGGAACATCACCGGAGCCTTCGGTGTTTCATGCAGGAACGGCAGGTTGCGCGCGCCGTAGTAGCTCACCGAGGGCAGGCCCAGGCGCAGCGCGGCCAGCAGCGCCACGGTACCGCCCCAGCAGTAGCCGACGGTGCCGATCTTGCCCGCCGACGCGATTGCCTCGGCTGCACTGGCGACGTCCTCCACGGCGTGTTCCAGCCCCAGTTCGGTAACAAGCTGCTTGCCCCTGGCGTAACCGGCCTCGTCGTAGCCCAACTCCACGCCGGTTTCCAGATGGTCGAAGAATGCCGGCGCGATCGCGGTATAGCCGTGCTCGGCGAAGCGGTCGACCACGCTGCGCATGTGCGCGTTGACGCCGAAGATCTCCTGGATCACCACGATGCCGCCCTTCGATTTGCCCTGCGGTTGGGCTAGATACGCGCCGATGCACTGGGTGCGGGTGGTGGGTAGGTTGATCTGCTGGCCCATGGCTGGATGCTCGCGGTTTCGAAGCTGTGATCTTAGCTGCCACGGCATAGCTCGCGCGCTCGCGTATAATCACCTGTTTTCGCGCACGTTTTCACGGTAACTACGCTTATGTCCCAGGCTGCACACAAGATCGGTTTCGTCAGCCTCGGCTGCCCCAAGGCGTTGGTCGATTCCGAACGCATCCTCACCCAGCTGAAGGTCGAGGGTTACCAGATCGTACCCAGCTACGGCGAAGCGGACGCGGTGGTGGTGAACACCTGCGGCTTCATCGACGCGGCGGTGCAGGAGTCGCTGGATTCGATCGGCACCGCCCTGCACGAGAACGGCAAGGTGATTGTCACCGGCTGCCTCGGCAAGCGCGAGGCGCTGATCCGCGAGGCGTATCCGGACGTGCTGTCGATCAGCGGCCCGCAGGACTACGTCAGCGTGATGAACGCGGTGCATACCGCGTTGCCGCCGCAGCGCAACCGCTTTCTCGACATCGTGCCGGACACCGGCGTCAAGCTGACTCCGAAGCACTACGCCTATCTGAAGATTTCCGAAGGCTGCAATCACCGTTGCAGTTTCTGCATCATTCCGTCGATGCGCGGCAACCTGGTCTCGCGCCCGGTCGACGAAGTACTGCTGGAAGCCGAGCGCTTGGTCAGGGGTGGCGTCAAGGAACTGCTGGTGATCTCGCAGGACACCAGCGCCTACGGCGTGGACCTGAAATACGCCGAGCGCCAGTGGCGCGACAAGAGCTACCGCACGCGCATGACCGAGCTGTGCGAAGGCCTGTCCGAGCTGGGCGTTTGGTCGCGCCTGCACTACGTCTACCCGTACCCGCACGTGGACGAGATCATGCCGCTGATGGCGGCCGGCAAGTTGTTGCCGTACCTCGACATCCCGTTCCAGCACGCCAGCCCGCGCATCCTCAAGCTGATGAAGCGCCCGGGCAATATCGACAAGACCCTGGAGCGCATCCAGAACTGGCGCAAGCTCGTGCCGGACCTGACCATCCGCAGCACCTTCATCGTCGGCTTCCCCGGCGAGACCGATGCCGAGTTCGAGGAACTGCTCGACTTCCTGCGCGAAGCCGAGCTCGATCGCGTCGGTGCGTTTGCCTATTCGCCGGTCGATGGCGCCAAGGCGAACGAGCTGCCTGATCCGGTCTCCGAGGAACTGAAGGAAGATCGCCTGGAACAGTTCATGGCGGTGCAGGCGGAAATTTCCGCGGCGAAATTGCAACGCAAGATCGGTCGCACGATCAAGGTGCTGGTCGACGAAGTGACGACGGATGGTGCGGTCGCGCGTTCGGCGGCAGATGCCCCGGAGATCGATGGCACGGTGCTGATCGCCGATGGCCACAAGCTCAAGCCAGGCCAGTTCGCCGAGGTCCTGGTAGTGGGCGCCAGCGAGCACGACCTGCACGCGCGCCTCGCCGGCTGAGCACATGCGCTACCACGCGCCGTCGCGCGAGGCAGTCGAGCCGACGGTGTTCGAACGGCTACCGCTGGCGGCATGGCGCGAGTACGCCGCGTTGCTTCAAGGCCATGCGTGGCCTTCGATCGAACAGCTCAACAGTTATCTGCCCAAAGGGGCGCGGCATCGCTTCGTGGCGCAGACACTGGCGTTGCTGGCCGATGGCTTGCACTACGAGCAGCGCATTGCCGAACGTGGCGAGATCGCCACCCGCGAAGGCAACTGGCATGACCTGCTCAACGCGCTGGTGTGGTTACGCTACCCCATATTGAAACTGGCGTTGAACCAGCGCCAGATGGCAGAGATCGTGCGGATGGGGCCGAAGCTTCGTTCGCGCCCGCAATACGCGATGACCCACTTCGATGAGGCAGGCGTGATCGTCACGCTGCAAGATCCTGCGTTGCTGGCACTGTGGGATGCCCATGACTGGCATGGCTTGTTCTGGCGCCAGCGGCATGCGTGGCTCGACGGTTCGATCCAACTGGAGCTGTTTGGCCACGCGTTGCTGGAGCATGCGTTGAATCCGGACAAGCTGCTGGTGGGCAAGGCAGTCGTGTTCCAGGCAGCGGGTAATGCCGATGTCAGGCAACTGAGTACCCGTTGCACCGAAGCGATTGTCGGTGGCCGGTTGCTGTGCGATCCACTGGAGTTGCGGCCGTTGCCGCTGGCGGGCATTCCGGGTTGGCACGTCGGCAATGTTGATGAATCGTTTCATCTTGCGACTGCCTGCTATCAGCCACGGCGTGCCGGCCGCGAATATCCGCCGGCTCTTCCCTGAGCCTTGCTCCTGCCCGCGATCGCGGCTATATACGTGGGGACAGGGCGCGGTGCAGGGGAGTCAGGTCATTGAACATCGCCACGTATCGGCTGCGCCGCCGTCGGCTGGGTTGCGCACGCCCGGTCCATTTCGCCATGAAGTGGCTGATCCTTGCCTTGTTGATCGCCGCCGGCAGCGCAACAGCTGCGAGCGACATGGCGCCACTGACTCCTATCCGTTTCGGCATCCTGCCGATCGGCAGCGCATCCGAGTCGCTGGAGCAATGGCGGCTGCTGCTGGAGGAGCTGCAGAAGCGGCTGGGCCATCCGGTGACTACGGTGTCGGTGAGCAGCTACACCGGCCTCTCCGAGGCCATCGGCGCACAGCAGGTGGATATCGCGTTTCTCTCAGGCACGCTCGCCGTGGAGGCGGTGACACATCAGCACATGCAGGTGTTTGCCCAGTTCGTACGCAGCGATGGTGCCAGGGGCAATATCGGCATGCTGGTGGTGCGCGGCGACAGCCCCATACACGGCCTCGGCGACTTGCTGGCCAAGCCAGGCCACTGGCGTTACGCCCGCAGCGAACACCTGTCAGTCACTGGTTACATCGTGCCGGAAGCCGATGTGTTTGCGCCGCGCGGTCTCAATTCCGACACCTTTTTTGCCGATGTTCGGGTGGCCGACCATCAGGGCAATCTCCTGTCTGTGGTCAATGGTGAAGTGGATGTGGCCAGCAGTAACAATCCGGACATGGATCTGTTCCGACGCCATTTCCCGAGCGAGGCTGCCCAGCTCAATGTGATCTGGCGTTCGCCGCTGATCCCTTCCGGCGTGCTCGTGGTGCGTGAGGGGTTGGCGGCGCCGCTACGCCGGCAGCTGACCGACTTCATCCTCGCCTATGGCAAGGCGCCCGGGGAGGCCGGGGCACGCGAACGTGCCCAGCTGGCCCGCATCCCCGACCTGGGCGGTTTCGCGCCAGAGAACAACCACGTGCTGCAGCCATTCGTAGATATGCAATATGCGTTGCTGCGGCAACAGGCCGAGCATAGCCAGTGGGTGAGCCTGCAGGCACAGCAAGCGAGGCTGGCGCAGATCGAACGCGATTATCAGCGGGACACGCGAGAGTTGTTGCCGCATCCACCGTGATGTTTCGGCGTGCTTGGAATCATGGGTAGCTCGGGGCTCGACGGGGACGCCGACAGGGTTGATGGCGCGGTCCTGTTTGGCCTATCCCCTTCGGGTAGTGGCAAATCCCGCGCAGGCGCGAGTACGGTTCCGTACCACCAATGGTTCTGCCGCGCAGGGGGCATCCAGATGCAATCGATGATCAGGACGTGCATGTTCCTGGGACTGGCCGGTATGGGGTCTTCGGTGACACCGGCAATGGCTGCGAGTCTGTGTGATGCCGTACCCGCTTCGACGGTGATCGGCGCGCTTGGCCTGCCTGGCCAGCTGATACCCAATGTCGCGGGGTCTGGCTGCGACTACAACATGGGAGAACGCGCGAAGGTGTCTGTTTCTGTGCATATGGATGCAGATACGGGCTGGCTGAAGACCTCGTTCGACGATGGTGTGAAATCGCACGATGGTACCTACACCAAGATCGCCGGCGTCGGTGACGCAGCAACATTGAGAAACGACAAATTCCCCAATTTCCTTCTTCAGACTTTGACATTCCGTGCCAAGGGAAAAATTGTCACTCTGAACATCTCGTCTTATGCGGGCCCATTGCCGAACAGCGCACTGGTCAAGGTCGGGGCCCTGTTTGCTTCCAAAATTTGACGCTTCGACAAGCGACAAACATAAAGGGGCGGCGATGAGGCCTTGCAAAGAGTGTTCGCCATTGATTAATGGTGGTCGCATGTGGATGAGTCAGCGAGTCTGATTGATACGGCCACCCACGATTCATGCGTATTTCAAACATGCCTTGGGCGTGTACGTGCAGCCATCGGGACAGACCATTTTTCGGGCCAGTAAATGCCATGCCGAAGATCCGATCCGCTATAGATTGTCACATCGTGAAATCCGGCATTTTCCATTTCAGTCAAAATGGACCATTCCGAAAATAGACGCATTTCCAGGGTGGTGCCGGGGCCGCCGTGGAATACCAGATCATCAAAATATTGAACTTCTCCCGCGCGAGTCGTGTTTTTCAATCTGAAATGGCCATCTGCCTCTTGTATGGAATAGTTGTGCAATTCGGGGAAATGTTCCAGTGCCGGTTGCGACTCAACGCCTGGATGCGTGAAGGGCACCGAAAAAATGAATACACCATCCGGCTTCAGTAACTTCCTGGTGTTTTCGAAGGCGGTTGAGACAGGTAGCACGATGTGTTCAAAGACGTCTGTGGCGATGACAAAGTCCAGTGACCCCTCCATTGCCGGGTCAATCCGGGTGATGTCGAGGCGTGGTTCCTGATGGTAGAACGTATTGCGAAAACGCAAGTGTCGTGCCAGCCGGTCGGCGTATCCGTTCCAGCAGCTCATGCCAATGCCAACCAGCTCCGGACTTCGTGGAATTTCAGAAATGCGAAGACTGCAGCCGAACAGCTCGGTGGTGAGAATCTGCACGATAGAACGTAGCCGCACGCTGGACCCGCATTTGCTGCAGCTGGGATCGTCACGTGTCAGTTTATGCAGGTCCGCATGATTTTCTCGATCGCATATATTGCAATGAAAGACGATGGGTGCATTTGGTGTATGACGCATGCAAGGTTCCGTCATGTGTGTAATTGCGAGTCAAGGATAAAACCGGTCCGGTGAGCCACGACATTAGCCGTAATCCACGGCAAGCACAGCAAACCGCACGGAGCCATCCGGGAGTTCGGCGGCAAATTCGTCATCAACGCGCTTTTTGAGTACGGCCCGCGCCAGTGGCGAATCGATACTGATCCAGCCCAGCTTCGCGTCGGTTTCGTCCGGGCCGACGATGCGATAACGGAGTATCTCACCGGTATCGACATTTTCCAGCTCGATCCGTGCACCGAAGAACACCAGGCAACGATCGCTCGGAGCGCCTTCGGCCACCTTGAGCGAGGGAATGCGCTTGCTCAGATAGCGCGCACGACGGTCGATCTCGCCCAGCTGTTTCTTGCGGTAGATGTATTCGGCGTTTTCCGAGCGATCGCCTTCGGCCGCGGCGGCGGCCAGTGCCCTCACTACTTCCGGCCGCAGCACATGCCAGAGGTGATCCAGCTCGGCCTTGAGCCGCTCGAAGCCCTCGCGGGTGATGATCGCGGTAGAGCTGGGGGAAGGCGGCCGCCAGCGGCTCATGCGGGGCTTGCCAATCGTTGCCGCTGGGTGCCGATGTCGGTATGCAACGGATGATCAGGCCATGCCGATGCCAGCTGATCCAGCAGTTGTAACGCTTCGGCGTGCTGGTCGGCATGTTCACCGAGCAATCGTGCAGCCAGCAATCCGTAATGTGGGATCTGTGGATCGCGCGGCCAGTGCTTCAGGTAGCCACGGCAGAGCTGCAGTGCGAGCCGGCTCATGCCCAGCCGTGCGGCCAGATCAGCCAGCTCGCCGCAGGTGCGCGGATCGTCCGGGACGAAATCGGCATCGATACTGCAGCACTCCTGCAACACGCCAAGCGCGCGGCGTGATTCGCGCTGGGCAATCAATGCTGCCATCCAGATCTGGCCATGCACGAGCAGCGCGTCGTTGAGGCCCAGGCGCTTCAACAGCTGGCGATAGGCGTTATGCACGGGGGCTGGTGCGGCATGCTCACGCAGGCGTGGCACCAGCAGGTCGAGCGCGGCCTGGGGCTGTTCGGGTGCAAGGGCTGCCACTTCATCCAGCAGGTGCTGGTCGGCATCCTGGTGGATTTCCCGCGCCAGCACATGCGCCTTCGGCTGCAGGCCGAAATGTTCGTGGCGCTGGTGGATCAGTACGCCCATCAGATGAAAGTTGAACAAAGTGGCGTAGTTGGCTACCAGGTAAAACAATGGCAGCGAAATCACCCGCGGGAACGCGGATTCGAAGGCCACCTGCGCCACACCAACTACCAGCGCGATCAGGCATTGCACGCCGATCAGCAGCAGGTAGGGCAGGCCGAAACGCGACATCACCTGGATCCACGTGAGCGGATTCAGCGCGTGCCCGACGCTGCCGTCGAGTGCCAGCGACATGGCGATGGCCGGCAGGCTGACTGCCATCAGCAATGTGATGACCCAAGCGCCACCACCGAAGTTCAGCTTCACCAGCAAGGTCAGTACCATCGACCACAACAGGATCGCCACCAACGCCCAGCCACCATGGCCGGGCTCGGCGAATTCCGGCGGCATCGCATAGCCGTCGGCGCTATGACGAAGGCATTCCAGCGCATACACGTAAGTCGTCGCCCAGATCACCAGTTCAAGAAACCAGCCGGCCACCGGAAGCAGCGCCAGGTAATGGGCCAGCGTGAATGCCGCGATCGCGGGCAGCGCAGCGCCCCGTAGCGGGTAGCGCAGTGCGTCTCGCAACTGCTGTGCCAGCGGCAGCTGCGGATCGATCAGTTCAATTCTCGGCATGGGAGGAGGATATCCGCTCAGTACTTGTTGCCGAAGAGAACTTCAGTCATGGCGTTCCATCCATTCGAGATCGCCCGATTGTAGCCAACAAGGTCAAGCTGCCGTGCGGATGCGTTGAGTCGAAGTGCCGCGCCGGTTATGGTGGACGCTTTTAGCGGGTGAAGTCTGTGATGGTGTTGCGTACCGCTGTTCGTTCCCTGCGCCTGATGCCGCTTGCAGTATCGCTCGGGTTGCTCGCCGCGTGCGCCAGTACGGGAGGTAGCAGGCCCTCAGCCCAGGTCAATGCGCTTTACAGCCAGCTCGATCTGGCCAGCAAGGGTTACGAGACCGCGCTGCAGCAGTCGCGCGAGGGCAATCTGGAAGCCGCGCAGCTGACGCTCACCCAGTCGTTGGACCGGCTGAAGCAGGCGTCGGCGCAATGCGGCAATACGCCAGGATGCGATTCGCAGCGATTCTTCTCGGTGTTCGATCATCTGTTGCGCCTCAAGGACGGCAACTTTAATGACGACCAGGACCTGAACGACGATGTTGATCCGTCGCAGGCGGCACTGGCCGCGGGCAAGACCGGCGCGGCCAGTCTGCCGCAAGCGCAGCGCAGCGTGACCCTGCTGCATGGGCAGAAACTGTCCGAACTGATCGCGATGAACGGTCCGGTCAAGGCGGCGCTGGAAATGTGGCTGACCCAGTGGCGGCCGCAATTGATGGATGCCTACGTCAATTACCAGTACCTGCGTTCGCAGATGTGGCCACAGTACGAGAAGGCGGATCTGCCTGAGGCGCTGCTGTTCGGCATCATGGCGAAGGAATCGGGCGGCAAGGTGAATGCCGTCTCGCGTTCGGGTGCAGCCGGCCCACTGCAGTTCATGTATGCCACCGGCATGCGCTTCGGCCTGGGTATGGACAACGGCTTCGACACGCGTTTCGATCCGGCTGCGTCAGCGCGGGCGAATGCCGAATACCTCAATGAGCAGCTGGGGATCTTCAACAACAACCTCGAACTCACCATCGGCGCCTACAACGGTGGCGAGGGCCGCATGCGCCGCGCCGTCGGCGACGACACGTCGGTGAGCTTCTACGACCCACGCGTATACAACCAGTTGTCGCAGGAAACCCGTGACTACGTGCCGTCCGTGCTTGCCGCCGCGTGGCTGTTCCTGCATCCGGACAGCTACAACCTGAGATTCCCCAGGATCGACGGTGCCCCCACCATGATCACGCTGAAGCAGCCGGCGTCACTGTCCGAGTTGACCGTGTGCCTGGGATCGGCTGGTGGCATGGCGGATGGCTGGTTCCGGACCTTGCGCAATCTCAATCCGCGACTGGACCCACAAGTGACGCAGCCAGTGGGCGCACAGCTGCAGTTGCCCAAGTCGCTGGAGCAGGCCTACGCGGCGCGTTGCGTCGATGGTCCGTGGCCGATCCTCGCGCACGACCTGCACAGTGCCGTGGTTCCGGTGGTGCAGGCTCCGCCACCGGAGCAGGCGTCGCCGCCGGTGGTGCGCAAGGATCGCAGCTACAAGGTTCGTCGTGGCGACACGCTGGTCAGCATCGTGCGCAACCTGCATTGCTCAAGCGTGCAGGAAATCGCCGAGATGAACGGACTCAGGCACCAGCACATTGCTGTCGGGCAGACACTGAGGTTGCCGGCTTGCCAGTGAAACGGCACGCGGCGGTCTGATCTCAGGCTGCCGCGCTGGTCTGCATCCAGCTTTCCGCTGTGTTGCCGTTGCTATGAACTTCCTTCAATTCGCGCAGCAGCTGCATCAGCTGCCGATGCTGCGGCTGCAGGCTGGCATGCGGGGAATTCTTGGTTTCGTGGTAGGCCACAGCCAGCCACAGCGCGATGCCGCGCAGCGCCACTTCGGGATTGGGTGAGCAGGCGCGCTCGTAACCGGCTTCGGTGCCCTGGCCCCAGGGCAGGTAGCGCGCCTCCGGCGAAGTCCCATACAGGTGTGGGAAATCGCTGCGTGAAGCCTGGCCGATCTCACGCAGGGTCAGCATGCTCAATCGCGTATGGCTGCGCTTGGGCAGCGCCCGAACGCTGCGCTCGATACCGCGGAACTGGCGCCCAAGCTGGCGCGTACGCATCATCACGAAGAATGAAGTGAGTAGTTGCATGGATCCCCTCGGCGCTGGAATTCGGCAGCACTGACGTGCGGCGAAGACGCCAGCGTAGCGGGGGCGATCTGACGAATGCGCGTAAAGCGTCACAAAATGACGCATGACGTCAGTTTTCAGGGGTCGACGGCCAGTAACCTGCCGCGGGGCTTGTTCGGGTCAGCTGTGGCCGAGCCGTTGTCCCACCAGCACGGGCTGTTGCGGTTGCAGGGCGTCGAGCGTGGCTGAACCCTCCGGCAGCAGCAGGATTACGGTCGAGCCCATGTTGAAGCGCGCCATCTCGGCAAAGCGCTCCAGCGTGATGTTCTGCCCGGCAAATGACTTGCGGCGGATCGACGAGGCATACGGCGGAATCACCAGTCCATCCCATACGGTGGCCACCGACGAGACCAGGATCGCACCCACCATCACCACCACGAACGGGCCGTGTTCGCCCTCGAAGTGACAGACCAGCCGTTCGTTGCGTGCGAACAGCCGCGGGATTGCCGCCACCGCGAACGGCGCCACGCTGAAGATGCGGCCGGGCACGTGCACGGTCTCCTTCAGCGTTCCTTTCAGTGGCATGTGCACGCGGTGATAGTCGCGCGGGGACAGATAGACGGTGACGAAATGGCCGTTTCGATACGGTGCTGCTGCGGCTTCGTCGCCAAGCAGTTCGGCGGCGGTGTACTCCTGACCCTTCGCCTGGAAGATGCGGCCATCGACGATCGCACCGGACTGGCTGATCTTGCCATCGGCGGGCGAGAGCAGGGCGGCGGGATCGCTGTCTGCCCTGCGCGCGTCGGGGCGCAGCTTGCGTGTGAAGAATGCATTGAAGTGCTGGTAGGCCAGTGCATCAGGCTGCGCGGCCTCGGCCATGTTCACGTTGTAATTGCGCACGATGGTACTGATCAGCCAGTTTTTCCACGGCGCGAAGGTCCAGCGCGTGGCCCAGTAGACCAGGCGCGACAGGGCGCGGTGCGGCAGGATGTACTGCAGGAATACGTTGAAAGTCATCCGGCCAGTATACGGGGTGAGTCGGCCCGCAGGCCTTATAATGGCCGGCCACTCCGTCGCAACTCTGGATCGCCGTGACTGCCGAACTCGCCTCCATCATCGACTTCATCCGTTATGGCGCCAGCCGCTTCTCGGCTGCCGGGCTGACCTTCGGGCATAGCCACGACAACCCGATTGACGAGGCTACCCATCTGGTTCTGGCCAGTCTGCATCTGCCGCCGGATATCCCGCCGGCATACGGCGCAGGCAGGCTCACCGCGGCCGAGCGCGAGAACGTGCTGGCATTGATCGAGCGTCGCGTCGGCGAGCGCCTGCCGGTAGCCTACCTGGTCGGTGAAACCTGGTTCGCCGGGCTGAAGTTCAAGAGCGATCGCCGCGCCTTGGTGCCGCGCTCGCCGATCGCCGAACTGATTGAGTCGCGCTTCGCACCGTGGCTGGACGAGCGCCACATCGATCGCGTGCTGGACTTGTGCACCGGCTCGGGTTGCATTGGCATCGCGATCGCCGAGTACAACCCGGACTGGCAGGTCGACATCGTCGACATCAGCGAGGAGGCGCTGTCGCTGGCGCGCGAGAACATCGTGTTCCAGCACGTCGAAGGCCGGGTCGAGGCGATCCAGTCGGACTTGTTTGCGGGAGTGAAGGGGCGTCGCTACGACCTGATTGTCTCCAATCCGCCATATGTCACCGAGGACGAGTACACCGCACTGCCGGGTGAATACGCGCACGAACCGAAACTGGGCCTTACCTCGGGCGTCGATGGTCTGGATCTGTGCTTGCGCATGCTCGACGAGGCTGCCGACTACCTGACCGACGACGGCCTGCTGATCGTCGAGGTGGGCGAGAGCGAACACGCGCTGGCTGCACTGTTGCCGGAAGTCCCGTTCATCTGGATCGAGTTCAAGGTCGGTCAGATGGGCATCTTCGCGCTGGAGCGGCGCGACCTGGTCGAGCACGCCACGGCGATCCACGCTGCCGCCATCGCGCGGCATTCATAGAGCCACACGACTGCCAGCTATCGCGGTTAAGCTGGCAGTTCCCGCAGACGCCCAGACACCCATGTCCAGCAATTCCTTTGGCAAGCTCTTCACTGTCACCACCTTCGGCGAAAGCCATGGCCCGGCCATCGGCTGTGTGATCGACGGTTGCCCGCCGGGGTTGCCGATCAGTACAGAAGAGTTTCGTCAGGATCTGGATCGCCGCGCCACCGGCAAGAGTCGCTACACCTCCCAGCGACACGAGGCGGACGAGGTGGAGATCCTCTCGGGCGTCTACGAAGGCAAGACCACCGGCACGCCGATCGCGCTGCTGATCCGCAATACCGATCAGCGCAGCAAGGATTATGGTGACATCGTGTCGACCTTCCGTCCCGGTCACGCCGATTACACCTACTGGCAGAAGTATGGCATCCGCGACCCGCGTGGCGGTGGCCGTTCCTCGGCGCGCGAAACCACCATGCGGGTGGCCGCTGCGGTGATCGCCAAGAAATGGCTGGCCGAACGTTATGGCGTGCGCGTGCGCGGTTACCTGGCGCAAATCGGCGATGTCACACCGGATGCGTTCGACTGGGGGGCGGTGGAGCAGAGCCCGTTCTTCTGGCCGGATGTGGCGCAGGTGCCTGCGCTGGAGACCTATATCAACGCGCTGCGCAAGTCCGGCGACTCGGTCGGTGCGCGGGTCAACGTGGTCGCCGACGGCGTGCCGCCGGGCTGGGGCGAGCCGATCTACGGCAAGCTCGACGGCGACCTGGCCAGCGCGCTGATGTCGATCAACGCGGTAAAGGGCGTGGAGATCGGCGACGGTTTCGCGGCGGTCACCCAGCATGGCAGCCAGCATCGCGATGAAATGAGCATGGACGGCTTTGCCTCCAACCATGCCGGCGGCATCTTGGGCGGCATCAGCAGCGGCCAGCCGGTGACCGCCTCAATCGTGCTCAAGCCCACCTCAAGCATCCTGATTCCCGGCCACAGCGTGAATCTGGCTGGCGAGCCGACCGAAGTCGTGACCAAGGGTCGCCACGATCCCTGCGTCGGTATCCGCGCCACCCCGATCGCCGAGGCGATGATGGCGTTGGTGCTGATCGATCACGCGCTGCGCCATCGCGCGCAATGTGGCGACGTGGGGGCCATCACGCCAAGAATCCCTTGATCCTATTCGCCACCATGAGTGGCCGAATGAGGTTCATCCCCAGCGACCAGGCGACGGCAACATGAGCAAGCAGCGTGTATGGGTATCACGCCCACTTTTTCCCGAAATAGTGACGAAACTAGAACAGTATTTCGTGGTGGTGGCAGAGACTGCCGATCAGAAGCGGTCCACCGAGCAGCTGAAAAAAGCGCTGGCTGGATTCGATGGCGCCCTGCTGGGTTTGAATGATCGGGTCGATGCCGCCGTGCTCGAGGGCAACAACCGGCTGAAGGCGATCGCCAACCTTGGTGTCGGCTACAACAACCTCGACATCGCTGCGATTACACGCGCCGGCATCATCGCCAGCAACACGCCCGAAGTGCTTAATGAGAGTGTGGCCGATTACGCCTGGGCCTTGCTGCTGGTGGCCGCGCGCCGGGTGAATTCAGCCGAGCGCTGGCTGCGTGCAGGGCAGTGGCATGGCATGCGGTTCGACGACTGGCTCGGTGTCGACCTGCATGGCAAGACGCTGGGTATCCTCGGGATGGGCCGGATCGGTCAGGCGATCGCGCGACGTGCGCAGGGCTTCGGCATGCCGGTGCTGTATCACAACCGGCATCGCCTGCCGGAGTCGCTGGAACAGTCCTGCGGCGCCCGCTATGTGGACAAGCCGACCCTGCTGCGCGAGTCCGACCATCTCGTGCTGGTGTTGCCGTTCACGTCGGAAAACCGCCACGCGATCGGTGCTGCCGAACTGGCGCTGATGAAGCCACGCGCCGTGCTGGTGAACATCGCCCGTGGCGGCATCGTCGATGATGCAGCGCTGGCATCTGCGTTGCGCGACGGGCGCCTCGGCGCGGCTGGGCTCGATGTGTTCGAAGGTGAGCCGGCGGTGCATGCCGATCTGCTCGCGCTCGAGAATGTCGTGCTGAGCCCGCATATTGCCAGCGCTACCGAAGATACCCGCCGCGCCATGGCCACCCTGGCAGCCGACAATCTGATCGCGGCGCTGGGTCGCGGGCCGCAGTCCGGGCATCCGCCGACACCGATCAATCCAGAAGTACTCACCAGATGACACTACGTTTGGCCGCCTAGCCGTCCAGACGTATACTTGACGAACCCTACTGCACACTATGCCGGTGTGCGTCATCCCACTCCATCGAAAGCGGATCATGAGCAAAAAGAGCAGTTACAAGGTGGCAATGGTCGGTGCGACCGGCGCCGTGGGCGAGACCCTGTTGGCGATCCTCGCCGAGCGGGACTTTCCGGTCAGCGAACTGGTGCCATTGGCCAGCGAGCGCTCGGCTGGCGGAAAAATCACCTTCGGTGGCCAGCAGATCACCGTCCAGTTGCTGGATACCTACGATTTCGAAGGCGTCGATATCGCGTTTTTCTCGGCCGGCGGCTCGGTCAGCAAGGTGCATGCACCCCGTGCAGCGACGGCCGGCGCGGTGGTGATCGACAACACCTCGGAGTTCCGTTACCAGGACGACATCCCGCTGGTGATCAGCGAGGTCAACCCGCACGCGATCGCCGACTACACCCGTCGCGGCATCATTGCCAACCCGAACTGCTCGACCATGCAGATGCTGGTGGCACTGGCGCCGATCCACCGTGCGGTGCAGATCGAGCGGATCAATGTCGCCACCTACCAGTCGGTCTCCGGTGCCGGTCGTACGGGAATGGAGGAGCTCGGCAAGCAGACCGCGGCGCTGCTGAACTTCCAAAGCGTGGAACCGGGCAAGAAATTCCCCGCGCAGATCGCGTTCAATGTGATCCCGCAGATCGACGACTTCCAGCCGAACGGTTACACCAAGGAGGAAATGAAGCTGGTGTGGGAAACCCGCAAGATCCTGGAGGACGAGTCGATCCAGGTGAACCCGACCGCGGTACGCGTGCCGGTGTTCTATGGCCATTCCGAGGCAGTGCATATCGAGACCAGCGAGAAGATCACCGCCGAACAGGCCCGCGAACTGCTGCGGCAGGCGCCGGGCGTGGTGCTGGTGGACGAGCGCAAGCCGGGCGGCTACCCGACCCCGGTGGGCGAGGCGGCCGGTAACGATGGGGTGTTCGTGGGTCGCATCCGCGAGGACATCTCGCATGAGCGCGGGCTGGACCTGTGGATTGTCTCGGACAATATCCGCAAGGGCGCGGCGCTGAATGCCGTGCAGATTGCCGAATTGTTGATCGAGGACTATCTCTGAGATGCGTTATTGGTTACTTGCTGGTCTGATTGGGTTAATGGCTGTCCCGGCAGCGCGGGCGGACGGCGGCAAGCCGCCGTCGCATACGGCTGCCAAACCGGTGGCCGCATCGGCGTCGTTGACTCAGGCGCAGCAGCGCCTGGCGCAGCACCAGGCCGAAGTGAAGCGGCTGGAACAGGCTGTCACCAGCCAGGAATCGGACAGCAAGCGGGCCAGCGAGCGCCTGCAGCAGCAGGATCAGGCGATCGCAGAGCTGCAGAAACAACTCGATGCGTTGCGTGCCAAACCGCCGGCCAGCCAGCCCTGAATGCACCGCGGCGGTGAGAACGCACTGCAGCAATGCATTGCAAGTATTCGCCCCGCCTATTGTTGATTGGCTTGCATATAACTAAAGTGGCATCTCGTTTGGGGCAGCAGCCGTCACGGCGGCAACACCAAAAATGGCGCCAGGGATCGTTCGGGGGAGCACGTAATGAATCGTTCGTTGAAGTTGTCGATATTGATGGCGCTGGCACTGGGCGGCACTCAGGCGATGGCGCTGGACTTGGGCCAGATCCAGGTCAAATCGGCGCTGGGGCAGCCGTTGCTGGCGGAAATCCCGCTGCATCCGGCCAATCCGGCGGAGCTGCAAGGCCTCACGGTCCAGCTGGCTTCCAGCGACGACTTCACCCGCGCCGGCATTACTGGCGGCCGTACCACCATTCCGCTGCATTTCAGTGTCGCCAATGCCGGTACTGACCATCCCTCTATCCGCATCACCAGCAGCGTGGCGGTGGACGACCCCTATCTCGACCTGCTGATCGAAGTGAACGGGCACGCCGGCAAGAGCGTGCGCGAGTTCGCCATCCTGCTTGATCCGCCGGGTTCGCAGGCGCCTGCACCAGCCGTGGCAGCAACGCCGGCGCATGTAGCGCCGAGCCACAGCAGCCGCGCAGCAACGGCCAGCGTCGCGCCGAAACCCTCGCATGCAGCATCACCCAACGCATCTGCTACGACTGCCGTCGCTGGAAACGGTCAATACGGCCCGGTCGCGCGTGGCCAGACGCTGTCGTCGATCGCGCGCAGCACCGTGACGGGCGGCGTCGATGTCCAGCAGATGATGCTGGCACTCAAGCAGGCCAACCCGGACGCGTTCTATCACGACAATATCAATGCGCTGAAGAGCGGCGCGGTACTGCGTGTGCCGACCTCCGCGGAAGCGCAGGCCATGACGATTGCTGCCGCCGCCGCTGAAGTGCGTCGCCAGAACAGCGACTGGCGTGCCGGAACACCGGGCAAGCCAACCGTTGTGGCCGATGCGGCAACTCGCGCATCCGCCTCTAGTGCCCCCAGCAACACGTCCACGGGTGTCGGTGATCGCCTGGCATTGGTGCCGGCGAAGGATGTCAAAGGCGCCGGCGCCGAGGGTGGTGGCAGCGCGGAAGGCAAGGGCGACAAGTCCGCTGCAAGCCTGCGTCAGGACCTGTTGCGTACCCAGGAAGGTCTGGCCAGCCTGCAGCAGCAGAGCGCCGACCTGAAGACCCGTCTGAAGGACCTGGCGGACATCAACAGCAAGAACGAGCACCTGCTGTCACTCAAGGACAGCGAAATCGCCGAGCTTCAGGACAAGCTGGCGGCCGCACGCAAGGCGGCTGGTCTGCCTGCGGCAGTGGCGCTCGCCAGCGCGACGACGACAGCCAAGCCTGCTGCGGCTGCCAGTGCGGCAGTTGCCTCGGTGGCGGCAGCTTCGTCGCAGGCCAAACCTGAGCCCGCGCCGGCCAGCACCGCTGCCAGCGCGAGCGCAGCGCCCGTTGCCGCGAGTTCCGCCGCGGCGACGGCTGCCCCGGCTATCGCCGCTTCCAGCGCACCGGCCAGCGCGTCGACCGCAGTCGCTGTTGCTTCCGCGCCCGTCAAGCCGGCAGTCAAACGGATTGCCCCGCCAAGTCCCGCGCCGGTAGTCGAGCAGCCCTGGTACATGCAGACATGGGCGTGGGCGGCTGGTGCCGGCGCGATCCTGGTGCTGCTCCTGCTGGCCTTGCTTGGTCGCAAGCGCAAACCAGCTGCTGCGCTGGCGGCGAAATCTGCCCCCTCGTTGGCTGACCGTTTCGGTACGGCGCCATCGGGCGATCCTGGCATCGTCAGCAGCGACGACGTCGACCAGGAGGAACTGCTCGACCAGCTGGCCGAGCATCCGGACGATATTTACCTGCATCTGGAACTGGTCACCCTGTATTACTCGCGTCGCGACGTCGAGCATTTCGAGGCGGCGGCCGAGGCGATGCATGCCCACATCACCGACCCGCAGCAGGACGAGTGGCAGGATGTAGTGCACATGGGCGAGGATCTGGTGCCGGGTCACCCGTTGTTCGACCATCATGCCGAATTGCCGGCCCATGATGAAGCCGAGGCACGCCGCGCATTCGATATCGACGACTATGCAGCCGGTGGCAATGCACCCAAGGCAGTCCCGTCGATGCCACCGTTGCCATCACAGGCGCCGAAGAAGGTCAGTGAATACAGCTACAACTTCGATCTGACCCATCCGACCGCTGTCGCGGATTCTGCGGCGCACCCGGCGGCTGCGCAGGACAATACGCCGGTGGTGGCACCGGTGGTGACAGATACCCATGTATCGGGTACGCATGAGGCCGAACCGACGTCGAGCTGGCATTTCGACGAGTCGGCCAATGCGCATCACGTGGACGAGCACGGCAACGATCTGGGCGAGTTCAATGACGACCCGGTCGATACCAAGCTCGATCTGGCCCGCGCTTATGTGGACATGGGCGATGCTGACGGTGCCCGCGCCATGCTGAGCGAAGTGATGAAGGAAGGCAGTCAGATGCAGCAGGATGTTGCCAAACGCCTGCTTGATACCCTGCACTGAGCCGAGTCAGGCGCACTGCGCACGAAGAAATCGGGTCGGCCTTGCCGACCCGATTTCGTTGATGGGCTGCTAATCTTCATGTCTTTCAGCGGGCTCTTGCACAACTTCATGCGTATTGCTCTTGGCATCGAATACGACGGCACCGACTTTTGCGGCTGGCAGCGCCTGAAGGCCGATGCCAGCGTGCAGGGGGCGGTGGAGCAGGCACTGTCTAAGGTTGCCGCGCATCCGGTCGAGATCAGTTGCGCCGGGCGTACCGATGCTGGCGTGCATGGCCGCTGCCAGGTCGTGCACTTCGATACCGAGGCGCAGCGCGACATGCGCGGCTGGATTCTTGGCACCTGCTCCAACCTGCCGGGCAGTGTGGCAGTGCTGTGGGCGCAGCCCGTGCTGGAAAGTTTCCATGCGCGCTATGCCGCGCGCAGCCGGCGTTACCGTTATCACATCCTCAACCGCCCGGTACGCGCCGCGCTGGATGCGCGCTACGTCACCTGGGAGCGCCTGCCGCTGGATGCCGCGCGCATGCATGAGGCGGCACAGGCTCTGCTCGGCGAACACGACTTCAGCGCGTTTCGCGCGCTGTCATGCCAGGCCACGCACCCGCGCCGCACCGTGCTCGCAGTGAACGTGCGGCGTGAGGGTGAACAGTTGTTCGTCGATATCGAGGCCAACGCGTTTCTGCATCACATGGTGCGCAATATCGTCGGTTCGTTGCTGCTGATCGGTCGCGGCGAACAACCGATCGAATGGATGGCCGAATTGCTGGCCGGTCGCGATCGCCACATGGCCGGCCCGACCGCACCGGCTTCCGGGCTGACCTTTCTCGGGCCGCGTTACGATGCGCACTGGGGTTTGCCGACGGAAGTTTGCCAGATAAAAGCCGGCCTGAATGAGGCCGGCCAATGACGCGGATCAAGTGTTGCGGCATGACCCGGGTCGACGATGCGCTGCTGGCTGCGCGCCTGGGCGCGGATGCGATCGGGCTGGTGTTTACCGCACGTAGCCCGCGCCGGCTCGATCTGCAGCAAGCGAAGCTGATTCGTCAGGCGCTGCCGCCATTCGTTGCCACAGTGGCATTGTTCATGGATGACGACGCAGCGCTGGTGCATGCGGTGATCGATATGGTGCAGCCAGAGTTGTTGCAGTTCCACGGTCAGGAAAGTGATGCATGGTGCATGCAGTTTGGCCGGCGCTACCTCAAGGCGATCGCGATGGGCGAGGGCGAGGCGGCGCTGTCGCGTCTGCACGATTACCCGCATGCGGCGGGGTTGCTGCTGGATGGCCATGGTCTGGGCGAGGCCGGTGGCAGCGGACGCGCATTCGACTGGTCACGGATGCCAGAGGGCCTGACACAGCCACTGATCCTGGCTGGCGGCCTTAATCCGGGCAATGTCGCCGACGCCATACGCATCGCGCGACCGTGGGCGGTGGACGTGGCCAGCGGCATCGAGGCTTCGCCTGGCATCAAGGATGCCGCTAAGATGGCCGCTTTCATTGCCGCAGTGCGGCAAGTGCCCCTGTAGGATCCGGCTTGTGTGCGAAAAGGTTTGCTGTGGCGCACACGGCGCACTCCTGCCCCAGCGAGTGAGTAAATGAGCAAGATTGTGGATTTCAACGCCTACCCCGATGCGCATGGTCGCTTCGGCAACTACGGCGGCAGCTATGTCGCCGAGACCCTGATGGCGCCGCTGGCCGAACTGACCGAAGCGTATCTGCGGCTGCGCGATGATCCTGAATTCATCGCCGAACTCGACCGCGACCTGAAGCACTACGTCGGTCGGCCCAGCCCGATCTATCACGCCGAGCGGCTGTCGCAGCATGTCGGTGGTGCGCGCATCCTGTTCAAGCGCGAGGATCTGAACCATACCGGTGCGCACAAGATCAACAACACCGTGGGCCAGGCGCTGGTCGCCAAGCGTATGGGCAAGCCGCGCATCATCGCCGAGACCGGTGCCGGCCAGCACGGCGTGGCCAGCGCCACGGTGGCCGCGCGGCTCGGCCTGAAGTGCGTGGTCTACATGGGGGCGGTCGATATCGAACGGCAGAAGATCAACGTCTACCGCATGAAGCTGCTCGGTGCGGAAGTCGTGCCGGTGACTTCCGGCTCGAAGACGCTGAAGGATGCGCTGAACGAGGCGATGCGCGACTGGGTCACCAATGTCGCCGATACCTTCTACATCATCGGCACCGTCGCCGGTCCGCATCCGTACCCGCTGATGGTGCGCGACTTCAACGCGATCGTCGGTCGCGAGGCACGCGCGCAGATGCTGGAGCAGTACGGCCGCCTGCCGGATGTGCTGACAGCCTGTGTCGGTGGTGGCTCCAACGCGATCGGCCTGTTCCATGCGTTCCTCAACGACGCCGATGTGCGCATCGTCGGTGCCGAAGCGGCGGGTGAGGGCATTGCGACGGGCCATCACGCAGCCTCGCTGGCTGCGGGGCGCCCGGGCGTGCTGCACGGCAACCGTACCTATGTGCTGTGCGACGACAACGGCCAGATCACCGAGACGCACTCGATCTCGGCCGGACTCGATTACCCCGGTGTCGGCCCCGAGCACGCGTTCCTGAAGGATGCCGGCCGTGCCGAATATGTTGGGGTAACCGACGATGAGGCGATGGAAGCGTTTCATTTGCTGGCGCGTACCGAAGGCATCCTGGCTGCGCTGGAATCCAGCCACGCGGTGGCGCAGGCAATCAAGCTTGCGCGGGAGATGCCGAAGGACGGCATCGTGCTGTGCAACCTCTCTGGTCGCGGCGACAAGGATGTGCACACCATCGCCGCGCGCGAAGGGGTGGAAGTATGAGCCGTATCGACCGTCGCTTCGCCGCGCTCAAGGCTGCCGGTCGCACGGGCCTGATTCCGTTTGTCACCGCCGGCGATCCGTCGCCGCTGCACATGGTGGCGCTGATGCACGCACTGGTCGACGCCGGTGCTGATCTGATCGAGCTGGGCGTGCCGTTCTCCGATCCGATGGCCGATGGTCCGGTGATCCAGCACGCCAGCGAACGGGCGATTGCGCAAGGCGTGGGCCTGAACGAAGTGCTGGGCTGGGTCGCCGCCTTCCGTCAGCGCGATGCCGATACGCCGATCGTGCTGATGGGTTACCTGAACCCCGTCGAGATCCACGGCTATACGCGCTTCGCGCAGGAAGCCGTGCAGGCGGGTGTCGATGGCGTGTTGCTGGTTGATTGCCCGCTGGAAGAAGCGTCGGTCCTGCAGCCGCTGCGTGATGCTGGCTTGCAACAGATCCTGCTCGCCGCGCCAACTACCGCACCCGCGCGTATGGCGCGGCTGTGCGAGGCGGCGGAGGGTTTCCTGTACTATGTGTCGTTTGCCGGCATCACGGGTGCGGCGCACTTGAGTACCGGCGATATCGCCGCGCGCGTGGCGGATATCCGTGCCCATGCGAAGGCGCCGGTGGCAGTGGGCTTCGGCATCCGCGATGCGGCGAGCGCAAAGGCGATTGCCGCTTTTGCCGATGCGGTGGTGATCGGCAGTGCGCTGGTCGAGCGCTTGGCCGGAGCTACGGATGCCGAGGAAATATCCGTGCGGGTACGCGCGTTTCTCGTGCCGATCCGTGCCGCGCTTGATGCGCACTGAGAACACGCGCTGCCCGACGGCAGCGCGCTCACGAATTGTAGGGTGATGCGATGAATTGGCTGCAGAAAATCATGAATCCGCGCACCCGCCCGCAAAGTCCGAACGGCGGCAAGGGTTCGGTACCCGAGGGCGTATGGGAGAAGTGCGGCGGTTGCGGCACCGTGCTGTACCGGCCCGAGCTCGAGCGCAACCTAATGGTCTGCCCGAAGTGCAGCCATCATCATTACATCAGCGCGCGCATGCGGCTGGATACGTTGCTCGATGAAGGTTCTGGCCAGGAACTGTGGGCCAGCCTGGAACCCACCGACCCGCTGAAATTCCGCGACACCAAGAAGTATCGCGACCGCATCGTCGCCACCCAGAAAAAGCTCGGCGAGAAGGACGCGCTGCTGGCGATGAGTGGCAAGCTCAAGGGGCGCCCGCTGATGGCGGTGGCGTTCGAGTTTGCCTACATGGGCGGTTCGATGGGTTCGGTGGTTGGCGAGAAATTTGCCCGTGCCGCTGAGCGCGCGCTGGCCGACAAGAGCGCGCTGGTGTGCTTCTCCGCCACCGGCGGTGCGCGCATGCAGGAAGCGCTGTTCTCGCTGATGCAGATGGCCAAGACCTCGGCCACGCTGGCTCGTCTGCGCGACGCCGGTGTGCCCTACATCAGCGTGCTGACCAATCCGACCACGGGTGGTGTATCCGCCAGCCTGGCCATGCTCGGCGACATCAACATCGGCGAGCCGAAGGCGCTGATCGGTTTTGCCGGTCCGCGCGTTATCGAGCAGACCGTGCGCGAGACGTTACCGGAAGGATTCCAGCGTTCGGAGTTCCTGGTCGAACATGGTGCGATCGACCTGATCGTCGACCGCCGCGAAATGCGCGACAAGCTGGCTGATCTTCTCGGCATACTGATGAAGGCACCACGCGCCGCCTGATGATGCATGGTTGTGGTGAAGCGATGCCGCCGTCAGGCGGCATCGCTGTTTTCGGGTCCGGATTTTCTGCGCGCGGGTTTTCCACAGCCGATGTGGATGCCAGCCGGTAAAGCCTGTGGACAAGCCGGATCTGCTGCTTGTCGATCAAGCACTTGCTACACGATGCTCACGAACTGCGCAGGCGTGTTATTCGATAACGACGAATGCCGCATAGGCGCCATCGTGTCCGGCGATACAGTTTTCCACAGCATCTGTGCACGCCTTCGGTGCTAGCCTGTGGACAACCTTGCCCAGCCCTTTTACCTACAGGCACTTGGCACGCGGTGCTGACATTTTGCGCAGTCGTCGCGTGCGCCATGCGCAGTAATCCACAGCGATTGTGGAGCGTGTCCGGTAAAGCCTGTGGACAAGTACGCTATCTGCCTGACCGCAAAGGCGCTTGTGACGGCGTGCGTAAATCCTGCCCAGTAACGGCGCCGGCTCAGGCCAGTTTCGTTGCCAGTGACAACAGCCAGAGCGACGTAGCCCCCAGCCCGCTACCGATCAGGATCGCGGCGAACACGTCACTGGGATAGTGCAAGCCGAGGATCACCCGCGAGGCGGCCACCAGCGCAGTAAAGCCAAGCAGCAACGGCGCGAGATGCGGATACCAGGCCAGCGCGACGATAGTGAAACTCACTGCCTGCAAGGTATGCCCCGACGGAAAGCTGAACTCGTCCAGCGGTGGCACATGCGCGATCACACCGGGGCATACGCGGTAGGGACGTGGTCGATGTGTCCAGCGCTTCAAAAGGCGATACAGCAGCAGTGCGACGAGTCCGGTGGCGGCCATCTGCGCGGCAGCAGCCAACCCTCGCTGGCCACCAACCAAAGCCAGTACGGCCATCAGTGCGTACCAGAAGATGCCATCGCCGAGCCGGCTGATCGCGCCGAAGAACAATCCCACCGCACGCCGGGTACCCCAGCGGTTGGCTGCCTGGCAGACGCGCCGATCCAGCGCCAGACGGGGCCCACTCGAAAGCTCAGGCGTGTGCAGCGGCGGCAATGTGCTCATGCTGGTTCTCCTCGGCCATTTCGCGCAGCAGGGTTTCGAAGTCGCGGATCACTGCATCGGGTGAAAGACCAGCCACGCCGACATGGGCGGCGCGACCCATGTGCCGGATCAGGCCCGGATTGCTGGCCAGTCGGGTGGTCGCGTCGATGAATGCCTGCGCATTGCCCGACTCGATGCAGTAGCCGTTGACGCCGTCGATCAGATGTTCGCGTGCAGCACCTTCGGCGTAGGCCACCACGGGCAAGCCGGAAGACAGTGCCTCGAGAATCACGTTGCCGAAGGTTTCGCTCAGGCTTGGGAATGGGAACAAATCCGCACTGGCCACATGCCGCGCCAGGGTCTCGTCGCGCTGCACGCCGGCAAAGATGAAATCCGGGTGCGCCATTTCCAGTGCGCTGCGCGCAGGGCCATCGCCCACCCATACATAACGGGCTTGCGGCACACGCTGCTGGATCGCGCGAAACGCTTCCACTGCCAGTTCGAGATTCTTTTCCGGCGCGATGCGCCCGACGTACAGCACCACCGGGGTGGCGGCATCGACGCCCCAGGCGTGGCGCAGGTCGTCATCACGCCGATTCGGATGGAACAGTTGCGTATCCACCGCACGACGCAGCAGGCGAGCATTGCTGATGCCCATGGCTTGTAGTTCCTTGGCGAGTGCGTCGGTCGGTACCAGGGTGGCCGCAGCACGCTGGTGGAAGCGGCGCAGATAACCGCGCACGAGCGGTGTAAGCAGGCCCATGCCGTAATGGTTGGCGTAACTGTCGAAGCGGGTATGGAAGCCACTGCTGACCGGTATGCCCAATCGCGCGGCAGCACGCACTGCCGACCAGCCGAGTGGACCTTCGGTGGCCACATAGACCGCATCGGGACGTTGCTGCAGCCAGTGCTGCCGAATCGTGCGGCCGGCGGGCAGGCCGAAGCGCAGGCCTGGATAGCGGGGCAGGGCTCCGCCAGGCACGCTGAGCACATCGATGCCAGGTTCATCCTGATGAGGATGTGGGTGCCGCGGGCGGATCAGGTCCACGCTATGGCCGCGACCGACCAGGCCGGATGCCAGGTTGTGCACGGTCAGTGCAACGCCATTGATTTCCGGTGGATAGGTTTCGCTGACGATGCCAATGCGCATGACGGTACCTGTGCTGGCTTGGCCTAGCTTGGTCGGGCGGCGTTGCTGCGGTGTGGCGGGTACGTGACGCTGTGGTGACGCTCGCGTTGGCGCGGCTGATGCGGAGGGCCGTTTCAGGAAAACAGGCAGCGCCGACACTGGCCGAACCTGCTCATCGATGGAGACCATCGATGCTCCCGCAGTGCTGATGGGCAAGGCCCTAGAGATATCAAGTAATATTTGGCGGCTTCGGCTTGGTCAGCCGCAGTCAGTGACCGAAGTACACCGATATGCCGAGATTGGCCTGCCAGTCGGGAGCCGTCCCGCCCAGTCGGCGATCGAAACCGGCGTCGAACTGCACGCGCGGCGTGATCATCCATGCCAGGCCGCCACCGGCGACGGTGCCGTTGCCCTGATCCGGTGCATGCAGCCGCGCGGCTTCGGCATATACCGTCAGCGTCTTGCTCAGCGTGTAGTTGTCGCTGACAGCCACAGTGGTGCTGTCCGCACCATCACTGCGTACATCCTGCAGATACAGACCCAGCGAATTGCGCTCGTTTACCTGTAGGTTGAATTGCGCGCCAAGCAGGTACTGGCGGTAGTTGCTGCGGAAAGCCTTTGCTCCATCGGTGAATTCCACGCTACCCAGCAGGCCCCAGCTGAAGGCCTGGTTCGAGGAGGGAAGAGCCAGTTTCAGTCCAAGCACGGTGTCACCATGCCCCTGGCTGCTGTTGTCACTGCCGGCGCCGCTCTGCCGCAACGAATTCCACGGCGAGCTGCCAAGCTGCAGTTCCAGCGGGCCGCCGATGCCGATGCGAAGCAGGCTGTCCGCGCTATACAGCGAGCTGCTGACGCCAGCTTGCCGATCGAGGCTCCAGTCCCCCAGGCCTTGTTCGATGGTGATGTCGCCTGCACCCAGTACGACCGGCGTGAAGCCATAGCCAGGCCGGTCGTAGCCCGGGTTGTCGGCCAACACGGGCAGGGCGACACCGAAGCAGCCAAGTGCCAGTATGGAAAGTGGTGCAAGACGCAGAATGCGGCGTATCCGCGGTGCCATGCATCGGTTGTTGCTCCTGTATCGGCTAAAATCCATCGCTTCGCTTCGCACCTTTTGAAAAGACCCCATGACTGTTCGTACCCGTTTTGCCCCCAGCCCCACCGGTTTTCTGCATATCGGCGGTGCGCGTACTGCGTTGTACTGTTGGCTGGAGTCGCGTCGACGCGGCGGCGAGTTCGTGCTGCGCATCGAGGATACAGACCGTGAGCGTTCGACGGATGCTGCCGTGCAGGCGATTCTCGATGCTATGCAGTGGTTAGGACTGAATCACGATGAAGGCCCGTTCTACCAGACCCAGCGGCTGGAGCGGTACAAGCAGGTGGCCGATGAACTGGTTGCCGCCGGCAAGGCGTACTACGCCTACGAAAGCAAGGACGAGATCGAGGCCATGCGCGAGGCGGCGATGGCGAAGGGCGAGAAACCGCGTTACAACGGCTACTACCGTGATCGCAACGAGCCTTTCCATGAAGATCCCAATCGCGTGATCCGTTTCCGCAATCCGAGCGAAGGTTCGGTGGTGTTCGATGACAAGGTGAAAGGCCGGATCGAATGGGCCAACACCGAGCTGGACGACCTGGTGATCTTCCGCTCCGACGGCTGGCCGACCTACAACTTCGCGGTGGTGGTCGACGATATCGACATGGGTATCACCGAGGTGATCCGCGGCGATGACCACGTCAACAACACGCCGCGCCAGATCAACATCTACCACGCGCTCGGTGCCAAGGTGCCGGAGTTCGCGCACCTGCCGATGATCCTCGACAAGGAAGGCAAGAAGCTGTCCAAGCGCACCAGCGCGGTCAGCGTGATGGAATACCGCGACGATGGCTTCCTGCCGCACGCACTGCTGAACTACCTGGTGCGGCTGGGTTGGTCGCATGGTGACCAAGAAATTTTCTCGCGCGACGAGATGATCGCGCTGTTCGATATTTCCGACGTCAACAAGGCCGCCTCGCGTTTCGATACCGAAAAGCTGGCATGGCTCAACCAGCATTACCTGAAGACCGACGATCCGCAGACGCTGGCACCGGAATTCGAGTGGCACCTGGCCCGCGCCGGTGTCGATACATCGCACGGCCCGGCGCCGGTCGACGTGATCGTGGCGCTGCGCGATCGCGTGCACACGTTCAAGGAAATGGTCGAGCGCGCGATGATCTGGTACGCGCCGATTGCCGAATGGGACGACAAGGCGGTCGCCAAGCATTTGAAGAACGACAGCGCGGTGGCCGTGCTCAACGCGGCGAAATCACTGCTGGTTGATTGCGAATGGAAGCCCGAGCCGATCCATCAGGTGATCGAGCAGGTCGCCGCGAAACTGGAGCTGGGCATGGGCAAGATCGCGCAGCCGCTGCGGGTGGCCATGACCGGCACGCAGGTGTCGCCGTCGATCGAGCATACGATCTACCTGACAGGTCGCAGCGGGGCGCTAAAGCGCATCGACGATGCGATCGCGCTGGCGCAGGATTGACCCCGCCGCCATGTCGATGACGCACTGAGCTCGGCATGGACGAACTACTCGCCAAGGCCAGCCAAGGCGTCGATCCCGACGCGCCGGGCGCGTTCTGGCACGTCTTCGTCAACCTGTTGAATTTGATGCCGTGGGCCGCCATGTTCTGGTGGAACGTGCTGTTTGTCGCCGTCGGTGCGCTGCTCGGCTGGTGGCGTGGCCGATTGGGAGAAGGCATCGTCTGGGCGCTTGTGCTGGGGCCAATCGGCTGGGTCGTGATACTCGTCAAGCCGCCGCCGAAGCCACCTGTCAGGCCGCCACCGCTGAGGCGGTGAGTTCCTCCAGGGTTGCGCTGCAGGCGCCAGTGTATGATCCATCCAGAGGTGAACCCCTTGAGCCACGACGCTGCCCACGACACGCGCCCACATCACCCGCATCATCATGATGCGAAGGGTTTCGTGCGTGCGGTGGAACATGCCAGCGAGGAGCGCGGCTTGCGCCTTACCCCGCTGCGCAAGGAAGTGCTGGAGCTGATTGCCGCTGCACATAAGCCGATCAAGGCGTACGACCTGCTCGACCTGTTGCGTGAGAAGCATGGCAACGCAGCGCCGCCCACGGTGTACCGGGCGCTCGATTTTCTGCTGGAAAACGGCTTCATCCACAAGCTGGAGTCGATCAATGCCTTCGTGTCCTGCCACCACCCAGCCGAAGCGCATCAGGTGCCGTTCCTGATCTGCGACACCTGCTCCAGTGCGCAGGAAGTCTGCGATGAGCGGGTCGCCGATCTGATCGAGGCACAGGCCAGGGCGCTCGGCTTCCGGCCGCAGGCGCAGACGCTGGAAGTGCACGGCACCTGCAAGAACTGCCGCAAAGCCTGAATCCGTTTGCCGGCGTCTACGGCAGCTGCTGTTTGGCGGTGTTTGAACGTTTGACAAGATCGATGCCCGGATACCGCTGTTACCCAGTAAGGATGGCTTGTACGAGTTCCGGGTGACCCGGGCTAGCATTTCAAAGTGTTATAAAATAACATTTCGGTGACTGGTGTTAACGAATTGCCACGTTTGGCGATGCAGAATAGGTCGATGGACTCCGAACAGGCGAGCAAATCCCGCTGGTGGCGTGTGGCCGATCGCGTTGGTGCGACGGCCTCGTTTCTGTGCGCGATCCACTGTGCGCTGCTGCCGTTCGTGCTGGCGTTGTTGCCCTTCGTAGGCCTGGAATTTCTGGCCGATCATCGTTTCGAGCGCGGCTTTGTAATGTTCGCCTGCACGTTGGCCCTGTTTGCCATGATCCGTGGCTACCGCCGTCATCAGGTTTCGCTGCCGCTGCTG
The DNA here is from genome assembly GCF_009766065.1 of Dyella sp. S184. Taxonomy (GTDB): domain Bacteria; phylum Pseudomonadota; class Gammaproteobacteria; order Xanthomonadales; family Rhodanobacteraceae; genus Rhodanobacter. Next base: position 1,146,898 of record NZ_LMUE01000002.1, on the reverse strand, counting down.
CTGGCCGTGCCGGGGCTCGCCCTGCTGCTGCTGGGCGTTACCTATGCCGAGCACTATTCGATCATCCTGCACAGCGTGCTGGTGACGTGCGGTGGCCTGCTGGTGGCTTCGGCGCATTTCATCAATCTGCGCAACGATCGGCGCCACGGCCATGCCCATGTGCATGGCCCACAATGCGTGCACTGAGCTGCGTATGCAGGCGCATCGTGATTGTGTAACGGCTGCCGCCGTTCCTAGCATGTGTGGATGAACATGCCGCATACCCATTCCCACGATCAACCGCATGTGCATGAACATGCCGAGGCAAACGGCGGCCGCAGCCGCAAGCTGCTGTTCGCGTTTGTGCTGACCACCTTGATGATGGTGGCCGAGGTGATCGGTGGTGCATGGTCCGGCTCGCTGGCGCTGATCGCCGATGCCGGCCACATGATGGTCGATGCACTAGCGCTGCTGCTGGCGTTTGTCGGCGCATGGATGGCGACCCGGCCAGCCGATGCGCGACGCAGTTACGGCTATGGTCGGATGGAAGTGCTGATCGGTTTCGTCAATGCGCTGAGCCAGTTCGTGCTGGTCGGCTGGATCATCTACGAGGCCGTCACCCGGTTGCTGCATCCCGGGGAAATCCTGTCCGGCGTGATGTTTGTGGTGGCGATCATCGGCCTGCTGGTGAACCTGCTGGTGTTGCGCATGCTGCACGGGCATGCACATGACGACGTCAATCTGGCTGGGGCAAGCCTGCATGTACTGGGTGATCTGCTCGGCTCGGTGGCGGCAGTCCTCGCTGCGCTGGCAATCCGCTGGTTTGGCTGGCTGTGGGCCGATCCGGTGCTGTCGATGCTGGTGGGGCTTCTGATTCTCAACAGCGCGTGGCGCTTGTTGCGGATGTCTGCACACATCCTGCTGGAAGGTGTGCCTGACGGCATGGACAGTGCGGCGGTGGAAGTGTCGCTGCGTGGCGCCGACCCATCGATCCGGAACGTCCATCATCTGCACGTATGGCAGCTGGCCTCAGGCTCGCGCATGGCGACCCTGCATGCCGAGCTGCAAGAACCTGCCGACAGCGCGCAAGCCTTGCGGGCGATCAAGCGGATGCTGCTGGAGAATTTCGGTATTCAGCACGTTACCGTGCAGATCGACCCGGGCGAGTGCCTGGACCAGCCGCAGGATTGTACGGGGCATGGTCATCTCTGACTATGGTGCATCGGGCCAACCTGCTATGATGCTCGATCATTCATCTAACGAATCAAGGAGTTCCCATGGGCAAGGGCGATCGCAAGACTCGTCGCGGCAAGACCTACCGCGGCAGCTACGGCAATACCCGCGCGCACGGCACGCTGCCGGCCGTCGTTGGCGCCAAGCCGACCGTGACCAAGCCGGCCGCCGCCAAGAAGGCTGCGCCGAAAAAGAGATCCGCCTGAGCTGAGTCTCGCCAGGCAGACAAGACCCCCGCCACGGCGGGGGTTTTTGTTGGTGGGTACGGTGATCGCCCGAGTCGTTTACGACACCGTTCCGCATGATCGCTGCCAAGTCTGTACGCCCCGATCACGACCATCCGTCCGCTGAAGTCTTGATCTGCGTCGCCACGTGTTATCGGTCGCGCGCTCCGATCAGCAGAATCTGAATACAGATTGACGCGGATTACCAACAGGTTTGCCGCGCTGCCGCATGCTGTGTATGATGCGATCCATTGTGTTAATGCGTTAGTACATTATGAAGCGTCGATCGCTTGATCCTGAAACCCCTGTCGAGTCAGCCAGGCTAAGCCTTTGTGAGGCTCTGCTGTCGCTGAAGAATGCCGATGAGATGGGCGCCTTCCTGGGCGATTTGTGCACCCCTGCAGAACTCGAGGTGCTGGTAGACCGTTGGCGAGTAGTACCGTATCTGCTGGAAGGCATCGCTTACCGGGAGATCCACGAGCGCACCGCGGTCAGCATCACCACCATCGGGCGGGTGGCGCGTTATCTCAATCAGGGCAACGGCGGCTATCTGGCCGCGGCAGCACGTGCAGCGCGGCGGCAATCGCTGGCGGCGAAGAAGGCGAAGGCATGAAGACGCGTGACCGTTTGCGTATCGCGATGCAGAAATCCGGCCGGCTCACCGAGCCGGCGCTGGAACTGCTTACCCGTTGCGGGCTCACCTTCCGGCAGAGTCGCGACAAGCTGTTCTGTTTCGGTGAGGGCGAGCCAGTCGACCTGCTGCTGGTGCGCGATGACGACATTCCCGGCCTAATCGCGCAAGGTGTTTGCGACCTCGGCATCGTCGGGCGCAATGTGCTTAGCGAATTCCAGCTCACCGCTGGCCGCGAGCTGGCGCCGCTCAGCGAATTGCGTCCGCTCGGTTTCGGGCGCTGCCGCTTGTCGATCGCAGTGCCGCAGGAGCTGGATTACCACGGGCCGCAGCAGCTGGAAGGCCGGCGTATCGCCACCTCGTATCCCGGTCTGCTCGGTGAATGGCTGCGCACGCATGCCGTGAATGCCGGCGTCGTGATGCTGGCAGGCTCGGTCGAGATCGCGCCGAAGCTGGGCACTGCGGACGCGATCTGCGACCTGGTGCAGAGCGGCGGCACCCTGGTCGCGAACCAGCTGCGCGAGGCCGAGGTGCTGTTGGAAAGTGAGGCGGTGCTGGCGGGGCCGTTGACGCTGCCGGTCGATGAGCGCGGTGACATGCTGGAGCTGCTGCTGAAGCGGCTGGATGGCGTGATCCAGGTGCGCGAGTCACGCCTGCTGCTGCTGCAGACCTCACGGGCCACGCTTGAGGCGGTTACCCGGCTGCTGCCGGGCGGCCCACAGCCAACCCTGCTGTCGGTCGCCGGTCAGCCGGATCAGCTGATGCTGCAGGCGTTGTGCGCCGGCGAGGTGAGCTGGCGACAGCTGGAAGAGATCAAGAAGGCCGGTGCGCGCGAGATGTACGTGCTGCCGGTGGAGAAGATGTTGGCATGAGCAGGCTCGCATGAACCGTATCGACTGGAATGCATTGGACGAGGCCGCGCGAAGCGAGGCATTGGCGCGCCCCGCACAATCGCGCGCAGATGAGCTGCGCCGTGGCGTGGAGCAGATCATCGCCGCCGTGCGGGAAAAAGGTGATACCGCGCTGCGGGAGCTCAGTGCGAAATACGACCGTTGCACGCTGGACGCGATCGAAGTGGATGAGGTCGAATTCGCCGCCGCCGAAGCGTCGCTCGATCCGGCCCTGAAAGCCGCGATCCACGAAGCGGCCGCACGCATCGAACTGTTCCACCATGCCGCAGCGCCGCAGCCCGTGGGCGTGGATACCGCTCCTGGCGTGCGGGTGGAACGGATCCTGCGTCCGATCAGTCGGGTTGGCCTGTACGTGCCGGCGGGCACGGCGCCGTTGCCGTCGACCGCGCTGATGCTCGGCATCCCGGCACAGATCGCCGGTTGTCGCCAGGTGGTGCTGTGTTCGCCGGCGCGTGCCGACGGATCCTGCGACGAAGCGGTGCTGTATGCCGCACGCGTCACCGGTGTGCACAAGGTATTCAAGCTCGGTGGTGCGCAGGCGATCGCGGCGATGGCTTATGGCACGGCGAGCGTGCCCCGCTGCGACAAGCTGTTCGGTCCCGGCAACTCCTGGGTCACCGAGGCGAAGCTGCAGGTTTCCACCGATCCGGATGGCGCGGCAATCGACATGCCAGCCGGCCCGTCCGAGGTGCTGGTGATTGCCGATGCGGAGGCCAATCCGGTCTTCGTCGCCGCCGATCTGCTGTCACAGGCCGAACATGGGCCGGATTCGCAGGTGATCCTGCTGAGTCCTTCCACGGCGCTGTTGGACCAGGTAGCGATCGAGGTCGATCGGCAATGTGCCGAACTGCCGCGTGGGGATATCGCGGAGAAGGCGCTGGCTCAGAGCCGTTCGATCGCCGTCGATTCGCTGAGCCAGGCGGTCGCGGTGAGCAACCGCTACGCGCCCGAGCACCTGATCCTGCAGGTGGCCGAGCCCCGCGCCTTGCTGGATGGCATCGACAGTGCAGGCTCGATTTTCCTTGGTGCATGGACACCTGAATCAGTAGGCGACTACTGCAGCGGCAGCAATCACGTGTTGCCGACCTACGGTTACGCGCGTAGCTACAGTGGCGTATCGGTGGCGAGCTACCAGAAGCAGATCACAGTGCAGGAAGTGAGTGAAGAGGGCTTGCGCAATATCGGTCCGTGCACGGCGACGCTGGCAGCAGCCGAGCAACTGGAAGCACACCGCCGCGCGGTGACCCTGCGCCTGGCAGCACTGGAGGCACGGTCATGAGCGTGCTCGATCTGGCACGACCGGAAATCCGCGCCATGCAGCCGTATTCATCCGCGCGCATGGAGGCCAGTGGTGGCCAGGTGTTCCTCAACGCGAATGAATCCGCGTGGGCACCGGTGGGCGACGATGGCCTCGGCTACAACCGCTATCCCGAACCGCAGCCAGCCGCATTGATCGAAGCAATGGCCGCACTCTACGGCGTGCGCCGCGAGCAGCTGTTGGTGGGGCGTGGCAGCGACGAGGCGATCGACCTGCTGGTGCGTGCGTTCTGTCGCGCCGGCGAAGACGCGATCCTGATCCAGCCGCCGACCTTCGGCATGTACGCGGTATGCGCACGGATCCAGAATGCGGGCGTGATCGAAGTGGCATTGAAGGCCGATTTCACCCTGGATGTCGACGCGATACTCGCTGCCGTGACGCCAGCAGTAAAGCTGGTCTTCATCTGTACCCCGAATAATCCCACCGGCCAACCGGTGCCGCGGGCGAGTGTCGAGCGGCTCGCGCAGGCGCTGGCCGCGCGTGCCTTGCTGGTGGTGGACGAAGCCTATGTGGAGTTCACGGATGCTGGCGACGCCAGCGTGGCCGACCTGATCGACCGCTACGACAATCTTGCCGTACTGCGCACCTTGTCGAAGGCTTGGGCCTTGGCTGGCGCGCGCATAGGAACCTTGCTGGCGAATGCCGAGGTGATCGCGCTGCTCAAGCGGATCATGCCGCCGTATCCGTTGCCATTGCCATGCGTGGAAGCTGCGTTGATCGCGTTGTCCGGCTGGGGCCAGGTGAATGCGCGCAATCACGTCGCCATCGTGCGCAATCAACGGGCGCGGATGCAGGAAGCGTTGCGCCAACTTCCCGGTGTGCGCGAGGTGCTACCGTCGCAGGCCAATTTCCTGGCCGTGCGTTTCGTCGATGCGGCTGCGGTATATCAACAGCTGCTCGCCGCTGGCATCGTGGTGCGCGATGTACGCCGCTATCCGAATCTCGGTGACGCGCTGCGCATCACCATCGGCACACCCGATGAAAACGATCGTGTCCTGAACGAGTTGAAAAAGGCGACCATCGGTGGCCGTGGTTTTGTCGGCAAACCGGTATCGGGTGACTACGCATGAGCCGCAAGATTCTTTTCGTCGATCGCGACGGTTGCCTGATCGAGGAACCGGCCGACCAGCAGATCGACAGCTACGAAAAGCTGGCCCTGTTGCCGGGTGTGATCGCCGCGTTGCAGCGCTTCGTCGCCGCGGGCTACGAGCTGGTGATGGTGACGAATCAGGATGGCCTCGGTACCGACAGTTTCCCCGAGTCGCACTTCACCGGACCCCACGACCTGCTGATGCGCATCCTCGCCTCGCAGGGTGTGCGTTTCCGTGAAGTGCTGATCGACCGCAGTTTTCCGCATGAGGGCAAGGACACCCGCAAGCCGGGCATCGGAATGTTGCGCCATTACCTTGCCGACGACGGCTGGAGCCGTGCGGCCTCGGCGATGGTCGGTGATCGCGAGACGGATCTTCAGTTCGCCGCGAACATTGGCGTGCGTGGCCTCCGCGTTGGCCCGGTCGGCGTGAACTGGGATGAACTGGCACACCAGCTGCTGGATGCGCCGCGCACGGCAACGGTGGTGCGCAACACCAAGGAAACCCGCATCACGGTCAGCGTGGATCTGGACAAGGTGGCCGAGCCGAAGGCGCACACCGGGCTGGGTTTCTTCGACCACATGCTGGAACAGATCGGCAAGCACGGCGGTTTTGCGCTGGAGCTGAATTGCGACGGCGACACCCATATCGATGAGCACCACACCATCGAGGACTGCGCGCTGGCACTGGGTCAGGCGCTGAAGCAGGCGCTGGGCGACAAACGTGGCATCGGTCGCTACGGCTTCACCCTGCCGATGGACGAGTCGCAGGCCAGCGCGGCCCTGGACCTGTCCGGGCGCCCGTACTTCGTGTTCGAAGGCAGCTTCCCGCGCGAACGCGTAGGCGAGGTACCGACCGAACTGGTGCCGCACTTCTTCCGCTCGCTATGCGAGACGCTGGGCGCGAACCTGCATTTGGCCGTGCAGGGCGACAACGCGCATCACATGGTCGAAGCCTGCTTCAAGGTGGTCGCGCGCGCATTGCGCCAGGCGATTCGCCGCGAGGGTAGTGAGTTGCCCAGCACCAAGGGCACGCTGTAATGAGCGTGGTCCTCGTCGATGCGGGCGGCACCAATATCGGCTCGGTGCGCTATGCGCTGCAACGGCTGGGTGTGGATGCCGCACTGACCGCGGATGCCGCGACAATTCGTGCTGCCGACAAGGTGATCCTGCCCGGCGTCGGTGCAGCTGGTCCCGGCATGGCACGGCTGCGTGAGCTGGGGCTGGTCGAGCTGATGCGTACGCTGACCCAGCCGGTGCTTGGCGTATGCCTGGGCATGCAGCTGCTGTGCGCACATTCGGAGGAGGGCGATACCGCATGCCTCGGGCTGATACCAGCGCCCGTGCGTCGCTTCGTCGAAGCTCCCGGCCTGCGCGTGCCGCATATCGGCTGGAATCAACTGCGCACGAAACAAGCGCATCCGTTGCTGGCCGGGCTGGGTGATGACGATCAGGCGTATTTCGTGCACAGCTATGCGGTGCCGGTGGGTGACTGGAGTCTTGCCACCAGCGACTACGGCGAGGCGTTCTCTGCGGTCATCGCTCGCGACAATTTCCACGGCATGCAATTTCACCCCGAGCGTTCCGCCGCCGTTGGCGCGAAGCTCCTGCAGAATTTTCTCGCGCTGTGACTGCATCTCGATGACGATCTTTGAAGTGATTCCCGCGATCGATCTGCGTGGTGGCCAGGTAGTGCGCCTGAAGCAGGGCGACTACGCGCAGCAGACTACCTACGCGGCCAACCCACGCGAGCTGGCGCAGCGCTATGCCGCTGCCGGTGCGCGCTGGCTGCATCTGGTCGATCTGGACGGTGCACGTTCCGGTAGCCTCGACAATCTGGCTGTCATCCAGGCCATCGCTGCTGACGGCATGCAGATTCAGGCCGGTGGTGGCGTGCGGGAGGAGGCCGATCTCCATCGCCTGTTCGATGCCGGTGTGCGTCGTGTGGTGCTGGGCAGCGTCGCGATCCGCGATCCCGAGCTGGTCGCCGGCTGGCTGGTCAAATACGGCGCCGAGCGGCTGACCATCGCGCTCGACACGCGCCGTATCGATGGCCGCTGGGCCTTGCCCAGTGCCGGCTGGACCGAAGTCGAGGCGCGCACGCTGGACGAACTCGCACCATGGTACGCGATGCGCGGCGCGCGCCATCTGCTTTGCACCGACATCGACCGCGACGGCATGCTGGCCGGTTTCAATCTTGAGCTGTATCGCCATCTCGCCGACCATGTGCCGCAATTGGCGGTGCAGGCCTCCGGCGGCGTGCGTTCGCTGGACGATATTCGTGCTGCACGCGAGGCTGGCGCGCAGGGCGTGATACTTGGGCGTGCCTTGCTGGAAGGGCGCTTCACCGTGCAGGAGGCGCTGGCATGTTGAGTCGCCGCATCATTCCCTGCCTGGACGTGCGTGACGGCAAAGTGGTCAAGGGCGTGCGTTTCCGCGATCACGTGGTGATGGGCGAGATCGTCGACCTCGCCCTGCGCTACCGCGACGAGGGCGCCGACGAGCTGGTGTTCTACGACATCACTGCCAGCCCGGAAGGGCGCAGCGTGGATCGTGGCTGGGTCGAGCGGGTGGCACGGGTGATCGACATCCCGTTCTGCGTCGCCGGCGGCATCCGCTCGGTCGACGAGGCGCGCGCCGTACTGCATGCCGGCGCCGACAAGATCTCGGTCAACTCACCGGCCTTGGAGCGACCAGCACTGATCGACGGACTGGCCGCCGCATTCGGCGTGCAGTGCGTGGTGGTCGGCATCGACTCGCTGCGCGATGCGGATGGCGCATGGCGCGTGCGGCAGTACACCGGCGATCCCGACAAGACGCAGGCGCTGCCGCGCAAGACGCTCGACTGGATGATCGAGGCGCAGCAACGCGGCGCTGGCGAGATCGTGCTCAACTGCATGGGCAGCGACGGTGTCCGCCAAGGCTATGATCTGGAGCAATTGTCGATTGCCCGCGCGATCTGTCAGGTGCCGTTGATCGCCTCCGGTGGTGCCGGTACGCCGGAGCATTTCAGCGATGCGTTCCTTGAGGCCGATGTGGACGGTGCACTGGCTGCCAGCGTGTTCCACTCCGGCGCGATCGCGATACCCGAACTCAAGCACTATCTGCGCGGGCAGGGCGTTGCAGTGCGAGAAGTGAGTAAAGAAGCGAGGAGTGAGAAGTGAGAGAAAAGCCAACCCCACAAAAATTGATGCGACTAGCGCCGCTCTTACTCACTTCTCACTCCTCTCCACTCACTCCTTCTCTCCGGCCACGCGCATGACCAACACTTCAGCCACCAACTTGCACTCCCTGGACTGGGCCAAGGGCGACGGCCTGCTGCCGGCGATCGTGCAGCACTGGCTGAGTGGCGAGGTATTGATGCTCGGCTACATGAATGCCGAGGCGCTGGCGCAGACGCAAGCCAGCGGCAAGGTGACGTTCTACAGCCGCAGCAAGCACCGCCTGTGGACCAAGGGCGAAAGCTCCGGCCACGTCCTTGTACTGAAGGGTATCCGCATCGACTGCGACGCCGACACCTTGCTGGTGCAGGCCGAGCCGCATGGACCGACCTGCCACTTGGGTACATCCAGCTGCTTTGGCGAAGCGGTGCAGCCACCGCTCGGCTTCCTAGCCAAACTCGATGCGCTGGTCGCGCAGCGCCATGCCGAGCGCCTCGAAGGTAGTTACACCACCAGTCTGTTTGAAGGCGGCATTCGCCGGATGGCGCAGAAAGTCGGCGAAGAAGGTGTCGAGACGGCGTTGGCTGCGGTAGCTCAGGACGATGCCGAACTGTTGGGCGAGTCAGCCGATCTGATTTTCCATCTAACGGTGTTGCTGCGGGCACGTGGACTATCGTTGACCGATGTGGCGGCGTTGCTAGCGGAACGGCATAACGTGCGCGTCGGGCGTTGAGAAAAAATTCGAAACACCGGCCGAACGATTTCATCAATTTGTTGCATCGACCGGTTGAATCCGCAGCCAGAAGCGGACCTTTCCATCATGCCGACGTGCGCCATCCGCCTAACGCGGACTACTTACTCTTCAAGCGGCACGGATGCTATTCGGAAATCAAAAATAGAAATTGACTTCTGCGTGCTGGGTGCTCGGATTCACCCAAAGCTTTGAAAGAAAAGGCTCCCCTCGCGTATCAAGCTTTTCCCCGCATCTCAATGTGGATGCTCGGACTGGATCTATAGAGCCGGTCTGCGGCACACAGATCAAATTGCGAACAGCTCCCACGTCCTTCTTGGTAAGTGGCTGTCTGGTTACAGCTATCAACGAATTCTCGTCCTCAGAATTTTCCGCCAACTCCACCTTGCGTCCTTGGTTATCTACACCGGACACAATGACCGTTCCGAATGACCAGCCGCATCGCCCAGGCACCACCCCATCCAATGGCACGCGCGCCGTGTAGCGCTTTCCGGATCGAACTAGATTGATCGGCATATCGGCATAAAACGGAGCGTCAACACCCTCCACCCAATTGATATTGGCCGCGCACGCCGAAGTCTTTGCCACCCATCTAACGGACATGCTTATGTTGATCGCGGGGGCAATCATGCCGCTCAAAACAAGATAATGCGCCGCAAACGAATCGAGCACGGGATAGTCACTGTTCCCAGGCTCCCTCTTCAGGTGGGGCGAGGAACATGCTGATAGTTGGCTCAATAGAAGTGCAGTAAAGACGATCGACTTGACGGCTGGTGCATGGATAAGCTTCGTCATATCGTAATCCTTTGATTTCCCGATGACGTCCGCTTTGAGTGGAAGCCTCAACCTGTGAACGCAACACACTACAGACGTGCGGAGAGTCTACTGCGCTATTGCCGTCGTACTGGCCGGCGCCGGCACCGCCGGCTTGAACGTCACCGCAGGACCCGGCGTGAAACCCTTGCGCCACAAGGCGAGCTGATCGGTGATGCCACTGCCGATATCGATCTGCGGTTCCGAGGCAGTGAGCTTGTCCTGCTTCTCCCATTGGCTGATCTCGCCGCTGGCCTGCTTGAACGCCTCGATGAAATCCGGTGTGCGGTTCAGTGCATCGACCAGCCATGCCTTGCCGAAATAGGTGGCGTCCGAATCGCTGCCGCAGCCGAACGAGCTGCGGTCGCTGCGGGCGGCGGCGAGTACCAGGGTGCCGGGGCCGTGCAGCGGTGGCACGAAGCCGCCGGAGTAGCAGGAGTTGATCACCAGCACCTTCCACTTGAATGGGCGCTTGGCCAGGATGCCGGCCAGATCCGGTGCGCCGATCTGGTCGAGCGGCAGCGGATCCATGTCGACCAGCAGGTTGTGATCCTGGTCGCCGTGGCTGGTGACGTAGAGCAGCAGGATGTCCTGGTCCGGCTGCATCACTTTGGCCACGCCATCGAGTGCATCTTCCAGATTGCTCCAGCTGGCCAGCGGATGGGTGGCCAGCGTGTCCGGATTGTTTTCCAGCACCAGGGTATGCGCGGTGGCACCAAAGCGTCCAGCAAACAGCTGGGCGGCGTATTCGGCTTCGTTGCGGAACACGTCTTCGCCACCATCGCCGGCGAACGTCACCACGTAGAGATTCGGCTTGCCGGCCACACGTGGAGTGAGCCTGGCCAGTGCCTCGCGGACCATCCGCGGCTGCGCAGAGAACACCTGTTCCGGCGACGGACTGGAGCTGGGCCAGTCGTCCGTGTTGTTCGCGTCGGCATCCGTGGATGCCGGGGTGGCTGGCCCGTTGTCGTCGGCTGCGATCGTTTCGGTTGCGGTGGTCGCGGAATGGCCTGCGACTGCAGGCAGTGTCGTGTGGCTGGGCAGCCACAGCATCAGCAGCACACCGGCGGCGAAAGCGAGCAGAACAGTCAGGGCACTACGCATGGTCGGCTCGCGTGGCAGCTTCAGGGTTGGATCGCGTCGAAATCGCGAAACGCCGGATGGCGTGGTGTGGCAGGGAAGACCAGTGGCTCGCGTAGCAACCAGGCCGTGCGTAGTCCGGCGGCCTGTGCTGCATCGAGTTCTTCCTCGATATCGGAGAGGAACAGGATGTGTCCGGGCTGTTCGCCGATGGCCTCGGCGATACGCCGGTAAGATTCGGCCTCGCGCTTGGGGCCGGTTTCGGTGTCGAAATAGCCGGCAAACAGCGGAGTCAGGTCGCCAGCCTCGCTGTAACGAAAAAGCAGCTGCTGCGCAGGCACTGATCCGGAGGAATAGACATACAGGCGCAGTCCGTCGGCACGCCAGTCGCGAAGCCGTGCGGCGACTTCCGGGTACATGTGGGCGCGGTAGTCGCCAGCGGCGTAGCCGTCCTTCCAGATCATGCCCTGCAGCGCCTTCAGCGCGGTGGACTTGCGATCCTGATCGATCCATTGCAGCAGCAGCTCGATGATGTCCTGACGGCTGGCTTCGACCAGCCCGGCTTCACTTGCAGCCTCATGCAGCCAGTGCTGCACTTGGGGCTGGTCGCCATGGGTTTCGACGAAAGCTGGGAGCCGCTTGCGCGCATACGGGAACAGCACGTCGCGGACGAAGCTGATCGAGCTGGTGGTGCCCTCGATGTCGGTGACGATGGCGCGGGTTTCGATCATGGCGGTGCTGGTGCGGAAAGGGCTCTCAGCATAAACGAATGGCATGTGATGCTGCGTCTACAGGCCGCAACGCCAGATGCCATCCACCATTTTGCGTTGTTTTACGCAATCTGGCGCGGTTGCATCCGTGGAAAGCGCTGGGCGATGTCGTCGCCGGTGAATTGCGCCACCCAGCCTTCCTTGTTGGTGAACAGCCTGATCGCCACGAAGTAGGGTGCCTCGCTCATGTCGAACCAGTGGCGGGTACCGTCCGGCACGCCGATCAGGTCACCCTGTTCGCACAGGATGTCGTAGACCTTGCCGGCAATATGCAGGGTGAACTGGCCGGAGCCGGCGACGAAGAAGCGCACCTCGTCCTCGCTGTGCGTGTGCTCGCTGAGGAATTTCTGGCGCAGCGTGGCGCGGTCAGGGTGGTCGGGCGTGAGGCTGATCACGTCGACCGCCTGATAGCCCTTCTCTTCCTTCAATCGGTCGATGTCGCTGCGGTAGGCAGCGATCACCTCGTCCTGGCTGGCGCCGGGGGCGATCGGCTGACTGGCTTCCCATTGTTCGAAGCGGACGCCGACCTGGCCCAGTTCACGGGCGATCGATGCGTGCTCAAGGTGCTCTGCCAGTGGCGATTGCGGCTGGGATTCGTCGAAGATGCGCAGGCGGCTCATGATGCCCTCAGTTTTTTCAGGTCCAGTTCGCAGCCCAGCAGGAACTCCAGCGCTTCCAGATGGCGTTCGGCTTCAGCCATGTCGCGGCCCCAGGTATAGATGCCGTGGCCGCCGATCAGATAGGCATGCAGCGGTTTGCCCGCGTCCAGCCAAGCGTCGACCTGGGCGACCAGTTCGGGCATGTGCTGGGTGTTCGGGAACACCGGAATCTCCAGCACGCTTTCGTGTGTGCTGTAGCCGGTAATCGCCTTCTGCAGCTCCCAGCCCTGCAGACGGATCACGCCGTCGTGCGCAAACAGCCGGGAAGCGACGCTTTGCGTGCGCGAGTGGGTGTGCAGTACGGCGTGGATCTCCGGCCAACGCCGATAGATCTGCGTGTGCAGCGCCGTTTCGGCGCTGGGCCGGGCATCGGTGCCGACGGCGCTGCCATGCAGGTCGATCAGCATGATGTCGTTGCGACCAAGCCGTCCCTTGTGCCGGCCGGAGATCGTGATGGCCGCATGCTCCGCATCGACCCGCATCGAGAAATTGCTGCTGGTGGCCGGTGTCCAGCCCATCGCCGACAGCTCGCGCGCAGTGTCCGCGATGGCGTCTGCACGGGCATCGAACAAGCTGGCCGGAATCGTGGCGGGGAGGTCTTGGCTCATGTGTTTGGACGTCCAAATGAGGGTCAACTATAACATGTGCGGGTCGGGCGCCTTGCTGGAATGAGAGCCATTCTCGCAAGTCATGAAAGATTGCGACGGCGGGCGTACCATTCCCAGAGAATCCAGCGCGGGTGCGCCGGATAGATCACCGACGGAGGCTTGCCCATGTCGAACGAACAAGATATCGAATCGCGCCGCCGATTCCTCAAGGTGGCGGCCGGTACGACCGTGGCGGCCATGGTCATCGGTGGGTTGCCGCGTTTTGCGCGCGCCGCCGATCTGCCGCCGGTGACCGAAACCGACCCGACCGCCAGTGCTCTTGGCTACGTGGAAGATGCCAGCAAGAGCACCAATGCGAAGCACAAGGCGGGAGACGAGTGCTCCAATTGTCAGTTTTATTCCGGCGGCGCTACCGGCCGTGGACCGTGCCAGCTGTTTCCGGGCAAGTCGGTGAATGCGAAAGGCTGGTGCGTATCGCACACGCCGAAGAAGGCTTGATCGCACGCGGGCACGTCGCGCTGCAGGTCATCGAAAGGCCGGCACATCGCCGGCCTTTTCTTTGCGCGCGCATAACGGCTAATCGCACCTGGCGGAGCGCAGGGAAAATCGGGGGAGGGTGTTGCGGGGCGCGTGGCCCTAAGAAAGTGCTGCCCGACACGCCAGGCTGAGGAGCTGACTCACCTGACGCGCCGGGCGGCGATCCGGGGCCCACTGCCAAGTGATCAACCCGCGGACTGAGGATCATACTCCCGCCGCATGACAATGGGCGGTCGCTCGCCGAAATTCTATCGAAAAATTCTCGTTAAATTATTCAAAAACAATAAGTTAAGTGAGAATTCTTGATCATTTTCTTTAAAAAGGCGCCAGGGTGACCCTGGCGCCTTTTTAGTGAATATCGAAGACATTCAAAGCTTTTCGGCGCTATTCGAATCAATTGACCGCAATCAGTCAAGTCATGCCTGTGACTGATTCCGCAGATGACTGTGCCGGCGGCCATAGCCGAAATAGATCGCCATGCCGATTACCGTCCAGATACCGAGCATCAGCCACTGGTACCAGTTCTCCCAGTACAGCAGGCCGAGACAGCTGAGTACGCCGAGCACGCAGGTGACCGGCGCCCACGGCACGCGGAACGTGCGCGGCAGGTCGGGTTGCGTATGACGAAGAATCAGCACGCCGGCGCAGACGGCAACGAAGGCGATCAGGGTGCCCATCGAGACGAGGTCACCGAGTATGTCGAGCGGAAACACCGCGGCGAGCGCGGCAATGCCGATACCCGTGATGACGGTGTTGATGTGCGGTGTGCGGTAGCGCGGGTGGATTCGGGAGAACACCTTGGGCAGCATGCCGTCGCGACTCATGATCATGAAGATGCGCGGCTGGGCGATGATCATGACCAGGATCACCGATGACAATCCGATCAGGGCGCCGACTTCGACCACCCAGCGGAGCCAGCCGAGTTCCGGATGTGCCCTGACCGCCGTCACGACAGGTTCGGCCGTGCTGAGCTGATCGAAGGGCAGCAGGCCGGTGATCACGGCGGCGATGCCGATATACAAAACGGTACAGATGGCCAGCGAGGCCAGCGTGGCGATCGGCAGATCGCGCTGCGGATTCTTCGCTTCCTGTGCGGCGGTCGAAGTGGCCTCGAAGCCGATGTAGGCGAAGAACACCAGGGTTGCCGCCCGCATGATGCCGGACCAGCCGTACTTTTCCGGGCCCTGGTTAGCCGGTATGAAGGGATGCCAGTAACTTGTGTTCACGTAATGCCAGCCAGCGACGATCACGATCACGATCAGGCTGACCTTGAGGATCACCATCGCGAGATTCGCGCCACTGGATTCCCGGATACCGACGTAGCACAGCCAGGTCAGCGCCAGCACGATCGCGACCGCAGGCAGGTTGAATAGCGCACCGGTCGTCACGAGATGACCATTCGTGTAGGCGAGCGGGGCGTTGGTTAGTACGTCGGGCAGATGCAACTTTATCGGGATGCCCCACTTGGCAAACAAGCTGGAGATGTCATCGAGCAGGCTGACGAAATAGCCGGTCCAGCTGACCGCGACCGCCGACGCCGACACACCGTATTCCAGCACCATGTTCCAGCCGATGAACCAAGCCACCAGTTCGCCGAGTGTGGCGTACGCATAGGAATACGAACTGCCCGACATCGGGATCAGCGTCGCGAATTCGGCGTAGCACAGCGCAGTGAAGCTGCAGCAGATGGCCGCAATCACGAACGATAGGATGATCGCCGGGCCTGCGTGCTCGGCGGCAGCCTGGCCGGTGATCACGAAGATGCCGCCGCCGATCACCGCGCCGATGCCGAGCGCAGTAAGGCCCCAGGGACCCAGCGTTCGCTTCAGGGCTGGGCCGTCACTGTCTTCGGCATTCGTGAAATCGGTCTTGCGCGCGAGTAACTGCTTGAGCATGGGCATTCCGGATATGACACCGGCACGGGATCTACCGTGCCGGTTGATGGGCCAGACAATACTGCGTTTGTATCAGCTGGGCTCGGTACCGTTGGCCAGATGGCTCTTGCGGTAGCCGTAGAGGAAGTAGAAGACAAGGCCGATGGCCGCCCAGATAACAAAGACCAGCTTTGCGGTCACGCTGAGGTTCACGAACAGCAAGAGGCAGCCAAGCACCGCCAACGGGCAAACTACCCATGCCATAGGTGTTCGGAAGGGGCGCGGGCGGTTCGGCTGTTGCTTGCGCAGTATCAGCACGCCCAACGACACCATGGCAAACGCCAGCAACGTGCCCGAATTGGACGTATCAGCGAGCTTGCCGACCGGGAACAGCGCCGAACAGATTGCGACGACAAGGCCAGTGGCGATCGTAATGATGTGTGGCGTATGAAAGCGCTTGTGCACGGTCGAGAGCACCCCTGGCAGGAGGCCGTCGCGCGACATGGTGAAGAAGATACGCGTCTGTCCAAACATCATCATCAGAATGACTGACGGCAAAGCGAGGATGGCGGCGATCCCGATCCAGTCACCCATTCTCGACCAGCCTAGCACTCGCAGTACATGCGCCAGCGGCTCTTTGCTGCAGACGAGTGCTTGAGAATGTGCGCATGCTGCTGCCATTTCCGGACCACCAGGGTCGAGTGGCATGCCATTCGACCCGAGGATCGGCTGTGCGCCGACCGAGCCGGCTGCTCCGTATCCCACGAGCAGATAGAAGATCGTGCAGATCGTCAATGATCCGATCAGTGCTATCGGAATGTTGCGGTTCGGGTTCTTCGTTTCTTCAGCCGCGGTGGATACGGCGTCGAAACCGACATAAGCGAAAAAGATCGATGCCGCAGCGCCAAGCACGCCGACGCCGCCGAGTGGGCTACCCCAGCCGCCGGGCAAAAACGGGTGGAAGTTCGCGCTCTTCGCAGCTGGCACCGCAATCAGCACGAAAGCCGTCAACGCGATGATCTTGATGCTGACCAGCACCGCATTGACACGTGCGCTTTTGGAGGTGCCAATCACGAGTAATACGGTGACAAGAAGGGCGATTATGAAAGCCAGAAGATTAAACGATCCACCGGCATAGAGTCCCGTGCGCAGGTACTCCGGCAGCGCAAACGCGCCACCCAGGAAATTGCTCTGCGCCAGCAAGCCGTTCATGTAACCGGACCAGCCAACGCAGACGACCGCCGCGCCGATACCGTACTCGAGGCCGAGGGCCCAGCCGACGATCCAGGCGACGAACTCCCCGAGCACGCCGTAGGTATAGGTGTAGGCCGAGCCAGACACCGGGACCATCGCCGCCAGTTCGGCATAGGCGAGTGCGGCCAACCCACAGACTGTGGCCGCGATGACGAAGGCGATCATCATGCCTGGCCCGGCTTTCTGGCCCGCTTCAGCAGTCAGGACGAAAATGCCGGTGCCTATGACGGCCCCGATACCCAGCAGGGTCAGTTGAAAGGCACCGAGCTGGCGTTTCAGCCCTTTTTTTTCTGCTGTTGCCAGAATCTGCTCGATCGGTTTGACGCGCTTGAAAAGCATGAATGACTCCCCTTGAAAGCAAATACGGCGCCCGATCTGCGCCACGCTGAACGTGGCATGCCGAGCTGACGTGACGGGTAACCATAACGGAGCGGGACAAGGGGGACAAGCTGCGACGCAGCTATCATGATCAACCCTAGTGGTGTCGTGTCCTTCGCTCATGCCCTCAGATTTTTCGCAGCTGCTCGCCCACCTGGAGGTGTACGCGTCACGCTGGCCGGACGAAGCCGCATCTGTGCTGACTTTCAGCGAGTTTCTTCGATCCGATTCGGCGGTTTTCGAGCGTCGTTTCCTGCCGGGTCATTTCACCGGTTCGGCATGGTTGGTCAGTGCCGATGGCGCACGGGTACTGCTGATGCATCACCGCAAACTGGGGTTATGGTTGCAGCCGGGCGGACATGCTGACGGTGATGCGGACCTGGCACGGGTGGCCTTGCGTGAGGCGCAGGAGGAAACCGGTGTGGTGGGCCTGCGCGTGGAAAACGAGATTTTCGATATCGATCGGCATCGCATTCCTGCGCGTGCGAATGAGCCGGACCATTGGCACTACGACGTGCGTTACGTCGTACGTGCTGGCGAGGACGAGCGCTTCGTGGTCAACGAGGAATCGCAGGCGCTGGCGTGGCGGTTGGTGGCCGAGGTGGCTGCTGGCAGCAAGTTCGATGCGTCGTTGCGACGGATGGCACACAAGTGGGTAGCACGCAACGACGTCGGCGCTTAGTCATATTTTGCGGGCGCCGGATTCAGATGCCCGCATACGCTGCAGGTGCGCGCTTCGCGTGAACCATAGAAGCGATCGAACACTGGCGGGAAATCACGCTCGATACTGTCGAGTACGAAGTACTCCTCGAACAGCTTGTGGTTGCAGTGCTCGCAGAACCAGAGCAGACCATCCTTTTCGCCGTCGACACGGCGACGTTCGATCACCAAGCCGATGGATTCGGGCATGCGTTGTGGCGAGTGCGGTACGCGCGGTGGCAGGTAGAAAATTTCGCCGGCGCGGATCGGGATGTCGCGCGCATGGCCACCGTCCTGCACTTTCAGCACCATCTCGCCCTCAAGCTGGTAGAAGAACTCCGGGCCTTCATCGTGGTGGTAGTCGGTACGCGCGTTGGGGCCGCCGACAATCATGATGATGAAATCGCCGTCGACGATGCACTTGTTGCCCACCGGTGGTTTCAGCAGGTGGCGGTGTTCGTCGATCCAGCGATGCAGATCGAGCGGCGGCAGCAGGGGCATTGCGGCTATTCCCGGAAAGGTGGCGACACCATAGCGCCCCCGTCAGCGCAAAAAAAGCCGGTGGAGCATGGACGGTGGCGTGGCCGATGATCTCAGGCCTTGCGGCAGGTCACGGCGTCAGTACCTGATCGATCACCATGATCACGCCGTTGGACTGCTTCAGGTTGGCGACGGTGATGTGGGCGACATTGCCGTTGTCGTCGATGATCGCCCAGCGGTCGGCGTCCCTGCTGATGGTGATCGAGTCGCCTTCGATGGTCTTCAACGCAGCGCTGCCACCGCCCGCTGCGACCGCCTTGGCCAGATCCTTCGTGGTCAGACGCCCAGGCACGACGTGGTAGCCGAGATCGCGTGCCAGCGCGGCCTCGTTGCCGGGCTTGAGCAGGCGGTCGTGCGTGTCCGCGGGCAGGGCAGCAAACGCCTTGTCCCTCGGCGCGAACAGGGTATAGGGACCAACGCCCGCGAGCGTGTCAGCCAGTTTCGTGGCCTTCATCGCGGCGGCCAGGGTAGCGAGGTCCTTCGCACCGTCGACGTTCTGCACAATGTCCTTCGATGGCGACATGCTGGGTTCGCTGTCCGGCACGGCCTTAGACGCGGTGGTGGCCTTAGGCGTGCTGGTCTTGCCGGCCACCACCACCGGCGCCATGGCCAATGCCAGTAAAAGACCCACGGCGAGGGCTCGCATGCGCTGATTGATCTTCATAGGTCTCTCCAGAATATCTTCGCTTCACGGATCGTTAGCGCATGAAGATACAGCAGGTATGCGGTTGCCCATATGGGTGCATTGAGCACCATGGTGTTGTCGTTGCCGCAAAAAAAACGCCGCCCCGACGAGGGAATCGGGGCGGCGGACAGATTGAAGCGTTGCGCGGCAGCCAGTTACGGCATCAGCACCTTGTCGATGACGAAGATCACGCCATTGGACTGAATCACATCAGCAATGGTGATGTTGGCAACATTGCCCTTGTCATCGGTGACCGTCCACGCACTGCCGTCCTTGCTGATCGTGATCGAATCGCCTTCGACGGTCTTCAATACCGCCTTGCCACCACCAGCTTTAACTGCCTCGGCAAGATCATGCGAAGTCATCTTGCCGGCAACCACATGGTAGGTAAGGATCTTGGTCAGCGTGGCCTTGTTCTCCGGCTTCAGCAGGGTATCGACGGTGCCGGCGGGCAGGGCGGCAAACGCCTCGTTGGTCGGCGCGAACACAGTGAACGGTCCTGTGCCGGAAAGGGTGTCGACCAGGCCTGCAGCCTTCACCGCGGCGACCAGGGTGGTGTGATCCTTAGAGTTGACTGCGTTCTGAATGATGTTCTTGGACGGATACATCGCTGCGCCGCCGACCATCGGATCCTTGTGCATGCTCATCGAACCCATGGCATCCGACTGGGCGAAGGCCATCGGCACAACGGCAGCGGTGGACAAGGCGATGCAGAGGCCGACGGCGAGGGTTCGTATGGAATGGTTCATCTTCATTATCTATATCTCCAAGTCTTTTCCGCTTACCGGATTGGAAGCATGTGGAGATACGGCGTCCGGCTGGATTCGGATGCACGAATGGTAGCGACAGAGATCCTGCCTAAGTCGTCGTCCTTGCGAAGAGATCCTCTCCCCAAGTCGTCATCCCGGCGAAGGCCGGGATCGCTTTTCCAACACGGCTGCGTAGAAGCGATCCCGGCCTTCGCCGGGATGACGATATGAGGGGTGGGCTGTTACCGGTTGCAATTGCTGCCGCGATTCAAACCTCGAGCGTCGCCAGATCACCTTTCTCTTCCAGCCACGCCTTGCGGTCACCAGCACGCTTTTTTGCCAGCAACATATCCATCAGCTTTGACGTGCCGTCATCATCGCTGATGGTCAGCTGTACCAGTCGGCGCGTATCCGGATGGATGGTCGATTCGCGTAATTGTGGGGGGTTCATTTCGCCCAGCCCCTTGAAGCGGGTGGTGCTGACTGCGCCCTTCATCTTCTCGCGCTCGATCCGTTGCAGCATCGCTTCCTTCTCGCTTTCGTCGAGGCAGTAGAACACCTGCTTGCCGACATCGACGCGGAACAGCGGCGGCATTGCCACGAACACATGGCCTTCGCTGACCAGCGTCGGGAAATGTTTCAGGAACAGTGCCGCCAGCAGCGTGGCGATATGCAGGCCATCCGAGTCCGCATCGGCGAGGATGATCACCTTGCCGTAGCGCAGGCCGGACAGATCGTCCTTGCCAGGGTCGCAGCCGATCGCCACGGCGAGGTTGTGGACTTCTTCCGAGGCCAGCACCGAGGTCGATTCGACTTCCCAGGTGTTGAGGATCTTGCCGCGCAGCGGCAGGATCGCCTGGAACTCCTTGTCGCGCGCCTGCTTGGCGCTGCCGCCGGCGGAATCGCCCTCGACCAGGAACAGTTCGGTGCGGGTGAGGTCGGTGGCGGTGCAGTCGGCCAGCTTGCCGGGCAGTTGCGGACCTTGGGTGATCTTCTTGCGCACGATCTGCTTGGCCGCTTTCAGGCGCGCGCTGGCGCGCTCGATTGCCAGCTGGGCAATTCGCTCGCCCATCTCCACGTTCTGATTGAGCCACAGGCTGAAGGCATCGTGGATGACGTTCTCGACCATGCCGGCGGTCTGGCGAGAGGACAACCGTTCCTTGGTCTGGCCGGCGAACTGCGGGTCCTGCAGCTTGGCTGACAGCACGAAGGCGAGCCGTTCCCACACATCCTCAGGTGCCAGCTTGACGCTGCGTGGCAGCAGGTTGCGGATTTCGCAGAACTCACGGATCGCCGTAGTCAAGCCGGTGCGCAAGCCGTTGACGTGGGTGCCACCCTGCGCGGTGGGGATCAGGTTGACGTAGCTCTCCTGCACCAGCTCGCCTTCCGGCAACCAGGCCAGCGCCACTTCCAGACCTTCCACGTCGCGCGCCATGTGGTGCACGAACAGCTCGTTCGGCAATGCCTCGGCACCGTCGAGTTCGCCGCGCAGGTAATCGCGCAGGCCATCCTCGTAATGCCACTCGATCGTCTCGCCACTGGCTTCGTCGGTGAGCTTCACGTTGAGGCCAGCGCACAGCACGGCCTTGGCGCGCAGCAGGTGCTTCAGTTTCGACAGCGAGATCTTCGGCGAATCGAAATACTTAGCTTCCGGCCAGAAGCGCAAGGTGGTGCCGCTGCGCTTCTTCGGTACCGTGCCGATCACTTCCAGTGGACTGACCTTGTCGCCGTGGGCGAATACCATCCGATATTCGGAGCCGTCGCGGCGGATGTTCACCTCGACCCGGTCGGACAGCGCATTGACCACCGAGACGCCGACGCCGTGCAGACCGCCGGAGAAGTTGTAGTTCTTGCCGCTGAACTTACCGCCCGCGTGCAGCCGGGTCATGATCAGCTCGACGCCGGAGACGCCTTCTTCCGGATGGATGTCCACCGGCATGCCGCGACCGTCGTCGCTCACTTCCACCGAACCGTCGTTGTAAAGCATCACCTCGATCGAGCTGGCGTGGCCGGCCAGCGCCTCATCCACCGAGTTGTCGACCACTTCCTGCACCAGGTGATTCGGGCGCGTGGTGTCGGTATACATGCCGGGGCGGCGTTTGACCGGATCCAGGCCGGAGAGGACTTCAATATCGGCGGCGTTGTAGCGACTGCTCATGCGTGTATTTCGGGTAGGTCAAGACGGCGAAGCATGGGGCGCGCAGGGCGGCAGGGTCAAGCCGATCACGGCGAATCTAGCGGTAGCCTTGCGCCTGCAGCGAGAACAAGTGCGCATAGTGGCCGTCCTGCGCCATCAACTGTTCGTGGCTGCCGTGCTCGATGATGCGGCCGTCCTGGATCACGATGATCTGGTCGGCCATGCGCACGGTGGAGAAGCGGTGCGAGATCAGGATCGCGATGCGGTTGCCGGCCAGTTCGCGGAAATGCGCGAAGATACTCGCCTCGGCCTGGGCATCCATCGCGGCGGTGGGTTCGTCCAGCACCAGGATGTCCGCGCGCGAGCGCATGAATGCGCGGGCGAGGGCGATCTTCTGCCACTGTCCGCCGGACAGCTCGCGTCCCTCGCGAAACCACTTGCCGAGCTGGGTGTTGAAGCCGGACGGCAGACCGTCGATGAATTCGCTGGCCATGCCCTTGTCGCTGGCCTCGCGCCAGCGTGCCTCGTCCTCGAAATGGCTGACGTCGCCGGCGCCGACGTTCTCGCCCACGCGCATCTGGTAGCGCGCGAAATCCTGGAAGATCACGCCGATACGTTGCAGCAAGGTGCTCTCGTCCCAGTCTCGCAGGTCGGTGCCGTCGAGCAGGACGCTGCCGCTGTCGGGCGAGTACAGCCGCGTCAGCAACTTGATCAGGGTGGTCTTGCCGGAGCCGTTCTGGCCGACCAGTGCCAGCGATTCGCCGGGGCGGATATGCAGGTTGATCTCGTGCAGTGCCGGTTCGCTGGCGCCGGGATAGGTGAAGCTGACCTGCTCGAAGCGGATGCCATCGTCCGGTTTCGCGCCGCGCTGGGCCGAGCCCTGCGACGGCGGCACCGGCGTTTCCAGATATTCGTACAGGGTCGAAAGATACAGGTTGTCCTCGTACATGCCACCGATCGCCGACAGCATCGCCGACACCGCCGACTGGCCCTGCCGGAACAGCGACAGATACATGGTCATCTGACCGAGCGTGATGCGACCGATCACCGTGGTCATGGCGATCCACGCGTAGGCGCCGTACAGCGTGATCGTGCCGAGCAGGCCGAGTCCGAAGCCCCAGCTTTCGCGGCGGACGGTCAGGTCGCGGTCCTCGCCGTAGAGCTTGTCGAAAATGTCGCGGTAGCGATCCAGCAGCAGCGGGCCGAGCCCGTAGAGCTTGACCTCCTTGGCGTGGTCCTCGCGTGCCAGCACGGTTTCAAGATACAGCTGCATCCGGGTTTCCGGCGAACGCCAGCGGAATAGCCGGAAAGCGTCGCCGGAAAACTTGGTTTCGGACAGGAACGAGGGCAGCCCAGCCAGCAGCAAGACCGCCACCGCCCACGGTGAGAAGTGGAACAGCAAGGTGCCGTAGCTGATCAGCGAGATCGCGTTCTGGCCCAGTCCGAAAGTGCGGGTGACCAGCGATAGTGGCCGCGTGGACGCCTCGCGCCGCGCGCGGGTGAGCTTGTCGTAGAACTCGGAATCCTCGAAGTGCGCCAGCTCCAGCGTCAGCGCCTTCTCCAGGATCATCACGTTGACGCGTTGTCCGAGCTGCGCGCGCAGCAGCGACTGGCACATCGACAGGCCGCGCTGCGCACCGGCCAGAGCCGCCACCAGGAGGCCTTCCAGCGCCACCCACTGGAACACGGTTGCCAGCGGTGCATGTCCGCTGCTGGCCCACAGATGGCTTGCGGTGACCACCGCGTCGACGATATGTGCGCCGACATAGGCCACGCCGGCGGGCAGCAGACCGGCAATCAGGGTCAGCAACGCCAGCGCGATGGTCAACGGGCGGCTGGTGCTCCACACCAGTTCCAGTGCCCGCCCGCTGTAGCGGAACACGCCCAGGAAGCTGCGGGTGAGCTCGGTGGATTCAGCCGGCAATGAAGGAGCGTGAGGCGGCACGTGAGAGGAATGTCAGGGCAGGCGCGTGAGGGGCGCGGAAGTCCAGACATGGGGTTCGTGCCGCCTCATGCAAGTCAAACCTGATCCGGTATCAGTGCAGTTGCACATCCACCACTTGCTGCTCCGGCTGATACAGCGTCGGAAACAGTTTTTGAAGATTCGCAACCTTCGGTGCATCGTTGATGACGATATACGGATTGTCCGGATGCTCGCTGAAGTAATGTTGGTGGTACGCCTCGGCCGGGTAGAACGCCTTGAGCGGCACGACCTGGGTCACGATCGGTGCCGTGAAGGACTTCGCTGCCGTCAGCTGGGCGATGTAGTCGGTGGCGACCTTCTTCTGCTCGTCGTTGCCGTAGAAGATCACCGAGCGGTATTGCGTACCGCTGTCCGGACCCTGCCGGTTGAGTTCGGTGGGATCGAGCGCGACCGAGAAGAACACCTGCAGCAACTGGCCGTAGCTGACCTTGGCGGGGTCGAACTGCACCCTGACCGATTCCGCATGGCCGGTATCGCCGTCGCTGACTTCGTCGTAGTGCGCCGTGTCGGCGGCGCCACCGGAGAAACCGGCCACAACCTTGTGCACGCCCTTGACGTGCTCGAACACGGCCTCGATGCCCCAGAAACAGCCGCCGGCCAATACCGCGGTCTGCTCGCCTGCGGCGGTGGCCTTTGGCGTATCCACGGTGGGCGCGGGCAAGGCCTGAGCGTCGTTGGCCGCAGCGGGTTGGCAGGCGCTGATCCCGGCTACCATCAAGGCGGCGACTAGCGGGATAACGTGAAAGGCAGTTCGACGAATCATGGTGTGCCTCGCTGACAGTGGTTTTGTATCGAGCCGACCTTCGGTCCATGAAGTTACGTTCAAGCGCCTGCAACAGATGCAACGACCGACAGAGTGAATGCCGTTGCATGCGCGGGATACTGTCTCTTCGCTGGTCACACGGCTCCGGTTACCTGTTACCTGAATGAAGACCATCGGCGGGCGGGTACTATCGTGGTCCCGATTTCTCGAATATTGAGCCCGTGGATATTGAGCATGAGTGAATCCATCGACCTGGAGGCGTACCTCCGGCGTATTGGCCATACGGGTTCCGTCGCACCGCAGCTGTCGACCTTGCAGGCACTGGCGATCGCCCATGTGGCGACCATTCCGTTCGAGAATCTCGATCCGCTGCTGGGTCTGCCGGTCGATCTGGAGCTGGCCGCGCTGCAGCGCAAGCTGGTGCAGGACGGCCGCGGTGGTTATTGCTTCGAACAGAATCTACTGCTCGCGGCCGTGTTGCGGACGATCGGCTTCGAGGTGTCGGGGTTGATAGCGCGGGTGCTGTGGAACCAGCCGGAGGATGCAGTCACCGGCCAGACCCACATGCTGCTGCGCGTCGAGCTGGCGGGTGAGAGCTGGCTCGTCGATGTCGGTTTCGGCGGGCAGGTGCTTCCCGGAGCACTACGACTACAAACCGACATCGAGCAAGCCACTGGCCATGAGCCGTTCCGGCTGATTCTGCGAGATGGCGACTGGCGCATGCAGTCGCTGGTGCGCGGGCAGTGGTTGTCGCTGTACTGCTTCGACCTCAAGCCCAGCCAGCCGGTCGACTACGTGGTGGCCAACCACTACGTGTCCACGCATCCGGCGTCGCGATTTGTCAGCAACCTGATAGTGGCTCGCACCGCGGCCGATCGGCGCCTGAGCCTGTTCAACCGCGAGTTCACGATACGCCGCCTGGGACATGAGCCCGAGCGGCATGCGTTGCGCGATAGCGCAGAGATACGTGATGTCATGGAACGCGAGTTCCTGCTACGCGTGCCTGGCTACGCTGCCCTCGACCGGCGACTGGACGAGCTGCCGAGGTGATTCTTACTGCTGCCGGGGTTATTCAGCGCCCGAATCGGCCAGCACGTGGATCTCGATGTCGTCGATGGTGACTACCTGGCCCGCGTGGATCTTGCAGGTCTTGCGCAGCTCGATCTGCTGGTCCACCGAGACGGCGCCGGTGGCAACGATGGCTTTACCGGCGCCGCCGCTGTCGCACAGGCCGGTCAGCTTCAACAGCATGTTGAGCTCGACGTAGGTGCCTTCCAGTTCGAATTCGATGGTTTGCATGGTGTTCCGGCATTTCAGGGGTGCATAGGGTGACACAGCTTCACGCGCCAGCGTGGCTGTTGTCGAATGCGTCATCGGGCAAGGTGAGAAAGGCGAACCACGGAACCTCGTGCTCGCCGCCAAACGTCGCCGCGTCGTCGAGAATGCCAAGCAGGATGTTGTAGTCGGTCTCGGCAGCTTGGCGCAGTTCGTCGGCATGCTCGAACAGCAGCACATGCCCCCAGGCCGGTACCCAGCGCAGATCGCGCAAACAATCGGCCAGCGCATCCCAGTTGTAGCCGAACGATGCAGGCAAGGGCACCGATACGACCAGGCGTCGCAGCAACTCATCCTTGTCGTGGCAACCTGCCAGATCCGTGCGGCAGACGTGCAACTCGTGCTGCCGGGCGGTTTTGGCCAGGCGATCGAGATCGTGGGCGCCGACGAAATACACGCCGCTCTGGGTCGGCCGGGTCAGGTCCGGATCGAGGCCACGTGCGCTCATTGGCTTACCTTGAAGCTGCGGAAACTGCGGTAGTGGTCGTCGGTGTAGTAGTAAATGTCGGGTGGCGTGCCGCCGGTGATGATGCGCCTTGTGCCGCGCGTACTGGCACCGGGCGTCTCCACTGTGTATTCGTGGTAGTAGCCACGCGGCTGGGCCGGCAGCAGGTGTTCGTAGTTGCCGAACACCACCCCGTCCTGGCTGTGCGGAAACGGGCCGCCGCGGGCGATCAGGTCCAACGTGGTATGCGCTTCCGGCGGCAGGAAGGTGGGCAGCGTTGCTGTCGTGCCGCCGCTGAGAGTTGTGGTCGCGGCTTGATTGGCCGGGTGTTGCCGCCACAGCACCATGGCAACAATCAGGGCAGCGAGCAGGATCAGCGGGTTGAATCGACGCATGCGGATGAGCCGGTGTGGGGCATACGTTAAGCTTAATCCAGCCCATGCCTGCCGATATACCGGCAGATGACAGCGGGGTGTGATTGCAGGATGCTGGCGCGATGCCATCCATCCTCCACAGGAGCTCGCCATGATCGGCTACGTCACCTTGGGTACCAATGACATGTCGCGTGCAGCCACGTTTTACGACGCCTTGTTGGGGGAGGCAGGCGCGAAGCGACTGATGGAGACTGAGCGCTACATTTTCTGGGGCGTCTCGATGCAGCAACCGAGCCTCTGCGTGACCAAGCCGTTCGATGGCGAGCCGGCCACGATCGGCAATGGCGACATGGTAGCGCTGGTGATGGACAGCGCCGCCAAAGTCGACCGCCTGCATGCAAAGGCGCTGTCGCTGGGCGGTAGTGACGAAGGGGCGCCGGGCGATCGCGGCGGCGGCTTCTATGCCGGGTATTTCCGCGATCCCGAGGGCCACAAGCTCAACGTGTTCTGCACCGGCTGACTGCGGAGCTGGCAGCGCGCGGTATCAACGGCTGCCATCGACACGTGATTGCAGTGCCATCGCCGCGGCGGGGTTGCGATGCTTGGCGCTGCCGATGAAGAACACGAACACGTCGCGTGGCCGATTTGCCGCTTGCATCGCAGCCGCATGGGGCAGCTCGACAATGTCGTTGCCTGCAGCCCAGCGTTGCGCGTGTTCGGCCCAGCAATCCAGCGCCGCGGGCGTATAGCCGGTGGGAATCCCGTCGGCGCTTCGCATCAACCGTGCATAGGCGAAATCGCCGGTGAGGTCGGCCAGCGAGGGGTAATCGGGCGAATCGGTGAATACCGTCGGCACCGCATGGCTGCGTGCCAGTGCTACGTAGCACTCGCCCATGAAACTGGGATGGCGTACTTCGAGTACATGCCGCAATGGCTGGCCATTCAGCTCGCGTGGCAGCGTATCCAGAAACGTCGCCAGGTCGTCGGCATCGAACGGCCGTGATGGCGGTAGCTGCCACAGGATCGGTCCCAATCGATCGCCCATTTCAGCCAGGCCACCATGCACGAAGTTGCTGACTCCCTTGCCGACATCGGCCAGTCGCTTACCTTCGGTGATATAGCGTGGCGCCTTCAGCGAGAACACGAAGCCCGCTGGCGTTTCCGCTGCCCAGCGTGCATAGGTCACTGCTTTCTGTGCTCCGTAGTAGGTACCGTTGATCTCGATCGCGCGCAGCTGGCGGCTGGCATATTCCAGCTCGCGCTTCTGTACCAGTCCAGTTGGATAGAAGTTGTTGCGCCACGGCGTGTAGTTCCAGCCACCGATGCCGACGCGGATGTGTGGATCACTGGACGGAGAAGGGGCGAACAGGTCGCCGTTCAATTGACTCATCGGCAGGGTTTCCCAGCGAAACTTCGCATCATGTCGCATCGCCGTAGACGCTCTGCGAGCCCGATGCACAGCGTCAACCACGCCAGACCGCAAGCATAGCCGGCGACGACGTCGCTGAAATAATGCGCCTGCAGCAGGATGCGGCTGATGCCGATCAGACCGGCCAGCAACACGGCGGCGGCGATTACCACGCGATGCCAGCGAGGTGGCAGCAGGCGCAGCAGCACGTAGGCGAGCATGCCATAGAACACGGCGGAGCTGATCGCGTGACCGCTCGGAAAGCTCCAGCCGACATCGGTGACGAAGCGGGTGTCATGCGGTGGGCGCTTTCGCTGGAAGCTGTCCTTGATGCCGTAAGCAAGTGGCAGGATGCCGACCTGCACGATGGCCCAGCAAGCCGACAGGCTCCATTGCCGACGCAACAACAGGATCAGCAGCATCAGCGTGGACATCGTGACTACCCATGGCGTGTCGCCGAGCAGGCTGACGGTGGAAAGCAGGGGCATGGCTGATTGCGGCAGCTGTGTGTGCATATCAGCTGCAAGGACGGTGTCGAAGCGCACCAGTGCGCCGGGCTCGCCGGTGCCGATAGCGAAAGCGATGACGGCGAATAGCAGGGTTGCCAATGTGCCCAACATGACGATGGTGCGTGACTGCATCACATCTGGCTGGCGGCCATTGGCTACAGCGGTCAGGCGCAGTCGTTCGTTGTGCTGCCAGGCCAGGTCGCTGCCCAGCAGGGCGAGCAGTGGCAGCAGGACCCACAGCAGCAAGGCGTGGGCGGCGATCCACTCCGCCAGGGCATTCATCTCGATCTTCGATCCTCAGTCGGTACGCCGGGTGGCATCGCGAAAAGAGTCAATGATCGGTGCTGGCGCGTGATGCGTCGAGAGGCTGCGTTATGGCCGTGACTTTCAGCGCTGGCCTCGAAGGCGGTTTGCCTCGATAGTGGGCCGATTCCAACCTGTGGAGTCGCCGATGTCCCTGCGATACCTTTCCCCGCGTCTGGCGGGATGCTGCACACTGTTCGTGTTCGCCACTGCTGTGCTGGCACAGACACCTGCGGTCCCGACGACAGTGCCGGCGGCTGCCGCGTCATCCAGCGCGTCCACTCCGCCTGCGCAGCTGCAGGATTTCGGTACCTACGTCGACAGCGCACGCAAGACCTTCGATGTGCCAGGTATCGCGGTGGCGATCGTCAAGGACGGCAAGGTAGTGATGGAGCAGGGCTTTGGCTTGCGCGAGATCGGCAAGCCGGCTCCCGTCGATGCACACACGCTGTTCGCGATCGCCTCCAACACCAAGGCGTTCACCGCCGCCTCGCTGCAGCAGCTGGCCGAACAGGGCAAGCTGAAGATGGACGACCGGGTGATCGATCACCTGCCGTGGTTCCGCATGTCAGATCCGTACGTGACGCACGAGATGCGCATCCGCGACCTGTTGGCGCATCGCAGCGGCCTTTCGCTCGGTGCTGGCGATTTGCTGTACTGGCCGCCGACTTCCTATACGACGAAGGAAGTGGTCGAGCGCCTGCGCAATGTGCCGATCAAGAACAGCTTCCGCAGCAACTACGCCTACGACAATATCCTGTTCGCGGTGGCTACCCTGGTGATCGAGCAGGCCTCCGGCCAGAGCTATGCGGACTATGTGCGCGAGCACATCTTCCAGCCGGTCGGCATGGATGAATCGCTGATCGACAAGACCTATCTGAAACCCGGTATGGACGTGGCGATTGGCCACGCCAAGGCCAACTTCAAGGATCTCGAACCGGTGCCGCCGATGGCGTGGCTCAACGATCCTGGTGCTGGCGGTATCTATGCCAGCGTGCATGACCTGGCCAAGTGGATGAACGTGCAGCTGGCTGGTGGTGTGCTGCCGACCAAGGGCGCAGATGGCAAGCAGGCCCGCTTGTTTTCCGCGGACAGCCAAAAGCAGATGTGGTCGATGCTGACCCCGATCACCATCGGCACGCCACCGATCCCGGAGCTGGCGCCACTGACACCGCACTTCTACGGTTACGGCGAGAGCTGGTTCCTGTCCGACTACCGTGGCCAGCGGCTGGTCTGGCACACCGGCGGCTGGCCGGGCATGGTCTCGCGCGTGACGCTGGTACCGGAACTGCATCTGGGCGTGGTGGTGCTGACCAACCAGGAGTCCGGTGCCGCGTTCAATGCAGTAACGTATCGCGTGCTTGATGCCTATCTGAATCCAGACAAGAAGACGGATTGGGTGGCGGTGTACGACAAGGCGGTGAAGCTCGGCGAAGCCAAGGCTGACGACAGCCTGGCCAGGCATGAAGCCGCTCGCGACAAGAACAGCAAGCCCTCGCTGCCGCTGGCGCAATACGCCGGTACTTATCGCGATCCGTGGTACGGCGACGTCATCATCAGCAACGAGAATGGCAAGCTGCGCCTGCGCTTTTCGAAAACGGCGCAATTGATCGGCACGATGACGCCATGGCAGCACGACACTTTCACCGTGCGCTGGGACGATCGCGCGCTCAACGCCGATGCATTCGTCAACTTCAGCATGGATGTGGACGGCCATGTCCGGGAGGTGCGCATGCAGCCTATGTCGCCATTGACCGATTTCAGCTTCGATTTCCAGGATTTGCGGCTGGCTCCGCTCAAGCCGGCTGCTGAAGAAGAGTGATGATGAAGGGATCGCCCAGCGCACAGGTGCGCGGGCATTCCCTCTGTTCGATGCCGTGATTTCATAACCAGTGTCAGGGGGTGTGCATGTCGTGCCGTCGTCGTGTCCTGTCCAGAGTCACCCTTGTCGTACTGCTGACGGGGTGTTTTCCCGCATTTGCCGCGGAAGATGTCGCTGCGCTGATCAAGCGTCAATCGCAGGAGTTCTCCGATGCCTCGGCCAGCGGCGACGCTGCGGTACTTAGTCGCTATCTCGATGATCGGGTGACCTTCATGATCGAAGATGGCAGCGTGGTGTCGAAACACGACATCGTTGCCAGCGCTGGCCCGGCTCCGAGCGGTATGTCCAACCATCTCGTGCAGACCGATTTCAACGTCGAGGTCTATGGCACGGTGGCGGTGACCCGATTCACCGACCAGTCCACGGTGACCGTGGCCGGGCAGGTGTCGCATACGAACTATCGTTCGACCGAGGTATGGCAGAAAGAGGCTGCCGGCTGGCGCATGATTTCCAGCCAGACCATCGCGGTGCCACAGGATCCGCCGGCTATCACGTTGCCGACAACGGTGCTGGATGAATACGCGGGCACGTACAAGGCTGGCGCCGATTTCACTTTCGTGATTACCCGTCATGGCGACGAGCTCACCGGCGCCGTGAATGGCGGCAAGCCCTATGCGCTGAAGGCGGAACTGAAGGATGTGTTGTTCACGCCTGGCCAGCCGCGGCTACGCCGGATCGTCCAGCGCGATGCCGGCGGCAAGGTCATCGGGGTGATCAGCCGGCGTGATGGCCATGATGCATTGATATTGAAACGGACAAGTTGAGCTGTACTGAAGTGGCGCGTGGCCCTGCTTCGGGCAAGACCGCGCGCTTTTGAACATTCGATCACCAGGGGATTCGTGATGCACTATCGCCGTCATGCTGTCGTTGCATTGTTGTGTCTGGGGTTGCTGTCCGGCACGGCCATCGCACGGCAGGACACGTCTGCCGTTCCCGCTCATCGTTTCTTCCATGTGCAACTTGGTGCCGCTTCGGCGCAGCCAACTTCCGGTCGGCTGCTGCTATTCGCAATCGAGGCTAAGACCGCCGAAGTCGAAGCAAAGGCAGACTCCGACGGCAAGAGCAACGTGGTCGATGAAGTGGATGCCAATCCGTTCCGTGCCACCGAAACCAGCGTGGCTGCGCGCGAGGTAAGTCGCTGGATGCCGGGGCAGAGCATCGATGTCGACGCCGATCGGCTGGCCTTCCCAGCCGGCTGGTCACAGCTGCCGCCGGGCGATTACTACATGCAGGCCGTGCTCGACGTCGATCACAGCTACAACTACACCGGGCGTGGCGCCGGCGATCTGGTCAGCGATGTGGTGAAGGTCCATCTGCCAACGGCCAGCATTCCGACGCTGACCCTGGTCAAGGCGTTGCCGGCACGCGATCCGTGGGTGGTACCCGCATCGGCGCCAGCACCCATGCGCGAGGCGGTTGCAGCGGCGCGCCAGCATGCGACGCTGGTGGATTTCACCAGTCCTGCGCTGAGTGCATTCTGGGGACGTCCGATTCACATGCGCGGCTGGGTATTGACGCCGCCGGGCTATGACGCCAAGTCCAGCAAACGCTATCCCGTGGTTTATTACACACAGGGATTCGGCGGCAACAACGATCGCGTGATGGGGCCGCTGTCCAACGTCAATGCAGCGATGGCGAAGGGCGAGATGCCGCCGATGATCTGGGTATTTCTCGACGAATCGAGCCCGACCGGCACGCATGAGTTCGCCGATTCGGTGAACAACGGCCCGTGGGGTCGCGCGCTCACCGAGGAGCTGATCCCGCGGCTGGAATCGCAATACCGGATGGATGGTCGTCCGAACGGCCGTTTCCTCAACGGTCATTCCTCCGGCGGGTGGGCCACGCTGTGGCTGCAGACGCGTTATCCGAAGATCTTCGGTGGCACCTGGTCGACCTCGCCCGATCCCAGCGACTTCCATGATTTCACCGGCATCGACCTGTATGCGCCAAACGCCAATGCCTACCACCGGCCCGATGGATCGGCGTATCCACTGGTGCGCGATCACGCCAAGGTACTCGGCACGTTCGAGCAGTTCGCGAAGCTCGAGCGCGTGCTCGGCTCCTATGGCGGCCAGTTGGCCTCGTTCGATTGGGTGTTCTCGCCACGCGGCAAGGACGGTCAGCCCGAGCCGATGTTCGACCGCGACACCGGTGCCGTCGATCCTGTGGTGGTTGCCTACTGGCGCGATCACTACGACATCGCCTGGCGACTGCAGCGGGAGTGGCCACAGCTGAAGGCCGATTTGGATGGCAAGATCCACCTGTATGTCGGCACGGCCGATACGTTTTATCTGGATGGTGCCGCGCACAAGCTGCAGGCGGTGCTGGATGGCCTGCATGCGAAGTCCGAGTTCCATTTCCTGTCGGATCGCACGCACTTCGACCTGTACAAGCAAGGCGGGGATCGCCAGGGCCTGCTCAAGCAGATCAGCTGGGAGATGTATGCGGCGGCACGACCGGATTCGAAGCTGAAACCGCTGGCGGCAGCGACTCCGTGAGTACTGGCGGACGGTTGTTTCGCAAGTTCATGCGATATCGCCGTCTGTCAAATGAACGCCGGATGCCGGCTCTATCTTGTCGTCACAATTTTGCGGCATAGTCATGCGGCAGGCATTGCCGTTGCGGGTGCCTGGGTGTCGTCACAGGCAGTCGCATACCGCTTGATGCGGAAGGCAACGGGCATGGGATCGACAAAGCGGGATGGGTGATTCCTTACAAGCGGATCGTTACCTGTACCGCTGAGCGAATTCACGTTGGAGGGAGTCCGAAGATGAAATCGTCAGCTTTGTTTGCCGTGGCACTGGCCTGTCTGTTTGCCGGTTCCGCTGTTTATGCCCAGCAGGCCTCCGCGCCGGCTGGTTCCACCGGCCAGTGCAAGGACGGCAGCTATTCCAGTCAGGCCAGCAAGAAGGGTGCGTGCAAGGGGCACAAGGGTGTGAAGGAGTGGTACGCCGCAGCCGGCACATCAGCTGCGCCTGCCGCCGCCGCCGCCCCCGCCGCCGCAGCTGCACCAGCCGCGGCGGCCGCCCCAGCTGCTGCGGCAGCGACCTCGAAGAAGGGCGCGTCAGCACCTGCCGCCACCGCAGCAGCGGGCGGTGGTCCGGGCCAGGTGTGGGTCAATACCGGTAGCAAGAGCAAGGCGTATCACTGCCAGGGCAGCAAGTGGTACGGCACCACCAAGGAGGGCAAGTACATGAGCGCCTCGGACGCGACGGCAGCGGGTTATCACGCAGCCAAAGGCGAGAAATGCTCGTAATCCGCGGTTTCGACCGCTATTAGCGGTACCCACAACGGGCCGGTTCATGCCGGCCCGTTGTCTTGGCTCACGACCCATGCCACGGATCGTAGCTGCCAAAAGACCATAGATGGCCTTCCAGGTCACGACAACTGTAGCCGGCACCGCCGTAGTCCTTCTCGGCGTAGTCGTTGACGATCACTGCACCCATGTCCTTGGCCTGTTGATAGTGCGACTTGCAGTTGGCGACGACGACATAAGGGCATTGCGTCTCGCGACCACCGACCTCTTCGGGCTGAACCATGTGCCGACCAAATTCATTGTCGCGCACATCACCAAGCATGATCATGCCGTTGCCATAAGAGAGTTGGGCGTGTTCGACGCCACCTTGCTCGTTCTCGTAGACGGCATGCTTTTCGAAACCGAAGGCCTTGCACAGCCAGTCGATCGCGGCATGGGCGTCGCGGTAGCGCAGGCCGGGGATGATCGTGCTGCCAGTTGTTGCGGATGTGGCCATGACGGTGACTCCGGTGGCGGGAACCGGACATCAGGCTAGCGCCGTGGCAGGTTGCCGGCATGTGAAACTGTTCTGGGAGTTACCAGATCATCATGCAGGTCGCACTCAATCCTTGTCGTCATTGCTTTCGGCAATCGGCGGCAGGTTGCGCACCACCATGCTCTGCGGGCTCGTCATGGGCAGTTTTGCATCGCGCAGGCGTTCAAGTGTCTCGAACAGCAGATCACTCTTCACGCTGCTGACATCGCGCGGACTGTTGACGTATGCCGTGCAGCTGAACAGCATCGAGCCGCCATCGAGGTTATCCAGCTGCACGCTCGGCGCCGGCATGCTGAGCGTGCCAGGGTGCATGCGCAGCACGTCCAGGATCAGCTCGCGCGCCTTGCTGGCATCGGTATCCAGCGGCATCGGCAGCTTGATCTGCACGCGGCCCTGCGCGTTGGCCAGGGTCACATTGCGCACATTCTGCGTGATGAACTGCGAGTTCGGCACGATCATGGTGGAGCGATCACTCATCTGAATCTCGGTGGCGCGCACGTTGATCCGGCGGATGTCGCCCTCGACGCCGCCGATGCTGACCCAGTCGCCCACCTTCACCGGGCGCTCGGCGAGCAGGATCAGACCGGAGATGAAGTTCTGCACGATCGCCTGCAGGCCGAAGCCGATGCCGACCGAGAGTGCGCTGGCCATCCAGGCAATGCTCTGCAAATCCACGTTCAGGCTGGCCAGTGCCAGCACGAATACCAGCACACCGCCGACATAGCCCAGCAGGGTGATCATCGAGTTCTGCATGCCTAGATCGAGCGAGGTCTTCGGCAGCAGCTGATCGCTCAACCAGCGCTTGAGGACGCGCAACACAATCAAGCCGAGCGCGAACACCAGCGCCGCATCGAAGATGTTGCCAGGCACGATCTTGAGCGAGCCCAGCGAGCCACCCGACAGCAGGGTGCCAACACGTCCCACCAGCTCCTGTGGCCCGGCACCAAACGGTGCCAGCACGATCGCCACGGCGAGGATCAGCAAGACGGCGCGGGTAATGCCGGAGAGCAGGGTGCCGGTCTGTTCCAGTGCACTGGTGGGCAATCCGAAGCTGCTCTGCATGCGCTTGCCGGTGCGTCCCTTGGGCGCGAACACCGTGTCGAAGATGTCATCGACCAGATGCATCAGCAGGTATAGCGCCGTCAGGATCACGCCGACCCACAGCATCTGCCGCGCGATGAAGAACGCGAAGGCGATGTAGCCCGTTGCCACGCCGAGCAGGGTGATGCCGACGCAGACGTAGGCCGCTGCCACCACGAGGCCAACCCATAAAGGGCGTTGCCCAGGCAACTCGCCAGCAGCAAGCACGGCGCGCCGCGACTGGCCCAGGCGCATTAGCGCGCTGCCGACCAGGAGCCCGGTCATCACAGCGAGCAGCCCGCGCGTGGTCACCGTGGTCGCGAGGCTGGCCCCGATCGCGCTGTTGATATGTTCGATGACCCCGAGCAAGAGGGCCCCGCCACCCAACAGCCACGGAAATGCGCGCAGCCGGTGCGCGGCATCATCGGACAGGGCCGACAGTCGCCATGACGGGCGATTGTTCGACAGCATGGCGCGGCCAAGGCCGGTCATGAAGGCGGCAAAAGTCACCAGTTGCACCAGCTTCCGCGCCAGCTCATCCAGATCGTCGCTGAGCAGATCGTTCCAGTTCAGCGCGAGGTAGGCGAAATGGGCGGTCAGCCCGATCGCCAGCGTATTGGCCAGCGTCACCGCGACGGCCAGCGCACTGCGTCGCAGCCGGCCAGCGGGCATGCGGTTGGTGGTCACGTTTACCAGTACACGCTCGATCAGCCAGCGCCCCACGCTGAGCAGCAAGGCAGCAATGATCAG
The DNA here is from genome assembly GCF_009766065.1 of Dyella sp. S184. Classification (GTDB taxonomy): domain Bacteria; phylum Pseudomonadota; class Gammaproteobacteria; order Xanthomonadales; family Rhodanobacteraceae; genus Rhodanobacter. The sequence continues at coordinate 1,110,193 of NZ_LMUE01000002.1, read as the reverse complement.
GCAGAGCACGAACGGCGTGCGATTGGGTGGTTGCCAGGCCTGCCTGACAGCCGCCGCGGCGTCGCTGCCCAGTCGCTGGACACGTGTGGTGTCATCAGGAAGAGCCTTGATCGGGTCGATCCAGAAGGCTCTGCTGAATGGCGTGGCCGTGCGCGAGGCGAGCTGGGCCTGGAACTGGTCTGCTCGCAACTCGGCGACGTGCGCCGCCAACTGGGCAGCTTCCGTGCTGAGCGAATTGGCCTGCTTGATCTGGCCGTCCAGGTCATTCTTGGCTTTGCCCAGCTGCCGGCGTTGCGCACTGAGTTCGGCAGATTCGGCAGGTGCCCCCTTGGCTGGCGGCGGCCCGAGTACATCCAGCCGGGCCTGCAGGCTGGCGGATTGCGGTGACAGGGTTGCGCCCAACTGCTCCGCCTGCTGCTGCACGGCGAGCGCGTTGGCGCGCACGTCGGTCAGTGGTACATCGCCTTTGCTGGCATCTACCGTGGCCTTGATGCTGTCCAGTTGGGAGCGCAACTGGGTGAGTATCTGTGCGGGAGTTTGTATCGGCGCCGAAGCGGTTGCCGTGGCATTCGCGGTGTCTTGCGCCCACAGGCTGCTGCTGGACAAGGCGAACAACAGGATGAGGAGATAGCGGAACAGGGTAGGCATCAGTCGATGATCACGGCCTTGTCGCGATGGGTCAATCGAAATGACCGCCGGAGCGTTCGGGCTTTGACGCAGTGTTCAGGCTCAACGAATCATCGCATGGCAGGTTTGTTCGGCTTTTCAGTGCTGGCCGGAGACAAGCAGTGCCTCGCGCCGAGCAAGGCTCGCCGCAGGCCAGTACTCGCTCAGTTTGTAGAATTCGTCCACGGCCGGCGTGCCTGGTGGCAGCTGCACCCATGGTTGCTTGGTCGAGGTGAAGATGTGGATGTCCGGCGATAGCCGGCCCGGTTCCTTCAGTGTGCCCACGCGCACGAATGCCATCGCCTTGCCGCCGCCGGGATAGTGACTCCACAACGCGACATGGCATTGCGGGCAACGCGCGATCAGCTGCCCCTTGCCACTGTGGGACGGGGTGTTCACCAGTACTGGTTCGCCCTGCAGCAGCATGACGCGATCGGTTTCGATCACCGCATTCAGTGCGAATGATGCACCGGTTTCACGCTGGCACCAGGTGCAATGGCAGCAATGCACGAACATCGGTTCGCTGGTCAGTCGGTAGCCTATGGCACCGCATGTGCAGGCACCTTCCAATGCTTCGGTCGTCACGGTCGGCTCTCCCGTCTCGCGTCGATGAGGTGGTACATGGCGCGATATCGTCACACCGCTACGGGTGTGCTTCAAGCACAATGTCGGCCTACGCGAGACGGGAACGCCTGATGATCTTCCGCTGGTTCGAATCCTTCATCGATCCGTTCAAGGAGCCGGTTGACGACATGCCGCCGCGGTCGGTGACGGGGTTTTACCTGTTCTATCTGCGCCAGGTGTGGCCGGTGTTCGCGGCGGCAACCGTGGTGGGTTTTGTCGTGGCGATCATCGAGGTATCGCTGTTCGGCTTCATCGGCAGCATCGTCGACATGGCCAAAGGGGTGCCGGCACCGGATTTCTTCCAGCGGCATGGCCACGAGCTGCTATGGATGGGCTTCGTGGCGCTGATCGCGCGACCGTTGGCGATCAGCGCGCACGACCTGCTGGTGAACCAGTCGATCGCCCCCAGCCTGACCAACCGCATCCGCTGGCAGAACCACCGCTACGTGATCCGGCAAAGCCTGGGCTTCTTCCAGAACGACTACGCCGGGCGTATCGCCAATCGCATCATGCAGACCGGTGCTTCGCTGCGTGAGTCGGCGGTGCAGATCGTGGATGCGATCTGGTACGTCACCATCTACACCGGCAGTGCGATCGTGCTGTTTGCGCAGGCGGACTTCTGGCTGGCCGCGCCGTTGGTGCTGTGGTTGTTCGCCTATGTCGGTACGCTTGCGTTCTTCATTCCGCGCACCAAAGAGCGCTCATGGCTGGCCTCGGAAGCGAAGTCCAAGCTGATGGGGCGCATCGTCGACGGCTACAGCAATGTGCTGACACTGAAGCTGTTCGCGCATACGCGGCGCGAGGAAAGCTACGTGGCCGAAGCGATGGCCGAGCAGACCGGCAAGCTGCGTCGGATGACCCGGCTTACCACTGCGATGGATGCCAGCATCACCACGCTCAACGGCTTCCTGATCGTCGGCACTTCGGCGCTGGCGATCTGGCTGTGGAGCCAAGGCAAGGTGACGGTGGGCGCAATCGCACTATCGACCGGGCTGGTGATCCGCATCAACAACATGTCCGGCTGGATCATGTGGGTGGTCAATGGCATTTTCGAGAACGTCGGCACCGTGCAGGATGGCATCACCACGATCTCGCAGCCGCGGGCGGTGCAGGACCGCGAAGGCGCGATGCCGCTGGAAGTGGTCAACGGCGCAGTGCACTTCGAGCAGATCCATTTCCACTATGGGAAAAAGGGCGGAGTGATCGCGGGGCTCGACCTGGCAGTGCGCGCAGGCGAGAAGATCGGTGTGGTCGGACCGTCCGGCGCGGGCAAGTCCACCCTGGTCAACGTGCTGCTGCGGCTCTATGACCTCGAAGGCGGCCGTATCCTGATTGACGGCCAGGACATCGCGAACGTCACCCAGGAAAGCCTGCGCTCGCAGATCGGCGTGGTGACCCAGGACACCTCATTGCTGCACCGCTCGATCCGCGACAACCTTCTATACGGTCGCCCTGACGCCAGCGAAGCGCAGATCCTCGACGCCGTGCGCAAGGCACGCGCCGACGAATTCATCCCGCAATTGGTCGATGGCGAGGGTCGTCTCGGCTATGACGCCTTGGTCGGCGAGCGTGGCGTGAAACTCAGCGGCGGCCAGCGCCAGCGCATCGCCATCGCCCGCGTGCTATTGAAGGATGCACCGATCCTGGTGCTCGACGAAGCCACCTCGGCGCTCGACTCCGAAGCCGAGGCCGCGATCCAGGACAGCCTCGATATCCTGATGCAGGGCAAGACCGTGATCGCGATTGCGCACCGCCTGTCCACCATCGCGCGGATGGACCGGCTAGTGGTGCTGGACAAGGGCCATATCGTCGAGACCGGCACGCACGCGGAATTGATCGCGCGCGAGGGGCTGTATGCGAGGCTGTGGAAGCGGCAGACCGGCGGATTCGTGGCGGCAGAAGATGCGCTGGCCTGACGGCCCGCGCATGGGGTTATCGCGGACAGCCGGATTCATGTCGCGTGTCGCTGCAATGCTAGGCTACGCGTTTTGACGGAAAGGACGGGTATGCCGGAGGCTGGTCGAAAGCACGCTGTCCTGGTGGGAGCGGGCATCCTCTGCAGCCGCATTTTCGGCCTGGTGCGCCAGCGGGTGTTCTCGCACTTCTTCGGCCTGTCGGACGCCGCGGATATCTTCAGTGCGGCGCTGCGCATCCCCAATTTTCTGCAGAACCTGTTCGGGGAAGGCGTCCTCTCGGCTTCCTTCATCCCGGTCTACGCCAGGCTGCTCGGGCAGGGCAAACATGAGGATGCTGGCCGGCTGGCTGGCGCGATAGCGGCCATCCTCGCCTTGGTCATCTCGATAATCGTTGCTCTCGGTATCGTGGCCACGCCATCGCTGCTGTGGCTGATCGCACCCGGTTATACGGGTGAGAAGCGGGAGCTGACGATCCTGATCGTGCGCATCCTGTTTCCCGGTACGGGCGTTCTGGTCTGGTCGGCGTGGTGCCTTGGCATCCTCAACAGCCACCACAAGTTCTTCCTGTCCTACGTCGCGCCGGTGGTGTGGAACCTGTCGATGATCGCGACGCTGCTTATCTTCAGGAACCTGCCGTCCGACAAGCTGATCGTGTATCTGGCTTGGGGCACCGTGCTGGGCTGTCTGCTGCAGTTCCTGGTCCAGTTGCCGTCGGTGCTGAAGTTGGTGCCCGACATGCAGTTTCGCCTCGATATGCGCAGCCTCCATGTGCGCCAAGTCGTCGGCAGCTTCATGTCCGTGGCAGTTGGGCGCGGTGTCGTGCAGATCAGTGCCTTCGTCGATCAGGCGATTTCGACCCTGCTGGGCCGAGGCGCGATGGCGGCGATGACCACGGCGGCCTCGATCAACATGCTGCCGATCAGCCTGTTCGGCATGGCCGTATCGGCCGCGGAGCTGCCTACCTTGTCGCGGATGGCCGGGCAGGAGTTCGACGAGGCCACCGCAGCGAGTCTGTCAGCGCGACTGGACAGTGGACTGGAACGCATCGCGTTCTTCGTGGTTCCTTCGGCCGTGGCATTTTTCGCCTTGGGCAATGTGATTGTGGCGGCGCTATACCAGTCGGGCGAGTTCACCAGCAAGGATTCTTATTACGTCTGGGCGATCCTTGCCGGCTCGGGCGTGGGGCTGCTCGCCTCGACCTTTGGTCGTCTCTATTCGTCAACCTATTACGCGCTGCGGGATACAACGACGCCCTTGCGCTTCGCGCTGGTGCGACTGGCCGTCACTGCGGCATTGGGTCTCGCCAGTGCGTTGTTTTTGCCTTCGATGCTTGGCCTGCCGACGCAGTGGGGTGCGGTGGGTCTTACCGCCTCAGCTGGCGTGGCTGGCTGGATCGAGTTCTATCTGTTGCGACGGAAGATGAACAGGAAGCTGGGGCCAACCGGTGTCCCGATCCCGATCATGTTCAAGCTCTGGTCGGCGGCGTGTCTGGCTGCCTTGGCAGCATGCGTTGCCGAGTACGCGGTGCCCAGCCACGGCCCGATACTGACCGCGATCTACGTGCTAGGCATTTATGGCGTGGCCTATTTCGCCGTGACTTATCTGATGCACATCAAGGAATGTGTGGAGTTGCTGGGCAAGCTCCAACAACGTCTGGGCAGGAGATAGCTGCTCGGATAATGGCCATCGGCCAGCACCGGTGTGGCTCACTCGCACGGGAGTGCCGGTGGCCGGACTAGTTGCGGTATGCGGCCGACCGGCTTGTGCTGTGGGGCTTTGCGCCCGTAAAATGGTCTGCTTTCGTATAAGGGAATCATTGACTTAGACGGGCGCGGCGAGTGCAGGCCAGAGTCAGTGGCCAGATTTGTGTGGCCGGATTGAATCGGTTTCAAATCATGCGGTTGCGCAAGTTTTCGGGGTATCAAGCGAGAGTGGCGGAATTGGTAGACGCACCAGATTTAGGTTCTGGCGGTTAACCCCGTGGGGGTTCGAGTCCCCCCTTTCGCACCATGCCCCGTTGGGTTCCTTGGATTTTTCGGCGGCAGTTGTCGCCATGGCGCCTGTGCCAGGCCCACAACATTCGGTAGTACCAGGAGACGTCATGCAGGTTTCGGTTGAGAACATTGGCACGCTCGAGCGCAAGCTCACGGTGAAATTCCCCGCGGAGCGGTTCGAGACGCAGGTGAGCGCGCGCATTACGGAAATGGGCCGCACGATGCGCCTGAAGGGTTTCCGTCCGGGCAAGGTGCCGACGACGGTGATCAAGCAGCGCTTCGGTTCGCAGGTGCGTGGCGAAGTGTTGTCCGACCTGATCGGCAGCACCCTGCGCGAGGCGGTGGAGCAGGAAAAGCTGCAGCCGATCGCGAACCCGGCAATCAATACCACTGGCCAGCCGGAGAATGGCGAGATCGCCTACACCGCCACTTTCGAGATCATGCCGGAGTTTCCCGCCGTCGACGTGGCTGCGCTTGAGATCGGCCGCCCGGTCGCAGTGGTGGCCGATGCCGATATCGACAAGATGCTTGAGACCTTGCGCCAGCAGCGCCGCAGTTTCGATGCGGTCGATCGCGCTTCGGCTGAAGGCGATTTCGTGATGTTCGAATATGCCGCCGAGGCAGGTGACTACCGCTTTCCGAGCGAGGGCCTGGAACGCGCAGGCAGCGTGATCGGTTCGGGCACCTTGTTCAAGGCGCTGGACGAGGCACTTGTCGGTCGCAAGGCGGACGAGAGCTTCGATACCGAGATCGCGTTTCCGGAAGATTTCCGCAACGACCAACTCGCCGGCAAGACGGCCAAGGTCAACTTCAAGATCATCAAGGTGCAGGAGCCGAAGCTGCCCGAGATTGATGCTGAATTCGCCAAGCTGTTTGGTATCGAGGATGGGGATCTGGAGACCTTCCGCAAGGAAGTTCGCTCGAATCTCGAGCGTGAACTGAAGGCTGCGTTGATGGGACGCCTGAAGTCCGAAGTGGCCGAAAAGCTGGCCGATGCGCACGCTGGACTGGACGTACCGAAACTGATGGTGCAGTCCGAGGCGCGCAACATGGCCGTCGCCAGCGTGCCGCAGGGTCAGCAGCCGCCGCCGCAGTTGATCGATGCAGCTATGCCGATCGCGCGCAAGCGGGTGATCGCCGGCCTGCTGATGGGCGAGATTGCCCGCAAGCAGGAGATCAAGATCGACCGCAAGCGTATTGCCGAGCAGCTCGCCGCGATCGCCTCGACCTATGAGGAGCCGGAGAAGGTCATTGAACTCTATAACGGCGACCCCCAATTGATGTCTGGGTTGCAGAATCGCGTGATGGAAGATCAGGTAGCCGAGTGGGTGGCGGAACATGCCAAGACCACCAACCTGGATCTGAGCTTCGATGACGTGATGCGCCCAGCCGGTGCCTGATTGATTCAGACACCGTGACAATCGGGCCTGATTCGATTTCAGGCCCGATGCCATACTGTCAGGCACATCAACCGGAGAGCTGCAATGGCCATGGATCAGATCCAGAACCTCAATTTGATACCGATGGTCGTCGAGCAGACCGCTCGCGGCGAGCGCTCCTATGACATCTACTCGCGCCTGCTGAAGGAGCGGGTGATCTTCCTGGTGGGCGAAGTCAACGACCAGGTCGCCAACCTGCTGGTCGCGCAGATGCTGTTCCTTGAGTCGGAGAACCCGGACAAGGACATCCAGTTCTACATCAACAGCCCGGGCGGCGCGGTCACCGCGGGTCTGGCGATCTACGACACCATGCAGTTCATCAAGCCGAACGTCAGCACCATGTGCATCGGCCAGGCCTGCAGCATGGGCTCGTTCCTGCTGATGGCCGGCGCCAAGGGCAAGCGCTTCGCGCTGCCGAACTCGCGCATCATGATCCACCAGCCCTCCGGCGGTGCGCAGGGGCAGGCGACCGACATCGAGATTCAGGCGCGCGAGATCCTGTATATCCGTGAGCGTTTGAACAAGTTGTATGTCCAGCACACCGGCCAGCCGCTTGAGAAGATCGAGCTGGACATGGAGCGTGACCGCTTCATGAGCCCGGTGGACGCAAAGGCTTACGGCCTGATCGACGAGGTGCTCGACAAGCGCGCCGGCGAAACGGTCAAATCGGCCTGATTTCCACGTTCTACCCACGAGCCGTGAAGCGGGCTCTGCGTCTGGATGCAGACGCGGAGCCCTGTGTTATTCTCGCGGCGCATCCAGATTTACCAGCGGGATCGAAAGTATGAGCGACGACCGGCAGGGGCGTTCCAGCGACAGCGGCAAGATTCTCTATTGCTCCTTCTGTGGCAAGAGCCAGCACGAAGTACGCAAACTGATCGCGGGTCCGTCCGTGTTCATCTGCGACGAGTGCGTGGAACTGTGCAACGACATCATCCGCGAGGAGCTGGAGGAAAAGGCTGCCTCCGGCCGTACCCAGCTGCCGAAGCCGCGTGAGATCCGCGAGTCGCTGGATCAGTACGTGGTAGGCCAGACCCGCGCCAAGAAAGCACTGGCAGTGGCGGTGTACAACCACTACAAGCGGATCGAGTCGCGCCAGAAGAGCGACGATATCGAGCTGGGCAAGTCCAACATCCTGCTGATCGGACCGACCGGTTCGGGCAAGACGCTGCTGGCCGAGACACTGGCGCGCCTGCTCAACGTGCCGTTCACGATCGCCGACGCCACCACCCTGACTGAAGCTGGTTACGTGGGTGAGGATGTCGAGAACATCATCCAGAAGTTGCTGCAGAAGTGCGACTACGACGTCGAGAAGGCGCAGTCGGGCATCGTCTACATCGACGAGATCGACAAGATCTCGCGCAAGAGCGAAAACCCGTCGATCACCCGCGATGTGTCGGGCGAAGGCGTGCAGCAGGCGCTGTTGAAGCTGATCGAGGGCACGCTGGCCTCGGTGCCGCCGCAGGGTGGCCGCAAGCATCCGCAGCAGGAATTCCTGCAGGTCGACACCAAGAACATCCTGTTTATCTGCGGCGGTGCTTTTGCCGGGCTGGAAAAAGTCATCCAGCAGCGTTCGGAGAACACCGGCATCGGCTTCTCCGCCGAGGTCCGCAGCAAGGAGCGCACCGAGAATCTGGGCAAGGTGCTGGCGGATGTGGAGCCGGCGGATCTGGTGCGTTTCGGCCTGATTCCTGAGTTCGTGGGGCGTTTGCCGGTGGTGGCTACGCTGGACGAGCTGGACGAGCCGGCGCTGGTGAAGATTCTCACCGAGCCGAAGAATGCGGTCACCAAGCAGTTCAAGAAGCTGTTCGAGATGGAAGAGGTCGAGCTGGAGTTCCGCCCCGAGGCGCTGCAGGCGATCGCCAAGAAGGCGCTCAAGCGCAAGACCGGTGCCCGTGGCCTGCGCACCATCCTCGAACAGGTACTGCTCGACACGATGTACGAGCTGCCCTCGCTGGAGCACGTCAGCAAGGTGGTAGTGGATGACGCCGTGATCGATGGCCAGGCCGAGCCTTACCTGATCTATCGTGGCAACCTGCAGCAGCGCGTGGCTGGTGAGGGTGGTGGCGACGCCGCCTGATTCCCTTCGCAGGCTTGTCATGGCAACGGCTCCGGTGATTTCGCCGGGGCCGTTCTGTTTTAAGCGCCGGCGCACCTTGAGTGAGCGTCCGGTTGTCACCACTTGACCTGATGATGTGCCCGGCGCAGTGTCGGGACGAAACTTGATTCGAATTCCGAGGAACCCTTCTTCCCATGGCCAAGAACGCCCCCCTTCCAGCTGCGTTGGACGCTCTTCCGGTATTGCCGCTACGTGATGTGGTGGTTTACCCACATATGGTCATCCCCTTGTTTGTCGGTCGCGACAAGTCCATGCGCGCACTTGAGCGCGCGATGGAGGGTGAGCGGCAAATCCTGCTGGTGGCGCAGAAGAGCCCGGACATCGATGATCCGGAGATTGCCGACCTGCACCAGATCGGCACGCTGGCCGGCGTACTGCAGTTGCTGAAGTTGCCTGACGGCACCGTCAAGGTGCTGGTCGAAGGCCAGTCGCGGGTGTCGGTCGAGGATTTCAAGGAAGAGGGCGGCATGCTGATGGCCCGCTCACGCCTGATCGAACCGGTCTACAACGCCAAGGAACGTGAACTTGACGTGGTCTCGCGCACGTTGATCTCGCTGTTCGAGCAGCTGGTCAAGCAGAGCCGCAAGCTGCCGCCTGAAGTGTTGGCCAGCCTGTCTGGCATCGACGATCCGTCGCGCGTTGCCGACTCCATCGCCGGGCACCTTTCCGTACGCATGGCCGACAAGCAGAAGGTGCTGGAAACGGCCGACGTAGGCCAGCGGCTGGAGTTGCTGATCGGCCTGGTCGATGGCGAGATGGACTTGCAGCAGGTCGAGAAGCGCATCCGCGGCCGGGTCAAGTCGCAGATGGAGAAGAGCCAGCGCGAGTATTACCTCAACGAGCAGATGAAGGCGATCCAGAAGGAACTCGGTGATAGCGAGGAGGGTCCGAACGAGATCGAGGAACTGCAGAAGAAGATCGAGACCTCCGGCATGCCCAAGGCCGTGCTGACCAAGGCACGTCAGGAATTCAGCAAGCTCAAGCAGATGTCGCCGATGTCCGCCGAGGCGACCGTGGTGCGCAACTATCTCGACTGGCTGGTCGGCGTGCCGTGGAAGAAGCGCAGCAAGGTACGCAAGGATCTGCAGATGGCGCAGGAAGTGCTTGATGCCGATCACTTCGGGCTGGAGAAGGTCAAGGATCGCATTCTTGAATATCTCGCCGTGCAGCAACGCGTTTCGGTGATGAAAGGCCCGATCCTGTGCCTGGTCGGCCCGCCCGGCGTGGGCAAGACCTCGCTGGGGCAGTCAATTGCCAAGGCTACCAATCGGAAATTCGTGCGCATGAGCCTCGGTGGCGTGCGTGACGAAGCCGAGATCCGCGGTCACCGGCGCACTTATATCGGTTCGATGCCCGGCCGCATCGTGCAGAACATCAACAAGGTGGGCGCCAAGAACCCGCTGTTCGTGCTGGACGAGATCGACAAGATGTCGATGGACTTCCGTGGCGATCCGTCGTCGGCCTTGCTGGAAGTGCTCGATCCGGAACAGAACCACGCATTCAACGACCATTACCTCGAGGTCGATCTCGACCTGTCCGAGGTAATGTGGATCGCCACGGCGAATTCGCTGAACATTCCCGGTCCGCTGCTCGATCGCATGGAAGTCATCCGCATTCCCGGTTACACCGAGGATGAAAAGCTCGGCATCGCGCAGAAATATCTGCTGTCGAAGCAGCTTAAGGCGAATGGTCTGAAGCCCGAAGAACTCAGCGTGGACGAAGAGGCGTTGCGTGACATCGTGCGCTACTACACGCGTGAGTCGGGCGTGCGTAGTCTTGAGCGTGAAATTTCCAAGATCTGCCGTAAGGTGGTCAAGGAGCTGACCCTGGGCGAAGTGAAAAAGGCCAAGGCAAAAACCTCGTCCGCAAAGACGGGCAAAGCCAAGGCCAAGCCGGGAGTAGGGCGGGTGAAGGTGGACTCGGCCAACCTGGATCATTACCTGGGTGTCCGTCGCTTCGATTTCGGCCGCAAGGAACTGCAGAACGAAGTGGGCCTCGTGACAGGGCTGGCCTGGACTCAGGTCGGTGGCGAATTGCTCAGCATCGAAGCCTCGGTGGTGCCCGGCAAGGGCCGACTGGTGAATACCGGTCAGCTTGGTGATGTGATGAAGGAGTCGATCCAGGCGGCGTTGTCGGTTGTGCGTGCGCGCGTCGATCAACTCGGTATCGACCCCGATTTCCATCAGAAACTCGACGTGCATATTCACGTGCCTGAGGGCGCCACGCCGAAGGACGGCCCCAGCGCCGGCGTCGCGATGTGCACGGCGCTGGTTTCCGTGCTGACCAAGGTGCCGGTGCGCTCTGAAGTGGCGATGACCGGGGAGATCACCTTGCGTGGCCGTGTGCTGCCGATCGGCGGCCTGAAGGAGAAGCTGCTGGCGGCGCATCGCGGCGGGATCACCACGGTGATCATCCCGGAGGATAACAAGAAGGATCTGGCCGACATGCCAGCCAACATCACCTCATCGCTGGAAATTCATCCGGTGCGCTGGATCGACGAGGTGCTGGACATCGCGCTGGAGCGCCCGCTGCAGCCGAACGTGGCCAAGGAGGAGGAAGCTCCGGCTGCAGTTGCTGGTGAACCGACAGAAGTACACTCGCGCACGCATTGATCCGGCCTGCAGGCTGGTTCACCAAAAATGCCCTGCTTTGGCGGGGCATCTTTCGTCTGTTTGCCTGCATCGTTGGATGATCTTGCGTCGTAGCCCTCTGGCGCTCGTTTTGCAAGCGATTTCGTTTGTCGCTGATGTTCCGGAAACGTTGCTGTGGCTTGTGTTGCGGATTCCAGCAACGCACTGGTATAAAGGCGATACCGCAGCCCCGGCGTTATCTGTCCGCGCAGCGTATGCGGGGTTGCGTTAAGGCGCCTAGCAAGAGCCAACCATCCATGCCGGCGTTGTCTGGCTACACTGACCATGCCGACCGAAAATCGAATAAGGGAGTTTTTCAATGAATAAAACTGATCTGATCAATGCCATCGCCGAAAAGGCCGAGCTGACCAAGGCTGATGCAGGCCGTGCCCTTGAAGCCTATCTGGAGGCCGTGCAGAAGTCGTTGAAGAAGGGCGAGGACGTCTCGGTGGTGGGCTTTGGCACGTTTACCGTGCGCAAGCGCGCTGCCCGCACTGGCCGCAATCCGCGCACCAACGAAGCGATCAAGATCAAGGCCTCGAAAGTGCCTGCTTTCAAGGCTGGCAAGACCCTCAAGGATGCCCTAAACTAAGCGGCTGACGCTTGGTTTCGGGTGCTTAGCTCAGCGGTAGAGCGTCGCCCTTACAAGGCGGTGGTCGTAGGTTCGATCCCTACAGCACCCACCAGAAAAATGCGGAGTGGTAGTTCAGTTGGTTAGAATGCTGGCCTGTCACGCCGGAGGTCGCGGGTTCGAGTCCCGTCCACTCCGCCACAGTTCGCAAGGGCGCCCGTGTGGCGCCCTTGTCATTTGGGCAGCGCGCATCAGCGCGAGGCTTTGTGGTCGATCTGGGCGCTGTGCCTTGGCGACCTGTTTCGTCCATGTACCACGCGCTTCATGCGCCTCCAACCACATTGCGGGAAGATTTCAATGCTGCAGGCAATGCGTAACAAGATGCATGGATGGCCGTCCATCGTCCTTCTTGGTGTTTGCGTTTTTGCGATGTCGTTCTTCGGCATAGAGACCTACTTCATGTCGCATGCGGATTCGTTCGTGGCGAAGGTCGGCAAGCAAGAAATCAGTCAGCAGGATTTTCAGAATGGTCTGAACCGCGCGCGTGAGAATGCGCACAACAAGCTGGGGGATCAGTTTGATGCCACTGTATTTGAGAAACCTGAGGTCAAGCTTCAGGTTCTTGGCGATTTAATCGATCAGCAACTGTTGCTAAAAGCTAACGATGACTGGGGCCTGCGTGTGCCAGATGAGGCTGTGCGCAGTTCCATTGCGGCGCTCCCCTGGCTTCAGCAGAACGGTCAATTCGATCCGTCGACTTACCGCACATGGTTGGAAGGTCAACGCAAGACACCTGAGATGTTCCAGAACGATGTACGTTCATCATTGGCCATCAGTCTGCTGCCGGAGGCGATAAGCGACAGCACCATCACCAGCGATGCCCAGGTTGATCAGCTCCTGAGCCTGCTCGCACAGCGGCGTGATCTGCGTTACTTCCTGCTGCCGCGGCCTGCATTGGCTGACAATCAGGTCAGCGATGCGCAGGTTGAGGCCTATTACAAGGCACATCTGGCCGACTACATGAATCCCGAGCAGGTCTCGGTGAAGTACATCGAAGTGGACGGCAGCACTCTCAAGCTGGATGCCACGCCGAGCGACGACGATCTGAAGAAGCGTTACGCTGACGAGAAGCAACGCTTTGTGCAACCGGAGCAAAGGCTCGTTTCGCATATCCTGATCAACGTGCCTGCCAATGCCACGCCGGATCAGCAGAAGGCAGCACTGGCCAAGGCCGAGAAGATCGCCGCCGACGCAAATCCCGGCGACTTCGCCAAACTGGCCGCACAGGATTCGGAGGATCTGGGTTCCAAGCGTCAGGGTGGTGACCTCGGCTGGCTCGAAAAGGGCGTCACGAACCCGGCCTTCGACGCGGCCATGTTCGCGCTGCAGAAAGGCCAGATCTCCAAGCCGATCCTGTCGCCCGATGGCTACCACATCATTTGGTTGCGCGATGTTCGCAGCGGTGAGTCCAAGCCGTTTGCCGAAGTGCGTGATCAACTGGTCAAGGAAGCCACGGCCGCTGATCGTGATCGCAGCTACAACGACATCGCCGGCAAGATGTCCGACAACACCTATCAGAATCCAGCATCATTGGAGCCAGCCGCGCAGGCCCTGAGCCTGCCGATCAAGAGCACGGACCTGTTCTCCCGCAAGGGTGGCGAAGGCCTTGCTGCAAACCCCAAGGTGATCGCGGCGGCATTCAGCGATGACGTGCTGGTACAAAGCAACAATTCCAGCCTGATCGATCTAGGTAATGACCACTCGGTGGTGATTCATGTCGACAAGCATGTGCCTGCTGCTGCGCGTCCGCTGGCAGATGTGCGGGCGGACGTACAGAAGAAAATTCTTGACGAGCGCATCGCCGCAGCCGGGAAGAAACTGTCCGACGATGCTCTCGCACGGCTCGACAAGGGTGAGGCGATGCCGGCCGTGGCAACCGCGCTGGGTGCCCAGGTCAAGAGCGTTATTGAGGCGACTCGTCAAAGCACGGATGTACCGGCAGTGTTGCTCACGCAGGCTTTCCTGATGCCACATCCTGCCTCCGGCAAGTCGCAGTTCGCTGCGGTGGACATGAAGGACGGCACCTATGCGCTGCTGGCCGTGGACAAGGTGCAGGGAGGCGACCTGTCCAAGATCCCGCCGGAGCAGCGTGATTCGCTGCGCCAGCAGATGACTCAGGCCTATGGGGCCGAGGCGACGCGCGAGCTGCTTGAACTGCTCAAGGCAAACACCAAGATCAAGATCAACAACAGCCTGATGTAAGTATTCAGGGCTGGAAGCTATTCGTACGGGCAATTTGATAGACACAAAAAGGGCAGCCAAAGGCTGCCCTTTTTGTGTCGTGTCGCCGGATGGCTGACTTCGTCGTCAGTGATGGTCGCTGAGCTGCAGTACCTGGCCCGGCTTGACTATGTTTCCGTGCAGATTGTTCCAGCGCTGCAGCTGGGAAGTGCTTACCGAGTAATGATGGGCGATCTGCCACAAACTCTCGCCTTGCTGCACGGTGTGGGTTTTCATGCTAGCTCCGGTGACAGCAGGGGTGCTGATCATGGGTGCTTGAACGGGGTCGCTGTTCAGGGTGCTGGCGAGCGGAGTGCCTGTGCTGGCGGTGGTGCTGGCCGCCTGATCGAGCAGGGCATCGCGAAACTGCCGGGCGTGGCTGGCGGGCAGTAGCAGGTATGACGCGGCGGCGGTATCGATCATGTCGTTGCGGAAGGCTCCATTGAGATTCTTCAGAGCATTCACCGACATGCCGGCGTGGTCTGCAGCTTGCGCGATCGGCATGGAGCGGGGTATTTCCACTTGCACCAGATGTTGTTCACCCGGCAGCGTGGGCAAGCTGACGTTGAAGCGATCAGGTTCACGCACTACGCAGGCCATCGCCAGCAGTTTGGTCAGGTGTTCGCGGGTGACTTTGCGTACCGGCCAATTTGGAATCACTGGCTCATCAGCCGGCATGCCGCGGGTCTGGATCAGATGACGTATGTTGAATTCGCCAGTGTTGTAGGCGTAATCGGCTACTCGCCAGTCATGAAACTGGTCATGGTATTGCCTGAGCAGTTTCATCACGGCATTGGTTGCGGCGGGCGCATCAAGACGACCGTCGTAATGTCCGTCGACGCGCAGTCCCATCGCCCCGGCAGTGACCGGCATGATCTGCCACATGCCTGCGGGAAGGTTTCTGCGCCCAGGCACCGATTGGAAATGGCTCTCGATCCAGGGCAGCAGCACGAATTCGCCGGCTACGTCATATCTGGCGGCCACCTGCTGCACGTAGGCCAGCTGTGGCAGCACTTCATTCAGCTGGCTCTCGAACTGTCGCGGGTTATGGGTGTAGCGCCTAGCCCAGGTCATTATCTCTGGGGTGGCGTCGCAGTCGGCCATCGCAAAGCTGCCGCGCAGCTGATCCCATATGTCGGAGGTTGCTGCCGTCACCGCAGGCAGGTTGATGGAAGGTGCGCCGCCGGTATCCATCGGAATCACGACAGGTGACGTGATGGTCTGCCTGTGCGGCGCCTGCGAGGGCACGCCGGCGCAGGCGGACAGCAGGATCGACAGCCCCAGCGGCAGCGATCGAGGAAAGCGCACCCTCATCAACGGAATCCGTCCTTGGCTACGCGCACGGCGGCAAAACGGGCGACACGATCGTTGTCGGCACCGTGCTGCTGGCACCAGGCGGCAACCGCCTCGGTGTCGACGCGCAGGAAGGGATTGGTGACCAGCTCGCTGGCCAGTGACACTGGCAGCGTGGGCTGATGCATTGCACGCAATGCGGCGACTTCCTGCAGGCGCTTATGCAGCGCCGAGTTGTCCGGTTCGATGGTGCGTGCAAAGCGTCCGTTGGCTTCGGTGTATTCGTGGCCGCCACAAACCAGGGTGTCTCCCGGCAGCATCGACAGGCGATCCAGCGAGGCGAGCATCTGGGCTGGGCTGCCTTCAAACAGCCGACCGCAGCCCAGGCTGAACAAGGTGTCGCCACATAGCAGCAGGCCTGCTCCAACATAGGCGACGTGGCTGAGCGTGTGGCCGGGAATCGCGATCACGTCGAAGCGAACATGCGGCGACGCCAGTTCGATTGAATCGCCGTCGCGTACCCGTTGGGTGGCCGCGTCGATGCGTTCGTCGACGGGTGCATATATCGGCACCGCATGATGCCTGCGCAGCTCCGTGGCGCCACCGATGTGATCATGATGGTGATGGGTCAGCAGAATCGCGCGCAATTGCAGTTGCCGTGCAGCCAAGGCTTGCTCCACTACCGTGGCATCGCCGGGATCAACGACGATGGCGTTGCCGTCATCGTCGTGCAGCAGCCAGATGTAGTTGTCGGCGAGCGCCGGTAACGGGACGAGGTGCAAGATTGAACTCCGCTGCGTTTAAGGAACATCTGGTGAATCAGATGTTGATTCCTTGGTGAACGACAGACGCAGCCATCCGGGGCACGCGTTAAGCGGTCGACTATAAAGAGGCTTTGCCGATGGATCGTTAGCGTAGCGTTAACTGGACGTGTGATTGTTCAGCCGCGTGCGGCAGTTCCGTTTGGCCTGCACCACGTGGTCGCCAGCCGTTACACTCTGGAAACAGATTGGGATCAGGCCTGTTGCATGCTTCAACGTGATCACGACATCTATGCCAGTGCGCCATTGCGCCGATTGCTGGATGACCAGATGCGTGTGATGGCCACTGACTTGCAGCGCTGTTTCGGTTCGCATGGGCTGCTGTTGGGCGCTGCCGTGGGTGATACACCACCCGCGTTGCCATTGCTCGGCTGCTGGACCCGACTGTGGGTGGACAACAGCCGTTATCGTGGAGATCTGCACGCGGCAACGGATGAACCGCTGCCGTTCGTGGATGATGCGTTCGACTTGGTACTTTTGCGCCATGCGCTGGAAGTCGTGCCAGCGGCACCAGCCTTGCTCGCCGAAGCAATGCGCGTGCTGGCACCAGGTGGCGTGCTGGTGGTAACCGGTGTGCACCCACTCAGTGGCTGGGCACCTTGGTTCTACTGGCGCGCGCGCGGCAAGCGACAGGCCATGCAGGTCCCGTTGTGGCTCAGCCACAGCCTTCAGCAAGCAGGGCTGGAGATCGAACGTGCACAGCGGGTGGGTTGCGCGTGGCCCATGGCGACAGGGGCCCCGATCGGCGTGAATGCCTGGGGCGGCGGCTATGTGTTGATCGCGCGCAAGCGACACCGCATGGTCACGCCGCTACGGATCAAGCCGGTGCCGGTTCGGGTGCCGGCCAGTGGCCGATTGTCGCCTGGTACTCGGCGCAGTTCGGCGCTGTAACTTTCTATGGGATACGTGGACAACGATGAGCGAAGTGGAAGCATTTACCGACGGTGCCTGCCTGGGCAATCCGGGGCCGGGTGGTTGGGCGGCGCTGCTGCGCGCCAAGGGCAGCGAACGCATGGTCGCTGGCGGTGACGCAGCGACCACTAACAACCGGATGGAGCTGATGGCAGCGATTGGCGCCTTGGAGGCATTGACGCGCCCCTGCCAGGTCACTCTCACGACCGACTCGCGCTATGTGATGCAGGGCATCGAGGAGTGGGTGCCGAAGTGGCGTCTGAATGGCTGGCGTACCGCGGACAAGAAGCCGGTGAAGAACCAGGATCTATGGCAGCGCCTGTCCGCGGCGGTCGGCACCCATCAAGTGCGCTGGAAGTGGGTGAAGGGCCACAACGGTCACGCCGAGAACGAGCGGGTCGATCAGGCCGCGCGTGAACAGGCCGAACTGATGAAGGTTACGGCATGAGACAGATTGTCCTCGACACGGAAACCACCGGCCTGGAAGTCCGCCAGGGGCATCGGCTGATCGAAATTGCCTGCGTCGAGATGTTCGAGCGTCGTCTTACTGGTCGGCACTACCAGACCTATCTCAACCCGGATCGTGCCATCGACGAAGGGGCGCGGCAGGTCACCGGCATCGCCGATGAATTCCTGCTCGACAAGCCGCGCTTCGCCGAAGTCGTGGATGAGTTCCTGGCCTTCATCGACGGCGCCGAACTGATCATCCACAACGCCAGTTTCGATATCGGATTCCTCGACGCGGAACTGGCGCGACTGGATAACGGCAGTGGCCGGATTGGAGACCGGTGCAGTGTGCTCGATACCCTGGCGCTGGCGCGCGAACGCTACCCGGGTCAGCGCAACAGCCTCGATGCGCTGTGCAAGCGCTTGGGCGTGGACAACTCGCGGCGTGATCTGCATGGCGGCCTGATCGACGCCCAGCTGCTTGCTGACGTTTACCTCGCGATGACATCGGGGCAGGAAGCCTTCGATCTGGGCTTTGGTGGGGCGACCGAACAGCGCGATAACGCGATTGCCGCGCCAGTGGTATTGCATGCGCGTCCACTTGTCCTGCGTGCTTCGGCGGAAGAGCTGGCTTTGCATGAGCAGCGGTTGGATGCGCTGGACAAGAGTGCGGGTGGGATGAGTGTGTGGCGGGTGGGGTGATTTTGCTGGAGAGGTAAAACGCCGCATGTTCGATGCGGTGACGTGTGGAGTGGGATAGTTCGGCCCATCCTTGGGCCGAACCCCTTCGCTGCGGGACCAGGGGGCCAGCTATTCGGCTGTCCAAATTCGTTCCGGACGAATTGTCGACTGCGGAGGCAGGATGTGGGAGCGAACGTCGGCGCAGCCGACGGCTCGAAGGACGAGGCACAGGAGTGCCGAGTAACCCGGGTGGGTTCTCATCCCCGCCGTCACCATCAGAAAAGCAAAACGCCCCACTCGTGGGGCGTTTTGCTTTTCTGGCGGAGAGGGTGGGATTCGAACCCACGGTGCGCTTACACGCACGCCTGATTTCGAGTCAGGTACATTCGACCACTCTGCCACCTCTCCAGTGGGTTGCATGGTGGCTCATGCGAGCCGGAGATAATACGCGAGAGGACTTGCCGTGACAACAAGCAGTAGTTCCGGCATGCTGCAACAGCTCGCCTTACCTGAAAGCCCATGATCGAATTCGGACACGGAACGCATGTTGGCCTACGCCGCACGCGCAATGAGGATACGTATTACGCCGATGCCTCGCTCGGCCTGTTTCTGGTGGCCGATGGCATGGGCGGCCACCAGCACGGTGAGGTTGCGTCCGCCTTGGTGCGCGATGCCATGGTCGACCTGGTCAGTCGTGGACAGAGCCTGATCGAGGCGGTGCATGGTGCCGCTGAGCGGATGCAGGCCCACGCCCGTCCCAGCTTCGATGTACTGCCGATGGGGACGACGATTGCGGCGCTGCGATTGACCGTCGACGGCTACGAAGTTGCCTGGGTGGGCGACAGCAGGGTCTACATGTGGAAGCAGGGGCTCCGGCAGATCAGTCACGATCACTCGCTGGTGCAGGCGCTGGTCGAGGCCGGTCAGCTTGATCCGGCACAGGCGTCACAGCATCCACAGCGCAGTGTTCTTACCCAGGCGCTGGGTGTGACGGGCGCCGAGCAGCTGCACATTGGTATGGCACGCGGGCAGCTGGAGCCTGGCATAGGCTTTCTGTTGTGCAGTGATGGTCTTACCGAGAGCGTTAGCGACGCGTCGATTGCACGTACGGTCGGACGTACCGACCTGGCATCGCAGGAATGCGTCGACCAGCTGCTGTTGAGCGCGCTTGACGGTGGTGGCGACGACAACATCACCGTGATCATCGTGCGCTCCAGCTGAGGACATCGTGACTGCAGGCGGCGGCACGTGCATCCATCGATGCCTGCTCCGTCAGCAGAAAAGACAAGGGCCGCTTGCGCGGCCCTTGTCTTTTCCGGGTGCTGCATGACTCAGAAGCGATAGGTACCCGACAGGCTTACCACGTCACCGTGGTCGTTGAACTTGCCATTCATGGTGCCGGCACCCAGAGCCACCTGGTTGGTCTGGTTTACTGACGTATCACCGACGAACTGATGCTGATAACCCAGATCGACGGTCATGTGATCGGTAGCCTGGTAGCCGAAGCCGAAGCCGACCAGACGACGAGAGCCGTCCGGAATGCGCGGGTCGCGGCTGATGATGTTGGTCGGGGTTTCGTCATAGCCAACGCCAGCGCGCAGCGTCCACTGGTCGTTCAATTTGTAGTCGCCACCGACTGCATACATCATGCTGTTGCTGTATTTCTGCGGCAGGTTGACCAGCGTCTGGCCGTTTGAGGTGAGCACAAGGCTCTGGAAGCTGGACCACTGCGTCCATTTCATGGTGCCGGCCACGCTCAGGCGATCGCTGAACACGTGCAGCCAGTCGATGCTGGCGAACGCAGGCGTATTGAGATTGGCGCTGGCGGGGGTTTCGCCATTCGGATTCAGCACGGGCAGGTTCGCATTCGGAAATACCGTCGGAGCCAATGCGATGAGCGCCTTGCCAGCGTCGCTGCCATAAAGTTCGTAGTGGCCGCCCAACGTCTGGTTTACCCGCGAGTGATAGCTCAGGCCAAGGGAGTCCTGCTGAGTCGGTTTGAACTCGGCGCCCAGGAAGTAGCCGAATGCAAAGCTCTTCTTGACGGTCACATTCAGCTGCACATCACCGCTCTGCGGGGCGCCGAGGATGGGTGCGCCGAACAAGGCCGCTGCGGAGCCATACGGGTCAAGCGTGGTGTTGAGCTGCGCCTTGGTACGCTGGCCCAGAATGCCGGCGCCGAGGGAGAGCTGATCGTTGACCTTGAAGCCGGCCGAGAAGCTCAAGGCGATCGATTGCAGGCTGGTCTTGGTACCGAAATAGCGTCCCTGCCAGTCCGGGTTGTAATTGCTGGCGAGGCCGAACGGCACCGTGAGGCTGCCACCGAGGGTCAGGCGGTCGCTGACGGGTGCAGCAAAGGCCATGTTCGGGAACGGCACGAACTTGCCGAAGCCATTCGGATTGCCGCCGGTTGTCGGATTGCCCTGTTCGTCGCGGAACGAGCCCTCGAACTGCGAGCTCGGACGAATACCCGTGCCAGTGGCCTGAAACACCGGACCCGTAAAGAACGCCATTGCAGCCGGGTTGTTGAAGACCGCCGTGGGATCGTCGGTGAACAGCGAACCGCCGGCATTGGCGCGTGCCCAACCGGCGGCATTGTCGGTGGGGAGCTGGAAGGCACCGGCTTCGGCGCGAAGGGGATGCAACAGGGCGGTCGCCACGGCTAGGGCGAGGCTGGCCTGGGTGCCGAAACGGGCAAAGCGCTGCAGGTTATGACGGTTCACGATGGTTCTCCTCTGTTGGCAGTCTGGGGTGGGTGCCCACAGAATGTTTGCTTCTTGGTTACGGACTGATGCGTCTGGGGTAGTCGTCGGCAATGCCGGCAGTGATGATGGCTGGTGGTTGTTTTGTTCAGGAGGCCAGCCTCCCTTCCTTGATCCATTGCTGGTCGCCGAGTCTGCCACGGGTCTCATGGTGCGGTGTAGCAAGTGGTTCCGCGTTGGCGACGGCTGTGCTGTTGTCAAGTTGCAGTATCCGGTCGATCAGCTGGATCTGTTCGGGGCTGTCGAAAGGGGCGGTGAGTATGGGGGATATCAGCGAGATCAGCCGCGCCAGCAGTTCAGCGTCGTTGATCGCCTCCCCCTTGCTGATGCTGGCGATCAGCTCCTGCATGTCCTCACCAGCCAGCATGCCGGACAATGCCTTCAGCGCGAAGTGCAGGCGCAGCCCAAGTTCGTGGCGTGGCAGTGCGGGCAGGGCGCGCGAGAACGCCTCGAAGAAACGTCCGGAGATCGACCGGTAGTGTTCTTGCAGATAGCCATGGATGAAGGGTGATGGATCGCTGTAGACCCGACCGAGCAGGCGCATGAACGCTGGACCCGACGTGCTGCCATGGCTGAGTCGGAACGCGGGTACAAACAGCATGCCGAGCACGGTCGTGGCATCCAGGCCTGTGGGATTCAGCTGCTCACAAGCGCTGAGCAGTTGCAGGCGTTCGCGGTTGAGTCGATCCAGGCGTTGCGACAGCAACTCCTGCATCAACGCTTCCTTGCCGCCGAAGTGATAGTTCACGGCGGCGAGATTGGCGCCGGCTCGTGCCGTGATGTGACGCAGCGACATCGCCTCGTAACCGCGGTCGATAAACAGCCATTCGGTGGCTTCAAGCAACCGTTTGCGGGTATCGCTGTGGCCGTGGCGCTGGGTTGTACTCAAATGGTGTGCCCCAAGGCGAGTGTCGAGAATGGCGCTGACAGCTGCTTCAAATATTGGATTGAAACAAGTGTATGAACGCTACCGATGGCGTCTCGCTGGGGCAAGTTGCAGTGCACGATCGGCGCAGGGGGCGAAGGGTGACGCAAGAAATAACGTGTCGCCAGGACTCGCTGTCCCTTGCTAGGCAACGAATAACTAACGAACCGAAGGCGGTTTCGATAGTGCCCATAGAATGGAAAGGGCCGGATGATTCCGGCCCTTTTGTTGCGCTGCAATGTCAGATGTACCTGGCAACGAGGCGAAAACGGCTCACTCGGCCTTCTTTTTTGCCAATCGCAACCAGGTATCGACCACGGTGTCCGGGTTCAGCGACAGCGATTCGATTCCCTGTTCCATCAGCCACTCGGCCAGATCCGGGTGATCACTCGGGCCCTGACCGCAGATGCCGATGTACTTGCCCTTGGCGCGGGCGGTCTTGATCGCCATCGACAGCAATTTCTTCACCGCCGGGTCGCGCTCGTCGAACAGGCTGGCGACGATGCTGGAGTCGCGGTCGAGACCGAGCGTGAGCTGGGTCAGGTCGTTGGAGCCGATCGAGAAGCCATCGAAGATGTCGAGGAATTCATCGGCGAGCAGGGCGTTCGAGGGTACTTCGCACATCATGATGACTTTCAGGTCGTGCTCGCCCTGCTTGAGGCCGTTCTTGGCCAGCACTTCGATGACCTTGCGACCCTCGCCCAACGTGCGCACGAACGGGATCATCACCCAGACGTTGTCCAGGCCCATCACCTCGCGCACGTGCTTGACCGCCTTGCACTCGAGTCCGAACGCTTCGGCGAAGCTGGGATCGACGTAGCGGCTGGCGCCACGGAAGCCGATCATCGGGTTTTCTTCGTGCGGCTCGTAGCGCGAGCCGCCGAGCAGACCGGCGTATTCGTTGGACTTGAAATCCGACAGGCGCACGATCACTGGCTTCGGATAGACCGAGGCGGCGATGGTGGCGATGCCTTCGGCGAGGCGGTCGACGTAGAAGCTCACCGGATCGGCGTAGCCGGCAATGCGCTCGTCGATCTTCGCCTTGGTCGCGGCATCCTGCTTGGCGTATTCGAGCAGTGCCTTCGGATGCACGCCGATATGGCTGGCGATGATCATCTCGAGACGTGCCAGGCCGATGCCTGCGTTCGGCAGCATGCCAAAATCAAAAGCGCGCTCCGGGTTGGCCACGTTCATCATGATCTTCAGCGGCGCTTCGGGCATCGCACCGAGGTCGGCGGTGATGCGCTCGAACTTCAGGATGCCCTCGTAGATCGTGCCGGTATCGCCTTCGGCGCAGGACACGGTGACCTCGGTGCCGTCCGGAATCTTGTCCAGCGCATTGCCGGTGCCGACCACTGCCGGGACGCCCAGCTCGCGCGCGATGATCGCTGCGTGACAGGTGCGACCACCACGGTTGGTGACGATCGCGGAGGCGCGCTTCATCACCGGCTCCCAGTCGGGATCAGTCATGTCGGCGATCAGCACGTCGCCTGGCTGGACCTTGTTCATGTCGGCCAGCGAGCGGATCACGCGTGCCTTGCCGGCACCGATCTTCTGGCCAATCGAACGACCTTCAGCCAGCACCTTGCCCTTTTCGTTGAGGCTGAAGCGCTCGAGCTGGGTGGCATGGGCACGCGATTTCACGGTTTCCGGGCGCGCCTGCACGATGTACAGCTTGCCGGTGTTGCCGTCCTTCGCCCACTCGATGTCCATCGGACGGCCGTAGTGCTTTTCGATGATCAATGACTGACGCGCCAGCTCCTGCACATCCTCGTCATTGATGCAGAACTTGTTGCGCATCTCGGCAGGTGTGTCTTCGGTCCGGACGCGTTCGCCCGGTGCGCTGGAATACACCATGCGCAGCTGCTTAGCCCCGAGATTGCGGCGCAATACGGCGGGCTTGCCGGCGTTCAAGGTCGGTTTGAATACATAGAACTCGTCAGGATTGACCGCGCCTTGCACGACCATTTCGCCGAGGCCGTAGCTGCCGGTGACAAAGACCACATCGCGGAAGCCCGATTCGGTGTCCAGCGTAAACAGCACGCCAGAGGCGCCGACATCGGAACGCACCATCAGCTGCACGCCAGCGGACAGGAACACGTCCTCGTGCTTGAAGCCCTGGTGCACGCGATAGGCAATCGCACGATCGTTGTACAGCGAGGCGAAGACTTCCTTCACCTTGTGCAGCACGTCGTCGATGCCGACCACGTTGAGGAAGGTTTCCTGCTGGCCGGCGAACGAGGCGTCTGGCAGGTCCTCGGCGGTGGCGGAGGAGCGTACGGCGACAGCGATGTCGTCGGTACCGGCGTCCTTGCACAGCTTGATATAGGCGCCCCGGATGGCCTGCTCGAGTTCGGCGGGCAGGGCGGTGTCGACGATCCAGCCGCGGATCTCCTTGCCGGCTGCGACCAAGGTGTCGACGTCATCGACGTCAAGCGATGCCAGGCGATCCTGGATCCGTTTGGCCAGACCGCTCTTTTCCAGATATTGCTGGAACGCGTCGGCGGTGGTGGCGAAGCCACCCGGCACGGACACACCAAGCTTGGCCAGGTTGCCAATCATTTCGCCGAGTGAGGCGTTCTTGCCACCAACCTTGCCAAGGTCAGTCATGCGCAGTTGGTCGAGCCAAAGCACCAGATCGTTCAAGGGTGTCTCCTCAAGAGCTTTCGATGGATAACGGTATGGATGCGTCAGGCAGACCGGAAGCGGGCTGCAAAGGACTGGTATTGTCCGCTGCCGATGATGCACAGCACAAGAAGACCATTGCCTCGGGATGTCATTCCAACGGCATACCAGTCAGCCGGCAGTCAATCGGCGACAGCATTTTGCGCTTGGGTTATGGTGCAGATGAATGCATTCCAGCAACCAGGTCCCTGTATGCAGCGAACGGTTTTCTTCATCTCCGACTCCACTGGTATTACCGCGGAGACGATCGGCAACAGCATCCTCGCTCAGTTCGAGGGTGTGCAGTTCGACAAGCATCGACTGCCGTTCACGGATGACGCGCAGAAGGCGGAGGCGGCCGCGTTGCGCATCAAGACCAATTACGCGCAAAGCGGTCAGCGGCCGATCGTGGTGAATACCATGGCCGAACGTGCGCTGTGCGACATCGTCGCAGCCAGTGGCGCGCTGATGCTGGATGTCTTCGCACCGTTCATCGGTCCGCTGGAGGAGGAGTTGGGGGCCAAGCGTTCGGGTGCGGTCAATCGCTCGCATGGGATGGTCGATTTCGAGAAGTACGAGGCGCGCATCAATGCGACCAATTACGCGCTTTCCCATGACGACGGCATGGATGTGGATTACGCGCAGGCCGACCTGATCCTGGTCGGTGTATCGCGTTCCGGCAAGACGCCGACCTGTCTGTACATGGCCTTGCATTACGGCGTCAGCGCCGCCAATTATCCGCTGACCGATGATGATCTCGACAAACTCGAATTGCCGACGCGCCTGCGTCCATACCGTGATCGTCTGTTCGGCCTCACCATCGAGCCGCAGCGACTGGCGCAGATCCGCGAGCAGCGTCGTGCCGGCAGTCGTTATGCCACCTTGCAGCAATGCCGCTGGGAGCTGGAGCAGGCTGATCGCCTGATGCGCCAGGCCGGCATTCCCAGTCTCAACACCACGCATGTGTCGATCGAGGAGATCGCCAGCAAGATCTTCGATCGTTTCGGGATCGAGCGAACCATGTTCTGACGACCTACCGGAGTTGCCGTAACTGTATGAGTGCCGTATTGGACAATCGCAACAGCCTGTTGCCGGGACGCTTCGAGTTCCTGATGGGACTTTATGCGGAAAATTATCATCGGCTGACGCGCTTGTTCGCGCCGCAACAACTCGCTCCAGGCCACTACGTCTCCGATGTGGATGACGGACTGGACGTGCATCTGCATGTACAGGAATGTCATCCGTACACGCTTGAGCTCGAGCTCACCTATGGCTTCGTCGATGCGCACACGGGCTTGCGCGCGCCGTCCGCACAGCTGCGGATGTATACCGATGCGCATGTGGCCGAGGCGCTGCATTGCCATCCCGGACGACATCTATGGCAGGTGTTGGGACCGTTCACGCCGGCGCATACGGTGTTCCAGCATCGTCTGCGCATGAACGGCTTTCTCTCGCGCTGGCTGGAGTACTTGGTGGAGCAGGGTCATTCCACCAGCACGCTGCGCCCGCAGGTTTGATCGGTACGACCAGATGGCAGGCAACAAAAAACCCGCACAAGGCGGGCTTTCCGTTTCAGTGGCGGAGCGGACGGGACTCGAACCCGCGACCTCCGGCGTGACAGGCCAGCATTCTAACCAACTGAACTACCGCTCCACATTTCTTTCCAGCTATTGCGGGCCAACTTGGCGTCCCCACGGGGATTCGAACCCCGGTCGCCACCGTGAAAGGGTGATGTCCTAGGCCTCTAGACGATGGGGACAATTCAAGTTGGTGGAGCCAGGCGGGATCGAACCGCCGACCTCCTGCATGCCATGCAGGCGCTCTCCCAGCTGAGCTATGGCCCCGCCGCTGGAAGCCCGAAAGAATAGGTCCGAGCCAGATATCCGTCAAGCTTTTTTTCACATTCGGTGAACAATGGCGTCGAGGATCGGCTGCGACAGGCGTCAGTGCACAGGCAGCGGTCGATCACGGTTCGTTTAAGCTGCGGTGACCAGATATCTGACGAGTCGCGGCATGCACGAAATCGGCTTCATTCGCGATCTAGCCATGGTGATGCTGGTGGCTGGTGCCACCACGATCCTGTTCCAGCGACTGCATCAACCGGTGCTGCTTGGCTACATCCTGGCTGGTGTGCTGATCGGTCCGCATACACCGGGTGTGCTGGTAGCTGATCCGCGCGCGATTGATGACATCTCCAATCTTGGCGTAGTGCTGTTGATGTTCACGCTGGGGCTGGAATTCAGTGTGCGCAAGTTGCGCAAGGTCGGTATCGGCGTGCTGGCCGTGGCGGTAGGCGAAGTCGGCTTGATGCTGTGGATTGGTGCCGGCATCGGTGGCTTGTTCGGCTGGAAGGGCATGGATGCGCTGTTCCTCGGTGCGATCATCTCGCTATCGTCGACCATGGTGGCGACCCGTACGTTGGTCGATGGCGATCAGCGGCATCAACGGTTTGCCCAGCTGGTGGTGGGACTGCTGGTGGCCGAGGACATGCTCGCGATCGTCATGCTCACTCTGTTGACCGCGGTCGCGATCGGCGGCTCGGTACATGCGGAAGCAGCGTTCACACTGATCGGCCACCTCGGTCTGTTCGTGGTGGTGGGGATGATTCTTGGCTTGCTGTTGCTGCCGCGGCTGGTGGATTACGTGGCCGGCTTCGGGCGTGATGAAACGCTGCTGGTCAGCGTGCTGGGTATCTGCTTCGGCGCCAGCCTGTTGGCGGCCTGGATGGGTTTCAGCGTGGCACTCGGCGCATTCCTCGCCGGGGCGGTGGTGGCCGAATCGCGCAGCGTGGGGCGCGTGCTGCATCTGGTGGAGCCATTGCGCGACATGTTCGCGGCGCTGTTCTTCGTGGCGATCGGCCTGAAGATCGACCCAGCGATGCTGCTGCAGTACGCGCTACCAGCGCTGCTGATCGCGACGGCGGTGATCATCGGCAAGACGCTGGCATGCAGTCTGGGTATCTTCGTGGTCGGTCACGATGCACGTACGGCGCTGCGCTCGGGGCTGGGCATGGCGCAGATCGGCGAATTCTCGTTCGTGATCGCCACGCTCGGACTCTCGCTGGGCGTCATCAGTGATTTCATTTATCCGATCGCGGTGGCGGTGTCGGTGCTGTGCATGGCCGCGTCGCCGTATCTGACGCGTTCGGCGGACGGATTGGCCGATGGCTTGCGGCGGGTGACGCCGCGTTCGATCCGCCTGCTCGCGACCAATTACAGCGGCTGGCTGGAAAACCTCAAGCCGGTCAACGAAAACGCGGCGATCGCGGCGATTTTTCGCCGTCTGCTGTGGCATATCGCGATCAACGTGTTGCTGGTGGTGACCCTGTTCATCGTGGGTGCCTATGTCAACGCACATAACTGGAGCTGGTTCGCCATGTTCGGCATCGACCGCGACCTGCGACACACCTTGATCTGGGCGTGTGCGCTGTTCCTGTCCCTGCCGATGCTGATCGCGGTCTACCGCAAGGCCGAGGCGCTCGGCATGTTGCTGGCCGAGATCGGCATACGCGAACGGTTTGCCGGGTCCTATACGCAGGCCATCCGCAACGTGCTGGCGCGGGTTATCCCGCTGGTGACCCTGCTGGCGCTGGCTGTGCTGGTCAGCGTACTGGGCTCGACCATCCTGCCACCGCGCGGTATTGCGTTGTTGTTAGTGGTACTCGTCGTGGTGCTGGCGGTGGTGTTGTGGCGCGGTCTGGTGCAAATGCATGCACGCCTGCAGGCGGCGTTGAAGGAAACCCTTAACAAACCGGGGTCGTCGACGGGCGGCCCGGGCTGACCGGCCAGATCATGCAATGGCGGAGGGAACCTTTATGCTGACTGACGGTCGGAGCCATGCAACGTTGCCAAGACCGGACAAGCACCGCACAATGCGAGGCCTGCCTCCATCGGGGGGGCCCGGCCGGCGACGCCGGCATATCCAAACACGAGGGAGTTTCGAATGAAGCATTTTCTGCGCCCCACGCTGACAGCGGCCGCGCTGGCCATTGCGCTGGGCATGACTGCGGGCGTGTACGCTCAGGCCGCCAAGCCCAGCGCCGCCAGCGCGGGCACGATCGACAAAGCCAAGGTTAGTTACGTCATCGGTTACCAGTTGGGTCAGTCGATTCAGCCGATCATGCGTGACGAACTGGATTCTGCTGCGGTAGCACGTGCAGTTCAGGCTGCGCTGGCGGGTCAGAAACCGACCATGACTCCGGAAGAGGCCAAGCAGGTCATGGAGCCCTTCATGGCCAAGATGCAGGCCAAGTACCAGGCTGAAATGACCCAGCTCGGTGCCAAGAACAAGGCTGAGGGCGACGCCTTCCTGGCCAAGAACAAGAGCGCTGCTGGTGTGAAGACCACAGCCTCAGGCCTGCAGTATCAGGTGCTCAGTCAGGGTACTGGCGCCCGTCCGGGCCCGAACGATACGGTCGAAATCAACTACACCGGCACCTTCATCAACGGTCAGGTGTTTGATGCTTCCGCCCAGCACAATCCGCCGGGCGCCGCCAAGATTCCGCTGGCTGGCGTGATCCCTGGCTTCCGTGAGGGCCTGCAGCTGATGCAGGTTGGCGGCCATTACAAGCTGTACATCCCGTCGGCGCTGGCTTACGGTGCACAGCCGCAGCCGCCGATGCCGCCGAATCAGACGTTGATCTTCGACGTGACCTTGGTCAGCACGGGCCCGACACCAGCTGGTTCTGCTCCCCAGGGCGGTGCTCCGGGTGGCGGCCAGTAATACCGTTTCGCGGTCATGACACGAAAAGAAGGGCGCGGAGACATCCGCGTCCTTCTTTTTTGTCATCGTGAGTACCGACCGCTGCACGGTTAGAATAGGCCGTTTACGCTTCCAAGGATCATCGCGACGATGATGAAGGTCACCATCTTCGGTACCGGCTATGTAGGACTGGTCACCGGTGCCTGCCTGGCTGAAATGGGCAACCATGTGATCTGCGTCGATATCGATGCGGCCAAGATCGAACGCCTGAAGCGCGGCGAGATTCCCATTTACGAACCAGGTCTGGAATCAATCGTCAGGCGCAATCATGCCAGTGGACAGCTGGATTTCACCGTCGACGCGGCCCCCGCGATCGCGCATGGTGAGGTGGTTTTCATCGCAGTCGGCACACCGCCGGACGAGGACGGCAGCGCGGATCTGAAGTATGTACTCGAGGTAGCCAGAACCATTGGCCAGCATCTGGATCGCTATACCGTAGTGGTGAACAAGTCGACCGTGCCGGTCGGCACCGCCGATCGGGTGCGCGAGGCGGTGACATCTGAACTGGCCTTGCGCAGTGCCACGATCGGGTTCGACGTGGTGTCCAACCCGGAATTCCTGAAGGAAGGCGCAGCCGTCGAAGACTGCCTGCGGCCGGATCGCATCATCGTGGGCGCTTCCAGCGAGCGTGCGGTAGCGGTATTGCGCAAGCTGTATGCGCCGTTCAACCGCAATCACGAGCGCATGGTGGTGATGGACGAGCGTTCGGCCGAGCTGACCAAGTACGCGGCCAATGCGATGCTGGCGACCAAGATCAGTTTCATGAACGAGATCGCGAATATCGCCGAGCGCGTCGGTGCCGATGTGGAACTGGTACGCCAGGGCATCGGCTCGGATCCGCGGATCGGTTACCACTTCATCTATCCCGGTGCCGGCTACGGCGGCTCGTGCTTCCCCAAGGACGTGCAGGCGCTTGAGCGCACCGCGCGCAGCCATGGGTATGACGCACACCTGCTCAGTGCCGTCGAGGCAGTGAACCTGCAGCAGAAGGCCAAGCTGTTCGAGCTGATTTCGCGCCATTTCGATGGTCGGCTGGCGGGCAGGACCATCGCGCTGTGGGGGCTGGCGTTCAAACCGAACACCGACGACATGCGCGAGGCTTCCAGCAGGCGCCTGATGGAGGCGTTGTGGGAGGCCGGTGCGAAGGTGCGCGCGTTCGATCCAGAGGCGCGGGAAGAAGCAAGTCGACTGTATGGCGAACGCGATGACCTGTTGCTGTGCGAGCACGCCTATGATGCCCTGCAGGGCGCCGATGTGCTGGTCGTGGTCACCGAGTGGAAAGCGTTCCGCAGCCCGGATTTTGCGCGTATCCGCGCGGCGCTGGTCGATCCGGCAATTTTCGATGGCCGCAATCTCTACGATCCGGCAGCCGTGGAAGAGGCAGGTCTGGCCTATTACGGCATCGGCCGTGGCCGCAGCCTGCAGGCGCCCCGATGAACACGAGCGACTCACTCATGCAGCGGCTCGACGAAATGGAGGTCAAGCTGACCTTCATCGATGACACAGTGCAGGCGCTCGCAACGGCGGACGCTGGCTTGTCGCAGCGCATTGCCGGGCTTGAGCGTGCCTTGCGCGAGCTGCGTGGCGAGCTTTCGACGATGCGCATCGCGCAGGCGGATGATCCGCACGACGAGCCACCGCCGCCGCATTACTGATACCCCAGATCAACGACCACGGATCATTCACATGGCCGATTCCCTGCGCGATCAGCTGCTCAAGAGCGGCATCGTCAAACAGGTTCAAACAGAACAGCGGACTCGCGATGACAAGCGTCCGGCTGCGTCGAGCGCCAAGCCGGTACGCAAGGGTGGCAAGCCGCATGTCCCGTCGCACGCTGCGCGGCCGCCGCGCCAGAGCCAGGAGGACATCGATCTGGCGAAAGCCTACGCGATACGCGCGCAGACCGAGGCGAGCGAGCGCAAACGAGTCGAGCAGGAAGTCGCTGAACAAGCGCGCCTGCGCCGCGAGCGCAAGCTGAAGATCCAGCAGTTGCTCGATGGCAAGGCGTTGAACAAGGCCGAGGCCGATCATGCACGCAATTTCGAATACGGCGGCAAGATCCGCCGGGTGCATGTGGATGCTGCGCAGCTGGCCGCGCTCAATGCCGGTGAGCTGGGCGTGGTGCAGCAAGGCGGTCGTTACCTGCTGGTCACCCGTGAAATCGCCGAACAGGTGCGCGACATCGATCCGCACCCGCTCGCACTGCTGGTCGACCCGAATGCCAGCGGCGTGGGCGAGGATGGCGTGCCTGACGACCTGATGTGGTGATCACGATTCCGGCGGAGTTGAAGCCGGCCCGATAAAAAGCGCCCGGCACTTGCCGGGCGTTTTCGTGTGAGTGACCGTGATGCTGGTCAGTTCACGGGAGCAGCAGGCAACTCGAAGCCGCTCAGCGCCAGCGCGGGGTGATCCCAGCCATTTTTCGGTTTGAAGCGATCGCCGTAGCGCTGGGCTAGTTGCTCCAGTCGTGCCTTGAGCTTGTCGGCGCCTTCGCTGCGTGCGTACTGGATCGGGCCGCCGCGGAACGGGGCGAAACCGGTGCCGAAGATCACGCCGGCGTCGAGCAGATCGGCATCATCGACCACGCCATCGGCGAGGCAGGCGATCGCCTCGTTGACCATCGGCAGGATCATGCGCTCCTGCAGGTCCGGCGGCATTACATAGTCCTTGTCGACCTCGGGTTTCTGCGGCTTGCCGTCCTGCCACACATACAGGCCCTGGCCGTCTTTCTTGCCGCGTTTGCCAGCCTCGAGTTTGTCGTCCAGGCCCGGCGGGACTTCCAGCCCGAGGAAGGGCGCGAGTTCCTTGCCGACCGAGGCGCAGACATCCAGCCCCACGGTATCGGCCAGTTCGATCGGCCCCATCGGCATGCCGAACTTCTTCGCCTCGCGATCCAGCACCGGGCCCGGCACGCCTTCGCTGTACAGGCGCAGCGCCTCGAGCAGGTACGGCATCAGGATGCGATTGACCAGGAAGCCAGGCGTGCCCTTGACCGCCACCGGCAACTTGCCGATCGCCTTGCAGAATGCCAGTGCGCGTTTCTCGATCGCCGGATCGAGCTGGTCGTGGCGCACCACCTCGACCAGCGGCATCTGTGCCACCGGGTTGAAGAAGTGCAGGCCGAGGAAGCGTTGCGGCGCTTTGAGGCCTTCGCGCAGCGCGTCCAGCGGAATGCTCGAGGTGTTGCTGGCGAGGATCTCATTGGCCTGGAACTGTGGTTCTATCCGGCTGTACAACTCGCGCTTGGCTTCGGCATTTTCATAGATCGCCTCGATCGCCAGGTCGGCTGAGGCCACTCCGCTGCCTTCGACATCGGCGCGCAGGCGCCGGACGGTTGCTTCGACTTTTTCCGGCGTCTTCAGCTTCTTCTCGTAGAGCTGGCGGGCACGGTCCAGCGCGGGCTGGATGAATTTCATCTCGCGATCCTGCAGGGTCACGTCGAAACCCTTGAACGCAGCCCATGCAGCTATGTCGCCGCCCATCACGCCGGCGCCGACCACATGCACATGCTTGATGTCCGGATCGGTGCTGCCACCTTGGCCCTTCAATCGTTCCTGCAGGAAGAAGATGCGGATCAGGTTCTGCGCGGTCGGTGTCTTTGCCAGTTTCGCCACCGAGCGCGCTTCGAGTTTCAGCCGCTGCTGGATGCTGGAACCGCCGCGTTTCCACACATCGATCATCGCGAACGGCGCTGGGTAGTGTTCCTTGCGTACCTTCGCCGCAGTCTGCTTGAACACCATCGGCGCGAGAATCTGGCGGGCCAGCCACGTGTTGGTAGCCCAGGCCTTGGCGCGCCGCGCGAACGGATGCGGCTGCGGGTGACGCAGCAGCAGGCGCGCCTCGACCAGCAGTTCCTCGGGACGGGCCAGGCGATCGACCACGCCCAGGTCCAGCGCGCGCTTGGCTGACAGTGACTTTCCGGTGAGCATCAACGGCAGGGCTTCGGTTGCGCCGATCAGGCGTGGCAGGCGTGCCGTACCACCCCAGCCGGGATGGATGCCGAGCATGACCTCCGGCAGCGCGATCCGGGTCTTGTCGTCGTCGACGGCGATGCGCTGGCGGCAGGCCAGGATCAGTTCGGTGCCGCCACCCATGCAAGCACCATGCACGGCGGCCACCGTGGGGCAGGGCAGCCGCGCCAGTGATTCGTATACGCGCTGACCGTGCTCGATGTTTTCCAGCACCGTGTCGTGTTTCGCGTATTCGACGAAGGCCTTGATGTCGGCGCCTACCGCGAAGCCCGAGGGCTTCGCCGAATGGATGATGACGCCTGCCGGCTTCTCGATCGCAAGCCGCTCGACGATCTGTTCCAGTTCGTCCAGTACGGCGCGGGAAATCGCGTTGACGCTGCTGTCGGCACGGTCGAGAGTCAGTGTGACGACACCATCGTCACCCTCGCTGGTCTTCCAGTGGTTGAAGCGCAATCCTTCGAACATGGGCGGGTACGGCGTGGTGGAGGAGGCCTGAACCATACCGTTCTGTGGTCTTGATTGCGAGATGTGACGGACTAGCTTGACCATGGCTGGGGAGCAGGTGTGAAATCGGATACCCGTCGGGATGGCTCACCGATCCGGGATTGCCGGGTGAAAAGGCGGAGGCATGGCTATCTGACCGCACAATGGGTCGATCCATCGTGGTTCAATGAGTCATGGGGCAGCCAGGGGGTGGCTTGCTTGACGGACTATCCATGGCCAGTCGCCGGTGAGCTGGTACTACAGCCGAGGCTGCAAGACAGGAACGCAATGACTTCAGTGATGGCCTCCGCTCCACCGCATGCCGGCGCCGAGATTTTCGAACGCATACTGGCGGCAGCCAGTGGTCTGGTTGTGCTGGAAAGCAGAGATGTCGATGCCCACGCACTGATCGACCAGTTCCGTGCCATTGCCCGGCATACCGGACAGGCCGTCTATCTGTGGCAGCCTGATACCGGCCTGAGCAGCCTGCGTGACGTGCATGTGCGGGTTCCGGATTGCCAACGGCTGGGCAACGCACTGCGCTACATGCAGCAGAGCATGCATTTCGGTGTCTATTTCCTGGTCGGGCTGGAGTTGCCGTTATCCGCGATGAATGCCACCTTGCTGCGCCAGTTGGCCCGTGCCCCGAAGGAACACTTGCGGCGCGTCGTGTTGATCGATGCGCCAGCGGCACTGGCCGAGCATCTGGGCGCGCTGGCAGTGCGCCTGAGCAGCGAGGACAGCCAGCCGCGACGTCTGCGTCTGCGCGATGGCCGTTGGCTGGTTTGAGGCCGGATACTTTGAAGCGGACCCGCACATGAACTCTGGCATCCTGGTAGTCGCTTCACAACGCGAGTTGCGCCGCAACCTGTTCGATGCGCTTGATCAAGCGGGTTATCCGCAGATCCTCAGTGCGCGTGATGTATCGCACGCCGCAATCCTGCTGGAAGGACGGCCGTTGTTGCCACCGTTGCAGCTGATGGTGGTAGTGCTGGCTGGTGACGGGCAGCAGGCTTTGACTGTCTGCGAACAGTTGCGCCGTCTACCGGGTGGATCCGATACGCCGCTGATCGTGGTGTTGGCCGACGAAGCCACGATCAACCCCGCCGACCTTCCGGTGGGTATCACCGACTGGCTGTCGGCTGCCCAGATAAGTAACGAACTGGTCGCGCGATGGCGGCGCTCGCAAGCCGGATTGCAAAGTCCGCGCAAGGCGGTCGTGGCACCGGTCAGCAGCGCTGGCGAGGATTATCGTTACGTCTTCGACGAAAGCGACAGCGAATGGCTGATTGCCGACGCCCAGACGGGTCGTCTGCTTGAGGTCAGTCCGACGGTGGCCAGGCACAGCCGCCTGCATGCCAGTCAATGGGAAGGGCTGCTGCTTTCCGAAGTGCTGCGATTCGAGGGTGTTGCGATCGAGCAGGTACTGGCCGAGGCCGACCGCAACTGGTACCCGTGCCAGCGAAAATCGAGCCTTGGCGTCGACACCGGCCAGGCCAGCGTTCGGCGCATACGACATGCCGGGCGCGATGCGCTGGCACTGATGTTTCGCAGTGATCGCGCCGATCTGCGAGCCGAGGCTTCCTTGTCCCTGCTCTCGCGTATCTTTGCGTCGAGCAGTGGCGTCGATGCACAGATTGCCGCCGGCCGCCTGCTGTTCGACGAACTGGGACTGGACTACCTGGCCGTCTGGTCGGCGCGCCCCGACGGCGCCGATGCACCGACGCAGATATTGCAGCTGTGGAATGGCGATGATCCGGTGTGGCCGCCGGCGCAATTGCAGAGTTCATTGCAACTGGTGCTGGGCGGCAAGCCCATGCTGTATCGCGCCGATGCGAAGCGGCTGGCACCGACCGATCCATTGTTGCAGCAGCTCGACCTGGCTGGCTTTGCCGGTCTGCCGCTGTACGACGAACGCCACACGGTACTCGGTGCGATGCTGGCCGGCAGCCGCCGGGGTTTCGGCGAGATGAGCATCATCGAGCCAGTGCTGCGTTGTTCCGCAGCGCGCTTTGCGCAGGTGCTGGAACTTGGGCGTACGCGAGAGCAGGGGCGCGCGGAAGGTCTGGTCGATGCGTTGACCGGATTGCCGAACCGGCTGCTGTTCAATGACCGGTTGGACACGATCATCCGAGAAGCGACACGCAATGGCGAGTGCTTCGCGGTGCTGTTTGTCGACCTCGACCGCTTCAAGGCCATCAACGACACCTACGGCCATGCTGCCGGAGATCAGGTGTTGCGAACGGTCACGCAGCGTCTGTGCGGCAGCATCCGCGCATCGGACACGGTGGCACGCTATGCCGGCGACGAGTTCACCATCGTGTTGCGGCATATCGTGAAGAACGACGACGTGCTGCGGGTGGCTGAAAAGATCGTGCAGGTGATGGAGGTACCGTTGTTCCTCGAGGACGGCACCGAACTGCAGGTCACCGCTTCGATGGGCCTGAGCTTCTTCCCCGACGATGCGGGCGATACGGAAACCCTGCTCAAGCATGCCGATGAGGCAATGTATGCGGCCAAGCATCTCGGCCGCAACAATTTCCAGATCTTTGAGGTGAGCCCGGAGTACGCCCAGGAACACGGCATGGCGTTGAAGACCCGCCTGCGCCATGCCGAAGGCAATGGCGAGCTGCGGGTGGTATACCAGCCGCAGGTCAATACCGAGAGCGAGGACATCGTCGGGATGGAGGCGCTGGTGCGCTGGGAGCATCCTGAGTTGGGCTTGATCAGTCCGGCGGTGTTCATTCCGCTGGCCGAGGAGACTGGCCTGATCATCTCGATCGGCGAGTGGGTAATGCGCACCGCATGTCATCAGGCAAAGGAGTGGGAACAGCGTTACGGACTGCGCCTGCGGCTGGGCGTGAACCTGTCCGCCGTGCAGCTGATGGAAGCGAAACTGCTGGATACCGTGACCAGGGTGCTGAACGAGACCGGCATGGATCCCACTTTGCTGGAGCTGGAGATTACCGAGAGCATCAGCATCAAGGAAGCGCCGAATCTGGTGGAGAACCTGCATGCGCTGCACCGCTTGGGCTGCCATATCGCGATCGACGATTTCGGCACCGGTGCAGCCTCGCTGGATTACCTGCGCCGGTTGCCGGCCGATCGCATCAAGATCGACCAGAGTTTCGTGCGCAATATCGGCGTCGACCCCGACGACGAGGCGATCGTGCGTGCCACCATTGAAATGGCGCATCGCCTGAAACGTGCCGTGGTCGCTGAAGGCGTGGAAATCGAGCAGCACATGGAGTTCCTGCGCAGCCATGGTTGCGACGAACTGCAGGGATATCTGTTCTGTCGCCCGCTGCAGCCGATCAGCTTTGACAAGTTGCTGGCCGAGCGTAAACGTCTGCTGGATGTGCCGGTGGCCGAAACGGCTTGAGCCAGAGGCAGGCGTCCCCATAACAGGCATTGGCCTGTTGCCAGGTACGACGACAGGCTGACCCCTGGCAATGACAACCAGTGAACGGGCTGTGCGTTATGGTTGAGGCGCTCTCCACACATGCTGAACTTGCGCGTACGACGGCGGTCTGAGCGTCGCGCTCAGCTCCAAACACGTTCCCGCAGCGGATGACGGCATTGACGACGGATACAGCCCGGATGGGCGAAAACGAACTGGATCGCGCGTTGGTCGAGCGTGTCCAGGGTGGGGACAAACGGGCCTTCGACCTGCTGGTACTCAAGTATCAGCACAAGGTGATCGGGCTGGTTTCGCGTTACGTGAGAAGCCATGCCGAATGCGAGGACATCGCGCAAGAGTCGTTCATCCGTGCGTGGCGGGCGATTGGCTCATTCCGTGGTGACAGCGCTTTCTATACCTGGCTGTACAAGATCGCGGTGAATACCGCCAAGAACCACCTGGTGGCGATGGGTCGGCGTCCGCCGACCGACGATATCGACGCCGAGGACGCCGTGTTCATGGCCGGCGCCGAGCGCATGCACGACAGCGCCACACCGGAGCGCGAGATGATGCGCCAGGAAATTGAACAATCCGTGTTTTCCACTGTCCAAGCCTTGCCCGAAGAGCTGCGGACAGCCATCACGCTGCGCGAGGTGGATGGCCTCAGCTACGATGAAATCGCCGAAGCGATGGGCTGTCCGATCGGTACGGTGCGTTCGCGCATCTTCCGGGCGCGTGAGGCGATTGACGAGAAACTGCGGCCACTGTTGTCAGACCGCGAGGATCAGGCATGAATCAGGATATCAAGGAAAATCTTTCCGCTGGCATCGATGGCGAGTTGTCGAAGGAACAGCTGCGTTTTCTGCTGCGCCGACTCGACCACGACGTTTCGCTGCAGGAAGCCTGGGCGCGTTACCACGTCGCCCGCGATGGTTTGCGCCAGCAACTGCCGCCGATGGCTGCCCCGGGTTTTGCCGAACGTGTGATGCTGGCGATCGAACAGGAGTCGCTGCAGGTCGCTTCCGCGCGGCGACCGAGCCACTGGCTGCGTTGGTCGGCCGGTGGCGCGATTGCCGCCAGCGTGGCCGCGGCTGCGCTGATGGTCGCCCAGCCGACCGGTGATATGGAGCACGCTGCTACCGCCGCGCTGGCCAGCCAGCAGCCGAACAGTGCGATCGCCCATGCCATGCCAGCAACCAGTCGAGCGGCCAATCCTGCCGTCGTGCCACCGTGGCTGAGCGGCAATTCCGCCGGACTACTCAGCCAGCAGGCATCGGCCACGCTGGGTACACCGTTTGACGTAAACCAGCCGGTTTATACCCGCCGCCTGTCGGCTTATCCGTCACTGCGCAAGTACCGGATGCTCGACAATAAAGACGGCAGTTATTTGCTGCTGCTTGACCCGCAGCAACAAGCCACGCCGGTGGATGCACCGCGTCAGGCTGCTGGCGCACAATAAGTCGAGTCCGCGTGCTTGCCCGCGGTTTTCTCCCATCGTCTCGCTCCCGCCCGGCCCGTCATACGGGCCGGATTGATGATGAGTGCGTGGGGACGCGTTTCCGTAGCCCAAATCCATTGCGTCCGGAAGTCGTGAAATCCTGAGATCTTCCGGGCCTGGCCAATCCAACAAGGAGGAGTCATGAATCGTTCCATCTTGCATACCATGGCGTGCTGCGCGTTGATCAGCCTTGCTGCCATCAACGGAGCGCAAGCGCAGTCCGCATCAGGCGCCGCGGCGCTGCCGGATTTCACCACCATCGTGCAGAAGAACGCACCTGCAGTGGTGCACGTCGAAGCCAAGTACAGCGGCGAAAGCCAGCAATCAAATCAAGGCGTGCAAGGGCAGGCGACGCCGCCTGGTCAGGGCGATCCCGATGATCCGCAGGCCGAACTCTTCCGTCGCTTCTTTGGCATGCCGACGATGCCTTCGCCGCAGGAGCAGAAACATACCTCGCTCGGCTCGGGCTTCATTATTTCCAGCGACGGCTACATCCTCACCAACACCCATGTGGTCGATCATGCGGACAAGGTCATCGTGCGCCTGCAGGATCGGCGCACCTTGACCGCCAAGGTGATCGGCACCGACCCCACCTACGACATCGCCCTGCTCAAGATCGATGCCGGTGGCAGCCTGCCAGCCGTGAGCATCGGCGATTCGCGCAGCCTCAAGCCGGGCCAGTGGGTACTGGCGATCGGCTCGCCGTTCGGCTTCGACTACACCGTGACCCAAGGCATTGTCAGCGCGGTGGGACGCAACTTGGGCCAGCAAGATCAGCCGTATACCTCGTTCATCCAGACTGACGTGCCGATCAACCGCGGCAATTCCGGTGGTCCGCTGTTCAACCTGCAGGGCCAGGTAGTCGGCATCAATTCGCAAATCTATTCCAATACGGGTGACTATCTCGGCGTGTCGTTCTCGATCCCGATCGACGTGGCGATGAGCGCGGTGCAGCAGATCAAGGCCAAGGGTTACGTATCGCATGGCGTACTCGGGGTAACCGTGCAGCCGGTCGACGACGACATCGTCAAGGCCTTCAAGCTCGACAACGGCTCGGGTGCCGCGGTGGTCCAAGTCACTCCCGGCAGCGGCGCAGCCAAGGCGGGTATCCAGCCGGGTGACATCGTTCTCAGCTACAACGGCCAGGTATTGCAGCAGTCCGCGGATCTGCCGCCGCTGGTCGGCATGACCAAGCCGGGCAGCAAGGTACCGGTCGAGATCCTGCGCAATGGCCACCGGCAGACGCTTGAAGTCACCATCAGCGAAGCATCACGCGACCAATCCGCGGCGGGCAGGCAGAGTGCTGCAACTTCGGCGCGCAGTGGTGCCGCTGCGCTTGGCCTGACGGTACAGCCGCTGGATAGTGACACCCGCAAGCAACTGGGATTGCCGCCAGGGCAGGGTGTAGTGATCAGCGACATCAGTGGTCTGGTGGCGGCGCAATCTCCCTTGCAGGCTGGCGATGTGATCCTGATGGTCAATCAGCAGAAGATCGGCAACGTTGCCGAATTCCAGGTTGCGACGAAGGACGTGAAGCCTGGCAGCACGGTGCTGCTGCTGGTGCGTCGTGGCGATCAGAGCCAGTTCATCGGCCTGACCGTGCCAGGCGGCAAGTAGCCCACGACCGGCCGTGACAGCAGGTGTTAGGGAGGGTGTCCATCGAGGACACCCTCGCTGCGGAGTTGGACGCGACGGCAACGGCGGGTTCCATGCGATAATGCCGGGTTAGCGTCGCCTATGGCGATGTGCTGTCATGCATGGTGCGTGGTGGCAAAAACCAAGCCTTAAAGGCCGCCAGCGTTCCATGGAATTGATCCGCAACTTCTCCATCATTGCCCATATCGACCACGGCAAGTCGACCCTCGCCGACCGCATCATCCAGATCTGCGGCGGCCTGGCCGATCGCGAGATGGAAGCGCAGGTGCTGGACACCAATCCTATCGAGCGCGAGCGTGGCATCACGATCAAGGCGCAGTCGGTGTCTTTGCCGTACACAGCGCGTGACGGCAAGACCTACCAGCTGAATTTCATCGATACACCGGGCCACGTCGATTTCTCCTACGAGGTCAGCCGCTCGCTGGCCGCCTGCGAGGGTGCGCTGCTAGTGGTCGACGCGGCACAGGGCGTCGAGGCGCAGTCGGTGGCAAATTGCTACACCGCGGTGGAGCAGGGCCTGGAAGTGGTACCGGTGATCAACAAAATCGACCTGCCGACCGCCGACGTGGAAAAGGTCAAGCTCGAGATCGAGGCGGTGATCGGCGTCGATGCCACCGACGCGGTGGCGATCAGCGCCAAGACCGGCCTCAACGTGATCGAGGTGCTGGAAGCGATCATCGCGCGCATCCCGCCGCCGAAGCCGCGCGATACCGACCGGCTGCAGGCGCTGATCATCGATTCCTGGTTCGACAATTATCTCGGTGTGGTGTCGCTGGTGCGCGTCATGCAGGGCGAGATCAAGTCCGGCGACAAACTGCTGGTGATGTCGACTGGGCGGACTCATGAGGTCGGAGACGTCGGCGTGTTCACGCCCAAGCGCAAGAAGCTGGACAAGCTCGGCGCTGGCGAGGTGGGCTGGATCAACGCCTCGATCAAGGACGTGCACGGCGCGCCGGTGGGCGACACCTTGACCCATGCGGGCAAGCCAGCCGACAAGGCGTTACCCGGTTTCCAGACCATGCAACCGCGTGTGTTCGCTGGCCTGTTCCCGGTGTCGTCGGATGACTATCCGGCGATGCGTGAGGCACTGGACAAGCTTCGCCTGAACGATGCCGCGCTGTTCTTCGAGCCGGAGTCCTCCGAGGCGATGGGCTTCGGTTTCCGCTGCGGCTTCCTCGGCATGCTGCACATGGAGATCGTGCAGGAGCGGCTGGAGCGCGAATACGATCTGAACCTGATCACCACGGCGCCGACCGTGGTCTACGAGGTGCTCAAGACCGACGGTTCGATCCTGATGCTGGACAACCCTGCCAAGCTGCCGAGCAACTCCAGCCTGGTGCAGGAAATCCGCGAGCCGATCATCGTCGCCAACATCCTCACACCGCCGGAATACATCGGCAACGTGATTACCCTGTGCGAAGAGAAGCGTGGCGTGCAGCGTTCGATCCAGTACTTGGCCACCCAGGTGCAGATCAGCTACGAGATGCCGTTGGCCGAAGTGGTGATGGATTTCTTCGACCGACTGAAATCCGTCTCGCGAGGCTATGCCTCGATGGACTACCACTTCGAGCGCTTCGAAGCCGGCCCGTTCGTGCGTACCGACGTGCTGATCAACGGCGAGCGCGTCGACGCGCTGAGCCTGATCCTGCATCGCAGCCACGCCGACCGCAAAGGACGCGAACTGGTTGAGCGGATGAAGGACCTGATCCCGCGCCAGCAGTTCGACGTGGCGATCCAGGCGGCTATCGGCGCGCAAATCATCGCCCGTTCCACCGTGAAAGCCTTGCGCAAGAACGTCTTGGCCAAATGCTATGGTGGCGACGTCA
This sequence comes from Dyella sp. S184, assembly GCF_009766065.1. Lineage (GTDB taxonomy): Bacteria > Pseudomonadota > Gammaproteobacteria > Xanthomonadales > Rhodanobacteraceae > Rhodanobacter. The sequence continues at coordinate 1,067,854 of NZ_LMUE01000002.1, read as the reverse complement.
GCCGCAAGAAGAAGCTTCTGGAAAAGCAGAAAGAAGGCAAGAAGCGGATGAAACAGGTCGGCCGGGTAGAGATTCCGCAGGAAGCTTTCCTGGCCGTACTGAAGGTCGACAAATAACGCACGCGATCAGCGATGATCCGACAGGTAACCTGGAGTTAAGGCATGGAATTCGATTTTTCGGCGATTCTGCTTGGCCTCACCGTGCTGTTCGGCGTGGTCTGGGGTCTGGATCGCCTGTTTCTGTACAAGCAGCGCAAGGCCCGTCTGGACGCGTCCGGCAAGGAGTACAGCGACCCGATGCCGGTAGACTGGGCGCGTTCGCTGTTCCCGGTGGTGCTGGTGGTACTGCTGTTGCGCTCGTTCGTGGCAGAACCCTTCCGGATTCCGTCGGGCTCGATGATGCCGACGCTGGACGTGGGCGATTTCATCCTGGTCAACAAGTTCGCCTATGGCCTGCGCATGCCGGCATTCAACAACAAGTTTGTGAGCCTGGCTGAGCCGAAGCGCGGCGACGTGGTGGTATTTCGCTTTCCCGGTTACCTGTGCGAGGACGGTGGCACGCTGGTTCGCAGCGGCGACATGAGCTGCGCCGATCCGCATGCACCGGTGCCACAGCAGAACTGGATCAAGCGGGTGATCGGCTTGCCTGGCGATACCATCGAGGTGCATGGCGACGATCTTGTAGTGAACGGCCAGCCAGTGACGGCCGACGAGATCGGCCCGTATCTGGGCAACCCGCAACGCAGTGTCGACCAGATCATGCTGAGCATGGGCGCCACCGTCTGGAACGAACACCTGCCAGGCCTGGGTGGCAGAACGATCAACCACACGATTGCCCGAATGCCGGCCTACACCACGCCGAACTCGATTCCCAACGACCGGGTGCCGTCCAAGGTGCCACCGGGCTGCTATCTGGTGATGGGCGACAACCGCAACGACAGCCTCGACAGCCGCTGGTGGGGCTGCATGCCGGAGCGGAACCTGGCTGGCAAAGCGTTTCTGATCTGGATGAGCTGGAAGGGTTGGGGTACCGGTGGTGTTGATTTCTCGCGGATTGGCAGCGTCATCCACTAAGCGAACCGACAGGTCAGAACGAGACGGTGTCGAACACTTCGTACACTGGGACACCAACAGTGCGAGAATCCACAGGCATAATCGGTACGCCGGATTGATCCAGTTGGAACCCGGCAGACCAACTATAGATGGGCACGCCGCACAGTCGGCATAGCGAGGGGACTATGAAATCGAAGCAGTCGGGCGTCACTCTGATCGGGTTTCTGATGATCATGGCCATCGTGGGCTTTTTCGCCTTCATGGCGATGAAGCTGTTGCCCTCGTATTCCGAATACATGGGCGTGGCCAAGGCGATGAGTCAGATTGCCAGCGAGGGTACCAATGGCAAGACGCTGGACGAGATTCGTCGCGAACTGTTTTTCAAGATGAACTTCCAGTACGTCGACGATGCCACCATCAAACCGGCGGATATCACCATCCAGCGCGATACCGGTGGCGCCAATCAGCTGCACGTGGCCTATGACAAGAAAATTCCATTCATGTACAACATTGATTTCCTGCTGCACTTTGAAAAAAGCGTACCGCTGCAGGGCAACCTGGGCGAGTAATCCTTGAAGCTGCCTTACCGTTTTCGCGACCCTGCACTGGCGCAGCTGGCACTTACCCACCGCAGCATTGGCAAACCGAACAATGAGCGACTGGAGTTTCTCGGCGACGCGCTGCTTGGGGCGGTGATCGCCGAGATGTTGTACGAGGTACACCCCAAGGCCAGCGAGGGCGAGCTGTCCAGGTTGCGCGCGCAACTGGTCAACGGCCAGGAGCTTGCGGTGGTGGCGCGTGAACTGGAGCTGGGCGACGAGTTGAAACTCGGCGCAGGCGAGCTGAAGAGCGGCGGTTTCCGGCGTGACTCGATTCTTGCCGATGCCTTCGAGGCATTGGTGGCGGCGGTGTATCTGGATAGCGGTTTCGACACCTGCCGCCATGTTGTACGTGAGTTGTTTGGCGAGCGGATCGCGGTATTGCGGCGATCTTCCAAGGACGCCAAGACCCGGTTGCAGGAGTGGTTACAGGCCGGTAGCTGGCCGTTGCCACAGTACGAGCTGACTGCCAGTCATGGCGAAGATCATGCCAAGACGTTCGATGTCAGCTGCACGATCAGCGAACCGCTGCCGGTCAGTGTCGAGGCCCGCGGCGGCAGTCGCCGGGCCGCCGAGCAGGATGCGGCCGAAATCGTGTTGAACCAGCTGCTGGAACAGCATCGCAAACCCTGATTTTCCTTGTTTCGCCAGCCCGCACGGCGGCATGGCATCGCAGCTGCCAGGCTGTGCCACGCGTGCCAGTGTCTGCCATTTCCGGCAAAGCACTACACTTGCCATCCGACTTGCCGAGCACCTCACACCATGAACCACGAACTGGAATCCGCCGCCGGCACCTTGCCGCACGAGAATTTTCGCTGCGGCATGGTCGCGCTGGCCGGACGCCCCAACGTGGGCAAGTCCACCCTGCTGAATGCGTTGATCGGCTTTCGCCTGTCGATCGTCAGCCCGCGACCGCAGACCACCCGTCATCGCATTCTCGGCATTGCCAACAGTGAGGCGGGGCAGATCATGTACGTGGATACGCCAGGGCTGCATCGCGGCGCCAAGCGGGCGATGAACCGCAGCCTGAATCGTGCGGCTCGTTCTGCCATCAATGACGTCGATCTGGCGGTGCAGGTGATCGAGGCCGGCCGCTTCACCGACGAGGACGAGGCGCTGTACGCCGCCCTGGTCGAGCAGTCGTCGCCGCGGTTCCTGGTGATCAACAAGGTCGACCTGAACAAGGACAAGACGGTGATGCTGCCGTTCGTGGCCGATCTGGTGGCCAAGCACAGCTACGACGAGATCCACTACGTCAGCGCGCTCAAGGCGCAAGGTCTGAAGGAGCTGGAACAGGCGATCCTGAAGCGACTACCGGTACAGCCACCGGTATACGGCGAAGACGAGATCACCGACCGCAGCGAGCGCTTCCTTGCCGCCGAGATGGTGCGTGAGCAGCTGATGCTGCGGCTCGATCAGGAACTGCCGTACGCGACCACGGTGGAGATCGAGCAATTCAGCGACCGCCCGGACGGCATTGCCGAAATCCACGCGATCATCTGGGTCGAACGCGATGGCCAGAAAGCGATCGTGATCGGCAACGGTGGCGCCCAGCTCAAGGCGATCGGCACCAGCGCGCGGCGCCACATGGAGCGCATGTTCGAGCGCAAGGTGTTCCTCAAGCTGTGGGTGAAAGTGCGTGAGGGCTGGGTCGACGACGAGAACATGCTGAAGAAGTTCGGCTATACCGATTAGGAGTGAGAGTTGAGGAGTGAGAAGTTAGAGATGGGGCAAGAAGAGCGGTTGCGGCTGAGGAAGCATCGCCGCCCCGGCTTTTTCTCTCACTTCTCACTTCTCATTCCTCACTCCTGATTTTTCATGCGCCTCGAACAGCAACCCGGTTATGTCCTGCATGCGCGGCCATATCGCGAGACATCGTTGCTGCTGGAATGCCTGACCCGCGAGCACGGTCGGTTGGGCGTGGTGGCACGTGGGGTGCGCGGCGAACGCAGTCGCCTGCGACGCGCCCAGCTTGAGCCGTTTCAGCCGCTGGCACTGGATCTGCTGCTGCGCGGCGAGCTGGCCACGCTGACTGCGGTCGAGGCAGCCGCTACACCGTTACGCTTGATCGGCGACGCCGGGCTGGCCGGGCTCTATCTCAACGAACTGGTCGTACGCCTGACCGAACGGCAGGATCCGTTTCCGTTGCTGTTCGACGCTTACGCGCAGACGCTGGTACGGCTGGCCCACGGCGATCCGCTGGCGTGGAGCCTGCGCCGGTTCGAGCGCGACCTGCTGGAGGCGATCGGCTACGGCCTGCAGTTGCAATACGAACTGGAGACCGGCGAGCCGCTGGAGCCGGATGCGCACTATCGCTACCTGGTCGAACAGGGGGCCGTGCGCTGTGCCGCGGGCCATGCGCAAGCCCTGCGCGGCGGCGATCTATTGGCGCTGGCACAGGATCAGCCACCCGACAACACCGGCCTGAAAAGCCTGCGTGACCTGATGCGCGAAGTCATCCGTTTTCATCTGGGCGGTGGGGAACTGCGCGCCTGGCGGGTACTGGCAATGGCGGTATCACGTCGCTGAGGGTACTGCGAGAAGCCTGTTAGCGATCCAGCGCTTGCAAGGTGGCCAGTAGCGTCTTGCGAAAGCGGGCCAGTGCCGCGTGGGTCGCATCGTGTTGCGACAGCTGTTGCTGCATCCACACGGTCTGCGTCGCCAGCGCGGCAGCGCCGCAGAATCCGCAGGATGAACGCAGACGGTGCAGCCGCTCGCCGAAGCCTGCGCGGTCGCGGCTCAGTGGTTCCAGTTCCTGTTCAAGCTGGACCAGTTCTTCGCGCAACAGCAGCCGCAGCGCACGCATGGTGCAGGTGTCGCCGGTACTGGTCAGGGCAGCCTGATCATCGAGTACGTATGCCTGGTGCCGTTCCGGCTGAACCAGCGCCAGCATGCGTTGCAGGTCAGCCACGCTGCAGGGCTTGAGCAGGATTTCGCTGAATCCGGCGGCAAACAGCGACTGGCGATCGCGCGGTGCCAGTTCTGCGGTGGTGGCAACGGCAATGCTTTCCGCCGAGTGTGCCCCTGCGTCTCCACGCAGCGCGGAGAGAACCTGCAGCCCGCCCGCACCCGGCATGCGGCAATCCAGCAGCAGCAGGTCGAAAGCCTCGGCACGGGCCTGCGCCAGTGCCGTCGTGCCATCGCGGCAGGCCTGCGCCTGCGCGCCAAGCGAGCGGAGTCCATCGCACAGGAAACGGCAGCTGGCGGGGTCGTCGTCCGCCACCAGTACCCGAGGATGAAGGATGGGTTTGGGGTCGATTTGCAGGGTGTCGGGATGGTTGGGCATGACGAAATCCGTGTCGTTCAGCTTTATTTGGCAGAATGGCGCGACATGCGTTCCACATCAAGCCATCTTTTGCTGTGTTGCTGCCTGCTGCTGGCGATCGGCTGGGTCATGCCTGCGCGGGCCGATGTGCTGCTGACCGCCAAGTCGGTCAACGTGCCGGGTGCCCGCTTGCAGCAGGTGACGGTCAGGATCGGAGAGGGTGCCGCGAATGGGCTCCATCTGCAGCTGAGTGCGACACAGGCGGATGTGCCGGCCATGGGCTGGCGGCGGTTGGGCCTGACGCTCGACGGTGGCCTGCAGCGCGACGAGCGCCTGCGCTGGATTTTCGATGGCAGCATGCATCTGGCTGGTGCGCAAGGCGGGGCACTCAGCGATGCTCATGTGAACATCCAGCTGAGTGAGTCAGCGAACACCTTGCTGGTCGATATTCTGCAGGGCAAGACCCAAGCCAATACCGCGTTGCCGCTGGATCAGCTCAGCCATGCGCAGATCAGCCTGAAGAACCTTCCTGCCGGCTGGCTGCAGGGTCTGCTCGGCACGGTATGGAGCGGCCGTCCTACCGCTGGTCGGCTTGATGCCGAGCTGGCCCTGGACGTGCGTGATGCAGGTCTGCAGTCATCCGGGCAGTTCACCCTCAATGGCGTCGGCTTCGATACCCCGACTGGTACGCTGGCTGGGCAGGGCATGAACGGCAACGGTCGGTTCAGTCTCGATACCACTGGCGGCCCGGCATCGATCGACCTTGATGCCAGCCTGCATGGGGGCGAGTTGTTGCTGGGTCCGCTCTACGCGAAATTGCCGGCTCACTCGGTGCAGCTTGGCTTGCACGCCAATGTACAGGGCGGTGCCTTCGATTTGCAGCGGTTGCGGGTGAGCGATGCGGATGCGCTGCAGCTGGACGGCGCACTCGCGTTCGATGCCAAGGGCGAGCTTAAGACACTGAAATTGGATCACCTGCATGCCAGTTTCCCGGCAGCCTACCAGAGCTACGCCCAGGCGTGGTTGAACACGCTGGGCCTGCGCGACATGAGCATTGCCGGTGAGTTGGACGGTAGTCTGGATCTGCGTGCGGATGGCTTGCACAGCTTTGCGTTCAACACCGATAGCCTGAACTTGGCCGAGCCGGATGGTCGTCTGGGGATCGACGGCTTGCGTGGCGGCCTGGACTGGGCGGTGCAGGACGAAAGGCCTGCAACCACCCTTGGCTGGCGCAGCCTGCAGTTCTACCGGATCAGCAACGGTGCCGCACAGTCGCAATGGCAAAGCCGCGGCGGCACGCTCGGCCTGCGCCAACCATTGGAAGTGCCAGTGCTGAAGGGGCAGCTGCGAGTCGGTGAGCTGGATTGGCGCCCAGCGGCGGCGAAAGGTCAGCGACTGGAAACCTCACTGGTACTGACCGGAGTTGACATGGCTGCCTTCAGCCATGCCATGGGCTGGCCGGCGTTCCCCGGCACGTTAGGTGGTGCAATCCCTTCGCTGCGCTGGGTCGACGATCGCTTCGAGCTGCAGGGCGGCCTGTCGGCCAGCCTGTTTGGTGGCTTTGTCGATATCACCCGGCTTTCGTTGCAACAACCATTCGGATCGAGTCCGGTATTGAATGGTGACATCGCCTTGAATCAGCTCGATCTGGGCGCGATCACCAGCGTGTTCGACTTCGGCAACATGACCGGTCGGCTGGACGGCTCGATCGACGACCTGCGCCTGGTCAACTGGAACCCGGTGGCGTTCAAGGCGAACCTGCTTGCCGGCAACGGTGGGCGCATCAGCCAGCGCGCGGTAAACAACCTCACCACAGTTGGCGGTGGCGGTATTGCCGGCGGCTTGCAGGGTGCCGTGCTGAAACTGTTCAAGACCTTTGGCTACAAACGCATCGGTCTCGGTTGCATGCTGCAGGGGGCGGTCTGCCAGATGAGTGGGCTGGAGGCCAATGGCGACGGTTACACTATCGTCGAAGGCAGTGGCTTGCCGCGCTTGCAGGTCATCGGTCACCAGGCCCAGGTCGACTGGCCGACCCTGGTACGGCGGCTTCGCGATGCCATCAATGGCACGGCACCGGAAATCCACTGACGGACCGACGTTGCGTGCTTCCCTCACTGTGTTTTGACCGCTGGAGTCTGTCATGCGCAAGCTTGTCTACGTCATCCTGACCTCACTGGCCGTGGCGTTGGTCGGCTGCGTCACCATCAATGTGTATTTCCCGGAAGCAGCGGCGCAGAAAGCCGCTGATCAGTTCATCGGCAATGTGCTGGATGATGCCGGGCAAGCCACGCCACCGGCTTCGAAACAGCAGAAACCCGCCACGGACAACCATGGCCAGCCGCCGTCGGCGATGCTGCTCGATCTGCTGATCCCGGCTGCGTACGCGGCCGATACGCCGAACATCCGCATCCAGACCAGTACCACCGAGGCGATCGGAGAGCGTACCCGCCAGCGCTTTCAGGGTGAACTCGGTGCGCTACTCGACAGTGGCGCCGTCGGTTTCACCAACGACGGCATGGTAGCCATGCGCGACCCTGCCAAGGTGCCGCTCAGCCAGCGCGCCCAGGCCAGTGCCACGGTGGCCGACGAGAACCGCGACCGTGCAGCGCTGTACCGCGAGGTCGCCAATGCCAACAACCACCCGGAGTGGGAGCCGCAGATTCGTGCCACGTTCGCCAAGGGCTGGATCGAGAAAGCCCACGCAGGCTGGTACTACCAGGATGCCGCTGGAGCCTGGCAGAGAAAGTAAGCCATGGCGTCAACCGATGGGCGCCATCCGGGCCGATCTGTGATAATCGGCGGCCAGCCAGTACGGCCTCATTCGTTCAAGCCTCATGTCCCGATCCAACTCTGTTCCGTCGACTCCCTTTGAAGCGGTCATCACCGATCTCAGCCACGACGGTCGCGGTGTAGCCCGTATCGATGGCAAGACGGTGTTTGTCAGCGGTGCGCTGCTGGGCGAACAGGTAATGGCCAAGTTGCGCAAGCGTCATCGCCACTTCGACGAAGCCGAAGTGGTCGAACTGATCACCCGCTCGCCGCATCGGGTGGAGCCACGTTGTCGCCACTTCGGTCAGTGCAGTGGCTGCTCGCTGCAGCACCTGGATGCCGAGTCGCAGATCGCCACCAAGCAACGCGTGCTGGCGGAGAACTTCGAGCGCATCGGCAAGGTGGCGCCGCAGTCGTGGCTGCCGCCGCTTACCGGCGAACCTTGGGGCTACCGGCGCAAGGGTCGCCTGTCGGTGCGCAACGTGGTGAAGAAGGGCCGCGTTCTGGTGGGCTTCCGCGAAGAGGAGAACCCGCGTTTCGTCGCCGATATCCAGCAATGCGAAGTGATGCATCCGGCGTTGGGTCCGAAAGTCGGCCTGCTCGCCGAGCTGCTCAACGGCATGGATGCGGCCAACGACATCCCGCAGATCGAGTTTGCCGGTGGCGACGACACCATGGCGCTGGTATTCCGCCACATGCAGCCCTTGAGCGAGCGCGACCTGGCGGCGTTGACCGCCTTCGGTCAGCAGCACGAACTGGCGATCTACCTGCAGCCAGGTGGCAACAGCAGCGTGCATCCACTGTGGCCCGAACAGCCGCGACTGGCTTTCCGCATTGCCAGCGGCGATGCGCATATCGATGACGTCGAACTGGAATTCCTGCCGCTCGACTTCGTGCAGGTCAATGCCGACATGAACCAGCGCATGATGGCGCGCACGCTGGAGCTGCTTGATCTGCAGCCGACTGATCGCGTGCTCGACCTGTTCTGCGGTCTGGGCAACTTCACCTTGCCGATCGCCCGTCGCGTGGCTGAAGTGGTCGGCGTGGAAGGCGAGCACGGGCTGGTCGAGCGTGCCGCGCAGAATGCCGCGCGCAACGGCATTGCGAATGCGCACTTCCATGTCGCCAACCTGTTCGAGGATCAACGCGACGCCGACTGGGCGCGGCAGCCATGGGACAAGGTGCTGCTCGATCCACCGCGTGCGGGTGCTGACAAAGTGCTGGAATACCTGCCGCACAAACAGACGCGGCGCATTGTGTATGTATCCTGCCATCCAGCCTCGCTGGCGCGTGACGCCGGCATCCTGGTGAATCAGCACGGCTTCAAGCTGATATCAGCGGGCGTGATGGACATGTTTCCGCATACCGCGCATGTCGAATCCATCGCGCTATTTGAAAGATAAGAAGCATGGGCATCGAGATCGAACGCAAGTTTCTCCTCGCCAGCGATGATTGGCGTGGGGCCATTGAGCGCAGCGAGCCGATTGCGCAGGGCTATCTGGTCGGTGCGCAGGCGCTACGCGATGGCAGCGCGCGTGCTTCGGTGCGTGCCCGCCTCGCCGGCGAACAGGCGTGGCTTAATATCAAGGCAGCCACGCTTGGCATCGAGCGAGCCGAGTTCGAGTACGCGATACCGGCGTCTGATGCCAGGACCTTGCTGGATACGCTGTGCGATGGCGTGCTGGAAAAGGTCCGCCATCATGTCCGGGTCGATGGCGTGCTGTTCGAGATCGACGAATTTCTCGGCGACAACGCGGGGCTGACCGTTGCCGAGGTCGAGCTTCCGGCTGTTGATGCACCTTTCCCGCGACCGGCGTGGCTGGGTCGCGAAGTGAGTGCACTGCCGCGCTACTACAACGTCAACCTGATCGCGCACCCGTACCGGCAATGGTCGCTGGCCGAGCGCGCTGCCGAGGATGCCGCATGCTGATGATCGGCGTGGCCGGACTGCAACTGGCCGAACACGAAAAGCACTGGCTCACGGCGCCAGGAGTCGCCGGCGTGCTGCTGTTTGCGCGCAATTACCAATCGCGCGAACAGTTGATCGCCCTGTGCGAATCGATTCGCGAGACAGGCGGTGACGAACTGCTGATTGCGGTCGATCAGGAGGGCGGCCCCGTTCAACGTTTCCGTGAAGACTTCACCCGCCTGCCGCCGTTGGCGGCAATCGGCGCGGTTTACGACCGCGATCCCGGCGAGGCGGTGCGTCTGGCCGAAGAACACGCCTGGGTGATGGCCAGCGAGTTGCGCGCCAGCGGCGTCGATTTCAGCTTTGCGCCGGTGGTGGATCTGGCCCGCGGCAATGCGGCGATCGGCCTGCGTGCCTTCCATGCCGACCCGGCAGTGACTGCCGAGCTGGCGCAGGCCTATGTGCGTGGCATGCATCTGGGTGGCATGGCTGCGGTGCTCAAGCACTTCCCGGGGCATGGCTCGGTCGCCACCGATACGCACAAGGCGCAGGCGATCGATCCGCGCAGCCTCGAGCAGATCCGTCGCGACGACCTGCTGCCGTTTGCCGAGTGCATCGAGGCGCGGGTAGAGGCGGTGATGATGGCGCACGTGATCTACCCTGCCGTGGACAGCCAGCCAGCTGGTTATTCGAAGGTGTGGATCGGGCAGATCCTGCGCGGCGAGCTGGGCTTTGCCGGCGCGGTGATAAGCGACGACATCAGCATGGCCGCCGCGGGCGCTGCTGGCAGCGTGGGTGAACGGGTAAGAGCACACCTGGACGCCGGCTGCGATCTGGTACTGGCCTGTTTCCCCGACGTGGTGGACGAGGCGATCGCCGCAATGCAGGGCGATGTCGCAGCGATGCCACCGCAGCTTGCTGCCATGCGTGGTGCCTTGGGTGCGAGCTGGGAAGGTCTCACCAATAACCCGCAGCGCGATCGTTTCGTCGCGCGCATCACGGCGTTGAATGCCGATCGAGGAATCGCATGAACACCCCAATACCTTCGCTTGCCGATGCGCTGGCACAGTCGGATCTTCTGCACGAGCGCGACGAACTGGAGACCGTGATAGCCGACATCGGTCGCCGGATCGACGCTGCACTGGACGGCGAACGCGCGGTCTTCCTTACCGTGATGAACGGCGCATTGATTTTTGCCGGTCAGCTGGCGCTGGCGATCCGCACCGACCTGGAATTCGACTACGTGCACGCGACGCGTTATCGCGGTGCGACCTCCGGCAGCGATCTGCACTGGCTGCGCGCGCCGCTGGTGCCGCTGGCCGGTCGCGTGGTGCTGCTGGTCGACGACATTCTCGATGAGGGCCACACGCTCAAGGCCGTGCGTGACGATTGCTATCGGCGCGGTGCAAAGCGCGTGCTGATCGCCAGCCTGTGCACCAAGCGGCATGATCGCCTCGCAGAAGGCATCGCCTCCGATTTCAATGGCGTCGAACTGCCGGATCGCTACGTATTCGGCTATGGCATGGACTACCACGAGCAGGGACGCAACCTGCCGGGCATCTATGCCTTGAAGGAGACTGCAGCATGAGCACGATCGATCTTGCCGTGATCGGCGGCAGCGGCCTGTACAAGTTTCCTGGCCTGGAAAATGTCACGCGGCATACCGTAGACACGCCGTACGGCGCTGCCTCGGGCGACGTGGTGATCGGTGACTTCGCTGGTCGGCGCGTGGCCTTCCTCGCGCGTCATGACGAGAGCCATACCCTGCCGCCGCATCGGGTGAACTACCGCGCCAACCTGTGGGCGCTGCACAGCCTGGGCGCGCGGCGGGTGATCGGCGTCAATGCGGTAGGCGGTATCCGTGGCGACATGGGACCGCGGGTGATCGTGGTGCCCGACCAGTTGATCGACTACACGCATGGCCGCTTTACCAGCTTCTGTGACGTCGACGGTGCCGAGGTGAAGCACATCGATTTCAGCGAGCCGTACACCGAGTCCCTGCGCCAGCGCTTGCTGGCGGCGGCGCGTGAAGCAAATATCGGGGTGATCGGCAGCGGCTGCTATGGCGCCACCCAGGGGCCGCGGCTGGAGACCCGCGCCGAGATCGCGCGGATGAAACGCGACGGCTGCGATCTGGTCGGCATGACCGGCATGCCCGAGGCATCGCTGGCGCGTGAGCTGGAGCTGGAATACGCCTGTCTCGCACTGGTGGCGAACTTCGCTGCTGGTTGTGGTGATGAGGCGGAGATCAGCATCGACGAGATCTTTGCGCATCTGGCGGCAGCCACGGCCGAGGTGCCGCGTATCCTCGCGGCGATGCTGAAAAGCTGAGTACAGCATCGGGCTTTGCCGGATCGGTGCATCGCTGCATATTGCGTTCAACCTGAACAAGTTGGTACTTTCCCTTCGCCGGGACGGCGAACCAGCGGGGGGATAGTGGTTCTGCAAGGGAAGCTCGGCGCACCCAATCCATGATCCAGAGGTTCACGCAATGAGTTTCGGTACGGTCAAGTGGTTTAACGACGCCAAGGGCTTTGGTTTCATCGCGCCTGAGGACGGGGGAGCGGACGTTTTCGTCCATTTTTCGGCGATCACCAGCAAGGGCTTCCGCAGCCTGCAGGAAGGCCAGCGCGTACAGTTCGAAATTACCCAGGGGCCGAAGGGTGCCCAGGCTTCAGCTGTCGAAGCTGCCTGATCAGCCAGTCATACGTTGTGATGCAAAAATAAACCCCGCATCCTGTGCGGGGTTTTTTGTTTTCCGTAACAGGAGGATGGAATGACCGACCGCAGAAATTTTCTCAAGAACTCCCTGCTGGGAGCCACCGCCTCGGTACTGGCATGGGGCGGCAAGTTGAGTGCCGCCGCACCGGAGTCCCGCGCGCCAGTGGCATCGGGCGCAGCACGGGTGATCTCGACCTGGGATTTCGGCGTGGCGGCAAACCAGGCGGCGTGGACGATTCTTGGCGCGGGCGGCCATGCGCTGGACGCGGTCGAGGCCGGTGCGAGGGTGCCCGAGGCCGACCTGAAAAACCACAGCGTCGGCAGGGCCGGTTATCCGGATCGGGACGGCCACGTCACCCTCGATGCCAGCATCATGGATCACAACTACAACTGCGGCGCGGTCGCCGCGATCGAACACATCGCGCACCCGATCTCGGTGGCACGGCGGGTGATGGAGCGCACCCCGCACGTGCTGCTGGTCGGCGAAGGTGCGTTGCAATTTGCGCTGGAACAGGGCTTCAAGAAAGAAGAACTGCTCACGCCGGAGTCCGACAAGGCCTGGCACGAATGGCTGAAGACGGCGAAGTACAACCCGTCGATCAACAGCGAAGTGCACGACTACGGCAAGGGCGGTACCACCGGCATGCCCGGCGGCGCCAACAACCACGACACCATCGGCATGCTGGCGATCGACGCGCAGGGACGCATGGCCGGCGCGTGCACCACCAGCGGCATGGCGTGGAAGATGCGTGGCCGCGTCGGCGACAGCCCGATCATCGGCGCCGGCCTGTACGTCGATGGCGAGATCGGCGGCGCCACCTCCACCGGCGTGGGCGAGGAAGTGATCCGCAACGCCGGCAGCTTCCTGGTGGTCGAGCTGATGCGCCAGGGCCGCTCACCGCAGGAAGCCTGCAAGGAGGCGGTAATGCGCATCGTCAAGCGTCGCCTGGAGGCATCCAAAACCATACAGGTCGGTTTTCTGGCGATGAACCGCGCAGGCGAGGTCGGCGCATACGCCATCCAGCACGGTTTTTCCTACGCCGTGTGCGATGCGAAGAAGCAGGATGGCCTGATCCCGTCGCTAAGTCTCTACACCACGAGTTATTCATGATCCCGTTCACCCATGCTGCTTGAGATCGCCACAAACTCGGTTGCCTCCGCGCTGGCCGCCCAGGAAGGCGGAGCAGGGCGTGTCGAACTCTGCACCGCGCTTGAACTGGGCGGACTGACGCCTTCGCACGCGCAGATCGCGCTGGCCCGCGAACACCTGCGCATTCCGCTGTATGTGCTGATTCGTCCGCGCGCCGGCGACTTTCTCTACAACGATATCGAGTGCGAGGTGATGCTGCGGGACATCGAAGCCTGCGTGGCACTCGGCTGTGATGGCGTGGTACTCGGCGCGCTCGATGCCGATGGCGAGGTCGACATGCCGCGCTGCCGTGCGCTGGTCTCCGCCGCAGGCAACGTGGGCGTCACCTTCCACCGCGCTTTCGACCTCGCGCGCGATCCGTTCTCGTCATTGGGAGACCTGATCGAACTCGGCTGCGAGCGTGTGCTGACGTCAGGTGGCCGGCCCACTGCGATCGAAGGGGCGGAGCTGATTCGTCAGCTGGTCGAGCTGTCGACCGGGCGTATCGTCGTGATGCCGGGGGCAGGTGTGGATGCCGGGTGCATCGGCAAGCTGCGGGAGATGACGGGAGCAAATGAATTTCACGCGTCGGCGAAACGACAGTATCTGTCTGGCATGCGCTGGCAGCCATCGTTGTTGACTGATATGCAGGGCGGAGAATGGCGCAGTGATGTGGAACAGATACGAGGCATCCTTGTTGCCTTGAGCGATGCCGGACGAGGCTAAGCTCCGCTCCAGAAAGAAACTGGATTTGACCGCCACCATCCACTGCAACCAACCATCAGGAGCACCCATGTCGAATACTGATGTCCTGATCGTAGGTGCGGGCCCGACGGGCCTGACCCTGGCTTGCACGCTGGCGCAGCGGAAGGTGCGCTTCCGCATTATCGAGGCCTCGCCTTCGCCGCAGGCGGGCTCGCGCGGCAAGGGCGTGCAGCCGCGCACGCTCGAAGTGTTCGACGACCTGGGCATCGTCGATCGGGTGATCGCCAACGGCAGCTTCGAGATGAATATGCTTCAGCACGACGGGAACGGCGCGACCACGGAATCGCCGCGTCGTTACCTTCCACCCAGGCCTGACGCGCCCTATCTGTCGTCGTTGCTGACGCCGCAATGGCGCATCGAGGAAGCGTTGCGCGCCAGGTTGGGCGAACTCGGCGGTCGAGTTGAATTTGGCGTTACGCTTTCCGACTACGTGCAGGAGGACGACGGCGTGACCGCCCAGCTCGCCGGCCCTGAAGGCGAAGAGACCATCCGCGTGGGCTGGCTGGCCGGCTGCGATGGCGGCAAGAGTTCCATTCGCCAGCGGGAGGGCATCTCTTTCCTGGGCGATACCCTCGAGACCGTCCGGATGATGCTTGGCGATGTCCGCCTGACGGGACTCGATCGCGACCATTGGCATGTGTGGCGCAGCGCCGAAGGCTTCCTGGCGCTTTGCCCGCTGCCCTCCACCGATACGTTCCAGTTGCAGGCGTCGATCGCGCCGGGCCAGGACGATCAGCCGTCGCGGGAGGCCTTTCAGCACCTGATCGATCGACGCACGGGACGACAGGACATCCGCGTGGAGGAGACCGGCTGGGAATCCATGTGGCGGGCCAACGTGCGCATGGTCGACCGCTATCGCGCCGGCCGCGTGCTGCTGGCCGGCGATGCCGCCCACGTCCATTCGCCCGCGGGCGGGCAGGGCATGAATACTGGTATCCAGGATGCCTACAACCTGGGCTGGAAACTCGCCGCCGTGCTGGGCGGCGCCGACGCAAGCCTGATCGACACCTACGGCGAGGAGCGCCTGCCGATCGCCTCATGGGTGCTGGGCGTTTCCAACGAGCTGATGAACGCCGCGGTGGCCGCGCGTGGCTTCGTGCTCAGCCGCGACGAAAAGACCTTGCAACTAGGCCTGGGCTACCGCGGCTGCAGCCTGTCGCAGGACCAGCGGCCAGACGGCGATGGCCTGCGTGCGGGCGACCGCGCCCCGGATGCACCCGGCCTGTCCGGCTCCGGCGAGTCCACGCGCATCTTCGATCTATTGCGCGGACCGCACATCACCTTGCTCGGCTTCGGCACACGCTGGCGATCGGTGGTCGACGCATGTGCCGCAACGTTCGGTGACGACGTGCGTGGCTATGTCATCGCCGCGTCACCGCACGCTGCGACGAACCTTGTGGATGAGCAGGGCCATGCCCGTACTGCCTACAGCGACGATGCCCTTTTCGTGATCCGACCGGACAATTACGTCGGCCTGGTGGTGGCGGACGCTGATCCCGCGCCGGTGCTGGATTATCTCCGACACATCACGGCACCGGCTTCCTGATCGGGTAGCGAAAGACCTAGTGGCGATTCTGCAACGGAGACGGTACCTCTGATTGCCTCGTTTCCCCATATCGTCATTCCTGCGAACCCCACAAAAGGGGGCAAGGGCAGGAATCGCTCTTCAACAACGAAGCCATCCATCCTTTTGGCCCTTCGCAACAGCAACTGCGATCCCGGCCTCCGCCGGGATGACGAGTAAGAAAACCTCCCCACATCGTCATTCCGGCGAACCCCACAAAAGGGGCAAGGGCCGGAGAAGTTTTTCAACAGCGAAGCTGGTCATCGCTCTTCAACAACGAAGCCGCCCATCCCTTCGGCCTTTCGCAACAGCAATTGCGATCCCGGCCTCCGCCGGGATGACGAGTAAGAAAACCTCCCCATATCGTCATTCCGGCGAACCCCACAAAAGGGGCAAGGGCCGGAATCGCTCTTCAACAACGAAGCCGCCCATCCCTTCGGCCTTTCGCAACAGCAATTGCGATCCCGGCTGCCGCCTGGATGACGAGTAAAAAACCTCCCCATATCGTCATTCCGGCGAAGGCCGGAATCGCTCTTCAACGACGAAGCCATCCATCCTTTTGGCCCTTCGCAACAGCAACTGCGATCCCGGGCTTCGCCGGGATGACGGACAAGGAGCGATGCACGCAACCTCCCTACGGCAGCGCATGGGCCTCCCGCTTGGTTAATATGGCGAATTGCCGAACAGCAGCAGGAGCCACCGAGTGATCATCAAGCCCAAAGTCCGCGGATTCATCTGCATCACCGCCCATCCGGTCGGTTGCGAACACAACGTGCTCGACCAGATCAAGGTCACCCAGGCTGCAGGCCACACCAAGGGCAACGGCCCAAAGCGCGTGCTGGTGATCGGCGCCTCCACCGGCTACGGCCTGGCCTCGCGCATCACCGCCGCGTTCGGTTACGGCGCGGCCACGCTGGGCGTGTTCTTCGAGAAGCCCAGCAGCCCGGAGAAGACCGGCACCGCCGGCTGGTACAACTCCGCGGCGTTCGACAAGGCGGCCAAGCAGGCCGGCCTGTACAGCAAGTCGATCAACGGCGACGCGTTCGCCAACGAAACCCGCGCGCGTGCGATCGAGATCATCAAGAACGAGATGGGTGGCCCGATCGACCTGGTGGTCTATTCGCTGGCCTCGCCCGTGCGCAAGCTGCCGGACACCGGCGAGGTGGTGCGCTCGGCGCTCAAGACCATCGGCCAGCCGTTCACCAACACCTCGGTCGACACCAACAAGGACACCGTGATCGAGGCCACCATCGAGCCGGCCACCGAGCAGGAAATCAAGGACACCGTCACCGTGATGGGCGGCGAGGACTGGGCGCTGTGGATCGACGCGCTGAGCGCCGCCGGCGTGCTGGCCGAGCACGCCAAGACCGTCGCCTACAGCTACATCGGCACCGAGATCACCTGGCCGATGTACTGGCACGGTACCCTGGGCCAGGCCAAGCAGCACCTCGACAACACCGCCAGGCAACTGCGCAGCCGCCACCCCGGCCTCGAAGCCTACGTCGGCGTGATGAAGTCCGTCGTCACCCAGGCCAGCGCGGCCATCCCGGTGATCCCGCTATACGTGTCTATCGCCTTCAAGATCATGAAGGAGAAAGGCATCCACGAAGGCCCCATCGAACAGGCCAACCGCCTGTTCCACGACCGCCTCTACCGCGCCGACGGCAACTCTGCGCCCATCGACGACGAAGGCCGCCTGCGGCTGGACGACTGGGAACTGCGCGACGACGTGCAGATCCTCTGCAAGACGCTCTGGCCCACGGTCACCACCGAAAACCTGCGCGAGATCACAGACTACGCTGGGTACAAGCACGAGTTTTTGCAGTTGTTCGGGTTTGATCGGGCGGATGTGGACTATGAGGCTGAGGTGGAGGCGGATCGGCGGTTTGATTGCATCGAACTTTGATTTCGTGCAAATCGTAGTAGATACATAGTTGGAGAAATGTCCACTTATGACCAAACGCTGCCGGTCGTATCGGCGATAGATGACGACGAACTCACTACACACGGAGGCTTCATGAGCATTAAGGAGACCATCGCGGCTGCAGGCCGGAATTTACATACGGTCATCATCACGGCTTACGAGGATGGTGGCGGTATGGAGACTCGAGAGGCTGAGCCATATAGCTACCGCACCACGGGCGGCACAGAGAAGTTCTTCTGCTACGACATTTCAAAGGGCGGCGTTCGAAACTTCCATGTATCAAAAATAGTTTCCGTGTCAGAAACGGAGAATTCGTTTACGCCACGATGGGCCGTGGAGGTCTGAGTTCTAACCCTTCCGAAGAACTCATCCAGCATCGGAAGAGCCATTATTCTTTAGGTCGGCGAACTTGGCTGCCATCGTCGGGTTGCCGCGACTCAACTTCTTGATGGTCACGTCCTGCGCCTTGTCGTTCGCAAGACGAAAGTTGTTCTCTGAGCCGAGCAAAGCATCCTTGGTCTTCTGGAGATGGGTAATGGTCTTGTCTATCTCATCGATGGCTGTCTTGAACTTACTGGACGCTAACTCGTAATTTCGGGCGAAACCGTTCTTAAATGTCTCTAGCTCGTTCTCGAAGTTCGTGACGTCTATGTTCTGCGCCTTAACGAGCGCAAGCTCTGACTTGTACTTGAGCGAGTTCATCGCCGCATTCCGCAGCAGCGTGATGATTGGAAGAAAGAATTGCGGTCGCACGATGTACATCTTCGGGTAGCGGTGGAACACGTCGACGATCCCGGTGTTGTAGAGCTCACTGTCGGGCTCGAGCAGGGAGACCAGAACCGCATACTCGCACCCCTTCTCGGTGCGATCCTTGTCGAGCTCCTTTAGGAAGTCCTCGTTCTTGTTCTTCGTCGCGGTGTGATCGCTCTCGTTCTTCATTTCAAACATGATCGAGACGATCTCAGTGCCAACCTCATCGGAGTCGCGAAAGATGTAGTCGCCCTTGCTGCCAGTCCGCGCGTCGTTGTCCTTCTCGAAATATGCCCTCGGAAACGCCGTCGCTCGAATGCGGTTGAATTCGGTATCGCAGTGCTGCTCTAGGGTTTCGCCAACCATCTTGGTCGACAGGCGAGCCTTCATGTCCCGAAGGCGCCCGATCTCGTCCTCGCGATCCTTGATCTGCGTCTCGTATTTGTCCTTGAGCGACTTCTCGGCGAGCTGCTTCTCAAGCTTCGCTCTCTCAAGGCCACCCTTAAGTTCGTCGCGTTCCTTCTCGACCACAGTCACTGCCTCGGTGATCGCGAGCTTCTGAGCAACCTCGATGGCGTCGAGTTTGGAGTTCAAGCCTTGGATCTCAGCGTCCTTCGTAGCCGCAGCCTTTTGCAGCTCGTTATCGAGCATCGCTTCGGCTAGCTTGGAAGCGGCTTGCTTATCACGCTTCGCTTGCTCAAGTTCGTTCGCGAGCACGTCACGCTCTTTTTCCACGCCGCTTAGGGCTTCGGTCACGGCAAGCTTCCGCGCGACATCTCCGGCATCGAGTCTGGCCTTGAGTTCCTGGATCTCTGCGTCCTTGGCCGCGGCGGCCTTCTGCAACTCACTGGCGACCTTGGTCTCGGCAAGCTCGACGGCGTTCCGCTTGTCTTGCTCAGCCAGCTCAAGCCGATCGTGCAACTGCTTCTCAAATTCGCTGTCGCGAACCTGTTTCAGGATGTTCGCGTACCCAGCCTCGTCAATCTTGAATGCTTTCCCGCAGTGCGGGCAGGTAATCTCGTGCATGGCTAAACTACTCCCGCGTTCGTCAGAATCTGCTTGAGCATCTCTGGAACCGTTCCTTGCGCCTCAAGCGTGGAGGTCCGGTAGGCATACTGATTCTTTCCGAGCTGGATTCCGGCAGCGGCCTCAATTGCCGCACACGACGCGACCCACTCCGTCCAATTGGACTCTAAGTAGGCCTCAAGGTGATCGCTTAGAGTTGCCAAACGATCGCCGACTTGCTCTGGTGGAAAATCAACTTCGGTGCCACCCAAATACTTCAACAGACGACGGTTCTCTGTCGAAAATTTCGTGCGCTCGCCATCTATAACAGCCTGATTCTTGCCCACAGCGTTAGCCCGAACCTCGAAACCGCTGTCCCCGTCGAAGAGTACGTAGGTCGGAATCCCGATGCAGGTAAGGATGGCATGAGCAAGTGGAATTCCACCCTTGCCCCCAACTGAAACAATCGACAGCCCTTGGGATTCAAGTCGCCCCACAGCATCCCGATCGCCGATTCCGTAGAACACGGCTGCCTCTGTATCACCCTCGACAAGCAGAACGCGCGCTGCGAACAACGCAACCGAGAGGCGATTGGTTACGATGCCATCGAGTTGACGAGCGACCTGATCGGCATCAACCGTTTCATTGAGCTTCGTCTTCACATCGTCGACTGTAGCGAAGTGGACAGTGACTACAGGAGTCTCGTCGGACGATCTCGTCAGCCGCCTGACCTGATCGAAATGCCGCGCCTCAAGGAAGTAAGGGCTATGAGTCGCATAGGTCACTTGGATGCGCTTAGCGGCGTCCTCCGCAAGCGATCGGAGCATCTTAGCGAACGCTTGGGCTTGAATCGGGTGTTGATAAAGTTCCGGCTCCTCGATTGCCAGACAGATGACACCCTCTGCTGATGCTGCGCCTGACTGCGCGAGGAGTTGGAGCGCCGAGATCAGAAGCGTGCGCTGAAAGCCGTGCCCCTGGCGCTCCACAGCAGTCTCCGTTGCGCCATCGAGAACTGCCAACTCAAATGTGGTTCGAGGAGCCCTGAGCTCCACCTCTGCAGGGGAAACGGTGACAGCACGACCGGGAGAGTAGGACGCAACGATACCGTTGAGCTGTGCCGTCATCACCTCCAGCTGCTCTTTGAACTTCTCTTCATACACCCTCTGCTGCCTCACACGTGACTCCTCGACGATCTCCGCAATAGCCTCGTCAGCAGCAGCACGGTCAACTGAACGCTCCAGGATTCGACCGATGATGCTCGACTTGCCGTCGCTTGACTCGTCGCTCGCCCGAAGGTCAGCAGTGACTAGGACGAAGTCAAAAAGTCCACTCATCTTGCCGCCACTGTTGAAGCCGAAGAAATTGGTCTGCAGCGCTTCGGGGGCGTCGATGAGCTGACCAGTTTGAGATGCCTCCCATGTCGTTATCGCCTGCTCAACGGCAATGCCGGTTTTGGCCTCCGGAAGACTCAGTTCTGGGCGCCTACGCCGGAGATCGGCGTACAGATCCTTCTTCGCGGCCGCACCGCCTGCCGCCTTGATTGGGTTGAAATCCGGGAAACCCTTCGCATTGGCGGAAAGCACATCGGAGCCATCAGGTGATCGCTGCTTCCATGCCGTGAACGTGGCAACTCCGTCCGGCGCATACTTGCCAAGTGCATCGCGGTCCTTGGCGGTGAGGTCAGCGAATGTCACCTGAACCTCGATGTGTTCGTCAGTCGCCCCGAAGGAGCAGTCCTTCTCGGTCAGAGATCCCGACTTGCCATTGAAGTACCAATCGAGCGCACGAAGCACTGTGGACTTGCCGGCGCCGTTCGGGCCGATGAATGTCGTGACGGAATCGAAGGGGATCATCACATCTTTCAAAGTGCGAAAGTTCTTGATGCGAACTGATTGGATCTTCATTGCTGGTTCCACCTCCCTGTGCCTTTCGTCAAGAGGAAGCCCGGGTCGGAGTGCACTTTAACAAGCCGGATTCTTTGGATGCGCCCCAGCCAAGCAGTTCCCTGAAGCTCCAAATTGGACCAGGGACCCGCAACTATCGGGGTCAACCTGACCCCGATCTTGGAGGGGTGAAGCGGCGGTGCCAAAAATCACTTTGTATGAGGGAATGCGACATGGAAGTCGCTCGCTAACTTTGTGTAAAAGGCGGGGTCGATTTGCCTAATATGAGCCAAAAGGCCGAACAGCCGCTTTTGCTCGTCGTCGTCTAATTTATTTTTCTTTCGCAGTGACAGCAGAAAGCGCGCTTCAGATCTCAGAGTCTTTGTCGCAGCGGTGCGATTGGACTCAAGCATGTGCACCCCGGTAACGTAAGCTGTACCCTTGGGGACACTGCCAAAGTGTGTTTTCTTGTGGTTTATAGTTAAATCAATGGCGCGATATTTTTTGACAAACTGTACGATGACATCGTAAATGTCGCGGCAAGCATTTTTTATATTTGTCGAGAAGACTAAGTCGTCCGCGTATCTTGTGTAGGTTACGTTTGCGCTCGCAAATTTTGCCCTCAATAAGTCAATTATTTCCCTGTCAAACTCAAACATTGTGCAATTTGCAATGTATGGGGATGTTGCATAGCCAATTGGCAGGCTCGAGTCTTTTGCAAAGCAGGCTTTCTCTAGCAGAAGCATCGATTCAGGGGTTGCTGTATTGAAATTTTCAAATATAGATTTTGTTTGATTGATTATTTTCTTGAATGAATTGAATTTAATTGATGGGAAAAAGTCAGAAAAGTCTATGCGGAGAAAATATTTGTTTCCTAAATGGATTCCCGCGTTTTTTATGATCGAGGATCCCGGTGAGAAAGCCTGGCTTGCGGGGTGTGCCGGAAGTTGCCGAAGGTAGTACTGAATAAGAGGGTAGTGTAAGCCCTTAGTTTCTATCGCGGCCTGCCATGTTATTCGCTTGCTTCCGTCTTGTTTCGGAATCTCGATGCGTTTAAGCCGATAGGGTGCCGTGCGGGCTATTACTAGAGCATTCTCGCGGGTTGTTCCTAGTGCTGAAGAGCAGATGTCTAATAGATCAAGCATGCTGCAAGTCCAGATGATGCCGGGCTGCTAGAAAGGATGCTTGAAGGGCAATTTTATTGATGGGAATTTGAAGTAATGGCGCCAGCTGTGTAGAAGTTAAATAGTCACCATTCTTTTCAACAAATCCAAGCGCAATGAGTAATGCATTATATAATTTAAGTGCGTCGAAATTTGCTTTCCCAAATAGGAAATTGTAGACAGATGCAAGCTCCGCTGGTCGGATTTTTCGCGATGAAAATATGAGATCGTGGCAAAATGAAAAAGCCCAGCGATTCAATTCCCCTGTCGGCTTAAGTTTTTCCATATCGAGAAGTTCGTTGTCCGGCTGACGATTTTTAATAGCTGAGCTAATCGCCGGGAATATCGTGCCGATGGCGTCTCCGTATTCAACTCCGCCGGCGGCCATTTTGTACCAGGCGACGCCATCTGGAGAGCTTTCTATTATTGCGCTTATTGGGCCCTGATTTATAAATGATGGTGCGCTTTTAAATTGTTCGTCGTTAATAACAAATATTTTTTTCCTCAAATCTTTTGTTGCAAACGCGCCTAGTTCGGTAAATGCACTGTTGCTCTCCAGTACGATCACTATGACGTCGGCAAAATTGCTTATAGTTTGTTCGATATCATAAAGGTTTTGCTTTTTTGTGCGATTCTCTAGGAATTTCATGAAGTCCTCCGCGATAATTGTGCGGACTTCCGGGTGTTCTTTTTTTAGGAATCGGCCTAATGCAGCGCGACGCGCAGATATTCCACCAGCGAGCTTGTTGGCTCCGCAGAGAAAGATAAAAGACGATGGTCTCTTCTTGACTGGCTGAACGCGATTGGCTTGCAGCGCGGACTTAAGTTCAGATAGGTGCTTGAAGAGAGCCGATTTTTCGCTTTCCAAGAATCTATCTAACGTCTCATGCTTACCTGATGCGGACGGTACCGGCTTTGCGGCCAGGCCGTTGACTAACGGCCTGGCCGCAAAGCCGGTACCGTCAGATGTGGAACAATATTCAGAGTGATACGCCACGTATCACTTTGGGCTTACGCCCAAGTCGCTAAGCGAAGCCAACATATGGTATTGCACCTTAGATAAGCAATAGGCAGGTTTTGACGTTGAGCTTTTCTGCTTGTTGATTTCGAGACCCATCCAGGCGGCACTAGTTCGACCATGCAACAACTAACGGGGTCAGGTTCACTCATCCACGCCTGTCTTGACTCCCCTCCATTGCCGTAGCAGACTCGTTTGCAAGGAGCGTCGAAACTCCCCTAAGAGCGGTACCCACCTCCGTCATACTGGTGGGTTTTTTGCGCCTGTTCGCAGGTGCAAGCCGACGTGATTCCTGCGTCGGGAGGGCGGCTAATACAACACCCTTCAGGGGAATACGCCCGCCGGCTCTTAGCGGTTTCGAACCTCCCGACACCCCGTCCGCCGTCATGCCGTGGACGGATACTTCTATGGAACTAGGAGGCGACCATGTCGACGTTCGATTCGGAAGATTTGGAAACGACGGGCTATTTCCTGCCGGAGGACAGCCAGCTGCGGCTGAAGCAGCTACGCGAGTACGTGGGGTTCCTGACCAACCTCGCGCGACCGCGCAGGCCGGATGAGGATCAGGAGTGGTATGCGGAGATTCGCCCGGGCGAGGTGGCGATCTGCATGGAGTTGCTGGAGGAGCAGATCGGGCAAGTGCTGGACGAACTCTCCTGGCCGGCCGAGCGTCGCGAAAGGGTGCCTGCGCCCGAGGCCAAGGCCGAACGTGACGCCGAGCCGAAAGCCGCCGCCGTCACGGCAGCGGCGGACACGGACGGCACCGAACCGGAACTTGCCGGGTCGGCGATGAACGAGGCGACCAAACGCTACGTGGCTGGCGTCACCCTGGATCAGATCGACGAGCTGGCCCGGCTGGGCGACATTCTCCGCGCCCATGGCGACGTGGTGGTCGCCACCGATCAGGCGGATTTCGCCGACGTCACGCTGTCGATCATGGGCGATGCCATCCTCGAGCATGCGGAGAGGCTGCAAGACATCATCCGTGAGGTCGACCGCGTGCAGCGGATCGATGAGCGGCACGGCACGAAACCGGGCGTGCGCGAGGAGCAGGCCAGCTACCTCGCGCTGCCCATGCACGCGCCGATGAGCCATGCGTTGCCCATCGTGCGGCAACTGCCCGCCTACCATTGACCGGCACCCGCGCGCGCCAGTGGGCCAGTTGCGCTCGCTGGTGCGTATCCCGTCGTTTCGTATTTCTGGAGCGTCACCCCAACGAAACAGGCGGATTGGCATGGTGATAATTCGAGACTATCGGGTCGACTATCGGGGTCAGGTTTACTTACTGCCGTGAGAAAGTGAACCTGACCCGATCTTTAGTGACTACTGCTCTCGATCATCGAAGTGCGTTTCGACCCGACCCGGGTTTCGCACGGAAAGACCCTTGGTCACGAGCTTGCGCGGCCTGGAAAAATTCCTTACTATTTATCAAATAGTAAGGAGACTCGCCATGTCCGAAGCCGTCATGACCAGCAAGGGCCAGGTCACCATCCCCGCCGACATCCGCAAGGCGCTCGGCCTGGTCGCGGGCGAACGCGTAGTGTTTACCCAGCTCGACGACGGTTCCACCGTCATGCGTGCCAAGACTCGTTCGATGGGTGAGATCAAGGGCATGCTGAAATCCGCCGTGAACAAACGCAAGGTTTCGCTGGACGACATGCGCATCGGCCGGCGCTGATGGCCGGGCTGGATACCAATGTCCTGGTGCGCTGGCTGGTAGATGACAATGCCGGCCAGTCGCGCCGTATCGCGGAAATGCTCGAGTCCGCAGCGCGCCGGGATGAAACCCTTTTCGTACCCCTGACGGTCATGCTGGAACTGGAGTGGGTGTTGCGCTCCCGCTACGCATTTGCCAAACCCGACATCCTGCTGGCGTTGAACGCCCTGCTCGAAACCCGGGAACTGGAGTTTCAGACCGAGCCTGCCGTCGAACGTGCATTGCATGCCTATCGGCAGGGCACGGCAGACTTTGCGGACTGCTTGCACGCCGCAGCATGCTGGGTTGAGGGGAAGGCACCCATGCTTACCCTGGATGCCAAGGCCGCCAAGCTGGCCGATGCAAAACTGCTGGCGGCGTAATCGCTGTTCTGATTCCCGGAATGTCTTGCCATGTCCGATATCCGCCGCGACTCCCAAGCTGGGCCGACCGATACGCGCAAGCCCCGCAACCATGGGTGGCTGCGTGTCATCGCGGTGTACAAGGCCGCCAAGACCATCGGCTTGATCCTGGTGGCGATTGCGGCCTTCCATCTGGATCGTTCGCAGAACTTCGAACATCTGGTGCACTGGCTGGAGCAGTTGTCGCTGAGCGACAGTAATGGCCTGCGCTGGAGGCTGGTGGAGAAGCTGCAGTCGATGGGCCCGAGCAAGTTTGTGGCGATCGGACTGGTCGCACTGGCCTATGCCGCGATCTTTGCGACCGAGGGCATCGGGCTGTGGCTGCAGAAGTACTGGGCGGAATGGTTCACGGTCGTCGCCACCGGCTCGCTGGTGCCGCTGGAAATCTACGAAGCGGTGCACCGTTTCAGCGGATTCAAATTGGTTGCGCTGATCGCCAACATCGCGATCGTCGCGTATCTGATACGCGTCGCCCTGCAGTCACGGCAATCTCGCTCAGTCGAGTGATCGGACCCCTTCCGGGGGTGGTGTCGGGGGACAACTTGGTGGGTCTGCTTGCTCAAGCTGCCCAAGGGCGACTAAGCGTTGCTTCCAGGGATCGTCCTTACCTTCTTTCCGGGCGATTTGCCCCTGTCGTTGAATTGCGCCAAAATGAATCGCAATTGCATCGCATTCGGAGTTTTCATGAAAACCGCAACCATCCCTTCGCTGCGTGTTGAACCGGTTCTGCGCCGCGCCGCAGAGGAAGTCTTGCGCGACGGGGAAAGTCTGTCCGGCTTTGTCGAGTACGCGGTGCGGGCACAAATTCAGCAACGCCAGGAACAGGCCGCTTTCATCGCCCGTGGGTTGGCTTCGCGTGATCAGGCCAAAGCTAGCGGGGTGTACTTTTCGTCTGGCGCGGTGCTGAAAAAGCTTGAAGCGCGATTGGCCAAGGCAAAGAAAGCTTCCGCATGACATTCAAGATCCGCTTCACGGAGGAAGCGTTGGCCGACCTTGAACGGCTGTATGACTTTGTCTTGGTACGTGAGGATGGCGACTGGACCACGGCCGAGCGCGCGCTGGATGCCATCCGCAATGGCCTGGCCTTGCTGGCGAGTTCACCATTCAGTTGCAGGAAGGCTGCGCCTGACAACACGTTTCTACGCGAATTGATCATCGCCTTCGGTGCATCCGGCTATGTGGCGCTGTTTGAAATCGATGACGCCAAAACCGTCACTGTGCTGGCAGTGCGGCACCAGCGCGAAGACGATTACCACTGAGCATGGGAAAGCAGGCGGGGTGGCTTGGCGGACCAGCGCTAAGATGAACCTAGTACGGGGCGAGCGGAGGCGAGGATGTGGAAGCGGGTGGTCGGCTACGGGGCGCTGCTGGCGGCGGGAACGCTCGCCCTGCAGTGGCTCGACTACCAGCGCCTGGTGCGGATGCATTCGGGCGACGTCTACCTGTTCCTGGTCGCGGCCGCCTTCCTGGTGCTCGGCGTCGTGCTGGGGGCGAAACCCGGGTCAGAGTGCACTTTGTTTTGGGAGCAGCATCGGGAAAGTCGACTCTGACCCCGGGTTCTGGCGCCTGATCGCCTGTCGCTCCCGGCAGCATGTCGCAAGAAGAGCCCCGCATCGCGGGGCTTTTCTTTTGCACGCAGCAAGTCGGCAAGGCGCGCCCCTTCGGGATGAATTTCAAAAAATCTTCTGCGTCGCGATCCGTTTGCATCCTTCGGATCGTCCTTGGTGTGTCCCAAACACAAGGAGTCATGCCATGTCCGACGAGTCCGTCATCTTGATCAATCTGCTGAAGGTCAAACCCGAAAAGCAGGGTGCGCTGATCGCTCTCCTGAAGCAGAACACTGAAACGGTGATCCGCACGCTCCCTGGCTGGAAGACGACCAGGCTGATCGCGGCAGGGGACGGCGCTGGCGTCGTCATCTACTCCGAGTGGGAGAGCGCCGCAGCCGTCGAGGCGATGCGCAGCGATCCGCGCATGCAAGCCTGTTTCCCCAAGGTCATCGAGCTGGCGAGCCTGGACTCGATCGTGGGCTCGGCGGTGTTTAGCGAAACCCGTTGCGGGTGAGCACACAGGCAAGTCGGCGTCACACAACCAACAAAGGAGAACCGCCATGGCTCGAATGGTAGTGATTTACCGAACACCGAAGAACGCCGAGGCATTCGACCGGCATTACTTCGACATCCATGTGCCTCTCGCCAAAAAGATTCCGGGCCTGAGGAAATACGAGGTCAGCGACGGCCCCATCGCAACGCCGGTGGGAGCCTCCGATGTTCATCGGATCGGAACGCTGCATTTCGACGACTTCGCGGCGATCGAAAGGGCGTTTGCCAGCGCGGAGGGACAGGCGGCCGGGGCGGATCGCCGACTTTTTGCACCGGACGACTCGGGCGTCCAGATGTTCCTTTTCGACAGCAGGGACGTTTGAACCCGTCGCTCCTGGTTCGCCTCGGTGGGCGAGGGGCCAATCGCGGCGACATGGCGGGCGGCCGCTTGTTCAACTCGCGAAGATCGTAAACTCACATGAAAAGGACTCAGCCATGTCGGCAACCCAAGCAGTTTTTGTTCTGGTCCACGGCGGTTGGCACAACCATACGACGTGGGACAGGGTGACGCCTCTACTTGAGGCCAACGGCTTCGCAGCGTTGACGCTCGACCTTCCCGGCGCGGGGGTGAATGCGATAGCACCCACGTCGCTTGGTCTTCATCCGTTCGACCCCGCGGCGTTTGCCGCCGAGCGCTCACCCGTCGCCGGCGTGACGCAGGAGGAGCGGACGCAAGCGGTCGTCGCGCTGGTAAAAGAGGCGGCGTCGCGTAGCGACGGCAAGGTCATCCTGGTCGGGCACTCGGCTGGCGGGATGACGATTTCGGCGGTCGCCGAGCAGGTGCCGAACCTGCTGCTCGCGGTCGTCTATCTGGCCGGGTTCATGGTGCCGAGCGGCATGCCGCTGCTCGCGATGCTGCAGCATGAAACCCTGTCTTCGGCGCTGGCGCCCGGTCTGTTCGTGGGTGACCCCGTCGCCATCGGCGCGACAAGAATCCATCCCGGATCAACCGACGAAGCCTACCGGGCGCTGCTCAAAGCTTCTTTTTATGCCGACGTGCCGGAGGCCGACTTCGCGCCTATGGCCTCGCAACTTCATTGCGACGAGTCGAACGCCGGCGCGCTGGCCCTGTCGGACATCACGCCGGAAAGATTTGGCACGGTGCCACGCCATTACATCCGCTGCACCCAGGATCGCGCGATTCCCCTGACCGGCCAGGATCACATGATTGCAACGGTTGACGCTGCCCTTGGCGGCAAGACCACGGCCCACACCCTGGAAAGCAGCCATTCGCCCTTCCTGTCACAACCGGCCAACCTGTCGAGAATCCTCATCGACATCGGTGTCCAGTCCCTGGCGCAACAGAGCGCGGAAGCCCTCCATCCATGAACATGGACGCATTCGAGGATGGTCTGAAAGCGCTGCGGCCGCGCCTCCATCGCTACTGCGCGCGCATGACTGGATCGGCGGTCAATGGCGAGGATGTATTGCAGGATGCCCTGGTCAAGGCCCTTCACGCGCGGGCCGAGGGCGCCGAGGTGGATAATCTCGAGGGCTGGCTGTTTCGCATCGCCCACAACACGAGCCTGGATTTCCTGCGCAACCGGTCGCGGAACACGGTCGTGCCGCTTACCGACGACATCGAAGCGGCGGCCATGCCCGAGGCGGACATCGTCGAGATCAGCTTTCAGACGTTTCTGCGGTTGCCTGAACTGCAACGCTGCGCAGTGATCCTCAAGGATGTTCTGGGTCATTCGGTCGACGAGATCGCAGGCATCGCCGGGTGCTCTCCGGCAGCCGCCAAATCGGCGCTTCAGCGCGGGCGCGTTGCGCTGCGGCAACTCGCGCAGGCGCCCGAAGACATCCGGCTGCCGCTGATGTCCGACACAGACCGGCGGAAGATCGCCGCTTATGTGCAGCTGTTTCAGAGCGGCGATTTCGACGCCATCCGTGCCATGCTCGCCGACGACGTGAAGCTCGATCTGGTAAACCGGCTGCAGCTGGAAGGGCGCGACAAGATCGGCCTCTATTTCACGCGCTATGCGGAAGTGGCGAAATGGCGGTTTGCCTTCGGCGCGGTTGAAGGGCAGCCGGCCATGCTGGTCTTCGACAGCGAGGGCCCGATGGAAAGACCTGCGCATTTTGTCCTGATCGACTGGTCGGAAAACCGGATCATCGGGATCCGGGATTTCCTGTTTGCGCCCTATGTGCTCGAAGGCATGGATTGGGCGCGGTTGGGCTGAAGGAAAAAGGTGTCTGGGTGGTCCACGACTATCGGGGTCAGGTTCACTTAAAGCCACTGTCCGAACCGCTCAATGAGCGTGGTGCCGTTTAAGGCAAGGGCCTGCAACAGCAGATGTTCAACGCTGGAATTAAGCGGCGGCGCAGCCATCGCCTTTAACGAATAGTTAGACCGCAGTTGCGCGCTCACTGACCTGCCGGCGGCTCCCAAAGCTCAATCTTGTTTCCATCAGGATCCAGTACCCAACCGAATTTTCCGTACTCCGAACTTTCCGGCTCCCCAACGACGTTGCAGCCCTCGCTGCGCAGTGCACCAAGAAGGGCATCCAAGTCGTCTACACGGAAATTGACCATGAAAGATGCGGTGCCAGGTTCCATCTTGTTCGTGTCTTCAGCAAAAGGAGTCCAAAGGGTCATTCCTGGAGAGCTATCAGGACCACCCCACTCAAAAACCGTTCCGCCCCACTCAGAGACGTCCAATCCAAGGTGGTCGCGATACCACGCATTCAGTGTCTTTGGATCTTTCGATTTAAAGAAGATTCCACCGATTCCTGTAACACGCTTCATGGTGCTCTCCGATTGGGCAGCGGTTTGTTCTGCGGTCTGACACCTAAGCTAAGCGGCCGTGCGGGCCGCAGCACATGATCGCACTGGAAACTTCCTGCGTCCGCTTGGACGAACTGTTAGGCCA
>NZ_LMUE01000002.1:1037105-1037236 GCF_009766065.1 Dyella sp. S184 | reverse complement strand
ACTCCTGCGTGGCCGAGCTGAGCCAGACGCACAGCTTCAAGGCGATCTGGAAGCCGGACTTCATCACCAAGCTGGCCCCGGAAGACCGTTGCCACCTCAACGGACTGGCGATGGTCGATGGCGCGCCCAAA
>NZ_LMUE01000002.1:1036356-1037095 GCF_009766065.1 Dyella sp. S184 | reverse complement strand
CGGCCTGGCCGCCTGGCTGGCCAGCAGCAACCTGTCTCTGGCGATTTCGTCCTACCAGACGGGCCGCGTCTACCTCGTCGGCAGCGACAAGCTCGGCCGGGTGTCGTTCTTCGAGCGCCTGTTCGAACGCGCCATGGGGATTGTCGGCAATGCCCAGCGCATTTACCTGGGTGGCTTGTATCAGCTGTGGCGCTTCGAGAACGTGCTGCGCTCGAACGAGGTCATCCATGCCCAGTTCGACAAGTGCTATGTCCCGCGCAACGCGCAGACGATCGGCGACCTGGATATCCACGAGCTGGGCATCCGCAAGAACGGCAAGGTGGTCTTCATCAACACCAGGTACTCCTGCGTGGCCGAGCTGAGCCAGACGCACAGCTTCAAGGCGATCTGGAAGCCGGACTTCATCAGCAAGCTGGCCCCGGAAGACCGTTGCCACCTCAACGGACTGGCGATGGTCGATGGCGCGCCCAAGTACGTCACCGCGGTGTGCAAGAGCGATGCAGTGGATGGCTGGCGCGATCGGCGCCACAACGGTGGCGTGGTGATCGACATCGACACCAACGAGATCGTCTGCGAAGGCCTGTCGATGCCGCATTCACCGCGCTGGGCGAACGGCAAGCTGTGGGTGTTGAATGCCGGTACCGGTCATCTGGGCTGGGTGGACTTCACGACCAAGTCGTTTGTACCGCACGCGTTCCTGCCCGGGTTCGTGCGCGGCCTGTCGATCTTCGGCAACACA
>NZ_LMUE01000002.1:556513-1036346 GCF_009766065.1 Dyella sp. S184 | reverse complement strand
CGAGATCGTCTGCGAAGGCCTGTCGATGCCGCATTCACCGCGCTGGGCGAACGGCAAGCTGTGGGTATTGAATGCCGGTACCGGTCATCTGGGCTGGGTGGACTTCACGACCAAGTCGTTTGTACCGCACACGTTCCTGCCCGGGTTCGTGCGCGGCCTGTCGATCTTCGGCAATACGGCGGCGGTGGGTTTGTCCAAGCCGAGGAACCAGCGTTTCGAAGGTCTGCAGCTGGATGCCGAACTGACCCAGCACGATGTCGAGCCCTGGTGCGGTGTGCAGATCATCTCGCTGACCAATGGCGATGTGCTGCACTGGATCCGTTTCGAGGGCGACATTACCGAGATCTTCGACCTGTGCTTCCTGCCGAATGTGCGCAACCCGATGATGGTGGGCCTGCGCACACCGGAGATCCGCGAGCTGATCACGTTTGAGACGGAGCTGCAGGCGGAGGGCGTGACGCCATGACGATGCACGGGAGTAGGGCAGGCTATGCCGTGTGTGTGATCGCGGCATTACTCGTGGCGACCGCGGCGCAGGCCCAAGCGACAACCCCGGCAAAGACACCCGCCACCCAGGCCACCCCGGCAGCGCCGGCCGATGAAGCGGATGCGATCTTTGCCCGTTGGGATACCGACCACAACGGGGTGCTGTCGCCTCAGGAGTTCCGGGTCGGTTGGCATCAGCTGCAGGCCACGGCCGAGCTGCATCGCCTGCACGAACAATTCGTGGCGATGGACACCGACAAGAACGGTTGCCTGAACGCGGCGGAGTACGCCCACCTGGAACTGATCCAGCACGCCGGCAAGTCCGCGCCACCGATGGCGATGTTCGATACGGAGAAGAACCAGTGTCTGGACTTCAAGGAATACGTGAACGTGGTCAACTACATGCTGAAGCACGAACACCCATGATGTTTGGGTGATGTGACTTTGGCTGGAGCAGGCAAAGTCGTTGCTACTGCGGCCAATCTGGGTTGCCGCGGGCAGCAGAAGTGCATGCACTTCTGACGAGGCTAGTGACCTCGCACGCGGCTGACTTGGCGATGTGCGCGTTTGATTTGCATCAAGAGGATGCGAGATCGTCCTCGCGGACTCATAAAAAAACCGCCCCGGTAAGGAGCGGTCCTGAATGGTGCCCGAGGCCGGAATCGAACCGGCATGACCGTGAGGTCGAGGGATTTTCTTCCCACTTCGGCTTTCGCCGCCAGCGCGAACGCTGTTCGTGGTCTGGAGCACGCCTTCACCGTAGCTTTGAAAGCCGTAGGTGCCCGCCGTCTGCTCTCTACACCTTCCTCAGACTTTGGATCGGAGGCTTGGCTCGGCATTGGCTCGAATGCTTGCGGCATCCAGGGCTTTCACCGAATTTGACGGGTGTCACCTCTGGGGTTTCCCCCGGAGGGCTCAAATTGTTTTAAGTCCCTTGTGTCTACCAGTTTCACCACTCGGGCTGGTTTGACTCGTTGCCGAGCCGATGTTCGCCCGCGTAAGTCGGGCTTGAGACGGCGCGAATCGTAACATGTGCACCCTTGTCGGCTCAGTGTCTCGTTTGGATTACATCAGGCTCTTGAAGATGTGGATGCCGGCGCTGTACTCGCCGATGATGGTGCCGATGCTGACCAGGAAGAAGTTGAGCAGGGTGCGCGCGACGCGGTTCTTCCACCAGCCGCTCCAGTGCACGATGTCGTCGCGCAAGGTGTCGAAGTCGACCACACGCGGGTGGCGCACCCAGGCTTCGGCCATCGCGCTGATGCCGCCGGCGGGGATGCCGGGGCGGAACGGTTTGATCGGTGCGGCGATGAAGGCGGCGAGGATGCTGAGTGGGTGACCGCCAGCGGCCACCGCGCCGAGCGCGGCAAAGCCGCCGGTGAACAGCACCCATGAAAGCAATGCCTGTGTGCCCAGCGCAGCATTGCGGTGGAATGCGTAGGCAATTGCCGCAAACACCAGCAGCACCAGCGCGACAGCCAGCCATTTCGGCCAGCGTGCCTTGGGCGGTGTGGCGGCCAGCTTGGCGACGGTGATGGCGGGATCGTCGTGCTGGTCGCGCAGCAGTCCGCTCAGGCCTTTCAAGTGGCCAGCGCCGATAACCACCAGCACGCGGCGTGGTTCGGCTGTCGCCGAGCGTGCCGATTCCTCGCGCAGGCGTGCGGCCATGAACGCATCGCGCTCGCTGATCAGGCTTTGAAAAAGTGGTTTCGATTCGCTGGCGAATTCGCTGAAGGCACTTTCCAATAGATCGCCTTGTTTCAGCTTTTCGATCTCGCCCTGTTCGATTTCCTCGCGCTCGAACACGCTGGCGAGCAGGCCACCGAGCAGGCCGAAGCGCTGCCAGAAGCCGACGCTGTGCCAGGCGCGCTTGAGCGTGGTGCCGACCTCGCGGTCGATCAGCCAGACCGGCAGGCCACGCTGTTCGGCGCCATCCATCGCTGCCTTCATCTCGGCGCCGGGCTGAATACCGGACTGATCGGCCAGGCGCTTTTGGAACGTCGACAGCACCAGGCTGGCGGCGACCATGCCGGCCTTGCCCTGGCGGATCACCTTGAACAGGTCCATCTGCTTGAACGCTTCCGGATCGCGCATGCTCTGCGCGCGGCTGTCGCACAACTCGATCGCCACGGCATCGAAATGCTCATGCGCCAGCAGCGCCTCGACCGCGTCCACGCTGCTGCGCGAGACATGCGCAGTACCCAGCACCACGTATTCCACGCCGTCACGCTGCACGCGCTCGATCGGCTGGCCTTGCAAGGCAGGCAACAGGGCAAGGTCGGTTTCGGGAACACTCATGCGATCAGCAGGCCGGTCTCAAGGGGAAATCCAAGCATGGGGACGACGGCCATGCGGAACAAGTTGCGCAAGTGTGCGCTAGCGCGGTTTCAGTCACGAAAACGCCGGAGCAGGTCGGCATAGGCATCGATGCGGCGATCGCGCAGGAACGGCCAGATCCGCCGCACGTGCTCGCTGCGCGCCAGATCGACCTCGACCAGCAGCAGCTCACGCCCGTCGGTACCGGCTTGTGCGAGGAACTCGCCCTGCGGGCCGGCGACAAAGCTGGAACCCCAGAACTGGATGCCGGAACCCACACCGGAGGGATCCGCCTCGTAGCCAGTGCGGTTACACGACAGCAGCGGCAGGCCGTTGGCTACCGCGTGGCCACGTTGCACGGTGATCCACGCATCGCGCTGGCGATCCTTCTCGGCCTGCACATCGTTCGGGTCCCAGCCGATCGCAGTGGGGTAAAGCAGCAGTTCGGCGCCAGCCAGCGCCATCAGGCGGGCGGCTTCCGGATACCACTGATCCCAGCACACCAGCACGCCGAGCCGGCCGACCGAAGTATCGATCGGCTCGAAACCGAGATCGCCCGGCGTGAAATAGAACTTCTCGTAGAACGCCGGATCGTCCGGGATGTGCATCTTGCGGTACTTGCCGGCGATCGCGGCCGAACGATCGAATACCACGGCGGTGTTGTGATACAGCCCGGTGGCGCGCTTCTCGAACAGCGAGGCGACCACCACCAGCTTCAGCTCTTCGGCCAGCTTGCCGATGCGCGCGGTACCGGGGCCAGGGATCGTCTCGGCCTGATCGAAGATCTCGACCGATTCGTGCTGGCAGAAATACGGGCCGTTGTGCAGCTCCTGCAGCAACACCAGCTCGATGCCAGCCGCAGCGGCTTCACGCAGGCCGGCCTCGATCGCGTCTAGGTTGGCATCGCGGCTGCCGCGGTCGGTTTCCTGCAGCAGGGCGACCTTGAGGGTCTTGCGGGTCATCGGCTTCGATCCTGACTTGACTGTTCGTACTGGCAACCCGCGGAGTTTAGCGGATGCCGACAAAACTCAGGCCAGACCGGCCGGCAACTGCATGGTGATGCAGTGCAGGCTGCCGTTCTGCCAGATCAGCGGGCGGCAGGGCACCTGCACGATCTCGCGGCCAGGATGCGCCGTCCCGATGATGCGTGCGGCCTCGTCGTCGGCCGGGTCGTCATAGGCCGGTACCAGCACGGCGCCGTTGACGATCAGGTAGTTCGCGTAAGAAGCGGCGAGGCGGCGACCTTCGTCGAGAATGGGCTTCGCCCACGGCAATGGGTAGAGCTGATACGGGCGGTCATCGACGGTGCGCAAGGCGGCCAGTTCGGCGCCCATCCGCTGCAACTCGTCGTGATGCGGGTCGCTGCTGTCGTCGCAGGCCTGGAACACGATGCGCTCGCCCGGCGCGAAGCGCGCCAGGGTATCGATATGCGCGTCGGTGTCGTCGCCTTCGAGATAGCCGTAATCCAGCCACAGCACGCGCGTGGCATGCAGGCTGTCACGCAGGATCGCGCTCATCTCCTCGCGCGACTGCTCAGGGTGACGCTGCAGCAGGCAGCGCCAGGTGGTGAGTACGGTGCCCGCGCCATCGCTCTCGATGCCGCCGCCCTCCAGCGCCCAGTCGATGCGCTTGTGCGCGGCATGGCCAAATACACCGGCGTCGACCAGTCCGCCGATCAGCGCATCGTCCTGCTCGGCACCGAACTTGCCGCCCCAGCCGGTGAAGCGAAAGTCGGTGAGTTGGAATCCAGCATCCCCAGCTTTCAGGGTGATCGGGCCGGAATCACGCAGCCAAGTGTCGTCATACGGCAGTTCGACG
Source organism: Dyella sp. S184 (assembly GCF_009766065.1). GTDB lineage: Bacteria > Pseudomonadota > Gammaproteobacteria > Xanthomonadales > Rhodanobacteraceae > Rhodanobacter. Next base: position 1,031,726 of record NZ_LMUE01000002.1, on the reverse strand, counting down.
AAGCGGATGCGGGCGAGATCGACTTTGGCACGATGCAGCTGGGCCTCGACGTGAGCCTGCAGGGCGGCGTCAGCCACCACGATGATCAGCGGCTGGAAGCGCGTTACTGCTGCTGCCAGTGCCACATAGGTGGTTTCCACCGCGGCCAGGCGCTCGGCCCAGTCGGTATCGGCATGCGGCCAGGCAATCAATACCGCGGCCTGCGGTTCCCATTCCGCAGGCAGGCGCAAGGTGGCGTAATCAACCTTTTGCTTGCCACAAGAGTGGTCGGTCATGCGGGGATGTCTCAGTCGGGGAGGCACCAGGGTGGCTGCCGGACTGCGAATTGTACGACGAGGGCATCGGCCGCACACACAAAAACGCGGCCCGTGTCGCCACAGGCCGCGTCGTCGGAAACAGGATCAGTTGACGGAGGTCGGGTTGGTGTTGTTGCCGGCCGGCGTGTTGAGCACCGCGTGGATCACGTGCTCATGCTCGAAATACACGATGAAGTCCGAGTATTCCCAGCGGTTGATCTGCGGATGTTTCGGGGTATCGCCACCACGCGGCGACAATTTGCGCTGCGGGGCGCCCCAGGTCCGTTCGACCTGGGCCATGCTCATGCCTCGGCTGGGCAGGTTCATGCCCTTTTCTTCCTGCACGCGATGGACCAGCAGGCTGTCGCCGTTAGTGGCCGCACGGACTGTCTGCGGCGCGGCAAAACCGGCGGCAGCGATCAACATGACAAAGACCGGCAAACTGTACGTGAACTTGACCATGGCTCCCCTCTCCAGACAAGGCTGTATGCGGCGTCGTTGTAGCAGAACTACCCGAACTACGCCACGTTGTGGCAAGCAAAATGTCGACTATGCCACCTATGTGGCAAACCTATTGTGTCGATTGCGCCATGCCGGTTTGCGCCGATTGCGATGGGTTGGGCATTCGGCCATCGCGCAGGCATAACCAGCCGGTTCGTCGAGAATAGCGCTATCACCGCTATCATGGGCGGCTGCGAGCGATTGCCTGCCCGGTTTGGATGCTGTTTTTCATGATTTCCTTTCGACACTTTGCCTTGCGCCGCGGCACCCGCCTGCTGCTTTCCGATATCGATCTGGTGATCCAGAGTGGCTGGCGCCTGGGCGTGATCGGCCGCAATGGCTGCGGCAAATCCAGCCTGTTCGCGGCCCTGCAGGGCCGGCTGGAGAGCGATGCCGGCGAGCTGGACATGCCAGCCAAGCTGCGGCTGGCCTCGGTGGCACAGGAAACCCCGGCATTGCCGGACGCCGCGATCGACTACGTCCTGGGCGGCGACGAGGAGCTGGCCGACGCGATGCGCGAGGAGGCCGATGCCGGCGAACGCGGCGACATGGAGGCGATGGCCAAGGCGCATCACCGCATCGAGGAGCTGAACGGTTACGACGGGCGTGCCCGCGCCGGTCGCCTGCTGCACGGCCTGGGCTTTCCGCCGGAAACGCATGAGCGCGCGGTAAAGGAATTCTCCGGTGGCTGGCGCGGACGCTTGAATCTGGCGCGCGCCCTGATGTGCCCATCCGATTTGCTGCTGCTCGATGAGCCGACCAACCATCTCGACCTCGACGCCGTGCTGTGGCTGGAAGAATGGCTGCGCCGCTATCAGGGCACCTTGCTGATCATTTCGCATGATCGCGAGTTCCTCGATGGCGTGATTACCCACACGCTGCACCTCAACGACGGCAAGGCGAAGCTGTACACCGGCAACTACAGCGCATTCGAGCGCCTGCGCGCCGAGCAGTTGCGCCAGCAACAGATCTCGCATGAGCGCGAACAGGCCGAGCGGGCGCATCTGCAGTCCTTCGTCGACCGCTTCAAGGCCAAGGCCAGCAAGGCCAAGCAGGCGCAGTCACGCATGAAGCGTCTGGAGAAGCTGGCCGGTACCGAGGCAGTGCGCGCCGAGCGGCCGTTCAGTTTCCAGTTTCCGGTGCCGGGGCGGTTGCCAGATTCGATGCTGCAGCTGGAGGACATCACGGCCGGCTATCCGACCACGGATGGCGACGACATCAACATCATCCTGCGTGATGTCCGTTTCAGCCTCGAAGCGGGCGAGCGGATCGGTCTGCTCGGCCCCAATGGCGCCGGCAAATCGACGCTGGTCAAAACCCTGGTCGGCGAGCTCGATCCGTTCAGCGGCGAGCGCAAGGCACACAAGGATCTGAAGATTGGCTACTTCGCCCAGCACACGGTGGAAAGCCTGCGCGAGGGCGCCAGCGCGCTTGACCACCTGCAGGACAAGGCGCCGGGCGTAGCCACCCAGGTCATGCGCGACTTCCTCGGCACCTGGAATTTTGCCGGCGATCGCGCGTTCGAGTCAGTCGATGGCTTCTCCGGTGGCGAACGGGCGCGCCTGGCACTGGCACTGATTGCGTGGGACAAACCGAACCTGCTGCTGCTCGATGAGCCGACCAACCATCTCGACCTGGACATGCGCGAGGCGCTGGCCGACGCGCTGGCCGACTTCGACGGTGCGCTGGTGCTGGTCTCGCATGACCGCCATCTGCTCGGCATGGTCTGCGACAGCTTCTGGCGCGTGGCCGACGGCGTGGTGGAAAGCTTCGATGGCGACCTCGACGATTACGCCAAATGGCTGCGTACACGAGGCGCGGCCAACAAGAAGGCAGCGAAAGCAGGTGCAGCGGCCAAGCCGGTGATCCAGGTCGTACCGGACGAATCGCCCGAAGAACGCCGCCGCAACGCCGCTGCCCAGCGTGAGAACGAGAAGACCTCACGGCAACGGGTGAAGCGGATCGAGGCCCGCGCCGCCACGATCGAAACCGAACTGACCGCGCTGGAAACCCAGCTGGCTGATCCGGCTACCTACAACGGCCCCACCCAGGAAATGATGCGACTGGGACAGCGCCAGACCGAACTGCGCCGCGAGAAGGAAGCGCTGGACGCGGAGTGGCTGGAGCTGTACGAACGACTGGAAGCCTAGGGATACCCGTGAGCACGAAGCCGGAGCAATCGCTGCAACTGTGGCTACCTGCGCTGGCGCATTTCGAGCCGGGTCATCCATTGCTTGAACTGCTGGCGCGCGCCGATCGCCTGACTGATGCAGCTGCCGGTTACCTGGGTGGCCTGGGCGATTATTTCCAGGGTGTTGACGCCAATCTGCCGGCGGCGGCCATCACGCGCGAGTTTCTCGCTGGCGATGCGGCCGATGCCACTTGGTTATCGGCTGACCCGGCCTGGGTGCAGCCTGACATGAACGGGGTACGGCTGTTGGCCTGTGGCCAGCTGCAGTTGGGCATGGATGAAGCGCAGGCGCTGGCCGAGCCGCTGAAACCGGTGTTCGATGAAGCTGGCTTGCAACTGGAAATTTCCACGCCGGATCGCTGGCATCTGAAGCTGCCGGCCAATACCTCGCTGCCCAGCTTCGCCGCACCCGAACAAGCCTTGGGCGAAGACCTTTCGCAGCATCTTCCGCAAGGTACGGAAGGGCGCCGCTGGCGTGTGTTGCTCAACGAGGTCCAGGTGCTGCTGCACCAGCATCCGTTGAATGCGCAGCGGCGTACCCTCGGTCTGGCGCCGATCAACAGCCTGTGGCTGTGGGGCGGGGGCAGCCTGCCGGGGCACATGACCAGTCATCTGCGTGGAGTGATCAGTGACGACCTGTTGCTGCGCGCCCTGGCCAAACATGCTCATGTCATGCAGCAGACGCGGGCGATAGATACGGTGGGGGCCGCCACGTCCGGGTGGCTGATCGACCTGCAGGATTTGCCGACCAGCGAGATCGCATCGCGCTGGTGGCCGACCCTGCGGCTGCTGCTCAGTCGCCAGCCGGCCATCCTGCATTTCGCCAGTGCCGAACGCTGGCAGCGCAAACCATGGCATCGCTGGCGAGTCTGGCGCGGAGCAACGCGTTGAGCGCGCTGCAGTTGCGCCGACGCGAAAGCAAGGGCGCGCCCAGCGGCTGGCCCGACTCGGTGCATCCGGTACTGCAACAGATCTATGCCGCGCGCGGTGTGCTGACCCCGGCGGAGGTCGAACATCGGCTGGTCCGCCTGCTATCGCCGCAGACGTTCGGCGGCATGACGCAGGCCGTCGACCTGCTGCTCCAGGCCATCCGCGGCGACTGGACGATCCTGATCGCCGGCGACTACGACTGCGATGGCGCCACCGGCACCGCGGTGGCCGTGCGTGGTTTGCGGCTGCTCGGTGCGAAGCGGGTCAGTTATGCCATACCCAATCGTTTCATCCACGGTTACGGATTGAGCCCGGCGCTGGTCGAATCGTTGCAGCCAAAACCGCAGCTGATCGTCACCGTCGACAACGGCGTGGCCAGTGTGGCTGGCGTGGCGGTGGCCAAGGCACAGGGCATTCGCGTCATCGTCACCGACCATCATCTGCCCGGCGAACAGTTGCCGGCATGCGATGCGATGGTCAATCCGAATCTGGCCGGCGACGCCTTTCCCAGCAAGGCCTTGGCTGGCGTAGGCGTGATGTTCTATCTGCTGCTGGCCCTGCGCGCGAAGTTGCGTGAGCAGGGTGTCTTCGCGGCAGGCAGCGAACCGGATCTGTCCGTACTGCTCGATCTGGTGGCGCTGGGCACGGTGGCCGATCTGGTGCCGCTGGATTTCAACAATCGCGTGCTGGTCGAGTCGGGGCTGCAACGCATCCGCAGTGGCCGCGCTTGTGCCGGCATCACAGCCCTGGTCGAGTCCGGCAAGCGCAGCGTGGCAACGCTGTGCTCGAGCGATCTCGGCTTCGTCGTCGGCCCGCGTCTGAATGCGGCAGGGCGACTGGAAGACATGCGCCTCGGTGTCGAATGCCTGCTCACCGACAGCGTGACGCAGGCACGTCAGTACGCCGAACAGCTCAGCGCGATCAACCTGGAGCGCCGCGACCTGCAGGCCTCGATGGTGGCCGAGGCCGAGCAGATGGTGGCGGGCTTGACCGACATCGATGCGATCGGCGTGGCGCTGTACGAGCCGAGCTGGCATGCCGGCGTGGTAGGTCTGGTAGCCTCGAAATTGAAGGATCGCCTGCATCGTCCGGTGATCGCGTTCGCCCCGGCCAGCGAGGATGACACCGACAATCTGCGCGGCTCGGCACGCTCGATCGCCGGCTTCCATATCCGCGACGCGCTGGCTGCGATCGACGCGCGCGCGCCGGGCCTGATCGAACGCTTCGGCGGCCACGCGATGGCGGCCGGACTGAGCCTCAAGACTTGCGACTATCCACGCTTCGCCGCCGCATTCGATGCGATCGCCCGTGAACTGATCGATGCCGAGCGGCTGCAGGCCGTGCTCTTCACCGACGGTGAACTGCCGCCCGGTGCTGCCTCGCTGAAGTTGGCCCGGCAACTACGCCATGCGGGACCGTGGGGGCAGGCCTTCCCCGAGCCGCTGTTCGACAACCTGTTCGAATGCGCCAGCTGGAAGGTGATGGGCGAGCGGCATCTGCGCTTGCAGCTGCGCGACCCACGCGACGGCAGCGTGCATGACGCGGTGATGTTCAACGCGTATCACGGCCAGCCACCGCCGGCGCGGCTGCGCGCGGTCTACGAACTGGGCATCAACGACTGGCAGGGGCGTGAAACGCCTCGACTGTTGCTGCGGCACATCGAACCGGCCTGACCCTGCTCGCGTCCTTTTAACGCGGTCCGGGTCAAGCTGGTATCCACCCTGTCGAAGGAGAACGCTGGTGATTGCACAGATCGAGGGATTGCCTGCTGGCACGCTGGGGTTTCGCGCTCACGGCCAGGTCACGGCGGCTGATTACGAGAACATCATTGTGCCGGATGTCGAGGCGGCATTTGCGCTCAATCGCAAGCTGCGCGTGCTGTACGTCACCGCCGAGGATTTCACCGGTTTCGACCCTGGTGCGATGTGGGACGACGCCAAGCTGGGCATGCGCCACTTCAGCGGCTGGGATCGCGTGGCGCTGGTAAGCGACGTACCCTGGCTGCGCACGACCACGGCGGCGATGAGCTTCATGATCCCGGCCGAGATCCGCCTGTTCCACTTGAACGAACTGGACGAAGCGACGCAGTGGATCACTGCGGCATCGGCTTGATGGACTATCCATTCGGCACACTTGCGTATGGCCGTCCAATCTGTTCTAGTCGGCTCATGCATTCGATGATTTCCAGCCTCCAGACCGCTACTGCGCCTTCCGCGCGGAGCCTTGTGCTGGCTGGCAACAACAATAATCGCGCGAACAATAACGCCAACTTCTGGCGGGCCGACGCGTAGCTTCAAGTTTCCGAAACTCACGCGAAGAAGGCCCGCCCAGTGCGGGCCTTCTGCTTTTTGTTTCACGCGAATCCGTTCGCGAAATGCAAATTTCAACAAAGCCGATACCAACCACAAAGGACAGCAATCATGTGTGCGATCTTCGGAATGTTCGACCTGCAGCCGGGCGACGACCTCGCCGCATTGCGCCGGCAGGCGCTGGAGTTGTCACAGCGGCAGCGCCATCGCGGCCCGGACTGGAGTGGCGTATTCGTGGATGCCGGAGTGATCCTGGTGCACGAACGGCTGGCCATCGTGGATCCCGCCAGTGGCGCACAGCCGTTGCGTTCGCGCGATGGCGCACTGGCGCTGGCGGTGAACGGCGAGATCTACAACCACCAGGAGCTGCGTGCGGCCAGCGCCTATGACTTCACTACCGGCTCGGACTGCGAGGTGATCAATGCGCTGTATCGCGAACGCGGTGCCGATGTTTCCCTGGTGGATCTCGTCAACAAGCTCAATGGCATCTTCGCGTTTGCCTTGTGGGATGGCGAGGCTCGGCGCCACGTGATCGCGCGCGACCCGATCGGGGTCTGCCCGTTGTACTGGGGACACGATACGCAGGGCCGCTTGTGCGTAGCCTCGGAAATGAAGGCGCTGGTTGGCGTATGTGCCGATGTGGCACCGTTCCCGCCCGGCCATGTCTACGACAGCGCCGATGGCGAATTGCGTCGTTATTACCACAAGCCATGGCGCGATTATGAGCACACACGTGGCCATGAAATTGTTGCACCGGCATTGCGGCAGGCGTTCGAGCAGGCAGTGCATCGCCAGCTGATGACCGATGTCCCTTACGGCGTGCTGCTTTCAGGAGGACTGGATTCTTCACTGGTGGCGGCTTGTGCCGCGCAGTTTGCCCGTCACCGCATCGAAGAGGGTGATCGCACCGAAGCATGGTGGCCGCGACTGCACTCGTTCGCCATTGGCCTGGACGGCTCGCCGGATCTCGCGGCCGCGCAGATTGCGGCTGATGCGCTGGGCACCGTGCATCACGGCTTTGTCTACACCTTCTGGGAAGGCCTGGATGCGCTGCCCGAAGTGATCCGCCACATCGAGACCTACGACGTCACCACCATCCGTGCCGCCACGCCGATGTACCTGCTGGCGCGGCGGATCAAGGCGATGGGCGTGAAGATGGTGTTGTCCGGCGAAGGTTCGGACGAGCTGTTCGGCGGCTACCTGTACTTCCACAAGGCGCCGTCCGCCGAGGCATTCCACGAAGAGACCGTGCGCAAGCTCGATGCATTGCACAGTTACGACTGCCTGCGCGCGAACAAGGCGATGATGGCCTGGGGCGTCGAGGCGCGCGTGCCGTTCCTGGACCTCGAGTTCATCGACGTGGCGATGGGCATGGACGCGCAGCACAAGATGGCGGGGCAGGGCCGGATCGAGAAGGCCGCGTTGCGCGAGGCGTTCGAAGGCGCGTTGCCGGACTCCATCCTGTGGCGGCAGAAGGAACAGTTCAGCGACGGCGTCGGCTATGGCTGGATCGACGGGCTGAAGGCGCATGCGGAGCAGGCCATCAGTGATCGCGAATTCGCCGCGGCAGCGGCACGTTACCCGTTCAATACGCCGGCGACCAAGGAAGCGTATTTCTACCGGCGCATCTTTGAACAACACTTTCCGGGCGAGGCCTGCGCGGCTACCGTGCCGGGCGGCAAGTCGATCGCCTGCTCGTCAACCGCCGCACTGGCGTGGGACCCGGCCTTCGCGAATGCGGCCGATCCATCCGGGCGCGCCGTGCGTGGGGTGCATAGTCACGCATTGGCTTGACCGGTTTGCTATCCTGTACTGCTTTATCGGCGGCGTTTTGCAGCGCCTGAAACTTCAACTGGCTCAACCATGATCGAAATCAATCCGATCCTCGCGCAGATCGCGGACCTCAGGGGCCGCGTCGAGTCGCTTAGGGGGTATCTTTGACTACGCTACAAAAAGCGAACGTCTGGAAGAAGTAGGCCGCGAGCTGGAAAACCCGAACGTCTGGGACGATCCGGCACGCGCGCAGGAACTGGGCCGCGAGCGCGCCCGCCTGCACACCATCGTCAACGGCATCGACACGCTGACCGGCGGACTCACCGACTCCAGCGAACTGCTGGAGATGGCCGTCGCCGATGGCGACGAGGACACCGTCAATTCGGTGGTCAGCGATCTGGCCAGACTCGATGCACAGGTGAGCAAGCTGGAGTTCCAGCGCATGTTCTCCGGCAAGATGGATGCGACCAATGCGTTCGTCGACATCCAGGCTGGCGCCGGCGGTACCGAGGCGCAGGACTGGGCCGAGATGCTGCTGCGCATGTACCTGCGCTGGTGCGAATCGCGCGGCTGGAAGACCGAGCTGATGGAAGTCAGCGGCGGCGAAGTGGCTGGCATCAAGTCCGCCACGTTCCGGGTCGAGGGCGACTATGCCTACGGCTGGCTGAAGACCGAGATCGGCGTGCACCGGCTGGTGCGCAAGAGCCCGTTCGATTCGGACAACCGCCGGCATACCAGCTTTACCTCGGTGTTCGTGTCACCGGAAGTCGATGACGACATCGATATCGACATCAATCCGGCTGACTTGCGCACCGATGTCTACCGATCGTCCGGTGCCGGTGGCCAGCACGTCAACAAGACCGAATCAGCAGTACGTATCACGCATATCCCGACCAATACTGTGGTGGCCTGCCAGACCGGCCGCAGCCAGCACGCCAACCGCGCCACTGCGATGAAGATGCTGGCGGCCAAGCTGTACGAGCTGGAAGTGCAGAAGCGCAATGTCGAGCGCGATGCGCTGGAAGCCACCAAGTCCGACATCGGCTGGGGCAGCCAGATCCGCAATTACGTGCTCGACCAGAGTCGCATCAAGGATCTGCGCACCGGCATCGAACGCACCGACACGCAGAAGGTACTGGACGGCGACCTGGACGAATTCATCGAGGCCAGTCTCAAATCCGGTCTCGAGGCGGGTTCGAAACGCAGCGATGCGTGAGTACTGATCCGTTGAATCGGCCCGATCACCTGCAAGGAGTCCTGGCATGAACAGCAAGAAGATCTGCGGAATCCTTGTCGCATTCGCCGCACTTGTGGCGTTCAGCGGCACGGTTGGTGCGCAGCAGAGCTCATCCGGGCAGGGCGTCAAGCAGGATGCCAAGGCCGTCGGCCATGGGGTCGGCAACGGCGCCCGCGACATCGGCCACGCAACCAAGCACGTCGCCGTCTCGGTCGGGCATGGCGCGAAGAAGGCCGGTATCGCCGTCGGCCACGGCGCGCGCGATGGCTGGAATGCGACCAGGCATGCGGTCAAGCATGTGTTTCACAAGGACGATTGACGGGCGGCACCGTTCCGAAGAAAACCTCCCATGTTGTTTGCAACCCAACCATAAACTGAGAAACGTCCGACGCTCGGCACGAGCGCCGGCTGTAACGGAATCCCCATGAGTGAACCGGTCGACACCTTACCCATCGACGAAAACAAGCTGATCGCCGAGCGTCGCGAGAAACTGAATGCGCTGCGCGGGCACGGCATCGCGTTCCCGAACGACTTCAAGGTCGACAGTTTCGCCGGTGACCTGCAAGCCGAGTTCGCCGACAAGGACGTGCAGACGGCCGAGGTGATCGATGCGGCGGCACGTCGCGTGAAGATGGCCGGCCGCATCGTGCTGAAGCGCGTGCAGGGCAAGGTCAGTTTCGTGCAGTTGCAGGATTTCAGCGGCCGCATCCAGCTGTTCATTCATCAGGGCACGCTGGGCGAAACCTACGAAGCGTTCAAGGGCTGGGATGTGGGCGATATCGTGGGCGCCGAAGGCGTGCTCATGCGCACCAAGACCGGTGAGTTGTCGGTGCGTGTCGACGCCCTGCGTCTGCTGACCAAGAGCCTGCGTCCGCTGCCGGACAAGTTCCATGGTCTGGCCGACGTGGAGCAGCGCTATCGCCAGCGCTATGTCGACCTGATCGTCACGGAGGAAGCGCGGCGCACTTTCATGCAGCGCTCGAAGATCATCGGCTTCATGCGCCAGTGGCTTGAATCGCCCGCGCGCCGCTTCATGGAAGTGGAAACGCCGATGATGCACCTCATCCCCGGTGGTGCCACGGCCAAGCCGTTCATCACCCACCACAACGCGCTGGATATGGATCTGTATCTGCGCGTGGCGCCGGAGCTTTACCTCAAGCGCCTGGTGGTCGGCGGCTTCGACCGCGTCTACGAAATCAACCGCAACTTCCGCAACGAGGGCGTGTCGACCAGGCACAACCCCGAATTCACCATGCTGGAGCTGTACCAGGCCTACGCGACATATCACGAGGTGATGGATCTCACCGAGGAGCTGATCCGCGACACCGCGCAGACCGTGCTCGGTACCACCGAGCTCATGTGGGATGGCGCAGCGATCGACGTCGGCCCGGCGTTCCGTCGCTGGCGCATGGAAGACGCCGTGCTGGAGCACAACCCGGAGATCAAACGCGAGGAGCTGCGTGATCGCGAGGCGATGGCGGCCCATGCGAAGCGTCTGCACGCGCAGGTCAAGCCCGGCTATGGCTGGGGCAAGCTGCTGCTGGAAATCTTCGAGAAAACCGTCGAGCACACCCTGATCCAGCCCACCTTCATCACCGACCATCCAGTCGAGGTGTCGCCGCTGGCGCGTGAAAGCGATATCGACAAGGGCATCACCGATCGCTTCGAGCTGTTCGTCAACGGCAAGGAAATCGCCAATGGCTTCTCGGAGTTGAACGACCCGGAAGACCAGGCCGCACGCTTCCAGGCCCAGGTCGATGCCAAGGATGCCGGCGACGACGAGGCGATGCACTTCGACGCCGACTACATCCGTGCACTGGAAGTCGGCCTGCCGCCCACCGGTGGTCTCGGCATCGGCATCGACCGACTGGTGATGCTGCTGACCGACTCCGCCTCGATCCGCGATGTGCTGCTGTTCCCCTATATGCGCCCGGAGGCCTGAGCTATGTGGTACGCGATCATTGGCACCGATAACACGGACTCCCTGGACGCGCGCAAGGCCACGCGCCCGGCGCATCTGGCCCGCCTGCAGCAGCTGCAGGACGAAGGACGCATGCTGCTGGCCGGCCCATTTCCGGCGATTGATGCGGAAGATCCAGGCCCGGCCGGTTTCACTGGCAGCCTGATCGTGGCCGAGTTCGCCTCGTTGGCCGAGGCGGAAAGCTGGGCCAAGGCCGATCCCTACGTCGCTGCCGGCGTGTATCGCGACACCACCGTAAAGCCGTTCCGTAAAGTGTTGCCAGCCGCATGACAGGGACTGTACAGCCCGTCCTCGAGCAAATCCGCGAGCGCCTGCAGGCGGCGTTCGCGCCGAGCGAGCTGGAAGTGCTGGACGAAGGCCACAAGCACGCCGGCCATGCGGGGGAGGGCAAGGGACACTTCCATGTACGGATCATCAGCGCCGCGTTCGCCGGTCAGCCGCCGATCAAGTGCCACCGGATGGTCTATGCGGTGCTCGATGGGCTGATGAATGACGGCATTCATGCATTGTCGATCGATGCAAAAGCAGAGTAAGCGCGTGCCCGAAAGCTCTGTATGGCATGGCGTTGGCGCTGGGGATTACCTTCTGGTAAACGTGAAGGTCGGGTTGATCGGGGACAAATATGCAGGGTAACCAGGCTGCAGAAGACACTTGGGGACGATTGACCCGACAAGTCACCATGGTGACGGCCGCATTCGTCGTCGCCTATACCGTCTGGTATCTGCTCTGGCACAGCGACTTCACCAACGACGACCTGGACTATCTGGTGATCATGCAGCACACCGGGTTCTGGCAGTTCGTGCTGGCTCCGGCAGATGTGCATTACGCACCTCTGCATGAAGTGCTCACGTGGCTGATTTACCACATCTCCCCGATGAATTTTGCCGTTGCAGTGGCCGTCCTGATGATTTTTCACATCGGAACGTTGATCTATCTTGCCTGCAGCTTGCGCCTCTTGAATGCGGGGCAAGCAAGTGGCCTCATCGTCTGCGGTTATGCCGCATGCAGTTTGATCGTCTCAGGGTTGGCCTGGTGGGCGCATGCCGAACAGCGAGTGCCATACGTATTCCTCGATGTCTGTGCGATCTACCACTACCTTGCGTGGCTCAGAAGTGGACGTGGTGCCCATTTGTGGATTGCTGCGCTGGCATTCGTGGCCGCATTAGGCTTTTACGAAAAAGCGGTATTGATCCCGTTTCACATGCTGGTGATCGGCTACCTGAGTGACGAAGCGCGCTTCCGCACCCAACTGCGCAAAACCGTTTGGCCACCCATGCTGTTCGCTCTCGGATCAGCGGCATTTATCCTGGCATATCTCCATTTTCTCCCCGCTAGCGGGAGGGCTGCGCTGCCTGTTGCCATTCGAGCCGACCTGGAGTTCGTGAAGGTACTGCTCGCGGGTGCAGCCGGGCTCGGAATTGAGGCGGTTCATGATGTTCCCATTCACGGACTGTCCTTCCGTCTGGCAGGGGTGTTGCTGCTCCTGTGCGCCATGTTTGGATGGAGCCTTTGGCGTGGACGGGGCAGTTGGAAAATCCTGCCCGTGATGCTGCTGGTACTTCTGTTCGATTACCTGCCAATCGCCGTTTCGAACCGTATCGCATGGTACGGTCTAGAGCTTCCCCGTGAATATCGGTACCACTATGAAGAGCTTCAACTGGTGGCACTCTTCGTCGGTATATGGTGCGCGCGAGTTGCTGCTGCTTCCGTACCGGTTTGCCGTCGAAAGCTGGTCTGGTTGGCGGGTTTTACCCTGGTGCTGGCTTATGCGGCGATCAATACGGTCAACTCGCAGATGTCGCGGCTTAAGCCCTTGAGCTGGCTATGGGTCATGGATCACTCGCACATTTACCTCGAGCATTTGCGTGAAGATCTGGCGGGCATCAGGGATCAAGCTCCAGTGTTCGAGAACGACAAACTGCCACGCTATCTGACGCTTTTCGGATTCACGCCCGATACCCGTACGTTGCTCCCGCTGTTTGAACCAAACGTTCGTTTTGATGATGCGGCCAGCCCGCGCTATAAGGTGTTACAGGATGGTCATATCGAGCGTGCCCGGTAACCCAGCCATGTGTTAACCCCTGAAGGTTCGCCGCGCTGCTCCCGGTTCGATAAACTGAGCCGCTGTCAATTGCTACAGGGTTGTGTCCGACCCACCTACAGGCATCCCATGCGTCTGAGTACCATCAAACTCGCCGGTTTCAAGTCCTTTGTGGACCCAACCACCCTGCATTTGCCGAGCAACATGATCGGCGTGGTCGGCCCGAATGGCTGCGGCAAATCCAACATCATCGATGCGATCCGCTGGGTGATGGGCGAGAGCGCAGCCAGCCGCCTGCGCGGTGATTCGCTGACCGACGTGATCTTCTCCGGCTCCAACACGCGCAAACCGGTTGGGCAGGCCACCGTCGAGCTGATCTTCGACAACAGCGATGGGACGATTCAGGGCGAGTACGGCCAGTACGCCGAGATTTCGGTGAAACGACAGGTGACCCGCGACGGCCAGTCCGCGTATTTCCTGAACGGCGCGCGCTGCCGCCGCCGCGACATCACCGACCTGTTCCTCGGCACCGGCCTGGGGCCGCGCAGCTACTCGATCATCGAGCAGGGCATGATCAGCCAGATCATCGATGCGCACCCGGAAGAACTGCGCACGCATCTGGAAGAGGCCGCCGGCATCTCCAAGTACAAGGAGCGCCGCAAGGAAACCGAGAGCCGCATCAAGGCCACCCGCGAGAACCTCGACCGCGTGCGTGACGTGCGCGACGAGGTGGACAAGCAGCTCGAGCATCTCAATCGTCAGGCCCGCGCCGCCGAGCGCTGGAAGGCCTTGAAGGAAGAACAGACGCGCAAGGAGGCCGAGCTGCGTGCTCTCGAATACCGCGGCCTGAAGAGCCAGCATGAAGGCGAGGGCGCGGGCCTGTCCGCGGCCGAGATCGAGATCGAGAAACAGCTGGCAGGGCAGCGCCAGATCGAGGCGCAGCTGGAAAGCGTGCGAGAGCATCACACCGGTGCCAGCGAGCATCTGAACGCAGTACAGGCTGAGGTGTACAAGGTCGGCGCCGAGATTGCCCGGGTCGAACAGCAGGTGCGCCACAACCGTGAAACCGCCGACCGACTGCAGCGCGCGCATGGCGACGCCGAGCGCGAACACGTCGAGCTGGCCGCGCACATCGCCACCGACAGCCAGCAGATCGAAACACTGCGCTTGGCGCTGGCCGAAGGCGAACCGAAGCTCGAAGCCTTGCAGCAGCTGCAGGACGACACGGCCGAAGCCCAACGGGACGCTGAGACCAAACTGGCCGACTGGCAGCAGCGCTGGGACAACCACACCCGCAACGCCGGCGAATCCAGCCGTGCGGCCGAGGTGGAACGCACCAAGCTCAACTACCTGGATCGCCAGAGCATCGATCTGTCCAGGCGCCGCGAAGCGCTGGAAGCCGAACAGAAAGCCACCGATGTGGCTGCGCTGGATGCTGCCGGTGAACAGCTGCATGGCGAGCACGACACCCAGCGTGAACGCGTCGAAACACTCGGCAGCCTGCTCGACCAGCACAAATCCAGCCACGAGAAAGTGCAGGAAGAAGAGCGCCAGGTGCAGTCGGCGCTAAACGAGGCGCGCCAGCAATTGCAGGCCGCCCGTGGTCGGCATGCCTCACTGGAAGCGCTGCAACACGCTGCGCTCGGCCAGGAGGAAAGCGCCGCCAGCGGTTGGCTGGCCCGGCTCGGGTTGGACAAATCGCGTCGGCTCGGTGAATCGCTGCAGGTCGAAGCCGGCTGGGAAACCGCCGTGGAAACCGCCTTGAGCGGTTTCCTGGACAGCGTGCTGGTGGACGGTTCGCACACACTGGCTGCCGAATTCGGCGCGCTCGACAACGCCGACGTCGCCCTGCTCGATGCCGCCGACGGTGGTGCCAATACAGCCGGCACCCTGGCTGCGCATGTGCGCGGACCGGCAGCGGCAATGGCGATCCTCGGCCATGTGCTGACGGCTGAATCACTTGATGATGCTCATCAACGTGTAGCTTCGTTGTCCGCACTGGCGCCGTATCAATCGGTGATTACCCGCAGTGGCGAGTGGCTGGGTCCGGGCTGGGCGCGCGTGCGTCGTGCGCAAGGCAGCCAGGTGGGCGTGTTGGCGCGCGAGCGCGAGATACGCCTGCTGGCCGAGCAGATCGAGACGCTGGAAGCGCAACTGGAAGAAGCCAGCGAACGGCTGGATAGCTTGCGTACCAGCAAGTTCGAAACCGAGCGAGCGCGCGATGATGCGCAGCGCGAGCTGTACAACGCGCATCGCCGCCAGTCCGAGCTCGCCGGGCAGTTGCAGAGCCATCGCGGCAAGCTGGAAACCGCCCGTGCCCGCGCCGAGAAGGTCACCGGTGAACTGGCCGACCTGGCCGCCCAGCTGGATGACATGCAGGGCCAGACCCGTGATGCGCGCGCGCGGCTAGACGAATCCGTCGGCCTGATGGGCGATCTGGAAGACCAGCGCCGCGAACTGGAAAATGAGCGGCGTGCGCTGCTCGAGGCGCGCGAGGAAGCGCGGATGAACGCGCGCGAGGCAGCCGACCAGTCGCACTCACTGGCGCTGGGTCTTGAATCGAAGCGTTCCGCGCTGGCTTCGCTGGAACAGGCGCTGGGTCGGATGGATTCGCAACTGCGCCAGATCGAGGCGCGTCGTACGGAAATCACCGAGCAGCTTGCGGCCGGCTCCGATCCGATCGCCGAACTGGAGAACGAGCGCCAGACCTACCTGGACCAGCGTCTGCTGGTCGACAAGCAATTGGTGGACGCACGCCGTGCGCTGGAAGATTGCGACCTGGAATTCCGCAAGCTGGAACAGCAACGCCATCTGGCGGAGCAGGGCCTGGCCACACTGCGCGAGAGCCTGTCCGAGAAACGCCTCTCCGCACAGGCATTGCATCTGCGCGCCGAACAGCTGGCCCAGGCGATTGCTGCCTCCGGCCTCGAGCTGGAAACGCTGCTGGCGGAACTGGCCGAGAACATCGACGCCGACCAGTGGCGTCAGCAACTCGGTGATCTCGCGCAGAAGATCGCCCGACTGGAGCCGGTCAACCTCGCCGCGATTCAGGAACATGCCGAGCAGAGCGAGCGCAAGACCTACCTGGACAACCAGCTGGCCGATCTCGTCAGCGCGATGGAAACGCTGGAAGGCGCGATCAAGAAGATCGATCGCGAGACCCGCCAGCGCTTCAAGGAAACCTTCGACAAGGTCAACGCTGGCGTGCAGGAGTTGTTCCCACGCCTGTTCGGTGGCGGCCACGCGTATCTGGAACTGACTGGCGACGACCTGCTGAATACCGGCGTGTCGATCATGGCGCGGCCGCCCGGCAAGCGCATCTCCAACATCACGCTGCTCTCCGGCGGCGAGAAGGCGCTCACAGCCGTTTCGCTGGTGTTTGCCATCTTCGGCCTCAATCCTGCACCGTTCTGCCTGCTCGACGAGGTAGACGCACCGCTGGACGAAGCCAACGTCGGGCGTTTCTCCAGCCTGGTCAGGGAGATGAGCGAGAAAGTGCAATTCATCTTCATCAGCCACAACAAGGCCACGATGGAAGCGGCTACCCAGCTGTGCGGCGTGACCATGAATGAGCCGGGCGTATCGCGACTGGTGCAGGTGGATCTCGCTGAAGCGGCTAAACTGGCAGGAGCTGCCTGAGGACTCCATGATGACGCAACCCTTGCTCGCTTTCGCCTGGAACCCGGTCCTCGGCATACCGCTGTTGATCGTCGGCCTGATCGTGCTGGCCCTCATCTGGCTGTTCGGCCAGCCGAAGAAGGAGCAGGGCACGCGACGTCCTGTCCAAGGTGAACACACAGGCGAACGCCGCGAGCCTACGCTGGGCGAACGGAGCCTGGCAGACGATCCGGTATTCAGTGCGCTCGATCAGTCCGGGTACGGCGATCATCATCACGATGCGCCACAGCCACAGCAGGGTGAGCTGGAGGTTGGCTTGCGCGAGGAACTCGAACGGCTGGGCGCCACGCTCTCTGGCGAACGTAATGCTGCCAAGCCGAAGCCCACGCTGGAAGGTCATGCTGCCTCCATCGTGGACGCGCTGCGGGCACCGAGCTCCAGTGGCGAACCCCCGCGTCCAGTCACCGCTCCAGTCACTGCCACCGCCGCAGCTGCCGAGGCGCCCACAACGGCGGCGAAGACTCCACCACGCTCGGATCTTGGTCGGCGTCCAGCCCAACTGCAGGTGGAACGCATCGTCACGCTGTTCGTGGTCGCGCGCGAAGGCGAGCACTTCAACGGCCCGAATATGGTGGTAGCCGCTGAAAAAGCCGGCCTCGAATTCGGCGACATGGGCATCTATCACCGGCTGGTCGACGGCAAGCGCGAACTTGGCCCGATCTTCAGCGTGGCCAACATGCTCAAGCCCGGCAATTTCGATCTGGGCAAGCTGGATACGTTACGTACGCCCGGCGTGAGCTTCTTCATGACGTTGCCCGGACCCTTGCCAGCGCTCGATGCATGGGATGCGATGCTGCCCACCGCGCAGCGGCTGGCTGAGCTGCTGGACGGTCTCGTGCTCGACGAGGAGCGCAACGCACTCGGGCGCCAGCGCATCGCGCATATCCGTGACCAGCTGCGCGGCTGGGACCGCGACCACGAAGGCAAGGAAATCATCTTCGGGCGATGAGCATCCGTCTGGTTGGCTCAATTGAAGGGCTGCTCTCCTTCAGTCGATAAAGGGCATAACTGGAAGATGGTTACTTACCAGATCAGATCGTCAGGGACTTGGAACTGTTTGTAGTACTCGTCGTCCCCGCTCGTCTGAGCGATCGCTTCGACGCGCCCATGGTCGAGCACGATCATGGCTGCGTCGCGATCGTAGACCTTGTCGGCAGCAGGGCGAGGCAGCAGTTCATAGCCTGAGTCGTGGCGGACGATAACCAGTGTGCCGTTGGCCAGCTGCGCGCGTAGCGGTTCGTTGACCAGCAGGCTCTTGATCATGTCGCCGTCGGTGAAGCGGTAAGCGATCTCGCCTTCGCGTTTCACCTTGTGCATCTCCACGATCTGACGAACCTGCGCGCGTTGCTCGTTGGCGCGGGACTGCGCGTTGCGTTCGGCAGCCAGCGCACGATCGCGTTCCGCACGCTCGACCTGCAAGCGCTGTGCATCCACCTGTTCGGTGCTGGGTGGCGCCGGCGTCTTGCCCTGGCGCTGCTTGGTCTGCTCACGCACTACCTGGGCGGCCTTGGCCTTGTTGACCAAGCCGGCCTTGAGCAGTTGTTCCTGCAGGGGATTACGCATACGAAGACGGAGATTGGCTTGGCGGGATTGCGGGGGCAATTGTAACGCTGTCGCCCACACGCAGCCCGATCCGACGCGTCAGTTGACTGACGAACGCCGTAATTGTACTGGGGTGAATAGATCAGAATGCCATCGGCCCGACCAACACCGATCGGAATGGGTGTTCAACATGGCCGAAATCCGCAACATAGCCATCAATTCGCTGCGACATGTATGTACTAACAAGGTGTGCGCTCATAAAGTTGCGTTGCAAGTTTGAGGGAAGCCCTATGCGTATCAGCAAGTCACTTCTTTCCCTGGCATGCCTGATTTCCCTGGCCGGTTGCGTCACTCACAGCCGCAAGCCGCCGCCACCCACGCTCATCTCGAACACGGCGCCTATCGGCTTCGATGCCAGCATACGTATCGTCACGACGGATCGGCATCGCTTCTCCACCATTTCACCACCCATTATTCAGGGATTGCGTCAGGTTGCACACGGCGGCCCGGTAAATATTCTCGCGTTGTCGGGAGGCGGATCCGGAGGAGCGTTTGGTGCTGGCGCCCTGGCCGGCATGACGCGAGGGGATAACCGACCGGACTTTCAGCTGGTTACCGGAGTGAGTGCTGGAGCTTTGATCGCTCCGTTTGCGTTCCTGGGTTCCTTGTGGGATCCCGCATTGCAGGATGCCTTCGGAGGTGAACGGAGCTACTTGATACATTCACCGAAGTCGAGCTTTCTGGCACGACTGCTCTTTCCTTCCGGCCTGGGAAACCACGGGCGGCTTTATGAGCTCGTGGATCACTTCGTTACACCCAAGATGGTCGCTGACGTGGCAGCCGAAACCTCGAAGGGGCGAAGGTTGATCATCGCCACGACCGATCTCGACAAGCGGGAAACGGTGCTTTGGGACATGGGCGCTATTGCGGTGCATGGTGGCACCGCAGCCAGACAGCTGTTCCGTGATGTGCTTATCGCGTCCGCGAGCGTGCCAGGCATGTTTCCGCCCGTGATTATCCACGTCAGCGATGGGGTTCATTCCTATGACGAACTGCATGTGGATGGCAGCGTGACCACGCCATTTTTCATCACCCCGCTGGTCGCGGATGTTGTATCGACGAGTCTCGATCAACTGAATGGATCGAACGTCTATGTGATCGTAAACAGTCAACTGGCGAGCCCGCCTCATGAATCGTCGCTCGAGACCTTCGAACTTCTCGGCAGGAGCTTCTCTGCACAACTGATGTACAAAACGAAGGAAACGATTGCCCTCGTCGACAGCGTGACAAGAGAGCATCACATGCAGCTTCGGATTGCCGTGATACCTGCAGACTATCCGGATCACAGCTTCGCCGACTTTCGTTTGAAGAGCTTGCAGCAGCTTTTTGATTACGGCGCCGACTGCGCCACACGCGGACTGTTGTGGGCAACACCAGAGCAAGGCATTCGGCGGGACCAGGCCACCATAATCGGTAGCCCGCATGCTGTGGTGTCTTGTCCGGGTTCGGCTGCTACGTCATCCAGACCCGATGGCGCTACGCAGCTTGCAAGGTAGTCCTTCTTTCCAACGTTCAAGCCGTTATGACAAGGACTTCGGCAGCCGCCTAGCCCGATGATGTCAGACAGTCATCCAACGATCCCAGGGTGGATCACCGGCGAACTCCTGTTACAGGAACTCTGTGAACGTGTGGACCTTCGCGGACACGAATCGACGTGTCGGGTAGATGATCACTGCATCGGTATGCGGTGGTTGCCATTTCGGCAATAGTGGCACCAACTCACCGCGCGCAAGATCGTCGCCGACGATGAATGTCGGCAACAGAATGATCCCTTGCGCTGCAAGCGCGGCACTGCGGAGTAGATCACCACTGTCAGCGCGGAAGTCCCCGCGAACGCGTACGGTAACGACACCGTCCGCGCCCTCGAGCGGCCAGCGACCTTCGAACCCGCCGCTCGGTAGCGTCAGGCAGTTGTGTTCTGCCAGGTCCTCTGGCGTGCGTGGTGTGCCGTGGCGCTTGAGATAGTCCGGCGCCGCGCAAACCACCAGTCGCACCACAGTCAGCCGACGTGCCACACAGGTGGGAGGAATCTCCAGCGACAGGCGCAGGGCGAGATCGAAGCCTTCCTCGATCAGGTCGACGCGCCGATCCGTGGCATGTACTTCAAGTTCCACCTCGGGATACTTCATGCGGTATCGGGGAAATAGGTCGGACAGGTGACGAACCCCAAACGAGAGCGGCACGCTGATGCGCAGCCGCCCTCGTGGTGTCGTCGTTGCTGAACCGACCTCGGCTTCCGCTTCTTGCAGGTCGGTCAGCAATTGCGTCGCGCGTTCGATAAAGCGGTGGCCGGCATCCGTCAGATGAAGCCGGCGCGTCGTTCGCTGCAGCAGGCGTGTGCCGAGATGCTCTTCGAGCTCGGCGATCAGCCGCGACACCGAGGTGGTCGACATGCCGAGCTTCTCGGCGCCGCGCACAAAACTGCCGGCTTCGACCACTTTCGAGAATGCCTGACCGCTTTCCTGGCCGGGAGATCCATGCCGGTCGTGCGCTACTACATTGGTGGTCAACTCGTGCCAAGCTCCATGGCGGTCCATGGTCATGCGTACCATTAATGGCGAGCCATGTAGATGCGACATTGCCAGGTCATTGCACTTGGTTCGACTGACCAGCTTACTTTTGGGGTTTTGGCAGCGCATGCTATGCGCGCAATGGCGCGGAAAAGACACTGGATATGGCAGAAACGCAGGATTCATCACACTCCGAATTGACACCGTGCCAGCGAGAACTGGAGGCATCTCTTGGTCGCTTGCTTCAGTTGGAGAGTCTCTTTACGCACATTGCTGACCCGATATTCGTTATCGAATTCGACGGTCGCATCATTGACGCGAATCCCGCGGTCTCTACGGCCTTGGGTTACACCCGCGACGAATTGCTGTCCTTCCATCTGTGGGACGTTGTGCTCGGCGCACCGAAGGAAGAAATTATTGAGCTTGTGGAAAGCAAGCCGCTTGGTGTGCCGGTTACGTTGCAAAGCCGCTGCAAGACCAAGAGCGGGTACCAGCCGATCATTGATCTGAGCCTGGCGCGCTGCGTTCTTGAGGAGCGCCATCTCATCGTTGTGACCTGTCGGGATGTCACAACACAATGCCTGGCGAATGAACAGCTGGAGAGCGCTCTGGCTGCGGTCAAGGAATCGAAAGAACGCCTGCAACGGAATGAGGCCTATCTGGCGGAGGCCCAACGGCTGAGTCGCACCGGCAGTTTCGGCTGGAACGTTGCCACAGGTGAGTTTTTCTGGTCCGCGGAGACATTTTGCATTGTGGGGTATGACCGAGAAACAACCCCGACCTTGGATCTTGTCTTCCAGCGCCTCCACCCGGAAGACATCGCGTTCGTGCGAGAGACGATTGATCGTGCGGCCCGTGACGAGGCGAATCTGGATTTCAAACATCGCCTCCTGATGCCGGACGGTATGGTCAAGCATGTCCACGTCCTGGCGCAACCCACGAGAAACCGAACCGGTGCGCTGGAGTTTATCGGTGCCTTGATGGACATCACTGACCAGAAGCGCGCCGAGGAAGCCTTGTGCCGGAGCGAAGCGTATCTGACCGAGGCGCAAAAATTGAGTGGCACGGGCAGCTGGTGTCTGCGCGTGGCCAGCCGGGAGCTCATCTCCTCTGCGCAGACCGTGCGCATAGGAGGGTGGGATCCGGGCACCAATCCCTCACTTGAGCAGGCGCTTGAGCGAGTACATCCGGATGACCGGATGCGTGTTCAAACAACGCTGGAAAAGGCACTGCAGGATGGAACCTTCCTTGAGTACGAACATCGGTTGTTGATGCCCGATGGAACGATCAGGCATGTGCACACGGTTGCTAACCCCATGCGGGATGCTGCGGGCCAACTGGAGTACGTCGGTGCCGTGATCGACATCACGGAGAAGAAGAAGTCCGAGGATGCGCTGCATGAGGCAGCCGAAGCCTTGCGTCTATCCGAGCATCTTGCCCGCGGTCAGTTGGCGGCGCTGACCCGCACACTGGATTCGCTTGCACAAGAATTCGATCCGGACAAACTGCCGAAGCACGTCGTGACGACGATACTCACTCAGATGGATGCGCATAGCGTCACGGTCTGGGAACGAAACGCCGATGTGCTGGATATCCTGGGCGTCGTAGAGGGAGGGCGCTTCAAGACGAGCATCGAAGCAGGGTATTTTGGGGGGAGCATCTCCATTCTAAAGAATACGCCGCCGCTCTGGAGCGATGCTCTCAAGGTTGGGATGCACTTTGTAATTGAGGACATCAGTAAGGATCCTGCGCGAATCATCCTTGCTGATGGCCGCACTGCCGTCTGGCCTACAGCCGAGTTGCCCAGACCGTTTGCCGATCTGAAGACGTATTTCATGACTTCGGGTGTTAGCGCATTGCTGATTGCGCCCATGGTGATGGCCGGTCAGCTTGTTGGCATCATCGGCATCCGCTTCACGGGCTCCCGGGTCTTCGGAGCGGAGGAGATCGAATTGACGAAAGCGCTTGCCCATCAGGCAACGCTGGCAATCCGGCTCATGCGCTTGTCCCAGCAGAGCCGGGAGGCTGCGGTATTGGCAGAACGCAACCGGATGGCACGCGACATCCATGACACGTTGGCACAAGGTTTTACGGGTGTCATCGTGCAGCTGGAGGCCGCGAAAGGCACGCTCCTGCGACATGACGGCACCAGTACGAACATGCATATCGAGCGTGCCAGCGAACTGGCACGTGCGAGCCTGCGCGAAGCGCGTCGCTCGGTGCGTGCCTTGCGGCCACATTCGCTGCGCAACGCGACTTTGTGCGCGGCGCTTGAAGATTTGCTCAGAAAAATGGCGGAATGCGCTCAACTGAAAGCGTCGTTTCGGGTCATAGGCCAGGAACAAGCGATGCCAGCACAGTGGGAAGAGGATCTGTTGCGCATCGCTCAGGAAGCGCTGACCAATACGATCAAACACGGGCAGGCACGACATTTCCGGATCACGCTTCGTTTTGGTCAGGAAGACATCGAACTGCAATTGGCCGATGATGGACGAGGCTTCGATGTGGATGCCGAACACGAAGGTTTTGGTCTGATGGGCATGATGGAACGCGTAGAGCGCATGAAAGGTGGCTTCGCGATTCGTTCGAAGCCAGATTCTGGAACCGAGATAGTTGTCATCTTGCGCATCCCGATAGACGAGTAGCAGCAATGGCGAGCTCCAAGAGAACTACCGGTGATGGTGTACTCCGTTCCGAAGTCGGAAACCACCAGCATGTCGATCGAAACGATAGCGTTACCAAAATCCGCTTGTTGATCGTTGAGGACCATACCGTCGTTCGCGACGGATTGATCGCGATCCTTGAACAGGAGACCGACATGGAGGTTGTCGCTGAAACGGGCAACGGGCGCCAGGCAGTCGAGCTTTGGAAAGAGAAACGACCCGACGTCACTCTGATGGACCTGCGCATGCCAGGCCTGGATGGCGTGGATGCGATCCATGAAATTCGCGCCGTTGATCCCGGCGCACGCATCATCATTTTGACGACGTACGATGGCGACGAGGACATCTATCGCGTCATGCATGCAGGAGCCAAGTCGTATCTGCTGAAAGACGTGGGACGCGAAGAAATGTGCCGATCCATACGCGAAGTGCATGCGGGGAAGACACTTGTTTCCCCCGCGGTTGCGATCAGACTGGCTGAGCGCATGCCGCTGGAAGAGCTGACTCCACGCGAATTGGACGTCCTGCGCCTGTTGGCCCTTGGCAAACCGAACAAGCTCATCGGCGCGGCGCTGGCGATCTCGGAAGTCACGGTCAAGAGCCATATGCAGGCCATTTTCAGAAAGCTCAATGTGCTGAGTCGCACCGAAGCCATCGCCGTGGCAAATCGCCGTGGTCTATTGCGTTCAATGAGTATCTGACTGAAGCGACAGTCCTCAGCGCATCCGTCGGCATGGTGCGGATGGACTTTTAGCGATCCGTCCGCATCCAAGCTCCGTTTTATCCAACGTCATCAGCGGCGCTTGCAAGCGATCTTGGTGGTCTTGCCGGTCATGTGCGACAGCGCGGCCTTATCCTACTTTCGAAGGGCAACCTTGCCCCTCCTATGTGCGATTTTTTCGAAGTCGGGCTTTGGATACGATTGCTGCATGGTTTAAGGAGACTTGGCCGGATGCTCAATTGTCCGTTGACCAGTTTCCACGCCAGAGTTTGGAACTGATTTGTATCCAGCGAGGCGACGCCCGTGCTCACTCGACGCTCAAACGAACGTGGCTACGCTGACTTCGGCTGGCTGCAAAGCCGCCATACGTTCTCCTTCGGACAGTACTTCGATCCAGATCACATGGGTTTCGGCCCGCTGCGTGTCATCAACGAAGATCGTGTTGCGCCTGGCGCGGGTTTTGGCGAACACCCGCACAGGGATATGGAAATTCTTTCCTGGGTGCTCGAAGGCACGCTTGAGCATAAGGACAGCCTCGGTACTGGCGCACAGATCCAGCCGGGTGAGTTACAGCGAATGAGCGCGGGTACCGGCGTGACGCACTCGGAGTTCAACGCTTCGAAAAATGAACCTGTGCACTTCCTGCAAATCTGGATCCTGCCGGAGAAGCTTGGTCTCGCGCCCGGCTACGAGCAACGCCATTTTGCGCTAGCGAAATCGATGAATCGGTGGCACTTGATTGGTTCGGGTAGTCCGCGCAATGGAGCCGTGAAGATTCATCAGGACGTTGATTTATATGCGGCGCGACTAGGCGCTGGGAACGAACTGGAGCACATCCCCATGGGCAGCCGAAACCTTTGGCTGCAAGTTGCTCGTGGCAGCGTGGAAGTTGACGGCGAGGAGCTCAACACCGGGGATGGCGCAGCCTGGACGACCGCCGGAAAAATCAGTGTACGCGCCAGGAGCGATGCGGAAATCCTGTTGTTCGACATGACGGTTTCTGACATGACGAACTGAGTCGATCAGCAAATTTGTGGTGAGGACACCTCAAGAGAGCATGCACTTACAGGGGAATGCCATGACAAACAGCGATCGATCCACCGATGTCAATGAAAGTCGTCGCGCCTTGCTTCGCGGGGCTGCCATCACCGCAGCCGTCGTGGCTTTTCCGATCGTCGGCAGCGCAGCCTCAACACGCCCCTCAGGCATGCCTTCTTCTCCATCCAATCGCGGGAGCCAGAACATGAGCAGCATCAGGACCAAAGACGGTGCTGAGATCTATTACAAAGACTGGGGACATGGCCAGCCCATCGTGTTTAGCCACGGTTGGCCGTTGTCCGCAGACGACTGGGACGCTCAGATGCTGTTCTTCCTGAGTCATGGCTATCGGGTGATCGCGCATGATCGGCGGGGACACGGCCGCTCCACGCAGACGGCCGAAGGCAACGACATGGATCACTACGCGGCCGATCTCGCGGCGTTGACCGAGGCCCTCGATTTGCGCGACGCCATTCATGTGGGTCATTCGACCGGTGGCGGCGAGGTGGCTCGCTACGTGGCTCGCTATGGCCAACACCGCACGGCGAAAGCCGTACTCATCAGTGCCGTGCCACCCATCATGGTGAAGACACCAAATAACCCGGGCGGACTTCCGATTGAAGTTTTCGATGGCTTTCGTTCGGCGCTCGCGGCCAATCGCGCGCAGTTCTACCTCGACATTCCCACGGGACCGTTCTACGGCTTCAATCGCCCGGGCGCAAAGATCTCCGAAGGGGTTATTCGCAACTGGTGGCGGCAGGGCATGATGGGTGGCGCCAAGCCACAATACGACTGCATCAAGGCATTCTCCGAGACCGACTTTACTGAAGATCTGAAAAAGATCGATCAGCCGACGCTCGTGATGCATGGGGACGACGACCAGATTGTTCCTTGCCAAGACGCAGGGGTTCTGTCAGCGAAGCTTCTGAAGAACGCGACCCTGAAGATCTATCCGGGTTTCCCGCATGGCATGCCGACGACGCATGCCGACGTCATCAATGCGGACCTGCTCGCTTTCGCCAAGGCGTAAGCATTGAACTGAAACGGGAGGGACCGCCTCATGATCACCGGACTAGGCATATTCACGGCCATCCATACGTTACTCAGCATTGTCGCGCTGCTGTCCGGCATGCCGCTGGTCGCCGATCTCCTCCGTGGCTCGCGGTCATCCAGGTGGTTCGGGTTGTTCTGGACGACTGCAGCAGCAACGAGTGTCACGGGATTCTTCTTTCCCTTTCATGGCATGACACCAGCCATTGGTGTGGGCGTTGTCGCCGTGATCATTCTGGCCGTCGTGCTGATGGTCGCGCGAGGAACTCAACGATCACGCCTTGGCTCCTTCATCTTTGCCAGCGGCCTGGTTACCAGTGAATACCTGCTTGTCTTCGTGGCCATCGCTCAGGCGTTCGGGAAGATCCCATTGCTGCATGCCGCTGCGCCGACGTTGAAGGAGCCACCCTTTGCCGTAGCGCAGTTCGTTGCCTTGGCGGCATTCGTGCTGCTGGGAATTCTGGCCACGAAAAAGCTCAAGGTTTCGGTGCTGTAAGCGTCCAGCTTCTATCGAATGGTTTATCGCCGTTCGTTCGAGTGTCCTCAAGTGACTTTCCATCCTTCGTCGTCAACTTCATCCAAGAGAGGAACGGCATCGGGCGCCATAGTCACCTCGATACGTTCGCATCGCAACGCGCTTCGTTTCGTGAAGACAGAGACGATGTGATGACCTTTCCTTCTTCAAGGAGATACGTAATGTCCATCACGGCCAAACCAACACCTGGAAAGCTTCTACTGACACCGAAGGATCATGCGCTGATCATGATCGACTTCCAGTCGCAGATGTCCTTTGCCACACACTCCATCGACGCGATCACTTTGCGCAACAACGCCGGGCTGGTTGCACGTGCCGCGGCAAGTTTTAAAGTGCCGACGATCCTCACCACGGTCGCGGAAAAGAGTTTTTCCGGGCCGATGTTTGCCGAGGTCACGGATCCTTTTCCGGGCCAGGGATTGCTCGATCGCACCTCGATGAATACCTGGGAGGATGCCGCGGTCATCAAGCAGGTGAATGCCATCGGCAAGGAGCGTCTCGTGCTTGCCGGCCTGTGGACGTCGGTCTGCATCGTCGGCCCCACGTTGTCTGCCATCGAGCAGGGATTCGAGGTCTATGTGATCGCCGATGCATGCGGCGACGTCTCTGCCGAAGCCCATGACCGCGCAATGGACCGCATGGTGCAAGCTGGCGCGCGCCCCATGACGGCCGTGCAATACCTGCTGGAGCTGCAGCGCGACTGGGCACGCTCTGAGACCTACGAGAGCACCACCGGTATCGCGAAGCTGTATGGCGGTTCCTACGGCCTTGGCCTGATCTACGCCAAGACGATGTTCCACGCGCAGGGTGGTTGATCATTCGCACCCGACCATCGCCGCAGCACAAACGATTGGATTCCACGCGTCGGAGGTGTTTCATGAGGCCGTATCTGTTGTCACTCGCTGCAGGACTTTTGGTAGGTCTGGTCTATAGCCTGGTCCGTGTTCGCTCTCCGGCACCACCTGTTATTGCCCTGGTGGGTTTGCTGGGAATACTGGCCGGCGAACAGATACCGACACTGATTAAGCAGGTGCTTGGTCGTCAGGTGAGTGCAACGGCATGGGTAACCCAGCAGGTCAAGCCGCATTGCTTCGGGCAGTTGCCGCAGGGCACGCAGCCGCCTGCGGCAATCAAAGATAAGGAGCCAACGTCATGAGCGATGCGAGAACCGAACCGGAATTGCTTTTGTACAACGGGCGGTTTGCTACGCTCGATCCGGACAAGCCCCAAGCAAGCGCCGTCGCCATCGCCAACGGGCGATTCGTGGCTGTCGGCGACGACTCCGGTGTGCTGGCCATGGCGGGCAGCGCGACACGAAAAGTCGATCTTGCTGGTCGTTGTGCGCTACCAGGCTTGATCGACAACCACTTGCACATCATTCGTGGCGGCCTGAATTTCAACATGGAGTTGCGCTGGGACGGCGTGCGCTCGCTTGCTGATGCGATGGACATGCTGCGGCGGCAGGTAGCGATCACACCGCCGCCGCAGTGGGTTCGTGTCGTTGGCGGCTTTACCGAGCATCAGTTTGCGGAGAAGCGCCTTCCAACGATCGCTGAACTCAACGCCGTGGCACCGGATACACCGGTGTTTCTGCTGCACCTCTACGACCGCGCGCTGCTGAACGCTGCTGCACTGCGCGCCGTGGGATATACCAAGGACACACCCGAGCCGCTTGGTGGTCAGATCGAGCGAGACAAGGCAGGCAATCCGACGGGGCTGCTGCTGGCCAAACCCAATGCCGCCATCCTGTATGCGACGTTGGCGAAAGGGCCGAAACTACCCTTCGATTACCAGCTCAATTCCACGCGTCATTTCATGCGCGAGCTCAATCGGCTCGGTGTCACCGGTGCCATCGATGCCGGCGGCGGCTTCCAGAACTATCCCGAAGATTACGCCGTGATCCAAAAGCTGTCCGATGATGGCCAGCTGACGATCCGGCTGGCCTACAACCTGTTCACACAGAAGCCGAAAGCGGAAAAGGAGGACTTTCTCAACTGGACGAAGACCTCCAAGTACAAGCAGGGTGACGACTACTTCCGGCACAACGGCGCCGGTGAAATGCTGGTGTTCTCGGCGGCGGACTTCGAAGACTT
This sequence comes from Dyella sp. S184, assembly GCF_009766065.1. GTDB lineage: Bacteria > Pseudomonadota > Gammaproteobacteria > Xanthomonadales > Rhodanobacteraceae > Rhodanobacter. Next base: position 1,002,577 of record NZ_LMUE01000002.1, on the reverse strand, counting down.
CCGGCAGCCGCGTCCCGATATGCCCGAGGCCATGGAAGGGGAGCTCGAAGGCGTCGTGCGCCTGCTGGCCGAGAATCGCTGGCCATGGCGCATGCATGCGACGTACGACGAAACGATCAGCCGTGCTCTGGATGTGTTCGAGCGCATCAATCGCGATATCCCGTTGCAGGGGCTCAACTGGTTCTTCGACCACGCCGAAACGATTTCGGAGAAATCGATCGATCGCATTGCGGCGCTCGGCGGCGGCATCGCCGTGCAGCACCGCATGGCCTATCAGGGCGAGTACTTCGTTGAACGCTATGGCGCGGCGGTAGCCGCCGCCACACCACCTGTCGCCAAGATGTTGGAAAAGGGCATCAAGGTGTCGGCTGGTACTGATGCCACACGCGTCGCGTCGTACAACCCCTGGGTCTCGCTCGCCTGGCTGACCACCGGCATGACCGTGGGCGGCCTTCGCCTCTATCCACAGCGCAACTGTCTGGATCGCGAAACCGCGTTACGGATGTGGAGCCAGTACGTGACTTGGTTCTGCAACGAAGAGGGCAAGAAAGGGCAGATCAAGGTCGGACAGCTCGCGGACCTCATCGTGCCCAGCGGCGATTACTTCGCCTGCGCCGACAACGCGATCGCGGACATGACCTCGGATCTGACGATCGTCGGCGGCAAGGTTGTCTACGCCGCTGGCAACTTCGCGTATCTGGACGAGAATCCATTACCGCCGGCGATGCCGGACTGGTCGCCTGTTCGCGTGTACGGTGGCTACGCGGCCTGGGAGGATGCCAAGTCCATGGCGGCACGGCAAAACCACGCGAATGCCTGCAGCTGTGCCTGTGCCTGCTCGGTCCACGGTCACGACCACATCAGCGCGTGGTCAGCCAAGCTCCCTATAGCGGAGTCCGACCTGAAGTCGTTCTGGGGTGCGCTCGGGTGCGCGTGCTGGGCGGTATGAGCATGAATACGTCGCGATACAGCGGCGATACACCGGCTATCATCGCCGCCATTCTCGGTACTCCGGCAACCATGTGGCTTGCGCGCATCGGCCTGACCCTGCCGTACTGGTGGAGCGGCATCGACAAGCTTCTGCACCCGCAGGCAGCCTTGGCCGAGATGCATGCGACCGGCTTACCTGCATCGTGGTTGCTCTATGCACTCATCCTGATTGTTCAACTGGGTGGGTCACTGACGATCATTTGCAATCGCTACGCATGGCTGGGAGCGGGTGCTTTGGCGGTATTTACGGCCTTGGCAACCTATCTGGCGCATGCTTTCTGGAAACTGGATGGCGCGGCGCGCTTTGCCGAGATGAACGTTTTCATGGAGCACATCGCCCTGATCGCCGGCATGGCGTTCGCGGCGCTGTACAGCTATGCCACCAAGAGGCGTGACGCCTAGGTTCTATCTAACCCATCGGAAGAGGCGCTTTATGCACATCAACTCATTCACCAACGTGGTTCGCGCGACGATCACCGTTGCCGTCATCGCACTTTTGTCGACGGCGCCTCTTTCGGTAAGTCTGGCGAAGGAGGCTGCGAGCAACGCCCCGGGCGTCGCCGTCGGCCCGCAATATGACACCACCCATGTCTATATCGCCCCGGGCGATTTCGATACCTTCGTCAACAGTTTCACCGGCACGTTTGGTGGCAAGCCCTCTCCACGCGGCACCTTCAATGTGTTGCCGGTGCCCAGCAGTACCGAAGGGCAGTATGTCTGGACACCGGTGGGCACACTGTCGACGTTCGCCTTCCTGACGCCGATTCCATACCCGTTCGGCCAGGAGCGTACTGGTTACCTGGTGACCGATATGGATCAGGCGCTCAAGCTAGCACGTGTGGCCGGTGCCGAAGTAATCGTCGACAAGTTCAAGGACCCGATCGGTTTCGATGCAGTGATCCAGTGGCCCGGTGGCGTCAAGATGCAGCTTTATTGGCACTTCAAGGCGCCATCCTACGGCGTGCTGGAGACGGTTCCGGACAACCGGATCTATGTATCGCGCGATGCCGCCGACACGTTCGTACGCGACTGGCTGCGATTCTCGCAGGGCAAGGTGGTTGCCGACGACCGTAAGGCCGATGCGGGCGAGATCGGCAAACCTGGCGAGACCTATCGCCGCATCCGTATCGAATCCGGCTTCGGCAAGATGCAGGTCAATGTGACGGACGGGCATCTGCCGTATCCGTTCGGTCATGAGATCAGCGGCTATGAGGTCAAGGATCTCGATGCGACGCTGGCCAAGGCCACATCCAATGGAGCGAAGGTGCTGGTGCCGCGCTACGACGCCAGTGACCGCAGTTCGGCCATCGTGCAGTTTCCGGGCGGATACATCGTGGAAGTGCACGCAACGAAAGCGCATTAATTGATTCTTTGTGGCGGCGCGCCTCGACGAGATCATTCGATGCGCGCCCAGCCTATCTGCTGCTTGCTCAAGGCGAAGGCGTCAGAACCCGCCACCCATCATGAACATCTAGGCGCTTGGAAACCATGCCATGAAACGACTTGCAGCAGCATTACTTTTGATTCTTGGGGCCATGTCCGCGACCGCCGCAGACGCTCCGGTCACGCATGCCGATGTCGATCGCTGGGCACAGGCATGGAACAGCCACGACATCAACCAGGTCATGACACTGTTCGCACCTAACGTCCAGATCGATCAGCCGGAGAATCCCAAGCCGCTCGATCTCGCCGGCACACGTGCTTTCTTTGGCATGATCTTCCGTGCGTACCCCAACTTTCATGTCGAGGTGAAGCAAGCTGTCGTCGAGGGCCTGACCGCCGTCTCGGTCGAGCGTGTAACAGGTACCTGGTCGGGGCCCTTTGTCGATCCGGCAACGGGGAAATCCACGCCGGGCAATGGTCGAGTCTTTGATCATCCCGGTGTAATGCTGATCCAGTACGCGCCGAACCACACGATCACGCATGTATCCATCTATTGGGACCAGCTGACGGTGGATCATCAGCTCGGCATCACACCGAAGTAGGTGGCTTGCCCATGCCGACCGCTCGTATGCTGCTGTTGGCGTGGGCTTGCTTCGCGAGCTTAAGTCACACCGCGCTAGCCGAAGATCAGACTGCGACATCAGATCCCACCAATTTGCAGCGCCCCACGATCGATTTCTACCGATGGCAGGAGGATTGGTCGGTACTCGCAGATCCCGGGCTCCGAACCGAGCCCGGCGACGCGTTCAAGTACATATCGCTGTCGAAAACCAATCCCAAGAGCTATCTGTCGTTTGGCTTGACCCTTCGTGAGCGTTTTGTCAGCGTGGATCCGGCGTTATTCGGTGTGGAAGGCGGTCGCCGCCAAAGCTATCTGTTGCACCGCCTGGAGTTTCACTTGGACGCCCATCTCACGGACAACACACGTATCTTCGTGCAGCTGGAGAATGCGCTTGCTCCAGGTCTGGCGAAACCTTCGCCCGTGGACGCGAACAAACTCGACTTGCGGCTTTTCTTCCTGGACACCCAGGCCAACGTCGATGGTGGCTTGTTCAAGTTGAGGGTCGGGCGGCAGGAGATCGCGTTCGATCTGCAGCGCTTCGTCTCGGTGCGCGATGGCCCCAACGTGCGCCAGGCCTACGATGCGATCTGGGCCGACTACGAGCGTGGTGGATGGCGTATCACCGGTTTCGCAAGCCAGCCGGTGCAATACCGGAACGAATCGGACTTCGACGATTACAGCAATCGGCATCTGACCTTCAGTGGTGTACGTGCCCAGCGGCGCATGACGGCTACCAGTGAGCTCAGTATCAGCCTCTCGGAATTCCGGCAGGACGACGTGCACTTCCTGGCGGCCTCCGGCAACGAGGTACGTCAAAGCATCGACGTGCATTACAACGGCCGTGCGGATAATTTCGATTGGGATGTCGAAGGCATGAAGCAGGGCGGCAGCATTGGCGCGAAGAATGTCGATGCCTGGGCTTTCGGATCATTGACTGGCTTTACCTTCACCGGGGCGAGCTGGAGCCCGCGCATTGACCTCCAGCTGGATGCGGCCTCAGGCGATCACAATCTGTCCGGCAACACGGTGGGGACGTTCAACCCGCTGTTTCCGAACGGCTACTACGTCACCTTATCCGGCTACACCGGCTATACCAACTTCATCCATTTCAAGCCATCGTTGACGCTGACACCGATGCAGGACGTAAAGCTGGTGGCAGCTGTCGGCGAACTGTGGCGGCAGACCACGCACGATGCGATCTATGCGCAGCCGGACATACCCGTTCCAGGCACGGCGGGAGAGCCGGGGCGTCGCAGCAGCACTTACGGGCAGCTGGAGTTGAACTGGAATGCGACCCGCAGTCTTGCTTTTGGCATGGAGTTCGATCGCTACTTCGTGGCACCGGCCTTGCGGCGCGCAGGTGGTCATGACTCGGACTATTTTGGCGCCGAAGTGCGCTGGGGCTGGTAACGCATGCGAATGTCTGTAAATGCAACGGGCTGGATTGCCATTGAGGCTCAGGTGTCCTTATGAAAAGACCCACGCTCCCCACACTGCTGAGCTTCAACGCCGGCTATGTCGATACCGCCGGTTTCCTGGCTTTGCATGGGCTCTTTACCGCGCATGTAACGGGCAATTTCGTCACTCTCGGTGCATCGCTGGTGACCGGTACCACAGGCGCCATAGCGAAGTTGCTGGCCCTGCCAACCTTTTGTGCAGTCGTGGTTTTGGTAAGGCTCTTGCGCTACGCGCTGATTCGCCGCAAGCGTCACGTGCTACGCACGATGTTCATGTTGAAGCTGCTGCTTCTGATCGCAGGCACGGCATTGGCGTTCTATTTCGGCCCGTTCGCCAATGGCGACAGCGTTCCAGCCATCGTGACCGGCTTGACCTTCGTCTCCGCCATGGCGATTCAAAACGCGGTCCAGCGCGTACATCTCTCCCACGCGCCGCCGACGACCTTGATGACCGGCACAACGACGCAGGTGATGCTCGATCTCGCCGACAAATGGCATGGCGTGTCGGGTACTCAGAAAGATGCCATCGATGCGCGCATTACGCGCATGGTGACGAATGTATGTGCCTTCGCCCTGGGCTGCGGAGGTGGAGCCATGCTTTTTGACCTGTTCAGCGTCAAATGCTTTGTCGTACTACCTGTCATTGCCTTGCTGACTTACAGCCATGAGGAAGCCTACGCCACCACGTAAGTCAAATGTTTCCAATAATGATTCATTGCCGAAAGAGGTGGTTATGAAAGCTCAGTTCAGGGCGAGCGTGGTGTCCGCCGGGACAAACTACGCTCACCGGATTCATGCCGGTCATTTCGATCTGACTACGGACGAACCGGCAGCATTGGGAGGGCAGGGAGCGGGACCTGCGCCTTACGATTATTACCTTGCGTCACTGGCCTCTTGTACGGCGATCACCCTGCGCATGTACGCCGAGAAAAAGGGATGGAACCTGGGCGAATTCCGCGCCGATTTGAGCATGGAGCGTGATGAAGACGGCAAGGTACGCATACATCGCGTGCTGCATTCCGATCAGCCACTCAGTGACGAGCAGTGGCAGCGGCTGCTGGAAATCGTCGCCAACACGCCGGTAACCAAGACGATGCGCGACGGCGCCGACATATCCAGTGAACGTGGTGCCTGATGCGGCCCGATTCCTGGATGTATTTCCCTACCAAGTTTGGAGGAGTTCGACATGGCAAACACTGCGACTCTACTGACGCCCAAGGACTGCGCACTGCTGTTGATTGACCAACAAGCGGGGCTTGCCTTCGGCGTTGGCTCGATCGACCGTCAGACACTGCTCGGCAATACCATTGCACTGGCCCGAACAGCCGTGGTGTTTGGCCTTCCCATCGTCGCGTCCACCTCGGCCAGCAAGGTGTATAGCGGCCCACTGATGCCGGCCATCCAGGAGGCCCTTCCCGATGTGAAGGCCATCGAACGCCGTAACATGAATGTCTGGGAAGACAATGCCGCCAAGGATGCGGTCGTCGGCACGGGACGCAAGCGCCTGCTCATCTCCGGCCTGCTCAGCGAGGCCTGTGTCTCGTTCTGTGCATTGTCGGCCTTGGCCGATGATTACGACGTATGGGTGGTTGCCGATACCTGCGGTGGCTTGACAGCGACGAGCCACGAACTGGCGCTGCGTCGCATGGAGACGGCCGGCGTCAAACTGACCTCCTGGATTCAGGTGCTCTTGGAACTCCAGAGAGATTGGACCCGGCACGAGACCTACGATGGGGCGCGTGCGATCGTCGAATCGCATGGCGGAGGCTATGGCATCGGTCTTTCCTATGCCAGAGACATGATCCGGCCAAGCTAGAGTTCGTGGTAGTGCATATATAGCCCGCCTCGCGTCACATCGCGACGTGGGTGCTATCAACGCGTTAAGTCGATCTTGGCGGGGTTTTGATTCCGGAAATCTCAGGCTTCTGAAGGGGTCATCCGCGCGCCCTCAGTTTGCGGCATTCGAAGGTACGTCCAGGCGTTCGACGGCTTCGCGGGCAAGGGGCAGCAGGCCATCACCGCCCGCCGCTATGTGCGCCTTGAGCTGGCGGCGCATCACTGGATCCCAGAACCTGGTCAGGTGATTGCGGATGCCCTCGACGGCCACGGCGTGGTCTGGCTCGGCGGAGAAGTAATTCGTAATGTCGTTGGCCATGGTGATTAGTCGCTCGATGTTCATCGCGGCTCCCGAGGGTGTGCGGGTATGAGTCGATCTGGATGGGTGTAGATGTTGTGACTACCGGGGCGGGTGAAGCCGATCAAGGTGATGCCAGCACTACGCGCCAGTTCGATCGCCAGGGCGGTTGGTGCGGATATCGCTGCGAGTACGGTGATGCCGGCACTCGCCGACTTGGTCACCATTTCGTAGCTGGCGCGGCTGGTGATCAGGGCCATGCCCGCGTTGGGATCGATGTCCGCACGGCGCATGGCGCCGATCAGTTTGTCCAGTGCGTTGTGGCGACCGACGTCTTCGCGAACCAGCAGGATGTCACCGTTGCTGTCGGCCCAGGCAGCGGCGTGCACCGCGCCAGTAGCGGCGTTCATTGGCTGGCGCGTCTGCAATTGGGCCAGCGCGCGTTCGAGCGCATCGCGGGTGAGTGTGCCGCCGGCGCCTACCGGTGGGTTTTGCCGGATCGCCTGTTCCAGGTCACGGGTGCCACAGATGCCGCAGCCGCTTCGCCCGGATAGCAGACGTTCGTGAGCGCGGTCCAGGTGTGCGGCGTGCGCTTCGGGTGCAACCTGCATCGCGACTTTGATTCCTTCCAGCAGCGTATGCACCTGCACATCCAGCAACTGTTCCGGCGCCTGGATCAAACCTTCGCTGAGCGAAAAGCCAAGTGCGAAATCGTGCAGATCATGCGGTGTCGCCATCATTACGGCAAAACTCACGCCGTTGTAGACCATCGCGATCGGCATCTCCTCAGCCACGCAATCGTCCTCATGCGTAGCTTGGCCGTGGCGCCAGCGATCGACGCGGCGGGTAACGAAGCCGACAGTAGCTGGATACTCAATCGTCGTACCGTCGTCAGGGTTGCCCAAGCGTATCCACCGATTGATCGAGCAGTGCCTGCTGTTCGCTGGAGAACGTGCGGAAGCGCTTCTGCCATTCGGATGGCTGCGAAACGCGGGTGACCTGCACAGCGGTGACCTTGTATTCCGGGCAGTTGGTTGCCCAGTCCGAGTTCTCAGTGGTGATCACGTTTGCGCCGGAGCCAGGGAAATGGAAGGTGGTGTAGACCACGCCGGGCTGCATCCGTTCAGAGATCATCGCGCGCAATACGGTGTCACCGGCACGACTGGTAATGCCTACCCAGTCGCTCTCGTTGATGCCGCGCTCTTCCGCGTCGTGCGGATGGATTTCCAGCCGGTCCTCGTCATGCCACATCACGTTGGCGGTGCGCCGGGTCTGCGCGCCGACGTTGTACTGGCTGAGGATACGTCCGGTGGTGAGGATCAGCGGGTGCTCGGCGTTGACCTTCTCGCTGGTCGGCACGTACTCGGTCAGCATGAAGCGGCCCTTGCCGCGCACAAACTCGCCCACGTGCATCACCGGCGTGCCTTCGGGGTGATCATCGTTGCATGGCCACTGGATCGAGCCGAGACGATCGATCTTGTCGAAGCTGACGCCATGGAAGGTCGGTGTCAAGCGCGCGATTTCGTCCATGATCTCGGAGGCGTGGCCGTAGTTCATCGGGTAGCCCATCGCCCGTGCCAGCTCCTGGGTCACCTCCCAGTCGGCATAGCCGGCTTTCGGCACCATCACCTTGCCCACGCGCGAGATGCGGCGCTCGGCATTGGTGAAGGTACCGTCCTTCTCAAGGAACGAACTGCCGGGCAGGAAGACGTGTGCGTACTTGGCCGTCTCGTTGAGGAATAGGTCCTGCACCACAATGCATTCCATCGCGCTGAGTGCTGCGGTGACGTGCTGGGTATCGGGATCTGACTGGGCGATGTCTTCGCCTTCGATATACAGGCCCTTGAAGCTGCCATCCAGCGCGGCCTCGAACATGTTGGGAATGCGCAGGCCAGGTTCGTCCAGCAGCGGCACGCCCCAGGCTTTCTCGAACAACTCGCGCGTGGCCACATCGCTGACGTGGCGATAGCCGGGGAACTCATGTGGAAAGGAGCCCATGTCGCAGGAGCCCTGCACGTTGTTCTGGCCGCGTAGCGGATTGACGCCGACGCCTTCGCGACCGATGTTACCGGTCGCCATGGCGAGGTTGGCGATAGCCATCACCGCGGTGGACCCCTGCGCATGTTCGGTGACACCCAGGCCGTAGTAGATCGCGCCATTGCCACCAGTGGCGTACAGTCGCACCGCGCCACGGACCGCTTCGGCCGGTACGCCGGTCTGCGCTGCCATCGCTTCGGGACTGTATTTTTCCTGGGCAACAAATGTGCGCCACTTGGCGAACGCTTCCGGTTCGCAGCGCTGCGCCACAAACGCTTCGTCGACCAGGCCTTCGGTAACGATGACATGGGCAAGCGTGTTCAACATCGCGACATTGGTGCCGGGTTTGAGTTTGAGGTGATAGTCCGCCTTGATGTGCGGCGTGCGCACCAAGTCGATACGGCGTGGATCGATCACGATCAGTCTGGCGCCCGCGCGCAGGCGCCGTTTCATCTGTGAGCCGAACACCGGGTGAGCGTCGGTGGTGTTGGCGCCGATCACCAGCACCACGTCGGTCTGTTCGATCGAATCGAAATCCTGCGTGCCGGCAGATTCGCCCATCGTGGCTTTGAGGCCGTAGCCGGTCGGCGAGTGGCAGACGCGAGCGCAGGTATCGACGTTGTTGTTGCCGAAGCCGGCACGCACCAGCTTTTGTACCAGGTAGGTTTCCTCATTGGTACAGCGCGAGGAGGTGATGCCGCCGATCGCATGCTTGCCATAAGTGGCCTGCAGGCGCTTGAACTCGCTCGCTACATGGGCGAACGCAACTTCCCAGCTGACGATCTGCCATGGATCGGAGATCTTCGTGCGGATCATCGGCGTGTTGATGCGGTCCGGATGCGAGGCGTAGCCGATCGCGAAGCGGCCCTTCACGCAGGAATGTCCGTGGTTCGCGTGGCCGTCCTTGTTGGGCACCATGCGCACGATTTCTTCACCCTTCATCTCGGCACGGAAGCTGCAGCCAACGCCACAGTATGCGCAGGTAGTAATCACGCTGTGCTCGGCCTGACCCTTGTCGATCAGTGATTTCTCCGACAGCGTGGCCGTGGGGCAGGCCTGCACGCAGGCGCCGCAGGAGACGCATTCGGAATCGAGGAAACGGTTGTCCTGGCTGGCGGCCACCTTGGAATCGAAGCCGCGGCCCTGGATGGTCAGCGCGAACGTGCCCTGTACTTCATCGCAGGCACGCACACAGCGCGAGCAGGCGATGCACTTGGAGGGATCGAACGTGAAGTAGGGATTGGATTCGTCCTTGGCGACGAACAACGGATTCGCTTCGCCCTGTTTCGTTTGCGCATGGACATGGTTGGCGCCGTCGTAGCCGTAGCGCACTTCGCGCAGGCCGACCACACCGGCCATGTCCTGCAGCTCGCAGTGGCCGTTCGCGGGGCAGGTGAGGCAGTCCAGCGGATGATCGGAGATGTACAGCTCCATCACACCGCGGCGGATCTCGGCCAGCTTCGGCGTCTGCGTACTCACCTTCATGCCGGCAGTGACCGGTGTGGTGCATGAAGCCGGATAACCCTTGCGTCCCTCGATCTCGACCAGGCACAGCCGGCATGAACCAAACGCTTCGAGCATGTCGGTTGCGCACAGCTTGGGGATGCTGATGCCGGCTTGAGCGGCGGCGCGCATCACCGACGTGCCTTCGGGCACGTTCAATGTTCTGCCGTCGATCTGCAGCTCGACCGTCTTTTCGGACGTAGCCCTGGGTGTGCCGTAATCGATATCGACGATGGACAACATGATGCATGTCTCTCCTCGGAAGCTGTCTTCAGGTCGCGGCTTTCTCGGCAGCGCCTGAAAAATCTTCGTGAAAATGATCCAGTGCGCTGAGCACCGGGAACGGTGCCATGCCGCCGAGCGCGCATAGCGAACCGCACAGCATGGTCTGGCACAGGTCGCGCAGCAGAACCTCGTTGCGTTCGCGCTCGGCCGCATCGCCAGCAACCATGCGATCGATCACCTCGACTCCACGCACCGAACCGATACGGCACGGCGTGCATTTGCCGCAGGATTCGATCGCGCAGAATTCCATCGCATAGCGCGCCTGTGCCGCCATGTCGACGCTGTCGTCGAACACCACGATGCCGCCATGGCCGAGCATGCCGCCGATCGCGATGAACGCCTCATAGTCGATCGGTGTATCCAGTTGCGATATCGGGATGTATGCGCCGAGCGGCCCTCCCACCTGTATCGCGCGCACAGGTCGACCACTCGCGGTGCCGTCGGCGTAACCCTCGATCAGCTCGCGCAACGTGACGCCGAAAGCGCGCTCGACCAGGCCTGGCCGCTTGAGGTTGCCGGCCAGCTGGATCGGCAGCGTGCCGCGCGACTTGCCCATGCCGAAGTCCCGGTAAAACGCGGCGCCCTTGTCCAGCACGATCGGCACGCTGGCGAGCGTCACCACGTTGTTGATCACCGTGGGTTTGCCGAACAGGCCCTGGATCGCGGGAAGTGGTGGCTTGAAGCGAACCTGCCCGCGCTTGCCTTCGAGACTTTCCAGCAGCGACGTCTCTTCGCCGCAGATATAGGCGCCGGCCGCCATGCGCACTTCCAGATGAAATGCCTTGCCGCTGCCGCGGACATCGTCGCCGAGATAGCCTTCGGTTTCCGCTGCTGCGATCGCCGCCTCCAGTGAGCGCTGCGCATGCGGATATTCCACACGCAGATAGATGTAGCCGTGCGTCGCGCCGACGGCCAGGCCGGCGATGGTCATGCCTTCGATGAGGACGAACGGGTCGCCTTCCATGATCATGCGATCGGCATAGGTTCCCGAATCGCCCTCGTCGGCATTGCAGACGATGTACTTCTGATCGGCGTTGGCGTCGAGACAGGTCTTCCACTTGATGCCTGCAGGAAACGCGGCGCCACCGCGACCACGCAGGCCGGCATCAGTCACGACGTTGACGATGTCGGCACTGCTCATGCGCAGCGCGGCTTCCAATCCTCGGTAGCCGTCGTGCGCACGATAGTCGTCCAGACTGCGCGGATCGACGATGCCGGTACGGGCGAAGGTCAGCCGCTGCTGACTCTTCAGATAGGCGATGTCCTCCGTTGGCCCGAGACCCAGCGCATGCTTGCCTGCGTGCAGGAAATCTGCCTCGAACAGGGCAGAAACGTCCTCGAGCTGGACCGGTCCGTAGGCGTAGCGACCCGCTGGGGTCTCCACTTCCACCATCGGCTCCAGCCAGTACAGGCCGCGCGACCCGTTGCGCACGATATGCACATCGGCGCCACACTGTTTAGCCTCGGCGCTGATCGCTTCGGCGACAGCTTCGGCACCCAGTGATAGTGCGCTTGCATCGCGCGGCACATAAACCGTGATGCTCATCCTTTCTCCGCGGCCAGCCATGCATCGAAACGTTCGGGCGTCAGCCGGCCTTTCAATTCATCGTCGACCATGATCGCCGGCGAACACGCGCAGTTGCCCAGGCAATAGACCGGTTCGAGCGAGTACGCGCCATCGGTGGTGGTCTGGTGAAAGTCTACGCCGAGGCGCTGCTTGATGTGTTTTTCCAGTGTGACGGCGCCCATCGCCTGGCACGATTCCGCGCGGCAGACATAGATCACCCGCCGTCCCGGCGCCTTGCTGCGAAAGAAGTGATAGAAGCTGATGACACCATGGACATCGGCACGTGAAAGATTCAACTCGCGCGCAATCAGCGGCACCGAGATTTCCGGCACGTAACCGAGCGCTTGCTGAATGCCGTGCAATACCGGCAGCAGTGCGCCCGGCAGGTCCTTGAGCCGAGTCGTGACGTCCAGCACCGCTGCGCGGACATCCTCGGGGATGTCCGGCAGCAAGGTGATATTCGGAGCGCGTTTCACTCGTGTCACCTTCAGAACAAGGCAGCGGCTTTCGCCAACGCAATATATAGACCAATCAGGAACGGGACGCCAACCGCCAGCCAGGCGAGCACACCCACCGCGCCAAAGCTTCCGCGGGCCGCCGTTTCGGCGGTGATGGTCACGCGATCCTCGTGCTGCAGCGAGCGTTCGCGGGCAAGCTCCTCGTCACTCATGAACACCGATGCTTTCACCGGCTTCACGAGCAAGTTGCAGATCAGGCCCAGCAGCAGCAGGAACGCCATGATGTAGAGCGTGCGGTCGTACACCAGGGTTTTGGCGACGCCTGCATCGATCTGCGTCTGGCGGATGGCGGCGATCAGAAACGGGCCGATCACGCCGGCCGCCGACCATGCCGTCAACAAACGGCCATGGATGGCGCCGACCATTTGTGTACCGAAAAGATCCGCCAGGTAAGCAGGGATGGTCGCAAAGCCGCCGCCATACATGCTCAGGATGACGCAGACGGTAGCCACGAACAGCCCGGCCAGCGCCAGATGTCCCCAGGTCGGCAACAGGCAGTACGAGACAATGCCGAGCGCGAAGAACGTGTAATAGGTGTTCTTGCGGCCAATCTTGTCCGATAGCGACGCCCAGAAGATGCGCCCGAGGCTGTTGAACAGGCTGATCAAGCCGACCAGACCCGCTGCTGCCGCGACCACGGCAGCCTTCTGTGCAGCGCTGAGTTCGGCGGCGGTGTTCGCCAGTCCGACCAGCTTGCCGCCGAACACGTCCTGGAGCATCGGGCTGGCCATCGAGATCACCGAGATGCCGGCTGTCACATTCAGAAACAGCACGCCCCAGAGCAGCCAGAACTGCGGGGTTTTCCACGCGCGGTTCAGATGCACATGGCGGTGGGTGATCATCGACTTGCCATCATCGGCGATCGGCGCTGTCCAGCCGGCCGGTTTCCAGCCGTTGGGGGCTACGCGGAAACCCAGTGCGCCGCAGGCCATCACGATGAAGTAGATGGCGCCCATCGCCATCAGCGTCGACGCCACGCCTTGTGCGCTGACATCGGAAAAGTGCTTCATCAGCGCCACTGCGAGCGGTGCGCCGATCATCGCGCCGCCGCCATAGCCCATGATGGCAAAGCCGGTCGCCATGCCGCGCCGATCCGGGAACCATTTGATCAGCGAAGATACGGGCGAGATGTAACCCAGGCCCTGGCCGACGCCGCCAAGTACGCCACAGCCCAGAAACACCAGCCACAGCTGGTGCATCGACACACCGATACCGCCGATCACCAGGCCACCACCCCAGCACAGGGCGGCGATGAAGCCGGCCTTGCGTGGGCCGGCATGTTCCAGCCAGCCACCCCACAATGCGGCTGAGATGCCGAGCATCGCAATGAAAGTTTCGAAGATGTGAGTGACCTGCGGTACCGTCCAGTTGCAACTGGTCGTGGTGAGCGCAGCGAAGAAACCCAGGTTCGCGCAAACAGTGGGGTCGGTGTTGCCCAGCAACTTGCTCATCGGCAGCCAGAACACCGAAAAGCCGTAAGCCATGCCGATGCAAAGGTGGATCGCCAGCGCCGCGGGCGGTACCAGCCAGCGGTTGAAACGTGGTCCGGCGATGGTGCGTTCCCTGGAGAAGAATCCGGCTGATCCATCCACCGCATCTGTTCCCAATTCCCGAGCCATACATACCCCCTTATAGTGGCCGGCGCTGCGCCGGATGTCAGGTTTCGATCTTGGTAATGATGACCATGTTTCAATTGCGTGCCAGTCGATCAAAGTCTAATGACAGTTGGATGACGTGCGCCTCGGCGGCGAGAATGCCATGATGCGGCGAACCCTCTGCTTTCCTTTAATGCGGCGCAGCATGGTGCGCTAGGAATCCCGATATGCGCATTCGTTTCCGTTGGTTGTTTGCTCTGGGCATGACGGTCGCGGCACTGTATGCGCACGCTGCTGCAGATCAGCCTGTCGGGCAGCGAGCTGCCGAAAGCCGGCACATTACACTGGCCGCTGCCGCCGATCTGCATTACGCGATGGACCACGTCATCGCCGCCTATCGGCATGATCATCCCACCGATAGCATCGACGCCGTGTACGGATCGTCCGGCCAGCTGCTGACGCAGATCGAGCAGGGCGCGCCGTTCGAGCTGTTCTTTTCGGCCGACAGTGATTACCCGAAACAACTGGTTGCGCATGGCGATGCCGGCGGACAACCGGTGCCCTACGCGGTGGGTCGCATCGTGTTGTGGAGCGCAAGTATCGACATGCACGGTGTGCAGGTAGCCGACTTGCTGCAGTCGCGCTTCGGCCGCATCGCAATCGCCAATCCGCAACACGCTCCTTATGGAAAACGGGCCGAGCAGGCGCTGCGTAGCGCCGGTATCTGGGATCAGTTGCAGTCGAGGCTGGTCTACGGCGAGAACATCGCGCAGACGGCGCAGTTCGCGCAAAGCGGCAACGCCCAGGTCGGCATCATTGCGCAATCGCTGGCGCTGGACCCGGCCATGGCCAAGGGCAGCTATGCGCCAGTGCCGCCCACGGTGTACGAGCCGCTGCAGCAGAGTTTCGTGCTGACCAAACGCGGTGCCGACAATGCGCTGGCGCGGGATTTCGCAGGCTACATGCAGAGTGCGGCGGCTCGCGTCATTCTCGCGCGCTACGGCTTCACCCTGCCAGGTGCCGCGGATCACTGAGTGACGATGATGCCGCTACTGTCGACGCAGGATCTGCAGGCGTTTGGGCTGACCTTGCGGCTGGCTGCGACGGTCACCGCCGTGTTGCTCCTTCTTGGCACACCACTGGCGTGGTGGCTCGCACAGACTCGTTCGCGCTGGCAACGCCCCGTCGCCGCGATGATTGCCTTGCCGCTGGTGCTGCCACCGACCGTGCTGGGTTTCTATCTGCTGCTGCTGCTCGGTCCACAGGGAGCCGTTGGGCGGCTGATCGCGGCGATGGGCTTGTCCGCACTACCGTTTACCTTCGGTGGATTGGTGGTCGGCTCGGTGCTGTACTCGCTGCCGTTCGTGGTGCAGCCGTTGCACAACGCGTTTGAGGCGATCGGGGCGCGGCCACTGGAGGTCGCCGCCTGCCTGCGGGCGAGTCCATTCGATCGTTTCTTCTCCGTCGCGTGCCCGATGGCGCTGCCCGGTTTCATCACGGCGGCAGTGCTTGGCTTTGCACACACCATGGGCGAGTTCGGTGTCGTGCTGATGATTGGCGGCAATATTCCGGGCCAGACACGGGTGTTGTCGATGCGTATTTTTGATCACGTCGAGGCGGGCGAATACTCGCAAGCGCACACATTGTCATTATGTCTGCTGGTGTTCTCGTTCGCCGCGTTGCTGGCGATGTCGTTGTTGCGTCCGCGCAGGGTCGAACGTGACTGAGCCGTGGGCGCCAAACCTTTCGGAACGGGAGGATCCTCGTGGCCTGAAGGCCACGCTGGCGTGGCGCCGTGGCGAGCTCGCGATCGAGTTGGATATCGCACTGCCACCACGCGGGATCACCGCGTTGTTCGGCCCTTCCGGTGCCGGCAAGACCAGCTGCCTGCGTGCGATTGCCGGGCTCGATCGCGGCAGCGCGGGCACGGTAAGCCTTGGCGACGAGGTGTGGCAGGACAGCGCGCGGCACGTGTTCGTGCCACCGCACCGGCGCCGGCTCGGCTATGTCACGCAGGAGGCCAGCCTGTTCGTGCATCGCTCGGTGGCAGGCAACCTGGACTATGGCTATCGCCGCGCCGGTCGGCCGAAACATATCGATCGTGACGCGCTGATCGAGCAGTTCGGCTTGCGCGCCATGCTTGGGCGACGCGTGGATGCGCTCTCCGGTGGCGAACGCCAGCGCGTTGCCATCGTGCGCGCGCTGCTGTCCGATCCGTCCTTGCTGCTGTTTGATGAGCCGCTGTCAGCACTCGATACCACTGCGCGCAACGACCTGCTCGGTCGGCTGGAAACCCTGCATTCGACCTTGGCAGTGCCGATGATCTACGTCAGCCATGCGATCGACGAAGTCGCCCGGTTGGCTGATCACCTGGTCTTGCTTGACGCGGGCCATGTCGTGGCGCAGGGAGCCCTGCAGGCAACACTTACGCGCCTAGACCTATCTGCGGCGCTGGGCGAAGCCGTCGGCGCGGTAATCGAAGGCACTGTCGTCGGCCATGACGCGCACGACCATCTCACCGAGCTGGCGTTCGCCGGCGGTACGCTATTTGTGCCGCGCCGTGGTGACATTGTGGGCCAGCGACTGCGTTGCCGCGTCGGCGCGCGCGACGTGGTGCTGACGCTTGAACGCCAGACCGGCAGTAGCGCGCTGAATCAGGTTCGTGCACGCGTGGTTGCGTTGGCGGATGCGGACCATCCATCGCAATGCCTGGTGCAGCTCGATGCGGGCGGCTGTGTGTTGTTGGCGCGCATCACCCGACGCTCCTGGCATGCGCTTGCGCTGATGCCGGGCAGAGAGGTGTGGGCACAGGTCAAGGCGGTGGCGCTGGGTGCGTGATACGACGTCGGTACCCGCCGCAGCGGTTGTCAAAGGTCGCTCATACCACCATGATTTCCTTTCACGGCGCCCTGGCGCCCTGCCGCAGCCTTGCAGGTCATCGCGTCGATGAATGAGTTGATCAGCGTTGCCGAAGCCGAAGCCCTGATCGCCCGGCATATGCCGTCGTTTGGAAGCGAGCGGGTGGGGCTGGACGACGCGGCTGGCCGCATCCTGCGCGGGCCGATCCACGCCGAGCGCGATCAACCGCCGTTCGATCGCGTGATGATGGACGGTATCGCGCTGCGCCGGAGCGGTTCGTTGCCGCGCAGTTTCAAGTTGAGTGGTGTGCAGCTGGCCGGCATGGCGGCGCAGACGCTTCTTGACGAGGATTCCTGCATCGAAGTGACCACCGGCGCGATGCTGCCGGATGGCTGCGACTGCATCGTTCCGGTCGAGCAGACGCGACGCGATGGCGATCGCTATGTACTGGCTGAGGATTATCAGCCGGCGCATCGCCAGTTTATCCACGCCCGCGGCTCCGACTGCGTGATCGATGCGTTGTTGCTGGATGCCGGCACATGCATCGGTGCCCCGGAAATGGCGGTGCTTGCGGCGAACGGCGTTACCGACGTCGAGGTCGCCATCGTGCCATCAGTCGCCATTATTGCGACCGGCGATGAGCTGGTAGACGTGGGGGCAGTACTCGGCGAAGGGCAGATCCGACGTTCCAACGATCGCGCGCTGGCCGCCGCGCTGCGTACCCGTGGTTTCCATCGCGTGGCACTGAGCCAGGTCGCCGACGATCTTGGCGCGACGATTGCCACACTCGACGCGCTACTGGCGACGCATGAGGTGCTGATCCTGTCCGGCGGCGTCTCGATGGGGCAGCGTGATCATGTGCCGGCCGCGCTCCACGCACTCGGCGTACGTCGCGTGTTTCATCGCATCGCGCAACGGCCGGGCAAGCCGATGTGGTTCGGCATCGGGCCGCAAGGGCAGGCGGTATTCGCGTTGCCTGGCAATCCGGTATCAGCCCTGGTCTGTGCGATTCGCTATGTGATGCCGGCGTTGCTGGCGTCCATGGGTACCGTCACCGAGCCGCCGGAACACGTCTGCCTGGATGGGGCGGTCGACACCAACGCAAACTTGACGTGTTTTGTACCTGCGCACGTGCAGCATGATTCATCCGGCAGGGCGTTGGCGCATCCGGTGCCGTCGCGGACTTCAGGCGATTTCTCCTCGTTGCCGCGCACCCACGGTTTCGTGCAGTTGCCGCCGGGCCAGAACATCGTTGTAGCCGGCACGGCTGCAGCGTTCTATCGTTGGTGACATGACCTCTTCCAACACCAGCGCGAATTCACCGATTGCCGCCGAAATGCCGCGTGATCGTCTCGGCCGGGCGCTGCACGACCTGCGCATCTCGGTGATGGACCGCTGCAACTTTCGTTGCCCGTATTGCATGCCCGAGGCGACCTACGGCGAGCATTTCGAATTCCTGCGCAACGACGAGCGCCTGAGTTTCGACGAAATTGAGCGGTTGTGCAGGGTGGCCGCGCAGCTGGGTGTGAGCAAGCTGCGCCTCACGGGCGGCGAGCCGCTGCTGCGTCCCAAATTGGCCACGCTGGTGGCGCGCCTGCGGCGGATCGAAGGCATCGAGGATCTGGCGATGACCACCAATGGCGTGCTGCTGCCGCGCCATGCCGCTGAACTTCGCGATGCCGGTCTCGATCGCATGACGGTGAGTCTGGATACGCTCGATCCCGCGCTGTTCCATCGCATGAGTGGCGGGCGCGGCGCGCTCGACGACGTGCTGGCCGGCATCGACGCGGCGCAGGCGGCCGGCTATCCGCACGGGGTCAAGCTCAACGCAGTGGTGCAGCGTGGCGTCAACGACCATGCCGTGACCGATCTGGTCGAGCGCTTCCGTGGTAGCAACATCGTGGTACGGCTCATCGAATATATGGACGTCGGCAATCGCAACGACTGGGCACCCGACGACGTGGTGCCCTCGCGGGAGCTGATCGAACGCATCGACGCCCGCTGGCCGCTGGAAGCGCTGCCGGCGCGTTACCCGGGCGAGGTCGCCACGCGTTACCGCTACCGTGATGGAGCTGGTGAGATCGGCGTGATCTCCTCGGTCAGCGAACCGTTCTGCGGTAGCTGCACGCGTGCCCGGCTATCCTCCGAAGGCATGCTCTACACCTGCCTGTTCGCCACCCAGGGCACCGACCTGCGTGGCCCGCTGCGCGCAGGAGACAGTGACGAACAACTACTCGATCGCCTGCGTGACGTTTGGCTGCGTCGTGCCGACCGTTACAGCGAGGAGCGCGCGGAACGACGTAACAGCGCACGCCGTAAAATTGAAATGAATTACATCGGAGGATAGATGAAGCTTTCGCACGTCGACGATTCGCAGCAGCCACGCATGGTGGATGTCGGCGCCAAGCCCGTCACCCATCGCACGGCGCAGGCGCGTGCGCGCGTGACGTTCCCGGCGGACGTGGCCGACGCGCTGCATGCGGCCGGCTACGTCACCCCGAAGGGTGCGGTTTTCAGCGTGGCGCAAATCGCCGGCGTGATGGGCGCGAAGGTGACCTCGCAGCTGATTCCGCTGTGCCATCCACTGAGCCTGGACAAGTGCGATATCGCGATCGACATGGACGGCTGCGATGCGCTGATCGTTTGCACGGTATCGTGCCGCGGCAGCACCGGCGTGGAGATGGAGGCGCTCACCGGCGCCAGCATTGCCGCGCTCACTATTTACGATATGTGCAAGGCGATGTCGCACGATATCGTCATCGGTGAGATTCGCCTGTTGAAGAAGACCGGTGGCAAGCACGATATCGATCATGTTGGCGGTGGGGCCGTCGCATGAACAGAAGGGCTACGCCACCGATCTACGGCCTGCTGCTCTCTGGGGGCGCTAGCCGGCGCATGCAGCGCGACAAGGCGCAGCTCGCCTATGCTGGCGAGCCGCAACTGCTTCGTACGTGGCGTCTGCTCGAAGCGGTGCTTCAACGCGCCTTTGTCTCCGTGCGCGACGAGCAACGCGGCGATCCGCTGCGCGCGGGTTTGCCGCAGATCGTCGATCGTTACGACGCCATCGGTCCTGCCGCTGGCATCCTCTCCGCGCAGGAGACGTACCCGGACGTCGCGTGGCTCGTCATTGCCTGCGATTTACCCTTGCTGGATGAGGCCACGCTGCAGGCCCTGATCGACGCGCGTGATGCAACCGGCGACGCCACTGCCTTCACCAGTCGCTTCGATGGCTTGCCCGAGCCGCTTTGCGCACTGTGGGAGCCCTCCAGCCATGGACTGCTGAAACAACGCGTCGATGGTGGCAGCTACTGCCCACGCAAGACTTTGATCCTGTCGCGCACGAAACTTCTCCCGGCACCGGGTAACGCCCTGGACAACATCAATACCCCGGAAGAATTCGAACAGATGCAACGCCAGATCGAGATGCCTTCATGACGACCGTCACCTTGCAGTACTACGCACAGCTGCGCGAACAGGCGCGCATCAGCGGTGAGCAAGTCAGCACGTCGGCAGCCTCGCTGCGTGATTTGTATGAAGAACTGCGTGTCCGCCACGGTTTCAGCTTGTCGTCCGATGCGCTCAAGGTGGCAGTGAATGCCCAGTTCAGTGACTGGAACCGGACGCTGCGTGATGGCGACACCATCGTATTCATTCCACCGGTGGCCGGTGGATGAAGCACTTCAGTCTCGCCAGCGATGCCATCGATCTCGCCCGGTTGCACGCATCACTGCAACATCCGGGCAGCGGCGGCTTCTGTGCGTTCGAGGGTTGGGTGCGCAACAGCAACGAAGGGCGCGCGGTCAATGGCCTTGAGTACGAGGCATATGCCGAGCTGGCACTGGCTGAAGGCGAACGCGTCGTCGAGGAAGCCATTGCACGTTACGGCGTGAACGCCGCGCATTGCATGCATCGTACCGGGAATCTGGCGATTGGCGACCTTGCAGTGTGGATAGGTGTGTCGTCCGCGCATCGCGACGAAGCCTTCCGCGCCTGTCGCTACATCATCGACGAAATCAAGCACCGCCTCCCGATCTGGAAGAAGGAGCACTACATCGATGGCGATACCGCCTGGGTCGCCTGCGCGCACACGTATCGCGAGCATGAGCACGAACATAAGCATGGGCATGATCACGCGCACGAACCAGCCGCAGCATTCGTGCCGGACTATTCGCGCCAGACACGCCTGCGCGAAGTCGGTGAAGTGGGGCAGGCGAAGCTGGCCGCAGCATGCGTGCTGGTAATCGGCGCCGGCGGTCTCGGCTGCCCGGTGCTGACTTATCTCGCCGGGGCAGGTGTTGGAACGCTGGGCATCGTCGACGGCGATCGCCTCGATGCGAGCAACCTGCACCGACAGACGCTTTACGACGCGCGTGACATTGGTGAACCCAAGGTGGATCTGGCCGCACGGCGTATCGCTGCGCTCAATCCCACCGTGACCGTACGGACCTATGCGGACCCCTTGCACGCCGGGAACATCGTCGACGTGTTCGAGCAATACGACCTGGTGGTGGAATGCACCGATGATCTGGGCAGCCGCTATCTCAGCAATGATGCAACGATCCTTACCGGCACCCCGCTTATCCTCGCCAGCGTCTATCAGTATGAAGGCCAGTTGCAGGTGGTCACGGCCAAGCCGGGGGATCCGTGCCTGCGTTGCCTCTGGCCACAGGAACCGGCCGCCGGCGTAGCCGGCAGTTGCATCGAGTCCGGCGTGCTCGGCCCGGTGCCGGGGGTACTTGGCAGCATGCAGGCCATCGAGGCACTGAAATTATTGCTCGACCTGCCACGCCAGGCCGACCATGCCTTACTGCTTATCAATCTGCTCGATGGCACCAGCCAGCGCTTGCCCATTGATGCTGCCCAGGGGTGCATCTTGCATGACGGTTGCATCGAGGCGGCGCGCCGTGGTCTGGCTACGGCGCAGGCCACGCACGATGTCGATATCGTGTTTGGCGATCTCGATGCTGCCATCGCGGCCGGTTACACGCTGGTCGACCTGCGCGAAGCCAAGGAGATCGCTGCACAACCCCTGCATGCACCATCGCAATGGATACCTTCTGCGTTGATTGGCGAACGTGCCACCGAGCTGGTCAAGGGACCGATGTTGCTGATTTGTGCGTCCGGCCGTCGCAGTGGTGTAGCCGCACGCATGTTGCGCGGGCAGGGCATGCTCAACATCCATTCGCTGGCTGGTGGTATGGCTGCCCTGGCAACGCCGCACGATCGCTTTGTCGGTTGATCCACGACATGCCCATGATCGAGTACACAGATGCCCTGCAACGCGTGCTCGCACAAGCTTTGCGATTGCCGCCCGAAAGCTGTCCACTGGAGCAGGCGTTGGGACGGGTTACCGCCGCCGTAATCCACAGTCCGTTGGCATTGCCAACGTTCGACCATGCGGCCATGGATGGGTATGCCTTGCAGGTGCGTGAACCGCTGGCACCCGGTTCCGAACATGCGGTGCATGGTTCGCAGGCTGCCGGTGATCGTGCCTGTGCAGCCACCGGTGATGCCTGCGAGATCATGACCGGCGCGCGACTGCCCGAGGGCCTTAACAGCGTAGTCGCCGTGGAAGACACGCAGCTTCTGGCCACGCACGCCGATGGCACGCCGGCACGCATCCGTCTGTTGCAGTCACTCGACGCCGGACAAAACGTTCGCCATGCCGGCTCCGATGTGGCGATGGGAAGCGAAGCCCTCCGCCCTGGCATACGCATCGACGCCGCGCATGTGATGCTGCTGGCGGCGCTGGGCATCGGATCGATCGATGTTGTGCGTCGCCCGCGCGTTGCGATCATCTGCACCGGCAAGGAACTGCAAGCTGACCGTTCGCAGCCGCTGCTCGCCGAGTGCATTCACAATTCCAATGGTCCATACCTTGCTGCGGCGCTGGGCGAGGCCGGGGCGCACGTGCACTCGTGCGTGACCGTGGACGATACCGCAGTGACCTATGCCGACGCCCTCGCGCGGGCAGTCGATACCGGCGTGGATCTGGTACTCAGCACCGGCGCCGTATCGATGGGGCGGTATGACTTCGTACCCGAAGCACTTCGTGGCCTGGGAGCTGAACTGTTGTTCCACGGCGTGGCGATTCGCCCCGGCAAGCCGCTGTTATGCGCACGGCTGGTGCATGGCCCCCTGTTGCTGGCATTGCCCGGCACGCCGATGGCAGTCGCGGCAGCCATGCGCTTCTTTGTTGCGCCTGTGCTGCGCACGATGGCGGGGCAGGGCACGGAGCCAGTACTACATGCCGTACTGGACACCTCACAACACCCCAAGCCTGGCCTGCGCCATTTCCTGCGCGCCACCTTGCATCTGGCTGACGATGGCCGGCTTCACACCCGTGTACTGCCGCAGCAGCAACCATTTCGCATCTATCCCTATGCGGAAAGCGGCGCCTGGGTGGTGTTGCCTGAAAATGCCGGGGTCTGCAATGAAGGCTCGATCGTGGAGATCGCAAGCCTGATGCATGGCGAATCGCCACGTATCGATCGCGCACCACCCTGAGCCAGACTACGGAGCGTTTGCACATGAAACTGCAGATCGAAGCCCAGCATTTGCGGATCCGCATTGACGAAGACGAGCTGGCGCAGCTGCTGGCCGGCAACGTCGTTGCAGGGCATACGCAATTCGCCAAGGCTTTCATGATGCACTTCACGCTGCGATTGCAGCACGAGGGCGAACCTGTGCTCACCGGTTATACCGATGCCTGGCAGATCGGACTACCCGAAGCCGCGGTTCGCGAGCATGCGGCGCGTCTGCCAACGCGCGAAGGACTGCGTTACCTGTTGCCATGCGAGCAGGGCGTCGACGCGTTGGAGTTGCTGTTCGATGTGGATGTTCGCGACAGCGTGCGTCGGCGGTACGGGGCGAAGTCCTGACGGGTAGTTTTACCTACCAGGCGCATCATGGCCAGACTCATCAAGGCGTGACCGGCTGCGCCGCCAGAATCCGCACGGGCACCGATTTGTAGGATGGCGTCCCCGAGCGGGCATCGTAGTTATCGAGCGCAACCAGCGCATTGCCCTCCGGGTAATACATCGCGACCGAACCCTCGGCGATGGGATAGGCCACGGCGGTATAACCGCGAACGACGCGTGGTGCGGAGCCTGGTTTGCCTACGGCTTCGACATCGATGCAGTCGCCATGCTGCAGCCCGCGGGCGGCAAGATCGTCCGGGTGGATGAAGATGACGTCGCGCCGCCCGGTGATGCCGCGGTAACGGTCGTCCATGCCGTAAATGGTGGTGTTGTACTGGTCGTGCGAGCGCAAGGTGGCAAGGGTGAGCGTGTCCTCGGGACCTTGCACATCCTCGTCCAGACCCTTGGCAAGCAGGAAGTGCGCGCGTTGATCGGGTGTGTCCCACACACCCTCGGATGCGGCGATGTACAGGCGGAAGCCGCCCGGTTCGCGCACCCGATCGTTGAAACGCTCGAAGATCGGGAACACAGCCTCGATCGCATCGCGAATGTGGTCGTAATCCGCAACCATGGCGTTCCAGTCCACCTTGGAGTCGGGCAGCGTCGCCTTGGCCATCGCAGCGACGATGGCAGGCTCGGATTTCAGCAGTGGACTGGCTGGTTTCAGCCGACCGGCAGAGGCGTGCACCATCGACATGGAGTCTTCCACCGTGACCGACTGCGGGCCGCCTGCCTGCATGTCCAGTTCGGTGCGGCCAAGGCAGGGCAGCAGGATCGATTCGCGTGCCATGATCAGATGCGAACGGTTGAGTTTGGTCGCGATATGCACCACCAGGTCGAGCTTGGCCATGGCGGCGAACGTGACTTCGGGATCGGACATGGCTACCGCCAGATTTCCGCCGAGACAGATCAGCGCATGTGAGCGCCCATCGCGGATCGCCTTCACTGCCTCCACTGCATCGTGGCCGTGTGCAGTCGGAGGGTCGAAGCCGAAGCGTTTTCGGATACCTTCGTTCAGCGCCTTGTTCGGTTTTTCCGTGATGCCGACCGTGCGGTCGCCCTGGACGTTGGAATGTCCGCGCACCGGACAGATACCCGCGCCTTCGCGCCCGATATTGCCGCGCATCAGCAACAGGTTGGCAATCTGCTGCACGTTCTCGGTACCGTGGTTGTGCTGGGTGATGCCCATGCCGTAGCAGACGATCACGCGCTCGGCGTTCGCATACACCGCGGCGGCAGCCTCGAGGTCGGCACGGGAGAGGCCGGATTTTCGTTCGATCGCCTCCCACGTGGTGGCTTGCAGATCCGCGACGAGTGCCTCGAAGCCGGTGGCGTTGGCGGCAATGAAATCGTGGTCGATCGTACCGGGGCGGCCGGCGGCGCGTTCGGCTGTATCGGTATCGAGCAGATATTTCATCATGCCCTTGAGCGCGGCAACGTCGCCGCCGACCTTTACCCTGTAATACGTCGAGGCAATCGGCGTGGATTTTCCAGAGAGCATCTCTGCCGGACTTTGCGGCGCCATGAAGCGTTCCAGGCCGCGTTCGGGCAGAGGGTTGAACACGATGATCGGCTTGCCGCGCAGCGATATCTCGCGCAACGTGGAGAGCATGCGCGGATGGTTGGTGCCTGGATTGTGGCCGAACGAGAACAGCGCATCGCAGTGGTCGAAATCCTCCAGCGTCACCGTGCCCTTGCCGACGCCGATGGATTCGGGCAGGCCGACGCTGGTCGCTTCATGGCACATGTTCGAGCAGTCGGGAAAGTTGTTGGTGCCGTACTCCCGTGCGAACAGCTGGTACAAGAACGCGGCTTCGTTCGAGGCACGGCCCGAGGTGTAGAACTCCGCCATATTCGGATCGGGCAGGGCACGCAGACCCGCACCGATGCGTTGCATGGCTTCGTCCCAGCTCACCACGACATAGCTGTCAGTAGCTTTGTCGTAGGCCATCGGATGAGTCAGTCGGCCTTCGTTTTCGAGTGCGTGGTCGTGCCAGGTCCAAAGCTCGCTGACCGTGTGCTGGGCAAAGAACTCGGGCGTGGTGCGCTTGGAGGTGGCCTCCCAGGTTACCGCCTTGGCGCCGTTTTCGCAGAATTCGAACGAGGAGGTATGTTTCGGATCGGGCCATGCGCAACCGGGGCAGTCGAAGCCGTTGGGCTGGTTCATGCGGCGCAGCGCTTCCATTTCGCGTATTGGCGCCATCTGCTGCCGCACAGCACGTGCTACTGCTCCTAGCGCGCCCCATCCGCCTGCGGGATCGTGATAGTCGCTGACTCCTGGAACCTTTTTCTCGCTCATGACCGTAACCACGCTGACCGACTTGGTCGAAGATATTACGCTGACGATTTAGATGATGTGATTGCCGATTAAGTACTAACGAGAACTATCGGTTGCCAGCCAGTCACGTACGTGCTGAAGATCTTGCGGTGTATCGACGTCGATACCGTTGCTCGAAGCAAATCGCTCTACGCGTGCAGCTTCCCGCTCAATCAATGCATATGCGCCGTGCGGACCCGACAACGCCGTCAATGCTGCAAAGCAGTCGCGCGGAAACAACACCGGTGGACCAGATATACCGTCCTGCTCGGTGACGAGTACACGTTCAGGCGCCTCTGCATGTCGCTGGAGCAGTTGCTGGACAAGCACCTTGCCCAAGAGCGGCTGATCGGCCAGGCACAGGAGTGCCGCAGAAGCTTGTGGAAAGGACGCATCCACGCCACGAATGCCAGCAGCGAGCGAGCTACCCATGCCGTCTTGCCAGCCAGCGTGGCGAATGATCTGGAGCGGCAAGTCGTCAAGCACCGCCTCGACCCGTTCGGCATTGGCACCAGTCACCATGATGACCGGTACGCCGTGCTCCAACGCGGCACACGCGACGCGGCGCACCATCGGTTGACCGTCGATCTCGGCCAATTGCTTGATGCCGCCATAACGCCGGCCTTCACCTGCCGCCAGCAGCACGATGACCGGCGAGGTCGGGTTTTGGAGGGGCACGATCGTCAATGGATGGCGCCTTCGTTGTCACGCAGTGGACCACCGCTGCGGGTGTTAATCACAGCCATGATTTCAGCGGCGATGGCCAGGGCGATTTCTTCGGGTGTTTCCGAACCGATATCCAGGCCCGCGGGAGCATGAACGTGCAGGCCGGCAAGCCCAGCGTTGTTGCGCATGCGTGCAACGCGTTCACGTGATCCGAGCGCACCGATATAAGCCACGCTTGCGTCGCGTAGTGCTCCCAGATAGGCGATATCCTGTTCAAGATTGTGCGTCATCACCACGACTGAGCTCTGCGCATCGAGCGGTAGGGCACCGCGCAAGCTGGCAGGCGTTGCACAAACCGCATGCAATCCAGCCGGCAGATGTGTTGCCTGCAGGCGCACCGGGTCGTGATCGACCAAGGTGGTCTGCCAGCCCAAGGCCTTGGCCAGCGGCAACAACGCACGCGCGGCGGCACTGCTGCCGATCACGACCAGCGCGTGAGGCGGGACAATGGGTTCCACCAGAACATCGACCAGGCCTCGCGCAGATGGCAGGCGCAGGGTGATGGGACGTCTCCCTGCTTCAAACGCGGTGGCGTCGACGATGGACCGAGTCAACGCGGGGGCAGCGATATCGTCGTGCAACACGTCGTGTTCGTCCCACAATACCCGCTGTGGCATCACCACCATCCCATCGACGGCGAACAACGTGGCCATGTGGGCACAACGCCGTTCATCGAGACATTGGGCTATCGCATCAACAAAGTCCGTGGCATGCGCTGCCACCAGCGGCTCGATCAATACCTCAAGCTCGCCACCACAGCCCATCTCCATCAATACATCGAGGCCTGAATCCGCGTTGTAACAAACCAGGCGGGGAAGGGCACTGGCGATGACTTCGTGCGCGCGCGCCACGATGTCACGTTGCGGGCATCCCCCGGAGAGTTCGCAGACCACATGCCCATCGCCCAGCACGAGCATGCGCGTGCCGGGGCGGCGAAAGGTGGAGCCGCGGGTGCGGGTCAGTGTTGCCAGTGCAGCCTTCGGTGATGTTTCGCCGCGCAGGGTGCGCAATGCCTCAATCAGCGTGTTCAGCTCGTGCGCCGAATTCATCAGTCATGTCATCCAGCTATGGATTGGGGAACAGCAGTGGGCGAAACACAAGACCTTTCAAATCAAGGTTTCAGTCTAGCGCTACATTTGTTCATGGATGCCCTCATTCGGGTATCGCGTGCTGGTGCCTTTGGGTATACGGTACTTTTACGGATGTGCTGCTGAAATGGCGATTCAAGGGCGCATATTATGGGGACGGGCTTTGGGATGGGCGCCAAAGTGGCTCGATGGTTTGCGGTCTTTGTTGCCAAGCTGCCAAGTATCGTTTTCCCGGATTCTCTACGCTGAGTGGAGGTACCTATGTTGTCCTTGTCTGTTAACGGCGAGTCGCATTCGGTCGATGTTCCCGCTGACATGCCTCTGCTTTGGGTTTTGCGGGACGTCATAGGGATGACCGGTACCAAGTTTGGATGCGGTATCGCTCAATGCGGAGCCTGCACGGTGCACCTGGATGGCCAGCCGGTCCGTTCATGCGTGCTTCCCGTAGGGTCGATTGGCAGCAAGGCCATCACCACCATCGAAGCCATCGGCGATACGCCGAGTGGGCAGAAGATCCAACAGGCGTGGCTGGATGTAGATGTCGTGCAGTGCGGTTACTGCCAGTCGGGGCAGATCATGTCGGCGGCGGCCCTGCTCAAACGGTCACCGAATCCCAGCGATGCAGACATCGACGCGGCCATGTCCGGCAACATCTGCCGTTGTGGTACTTACGTGCGTATCCGGGCAGCCATCAAGCAGGCGGCGACGGGCAAGCTCGAAATCCTGCAGACGATCGTCACCTCACCTGAGGGGGCCGCGTCATGAAGCCGAAAACAGGTAAGCCTCAAACAGCTGAACAGATCGACCTGAATCGCCGGCACGCCATCCAGTCGGGTGGTCTGGCAATCGCCTTTCTATGGCTGGGCGGCAGCGGCATAGCATCCGCCGCCATCAATGCGCGTAAGCAACCGGGCGATGCCGCCGCCGCCCTGGCGGACGGCAACCCGGCCTTCGCGCCGAATGCCTTCATCCGCATTGGCATCGACGGCACCGTGCGGCTGGTCATGCCGACGGTGGAAATGGGGCAGGCGATCTATACCGGTTCAAGCATGTTGCTTGCCGAGGAGCTGGGCGTCGGCATGGATCAGATCACCGTCGAGCATTCGCCGCCCAGCGATGACTTGTACGGCATGCCGCTCCTGGGCGGCCAGATTACCGGCGGCTCCACTAGCACGCGCGGCACCTGGCAGGTGCTGCGCGAAGCCGGCGCCGTAGCGCGGACATTGCTGGTGGCTGCCGCAGCGGCACAGTGGCATGTCGACCCGTCGACATGCACGGTGGACCGGGGCATGGTTCACCACACCCCATCGGGCCGCAGCGTTGGCTTCGGCGCGGTGGCCTCGGCGGCAGGCCAGCTGCCGATGCCGGACAAGGTGCAGCTGAAGGATCCGAAGGATTTCCAGCTGATCGGCAAACCGCTGCGGCGCGTGGACTCCGCCGACAAGGTCAAGGGTGCCACCCAGTTCGGTCTGGACGTGCGTGTGCCTGGCATGAAGATCGCCGTCGTCAAGGCATGCCCTACCTTTGACGGCAAGCTCGCTTCGGTCGACGACAAGGCCGCACGCGCACTGCCGGGCGTTGTCGACGTGATCCGCATCGGCGATGCGGTCGCCGTGGTCGGCGAACATTTCTGGGCCGCGAAGCAGGGACTCGAGGCACTGGGTATCACGTGGGACCGCGGCGAGAACGCCAACCTCACCACCCAGCAACTTCGCGACGCACTCGCGGAGAGTGCGCTTAACGGCAAGTCGATCGTTGCGCGCGAGGTCGGTAGCCGACCGGCCGATGGGAAAGCAGTCGAGTCGGTCTATCAACTGCCCATGCTCGCCCACGCCACCATGGAGCCGCTCAACGCCACCGTCTTCGTGACTTCAGACAAGTGCGAAATCTGGCTGGGCACCCAGGTGCCTGCGCGTGTTCTCGACGCGGCGGCAAAGATCACTGGCCTGTCTAAAGACAAGATCATCGTGCACAACCAGTATCTCGGCGGTGGCTTCGGGCGACGCCTTGAAACGGATTCGGTCGAGCAGGCTCTGGCCCTGGCCAAGCAGGTGTCGTATCCGCTCAAGGTTGTCTGGACGCGTGAGGAAGACATCCGCCACGACCGTGTGCGACCGATGTACCACGACCGCATTTCGGCTGTGCTCGATGCGAATGGCCGACCGGCCTGGTATGGCTATCGCACCAGCGGTGGCACCGTACTGGGGCGCTGGGCGCCGATGGCCATGGGCAAGGATGGCCTCGACAGCGATGCAGTGGAATGCGTCGTGGAAGTGCCTTACGAAATCCCGAACCTCAAAGTCGAATGGATCCGCCACGACATGCCTCCGGGGCTGATCGTCGGCTGGTGGCGGGGCGTGGGATCGACGCATAACCTGTTCGTCGTCGAAAGCTTCATGGACGAGCTCGCACATCACGCCGGAAAGGACCCGCTGGAATACCGACGTGCCTTGTTGCAGAAGAACCCGCGCTCACTGGCCTTGCTCAATCTTGCCGCGGAGAAAATCGGATGGGGCGGTCAGCCGTTGCCCGCGCGGGTAGGGCGGGGCATCGCGCTGGGCGAACCCTTCGGCAGCCGGGTTTGCGCCATCGTCGAAACCGAAGTCACCGCGCAAGGCGAAATCCGGCTGCGCCGTGCCGTCGTGACCCTGGATTGCGGCATTGCGGTCAATCCCAGCTCCATCGAGGCACAGATCCAGGGTGGACTTCTGTTTGGGCTCAGCGCGGCGCTCTATAGCGAGATCACGATCAAGGATGGCGCGATCGAGCAGGGCAATTTCAACGACTATCGAAACCTGCGCATCAACGAGACTCCGTTGATTGAAGTCCATCGCATCGAAAATAACGAGGCACCCGGTGGCCTGGGCGAAGTCGGTACCGCGATCGCGGCGCCGGCCCTGGCTAATGCGATCTTTGCCGCGACAGGCGTGCGTCTCTACAAGCTTCCAGTGGACCGAGATCTTCTCGTGCAGAACGCCAACGCACTCAAGAGCGTGGTATCTGCAACAGTCGCCAGCCAGGGGAGGGATGACGCGTGAAACGCTTCCTCATCATCGTGGCCTTCGTGCTGATTCTCGGCAGCGTGGCGTATTTCGCACTGAATCGCACCGACAGCTCCGATGGCACCGCACCAGCCATTGCCGGTGCTCCCGCCACCGCCGATGTACTCGCGCGCGGCGAATATCTCGCCAAGGCGGCTGACTGCACCGCCTGTCACACCGCGCCTGGTTCGGGCAAGCCGTTTGCCGGTGGCGTCGCATTCCGCCTGCCTTTCGGCACGATTTATTCGTCGAACATCACGGCCGATATGCAAACCGGCATCGGTAACTGGAGCGATAGTGATTTCGTTCGCGCGGTACGCGAAGGCGTACGCAAGGATGGCAAGCGGCTTTACCCGGCATTCCCCTATACCTCGTACACTCAGTTGAGCCGCAGCGATGTCCTCGCGATCAAGGCCTATCTCTTCAGCCTGCCGAAGATTTCGCAGCCTGACCAGCCCAATGCTCTCGGTTTTCCCTTCAACCAGCGCTGGGCGATGGGCTTCTGGAATGCGGCGTTCTTCAAGAGCCAGCGCTTCGTCGCCGATGCATCGAAATCCCCCCAATGGAACAGCGGCGCCTATCTTGCTGGCGCGCTGGGGCATTGCGCGGAATGCCACACGCCGCGCAATGTGGGCTTCGGGCTGGAGCACGGTAACGAACTGGCTGGTGAGGTATTACAGGGCTGGCGCGCCTACAACATCACCTCGGATACGGCGCACGGCATAGGTGCATGGAGTGATGGCGAGATCGCCAGCTATCTGTCCACCGGACACGCGGATGGGCGTGGCTCCGCCGCCGGACCGATGGGCGAGGCTGTTGATAACAGCCTTCAGTACCTGAAGCCCGAAGACACGGCAGCCCTGGTGACCTATCTGCGCAGCGTTCCTGCACGGGGAGGGAAGGACCCGATCACGATCGATGCGAAAGCGGCACCCGCGTTGGCCTCCAGTGACACAGCCCCAGGCGGAGACAGCGCAGACGCAGACAGTGCTGGGCTAAAACTCTTCGAAAGCGCCTGCGCAAGCTGCCACCAATGGAACGGCCAAGGCCAGGAGACACCGTACGCCTCATTGCTAGGTACGCGTGGCGTGAATGACATCAGCGCTGCCAATGTCACCCAGGTCATTTTGCATGGTTCCAGGATGCGCCTCGATGGGCACGATGTCTTCATGCCTGCATTCGGTCGCGCATACTCGGACACGGAGATAGCAGCTCTGGCGAACTATGTCATCGCGCACTTCGGCAATAAGCAGGGAACGGTCACGCCCGACACTGTCGCGCAAAGCCGTAAACTCTAAATTGCGTATGCCGTTTTGGCGTCGATCGAATCAGGAGGCGGCATGAAGCATCAGGGCAGGCGCGTTGTGAAGACCTTCATGATGAAGTTCGTTGTCTGTGCATGCCTGGCGTCGACTCTCATGCTTCCCGTCAGGGGAGCGGAGCTACCCTCAGGCACATCGAACACTGGATATGTCCAGGTTCGGGTGGCTGGCAAGGAAACCCGCACGTTCAACGAAAGCGATCTGGCGAGTCTTCCCCGCAGCAGCATCACGGCCGGTGCGCATGACGAGAAGCCGAGCCTTTGGGAAGGCGTGGCACTGGTCGAGCTTCTGCGGCGCGCGGGCGCACCGCTGGACAAGCAGTTGCGTGGGCGCGAAATGGCCAAGTTCGTTCGCGTCACTGCCGCCGATGGCTACCAGGTGGTTTTCAGTCTGGCCGAGCTGGATGCGGCCTTCGGCGACCGCAACGTACTCGTGGTCGACCGGCAGGATGGCCACCTGCTGTCAGGCAAGGATGGTCCCTTGCGGCTTGTCGTGGCAGCGGACAAGCGGCCGGCCCGATGGGTACGTGAAGTGGAGACCATCGAGGTGGTCGATGGCTCCGCGCCAGGCCATTCGTCATTGCACGGCGACGCCACTCCCGACAAATAGGCACGCGTTGGCATGCGGCTCGCGCTGTGTAGCACAGCCCGATCAGATGCCCGCGTACCACTCGTAGCCCTGGTCTTCCCAGTAGCCACCCTTGCCGCCACCGATCGCGTTGAAGGATTTGACTACCTCGATGCGGCTCAGGTATTTCGCCTGCTTGTAGCCAAGTTGCCGACCCACGCGCAAGCGCAAGGGCGCACCGTTTGGTACTGGCAACGGTTTGTCGTTCAAGGCAAAGGCCAGCAGCGTTTGTGGGTGTCTCGCCTCGCCGATGTCCACGCTCTCGTAGTAAGGCGTGTTCACATCCATGTCATCGAAGCAGTGGAAAACGACGAAGCGCGCCTGCGGATCGACCCCGACATGATCGAGTACGGCGGAGAGCAGAGTGCCTTGCCACTTGCCGATAGCGCTCCAGCCCTCTACGCAATCGTGCCGGGTGATCTGCGTGCGCGTGTCGATTTTCTTCAGGTCGTCGATTGACAGCAGGGCGGGTCGGCTGACCATGCCGTCCACCTGCAGCTTGTAGTCGCGGAACTGGTTCGCCAGCAGTGCCTGGTACGCCGGCGTGCCGGGCATCGTGGTGCCGTTGGGATGAAATACCGAGGAGATATCGGCCTCGGTGTATTCCTTCGCCATGGCGCTGGAGGGTGCCAACAAAGCCTGCACTCGGCGGTTCAGCCCTTCGGCCTTGTCCAGCACCTTCGGGCCCCAACTGTTTTGCGAAATGCGATCGCAGCCGGCAACGATCAGGCTGGCCGTGCTCATGATGGCCATGCGCAGGAACGATCGGCGGTCAGTCATGGGAACACTCCTCGGCAGAGATCGTCTCGTCGGGTTTGGCAGCATCGGTCCCGCCAGGATCAGCCCCATCTGTATCGACTTTGTAATAGCCGGTGATCATGCCGCGCAGCTGATTGAATACGCCGCTGATAAGCACCTCGAACACATGGATCAGCACGAAGGCCACGAAGGCCCAGGCGATGATGAAATGGATGGTCCGCGCCGACTGCCGGCCGCCAACGGCCTCGACCAAGGGTGAGAGCACCGCATCCATGCGCGGCGACATTGCCAGGCCCATCAGCACGATACCTACACCGAACACGAAGATCACGGTCAGGTAGGCAAGTCGTTGCAGGATGTTGTAGCGCAGCGCCTCTTCGCCATGCGGATGCCTGAAGCGAATGTGCTCGAGAATCGAATGGCCGATACCGCGCCAGTCGCCACGCGTAGGCCACAGGTCGCGCTGCAGGTGCCGTCGGGCGAGAGAGTAACCAACATAGCAAAGCCCGTTGAGTACGAACACCCAGGCAAAAAAGAAGTGCCAGCGCCTTCCCATTGCCAGCCAGCCGGGGCCTGGCACGGTGAGCCAGGATGGAAAACCGCGTACTTCGGGCGTGCCATCACTGCCCTTGGATACGCCCAGAACCCCGGTTGTAGTGAATTCGTGGCCGCCAATCCGGGTGGTACCGACAAGGTTTCCTGCCGAATCCCGATGGGCGCCCAAGGTCAGGAGCTCCTTGCCCTTGTCGGATCGGTTGCCCCAGTAAAGGCTTGGATGCGCATTGAATATCTGCAAACCGCTGAACAGCATCAGCGACAGTGCGATGACATTGATCCAGTGCATGATCCGGATCGGCAATGTATGCCGATAGACAAGCCGCATGGAAGGCTCCGGCAACACATGTATTGGCGTGTCCATCTCGGCAACAGCAACACTTTCCGTATTCACGTTGAGCACCCCGGCAAAACATGGTGAACCGAGCAACCTAATATGGCAGCGACAGTAGTGGATGTTTCACGACCCAAATCGATCCTATCCTGCCTTACTTCGCTGCCATGCTGCGTGAGGTTACTTGAGGCTCCGGCGACGGCTTGCGCGATCCTGGTGGCAGTCAGGCATCGCAGATCGTGGGTGACGCTACGCAGGAGGCTCTCAGAATCCGTCGGGGAACAGGTGCCAGCCCCCCGCAGGCTGGTGCTTGGCCGGCTCGGGTGGATCATCCTTAATTTCGCAATCTTGGTACTTTCGGGGGCCCTTTGCGCGGCAAATCACTTTTCCCGCAAGGCCCCAACAGACCTTAGTCCATAGCATGGCGTTGCGTTGGTGTGATTACTCTGCATGCTGCGTACCGATTACCGGAGTGCCGGTGCAATTTCGGCGTGGTGATCAAGGCATGCCGAGGCTGGCAGCGACGGCACCGGTGGTGGCTACGCCTTGCAGGAAGCGGCGTCGATCCACAGTCAAACGCTTGCGACGGCAAATAGCAGGCCTGCGGAGGCCTGGAACAACAGGCCGGGGGAGTTTTCGCGTATCCGGCCGACGTGGTGTGCTGTCTCAGTCCTCATCGGCCGAGCCCAGGGCGAGTCGGGATGCCGGTACGCCGGTACGCGCACCCCAGTAATAGACGGCCAGGGCGACGGCGATAACCAGCAGCGAATCCCAGGGTTGACTGATGATGCCGCGGCCTCCGAATGTCCCCAGGCACGACACCAGCATGATCAGCGCATAGAAGCCGATCAGCCACAGGGAAGAGTACACGTCCTGCCGCAGTTTCAGGCGGTCGTTGCCCGTGCCCCGTTTCCAAAGCACATAGATGGCGAAAATGCCGATCTGCAGACCCAGCAGCCACGACACGGTGTCCCAGTCGGACCAGTAGACGATCAGCGCGGCCACCGCAAACGAGGCTGGCCCCAGTACTGCAAAGCCACGCAGAAAGAACGGACGTGGCAATTCGGGGGCGTTGCGGCGCAGGGCGGCCACGGTGATCGGTGCAACCGCATAGCTGAGCACCAGCGCCGCCGATACCACCCGGATCAGCGCTTCCCAGGAAGGAAAGGGCAGCGTCCAGAAGATCGACAGCGCAAAGGTCAGCCACAGCGCCGGACGGGGAATGCCCGACTTCGCGTCGATCCGCGCAAACAGCGGGAAGAACGAGCCGCTGCGTGCCCAGCCGTAAATCACGCGCGGGGTGGCGTTCATGTAAATGTTGCCGGTGCCACTGGGCGAGATCACGGCGTCTGACACCACCAGCAAGGCCAGCCAACCAAGGCCGAGTGCCAGCGCGATGTCGTGGTAGGGCAGCGAGAACATCGCGCCGATGCCGCTCCAGCCGTGGTCCAGCAACTGCGTGGGAATGCTGCCCAGGAAGGCGACCTGCAGCAGCAGGTAGATGACGGTGGACAAGGCCACCGACAGGATCAGCGCAATCGGAATCGTGCGCTGTGGATGGCGTACTTCGCTGGCCACGGCGATGATCGGGGTCAGCCCGAGGTAGGCGAAGATGATCCCGCCTGCCGAGACCGCCGCTTCCACGCCGCTGAAGCCGAAGGGGGCAAAGCCGTGGATCTGCATGTTCGGCGCATGGAAATGATTCAGCAGCACCACGATCACCAACAGCGGCACGATGAACTTGAAGACGCTGATGATGTTGTTGGCCATGGCGAAGGTCTTCACGCTGGAATAATTGAGCGCGAAGAACACCGTCAGCAGGGCCAGCTGCACCAGCCAGCCGAGCACGGTCGGGTTGCTGCTGCCGGGCTGGCTCAGGGCCGGGAACCAGGCCGCGGCATACTGCCGGCAGGCGACGATCTCGATGGCGATCAGGCTGGAAAAGGCAATCAGCGTGATGAAGCCCATCAAGGAGCCCAGCAGCATGCCGTGGGAATATTCGGGGTAGCGCACCACGCCCCCGGCGCGGGGCAGTGCCGCCCCCAGTTCGCAATACACCAGGCCCAGCAACAGCACGGCAGCGCCGCCGATCAGCCAGGACACGATACCTGCCGGGCCAGCGAGCGCCGCGACGTGACTGGCCGAGAACAGCCAGCCGGATCCGAAGATCGCGCCAAGGCCGATGAAGGTCAGGTCGATGAGGCTGAGCTGTTTGCGAAACTTTCCCGGTGCGGGCATGGGCTGATCCGGCGGCAGTGGCGGAGTATCTGGTAGCTGATGCGTGACGAGAGGTCAGTGGGTAGCATCGGCGTACGGTGACTTGCCACCGTTGGCGATGAACTGGTCGATGCGTTCGTTCAGCACCGGCAGCGGCACCGAGCCGGTCGAGAGCACGGCATCGTGGAAGGCGCGGATATCGAACTTCGACCCCAGTGCTTTCTCGGCACGGGCGCGGTCATCGCGGATGGCCATCTCACCGAGGTAATAGGACAGCGCCTGCGCCGGCCACGCGATATAGCGATCCACCTCGGTCTCGATCTCGTGATCGGCCAGCGCGGTGTTTTCGCGCAGGTAATCCTGCGCCTGCTGGCGCGTCCAGTGCAGGTGATGGATGCCGGTATCCACCACCAGTCGCGCCGCGCGCCAAGCCTGATAGCTCAGGTAACCGAACTGCTCATACGGCGTATGGTAGATGCCCATTTCCTGGCCAAGATATTCGCAGTACAGCGCCCAGCCTTCGCCGTAGGCGGAGATATAGGTGTAGCGACGGAAGTCCGGCAGACCCTCCATCTCTGCTGCCAGCGGCATTTGCAGCGCGTGGCCGGGGGAGGATTCGTGCAGAGTCAGCGCCGGCAGCGAATACAGAGGACGCGAGGGCAGGTTGTAGGTGTTGACCAGGTAGATGCCCGGGCCACCGCGGCCACCGGTATAGATCGGCGCAAGGTCGGCCGGTACCGGCTCGATCGCAAAGCGGCGACGTGGCAGACGACCGATATAGTCGCCGACCTTGCCGTCGACTTCCTTGGCGACCCAGGCCGCGTCCTTGAGCAGCTCCTCTGGGGTCTTGGCATAGAAGCCAGGATCGGTACGCAGGTAATGCAGGAAGTCGGCAAAGCTGCCCTTGAAGCCGGTCTGCTTGATCGTGTCCAGCATCTGCTGGTGAATGATCGCCATCTGCTCGAGACCGAGCTGGTGGATGGCATCGGGGCTCATGTCCAGCGTGGTGAATTCGCGGATCTGGGCCTGATAGTAGGCCTTGCCATCAGGCAGGTCTTCGGCGGCGATATCGGTACGCGCCTTGGGGATGTACTCGTCCTGCATGAAAGTAAGCAGCTTGGCGTAAGCGGGGATCACCTCATCCTTGATCGCCGCCAGCGCTTCGGCGCGCAACCTGGCCTGCTCGGCGGCGGGGATGCTCGCCGGCATATGCTTGAACGGGGCGTAGAAAAGATTGCTCTCGCCAGGCGCATCGGCAACCGCGCTGATCGACTGCGTGCGATCCTGCAGAATGATCCTTGGCTGACTGAAACCGCGCGCCAGACCCAGCCGCATATTGTCGGTTTGCTCGTGGAAGTAGCGCGGGATGTCACGCAGCTTGCCGAGGTAGTCCTGATATTCCTGCGGTTTGGTATACGTGGCGCGGGCGGTGAAACCCAGGTCGCTCCAGAAGCCCGAGTCGCTGTTGAATGGCATCTGCCAGGTCTTGAACTGCTGGTCGCTCAGCAGCACTTCGATCTGCTGCTTGTAGACGGCGTAGTTGACCGGGTCTTCGCCGGTGAGCTGGGCCTTGGGGATCGTCGCCAGCGTCTGCAACACCTTGGCCCAATAGGCTTCGCGCATCGCCTGGGTGGCTGCATCCACCTTGGGCAGGTGATCGGCTGCTTTACCGCTGCTGTCTTCGTCGTCGGCGCCGGCAAGCTGCTCCTGACGCCAATGCCATTCGCTTGTGTAAAGGGCATGGAAGCGCTGGTCGGCGCGGGTTTGTGCGCCGTGGGCGGCCAGCGCTGGAGTCATTGCAAACATGCTCAATCCCAGGAAACAGATGGAACAGATAAGGCGAGATGCCATGAGCGATTCCGGTTAAAGAGAGGTGGCAAGCGGAGTCGACGGGGCATGGCCAGCCTTGACCGCGGCGATCCAGGCATGGGTGCTCGCATCGAGCAGGTCCAGCGGCACCGCGCCACCGGAAAGCATCTCGTCATGGAAGGCACGAATATCGAATTTCGCGTCGCCAGCGTTCGTTCTCCATGCTCGCCGCTGCAGCACGGCACGTATAGAAAGCATTAACCCCACGTCATGCGGAATTGAGCATAACGTGGGGGTCGCGTTGGTCATCGGCAGCGGATGCAGACAGACTAGGCAAACGGCCGGTCGATCGCCGGCGAGGGCGGTGTAAACCAGGCCGCGCCGTCTTCGGTGACGTAGAAGTGGTCTTCCAGGCGGATGCCGAACTGGCCGGGCACCACGATCATCGGCTCGTTGCTGCAGCACATGCCCGGGGCCAGTACGGTGTCGTTGCCGCGCACCAGGTAAGGTTTTTCATGGATGCTCATGCCGCAGCCGTGGCCGGTGCGATGCGGCAGGCCGGGCAGCCGGTAATCCGGACCCAGGCCAGCGGCTTCGAGTACGCGGCGTGCGGCCGCATCCACCTCGTCACAGCGCACGCCCGGACGCACGGCATCGAACGCCGCTTGCTGGGCAGCTTGTTCCAGCAACCAGATGCGTTCTTGCTCGGCATTAGGCGTGCCGAAGATATAGGTGCGGGTGATGTCCGACTGGTAGCCCTCGACGCTGCAACCGGTGTCGATCAACACCAGCTCGTCCTGGCGCAGGTGCTGTTCGCCGGGAATGCCGTGCGGATACGCCGTAGCGTGACCGAACTGCACGATGCAGAAGGTCGAGCCGCCTTCGGCGCCCAGCGCGCGATGGGCCTGATCGATGAAGCGCTTGATCTCGCCCGTACTGATGCCGACGCGCATCAGACCGGCGGCCAGTCGATGTACGTGCAGGGTCATCGCGGTGGCCTGCTTCATCAAGGCCAGTTCAGCCGGCGACTTGCACATGCGACAGCCATCGACGATCGCGCTGGCATCGACGATGCGGCGATCGCCGATCACAGCGCGCAGGCGCTCGTGGATGACAAACGCTGCAGCCGGGTCCAGCGCCAGTTGCTGCACGTCCTGCTCGATCATCACATCGGCGACGATCTGCTGCGGGTTTTCGTGTTCTTCCCACAGCCACGCCTGCACCGGGATCTTCAACTCGTGGCTGAGCGAGCCCTCTTCGAAACTCGGAGCCAGCACGATGGGGTCGCCCTGCAAGGTCAGCAGCATCGCCACCAGGCGCTCACTGACACCCCAGGTGATACCGGTGAAATAACGCAGCGAACTGCCCGCGGTAATCAGCAGCGCGCCATCACCGCGCTGACGCATCAGCGCACGGGCCTGGGCGAGCCGTTGCTCGTACTCGGCAGGCTGGATCGGCGCTGCCTTGTGCGGCCACGGCTTGAGCAGGACCTGGGCGTCCTCCAGGCGGTGTCCACCGATTTGCGGCTTGCCGGCGGCTTTCCGCGTCATGCCGAGGTACCCACGGCGGCATCGCTCCAGCGTCCATCGATCAGTCGTTGCAGGCCCGCGACCGCGGCATCGCGCAATTCGACCGGCAGCAACGCTTCGGGTACGCCGTCATAGCTGTGCAGGGCGGTGAAGCGATGGATCGCCGCCGGCATGCCGACCGCGGTAAAGCCCGGATGGCTGGTGCTGGGATACGGACCGCCGTGGTTCATCGCCGGACTCACTGCTACGCCGGTGGGCATCTTGTTGGCGATCAAGCGGCCTACGCGTGTGCGCAAGGCCGGGGCGATGGCTTGCCAGACATCGTCGTCGCAGCCATCGGCAGCACGGTACAGCGTGCCGGTGAGGTTGCCCTCGAAGCTGGCAGCCAGGGCGGCCATGGCGGCGGTGTCGTCGGCACGGACCAGCAGGCTGACCGGACCGAAGGCTTCGGTCTGCAAGACCTCGGCGTGGGCGATGAAGGTCCCGGCATCCACGCTGAGCAGGGTGGGCTGGTAGTGGTAGCCCGCGCCATCACCGGCGTTGCCGCCAGCGAGCAACTCAGCCCCAGCACCCAGCAAGGTGGCCACGCCTTGCTCCAACCCCTGCTGCACGCCCTGCGAGAACAGCACCTTGGGCGTCGCTTCACTGAAGTGCTTGAGGGCGGCAGCGACAAACGCGTCGCCATCGGCGTT
This sequence comes from Dyella sp. S184, assembly GCF_009766065.1. Classification (GTDB taxonomy): domain Bacteria; phylum Pseudomonadota; class Gammaproteobacteria; order Xanthomonadales; family Rhodanobacteraceae; genus Rhodanobacter. The sequence continues at coordinate 961,691 of NZ_LMUE01000002.1, read as the reverse complement.
GCGTGGCACGATGACGATGCCCGGATTGGTGCAGAACTGGCCGCTGCCCATCATGCAGGAGTTGAAGAGTTCCTGTGCGAGTGCCGCGCCGCGTTCGGCCAGCACGCCAGGCAACATGAAGACCGGGTTGATGCTGGACAGCTCCGCATAGATCGGCACGCCCGCCTTGTCGGCAGCAACCTTCAGCGCGAGACCGCCGACGCGGCTGCCGGTGAAGCCGATCGCGCCCAGTCGCGCATCCCCGGCCAGCTTGAGCCCCAGTGCGTTGTCAAAGTGGTAAAGCATTTGCACAGCCGCCGCTGGCAAACCACTGGCGAGCAGGGCCTGATGCGCGAGCTGCGCCAGCCGTTGGCTGGTGGCTGGATGCGAAGGATGCGCCTTCGCAATCACTGGATTGCGTGCCGCGATCGCCGAGGCGAAGTCGCTGCCGGCAATCGCATTGAAGGCGAATGGAAAATTGTTGGGGCCGAAGATCAGCACTGGCTTGCCCAGCGGCGCACGATGTGCTCGCAGGCCAGCGGCGGTGTCGATCACCGGATCGGTCCAGGCATGACTGCGTGCCGCCTTGGCCGCCTGGCGTAGCTGGCCGCTGGCACGCGGCAGTTCCACCGAGCGCAAACGCGGTTCGGTGGGCAGGGCGGTCTCGGCATGTGCCAGTGCCACCAAGGTATCGGCATCGGCGTCGATGGCGGCGGCATAAGCGTCGAGAAAATCGGCGATCTGGGCGGCTGGCACGGCGGCCAGCTCGACGGCAACCGCCGAGGCGGCCGCCAGCGCCGCCTCCAGGTCGGCCGCGCCGCTGACTGGAAACGACGGGCCGATGGCCTCGGCCTGCGTCGGATCAGCCGCGCGGAAACTGCCCTGCGCATCCACCGACGCGGTCCACTGCCCAGCGATCAGTACGTGTTCCAGTGCACTCATTTCAGACCTCCGGCAGGGTGGCGATGGCGTGGTCGATCACCTTCAGTGCGGCGTCGCGTTCGGCGCCAGCGACCGGCAGACGTGGCGCGCGCACCGTCTCGCTGCCCATGCCGACCTTGGCCTGCACCAGCTTGATCAGCTGCACGAAGGTGGGCACGGTATCCAGACGCAGCAGCGGCAGGAACCACGCATACAGTGGCATGGCCGCCTTGGCGCCGCCATCGCGGGCCAGCTCGAACAGCTTCACCGACTCGGCCGGATAGGCATTCACCAGGCCAGCGACCCAGCCCACCGCGCCCATGCTGACGCCTTCGACAATGGCATCGTCCATGCCCACTAGCAGGTTCAGGCGATCGCCCAGCAAGGACTTGATGGCGGCGAAGCGGCGCACGTCACCGGAGGACTCCTTCACCGCCTGCAGGTTCGGGAATTCGGCAGCCAGCTCGGCCATCTGTGCCGGAGTGAAGTCGGTCTTGTAAGCCACCGGGTTGTTGTAGAGCATGCACGGCAGATCGGTGGCGCCGATCACCGCTTTCACATGGGCGCCCATTTCACGCCAGTCGGTCGAGTACACATACGGCGGCAGCACCATCAGGCCTTTGCAACCAATGGTCTTGGCTTCCTTGGCCAGGCGCACGGCTTCGTCGGTGGACAGCGAGGCGATGCCCGGGATGACCGGTGCGCGGCCGTCGAGAGCCTTGACCAGGGTGCGCAGGATCGCGGTCTTGTCCTCGAAGCTCAGCGTGGCGGCTTCGCCCAGCGAACCCAGCGGCACGATACCCTTGCAGCCGGCGTCGATCATCTGCACCGCATGCTTGGCCAGGAAAGCATGGTCGATCTGACCGTCGGTGGTGAACGGGGTGGTGATGGCGGGCAGGACGCCGTGCCAGAGGGATGCATTGCTCATGGGGAAACTCCTTGGAGATTAGCGAACGGAAGAGGGGTCGGAGCCCAGCGTGGAAAGCCGGGCTGGGAACAGCGGCGGACGCGAACCGTTGCGTGGAAAACGGGCAAGTTCGGCCAGCGCGCTGCCGCAGATGCGGCCCTGGCAGGCACCCATGCCACAGCGGGTAGCGAGCTTGGCGCTGCGTGCATCGGTATAGCCGTCCAGCGCGGACAGCGGTACGTCTTCGCAGCGGCAGATCAAGGTGTCCGGTTCGGCCAATGCATGCACGCGCGGGTCGAGCGCGAAATGCCGGTCGAGCAGCTCAGCAAAACGACGGGCATGTTGCCGGTGCCGTTGCAGGCGGGCGACGTGGGCATCGTCGCCCACCGCCGCATGGCCGGCGATAGCGCCCTCGAAGCGAGCGCTGTCGCGCCCGCCGATGCCACAGAGTTCACCGGTCGCATAGATGCCTTCGACACTGGTGCGCTGCTGCGCATCGGTGCTGACGCGTGGATGGACACCCACCAGCTGGAGATCGCAGCCAAGCAGCTGGGCGAGTTCCACGTTCGGTAGCAAGCCATAGCCAACGGCGAGATGGTCGCAGGCGATCTGCTCCAGACCACGCGGGCCGTCTACCTCGATCGACTGGATATGCGTTTCCCCGAATGCGCGGCGCACGACGCTGCCGCAGCGATACGGCGCGCCAACCAGTTGGGCGCGCATCCCGACGGCTTGGGCGGCTTTGCCCGGCCAGCGCCAGAGACTGCGCGCAAAGCGCTGGATGTTGTCGGCGCTGGCTTGTTCGTAGATGCCCAGCACCTGGGCACCATGTCGGCGCGCGGTAACCGCAGCAGCCAGCAGCAAGGGGCCACTGCCGGCAATGACCACGCGACGTCCCCGCAACGGCCAGCCCTGCTTGACCAGTGCCTGCAGGCCACCGGCGCCGGTCACTCCGGGCAGCGTCCAGCCGGGGAACGGCAGCAGCAGTTCGCGCGCACCGGTAGCCAGGATCAGGGCGCGGTAACGCAGCCACCGGGCGTTTTTTGGATCCTCTACCAGCAGCGCGCCGGCCTCGACGCCGACGACCCGCGTCTGCGCCAGCCAGGTTACGCCGGGATGCTCCAGTGCGGCGGCTACGTTGCGGCGTGCCAGGGCGGTATCGCCGTGCTCCACATCATGGCGCCATACCTGGCCGCCCGCCGTGGCTTGGGCATCGATCAGGCCCACCCGTGCGCCGTGGCTTGCGGCCGCCGTGGCTGCGGCAAGGCCCGCCGGGCCGGCGCCAACAACGAGTACGTCGTAGTGATCAGTCATCGGTCGATACCTGCATGCCTTCGCGCACGGGCACCATGCAGGCGCGCTGCTGGGCGACGCCATCGATATGCACGCGGCACTCGAAGCACACGCCCATGCCGCAAAGCGGAGCACGCCACTGTCCGCGCACCGAGCGGCGAAAGGGTAGTTCCAGCCGGGCGATTGCAGCGGCGACGCTGGTGCCGGCCGGCACCTCGACGTCACAGCCGTTGACCTGGATGAGTATCAGCGCACTCATGCGGCCACCCGTGCCGGATCGTACGGCTGCGGATCGATGGCCGGCTGACGGCCCAGCAGTTGGTCGATAACCAAGTGGGCGCTGCCCAGTGAAGTGGTGACGCCAAGTCCCTCGTGGCCGGCGGCCACCCAGACATCCTGTTGACCCGCGACCCGACCGAGATAAGGCAGGCCATCGGCACTGACCGGGCGAAAACCGGTCCAGATGCGCAGTGCGTCGAGCTGGCGCAAGGCGGGCATGAAACGAAAAGTGCGCTCGAGCATACGTTGCACCATCGGCATCGATACCTCGGACGTGGTGGCGCTGTACTCGCGCGATGAACCAATCAAAATCTGTCCGGTGGGGCGCGGTTGCACGTTGAACGCCACACTGCTGTCGGCTTCACCGTGGGCGCTGTCGGCGTAACCCAGTTCCAGCACTTGATGATGCACTGTGCCGGGATAGCGATCGGTGATCACCAGATGCCCCTTGCGGGGACGCAGTGGCAACCCAGGCAGCAACTGCGGCAGGGCGCAGCCGGTGGTGACCAGGACCGGTCCGCTCAGTCCGGTGCCGTCTTCCAGCCGCACTCCTGCACTTGCCTCAAGGTGGCTTGCATGGATGGGGTAAAACTCGGCGCCGCGTTGCCGGGCGCGTTCGACCAGATAGCGGGCGACGGCGGGGGGATAGACCACTGCTTCATGCGGAACCAGCAGGCCACCCGCCAGGCCTGCGACCAGGATCGGTTCGAGGCGGTAAAGCTCCTCGGCATCGATGGCTCGCGCTGCCACGCCGGCGGCGCTCAGTCGCGCCAGTTTCTGCGGAATGCGTGTGAGGTCCTCTTCGCCAGCAGCAACCCAGAGCGTGCCACAGCGGCTGTACTCCGCCTGCGGCAGATCGGTCAGCGCCTCCCACAAGCCCAGCGAGTAGTGCGCCAGTACGAACTCCGCCGGATCGTCGTCCATCGCCACCAGATGACCCATGGCTGCCGCCGTGGCAGCACCGCCGATCGGGCCCGGCTCGATGATCGCCACCCGCAACCCTGCTGCGCTAGCGTAATCGGCACAGGCGGCACCCACGATGCCGGCACCGACAACGATCAGGTCATAGCTTTTCACGCGGCGCCGATGCCCCAGGTCATGGGATCGTTTTCGTCGATCAACAACTGGCCGCGTAGCGTGATGTAGGCGCTGCCGGTGATTTGCGGAAGGACGCCGTGCGAACCGACACGGTAGCGTGCCTCGAAGACACTGCCCAGGATGCCGGCCTGACGCCACGCTTGATCGGGTGCCAGTTTGCCGTCCGCTGCCAGGCAGGCGACCTTGGCGCTGGTGCCGGTACCGCACGGCGAGCGGTCGTAGGCCATGCCGGGGCACAGGACGAAATTGCGGGCGTCGGCGTCGTCCTGCGGGCTCGTTTCGTTGAGCTCGATGTGATCGATCTCTTCGCCGCGCGCGCCGGTGATGCCGTTCTTCTCGAGCGCACCGCGGATCGCTTCGGTATAAAACGTCAGCGCACGCTGGTTGGCAAGGACCAGGGGCACCGGACAGTCCTTGCTGATGAAAAACCAGTTGCCGCCCCAGGCCACATCGCCGGATACGCGGCCGTAGCCGGGCACGTCCAGTTGCACGTTGCTGGCATGGCGATAGCTCTCGACGTTGTCTACCGCGACCTGCCCATCCGGGTGGAGCTCGACGCCCACCATGCCTACCGGGGTTTCCAATTGATGCCGGCCCGGCGCGATGCGACCCAGGTGGTGCAGGGTGCGGATCAGTCCGATCGTGCCGTGCCCGCACATGCCGAGGTAGCCGACGTTGTTGAAGAAGATCACTCCCGCACATGCGTTCGGGTCCTGCGGTTCCAGCAGCAGCGCGCCAACCATGGTATCCGAACCACGCGGTTCGCACGCGATGGCCTGGCGCCAGTTGTCGTAGCGATCGCGGCAAAGGCTACGTCGTTCGGCCATGGTGCCCGTACCCAGGTCGGGGAAACCGGCAATCACCACGCGGGTGGGTTCACCGCCGGTGTGCGAGTCGATGAAGTCGATGGTCTGCATATGGGCATCCTCGCTGCCGCGGCCCCGGGCGTCTAGAAAGGCTTGCTGGCATTCGGTGCGGAATTCGGCATAGTTGTCATGCCGGCTCCATTCCCGCTTCAGGGTGATGAGGGCTTGTTGAAAATACGCGCCGTGATGCGTTAAGCAAGATTTTTCCTGTCGCATGCCGCACTGTGCCAGTGCCGTGGAGCAATGAGCAGCCATGAAGATTTCAGCCGATGAACTCGAGCCACTGTTCGATGCTTTGCCGGACGTGGTGTTCTTCGTCAAGGATGCGAAAGGTCGCTATACGCACGCCAATCTGACCCTGATGCGACGGCTGGGACTCAAGCATCGCAGCGAGGTCATCGGCAAAGGGGTGAATGAACTTTTTCCCGCCACTATGGGCGGGTCCTATGCAGCGCAGGACAAGCGTGTGCTCGACGGCGAAATCGTCGAGAACCAGCTCGAGGTGCATATCTTCAACAACCGTACGCCGGGCTGGTGCCTGACCTGCAAGCGCCCGTTGAGAGTGCGTGGCGAGGTACGCGGGGTGATCGGCATCTCGCGCGACCTGGGCCAACCCGATGGCCGCCATCCCACCTACGAACGCCTGCGCCGCGTCCTCAGCCACATGCAGGAAAACTATGCCGAGAGCCTGCGCGTGCACGCCCTGGCCGAGCTTGCTGCGTTGTCGGTGGCCCAACTGGAACGACACTTTCGCCGGGTGTTCCAGCTGACGCCGCAGCAGGTTCTGACCAAACTGCGGATTGAGGCAGCGATGCGGCTGCTGCTGAGCAACGAAACCGTCGCATCGATTGGTCTGGCCTGCGGTTTCGTCGACCAGAGTGCTTTCGCCCGCCAGTTCAAGGCGACCGTCGGTATGGCCCCGCGGGACTATCGGACCATGGCCTTGGAACAGGCGGCAAAGCGCGAGAGTGCGGCAGTCTCGGTCAAGGATTAAATCGCACCAAGTTTAGGTACAGTTCTAAATCGAAGGGATCAGCGACATTACTTATCTTATGTCGTTGTCGCACAGCGACGGTGTTTGGCCGGCTTGGCCATCCTTGACTTCCCCTTCTTGGTACTTACGGAATGGTGTTGCGTTGTTGAACCCTTTAAAACGCTGAGTTTGTTCGCCGGGCAGCCGAATTTTCCGTTGCGCCCTGCACAAGGCACCCTTTGTTGCGCAGTCGTCGGCCGAGCGACGCAACACTTTTATGAACAAATCGTAGCTCACCTCTCAGCCAAGTGCGTCGGTGTTGCGTGGTCGGAACGAAATGGGTCGCTCGATCCGCCCTCGATATTTGAACCACCACGAAATTCTGGGATGAGGTCAGTACGAAAATCAGTGCTCCAATCCGTCTAGGAGCGAATAGGTACTCCTTCGAAATCGGTTTCGATCAGGATTGTTGCAGTCCCATAGGGGGAGTAGTCACATGTCTTTGAAGCCAGACCCATCCGGCTACTTATCGCCACCACCGCCTGCTTGTTGTTGGAGAGCAGGGCTGCGCTCAGTGCTGATCATGCAATGTGCCAAGTGCGCGCAGCACGGCACGGCGCCGTTGAAACCTCGGCCCAGGGAAGCATTCCTGCAGGCTTGACCACCACCGTCATGCGGAACCTCTACATGGAGGTATCCAATGTCTGGAAGTCGGCGCTCAATTGAATAGTCATGGAGTCTGCTTTCTTGATGCTGAAGGCGAAGCCGGAATGGCCGAATCATCCTTAGAAGCAGCAAGAGCAAGGCGCGCCAGGGCAGGGATAGATTTCGATTCGGTTCGCTTCATAATCTCGGCGCGATGATTTTCGACCGTACGTTGGCTGATGCCTAGATCGACGGCGATGTTCTTGCTGGGGTGACCGGCAAGCACGAGGTCCATGATTTGACGCTGCCTTGGCGTGAGATCAGCAATTTGATCACTGGCATCCTGTTTCCAGGCGAGAAGTCTGTTGGCATCACGGGACTGTTCGAGTGCACGCATGACGCTGTCGAGCATTTCGCTTCGTTCAAAAGGCTTTTCTATGAAGTCGGTTGCTCCGGCCTTCATGGCTTCAACAGCAGTGGCGGTGTCATTGTTGCCGGTGATCATGATGGTGGGCATGCAATCGCCTAGGTCACGCAACTTTCTCAGAAGTTCCAAGCCTTTCATGCCAGGCAGGTTGGCGTCCACAAGCAGGCAGGATTCTCGACCGGGTGTATACGCTTCGAGAAATGCTTCGCATGACGGAAAATCTTCTACCTCGCGGCCGGCGGCTTCCAGCACCATGCGAATCGTCTCGCGCAGCATGTTGTCGTCATCGACAACAAAGATGATTGGTGCGCCTAGATCCATGCTCTTTATGGAGGGATCGATCTCCGCATGCAGAGGGGCCTCAAGAGAAGCCATCTCTGATTGCGCGAGCAAGCGCTGTATTACGTAAGTGACTTCTTTCAATTTGGCTGGTTTATTGAGTTGCGTGCAGTGTTCAAGTGCAACATCGCGCGAGGTCTGGGTGGAGATATCGCCAGTAAGCACAATCGCCGGTATGTCGCGACGAAGTTTTTCACGTAACTTGACTACCAGCTGCAAGCCAGTGAGGCCGCGCGGGAGGTTGTGATCGGTGAGGATCAGGTCGGGCTGCACGCCGCCGTGTGCGATCCAGTCCAGCGCAGCGATTCCGTCCGCCACTGCAGCTACCTGATGCCCCTGGGATTTGAAGAGAGAACCCAGCAATTCGCGCAGGTCCGGATCGTCCTCCACAACCAGGATCATGCCAAGTTGTTTGGAGGTATCAGCGTCACCCGAGGGGGCTGTGCCATTTTTCTGTTCACCCAACCCTGCGTTCTCCAACGGTGCAAGCGCGACGTCGATGGAGAACATGGATCCCTTGCCAAGGATGGATTCCACGCGAATCTGATGACCCAGTAAACTGCCGAGGCGTTGGACGATGGATAGTCCCAGGCCCTGACCACGGCTGCGTTCTCGCGCTGGATTGTCTAACTGATGGAATTCTTCAAAAATGGCCTGCAGCTGTTCCACCGGGATGCCTGCACCGGTATCCCAGATCTGGATGCTCAGCCATCCGCCGTGTCGGCGGCAGCCCAGCAGTATCCGGCCGTGTTTGGTGTACTTCAGCGCATTGGACAGCAAATTGCGGATCATCTGTTCGAGCAGTCGCGCGTCGCTTTGTATCGATAGATGGCATGGCACGACTCGCAGTGTCAGTCCCTGCGCGTTGGCGTGATAATTGAACTCATCCCTGAGGCGGTCCGTCAGATCGCTTATACGAAAACTGATTGGATGCGCCTGCACCTCGCCCGTTTCGATCTGGTTGATGTCTAGTAGCGCGTTGAGCATGCCGGACATCGCACCGACGGTCTCGCCAATGCGCGTGGTGAGCTTGCGCGGCTGCGGACCTTCAACCGTTTCCAGAAGCAGGCCCTGCAAGAGTTTGAGCGTTTGCAGTGGCTGGCGCAGATCGTGACTTGCCGCAGCGAGAAAGCGCGATTTCGCTGCAGTTGCTGATTCGGCTTCCTGCTTCGCCGCTACCAAGGCGTGCGCGTTGTGCTTCTGCTCGCTGATATCTGTAAACGTTATCACGACCCCTTCAACACCATTGTCGTGCGTGCGATAGGGAAGAATCCGACGAATGAAACTCACGCCCTTCCGCGATTCAATTTCCCGCTCAAGTGGGGTCAATTTGCGCAAAACGGTCCGGGCATCGGCCAACAGGTCACTGTCAGTCGCCAGTGAATTCAGATCCGCCAGAGGACGGCCAATGTCACCCGGTATTACATTGAACAGTGACTTGGTAGCCGGTGTATAGAAGCGGATATTCAGATCGGCATCGAGGAAGATGGTGGCGACGTCGGTGCTATAGAGCACGTTCTGCAGATCGTTGGAAGTCGTACGCTGTTGCTCCAAAGTTTCCTGCAACTGACTGTTGAGCGCTGTCAATTCCTCGTTGAGTGATTGCAGCTCTTCCTTTGAGGTGAGCAATTCTTCATTCGTGGACTGACACTCTTCGTTTACCGAAAGGGCTTCCTCATTGATGGCCTTTTGCTCTTCGCTGGATACCTCCAGATCCTGGATGGCTCCGTGCAGTTCCGTCCGCGTCGCTTCCAGTTCCTGTTCAAGTTGAGTGATCCGGGGAACGTCGCCAGGTGTTGCTGGTGATACGACCATGGTGCCGTCTTTCCGCTCATCGACGAAGCAGACCAGCAGAAGCGCTTCTCCTGAGTTCAGCACTTTTTGTACGTCGAGCCCAAAAGATATGGCGTCGGTGCCGCGCCCGCTGCGACAGTGGCTGACCGTCGCGCGGCCCGGACGCTGAATGGCTAGCTGGATGGCCGAACGCATTTTGGTACGCAACCCCGGCGATGCCATGGAGAGCAGATCGTGACTCGGGTGCCCCCCGGCTACCTGCAGATAACGATCGGTCGGTCCCAGATGATAGAGACACTCGTGTTTCAGGTTGATCAGGACCGCGGCAGGTGCAAACGTCTCCATCACGGATCGGCGGCACAGATCAGCCAGGGCCGCCTGACGCAGCAGACTCTGGCTCTGTCCAGGGCCTGACTTGGTCGGTGCGCGATCATTTGCATCCAACAGGAAATTGAGCTCGCCTGGGTGGCTGTGGCCAGTACGGCGATAGAGACGTTCAGGTTTGGAGATTACCTCGAACCGACCCTCGACATTGCCGGCTGTTTCCGAGCTTCCCAGTAGCAGAATGCCATTCGGGCGCAGTGCAAAATGAAACAGCGCAATGACCTTCGCTTGTGCATCGATGCCAAGGTAGATGAGCAAGTTTCGACAGGACACCATGTCAAGACGCGAAAAAGGCGGGTCGCTCAGCACATCCTGTACGGTGAACACTACGGCCGTGCGGAGCTCGGGCAGAACTCGGTAACCGTGCTCGTCTTTCGTGAAAAACCGGTTCAGCCGATCTTCCGAAACTTCGGCCTTGATGGTTTCTGGATACAGGCCTTCGCGTGCGCTGGCTACGGCATCCGGGTCGACATCGGAGGCAAAGACCTGAAGCTTGATGTTGCTCTTGGCCGCGATGATGGCTTCCCTGAACAACATGGTCAGCGAGTAAGTTTCCTCGCCCGTGCTGCAGCCGGGTACCCAGATGCGCAGCGGCTGATCGGTCTTGTGCGCCCGAATCATTTCAGGAATCTGTGTGGCTGCGAGCGCGTCGAATACATCGGTATCGCGGAAGAACCGTGTCACGTTGATCAGCAGATCCTTTGCGAGAAGCTCGACTTCGTTGCTGTCGTTACGCAAGACCTCCAGATACTGGCCCATGTCGTTGGTTTCGACGGTGGCGATCAACATGCGTCGTTCGATACGACGCTGGAGGGTACCCTTTTTGTACAAACGGAAATCATGCGTGGTCTTTTCGCGCAGCAGATCGATGATCGCCGCCAGGCTGTCTTGGCTGGTGGCGGATACCGGAACATGCGGCGAGTTGGCTTTCGCTGGAAGCATTTTGTTGTATCGCATGAGCGCTTCAGGCATTTTGTCAATGACTAGAACGCTGTCGACCGAACCGGTGAGGACGGCGTTTCGTGGCATTCCGTCATAATCGGCTTCCTTCGGCTCCTGCACGATGACGAGACCATCGTTTTGCTTGATCGCTTTCAGCCCCAGGCTGCCGTCAGCTCCGGTGCCCGACAGCGTGATGCAGACGGCACGGACGCCATAGGCCTCCGCCATAGAGCACAGCAGAAAATCGAAGGGCAGGCGTGCACCATGACGAACCGGTGGCTGAGAGAGATGCAACGCGCCTTCCCCGACCGCCAGGTAGGTGCCCGGTGGAATAACGTAAAGATGATTGGGTTCGATACGCATGCCGTTCTCGGCTTGGCATACCTTCATGGCCGTATGGCTGGCCAACAGTTCAACCATCATGCTTTCGTGTGTAGGGTCCAGATGCTGGACCAGAATGAAAGCCATGCCACTGTTGGCAGGCAGTGCGCGCAGAAAATGGTGGCAGGCATCCAAACCACCCGCTGAGGCACCAATGCCGACCACGAGAAAATTGGCGGATTGGTGGCTGGTGCTGGCAATCGGGACTTGGGACGCTTCGGCTTTGGGCCGGACCGCTCCCGTCTTGAGTGGACGGTTTGCCGGCATAGTCAATTTCCAGAAGGGTGCGTTCCGGAGAGGAACGTCATTCGACTTTACTCCGCTTGTCGTACCGCAATGTGCAAGGCGCGATAACAACTCAGTCAGCATGGTATGAAGTTGACTCCGGATCAGGAAGCCTTGCTGGTATGAGTAGTTTCCGATTCTGTTGCTTTGAGGCCTACAGAGTTACGGTGCTGGCTTGGCAAGTGCGCAGATTTCACAGCACCATCACTTGATGGCGTGAGATGGGCGAATCGACAAGCATCCGCTGACCCACAATTTTCATAGCCATGTGGACTGCCCCATGCCGCATGACCGCCACCTGCAAGAAACGATACTCGCCGAACTGCGTCATTTGGACAGTCCTCTTTCCAAGTGCATCGTGGTTACGGCAGTTGCGGGCAATGTGGTTCTTGCCGGCCACGTAGACAGCTTTACGGAAAAACATACCGTGGCCTCTTTGGTACCTGCTGTCGCAGGCGTGAGGGACGTGACAGACCACATGGAGGTTCGTCCGAAGCTTGATCGGAATTGTCGAATGTTGCTTGATTCCAGGCGTGCGACGTCCGATGCACGCGTAGACAATGACGCATCACCCCGCGGCATATCAGCTGGCACCATGACTTTTACCACCGACAATGGACTATTGACCGTCACCGGCGAGATCGACTGGCGTCGAAGGACTCACCCCACGCCAACAGGCACTTCAGCCCCGACAGGTGGCTATGCCGCATCCAACATCAACGATGACATTCTGCAGATGTTGCCGAGTTGTTTCTTTCCGGCAGCCCCAGCCAGTCGCTGACCGTTGTTCGGGCGCATTGAGGCAAATTATTTCGGTGGCACCGAAGTACATCGAAGAAGGCCCATCTGCTGATTCGTCGGCCGCAGAGCGCGGTAGCGACGGTGAAGATTGCTTCAAAAATGGCATCGGCGGCTGGATTCTCACAAGCTGTAGTGAGGGGATCTCCGCATTTTTCTCTAGGGTGCAGGATGCCCCGAACTTATGTGAAAGACAGATTCAATCAGCCAGCTGCCAAGGATAAAGACAGCAATCAACGCCAATGACCAAGGCTGCGTGATGGCCGTTGACCATAGAAAGCACGCGAGCACAGCAAGCATTCCTAGAAATCCTGTGCCGATGAGCCATCGCGAGCCTTTCGTCTGAACGACAAGGCGCCAGTGAGCCACGTGCACTGCCATATATGAAATGAGAAAAGTGGCGCTGGCGATGCGGGCTAGCGCATCGAGGTCAAAGACATTCACCGTGATGATGATGGCGGCGATACCCAACAATAGGCCAGACGTGCCTTTGCGCCAGACTAGACTCTTGAACGCAAGCGGTAGCTGTTTCGCTTCCGCCATCGATAGCGATATCTGCATGGCGGTGAATATCCACGCATTGACGGCCGATGCAGTGGCCAGCAGGGCTGCGATCGACACGATGATGTATCCGGCACTGCCCAGAACAGGCCGCGCCGCCACCGCAACGGCGGTATCAGCGTTGTGCGACAGCTGTGCAATGGGCACGCTTCCAACCACGATCACAGCCAGTGCGACGTAGAACAGCATGACCAGGCTAATGGCCAGGTAAATCGCACGGGGGATGGTCTTTTTTGGATACGCCACGCTGCCGGCTGCGTTGGTCATCATGCCAAAGCCGGCATAGGCGAGAAACGTCAGGCCAACGCTGCTGACCAGGGAAAATATACGCGGCGTCGCGTGCGTGAGCATGCCGTGGGTGACCATGCCGTAGCCGCCGGCAACAATCAGCAAGGCCAGAATGATCAGCTTGATGGCGACCAGCAGCACTTCGGCTTTACCGACGAGATTGGATCCGGCGATATTCAGAACGACCAGCAGCACGATGATCGCGGTGGCGAAGCTGTTGATCGAGAACGTGCTCGGCTGGCTCAGCAACAAGGGTGCCGCGTAGGCGCCGAACGCCTTGGCTACCAAGGCAATTGTCACGGCAATGGTCAGCAGATAGGTGAGCGACAACGTACCGGACAGCTTTCCTTTGCCAAAGGCTTCGTCGAAGTAGGCAGCAAGGCCTCCCGCGTCAGGATATCGAGCTGCCAGCTTCGCGTAGGAGTAGCCGGACAACAGGGCGATGCCGCCGCCAAGCAGGAACGCGATATATGTTTCGTCGCCGGCAACCAGCGCGACGACACCCAGCAGGGCAAATATGCCGGCGCCCACCATGGCGCCGATACCCATGGCCGTCACTGACCATATATTCATCGATCCGGAATTCTTCATTGGCAAAGCATCTTCCGCGTCCAGTTGGGTGGTGCCTCGCATCACTTCGTCGCCACGGCGAGCCTTGGCAGTGTGCAGGTTTGGCGTCACGGCAAACAGATTCGGAAATTACCTAGGTCGCGCATATCGGCCGATGCCACGCAGGATTGTTGGCATCGGCACAGCCGAAGGAAAAGAGGTACGCCCGAAGCTACCCTCTTGCGACGTGACGGCCAGGATTTTTGCTGGATCCATTTAGTAAAAGAGCTTTCGAGCGATTTCACTGCACATGTCTTGCATGCATGGTCGCAATCGGCGGACTGGCGAGATACGCCTGAGTACTTTCCGAGGCTGTTGGCAATGCCAGACATCGCATAGGTTGGAATCCCCTTGGTCCAGCGCTGAGCCCACACACAGGAACTCCACCATGAAGCATGTGCAAACAACCAAACACGCCGTCATCCCTGCCAATGCCCCTGCAAACCACCACGCGTTGTCGAAGCCCGAACGTCCGTTGACTGCGCATGCCGCGAATGAGCCGATGCCGAAGTGGGCCAAATATCGCTCCGAAATGGCCAGCGAATTCCCGTCGCCATTTCGTGGAACGAAAGATCCGCTGGCCGAGCAGATCGGCAAGTTTGTTTCGCGCCTTGACCAGTTGCGGCCCGAAGAGGGCGGTCCTGCCTTTCTGGGCAAGAGTCCTGCGCTCACGTACGAATATCCGGCGGTAAAGAACGTCGAGATCAACCAGGAAATGGGCGATCTCGACACCGTGCTGGATGACGTCGTGAAGCTGTTTGAAGGTGCGCCGAACTGGGGCAATCCGTTGACCATGTGCAACGTGATCCCGCAAGCCAATACGGCTGCGATCATTGCCTCCATGCTGTCGCAGGTCTTCTCGGCCAATATCCTTGAAGGCGAATACGCGTGGAACGTGCATCGCGCCGAACTGGAAACCGCCGGCATGCTGGGCAATCTGGTTGGCTGGGACCCGGTAAAGACCGGAGCCATCTATACCTGGGGTGGCGGTGGCTGCTGGACCTACGGTCTGAAATATGGATTGACCCGCGTATTGCCCGATTCGATGCTCAAGGGTATCCGCACCGATGCCAAAGTCATCTGTTCGCAGCAGGCTCATTTCGTGCAGCGGAATGCTTCCGCGTGGATGGGTCTTGGCATGGACAACATCGTGCATGTACGCACGGATGTCGATACCAACCAGATGGACGTCGTTCACCTGGAAGAGATCCTCAAGGACTTCGCCGCCAAGAAGATTCCGGTAGCCACCGTGGTTTGCACCATGGGTACCACCGATGCCAGCGCCATCGATCCCATCGGCAAGGTGCACAAGCTGCTCGATCGCTATCCGAATCCAGAAGGATATGGCAAGGCGGTCCTTTACGCCGATGCCGTGGTCGGCTGGTCCTGGGTGTATTTCAAGGACTACGATTTTGAAAACAACCCGCTGGAATTCTCCGATCGCATCCTGCCGATCCTGAAGCAGAACGGGCAGGCGATGGCCGAGCTGAGCTATGCCGATGCCGTCGGGATCGACTTCCACAAGGTCGGCTGGGCGCCTTACGTCAGCAGCTGCTTCCTCTACAAGAATGCCGAGGAATTCGAAAAGCTGCACCACTGGGCGCCCGATGCGTATCTGCAAGTGCGCACGCCGTACAACCCGATGTACTACACGCTGGAAGTCTCGCGTACTGCCTCCGGTTCACTGGCCGGCTGGGCGACGCTGAAATATTTTGGCAAGGCCGGCATGCAGGCGATCCTTGGAGGCATCCTCGAGACCAAGTATTACCTCTACGACCTGCTCGAAAAGCAGAAGGACATGGTCTGCGTGAATCCGGATGACTCCGGCCTCATCACCTTGTTCCGGGTGTATCCGAAAGACGTTGATGCCCGCGTGCAGTACAAGAAGGAACTCAACGATACGAAGTCACGCGCAGATCTGATCAAGCACAATGAGTTGACCAAGGCGGTCGGCGACAAGTTGTTCGAGTGGTTCCGTGCGGGCAAGCAGATCGATGGCAAGTACACGCCTTACATGAGCTTCAGTACGGGCTTCCGCAACACGGAATACAACCGTGAAGGCGATGATGCCGAAGCCGTGATCTACGCCATCAAGTCGTTCCCGATGAACGTATTCGTGACGCCGGAAATCATGGCGTGGGCGCTGCATTGCGTGCACGCGGCCCGCGATGAGGTGCTGAGGGCGCAATAAATCTCCGTCTGGCGCGGATGGCTACAAGGCCATCCGCGCCATGTTCACGCGTTCCAAGGATCGATCCCATGTCAGCCATCAGCGTTCCGCCTGCTGCAACGACGCCGTCGCCACGCGATGTCAGTGCCACGGCAAAGCCCGCCACATCCAAAAAGAGGGTGGTGATCAGCATGATGGCTTTTGCCATCATGAATATCACCACCATCGTCAGCCTTCGCGGCCTGCCCACGCAGGCCGAATACGGGCTGACGTCGATTTTCTACTACGTCTTCGCCGCGATTTTCTTTCTGGTCCCGGTATCCCTGGTGGCCGCCGAACTGGCGTCGGCCTTTCCGAAGCAAGGCGGCGTATTTCGCTGGGTCGGGGAGGCGTTCGGCCCGCGCTGGGGATTCGCAGCCATGTATTACCAGTGGCAAGCCATAGTGATCTGGTTCCCTACTGTTCTTATTTTTGCCGCCGCGGCACTCGCCTACATCTGGTGGCCGCAGAGCTTCGATGAAGCCCTGTCAAATAACAAGCTTTATACGATCATCGTGCTGTTGGCAGTGTACTGGTTTGTCACGCTGTTTACCTTCCGTGGCATGCAAGCGTCTTCTCGACTGAGTTCGCTGGGGGGGTTGATCGGAACGATCATCCCTGGGGCGGTGTTGATTCTTTTGGGTGCAGCCTACGTTCTGATGGGCAAGCCCATCCAGATGCCAATGCACACCAGCTTTTTCCCCGACTTCGGCGATTTCCACAGCATGGTCCTAGCGGCCAGCATCATTCTGTATTTCGCGGGTATGGAAATGCAGGCTGTGCATGTGCAGGATCTGGAAAATCCCACGCGCAACTATCCACTATCGATTCTTATCGCCACAGTCCTGGTAGTGCTGATTTTCGTGCTTGGCACCCTAGCGGTTGGTATGGTGATTCCAAAGGCCGCGATTGATCTCAATCACAGCCTACTTGTCGCCTATCGCGACCTGTGGGTGGCGATGGGCGTGCCGTGGCTTGGCAATGTGATGGCCGCGATGCTGGCGTTTGGCGTGCTCGGACAGGTCAGCGTAATTGTGGCGGGCCCATCAACCGGCATGCTGGCCGTGGGCAAGGCCGGCTACCTGCCGCACGTTTTGCAAAAGACGAACGCCCAGGGCATTCCGGTGTCGATCCTTCTATTGCAGGGCGTCGTGGTCACCGCACTGTGCGTGGCGTTTACTGTGCTTCCGTCGGTTGAATCGGCGTATCAGATCCTGAGTCAGATGGCGACGATCATCTACTTGCTGATGTACGTGATTATGTATGTGGCGGCAATAAGGTTGCGCTACTCACAGCCGCAGAAAGTACGTCCGTTCAAGATTCCCGGTGGCAATGTAGGCATGTGGATTGTAGGCGTGATCGGCCTGGCCGGTGCTTTGCTCGCCCTTGCCTTGAGCTTTATTCCGCCGCCGCAGATCAAGACTGGCAGCCCGGTCGTCTATATCGCCAGCTTGCTTATCGGTTGTGCAGTGTTCGTGGTGATCCCTTTCATCATCTATGCGTTGCATAAGCCCAGTTGGAAGTCATCGGATTCCAACTTCGAACCTTTCGAGACCGCGAAAGCGGTGGGCTGAGGTCGGGAATGGACGTGAAAATAAGCTTGCACCAATCCGCGTCAACTCCGAAGGCCATCCAGACGGATCTGTGGCGTGCTTCCCGAATCTGGTGCAGTAAAGGATTCCACCGTGTCCTTGTCGCGTCCTGTCTTTTGGCCGCCGCCGGTTCGGCCAGTGCGCAGGACAACGGGTCCGATGTTGGTTACGCGGCGCTACAAAACCAATGGTTTACCGGATCACTGGAAGCGCCGTCACCGGCCCTGCCCAAGGCGGGTCTGGTCGCGCTGGAGCCTTATGCGATCTTCATCAATCCCACCGGTGCCTACGACAACGACGGCCGGCATGACGGGGTAGCCAATCAAGCGAGTCAGTTCGAGTCCGTGCTCGTATTCAAATATGGCATCACTGACCGGCTCACCGTCGAGGCGTTGCCGTCGGCTTCATATATTTCGAGCCAGCAGAACTATTTTACCGGCGTCGGCGATCTGCCGATCGAACTGGAATACCGCTTCAACGACGAAAACAGTCGAACTGGGTGGCCTTCGCTGACAGCTTCGTTCGGCGTCACCTTGCCGACCGGCGACTATCAGCGATTGAGTTCGGCCAGCAACGGCCTCGGCAGTGGCGTATACATGCTTAAAGAGGGGTTGCTGTTGCAGTCGCTGTTCGACGCCAGTGATGGTCATCCCGTGCGGATCCGGGTGTATGGCGCTGCCTTCGAGCCTCTGGATCATGCGGATATCAGTGGCATCAGCAGCTACGGTACCGATAGCGGATTCCACGGAAATGTGATGCCCGGTACTTCCTTTCAAGTCGGCATCGGTGCGGGCTATGCCTTTACCCAGCGCTGGGTGCTGGCCCTGGATATTCTGCAGAACTACGGCGAGAGCTTTCGCACGATCGGCGTGGATTCAGGCAGCGTTGCGGTAAGCACGCGTAGCGCCAGTACGGCCAGTACAGCCATAGCCCCAGCCGTGGAATACAACTGGTCGGGTAGCGTCGGCGTGATCGCCGGCGTGGAATTTACGACCGCCGGGCGAAACACCAGCTCATACGTGTCGCCGCAGATTGCGCTCGCCATTTCGTTCTGAAGGCTTCTTTTGCCCTTGGCGGAAGCTGGCACGGTATGTCGCTCACATGCGTCCGCGTGGTCTTACTTCAGCCAACGAGTCATTCCCATCCACGAAGGAGGCACCATCATGTTGCACACCGTCAAAGATCTGGAACGTTATGCGATTCACGCTAGCGATGGCATCATCGGCCATGTTCGTGGCGCGTATTTCGACGATGAATCGTGGGTGGTGCGCTACCTGGTGGTGGATACCGGTGGCTGGCTGGCGAATCGCAAAGTTCTGATATCGCCCATGTCAGTAGCCGGTGTGAATCAGCTGGACCGCGTGCTGTCGGTTTCCATCACGCGACAGCAGGTCAAGGGCAGTCCCGACATCGATACGGACAAACCAATTTCGCGACAACATGAAAGCGGCTATCTGGGCTACTTCGGTTATCCGTATTACTGGGGCAACGGCGGGTTCTGGGGCGCGGGATCCTTTCCCAGCCTGTTGCTGAATGTCAGCGAACATGGCATGGCCGGGTCGGATGGGCTTAGCAATATCGAACGTACCCAAAGGATCAGTGAGGCTGGATCCGGGCCCGGTGACGATGCCCACCTGCGCAGCTGCGAGGCCGTCGCCGGCTACCGCATCGAAGCGTCCGACGGACATATCGGGCACGTCAAGGGCTTTCTGGTGGAAGAGGCGACCTGGGCGATCCGCTATTTGATCGTGGCCACCAGCGACTGGTGGATAGGACACGACGTGCTGATCGCGGTGCGCTGGATCGACAAGGTGAGTTGGCTGGAAAACTCCGTGACGGTGGGATTGACACGCCAAGCGGTGAAAGGCTCACCCGTTTATGACACTTCCCGTGTGCTTGATCGAGAGCATGAGGTAAGTGTTTTCAAACACTACAAAAAGACCGGTTACTGGACGGACTAGCACGCTTTCGTGGATCGACCTATGCGCGCGTGTCGTTCACACCAATGGATAGCCTGCCTCCTCTGAGTATTTTCCGAACCTACCTAAGATGTCCCGACAGTCTTAGGGTCACGGCTTATCACTCCCCCGAAAACCGAGGACAGCGAGACGCAGTCATATTTCCGGAGCAATTGGCATTTAGGCTGGGGCTGATTTCTATGGTTCGGGATTATTTTTCTGGTTTTTCTAGCGTGGGCAATTGGGGCTATACCTACGCGGCACACAGAAAGTACGGTTTACTAAGGCAGATAGGTGCGCTTGATTTTCTCAACGAGCGCTATGCGCGCGGTGAAATTGCCCGTGACGAGTTCAGCCGAATGAAGGTCGATATCGCGGAAACGGACTGAAGGCGAAGCGCACGCGGCATGCTTCGATGCGTTCGCACATCGGTGATACCAGGGTATACGTCAGCGAGAAGAAAACCTCTTCTCGCTTCTAAGTAATTTCCGACGCTACCGCTTGCGGTTGGTCGGGCCTATGGTCATCACATCGACTACAGAACTGCCGAACCTGCAGTGCCCACCAACGGACTAACTCATGAAAACTGACACGCAACTAAAGAACGACATCACCTCCGAGCTGGAATGGGAGCCATCAGTCAACGCAAATCAGATCGGCGTCGAAGTCAAAGGTGGCGTTGTTACGCTGGCTGGTCACGTTGATAGTTATGCGGAAAAGTGGAATGCGGAGAAGGCGGTCGAGCGTGTTTCGGGTATTCGTGCGCTTGCCGTCGAGATGACGGTGAAACTGCCTGGATCGAGCAGGCGCTCGGATACTGAAATCGCCCACGCAGCTGAGGGCGCACTGAAATGGCAAACCTTTCTGCCGGAAGGCACGATAAAAATCATGGTGGAGAGCGGCTGGATCACTCTGTCCGGCCGGGTGGAGTGGGAGTACCAGCGCCAGGCTGCGACCACCGCCGTGCGTCACCTCCTTGGTGTCAAGGGTCTCAACGACGAGATCGCGATTACCTCCAAGGTCTCTGCCAGCAATGTTAAAACAAATATCGAGTCGGCACTCAAGCGGCGGGCAATTGCCGAAGGGCAGAGAATTTTTGTCGCTGTCGATGGCTCCGATGTCACCTTGACTGGCGAGGTAGATACCTGGACGGAGCGGGAGCAGGCATGGAACTCAGCCTGGGGCACGGCTGGTGTTGAGAAAGTCGTGAACAACATCACCATCATCTGACTGCTATTGCATCTTGGCGAGGTCTTATGGGCCTCGTTAAGTTTTCCGGGCGACATGGCACTTCAAGCAGTGGTACGCCCGGTGATCGCTAGCCAAGGCCTAGTAGATATCTGGTTCGCCTGACACGCCACCAGAAAGCAACTAAGTAGTTTCCGACGCTACCGCAATGATCACAGCGCGCCTATCGTCGCTCCAACGACTACCGAACAGCAAAGCAGCTCGATACCGCTCGCGCGGCAACGCCACTCTCGGAGTCCCTGCGCACCAGTCAATCAGGAATATTTGCGATGAAAGCTTCCGTTTCATTGATGAAGGCACTCGTCTACAAGGGCCCTGGCAAGAAGGCACTGGAAGATCACCCAAAGCCGGTGATTACCGCGCCCACCGATGCCATCGTCAAGATCAGCAAGACGACCATTTGCGGTACCGATCTGCATATCCTCAAGGGCGATGTGGCGACCTGCAAGCCGGGACGTATTCTGGGTCACGAAGGTGTAGGTGTGATCGCCGAGATCGGCGCCGCCGTCACGGCCTTCAAGGTCGGCGATCGCGTGCTGATCTCCTGCATCACTGCCTGCGGCAAATGTCTGTACTGCCGCAAGCTGATGTATTCGCATTGCACTACAGGCGGTTGGATTCTCGGCAACAGTATCGACGGTACGCAGGCACAGTTCGTGCGGATTCCGTACGCGGAGACGAGCTTGTATCCGATTCCCGAGGGCGCTGACGAAGATGCGCTGGTCATGCTCAGCGATATTCTGCCAACCGGGTTCGAATGCGGCGTGCTGAATGGCAAGGTGCAGCCGGGCAATACGGTAGCCATCGTCGGCTCGGGGCCGATTGGTCTGGCCGCCTTGCTTACGGCGCAATTCTATTCCCCGGCCAAGATCATCATGATCGATCTCGACGACAACCGTCTGGAAGTCGCCAAACGCTTTGGCGCCACGGCCACGGTCAACAGCACGGACGGCAAAGCGGTCGAGGCGGTGATGAAGCTCACCGGCGATCGCGGCGTCGATACGGTGATCGAGGCGGTCGGGATTCCCGCTACGTTCGAGCTATGCGAAAAGCTGGTCGCGCCGGGCGGCACCATCGCCAACATCGGTGTGCACGGTACCAAGGTCGAGCTGCATCTTGAGCTGCTGTGGGACCGCAACATCACCATCACCACGCGACTGGTCGACACCGTCAGCACGCCGATGCTGCTGGAGACGCTGCGGGCCAGGAAGATCGATCCGAAGCTGCTGATCACGCATCGCTTCAAGCTCGACAAGATTCTCGATGCCTACAAGACCTTCGGTAACGCCGCTGATACCAAGGCGCTAAAGGTTCTGATCGAAGCCTGACGACAAGACGGTCACGGTAGCGCGACCGAACCCATCCCCGCCGAGTTAACCGGCTCCCGCAAATCCACTGGAAGAACACCTCATGGCTTATTCAAGCGTTAATCCGTTCAACGGCAAGCTCCTGAAGAGCTTCGACGAACTCACCGACAAGGAGCTGGAAGAGAAACTGGTGGCAGCTGAGAAATGCTACAAGACCTGGAAGCACACCAGCTACGCCGAGCGCGCCAAGATTGTCGCCAATGCCGCCAAGCTGCTAGGCGAACGTGTGGACGAGTTCGCGCACACGATGACGCTGGAGATGGGCAAGCGCATCGATGAGGCTCGCGGCGAAGTAAAGTTCAGTTCCGATATCCTGGCGTATTACGCGAAGAACGCCGAGCGCTTCCTCGCGCCGCAGAAGCTCAATCCGACCATCGGCGATGCGCATATGGAGAGCAGCCCGATCGGCGTGATCTTCGGCGTGGAGCCATGGAACTTTCCGTATTACCAGCTCGCTCGCGTAGCCGGCCCGCATCTCATGGCAGGCAACGTGCTGGTGATCAAGCACGCCGGTTGCGTGCCGCAGTGTGCCATCGCGTTCGAAAAGCTGTTTATCGATGCCGGTGCGCCCGTCGGCCTCTACACCAACCTGCTGATCTCACACGCGCAGTCGGACAAGGTCGTCGACGACGATCGCATCAAGGGCGTGGCTTTGACCGGTAGCGTGGATGCCGGTCGCAGTATCGCAGCGCGGGCAGGGCAGAACCTCAAGCCGTCGTCGATGGAGCTGGGCGGCAGTGATGCGTTCATCGTGCTGGAAGATGCCGACCTCGATCACACCATTCCGTGGGCCGTGTGGGGTCGCATGTACAACACGGGACAGACCTGCTGTGCGGCCAAGCGCTTCATCGTCGTGGACAAGATCGCGGACAAGTTTCTCGAGCGATTTTCCGCCGCGCTTGGCGCGCTGGAAGCCGGCGATCCGCTTGACGAGAAAACCACCATGGGACCGCTTTCGACCGAATCGGCGCTGGTGCAACTGCTGAAGCAGGTCGATGACGCTGTGGCACACGGTGCACGCGTCATCCTTGGCGGCAAACGCGTGGTCCGTCCGGGCTCATTCATGCATCCCACCATTCTTATCGACGTGGCGAAGGATAACCCCGCGTTCCGTGATGAATTCTTCGGACCGGTGGCGATGTTCTTCCGCGTCAAGGACGAGGACGAAGCGATCGAGCTGGCCAACGATTCCGACTTTGGGCTGGGCGGATCGGTGTTTACCAGGGACATCGAGCGCGGTCGCCGCGTTGCCAGCCGCGTCAACACCGGAATGATGTTCATCAACAACATCAGCTGGTCCGATGCCGAGCTTCCGTTCGGTGGCGTCAAGGATTCCGGCTACGGGCGCGAGCTCGGCGACATGGGCATCCAGGAGTTCGTCAACAAGAAGCTGGTGCGCTACGCCAAGGTCGAAGCGCCGGTCTGATCGTTGCGTTGGATAGGGCGCTTCCTTGCAAGCGCCCCATCTTGGGCGAATGGCCGCAGCGGATGGTTTGGATCCATGCACCGAAAGACATGCCACTGATAGGCCACGCACATGAAATTTCTTGTCGAACTGGATCATCCGAAAACCGGCCAACGGTTGGACGTCGTCGCCGCACACGCCTTTGTCGAGGAAGTGCTCTTTCCGACGCTGGACCGTGCGGAAGCACTGGTCAAGCAGGGCTGCATTCTGGCCGGCGGTCCGGTGGCTGGCAGTATCGCGCTGCGCTTCATCGCCGAGGTGGAGTCTGCGCAGCATCTGGATGAGCTTGTGTCGAGTATTCCGCTGTGGTCGGTGGCTTATACGCGAGTCACGCCATTGATCGAATTCAGTGATCGCCGACCGCATCTGCAGGCGCTGCTTCAGCAGCGCGTCATCCCCCTGGCGGACGAGTCGCACGCACGCATCGCTTGAACGTCCTGGATTCGAGTTTTGGCCTTCGCCGGTCGGTCGCCAGTCGTTCATTCCAACCACGGAGCTTCCGATGTACGTCAACGTTGCCATTCTCAAAGAAACCCAGCCGCACGAGCGTCGCGTGGCATTGACGCCATCGGTCGCACCCAAACTGATCAAACTCGGCGCCAAGCTGTACATGCAGTGTGGCGCTGGCAACGCCATCCAGTTGCCTGATGGCACGTACAAGGATGTCGCCTTCGTCAAGGAACGACGGCGTCTGGTCAGCGACGCCGATGTCGTTCTCGCCGTGCAGCCACCGGCCATCGAGGTGATCGACGCAATGAAGGAAGGCGCCATTCTCGTCTCGTTTATCTACGCAGAGAAGCATCCGGCACTGGTGCAGAAGCTGCTAGATAAAAAAATCACCTGCTTCGCGATGGAACGCGTGCCGCGCATCTCGCGCGCGCAGTCGATGGACGCGCTATCCAGTCAGTCGGCATTGGCTGGCTATTACGCTGTGCAGCTTGGCGCGACGCACCTGGCGCGCATCTTGCCCAAGATAACTACGGCTGCTGGGGCGATCGGACCCGCCAAGGTCCTGGTGATGGGGCTCGGTGTCGCCGGCCTGGAGGCCATCGCAACGGCGCATCGACTGGGTGCCGTGGTGGAGGGCTATGACGTACGGCCGGATACACAAGGGCAGGCGCTGTCGTTGGGTGCCACCTTTGTCGATACCGGAATCGATGCCACCGGCAAGGGCGGCTATGCACGCGAACTCACGCCGGAAGAAAAGACCAAGGTCGCCGACGTGCTGACCAAGCATATCCAGCAGGCTGACCTGGTCATCACCACGGCGGCCATTCCCGGCAAGCCATCACCGAAGCTGATCAGCAAGGCACAAGTCGCCGGCATGAAAGCCGGGGCCGTCATTGTGGACCTCTCCGCTGAGGGCGGCGGCAACTGCGAGGACACCGTGCCCGGAGAAACAACCACGGTCGGTCTGGTCACGATCGTGGCGCCGCTGAACGTGCCGTCGTTGCTCGGCGAAGATGCCAGCGAACTCTATGCCAAGAACCAGTACAACCTGCTGGCGCTGATGATGAAGGACAACATCATCACCATCGACTGGACTGACGAAGTGCTCGCCGGCACCGCGCTCACGCACGCCGGTACGCTGAAGAAGCCGCTGTCTGCTGCTACCGATGCGGACAAAACCTCCAAAGCAGGCCAGCAAGCTGCAACACCACCCACCACAAAAGCAGCATGAGCGGATCGCTCATGATCTTGCTCCGGAAACCCCATGACCATTGACGGCTTTGTTGCCATTTACATTTTCATGCTTGCCGCGTTTGCCGGCTGGGTCATTATCGGTCGCGTACCGGCGATCCTGCACACGCCGCTGATGTCCGGCTCCAATTTCGTGCATGGCATCGTCGTGATCGGCGGACTCTATGCGCTGCTCAACGCCAGCACGGTGCTGGAACAATGCATCGGCTTTGTCGCCGTGCTGCTTGGCGCTGGCAACGCCGCCGGCGGCTACGCCGTGACCGATCGCATGCTCGCGATGTTTCAGACCAGCGGCCACCAGGGCGCGCACGCTACCGCCCACAAGACTGTCGCACACCGCACCAAAGCCAAACAGCCGAAGAAAGGTTGAGGAACGGACATGCCCACGATGCTTCCCTCATTAGTCATCGATGCCGTTGGTATTGCGGTCGCCTTTCTGCTGATGTTCGGACTGTGGCGAATGTCCTCGCCGGTGACGGCGCCCAACGGCATCAAGGTTGCCGGTGTTGGCATGGCCGCCGCGGTTATCGCCAGCTTTCTCTATCTGTTCGATGTCAGTGCCGCGGCCAAACCCCATTTACCGATCAACATCGGACTGGCTCTTGTTGCCTTGGCGATTGGCGGCGGCCTGTCGTGGTGGGGCGGACGCAAGGTCGCGATGACAGCGATGCCGCAGATGGTCGCGCTTTACAACGGCATGGGCGGTGGTGCTGCTGGCGCCATCGCCGCGATGGAGCTGTTCGGCAGCCGCGCGCACGGTATCACGCAGCTGGGCGTGACCCTGCTCGGTGCGTTGATCGGCGCGGTATCGCTGTCCGGCTCACTGATCGCGTGGGCCAAATTACAGGGAGTGCTGAAAAAGCCACTGCGCATCAAAGGTCAGCAGATCATCAACGCGGTGGTAATGCTGTTCACGCTGGTGGCCGGCCTCTACATCATCTTTATTGAACAGAGCGGCAGCGTGCCTATCCTGCCGATGCAGGGTCTCATCTGGCTGTTCTTCGGTTGTGCGATGCTGTTCGGCATTTTGATGACTCTGCCGATCGGCGGTGCCGACATGCCGGTGGTGATCTCGATCTATAACGCCTTCACCGGGCTTGCCGTTGGCCTGGAAGGTTTTGTGTTGCAGACCCCAGCGTTGATGATCGCCGGCATGCTGGTCGGTGCGGCAGGCATTCTGCTGACCCTGCTGATGGCCAAGGCGATGAACCGTTCGGTAAGCAATGTGCTGTTTACCAATTTCGGCGATGTGGCCAAACAGAAGCAGGGCGCGATCAAGGGTAGCCTGAAGCCGACAGCGGCTGGCGATGCGGGTATCGCGATGCGCTATGCGAGTAGCGTGATCGTCGTGCCAGGCTATGGTCTCGCCGCGGCCCAGGGGCAGCAAAAGCTGTATGAGTTCGTGAAGCTGCTGATCGCCGCGGGCGTCAAAGTGCGTTTCGCCGTGCATCCGGTCGCCGGCCGCATGCCCGGGCAGATGGACGTGCTGCTGGCCGAGGCCGGCGTGCCGTATGACCTGATCTTCCAGCTCGAAGACATCAACGAAGATTTCTCCAATACCGACATCGTGCTCGTCATCGGTGCCAACGACGTGGTCAATCCGTCTGCGCGCACCGACAAGACTTCGCCGATATTCGGCATGCCGATTCTCAACGCCGACAAGGCCAAGCAGGTTTACGTGGTCAAGCGCGGCGAGGGCAAAGGCTACGCCGGCATCGTCAATCCGCTGTTCTATGCGGACAACTGCAACATGGTCTACGGCGACGCCCAGGCGGTGATGGCAATGATGATCGAAGCCGTACGTGGCCTCGGCCTTTCCGCCGCCGCGTAATACCCGATGACGCGCATTAGTAACGGAATAGCTCCTCCCATCCCCAGGTATCCCATCATGACCCGTCAAATGCATGCTGCCGTCGTCGAAGCCTTCGGCAAACCCCTGGTTTTGCGCGAGTGGGACGTCCCCACGCCAGGCCCGGGCCAGATCCTGGTCAAGACCGAAGCCTGCGGCGTTTGCCATACCGACCTGCACGCTGCGCGCGGCGACTGGCCGCTGAAGCCGCCCTTGCCTTTCATTCCCGGTCATGAGGGTATCGGCATTGTGGTTGCGCTGGGTGCTGGCGTCATCAGCGTGAAGGAGGGTGAGCGCGTCGGCGTGCCGTGGCTCTATTCGGCCTGCGGTCATTGCGAATACTGCCTTACCGCGTGGGAGACGGTTTGCGCGAAGGCCGAATTCGGCGGCTATACCAAGAACGGCGGTTTTGCCGAATACATCCTGGCCGATCCCGACTATGTCGCGCACGTACCACACGATCTGGCCGCAAAGGAAGCCGCGCCGATCATCTGCGCCGGCATCACGACCTACAAGGGCATCAAGGTGGCTGACGTCCGGCCCGGGCAGTGGATTGCCATCTCCGGCATCGGCGGACTAGGTCACTTGGCCGTCCAATATGCGAAGGCTATGGGATTGAAGGTCTGTGGCGTCGATATTGATGACGGCAAGCTGGCGCACGCTACCCGGTTGGGTGCTGATGTCGTGGTCAATGCGAAGAATGGCGACCCGATCGAAGCGGTGCGGGCAGCCACTGACGGCGGCGCGCATGGCGTATTGATTACCGCGCCGTCGCTGGGTGCGTTCAAGCAGGGCGTCGGCATGACGCGCAAGCACGGTACTTGTGTTCTGGTCGGGCTGCCGCCGGGCGAATTTCCCGTGCCGCTGTTCGACGTGGTGGCCAACTGCATCACCGTGCGCGGCTCGTTCGTCGGCAATCGCGCGGACATGGCCGAATGCCTGGCCTTCGCGGCGCAAGGCAAGGTCAAGGCGGATATCGAGCTGCAGCCGTTGACAGCCATCAACGATATTTTTGATCGTTTGCAAAAGGGCGACGTGCCGTCGCGTGTAGTGCTCGATTTTGGCCCGCTTTGATCGGGTTCCGCCTCAATTCTTGCCACCGATCGGAGCACGGCCATGAAAAACATGAATGGATACGCGATCACCTTTTCCGCGGTTCCAGCAAAAGGTTTTGATGGTGAAAAAACCTATCGGTCCAGTTACACCATCACCGGTCCCGGAAAAGAGCTGGTCGAGTCGATTCAGGGCGGCATCGAACACGAGATGAAGAGCGATGCGCTGGATGAGGCGCAGATGATGGGTGAGCGACGTCTCACCAGCCTCGCGACGTATGGCGTGCACCACACGTATCACCAGTCATGGACCACTTCATGAAAGCCTCGCACATGGAAAAACGCGACAAATCGCTGCCAGCTGAGTCATCGCCCCCCGCTACATCGCAGCGACGCACGCTGGAAACGCTGTTTCGCCATCCCTCGGCGCAAAATATCGAGTGGGGCGATGCACTCGCGTTATTCGAGGTTCTTGGTGAGGTAGAGCATAAGGACAACGACAAGTGGATGCTGCAAGTCGGTGGCGAATGCCAGTTGATGCATCAGCCACACGGCAAGGATCTGACCGGGTTGGAAGTGGTCCAGCTGCGGAAATTTCTGCAGCGGGCAGGTTGGTCGGCGAAGGGTGAAATGGGTACACCTTGCGAAGCCACTCAAAAACCAACGAGCTTTTTGGTGGTCGTGGATCACCACGAGGCGAACATTTATCACATCGGCGCGGATCCGCGCGACGTTACCCGACAGGAAATCAAACCTTGCGACCCTCATCACTTCCTGCATCACCTCGCGCATAAGGATCAGGACCGTGAGCGCGGCCAGCGCGCACCGGAAGATCCTGGCTTCTATGCACGCATTGCGTCGGCGCTGGCGATCGGTGGAAGCATCGTCGTGGTTGGCCATGGCACCGGCCACAGCAACGCGGCGCACCACTTGGTCGAGCATCTGCGCGCGTGTGATCCAGATACCTATGCACGCGTCGTCCGCGAAGTGGTCGCCGATTTATCCAGCATCACCCCAGCTAAACTCCTGGAAATCGCCGAGCAGACGGCATGATGATGCGCTGTCATACCGATACTTGCCCAGCGGCGGCTAAATCTCCTAGCGTGCAAAAGCCGAGCTGTTTGCCGCCAGCATTAGAAGTAAAGCGAACCTTGCTGAACAGCGAGACTGCCTTGCTCGATCTCCTTCAGATGCGCGAAGCAGACCTTCTGTCGGTCAACGCGGGCATTTCGTCGTTCGACCTGATGACCAATGCGGGCACCGCCGTGGCCGGCGTCATCACTTCGCGCTGGACCTCGCGTCCGCTGCTGGTGCTGTGCGGGCCAGGTAATAACGGCGGTGATGGTTTTGCGGTGGCACAGCAGCTTGTCGAAGCAGGCTGGCCGGTTCGGATCGCGATGCTCGGCTCACGCAATGATTTGAAAGGTGAAGCACGTCGCCACGCGGAGTGCTGGCAGGGCAAAGTCGAAACGCTCGATCCGAACGTACTGAAAGGTGCCGAGTTGATCGTTGACGCGCTATTTGGTGCGGGGTTGAGTCGCGCGCTCACCGGCGCTGCACTGGAGACGCTGGCTGCGGCGGCCCATCATGGAGCGCCGATCATTGCCATCGACGTACCCAGCGGCGTGATGGGGAATACGGGTGAAGTCATGGGAGCCGTGCGCGCCGCGCTGACAGTGACGTTTTTCCGCAAGAAGCCAGGTCATCTATTACTACCCGCGCGCAACTTATGTGGCGAGGTGATCGTGACTGATATCGGTACGCCGTTGTCGGCGCTGGAAGCGATTGTTCCCACGACATTCGAGAATGATCCGTGTCTTTGGCGCGCCGACTTGCCCAAGATATCGGATGAGGCCAACAAGCACACCCGTGGTCACGCGCTGATCTTTGGTGGTTACCCAATGACCGGTGCAGCGCGAATGGCTGCCCGTGCCGCCGCGCGAGCTGGCGCAGGGCTGACCACTATTGCAGTGCCCGAAGTGGCACTCCGCATCTACTCGGCGTCGCTGGTCAGCATCATGGTCCGGCCTATCGTGACGCCGGACGATTTCCTGCACCTGCTGAATCGCAGCCGGTTTTCGGCGTGGCTGATCGGCCCGGGTGCAGGAGCGGACAAGGAAACACTTGGGCGCACCTTGGCCATGCTTGCCACGGGTTGCCCCACGGTCATCGATGCCGATGCCATCACCGTATTCCAGGACAATCCCAGCGCGCTTGATCGGGCAATCAAAGGCCCCTGTGTGCTGACACCGCACGACGGCGAATTCCGACGGGTGTTCGATCCTGCGGGCGACAAGCTTGCGCGCACACGTGCGGCCGCCAAGCGCAGCGGTGCTGTCGTCGTGTTGAAGGGCAGCGACACCGTGATTGCCGCACCGGATGGCAACGCGATCATCAATACCAACGCACCGGCAACGCTAGCGACGGCCGGCTCAGGCGACGTACTCGGCGGCATCATTCTCGGCCTGATGGCGCAGGGCATGACAGCATTTCTTGCCGCCGCCGCAGGTGTGTGGTTGCACGGTGCCGCCGCAGCCGAATTCGGACCAGGTCTGCTAGCGGAAGATTTGCCAGATATGCTTCCGCGTGTATTCCAACGGCTGGCTTCAAACGCGAACTGATAATTGCTCAGCGAGCATTGAGCAACTAGTCGATTTATCGCTGCATGGACTTCATACCGTTCAATCTCGGTAAGCTTCGGGTCACGCAAACTCGTAAAGCGATTTCTGGAACTGTACGTTCCCTGGCCATGACATACCGGTGCTTAGAAAGTGACGGTTGCCGTAAGCGTATCGGTATAAGCACCCGCGCTCACATTTTGACTGGCGGGCAAAAGACCATAAACCGGAAAGGACTGCGATTGACTATTTGCGCCGGCTGGACTGCCTGTGTAAGTAGCGCCACTGCAACTGGCAATGTTAACGCCAGTAAAGCAGTAAGTGACGTCGCTCGTACCGGAGCTTCCATTGCCAAAAATCATGGTGTGATTTACATCCAGGTAGAGATTGTAGGCGAGCATTTGGCCGCCACCACTAAGCATCTGCCGGGGCGCGAACAAGCCATTGCTGCTGCTGGGTGACAGGCTGATGGTGGCATCCACTCCTTCATACCCGCTCAAACAAACAAGGACATATAAAACGCAACCTGGCGTACATGTGACAGTGATGCTTCCGTTGGCTGCAGTGGCGGTTCCAATCGTCGGATCGTAGCTGCCGAAGGCAACGCCCATGTCGCTTATCGTGCAAGTAGTGGTAGCACTCGCCCAGAGTGGTGAACTGAAACTGCTCGCAGTCAACAGCAGCATACAGAGCAGTAGGTGGCGCAGCCCCGGTCTCATGGTGTCACTCCGGTAATGCGAGTGCAGGCGATTTTTCCCAGATTAGTCAAGGGATGCGTGTTGTTCGGCATAGTGAAGGCACAACGCATATCGCCATCTGCCGTCTCGGCTTGTAATGCGTAATTGCCAGCGGGCAGATCGGAGAAGTAGAAGCTGCCATCCAGACCGATCAGGGTCTTCATGGTGGTGTCCTTTGTCTTGAGCGTGGCGTTGCCATATTGTGCGACCTTGCCATCAAGTAGCAGCACGCCTCGTGCAGCGTGCAGCGCGTGTACACCGAAACGCACAATCGTTCCGCCCAGACGCGGCACACTGATGATCTGGTCGGTGGTGTCGATCTGGTCCTGCAGTGGCACGCTGTTCTGGTCGATGCCGACCTTGTTCGCCTGGTAAGGAAGCAAGTTGGTGACCAGCAGATTGCCATCGGCATCGGTTTTGCCGATGGGTTGGTTTTCGCGGGTGATTTCGACATCGGGTGTGCCGGGCGTCTCGATCAATGCGTAACCGCTCTGCAGCACGCGGCCCGCGTAGACATGGTCGTCCAGCGCGACCAGGCTGCCGGAAACCAGCATGCTGCCGTTGCTTTGGCCGCCAAAGCGCTGGTCCGTTAGCTGCACGAGTCCATACTTCCCCTGGTAATCCAGTTGGCCGATTCCGGAAGCGCCTTCATCTCCGTTCTGTGCATTGACGGAGTAACCCCAACCATTATCGGATGGGACGGAGCGTTGCGCGGATAACCCGTAACTGTTGCCATTGATGCCATCGTGGGTGGCATTGAAACCGATGCTGCTGTGGCCGAACGAGATCACCAAATTGAGCATTATCTGACTGTCGTTGGCGCCAGGGTGATTGAGCTGCCGGTTGAGGCCGAGCGTCAACGACATGCCGCCAGCCAGGTTAAGCGCACTGTTGAGACCCATGTTGCGTTGCTGTGTGCCACCGTTGTAGAGGGTATTTCCGGCACTGATCTGCAGGCTCAGACGCGATACGGGATTCCAAGTAGCGTCGACATAGCTCACGCGGCGCGACAGGAAGGATGTCGGCAACAATTCGTCGCCGACTCGGCGATAGGCGCTGGAGTACACCTGCATCCCCGCGCCGAAACTGAAATAGCGGTCGTTGAACTGATAGGCCACTGAACTGCCATGACCACTGGATCCGTCAGCATCGCTGGCAGCAAGACCGGTGCTCAGAACGCCCAAGGGTAGACGCAGACTCACGGACGTGCCCGCATTGACCAAGCCATTCTCGGCCTCGACCCGATAACCGGCAGTCACATCATCGGTGAAGCCATAGTTTTCACGCGCCAACAGCACGCCTCGACCGGCTTCATAGCCATTGGCCAGTGTGGAAGTACGCTCTATGCCAACCTCGTAGGCGTAATCGCTGAGGCCCTGTGCCAGCATCTGGCTGGCGCCGTAGAAGTTCTGCTGCAGTACAGTGGTGCCGCCAAATGGATCCTGCACCACGACACGCACGTTGTTGGCGCCAGCGCCCAGTCCAAGACTGGCCAGATTGAATGGACCTGCAGGAACCTGACGCTGTCCCACCAGAACGCCGTTCTCATAGACGTCGAGCGTACCTGGCGCTTGTAGCAGCCCGCTGATGGTTGGCTGTGGAAAGGTAATCAGATACGGGTTGAGATCAAAGGCGCGTGCAACACCGATACCGCCCAGCAGAGCCGTGCCACCGAGGCCATCGCTGGAATAGGCGTACTGATCACCGATGGTCCAGCGTTGCATATTATCGGTGTCATCGTATTCGAACCGGGTCAGGCCTCGGGAGAATCCCTCGGTCGGATTCCAGGAAGGGTTGTCGCGCAACAGCCCCTGCCCATAAGCGAGGCCGGCATCGAGATACACATAGGAGTCACTGCGTTGTGTACCGACGTTAAGCGCATAGTTGACGAAGGCGCTGGGCACCGCTGTTGGCGTAAGTTTTGAAGGGCGCGGATTCAGATCGACTATGTGATTTCCGAACGCACTGGCGGGTAAGGTCACCGACAACCGGCCACTAGCCTCATCCAATTGAATTTGGCTGCCGCGGTCGTAGGCGCTCATGTCGACGAAGTGCCTGGATCCGATGGTCTGTTCCTGTGTGTTTTGCAAGGGCAGATGGGCGCGCTGGAGTGCGTCTTCGTCTACCAGGGTGTGCTGGTTGCGCACGACTACGAAAGCGGTGCCATAGCAACTGCCATTGATACAAAGTTCCAGCAACATTTTGTCTGGCTGCGCCATGAGTGGAGTGGCTGCGAGCAGTGCGAGGCAGATCAGAGAGAACTTATGCCCTCGCATGCCTCGGCGCCTGTACTGATGGGGTGAGTGAGCGATGTGTTTGCCATGCCTGGCCAGGACACCGACACCGATGCTATGCGCGAACAAATATTAGCCGGCCATTTCATGCGCAAGAACCATGTGCTGCCTGGCAGGACATAGTTCGCGATCTGGTCGTGCTGGCCGAGTACATGGCCCATGCGATCGGTCACGGTTACCTTGACACTCTGCGGGTCCAGCCGCTGGGTACCTTTGTCACTTATGCCAACCACCATGACGCCATGTTCGATAGTTGCCGCACTCAACACTGGCGAACGTGTGACCTGCGCAGGCTCGACAAAGACCGGCAGACTCACCTGGGTCAGCACCTTGATCTCCGGGCTGTGCACCGATTTGTTGTCGGAGAGATTGGGAAGCTCATCGATCAGCAAGCGATAACTTGCTTCGCTGGCACCGGCATCAAGCAAGCTGCCGATACGCAGTTGCACGCTATGTCCCGGAGCGATCTCGAGCAACTCAGGGGTGGCGATCAGATCATCGCTGGGAATCAGTTGCCATTGGCCATCGGCTGCCACGCTCCAGCGCATCGTGCGAACCTGCATGCGCAACGGCTCGTCACCGCTATTGCTGAAGGTGAGGATGGCAGCACGGTGACGAGCATCCAGCTCGACCCGGGTCGGGCTTACGGAAAACGTGGCGGCGCTCGCCACTGACAGCACCATGACAAACAGAAATCCGATCAGGGTTTGGGCGCCGGCGATAGTGTGGTGACGAATCATGGCAGAAGCTTCCAGGGCGGAAGTGGCATACGGTCAATGACGAAAACGCCATTCCGCCCATGAAGCTGCCTCAGTACGTCACCGTGGCAACGACCGTGTCGCTGTAACTGCCAGCCGGTACATTTGCGTGGGCCGGCAGCGAGCCATAGGTCACGAAACTGAGTGGGATGAGGACGCTGGCCGAGGTCTGCGCTGCCGGTTCGTTGGTACCTACCGTTCCGGTGCCCCATTCCGTGGTGCCGCTACTGGCGATATAGATGTGATAGGGCAGATCGTTGGTGCCGTTGACCATCTGGCGGACGGGCACCGCTGCAGTTGAACCGGTACCCGGGGTAAGGCCTTGGTTGAGGCCTACCGAGACAACGTCACCCATGGTGCACAAGGCGGTGACCGCACCCTGCGCCGTGATAACGGTGGCGACGGTCGGATCATAGTTACCAAACGCAATATTGGTACTGCTGATGACGCAGTCATTGATGACGGTTGCAGTGACTGCAAAGGAAGTTGGTTGCGTTGCGGCTGAGGCATTGATGGCAAAACCACCGAAAACGAGTACGGCGGTGGCAAGCAGGGTTTTTTTGAACATCATGGCGATTCTCTTTGGTTAGGTTTAAATGCTTTGCATGGAAACCGTACGCAAGCTACGTGCCATGCCCCCTTTGAAACGGTTAAAGCAGGCACTGGGCCGGTTTGCGACGCGATGGTTCCGGCCCGCAGGAATCAAAGCAATATTCGTTGTGGATCATCAGTGACACATCCTGCCATTAAAAAGTACGAACCCCGTCACCTTTACTATGCTTCTCGCATTGACGTGCCAAAGTGGGTGTTGCCATTCGGGTAATGCTCAAGAGATACCGTATCCATCGCAGTTAGAAGCTCAACGATGGCGCGTCGGTCTATGCGCTGGCACTTATCGTAGACGCCCAGAAGTAAGCTTGAATGCTTCTTCGATCTTTCATGCCTCACACAGCACGTTCTCGCTGCAACAGACTCTCCATAGAAACTGACTGGTGAGCGTTCTTTATGCCCGATATTCCAGTCGCGCCTCTTGCGATCCAGTGATTGAAGGCTCCTTCGGGCGACCAATCTTGTCGATTCACATCACAAAACAAGGGTATGCATGACTTGGGTGGCATCTTCCGAATCGCGCGTGCATCGAAAGCCAAGGTACTTAGCCAGCTCACGCATCGGTTCGTTGGCTGCAGAGTCCATCGAGAACATCTGACGAAAGCCATTTTGGCGCGCCAAGTCGATTAGATGTCGCATCAATGCAACGCCTAGACCCCGACGTTGCCAGTCGTCGGCGACCGTCACTGCACACTCGCAATGTTTGTCGTCGCCCGAAGCACTGTAACGGCTCACCCCGACCTCGCGCAGGGTGCCGTTGTCGTGCACCAGAGCGACGAAGGCCATGCTGTTGTGGTAGTCGATGTTTACAAGTTGGTCAAGCAGCGATGGGCTCGCCTCACGAATCTCGCCGAGAAAGCGAAAATGGCGCGATTCAGACGACAACCGATCGATGAATTTTCTTTCGCGCTCACGATCTTCGGGACGAATCGGCCTTAGCAATACACGACTTCCGTCGCTCAACTTTTCGAGCCAATGATCGCCTTCAAGTTCAGCAATGCTTGGTGGCTGCCCGGTTGGAATGGCTGACATTGTGCGATCTCCTTCAGTAGCTAAACGCGGCTCGGTCGGTAATCACCAGAGCATCCAAGATCATCGTTCGCCAACACCCGCAACACCAAAGTCCAATCGAGATCGATAGAAACCAATACCGCAAACGGTTTACGGGGTAGCTTGGCAAGCAAAAATCGAATAGCGTCGGATTCAAGCCGACAACCATGTCAATACGATGCGCGTGTGGGAGCTTGTACGTCTGTGCGCTATCGCACTGAGCGCAAAATGAGGTCGCAGATGAGACAAAACTGCTGAACGCTAGCTCAGTTCGTCCGGCAATTCCGCATCATTGCGCTCGCGGTTCGCTATATCGGTGGCGTGCACCTCGTACCACATCGCATTGAGGATGGCGAAGGCACAGGCCAGTCCCAGTCCGAGTATCCATGAGAAATACCACATCAGCTTGCGCTCCTTTCAATAACCGCCATGCGCTTTGCGCACCTGTTCGAGGGTGACCCGCCCGCGCATCACGCGGTACACCCAGCTGGTATAGAGCAAAACGATCGGCAGCAGCACGACGGTG
Source organism: Dyella sp. S184 (assembly GCF_009766065.1). GTDB lineage: Bacteria > Pseudomonadota > Gammaproteobacteria > Xanthomonadales > Rhodanobacteraceae > Rhodanobacter. The sequence continues at coordinate 924,889 of NZ_LMUE01000002.1, read as the reverse complement.
ACGATCAGCATCAACTGCAAGGTGCCCTGGCTGGAGGACGCGTCCCATACGGTGAGGCTGGAACGCGGATCGAGGCTGGACGGCAGCAGGAAGGGGAACAGCGCGAAACCGGCCGAGGCGATCGTGCTGCCGACCATCAGGCTGCTGGCGATGAAGCCGGCAACGCTGCGCCGGCCGATCAACGCCTGTACGCCGACGGCCGAGACCAGCGCCAGGACCGGTGCGATCCAGAACCACGGATATTGCATGTAGCTGGCAAACCAGCTACCACCGACGGCGACCTGCTTGTAGAGCGGATTGGAGGCGCCGTCGGTCACGATGGGGCTGCCTATCGCGTAACCGGACAGCCCATAAGCCACCCAGATACCGGCCAGCACGTAAAGGGCGGCATAGATCAGCGTCATCCAGCGCGCGATCTTCACCGCGCGCACCGCGATCGCGTGGTCGGCCTTCAACGCCGCCCAGCAGGCACCGTGCGCCAGCAGCATGCTCAGCGAGACCAGACCGCACAGCAGTGCGAAGGGATGCAGCAGCTCGAAGAAACCGCCATGCCAGCTCATGCGCAAGTCGCCGTCGAACCGGAACGGCGCGCCGAGGAACAGGTTGCCGAACGCAACGCCGGCGACCAGCATCACCACCACTCCGGAACCGGTGAGTACCCAGTCCCACAGCGACGCCCAGCGTGGATCATGGATCTTGCCGCGGAAATTGAAGCCAACCGGGCGCAGGATAAAGGCCAGCAGCACCAGCGCGATCGCCAGATACATGCCGGAAAACGACACGGCATAAAGTGTCGGCCAGGCCGCGAACGTCGCCCCGCCGGCGAGGATGAACCACACCTGGTTGCCCTCCCAGGTCGGTTCGATGCCCTCCAGCAGCACTTGCCGTTCTTCGTTGTCGCGGCCCAGGATCTTGAGCAGGCCGGCGACGCCGAAATCGAAGCCGTCCATGATCGCGAAGCCGATCAGCAGGGTGCCGAGCAGGGCCCACCAGATCACCCGCAGCGTGGTGTAGTCGAGCATGGCGATATCCTCAGTGACCAGCCGCGGTGGAGGGGTCGACAGGCGGCCAGATGCCCAAACCGTCCGGCCCCTTGCGGATGAATTTCCGCATCAGCATCACGTCGACGATCGCCAGCGCGGTGTAGAACAGCACGAAGCCTCCGAGCGAAGTGAGGACCTGACCGGCGCTGACCGACGACACGCCAAGCGCGGTCGGCAAGACACCTTCGATCGCCCACGGCTGGCGGCCGTATTCGGCAACGATCCAACCCAGCTCGATCGCCACCCACGGCAGCGGCAGGCTCCACAGCGCCAAGCGCAGATACCAGCGCTGGCTATCCAGCTGGCGCTTGCTCGCCTTCCAGAACGAAAACGCGAACAGCGCGATGAAATAGAAGCCGCAGCCGACCATGATGCGGAACGCCCAGAACAGCACCGGCACATTCGGGATCGTGCTGTCGGCGGCCTGCTGGATATCCGCCGGCGTCGCCTGTCGCGGGTCATCGACGTACTTCTTCAGCAGCAGGGCATAGCCCAGATCCTCGTCGTGCGCGGCGAGGGTGGCCTTGGCCTGCGCGTTGTCCTTGTCCTGGCGCAGCATCAGCATCGCGTCATAGGCCTGGATGCCGTTGCCGATGCGGCCCTTGGCGGTGTCCACCAGCTCGGCGATACCGGGCATGGTCTGGTCGGTCGAATGGGTGCCGATCAGGCCCATCACCCAGGGAATCTTCACTGCAAAGTGCGTCGTGCGCTGCTGCACGTCCGGGATGCCGATCAGGGTGAACGAGGCCGGTGCCGGTTCGGTGTGCCACATCGCCTCGATCGCGGCCATCTTCATCTTCTGGTTCAGCGACACGGTGTAGCCGGATGCGTCGCCCAGCACCACCACCGACAGCGCCGCAGCCAGTCCGAAACTCGCTGCCACCGTCATCGAACGCTTGGCGAAGTCGACATTGCGCCCGCGCAGCAGGTACCAGGCGCTGATCGACAGCACGAACATCGCACCCATCACGTAGCCCGCGCTCACCGTGTGCACGAACTTGTCCTGCGCCACCGGATTGAACAGCACCTCGGAGAACGAGGTCACTTCCATGCGCATCGTCTGCGGATTGAACGCGGCACCGACCGGATGCTGCATCCACGCGTTCGCGACCAGGATCCACAGCGCCGACAGGCTGGTACCCAGCGCCAGGAACCAGGTCACCAGCAGGTGCTTGATCCGCGAGATGCGCTCCCAGCCCATGAAGAACACGCCAACCAGGGTTGCTTCGAGGAAGAACGCCATCATCCCCTCGATCGCCAGCGGCGCACCGAAGATATCGCCCACGTAATGCGAGTAGTACGCCCAGTTCATGCCGAACTGGAACTCCATCGTCACACCGGTGGCCACGCCCATCGCGAAGTTGATGCCGAACAGCACGCCCCAGAACTGCACCATGCGCTTCCATACCTCGCGCCCGGTCATCACGTAGACGCTCTCCATGATCGCCAGCATCCACACCAGGCCCAGCGTCAGCGGCACGAACAGGAAGTGGTAGAGCGCGGTCAGCGCAAACTGCAGGCGTGACAACGTGACGACATCGGTATCGATGATCATGGATGGCCTGCAGGTGGGGTGGGTGCGGCGGGTGCCAGCCGACGCGCGATCGCGGCCGGGCGGGTATCGGGTTTCGGGTGTGGCGCAAAGAGCAGCCACCAGATCAGCAGCAGCAGCGCGATCTTGAGTGCGATGACAACGAACAGCTCGAGCGTCACCCGGCGCAGCGGACGACGCAAAACATTTACATCTTGAATCGAAGAGCTGGAAAGCGCTGAGCGAGGCATGCGACGAATCCGAGCAGTAGCTGCACGTCAGCATACGCTCTAACGCTGTTACACCTATGCGGAGCAATGTCGCAGTGGCGGATCGTCGCAGTATGTAGAACAAACCAGTGCACGAATGCTGTTGTTACGATTGAGGTAAAGATTATTCGTGGATAGGGGGCGTTTCTGCAAAAGAGGCCGCATCGGTGCGCTCAGGTCGGCGCGAACGCATCGCGGGTGAGGTTTTCCGGCGTGCCATCGGTGCACACCACGTCGTCCTCGATGCGGATGCCGCCGTATTGGCGGAATGCGTCGACCTTTGCCCAGTCGATGTCGGCGGATACCGGCTTCTCGCGCAGTTCGGCCAGCAACATGTCGATGAAGTACAGGCCCGGCTCGATCGTCACCACCATGCCGGGTTCCAGCACGCGAGTCATGCGCAGGTAGGGGTGACCGGCGGGCCGCGCGATGCTGCCGCCGCGTTCACTCTGCTGGAAGCCGCCGACGTCGTGTACCTGCAGGCCGATCGGATGGCCGAGGCCGTGCGGGAAGAACGCGCTGCTGACACCGGATTCGACCGCGCTCTCCGCGCTCATGCGGATGAAACCGTGTTCGCGCAGTACGCCGGCCAGCACGTGATGGGCGTGGATGTGCAGCTCGGGATAACTCTGCCCGGCGCGCACTTTTGCCACGAAGCCCTGCTGGGCGGCATCGACGCTGTCGATCAGCGCCTGAAATTCCGCCGCTTGTGGCGTGGCGTAGGTGCGCGTGATGTCGCTGGCGTAACCGGCCGCGCTGGCGCCGGCGTCGATCAGGAACGAGCGGCTGTGCACCGGCGGTATGCGATCAAAGTTCGTGTAGTGCAGCACCGCGCCATGTTCGTTGAGGCCGACGATGCTGGAGTACGGCAGCTCGGCATCGGTCTGGCGCGCGGCAGCGAGGTAGGTCAGGTGGATGCCGAACTCGCTGCGGCCGGCACGGAATGCTGCTTCGGCTGCGCGATGCGCGCGCGCGCCGATGTGGCTGGCTTCGCGCATCAGGGCGAGTTCGTACGGTGTCTTGTAGCTGCGATGCCAGTGCAGGTAATCGAGTACGGTCGACGGGTTGTTCGCCTCGACGCCATCGCCGTCGGCTGCGATTACTGCACAGTTGCCGGCAGGCAGTTGTGCCACCGCATCGGCGGCGCTGCGCACGATCACGACGTCGAAATGTTCCACCCAGTAGCCATCCGGCGCCTGCGGCACTACATGCCAGTAGTCGCGCGGCTGCAGGAAGATCAGCTTCGGCTTGCTGCCTGGTGTGTAGGCGATCCAGCTACCTGGGGCATCGGTCAGCGGCAGCCAGTGCTTGAAGTGCGGATTGACCTTGAACGGGTAGTCCTGATCATCGAGAAATTTTCGCAGCGGTGTACCGGCGGCGATTACGAAGTGGTCGAAGCCGCCAAATGCGAGCGCGTGGTCGGCGTGTTCGCGCAGTGTGGCCAGATGCGCGGGATAGAGCGAAGCGAGTTGATCGTGCACGGTGATTCCTGCAGGCAAGCTACGTCATCTGCGGCAGGGGCATTCGCGTGCCGGGCCCGACATGCCCGCGATGGCGTGGGGTGGGATGACGTGGGATAGGGAAAGGAAGGCGCCCATGATCGCGCGCCATCGCCATCACTTCCAGTGGCTCAGGCCGTGAGCGTCAGGCTTGCGCAAGCCAGCTGTCGAGCCGGGCGGCGTCGGATTCGCTGATCGCCACGATCCGGTAGCCACCCCAGATCTGCCCGGAACTGGCAGCGGGCTCGTGCCATTGTTCCTGGATGCCGGCTTCGATCGGTTGCGATTGCACCAGTGCACGTCCCGCGGTTGGCAGGCTCAGGCTGACCTGATAGATCGCCTCGCTGCGCGGTGCCTGCGCCGTGATCAGCAGCATGCCACTGCTGGAAAGGTTGCCCACATGTCCGATCGGCAAGCCACTGATCGTGTCGGTCACAATGGCCGTGGTCGAGGTGCGCTTGCGCTCGGCGCGACGCTGGTTGCTGATGTCGTTTTGCTGACTCATCGACGGTCGGGTTCCTGGGTGGCAGCAAGTCGCTTGGCGGCCGACTGGCGCAGGTTGCCGGTCAGGCCGCGCCAGGCGCGATCGAGCATGCTCTCGCGCTGCTCGGGCACTTCACACACGCGGCCGGCGGCAATTTCATGGGCGAGCTGGGTCAGGGTCATTTCCTCGCCACGCTGGCCGCGCCGGCTGACCAGCAGGCAGCGGCCGGACATCGGCGAATGCCAGGCCAGCTTGCGCCGTGCGATCTGCCCGGTGGTCGGGTCGACGAATTCGAACCAGCTGCCGAACGGCAGCTTGCCCAGGTGCTGCTCGATGCGCCGTTCACGCGGACTTGGCTCCGGTGCCTGCGCCGGATGGGCCGACTGCGTCGCATGGGACGCCTGCACCGCAGCCACGGTCGGCTCATGCTTGGTGGGCGGAATGAACGGAGCGGATGGGACAGCAGGTGTGGTGGGCGCAGTGGGTTGAGTGGACTGATGCTCGCCAAGACGCTGATGCTGCTTCAGGCGCATGGCGAGATCGGTGGCACTGGGCAGCTCCACCGCGGCATCGGGCTTTTCCGTACCCAGCAGTCGCTGCGCCACCTGCTCGGCTTCCTCGGCGTGCATGCCGATCTGCTGCAGGCCGTTTTCCACGTTCTGCTGCAATTGCAGCCGGTCACCTACGGGCAGTCGGCCGAGCAGCTGGTCGGTGATCGCCAGCTGTTTCCCGAATGCTTCGCTGTCCTCGCCATGACGCAGCAGGGTCAGCGCCAGCACGTCCGACCAGGCTCGATCCAGCAGCGCGCGCAGCAGGCCGCGTGGTGGTGACTGCGCAAAGCGCTCGGCCATCAGCTGACCCGCGCGATGACGCGCCTGATCCAGCCGTTCGCGCCCCTGCGCGGCTTCCACGTGGCGGCGCTCGGCGGCTTGTGCCTTGCGCGTGAGCAGGCCCAAGTGGTGCTCGATGTCGGCCAGCAGGGTGGTGTACAGACCCGCGCTGGGTGGTTCCTGGCTGGCGCGCGCCACCAGTTGCTCGAGTTTGTTCGCCAGCGGCCGGTTGCTTTCGTCGTCGCTACCGTCAAGCCAGTCGTTGGCGGCGGCGGTCACCGTATCCAGCAGCTTGCGCGCGGGATGCTCGCGTTTTTCGAAAAAATCCTGGTCGGCTACGGCCATGCGCAGAACCGGCAACTGCATGTCGCCGAGCAGGGCGCGTGCATTGCCGCCTTGCTGCAACTGCTGGCCGAGCTGCTCGAACAGCATCGCGACCAGTTCCACGGTGTCACCCTGTTCGTTGCTGAGCTGGGTACGCGGTGCACCACTGGGCTTGCCGATATTGAGCTGGGTCAGCAACTCCTCGCGCAATCGGGCCGCACTGCGCAGTTCGCGGCTGGCGTGATCGGTGACCTGGGCCAGATGCTGCTGCAACGCGCCCAGCGCGATCTGCAGCTCTTCCGGGCCGGCGACCAGTCCGGCCGGCTGGCCGGTTGCGCTGGCCTGGTTGGTACGCTGCTGTGCCAGCAGGTCGCGCAGGGATTCCAGCACTTCGATCGAGCCGCCTGAGCCTGAAGAAGCGGCCGTGGTGTCGGCGGGATGGGCGGCTTCATCGAGCGCTGCCGCTGCGCTCTCTTTTCTGGCGGGACGCGATTGCTTGTTGCTGAGGTGACGCGGGATCGGGATGCTGCGCAATTGCGGCAAGATACCGTCTTCCTGCAGCTGCGCATTGATCGCGTCGTATAGACGCGCCAGGGGCTGGATCACCCACTGGTCAAAGCTTTGCAGCAGCATCAGCTGGTGTGCCAGCGGCAGTTCCAGCTCGCTGCTGGCCTGGTGAAAGGCCTCCGCCAGGGCGTGCGGCCCCAGCGGCAGTTTTACCCCTTCCAGGGGTGGCGCGCTGATCAATACCGCCAGCCGATAACCCAGTTCGTAGAGCACGCCGCTGTGACGGACTTCGCCGCGTGCACCCAGCTGGTCCACCGCCATGGTCAGCTCTTGCGCTACCGGATCGAGCAGCTCGAGTGACTGCCAGGCCTTTTCCCTGGTTGCGGTTGCGCTTGCGCTAGCCGTGGTGGGCGCGGCGGCAGTGGTATCCAGCGCATTGAAGGTGGCGGCGAGTTGCTCGTTGAAGCGCTGTTCGAACTGGATATGATCCTGCAGCACACGCTGCCGGCTGCTGTAGTAGTCCTGCTGTTGGGTATGCTGGCGTGCACGCTCGGCCTGTGCGAACAGCTGCTGCTCGAAATCGCCCAGACACTGCCGCAGCGGCTCGTGCAGCCCATCCACGCAAAGCTTGTAACTTGCTTCCAGCAACCGTTGCGCACGCGCGGGCCAGCGCCCGATGCTGAGGCGGGCAGTTTGATGGAACGCAGGCAAGCCGCGTCGATCCTGTCCGACATTCATGAATGAAACCTGTCTATTCCCCGGTGGAGGCAAGTCTATGCCGGTTGCCACGGGTATGCCATCGCTGCGGATGCCCCGCGTCAATCGAGAAAACTGGCAATCACGTCATTGAGGAAACGCTGGCCCAGCGCGGTGGTGCGCAGTTGCTGTGGATCGTCATGCAGCCAGTCGCGCCGGCGCGCCGTGTCCAGTGCTGCGGCGATGCGCTCGGGCGGCAGGCCGGTGCGCTCGGAGAAATCGGCGAGCGGTACGCCCTCGACCAGGCGCAGCGCGTTCAGCATGTACTCGAACGGCAGTTCGGCGGCACTGACCACGCTGTCGCCGCCGATCCGCGCGGTGCCGCCGGCGGCTTCCATGTACGCGCGCGGATGGCGGGTTTTCCAGCGCCGGCGCACCTGGCCACGGGCGGCGTCGCTCAGCTTGCCGTGTGCGCCAGCGCCGATGCCGAGGTAGTCGCCGAAACGCCAGTAATTGAGGTTGTGCGCGCAGCGCCGGTCGGGTTGCGCATAGGCAGATATTTCGTACTGGCCGTAGCCAGCCGTGGCGAGGCGTTCTTCGCAGGCTTCCTGCATCGCCCAGGCGTGATCGTCGTCCGGCAGTGGTGGCGGGTTGGCGGCGAACGCCGTATTCGGTTCGAGCGTCAGCTGGTAGTGCGAGACATGGGTGGGTTGCAGCGCGACTGCGCGATCCACGTCGGCCAACGCGTCGTCCAGCGTCTGCTGCGGCAGCGCGTACATCAGGTCGAGGTTGATGTTGGCGTAGCCGGCATCCTGCGCCGACTTCACCGCGGCCTCGGCTTCATTCGCCGAATGAATGCGGCCGAGGCGCTTCAGTTTGTCGTCGTCGAAGCTCTGCACGCCGAACGAGATGCGGTTGACGCCCGCCGCCAGATAACCATCGAAGCGACCGTGTTCGACCGTGCCCGGATTGGTCTCCAGGGTGATCTCGGCGGCGTCGGCCAGCGGAAGGCGCTCGCGCACACCATCAAGCAAGCGGTCAATCAGTTCGGGTGAAAAGAGGCTGGGCGTGCCGCCACCGAAAAAGATGCTGATGACTGGCCGGTTGGCCAGGGCTGCGCCGAAATCAATGCGATCGGCATCCAGGTCAGCGAGCAGGTGGTTGATGTAATCGGCATACGGCGGCGGTTCGCTGCGCAGCCCGTGCGAATTGAAATCGCAGTATGGGCACTTTTTCACGCACCACGGCATGTGGATGTACAGCGACAGCGGTGGCGCGAGCCGGCTCATGCGTGGTGCATTTCGCGCAGCCGATCGTGCAGCAGCGCCAGCGCCTGGCCGCGGTGGCTGAGTTGGTTCTTCAGCGCGTCATCCATCTCGGCGACGCTCTGGCTGTAGCCCTCAGGCAGGAACACCGGGTTGTAGCCGAAACCACCGGTGCCGCGGCCTTCGGTGAGGATCTGCCCGTGCCAGCGGCCCTCGGCGATCAGTGGGGCCGGATCGTTGGCATGGCGCAGCAACACCAGCACGCAGATGAAGAACGCGCCGCGCTGCGCCGTCGGCACGCCATCGAGTTCGCGCAGCAGCTTGGCGTTGTTCGCCGCGGCATCGCCATGGCCACCGCTGTAGCGCGCTGAATAAAGGCCAGGCGCGCCTTGCAGATGGTCCACGCACAAGCCCGAATCGTCCGCCAGCGCAGGCAGGCCGCTGGCGAGTGCCGCATGGCGTGCCTTGAGCAGGGCATTCTCGACGAAGGTCAGGCCGGTTTCCTCGGCGTCCTCGATACCCAGGCTGGCCTGGGGTATGACTTCGAGGCCACTTTCGGCAAGCAGTGCGCCGAACTCCTTGAGCTTGCCCGGATTGCTGCTGGCCAGCACGATGCGCGACATTTGACTCAGCCCTGCGCCAGTGCCGCGCGCTGCGCCACGACCAGTTCGCCGATGCCTTTCTCGGCCAGCGCCAGCAAGGCATCCATCTCGTCGCGGCGGAATGCATGGCCTTCGGCGGTGCCCTGCACCTCGATGAAGCCGCCGCCATCATTCATGACGACATTCATGTCGGTGTCGCAATTCGAATCCTCGGCGTAGTCGAGATCGAGCACGGGCATGCCCTGGTAAATACCTACCGATACGGCGGCGACTGCACCGACGATCGGGTTGCGCTTGAGGTTTTCGCGCTTCATCAGGAGGTTCACCGCGTCGACCAGGGCCACATAGGCGCCGGTGATCGCCGCGGTGCGGGTCCCGCCATCGGCCTGCAATACGTCGCAATCCAACGTGATCACACGCTCGCCCAATGCCTGGCGGTTGACGCAGGCGCGCAGGGAACGCCCGATCAGCCGCTGGATTTCCATCGTGCGGCCACCCTGGCCGCCACGAGCGGCTTCGCGCTGCATGCGGGTATTGGTGGCGCGCGGCAGCATGCCGTATTCGGCGGTGACCCAGCCTTCGCCCTTGCCGCGCAGCCATGCCGGCGCGCGGTCCTCGATGCTGGCGGTGCATAGCACGCGGGTGTCGCCGAAGCTCACCAGCACCGAACCTTCGGCGTGGCGGGTGTAATGGCGTTCGATGCTGACGTTGCGCAGCTGGTCGCTGGCGCGACCACTGGGACGGGGGACGGGATTCATGGGGTGCTTCCTGACTTCGCTTGGCCGGATTGGGCAAGGCGTGACGGGAGAGTTTACCATTGCGCTCTTTCCCCACGTCCGGACGGCGCCCAGATGATCCGCAGCATGACGGCTTACGCCAGTGCCGAAACCACCGGTCCCGCCGGCACGCTTAGTTGCGAGCTGCGTACGGTCAACCACCGTTACCTGGAGCTGAGCCCGCGGCTGCCGGAAGATTTACGCAGTTTCGAGTCGCAGTTGCGCGAACGGATCGCCGCAAAGCTGTCGCGCGGGAAACTCGACATTACCGTGCGCCGGGCCAGCGATGCGCGCAGTGAATCGCTGCAGATCAACAACACACTGCTGGCCCGGTTGTCGGAACTGAACCTGGACATGGTAGCGCGGTTTCCCGGCATGCAGGTGCAATTCACCGAGTTGCTGCGCTTCCCCGGTGTGATGCAGCAGGCCGAGATGGATCCGGAGGCGCAACAGGCAGCCTTGTTCGATGTACTCGATCGCGCGCTGGACGCGCTGACCGCCACCCGTGAACGCGAAGGCGAGAAGCTGGGCGAGATCCTGCGCGACAAGCTGGACAGCATCGAGCGCGTGGTCGCCGACGTGCGCGGCTGGATGCCGGAGATCCGTGCCGCGTTACGCGCGCGGCTGGAAGGGCGTCTGGCCGATCTCAAGCAGCCGGTGGAGCCGGGGCGGCTGGAGCAGGAGCTGGTGCTGCAGATCACCCGTACCGACGTGGACGAGGAACTGGATCGCCTCACCACGCATATCAGCGAAACGCGGCGCGTACTTGGCCTGAAGGAACCGGTCGGTCGCCGGCTGGATTTCCTGATGCAGGAATTCAACCGCGAGGCGAACACCCTGGGTTCCAAATCGGTCGATGCACGCAGCACCAATGCCGCGGTCGAGCTGAAGGTGCTGATCGAGCAGATGCGCGAGCAGGTGCAGAACATCGAGTGATGTTACAGGCGGCGGCCGTCTGGCTGCCTGCTCCCGGTTGATACGGGCGGCATCGACAGGAAGATGGAAAAGAAAATGGCGCCCGGATGGGCGCCAAGGCGAGTCCTTTCGATGATACGCACGAGGTCGCTCTGTGTATCCGTTCCACTTGGCATTCCGGGTTGGCAATGCTGCCGGGGGATCCTTCGGCTAGAGCTACCTGAGGCAGAAGACTATCGGGATGGCTCTTCGGGTGAACCTGTAGAATTTACCAGTTGACTTGTCTCAAAGGCCGCAGGCTAGCCCCGAGTGCCGACCGACCGTGAAGATCACGACCAGAAGAATGACTCGCTGCCAAACGATGGAGAGACCTGTCGTGCCAGGGATTTACTGTGGCACCGCCTTGATCAGAGGATTCCCAGCAGCAAGGCTTTCGCAACGGCCTGCGTTTTGTTGGTCACGTTGAGTTTGGTCAGGCTGCTTGCGATATGGAACGTCACAGTGCGTTCGGAGATGCCCAGGATTCTCCCGATCGCATCTGCCGTTTTGCCCGCAGCGCTCCATCGCAGCACTTCACTTTCACGGGCGGTCAACTCGCAGTCGTGCTCAGGTATGAGTCTTTGTATTTCTGCAGTCCCGATCAGCCCATGGATAACATGCGATAGCCAGACCAGCTGCATCTCAGTCTCCGCCAGTTCCGACGAGGTCACTGTCTGATGTGACCGTGCCAGGGAAAGCATCCCGGTCGTCATGTGCTTGCCATGAGTGGCTAGCGCCCAGCCGTGCCGTATCCCATGTGCGCGTGCTTCTTCCCAAAAGGCTGGCTGGCTCTCGAAAAGATCATCCTTCCAGACCACAGGAGACAAATTCTTCGATGTCTGCTGAATGAGTGGATCAATTTCAAGATAGTCATTCGCGAAATAATGATCCAGCCAATGAGTGGGGTATGTGCTGGCCCATGTGACACTTGGACGCGACAAAGGGAAAGGTACGCGCAGAACATAGGAGCAGTATTCGAAGCCCAAATCACCCACGATGATGGCGAGTTCTCTCAGGACCTCAGCAGATGATCCTGCTGATGAAGTGAGCCGATTCAGGCAATCTTCACGCCAAGCCTTCACTTTTATGATCCTGTGTCATCTGTGGAAACTGACAGTTGGTCGTCATGCGAGGCCGGGGTTACGGTAGGCCTCAGGGGTCACTGGGTCTTTAAAGGGAAGCGCCATGAACTCATTGTTATCATCATGTGCTGTCTCCCCCAAAAGGTCGTTGGATGGCTATATACGACTCACGTTCGATGCATTTTCAAGACTGAACTTCCACCGGAAGCTGGCATGGGAAGATGAAGATCTTCAGCAGGATCTTATCCTAGAGGATGTTCCGGCCTGCTGCGCAGGCTACTGCGAATGGGCGACCGACGGTGCGCTTCAGGTCAGCATCGGATGGGCTTGGTTTGGCGTTGCTGATGGACGAAAGTTTATCGCACCAGGTGCGATAAACAGCAATATCATGCTCGTAACGCAGACCAGTTACGACTTGGGCATGCATAGGACCGATGAACTGTTGCGAGCGTGGTTGTCAGGCGAAAGCTGGCAAACCGGTGAGGCTATCTGCGGCCTCTAAGCCCTGCGATTATTTTTCTGGGCCGCACGTTACCGGTGCTGTTCGCCAGCCGTCTACCGGAATCGTTATCGGATAAATTCCATACTCGGAGTTTCTCCTGTCCACAACTGTAGAAGCCTACAGTTATGGCTCGATAAAAATCATTCTTCAATGCCGTTATCCCTATTCAGCGGAGACACGGCAAATGTTGACAGTGATGGCTGGTATGGGTAGTCAACTGTCACCTGACCTCGAGGTGGCACTTGCCGCTTACAGATACGAAGTATTTGTAGAGGCTTTGCGCTGGCAGTTGCCGGTTGAGAATGGATTGGAGCGTGATCGGTTTGACCGGCCGGATACGTTGTATGTGATTGCCAGGGATGCGCGCGGCTCAGTGTGTGGCTGCGCCCGGTTATTGCCGACGACTCAGCCGTATTTACTTGATGAAATCTCCCCGGGTCTCATGAATGGTGCACCTTCACCACATGCATTGGATGTCTGGGAGTTATCGCGATTTACCACAAAGGCTATCGGCGAAGATTCCACTCCTCCCCGTGACGAGGCCAGGAGGCGTTTCTGTGCGTTGTTTGCTGCTGTAGTCGGGGCGGCGATTGAACATGGAGCTGCCCGGCTGATCACCTTCACGGCCATGGGTATGGAAAGGATTCTCAGAAGCATCGGCATGCATGCGCATCGTGTTGGGCCACCCCAATTGATTAATGGCGAGCATATCCTGGCCTTGTGGATCGAATTGGACGATCAGACGAGGCAAGCCTTGCAGCTTCCACTGACAGAATCAAAAGGGATGCCACATTAAAGCTTCGTTCGGAGGTGGTAGTACGAAAGGAGGGCTTGGCTCTGAACGAATGAGAGCTCAATTGTCATGAGGCAGGCTGCGCAGGGATCCATCTTTACGGGCGCGAATGATGCGAGCCGGCTTTTCACATGCATGAGGTGCGACCGTGGTTTGACATGGCTATCTCCCCGGTGACCCTGCTTGCTATGTGCTTGTGTGCGACGACGTTCATTCCATCAACGGCCGTGGCAGCAAGTGGGCGGATCACATTCTCAGGTGCCATTGTCGAGCCGACTTGCAGTGTTTCGACGGCGGACAACACGGCGGCTGCGGTCGATGCATCACAAACGGAAGTCCGCATGGATCGACTGGCTTGCAACAGATCCGGCAACGCGAGTAGAGGGGCATCGCCGACCTATGCATTGACGGTCATGCGCCTGTCGGGTTCGGTATCGGATCAAGTGCTGAAGTACTTCGATGCATACGTCAAGGAAGGTCGATCCGACGGTGCAGACCCGGTGTTGCTGACACAGACCTACGATTGATGTGTTGAATCCGATCAAACCATGGAGTTGCCGATGTGAGTATCGTAATCAAGGTCAAGGAAGGTGCTGACGGGTTATGGAACGTTTGCCGCGACATCAATCCCGTGGTCATGCAGCTAAGTCTAGGCTCTGCCATACGAATAGCACGAGGCTTGGGTCGTGCGACCCATGACGACACCGGCATGGCGGTACTCGTCGTGATGATCTGTCCCATCGGCATGACCCTTCTGGCGAGGTATGCAAGACCTGCCATCCAACACAGCACCGCGGCGGCTTGAAGGGAGTCGGGCTTTTCCAAATCCCCGCAGAACGATGACTACGAGAGTCAGGGACGAAGCGAGCGATTAGCCGGCTGTTCTCATTGGGTTTGGCCGCAGCCAGGCAACGGGAGACCGGCTTCCACCGCCACTTTATGCACTATATGCGTGCGGCGTTATGGCGCCCAGGCGGCCTGACGGCGGTCACCCGCTATACTTTCCCGATGAAGCCCGCCTATTCCATTCGTTGTCACCATGCCTGTGCCTGCGTGCATAAAATGCAGTGGCGAAACCTTGACGTGGTGCGGTTTGTCGACCACGCTGCGGGTTTGGGTGCCATCGGATGAATGCCCAGCTTGAAGGCACATTGTTCGTGGTCGCCGCGCCTTCGGGTGCCGGCAAGTCCACCCTGGTCAATGCCCTGCTCGAGCGCGAACCGGCGATTTCGCTGTCGGTATCGCACACGACACGGCCGCCGCGCACGGGTGAGTTGTACGGGCGGCATTACTACTTTGTCGAGCGCGGCGAGTTCGAGCGCGAAATCGCCGAGGGCATTTTCCTCGAACATGCCGAAGTACATGGCAACTTGTATGGCACCTCGCGCTCCACGGTACAGACGCTGCTGACGCAGGGGCGCGACGTGCTGCTGGAGATCGACTGGCAGGGTGCCGAACAGATCCGCCGCAGCAAGCCCGATTGTGTCAGCGTGTTCATCCTGCCGCCGTCGCGGGCGGAACTTGAACGCCGACTGCGCGGTCGAGGTTCGGACAGCGCCGAGGTGATCGAGCGCCGCCTGCGCAATTCGCGCGGCGAGATCGCCCACGCGCATGAATTCGACTACATCCTGGTCAACGATGCGTTCGAGGATGCCCTGGACGACCTGCAGGCGATTGTGCGGGCGGTGCGCCTGCGCAGTGTCTTGCAATGGCAGCGGCATGAGGTCTTGATTGCCGAGTTGCTGGCTGCTGGAACCTGAGTTGAGACGCTGCCCCACGCATGGCCTTCGTAGCGCGCTTCGGCTACCTTGTCCGCTTCCCCAGAGTTATTGCTGCCCATGACCGACCCCGTTCGCGCCACGCCCGATGACAGCACCCTGGTGCGGATCCGTGGGCTGACCACGGTGCTCAACGGCAAGACCATCTTCGACGCCCTGGATCTGGATATCCCGCGCGGCAAGGTCACCGCGATCATGGGTCCCAGCGGCACCGGCAAGACCACCCTGCTCAAGCACATCACCGGGCAGATGCGTGCCGATGCGGGCGAGATCCGCGTCAATGGCCAGAATGTGGCCGACCTGTCGCGCGAACAGCTGTACAAGCTGCGCGAGGGGATCGGTTACCTGTTCCAGAACTCGGCCCTGCTGACCGATTTCGACGTGTTCGAGAACGTGGCGTTTCCGCTGCGCCAGCATACGAAGCTGCCAGAAGTGCTGATCCGCGACCTGGTGCTGCTGAAGCTGCAGGCGGTGGGCCTGCGCGGTGCCGCGCGGCTGATGCCGAACGAGCTGTCCGGTGGCATGGCGCGGCGCGTGGCGCTAGCGCGGGCGATCGTGTTCGATCCGATGCTGATCCTGTACGACGAGCCGTTCGTGGGGCTCGATCCGGTGGCGCTGAACCAGGTGTTGAAATTGATCCGTACGCTCAACCAGACCCTTGGCATCACCAGCGTGTTGGTGGCGCACGAGCTCGAGGCGATCAAGCAGGTCGCCGATCATATATTCCTGATCGCCAATGGCAAGGTGGTGGCGCAGGGCAATCCGATGACCATCGCGAATGACGGTTCGCCGTGGACGCGGCAATTCTTCGGCGGTGAGGCGGATGGCCCGGTGCCGTTCCAGTATCCGGCCGGCGATCTGGCGCAGGCGCTGGGCTTTACCGGAGCAGCGAAATGAACGTGCGCGCACCACAGAGCAACAACGTGGTGATCCAGTCGCTGACCCAGATCGGCAACTGTGGCCTGTTCCTGCTCACCTTGCTGATGGCGATTCCGCGCAGCTTCCGTTATATCCGCGAGACGATCCGCCAGCTGTGGTTCGTCGGCGCGATGAGTCTGACCATCATCATGGTCTGCGGCCTGTTCATCGGCATGGTGCTGATGCTGCAGCTGTACAACGTGCTGTCGATTTTTGGCAGCACCTCGGCCAGCGGCATGGTGGTGGCGCTCGCGGTGTATCGCGAGCTGGGGCCGGTGGTGACCGCGCTGCTGTTCGCCGGGCGCGCCGGCACCTCGATCACCGCCGAAATCGGCCTGATGCGCGCCACCGACCAGATCGACGCGATGGAGATGATGGCGGTCGACCCGATTGCCTACGTCGCCACGCCGCGTTTCCTGGCCGGCCTGCTTGCCATGCCGTTGCTGTGCTGTGTGTTTTGCGCGATGGCGATCTTCGGCGGCCACCTGGTCGGCGTGACCTGGCTCGGCATCGATAACGGCACGTTCTGGTCGAATATGACCGCGGTGGTGGTCGTGCATACCGACATCGTCAACGGCGTGCTGTTCAAGAGCCTGGTGTTCGGTGCGGTGGTGTCGCTGATCGCGGTATTCCAGGGTTTCACCACGCCGCCGACCAGCGAGGGTGTCGCCTATGCCACCACCCGCACGGTGGTCGCCTCGTCGATCGCCATCCTGGCATTGGACTTCGTGCTTACCGCCTTCCTGATGTGACTGTCATGACCAATCGTTTTTCGTTGAGGATTCTGCCGTGAGCCAACAGAGAAGTTCCTATGCCGTCGGCACCGGCCTGTTCATCGTGCTCGGTTTCGCTGCGCTGGCCTACCTGGCGACGCAGACCAGTTCGGTGGCAAATGTGCACCAGGGCGCCAGCTATACCGTGGATGCGCATTTCGCCAACATCGGCCAGCTGAAGGAGCGTGCACCGGTGAAAGTTGCCGGCGTGCGGATTGGCCAGGTGCAGTCGATCACGCTGGAGCCGGGTCAGGAAGTGGCCGACGTGAAGCTGAAGATCGACAACAACTACGACAAGATCCCGCTCGATTCGGTGGCGACGATCTACACCAGTGGACTGCTGGGTGACCAATACATCGGCATCCTGTACGGCACGTCGAAGAAAACCGTGGCCGACGGCGGCACGCTGGCACTGACCAAGCCGGCACAGCAGTTGGAAGAGATGATCGGCAAGTTCTTTGGCGCAGGTGGTGTGGCCGACAATCTAGGTGGCACGTATTCAGTGAAGGCTGATTTCACCAATGTCGGTGCACTCTCGGTCGGCGCTCCGGTGAAGATGGCCGGCGTGCCGATAGGCAGTGTGCAGGCAATCGTCGCCGATCCGGTGAAGCTGGATGCCAAGGTCACGCTGGCGATCGACAAGCGCTATAACGCGATTCCCGATGATTCGTCCGCCGCAGTGTTCACCAGCGGTTTGATCGGCACCCAGTATGTTGCGATCCAGCCCGGCGGTTCGCCCGATGCGCTCAAGGACGGCGACGAGATGGTGCTGACCCAGTCCGCGATGCAGCTGGAAGACCTGATCGGCAAGTTCCTGGTCAACGGTTCGTCCAGCTCGTCCAGTCCGTCCAGCGACAAGAAAGATGCCGGCAACGGCAAATCGTCCGATACCCCCGCCCCCGCCGGCAAGCATTGAGCCGGCTCAGCTGAAGGAGTTACCCATGTTGCGCAGACTGGCTCTTGCCACCGCCATTGCAATGGGCGTCATTGCCGTAGCCCCGGCGGCATTCGCTCAAGGCGCCGCTCAGGACGCTGCCCCGGCGACGGCCCCCGCCACCCAGCAGACTCCCGAACAGATCGTGCAATCGATTGCCGATCAGCTGTCCAATGACATCGACGGCCACCGTCAGGAGTTGCAGCACAACCAGGAAAAGTTGGTCAGCATCATCGATGAGGTGTTCCTGCCGCATTTCGACGTCGACTATGCCTCGATCCTGGTGCTCGGCCAGCACGCCCGTGAGGCGACGCCGGAACAGCGCGACCGTTTCTCCAAGGCGTTCTACAACTCGATCACCCACCGTTACGCCTCGGGCCTGCTCGACTACACCCGCGGCCGCGTCAAGGTGTTGCCGTTCAACGGCGACCTCAACGACAAGCGCACTGTGGTACGCACCCAGGTGCTGATGGACGACGGCAAGTCGGTGTCGATCGACTACGCGTTCCGCAAGAGCCGCAGCGGCGACTGGAAGGCCTACGACGTGATCATCGAGGGCATCTCCTACGTCACCAATTACCGCAATCAGGTGGATGCGGAGATTCGCAAGGTCGGTATCGATCAGCTGATCAAGAACCTCGAGACCCAGGGCGAGAATGCCCTGAAAACGATGGAACAGGACAGCAAGGCCGGGAAGTGACGAACGCAGCCGAACATGGTGTTCAACTGACCACGAATACGCCGGGAACGCTCGGCGTGAGCGGCGTGCTGAGCTTCGATACGGCGGCGGCGGCGTTGCGGGCGATACAGGCCGCGTTGGCCGAAAACAAGGTGGCTCAACTCGATCTGGCCGGCGTGCGGTATAGCGACAGTGCGGGTCTGTCGTGCGTGCTTGCCGTGGTGGCCGAGGCCGCCCGGCGCGGACATGCCGTGCAGGTCATTCACATGCCGGCCGGCATGCAAGTGCTGGCACAGGTCTGTGAAGTCGATCGCCTGATCGGCTGACCCGCATAACGATGGCAGTAACGAAAGAAGGGGCCTGCGGGCCCCTTCTTCGTGTCGTACATCAAAGTCGCCGAAACTATCCGTTACTGTTTGGTGCCTTGATCCGGGTGCGCGTTTTGCCACTGATGCTGCTGATCCAGCAATTGATCGGGGTCGAAGTCCTTGTTGTCGAGACCCTGCATCTGCTCGATGACCGAGTCCGGCACGTGGCCGTCATACAGCTGGTAAAGCCGTTGCTGGCGATAGGCATCGCGTATGAACGCGTAGGGATCGTAGGCCGATTGCAGGAAACTCTCGGCATCGATGTACTGGGAGCGCAGCGACACCAGGTACAACACTTGAGGGAGATAGTACTGGCCGTACCTGAAGGAGTGGTCGCGTTCGAAGTAAGCCAGTGGATCGAAGAAGTAGCCATCGACCGGTAGCTGCCACACGTCGCGGAAAGTGGACGGCCCGAAGAACGGAAGCATCACGAAGTCACCATCCGGAACCCCCCAGCGGGCCAGTGTGATGCCGAAGTCGGTCTTGTCCTGTGGTATGCCCATCTTGCTGGCCGGATCGAAAATGCCACCAATGCCCAGCGTCAGGTTGACCAGGAAGCGACCGGTACCTTGCGCGGCCTGCTTCGGCCGCGCCTGCAGCAGATCGTTGGCGATCGTGATCGGCATGTGGAGGTTGCTGAAGAAGTCGCTGACCGAGCTGCGCACTGGTTCGTTGGTCACGTTGCGATAGCCCACCGCCACCGGGCGAATGATCGCCTTGTCCAGCGAATTGTTGAAGGCGTAGACCTTGCGGTTGACCTTCTCCAGCGGATCGTCGGTACGCGGCTTGGCGATCGTGCAACCAGCCAGCAGCGCAAGGGCGAGCAGGGGCAGGCAGCGGCTCAGGGCGGGGAAGCGCGGCAGTGGGGGCATGGGAGCTGGGGATCGCGGCGAGGGCGGGATAATTGTACCGTCTGGTTTTATATCTTGCACGGCTTTCGGTGCGCTTTCGCTGGCGGTGCGCCCGAACCTGCCCAGCCGACCATCATACGCGCCGCTCAGATTGCCAGCCAAGCACCTGCTGGCTACACTGTCAGACCATATAAGTTATTTATTCCCTAAGGATTTCGCATGGCACGCATTACCGTGGAAGACTGCCTCGAGGTAGTCGACAACCGTTTCGAGCTGGTGCTGATGGCGACCAAACGCGCACGTCAGCTGGAAAAGGGTGCCGAACCGGCCGTCAATCCTGACCATGACAAGCCGACCGTGCTGGCGCTGCGCGAGATCGCCGCGCGCCGCATCGATCAGGCCACGATCGACCAGATCGACAAGGCTGAGCGCGAGCGGGCCGAGCGCGAAGCGCTGGAATGGGCTGCGGCCGAAGTCGACGACGACCTCTCCAAAGGTGGCGATGACTGATGGATGGCGGCGGCTGTAGAACGCGTGATCGCCACACCGGCTTGCCCGGTGTGATGGATCACGCGCGTTCGGCCGCCAGTCAGTTTCCCAGTCGCGAGGTGGGTGCCTGAGCCGGCGCCAGCAACGATGACCGTGGCCACGCCCCCCGCCTCCGTCGACCTGTCCACGTTGCCGCCGTATGTGCTGGCACTGAAAGAACGCATTGCCTACCTGCCCGAAGCGCAGGTCGAACGGGTTCTGCGCGCGTTCCAGATCGGCGCGCTGGCGCACGAGGGTCAGGAGCGCAAGAGCGGCGAACCATACATCACGCATCCGGTGGCGGTAGCCGGCATTCTGGCCGAGCTGGGGCTGGACGCCGAGACGATCATCGCGGCGATTCTGCACGACACCCTGGAAGACACCGAGCTGACCCGCGAGTCACTGGCCGCCGAGTTTGGCGAGGTGGTGGCCGAACTGGTCGATGGCGTCACCAAGCTGGACAAGATGCGTTTCGGCAGTCGCCAGGAGGCCGATGCGGAAAGCTTCCGCAAGATGCTGCTGGCGATGGCGCGCGACCTGCGCGTGATCCTGATCAAGCTGGCCGACCGCCTGCACAACATGCGCACGCTCGGCGCCAAGGACGCGCCCTCGCGCCGCCGCATCGCGCGCGAGACGCTGGAGATCTTCGCGCCGATCGCACAGCGGCTGGGCATGAACAAGTTCAAGGCCGAGCTGCAGGATCTGGGCTTTCGCGCGTTGTATCCGGATCGCTACCGTGTGATCAGCGAGCGCATCCGCGCAGCGATCGGCAACCGCCGCGAGGCGATGGGCCGGATCGAGGCGGCACTGTCGGCGCGGCTCAATACCGATCATCTGCAGAACCACGTGGTCGGCCGGATCAAGTCGCCGTGGAGCATCTATTCGAAGATGCGCGGCGAGCACAAAAGCTTCAACCAGTTGATGGACGTCTACGGTTTTCGCGTGGTCGTCGACAACGCGATGAGCTGCTACATGGCGCTCGGCGCGGTGCATGCGCTGTACAAGCCGGTTGACAAGCGTTTCAAGGATTTCATCGCGATCCCCAAGGGGAACGGCTACCAGTCGCTGCACACCGTGTTGCTGGGGCCGTTCGGTGCGCCGATCGAAGTGCAGATCCGCACGCCCGAAATGGATTCGGTGGCGGAAAGCGGCGTCGCCGCACACTGGGCCTACAAGACCGAAAGCGGACCGGCCAACAGTGCGCAGGCGCGTGCACGCGAATGGCTGTCCTCGCTGGCGGACAGTTCCGCGAACACCGTTTCGTCGTCGGAGTTCATCGAGAACGTCAAGATCGACCTGTTCCCCGACGAGGTCTACCTGTTCACCCCGCGCGGAGACATCCTGTCGCTGCCGCGCAACGCCACCGCGCTGGACTTCGCCTACGCCGTGCACACCGATGTCGGCGATCATGCGGTGGCCGCGCGCGTCGACAAGAAGCTGTTGCCGTTGCGCACGCGACTGGAGTCGGGCCAGCTGGTGGAAATCATCACTGCACCGTCGGCGGTACCGAATCCGGCATGGCTGGAGGTGGTGGTTACCGGCAAGGCGCGCACCGCGATCCGCCAGTATCTGAAGCATCTGCAGCACGAGGATGCGGTCGATTTCGGCCATCGCATGCTCGACCGCGCGCTGGACGCGCAGGGCAGCAGCCTGGATGGTATCCCGGCTGCCGTGCTGGATCGTTTCCTCGAAGCGTCCAAGCTCAAGCGGCTGGAGGAACTGCTGTCCGACATCGCCCTGGGCAATCGCATGCCCGACGTGGTAGCCAGCCAGTTGCTGGGGTCGCGCAGCAAGCGGATTGGCGGCAAGACGCAGGTATCGCCGCATGTGCACGAGAAGATCCGCATCACCGGCGCCGAGCGTGGCGTACTCAGCTTTGCCAACTGCTGCCATCCGCTGCCGGGCGACGACATCATCGGGTACCTTTCCTCGGGCAAGGGCATCGTGGTGCATCGCGAGGAATGCCCGAACGTGATCGAGCTGCGCAAGTCGCCAGAGCGTTGCGTGGCGATCGAATGGGATCGCGATGTGGAAGGCGATTACCGGGCCGAGCTGCGCATCGAGGTGATCAATCGCCCTGGCGTGCTGGCCACGGTGGCCGCTGCGATCGCCGCGGCCAATTCGAATATCGAGAACGTCGAATACGTCGAGCGCGATGCCTCTGCCGCGACCCTGCTGTTCGCACTGGAAGTAAAGAATCGCAAACACCTGGCCGACGTAATCCGCCGCGTGCGCCGTACCGGCGTGGTCAGCGGCGCGTATCGATATCCGTTGTAGAGATAGTGAGTGGAGAGGAGTGAGAAACGAGGGCTGGTAACATCCCACTCTCGTTTCTGACTCCTCTCCACTCTCCACTCGAGGAAGCCCCCATGTCCCGCAGCATCATCGCCACTGAACTGGCGCCAGCAGCGATCGGTCCGTATTCGCAAGCCGTACGCGCTGGCAACACCGTGTACTTCTCCGGCCAGATTCCGCTCGACCCGGCCACGGCCGCGCTGGTCGATGGCGACATCACGGCGCAGACGCGACGCGTGTTCGACAACCTCGCCGCCGTGGCGCAGGCCGCTGGTGGTTCGCTGGCGCAGATCGTGCGCGTCGGCATCTACGTCACCGACCTGGCGAACTTCGCCGCCGTCAACGCAGTGATGGCCGAGTATTTCCAGCCGCCGTACCCGGCACGCTCCACCATCGAGGTATCGGGACTACCGAAGGCGGCGCAGGTCGAGGTCGATGCGGTCATGGTACTGCCGTAACAAGGCAGCCTTGACGGGGATGAACTGATCGCGTCCAACGGCCAGAGCCGACAGATATCGTCGCTGTCCGGCTTACGACGACGGGTGGCGCTCGGTTAGGCTTGCCTGACATGACCGTCCGCACCCCCCGTTCTGTTTCCATAGCTGGCGCCGATCCCGGCATCGCTCCGATCAGCGCATTGCCGGGCATCAGCCCGTCGCTGGTGGCGGCACTCGCCCGGCTGGGGCTCGCGCGGGTACAGGATCTATGGTTTCACCTGCCGCTGCGCTACGAGGACAAGACCAGCGTTACCGCCATCGCCGATCTACACGTCGGCGAGCGGGCGCAGGTCGAAGGCGTGGTCGAGGCGGTCGAGCGTGGCTTCCGTTATCGCCCGCAGTTGAAGGTGGCGATTGGCGATGCCAGCCAGCAGACCCTGCTGTTGCGTTTCTTCCATTTCAATCGCGCGCAGGCCGAGCAGTTGCTGCCCGGGACGCGTCTGCTTTGTTTTGGCGAAGTGCGGCATGGCGCGCAGGGACTGGAGATGGTGCATCCGCAATATCAGCGGCTGAGTGGCGATGACGTCGTCATCGTCGATGAATTGCTCAGCCCGATCTACCCGACTACGGAAGGCCTGGGGCAGAAGCGGCTGGCCGGTGTGATCAGCAAGGCGCTGGCGCTGCTGCCGCCCGCGGAACAGCTGGAATTGATCCCGCCCCGCTTATGCGCAGAGCATGGCCTCACCTCGCTGCGCGATGCGTTGCTGTATGTGCATCGGCCACCGCCGGACGCGCATCTGGGTCAGCTCACACTCGGCCATCATCCGGCGCAACAACGGCTGGCGTTCGAGGAGCTGCTGACCCAGCATCTGAGCCTCAAGCGCATGCGTGCGGCGGTACGCAGCCGGCATGCGCCGGCACTGGGCGGCGATGGCAGCTTGCGCCAGCAGTTGCTCACTGGCTTGTCGTTCGAGTTGACCGCGGCGCAACAGCGCGTCAGCGCGGAAGTCGCACGTGATCTGGCGCAGTCCAAGCCGATGCTGCGGCTGGTGCAGGGCGATGTCGGCAGCGGCAAGACGGTGGTAGCCGCGCTGTCTGCGCTGGCCGCAGTGGAGTCGGGCTATCAGGTGGCGTTGATGGCACCGACCGAGTTGCTGGCCGAACAGCATCTGCACAATTTCCGGCACTGGCTGCAGCCGCTCGGCATTGAGGTCGAGTGGCTGGCCGGCAAGGTCAGTGGCAAGGCGCGCAAGCAGGCGCTGGAGCGGGTCGCTGCCGGTGCATCGGTCGTGATCGGCACGCATGCTCTGATGCAGGAGGGCGTGGCATTTGCGCAGCTCGGGCTGGTGATCGTCGATGAGCAGCATCGCTTCGGCGTGCAGCAGCGTCTCGCGTTGCGCGACAAGGGCAAGGATGGCGAACTGGGACCGCACCAGCTGGTACTAACGGCCACACCGATCCCGCGCACGTTGGCGATGAGCGCCTATGCCGACCTGGATGTGTCCTCGATCGACGAGTTGCCGCCCGGCCGCACACCGGTGCAGACCATCGCGATCTCCAATGCGCGTCGCGTCGAGGTGATCGAGCGCATCCATGTGGCCTGCGGCGAAGGGCGGCAGGTGTACTGGGTTTGCACGCTGATCGAGGAATCCGAGCAGCTGCGCGCGCAGGCGGCCGAAGTGGCGCACGCCGAGCTGTCGGCTGCGCTGGCCGGTTTCAAGGTTGGCCTGATCCATGGCCGCATGAAGCCGAAGGAAAAGCAGCTCGTGATGGATGCGTTCAAGGCCGGTGAGCTGTCGGTGCTGGTGGCGACCACGGTGATCGAGGTCGGCGTGGACGTGCCCAAAGCCAGCCTGATGGTGATCGAGAACAGCGAGCGGCTGGGGCTGGCTCAGTTGCATCAGCTGCGCGGCCGGGTCGGTCGTGGTGCGCTCGCGTCAAATTGCGTGCTCCTCTATCAGCCGCCGTTGGGCCAGTTGGCGCGAGAGCGGCTGCAGGTGATGCGCGAAACCAACGATGGCTTTCGCATCGCCGAGAAGGATCTGGAACTGCGTGGCCCCGGCGAAGTACTCGGCACCCGTCAGACGGGTCAGCTCAGTTTCCGTATCGCTGATCTTGCGCGTGACGCCCATTTGCTGCCGGCCGTACAGCAGGTGGGCGAACGCATGCTGGCAGAGCAGCCGCAGCAGACCGAGCGATTGATCGAGCGCTGGATCGGCGGTGCCGCGCGTTATGTGCATGCCTGAAGCGCATTGGCGGCGGCAGGTCGCAGGCTATTCCGAACTACCTGTTCCATCTAAGCTATTCCATTGCATCGACACGACTGACACCTGATGAGCAAACCGCAACTGCTGATTGATACCGACCCCGGCGTGGACGACGCGCTGGCCATCCTGATGGCGCACGCGCATGCCGATATCGCCGGCCTGAGCATTGCTGCCGGCAATGTGGGACTCGGGCATACCGTGCGCAATGCGCGCACGCTGGTCGATCTGCTCGGCGCCGACACTCCCGTGTTTGCCGGCTGTGCCACGCCACTGGTGCGTGCGCCGGAGGAGGATGCCGCGTTCGTGCATGGTGCGGATGGTTTTGGCGACATCGGCTTTCCCGAGCCGAAAGCTGTACCGACCGCCGAATCAGCAGCCTTGGCCCTGCTGCGCCTGACCCGCGAGCGCCCCGGCGAACTGACCCTGGTGGCGCTGGCGCCGCTGACCAATCTCGCGCTGGCGCTGCGGCTCGACCCCACGCTGCCCGAGCGGGTGGCGCGACTGGTGGTGATGGGCGGCGCGGTGACCGGTCACGGCAACACCGGCAACGTGCCGGCCGAGTTCAATGTCGGCTTCGATCCGGAGGCGGCGCACGTGGTATTCGAGGCGTTCCCGTCGTTCGATCTGGTCGACTGGGAGGCTACCTTGCGGCATGCATTCGACGATGCCGAATTCGATCGCTGGCTGGCGGCCGGTGACCATCGCGCCGATTTCTTTGCGCAGATCGTCGCCACCGCGCGCCGCTACAACGCCAAGCATGATCGCAGCGGGGTGATCGCCGCCGACGCACTGGCGATGGCGGTGGCCATCGACCCGTCGATCGTCACCCGCAGCGAGATGCGCGCGGTGGCAGTGGAGCTGGATGGGCGCCTGACCCGCGGCGCCACCGTGGTCGACTGGGCCGGGCGGCTGGATCGGCCAGCCCAGGCGAACATCGTGCTGGAAGTGGACCAGTCCCGCTTTGCCGCGATGGTGCGACGCGCCTTGGGGGCGGAAGCCTGATCGGTTGCGGGCCTGCGTCAGCTGGGTCATCCCGCCGAATGGCCCCTCAGACTTGCGGCAACGGTCGATTCCTCGTTACAATACCGCTCTTGTCACCATCGCTTTAGAGCCTGTCATGAAGCCTGATATCCATCCGAACTACAACCCGGTGGTTTTCCAGGACCTGTCGTCCGACTTCTCGTTCCTGACCAAGTCGACCATGTCCAGCAAGGAAACCATCAAGTGGGAAGACGGTAACGAGTACCCGCTGATCAAGGTGGATATCTCCAGCCATTCGCACCCGTTCTATACCGGCAAGCAGAAGACGCTAGACGTTGGCGGTCGCGTCGACAAGTTCCGTCGCCGCTACGCGGGCGCTGCCAAGGAATAAAACGGCTGCATGGTCATCGTTATCTGATGGCCAGCCAGATCCGATTCGAGACACGGGGCGAGCGCAGGCTTGCCCCGTGTTTTTTCGTGCCCGCCATTCGACCATTCGCCATCGAATGTGTGCAGGGCCTTGTGCGATAATGGTGAGTGTCAGACGCCCTCGGCGTCCGTTGCATCGCATGCTTTCCCCGGCGTGCGATGCCAAGCATTCCCTCGCCGGACAGCGCCGTCATCGCGGTTGCCGCCGGTGGTGACCCACATGAAGGAGGTTTCCGTGTCCGATTCCAAGATCGTCAAATTGGTGGATGAGTCGAATAACCGCAGCAGTGAGCTGCCGCTGATCAGCGGTACGCTCGGTCCGGCCTGCATCGACATCGGCACGCTGTACAAGGACACCGGCCATTTTACCTACGATCCCGGTTACGGCAGTACCGCCAGTACCAAGAGCGCGATCACCTACATCGACGGCGACGAGGGTGTACTGCTTTATCGCGGTTACCCGATCGAGCAGCTGGCGGAGAAGTCCAGTTTCCTTGAGGTGTCCTACCTGTTGCTCAATGGCGAGCTGCCGGACAAGACGCAGTTCGAGGGCTTCGAGCACCAGATCACGCATCACACGATGATGCACGAGGCGCAGAAGAACTTCTTCCAGGGCTTCCACCACGACGCGCATCCGATGGCAATGCTTGCCGCGGCAGTCGCGTCGCTGTCGGCGTTCTATCACGACGACCTGGATGTGGAGAACCCGGCCGATCGCAAGCTTGCCGCGATCCGCCTGATTGCCAAGATGCCGACCATAGCGGCCGCCTGCTTCCGTTATTCGGTGGGCTGGCCGATGCGCTATCCGCGCAACAACCTCGAGTACGTCACGCGTTTCCTGCACATGATGTTCGAGGTGCCGAGCGAGCCGCTGCAGTTGAATCCGGTCGCCGCCAAGGCGCTGGATCTGCTGTTCATTCTGCACGCCGACCATGAGCAGAATGCATCCACTTCGACCGTGCGCCTGGTCGGTTCCACCGGTGCCAACCCGTATGCGTCGGTTGCTGCCGGTATCACCGCGTTGTGGGGTCCGGCGCATGGCGGTGCCAATGAGGCTGTGCTCAAGCAGCTCAAGGAAATCGGCACACCCGACAATGTCGAGACCGCGGTCAAGCGCGCAAAGGACAAGAACGACAGCTTCCGCCTGATGGGCTTTGGCCATCGCGTCTACAAGAACTTCGACCCGCGCGCCAAGATCATCCGCGAGATGTGCCACAAGGTGCTGGCCGAGCTGGGCGTCAACGATCCGTTGCTGGATGTGGCAATGAAGCTGGAAGAGGCGGCACTGAAGGACGAGTACTTCGTCGAGCGCAAGCTGTATCCGAACGTTGATTTCTATTCCGGCATCATCTACAAGGCACTGGGCATCCCCACCGAGATGTTCACGGTGATGTTCGCGATCGCGCGCACCGCTGGCTGGATCTCGCACTGGATCGAGCAGCACGAAACGCCGGGATCGCGTATTGGTCGTCCGCGGCAGATCTATACCGGCGCCGGTGTGCGTGACTACGTGCCGTCCGCCAAGCGCTGATCGACGGTTCCATTGCCGCAAGACAAACGCCCCGACTTTGATCGGGGCGTTTGTGTGTTGGGGTCTGGCGAAACGGGCTCAGCGCAACGCGGCCGTGAGCCGCTGTTCGAACACGTCGTCGGAATCTTCCGCCAGCAGGATTTCCACCTGCGCCAGTGAGGCGCGGCGCATTGGCCGGTCATCGGCCCGATCCAGCGGCGCCTGGCGCAGGGCGTCGCGTGGCAGCACGGTCAGGTCGAACGGCAACTCGTCGGCGGCAAACAGCAGCACCGGATATTCGGGTTGCTCATCGCGGCCGTAGCGCAGGCGCCGGGTCTGCGTCTCGATCGGTACTCCGTGTTCGCGCAGGTACAGCCCGACCGCATCGGGATCATCGCTGAACACATGCAGGCATACCGCCGAATGCGCGTCGGCGGTGCCCTCGAGCACGGCGCCGACCAGGCGTGGTTCGAACGCGACGAGGAATTGCATCGCCTCGATGGCGGCCTCTCGTCGTTGACGCAGTAGCTGTGGCTGGCTGTCGGCGAGAAACAGGCGCTGGTGTTCGCGTAGCGCCTGCTCGATTTCCAGATTACGCGGCAACGCCTGCGCGTCGAGGATGCCGAGTCGTTCGGCGGCCTTCAGCTTGGCGTGATGAAAGTCGCGAATGCCGTGCTCGCTCATCAGGCGGGCGGCTTCCTGCGCGATGCGCAACCGGTTGCGTTGTACTCGATCATGCGCATGGATGCGGTGATGTTCGCCTCGCGACATGGCGTACTCCTCATCGTTCGGTAACCGGCGGCCTACACCTTACCCGAAGCGGCCGGCCAAAAGTTCAGAAGATCGGGGGTCGGAAGATCCAGGGTTCAGAAGATATCGTAGGCGTGCTGCTGATCCTGCTGGTCCTGCTGGGTGGCTTGTGCGCGCAGGCGATCAACATCTTCCACCTTGAAGATCTCGTTCATGCTGTTGGGATCGCCTGGCGACGTCGGCAAGCCGTTGTCCCGATTGATCAGCACCGTGCTAATGCCGGGCGGCATCTGCAAGGTGTTCTCCGGCAGGCCCTTCAGCACGGCGCCCATGTAATCCATCCAGATCGGCAAGGCGGCCTGGGCGCCGAATTCACCGACGCCGTTGGACTTGCCCAGTGCGCTGAAATCGTCGAAGCCGACCCATACCGCAGTTACCAGGTCGCCATTGAAGCCGACGAACCAGGCATCACGATGATCGTTGGTGGAACCGGTCTTGCCGGCCAGGTCGGCACGATCCAGCGCCTTGGCGGCGTAGCCGGTGCCACGGGGACTGGCGATCACGTCCTTCATCAGCGAGGTGACCAGGTAGTCGTTGCGTGGGTCGATCACGCGAGGGGCGAGCACGGGCGGGTGGCTGTTCTCGCCGTGGACGTCCGCAGGCAGTACCGCGACGCCCGTGCCATCGATGCTGCTGGCTTCAGCTGGTGCCTGGGCCGTACTGGACGCGACAATGTCGTTGGCCGGAGTCTTGAGCATGTCGGCCGGCGGCGGCCCTGGGGGACTCGTGTCGAGCAGGCGTTCCTGGCAGTTGCTGCAGGCGCGAGCGGGATTGGCCAAGTACACCGGCTTGCCATTGCGATCGTCGATCTCGCTGATGAAATACGGTGTGACCAGATAGCCGCCGTTGGCGAACACCGCGTAACCGCGTGCCATACCCATCGGCGATACCGAGGCCGTGCCGAGGGCCAGCGAAAGATTGGACGGCAGCGCGCCAAGCGGGAAGCCGAAACGGGTGGCGTACTCGCGCGCGAAGCGCAGGCCCATGGCATCGAGCAGGCGCACCGAGACAAGGTTCTTCGACTGCAGCAGGGCTTCGCGCAGGCGCATGGGGCCGGCGAACTTGCCGTCATCATTGGACGGCGTCCAGATGCCGCCGGGTAGCGAGGGATCTGGCAGCGCCAGTGGCGCGTCGTTGACGATCGAGGACGGCGTGAAACCCCGTTCGAAGGCCGCCGAATACAGGTACGGCTTGAAGCTGGAGCCAGGCTGGCGCGCTGCCATCACGGCGCGGTTGAACTTGCTGCGCCCGAAATTGAAGCCGCCGACCAGCGCCTGGATCGAGCCGTCTTCCGGATTGATCGAGGCCAGCGCAGCCTGGGCGGCCGGAATCTGGTCGAGTTGCCAGTCGCCCTTGTTGTTACGCGACAGCCGCACGATATCGCCGCGCTTCAGCACGCTGTCGACGCTGCTGGGTGCGGCACCGACACGGTTCTCGTCGATATGCGGGCGGGCCCAGCTGACAGCGGCTAGGTCGAGCTTCACGCTTTCATGGCTGGCCAGGTAAACAGTGGCTTCCTTCGCGCTGCTGGCCGTGACCAGTGCGGGCTGCAGCCCGGAGATGACGGTATAGCTGGATAGCAGGTTGTCGTAATCCTGTTCGCTGGCCTCGGCGGGCAGATCCTGATGTGCTTCCGGTCCACGCCAGCCATGCCGATGATCGTAGGAGGTCAGGCCATTGCGCAGCGCTTCCAGTGCCGCTTGCTGACGGCTGCTCTGCACCGTGGTCTTGACCACGTAACCTTCGGTCAGCGCATCATTGCCCAGGCGGTCGAGTACTTGCCGGCGCACCATCTCCGCCAGATAGGGTGCGTCCACCTCGATCGGCTGTTCGTGCGGGGAAGCGTGATTTGGCTCGGCGATGGCCTGCTCATACACCGCCCTGGTGATGTAGCCATGCCTGAACATTTCCCCCAGCACCCAGTTGCGTCGGGCAATCGCGCGCTTGGGACTGTTGAGTGGGTTGACCACCGAAGGCAGCTGGAAGGTGGAGGCGATCAGTGCGCATTCGGCCACGGTCAGCTGATCCAGCGTCTTGCCGTAGTAATACTCCGCAGCCGCGGCCACGCCGTAGGAGCGATGACCGAGGAACATCTTGTTGAGATACAACTCGAGGATCTGATCCTTGCTCAGCTCGTGTTCGATGCGCAGTGCGATGAAGATCTCGGTGAGCTTGCGCGAGTACAGCTTTTCAGGGCTCAGGAAGATGTTTCGCGCCACCTGCTGGGTGATCGTCGAGCCACCGGGGCCCTTGTCGCCGCCAGTCACCACGACATGCCAGCCGGCACGCACGATGCCATGCCAGTCGACGCCGGGATGATGGTAGAAGTCTGCATCCTCGGCCGAGAGCACCGCGTGCTTGAGCAGGTCCGGCACGTCGGCGATCGCCACCGGGATGCGTCGTGTTTCGCCGAAACTGGCAATCAGCTTGTCGTCGGCGCTCAACACGCGCAGCGGTACCTGCATGTGGTAGTCCTTGAGAACCGCCACCGAGGGGAGTCTGGGGGCTACCAGCCAATACGCCACACCTATCGCTATAACTGCCAGGAGCAAACCGGAAAAGGCCAGGATCAATGCCCAGCGCAACAAACGCTTCAAAATTCGCATGGTGTGGGGATAGCGAGACCTGAGTCAAAACATGGCAGAGTATAGATGTAGCAGTATTCTGCACATGAGGTGTAGTCGGCTAAAGCAAGGGTCGCGCCAAACTAGGTAAATCCGCAATTGTGTTGGACATCACGCGAATTACTTGAGAAAGTTCTTGTAGACCGTTGCCATTGCGTTAATTTTTCGATTTAATGCCACTGCGCATCCCGCCAGGATTCTGGTTGGGGCGCTAGGGGCAAGGGGGATACACCGTGGGGCTCTTTACACCCAAGAAGCCGGCGCTGATTGGTGTCGACATCAGTTCGACTGCCGTCAAGTTGCTGCAGCTAAGTCAAGCGGGCGGGCGTTACCGCGTGGAGCACTACGCGGTCGAGCCATTGCCACCCAATGCCGTGGTCGAGAAGAACATCGTCGAGGTCGAGGCGGTGGGCGATGCGATCCGCCGCGCGCTGGCGCGCTCGGGTTCCAAGCTCAAGCATGCAGCCGCCGCGGTGGCGGGGTCGGCTGTGATCACCCGCATCATCCCGATGACTGGGGAGCTTTCCGACGACGATCTGGAAGGCCAGATCCAAGTCGAGGCGAACCAGTACATCCCGTACCCGATCGACGAAGTGAGCCTCGACTACGAGGTGGTCGGACCGGTGCGCGACAACCCCGACATGAATAACGTACTGCTGGCGGCCTCGCGTACCGAGAACGTCGACATGCGCGTGGCGGCGCTGGATCTGGGCGGACTCACCGCCGGCGTGATCGATGTCGAGGCGTTCGCGATGGAAAACGCGTTCGCGATGGTCGCTGACCAGCTCAATGTCGGACGCGATGCATTGGTGGCGGTGGTCGACATCGGTGCCACCATGACCACGCTGTCCGTGCTGCGCAACCAGCGCACCATCTATTCGCGCGAACAGGTCTTCGGTGGCAAGCAGCTCACCGACGAGATCATGCGTCGCTTCGGGCTCTCCTACGAGGAGGCCGGCCGCGCCAAGCGCAAGGGTGGTCTGCCCGAATCGTATGAAACCGAAGCACTTGAACCGTTCAAGGAGTCGCTGATCCAGCAGATCAGCCGTCTGTTGCAGTTCTTCTTTGCCGGCAGTGAATACAGCAAGGTGGATCAGGTGGTGTTGGCCGGTGGTTGCGCCTCGATCGAAGGACTGGGGCCGATGCTGGAAGAGCAGCTCGGCGTGTCCTGCGTTGTCGCCAACCCGTTGGCTCGCATGTCGCTTTCGCCGCGGGTACAGGCGCAGTCGCTGGCCCAGGACGCTCCGGCATTGATGATCGCGGTCGGCCTCGCCATGAGGAGCTTCGACTGATGGCACACGTCAATCTACTACCGTGGCGCGCCGCACGACGCAAACAGCGGGAGCGCGAGTTCTATATGCAGCTCGCCGCTGCATTCGTGGCAGCATTCGCCGTCATGCTGATATGGGTGTTCTGGATGGATCAGCGCATCGATAATCAGAACGACCGCAACACGTACCTGCAGACTGAAATCAAGCAGCTGGACGTGCGCATCGCCAAGATCAAGGATCTGGAAACGGTGCGCGCGCATCTACTTGCACGCAAGCAGATCATCGAACAGCTGCAGGCCGACCGCTCGCAGATGGTGCACCTGTTCGACGAGCTGGTGCGGACGATCCCTTCCAGTGCACGCCTTTCCGGTCTGAAGCAGAGCGGTCAGTCGATGTCTCTCGACGGCGTGGCACAGTCCAACGCCAGCGTCGCCGAATACATGCGCAACATCGAGGTCTCACCTTGGATGGGGCACGCGGACCTGCGCAAGACCGAAAACAGCCATGACTCCTCCCGCATGCCATACACCTTTGGTCTGGACGTAGCGCTGAGCCGACCGAAGGCTGACGATGCGAAGAGCGGCAGCGACTCGGTTCCTGCCGATGCGAGCAGCGCTGCCAGCGTGCCAGCCGCTGCTGTTTCCGCGCCGGCGCCACTCGGGAATCCGGCCAAGGCAGTCACGGGCACTCCCACGGGCACCCCGGTCAGTAGCTCGCCAGCAAAGTCGACCAGCGCGTCCGTAGCGGTCAAGCCAGAAACCCATCCGGTGAGCGCGGCTACTACGGGAGGAACCAAGCCATGAAGTTCCTCGATGACATCCGCAACCTGGATCGCAACAACGTCGGTGGCTGGCCGCAATCGGTCAAGATCTTCTTCACTGTGCTGGTGTTTGCGGTGGTATTGCTGGTGGGCTGGTACTTCTTTGTCAGCGGTCAGCAGGACAGCCTGACCTCGCTGGCCAGCAAGGAAGAGGGCCTCAAGCAGGAGTTTTCGACCAAGCAGGCCAAGGCAGTCAACCTTGAGGCATTGCAGCAGCAGCTCGATGAGATGCAGGACATGCTGCGTCAGCTGCTGCGTCAGCTCCCCAGCAGAACAGAAATGCCCGAGCTGTTGGTGGATATCTCGCAGACTGCGTTGTCGGCAGGTTTGGAAACCGAGCTATTCCAGCCGGGCCCTGAGACGCCGAAGGACTTTTACGCCGAGAGGCCAATCACCCTGCGCATGACGGGTACCTATCACCAGTTCGGTACATTCATCAGCGGTGTGGCCTCATTGCCACGGGTTGTGATCCTGACCCTGCACGATGTCTCGCTGACCCCGAAGACGGCAACCAAGGGCGGCGCCGCTCCTGCGGATGGTCAACTTGTTCTGCAGGGCACCGTGAAGACCTACCGCTATCTGGATGACGAAGAGAGCGCAGCTGCGATCAAGAGCAACGCCAAGGCAGGGGGGCAGAAATGAACAAGTTTGCTGCCATCAAGCCGGCCCATGTGGCGCGACTGCTGCTGATGCTCGGTATTGCGATGGTTCTGAGCGGCTGTACCCGCGGCATGTCGGATCTGCGCGACTGGGTTGCGCAGGAAAAAGCCAA
Organism: Dyella sp. S184; assembly: GCF_009766065.1. Lineage (GTDB taxonomy): Bacteria > Pseudomonadota > Gammaproteobacteria > Xanthomonadales > Rhodanobacteraceae > Rhodanobacter. The sequence continues at coordinate 890,687 of NZ_LMUE01000002.1, read as the reverse complement.
GAAGGGTGCGCCGATCCCGGCATTGCCAGTGATCAAGACGTTCGAGACATTCAAGTACGACGATCAGGACAAGCGCGATCCGTTCAGTCCGAGCACGGTTGAACTGCAGAACAACAACGCTAGCAACGGTCCGCGGCCAGACGCCAACCGTCCGAGGGAGCCGCTGGAGATGTTTTCCCTCGACACCCTGAAGATGGTCGGCACGCTTGGTACCGGCAGCAGCCTGGAAGTACTGGTCAAGGATCCGGGTGCAGTGATCCATCGGGTCCACGTCGGTGAATACATGGGCCAGAACTACGGGCACGTCACGGCCATCAGCGATGACCATATTGATCTGGTCGAGCTGGTATCCAACGGTAATGGTGGCTGGATGGAACGTCCGGCCAGCATCGCGCTCGACGCGAAATAGGTAGACAGGGGCTGATGCTAATGACCAACCAAATCCAATCCGTCCGGGGCCGTGTCATGCGCCATGCGAGCCGTTACATGCTGATGGGCCTGTTGATCGCCAGTGCTACCTGGGCCAGCGCCGCGATGGCAGCCAGCACCACACTGAAGAACATCAGCTACGACACACTGCCAGGTGGCAGTGTCCAGTTGCATATGGACTTCGGCAGTGGCCCGGTGCCGCAACCGAGGATCTTCACCACCGGCAACCCGCCACGCATTGCAATCGACTTTCCCGATACTGACAATGCAGCCGCACGCCACCTCGACATTGGCAAGGGCTCGACCTCCGGCGTATCAGCGGTCGAGGCCGGCGGCCGTACCCGGGTGGTGATTGAACTGATGCGCGAGTCGAGCTATCGCTCGCGGGTCGAAGGCAACAGCCTGGTGCTGACCATCAACAACGGTACTTCAGATCAGTCCGTGACTACGGCGGCCACAATCGATCCGAGCAAGGCATTGCCCTCAGCATCAAATGGCCCGGCGATCTCCAATATCGACTTCCGCCGTGGCCCGAATGGCGAAGGTCGTGTATTGATCAGCTTCAGCGGCAGCGGCGCGAATGCCGAGATGACCCGCAAAGGCGACAAACTGCTGGTCACGATCGATCACGCCAACCTGCCAGCCAATCTCGCACAGCGCCTGGACACGCTGGATTTCGCCACGCCGGTGCAATCCGTCGTCACCCATGCAAGCATAGGTGGCGGTGCCCGCATGGAAATCGCGGTCAAGGGCGATGTTGATACTTCGGCCTACCAGACTCCTGATCAGTACGTGGTCGAAGTGGCGCCAAAGAAAGCCGATACCTCCAAGGCGGCCATGCTCGCCAAGATCGGCCAGGAGCCGAGCTATAGCGGTTCGCGTGTCACCTTCAATTTCCAGGACATCCCGGTGCGCTCGGCGCTGCAATTGATCGCTGATGTATCCAAGCTCAACCTGGTCGCTTCGGACAGCGTTGGCGGCAGCGTCACCCTGCGGCTGGTCAATGTGCCGTGGGATCAGGCCCTGGATGTGATCCTGCGTGCCAAAACCCTGGACAAACGCCGTAATGGCAATGTTATCTGGGTGGCGCCGCAGGCCGAGCTGGCCAAGTACGAGGAGGACGTTGCCAACGCCAAGCTGAAGGCGCAAGACACGGCAGAGCTGGTCACCGACTACGTGCCGATCAGCTACGGCAAGGCCTCGGACATCGCCAAACTGCTGACGTCCGGCGCCCTGCAAGCTCAAAATGGCGGTGGTGGTTCTTCCACCGCCAATCGCGGCTTTCTGTCGACCCGCGGCAGCGTCTCCTTCGACGTGCGCACCAACACGCTGCTACTCAACGACACACCAGAAAAGGTCAAGGAACTGCGTGATCTGATTGCCGTGCTGGACAAGCCGGTGCAGCAGGTGCTGATCGAATCACGCATTGTGATCGCCACGGATACCTTCTCCCGCGAGTTGGGTGCGAAGTTCGGCGTGAACGGTCGTCAGAATAATACTTCGTTCTCGAATTCCACTACCGCCACCACGTCCTTGCAGACAGGCGTCGGCGGCGGCAATGTGGTCTCGATCGGTGGCTCTGACCTGGGCGGTGGCACTACCGGTGGACTCAACGTCAATCTGCCTGCTGGCTCTGGCAGCCCTTCCGGAAGCATTGGCTTGGGGATACTCGGCGCCAATTATTCGCTGGATCTGGAGCTTTCCGCGGCACAGACCGAAGGTACCAGTGAAGTTATTTCCAGTCCTCGGGTGATCACCGCCAACAATGTCGAGGCGGATATCCGCCAAGGTCAGGAAATCGGTTACGTCACGTTCCAGAACACCTCCGGGGGCAGCGCCGGCAGCGGCACCGCCACGGTGGCGTTCAAGGATGCCGTACTGGAGTTGAAGGTGACCCCGACGATCACGGCGGACAACCGCGTCTATCTGACGATCAATGTCACCAAGGATGCGCTGGATGGTTACATCACGGTTCCGGGCAGCGGCCAGGTGCCGACCATCGACACCCGCTCGATCAACACCTCGGTGCTGGTGGACAATGGGCAAACCGTGGTGCTTGGCGGTATCTACGAGGTTGACAAGACCAACACGATCGTCAAAGTACCGGGTCTGGGGGACATCCCTGTTCTCGGTGCGCTGTTCCGGCAGACGACGCGTGGCGATACAAAGGCTGAATTGCTGATCTTCGTGACGCCGCGCATTCTCAGCAGCACATTGCAGTAAGTTTTACGTAATTCGAACAAAAAGAGAGGCGGCTTCGGCCGCCTCTCTTTTTGTGTTGTCCTGGCAGCGCCAGCCGCTGGTTAAACTTCTGGCATCGTTTATGGTCTGTAGCACGCCGCTGAAGTCCATGCTGCCTCTGGCAAGCCTGGTTTAAGCGGTATACACCGACCACGGAAACTGATAATGGATATACCCGAAGCCCAATCCCAGACTCGCCTGCAGCAGGTCTTCGCGCGATTGCGCGATGAGCTGCAAGGCTGCGTGATCGGCCAGCCGCATCTGATCGATTGCCTATTGGTCGCCTTGCTTGCCGACGGTCATTTGCTGGTCGAGGGCGCGCCAGGCCTGGCCAAGACCACTGCGGTGAAGGCGCTGGCGGCCCGGATCAAGGCGGATTTTCATCGGGTACAGTTCACGCCCGACCTGTTGCCGGCGGATCTCACCGGTACCGATGTGTTTCGTCCGCAAACAGGCAGTTTCGAATTCGAGCGTGGGCCGTTGTTCCACAACATCGTGCTGGCGGACGAGATCAACCGGGCACCGGCGAAGGTGCAGTCGGCACTGCTGGAGGCCATGGCCGAGCAGCAGATCACCGTGGGTCGCAGCACCTGGCAGTTGCCAGACCTGTTCATGGTGATGGCGACGCAGAATCCGATCGAGCAGGAAGGTACGTTCACCTTGCCGGAAGCCCAGCTCGACCGCTTCCTGATGCACGTGACGATCGGTTACCCCGATGCCGTCGCCGAGCTGGCGATACTCAAGCTGGCCCGCGAGCAGGCCAGTCGTCGCGCGCATCCCGCGATCGCGCCACCGGCCCTGCTGAACCAGACCGACGTGTTCGCGGCACGCGATGCGGCGATGGCGGTGCATATGGCGCCAGCACTGGAGGAATACCTTACCCAGCTGGTCCTGGCCACGCGTGATGCCGGTCGCTACGGCGCCGAGCTGAAGCGCTGGATTGCGTGGGGCGCCAGCCCTCGTGCAACGATTGCCCTCGACCGCTGTGCGCGAGCCATGGCGTGGCTGGCCGGCCGCGACTATGTGTTGCCCGAAGATGTGCATGCCATTGCTCACGAGGTACTGCGTCACCGCGTGCTGCTCAGTTACGAGGCGGAAGCTGAAGGTGTGCGGCCGGATCAAGTGATCGATCGCCTGCTGGATCTCGTGCCGCTGCCGTGAACGCTGTCGCATCACAACGTGCGGATGGCGATGGTCGTAGCCAGGTGTCGCTGGCCGAACTGATCGCGCTGCGTGCGCGAGTCGGTCGTGTTCGCATGGCGCCGTTGCTCAGTCGTGCGGCGCGCAGCGGTCAGCAGTCCAGCCGTCTATACGGCCGCGGCATGGACTACGCCGAGTCGCGCGTCTACCAGGCCGGGGACGATGTGCGCCGGCTCGACTGGCGCCTGACCGCGCGTAGTGGAAAGCTGCACACCAAGCTGTTCCAGGAGGATCGCGAAGGCTGCCTGCTGATCCTGCTGGACACCCACGCCAGCATGCGTTTCGGTACGCGGGCGCGCTTCAAATCGGTACAGGCGGCGCGCGCGGCGGCCTGCGCCGCCTGGTATGCGGTTCGCGCCGGCGAGCGGGTCGGGGTGATGGCGTTTGGCCATGCCGAGCAGTTGTTGCGCCCACAGCCCGGCCCACACGGTGCGCTGGCGGTATGTGGTGCGCTGGCCAATTGGGACGCGCAGCCATCTTCAGACAAGATCGAGCCGCTAGCCGACGCGCTGACGCGTGCCAGCCGTGTGCTGCATGGTGCCAGCCGCGTGTTGCTGATCAGCGATGGCTTCAGCTGCGATGCGTCGGCGCGGCAGCGCCTGCTCGATCTCACCCGACACGCTAGCGTCAGCGTGCTGGTAGTCGCCGATGCATTGGAACTCGCACTGGCACCGGCCGGCCGCTATCCGCTGGAGCATGCCGGTGAGCGCAGCGAAGTGCTGCTGCAGTCCGAGCGTCAGCGCCACGACTTCCAGCGTGTACTCGGTGCCGGCTCGGCCCGGCTTGGCGAGTTGGCGCAATCACTGAATCTGCGTTGTAGCCGCATCGATACCGTGGCTGACCCGCTTGAATCGATCACGGGCCTGTTCGGCGCCGCGAGGTCGACGCGATGACTACTCAGGCTATCCAGCCTGGCGCGGCGGCTGCACCAGCGGGCCCCAGCCTGCGTGATATCCACCTGCCACCCCAACCATCGTGGTGGCCGCCGGCACCGGGTTGGTGGGTGCTGGCCGTGTTGCTGCTAGCGTTGCTGCTGTTTGGCGTCTGGCTATGGCGACGGCATCGGCGTGTGGTTTGGCGACGTGAACAAGTGCTGCTCGAACTCGACGCACTTGCACGCCGGCATCAGTTCGACGGCGATCAGGCGGCGCTGGCGAACGGCTTGCATCAGCTGCTGCGACGCGTGGCGCGCCGGCACGATGCAATGGCCACGCAACAGCGTGGCGAAGCGTGGCGGCAGACGCTGGCAAGGGTGCCGATCGATGCGATCACACTGGATCGGTTGCTGATGTTGGAACAGGCGATCTATCGCCCGCAGCCGTCGTTCGATCATGCCGCCGCCGTGGCGGCCGTGCGGCAGTGGCTAGGTCTGGCATTGAAACCGACGATATGGAAGCCGCCGGCAGCGGAGCGCACCCATGCCTGAGTTTGCGTGGCCTTGGGTGATCGTGTTGCTGCCGTTGCCGTGGCTGCTGCGTCGCTGGCTGCGGCCAGCGGCACCGGGGCAGGCCTTGCATCTGCCGCAACCGGGGCTGCAACTAGCCACGGTGGGCGGCAATGCCGCGCACGGTATCGTACCCTGGTTGCTGGCATTGGCATGGCTGTGCCTGCTGACCGCAGCGGCGCGCCCGCAATGGATCGGACCACCGCAGGCCCAGCAGCGCAGTGGACGCGCCGTGATGCTGGCGGTGGATTTGTCCGGCAGCATGCGGACGCCGGATATGGAACTGGCGGGGCAATCGATCAGCCGCTTCGGTGCGGTCGAGGCGATTGCCGGTGACTTCATCGATCGCCGCCGTGGCGACGAGATGGGCCTGGTCCTGTTCGGCAGCCAGGCCTTCCTGGTGACCCCGCTGACCTACGATCTGTCGGCCGTGCGTGCGCAATTGCAGGGTGCAGCGGTGGGACTGGCCGGTACGGAGACGGCGATCGGCGATGCGATCGCGGTGGCGGTGAAGCGGCTGTCGGCGTTGCCCGAGCAGGCCCGTGTGCTGGTGCTGCTCACCGACGGCGTCAACAATGCCGGCAGCATTTCGCCGCGCGAGGCAGCGCGTGCGGCCAAGGCCGCTGGTGTGCGTATCTACACCATCGGCATTGGCGCCACGCAGATGCGCGTGCCGGGATTCTTCGGCAGCCAGCTGGTCAATCCCTCGGCGGATCTGGATGCGGACATGCTCACCACGATCGCCAAGGAAACCGGCGGCCAGTTCTTCCGTGCCACCGACGGCAATCAACTGGCGGATGCCTACCGCGCGGTCGATGCGCTGGAGCCCATGCCGCAGCACGGGCCGACGTTGCGGCCGCGCCATGAATTGTTCCGCTGGCCGTTGCTGGCTGCGATCGTGTTGCTATTGCTGGTGATCGTGCCACGCCAGTTTGGCCGCGCACCGGAGCAGCTTGCGTGAACGAGGCGCTGCAACAATTCCATTTCATGCGGCCATGGTGGTTGCTAATGCTGGTCGCCTTGCCGTTGCTGGGCTGGCTCGGTACGCGGCGCAACGTGACGCAGCTGGAGTTGTCGCGGCTGGTCGATGCCGACCTGCTGCCGCATCTGCTGCGTGGCCGCGCCGGCAACCGAAACCTGCCGCTGTGGTTGTTTGTGCTGGGCTGGATGCTGTGCGCGCTGGCGCTGGCCGGCCCCAGCTGGAGCCGCATCGCGCAACCGCTGTATGCGAGCCGTGCGGCGCAGGTGGTGGCGATCTCACTGTCGCAGCACATGCTGTCGCGCGACGTCGCGCCGAGCCGGCTCGATCGCGCGCGCTACAAGGCGCACGACCTGCTGGCCAGCAATCGCGATGGGTTGAACGCGCTGATCGGCTATGCAGGGGAAGCCTTCGTGGTGGCGCCGCTGACCTCCGACGCGAACAGCCTCGATGACCTGCTCGATGCGATGGCGCCGGACACCATGCCGGTGGACGGCAACAACGCGGCGCTGGCAATCGAACGCGGCGTGGCGCTGATTCATGACGCCAACGCCAGTGGCGGCTCGCTGGTGTTGATCACCGACCAGGCCGATGCAGCGGCAGATGCCGCTGCGCGCAAGGCCATCGCTGCCGGTGTACGGGTATCCGTGCTCGGCGTGGGTACACCGCAAGGTGGACCGGTACCAGTGGCCGACGGTGGCTTCCTGCGAGACGCGCAAGGCAACATGGTGCTGGCCCGCCGGGATGACGCCGCACTGGCCGCGCTGGCCAGCGCTGGTGGCGGCCGCTATGTGCCGATGAGCGCAGGGCACGACGATATCGATGCATTGCAGACGCAGTTGCATGCCGGGCCGGCTACCGTGGCAAGCGGGCAGAGCGGTGACGAATGGCAGGACCGCGGTCCGTGGCTGCTGTTGCCGTTGCTGCCACTCGTGGCGCTGGCATTCCGGCGCGGCTGGTTGCTGTTGCTGCCGTTGGTGCTGCTACCGCTGTTGCCGGCCACGGCCGAGGCAACCACCTGGCATGACCTGTGGCAGCGCCCCGATCAGCAGGCGGCGCAGGCGCTGCGCAGCGGCAATGCGAAGCAGGCGCAGCAGCTTGCGCGTAATCCGGCGTGGCGTGGCGTGGCCGCGTATTGTGCCGGCGACTATGCCAGTGCAACGCAGTCCCTGCAGCATGCGCCCGGCAGCGATCCGGCATACAACCTCGGCAATGCACTGGCCAAGCAAGGTCAGTATCAACAGGCCATTGCTGCCTACGACCATGCGTTGAAACTCGATCCCGCGAATGCCGACGCCAAGGCAAATCGTCAGGCAATCGAGGACTGGTTGCACCAGCAGCAGAAAAAGCAACAGGACCAGCAAAAGGACAAGCAACAGCAACAGGGCAAGAGCGGCGACAAGGGCCAGTCCTCATCCGGCACGCAGGGCAAGGATGACAAGGCGGATAAACCACAGTCGCAGGACCAGAAGTCCGAGCAGGGCAGCGGCAAGCCATCCGACAAGGCGGCCCAGGATGGGCAGCCGAAAGCGCAGGACCAACAGGGCAATGATCGCTCCGGCAAGGATCAGTCCGGTGATCAGCCCAAACCGCTGACTCCGCAGCAGCAGGCCGAACAGAAGGCCCAGGCCGAGCAGGTCCAGAAGGCCCTGAAGCAGCAGATGGATCAGGCGCTGGCAGGGCAGCCGAAGGATCAGCAAGGCACGCCGACCCATCAACTCGGTTCGATATCGAAGGACGATCCGCAATCAAAGCTGCCGGCGGATCTGCGCCAGGCCCTGGAACGTGTACCGGATGATCCCGGCGCGCTGCTGCGGCGCAAGTTCGAACTGGAATATCTGCAGCGCCACGGCGGCGCGCCAAACGAGGATGATCAGCCGTGATGTTTCGACGATTCATTGCAGGATGGTTGCTGGTGTTGCTGCTGATTCCGGCACTCGGCCATGCCACTGATGTGACGGCCAGTCTGGATCGCGACAGCGTGCAGCTGGGCGAGACGGTGACGCTGAACCTGCGCATCAACGGCAGCGCCGGCAACGTCGACGTGCCCGACCTGCACGCGCTGGCCAACGACTTCGACATCCTGGGTACCTCACAGAACAGCAGCCTCAGCGTCGTCAATGGCGCGGCGACTTCCTCGATGACATTCGGCATCGCCCTGCGACCGAAGCATGTCGGCGACTTGCAGATTCCCGCACTGAGCGTGGCTGGCAGCCAGACGGCACCGTTGCAGCTTCAGGTGAGCGCGCCCGATCCGGCGACAGCTGCCACCACGCACAAGGACGTCTTCATGGAGGCGCAGGTCGAGCCGGCACACGGCTACGTCGGCCAGCAGCTGAGTTACATCGTGCGGCTGTACTACGCCAACCGCATCAACGGCGATGCACCTGCGCCGCCGCAGGTCGACAATGTGGAGATCAGCCAGCTTGGCAACGGCCTGAACTACGATGCCGAGCGTGGCGGCCGCACCTATCATGTGCTGGAACAGCGCTATGCACTGATCCCGCAGCGTGCCGGGCACATCGACATTCCCGCCGTGGATTTCCAGGGCGCGGCGATCGATCCAAATGATCCCAACAGCTTCTTCGGTGCCAGCATCCCGGTCTCGGCCAGTGCGCCGGCACAGGCCATCGAGGTGCAGGCCGCCCCGGCCGACTGGGGCAAGATCGCGTGGCTGCCGGCGCGTCAGTTGAACCTGAGCCTGGACGGTTTGCCGACGGCACAGGATTCGCCGCGGGTCGGCCAGCCACTGAACCTCACCATGAACCTGCAGGCGACCGGCCTGTCGTACGAGGCGCTGCCCGCGCTGAGTCTGCCGCCACTGGATGGCGCCACGGTGTATCCGGACAAGCCGGCCAGCGGCAATCACAACGATGGTCAGTGGATCATTGGCTGGCGTCAGCAGGCATTTGCAGTCGTGCCGGAGCGCGCCGGTACGCTGACCATTCCCGCCACCACCTTGAAATGGTGGAACGTGTTGACCGACCGCATGGAAGTGGCGCAGATCCCGGCGCGCAGCATCACCATCCTGCCGGCGATCGGCGGTGCTGCCACTCCGGCCAGCCCGCTAGCGACTGCAGCAAGCACGGCGGCAAACGTGCCGGCGTCGACGGCCAGGGTGACCACCGTGGCGCCGGCCACGCCATGGCGCTGGATAGCCCTGGCCAGCATCGGCCTGTGGCTGCTCAGCGTATTGGCGTGGTGGCTGTGGCGCCGACGCCGTGCGGCAAGCGTAAGCATTGCACCAATGCCAACACCGATGCCAACGCACACGTCGGCGCGCGAATGCCAGCAGGCCTTCATCGCCGCGGCCTGCGGCAGCGACACGTCGTTGCAAGTGCACAATTTGCTGGCATGGGCGCGTGCGGAGCGACCGGCAATCCAGCACCTGGGCGAACTGGCGGCGGCGCTGGGTGACGAATCGCAGCGCGCAGCGATCGCCACCCTGCAGCAGCGCCACTACGCTGGCGCGCCGGTCGTCAAGGGTAAAGAAAGTCTGGTCGAGGTGTTCAAACGCGGTTTCATGTGGCGCGCCATCGATGGGACTGACGACGATGCAGTGCTGCCGCCGCTGTACCCGTTCAAGCTGCATTGAGTACGGGTTACTTGGTATCGAGCGCGTGCTGGAAGACTGCGCGCATGGCATCGCTGAAACAGCACAAGGTGACCTCGGTGGCGGCATCATCGGCAAGCTCATCGTGCAATGCATACACGGCCACCGCAGCAGCCAACGCGGATGGATAGCCGTAGACGCCACAGCTGATCGCCGGGAACGCGATCGTGTGCCCGGCGTGTTCGCGCAGCAGGCGCATCGCGTTTCGGTAACAGCGTTCAAGCAACCACGCCTCGTCGTGACCGCCGCCATGCCAGATCGGTCCCACGGTATGGATCACGTGGCGCGCGGGTAGTGCAAAGCCAGCTGTGATGCGCGCTTCGCCAGTTGGGCAGCGCATGCCAGGCGCGGATTCGGGCAGGGCGCGGCAGGCTTCAAGCAGGGCTGGTCCGGCCGCACGATGGATCGCGCCATCCACGCCGCCGCCGCCGAGCAGGCTCGGGTTGGCGGCGTTGACGATGGCATCCATGCGCAGCGTGGTGATGTCGGCGGTGATGGCCTTGATGGGCATGGTTTCGGCGAGGGTGGCGGCTTATGCTTCAGGCGTACATTCGGGTACGCAGAGGTTGCAACGGATCATGGCGAGTACGGAAGACATTTCCTTCGGGTATCTGCTGAACGACGTGACCTTGCTGTTTCGCAAGCACTTCGACCGGCGTGCGGTGAAGTTCGGCTTGACCCGGGCGCAGTGGCGAGCGACCAAGATGTTGTATCACCGCGAGGGCTTGCGGCAAACCGAACTGGCCGAATATCTGGAAATGGAACCGATCGCGGTGGGCCGGGTGATCGACCGTCTGCAGGCCGCCGGTTTCGTCGAGCGCCGTGCTGATCCGAAGGACCGCCGTGCCTGGCGGCTTTACACCACCGAACAGGCGCGGGTGATCATCGACGATATGGAGCTGATCGCCCGCGACCTGCGCAAGGATTCCACTCGTGGTATCGACTACGACGAATTGCAGCAGGCGCTGGCAGTGATCGGCCGGATCAAGGACAACCTGCTGGCGCTGGAGCAGCTGCCGGGCGAAGCCGCCCAGTCAACCTGAAACCGGGGTTTGCAGGTCGTGTAGTCGGTGGCATTAAAAAAGGCGGCCATGGGCCGCCTTTTTTAATGCTGGCTTGCGTGAGGCCTTATTCCCCGGCGCCGTCTTTGGCGAATGCGCCCGGCGCGGAACCGAAGTCACCATCAGCCTGCGCGGCCATGTATGAGAAGGCCGCATAGACGGCGATGTTTTGCGCCAGCTGCTGCGGGTCGATCTTGTCGAGCGTGTCGTTGGAGGTGTGGTGCCAGTCGAAGTAGTCCGTGCCGTCCTGGGTCAGCGACAACGCGGCCATGCCCTTGCCATGCATCTGCGACAGATCCGAGCCGCCGCCGCCAGGGAGTTTGGCATCGTAGGCCACGCCGATTGGCGCCAGTACCTTGGCGATCTGCCCGATCGCATCGCGTGCCTCGGGCTTCACGCTGGCGCTCATGCGCCAGACCGGGCCGGAGCCGAAATCGGACTCGGTGCCGAGCTGGAAGTTGCCGACGTCGGCGGCGTGCTTCTCGGCATACGCCTTGCCACCCCACAGGCCCATCTCCTCGTTGGCGAACGCGATCACGCGGATGGTACGATCCGGTCGCTGCGGCAGGTCGTGGATCAGCTTGCCGGCGGCCATCGCGATCGCCACGCCAGCGCCGTCGTCGATTGCGCCCGTGCCCGGATCCCATGAGTCCAGATGACCGCCGATCGCAACGACCTGGTCAGGATATTTCTTGCCAGTGATCTCGCCGATCACATTCGCGCCGGTGTACTCGCCGACAATGCCGCAGTCCAGATCCAGCTTCACCACGACCGGCTTGCCGTAGGCCAGCACGCGTTCCAGCTGGTCGGCGTCGGGATTGGACAGCGCCGCGGCGGGAATCGCCTTGGCCGGATCGGTGAAGCCGGTGACGCCGGTATGCGCAATGCGCTCATTCGCATCGGTGCCGGCCGAGCGCAACAGGTAGCCCGCCGCGCCCTTGGAGGCAGCGATCACCGGCCCGGCGGTGCGGACCGCCGAACCCATGCCGTAGTCGTGGCCATCCTTGTGGCGCTGCATGCGGTAACCGATGTAGACGATCCGGCCCTTCACGCTGGCCGGGTCGGCCGCCTTCAGTGCGGCCAGGCTGTCGAATTTCACTACCTGTGCGGTTAGGCCACCCTTCGGCGTGCCGGCCGAGTAGCCCAGCGCGGTCAGCACCAGCGATTGCGGGAACGGCGCGACGATCGCGCCGTGCTCGCTGCGACGTACCCACAACGGATACGTCACCGCTTCGGTATAGACCTTGTCGTAGCCGAGTGCCTTGAACTTGGCGATGGCCCATGCGCGCGCGCGCGGATCGGCATCACTGCCGGCCATGCGTGGGCCGACCTCGGTGGTCAGTGATGCGACGACCCGGTAGCCGGTGTCGTCATGCATGGCCTTGTTGCGCAGCTGTTCGGCCGTCTTTACGGCTGCAGCGGGGATCGTGGTGATACTGGCGGCGCTGGCGATGCCGGTGGCCAGCATCAGGCTGGCAGCGAGCAGGGTGAGGGGAAGATGGCGCATCGGGTTACTCCGCAGGGTAAACACCGATTATGGCGCTGCTGCCAGGTATCGCTTAGGCCAGAAGTCATGCCTGCCGTGGAAACGACAAGAGCCGGGACACTGGTGGCCCGGCCCTTGGGTGCGGTGTTGCCTTACGGTTTGTTCTTCAGCAGGTCGCGGATCTCGGTGAGCAGGACCACGTCAGCCGGTGGTGGCGCCGGAGCTGCTTCCTGTTTCTTCTGCATGCTGTTGATTGCCTTGACCACCAGGAAGATCGCAGCAGCGATGATCAGGAAGGTGATCACGGTATTGATGAAGTCGCCATAACCAACAGCCACTTCGGCGATCTTGTGCTTCGGATCACTGTCATCGCCCGGCTTGAGTACCCATTTCAACTGGCTGAAATCGATGCCGCCGGTAAGCATGCCGATTGGCGGCATGATGATCTTGTCGACCAACGAACTGACAATCTTGCCGAACGCGCCGCCGATGACCACACCGACCGCCAGATCAACGACGCTGCCGCGCATGGCGAAAGCCTTGAATTCCTGCAGCATGCTCATGCTTTTTCTCCGTAGGTTGGGCCGAATGGCCTATGGACTTTAGCGCAGGAATATCGTTGAGCACAGGGCGTGGCGCATGAATTCAGACGATCTGGCCATCCAATTCGGCAACCCCGATCAGCTCGGCGTGGAAGCGGTCACCGCGTTGCAATGCAGCAACGCCAGCCGGTGTGCCGGTGAAGATCAGATCGCCGCCTTTCAGCTCGAACAGCGTCGATAGCGCCGCAATTATTTGCGGTACGCCGTGCACCATTTCGCCCAGGGTGGTTCGCTGGCGCAGCTCGCCGTTGACGCTTAGTTGCAGCACACTGTTCGCATCCAGCGTCGCTTCAGCAGCCGGGCGCAGTGCGGAAACCGGTGCGGAATGGTCGAACGCCTTGGCCACGTCCCACGGATGTCCCTTGGCCTTGGCTTGCGCCTGCAGGTCGCGGCGGGTCAGGTCCAGCCCTACACCGTAGCCCCATACGAGTGTGGCGGCCTGTTCCGGTGTGAGGTCGTGGCCGCCGCTGCCGAGCGCCACCACCATTTCCACTTCGTGATGCAGGTCGGTAGTGGCTGAGGGATAAGGTACGTCGGCACCGTCGCTGACCACCGCGTCGGCTGGCTTGCAGAAGAACATCGGCGCGGACTTGTCCACGCTGGCGCCCATTTCACGGGCATGCTCGGCGTAGTTGCGGCCGATGCAGAACACCCGGCGGATCGGGAAGCGCTGATCGCTGCCGATGATCGGCAGGCTGGGAAGGGCTGGTGGCACAATCGTGTAGGTCATGGCGCAAGCGTAGCAAACTGATCAAGGGGATGACTGGGGCTTGCATGGGTGACAGCTGTCATTGACGATGGCTGATGCTGCACCCTGATGGCGCCTCAGCTGATCAGCCAGTCTTGTACTTGTCGAGCAACCGGCCGGGGCCGGGCAGGGAGTAAGGGTGAGCAACACCGATCTGTTGAAGGAACTGCGCATCGAGCGCCATCAGCGTGACGATCACGACGGTGGCGGCGGCCGCTGGCCATGGATCATCGGCGTTATCGTCGTGATCCTGTTGCTGCTGGGTGGCGCCGGCTGGATGCTGCTCGGACATCGTCCCGTGCCGGTGCAGACGGCTGTCGCGGTAACACCCACGTCGGACAGTGAAGCCGGTGCGGTGCTCCAGGCCACCGGTTATGTCACGGCGCGTCGGCAGGCGACCGTGTCCGCGCAGATCACCGGTACGCTGACCGCGGTGCTGATCGAGGAAGGTGACCACGTCACCAAGGATCAGGTGCTGGCGCGGCTGGACGACAGTGCCTACAAGTCGGCGCTGGATGCCGCCAAGGCAGCGGCCGAAGCCGAACACGCACTGGTTGCACAATTCCAGTCGCAGTTGGCGCAAAACCTGCGCGACGCTGCACGAGACGACACCCTGGCCGCACAAGGTCTCGTGGCCAGGCAGGTCGCCGAGCAAGCCCGGACGCTGGCCGACAGCACGCGAGCACAGCTGGTATCGCAGCAGCGTCAGGCAATTTCCTATGACGCCCAGGTCACCGAGGCACAAGTCAATTTCGATTACTGCGTGGTGCGTGCGCCGTTCACCGGCGTGATCACCACCAAGGACGCGCAGGTCGGCGAGATCATCTCGCCATTCTCCGCCGGCGGCGGTTTCACCCGCACCGGCGTGGGCACCATCGTCGACATGGATTCGCTGGAAGTGGACGTCGACGTCAACGAGGCCTATATCGGTCGGGTCAAGCCGGACATGTCGGCGGAGGCGGTACTGGACGCCTATCCCGACTGGAAGATTCCTGCCCATGTCATTGCCATCGTGCCGACTGCCGATCGTGGCAAGGCCACCATCAAGGTGCGCGTGGCGCTGGAGAAAAAGGATGCACGCATCGTGCCCGACATGGGTGTGCGCGTGTCGTTCCTCGAGGTGAAGCCGCAGGCCGCCGCACAGGCGCCGCAAGGTGTGCTGGTGCCGGCTACGGCGATCGTGCAGCGCGACGGGCATAGCGTGGTGTTCGTGGTCGAGGGCGCTCAGGCGAAACAGCGCACGGTGAACCCGACCGCACAAGCCTATGGCGAACTGCGCCTGCTGCCGGCGGCAGTGAAGCCGGGCGACAGCGTGGTGATTTCGCCGCCCACCGACTTGCACGACGGTTCGGACGTCCAGACGAAAACCGCAACGCCATAGAGCCATTCTTTTGCAGCGGCTTCAGCCGCGACAGACACAAGGTATCCGGAGAAACACATGGGCACACTGATCGATATCCAGAATCTCGCCAAGACCTACGAGCGCGGCAAGCAGAAGGTCGAGGTGCTGCACCACGTCAACCTGGCGATCGCCGAAGGCGACTTCCTGGCGCTGATGGGGCCATCGGGTTCAGGCAAGACCACCTTGCTGAACCTGATCGGCGGCCTCGATACGCCGACGGCCGGCAGCATCACGGTGGGCGGTCAGCGCATCGATCAGCTCGGCGGCGGCGCACTGGCAAAATGGCGCGCGTCGAATGTTGGCTTCATCTTTCAGTTCTACAATCTGATGCCGATGCTGTCGGCGCAGCGTAATGTGGAACTGCCGCTGCTGCTCACCAAGCTATCCGGTGCCCAGCGCAAGAAGAATGCCTCAATAGCCTTGCAGCTGGTGGGGCTGGCCGATCGCGCCACGCACAAACCAAGCGAACTGTCCGGCGGCCAGCAGCAGCGTGTGGCGATCGCCCGGGCGATCGTGTCTGATCCCACTCTGCTGGTCTGCGACGAGCCAACCGGTGACCTGGATCGCCAGTCCGCCGAGGATGTACTCGGCCTGCTGCAGCAACTCAACCGCGAGCACGGCAAGACCATCGTGATGGTCACCCACGATCCGAAGGCGGCCGAGTACGCCAGCCATACGCTGCATCTGGACAAGGGCACCCTGGTCGAACAGGCAACGGCGTGAGGAGACGACGATGAAATACCTTCATCTGATCTGGGCGGCGCTGTTCCGGCGCAAGACCCGTACGATACTCACCCTGGTGTCGATCATCGCCGCGTTCCTGCTGTTCGGCATGCTCGATGCGGTGCGCACCGGTTTCGACCAGGCCGGCAACAGCGCCAATGGCGCAGAGCGCTTGCAGACCGGCTCCCGGCTCTCCTTCATCCAGACCTTGCCGCAGTCGCTGGAAGCACGGATCGCGCAGGTGCCTGGCGTGAAGATGGTGACTTACGCGAACTGGTTCGGCGGGGCCTACCAAGACCCGCACAACCAGGTCTTCAGCTTTGCGGTGGAGCCGAACTACCTCGATCTCTATCCCGAGATGGAAGTGAGCGCGGCGGAGCGCAAGGCGTTCGACAATACCCGTACCGGCGCGCTGGTTGGTGAAAAGCTGGCTGAGCGATTCCACTGGAAGGTGGGCGACAAGATCCCGATGCAGTCGACGATCTTCCCGAACCACGAAGGCAGCAAGAACTGGACGTTCGACATCGTCGGCATCCTGCATTCGAAGGACAAGAAGGCTGGCGGTTTCTACGACCAGATGTTCCTACTGAACTGGAAGTACTTTGACGAGACCACGCCCTACAACCGTGGCCAGGTCGGCTGGTATGTCACGCGCGTCACCGACGTGAATCAGGCCGATCGCGTGGCCAAGGCGATCGATGCGATTTCGGCCAACTCCGATCATGAAACCCGCACGCAGACCGAAGCGGCGGCGACTGCCAGCTGGATGAAACAGCTTGCCGACATTGGCCTGATCGTCAGCTCGATCATGGGCGCGGTGTTCTTCACCCTGCTGCTGCTGTCGGGCAACACCATGATGCAGGCGGTACGCGAGCGCACCTCCGAACTGGCGGTGCTGAAGACGATCGGTTTTTCCAGCCATAGCGTGCTGGCGATGGTGCTGGCCGAGTCGGTGCTGCTGCTGTTGCTTGGTGGCGTATTGGGACTTGGCCTGGCGATGCTGATGGTGGGCGGCATCCAGTCAAAGATGGGTGGTGCGATACCGATGGGCCCGGTGGATGCGGGCATCTGGGTGCACGGCTTGCTGCTGATGGTCGCGGTCGGCCTGCTGGTCGGCGCGTTGCCGGCGATCCGCGCGATGCGTCTGAATATCGTCGATGCACTGGCCGGGCGCTGAGGAGAACGAGCATGTTCCTGCACTTTCTGATGTTGTTGTTTTCCACTTTCGCGCTGGTGTCTGCGGTTTTCCTGGCGATCTGGATGCTGCTGACCCGGCAGGGCAGGCAGGCGGTTTCGATCACATCGGTCGGGCTTAGCACGCTCAGGCAGCGACTGGGCATGTCGTCGGTGATCGTGGTGGGCATCGCCGGCGTCGTGGCAGTACTGGTCGCGTTGTTGGCGATGAGTGACGGCTACCGCGAGACGCTGAACAAGACCGGCAGCGCTGATACCGCCATCGTGATGCGTGGCGCCTCCGCCTCCGAAGTGATGTCGGTGCTCGATCACGACAGTGTCACCCTGATTCCGCAGGCCGTCGGCATCGCGAAGGATGCGAAGGGGCAGCCGATCGCCTCGCCCGAGCTGGTGGTCGCGGCGAACCTGCCGCTGAAAGGCGGTAGTGCAGACGACGAGGGCAGTGTGCAGTTGCGTGGTGTCGGTGAACAGGCCTGGGCGGTGCGACCGAACTTGAAGATCATCGAGGGCCGCAAGTTCACCCCCGGCATGCGCGAGCTGATTGTCGGCAAGGGTGCAGCGAAGCAGTTTGCCGGACTGGAGCCGGGTCACGAGATCCGTCTCGGTAGCCAGCTGTGGACCGTGGTCGGCGTGTTCGCCTCCGGCGATGCGATGGATTCCGAGGTATGGGGCGACGCGGGCGTGGTGGCTGATACGTATCGCCGCGGCGGCAGCCGGGCGTCGGTTACCGTGAAGCTGGCCGATCCCAAGGCATTCGATGCGTTCAAGACCGAGCTGGAAGCGAATCCGCAACTCAAGGTCGATGTCAGCACCACGCTGGATTACTTCAGCAAGCAGTCCGAAGGCATGAGTAGCTTTCTCACGGTGATCGGCATCGTGGTGGGCTCGATCATGGCGATCGGTGCTATTTTCGGCGCACTCAACTGCATGTTTGCCGCGGTCGCGGCGCGTGCGCGCGAGATCGCCACGCTGCGCGCGATCGGTTTCCGTGGCCTACCGGTGGTAGTGGCGGTGATGCTGGAAACCATGTTGCTGGCCTTGCTCGGTGGCCTGCTCGGCGGTCTGCTCGCATGGCTAGTCTTCAACGGCTACAGCGCCTCCACGTTGGCGGCCGGTACGGTCGGCAAGCTCAGCTTCGAACTCAAGGTCTCGGCGGAACTGCTGTGGGTCGGCCTGCTGTGGGCGCTGACGATCGGTTTCATCGGTGGCCTGTTTCCCGCCGTGCGTGCGGCGCGATTGCCGGTGACCACGGCATTGCGTGAGCTTTAAGCGGAGAGGTGACGTGCGCTACTGCAGCGCACGTCACCTCTGAGTGAGTATCAGGCCGAGCCCGAGCACAGGTGTACCAGCAGCCACAGACGGGTTCTGCCAACCATGGTGTTACTCGCGGTCGGGCCGTTCGCGTACCGGATGCTTGCTCAGTTTGCGCTGCAGGGTACGGCGGTGCATGCCGAGCCGGCGCGCGGTTTCGGAGATGTTGCCGTCGCATTCGGTCAGTACGCGCTGGATGTGCTCCCACTCCAGCCGGCGCAGTGCCAGCGGTGCTTCGGGCGTATCTGGCAACTCATGCTCGTCGATATCGTTGCTGTCACCGTCGAGCAGGGCGCGCACCACGGCATCGGCATCGACCGGCTTGGCCAGGTAGTCGTGTGCGCCGCGCTTGATCGCCTCGACCGCGGTGGCGATCGAGGCGTATCCGGTCAGCAGCAGTACGCGCAGATCGGGTACCAGGGCATGCAGTTCGGGAATCAGCCGCAGGCCATTTTCCTCGCCCAGCTTGAGGTCGAGTACGCAGTAACGCGGATGATGCCGACGTGTCAGCGCGCGAGCCTCGTCGAAATTGGTTGCCGTGATCACCTCGAAACCGCGCGAGCCGAGTGCTCGTGCCAGCACGCGCACGAAAGTGGTGTCGTCGTCGACCAGTAGCAGTGGACGTGCCGTGGCGGTTGGGGGCAACTCGGTCATCGCAGCGGTTCCTCAGGGTCGTGCAGTGCTCATTCTTGCCGGATGCGACATCGGGTGCACGTGTGGCGTCGTGTCGCAGTGCGCTCACTGCTCCGCAATGACCGCCAGCGGCAGGCGCAGGCACACCTCGGCGCCGTGATGGGTATTGCGCGCGGTCAGTTCACCGTTCAGGCGTTCGGCAGTGGCCTCGGCCAAGGCCAGGCCAATACCAAGCCCCGCCTGCTTTTGCGAGTATCCGAGTAGTGCAGCGTCGTCCGTGTCGTCAAAGCCGGGGCCTCGATCGCTCACGCTCAACTGCAGCCAGCCAGCATCGCGCGCGACCTGCAGCACCACCATCTGCGAGTCGCAGCTGGCCGAGGCATCGGCCGCATTGTTGAGCAGGTTGAGCAGGGCATGGCGCAGGCCCGGCGGTGTGCGCAACACGGTCTGTGCGGTGACCTGGTCCAGCTCCAGGATCAAGTCTGCTTCCGGCCGCAGCAGCTGGAAGCGCTCCAGGCAACTGTGGATGAACTGCGCCACGCTGAGCCGCTCCGGCTCCTGCGATAGCTGCGCCTTGCCGAACGCGACCATCTCGCGCAGGATCGTGCGGCAGCGATCGACCTGACCTTCGAGCAAGGCCAGATCTTCGGCCAGCAGGGCATCGCCGGCATGTTCGCGGCGAATCTCGGGCAACAGCGTGCGCATCGTCGACAGCGGTGTATTGAGCTCATGCGCGGCGCCGGCGGCTTGGGTGGCAATCGCCAGGATGCCTTCGTCACGCAGCGCCCGTTCGCGTACCCGCTGCACTTCCAGCTGCTGCACACGCAACGCATGTGCCAGCCGATTGATGAAGAAACCCAGTAACAGCGCGCTGATCACGAAGTTCACGCCCATGCCGGCCACATGCAGCGAAAAGCCGCCATGTAGTTCGCCTTGCATTGGCATCGGTAACGGCACATGCCAGCGCAGCAGGACCAGGTAGGCGAGGCCGGCCAGTGCGGACACCGCCAGGATCGCGGGTACCGACAGCGCCGCGGCGCTCAGCGCGATCGGCACCAGCAACAGGGTGATAAACGGATTGCTGGCGCCGCCGGTGAAATACAGCAGGTAGCCGAGGACCAGCGTATCGGCGCCGATATGGCCGATGGTTTCCCATTCGCGCAGCGGCCACGGCTGGCGCAGTCGCCAGGCGGCGAATACCGAGAAGATGGCGAGCAGGCCGATGCCGAGCAGCAGCGGCAGCAGCGGAATCTGCAGCTGCATCCACCAGGCGCAGACCAGCACGGCCACGCTTTGCCCGGCGATCGCGCAGAGCCGCAGCCACGCCAGCGTCCGGGCCAGAGCAAACGGGCCGATGCGTGTGGTTCGATGGGACATCGCGATCATGGGCTGATCAGAAACCCTGTGGAACCCGCCACCGTTGGCGGCGGGTTCATCGGACTCACGGGCTGTCGAATTCCTCGCTGCGTACAGCGGGCAGCGGAGTGTGGTTGTTCGCCGAATCGGAGTGACTGGCCGACAGCTTGTTCATCAGCGGCAGCATGACCAGAGCGATCACTACGCAGGCGATGCCCACGAAGCCGAGCTTGTTGAACAGGCTCACGTAGATCGTCAGCGACTGCACCGGATCGGTGATGTTGTCGGGGATGTGCGCATAGTTGGCCACGATGCTGCCGAGATACTGCGACAGGCCCACGGCCACGTAGTACGCACCCATCATGAAGCCGCCCATGCGCGAAGGCACATAGCGCGCGATCATCGCCAGACCGAGACCGCTGACCAGCATCTCGCCCAGCGAATACCAGCCGTAGCCCCAGACCATCGTCCACGACGACACCTGGCCGGCCACCGCTGCGCTTGCGCCCACGCCGTACATGAAGAAGCCTACGGCCACCGCGGCAAAACCCAGCGCGAACTTCAGTGCGATCGACGGATCCTTGCCGACCCGGCCGAGCGCGTTATAGGCGAACACCAGCACCGGGCTCAGGACAACGATCCAGAACGCGTTGAGGTTCTGGTACTGCTCGGGGATCCAGTTGAACAGGTGGGCGCCGAACACGTTGAACGAGAGGTCCACGTTGTGCTGCGCGAACAAGTTCAGCGACGTCGCCATCTGCGAGTAGAAGATGAAGAAGAAGATCGTCTGCACGGTCAGCACCAGCGCCGCGATCAGGCCGGCGCGTTCACTCGGCTGACTGCTGCGGATCAGGTGGGCGAACACGCCGAGGATCACGACGCCGGCGGCGTACACGCAGACCTTCGCCACCGTTTCGCTCTGCAGAATGAAGGCGACCACGAAGACCAGCAGGAACGCGACACCGAACACAGGCAGCGCGCGACGCATGTTCATCGGTTGGTCGTCCGCAGGCGAGCCGATGCGGCCCAGCGCGCGACGCATGAAGTAATAGATGATCAAACCCAGGACCAGACCCACCGCGCACGAGCCGAACGCGGTGTGCCAGCCCATCGAATCGCCGTAATGGGCGGCAACCTTATCGCGGATGATCGGCGTCAGTGTCATCGAGAAGAATGAGCCGATGTTCACCGCCATGTAGTAGATGGTGAATGCGCTGTCGATCTTGGTGTCGTCGCCCTCGTAGATCTTGCGCACCAGGTTGCCCGCATTGGGCTTGAAGAAGCCGTTGCCGACCACGATCACGCCGAGCGCGAAATAGGTGAGGTTGGCCGGGGTCAGCAAAGCCATCAGGCCGCTGCCGCCATCGGTCAGGCCCAGCGCTTCCGGCGGTATCCACAGGATGCCGTAGCCGAGTGCCAGAACAACAGCGCCGATCAGCATTGTGCGACGCGTACCCAGCAGCTTGTCGCCGACCCAACCCCCGATGGCAGGCGTCGCGTAGATCAGCGCTGCCGCTGCACCCCAGACCAGGTTGGCCTTGGTGTCGACGAAGCCAAGCTTCTTCATCAGAAACGTGACCATCAACACCTGCATGCCGTAGAAGCCGAAGCGCTCCCACATCTCGATCATGAAGACGGTAGTGAAGGAGCGCGTCTGGGAGACGGGCGGGTTCTGGATTGCCATATCTTTTCCGTACGTGATTCGAACTATGGCGACGCCAGGGCCGCCGGTGACATGCGACCCTGAACGGATCACAACCGCCGAAGCGTAACCTATTCGCCATCCTGGTGTAGCTGCACTGCGACATGACGGAATCTTGCGACTGGCGCCGGGTTGTGCCGGTTCCGCTTGAGCCACTCCTGTGGCAAGGCCGCCTGTGGCATTATTGATGGCTTGCGCGCCCTATGGAGAGCTCCGCCCGCCATGCCGATCTTCGAGCTTTCAGGCCGCCCGTTCGGCGTGGCCGTCCCTGCCTTTCCAGCCCGGCGATTGCCGGCGTTCGCCTGAGCGGTCGCGTCGAGATGGCAGCCGAAGGTTTTCGCGGTCCGAAGCAGCTCTGGCAAGCGCTCCAGTGGTCGATGAAGGGTTTTCGTGCCGGCTGGCGCCATGAGGCCTCGTTCCGGCTCGAAGCCTGCCTGGCGATCGTCCTGATTCCGCTCGGCCTGTGGCTGGGTCATGGTCCACTGGAAAAGCTCGCCCTGGTATTTCCGTCCATGCTGGTGTTGTCGGCCGAACTGCTCAATTCGGCGATCGAAGCGGTGGTTGACAAGGTCAGTCCGGAGTTCCACGAACTGGCCGGCCGCGCCAAGGACATGGGCTCGGCGGCGGTGTTCGTGCTGCTGGTGCTGGTGGTGCTCAGTTGGGGCTTGATTCTCGGCCCGCGCCTGCTCGGGTGAGCCAGCGCACGCCTTCCTGCGTGACTGGATTGCGCCGGGTGGTGTGGGATGATGCAATGACTATCCATCGCACTGGAGCGACCTCATGAAACTTCTGCGCAACTTCGTGCTGTTGTTGCTCGCCGTCAGCCTGACCGGTTGCGGCTACAACGCCATGCAGCGACAGGACGAGGCGGTCAAGGCGGCCTGGTCGGAAGTGATCAACCAGTACCAGCGGCGTGCCGACCTGGTGCCGAACCTGGTCAATACGGTCAAGGGTTACGCCCAGCATGAGGAAAAGGTCTTCACGGAAGTCACCAACGCCCGTGCCAAGGTCGGCAGCATCCAAATGACGCCGGAGCTGGCCAACGATCCGCAGGCGCTGGCGAAATTCCAGGCCGCGCAGGGCGAGCTGGGCAGTGCGCTCTCGCGACTGATGGTGGTCAGCGAGAACTATCCCACCCTCAAGGCCGACGGCCTGTTCCAGAACCTGCAGGCGCAGCTGGAAGGCACCGAGAACAGGGTCACCGTGGCGCGTAACCGCTATGTGCAGGCGGTGCAGGACTACAACTCGATGATCCGCACTTTCCCGAACAATCTCACCGCGAAGATGTTCGGCTACACGATAAAGCCGAACTTCAGTGTGGATAACGAGAAGGCGATCTCCACCGCGCCGACGGTGGACTTCGGCAACAGCGCACCGGCGCCCGCCGCCTCGGCGCACTGATGATGCTTCGGCGCTTTCCGCGCCTGCTGCTGATGCTGGCGATGGCGTTGCTGTCGCCGGCACTCCTGCATGCGGACACGGCGGTGCCGAAGCTGGCGCGCCACGTCACCGACCTCACCGGCACGCTGACCGCAGTCCAGGTCAACCAGCTGGATGCGCAACTGGTCGCGCTGGAGAAAGCCAAGGGTGCGCAGCTGGTGGTGCTGATGGTCGGCAGTACCGAGCCGCAGGCGATCGAAGAATATTCGCTGGCGGTAGCCGAAGCGAACAAGATCGGCCGCAAGGGAACCGACGATGGCGTGCTGCTGCTGGTCGCGAAGAATGATCGGCGCGTGCGCATCGAAGTGGGTTATGGCCTGGAAGGCGCGATTCCGGACGCGGCGAACGCGCGCATCATCCGCGAGTACATCGCGCCGAAATTCCGCAGCAACGACTACTTCGGCGGCATCAGCGACGCGGTCGGCGCGCTGACCCAGCTGATCAACGGCGAGCCGTTGCCGCCACCAGTGCAGGGCGCTCCCAGCGAGGGGCATGCCGGTCCCGGATTGCAGAATAGCCTGATGATCGGCGTATTCGTGGCGCTGTTCCTGCGCAGCCTGCTCGGCCGGGCCGGCGCGTGGGTGCGCGCTCCGCTGGGCGCCGTGCTCATCGGTGGACTGCTGTGGCTGCTGGTCTCGATGGGCGCCGGCATCCTCGGCGCACTGATCGGCGGCGTGCTGATGTTGCTGCCTGGTGGTGCCGGGCGTTCGATCGGCGGCGGTGGTTGGGGCGGTTTTGGTGGTTTCGGCGGCGGTGGTGGGGGCGGTTTTGGTGGCGGCGGTTTCAGCGGTGGTGGCGGTAGTTTCGGTGGCGGCGGCGCTTCGGGGAGCTGGTGATGGGGCGCGTGCAACGAATGCTGACCAATCTGTTTGGCCACTGGTTCCAGTTGCGCCGACGCTTTCCTGCTGCGCTGCTCGACGAGATGACCACGGCGATTGCTGCTGGCGAACGTACCCATCGGGGTGAAGTCCGTTTCGCGATCGAGTCGCGGCTGGCACCGTTGGCGGTACTGGAGGGCTTCGACGCACCGGCCCGTGCGCGGCAGGTTTTCAGCCAGTTGCGGGTATGGGATACCGAGCACAACAGCGGCGTCCTGTTCTACGTGCTGATGGCTGAGCACCGCATTGAAATCGTCGCCGACCGTGGCATCGCCGCGCGGGTGACGACAGCCGAATGGGATGCGGTCTGCGCACGCATGCGTGAGTGTTATGCGCGCGAGCAGTGGCGCGAGGGCAGTCTCGCCGGGATCGTCGCCGCGCATGCGCTGCTGATGCAGCACTTTCCCAGCGACGGCACGGACAACCCGGATGAATTGCCGGACCGACCGGTACTGCTCTGACACCATAAAACCAGCCATCTCCGGGGACCGACCGACTCCTTGGCCGGAGCGAGTGGTACAGCGACAGACGCCGCACAGCTACACTTGGTCTTTGCCAACCGCCTCCAAACCATGACGCAACCTTTCACCGTCCAGTTCAACCCGGTCGCCTTCGGTCTCGGCCCCATCCAGGTGCACTGGTATGGCTTGATGTACCTGCTCGGGTTCCTCTTCGTCGCCGTGCTGGGCGAATACCGTCGCCGCCGCGGTCGCCTGCCGGTCAGCCGGGATGCGCTGGGCGACCTGTTTTTCTACGGCATGATGGGCGTGATCGTCGGCGGGCGCGTTTGGTACATGCTGTTCTACTACGCCGGCGGGATCCACTGGATCTGGACCGAACCGCTGGCCTTGTTCAAGGTGTGGGATGGCGGCATGAGCTTCCACGGCGGCATGCTTGGCGTGCTGGCCGCGGTCTGGTGGTGGTCGCGACGGCATCGGCTGCATTTCTTCGATACGGTGGATTTCGTGGCGCCGCTGGTGCCGATCGGGCTGGGTCTTGGCCGGCTGGGCAATTTCATCAACGGCGAGCTGTGGGGCAAACCCACCGACCTGGCGTGGGGCATGATCTATCCGAATGCGCGCGCCGATGATGTGGCCTATGTCGACAGCCATCCGGCATGGTTGCCGCAATTGCAGCAGTTCGGCGGCCTGACGCGTCACCCTTCGGAACTGTATGAAATGGCCCTCGAAGGCGCCGCCATGTTTGTCGTGATCTGGCTGGTATCGATGAAGCCGCGGCCGCGTTACCTGGTATCGGGCCTGTTCGCGCTGATGTACGGCTGCTTCCGCGTCGCGGTGGAATTCGTGCGGCTACCCGATCCGCAGTTGGGCTATCTGGCGTTCGGTTGGGTGACGATGGGGCAGCTGCAGTCACTGCCGATGATCGTGATCGGCCTGTGGCTGCTTGCCTTGTCGCGGCGTGCACCCACGTTGCCGCTCGCTGCGGTGACGGCGAAGGCCTGAGCATGCGTCCCTATCTCGACCTGCTGCGTCATGTTCTGGATCACGGTAGCGAAAAGGCCGATCGCACCGGTACCGGCACACGCAGCGTGTTCGGCTGGCAGATGCGTTTCGACCTGGCCGAAGGTTTCCCGCTGGTTACCACCAAGAAGCTGCATCTGAAGTCCATCGTGCATGAGCTGATCTGGTTCCTGCGCGGCGACACCAACATCGCCTACCTGAAAGAACACGGCGTGCGGATCTGGGACGAATGGGCGGATGCAAACGGAGACCTCGGCCCGGTTTACGGGCAGCAGTGGCGTGCGTGGCCGACCGCCGATGGTGGCGTGGTGGACCAGATTCGCTGGGTGATCGAGGAGATCAAGCGCAATCCCGATTCGCGTCGTCTGATCGTCAGCGCATGGAACGTCGGCGAGCTGCCGAAGATGGCGCTGCTGCCATGCCACAGCCTGTTCCAGTTCTATGTGGCGGACGGCAAGCTGAGCTGCCAGCTGTACCAGCGCTCGGGCGATATCTTCCTCGGCGTGCCGTTCAACATCGCCAGCTACGCACTGCTCACCCACATGGTGGCGCAAGTGTGTGGGCTGGGCGTAGGCGATTTCGTGCATACGCTGGGGGATGCGCACCTGTACAACAACCATGTTGAACAGGCGCGCCTGCAGCTGACCCGTGAGGCACGGGCGTTGCCGCGCCTGCGGCTCAATCCTGACGTGCATTCGATCCTTGATTTTCGCTACGAGGACGTCGCGATCGAAGGCTATGCACCACATCCGGCGATCAAGGCCGACGTTGCCGTATAGGGCTGACTCCGACATGCGAACGCATGCCGGAGGTTTTCGTGCGGCGGCATCGCCGCGCAAAAATTTGCTGCACATTCCGACTGTCCGCAAGCCATTGCAAGGCGGTCATGTAGTTGCCGCCGGATACACCGCATCCTGCTAAGATTCGATGCATTAAACAGCGTCACCTGGATGCGCTGGCCACCCCATCAAACATGCCTTTCAAGGACTTCACATGGCCATTTCGCTGATTGCCGCACTCGACGAAAACTTCGCGATCGGCCGCAAGGGGCAGCTGCCGTGGCACCTGCCGGATGACCTGCGCTGGTTCAAGCAGCTGACCACCGGCAAGAATGTGCTGATGGGCTACAACACCGCCGTGTCGATCGGCCGCGCGTTGCCAGATCGGGTCAACCTGGTGCTGTCGCGCCGGCACGAGGCCCCATTTCCCGGCCAGATCACCGTACGCTCGGTGGAAGAAGCGCAAGCACGCACCGACAATACCGGCCTGATGGTGATCGGTGGCGGCCTGGTGTTCACCGAGGCACTGCCACGGGCCAGACGCATGTACCTGACCTGGGTCAGCGCAGCCATCGACGGGGCCGACACGTTCTTCCCGGGCGTGCATTTCAGCGACTGGACCGAGGTCTCCCGCGTGCATCACAAGGCCGATGCCGAGCACGCCTACGACTTCGACATGGTCGAATACCTGCGTAACAACTGATGCCTGCGCCCACCGCGCCGAAGCCGGTGGTCATGCACGTGATGGCCGGCGTCTTGCGCGATGGCAACGGGCGCGTGCTGCTGGCGCAGCGACCGGTGGGCAAGCATCTGGCCGGCATGTGGGAGTTTCCCGGCGGCAAGCTTGAACCCGGCGAGGAGCGGCTGCCTGCACTGGCGCGCGAGTTGCACGAGGAACTGGGCATCACCCTGCAACGTGCCGAGCCGCTGATCCGGGTGCCATGCCATTACGTCGATCGCGAGCTGCTGTTGGACACGTGGCTGGTCGATCAATGGGAGGGCACGCCGGAATCGCGGGAGGGTCAATCACTGCAATGGCTGCGGCCGGCCCAGGTCGATCCGGCCATCCTCACGCTGGCTGATCGCGCAATCCTGCAGGCACTGCGGTTGCCGCCACGCTATCCGATCACCCCGGCGGATATATCTCCTGATCAGCGGGGCCAGTGGTTCGAGCGGATCGGTCGCGCGATCGAGCGGGGCGAACCCATGCTGCAACTGCGCTTGCCGCTATGGCCGCGCGAGCTCGTTCGCGAACTGGCAGTCGGCCTGCTACCGATAGCGCGGCGACATGGCACGCAGCTGTTGCTCAATGGCGATATCGATGGCGCGCGTGCCCTGGGCATCGGCGTGCATCTCAGGCACGCCCAACTGCTCGCGTTGTCCGAACGGCCGCTGCCGCTACAACAGTTGGTTGGCGCCAGTTGTCACGATGCGGCGCAACTGGCGCAGGCTTCGCAGATAGCCGTGGATTTCGCCACGCTGTCGCCGGTGGCCGCCACCCCCAGTCACCCGCTAACGCATCCTTTGGGCTGGCCCAGATTCCAGTTGCTGGCCGAAGCCGCGTCGTTACCGGTGTATGCGCTGGGCGGCACGGATCCATCGCAGATCGCGCAGGCGCGCGAATGCAGCGGCCAGGGTATAGCCGGCATCCGCGAGTTCTGGTTATAGCAGCGCGCATTACGCACGATGTTTTTCTCCGCTCAACGGGAAAAGCATCGCGCATAGGATGCCCTCCTGCGGATTGAGGGATTAGTTGGTTGAAGCCAGCGCGAGATAGCGTTGATGCAGTTCAGCGACGGTCTGGTCGAGATGGGATTCGTCGCCACTGTTTTCGATCACGTCATCAGCCAGCGCCAGCCGTTCGTTGCGACTCGCCTGATGGGCCAGCATGCGCCGAGCCAATGTCTCATCGATGCTGTCACGTCTCATCAATCGAACGATCTGCACCGACGCGGGTACGTCGACCACCAGCACGCGATCGACCCAGCGATAGTGCTCGATGTGTTCCGCCAGCAATGGAATAGCGAGCAGGCAATAGGGTTCAGGATCGGCCACGGCGCGGTCGCGTAGCCATTGCCTTACGAGAGGATGGATGATCGCTTCCAGTACCTGCCGCGCGCCGGGATCGGCAAACACGCGTTGGCGCATCGCCGAGCGATTTAGCCAGCCGGAAGCTTCTAGCACGTCTGTGCCGAATGCGTCGATAACCGCGGCCAGCCCCGGTGTGCCGGGCTCGATTACTTCGCGCGCGGCGACATCCGCATCATGCACATGCACACCGAGTGCCTCGAAGCGCCGTGTCACCGTGCTCTTGCCGGAGGCGACACCGCCAGTCATGGCGATGATCATGTCGTGGGCCGTTCGGTCATCGCAGGCCGGTCAGGTGCATGTAGCCTTGCAGCAGACCATCCCCAGTGACAAACCAGATCCAGCCAGCAGCGGCGATGAACGGACCGAACGGCATCGGAACCTCGCGTTGGTGCCGGCGCAGCACGATCAGACTACCGCCGACCAGGGCACCAACCAGCGAGGACAGCAGGATGATCGGCAGCAGTGACAGTGGCCCCATCCAGGCGCCGAGCGCCGCGAGCAGCTTGAAATCACCGTAGCCCATGCCCTCCTTGCCAGTAAGCAGCTTGAACAGCCAGTACACGCTCCACAGGCTCAGATAACCTATGGCTGCGCCGATGATGGCCGATGGCGCAGTGACGAACATCGGCAGCAGCGCCAGCACCAGGCCCATCCATAACAGCGGAAACGTCAGTTGGTCGGGCAACAGCTGGGTGCGAAAGTCGATACCGGACAGCGCGATGAGGGTCCAGGTCAATAGCAACCCTGCCACGGCAGCCCATGACGGGCCGAACTTCCACACGATCACCGTGCTCAGTACCCCGCTGATCAGTTCCACTAGCGGGTACTGGATCGAGATATGAACCTTGCAGTAACGGCAGCGTCCGCGTAACAGCAGCCAACCGAACAGCGGAATATTGTCCAGCACCGAGAGCGGATGCTTGCACTCTGGACAATGCGAAGGTACACGCACGATGCCCGGCGGCAGCGGCCCGGTGTTAACTTCGAGCCCCAGTACCTCTCGTGCTTCCTGTCGCCAGCCAGCTGCCATGCGCTCCGGCAGCCGAAGAATCACCACGTTGAGAAAACTGCCCACCACCAAGCCAAGCACACCGGCAAAAGCGATCCACATCACCAGTGGCAGGTCGGGCATGACAGAGTCCTGTGCAAAGAAAACGCCGCATTATTACCGGATCACGGCAATAGCTGCGGCGTCTTGGTGTTGAGACGTTCTAGAACGTGCCGGCGAGCTTGAAGATCGGCAGGTACAGCGCGACCACAATGCCGCCAACAATCGTCCCGAGAACCACCATGATGATCGGTTCAAGCAGGGTGGAGAGGGTGTCGACGGCGTTGCTGACTTCTTCCTCGTAGAACTCGGCAACCTTGAACAGCATATTGTCCAGTGAGCCGGATTCCTCGCCGATGGCGGTCATCTGCACCACCATGTTGGGAAACAGGCCGGTCTGTTTCATGGCCAGCTGCAACTGGTGACCCACCGCGATGTCATCGCGCATCTGCTTGACGGCGTCGCCGTAGACCACACTGCCGGTGGCGCCGGCCACCGCGTCCAGCGCTTCGACCAGCGGTACGCCGGCGCGGAAGGTGACGCCAAGCGTGCGGGCGAAGCGGGCAATCGCCGAGTTGCGCACGATGTTGCCCA
Source organism: Dyella sp. S184 (assembly GCF_009766065.1). Lineage (GTDB taxonomy): Bacteria > Pseudomonadota > Gammaproteobacteria > Xanthomonadales > Rhodanobacteraceae > Rhodanobacter. Next base: position 860,252 of record NZ_LMUE01000002.1, on the reverse strand, counting down.
TCACCGGCATCTTCAGCGCCATCCGGTCTAGGAAGTGGGCAAATTTCAGCGAGCGTTTCTTCGCAATGATCAGTGCGACGATACTGCCGCCAATAATGCCGACCACCACAAACCAGTAGCTTTGCATGAATTTGGACGCGTCGACCAAGATCTGAGTCGGTGCAGGTAGCTGAGCGCCGGCATCCTGGAAGGTCTTGGCGAACACCGGCACCACGAACAGCAACATGATCAGAATGACCAGGAACACGACCACCAGCACCATCATCGGGTAGAACAAGGCCTTCTTGATCTTCTTCTTGATGGCCTCCGTACGTTCCTTGTAAGTGGCGACAGTATCCAGCACGGTATCCAGTACGCCGGATGTCTCGCCGGCATGCACCAGGTTGCAGTAGAGCTCGTCGAACTGCACCGGGTAACGGGCAAGCGCCTCATGCAGCGCCGCACCGCCCTCGATGTTCTGCTTCACATCGAGCAGGATGTTCTTGAAGCGGACGTTCTTCTGACCGTCGGCGATGATGTCGAACGACTGCACCATCGGCACACCAGAGGCCATCATGGTCGCGATCTGACGGCTGAAAATCGCCACATCGCCCGGTTTGACCGTGCTGCCGGTGGCGCCGAACATCGGTTTGGAACGTTCCCGCACGGTCTGCGGGTTCATCCCCTGGCGGCGCAGCTCGGCCTTGACCAGCGACGCGTTCTTCGCCGGCATGTCGCCCTTCATGCGCTTGCCGCGCTTGTCCAGGGCGACCCACTCGTATGTGGTCAGCTGGCTCACTGCGGCCCGTTGGGCGCCGAGCGCACGCGTCTTTTCTGCGTTTGTATTTGCCTTTGCGGTAGCCGTGGCCATGCGCATCTTCCCCCGGTAGTTCAGTCCAGACCCGCCCAGATCGGCGGCTGACAAGTCGTTTATACAGCTTATGTCACTTCTGCCGCGCCAAAACGTGGCGGCGGACGCAAGTTCAACGCTACGGTTGTCCCGGATTCACGCAATCACTCCTTGGTCACGCGATCGATTTCGGTCAGACTGGTCAGTCCGTTTTTTACCTTCAGCAGCGCTGATGCGCGCAGATCGTTGACTCCGGCGGCGCGGGCCACCTCGGAGATCTGCATCGCATTGCCACCCTGCAGGATGATTTTCTGGATGTCCTCCAGCATTGGCATCACCTGATAAATGCCCACACGGCCCTTGTAGCCTTCATTGCAACCATCGCAGCCACCGGCTTCGTAAACGGTCAACCCAGCGTCGATGTCGGCCTGGCTGAAGCCAGCCGCCAGTAGAACGTGGGGTGGTAGGTCCTGCGGTTTCTTGCATTCGTGTAGGCGTCGCGCCAGGCGTTGGGCGATGATCAGAGTGACCGACGAGGTGATGTTGTACGGTGCAATGCCCATGTTCATCAGGCGCGCGATGGTCTGTGCGGCATCGTTGGTATGCAGGGTGGACAACACCATGTGGCCGGTCTGCGCCGCTTTGATCGCGATTTCGGCGGTTTCCAGGTCGCGGATTTCACCAACCATGATCACGTCAGGATCCTGGCGCAGGAACGAGCGCAGCGCGCTGGCGAAAGTCATGCCCCGCTTCACGTTCTGCTGCACCTGATTGATGCCTTCGACGCGAATTTCCACCGGGTCCTCTACCGTCGAGATATTGCGCTCGGAGGTGTTGAGCATGTTCAGGCCGGTATACAGCGACACCGTCTTGCCGGAGCCGGTCGGACCGGTAACCAACACCATGCCGTAGGGCTTGTGAATCGCGTCGATATAGAGCTTTTGCTGCTCAGGTTCGTAGCCGAGTTTCTCGATGCCGACCTTGGCCGACGAGCCGTCCAGGATACGCAGCACGATCTTCTCGCCGAACAAAGTCGGCAGCGAACTCACGCGAAAGTCGATGGCGCGGGTCTTGGACAGGTTGAGCTTGATACGGCCGTCCTGCGGCACGCGTTTTTCGGCGATATCCAACTGCGCCATCACCTTCAGGCGCGATGCGATGCGATTGCCAAGCTTCAATGGCGGGCTGGCCACGGCCTTCAGCATGCCATCCATGCGCAGGCGGACTCGATACTGGGTTTCGAACGGTTCGAAGTGGATGTCCGAAGCGCCGCGACGGATCGCATCGACCAGGATCTTGTTGACGAACTTCACCACCGGCGCATCGTCATTGGCGTTCGCGTCGATGCCGGTCGATTCGGCCTCTTCGTCGCCGAGCTCAAGCTCCAACCCGTCCAGATCGCCCCCGCCCATATCGGGCATGGTGTCGCGCATGCTGTTGAGCAGGCCTTCGATCACCCGCAGCAGGGAGCTGCGTTCGACCAGGATCGGCTCGACCATGCAATTGGAATGGAACTTGATCTCGTCCAGCGCGTGCGACTGCATCGGGTCGGCGATGCCGACGAACAACCGCTTGCCGCGGCGGAACAGCGGCAATGCCTGGTGTTTCGTGATCAGCGCTTCGCTGATCAGCTCCAGTGGCAGGGTGGCGCTGTTCAGCGCCGCCACGTCCATCATCGGCATGCCGAACTCGGCCGAGGCGATTTGCGTCAACTGGGTACTGTCGACCAGATTGTGATCCAGCAGCCACGCTGCCAAGGTGACCTTATTCTGGCCGCTGTCGGCCATGGCCTTGCGTACATCGGCCTCCGGCAGCACGCCCTCGGACACCAGCCTGCGCGCCATGCCGGACAGACCCGCGAGCGACGGTTGCAATTGAGATGACATAACCAGACTCGACCCTGCCCCTGTATGTGGTTGAATCTACCGCAGTCTGGCCCTCAGGTCACTCATTGCCTGCAGCTGGAACGGTCCGGGTGGTGCAGTGCACAAGTCTCCAGCACATTTTCTTTGCGCCGCCATGCAGAAACACACACATACACGTGACAAGAGGCTGCAGGCATGGACTGGAGCGTGCACAGGGTGCTCTCGCGATGCCTGCATCGGATGTCGCCGTCGCCGAACCAGTGTCATGCAAAACCCCGGCCGCTTCCTCAACAACCGCACGGCCTTCAGGCTATGATCGCCACTCACCCGGGGGAGCCATCTGTTGAACCGCTTGAGCATCATCCTGCCTGCCAAGAACGAGGCCCCCGCGCTCGCCGCCCTGCTGCCGCGCCTGCGCACCGAGCACCCAGACGCCGAGATCATCGTGGTTGACGACGGCTCCACCGACGATACCCGCAGCATCTGTAAATGCAGCGGTGTCGAATGCCTTTCCTCACCGTATTCGATGGGTAACGGAGCGGCGATCAAGCGTGGAGCACGTGCAGCTACTGGCAATATCCTTGTATTCATGGATGGCGACGGTCAGCACGAGCCAGCCGACATCGCGCGGCTGCTGGAAAAGCTGGAACAGGGGTATGAGATGGTGGTCGGTGCACGCGACTGGGGCAGCCAAGCCGGCATCGGCCGCGGTCTCGCCAACACTTTGTACAACTGGCTGGCTACCCGCATGACCGGACATCCGGTCGCCGACCTTACCTCCGGCTTCCGCGCCGTGCGTGCGGACAAGTTTCGCGAATTCATCCATCTGTTGCCGAACGGATTCAGTTACCCCACTACCAGCACCATGGCATTTTTCCGCAGCGCCTATCCCGTCGCCTATGTGCCGATCAAGGCTGCCCAGCGCATCGGCAAGAGCCACATCAGGCCGCTGCGCGATGGCATTCGCTTTCTGCTGATCATCTTCAAGATCGCTACGCTCTATTCGCCACTGAAGCTGTTCGTGCCAGCCAGTGCGGTGTTTTTTCTGCTCGGGTGCATCAACTACGCGTGGACTTTCATTCATGATGGGAGACTCACCAACATGAGCACGTTGATGTGGAGCGCAGCGGTCATCGTATTTTTGATCGGGTTGGTTTCCGAGCAGATTACCAATCTGGCTTATCGAAAATGAGGGGTAAGGCAGTTGTGGTACCCCTGCTGTGCGCACTGAAGGGAGAATGTTGATGCGTGTTCTGATCGACATCGGACACCCCGCACATGTGCACTTTTTTCGTCGCCCAATAGGGATACTGCGTGAGCATGGACACGAAATCCTAATAACGAGCCGCCTTAAAGAGATCGCGGGTGATTTGCTCGATGCGTATGGCATGGAACATGTCACCCTTTCAAAAGAAGGGGGGAAGTCCGGCCTGCTTGGCGAGCTCTTGATACGGGACTTCCGGTTGTCGCGCGTCGTGCACAAGTGGCGTCCTGATGTGATGGCTGCGATCGGCGGCATCTTCATTGCTCATGCCGGAACGCTCGGACGAGTGCCTTCACTGGTTTTCTACGACACGGAAAATGCCCGGCTGCAAAACCTTCTGACGTATCCATTGGCCACGCGAGTCATCGTTCCGCGCTGTTACTCAGGCTGGACGCCCAAAGGCCGTACGTTGCGTTATCCCGGTTACCATGAACTTTCATATTTGCGACCGCCGCACTTTTCAGCTCAACGTGAGGTGGCGCTAGCTAACGGCGTGGTATCTGATCGCCCAACTTATCTTGTGCGCCTCGTGGCATGGAAGGCCAATCATGATGTTGGAGAGCACGGCCTTTCCCACGAGGCTGTGCGCGGGATAGTCCGGCGGCTCGGGTCGTATGGCGAAGTGCTCATTTCTGCGGAGTCGTCGCTACCTGACGACTTGGAGTCGTTTCGTTACAAAGGTGATCCAGCCATGATTCACCACGTCATGGCGTACTGCGCTGGATTCTTTGGCGAGAGCGCGACCATGGCTTCGGAATGCGCGGTGCTCGGAGTGCCTGCGGTGTATGCGGCCAATACCGGGCGCGGCTATACCGACGAACAAGAGACACGCTATGGTCTTGTGCACAATGCGCGTAGCCTGGATGAGGATACGCTGCGTATGGCACTTGATTGGTTGCTCTCGTTTCCCGAAGGTCGCGGACAGCTTCTGCGGCAGAAGCTGTTGATCGATACGTGCGATGTATCTGCTTTTGCCGTATCGGCTATCGAATCCCGTGGCCAGATGGGAAGTCCATTGGCGGTCAGTGTCTGATGTGTGGGATCGCTGGATGGTTTTCTGCGGAACCACGTGTCGAGCTCGGCGCCTTGCGGTTGCAAAAGCTTGCTGAAGTTTTGAAACATCGTGGTCCGGACGGCGTCGCTACGCTTGAAATTGATCATGTCGGCATGATGCATGCGCGGCTGGCGATGGTGGACCTTGTCAGCGGCGACCAACCCATGTGGAGCGCTGACAGACGTGCGGTCATTGTGTTCAATGGCGAGATCTACAACTATCGCGAGTTGCGCGCGCACTACGAATCGCGCGGAGTGGTGTTCGCTTCACAGTCAGACACGGAAGTGATTCTGGCGGCCTATCAGGTCGATGGCGAAATGGGTTTTGGCCGTTTACGCGGCATGTTCGCTTTCGCCCTGTGGGATGTTGTAATGCGTCGAGCGCTGCTTGTACGCGATGCACTCGGCATCAAGCCCCTGTTCGTAAGCGAAGACACAAACGGCATGTTGCGTTTCGCGTCCGAGGCGAAGGGTATCCTTGCACTGAATGATGCGCGTCCGGAGCTCGACGCAAATGCCTTGCATCTGTTGCTCAATTTTCGCTACGTGCCTGGCGAGGCTTCGCTGTTTCGTGGAATACGCCAACTTGCACCGGGCGAATGCTTTGAATGGCATCCTGGGGGCAAGTCTTCTCACCGCCGACTGACGACGAATGTCGAAAGCATCGACGGCAATCTCGATGTCGTACTCGCCGATTCGGTGCGTGCGCATCTCATTGCTGACGTTCCTGTCGGCTGCTATCTATCCGGTGGTGTCGATTCAGGCCTGCTTGCGGCGATCGCACGCAAAGGCGGCGCCGATCTGCCTACCTACACGCTGGCGATAGGTGATGATCCGGCTGAGGCACGTAATGCCGCGGAGACGGCGCGCACACTCGGCCTTGTGAATGTGCAGGCGGAGCTTGGCGATGATGAAGTGCGCCGCCTGCCACGGATGCTATGGCATCTTGAAACGCCGAAGGTCAATGCCGTGCAGTTGTTCCGGCTTGCTGAACTTGCACGTACGCAGGTGAAGGCGGCGCTCTCCGGGGTTGGCGGAGACGAGCTGTTCGCAGGCTACAACGTTCACCGCATTTTCCAGATGTACGCGCGCCTGCCCGCAGGGGCATCCCGCATGGTTGCAGGTGTATTAAGGCATGTGCTCCCCTCATCTGTTGTGCCCTTTGGCGAGCGTGAGCGTGCGTTGGATATGGGGGCCGCGTCGGGGGACTGGCCGCGCGTATATGCGCTGCTTCGCAATATATGGGACCGGCCCGAGCTGCGCCGTTGGCTTTATGGCCCACGAATGCTGGATGCCGGGTTGTCTGATGCACTTGATGTAGTGCGCGAGCGCTGGCCTGCGCACAGACCGCCGCTTGCAGCCATGATGGAATATGAGTGGCGTAACAAGATGGTCAACGATTTGCTCTGGCAGGAGGATCGAGCCAGCATGGCGGCGGGTCTTGAGGTGCGCGTACCTTTTGTCGATCTCGCTGTGCGTGATGCGGTTGGCCGAATGGGGGCTCCGCGACTAGGCAAAGCGGCGCTGCGAGAAGTGGCCGTGAATTACCTCCCACATAGAGTTCTTGCCCGACCAAAAAGCGGATTTCAGTTGGATGCCCCGGCATTTTTCGATACCCATTTGCGCGCATCGGCTGACATCTGGCTATCGCCAGAACGTGTGCGTGAGTATGGTCTATTCAATCCAGGTACCGTTGCGAGCCTGTTGCGCCTGCCCGTTGAGCGGCGCTTTCGCTGGCACTTCTTCATGCTGTATCTGATGATTCAATCGCACATGTGGATCGACATTTTTGAACGTGGTCTATCGCCAGGCGCCGTCGCCAATGCATAACGAGCGCATATCAGAAACATCGCCGAACATGAAGGCAGAAAACTCGCAGGAGCTCATGCGTGCGAACGCCGTGCTCGATGCCGTGCTCGATTATTCCGAAGCGCAAGGCTGGCGGGGGTTTGACAAGCATGATGCTTTGAATAGTCCGTTTCTTTGGACCTTTTGTGGATGGAGTCGCGTAACCCGGCTGCTCGCCGTGCAGGCTGTCATGCGCTCGCCAGTGAACCTTCGGCCAGTCTTGGCTACCCCTCGTACGTTCAATCCCAAAGGGCTGGCATTGTTCATGCGGGGGCTGCTTGACCGATATGCACTGGATGGTGATCAAGGGCATCTTGTACGGCTGCGTACCCTGTTGGGGCAACTCGATGCGATGGCTGTCGTTACACCTTCCGGTGGGCGGGCCTGGGGCTATCAGTACCCGTGGCAGGATCTGGGTTTCTTCGCGCCGCGAGGTACGCCCAACGCCGTAGTCACGGCATTCGTATGCGAGGCGTTACTGGCAGCACATCGTCAATTGGGTGAGCCGGAATTGCTGTCACGGGTGGAGGCTGCAATTCCCTTCTTTCTGGGCGATCTGCAGCATCTGAAGGACGAACCCGAAGAGCTGTGTCTCAGTTATATGCCGTTGCCGATGAGCATGCGAGTGCTCGACGTCAGCATCCTGGTGGCTTCGGTACTTGCGCAGTTCGCGCGCCAGTCGAATCAGCCGCAATGGCTCGAGCCGGCACGCCGGTTGGCCTGCTACGTCGTGCGCAGACAAACGGATTACCATGCGTGGTTCTATACCGACCCGCCTGGCGATTCGCCGATTCGCCACGACAATTACCACACCGGATTCATCCTGGACGCGCTTTCCAGCTATATGGATGCCAGCGGGGATCGTCAGTGGCAACCGCAGTATGACGCCGGCCTCGCGTTCTATGCCGAGCATCTGTTTGAACCGAGCGGGGCGCCACGCTGGATGAGTGATCGTGCCTATCCCTACGACATTCACGGTGCTGCTCAGGGCATGCTGACTTTCTCGCGCCACATGGACACGCATGGTGGCCTGGCGCGTCGAATCGCGGGTTGGGCACTCGACGAGATGTACAATCCGGAGGGACGTTTCTACCATCAGCGCATGCGCTGGTACACCAAAAAGTTTACGCAGCTACGCTGGTGCAACGCCTGGATGGTTCGTGCACTGGCTGCATTCGCACAGGGGATACACCGTGAAGTCGATTGAACCGGCGAAGCTTGAATCAGCGCCAGGCTTGGTCCGCAAGGTAGCCGATTTCTGGACGCGGAACGTGAATGCCGAACGCATCATGGGTCGCTCGGTGAGCGAGCATGAGCGCGGTTCCGAAACGTATTTCGCCGAGCTCGAAACACAGCGCTATCGGTCCCACCGACATTTGCCGGGCTGGATCGCTTCAATGCGGCCGGGTTCGCAGGTGCTTGAGATTGGTTGCGGCATCGGTCTCGACAGCGCGCGCATGGCGCAGCATGGGCTACGCGTGACGGCGGTCGATCTGACTGTGGTTGGCCCCGCGACCGCAAGTCGGCGCGCGCATGAACGTCATCTGGATGCGACTTATCTCTGTTCCGACGCGGAGCATTTGCCGTTTCCCGACGCTGCTTTTGATTACGTATATTCCTTTGGCGTAATGCACCATGCGCCGGATACGCAACGCTGTGTCGATGAAGCGTATCGGGTGCTACGACCAGGTGGTCAGGCTCTGATCATGCTTTATCACCGCCATTCGCTGAATGAGGCTGTGCACCGGATGCTGCGCGTTCCGTTTGAGGAACGCGATGAATTATGCCCGGTGGTTCGACGCTATACCGTCAGCGAGATCCGTGCGATGTTCTCACGCTTTTCCAAGGTGGAAGTGCGCGCTGATTTCGTATTCGGCGAAGGTTATGGCTCCCTGTTTCGCTGGACGCCGCTGCCCGTATATCGGTTGTTGTCGCACTGGCTTGGCTGGCATCTTATGATTCGCGCTACCCGCTGAGCGCCCGAACTCCATGCCAGACCCCATTCTTCCTGGCCGACTCGGTCTATACGCATCGATGTTGCATTACGGACTCACTGGGTATCGTGATTTCGCGCGCGAGCACGCCGCATTTTATGAACGCCTACGCGCGGACGAGGGTTCGTTGCCCGGGCGGCAAGTACTCGATGTTGGATGCGGCAAGTCTTACTGGCTGTCGCTATTGATTGCTGCTGATGGCGCGCATGCGATTGGTGTTGATACCGAACTGGTGGAGAACCGGCGAGGTCTGGCCAAGTATCGGCACATTCTGCAGGCCAATGGCGTAGAGCGTACGCTGCGCACAGCCGTCTGGGACATGCTTTTCGCACGGGGCTATTATCGCGAGATGGAACGCTCCATGGGGCGTCGCTTGCCGCATCAAGCCGTAGATCTGCATGTCTATGATGGCGTGCATCTGCCGTTGCCGGATGCGAGTGTCGATCTTGTGGTTTCGCATGAAGTTTTCGAGCACATTTCCGATGTGCCCGCAGTGCTGAATGAACTGGCCCGGGTGTTGCGTCCCGATGGCCGCATATACATCTACATTCACAACTTTACGAGTCTGTCCGGAGGTCACCATATCGCGTGGAAACATCCGGACACGCGTCCTTCTCGCATGGTTGCGCCGTGGGATCATCTGCGGGCGCGCCGGCACGTGGATATACCGTCCTGGCTCAATGGACTTCGTGAACACGAATATCGCGCAATGTTCGAGAAGGTGTTTGAGATTGACGAGTGGCGCGTGACTGCCGAAGAGGGACGCGCCCTGTTGACTGACGATATCCGCCGTGAGCTGAAACGGTTCAGTGAGCGGGAGTTGTTGAGCAAAGGATTTCTGGTCCGCGGTCGCGTGCGACCAACGGCTGACATAAAAATTTTGGATGGATCAGATACATGAAGCAGGTTCTGGAAGATTTGCGCGACGGCAGCATATGGGTAGAGGATGTGCCGCCTCCGCAGTTGCGCGATGAATTCGTGCTTGTGCGTAATCGCCAATCGCTGATCAGCAGCGGCACCGAGGGAGGGACCGTCAAGCTTGGCCGCATGGGATTGTTGGCGAAGGCGCGAGCACGTCCGGAGCAGGCCATGAAGGTGTTGCAACTGGCGCGTGCGCAAGGGCCGCTCACTGCATATGCGGTTGCACGGCGAGCACTGGAGACGCCGATCGTTCTTGGCTACAGCTGTGCCGGCGAAGTCATCGCGGTAGGCAAGGGAGTGGATCATGTGCGCGTGGGCGATATCGTTGCCTGTGCGGGGCAGGGCTACGCCAGTCATGCAGAGGTAGTAAGCGTTCCCAAGCGTCTGTGTGTGCCGGTGCCAGCTGGCCTCGACCCAGATAGGGCAGCTTTCGCCACAGTCGGTGCAATCGCATTGCAGAGTCTGCGCGTGGCGGATGTTCGACTAGGTGACAACGTTGTGGTGATCGGCCTGGGATTGGTGGGCTTGCTGGTTGCCCAGTTGCTGCGTGCCGCAGGCTGCCGTGTATTTGGGTTGGATATCGATGCTGGTCGACTTGCCCTGGCCCAGCAGAACGACTGGGCCGAAACATGCCCGGTCGGTGCGCCCAACGTGAAGGAACGAGTGCTGGCATGGTCGGACGGTGCCGGTGCCGATGTCGTCATCGTGACGGCTGCTACCGACGATGCTGGTCCGGTGGCGTTGGCTGGGGAATTGTGTCGCAGCAAGGGGCGGGTAGTCGTCGTTGGTCGTACTGAGATGCAGCTGCCGCGAGAACATTACCTGTTCAAGGAGCTGGAGCTACGTACATCCATGGCTTATGGCCCGGGTACGGGTGATCCGAATTACGAGCAGGAGGGTCACGATTACCCGTTGCCTTACGTGCGTTGGACCGAACAACGCAACATGAGCGCGTTCCTCGATCAAGTCTCGCGCGGCAGGATCGATCTGGCAGCGATGATCACGCACCGGTTTCCTCTTGATCAGGCAGCCGATGCGTTTGCATTGATCTCCGGTGAACGGAAAGAGCCTTCCCTCGGCATCTTGCTGGACTACCCCAAGGTGGCCAGCATGACGAATCGGGTGAATTTGAAAGCGAATGCTGCGGCACCTCCCGTGGCCTCCGCGAAGCTTCGCGTGGCGGTACTTGGTGCTGGCAGCCATGCCACCAACGAGTTCCTGCCAGCGCTCGCACGGCGGGATGTGGAGTTTCGCGGCATCGCATCTGCAACCGGTGTGCGCGCGGTGGCGCTCGGCAAGAAATATGGATTTGCATTCGCATCGGCCGACGTATCGGAGGTACTGTCCGATGCGCAGACAGATGCAGTATTCATTCTGACCCGCCATGATTCGCATGCTGATCTGGCTGCACAAGCACTTGCCGCAGGCAAGCAGGTATTCGTGGAAAAACCGCTCGCACTTGATCTTGTACAGCTCGAGCGCGTGATATCGGCATTCGTCAACGACACGCAAGCGTTGATGGTCGGTTTCAATCGACGCTATGCGCCGCTGGCGGTTACCTTGCGTGAAATGTTCATGTCTCGCGCGCAACCGATGTCCGTGGCATATCGTGCCAACGTGGGCTATCGACCGCCGCAGCACTGGTTGCACCATCCGCGCGAAGGCGGTGGCGTTATTCTTGGCGAAGCCTGCCATCACATCGACTTCTGTTGTTGGCTGATCGGCTCCCCAGTCATCTCAGTTGATGTGCGTTGCCTGGGCGGCAGTAGTGCTGGTTACCTGCGCGAGGACAACGTCCACGTTACCCTGGGTTTTGCTGATGGCTCGCTTGCTACGTTGATGTACCTCTCCAATGGTGCGAAAGCGTTCCCAACCGAAACGATCGAGGTGAGCTGCGAGAATCGCAGTGCACGGCTGCTTGACTTCAGGCGTTTGGAAAGCGGGCATGGTCTGCACCGACGTACACGACGGCTGTGGCGAGGTTCGGCCAAAGGAATTGATCAGCAGATTGCATCTTTCCTTGATGCAGCCCGAAATCCTCATGGCTTCAAGCGAGCCAGCTATATCGAATCGTCGCGATTGATCATTGAGATCGACCGACTGTTGCAAGAGCAGCTCGTTGGATCGGTCGAATCGACCTGAGCGCCACCGTATGCCTAAACAGCTGCAAGGTTGCATGAAGCGATGAGCATCGGTTACGACGAACAGCCAGAACCTCACCAATCGTCAGTGCTCAAGCGGCGCTGGAGAGTGATCCTGACTCTGTGCGGTTTCGGCCTGCTGGCCGGGATGATTGCCTGGGCCGGACCGGTTGCGCTGTGGGATCGGCTGCGGATGATCGATCCCGCTTGTCTGGCTGGGGCCATCGCAGCAATCGTGGCCGGGACCCTTCTCAGCGCGATCAATTCATATCTGATTTGTGGTGCATCGCAGGTCATGGGGTTGGGTGAATACGTATATGCATTCTGGGTTGCCTGGGCGATCGGGCTCGTGGTTCCCGGACAGATCGGCGACATGTTGACGCTGAATCAAGTATTGCGCCGTCGTGGAATGCCGCTGTCACATAGCGTTGCCCGTACTACGGTTGACAAGGTCGTTTCGCTGTTATGCGCGCTCATGGTCGCGAGCCAAATATTCCGGCTGGGCCATGCCAGCGTACTGCGCTCGTTGTCAGCAGGAGCAATCATATTGTTGGCCGGAATGGCTGCTTTTGCTGCTTTGTCCCTATGGGCGCTTCATCGCATGGGGCGGATGGAGAGCAAGAATCGCTGGGTTGTTGGTGCAATCGCCACGGCAGCGGAAGTTGTCCGCATTGTGATCACCAGGCCCCGACTGCTGGTGGTCAACTTGGTATTGTCCTTGCTCAAGGTCGGTCTTACCGGAATTTCCTACTGGCTGGTTATCCGGGGGCTGAGCGCAGCGGTACCACCTTTGCAGAATGTGACCATTGCGGCCATCAGCAGCGGGCTTGTCGCCTACCTGCCACTCAGTGCCAACGGGATAGGTACGGTGGAAGTGGCTGGGGCAGGTCTGTTCGGGGAGCTCGGAATCGGTCTCGATATTGTCCTGTCCATGTATCTTGTACTACGGCTGGTCAATATCCTGCTGGCGTGGGTGCCTGCCATGTTCGTGCTACCCGACCTATTGCGCACTCGCAAACACTGATCTGGATTCATCATATGTCTTCCTCGCATTACTCTCGAGAGCAGGATTTCTGGGACAAGAAGGGCGTCGATGCCTACGTCTCGCTGTCGGCGTTCGACCAGGAACGAATTCTGCGCTGGATTGGGCCACGCTCAAATGAGCGTCGCTGCCTTGACCTTGGCGGCGGTTCAGGCATGACTGGACGATTGTTGACGACGACAGGAGTACCGTTCCTGGTATGCATGGACATCTCCGCTGAGATGCTGCGGCATAGCGGCCTGCTGTCGGTTCAGGGAGATGCATTGAAGCTGCCTTTTGCCAACGACTCTTTCGACCTTATTGTCGCGGCAGCATTTCTGCATCACGTGCCTGGTCGCGAAAGCGAGGTGTTGCGTGAATGCGCGCGTATCCTGGCCCCGAACGGGCGAATCGTCGGTTACGACCCAAATGCCCGTTCTTTGCAGAACCGAGTGTTCATGGGTGATGGGCGCTTGCGCTTGTCCACTTTCAGCCCGGATGAGCGACCGATCGATCCCAGGGTTCTATGCGGCAAACTTGGTGCGGAAGGTTTCGCGAATGCATCGAGCACGGTGTTTTCGTTCCGCAATCCCAAGCTCACGCCATTTGAAGCCATTCAGAGATATGCGCTGGATCCCATGTCGATTGGGCCGTTGCGGAATTGGCTGCAACGCTGGTTTTTTTGGTCGGCCACCAAGTCATGAGTATTTTTGTAAGCGCTTCCAATACCTGCCCACAAGTGGACGTGTATTTAGCTGCGGCCGTTGTCACGGGTTACTAAGTTCAGGTGGCTGGAGTGTCGTTAATGCGATCAACGATGTCGAACGGATCCATAGCCATGGATGAGCTGTTTGAGCGTGGCCGCAATAGTTTCTCGATCCTTCGTCTGCTTTTGGCTGCTGCTGTAATTGTCAGCCATTCATTCTATCTGCCGGGCTATGGAATGGATCCGCTCGAGCAATGGTCAGGTCTGCGGCTGGGTGAAGTTGCCGTGGATGGATTTTTTGCGTTGAGCGGCATGCTAGTGGCGACAAGCCTCCAGGGTAATGGAGATTTGAGCCGCTTCATCAGGCATCGAATGGCTCGCCTGATGCCCGGCTTCTGGGTTTGCCTCTTGTTCTGTGCTTTCGTGCTTTCGCCGATTACTGTGGTAATTGACTTGGGATGGAACGGCTTATTCAAGACGTCCACGTTCGCGTCGTTTTTCGGTTATGTGATCAAGAATTCGGCTCTGCTGGTGGTCGAGCCCACTCTGCCGAATGTGCTGAGCGGCCTGAGTTATCGGCGGATCAATCCCTGTTTATGGTCTCTGGCGCCAGAGGCCTGCTGTTACGTGTTGCTAGCATCAGCGTGGGTGCTGCGGCTGCTTGACGGCAAGGGGCGCTCATTGATTCTCTTGTTCGCGTTCTTGCTCGGACTGATGTCCTTGTCCGGCATCGCAGTGCATCTGCTCGCTGCGATTGGTGGGGCACCCCTGATACGCTTGATTGAACTGGGTCTGCATTTTCTCAGTGGCGTTTTGACAGTGCTGTACCTGAAACGATTGCGCCTGTCGGTAGTGGTCGCCATTTGCTTGATGGTGACCTATGGGGTGTGCCTGGCATACGAGCCTTTGCAATTTTTGCGAATACTGTTCTTTGCGCCCATGCTGGCCGTGCTCGCGCGCGTGATACCACTGCATGGCCGTTGCGACACGCTGGATATCTCTTATGGGTTGTATCTGTACGGATCCGCGCTGCAGCAGGTGATGGTCTGGCTGGGTTTCACCGGACCGGGGCCGTGGTCCTTCTTCGTGCTGTCGTTTTCCGTGGCGGTTCCAATCGCCTTGCTGAGCTGGATACTGATCGAAAAACCTGCATTGCGGCGATGGTCGAAGCAGCGGGTCAACCCGTTTACGATCATGCCTGATCGCGCATAGCCGCTACTCCAAAAGACAGCATATTTGCTGAAGCTTGTGCAGGCTGCGTGCCCCAGAGTTGGCTTCTGGATGCGAAGCATTGAGCATTGAGCATTGAGCATTGAGCATGGTGGCGTGTTGGCGTTGTGCTCGGTAGGCAAGTGTCTGGGCCGCCGTAGTTTCGCACCGAAAAAGCCTATCAAGCGCGCCTGCGAACAATCAACGACGGCAGGCAATATCGCGCTCACACCCGGGTTTCCAACTCAGTGCATGCCAGGTAGCGCGCGCAGTTCGGCAAGTTGGGCATCCAGGCGTCCGCCGAAGTTCAATGATTGCAACTGTCTAAGTGCCTCATGCGCCTTGTCTAACTGGCCTTCGACCAGCAACATGCGAATCAGCGAAATGTGATAAACCGGCTCGTCAGGGCTTTTCAGCACAGCGAGTTCGGTCATGTGTTGGCCAAGCGGTTTATCGTTCAGCACGTTCCATGCGTAGTCGCCATAGCAGGCCAGCAACCGCGCGCTTGGATCCGGGTGGGATAGTGCCGCCATGAACGCCTCCATCATGCGATCCTGCGGTAAATCGCAATCATGATCGCGCGCGCATTGAGCCAACGAAGCCAACGAGCTTTCATCCTGCACAGTGGGCTTATGTGCGTTCAGTTTGGCGATCAAGCTGTTCCACCACCCATCTTTCAGTGGCAAATGCATGCGCGCATTCATGAAGATCAGCGCCTGCTCGGGAAGAATGGACGATTTCGGCAGCGCAGCGGCTCTTTCCAGCGGGGCATAGGCCAGTTTGGTGAATGGTGACGTGGGGCTGTAATTTGAATAAATGATATAGGTACGACCCAGCTCGTACTGTGCGCGTGGCGACCGTGGTGCGCGAGTCGCCAGATCTTCTGCCAATCGCAATGGGCTACCCCAGGCATAAGCGGTGAGAGCAGTCAATACCGTCCAGCAAAGCATCAGTCCGGCCAGTAGCGCATAGCGGGGAAGAGCCAACGGTAGGGCGTCGCGTGAGTCTTTTATGTCACAGGAACTGCCTTCTGTCGTGACAGCAGCTGCGGCCGTGATCATCGCGTATTGGTCATGGATATCTTGTGGTGTGCCGGTGGCAGCTGAGGCCGCTCCTGCGTGGAGACAAGGCGGCGCGGCGAGCAGCGGCACGATGGCAAGCAACAAGCCGAAGCTGGCGAAGTAATTGCGATGCTCGTAGACCAGTTCCAACGGAATAATAGTGCCAGTAAGCAGCTGGCAGCCGAGAAACAGTGCTATACCGAGCGCCACCAGCGGCCGGCGTGGACGTAACCACAGTATCAGCGGGACCAGCGCCGCAAGAAACACGATGCTGGCAAGGGTCGTCCACGGTGCCAGCAACCCGGTCGATATCCGGAAATCATCGTGATAGAACGACAGCGCATGCGGCGTGGGCATCAAGGTCCATGCGGTGTAATCGACGACGATGCGCGCTTCGCTGAGCAAGCGCGTGCCCAGCGTGAAGTCACGGGTAGCCCAGAATTCCGGTTTCAGCAGACCGGGTAAAAGCCACGCCAGACCACAGGCCATGGGAAGTGCCAAGACCAGCAAGAACAGTGTAATGATGCGGCGGTCGCTTTTTCTTGTTCCCTCCGGGTGATCCATTGGCAGTCTTGGCGATGGGCGCGGCGCCACCTGCCCCTGAGGCAAGTTATGGGGGGCTGATGAACGAAAACGGAATAGCGCCCACTCGATCAGCAACGCATACAGCGGTAGCATCGCCGCCGTTTCTTTGGCCAGTATGCCGAGTACGCTAGGAACGGTAATGCTGATCAGACAGGTAATGAAGCCACGTGTGTCGGATGAAAAGCGCCTCAGTCCTAACCATCCCCTGCGAACATCAGCAGTGTTAGCAGCGGCAGCGAGGGAGGAGGTGAGCATGCGACGGCGCCCGGCGACGTAGCCGATCAGGCCGAGCAGGACAAACAGATTGGCCATGCTCTCCATGCGCTGTACTACGTACAGAACCGCAGTGAGGTTGATCGGCAGCAGCATCCATCCGGCGGCGATCAGTGCGGCAACAGCACTCTCACGCGCGAATATGGGAGCAACTTCAGTCGAGAGCCCTACTGCATGAGCGGCCTCAGCCGTGACAGCATCGCCCTCCATGGTGGCTGGAGCCGCTCCTGCAACCCAAGGGAGTCTCCGCGGGACAGATTGCAGCAGTACCCGCGCCAGAAAAAACACCAATAACCCATTCAGTAGATGGATGATCAGATTGGTCAGCTTCATCCAGTATGGATCGAGGCCAGTAGCAAGATAGTTGGCCGCAAAACTCAACGACGCCAGTGGTCGCTTGAATTCGCTGGAGGGCAACGACAGTGCGACACGCACCAGCGAGGGTAGGCTTACCTCATGCGGTTGCACGTCATGGTTGTCGATGATGTTCGGGTAGTCATCAAACAAAAATGTGCCTGACAGGCCAGGCCAGTACACGGCCGTCGTGACGATGAACGCGGCCGAAAGAATGAATTTGTACAGTGATGAGCGCATCAGTGAGGTGTGCTCTGGTCGGTATTGGAGTTGGTGTTGCTGGCTTTTGCGTCGAGGTTTAGCTGATTGCGCAAGCGAGAAAATTCGTGTGGCCAGTAGTCTTGTCGGGCAAGTACCCATTCATGCAGCATCGGCATGCCAAAACCCGGTGGCATGGCATTTTTTTCTACCTGCCGGTAATGGTCGAGCAGGCGCAAGCCTTGTGCTGGATAGCCGGCAGCACCCAGCGTGGCCGCTGCTTCCAGCGCCATGCCAGGACGCACCTGCAGATCGAGCGCCTGCTGAAAGTCTGCCAGTGCTGCATCCGGCTGGTGTTGCGCGAGTGCGATGCGGCCGCGCAGGAAGGTTAAGTCCTGCTGGGGCCCTGCCGCAGTCAGTTTTGGATTTTGCAGCCCTGCATTGATCAAGCTGAGCAGATCCCCTGGCCCCAGTCCAGGACAGCTCCCTGACATCGCGACTGGCAATGTGCGGTCGAACCAATGAGCGAAGAGGCCGCCGGTGTTTGGGGTGCCCTGCATGGCCTTGCGTGCCGCAGCGATATCATCTGGTCTGATCCCGCCGATCAAACAGCGCGCACCGATCAGGTTGAAAGCGAGCTGCACCTGATCAGGTTGTGAAGTGAGGAGTGTCTCCAGCCGGCGTACCGCATTCTGCGGATGCCCTGTCTGCATTTCGATTTGCGCGGCATTGGCCTGCGCGCGCGCTGAATCGGGATTGAGTCGCGCCCAGACCAGCGATTGAGTTCGCACGTCGCCCCATACTTCGGCACGTGCATGAGTCATCAGCGCCAGCCCGATCGGTAGAACGATCATCAGCCCACGCTTAAGCGCCGGCAATGTACGCGCGTCAGCCAGCCATAGACCAAGTGGCCAGAACATCAGCAGCGCAGGTACATAATTGCGATGCTCAAAGTACAGCTCCAGTGGCAATGAGCTGGATTCGAGTATGTGGCCAGCAAAGTAAAAAAGCACCGCGAGGGCTAATGCAGGATGGCCTCGACGGATACGCCAGGCAGCGCCGATCAGTGTCAGCATTGCGAGGATGGCAGGCAGGGTGGTCGCTGGATGCAGCAAGGATGTCGATGCGACGTACTGATCGTTGAACAAGCCAGTCGAAAACGGCCGTGGCACCCATAACAGCTGGAGGTAGTCCATCAGCACGCGCGGCTCGGTCAGCAGGCGTTGCGCATAGGTCCATGGGCGAAATGCAGGACCGCCAGTAGCGATGCCATGGACGCCTGTCCAGACCACATAGCTGCAGATGACCATGGTCGGAATGACCCCAAAGGCTAACAGGGTTATCCGATGGGCGCGCTGTATCTTGCCCGCCGGGAATAGTTGCCGCGGGGCAAGCACAATCATCTCGATCAGCAATGCATAGAGCGGCAGCAGTGCACCATTGGCCTTCGCCAGTACCCCCAGCAAGGTGAATCCACCCAGACCGAGTACGCTCCAGCTCAGTCCAGCCGTCATTTTTCCTGTTGCCAGCTGTGCACGCCCGTGCAGCCATATCAACAGGCCGGCAAGCACACAGGTACCCGGCAACATGGCTTCACGTTGCACGATGTACAGCGTTGTGGATACCAGCAGCGGATGCAGCAGCCATAGTGCCGTGGCTACGAGGGCGGCGATCCGGTAACGGGGCGCATCGATCGTCAGCATGCGGCCGAGCCTGATGAGCAGGCTGTATAGCAATAAGCCGTTCAACAGGTGCAAGAGCAGGTTGGTGCGCTTGAACAGGAAGGGATCAGCTGGCCAATTCCGCGCGTCGAGCAGGAAGGACAATAGTGTCAGCGGTCGCCCGGTTGGATCGGCGGTGCCCGAGGTGATGTAGCGCCAGAAGACGGGCCAACTATCTACTGGTCCACTGGCACCCAGGGTGGGCAGGTTGGCGAAATCGTCAAATAGGAAGCCGCCATGTAGACCGGGCCAGTAGGCAGCATAAGTCAACGCAACGATCAGCAGCAAAACGAGCAGCGATGATGTAGTAGCCGTTAAGCGGTAGCGCATCAATGGCCCCGGAAATAAAAGAAGGGCCGCGCGTGGCGGCCCTTCAAGATCCTACGATGACAGGTATCAGCCGCCGGTGCGGCAGGATGTCGGCAGATATTTCGCAGGTATGGTGGTAGTGGCTACATCGCACGACCAGGACATGGAACCAGCACTGGTAATGGGAGAGAAAGCGAGAATCGAACCCGAAATCGCGTTGTTGGCTTGTCCGCCGAAGTCAGCTGTGATTACGCCAGTGGTGGCGACAACAGTCACCTGGGTAACATATTTGCCGCTGATGCTGGCAGGGGTAGCTACGCCGATGCTTGCGTTACCGCCTGCTCCGAAGTGGCCCGTGTTGGAGTAGAACTCTGCATCCGCCGTCTGGACACCGCTGCCCAGTACTGCGCCCTCGGAAACTTGCGAACGAACCAGGTAGTCCTGATAAGCCGGGATCGCGATGGCGGCCAGGATAGCGATGATCGCAACAACAATCATCAGTTCGATCAGGGTGAAGCCTTTCTGCATATTCTTCATGGTGGTTCCTCTGTTTCGGTTAGCTAACCTTGGATGATGCCCCCTGAGCCCCAGTCTCGAATCCCCCTAGGCGGAACCGGTACTCCATACTCGTTGGTCAGGAACGACCAGGAAGCTCGCGGCAGAGTCAAGCAGGTTGTGTGCCACAACTGCCGCCGATGTATTCCCGCATATCGCAGGCTTGCCGATTGTGCCTACCGTCACGAAACCCTGCAAGCGGCGTCGTAACGGCCCGGGAGGTCAGTGAAGTGCGATCAGTATTGCAGTGTCATGGTCTGTCACGTTAAGGCAGGTAGTGACGTTTTTTGTCAGTTTTAATGTGTGCAATGCCGATTTTTTGGATGCCTGCCCATATCAAGTGCGGCAGACTGTCGGCAAGTACTTCGCGTTAAGGGTGCTCTTGGAACAGGTCCAGTTAATGCTGCCCGCGCCTGTGATTGGCGACAGCACCAAGTACTGGCTGGTGGGAGTGATAGCGCTGTTAGCCTGCGGCCCGTCAAACAGCGCCGTGATCACACCACCAGTGACGACCACCTTGGAAACGTATTTGCCGTTGATCGACTGGCTAGAAGCAATGCCGGCACTCCGATTGTTGCTTGGGAACCCGCCGGTGTTGGAGTAGAAGTCCCACACCGCTGACTTGACCCCATCGGCCAGTACGAAGCCCTCAGCTACCTGAGCGCGGATCAGGTAGTCCTGATAGGCCGGGATGGCGATGGCGGCAAGGATCGCGATGATCGCCACGACGATCATCAGTTCGATCAAAGTGAAACCGGCGGAAATGCGCTGGCGCAACATGGTGGACTCCCCTGTGAGTACCCCGGGAGGTAGGCACGTTCCATACCAACTCCGGCAGGAAAGGACTGGCGGCAGATGCTGACGCGGCCAGCTGCGTCCGGACTCCCAGACGTGTGATGAAAGTCACAGAGGTACGGGCTTGCTTCCGCGCTTGGTGTTCATCGATGCAAGCCACCGGCAGCCACGGTAGGCGGCGAAGGTGGCCAGCAGGATTTCCAGTGGCCGATAAGGTATCGAGTAGCGTGGCTCCGCCTGCAACACGCTGTATACCGTGGTGACGAACGCCAGCAGCAGGGTTGCTGCCACCAGGGAACGCGGGATCTGCTGCCGGGGCCATAGCGCAACGATGCCGCCGGCAATCATCAGCAGGAAGAGCAGAGGATTGAGCGTGTGACAGACAGCGATAGCCGAACGATAGAGCGCATTATCCTTGAAGGGTGAATTCCTGGTGGGATAAACGTAGATATCGCCCTGGCCCATACGGATATCCCAGTCCCATAGCAGCGCTGGTTTGCTCAGGTACCAACGGGCATATTCAATCGGATGATGACCCATGCGTCGCATGAGCTCGGCCAAGCCTGCTGCAGGATCGGATTGAATCAAGTCACTTTCCTGGCCGATGCGGGTCATCGTGGCAACAGCAAGCGGATCGTTTTTCATCGAGGCTTGATAGGCCTGATGATAAATGGGCCAGGATCCTTGTACGAGATTGTCCAGAGCCCTCCCGGTGGAAGAGTTGCCAGGAGAGTGAGGTAGCAGGGTATTTCGCATCATCCATGCCGCGGGCAGGATCATGGCGCCGGCCAGCAAACCCGCGAACATGGCGGCGCTGATCTGCCGTCGGCATGCAAAATACAGCCCGAGCAGGGGCGCGAACGGCAGCAACACGGCATTGGTCAAGGCGCCAAGGGCAAACCCGAGACCGCTGGCCATAGCCCATGCGGCGCTGCGCCGATGGAGTGCCTGATCCAGCAGAAACATGCCCAACACGCAAAGAAACCCGAAGAGGGTTTCCGTCAAGAGGAAGCTGCCGATGCTGACGCTATGAGGCCAGATTGCCATGAGTATGCCGGCAGCAGCGAGCCATCGCATCGGCATCCATCGACGACCGAGGCACAAGGCGAGCACCACGCTCAGCGCGCTGAGCAACCCCTGCGACATCAATACAGCTGAATACCACGCGTCCCACTGAGGGGAAAATTTCAGCCAGCCGGCCAGAAACAAGGGATAACCAGGGTCGCGGAAACTGTCTCCGAAGGGCGGCGACTGGCTTTCGGGAGCCTTCGAGAAAACTCCATGGTGGACCAGGTTCTGAGCATAACGGTAGTAATCAACTGCATCCGCGCGTGCATTTGGAAGATCTGCTGGCTGAAATACCTGGGCATGTATGAGGTAGTAGTAGCGGAAACCCAGTGAGAAAAGTCCAATCAATAGCAGTAGCAGCCACCATTGCCAGCCATGGTTCTGCCGTGAAGGATCCGTGGCAAATGATTTTTCATCGGTCATTCGCAAGCTTGTCATTCTCAGGGATTCCGTAGTCTTGCCGTGCTTCAAAGGGTGCAGGGAATCACTGGAATGAAGCTATCCGCCGCGGATATGGCTGCTCAGGAAACAGGGGGCGGCGTGTTGCCCATTGTATCTTCTGGCGATGGGCTACCAGGGATCGATGGACAGTATGCGCATTGGGCGTCGGGTCTTCGGCGACATGATAGCCGTGTAGTAGCGATCACCCCGCTGTAGCGGCAATGCCAGCAACGTGCCGCCATCATCGGCCCCGGCCTGGATCTGCTCAAGCTGTTTGCGCTGATAAGTGTTGACGTTCTTGAGCTGCGACAGAGGCTTGGCCCGCTGCATGAGCTTGTCTACGACCTGATCGTACGGCATGTAGAACCTGGGCAACTGATCGAGGTCCTTGCCACCGGCCAGAACTTGTTGCACAACGTCGAAGCCTTTACCTCCCTTCGGTGGCCATACTCCGACCAATAGCGGCCCCGTCCACGATCGTGTGCGAAAGACAGGCTGGTTACCCTGGGCCAGGTCGGTGTCCGTAAGCTCGTCAGCCGACACCAGCACGAGCCGATCGACCGCCGCTACCACAAACACGGGCCGCGCCACGGCGATAACGTGGACGCCGTAGGCGAAGGCGATCGCCTGCATGACCGCTATGACCGAAAGATCCAGTCTTAGTAGACTTCTCGGCTTGTGCGGACTGACTACCAGCAGCGTCAGCAACGGACCTATCCCGATATCGACTCCCATCAAGACCATGATCAGCTTGCTCGCACCAGCTGCGATGAAATACGGCGATGGAAACCACAGAAAGTAAAGCAGTGTGGCAATCGCCAAGGCAAGAACAAGGCTGACCGTCAAATGGATGGTGGCGGCTTTCCAGCGATTCATGGCTCGATATCAGGGCAGTTCAACTTGGTGATAAATATATATCACAACGATTTTCCACGAGCGCATCGACCCAAACGATTGGTGATTGCGCCGTGTGCCTATATGAGTTTGCTCCTGTTTGATGTTTTCTTATGAGCGAGCCAGAGACTTCCACGATAGAACGCAAAAGTGGCCAGCATGAGCTCAAGCGGTCGGCAAGCTATTGAATAGCGTGGTTCAGACTGGAGCGCGGTATATATCGCAGTGACGAAGACCAGCATCAGCGTTGATGCGACCAAGGAATCAATAGGCCGCTGCTGGGGCCATAGCACGATGATCCATCCGGCAATCATCAGGATGAAGAGCAGAGGATTGAGTGCGTGGCAGAGGGCGATGATCGTGCGGTAGACAACATTGTCCTTGAAGGGTGAGTTGCTGGTGGGGTAGACGTAGATATCACCCACGCCCACGCGGATGTTCCAACCCCATAACAGTGCCGGTTTTCTCAGATACCAACGGGCATATTCAAGTGGGTGATTGCCCATCCGTTGTGCGATCTCAGTTGCGCCGGCTCTCGGATCGTAATTGATCAGAGTAATTTCCTGGACGACGCGGGTCATCGTGGCAACAGCAGCCGGATTATTCTTCAACGATGCGTTATAGGTCTGGTAATAATCAGGCCAGGATCCTATAACCAGGGTATCCAATGCCCTTCCGGCGGATGAATCCCCGTAAGAGGGCGGCAACAGGGCATTGCGAACCATCCATGCTGCCGGCAGGATCATGGCTCCGGCCAGCAATCCTGCAAGCATGCGGGCACTTATATATCGCCGATACGCGAAATACAGGCCGAGCAAGGGAGCGAATGGCAGCAGTACGGCATTGGTCAACGCGCCGAGAGCGAACCCGAGGCCGCTGACTGTGACCCATGCGACGCTGCGTCGATGCAGTGCATAGGTCAGGAGAAACAAGCTCAAGAGGCAAAGAAACCCAAACAGGGTTTCAGACAATATGAAGCTGTTCATGCTGACGCTGTGAGGCCAGATCGCCATGAGCAGGCCCGCACCGGCGAGCCAACGCATCGGCATCCATCGACGACCGATGCACAAGGCGAGTACCACGCTTAGCGCGCCGAGCAGGCCCTGCGATAACAATACTGCTGGATACCATGAATCCCACTGGGGGAAAATTTCCAACCAGCCGGCGAGGAACAGGGGATAGCCGGGATCCCGGTAACTGTCGCCAACGAGTGGCGATCGGCCTTCCGGGGCTTTGGAGAAAACTCCATGGTGAACAAGATTTCGAGCGTAGGCATAATATTCGACGCCGTCAGCACGTGTATGGAGCTGATCATAAAAGGGTTGCAGTACCTGGGCATGTGTCAGGTAATAGCAGCGAAAGCCCAGTGAGAAAACACCGAGCAGTAGCAGCAGTAGCCACCAGCGCCAACCTTGATTCAGAAGCGGCGCTGTCTTCCATTGTGTCGATTCGCGTTCTTCATCTGAATCTGACGGGCGCGTGACTGAAACCGTCGAAGGGTGTGCAAGATTCGACTCAGGGTTGATCATGGCCATCTTGGTTTGGTTTGCCGGGCACGAGTGTAACCATAGTCGTTAGGCTTCACATGGAGTCGAAGCTCGAGCTGTGACATGCGGGCACCTTGCGTGATTGCCTTGGCGATGGGTGTCTTGAGTGAGCTAAATGTGCCCGAAGAAGTCATCGTGCAATATGCATTAGGACTAGATGGCTCATCACATGTCTTGGTGCGCTGCGTTCTGAATATGCGATGGGCTTGCGCCAAGGCTGCCTCACGCTTACCGTCATGATTTCGGTAAGCCAAGGAACTCCCATGAAACCTCTGATTGCTGCGCTGCTGCTTGCGCTGGTAGCTGCGCCCGTGATGGCGGGCGATGCCGTGGACACCACGTTCGTCAAGACCCAGGGCCCACATCCGTTCAACGTGCGCGATCTGGTGATGATGCAGCGGGTGAGCGATCCGCAGTTGTCACCGGATGGCCGCTATGCTGCGTTTGGCCTGCGCAGCACCGACTATGCCGCGAACAAGGGCGTCGATGCGGTGTATGTGCTCGACCTGTCGGGCAAGGGCGGTCAGCCGGTAAAAGTGGTTGACAAGGCCGGCTCGGCTCGCTGGTCGGCGGATGGGTACAGCCTTTACTTCCTGGCGCCGGCCAAGGGCGTGGCGCAGTTGTGGCGACTGGATATGGGCGGCAAGAGTAGGCCGGGTTCAACCGAGCTTGATCTGGCCAAACATGCCGCGCCGGTGCAGGTGAGCCATACGCCGCTGGACATCAACGACTACAAGCTGTCGCCGGACGGCAAGCGGGTGCTGTTGTCTTATGAGGTGTTCACCGATTGTGCCACCTTGATTTGCAGCAAGCAGCGCATCGATGCGCGCGACAAGGACAAGGCCAGCGGCACGATTTACACCAAGCTGTTCGTCCGGCATTGGGGCATGTGGGCCAACGGCCAGCGCAATCAGCTGTTTGTCGGCAGCTTCGATGGCAAGGGCCAGCTGCCACTGGAACCGACCCTGCTGACTCGCGGTATCGATGGCGACGTGCCGAGCAAGCCGTTTGGCGACGAGAGCGAGTTCGCGTTCGCGCCGGATGGGCGCAGCGTGTATTTCGATGTGCGTATCGCCGGCAAGACCGAGCCGTGGTCGACCAATTTCGATGTGTATCGGGTGCCGGTGGATGGTTCGGCCACGCCGCAGAATCTCACCGCCGACAACAAGGCATGGGATGGCTATCCGGTGCCGTCACCGGATGGCAAGACGCTCTATTACCTTGCGATGAAGACGCCGGGCTTCGAGGCCGATCGCTTCGCGATCATGGCGCTGGACGTGGCGACCGGTGCGAAACATGAGGTGGATCCGAAGTGGGATCGCTCACCCGGACAGCTGGGAATTTCCGCCGATGGCAAGACGCTGTATGCCACTGCGGATGACAATGGCCAGCACCCGCTGTTTGCGATCGACACGGACAGCGGCAAGGTCACTCAGATGGTTGGCGACGGTGCGGTGGAAGGTTACTCACTGGCTGCCGGCAAGCTGCTGCTGTCGCGCGATGATCTGAAGCGGCCTGCTGATTTATATGTGGCAACTGCGGAGGGTGGGGATCTCAAACAGGTCACCCATTTCAACGCGGAAGTTCTGAAGAACGCCAAGGTCGGCGACTTCGAGTTCTTCACCTTCAAGGGTTGGAACAATGAGATCGTGCAGGGCTACGTGGTCAAACCGGTCGACTATCAGCCGGGCAAGACCTACCCGGTCGCGTTCATCATCCATGGTGGTCCGCAGGGCGTGATGAGCAACGAATGGAGCTATCGCTGGAACCCGCAGACCTATGCCGGCCAGGGTTTCGCGGTGGTGACGGTGAACTTCCACGGCTCCACCGGTTACGGGCAGGCGTTCACCGATTCCATTTCTGGTGATTGGGGCGGCAAGCCGCTGAAGGACCTGAAGCTGGGCTGGAAGGCTGCGCTGGACAAGTACAGCTTCCTCGACAGCAACCGTGCCTGCGCACTCGGAGCCAGCTACGGCGGCTATATGACGTACTGGATCGCTGGCGTGTGGAACACGCCGTGGAAGTGCCTGGTCGACCACGACGGCGTGTTCGATGCGCGCGCGATGTACTACGACACCGACGAGCTGTGGTTCGAGGAGAAGGAAAATGGCGGCACGCCGTTCGATCATCCGCAGAACTACGAGAAGTTCAATCCGGTGAACTACGTCAAGGACTGGCGCGTGCCGATGCTGGTGGTGCACAGTGGCGATGACTTCCGCATCCCGATTACCCAAGGCCTGGGTGCGTTCACTGCCTTGCAGCGCCGTGGCATTCCCAGCGAGCTCCTCACTTTCCCGGACGAGAACCACTGGGTACTGAAACCGCACAACAGCGTGTTGTGGCATGACACCGTAAATGCCTGGTTGAAGCAATGGACAGTGGATGGGAAAGGCGCCTCTACGCCGTAACGGAGTATGCAATCCGTCTTCGTATCCGGAGTAATGGCGAAGATTGGAAACAAAGAAGCGATGCTTGCGTTGAGCAAGCATCGCCTCCTTTATGGGCTCGCAGTAAATCGGCGATGATGTGGGCTGATTATTGCCTTGTTGTGTACGGATGAGCTTGTTTGGCTAGCCTGAGATTGGCTGTAATAGCATTATCCAGTTTTCTTCGCACGGCGTCCCGCTGCCCTGGTGGGAACATCGCAATGCTTTTTTCCGCATAGGCCCGCGCGTCGTTTTCCTCACCGCTTCGTGCAAGCGTTACTGCAAGCAGCATGGGAGGCTTGGCATCGAAGGGTGCCACGATCATGGCTTCACGCAGGGTGGCTTCGGAATCGCCAAATTTGCCTTGCATCGCCAGCATTTGGCCGGTGAGAGTTAGATAAATTCCGAATATGTGTTGGTCAGACTCTATCCGCTGGGTGTTCTTCAGTACATCCAGTGCCTGCTGAGCGCGTGCTGGGTCGTTCTCATTCAAAGCGAGAAAGGCGGCGCCCAACATGCATTCGGTGCAGGGTACGTGCTCCGCCAAAATCTGATCAGTCAGTTTTTGGGCATCTTTGTAATCGCTGTCGCTGATATAGGCATTCAGCAAGCTGCTCTTGGCAAAGATGGAGGTGGGGTTCATGAGCAACGCCCACCGCCAGAGGGCGATGTCGTTGGACCATAGCGGCACCGTCATTCGAATATCGATTATCGACAACAGCAGCCAAAAACAACCGATGACGATTGCCAGAGGGCGAAGCAGCTTGAGCTCCAACGCCTTGATGCTTATGGGCAGGCGGATCAACGGCAGCATGGCGCACATGACCGCGAGCGATGGAAATACATAGCGATCGTGGTAAAGACTCGGCGCGAAAGGTGCAGGGATGATGTGCAGGACTGGCAGCAGCGTAACGGTCATCGCCAGCACTACGCATGCCACCGGCGATGAGCGTCGAATAGCCAGATAAAGACTTGATGACACGATACCGATGGCTGCTGCATCAGTGAGTAGCGATATCGGCGTGACCGCCAGGAATTGCTGAGCACTGTAATCGTGAATGGGGCTCATGCCATGCATCGGCCAGAACAGCATTTCCCAGTAATGCAAATAGGTAAAAGAGACTTCCTGCAAGCGCGAGAAAGCCGACAATGTACCATCCGATCCGGCCCCAACGAGTTGCCCAAGCGCCCAGTGCCGGAAGGCGAGGTAGGCGATACCTGCGACAAGCAAAGCCACATAAACGTGCCAGTTTCGTGCGATGAAAATGCGGACTCTGGATACTAGGCCGTCTTGCGACTTCCACGGCTGACGCGCCCAATCGAACACCGCCAGTGTCAATGGAAAGGCTGCTGCAGATTCCTTTGTACAGGCCGCAAGAAAGAAACAGATTGCGACAGTGACCGCTCGTCGATTAGCGTGCTCGATGCAGGCGTTGGCCAACAAGCCAAGCAACATGAATAGGGTCACAACCAGGTCGAACTGGCAGCTAATCCACGCCACCGATTCGACCAGCACCGGATGCAGCCCATAGAGCAGCATGGGCGCGATCAGCCACAGCGTTTGTTGCTTGCTATCGCGCATTGCCGTTTGACTACATTGCCGCGCAAGCAGTCCTACAAGCAGCGTATTGATCAGGTGAATGGTGATGGACACCACATGCATGGGGCCTGGCGTCACATTGAACAGTCGAAGTTGCAGCGTGAGGAGTCCAATACCTAGAGGTCGAAAATAGTTAACCCAGTTGTTGAAATCCTTGAAGATGTAGTGTTCCCACGCATCACCCTGACGCAGCCAAGCCATCTGGACAAAGTCCGGCACATCGATCCAAACGAATTTTCCGTGGGTGGCCGGCCAATAGATCAGTGCAATCGCGATGAGCGCGATGCCTGCCATGAGGCCAGGTAACTTGTTGCGCATGTTCAATCCGGAAGCCCTTATCTCGTACGTATACTCGCATAAGCTGGTTGGATCAGGATGGAGGGAGGTGTGCGTTGAGGTCTGCCAGTTGGCGAATTTCTGCACAGGCTCAAAGTCCACGCCAACGCGGCATCCAAGGCAGATTCTGATGCCAAATGCTAGGAAGGAGATGTAGGAGTGTGGCTACCAAGCAGCTGCCAACTGAAGGAGAAGGGTGTTGTTGACGATACACGGGGACTGCAGTTTGCAATGGCACGACACAGTCAACGAGTGGTTGAAGCAATGGATGGTCAAGGATGCGACGAAAGCTACAGCTCCATCGAACCGATTCTTTCGCGTACAGATAAAACGGCTGCCTCCAGGCCGCCGTTTTATCTGTACGGTTCGCTCACTTAGTTGTCGGATATTGATGCACTCGTCGAGTTGGTTCCACGCCTGCTGCAAGAGCTCTGTCAAGCACGCTTTGCGCTGAATCGCGCTCGTCAGGTGGGAGCAGGGCCAATCCGGATTTGCCCATTTCGAGGGCCTCTTCCTTCTTGCCGTGATAAGCAAGCGCCGCGGCGAGTGATAGTCGAGGCTGCGGATCGAGGGGATCCATTTTCACAGTGGCGCGGAGGATATTCTCGGCTTCGTCCCAATTGCCTTGCAATACAAGCATCCGGCCTGTGGTAAGGAGGTATGAGTGAAGCATCAGTTTGTCGGTGAGCAACTCCCTGGAGTTCCTTACAACTTCCAGTGCAGTTGTTGCGCGTGCCGGATCGTTTTCGCTGACGGCCAAGATGGCTGCGTTCAGCATGCAAAGGGAGCACGGCACATGATCTTCCTGCAGTCGGTCGATCAACTTATGGGCATCGGCATGATCACTTATGTCGATATACGCGCTGAGTAGATTATTTTTGGCCGTGATGGAGTCTGGATATTCGGTGAGCGCCCATCGCCAGAGGTGTATGTTGTCTGCCCATAGCGGCAAGGTCACGCGAATGTCGATGATCGCGAATGCCAGCCAGAACAGAAAAACTGTGGCCAAAAGTGGATCGCCGAACCTCTGTAGTCTGTTGAAAGTCGGCCCACGCAGCGACAGGCGGGAAAGCATGACGCAGGTAACTGCCAAAGCGGGCATGGCGTAACGTTCATGGTACAGACTGTTGTCGAACTCCACCGAGGCGATATGCAGCACGGGCAGCAGCGCAGCGGTTACGGCTACTACGATGCACCCCGCTGTCGATGCACGTCGTAGCGCGAGGTAAAAACCCGCCACGACGATTCCAATCGCAGCCAAGTCGGTAAGCGCGGAGGGTATGGAGACTATGTTGAATTGCGTTGTGTCGAGCGGGTGAATCGGGCTCATGCCGGACATCGGCCAGATCAGGATCCTCCAGTAGTGCAGATAGATGAAACAGACTTCCTGAAGCCGTTCTAGCAAGGAGGATGAGCTGCCCGAAAATGGATTAATGATTTTCCCGAGGGCCCAATGGCGGAAGCCGAGATAGACGATGCCTGCGAAGAACATGGCAACGTATACCTGCCAGTTGCGGCGGATTAGCGTGGATATACTGGAGAGTATGTCCTCCTCCCTGCGCCTGCAAAGAAGGAGCCAATCGAAAACGACAAGAATCAATGGGAGCGAGACTGCCGATTCCTTGGTGCATGCTGCCAGAAAGAACAGTGTGGCGACCGCAACTGCACGGGTTGTAGTTCCCCGGATACAGGTATTGGCTAGCACTCCGGACAACATAAACATTGTTACGATGAGATCGAACTGGCAGCTGATCCATGCCACCGGCTCGATCAATACCGGGTGCAGTCCGTAGAGCAGCATGACGGCAGCAGGGAGCCATGTGCGATGCCGCTCATTCATCGCAGTATCGCGACAGCGCCACGAAAGAAGGCCCACAAGCAGGGTGTTGATTAGATGTATCCCGAGAGATACCGCATGCATGGGGCCTGGCGCCAAGTCGAACAGACGAACCTGCAACGTGAGAAGTGCCACGCCGAGGGGCCTAAAGTAATTCGTCCAGGTATTGAAGTCCCTGAAGATGTAGTGCTTCCACTCGTCACCATGGCGAAGCCACGACTGCTGATGGAAATCGAGCCAGTCACTATAGACAAAGTTTGCGTGAATCACGGGCCAATAGACGATTGCAACCACGATGATCGCAATGCCTGCAGCACCGTAGGTCAATCTGCCGCGCATAGGTTCTTCCAGTAGGTATCGTGCAATTGGCGACCATTGGCTGCTTGGCGACCGGCGGTGCATTCGCGGTTGATTGATCAGATCATCAGCACATGATGCCCGGCACCAGAGGGCAGGGCAATTGCTGGTATGGCCAATTATCGCGACGAAATGGATAGGCGCATGGCCAGCAGATATCCCGATCAACCAGTTATCGCTGAGCTATCACTCTGCATCACCGGGAAGTTCAAGGCCAACACCGAGCAAGGGCGTTGTCCACAGATGAGTGGGAACGAATATTGACTGGGCTACCGGAGCGACATTTGAAGGGCGACGATTTCCGCATCCAGATCACTCAGGGACCGAGTGCGTTTACGGTGATGCAGCGCCGCCGTATTCCCAGCGAGTTCCTGACCTTCCCGGACGAGAGCCGCTGGGTACTCAAGCCGCGATTAGTGATCTTTCGTCGATTGATCTGTTGGTCGAGCCGATCTGATACCCGAAGCAATGGTGTCGTCGAGTTTCTTGCGTCTTGCGCCGCGTTCATCCAGTGGAAGCAGTACGATTGCAGATTCACCCACAATAAGCGCTTCGTCCTTCCTACCCTGAAGAGCCAGTGCAATCGCGAGCGATAGCTTCGGTTGTGGGTCGAGTGGATCCATCTTCATCGCGATACGCAGGAGCTGTTCGGCATCTTCTAGATGACCTTGTAATACGAGCGTCTCGCCGGTTGCGAGGATATACATGCGCAACATCTTCTTGTCCGTAGCAACTTCCCTGGAAGTCTTGACTTCTTCCAGTGCAACAGCTGCACGTGCAGGATCATTTTCGGTGACAGCCAGGATCGCGGCATTCAGCATGCAATTGGCGCACTGAACATGATCCGCCAGCAACTGGTCGATCAGCTTGTGGGCGTTGGCATAATCCTTCGTATCTATATAAGCGCTGAGCAAGCTGTCCTTTGCCTCGACGGAATCAGGGTTCACGGTGAGTGCCCATTGCCACAGATTCACGTTGTTGGACCATAGCGGCAACGTTGCGCGAATGTCGATCACTGCAAACACAAACCAGAAAAATATGATCGATGCAGACAAAGGGAAAGCAAACCGTGCCCGATTGCAGGCGATCGGCATGTGCAACCGCAAGAGTGGAAGCATGGCGCAAACTACTGCCAGCGCGGTTATCACGTAGCGATCGTGGTAGAGACTACTATCGAAGTTCGCTGAGGCAACATGCAGTACAGGCAGCAGCGCTACCGTCATGGCTACAATCATGCAACCAGTTGTCGATGATCGTCGAAGTGCAAGGTAAAGACCTGTTGCTACGATACCGATCGCTGCTAAATCGACAAGTACGGACGACGGGGAAGCTAGGTTGAATTGCTGCACATCAACGGGATGGATCGGGCTCATTCCTGACATCGGCCAGATCAAGGTCTTCCAGTAATGCAGGTAGATGAAGCAGGCCTCCTGCAGTCGTGCGAATACGGGGAATGAGCTGCCCGCGAAAGGGTTGACGATTTTTCCGATAGCCCAGTGACGGAAAGAGAGGTAAACAATACCGGCGAAAAGCATGGCGACGTATACCGGCCAGTTTCGACTGATAAGGGCGCGGATGGCGGAACCCAACCTCCCATCATGACGTTTGAAAAAAACCGCCCAGTCGAAAACGACCAGCATCAACGGGAACGAAACCGCCGATTCTTTGGTGCACGCGGCAAGGAAGAAAAGAATCGCGACAACCGTTGGTCGGGCACATGCTCCCTTGATGCATGCGTTTGCGAGCAACCCGAGCAGCATAAACATCGTTACGACAAGATCGAACTGAGAGCTGATCCACGACACCGGTTCGATCAGCGCCGGATGAAGCCCGTAAAGCAACATTGAAACGGCGAGGAGATATGTCCGCTTCGGCACACTCGTTATAGCAGCGCCGCAGCGCCATGAAAGCAGGCCCACAAGTAGCGTGTTGAGAAGATGCATCCCGAGGGACACTGCATGCATGGGGCCCGGTGCATCTCCGAACAGACGGACTTGCAGCGTGAGAAGTGCCACGCCAAGTGGGCGAAAGTAGTTTGTCCAGCCGTTGTAGTCCCTGAATATGAAGTGTTTCCACTCGTCTCCTTGGCGCAGCCATGGCATATCGTGGAAGTCGAGCCAGTCGTCCCAGACAAAATTTGCGTGAACAACTGGCCAATAAACGAGGGCAGTCACGATGAGCGCGATACCCGCAACGACATAGGTCAATCTTTTGTGCATCTTGCATCCCTGATTTTTTGCATCATCGCGTGTACTTATTCCCAGTCAGTGGAGAATGGATCAGCTCACAACCACTTCGCGCGCTTGAGTAGTAGGTAGATGCCGCCGACCACGCTCAGCATCGCCACGATGACGGCCGGGTAGGCCCATGGCTGGCTGAGTTCGGGCATATGGGTGAAGTTCATGCCGTACCAGCTGGTGAGCAGGGTGGGTGCGGCGAGCATGGCGGCCCAGCCGGCGAGTTTCTTCATCACTTCGTTCTGGCCGAAGGTGACCAGTGAGAGGTTGACGTTGATCGCGGCGGTGAGCATTTCGCGCATCGCGCTGATCGACTCGTTGACGTGGAAAACATGATCGTAGACGTCGCGGAAATACGCGCGCAGTTCGTCCGGAATCAGGTTCGGGTGGAGTCTTACCAATTGGCTGATGATATCCTGCAACGGCACCACAGCAAGGCGTAGTGTCATCAGGTCGCGCTGCATGTCGTACAGCCGCCGCACTGTGCTGCGATTGAACGTCTCGGCGAAGATGTCCTGTTCCAGCTGCTGCAGTTCCTCGCGGAAATCACGCACGATCGGCAGCAGGTTGTCGACGATGAAGTCGAGCACGCCGTACAGCGCGTAGCTGGGGCCCAGTGCCAGCAGCGCTGGCGTATGTTCGCAGGTGCGTCGCGCCGGTGCGTAGGACAGCGACGCACCGTGGCGGATACTGACCAGGTAGCGCGGGCCGAGGAACAGGTGGGTCTCGCCGAACTCCAGCTGGCCGTCGACCAGCTGAGCGGTCTGCACCACGAGGAACAGCGAGTCGCCGTAGGTTTCCAGCTTGGTGCGCTGGTGCGCGGTATGCGCGTCCTCGATCGCCAGGTCGTGCAGGCCGAACTCTTCCTGCAGTTTCAACAGCAAGGGCTCATCCGGCTCATGCAGGCCAACCCAGACGAAGGTATCCGGCTGTGCCAGCACTTCGCTGATCGCGTCGAGCGTGATCTCGCCGATCCGGCTGCCATCGTTGCGATAGGCGATGCAGTTGACCACCATCGGCGGGTTGGCGGTCGGCAGTGCAGATGTTGGCGGGGTGATCAGGTTCATTGCAGGCATGATGCCCCGCACTGGAAGGCAGGGCAATTGCAGTTGCCTTACGCGCGTTGCGATTTCAGGCGTTTCAGGATTTCATCGCGCGCCTCGCGCAGGATCGAGTCGCGGTCAAGGCCGGCAACGATCTCGGCGACGGCGCGCTTGGCGCCGGCTTCGCCCCAGGACTTGCCGGCGATCAGATAGCGTTCGGCGGCGCGGCCGATCAGAACGGTGGCGTACCAGCCGAGCGCGCCCTGCGCGGCGGCGGTGACCACCACCGACAGGCCGGCGCTGACGCCCTTCAGTGCCGAGGCGACCAGTTGCATGCCCCAGATCGCACCCATCAGTGCGGCGAGTTGGGCCGAGATTACCACCACCAGTCGACCGGATTCGGCACGGGTCAGGGGCAGTCCATACACTCGCGACAGCTGCACCACCATCGCCGCATCCAGGCCGGCGGCGGCGAGCAGGTCGGCGACCGGAATCGGATTCAACGCGACCGCCACGCCCTTGGCGATGCAGTAATGCCGGATCAGTTTCGCGGCGACCGCCTGCCGCGTCTGCGCGATGCGCGCGCTGACCTGGTCGGTGAGCCGGCCGGCGTACAGCCCGGCGTTGATCGCCGACAGCATCTTGCCTTCGCGCGCCGCGATCGCCAGCAGGCGTTCGCGCAGGGCGGCGACATCGGGTGGACGCGCCTGCTCGTGCGCCTGCTCGCGGCCGTGTGTATCCACCTCGATCACCCGCTGCGCGGCGGGATGTGCGGCCACCGCCAGCACGTCTTCCGCGCGGACCAGCCCGCTCACGCGCAGGCGCAGATGCTCGAGCAGGCTGTCCAATTCGTCGCGGCCGTAGCGATCGGCCTTGTTCAGCGCCAGCAGCAGCGGGCGCTGGGTGGCGGCGAGGGTTTTCAGGGCATCGAGTTCCTCGCGGGTGAGGTCGCCGTCGCAGACGAAGATCACCAGGTCGCTGACCTCGGCTACCTCAAACGCCAGCTGCTCGCGTGCCTCGCCATCCAGTTCGTTGATGCCAGGCGTGTCGATCAGCACCAGGCCATCGTGTTGCGCCTCATCGAGTGTCGCGTGCGCGGCGTCGGTGGTGGTGCCGTGCAGGACGCCGACCGCGAATGCTTCACGGCCGAGCAGTGCATTGCCGAGCGCCGACTTGCCGGTGGACACTCGGCCGAATACGGCGATGTGCAGTTCGCCGCGCTCGAGCTTGTCCAGCATGTGTTCGATGCGGCCGAAGTCGGTAGCGAGTTCGCTGCGTACCGAAGCCGGAATGGTCGGATCATCGAGCAGGCTGCGCAGGCTGTCGGCCACCCGCATCGAGCCGACAGCAGGGTTGCGCGGCGCAGGTGTTGCGATGGTGCCGCTGCGCTCGGGCGTGAGCCAGCCACGCAGGCGTTGCCACAGCTTGTCGCCTGCCATCGAGGTGGCCGCTTACTTCGGCGCGAGCTGCAGGTGTGCGTTGATCTTCACGTCGGCACCGATCACCGAGGTATCGGCGTAGTCGCCGGTACCTATGCCGAAGTCGAGCCGCTTCACCGTACCGGCGACATCCAGCATGGCGCCGTTGCCCTGCGGCTTGAACGTCACGTTGAGGCTGACTGGCTTGGTCACGCCGCGCAGGGTCAAGTTGCCGTCGGCGATCACCTGCGCCCCGTTCTGGCGGAAACCGGTGGTGACGAAGTGCGCCTGCGGAAATTTCGCCACGTTGAAGAAATCAGAGCCGGGCAAAGCGCCGTCGCGATCCTTGTCGCCGGTCTTCACGCTGGCCAGGGTCACCGAAACCTCGAATTTCGAGGTGGCGAGTTTCGCCGCGTCGTAGCTGATCGCCGCGGTCCACTGGCCGAACTGGCCATTGAAGGAAGCGCCCTGGAAAGTGCCGCTGAAACCGAGCGTACTGGTCGCCGGCTGCACGGTGTAGTCGGCGGCAGCAGCGGCTCCGGGGAGGGCAAGTGCGAGCAGCAGGATGGCAAGACGGTTCATCAGGATTCTCCTCGGGGAGTGGAGTCGTTGCGCGGGCGACCAAACGGCAGCATTCGGCGCAGCACGTTGTCATGGTCGAATACATGATGCTTCAGCGCCGCACCGACGTGCGCCACCAACACCAGCACCAGCAGCCAGAACAGGTATTCGTGCACGCCATGCGAGAAATGGCGCAAGGCGTCGTTCTTCGCTCCCAGCGCCGGCAGGTTGAACAGCTTGAACCATTGCAGCGGCTTGCCGGTGACGGAGTTGTACCACCAGCCGCTGAGCGGGATCGCCGCGATCAGCACATACAGCATGCCGTGGATGATATGTGCTGCAAGCTGCTGCCAGCGCGGCCCCGGTTCCTCCGGTGGCCGGCCATCACCCCAGCGCCACAGTACGCGCAGCAGGAACAGCGCCAGCACGGTCAGGCCAATCGACTTGTGCAGGGCCAGCCAGTTGATCTTCTGCATCGGCGAATGCGCCAGATCCATCAGCAAGCCGAAGATGCCGTTGCCGATGATGGCCAGCGCGATGATCCAGTGGAAAAACTTGGCGACCCAGCCCCACTGGTGGTCATTGCTGCGCAGACTCATGGTTGATCCTTTGAAGGTGTAACAGCGTGATCGTCGCGGATCGCTTCAAGCTCCAGCCACACGCTTACCTGGTGCCCGATCGAACCGGAATAGGCGGTTATGCCGAAAGCGTCGCGATCCAGCATCGTGGTCGCCGAGAAGCCTGCTACGTCGTGAAGGCCATAGATCGTTCGTCCGGCGCGGTTGAAGGTGAAGGGAATGCTCACGGATTGGCTCGTCCCGCGCATGCTGAGCTGGCCATGCAGCACGCCATGCTGGCCATCCTTGCGTTCGATACGGGTGCTGACGAAGTGCGCATAGCGATCATGCGCACAGTCGAGCAGGTTTGGCTTGCAAACAGCTTTGTTCCAGTCCGCATCGCCCATGTCCAGGCTGTCCAAGTCGATATCCAGCTCGGTGGCTGCCGTACTCCAGTCGCCCGGATCAAAACGCAGCCAGCCTTTGGCGATATGCAGCCGTCCGAACGGGCGCGAATAGCCGTCGTGGCTGACGCTGAAGACGATCTGGCTATGTACCGTGTCGTAGCGATAGCTGGCGCCGGCGGCATGCGCTGATCCCAGTGACAGCAGGATCACCGCAAGCCACAAGAACCAGTTGATTGAACGCGAACGGAGCATGGGACGAAGTCTGGCCGATTGGCGGCGACGGTGCCAGCATCCATTCGGGAACGATTGGTTTCCCTGGTCAACCCAATGGCTGATTGCGCTTCGCCTGTGGCGGGAATTCCATGGTTCCGTGGGAACGACTGAATCTGCTCCTACACAAAGTCCCGCAGGAACGATCAGAACGTGCGCTGCACCGAGTAGTCGGCCAGCATGGCGAGTGCATCGCGATAGACCGAGGCAGGCAGGGTGCCGAGCGCAGCCTGGGCCGCCTCGGCATGCATCACGGCCCGTTCGCGGGTGCGCTCCAGTGCACCGGAGTCGCGGATCGAGGCGATGATACGGTCGAGCGAGTCGAGTCCGCCGTGTTCGATCGCGTGGCGCAGCGACTGCGCCTGCTCCGGATTCGCCTTCTCCAGTGCATAGATCAACGGCAAGGTGGGCTTACCCTCGGCGAGGTCGTCACCGATGTTCTTGCCCAACGTGCCGGCGTCGCTGATGTAGTCGAGCAGGTCATCGGCGATCTGGAATGCGTAGCCCAGTTCCATGCCGTAGCGGCGCAGCGCGG
Organism: Dyella sp. S184; assembly: GCF_009766065.1. Lineage (GTDB taxonomy): Bacteria > Pseudomonadota > Gammaproteobacteria > Xanthomonadales > Rhodanobacteraceae > Rhodanobacter. The sequence continues at coordinate 822,016 of NZ_LMUE01000002.1, read as the reverse complement.
TCACCTGGGATTCCGGCAGCCCGCCGAGGATGCCGCCGAGTTCGGTGGCGGCGGCGAACAGCACCGCGGTCTTGCGTTCGATCACCGCCAGATAGGCTGCTTCGTTCACGTCGGCGTTGCCGATATTGAGCAGCTGCAGTACCTCGCCTTCGGCGATTGTGTTGGTGGTGTCGGCGAGGATGCGCATGATGCGCATGTCGTCGAGTTCCACCATAAGCTGGAACGAGCGCGAATAGAGGAAGTCGCCAACCAGCACACTGGCCGCGTTGCCCCACAGCGCGTTGGCGGTCTTGCGGCCGCGGCGCAGGTCGGACTCGTCGACCACGTCATCGTGCAGCAGGGTGGAGGTGTGGATGAACTCGATGATCGCCGCGAGCTTGGTGTGGCGGTCGCCGCGATAGCCGGCGGCACCGGCGGCCAGCACATGCAGCATCGGGCGCAGCCGCTTGCCGCCGCTGGCGATGATGTGGTCGGCGATCTGGTTGATCAGCACCACGTCTGAGGACAGCCGCTGGCGGATCAACGTATCGACGCGCTGCATGTCGGCAGCAGCGAGGTCGCGCACATGGGCGAAGTCGGCGGGGCGTCGGGCGTCGGCAGGCATCGAGTTCATGGAGGCTTCAAGGCGGCGTATCGGCAAGATTATAGGGCCCTGCAGCAAATTACGCCGTGGTTTGCGTTATGCCTCAGAGCAACCAGTGGACATTTCCCACGAAAGCAGTAGCCCGGGATGGCGTATGCCGCGTGGCCGCGCGTTCCGGTGGCTGCCGGGAGGGGTTTGCAATAGCCGCTGACTGGCCCAATCTATAGGCACCTGCGGTTTCGCGGAACCGTGCCCCGAGTGCCGATCCGATGGCCCATCAGATCATTGCGCTGATCGCCCAGTACGGCCTGCTGCTGGTGTTCTTCAATGTGCTGGTGGAGCAGGCCGGTGTACCGGTGCCGGCGATACCGACCATGGTCGTGGCGGGTGCGCTGAGCGCCAACGGCAAGCTGCCGCTGGCGGGCGTGCTGCTGGTGGTGGTGCTTGCTTGCCTGTTCAGCGATCTGGTCTGGTACTGGGCCGGCCGCCGTTTCGGTGCTGGCGTGATGCGTACGATCTGCCGCATATCGCTGTCGCCCGATTCCTGCGTGAAGCAGTCCGAGCTGCGCTTCCAGCGCTGGCGTGGGCGGATCCTGCTGATCGCCAAGTTCGTGCCCGGCTTGGCCACGGTGGCGCCGCCGCTGGTTGGCGCGATGGGTTTGCGTGCGGGTACCTTCGTCTTGCTGGACGGCCTGGGTTCGCTGCTGTGGGCGGGCGTTGCGGTGGGGCTCGGCTATGCTTTCGCCGCGCAGGTCGACGATCTGCTGGCTGACCTGGCCAGTGCGGGCACGGTCGCGCTGGAGCTGCTACTGGGGCTGCTGGCGCTCTATATCGCGGCCAAGTGGTGGCAGCGCCGGCGGTTGCTGGTGGCCTTGCGCATGGCCCGGATCACGGTGGACGAACTGAGCGAATCCATCGCGAATGGGCAGAATCCCGTGGTGGTCGACGTGCGCTCGCAGGCGGCACGCCTGCTCGACACGCGGATCATCCCCGGTGCATTGCTGGCTGACCTGGACGGTGTCGACCAGGTGCTGCAGGACATTTCACCCGATCGCGAGTTGGTGATCTATTGCAGTTGCCCGAACGAGGTCTCCGCCGCCAAGGCGGCCAAGCTGCTGATGGCGATCGGTTACCGCAACGTGCGGCCGCTGCTGGGCGGCCTCGATGCATGGGATGCGGCGGGCTACACCATCGACCGGCTGCCGGCTGAGCCCGCGGATGGCTCGCTGCGCATGACGGCCTGATCGCCGGTTCTGCGCGGTCGCCCGCAAAACTTTACGCGTTCTATACGCGCCCCGGCCGAATCGCTACCCCTTTCTTATACGGCACTTCCTACAGTGCGCGTCGCCCTTTCATGGAGTCGACGCCGATGGATTTCGTCTACCTGTTGTTCCTGCTCGTGCTGTGCGCGGCCACGTTGGGCTTTGCGCTGCTCTGCGATCGGCTGAGTCCGCGCAAGTAGACCGGTTGCCGCGTCTGCCTTCCCCTTCACTGCATGAGCTCCCAATCATGAATGTCCTGTATGTCCTCGCCGGCCTGATCGCCGTGGCGCTGGCCGGCTACCTGTGTGTGGCCCTGCTCAAGCCGGAGTGGTTCGAATGACCACCAATGATTTCCTGCAGGTTGGCCTGTACCTGGTGGTATTGCTGCTGCTGGTGAAGCCGGTCGGCAGCTACATGGCGCTGGTTTTCGCCGATACGCCGAACCGCGTCACCCGTTTTGGTAGTGGCGTGGAGCGCGTGATCTATCGCTTGTGCGGCATCCGCGATGACGAAGCCATGGGCTGGAAGCGTTACGCGCTGGCGATGCTGTTGTTCAACGTACTCGGCGTGCTGGTCGTTTATCTGTTGCAGCGCGTGCAGCAGTGGCTGCCATTGAACCCGCAGCACTTCGGCGCGGTGTCGCCCGATTCGGCGATGAACACGGCGATCAGCTTCGCCACCAACACCAATTGGCAGGGCTACGCCGGCGAATCGACGATGAGCTACCTGACCCAGATGCTGGGTCTGGCGGTACAAAACTTCCTCTCCGCGGCAACCGGCATCGCGGTGCTGGTGGCGGTGGTGCGCGGCTTCAGCCGGCGCAGCTCGCTCAGCATAGGCAACTTCTGGGTCGACCTCACCCGCAGCGCGCTGTACGTGCTGCTGCCGCTATCGCTGCTGATAACGATGCTTCTGGTGTCGCAGGGCGTGGTGCAGAACTTCAAGTCCTATGTCGATGTGCCGGTGGTGCAAACCACCAGTTACACCGAGACGGTGAAGGACGCCGCGGGCAATGCGGTGAAGGATGCCGCCGGCCATGAAGTGAGCAAGGAAACGCAGGTCACCACGCAGACCTTGCCGATGGGCCCGGCCGCATCGCAGATCGCGATCAAGATGCTCGGCACCAATGGCGGTGGTTTCTTCAACGCGAACTCGGCACACCCGTACGAGAACCCCACGCCGTTCTCCAACTTCATCGAGATGCTGGCGATCCTGCTGATCCCCGGTGGGCTCTGCTACATGTTCGGGAAGCAGGTGGGCGACCGGCGCCAGGGCTGGGCCATCCTCGCCACGATGCTGTTGATCTTCATCCCGCTGACGATCGGCCTGGTCGCGGCCGAGCAGGCCGGCAATCCGGCGCTGCATGGACTGGCGGTGGATCAGCATGCCTCGGTACTGCAGGCCGGCGGCAACATGGAGGGCAAGGAGACCCGCTTTGGCATCGCCGCGTCCGGCCTGTTTGCGGCGATCACCACGGCAGCGTCGTGCGGTGCGGTGAATGCGATGCACGACTCGCTGACCCCGCTCGGTGGCCTGGTGCCAATGTGGCTGATCCAGCTCGGCGAGGTGATCTTCGGCGGTGTCGGCTCGGGTCTGTACGGCATGCTCGCCTTCGCGGTGGTGGCGGTGTTCATCGCCGGGCTGATGGTGGGTCGCACGCCGGAATACCTCGGCAAGAAGATCGAAGCCTACGAGATGAAGATGGCCAGCCTCGCGGTGCTGCTGCCATGTGCGCTGGTGGTGATCGGCACGGCCATCGCGGTCATGGTGCCGGCGGGTGTGGCGGGCGTGGCCAACCCCGGCGCGCATGGCTTCAGCGAGATCCTCTACGCGGTCAGCTCGGCTTCCAACAACAACGGCAGTGCGTTCGGCGGTCTCTCCGCGAACACGCCGTTCTGGAACGTGCTGCTCGGCATCTGCATGTTCCTCGCACGTTTCCCGCTCGCCATCGCGATGCTGGCAATGTCCGGCTCGCTCGCCGCCAAGCGCCACGTACCCGAATCAGCCGGCACCTTGCCGACGCATACGCCGCTGTTCATCACGCTGCTGGCCTGCGTGGTGGTCGTGGTTGGCGCGCTGACTTTCCTTCCGGCACTGGCCCTGGGGCCAATCGCCGAATCCCTGATGTCGGGACACTGAATCATGACCGCACAAACTCAAGCAGCGAGTGGCTTCAGCCGCGAGCTGGTTCTCACGGCGATGGCCGATTCGTTCCGCAAGCTGTCGCCCCGGTTGCAGTTCCGCAATCCGGTGATGTTCGTCGTCTTCGTCTGCAGCGTGCTGACCACGTTGCTGTGGGTGCAGGCGCTCGCCGGCCACGGCGAGGCGCCGACCGGCTTCATCTTCTGGGTCAGCCTGTGGCTGTGGTTCACCCTGCTGTTCGCGAATTTTGCCGAGGCGCTGGCGGAAGGCCGCGGCAAGGCGCAGGCCAATGCGTTGCGCAGTTCGCGCAAGGATGTGATCGCGAAGAAGCTGGCATCGGCCGATCGCAATGCAACGATTACCTTCATGCCGTCCAGTGAACTGCGTACCGGCCATCACGTGCTGGTCGAGGCCGGCGAGCAGGTTCCCGGTGACGGTGAAGTGGTGGTCGGTGCAGCCAGCGTGGACGAGAGCGCGATCACCGGCGAATCCGCACCGGTGATCCGCGAATCCGGCGGCGACCGCAGCGCGGTCACCGGCGGCACCAAGGTGTTGTCGGACTGGCTGGTGGTGCGCATCACCAGCAATCCGGGCGAGAGTTTTCTCGACCGCATGATCGCGATGGTGGAAGGTTCCAAACGGCGCAAGACGCCGAACGAGATCGCGCTGACCATCCTGCTGGCGAAGTTCACGCTGATCTTCCTGCTGGCCTGCGCCACCTTGCTGCCGTATTCGATCTATAGCGTGCAGGCGGCGGGCATCGGCCATCCGATCACTCTCACGGTGCTGATCGCGCTGCTGGTATGCCTGATCCCGACCACGATCGGTGCACTGCTGTCGGCGATCGGCATCGCTGGCATGGACCGGATGATCCGCGCCAACGTGATCGCCACCTCCGGCCGTGCAGTCGAAGCGGCTGGCGACGTAGACGTGCTGCTGCTCGACAAGACCGGCACCATCACCCTGGGCAATCGCCAGGCGGTGGCGTTTTATCCGGCGCCGGGCATCGATGAAAAGATCATGGCCGAAGCCGCGCAGCTGGCCTCGCTGGCCGACGAAACACCGGAAGGTCGCAGCATCGTGGTGCTGGCGAAGGAGAAATTCGGCTTGCGCGAACAGCAGCTCGAGGCGATGCACGCACAGTTCGTGCCGTTCACCGCGCAGACCCGCATGAGCGGCGTCGATTTTGGTACGCGGCAGATCCGCAAGGGCGCACTCGATGCCGTGGAGAAACATCTGGAGGCGCAGAACAGCCACCTGCCGCCGCTGGTCAAGCGCATGGCCGAGGACATCGCGCGGCGCGGCGCCACTCCGCTGATCGTCACCGAAGGTCCGCGGGCACTGGGCGTGATCGAGCTGAAGGACATCGTCAAGGGCGGCATCAAGGAGCGCTTCGCCGAGATGCGCCGGATGGGCATCAAGACCATCATGATCACCGGCGACAACCCACTCACGGCTGCCGCTATTGCAGCGGAGGCTGGCGTCGACGATTTCCTCGCCGAGGCCACGCCGGAAGCCAAGCTCAAGCTGATCCGCGATATCCAGGCGCAGAACCGGCTGGTGGCGATGTGCGGCGACGGTACCAACGATGCGCCGGCGCTGGCCCAGGCCGATGTGGCGGTAGCGATGAACACCGGCACGCAGGCCGCGAAAGAGGCCGGCAACATGGTCGATCTCGACTCTAACCCGACCAAGCTGATCGAGGTGGTGGAGATCGGCAAGCAGATGCTGATCACCCGTGGCTCGCTGACCACGTTCTCGATCTCCAACGACATTGCCAAGTACTTCGCGATCATTCCCGCCGCGTTCGCGACCACCTATCCGACGCTCAACACGCTCAACGTGATGCACCTGGCGACGCCGCAGAGCGCGATCCTGTCGGCGGTGATCTTCAATGCGCTGATCATCATCTTCCTGATCCCGCTGGCGCTGAAGGGCGTGAAGTACCGCGCGCTCGGCGCCGGTGCGCTGCTGCGCCGCAACCTGCTTATTTACGGCCTGGGCGGCATCGTGGTGCCGTTTCTCGGCATCAAGCTTATCGACATGTTGCTGGTCCTGTGCGGACTGGCCTGATTTCTTTTTGCTCGTCATTCCGGCGAAGGCCGGAATCGCTTCTCGGCAGCCTCCTGCATCACCGAATGTGGATCCGGGCCCCGCTGGGATGATGGTTTCTCTTCATGGAGCTATGTCATGCAAACGCTGAAACTTTCTGTATCCCTTCCTGACGACACCCATCCCGACATGGAGCTGCGCCTGTCGGCCAACGACTCCGATTGCGACGTGGTGATCGCGCTGCCGCTGCGGCCGCGCAGCGAACCAGCCACGGTCACCATCGCTGCGGCAAGCCCCCCTGACGGGGCAAGCAGTGTCGAGGACGACTATGTGCTTGGCGGATACGCCGGCATCTGACAGCCGCATCGTGCGGTTTTCATCAACCATCTCAATCGAAGAAAGTCCGGTGTTGCCGGAGTGCAAGGAAAAACCATGCAGTACAAGAAAACACTGGCTGCCGCTGTTTTGTTGGCAATGATTCCGACCGGGTATGCGATGGCAGCGCCACAGTCGGCGGTCACCGCGTCGGCATCGATACCGGCACAAGTACCGCTGGGTAGCAGTAATTGCGACCCCTACAAGAATTTCGACTGCCTCAATGACTACCTGGGAACGAGTTTCTGGATGCGTCTGACGAACTACTACAAGCTTGAGTGGGGCCAGCCAGCCGCCCCCGCGGACCCGAAGGCACCTGCATCGAGGCGCGCAGATTGGGCGCCGGCCGCGCAGACAACACCCCCGATGCCGTTTACCGAGTGGCCCTATGGCGGAACCACATCATTAGGTGTGACGCGCCCGAATTCGGTCGACAGTCCGTTGATGACCGCACTGGGCAACACTGCTTTCGGCGATTGGCTCACTCGGAACAATTTCCAGCTCTATGGCTGGGTCAATGGTGGCGGCAACCTGAGCACGAGTACGACAAAGCCCGGTGGTAATGCGCCAGCGGCGTATGCGTATACGCCTAATACATTGGAATTTGACCAGTTCGTGCTGTATCTGGATCGTTTCCCCGACACGGTGCAGACCGACCACATCGATTGGGGCATGCGCCTTTCGGTGTTGTATGGCGAAAACTACCGCTACACCACGTCGTATGGGTTGGCCAGCTACCAATTGCTGGACGAAAACAAGGTCAATGGCTACGACTTCCCGATGATGTATGGCGAAATCTACATTCCTTGGGTCGCCGACGGTCTGATGCTGCGTTTCGGACGCTTCATTTCCATACCGGATATCGAAGCACAGCTCGCGCCAAACAACTACATGTACACGCATTCGATGACTTATTCGTTCGATAACTACACCAACACCGGTCTGGAAGGTACCTTGGCTGTCAACAAGAACTGGACCGTGCTACTCGGCGTGACGGACGGTACCGAGGCATTTCCGACGCACTTGAATCAAACGCTGAACAACCCGTATCCGAACGTCCCAGGTACCGGCCCCGGCCAAGTTGGATACAACCCGCTCTATCCGAACTCGACCTTCAAGACGGATCCGGGTTCGATGCCGTCGGTGTCGGCATGCGTTCGCTATCTCAGCGACGATGGCAAGACCGCCTTTATGCCATGCGCGGATGCAATCAACTCGGGAAGATATGGTTACAACAATCTGCAGTGGTATGGCTTCACGTTCTACCATACGTTCGATGAGCATTGGCATGTTTCTTACGAGGCCTATGACCTTTTTGAGAACCGCGTTCCCAACGCACTCAATAGCGATGTGCAAACCATCTATGCAAACGGGGGGGCGCCGTTCTCGTCACGATTCATTCCGTACAACGCCCCCGATCTGGCGATCTGCGCCAGTGCCACGCAGTTGACGTGCCGGGCCAGCACGCTGGCCACTGTTGCCTATCTCAACTACAGCCCAGATCCCTTGGACAACTTTTCGTTCCGGCCCGAGTACTTCTGGGACAAGAATGGCCAACGTACGGGCGTGAAAACTCGTTATGTGAACTTCGCATTTGGTTGGCAACACTTTTTCTCGCCGCAACTCGAAGTGCGGCCGGAAATCGCTACGTACCATTCTCTGAACGGCGATGCATTCAACGGAAATTCGAACGCTGGCATTGCTCCGAACAAGTCCCGCGAGACGATTCTGTCTGGTGACATCATCTTTCATTTCTGAGCAGGGTCCGTCTGCGAGACGATGCTGATGACCCGTCAGCTTTTTTGATTTCCAACTGGTGGTGATGCAATGAGCAGGTTGATACGTAATTCATTAATGTTGCTGCTGCTGATGACGTTGATTACCGGGGTCGCCTATCCTCTGGTGGCCACCGGGCTGGCTCAGCTGGTCTTTCCGCAGCAGGCCAACGGCAGCCTGATCGTGAAGGACGGCAAGCCGATCGGTTCCATGTTGATCGGCCAGTCGTTCACCGACCCGAAGTACTTCTGGGGTCGACCGTCGGCGACCACGCCGCAGGCGAACAATGGCGTCAACTCCGGTGGCTCCAACCTGGGGCCGACCAATCCGGCGCTGACCGACGCGGTGAAGCAGCGCATCGCCGCGCTGCGTGCCGCCGACCCAGGCAACACCGCACCGGTGCCGGTGGATCTGGTCACCGCCTCGGCCAGCGGCCTCGATCCGGAGATCAGCCCGGCGGCGGCGCAGTACCAGCTCGCGCGGGTGGCGAAGGTGCGCGGGCTTAGCACGTCACAGGTGCAGGCCTTGGTGAACGAATACACCAGCGGGCGCCAGTTCGGGATGTTCGGCGAGCCGCGGGTCAACGTGCTGCAGCTCAACCTGGCGCTGGACGCGCCGCAGACGCACGGCAGCTGATCGCGCTAACGTAGCGTCATTCACCGAAACTGGGTAGCGCATGAGTGAACCTTCCCGCGAAGCACGTGCCGATGCCCTGCTGAGCACCGAACACGACGAGCGCACCCATCGGCTGAAGATCTTTCTCGGCGCCGCGCCCGGCGTCGGCAAGACTTACGCGATGCTGTCCGCCGCGCGCGAGCTGAAGCGGCAGGGCGTGGATGTGGTCGTTGGTGTGGTCGAGACACACGGCCGTACCGAAACCGCGGCCTTGCTGGAAGGCCTGGAGGTATTGCCGCGCCGCCCGGTGCGTTACAAGTCGTCCGACGGCAGCGAGCGCGACTTCACCGAGTTCGATCTTGACGTGGCGCTGGCACGCAAGCCAGCGGTGCTGCTGGTCGACGAGCTGGCGCACCGCAACCTGCCTGGTGGTCGCCATGAAAGGCGCTGGCAGGACATCGCCGAGCTGCTCGATGCCGGCATCGAGGTGTACACCGCGCTTAATGTGCAGCACCTGGAAAGCCTCAACGACCAGGTACGGCGCATCACCGGCGTCACCGTGCGCGAAACCGTGCCGGACGTGTTCCTTGATCGTGCGCGCGACATCGTGCTGGTCGACCTGCCGCCACGCGAACTGATCGTCCGGCTGAAGCAGGGCAAAGTCTACGTGCCGGAGACAGCAGCGGCGGCGCTCAACGCGTTCTTCTCGCCGACCAATCTGGCGGCGTTGCGCGAGCTGGCGGTGGACACCATCGCCGGCCACGTCGACAGCGACCTGCGCGAGCACATGCTGGCGCGCGGCAGCGCGATGACGGTGCGCCGCCGCGTGCTGGCGGCGATCGACGGCCATGCGCAGAGCGAATATCTGGTGCGCGTGGCGCGGCGTATCGCCGAGCGTCGCGGAGCGCCATGGAGCGTTGCTTTCGTCGATACCGGCGCGCGACTGGATCCTGCACGGCGCGAGCGGCGGGATGCCGCGATGCGGCTGGCGCGCCGGCTCGGCGGCGAGACGATCATCCTGCGCGGCCATGCGATCGCCGATGAACTGTTGGCGCACGCCGATCGCGAGGGCGTCGGCCAGATCATCCTCGGCCGCACCCGCGAGCGGGTGGTGGCGCGCATGCTGGGCCGCTCGCTGACCCAGTTGCTGCTGCGCCGTGGCGCGCATCTTGAGCTGACCATCATCGCCACGCCGAGCGAGCGGGCGAAGGCGCGCCGCCGCTTGCGCCTGCCGCAGCCTTCCGCGCGCGGTTCGCGCAGCGAATACATCTACGCCACGCTCACCACCCTGGTTGCGTTCGGACTGGCGTTTATCGCCGACCGCTATCTGTCGGTGGCGAACCTGTCGCTGATCTTCCTCACCGCGGTACTGGTGGTGGCGGTGCGCACGCGCATGTCGGTGGCCGTCTATACGGCGATCCTGTGTTTCCTCGGCTACAACTACTTTTTCGCGCCGCCGCGCTACACGCTTGAGATTTCCAGCTTCGACGACGTGCTGGCGGTGACCTTGTTCCTGGTGGCGGCGCTGGTCTGCAGCCGTCTCGCCACGCGACTGGCCAGTCAGGTGGAATCCTTGCGTGGCGCGCACGTGCAGGCGCGTGCACTGCTTACGCTGGGCCAGCAACTGACCACCAGCACCGATGCCAGCGGCATCCGTGATGTCGGCAGCAAGGCGTTGGCACATGCGCTGCGTTGCGATGCGGCCATCCTTGCCCGCGATGCGGAGCAGGTGTTGCGGGTGGCGGCAAGCGTGCCGCCGGAACGCGCGCTGTCTGCCCAGGATCTGGCTGCGGCCGACTGGGGCGACCGGCATGGCGAGCAGGCCGGTCGCTATACCGACACCTTGAACGGCGCGCCGAGCTGGGTGCTGCCGCTGGGCAGCGAAAACCATCCGCTGGGGGCGGTAGCACTGCGTTTCGATCCGGCGATGGGCGAGCCCGATCCGGATCAGCGCAGCCTCGCGCTGGCGATGACGCAGGACATCGGTCAGGCGCTGGAACGTGCACGGCTTTCCGATGAACTCGAAGGCGCGCGCGTGCAGGGCGAGACCGAACGCCTGCGCAACGCGCTGCTGTCGTCGGTGTCGCATGACCTGCGTTCACCACTGGCCTCGATGATCGGCGCGGCCGGCACGCTGATCAGCTATGAACAGAAGTTGCCGCCGGAAGAGCGCCGCGAATTGCTGGAGGCGATCCTCGGTGAAGGTCAGCGGCTGGATCGCTATATCCAGAACCTGCTCGACATGACCCGGCTCGGCCACGGCACGCTTAAGCTCAACCGCGACTGGACCGACAGCGCGGAGATCGTCGCGGCATCTGTGACGAGGCTTCGCAAGTTGTTTCCCGATCTGCGCGTGGAGACGGTGGCGCCATGCGAGCCCGTGCTGCTCTATGTGCATCCGGCGCTGATCGAGCAGGCGCTGTTCAACATCCTGGAGAACGCCGCGCGCTTCTCGCCGCCGGACGAGCCGGTGCGGGTCAGTGTGCACAGCAACGGCGAACGCCTGCTGATCGACGTCAGCGATCGCGGTCCTGGCATACCGGAAGAGGAGCGGGCGCTCATCTTCGACATGTTCTACTCGGTATCACGTGGTGATCGGGCTCCACAGGGCACCGGACTGGGCCTGGCGATCTGCCGTGGCATGATCGGCGCGCATGGCGGCAGCGTGGAGGCCTTGCCCGGCGACGGCATCGGCACCACCATCCGCATCAGCCTGCCACTGCCACCGCCGCCCGACACGAGTCCATGACCTCAGCCGCTCCACGCATCCTGGTGATCGACGACGAGGCGCAGATCCGCCGTTTCCTCGATATCGGCCTGCGTGCAGAAGGTTATGAGGTGCTGCTGGCGGCCAATGCGGCGGACGGGCTGGCGCTTGCCGCCACGCAATCGCCCGATCTGGTGATCCTCGATATCGGCCTGCCCGATCGCGAAGGCCACGACGTGCTGGCTGAACTGCGCCAGTGGAGCCAGGTACCGGTGCTGATGCTGTCGGTGCGCGATGCCGAGGACGAGAAGGTGCGCGCGCTCGATCACGGCGCCAACGATTACGTGACCAAGCCGTTCGGCATCCAGGAGCTGATGGCGCGCCTGCGCGCCCTGCTGCGCAACCGCCCCGGCGAGCCGGAGCTGCCGCCACGCTATGACGACGGCCATCTCGCGGTCGACATGGCGCGCCGCGAAGTGCATCTGGACGGTGCGCTGCTGTCGCTCACCCGCAAGGAATACGCCGTGCTGGCCCTGTTGCTGCGCCACAGCGGTCGCGTGGTGACCCAACAGCAAGTGTTGCGCGAAGTGTGGGGCGCCACCCATGTGCAGGACACACACTATCTGCGCATCGTGCTCGGCAAGTTGCGCCAGAAGCTCGGTGACGATCCCGTCACGCCGCGCTGGCTGAAGACCGAACCCGGGGTGGGCTATCGGTTTCTTGGCGGCGGTTGAAGTCGCAGAAACGGGTATCCGCTGGCGGCCAGGAATATTTCAGGCCTGCTTTTTAACACGCGATGCGCCGGGTTGCGTGCGCGCCAGTTTCTCCAGTTCTTGTAGCAACAGCGCAACCGGCGCTTTAAGCCGCGGCGGCAACGGGCGATGGATGAGCCATGCAACGATATTGGACTTGAAGTCGCTTACGCTAAGCACCTTTAGTTTCTCTCGGTACGCACTCGTTGCGAGCAGGTCGGCGGTAATCATGCCGACACCGGCGCCACGCGATACCAGGGACAGTTGCAGGTCGGCGCCGATCGCTTCCACCGCGACGTCGAAAGGCAGGCCTTGCGCTTCCATCGAACGGCGCAGTGCGGACCGCATGCCGCAACCGTTCTGGCTGAGAACCCAGGGAAAGGCGGAAAGGTCCTTCAGGCTGACCCGCGTGCGCAGATTAAGGGCGGGTGATGCGACAACCTTGATCGGCTGGCGGCTGAATGCGTGGGCAGTCATGCCAGCCGGTGGTGCCGTGTTTTCCGCGAATCCGACGACGACAGCATCCAGCATGCCTTGCTCTATATGTTCGACAAGGCTCTGCGACCAGCTGGTCTGGATGCGCAAGGTGAGTCGCGGGAAGCACTTGCGTAGGCAATCCACCGGTGTGGCAAGCGTCATGTCGGCAAGATAGGGCGGCATGCCGAGCCGCAGCTCGCCGGATGGCTCGACATCCTCGCGGACCAGCGCCATCAGGTCCGCCTCGGCCTGCAGCAGCTGGCGTCCCTTTTCGTAGACCTCGCGTCCAGCTGCGGTTGGACGCAATGGCTTGGACTGCCGGTCCAGCAACTCGACGCCAAGCAGCATCTCCAGGCTCTGCATTCGACGTGTCACGGCGGGTTGCGTGAGATGCATCGTCGCGGCCGCCTGCACGATCGAGCCGGTTTCGACGACGGCAATGAAAGCGCTTATGTCACGGGTGTTCATCGGGCTGGCCTGTCCAAGGATATTGATTAATACGCATAATAACTATGAGTATTATTCAATTGCTGCATTATCTGTGTGTATTTAACATCGAAAGCCTCTTGCTTGGAAAGGCCTTCACGATGCGATTCGACTCTCCGCACCATCTCGCCATCGGGGAGGCACTTGCGCCGATAGCCCCATTGACCGGCCCCTTGACCGCGCTGTTCGCTTTCGCCGTGAGCATCATCATCATCAACCTCACCGCAGCGCAGCCGTTGACGGGGCCCGTCGCCCGGGCATTGCACCTGCCGGCGTCACTCACGGGATTGATCGCGATGCTTCCGCAGCTCGGTTATGCCGTGGGCATGCTTTTCCTCGTGCCGCTCGCCGACCTGCTGGAAAATCGTCGGCTCACCGTCATGACGCTGGCTTGCTGTGCGTTGATGCTCGCACTCGCCGCTATGGCGCCGACAGCGTCACTGTTTCTGTTCGCTGTCTGCCTTGCTGGCACGACATCGTGTGCGATCCAGATCCTGGTGCCCTTGGCGGCGGCGATGGCGCACCCGGATCATCGTGGCAGTGCGGTGGGCAATGTCATGAGCGGGGTCATGCTTGGCATCCTGTTCTCGCGGCCGCTGGCCAGCGTGGTGGCAGGCACATTGGGCTGGCGGGCGTTCTACGGCATTCTCGCGGGGCTCGATGCGCTGCTCGCCATCGCGCTGTGGCACTGGCTGCCGTTGCGCCAACCAGCAAGCGGCCAGACGTATCGGGCACTTGTCACATCGCTATGGACGCTCTGGCGGCGCGAAGCAGTGCTGCGTCGTTATGCATATTCCGCTGCCATCGTGATGGCCGCCTTTGGCGCTTTCTGGACCGGGATAGCCCTGCGTCTGGTGCAGGCACCATTCTCGCTCGGCAGTAACGGCGTGGCGTTGTTCGCACTTGCCGGCGTGGCGGGTACCGTTGTTGCGCCATTGGCCGGCAGCGCCGGCGACCGTGGTTACAGCGCAGTCGGCATGCCCATCGCGCATGTCTGCCTGCTCGCCGGAAGCGTGCTTGCCGGTATTGCCGGCACAGGCTGGCTTGGCCTGAACATCGTGGCGCATCGGGATCTGGCGCTGGCTTTGCTCGTGGCCTCTGCGATCATCATCGATGCAGGCGCCATTGGTGACCAGACGCTCGGTCGACGCGCCATCAACATGCTTGACCCGGAAGCGCGCAGCCGCTTGAACGGTCTCTTCGTCGGCGTGTTCTTCATCGGGGGCGGCATCGGTGCAGCAAGCGCCGGAGTGGTTTGGGCGGTCACCGGATGGGCCGGTATCTGCATGCTTTGTCTGGTCTTCAGCGTATTGGCATTTATCCGCGACATGATTGCGCGGCGCAGCCCGGTTATGAACTGAGGCAGGCAGCCGGGGTGGATGCAATGCGAAAATCAGCTTGCAGGGCGAAGCAGATTTTGGTGCGATACACGAGGTTCCACGCCAAGCGGTCAAAGGTGCTGCATCAGATGATGTAGCGTCCGTTGTGCAGTGCCGGCTGCTAAGGTAGATCCTGTCGGGGCGCGTTGAAGCTGCGCGTCGGTTTGATCGAGTAATGGCACGCCGGCAGCTTTTACAAGACGTCTACATAAACCACACAGGCGAGGGGTTGTCCGATGTCTTCCGAGTCTGATCCGTTGCCGGTCACCTCGGCCACGAATCGTGGGATCACTATTGTTGCCAGTGCCACCGTGCTGGCGCTGCTGTACTTCGGCAGGGAAGTGCTGGTTCCGATCACCCTCGCACTGATCCTGAGCCTGTTGATCGCCCCATTGATGCGTGGTTTGCGCCGGCTCGGGCTGGGTCACACGCCGTCCGTGCTGATCGCCGTGCTTGCGCTGGCCATGTTCCTGGTGGGACTGGCGACGGTGATGGGCTCGCAGGTCGTGCATCTGGCCAGGAGTCTTCCGCAATACGAGGCGACGATCCACGCCAAGGCCCAGACGCTGCGCAGCATGACCATCGGCCGCATGGAGCTGATGCAGGGCGAAGCGGGCAAGATGATGGGCCAGTTCAACGATCGCAGCACCGACGAGCCGGCGGCATCTGCCGACGTTCAACAGCGCCTGGCTTCTTCGACCAGCATCATCCCGGTCGAAGTGCATGCACCACCAGCGGGTCCGATCGCGGTGATCACGCGGATCCTCTCATCGATCTGGGTGCCACTGCAGACGGCGGGCATCGTACTGGTCGTCCTGCTGTTTGTCTTGCTGGAGCACGAGGCCTTGCGCGATCGCTTTATCCGCCTGGCCGGCGGCACGGATCTGCGCGCCACGACGGCGGCGATCAACGATGCCGGCGAGCGCCTGTCGCGGTTTTTCGTCTCGCAGTTCGCGGTCAACTTTGGTGTGGGTGCGGTGATCTGGTTGGGGCTGGTGATCATTGGCCTGCCCGATGCGCCGTTGTGGGCGGCCCTCACGGCCGTACTGCGGTTCGTACCTTATGTCGGGGTCTGGATCGCGGCGATTCTCGCCACCGTGCTCGCGGCGGCGGTCGGTCCGGGCTGGTCGCTGATGCTGATGACCCTGGGCCTGTACGCCGTGGTCGAGACCGTCGCCGCGCAACTGGTGGAGCCACAGTTGTATGGACATAGCACGGGGTTGTCGCCGCTGGCGGTGGTGGTCGCGGCGATCTTCTGGAGCTGGCTGTGGGGGCCGATCGGTTTGATCGTGTCGACGCCACTGACCCTGTGCCTGGTGGTCGCTGGGCGCCATGTCAGGGCACTGAACCTGCTGGACATTCTGCTCGGCGATACGCCGGCGTTGACGATGCCGCAACGGTTCTACCAGCGAGTGCTCTCGGGCGATGCCGACGAGATCATTGCCGACGCGCGCATCTTCCTGAAACGCAAATCGTTCGCCGCGTACTGCGATGTGGTCCTGCTGCCGGCCTTGCAGCTCGCCCGCATCGATCTGACCCAGGGTGCGATCAGCCCCGGGCAGCAAGTCAAGGTTCGTAGCGCGATCGTGAGGGTCATCGATGCGCTCGGCAGCGAGACGCGCCAGCGTTCCCGCTGGAATCGTCGTGTTTCCGTCCTCGACGATTCCAGTCTCGGCCATCTTCTGCGTCAGCAACGCGTGGACGCCAGTGGCCGCTGGCAGGGGCCACTGGCTGTGGCCCCGGGATCGGTGGTGCTTTGCGTGGGCCTCGGCTCCACTGTGGATGATCTGGTCACGGAAATCCTCGTCCGCATCCTGCGCGACCTCGGCATCGACGCACGCCACCTTACGATGGATGACATCGAAGCCTTTGAGGCCGAGCCGCCACCGGAAGCCACACCGAACGGGGTCTCGATGGTCTACATCGTCAGCGCTGTCCCGGCCGGGTATCGGGAGCGTGGGGATTCGGTGGCGATGGAAATGCGCCACCGGTTTCCCGAGGCATGCATCATCGCCGTGCAACTTCCGGAACTGCTGGCAACAGCGGAGCCCGTCACGGTCAGCCCCGATGTCAATCAGCTGGCAAGCTCGTTCGAAGAAGCGGCGCAGCATGCGATTGCCCGCTTCCCGGATGGTACCCGGAGCCCTCGACGATAGGGTCTGAGGCCGTCTGCCAGAGGCTGTGGTGTAAGGGTACGTGATGCTCAAGCGGCCGGCCATCCAAGCAGTTCTTTCACATAGTGAACTGGACAATGAGCCTGTGACCCAACGGCGATCATGCCTGATTCCGAGGCATCGAATCGGCAAATTGGAAGCCACATCGTCGAAGCCTCAGGCCGATCGCAAATGAGCAAGAAGTCTCCAAGCCCTTTACATCGTGATGAAAAGCTTGCCGAGCTGCGCAATCTCAAGATGGCGAAGTCTGCGCATGCCTATGTGCGCGGCAATACGGTTCAATTCTATGAGTGGCTTGAAGCGTCCGATCGCGTGCTGCCGCAAGGTCCTCCCGTATGGATATGTGGTGATTGCCATGTCAGCAATATTGGCCCCATAGCGGACGCAGACGGCAACATTAATGTCCAGATCCGCGATCTGGACCAGACGGTCATCGGCAATCCTGCCCACGACCTAATTCGGCTTGGGGTCTCATTGGCGATGGCGGCGCGCGGGTCCGACCTGCCTGGCGTGGTAACTGCGAAAATGATGGAGCAGCTCACTCTCGGTTACGAATTGGCACTTGGCGGAAAACCCGGTAGCCGCAAGACGATATGCAAGCGGCCGGACACGATCAAGCCGGTCATGCGGCGCGCCATGCGGCGCAAATGGAAGCACCTGGCCGCCGAACGCATCGAGGGTCTTGAACCCAATATCCCGCTATCGAAAAGTTACTGGCCTATCTCAAACGCCGAACGAACGGAGCTCAAGGCGCTCATGGCTACCGAGGAAGTTCGGCTGCTTGCCACTTCATTGAGCCATCGCAATGCGAAGGACAAGGTGGAAATGCTGGACGCAGCGTATTGGGTCAAAGGCTGCAGTTCGCTCGGGCTTCTCAGGTATGCCGTTCTGCTGAGAGTCGGTGAATCGAAGGACCCGGAAAGCAGCCTCTGCCTGATCGACGTGAAGGAAGCCGTTCGCGCCGCCGCGCCGAGGGCGAAAGGGGCTCGAATGCCAAAGGACAATGCATCACGAATCATCCAGGGAGCAGCCCACCTGGCGCCCAATCTCGGCGAAAGAATGCTTGCCGGACGCATTCAAGGTAAATCGGTATTTCTGAGGGAGTTACTGCCGCAGGATCTGAAAATCGACATTGAGCATCTGAATCATGACCAGGCGATGGAGGTGGCCGCATACCTGGGCAATATCGTCGGGCGAGCGCACGCGCACCAGATGGAGAACGATGATCGGGAGCGATGGCTGCAAGAGCTTGGCCGCAATCGGCCGAAAACGATTGATACGCCATCCTGGCTCTGGAAGAGCGTGGTCGAACTGGTGAAGGCGCACGAAGGTGGCTACCTTGAGCATTGTCGTCTGTTTGCAAACCCGGTTTGAGCTCGCGGAGCTCCTTAACTCAGATCTCGATCCATAACGTAATGCGAGCTCTTCAAAGGGCGCATGCCAAGCCTGAGCTGGCCACCGCATTCGAGCATGCATTCGTCTGGGTCGAATAGCGCCTAGGCGACGCCCTTTACCTCATGGTCGAACGCACGCCGTCGTCCGTCGACGCCCTCGATGGTAATCAGCGCACTGTCGCCGCGTTGCTGTGCCTTCAGGGCTCTGTCGACGGCGAACCTGATGGCATCAATACGGGTTTTGAATTCGGGGTGGCCGTCGTTGCTCACTTGCACGGCCCACCTGCCATTCGCGGGTGAATAGGGGATATCGAAGATGATCATGGGTACAGCTTGCCCTTGTTGCGGTGACAGCGTTGTAAAAGTTGACGGAAGATCATGGCCGACGTTCCCACTTGGGAATGTTCTTGAATGGTCGCGATCTGCTTCAATGCAACGATGACCCGCCCTCAGCAGCTGTCCATGAAACGAAATCTATCCCACTGGCTGCTCGCGCTGTTCTTCATGATCGCCGGAATGTTCCATTTCCTGTTCATCGCCAACTACGAAGGCATCATGCCGCCGTGGCTACCCTGGCATCGTGCACTCGTCATCGTCAGCGGCCTGTGCGAGGTCGCCGGTGGTCTTGGCGTGCTGTGGCATGCCACACGCAGTTATGCACGGTACGGCTTGATCGCGCTGTGCCTGGCGGTATTTCCCGCGAATGTTCAGATGCTGCTGAATGCCCAGGTTGCGCACGCATCTGCCTTGTGGCTGACCCTGCTATGGATACGCTTGCCGTTGCAGATCCTGCTGATAGTGTGGATCTGGCGCGCGACGCGTCCACGCGCAGAGTGAATTGCAGGAATGCGAGGCACGCCCGCTTATGGAATATGGCATCGCCCGTCAAGTGGCATCTTCATGGCCGCGTCGAGATCGGCGCGGCTTACATTCTTGTCCTGCGCCGGGTCGAACACGATCTTCGCGCGCACGTTGCTGCCGCTGTCGCTACGGATGTTGGCCAGCCCGACGAAGCGCAGCAGTTCGCGTGTCCTGGCGTCGTAGGCCACGTCGATGTGCGGCAGGGCGAAACCGATGAAGCTGGCCAGGCTCAGGCGGTACTCACGCGCGTTATGGCCGTTCACCTGGGTATCGGCCATCCGCTTCACGCTGAAGTTCAGCGTGCCCAGCCGGCTGGGGATCAGGAACGGCACCATGTCACTGCCGTTCATTCCCAGCTTGTCCCAGTGGTCGCGGATATAGGCGTCGAAGCCGGCATCGATCACCGGCGTCGGCGACATGGCCAGCGCCGCCGTGCGTTCGCTGGCGGCAGTGTTGTCGCGCACGAACACGGTGCGTTTGCCGCCGGCGCTGCGCACACCTTCGCGGTAGCCATGACGCGCGTCGTCCAGCTGGAAATCCGGCGCCTGCGCGCTGCCGTCGTCGTGCATCAGCTTGCGTGCGAACGGCTTGCCGTCCGGGCAGCGGTAAAGCACCAGCCGGGACGGATTGCCGCCGTCGTCGTACAACCAGTGCGATTCGAGGTACATCAGGTGCTCATCCGAGCCGGCGAAAGCCTTGCCTTCGGCCTGGTGAACCGCATCGGCAGAGGTGGGTGCTCCGGCCAGTGCGCTTAGGGAGGCGGCCAACGCCAGTGTCAGTCCAAGCGCACAGGCGCACCGATGGTGTCTCATCGTCAAGGCAATACTCCCGCAGCCATGGGGTTTGCCGCATCCGGGCGTAAGCGCCCGTCGCGGCAGGGGTTGCAGGAGTAGATACGGCTGGATCCGGCCCGTGGATGCACGGGCGACGGGCAAGCTTCGCCAGAACCCGTGCGGTGCTTGCCTTCCGCAGAAGACGATCCGCGTCGGAGTCGACCCACGCCGGAGCAGGGTTTCCGAGGTGGACTCGGTGGCCGGCGAGGTTATGATAGTCAGCCAGATTCACCATTCCGGCCGTAACTACCCCTTACGTACGGCCGGCTCAACAGAGGACATCCCATGGCACGTGGCATCAACAAAGTGATTCTTGTCGGCAACCTCGGCAACGACCCCGAGGTGCGTTACACCACCAGCGGTACCGCGATCGCCTCGCTGAGCATCGCCACCTCGGAAAGCTGGACCGACAAGCAGAGCGGCGAGAAGCAGGAACGCACCGAGTGGCACCGGGTGAAGATGTTCGGCCGGTTGGCCGAGATCGCCGGCGAGTACCTGAAGAAGGGCCGGCAGGTCTATATCGAAGGCTCGCTGCGCACCGACAAGTACACCGACAAAGCCGGCGTCGAGAAATATTCGACCGACATCATCGCCAGCGAGATGCAGATGCTCGGCGGCAATGAGGGCGGTGGCGGCGGTGGTGGTGGCCAGCGCGAGCGCCCGCAGGCTAGTGGCGGTGGTCAGCGCCAGGGTGGCGGCAACTATGGCGGCTCCTCACGCGGCAGCGATGACCATGGCAGCCAACAGCGGCAGGCGCCACCGCCGGCTGACAGTGGCTTTGCGGACGATGAAATTCCGTTTTAGCGAACACCTATAATTTTGTTGTGTTGTTATAAGCCCTCGAGAAATCGGGGGCTTATCTTTTCCAGACTGGGCGTTTTCACATCGTTTCTGGCATCGAGAGTTCGTTAAATTGAAGCCGCGCATTCAAAAGCCGACATAGCATGCCGCCCCTTCAATGACGGCGCTTGTGACGTCCGGGGTTTAAAGCCACGTGTGCTACTCAGAATAAGGACATCGATTGCCGGCGCCCTGCAATTACAGTCTGGAGCGAGTCAACTTGGCTCGTGCGACTTTTCGTTTGCCTGGTTCCGTTCGCCTGCTTCGCTGCCATTCTTGACTTCGTCTTTGGAGTTCAATGCCGGGCGTTTCGATGCAGCTGAACCATTGCCGGAATTTCGAATTTCATTGCGCTCCGCACCCCACTCAAGATCGCCATCAAATATGGGTGGCACCGAATACTGCGTGTTGTGTTCTGCGCGGGCGTTTCGTTCGTTCATGTGCGCCTCTCTGTCGATCGCATGCTGAGGATGGGCGACGATGCCGGAATGCGTATCAAAGTGGGGTGATCTCTTAAGTCCCACGCATTCACCAACAGTGAACGTCCAGTGTTCTCTGGAGGTGATCACTGGTTGTCGTATTCCTGCGGGCTCACGACCGATCTGGGGTATCCAGACCACGGGGCCTTATCGGTACAGGCTCCGAACCAAAAGTGGTGGGCATCGACGGATTCGTGCGACCCAGCGTGATGTTTTTGGAGGCCCGGACATGGCGGTTCGCGTAGGTCCAGATTTCGCCCGTCTCCGTGATTAGAACGGTCCAATAAAGATCGGATTCGGGGCCATAGTCAATGACGAAATGAGCGAATCCTTCGCCCTTCGGTGTGTTCATTGGAATGGGTGGGTCAAGTTGAAGCATCGCAATCTCTCCTCGTGTCGCGCACGATGCTTCCGAGCTCGTGAAGTCTTCGCGAACAGAGCGGCCCGGCAATAAAATTGCCTAGCGCGATTAGTACGCTTGAACTGTCAACAGAGCGCAAGAGGCAATGTGCAAGTCTGTGAGCGGATGCCTGTATAAGCGAATAGTGTGAAGCGACAGCCGGGCACCGGCCTGCCTTAGGTTCGGAATATGGATTCGGGCGTGGGATGGGTCGTTCTGATCGTTGACGACGATTTTTGCGTGCGTGAATCCATCCAGATGCTGCTATCAAGCCAATCAGGTGCCCAAGTGCTTTCTGCGGATGGGTTCACTCAAGCGTGTGACTTTCTGGCTGCTTACCATATCGATGTTCTCATCGTGGACGGTCTATTGGCCGGCCCGAAGTCGGGCATTGACTTGGCTCATATCACGGAGCAAATGCAGCCAAATGCTGCGATCCCGATCGTATCAGCCGATGCAAGAAGCGAAATGGCCAACTTTCCGGCAAGGGCGATATTTCTGCGGAAGCCGTTCGGATCAGAAAAACTGCTTCACGCCATCAAGCAGGCACGTGCTCAGGTGAATGCTTACACCTGATGATCGACGTTCATCGATGCGTGTCGCATTTCTTGACAGGGAATGCATGAACGCGCGCATGCTTCACATCGTCAGCTTCACGGGTCCGAGACGAATCACCTTTTATATTTTCGCCACCGCACACTCGCGGTTTTAAGAGGTCGAGAGTCATGGACAAGAACAGAACCGAAGGCACCAAGCATGAAGTCAAAGGCGCCATCAAAGAAGTGGTCGGCAAAGTGACTGGCAACAAGGCGAAAGAAGTAGCGGGAAACGTTGAGAAGAATGCTGGCAAAGTCCAGAACGCCGTCGGCAAGGCTGCTGATCGTGCCCGCGATGAAGCCAAGAAGCGCTGAGTCAGTCGCACCGCAAAAAAAGCCGGTCGAAGTCTGACCGGCCTTTTTCTCTTTCTGAATTCCCTTAACTCAATCGGCTTGTCGGGCGCGCTGGGTATTTGCGCAAGTGATAAACACGATGAATGTGGGAGGCGCCCAACGAGCCGCCAATCGCTGCCGCGAGCAACGCGAGGAAGCTGCTGATGAAAGCAATCCACAACATCATCGCCAGATAGTGCGCCGTTCGATCCGCAGTCATCTTCGCTTCGGCTCTGGCCAAACCGATCTGTGGGGAAAGACGCTGCAACGCTTGCGCGGCACTGGCCTGTGTCGTTCCTGTGTCCGCGGCGAGTAGCGCGCTGGCCGTATCGTCGTGATTGGCGATCAATGCAGCGACGATCGGAGCCGATCCACCATGCTCGCGGCCGGTCAGTTGAAACGCGATATTGGCATCCAGGACTGCGACCGCACCTCCACCTGCCATGGCGGATGGATTGCTGCCGCGCGCGTTGTCCCCGTCCGCGTGCATGCCCATCATGCCGCCGTGGCCGGACATGGAATGTCCCAACCCCAAGGCAAGCCAAAGGGCCGTCATGGTGACGGAAAGGCCCCAGACCGTAACGCCATGAAGTGCGCCCATGGTGTCATCGTTGCGGCCGTCAAACCAACTCGCGAACATCCCGCCTAAAAACAGCGCGGCGACCCAGGTGATGATCATCCAGATCGCTGTGCCGATACCGATGCCCTTGGCACTTCCCGCAGCATTCCATGCATCAAAACTGGAAAAGCCCAGCGCAAGACCTGCTACGTAAAGTAGCCCAGCAACGCCAGTAGCGACCAGCCAACCCGCGATCACCGCCCGAAACTTCATGGTCGGATGCGGGTTTCGCTTATCAATATTTACAGAACTCTCTGGTACGTATGACATGTTCGTCTCTCCAATGGTGAATCGGCTATAGCGTCATGCGCCTTATTGAGGAACGCGGTTCAGGCGCAACCGCGCAAGAGAGCGAACAAAATCAATAGCGGAATGGGAACACCCATGAGCCACAGCAGGACATATCCAATGCCACCTTTTTGCGTGCCGGGCTCGGAGCCAGTTGGTCGATCATTAACGCCCATGGTGTTGTTCCTCATAATTGGAAGGTTAGCCGACCAAACGAGACGTCCCCGTCCCAGCTTCGGCGCGTGACCTTATTGCGCGGGATGTGGACTGGCTGTGACGTCTCCGAGATGAGGAAAATCACGACCGTATTGCGTCGCAGTGCTTCAAATCATTTCACCAATGTCGAAGAGAAGAGGCGTTGCTTTCTTTGCTGACGTTGACACCGCCGACCTGGTTCGGATGTCAGATCGAGCGCCTTTCACTCGCAGACCACTCATGCGGCAAAAGTGGTGGCGCGTATTTGGCGCCATGCAGCATCACGCCGAACTAACAGACCGTAGCTTTGAATTCGCACAAGTCCGTGCTTTGCCTTCAGCCCGGTCCGGCGATTCGACTACGTAAACGCCGGGGTCCGGGTAGGTGCGGCGCGACTCGAACTAGCGCCCAACCGGAGCACTACGTGGCAGCAAAACGTACAAAGGCCGACACATCGGCTAACGCTTCCCGTCCAGCGTCATTGAGCAAGACCCCGACTGGAATTAAAGGGCTCGACGCGATAACGCTTGGCGGATTTCCGAAAGGTCGGCCCACCTTGTTATGCGGTGCTGCAGGCTGCGGCAAGACCCTGTTCGCGATGACCTTTCTGGTCAATGGGGTCAACAAATTCGGCGAACCCGGCGTGCTCATGAGTTTTGAGGAGCGTGCGCGCGATTTGGAAACCAACGTAGCATCGCTTGGCTATGACGTTGCAGAGCTCGTCGAGCGAAAGCAGTTGGTCATCGATCACGTCTACATCGAGCGGGCCGAGATTGAAGAAAGCGGTGAATACGATCTGGAAGGCCTTTTCGTACGGCTCGGCTACGCGATCGATTCCATCGGCGCAAAACGCGTGGTTCTCGACACCATCGAGGCCTTGTTCTCGGGACTGGATGACACGGCCATTCTGCGTTCCGAACTGCGCAGGTTGTTCGCATGGCTCAAGGACAAAGGCGTCACGGCGATTATCACCGGCGAGCGCGGCGAGGGTCAGCTGACGCGCTATGGTATCGAGGAGTACGTATCCGATTGCGTGATTCTCCTGGACAACCGCGTAGAAGATCAGGTCACCACGCGGCGCCTGCGCGTTGTGAAATACCGCGGCTCCTCCCATGGTACCAATGAATATCCCTTCCTTATCGACGAACATGGCATCAGCGTGTTGCCGATCACTGCGGCGGAGTTGGGACACAAAATTTCGCGCGAATCGGTGTCCACCGGTGTGTCCGGTTTGGACGACATGCTAGGCATTCGCGGTTACTTTCGCGGATCCAGCATTCTTATATCGGGGCTTGCCGGCACGGGAAAATCGACTTTTGCCTCGGCATTTGTCAACGCGGCATGCGAACGCGGTGAGCGGTGCCTTTTTTTCGCCTTCGAGGAGTCACCGGACCAGATCGTGCGCAACATGGCATCGGTTGGCTTCAAGCTCGATCAGCACATCGACAGCGGGCTATTGGACTTCCGGGCGGCGCGTCCAAGTCTTTATGGCTTCGAGATGCATCTGGCACGTATGAACCGCGACATTGAGGACTTCGCGCCGCAGGTCATCGTGGTGGATCCGATCTCCGCATTTCGCGGCCCATCTTCCGAAATCCATTCGACACTGATTCGACTAGCCGATATCTGCAAGAGCAAGGGCATCACCGCCCTGTTCACGAGCCTGTCCTCATCGGGCGAGCAGATGACCGAGAGCGAACGTAGCGTGTCATCGCTGATGGATACCTGGATCTCGCTCAAGGACATGGAGGCGAACGGCGAGCGCAATCGGGTGCTCTATCTGCTGAAGTCGCGTGGTATGAACCACTCGAAACAGCTGCGGGAATACCAGTTGACCAACCATGGGGTTCATATGGTTGACGCATATGTTGGTCCGGATGGCGTATTGACGGGTACCGCCCGTATTGCACAGGAAGCACGCGAACGTGAGGCAGGTCTATCGCGTAAGCAGGCTACAGAGCGGAGGCGACGCGAGGTAGCGCGTAAGCGTGCCGCAGTCGATCGGCAGATCGCCGAGTTGCGTGCCGCACTTGAAACCGAGGAGGCGGAAATGGCCACCTTGATCGAGCAGGAAGAGGCCCGTGAGCTCGCTCATGGAACCGAGCGTTCCGAAATGGCGGCGATCCGTGGGGTGCGCTCATGATCGTCACAAAAAAGGACGATGGTTACGTCGCTGACACTCCGAATGGTCTTTCGGAATCGGAATCAGGAGAATACAACCTGCGCCTCTACGTAGCCGGTCAGACGCCGAAGTCGTTGGCCGCAATCGCCAACCTCAAGAAACTCTGCGAAAACAATCTCGCCGGTCGTTACACGATCGACGTGGTTGATCTCCTTGTCACGCCACAGCTCGCGGCGGGTGATCAGATCGTGGCGTTGCCAACCCTTGTGAGACGTCTTCCGCCACCGCTCAAGCGTGTAATCGGGGATCTCTCGAATACCGAACGAGTGCTGGTTGGTCTCGATATTCGACCGAAGACCGGGAGCTCCACATGAACCAACACGAAGATGCGGATCTGCCGCAGGGCCCATACAAGCTGCGGCTTTTCATCACCGGGTCGACGCCACGTTCAACGCGGGCGATCGAGAACATGCGCCGCATCTGTGCGGAAAATCTTGAAGGCCGCTTCGACCTCGAAGTGGTGGATGTCTATCAGAATCCCGAGGCCACCAAAGAGTTGCAGATCATTGCAACGCCGACACTGGTGAAGATTCTTCCAGAGCCATTGCGACGGATTATTGGTGATCTCTCGGATCGCGAGCGCGTACTCGCCGGCCTCGATCTTGCGCCGCTTGGCGAGAACGACCAAGCTCATCCATGAACCGATACCCCGAATTCGCCGGCATCGATCATTCCCAGTTTGTCGAGCTGCAGGATCGGTTGCGCGAAGCTGAGGAAACGCTGGAAGCCATACGTAATGGCGACGTCGATGCGGTGGTGGTGGGCGGTCCCAGTGGTCAACAGGTCTATACACTGGAGAACGCCGATCGCCCCTATCGCGTGCTGATCGAGCAAATGCAGGAAGGAGCTGTGACGCTGAGCGATGAAGGTCTCATGCTCTATTGCAATCATCGCTTTGCCACGCTCGTTGGCGTTGGTCGCGAGACCCTGATCGGCGAATCCATCGAACGTTTTCTGTTGAGCACGGATATCTTTGCGTTCCGTCATCTGATGGCAAGTAGTCGTGGTCTTGGTCGCTCCGCCGAGTTCACGCTGCTCGGGTCGAATGGGTTGGTCCCAGTCAACGTGTCTATCGCCGATCTCAAGGTCGACGAACAGATGCCCAATGTATTGTGCGGCGTCATCACCGACCTCACCCATAGTCGTGAGCGCAGCCATGAACTGGCAGCGGCAAATATGCGGCTGGCCACAGAAATAGATGAGCGCCGCCGCGTCGAAGACAGTCTGCAGCTTGCACTTGATGCTGCAGACATGGGGCACTGGGACTTGGACCTCATGAGCGACACCGTGACGCGATCAACGCGTTACGACCAGATCTTCGGTTACGCAGATACCGTGAAAGCCTGGGGGTTGCCAATGATGCTCTCTCAGTTTGTTCCTGAAGACCGCGAGGCAGTGCGCGAAGAATTTCTGAGCGCCCAAAGCTCCGGATCGGTTGAAATCGAGAAGCGCATACATCGTCTGAGCGACGGCGCAATCCGCTGGGTGCAGATCAAGGGCCGTACTTTTTACCAGAATGACAGAGCGATCCGCATTAGTGGCGTTATCTCTGACGTCACCGAACGCCGCCTCGTTGAAGAACAACTCCGCCAATCGCAGAAAATGGAGGCCATCGGCCAGCTTACGGGGGGCATTGCGCATGATTTCAATAACCTGCTGATGGTCATCGGCGGCAGCATAGATATGCTTGATCAGCGTATCGAAAAGGATGAGAAGACTGTTCGTTATCTCGCTGCCGCGCGGCACGGCGTGACGCGTGGCGCAACACTCAACCAGCAACTCCTCGCGTTCTCGCGGCGCCAAGATCTTCGCGCAGAGGCGATCTGCGTCGAGGATCTTCTCGACACGTTCGGAAACCTCCTCGACCGGGCAGTAGGCGAAGCGGTGACTGTGCACATCGAGAAAGCGTCTGATAAATGGTATTGCCGCACAGATCCACATCAGCTGGAAACGGCAATCCTCAATCTCGCCATCAACGCGCGTGATGCGATGCCACAGGGCGGCGCGCTAACGCTGAAAACCGCGATCCGAAAACTTGACGCGAGAGCCGCCGCCAACGGCGCCAACCCGGGGGATTATGTCGTTGTCTCGCTCACAGACACTGGCATAGGTATGACGGCCGATGTCATCAACCGTGTGTTCGAGCCTTTCTTTACAACAAAGGAAGTCGGGAAGGGCACCGGACTAGGGCTCAGTCAAGTTTATGGCTTTGCGCGCCAGTCCGGTGGTTTCGTCGCTATTGAAAGTCATCTGGGCGTGGGCACTACTGTGCATATCCATCTTCCAAGCACAACGAAGCCTGAAGCGTCTAAAACTACGGTGGCTCCTTCGGTTGAGGTCAAGGGCAAGGGGATTGTCCTCGTTGTCGAAGACGATAATGACGTGCGCGCGGTGGCACGGAGCCTCTTGGAAAATCTGGGGTACTCGGTTCTGGAAGCCGAGAATGGAAGCGACGCAATGAAGCTGATTGATGGCGGCGAACGCGTAGACCTGGTCTTCACCGACGTCATCATGCCCGGCGAGATGAATGGCATCGATCTGGTGTACGAAATGAAGGCCAAGCACGCAGCGATTCCGGTGTTGCTTACTTCCGGTTACACGGCCCAGAGAATCGCGATGGGAGAGTTGGCGCAAGGCCTGCAACTTTTGCGGAAACCCTACAGTCAAGTTGACCTCTCGCTAGCTGTGCAGACGGTGATGAATGACCCCACCTAATTGTCGCGTGGAATTCACCGGCCTCTGGGCCTACTGCACGAGAGTGAGTTACTAGCTCGTTCTCCATCTTTCTTTCCATTTTACATCGCCCACCCTAATGAGTCGCCGCGCGCCGACGCTGGCGGAAAGACTGAGAATTGACCATGACAAATATTTCAAAACCTTGCGTTCTCGTAGCCGAGGACGAGCCGTTGGTGGCGATGCTTCTCGAGGATTTGCTCGATGCTTCTGGCTATCGGGTGCTGATTGCAGAACGCCTCGACGCTGGCCTCTTAATCGCCAAAAGTGAAGCCGTCAACGTCGCTATTCTCGATGTAACTCTTGGGAGAGCAGATAGCTTCCCGATTGCCGACGCACTGCATAGTCGCAATATTCCTTTCCTGTTTGCATCTGGCCACGGGAGAGAAAGCATCCCCGAGCGCTTCGATGGGGCAGACGTGCTACAGAAGCCCTATGACATGAAAGGGATCAAATCCGCGCTAGAGAAGCTTGTTCCGAAAGCTTGAGTGCGCCTGCCATCAGCATTCCAGCTTTTCAACGAAATCATCCTGAGCTAAGCCGGTATTCGGTCACCTGACTATATGGCGCTCCCGGTTTCAGGATGATGCTTGGGAAACTTGGCTGATTGGGAGCGTCGGGAAAGCCCTGTGGCTCAAGACATAGCCCCGAAGCATCCCGCCTTCAGGGCTTGCCCGTCGTAGAACTGCAGTGCTGGTTCTGTCGTCCAGATCTTGAGGGTGACGCCGTTGATGAGGCTCATCAGACTGGCGGCATGATCAAGCGATAACAGGGCGCGCCCCTTCAGGCATCTGCCAGTTTGTGCGACAACTCACCTAAATTCCGGCCCGTGCTTCCAAAGCTCGCTCAGTGGCTTGCGCGTGGGGCCGCACACAAAGATATCGGGGTGATCCAGGCTTTCCTCATTGGCCGCGCCCAAAGCGTTGGCCGTGTGGCCAGCAAGGTGACAATCGGTGAAAAGCTCATCGGCGCGCTCGTGTGAACTCCCCAGCACGATAAATGTGGTGGGTGGCGTCTGCGGATAGCCGCGCAGCCATCCCGTATTGACCGCGGTGATCGGCATGGGCAGGTGGTAGTGCTGACCCAGTAGAGCAATGGAGCCGTACTCGCCATAGTTGCCCACGATAATGCCCAGGTTGGCTTGTTGTTCGGCAGGCAAGGCATCACGAATAGCTGCCACTCGCGCGACGATTTCGTCCCAGCCGATTTCTTCGCGGAGGTCGATATTGTTTTGGAGCGCAAAGTCGCGCAACGGGCCGCTTGATGCGATGGGCACGATGCGAAGCGTCGCATAGATGCCGATGGCGAAGACGCCCATAAATACCAGCGTGGTGATCCCGACACGCCATGCGTGGTGCAGCGTTCGCAACCATCGCTCGCCCACAACGGACCCCATGGCCAGCAGCATGGGGTAAGCACCGCCGGTGTAATAGAAACGCCCTTGGGCCAACAGGAACAGCAGCACTGGCACCACGTACATCCAGGCAAGCATGCGATAGCGGCGGTCGTTGAAGCATGCGAACAAACCCGCCAGCCAGACAGGTACGGCGAACAGGTTGGCATTCAACAGGAACTGATCGCGCAGGAAGCCGTCGGCGCGCCCTTGATGTACGTCGCGCGCATGGATGCCTTGCAGAAAATGGTAGGAAACGAAGTCGTGCCGGATGAGCCAGGCGAGGTTGGGGGCAAATATGAGTAGCGCGATGCCGCCGCCGGCCCAGAACCAGCGATTCGTGACATATCGCCGTGCGTCGGTGAGCAGTACCCCCATCAGCACGCCAGCGAGCTCGAACGCGATCGAATACTTGGTCTGCAGGCCAAGGCCGGCGACTATGCCAATCGCCACCCACCAGCGTGGCTCATCGTCGTGCAACAGACGAATCACGCACCAGGCGATAAGCACCCACCACAACAGGTCGAATGAGGAGTACTGGAATTCCGTTGCCCAGAACATCGGCAATGGCGACAGCGCTACCGCGATGGCCGTAAAGGTCTGTGCCAGCCGCCCACCCCCCAGATCGCGAGCCATGAGACCGCTGGCGAGAATCACCAGGACTTGCGCGAGCACCGAAAACAGTCGCAGGCCCATGAGTGACAGGCCAAACATCTTGAGGCCCAGGTACTCCAGTGCAGCGGTCAAGGGTGGATAAGGCACAAAGCCCCAATCCAGATGCTGTGCATCGCTCAGGAATTGCCATTCATCCCGGTGAAAACCGTACTGCCCGTTGGTCAACATGTGGGCTGCGCCGAAGAGCACGGCTATGACGAGCACCGGCGTGACACCTCCGCGGTAGCCGGGTATCACGTTCTGAACTGGAGCACCGGTCACGGTCATGGACGCACCCTTGAGGCGGATCGACTATTCGCCCGATGCCTATTCGGACACCGGGCGGTGATTCTTGTACTTCCCTAAGATAGCCAATGTCGCTTTCGACCCAAAGCGGACGTCATTCAAGGTAGATGCGAGTATGCCGGGATGCCGTCATGAACTGGGGTAGATATGCGGAACGCTCGTCTTTCCGTGGTTTGCTTAAACTTTCCTTTCGTGCTGCCCCATAGCTGCCGTCTTGGCTCCTGAGACAGGGCAATGCTTTAGTTGAAAGTCACGGAGACGTCGCGGCTGATATTCAACACGGCACGACACGTGTAGTCGCCGGAGAATGCGCGCCCATCTGAGCACCACATACGATCAGCCATGACCATATCCTACGTCGATCCAAAGCTCGTTTTCGCCTGGCAAGCAGCGCATTCCATCGCTCGGAGTTCCCCGCCCCCTGTTCACGATCGCGGGGGCTTCCGAGTAGATACCCACTCGGAAAAGGAAGTGAAACGCTGGGTATTCCCACAGCTATGTGATGGGTTGCGCGCAATCGCACATGACATTACGGCTCCACGACATTACTTGAAGCTGTGCGGCCCTGACGAGGAGTTGCGAAGTGCACTGCCAGCTCGCTGGGAGGTTCAGCCGGCGAACTATTTTATGATGGCGGCAGTGGCAACCCTCGATACAAAGCCTCTGCCGAATGGGTACAGGATGGAGTTTCATCAAGCCGGGCCTGTCACCCGAGCTTGCATCATCGCGCCGGATGGCGATCTGGCCGCAAGCGGGTGCGCGGCAGAAACTGCAGATGTCTTCATTTATGATCGAATCGAAACTGCGCAGGATCATCGGCGGAAAGGATTGGGTGTCGCGGTGATGAGTGCTCTTGGAACTGCGAGAAAATCCCTCGTAAGTCCACAGCTCCTAGTCGCGACGGAAGACGGCCGCAACCTTTATGTGAACCTTGGTTGGACGGTGCTCGCACCATTCGCTGCTGCAACAATTCCGGAAAGTTGAGCCTGTATGCGGACTGATCTTGCAGTCAGGCCACGCTCACTTCCAGTAGAAGCATTGGACTCGCCGCATATGGCATAGGCCGTGATGGGTGGCCATTCCCTGCTTTACGGGCGCCTTTTGAAGTATCGGGGCAGGGTCAGGGCGACGGATATCTGACCTGTCGTTGGCCATGCCGGTAAAACAGCAGCCCGATACCGATCAGCAGCGCCGAGCCGCCTACCACCTTGAGCAAGAACAGGCTGGGATTGCTGCTGTCGGCAGGTGGAATCATCGAGGTGATGATCGCCAGCAAGGTGATCGCGAAACCGGTCAGCCCGGCCAGCCAGCAGCCGAAGGTGCCGCCGGGCGACAGGTTGACACCTTCATTGCGGCCGGCGGCGCGACGGCGCAACAGCGGAAACGCCAGCAGGATGTACAGCAGCGGCAGCAGCGACATGATGACGGTCATGTCGATCAGGATGATGTAGGCCTCATGGATGCTGGAGCCGGACAACGCGGCAACCAGCACCAGCGAGGTCAGGATACCCTGGATGATCAAGGCCACATGGGGCGTGCCATACCGGGGATGCAGGCGGCCCAGCGCCGCAGGCAGGTAGCGATCGACGCCGACGACGAAGGGCAGGCGCGCCGTACCCGTGACCCAGGCGGAGATGGAGCCGATCGTGCCGATCGTGACAAGCGCCGCCGTCAACGCCCCGAACATGGGCAGGCCGATCCGTTCACCGATCGCGGCCAGCGCCTGCGGAATGCCGGCGATGACGTCGATCGTCGAGGTGGGTAATGCAATCAGCAGGGATGCCGTGCCGGCGATATAGATGGCCGCAATGACGACGCAGGAAATCAGCGTGGCGCGCGGAATCTGCCGGCGGGGATCCTTGATTTCGCCGCCGAGTATCGGCCCGAGTTCGAGGCCCTGGAAGGCGAGGGCGATCGTCGCGAAGGTTGAAAAGGTCGCGAGCTTGCCGAAGTCGGGTATCGCGTTCGCCGAGGTAATCGTCGTGGCAGGACCGAAGCGGTACGCAGCCAGCGCACCGGCGCCGAGGATGAGTGCCGCCGCAAGCCAGGTGGCGATGCCGCCGATGTTCTGCAGCCACTTGGCGCGTTCGAGGCCGAGGATGCCGAGCCCGGTGGCGGCCCATAGCACGACCAGGCAATAGACCAGGTTGTAATGGGTGTCGCCGGCATGGGCCAGCCAGTGATCACCGCCGATATGCAGAAAGACGCCGGCGCTGAACAACAAGGCGGCCGGGAAAAAGACCAGGTTGGAGACCCAGTAAGTCCAGCCGGCGATGAAGCCATGCACATCGCCGAACGCGGTCTTCGACCAGAGGTACAGGCCACCTTGCCCGGGCACGCGGGAACTCAGCTCGAGCACCGCCAAGGCCAATGGGATGAAGAAGCCGATGAGTCCCAGCAGCCAGAGGGTCAGGCTCGAAGGCCCCACCTGCGCCGCCACCGACAGCCAGCGCAGCCCGACGATCGCCGCGATGTTGAACAGCACCAGATCCCACGTGCCGAGCACGCGGTGCAGGCCTAGTTCATTCTTTGTTGCCGGCGTTGTAGCCATCGTGCGCTTTCCCCAGATGTGCGGTGTACCCAACAAAAAAGCGCAGCGCTTGCAGGAAGCTAACACGCCCCAGCTCGATGTCCCGATGGCGGCAAGGGCTGCGGCAGGTTCGGTCACCCGCCGCGCACCCAGGTCATCGCCGTACCCTCGCTGGAATCAGAAGGCGGTGTCTTCCGCTGCCCGCCTGCTGAAACCGGACGATGCCGCCGAGGGGTTGCTGCCGATCTCGCGCAGCGGCAGGCCGACCATCAGGTTGCGTTCGATCTGCTCCAGGGAGACGTTCTTCGTTTCCGGGATCAGCACGAAGGTGATCACCAGGAACACCAGGTTCAGCGCCGCGTACAGCCAGAACGTGGCGGCGTTGCCGATACCGTTGAGCAGGGTCAGGAAGGTGGCACCCACGATCATGTTGGCGACCCAGTTGGTGAAGGTCGAGCAACCGATGCCGAAATCGCGACCCTTCAACGGCTGCACTTCCGAACACAGTGCCCAGATCAGCGGGCCCGCAGACATCGCAAAACCGACGATGAAGGTCAGCAGCATCGCCACCGTGAAAATCTGCTCGCCATGTGTGGCGATGCCCAGATGCATCATCGTGCCGACCAGGCCCAGGCCCACCGCCATCACGCTGAAGCCGGTGTACAGGATCGGCTTGCGGCCCCAGCGGTCGACCAGGCCGATCGCGATGAAGGTGGCCAGCACATTGGTCAGGCCAACTACCGCCGTGAACCACATCTGTGCCGACGTGGCGTAGCCCATGTCCTGGAAGATGCGTGGCGCGTAGTACATCACCACGTTCATGCCGGTGAACTGCTGCATTACCTGCAGCAGCACACCCAGTCCCACCGAACGGCGGAAATTGCGATTCTCCAGGAACAGGTGCCAGCCGCGCTGCGGCGTCTTCAATTGCTCCTCGATGTCGGCCACTTCACGCGCGACATGGCCGGCATCGCCGCGCAACTTCTGCAGTACGTCGATGGCCTCCTGCTTGCGCCCGCGCATCATCAGCCAGCGCGGGCTGTCCGGCAGCAGGAACAGGCCGAGCAGGAACAGGATGCCGGGAATCGCGATGATGCCCAGCATCCAGCGCCAGTTGCCGCTGTAGCTGAGGGCGGTGTCGGACAGGAACGCCACCAGGATGCCGATGGTGATCATCAGCTGGTACAGCGAAATCATCGCGCCGCGGATATGTTCTTCGGCCACCTCGGCCAGATACAGCGGCGCAGTGAAGGTGGCCACACCGATCGCCAGGCCCAGGATCACCCGCGCTGCGATCAGTGTCTCCGGCGACCATGCCGCACCGCTGAGCAACGAGCCGGTCACGAACAGCACAC
The DNA here is from genome assembly GCF_009766065.1 of Dyella sp. S184. Lineage (GTDB taxonomy): Bacteria > Pseudomonadota > Gammaproteobacteria > Xanthomonadales > Rhodanobacteraceae > Rhodanobacter. Next base: position 787,245 of record NZ_LMUE01000002.1, on the reverse strand, counting down.
CGCCGAGGATCAGCGAACGCTTGCGCCCCAGCGTCGCGGACATCCAACCCGCGCCCAGCGCACCGATCGCCGCACCGAGCATCATCGAGCTGACGATCCACTCGATCATGTGATCGGAGATCTGGAACTCTTTCTGGATGAACTGGGTGGCACCGGAAATCACACCGATGTCCAGGCCGAACATCAGCCCGGCCAGCGCGGCCAGCATGCAGGTGAACAAGGCCGTGGTGCGGGACGGATGGAGCGGGGATGTCGCGACAGTAGTCATGAGGGAAATCCTGCAGGCCGCGGACGGCGATGAGCGGTTGGGTGAGCAGCGGTTTTCATGGGGTGATTCTCACGCCGGCATGCCGGCGAAACGTGGCTCGGGCAGGCCGCGCACGCCGACCCGGGAACGGAACAGCGCACCGGCGTGGGTGTCGGCATCCAGCTGCGCCGCGGACAATCCATCACGCGCGCTGGTGACATAGAGCGTGTCGAGATCGGGGCCGCCAAAGGCGGGCCGGGTCGGCTGGCGCGCCGGTACCGGCAGCAGCTGGCGCACCGAACCGTCGGCGGCATAGCAGACCACGCGAGCCAGGCCCCATTGCGCGTTCCACAGCGAACCATCGGCGTCGATACACGAACCGTCTGGTTCGCCGGCAAGCTCGCCCAGGTCCGCGAATAGTTGCGGGGTGTCCAGCACGTCGCCGTATTCGCAGCGCTGGATGCAGCGTGCCAGCGAGTCGCAGTAGTACATCGTGGTGCCGTCGGGACTGAAGGCGATGCTGTTGCTGATGGCTACATCAGGCAGCCCAAGCTGTTCCAGACTGAGGTCGGCATTGAGCCGCCAGAAACTGCCGAGCGCCTGCTTGCTGCCCTCGGCGGGCTCGTGCATCGTGCCGAATACGAAGCGGCCCTGGCGATCGCAGGCGCCGTCGTTGCAGCGCGTGGGCAGCCCGGGTTCGATCTCGTGCCGCGTTTGAAGGTGGCCATCGGCAAGACGGAAAAACGCCAGCCGCGAGGCCAGTGCCAGCAGCAGCCAGCCGTCGGCTTCGCATAGCGCGAACGAGGCGAGTCGTTCGGGCATCGGCCAGTGTTCCAGCGCGCCGCTGGCGGGGTGAAGGCGGTAAAGGGTGGCGCGCTGGATGTCAGTCCAGTAAAGCGCCTGCGCTCGCTCGCACCAGACGATGCCTTCGCCCAGGGTATTGCCGGCGTCCAGCGCGAGGTCCATCGGCGCCAGTACGGTCGGAGTGGTCATACCCAGCCGCCGTCCACGATGAAGTCCTGCCCGGTACACATGCGGCTGTCGTCGGCGGCGAGGAACAGGGCGGCGCGTGCGAGATCCTCTGCCATCAGGAAGCCGGGCATGCATTGCGTACGAGCAATTTCCTCACGGCCGGCGTCGTCCAGCCACAAGCGTGCTTGCTTGTCGGTGATCGCCCAGCCCGGTACCAGGCTGTTGATGCGAATATGCTGCTGGCCGAGTTCGCGCGCCATGCCGTTGACGAAGCCGCGTACCGCTGCTTTGGCCATCGCGTAGAGTGGGTAGCCCGCATTTTTTTTCATCCAGCCGGTAGAGCCCAGGCAAATGATCGAGCCGCCACCGAGCTGGCGCATGTCGGGAATCACCGCCTGGGTGGCGAAGATCTGGTGACGCAGGTTCACTGCCACGTTGCGCTCGAAATCGGCCGAATCAATTTCCGCCAATACATGGCGCGCGTCGTTGGCCGCGTTGTTGACCAGCACGGCGATGGGTCCGATCCGCGCGCGGACTGCGATGATCGCAGCCTGCAGCGCGTCCAGGTCGGTGAGATCACAATGCAGATAATGCGGTGCATGCGGCACGTCGGCTAGCGATGCACATAACGACGAGGCGCTGGCATCGTCCACGTCGAGAAGCGCCACCCGTGCACCCTGGCGAGCGAAGCCTTCGACGAAGGCCGCACCGATGCCGCTGGCGCCGCCAGTGATCAGCACGCTGCGGTCGACCAGGCTGGGGTAGGTGGCGAACGAGGGCATCAACAGACTCCGGGGTTACGAGTAGGCGCGGTCACGATGCTCACCACTCGGCGACGCTGCCATCGTCGTGGCGCCACAGCGGATTGCGCCAGCGATGACCGACCTCGGCGCGCTCGGCGACGTAGGCTTCGTTGACCTCGATACCGAGGCCGGGGCCACCGGGAATCGTGACGTAGCCATCCGCGTAGGCGAATACATTGCGGTCGACGACATAGTCGAGCAGGTCGTTGGCGGCGTTGTAATGGATGCCCAGGCTCTGTTCCTGGATAAAGGCGTTGTGGCACACCGCATCGAGCTGCAGATTTGCCGCCAGCGCAATCGGGCCGAGCGGGCAGTGCAGCGCCAGCGCCACGTCGTAGGCTTCCGCCATCGCCGCGATCTTGCGGGTTTCGGTGATGCCGCCGGCATGCGAGGGGTCGGGCTGGATGATGTCGACGCCGCCCATTTGCAGCACGCGCTTGAAGTCATAGCGCGTATACAGGCGCTCGCCCAGCGCGATCGGTGCCGGCGCGATGCTGGCGAGCTCCGGGATCGCATCCAGATGCTCGGACAGCACCGGCTCCTCGATGAACATCAGCTTGTACGCCGCCAGCTCGCGCATCAGCACCTTGGCCATCGGCTTGTGCACGCGGCCGTGGAAGTCGATGGCCAGCCCGATGTGCGGGCCGACCGCCTCGCGCACCGCCTGCACGTTCTCCAGCACGCGCTCGACCTTGGCGTGACTGTCGACGAAGTGCATCTCCTCGGTGCCATTCATCTTGACCGCAGTGAAGCCGCGTTCGACCGCGGCCCTGGCTGCCTTGGCCGCATCCGCCGGACGGTCGCCGCCGATCCACGAGTACACGCGAATGCGCTCGCGTACCGGGCCACCGAGCAGCTCGTGTACCGGCACACCGAGATGCTTGCCCTTGATGTCCCATAGCGCCTGGTCAACGCCGGCGATGGCGCTCATGAGGATCGGGCCGCCGCGGTAGAAGCTGCCGCGGTACATCACGTTCCACAGATCCTCGATGTGGCGCGGGTCCTTGCCGATCAGGTAATCGGAAAGTTCATCGACCGCGGCGGCCACGGTATGTGCGCGACCTTCCACCACGGGCTCGCCCCAGCCGCAGATACCGGCATCGGTGTCGATGCGCAGGAAACACCAGCGTGGTGGCACCAGGAAGGTGGTGAGTTTGGTGATCTTCATGCACGGTGTTCCTGAGACATTGGAGAGACGGCTGCCCACGCTTGCGCGAAGGCGTGGGCACGACTGGCGACTTCATTGGCATCGAGGCCGGGCGCATACAGCGCGGAACCGATGCCGAACCCCTGTGCGCCGGCGGCGAGCCATGCCGCCATGTTGTCGGGCGTGATGCCGCCGACCGGCAGCACAGGCAGTTCCTTGGGCAGGACGGCACGCCAAGCTTTGAGTGCTGCGGGCGACAGCTGGTCGGCAGGAAACAGCTTCAGCCCATCGGCTCCGGCTGCCAGCGCCGCGAAGGCTTCGGTGGGCGTGGCGACGCCAGGCACACAGACCATGCCGGCTTCCTTTGCGGCGCGGATCACGCTGGTATCTGCATGCGGCATCACGATCAGTCGGCCACCGGCGGTAGCGATATCTTTCACTTGGGCCGCAGTCATCACGGTACCGGCGCCAATGAGGTAATTGTCGCCCAGGGAACGGCTGAGACGGCGGATGCTTTCCATCGGCTGCGGCGAATTGAGCGGCACTTCCAGCACGCGAAAGCCGGCGTTGGCGAGCACGTGGCCGATGGCAACCGCCTCGTCGGGACAGATACCGCGCAGGATCGCGACGAGGGGCAGGGGATTGAGCCATGAGCTCAGCATGAAGAAGTTTCCTTGGATGCCGTGGACGAGCCGGCGCTGACCAGACCGATATGGGATGCGATCTGCCACAGCCCGTACGCGGCGGCGTCTGCCAGGGGTTCGGCAAGATCGATGTCAAAGTGGGATGCGGCCAGCCGATAACGTGTGCACAGCGCAGCATCACCAATCAGCTGGATCGGTGCGTCGTGGCGGAAACGATTTGAGGCAAGGCTGGAGCGCAGCTCCTCTCCGATCAGCAGGCCCGAGAGATACTCGGGTACGGAGTCCGACGCGAGCGCACCGTCGAGCATCAATGCGCGGGCGGAGAATAACCGGCTGAATGCTCCTGCGTTGCCGCTATCGCGCGCTGCGATGACGCCACGCGCGAACGCGTCAGTATCCACCGTGGCATCGCCTGAGCCGGCGCAAAGCATCGAATGCTGCCGCAGCAATGCAAATAGTTCGCCCGTCATCACGGTGCAGAAATCGATTACAGCGCCATCGCGCACGCGGGTCCACTTGCTGTGCGTGCCCGGCAGGAGCCAGGTGGAATCGGCGGCCAGTGCAGGACGTAGTGCAAGGGCGCCAAGCAACTGAGTTTCCTCGCCGCGCATCACGTCGGGGCCCTGCGGGTTGCGCAGACCGGGAACGATATGGACGTCCGAACCATCCTTTGCGCGCAAGCTACGGACGGCACTGCCAAGCTCCGTGGTGTCGGCGGGAAGGTTCATATATGGAACCTCGAGCCAGCCCTGACGGCTGCCGACCATGCCGCAGGCCAGACGGGGCAACCGCGGCCAGCCCGCGATGATCTCGGTCAGTGCGGTATCGAAGCCGCCGTCCGGCAGATGGCGAATGCCCCATGGGCGCGCCCGTGTCTCGCGGATGGCACCAGCCTCATCGAGCCAGTAGGCGCGCAGGCCGGACGTACCCCAGTCGAGTCCGATCAAGCCGTTCATGGATTCAGGCTTTCCCCATAGGACACCGATACGGATGTTATGCGCATCACGGCGTGGTGTCCTTCCAGATCAGCGTCTGCGCGGGTGCCAGCGGCACCTGGCCGTGCACGATCCTCGCGGTTGCCGGAAGCACGGGGGCAAACGGCTGCGGGTTGTAGTTCACCATGAAATCAAATCCGCCGCGCCAGTCGATGAACACGCCCTTCGGCAGGTCCTCGATCGCCACGCCCGCACGTCGATAGACGCTACGCACGATCTCGCGTTCCAGTTCGCCGTCATCGGTCGATACGCCGATCATGGTGACGCTGCCCTTGCCCAGCTTGCGGGTGGTCGCCGCTGCCTTGCCGGCATAGTAGTGATCGGCATACGTGGCGAGCACCTGGGTGCCTGGGCGTGGTGTGAGTATGTCGGCCCAGCGATGCCAGTCATGCGTCTTGCCGTCCGCGGTGACATGCCCGCTGGCACTCGGCGGCAGCATGTCAAAGCCATCGACATCGTCGCCGATCAGATCGAGTATCGGTGCATACCACGGACCTTCATGGAACTGGCCGAGCTCGTTTTTCTGTCCGGTGCGGCTGGTCAGGATCAGATGGCCACCCTGTTCCACATAGCGCCGCCATTTGTCCGCCAGCTGCTTGCTGACCATCTGGTAGGCCGGCGCGATCAGGAACGGATAGCGGCTGAAGTCATCGTCTTCCGCAATGAAATCCATCGGCGCGCCGGTGCTCTTGACGGCCAGCGTGTAGCCGTTCCGGTAGGCCCAGCTGTTCCACAGCGTGGTTTGCGGCTGGATTTCCAGATCCCAGAAAACATCCTGGCTCCACAGATAAGCGGTGTAGCGCGCCGCCAGTTCTTGCGGCAGCCGCGCCTTGCTGTCGAGTTGCGATTCGAGCGCCTTGATCTGATGCAGGGTGTCGACGAATTCACGCCCGGTGCGCGAGAGCGTCACGCCATCGGTGCTGACGATGCCCTCGTGATACATCTCGCTGCCGCGCAGCGGATGGCGGTAACGATAGGTGCTCAGCAAGGAAGCGCCGGAAGCGAAGGCATGCCACATCCACATGCTGACAGCGCCGGGCATCGGTTGCGGATTGATCTCGCCCCAGTTGACCTGCCCCGGCTGCAATTCCATCACGCCAAACGTGCCGTTGATGGAGCGGAAATACGCCGCGGCTTCCATCAGGTTGGCGGGTTTGCCGATTTCGTAGCTATCGCCCCCCAGCACGTTTGCGCCGGCGACCGGATAGAGCGTGAAGGTCGGGAAATCCAGATCTTGTGTCCGCCGCGGATCGGTGGCGGTGGAGACATTGGTGTAGTTGGTGGTCACCCATTGCCCCGAGCGGGCGTACTTCTTGATGATCAGCGCCTGGGTATCGAGAAAGTGAGCGGTGGTGTCGGCCTGGAAGCGGGCGAAGTCGAGCTGTGCATGCGGGCTGAGCTTGTCTTCGGCCGCGAGCGTGGCATTCGGGAGGTGCACCTGCTTGAAGCTGCCGTAGCGGGTGCTCCAGAACGAACCGGCCCATGCGGTATTCATCGCATCGATGCTGCCGTATTTCTTCTGCAGCCAATCCTGGAACGCGGCCCGCGCGCTGTCGCTGTAATCGAGGAAGCTGCCGGGCTCGTTGTCGACCTGCCAACCCCAGACGCGCGGATCGTGGCCGTAATGCTGGGCCATGGCGGTGACCAGTCGCGTCACAAAGGCTTCGTACTTCGGATTGGCTAGGGATACTTCCGCGCGGATGCCGTGTTCATGGCGCTGGCCGTGCTCGTCCACCCGGTATACCTCGGGGTAGCGCTCGTCCATCCAGCTCGGCGGAGCCCCCGAGGGCGTGCCGAGGATGACGCGCAATCCGGCCTTGTTGGCCAGGTCAATCGCATGATCGAGCCATTCGAAATCGAAGTGGCCTTCTTCCGGTTCCAGGTAGGTCCAGTCGAATTCGGCCATGTGTGTGAAGTCGAAGCCGAGCTTGGCCATGCCGCCGAAGTCACGTTGCCATTGGCTGCGTGGCCATTGCGTCGGGTAATAGAACACGCCAAAGCTCATCGGCTCGCGCTGGTGCAGCAACGCCGCGCCTTGCAGCGGGGCCGGAGACGGGCCGCCGGCATCGACCGGGTTCGCATTGGCGGCGGTGATCATCATGGCAGCGGCCAGTACCGCCGCCAGCAAGGGCCGAAACATGGGATGCGCCTGTGTGAGATTCAAATGTCAACTTATACTACAATTAAGACTCCCGCAATATTTGTGCGCGACCCTATGGACATACTGACTCCTGACGCGGCGCTGGTGCTGGCTGACCGGCATTGGCGCATCCACGGTGATATTTGCGCACTGCCATCCTATGCCGATCAGAACTTTCGCATCCGCACCGATGATGGCGAGTATGTGCTGAAGGTGGCGCACCCGTCATGGTCGCGCATGGACCTGGATCTCGAGAACCAGGCCATGATGACGCTGGCCGAGCGCGAGCCGGCATTGCAATGGCCGCGGGTGCAGCTCGCCGTGGGCGGCGAGCACCTGCTGACCTTGCCGATTGCGGGGCAGCCATGCCAGGTGCGCATGTTGAGCTTCGTGCCCGGCACGACGTATGCGGATGCCATCGGGGCAGTCCCACAGACCCAGTGCGCGGCGTTGCACGAGAGTCTCGGTAGTGCGGTCGGTCGGCTGACACGTGGGTTGCAAGACTTTCATCATCCGGCGGCCGATCGCCAGCACGACTGGAATCTGCTGCGTTTGCAGACCCTGTGTGGCGAAATCGTGCATATCGAAGATGCCGAGCTGCGCGCCATGGTGCAGACGCACGTCGAGACATTTTGCGCGCGCCTGCCGTCATGGCGAACGCAGCTGCCAATCACGGTGCTGCACAACGATGCGAACGATCTGAATGTGATCGTGGCCGATGATGGCGACGGCCAGCGCGTCTGCGCGGTGATTGATTTCGGCGACATGTGCACCAGTTTCCGGCTGGCTGACCTGGCGATCGCCTGCACCTATGCGATGCAGCATGAAGCCGATCCGGTGGCGTGCGCGCGTACCATCGTTCGCGGCTATCTGGCGCAGTGCCCGTTGCTGCGCTTCGAGCTCGAGCAACTGCATGCCTTCATACTCGCGCGCCTTTGCCACAGCGTGCTGATGGCGACGCGCGCGCATCGGGAAGAGCCCGACAACCCGTTCATCCTCGTGTCGCAGCAAGGCGTGCGTGCGCTGTTGCGCGAACTCGCCGAAGTCGACCACGATGCCATCGTCGGCCCCTTTCTGGAACCAAGCCATGACTGACCCCACCGCTTCCGGCCCGACCGCCGGCGCCACCTTCAGCAACGTGCCGCAACGTAGCAATGCCGACATTCTGCTCTTGCGCAAACGACTGCTGAATCCGACCCTCAGCGTGTCGTACAACGAGCCGCTCAAGATCGTTCGCGGTGAAGGTGTCTGGTTGTACGACCAGCACGGCCAAGCCTACCTGGACATGGTCAACAACGTTTGCCATGTCGGGCATTGCCATCCGTGCGTGGTCGCAGCCGGGCAGGCGCAGATGGCGCAACTCAACACCAACACCCGCTATCTGCATGACAACATCGTCGAGTATGCGCTGCGCCTGACGGCCACCTTGCCCGAACCGTTGTCAGTCGTGTTTCTTACCAACTCAGGCACCGAAGCGAATGATCTGGCCTTGCGCCTGGCGCGGGCACATACCAGGGCGCTAGGTGTGGTTGTTGTTGATCACGCCTACCACGGCCATTCACCGTCGATGGTCGAACTGAGCCCGTACAAGTTCAACGGCAAGGGTGGAGCCGGGCAGAGTTCGCACGTGGGTGTGGTGGCGATGCCCGACACTTATCGCGGGCCTTTCCGTGAAGCTTCCGCGGCCGGTCGGCAATATGGCCAGCTGTTGCCAGTGGCCATCAAAAGTCTGCTTCAGCGTGGTATCGCGCCTGCAGCGTTCTATTGCGAGTCGCTGCTGGGTTGCGGCGGCCAAGTCGTGCTACCGGAAGGCTACTTGCCTGAAGCCTACGCGGCGATGCGCGCGGCCGGGGGCGTGTGCCTGGCCGATGAAGTACAGGTTGGCTTCGGCCGGGTCGGCGACCATTTCTGGGCGTTCGAATCCCAGGGCGTCGTGCCGGATATCGTCACCATCGGCAAGCCGATCGGCAACGGCCATCCGATGGGTGCCGTGGTGACCACGCCGGAGATCGCCGCCAGCTTTGTCAGCGGCATGGAGTACTTCAATACGTTCGGCGGCAATCCGGTGTCCTGCGCGATCGCGCTGGCCGTGCTGGATGTGATTGCGGACGAACAGTTGGAGGAGAACGCGCGTCGCGTCGGTCTGTTCCTGATGGACGGACTGCGCGAATTGCAGCAGCGCCACGATTGCATTGGGGATGTGCGTGGGCGCGGCCTGTTTGTGGGTGCCGAGCTGGTGCGTGATCGCGAGTCGAGAACTCCCGACCAGCCGAAAGCCAAGGCCGTGGCGGAAGCGATGAAGGCACGTCACGTGCTGCTTTCCACCGAAGGCCCGGACGACAACGTGCTGAAGATCAAGCCGCCGATCGTGTTCAGTCAGGCCAACGCCGAAGAATTTCTGGACAAGCTCGATCAGGTGTTGCGCGGGTCGTAGCCCGGTTGGGTGGACTGGGCGTTGCTGACGCCTGGTCCAATACCAGATGCAGCTCAGGAAGCTTTTTTGGAGCCTCCCTTGCGCTTTTTGTGAAGATTGGCCAGCGAGTCCTCAATCATGCTTTGCATCGCCTTGCGAGCGACCTCGGGCTGTTTGCGGCGGATCGCTTCAAGCACTTTCAGATGGTGTGGCAGTGAATAGCTGAAGTTTCCGGCCGTTTTCGCCGACAACACGAAGAACATCCCGAGCGCGCTTTCGACCACCGAGAAAAGCGAGATCATCAACTCGTTGCCGGTCGCCTGAAGCACGGCATCGTGAAAGCTGAGATCCGCTGCCGCCCACTCTTCAGGGTCTCGGGCCGCCTCCATTTTTCGGTAGGCGAGTTCCACGTTGGACAGCTGGGTCGCGGTGCGTCGGCGCGCAGCTGCGGCCGCGGCCGCCGGCTCGATGATTTCGCGCATCTCGACGAGCTTTTCGATGAAGTCGTCGGTCGGCATCGAGGCGCAGCGCCATGAAAGGACATCCGCATCAAGCTGGTTCCAGAAGTGCGTCGCACGTACGCGCGTGCCCACTCGCGGGCGAGACTCGATCAAGCCCTTGGCGGACAACACCTTCAATGCCTCGCGCAGGGCCGTGCGGCTCACATCCATGCTTTCGGCCAGCACCTCTTCACGCGGCAATATATCGCCCGGACGCAAGTCGCCGACAACGATCCGCTTGCCCAATTCACGGATCACATGGCCGTGCAGATTGCGTGAGTCCGTAGCCTTCATTATCAACTTCTCTCCGCAGTAAGGGCGCTTTCCGGATGGTCACGCAGTCATTGCGTGAAGCCGTATGGATCGGGTGTCGTTGGATGCTGCGGTGCGGTAACGCTCGAAATTTATCATACAAATGCACCGTGTGAATTCTGCACGGTACTCAGAAAAATATTCGGCGGCATGGAGTAGAAGATCTGCTGCAGCGGCGCACGGCCATTACCACCAGCACCTTGCTGCTGGGCTACGTCCGCGCACTGCGTTGAACCGGCCATCCGCCGTGTAGCCAATGCATGCCGGCAGGCGATGACCTCGCCGATGACTCGTCCCCGCATGCTTGTCGAACTATCACCCTGCGGACAACTTTCTGCAGCGCGTGATCAGGCGCGTCTTCATCGCGCTAGTTCGTATTTTATACTATGGTAGTACAAATGGAGTTTTCTGGGCTACGATGTGTCCTCGCCGCGCCCTGCCTGGTGCAGGGATAGCGGAGAAAGGACGAAACGGTTTCAAGCAGCGGATGGGCCTGACCACGCGCAGGCGCAACGGCATCGAATCCAGCCAAAAAACAATGATTCATATGTCTCGGGGAGGAGAATTCATCATGAGAAGTTGCACGCAGATCAATCGACGGGCTCTAAGCGTTGCCATCGGCGTCATGCTGGCGACCGGTGCAGTTCAGGCCCAGGACGCGGCGTCCCAGGTCACATCGCCGCAAGCCACATCGCCCCAAGCTGCGCCATCCACAGACCACAGCAAGCAGAAACCCGCTGAGTCGGCATCGGTGCAGACACTCAACCAGGTCGTGGTTACCGGCAACTCCGCCTTCGGCGGCATCAAGAAGATCGATGCCAGCTATTCGATCACCACAGCCACGAGCGAGCAGATCAGGGAGCTCAACCCGGTCAGCACGGCCGACCTGCTGAAGTTGTCGCCCGGCGTGTATCCGGAATCGTCCGGTGGCGAGACCGGCGCGAACATCGAGGTCGCCGGCTTCCCGTCGGACAGCGGCGCGCCCTTCGTGACGCTGCAGATGAACGGCTCGCCGCTGTTCCCGAAGTGGGACTACTTCACCGACGCGATGTTCCGCCTCGACGACACCATCGATCGCGTCGAGGCCGTGCAGGGCGGCACCTCGGTGCTCTACGGCAACGGCCAGCCCGGCCTGATCGCCAATTTCATTCTGAAGGAAGGTTCCTCGACGCCTGGCGGCGACATCGGCGTGACCTACGGCTCGGAAGGCATGGAGCGGCTGGACGGCTTCTACGGCTTCCCGATCGGCGGCAAGGATAGCGGCTGGTATGGCAGCGTGGGCGGCTTCTGGCGCAAGTCCGACGGCGTGCGCGATCCGCAGTTCGCCTCGGACAAGGGTGGCCAGCTCACCGCCACGCTCAGCCACGACCTGGAACATGGATCGCTGATGTTCTACGCGCGTGACCTGAAAGACAAGAACCAGTGGGTCACCGACACGCCGATCTACAACCCGTCTGCGGGCAAGTTCTCGCCCTATCCGGGCTTCAGCCCGCTCACCGGCACCTTCGGCAGCAACGCCGACCGCTATCAGTTCCTGCAGACCACGCCCTGCTTCACCAGCGGCTGTACGCCTGGCGGGCAAAACATCGACATGGCCAACGGCCAGGGCGGTGACATGCACGTGGTCGGCGCCAACCTCGACCTGCAATTCGACAATGGCTGGTCGCTCTCCGACAAGGCCATCCTTGTCGGCGGCGACATGGACACCACGGCGTTCTTCAGCACCGGCGCCAACCCGACCTCGCTGGGCGAGTTCATCACCAGTTCCGTCTCCGGCTTCGGCCTGCCGTCCGGCGGCACCGCCACGGCGGTCTATACCAACAACGGCAAGCCGGCGGACTTGAACCAGAACGTCTCGGTACAGAACCCCGAGTACATCCACAAGCGCATCCACTCGCTCAGCAACGAGTTCCGGCTGAGCAAGGAACTCTTCGACGGCAACACGCTGACCTTCGGCAACTACACCGCGGTGTACGGCATGGACCACTCCGAAGACGATGGCCTCAACATGCTGTTGCAGGCGCAGAACAACCCGACCCCGATCGCGGTGGACTACAGCGTCGGCGGCAACGTCTACCAGCTGACCGACAAGCAGGGCCTGTTCTGGGCTCCCGGTCCGCAGTCATGGATGGCGTTCAACGAGGATTGGCACGCCACCACCACGGCGTTATACCTCGCCGACGAGTGGACGGTGGGCAAGTGGCGCTTCGACGGCGGCGTGCGCTGGCAGCACGACAACATCGGCGGCAACTTCCAGAACACTTCGTCGGGCGACCTCGACGCCAACCCGAACACCGTCTACAACAACAACGCCGAGTACCTGATCGACAGCTGGACCCATTACGGCCAGAACCGCGGCGCGGCGTCGTGGACATTGGGCGCCAACTATTTGCTGGCCGACAACATGAGCATGTACGGTCGCGTCAACAATGGCGCGTTCCTGCCCAGCTTCGACGACATCGTTAACCTCGGCGATCCGCCGACCGAGCACATCCACAACTACGAGATAGGCTTCAAGTATCAGGCCTCGTGGATCTACGCGGATATCGGTGCGTACCATCGCCAGTTCATCGGCGTGCCGTACTCCATCCAGCTGAGCACGGGGCTGGTCAGCCTCGTCTACGGTTCGATGACCAATGGCGTCAACGCACAGGTGATGCTCAAGCCGTTCGAGCGCTTCTCCGTTGCGCTCAGCGGCAACTACATGCACGGCCATTACAACCGTTACGCGGGCTGCGTGACGTATCAGGCGCAGGACGGCAGTTACCAGTGCAGCAGCATCTCCGGCATGACGGTGGATCGCCAGCCCGAAATCCAGTACCGCGTGACGCCGGCCTACGAAGTGCCGACCAGCTGGGGCAGCCTGAAGTTCTGGGCCACCTACGAGCACATCGGCAACCGCTTCAGCGACCAGCTGATGCAGCAGCCGATGGGCAGTTATTACGACGTGAGCTTCGGTACCAACGCCAACATCGGCGAGAAGTGGGTGCTGAGTCTGCGCGGTACCAACGTCACCAACCAGATTGGCATCACCGAAGGCAATGCCCGCCTGTTCGGCTTTGCCAGCAGCGGCGGGGTGATTCTCGCCCGTTCGATCGAGGGGCGTGAAGTCAACTTCCAGGTCAAGTACAAGTTCTAAAATCCAAGGGAACGAAACCGTTGCCATCCGGGAACCTGCGTCGCGTCGGCTGCTTCCGTGGCCGACGCGACCCCCTCACCAGCGGTCCGTACCAAGGAACGATACGTCATGCGCCCACCCGTCAAACTCCTGATCATCGCTGCGAGTATCGCGGTCTTTAGTCTCGACGGCGTGGGCGCATGGGCTGAGCCAGTCACCCATCAGGCCGATGCTGCTACCAGCTATCTCGATGTACTCGACCTGCATGGTGCGCCGCAGACGGCGACGGATCGAAGCTTCAATATCTTTTTTGACGCTGGCTCGTGGCATGGTTACAGCCTGCCTGTTGCCGGTGATCTGGCGACCGGATTTTCCGGCCCCTTCGTGCACAGTCTTGGCGATGGCCAATGGGTCGGTGCGCGCTTCGCCCAGGTGGCTTTAAGGGATGTTACCAATAACCAGAACATCACCCTGAACCCGGTCGATAGCCACGCTGCACCGGGCTATCTGGTACGCCAGTTTTCCGGCCCGGACCTGACGGTGCGTCAGACCTTGTTCTTTGCCGATTCCTGGCATGCACTGGTGCGCATCGAACTGACCGCGACGACCTCGCATGACGTAGATTTTTCCGTCGCAGGGCGCGTGATGCCCCAGCAGCAGGCCGGGCTGGTCAAGAACGGCGATACAGTGGCGCAAACCTTCGCCAACTCGAACTCGAAGCTGACCACGCGGCTTCATGCTGACGGCACTCCAACTTACCGGGTCACGCTGTCGGGAGCCGACTATCGCATCGCGTTGAACCAACCTCTGCATCTGAAGCGGAATCAGACGGCGACAATCTTTGTCGAGCAAACACTGATTTACGACGTCCATGCTGATAAGCCAACGCCGGTCGATGTCGCTACGGCCTGGACGCAAAATCGCGCACGCTGGGACAACTATCTGCGGTCCGTGAAATCGAGTCATCTCGCGGGCCTGCCCGACGCGACCGCACAGCGCGTTTCCGTCAAGGCCATGCTGACCTTGCTGGGCAACTGGCGAGCAGCGCGTGGCGACCTGCATCACGACGGTGTCATCCCCTCGTATTCCAACCCCGACTTCAACGGATTCTGGGCCTGGGATTCGTGGAAGCATGCAGCGGCACTGGCGCAGTTCGCGCCGGAGCTCGCGCGCGATCAAATGCGCGCGATGTTCGACTATCAGGCCGCCGGCGGCATGGTTCCGGATTGCATCTATCTCGACAAAGCGGGCAACAACTGGCGCGACACCAAGCCTCCGCTGGCGGTGTGGGCAGCGCTGAAAATCTACCGAGCCACCGGCGACAAAGCCTTTCTGGCCGAGATGTACGACAAGCTGGTGCGCTATCACCGCTGGTGGTTCACCGCGCGTGATCACGATCGCAACGGTCTGGCCGAATATGGTTCGACCGACGGCACCAAGGTCGCCGCCAAGTGGGAAAGCGGCATGGACAACGGCGTCCGCTTCGACGCCATCACCATGCTCAAGAACGGCAACAGCGCCTGGTCGATGGACCAAGCATCGGCCGATCTCAATGCTTACCTGTACAAGGAAAAACTGGATCTGGCGCAGGTCGCGGCCATCCTCGGCAAGACCCAGGATCACGCGCAGTGGCTGAAAGAGGCTGCGACGATGAAGACCATCGTTCAGACACAGATGTTCGACAAGAAGCGCGGTTACTTCTTCGATGCCAAACTGGGCAGCGGCGATCCCGTTCGCGTTTATGGCTCGGAAGGCTGGACGCCGCTGTGGGCTGGTGTGGCAAGTCCCGATCAGGCCAAGTCCGTGATCCGGATCATGCTTGATCCGAGCAAGTTCGCCACCTTCATGCCATTCCCAACCCTCGCTGCCGACGACCCGCACTTTTCACCGATCAAGGGTTACTGGCGTGGCCCGGTATGGCTCGATCAAGCCTATTTCGGCGTGGAAGCTCTCCGGCATTACGGCTATGACCGGCAGGCCGATGAGATGGCGCGCCGTCTGGTACTCAACGCCAAGGGGCTGACGCAGCAGGCGCCCATGTACGAAAACTACGATCCGTTGACCGGCCAGGGCTATCAGTCGCCCAATTTCAGCTGGGCTGCCGCCAGCTATCTATTGCTGTTGCAGAACAGGACGGGTGAGCAGAGCGCACGGTGATCGAGCACGCCCTGATCTTGGTCGTGAGCGCCGCCCTATCAGCGGGATAGCTGCAGCCAACACAGGAACCGTTCCGATACGGATTTGATGGGTAGTTAAACGAAAGGCGGCAGTCGCAGGATCGCCGCCTTTTTCGTTCACGCGCGCATGCTTACGGCATCACGAAAGTATTATTGCTGCGGTCGTGGTCAGGCAGTGCATGGGCCGGATCAATGGTGGCGGACTTCACCCTGTGCGTGCCGTCCACATGGATCACGTAGCCGTGGTGCTGCTGCCAGGTTTCCCACGGCACGCGCACGTCCTGCTTGCTGCCGTCGTCGTAGACCACCTCGAGCGTGGCGGGCAGCACCAGCTGGTCGAGATTGGCCACGGTGACATCGACACCCTTGCGGTAATCGCCATCGGTATAGGCGACCTTCTGCACGGCCAGGTCGAGCTGCCAGTTGTGCTGGTACCAGCCGCGCCAGAACCAGCCCAAATCCTCGCCGGTTTCGCTTTCCATGAAGCGGAAGAAATCCGATGGGCTGGGATGCTTGTACGCCCAGGTGGCGATGAAGCGGCGGAACGCCGGATCGAAGCGTTCCGGGCCGATGATCTGCTCGCGCAGCAGCACCAGGCCGTAGGCGCTCTTGAAGTAGGTAATCGGATGGCGGTACTTCTCCGGCACCATGTCGGCACCGATCAGCATCGGCGGTGCGGCGGCATCCGCCAGCACCTTCGCCATCTGGTCGCCCGGGCTGCCATTGCCGGGTGCATATTCGTTGTCGCGCTTGGGCGCGTATTCACCATGATTGAAGTGATCCGCTTCGTAGACGTCGATGAAGGTGTTGAAGCCTTCGTCGATCCAGGCATCGCGACGCTCGTTGCTGCCCACGATCATCGGGAACCAGCTGTGGCCGATCTCATGCGCGATCAGTGCATGCAGTTCGCTGCCACGGGAGGTCTTGTCATCGAAGGTGATGGCCGGGTACTCCATGCCGCCGGCGGTGCCGGCCTCGTTGATCGCCACCGGCCACGGGTAGGGATACCACTGCTTCGAGAAGTACTCGGTCGAGGCCTTGAGGTATTCGGTGGCGCGTCCCCACGCCTCCTTGCCGGCGCTTTCGACCGGATACGCCGACATCGCCAGCGCGATTTTTCCTGCTGGAAGATTCATTCGGGCGGCGTCCCACACGTATGCCTTGGAAGCGCCGAAGGCGACGTCACGACTGTTCTGGATACGGAAGTGCCAGGTCAGCGTGCCACCCTGCTTCGGACGGCTGGACGACTGGGTGACTTCCTCTGCCGTGCGGATCATCACGGTGGTGTCGCTGTGGCGTGCCTGCTCCAGTCGCTGCTGCTCGGTCTTCGTCAGCACCTCGGCGGGATTCAGCAATTCGCCCGAGCCGACCACGATCATGTCCGATGGTACGGTGACCGAATAATCGAAATCGCCGTATTCCAGATAGAACTCCTGGTTTAGGTAGGGTGCTGTATCCCATCCACGCAGGTCGTCGTAGACGCACACGCGTGGGTACCACTGCGCGATCTCGAAGATGTCGCCGTTCTTGCTCGAATTCACGTCGGTGCGGCCGCCGAATTCGCCGGGTACCGTGTAGCTCCATGCGATATGCACGCGCAGGCTGCCGCCGTTGCCCTTCAGCGCCTCGGGCAGCTGCACTTGCATGCGGGTATCGGATACCAGCCATTTCACGGCCTGCTGATGGCCATGGGCGTCTTCCACTTCGACCGAGGCGATGGTGTAGCCGTCGGTGAACTCCTTCGGGAAGCTTTCAGTGAATGCGCCGCGCGCATCCTTGCGATAGCGGTTCTGATCCAGTTGCAACCACAGCACATCGAGTGGGTCCGGGCTGTGGTTGGTATAGCTGATCACTTCGCTGCCGCTGAGTTTTCGGCTGACGGGATCGAGCGTAGCCTTGATCTGGTAATCGGCATGGTTCTGCCAGAACAGCGGATCCGGCTTGCCGCTTGCCGAGCGGTACGCCGTCGCCGGCTGCGGATAAGCGAACGGGGCGAACGTCTGCCGCGGATCGAAACGCGCAGAGGTGCCGGTGTCCGTCGCATGGGATGGCAGGGCCGCTGCGGACAGTAACGAGAGGCAGGTGGCGAGACATGGGAGCGTGAGGTTTTTCATGCATCATTTCCAGGGGATGGGGCTTGGGGCATCAGGCGTGTAATAGGGGAAATGATCGCAGCGCGCCGCCGGGAGTATCAGCGTGACGGCATCACGTGCAGCAGTTCGTAGCATGCGCCCATGGTGTGGTAGTCGGTCTTGCCGGCCGGGCTTTTCTCGTCATCGACCTTGCCGTTTTCACGCGTGAGGATGCGGTACCACGCGCCGTACTGGTGATCGACGAAATGCTGCCACGCGTACGCCCACAGTTTCCCGTACCAGTCGTCATAGACGGGCAGGCCGGTACGCGCATGTAGCAAGGCAGCGGTGACCAGCGATTCGGCTTGCACCCAGAAATACTTGTCGCCGTCGCACACGCTGCCGTCGGGTGCGAAGCCGTAGCAGATGCCGCCGTATTCCTTGTCCCAGGCGCGTGCGAGCGCGGTGTCGAAGAGTCGCTTCGCGGTCGGCAGCAGCCAGTCTTCCTCGCGGCCGCGTTCGAGCAGCAGCGGCTCCAGGATCAGCAGCAGTTTGGCCCATTCGGTCTGGTGGCCCGGCTGGAAACCCCACGGGCGGAACAGGTGCTTCGGATCGTCGCGGTGGTAATTCCAGTCGATGTTCCAGTCGCGGTCATAGTGCTCCCACACCAGGCCGCCAGTCTGGGCGGTCTGGCGGCGGGTCATGTGATCGGCAAGCGTGAGCGCGCGTTCCAGGTAGCGTGGCTCGTCGCTGGCCTGGTAGGCCGCCAGCATCGCCTCGCACATGTGCATGTTCGCGTTCTGCCCACGGTAGTCGCTGAACTGCCAGTTGGCATCGGCTTCATCGCGGTACAGCCCCGCAGCGGCATCCCAGTATCGCTGTTCCAGCAGCCGCCAGGTTTCGTCCATCCAGGCTGCGGCCTCGACGATGCCGGCCCGGTAAGCGGTGGCATAGGCGAGCAGCACGAAAGCGACGCCGTAGGCGTGGTTGGTACGATCCTCCGGCTGGTTATCCAGCAGCGTCCAGGCATAGCCGCCGCTGCGCGGATCGCGATGCACCTCGCGCAGATAGCGCAGGCCATGCCGCGCGGCATCGAGGTACTCGCTGCGGAGGGAGGCCGACGCATTGAGTTCGGTCGCCGCCATCGCGTAGTTGAAGATGAAACGCGTGCTGCTGACCAGATGACGATGGCGGCGGTTGTAGATCGTGCCATCGTCCTTGAAGTAGTGGAAGAAGCCGCCAGTCGGATCGATCGCGCGCGGGTGATAGAACGCCATCGTCTGTGCGATGTGGTTGCGCAGGAACGCGACAGAGCGGAAATCGGGTGCGGTGGTGTTCATGCCTGCTGCTCCATGAAGGCCAGCACTTCGTCGCCGCGCGGCATCGCGGCGAACGAGCCCTGGCGGGTCACGGTCAGCGCGCCGCAGGCGGCGGCGAAGCGCAGCATGGCGTGCAGGCGCGGCAGTTCGGTCACCAGTCGCTCGATCCGGTCAGGAGTGGCCGCAAGCTCGGCCAGACAGCACAACAGGCCGCCAACGAACGCGTCGCCGGCCGCCGTGGTGTCGACGACTTCGGTGGAATAGCACGGCAACTCGCCCTCGGCATCGGGATGGAACCAGCGCAGCGGCTTCGCGCCATCGGTCACCACCACCAGCTTGGTGCGGCCTAGCCACAGCCGGTCGAGCGCGGCCTGCTCGCCATCCACCGCCAGCCAGGCGAATTCCTCGGCGCACATTTTCACCACGTCGGCCAGATGCAGGGCCGGCCACAACAGCGGCCGTGGATCGACTCCGGCAGGCCACAGCGCCGGGCGCAGGTTGACGTCGAAACTGACCAGCGCACCGGTGCCATGCGCGCGTTGCATGCCTTCACGGGTGGTCGCGGCCAGCGTCGGATCGGTCATGCTGTTGGAGCAGACGTGGAACACCGCGATATCGCGGAACGTGTCGGCGCGAAAGTGCGCCGGCCGGAACAGCAGGTCGGCCGTATGCTCACGGTAGAAACTGAAGCTGCGCTCGCCATGCGCATCCAGCGTGACGAAGGCAAGCGCAGTATTCGCCGCCTCGGTTCGTGCGATGTCGTCGGTGCCGACGCCGGCCTGCTGCAGGCTGTGCAGCAGGAAGTCGCCGAAGCGGTCACGCGACAACATGCCGGCGAAACGTGCCAAGCCACCGAGTCGCGCCGCCGCCACGGCGACGTTTGCAGGCGCGCCGCCGGCAAACGGCGCGAAGTGCTGCGCAAAGCCGGAGCTGTCGCCGCCCTCGGCATGGAAGTCGATCAGTGCTTCACCGAAGCACAGGATGGGTCGCGTGGACATGGTCTGGATTTCTTGGGTGAGGAGTGAATCGCCATAGCAGCAACGCTTTCGATGGCGACTTACGGGATGGTGCGAAACCGGGAGCCGCTGACGCCGTAGAACAGGATGTACAGGTAGCAGAGCAATGGCAGAAAGAAGGCATGCTGCAGGCCGATGTGGTCGGCGAACTTGCCTTCAGCCCAGGGAATCAGCGCACCACCCACGATCGCCATGATCAGCAGGCTGGAGGCCTTGCTGGTCATCGGCCCCAGCCGCTCGATGCCGAGCGCGAAGATGGTCGGGAACATGATCGAGTTGAACAGGCCGATCGCGATGATGCTGTACATCGCCACATCACCGCTGCTGAGCATGGTGGTCAGCACCAGCAGCGCATTGATAGCGGCAAAAGTCGCCAGCAGCTTGCGCGGCGAAAATTTCGCCATCAGCGCGGAGCCTAGGAAGCGGCCGATCATGGCGCCACCCCAGTAAAAGGAAACGTAGTGCGCAGCCTGCTGCTCGCTCATGTGGCCGATATCGGGCATCGACAGGTAGTTGACCATGAAGCTGCCGATCGATACTTCCGCACCGACATAGAAGAAGATGCCCAGTACGCCGAACAGCACATGCGGATGGCGCAGAACCTCGATGAAGCCATGCTTGTCGTGGTCGTCCTTGTCGGTGGTTCCGGTCAAGGCGGGCAGGCGGAACAGCCACACGAAGAGCGCCAGCAGGAACAACACGACGGCCAGTCCGATGTACGGGAATTGCACGGCCTGCGCCTGCTGGGTTTCGTAAAGCAGTCGCTGGGCCGGCGCCAGCGCGGTTAGTTCGGTCGGATCCTTCACCACGTTGGACAGGATCAGCAGGCCGCCGAACAGGGGAGCAAGCGTGGTGCCGAGGGAGTTCAATGCCTGCGCCAGGGTCAATCGACTGGAGCTGGTTTTCTCAGGACCCAGCAAGGCCACATAGGGATTGGCAGCTACCTGGAGCACGGTGATGCCGGTGGCCAGCACAAACAAGGCGCCGAGGAAGGCCGGGTACAGATGCAGGCTTGCAGCTGGCCAGAAGCCCAGCGCACCCAGTCCGGCAATCGCAAGCCCGGCGACGATACCTTTCTTGTAGCCGAGAGCTGCGATCAGCCGGCCAGCCGGCATCCCCATCAGGAAGTACGCGCCGAAGAAAGTGAACTGCACCAGGATCGCCTGGGCGTAGTTGAGCTGGAAGATCGACTTCAGATGCGGAATCAGGATGTCGTTGAGGCAGGTCAGGAAGCCCCACATGAAGAAGATCGTGGTGAGCACGCCCATCGCCATCGGGTAATCGGTGTAGCGCTCTTTGCCACTGCCGGAGGTGGTCGCGAGAGGTGCTTGCGGTGGAGTAGCAAAGGCCATGCGGATTCCCCGGGAAAGGATCAGGTGGTGGGAGGTGGACAGCTGCTTTCACGCACGATCAGTTGCACCGACGCGATGGTCTTGCGGCTATCGGCCTGAGGCTCATGCAGCCGCTGCAGGATCAACTGCGCCGCCTGCTGCCCGCGCTCGCGCGGTGCGGCCGACAGAGTGGTCAGCGGTGGCATGCCCAGTGCGGCTTCGGCGATGTCGTCGAAGCCGGTCAGCGCGAAATCCTTGCCTGGACGCAACCCGCGCTGGTTCAAGCCAAGCATCAATCCGAGTGCCACCGCATCGTTGTAGCAGACGGCTGCGGTGGGCGCGGGTGTGCTGCTGAACAAGGCGCTGGTCTGGTGGGCAGCTTCCAGTCGGGTCGGCGCACACTCGATTCGCCAGTGCGGCTCGATCGTCAGTCTGGCGGCCTGCATCGCCTGCACATAGCCGGCATGGCGCTGGCGGCACGAGCTGGAATCAAGATGACCGCCGAAGAACGCGATGCGCCGATGGCCGCGCGCGATCAGGTGTTCGGTGGCCAGACGGGCGCCATGCTGGTTGTCCAGCATCAGTTGGTCCCAGTGGGCGAACTCGGGCATGGTGCCGCCCAGTTCGCGATTGAACAGCAGCAAAGGCGCCTGCGTGCCGACCGCGGCCAGCACATCATGGGCGTTGCTGTGCTCGGCCGGCGACAGGATGATGCCGCCGGGGCCGTGTTCCAGCAGCGAACTCAGCACGGCCTGCTCGCGCGTGGCCGATTCGCTGGTGCAGCCGAGCAGGGTGACGAAGCCGGCTTCGCCCAGCGTCTGATCCACGCCGGCGGCGAATTCGGCGAAGAACGGATTGGTCAGATCGTTCAGGACCAGCGCAATGCTGGATGAGGTGCGACGGCGCAGGTTGGCGGCGGCACGGTTGTAGACGTAGCCTTGCCGACGCAGTTCCTCTTCGACCCGTGCGCGGGTGTGCTTGTTGACCAGCGGACTGCCCCGCAACACCAGCGAAACGGTGGCTCGCGATACCGAGCAGCCGGCGGCGATGTCATTCAAGGTCACCTTGCGGCCGATCGGGGTATGGCTGGACATCAGGTTATACCGAATTAGAACGATCCAAAGGTAGCTTATCGATGCAGATGCGCACGTCGCGGCGCAGCATGCGTTAGCTTGTCGTGGATGTTAGCGTGCCGACCTAGATCGATCCAAATCCGAGGTTCACAATGACCGTCCGCTTGCGTCATGTACTCCCCTGGCTGGTTGGTGCCACGTTCGGCATCGCTACGGTGACCCCGGGGTTTGCCCATGCGGCGAATCCCTTGAACGACCATGCCGCGGAGGTTGATCCACGCATTGGTACTGGTGGCGATGGTCATGTCTTTCCCGGGGCCACGGTACCGTTTGGAATGATCCAGTTGTCGCCCGACACCGCGGTGCCGGACTTCAAGCACGCTTACAAGTGGGCCGCCGGCTACCAGTACGGCGATCCCACCATCATGGGCTTCTCGCATACGCACTTCTCCGGTTCGGGCCATTCGGATCTGGGCGACGTGCTGGTGATGCCGATCGCCGGCGACGTGCGACTGGAACCGGGTGATGCGACCAAGCCCGGCAGCGGCTACCGCTCGCGCTTCAGTCACGACAGCGAAGTGGTGCAGGCCGGCTACTACGCGGTGACGTTGAGCGATTACGGCGTGCGCGCCGAACTCACCGCCGGGCGTCGGGTGGGCTGGCATCGCTATACCTTCCCGGTCGGTAAGCCAGCGCATGTGCTACTGGACCTGCGCCCGAGCATCTATGACTACCCGGGCAAGGTGCTGTGGGCCAACCTGCGCGTGCAGCCGGATGGCACTGTCACCGGATGCCGCACCACCCGCGGCTGGGCGCCGGGACGCGAGCTGTGTTTCGCGATGCGGTTCTCGCAGCCGATGACTTCGCGCGAGCTGTACAACCGCGAGACGGACGTCGTCTACAAGGGTTTCGCAGGGCCAGGCAATCAGCCGGAAGACCAGCATGCGCAGAACGGTCGTGCGCTGGTTGGCGTGTTTGATTTCGGCGAGCTGAAGCGGCCGCTGGAAGTAAAGGTGGCGATTTCCCCGGTGAGCCAGGGGAACGCGATCGCCAATCTCGATCAGGACGGCGCCGGCTGGGACTTCGATGCGCACCATGCCGAAGCGACAGCGGCCTGGAACAAGGCGTTGTCGGTGATCGACGTCGCGGGGTCGCCGGCGCAACGCACCGGCTTCTACACCTCGCTGTACCACGCGATGCTGGCGCCGACGCTGAGCATGGACGTCAATGGCGACTACCGCGGCCCGGATCATCAGGTGCATCACGCCGATGGTTTCGAGTTCTATTCCAGCTGGTCGATGTGGGATGTCTATCGCGCCGAGGAACCGTTGATGGTGCTGCTGCGTCCGGATCTCAGCACGCAGTTCATCCGTTCGCTGATCGCCGCGCAGCAGGCCAGTCCGTTCGGCATGCTGCCGGTATGGGCTTATCAGGGGCTGGAGACCTGGTGCATGACCGGCTATCACGCGGTGGCGATCATCGCCGATGCCTACGTCAAGGGCGTGCGCGGCTTCGATCCCGACCAGGCGCTGAAGGCGATGGTGTCCACCGCCACCTATGGCAATTACGGTGACCTCGCCGATTACATGAAGCTCGGCTATGTGCCGATCGACAAGGAAGTGGAGGGTGGCTCCAAGACCCAGGAGTACGCCTATGACGATTGGACGATCGCGCAGATGGCCAAGGCGATGGGTAAGCGCGATATCTACGCCACCTTCGAGAAGCGCTCCACCAATTGGCGCAACGTGTGGGATCCGAAGACCGACTTCATGCGCGCGAAGTTGAGCAACGGCCAGTTCCGCGAGCCGTTCGATCCGGCCTCGGCCGCTTATGGCAGCGATTACACCGAGGCCAATGCCTGGCAGTATTCCTGGTACGTGCCGCAGGATGTGGCGGGGCTGATCAGCGCCTATGGCGGTGACGCGAAGTTCGTCACCAAACTCGACCAGATGTTCGACGCCAAGGTTGATCCGGCCATCTTCAAGAACGTGGAGGACATCACCGGCCTGATCGGCTGGTATGCGCACGGCAACGAACCCAGTCACCACATCGCCTATTTGTACGACTATGCCGGCGCGGCATGGAAGACACAGCAGCGGCTGAAGCAGATCATTGACAGCCAGTACGACACGCGGCCGGACGGCCTCGTCGGCAATGACGACCTCGGCCAGATGTCGGCGTGGTACATCTTCACGGCGCTGGGCTTCTATCCGGTGACGCCGGCCAGCGACGAGTACGCGATCGGGCGCCCGTTCGTGCCGAAGGCTGCGATCCATCTTCCGAATGGCCACACCTTCACCGTGGTGGCCGATCATATGGACGATGCCCATCCCTATGTCGGTGCGGTGACCCTCAACGGCAAGCCGCTGGATCGCGTGTATCTGCATCACGCCGAGATCCTCGCCGGCGGCGAACTGCATTTCACCATGCAGGCTGCGCCGAACAAGCAATGGGGAGAGGCTGATTCGGCGCGACCGACCGCGATGAGCCGCTACCGCCAGTGAGCAGCTGCCAGCGGAGGCCCGGTTGCAGAAAACCTGGCCTCCGCAATGGGCCCGATGATCCGTACGAAGCCCCATCACGGGCCTGACTGACGACCCGTCAAAACATGCCAGAATGCGACCTGTGCTTCACCACCCATCAGGTTCGCGGATGCGCTTTTCCACATGAAAGTCGGGGCTGTCACGAACTGGCGCGTAGCCGGCTTGCTGCTTGCGATGCTGATCATCGTCGGCTTGCCGTATGTGGTCACCCTTGCCAATACGCGCGATACACAGCTGGCCACTACATGGGTGGCCCATTCGAACTCGGTGAAAGCGGTGACCTATCAGGTCGCCTATGTGATGCGCGACAGTGAAGCGGCCGCCTATCGGTTGCTGACCGGCGATGGCAATGAGCTGACGCGCAAGCGCGCGGGCCGTGCCGGCAGTGAAGTGCCGCCATTGCTGCAGCAATTGCGCGTGATGACGATAGACAATCCCGATCAGCAGATCCAGATCGGGGCGCTCGAAAGCGACATCAATGGCCGCCTGACCATGATGAACCAGGCACTGTCACGCGTGCAGCAAGCCGATTTGGCCGGTGCCCGGCAGTCGCTGCGGGACGCCGGTGACTTGTTCAAGATGAACACGCAGATCGCGACCATGATTCAGAACGAGGACAACCTGCTGCGGGGTCGCCAGGAGGCAGCGGCACGGGAGGCGCTGGACGGCCGTATCGTGCTGAGCATTACCGCGCTGGCGCAGTTGCTGCTGCTGACCATCATCGTGATCACGTCCGAACGGCAGATTGGCCGGCGCGAAGTGGCCGAGACCCGCGAGAGCCGTGCGGTGCAGCGTTCGCAATTGATCCTGCAGGCGGTGCGCGAGCCGATCGCGTTGTTCGACGAAAATCTTCATGGACTGCTGGTGAATGCAGCCTTCAGCGAAATGTACGGGCTGGATCCGCAGCGGCGTACACAGCCGCTTGCACAGATGGGCGAAGGTGCCTGGAGCGACAGCGTGCTGCTGCAGCGGCTCAACGACGTGTTGCTGCGCGATCGGGAACTGTGGGATTACGACATGATCCAGCGCACGGTCGACGGAGTCGATCGGCATGTGGTGATCAATGCGCGTCGCCTGCAGCAGAGGGAAACCGATGCGCCCGCGTTGCTGCTGACGGTGAGCGACGTCACCGTGCGTGCGCTGGCCGAGCAAAAGGTGAACGAGCTCAATCGCCAGCTCGAGGGCAAGGTGACCCAGATTTCCGACGTCAACCGCGAGCTCGAGGCATTCAGCTATTCGGTGTCGCACGATCTGCGCGCACCGCTGCGTCATATCGCGGGATTTTCGCGCAAGCTCGAGCATCATCTGGGCGAGCGCGTTGATGACAAGGCTGCTCACTATCTTGAGGTGATCTCTGGTTCCGCGCAGCGAATGGCGTTGCTGATTGATGATCTGCTGGTGTTCTCGCGACTCGGTCGGGGCGCGCTGCGCCTGCAGGCGGTGGACATGCAGTCGCTGGTCGATGAAGCGTGTGCTTTGGCCGAATCGGGGTTGCAGGAGCGACGCATCGTGTGGGCTGTTGCGCCGTTGCCGATGGTCATCGGCGACGAGAACATGCTGCGCACGGTATGGCAAAACCTGCTCAGCAATGCGGTCAAGTACACCGGCCACTGCGAGGTAGCCCGCATCGAGGTGAGCACGCAGAAGGGCAGCAATGGCGATTACGAATTCACCGTGGCCGACAATGGCGCGGGCTTTGACATGCAATATGCCGACAAGTTGTTCGGTGTTTTCCAGCGGTTGCATCGCGCCTCGGAGTTTCCCGGCAACGGCATCGGTCTGGCCAATGTTCGGCGGATCATAGTGCGTCACGGTGGGCGCGTCTGGGCTGATGCCGAGCTCGGAAAGGGTGCCCGCTTCCATTTTTCGCTGCCGGCCACCGATCTGGCCGGGGCACGTACCTGAGACCGACATGATCAAGAAAGAGCTACGCACCATTTTACTGGTTGAAGACAGCCACGCTGATGCCGAGATGGCGATCGATGCGCTTAACGAGGCTCATCTGGCCAATCCGGTCGTGCACGTGGAAGACGGCGTGGAATGTCTGGACTATCTTTACTCGCGTGGGGCGTGGGCCACGCGCGAGCCAGGCGATCCTGCCGTGGTATTGCTGGACATCAAGATGCCGCGCATGAACGGACTCGACGTGTTGACCCACATGCGTGATGACGAGCGGATGCGACGGATTCCGGTAGTGATCCTGTCCTCCTCGCGCGAGGAGAGCGATTTGGCGCGCAGTTGGGACCTGGGCGCCAATGCGTATGTGATCAAGCCTGTTGACGTAGATCAGTTCTTCGAAGCGGTGCGCACATTGGGACAGTTCTGGGCGGTGCTGAATCAGGCACCCGAGAAGGATTGAAAGGGTTACGATGTTACAGGGGACGTGAGCAGCGAAGGTGCGGCTCGCGAGAGGCGCATAGCGCCGATACAGGCAAGTGAAGTCGTGAGAATTACCATGCCAAACCGGCAGCTTCGTACCATGCCGACCATCCGGGTGTTGCAGGTCGAGGATAGCCAGCTCGATGCCGAGCTGGTGCTGGCTGAGCTCGATAACGATGGCATCGCCTACGAAGTGCAGCTGGTCGACGATGAGGCGCGCTTCGTCGCTGCGCTGGATGAGTTCAAGCCGCATATCGTGTTGTCCGATCTCAGCATGCCCGGCTTTTCCGGCGAGCATGCGCTCGAGCTGTTGCGTCAGCGCGACGAGGAGCTTCCATTCATTTTCGTCTCCGCAACCCTGGGCGAAGAGGCGGCGATCGCGGCGTTGCGCAAGGGTGCCACCGACTACATTCTCAAGCAGAATCCGGCCCGACTGGCCAGTGCGGTGCGTCGTGCGCTCACCGAAGTCGAGGCACGCAAGGCCAATCGTCGCGCCGAGGGGGAACTGATCCGCGCGCAACGCTTCGAGAGTCTGGCGATGCTGGCTGGTGGCCTCAGTCACGATCTGCGCAACCTGCTGCAACCGCTGCTGCTGGCTGGCGACAGCCTGCAGGATTATCAGGACGATCCCCGCTTGGCGCGGCTGGGCAAACTGGTGCGTGATTGTGGCAAGCGCGGTCTGGACATGGTGCAGTCGATGCTGTCGTTCGCACGTGGTGCGCGACGCGCGGAGCAAGTGCGGCTGGGTGCGCTGTTCAGTGCGTTCGACCTGCTGATGCAGGGCAGCGTGCCACGTACGGTGGCCATGGAAATGGTGATCGAGGATCCGGAACTGTCGTTCGAGGGAAACCATACCGAGCTGCAGCAATGCCTGCTCAACCTGTGCCTGAATGCGATCCAGGCGATGCCGGATGGCGGCAACCTGCGCATAGAGACCTCGCAGACGCAGCTGGCAGCAGACTTCTTTATGCCGGAAGAGCAACCGCGACTGGGTCACTACCTGCGGATCAGCGTGATCGACAGCGGCCCAGGCATGGATCAGTCCGTGCTGGAGCATCTGTTCGAGCCATTCTTCACCACCAAGGAGGCCGGTACTGGACTGGGCCTGCTTTCATGCAAGCGCATCGTCAGCAGCCACGGTGGCGTGATGCGGGTAGACAGCGGCCCAGGCCGTGGTACCCGTTTCGACCTGTATATCCCGTTGGAGGAACTGGTCACCGATGCCGACCAGTTGGATGAACAGGACGGCCTCGAAGGCGCGGCTGAGCGCGTACTAGTGGTAGTGGAGGAAGCGGGCCAGCTGTCACTGTTGACCGATACGCTGGATGCCTACGGTTACCAGACGCACGCCAGCCAGAGTGGCACGGCCGCGCTGCAATGGATCGAGGCCGGTGGTCTGCCCGACCTGGTGGTGCTGGATGCGGACATGAACCTGTTCACTGGCGTGCGCACGCTGGCTGCGTTGATCGAACAGGGCTACAGCGGTGCCGTGATACTGCTGGCGCGTCCCGGCGAGCCACCCGACCTGCACGAACTGCCGCCACTGGAACATCTCTATGTGATGGACAAGCCGGTTACCACCTTGGTGTTGTTGCGTACACTGCGCAAGGCACTGCGGGCGGCCAACAGCGGTAGCTAGACCGGCCGTCTCGTACGTGCGCAGACGAGTCATCCAGGGAGCTGTGCTTGTTGACCTACTACTTCGATCTGGCCCTGCGCAGTTGTCGGCGCAGCAAGGCCCTGACGGCACTCGTGGTGGTGCTGATGGGTCTAGGCGTAGCCATCTGCATGGTCACTTACGCGGTCTTTCGGGCGACCGCGGGTGACCCGATCCCTTGGAAATCGAGCCAGCTGTTCGTGCCGCAGGTCGACAGTTTCGGCCCCGTACACGACTGGAAGGGCGAGCCTCCCATGCTGCTGAGCTACACGGATGCCGTGGCGTTCCTGCAGGCACGGCAGGCGCGGCGACAGACGCTGATCTATCCGGCCAGATGGACCGTATTGCCGGATGACGTCCAGCGACAGCCGTTCTCGCAAGAGGGTGATGCGATAAGCAGCGATTTCTTCGCGATGTTCGATGTACCGTTCCGTTTCGGCGGCAGTTGGGCAGCGACGGATGACGATCATCGCGCCGCGGTGGCGGTCATCAGTGCGGCACTCAATCAAAAGTTGTTCGGGGGCGTCAACAGCGTGGGTCGCGAGATCAACCTGGACATGCATAACTATCGCATCGTCGGTGTGCTGGACGAGTGGAACCCGCTCCCGCGGTTTTTTGATGTGAGCAGCGCCTTCTATCCCTTCAGCCATCCCAGGCAGATCTACATCCCGTTCAGTCGTGCCATCGACCTGCAGAAAGACACCAGCGGCAACTTCTATTGCAGTGCGGATACCAGTAATCCTGATTTTGCGGATTGGAACAGCAAGCTGCACAGCGAATGTGCGTGGATCGACGCATGGGTAGAACTGCCCACGCGTGCTGACGCCGAGCGTTATCGCGAGTATCTGCACAACTATGCCGCCGAGCAGCAACGCATTGGCCGCTTCACTTGGGCGCCCAACGTGCGGCTGAGCAACGTCAGGCAGTGGCTGGGCTTGTATCTCAATCATGTGGTGCCGCAGGCGTCCTGGTTGTCGTTGATCGTCTCTGTAAGTTTTCTGCTGATCTGCCTTGTCAACGTGGTGGGGTTGATGTTGGCCAGATTCATGCGCTGCGCGCCGGAAATCGGTGTGCGTCGTGCCCTGGGTGCATCGCGAGGGGCAATCTATCGCCAGTTTCTGACGGAGGCGGCGGCGATAGGGTTCGTTGGCGGCCTACTGGGATTGCTGCTGACGGCGCTGGGCATGGCCGGCATCGGTCTGGTGTTCGAGCCGCAGATTGCCAGGCTGGCGCATCTGGATGCGTCATTGCTGCTGTTGACGGTGCTGGTCGCGGTGGCCACCACGTTGATCGCGGCGCTTTATCCCACCTGGCGCGCCGCACAGGTACAGCCGGCGTGGCAGCTGAAGTCCAATGGATGACCGCGCCTCGACGAGCCTGCTTCGATCCCGCCTGCAGATCCGGCCAATTCTTGCCGCGCTGCGCCGGCACAAAATGGCTACCGCGCTTATCGTGCTGCAGATCGCCCTGACCCTTGCGGTCGTCAGCAACGCGCTGTTTATCGTCAAGACACGAGTGGTGCACCTGTCACGACCGACAGGTACCGACGAAGCACATCTGCTAGTCATCAAGAACGAATGGATCGGTCACCCGGACGGAGCGCATATCGATGCGCAGATGCGTGCCGACCTGGCCACGTTGCGTAACCTGCCGGGCGTGCGCGATGCGTTTGCCAGTCAGGCTTACCCGTTCGGTGGCTGGGGTGGACTGGTTCGCATCAAGCATCAAGTGGACCAGACGAGAAAACCACAGTTCGCAATCTCTTATTTTGCGGATCAACATGCACTGGATACTTTCGGTATAGCCGTGGTGGCCGGCCGCAATTTTCGCGCCGACGAGATCAGCAGCCTCGGGCCTTACGACAAGTTGATTCCTGCGGTGATCATCATTACGCGCGATCTGGCCTACAAGCTTTTTCCGGATGGATCGGCCTTGGGCAGAACGATCTATCTGAGCGACGATGGGCCGAGTACGATTGTCGGCATCGTCGATCGACTGGAAGGTGCCTACGTTGGCAGTACCACGCGTTCGATCGACGAAGATACGGTCCTGCTGCCCTCGCGTTACGACAATCCCGATGGGGTGATTTATCTTGTGCGCACGCAACCGGAGCAGCTACCTGCGGTGATGCATGCGGCGCCCACGGCTTTGTTTGCACAGAATCGCCTGCGTCTGATCAGCACCGATGACGGAGTGATCGCACTGGCCGTGGCCCGCGCGCAGGGTTATGCCACCGATCGTGGCGTGGCGATCATGATGGGCATTGTCTGTGTGCTGCTGCTGTTGGCGACAGCCGGTGGCATCGTCGGGTTGAGCAGCTTCTGGGTGGGCCAGCGCCGTCGTTCGATCGGTGTCCGACGGGCACTCGGCGCGACGCGCGGCGACATCCTGCGCTATTTCCAGGCCGAGAACTTCCTGATCGTCAGTGGTGGTATCGCGCTGGGTACGCTACTTGGCGTGGCGGCCAACCTGTCGTTGATGACGTATTGGGAGCTGCCTCGGATGCCGCTGTGGTTGCTCGGGATCGGGGCGGTGCTGCTATGGCTGCTCGGCCAGTTGGCGGTGCTTGGTCCGGCGCGGCGTGCGGCCGCCGTAGCGCCGGTGGAGGCGACACGTTCGATGTGAGCAAGGGTGGTTCGGACAGAACCGGGAACAACCTGCTGCGCATCAGTCGATGCCGAGCTTCTTCAGCTTGTAGCGTAGCGCGCGGAAGGTGATGCCGAGTTTTCGTGCGGCGGCGGTCTTGTTGTAGCGCGATTCTTCCAGTGCCTTGACGATGGCGGTGCGCTCGATATTGCTGATGTAGTCGTCGAGGCCGCCATCGGCACCGGCGGCGGGTGGTGCGACCGGAGCCTCACGGCTGGCGCCATGCACTTCCGCAATCGACGGCTGGCGTGCGCCACGTTGCGGCAGCATCAGGTCGACAGCATCGATGTTGCTGCCGTCGCACATCGCCATCGCGCGCTCGAGGATGTTTTCCAACTCACGCACGTTGCCGGGGAATTCATACGCGTCCAGTGCTTCGCGTGCCGCCGGCGACAGCTGGCCGATGCCTTCGCCGCTCTTGCCGGCCAGCGCCTGCAGGATGAAGGCGGACAGCTGCGGCACATCGCCGCGACGCTCGCGCAGCGGCGGCACGCGCAGCTCGATCACGTTGATGCGATAGAACAGATCCTGGCGGAACTGGCCCTGCTCGACCAACTGTCCGAGGTTCTTGTGGGTGGCGGACAGGATGCGCACATCGACCGGAATTTCGTCGCGGCCGCCGATCGGGCGCACGGCTTTTTCCTGGATGGCGCGCAGCAGTTTCACCTGCATGTGCAGCGGCAGTTCGGCGACCTCGTCAAGGAACAGCGTACCGCCCTGGGCGGCCTGGAACAGACCTTCCTTGTCGGCGCCGGCGCCGGTGAAGCTGCCCTTGCGATGGCCGAAGAATTCGCTTTCCATCAGCTCGGAGGGGATCGCGCCGCAGTTGACCGGCACGAACGGACCGCTTGCGCGTGGGCCTTGCTCGTGGATCAGCCGGGCTACCAGTTCCTTGCCCACGCCGGATTCGCCCGCGATATAGACCGGTGCCTGGTTGCGCGCCAGCTTGGCGATGGTGGCGCGCACCTGCTGCATCGCCGCCGAGTTGCCGATCAGGCGCTCACTGGAATCGCCGGTCTTGGCCGCGCCGCCACCGTTGCGCTTCTCCTCGGCCAGCCGCAGCGCGGTTCGCACCAGTCCGCGTAGCATCTGGATATCGACCGGCTTGGAGACGAAGTCGAACGCGCCGGCCTTCAGGGCATTCACTGCGGCATCGACATTGCCGTAAGCGGTGATCATCGCCACCGGGGTATCCGGACAGGTCTCAGCGATCAGTTCGATCACCTCCTGACCGTTGCCGTCGGGCAGTCGCATGTCGGTGAAGCACAGATCGTAGCTGCGTTCGGCCAGTGCGCGGCGTGCTTCGGTCACGGTGCCTACGGCGTCAACCTTCAGGTCCATCCGGCCCAGCGTGATGGTCAGCAGCTCGCGGATATCGCGTTCGTCATCAATGACCAGGACAGTCTGTGGGTTCATGGCACTGCGCGTGGCTGTCGATACACCAGAGAATACCCGGCCACACGCCGCGGGGCAAAGGCTGTCGTCGTTGGCCTGGTGCCCTAATGCTCCAGCTCGCGGTCGAAGAATCTCGCCGTCACGGCATAGGCTTCGCGGGATTCAGGCAGCTCCGGGTCCGAGAAGAACGAGTGCCACATGCCTTCCCACACATGCAGCTCGGTCTGAACCCCGGCACGGTCGAGCAGCTGCTGGCTATGGACCACCGAGCTCATCGCCATGTCGCGGGTGCCGGTGATCAGCAAGGTGGGAGGGAATTTCGCCAGCAACGCCGGAGAAAGGCCCGGCTGCACCAGCGGGTCCCTGGGATTGGCACCATGGAAATAGGGCAGATCAATCAGGCCGAGTGGGTGCGCCGGGACGCCTTGGCCGTTCAACAGTGGAGCGATGTAGGAGGAATCGCCGCCCAGGTCGGTCAGCGATCCGCAGAAGGTACCGATGGCGCCCGGCACCGGCAGCTTGTCGGTGATGAAGCGGGCGACTGCTTCGGCGGTGAGCACGCCGCCGGCGGAGCATCCGTAGATGCCGATCTCGGCCGGCTTGTACTGTTTGAGCAGCGCGCGATAGACCGCCTCCACGTCGTCACTGGCGGCGGGGAAGGTGTACTCCGGGCCTTGCCGATAGTCGACACCGATGACCTTGATGCGGCCGATGCTGGCGATCGGGATGGATTCGACCAAGGCGCCACTGTGCGCACCCCACAGGAAGGCACCGCCATGCAGATTGATCAGCACACGGTGCGCATTCTCCGGGGCCACGCCTTGCACGGGAAGCACGACATCGGTGCCGACGCCGGCGATGACTTCGGCATGGATCTTCACCGGGTACAGCTTTTCCATGCGCGCGGCCCGATCGCTGTTCATGCGGTCGTAGAACGCGCGGCTCTGCGCGATCGGCGCCGTCAGCGGCGGCGCCTTGCTGCCGGCGGCAAGCATCTTCGGAAAGAACGCCCGCGCTTGCGGGGATGCGAGATCCGAATAAGGCACGGTTCCCGTGGGCGAGGTCACACTACCGTCGGCCTGCACCCCAGGCGGCGAAGTCTGTGCGAGCGCTGCCGTACCCGACATGCCTGCGCACAGCATGATGCCGGACAGGATGCGTGGAAGACGTGGTGCATGCATGGTGTTTCCTCCCGTGTCGCTGGTTCGATGTAGTCGCGCCGGATGATGAGTAGTTGTCGCGGGTGGATCGGGTGAGTGTCACTTCATCGCGTTGTCTGCCGGTACGGAAGGCGTGGGTGTGGCGTCGCCATGCAGGAGCTCCTGCAGCTTCAGGTACACACCATTTGTCCAGCCGAAGCCGACGACGTTTTGGGTATAGCCGGCGCTGATATGGACGTCCGCATTGCCGAGCACCATGTTGTACTTCTCGCGAATTGTGCCGTCCGCGGCAACGCCACGATCGATGGTTGCGCAGAACTTGCTGGCGATGCGGCGCGCGTCGTCGTGGAAGCCATAGGCATCGAGGCCGGCGACAGCGAGCCAGTTGGTGGGTGCCCAGCCGAAGGGTTCGTCCCATTGCGCGCCGCTCGGCTGATCGTCCATGGAGAGGCCGCCTGATCGCTCGAAGATCGAAAGATGGTCGCGCACCGCGCTGGCCTGCTGAGCGGAAGCCGTGTGTGCCCAGAGCGGATAGAAAGTCGTGATGTAAGGGTGGGCCGCCGGTTTCCCGGCAACGAAGTCGTAGTCCATGTAGATGCCCGCATCGGGGTGCCACAGGTAGCGATCCATGGCCTGCTTGCGCGCCTGTGCGACGTTTGCCCAGTGCGCGGCCTCGGCCGGCTTGCCGAGTTGCAGCGCAAAGTCGTGCAGATCCGTTTCATAGCGATAGAGCAGGCTGTTCAGGCCCACCGCCGCGTAGTGATGAGTGGATCCGGCAAATGGGCCGAAGTGGAAATTGACGTCGAAGCCCGATTCGCGCATGGCGCGATCACCCAGGTAGTAATCGGCGCTCAACCGAAAGCCGCTCAGCCACGCATCGGCGCATACCTTCGAAGTACGCACATCACAGCTCTCCGATTTCAGCTGCGCGGCTTCGGCGTCATCGGGATGTTGCGATGCTTTCACCAGGTAGCTGGGATTATCCGAAGGATGCGCCAGCAGCCACTTGATCACGCCACGGTAATAGTCGGCGTCGCGTGCTTCAAGCACCGGGCCACTGCCCAGGTCGAAGTAGCGTGCCAGGCCGGTATCGCCGGCACGGTGATCCGCGCGCGTCCAGATATCGTGGTTGCGCACGGCCAGGGGGTACGCCTGCGCCAGCCATGCCTGCCCATCCGCTTTGCTGTGAAAGCTGGCCGGATCGCCGAGTACCGCGGACATCATGGCGCCAAGAAAAGGTGGCTGCGAACGACTGAGGTAGTAGGTGCGGTTCGCATTCAGGACTCCGCCGTAGTACTCGACCTCGAACAAGGCGTTGTCGACCATGTCGCGGGCGAGTTCGGTGCGGTGGTCGGCGACCAGTCCCAGCACGATGAAATAGCTGTCCCAGCCGTACATCTCATTGAAGAAGCCACCGGGCACGACGTAAGGATGGGGCAGATAGAGCAACCCCTGTACAGGCAGTTGCGCGGGGTCGATGTCGCCGAGCTTGTCGATGACGCGTGGCAAGGTACGCAGGGCGACACCGCAGCGCTTCACGATTCCGCGCAGCTGCTCCGGCACCGGCATCTGCGCGGGCAGATAGAGCACCGAGTGCGTGCCCACCTTGCTGTCGGCCAGCGCCGAGCAATCATCCAGCGAGCGCGTCAGGGTGTCCCACGCGTGATCGATATAGGCGCGGGTCTTGACCGCATCGGGGCCGGTTGCTGCGGCTGCGCTGGTCGCGAATGCGACTGCCACCAGCAGCACGAAGATGCGCAGCCCACCCCACGCTGACCGACAGAGCGTGCGGATACGCGTATGGGCTGCTTGGCTGTGCTTCCGGGACGAGGCTTGTGTGTTGGTCATGTCTTGCGTCCGGTTCGTCAAATGCGAAGTGTCCAGGATGCCGGGGTAGCATCGGTGTGTCGGGTGGCGAAGCATCAAAGTGCTTTCCGCGTCAGGCGGGTCTTCCCGCTGGCATCGCGATCAAGGGTGATGTCGTAATGCTTGCCGCGGAACGTGATGTCCTTCAGCGTCATCGATTTCCATGTCGGCGGCAGCACTGGCGGATAGGTTTCGAGCAGGCCGTTCGGTTCGATGCGCAGCCCGGTCAAACCGTAGAGCAGGCCCTGTACGAAGCCACCCGAGCCGGTGAGGAAGTAGCCGGTGTTGTTGGTGGCGGTCTCGGGGCGCACGTTGAACGGCGGCTTGAACATGTCATCGGCGGCATTGCGCGCGATCCAGCGCGCCGCTTCGGCTGCGTTGCCATTGGCTGCCGCAGCGATCGGCGCCGGGCCAAGTCCCATCGTGGTGGGGATCCGCTCCGATGTTTCCATCGGCTTCATCGCGATCGCGTAGTCGTTGCGTCGTACCTGCTCGCTCATCGGCAGGTCGAGGGAGGGGAACGCAAGGAAGGTAAGATCGCTGCCGCCGAGGTCGTGTTGCACCGTCTCATCCATGTCGAGGTAGTGCTGCCCGCTGGCGGAAAACGGCAGGTAGAGTTTCGCGGCGATATCGGCCCAGCGTGGATCGGGCTGCTCGCCGACCACGGCCGCGGCGGCAGTCGCGATCCGCAAGGCCTTCGCTGCATCGGCATTGGTGAAGGTGTCGTTGGGCACGTCGTTGTAGTTCTCCTCGACCGAGGTGACATGGAGGATGTCGTAGCGCTGCTTGCCCGGGTTCCAGTTCACCCGGCTGGTCCAGTAGCGCGCGACGTCGCGAATCACCGGCCAGCCATCCGACTTCAGCCAGGCCTGGTCGCCGCTGGCGAGGTAGTACTGCCATTGCGCGATCGCCACGTCGGCATTGACATGGATCTCGCGCTCGCCCAGCACCCAGGCGGCATGCACGACCTGCTCGGTGCCGTTTTCAGGATCTGCTTCCCATGGGTACATCGCACCTTGCAGGCCACGCGCACGTGCGCGCTGCTGCGCGGCGGGCAAGGTACGGTCACGGAACATCACCAGCGACTTGGCGTAGCGTGGATGCAGCAGCACCAGGGCCGGGAAGATCCACGAATCGCTGTCCCAGAAGATGTGACCGACATAGCCGGTGGTCAGGCCGCAGGCACCGATCGCCCACGCGGTGTCGGGTGCCGCGTTGGCAAGCAGGTAGTACAGGTCCGAATGCACGACCCGTTGCGTGTTCGGATCGCCGTCGATGCGGATGTCGGTCTTCCACAGATTGGCCCATGCCGCCTTGTGCGCATCGAGCAGGGCGTCGAAGCCTGCAGTGCGGGCAGCCTTGGCCAATGCGAGATCGGCCTTGGCATCGCCGCCCCAGTCTTCACGTGATGTCGCGACGTATTTGGTGAAGGTATAGGTCTGGCCCTTGCGCACCTGCACGCGAAGATCGAGCGAGAGTCGATAGATACCCTTGTTCAGCGTGACCTCGACCGGCGTGAGTCCCGCCGGCAGGCTGATCGCGGCCGCCTCGGCCATGCCGAGACCCTGCTCGGCGCGACCATCGAGCCACAGGGTCAGGTTCTTGCTGTCACCGTCATCGGCCAGCACATGGGTATCGCCGTGATACCACACGGCAGCCCGATCCGGCGTGGCTGGCGGAACCGCCTGCAGGGTCAGGTTGTGCGCGGCCACGGCGATCTGCATTTCGTCGCCGCTCAACTTCGCCAGCGGCAACCTGGGCTGGTACTGTGCCCACAGGTTGAACGCGAACGACAGTTGCACCACGCCGTCGAAGTCGGGTGTGATCGAGATCTGGCTGGCGGCCAGATGCGGTGACGCCTCGCTGACCAGGGTCACCACCTTGATCCGCGTGGCTTTGCCGTGATCGAGGTAGCGATAGCTGGTGGTCAGGGTTGCGTCGTGCAGATCCAGCACCTGCTGGTAATCCTGGAACACCGAAGAGTCCAGGTCGACCTGGTTCATCCAGAAATGACCCGCGTCGGACTGACCGGTGCTGTAGTCGATCTCGGTCCAGCCGGGAATGGCGGCGGGCCGGGACATGTCGTCCTTGGCATAGTCCATGAAGGCGACCAGGTAGGCCAGGTTGCCCTCGGTGCCGCGCGGCGCGGTCATGGTGGACAAATAGCCGTTGGCCAGCTGGCCGGGGAAGTAGTTGGCGAAATCCTTCGAGGTCGCGGTCAGCAGAAAGCTTGGGTCGGTGGCCGCCTGCGCGATCGTTGCAAAGCAACCGATCACTGCCGCGAGCAGCAGGACGAAGTTCGGGATCGGATGTTTCATCTGACCTCTCCAGGGCGCCGCGCCGGGATGCCCGACGCGACCTCTATTTCGCTATTCCGCGTGACGGGTGAGCGTGACCTTGCCGCTGGCATCGCGTCCGATCGCGACATCGAAGTGCTTGCCGCGGAAGCTGACATGCTTGAGGGTCAGCGACTTCCAGGATGGCGGAAGTACCGGGGCATAGGCCTCGACCAGCCCCTGGTCCTCGATGCGCAAACCAGACAGGCCGTAGATGAAGCTCTGCACGAAACCGGCCGAGGTGGCCAGGATGTAGCCCGCGTTGTTGGCGACGGTCTCGGTGCGCACGTTGAACGGCGGCTTCAGGAAACCGACCAGGTTGCGCTGGATCCAGTCGCCCGCGGCCTTGCCATCGCCCAGCTCGGCCTCGCCGACGGCGAGCATCACCATCATCATCTCGTTCGGGTCGTCGCCGTGGGTCTTCAGCTCCTGCAGCTGGAATGAAAAATCGTTGCGGCGAATCTGCGCCGACATCGGCAGATCGAGGTTCGGATACATCAGCCAGACCAGCGATGAGCCCATCCAGGTGATCTTGTCGTGTGGCACCGAGGCATCGAAATCGAGATGCCGCTGATTCGCGTTGTCGAACGGGATGTACATCTTCGCCGCGATCGCTGCCCACTTCGGGTCGGCCTCAGCGCCGACGACCTTGGCCGCCTTGCTGGCAATCTCCAGCGCCTTGCGCGCCGCGGCGTTGGTGAACGAGTCGTTCGGCACGTCATCGTAGGCTTCGTCGGGCGACGTGACGTGCATGACCTCGTAACGATCCTCGGCCTTGTTGTAGGTCACCCGGCTGGTCCAGAACTCGGCGATCGCCTGGATCACCGGCCAGCCATCCTTTTTCAGCCATGCGTCATCGCCGCTGGCGAGGTAGTACTGCCATTGCGCGATCGCGATGTCCGCGTTGACGTGGATCTCGCGGAATACGCCGTAGGCGAAATGGGGTGTGTTGTCGACCCCGGTCTGCGGGTCGGCCTCCCACGGGTACATGGTGCCGCCGGCTCCGTATTGCTTCGCGCGGGCGCGCGCCGGCTCCATCGTGCGGTCGCGGAACATCGCGATCGGCTTGGCCCGTTCCGGATGCAGCAGCAGCAGCGCGGGGAACACCCACGAATCACTGTCCCAGAACGCATGCCCGGCGTAGCCCGGGGTCAGCGCGCAGGCGCCCATCGGCCAAGCGGTGCCGACGGTGGTGTTGGACAGCAGGTAGTACAGGTCCGAATGCACGGCTGACTGCACCTGCGGGTCACCCTCGACCACGATGTCGGACTTCCACAGCTCGTTCCACGCGGCGACATGGCGGGCGAGCAGGCTGTCGAAAC
The DNA here is from genome assembly GCF_009766065.1 of Dyella sp. S184. Classification (GTDB taxonomy): domain Bacteria; phylum Pseudomonadota; class Gammaproteobacteria; order Xanthomonadales; family Rhodanobacteraceae; genus Rhodanobacter. The sequence goes on along the minus strand of NZ_LMUE01000002.1, from coordinate 747,662 downwards.
CGGTCTTGCGCGCTGCCTCGGCGAGTGTCACGTCGGCCTTGGCGTCGCCACCCCAGTCCTGCCGCGACGCGGCGATGTACTTGGTGAAGGTGTAGGTCTTGCCCTTCTGTACGCTGACGATCAGGTTCAGCGACAGCTTGTCGGGCCCCTTTTCGAGCTTCACTTCGTCGACCTGGATCCCGGCCGGCAGGCTGATCGCGGCGGCCTCGGCCATGCTCAGTCCCTGTTCGGCCTTGCCATCGAGCCACAGGGTCAGTTCGCGGGTGTCGCCATCGCTGGACATCACCTTGGTATAGCCGGGATACCAGACCGCCGCCCGATCCGGTGTCGGTACTGGCTTGTTCTGCAGGTTCTGGCCGCTGGCGATCACAGCGTCGATCATCTCGTCACCGGTCATGCTCGCGATCGGGAAGCGCGGCTGGTGTTCGGACCAGAGTCTGATCGGGAAGGTCAGCTGTACCTTGCCGTCGAATTGCGGGGTGATCGAGAGCTGGCTGGCGGCGAGGTGCGGATCGGCCTGGCTGACGAAGGTGGTCACCTTCACGTCCGTGGCCTTGTTCGCGTAGACGAAGCGGTAGCGGGTGGTCAGCGTGCCGTCGTGCATGTCCAGCGTCTGCGCGTAGTCGACGAAGATCTTCGGATCGAGGCGGATCGCATTGAGCCAGCCGCCGCCCGGGTTGTAGTCGATCTCGCTCCAACCGGGGATTGCTGCGGGTCGCGAGATATCGCCCTTCGCATAGTCCATGAACGCGACCATGTAGCCCATGTTGGGTTCCGTCCCGCGCGGCGAGGTCATCGTCGAGAAGTAGCCATTGGCCAGGTAGCTGGGGAAATAGCTGTCGAAATTCTTCGCTGTGGCGGTGAGCAGGAAGCTCGGATCGGTCTGGCCGAATGCGGGCGCCGCGACCATGGCGGCGATCACGGAAAGACAGACAAGCTTGATGAGACGAAATGTCATGGTGGCTCCATCGTGGCGACGTGCGCGTTCCCCCTCCGGGAGGACGCCTATTTGGCGGCAAGACCGACCTTGACCGGGGTGACGGCGGTCGAGCGATCGGTCTCGCGCTTGAACAGGAACAGCAGGATCAACAACAAGGTCATCGGGACCAGCGAGAAGTAGAAGGCATGGATGCCGTCGAAGCGCGCGAACACGATCGCGGTGATGCGCGAGCCCAGCGTGCCGCCGAGCGCGGAGAAGATCACGATCAGCCCGGTCATCGCTGCATGCGAGGGTTTCGGTAGGGAACTGAGCGCCACCGAATTGATCACCGGATAGATCGGCGCCATCAGCAGGCCGATCAGCGGAATCAGGTAGGCCGCTGCCGGTGCGTTGAACCAGTCGATGTCAGCACGTGCCACCACGTTCCTGGCCAGCGGCAGGACCACAATGACCAGCAGGCCCATGCCGATCACGCAGATGTTCAGCAGCACATGCCAGGGCATCCGCCGCAGCACCTGACCGGCGAGCAGGCGACCGATCGCGGTGGTCCCGGCGAGGATGCTGGCGACCTGGATGCTCATCGCGTTGGGCAGTTTGAGCACCTCGTTGTTGAACGTCGGCAGCCAGGTGCCGAAGCTCTGTTCGATCAGCACATACAGGAAGGCGGAGATCAGGAACACGTAGACCAGCGGGCGCAGGAACAGCTGCAGCATCTCCTGCAGTGAGCCGCGCATCGAGTTGGTCTTCTCGCTGTGTGCCGCCGATTCGTCCAGTTGCGAGCTCGCCAGCAGCACGATCACCAGCGCGCAGATCCCAGCGAGCAACCAGTAGACATGCAGCCAGGACGGGTTCGACGGGTCGGCATGGTCGATGAAGGCACTGAAGATCCAGCCGCCGGCGAGTACGCCGACCATGAAAAGGCCCTCGATGGTGTTGGTCAGCCGGCCATGTTCCGCCTTGTCGCGAGTCAGCAGTCCGATCGACGAATAGACCGCGACCTTGGTCAGCGCAAACGAAATGCCGATGCAGGTGAACAGCAATTCGGTGGTATGAAAACCGGGATACAGCGGCATCAGCATGCACGCCGCGCCGACGATCACCAGCGCAAGCATCATCGCTCGTCGGTAGCCCAGCAGGGGCAGGAACGAGGCGACCAGCAACGAGGTCACCGCGATGGTCAGATCCTTGAACAGTTCCAGCAGGCTGGCCTGTGGCTTGTCCACGCCGAACGTGTGGATCGCCTGCAGGATCACCGTGCCGACGCTGTTGAGCAGGATCGCGAACACCATGTAGATCAGTGCCAGTGCCGCGATCATGCGCAATCGGTTCATGGACGCCTGCTTCGTGTGAGTTCGCGGATTTCGCGGATGAAGAACGATCTGCGTCGTCTCCGGATGTACTTCAGCTCATTTATGCGTATCGAATCGGGGTGTGTAATCACAGTGTGCCGAAAAATGATATCGGTATCAATCCGTGCTGACGGTATCGTTCAGGGCAGGGCATCCTGCGGTAAATCGCAGTGACGGCATGCCGCAGTCATGCTCGGGCCATTGATCGGCGGACTCACCTCGTGATCCTATGCAGGCTTGGTGATCGGGGCTTCCCCGGACGGGCAAATCCTGGAGGCGTGCAGGTTTGCAGCCTGAAAGTCGCGGCCGCCCAGCCGCCGGCTCGACGGCATCAAGGAAGCGGTCACAGGCCGATGAGGATGGGTCTGCGATCTGACGTTGCCAACAAGAGGGTCGGGAATTGAGTCGGACTGGCAAGAAGCAGGTAGACAAATTGCACTCGACCGGACCGACCATGGCCGACCTGGCCGAGCTGGCCGGCCTGTCGAAGATCACCGTGTCGAGGGCCTTGAGCGACAGTCCGCTGGTCAATCCGGAAACGCGTGAGCGGATTCGCGAGCTGGCACGGGAGCACGGCTACAAGCTCAATATCAGCGCCCGCAACCTGCGTCTGCGCCGTAGTCACACGGTAGCGGTGATCGTCGAGATGAAGCCGTCCTCGGATCGCACGATGTTCGATCCTTACCCCTTGGGATTGCTCGGCGGCATTTCGCAGGAGTTGACGGCGGCAGGCTATAGCGTGCTGCTGACTACGCGACAAGGCGCCAACGCCGCCGCCGTGCAGGCAGCCGACGGGCTGATCCTGCTCGGTCAGGGTGTGCATCAGGATGCGGTGCACCGGTTCGACAAGCTGGGCGTGCCGATGGTCGTGTGGGGAGCTGGCCTGAAGGACGACTCGCATGTGGTGGTCGGTAGCGACAACCGACTTGGCGGCGCGGTGGTGGCTGATCATTTCTTTGGCCTGGGCCGACGGCGACCGGTATTCATCGGCAATCCCAGTCACCCCGAGATCTATGACCGCCTGAATGGTTTCGTGGATGCGCTGGGGGTGCATGGCATCAAGCCCCTGCTGATGCGGCGCGATGAGTTCACCCCGGACTCCGGGACCGATGCGGTGCGCTCCCTGCATGCGCGCTGGGTCGATTTCGATGCCATCTTCGCCTGCAGTGACTTGCTGGCGATGGGTGCCATCCGCGGCATCCAGGAAATGGGTCGTTCCGTGCCGGGCGATGTCTCGGTCGTGGGTTACGACGACATGCCGCTGGGGGCCAGCTTTCTGCCGCCGCTCAGTTCGGTACGGCAGGACTGGCAGGAGGGCGGCATCCTGCTGGCGCGCAAGGTGCTGGCGTTGATTCGGGATGAGCCGACCGAGTCGGAGATCCTGCCCGTGAGCCTGATCGTCCGCGCGACCTAGACTTCGGCGGCAGGTTGTCCTGATGCGGGCTGGGCATTCTGTCGCGCAGGCGAAACGGCCGTAACAACGCGTCTTCATCGATCAGGGCTGCCGCAGCGACTGCGGTCTGGTCGCTGTGCCTTAGTGTCAATCCTGCCCCGAAAGCGCCTCGTACTTTAAGTGTGCTCGGTGAGCTCGCGGGTCATCGCGACACGACATTTGTCCCGACTGTTTCTGCCTGATCGTGCGCCGGGCAGCGCGCATGTCGTGGCGACGACGGCTGCCTGCGGAGAGGAATGGATGTGCATCCGCAGCAAATGTTATCGGTATCTTGATACCGATAACATTTGCTGTTAGGTTCGCGCCAAGATCTGTCAGGGGGCGGGTCGAAACACTGCGATCCATGCGTGTGCCAGTTGGGAGGGGATGCTTGTCACTGGGGAAATCCATCATTCGAGATCAAGCATGGCCATGCCGACCCAAGGCGTTGTCACGGGCGGCTAACGGCCGGGTTCACCGGTTCCCATGAGCGGCGATCATCCACACACGAGCCCGAAGGCTGCACGACGTGTCGACTTCGCGGGGGAAGCGGCGCATCCCGACGGGTTCGATAGGCCAATGGCAGATGCCGATACATGGCGGCTGAGCCAGTCGCATTGGCAGCCTGCCCACGCCGCGCGCGACGAGACCCTGTTCGCGCTCGCCAATGGGGTGCTCGGCATACGCGGCGGTTTTGAGGAATCCTCCAGCCCCACCCAGGGGAGCTTTCTCGCTGGCTTATGGGAACGCACGCCCATTCACCATCACGAACGCCACTTCGGTTTTGCACGTAACACGGACACGCGCCTGCCCGTCGCCGAGGCGACGGCTATACGCATCCGTCTGGGTGATCTAAACATCGACCCGGCGCAAGGCGAAATACTCGCGTTCAAGCGAGAGCTCGATCTGCGTGCAGGAAGGCTGTCCCGCCTTCTGCGCTGGCGCACCACCCAAGGGCATACGTTCGAACTCGAGACAGAGCGCGTGGTGCCGATCGCGCACCCGGGTCTGCTCTGCATCCGCATGCGCCTGCGCTCGGTCGACTATGCCGGCCCGGTGGCCTTTGAGTCATCGATATCCGGCGATCGGGCGGCGGCGGCGCAGGGTGACGATCCACGCTTTGGCGCCGGCAGCGGTCTGGCCTTGCACGTATCGCATACATTCGCCACGGAAGACGAGGCATGGCTTGCGCAACACACCGGTGAAATTGCGATTGGCGTGGTCTGCATGCAGCGCCATCGGGTCAGCGGGCTCGCTTTCTCCAGTGCCGCAGCGGACGCTGGATGCGTGCAGCAGAGCTATACCGGGCATCTCGCTGCAGGCGATGCGGTGGTGATCGAGAAATTTGTCGCGTATGCGTGGAGCCAGCCGCAACAGGATATCTCCGCCGCCGCCCTGCATGTGCGTGCCGCGAGCGAGCTTGCCAGCGCCGTCGACGACGGTTTCGACGCGTTGCTGCAGGCGCAGGCGCGCGATTGTGCCGTGTTCTGGGAAAGCGCCAGCCTTTCGATCGACAACGACCGGCGTAGCGAACAGGCGCTGAAGTTCAATCTGTTTCACATCTTTCAGTCCGCGGCGCGCGACGGACATGGCGGCATCGCCGCGAAGGGCCTGACTGGCGAGGGCTACGAAGGCCATGTGTTCTGGGATTCGGAGACCTTCGTGCTGCCTGCGCTCGCGCTCACCGCGCCGGCGCTGGTAAAGCCGAGCCTGCTCTTTCGCCTGCACACGCTCGATCGCGCGCGCGCCCACGCTCGCGAGATGAATCATGTGCGTGGCGCGCTGTATCCATGGCGCACGATCGGCGGTGACGAATGCTCGGCACATTACCCGAGCGGGTCGGCGCAATATCACATCAATGCCGCGATCGCTTTCGCGATCAAGCTCTATGTTGAGGCGAGTGACGATCGGGCTTTCCTCGCCGAGGGCGGTGCGGAAATGCTGATCGAGACCGCACGCATCTGGCTGCAGGTCGGGCATTTCAATCAGCGCCGTGCTGGTGCGTTCTGCATCAACGACGTGACCGGGCCGGACGAATACACCGCGCTGGTCGACAACAACTACTACACCAACCGGATGGCGCAGGAGCATCTGCGCTATGCGGTCGACGTGGTGCGCGAGCTGGCCGAGAGCTCGCCGGCGACTTTTGCCGCGCTCCAGGAGAAACTCGAGTTGTCAGAACATGAAATTGCCGACTGGACGCGCGCGGCCGATGCAATGTATCTGCCGCATGACGAGCGTCTGGGCATCGTCGCGCAGGACGACACCTTTCTGGACAAGCCGCGATGGGATTTCGCCGGCACTCCGCCGGAAAAATATCCCCTGCTGATGCACCATCATCCACTGACGCTATATCGGCACCAGGTGTGCAAGCAGGCGGATGCGGTGCTGGCGCTGGTACTCGCGGGCGGCAACGTCGATCGTGCCACCAAGCGGCGCAGCTTCGACTATTACGAGGCGATCACGGTTCACGATTCGACGCTGTCGGCGTCCACCTTCGCGGTACTCGCCGCTGAAATCGGTTACGCCGAAAAGGCGCGTGACTATTTCATGGAAGCCTTGCGTGTCGATCTCGACGATCTGCACGCGAACACCAGCCATGGTGCACACATGGCCGCCATGGCAGGAAGCTGGCTGGCCCTTGCGTGGGGATTCGGCGGCCTTCGCATCACGGCTGGCTGCATCGGGTTCGATCCGATCCTGCCACCGGGATGGCGTGGCTACCGCTACGGCGTGGTCTGGAAGAGCCGAAACATCACCGTTGCCGTGGACGCGCAAACGGTCCGTTACACCCTGACCAGGGGCGCACCGTTGAGCATTCTGCATGCCGGCAAACTACTGCCGCTGACGGAAGGCGTCACGCAGTTGCAGGCGCTGGACAGGCGACAGCCACTCGTCGATGCGCCGCAACCTCCCGCGGTGGTGTTTCCGCGCGCATTCCAGGCGTTGATCTTCGATCTTGACGGCGTACTCGCCGATACCGCACATCTGCATCATGCCGCCTGGAAACGGCTGACGCAGGAGATCGGTCTGCCGTGGAACGAGGGTATCGGCGAGCAGCTCAAGGGCGTCGATCGCGCCGCCTCGCTTGAAATCGTGCTCGGTGAAGCCGCTGCCGGATACACGCGCGAGCAAAAGCAGCAACTTGCCGATCGAAAGAACACGTATTACCGCAAGGCCATCGAGACCTTTTCGGCCCGAGATCTTCTCCCGGGCGCGCTGGCAACGCTGAAGGCCGCGCGCACGGCCGGTTTGAAGATCGCCCTGGCGTCGGCCAGCCGCAGCGCGGGCGAGCTCGTCGAGCGCATGGGTATCGGTGAATTCTTCGATCACATCGTCGACGCCTCGACGATTGCGCGTGCGAAGCCCGATCCGGAAATTTTCCAGCGCGCCGCCGCGGCGCTGGGTGTCAACGCTGCCGACTGTCTCGGTATCGAAGATGCGCAAGCTGGCATAGCGGCAATCAAGTCTGCGGGCATGGCTGCCCTGGGCATCGGCGATGTACGGATATTGGGGGAGGCGGATGCAGTACTGCCCGATCTGGCGTCATTCAGGCTGGAGCACTTTGTCGAGCCGGGCTGAGATCAGCGCTATCGCGGTGTCATCAATCGATAAATCAGAACGAAAACAACTTTGAGATGAAAACCGGTGTTCGAACACCACCTTGAGGAGGGAGTACCATGAATCACCCCGAACTAGTCAGACTGGCACTTGTGACCGCGATCACGGCGGCGCTCCCGCAGATGGTCTGGGCAGCCGGTCAGGATGCATCTGCGCCGACGGCGCAGGCCGATACCCAGACCAATACGGCGCCTGCCGCAAAGAAACAGCCCACTACTGGACTCAAAGACACCAAGTCCCTGCAGACGGTCGTCGTGACCGCCAATGCGGGCGGCGTCAAGAAAATTGACGCGAGCTACAACGTCGTCACCGCCGATCTTCAGCAGATCACGGACGCCAATCCGAAGAGCACCGCCGACCTGCTGAAGATCTCGCCGGGAATCTGGCCGGAATCCAGCGGCGGCCAGACCGGCGCCAACATCGAAATCGCCGGCTTCCCGGGTGGCGGCGATGCTCCGTTTTTCACCATGATGGTCAACGGCACCCCGCTGTATGGTTTGCCATCGCTGTCTTTCATGGACAGCAGCTCGCTGTTCCGTCTCGATGACACGATCCAGCGCGTCGAGATCGTGCAGGGTGGCCCCGGTGCCATCTTCGGTCCTGGCCAGATGGGTGCCACGGCGAACTTCATCCTGCGTCAGGGTACGGAGGTGCCGTCGGGTGACATCGGTGTGACTTACGGCAACGAAGGCTTGTATCGCGTGGATGGCTTTTACGGCTTCCCCATCGCGGAAAACTGGTACGGCAGCATCGGCGGCTTCTACCGCAAGTCCGATGGCGTACGCGATCCGCAATACACCGCCGACGATGGCGGTCAGTTGACTGCGACCCTGACCCACGACCTGGACAACGGTACGCTCATGTTCTGGGCGCGCGCGCTCGACGACAAGAACCAGTACATCACCCCGACGGCGTTGATCCAGGGCAGTGGTTCGAGCTACACCAGCTTTCCTGGCATCAATGCGCTGACCGGCACCTACTACAGCGATGCGATTCAGCACGTCCAGGTGCCAGGGCCTTACGGCAACATGTTGAACGCGAATCTTGCCAACGGCCGCGGCGGCAAGCTCAATTACTTCGGTGGCACCTACAGCGCCGATTTTGGCAACGGCTGGACGGTGGACGATCACTTTGTCGTGGGCGGCGGCCAGCTCAATACGAATGCCCTGTTTTCAGGTCCCAACCCGAAGCCGCTGAGTTACTACCTCTACGGCTGCAACATTGCGCAGCCTGCCGGTTTCTGCAATGGCGGCAAAGCGGTGGATAGCGACAACCTGGGTCTGCCGGCCGGCACCAACGTCCAGGCCAATTATGTCGGCGGCGGGGCGGTACCGCTCAATCAAAGCGTCATCCACCAGGGCTGGTGGTACATCCAGAAGGAGCTGCATACCTTCAACAACGATTTCCGGCTGAGCAAGGAACTGTTCGACGGTAATACCCTGACCATCGGATACTACTTCGCGCGTTCGACCGACAACGACAACTGGTCGCTCGGCAATCAGATGCTGATGACCAACACGAACAACGCCAAGCCGATCACGGTGAGCTATGTCCAGAATGGGCATACCTACTACGTCACCAACCCGCAGGGCTTCACCGACTTCAACGACAATTTCGATATTTCCGAAAATGGCGTGGCGACCAACAATGCGTTCTACCTTTCGGACTCCTGGAAAACCGGTCCTTGGCTGCTGGATGCTTCCGCGCGGTTGGAAAACATTCATGCGGTCCAGAACACCTGCAATTTCATGACCGTCGATCTGGATGGCAACCCGTACACCCTGTATGACAACAAGGTCTCGGTCTGCAACGGCACGTTTACGCATCTTGACTACAACAAGACCCATCCGTCGTTCACGGTCGGTGCGAACTACGAGCTGGCCGACAACATGAGTCTCTACGGGCGCGCCAACACCGGCGGTCATTTCGACGATTTCGACAATGGTATTCGTGGGACCAACGGCAATTTCTCGCCCATGGAGAAAATCCGTAACCTGGAATCTGGTTTCAAATACCAGTCGCCGGTTCTTTACGTTGATGCCAGCGTTTACTTCAGGAAGTTCACCGGGCTGCAGTACCAGGAAACCAATGGGGCTGGCGTTCCGATCGGCGGGATCTCAAATTACGGATCATCGACCAAGGGTCTGAATCTTAATGCCACCTGGTCGCCGATTGAAAACCTGAAATTTGCGTTGGTTGGCGATTATATGGATGGCCATTACACGAATTACAACGGCTGTGCGCAATACACCGATATCAATGGCGGTGTGGAATGTGTCGGCCTTGACGGTGAGCCTCTGCAGCGGCAACCCAAAGTGCGTTACATGTTTACGCCGAGCTACCGGATCGTGACGAGTTGGGGAGACATTACCCCATACGTTACCTATACCCATATTGGTCAGCGTTATGAAGATCAATCCGGACTGCAGCCGTTGGGTACGTACTACACCCTGGACGCCGGCATCGTCGCCAATTATCAGCGTAGCTGGCAGTTCACTCTGCGCGGAACCAATCTGACCAATCAGATTGGCCTTACCGAAGGCAACTCGCGGATCTTTGGTGTCAATACCGGTATCGGCGGCGTCATCATGGCCCGCTCCATCGAAGGGCGTGAAGTGAATTTGCAGGCAAAATATAGTTTCTAGGTCTCTTTACCTGCCTCGCTTGCAGTACTGGGTGGCCCGGATCGTTTCCCTCGACGATCCGGGCCATTTCGTTTGGCAACCTGGCGCGCTAAATTGGTACTTCATTATCGCCTTTTCGGCAGTGGCGCATTCCGCGCATCAACCCTCAATGAGCGGGAAACCTGCAGGCAAATGTCGATCTCGAACGAGTCGTTTTGACGATGAATCAATCAAGCCAGTTTGCCGATGGATACCCATGATTTCGTCCGCTGTCATTGAATCCCTGCGGCGCATCAGCCTGCTGTTGCAGGCGGGGGATTTCCGGGTTGCGCATGAGCAACTCGAAGCGGTGGTAAGCCAGAACCCCCAGTTCGCCGAAGCACGACGACTGCTCGCCGGTACCAAGCAGGCGCTTGGGGACGCCGCCGGTGCGGAAGCGACCTTGCGTGAAGCGCTTGCGCTCGATCCTGGTTGGACTCCCACGCTGGCAACCCTCGGCGAGCTTCTACTGAACAGCGGTCGGGCCGGCGAAGCCGAGCCCTTGCTGCAGCGAGCCTGTGCGGGATCGCCGCCGTATCCACGCGCGGCATTGGTGCTTGCTCGTTACTACAACGACACGCAGCGCCCGGCCCTGGCGGTTGAGGTGACTTCCCGCTTTTGCGCGAGCGGTCATGCAGATGCGGAGTTGGTTGCGCAGCATGTAGCCGGTCTGGCCACGCTCGGGCGTCAGGGCGAAGCCGTGGCCACGTTCCGCCAGGCGCTGGCGGCCGCGCCGGGGCATCCTCTCGCTGCTCATGCCTTGGCGATGGCCCTGGATGCAGCGAACCAGCCTGCCGAAGCGGAGCGCGTCGCCCGCCAGGCACTGGCACAGGGACAACCGAACGCGATGCTGCATTACACCCATGCCCGCAGCTTGACTGCGCTCGGCGATTTCGATGAGGCCGAGACCGCGTTGCGTGCCTGCCTGCGGCTCGATCCACGCATGCTGGACGCGCACAACCATCTTGCGCGGCTCGTATGGATGCGTACCGGCGACAGCGTTCAGGCTACCGCCTCGATGGATCAGGCCTTGCAGACGTTTGGCAATGACGATGCCCTGTGGGCAGCGAAGGCGGCCATCCTGCAGGGTGCCGGGGATGCGCGCAGCGCATACGCCTGTCTCGCTGTGCAGGCTTCACGTTCGGGTGCTTCGCCGGCGTTGCTGGTGCGGGCTGGCCTGGCGGCACTGGAATTCGATCCCGCAGCCGCGTTGGGCCTGGCCGAGCGCGCCTTGCGTGCCACGCCGAGCGACATGGGGGCACGCAAACTCCTGCTCGCCGCTCAGCTCGGTATCGGCGACGCTGCCGGCGCGTTACCTCATTGTGATGCGTTACTGGCCAGCACTCCTGATGACCAGTACCTCATCGCATTGCAGACAACGGCCTGGCGTTTGCTGGGCGATGCGCGTTACCACGAGCTTTGCGATTACCAGCGATTGGTCGTGCCGCAGCAACTCGAAGTGCCATCGGCATGGTCGGATCTGAGCAGTTTTTTCGCCGACGTGAAAAACAGTCTCGATCGTCTGCACCGCGCCCACACCCATCCGCTGCTGTTTCAATCCTTGCGCCATGGCACCGAGACCACCGAAGAACTGACGCGCAGTACGGATCCGGTGATCCAGGCCTTGTTCGAGGCTTTCGAGGCGCCCATCCGGCACTATCTGGAGCAGATCGGTCACGGCAGCGATCCGCTGCGTCGACGCAATAAGGGGGGCTGGCGCTTCAATGGCAGCTGGTCAGTACGGCTGCGCAACTCCGGCTTTCACACCAACCACGTGCATCCGCGCGGATGGATTTCCTCGGCCTGCTATATCGAATTGCCTGACAGCATGGTTGATAAGCGTAGCCAGGACGGTGTACTCACGTTCGGCGAACCCAGCATCGCTACAGCGCCGAGCTTGCCGGCAGAGCATGTGATACGTCCCGAGACCGGCATGCTGGTGCTGTTTCCGTCTTATTTCTGGCACGGTACCGTGCCTTTTTCAGGTGACCAGACGCGTCTTACGGTGGCCTTCGATGTGGTGCCCGATCGCCAATAGCTTGGTGCATCCAAGTGGATCGGCGTATCCGGTCTACGCCGTCACAGCATTGAAGGAGATCGAGATGCGCGGCTCATCGCTGTCGTGGGGTTCCACGAAGTGTTCCATCCAGCTTGGGAACAGCACCAGCAAGCCGGCATCGGGTGTCAGCTGGATGTCGCTGTAGCCGTTCGGTACCGCGCCTTTCACGTAGCCATGAATGACCCCGGGTCGCGGATCGCGAAACACCAGCTTGCCGGAACCCGCAGGCACTTTCAGGTAGAAGCATCCCGACAGCAAACAACCCTCGTGCACATGCAGAAAGTTGAAGCCACCGCGGTCATGCATGTTGATCCATGATTGGAGCTGGAACGGGATATCGCGCACGCCCATTTCGCCCAGCGCGCTGGTGCAACCCGAAAGTATCGCTTGCCGTAGCGGCGCAAACACGGCTTGCTCCAGTACCGCCATATCCTCGCTGTTCCAGCCCTGGCGGTTGGTACGCCCTGCCGGTCGGGGGCTGGCAGCGCGCAGCGCCAGCACGGCAGCTACCCATTCCTGCAGCTGCGCTGTCGGCGCGGGCATCTGCGCCTGCCAGATGCGGGTCGGGAAGAGATCGAACGAGCGCAGTGCCGGCGCCACGGGAGGCAGCACCGTCGAATGGCTGGCCGACACGCCGGAGGTCACCGCGAAACCCGTCTGACTACTGCTGTGCGGTCCCCTGAAGGTGAAGCTGGAATTGCCCGCCATCCGTCGATTTCCTGTCTTGCCCGATGATTCCCATACTGCGCGCGAGTCCGCGTGGCCCGCAAGATTTGCCTGCGCGGTCAGCGTGCAGGCCCCACGTCAAAGTGCAGGCCTGCGGTACTCGGTATCGGATGCGCTGCGGCTCCATGCAGCTTCGCGATGTATTCGGTGAAGAACGCATTGGGCCAGCCGAAATCCGCACGGGTGAATTTCGTGGGATCGTGAGGATCGAAGGATTCGTGCAACCGGTGGTCTCCCGGATCGCTGGCCAGCAGCATGGTCAGCACGCGTTGTTGCTCGGTTGGGTCATTCGTGGTGAATCCTTCGGCGAGAAGCCCCAGTGGCCAGATCATGCCCGGCGGCGTGTGCGGGCTGCCGAGTCCCGCGGCCAGCGGGCCCGAGTAGTAAAACGGGTTGGCGGGCGAAAGTACGAAATGCCGCGTGTTCTGGTAGATCGGATCGTCGATACGGACATAGCCGAAATACGGCGCGGCCAGCAGGTTCGGGATGTTTGCATCGTCCATCAGGTTCGCGTGATCGAGCCCGTCGACCTCATAGGCATAAATCGGCTTGCCGTCAGGGCCCTGCACGATGCCGTATTTCTGGATGCCCGCATGCACTTGCTGGCGCAGCTTCTCGGCGCGGGTCGCCATCGCCGGATCGTGATAGACCGCGGCAATATCCTTCAGCGCCGACAAGGCCTGTACCGCCATCATTTCGTCGGGGATCATGTAGTTGTAGATGCAGGGATCGTCCGAGGGACGAAAGCCGGTCCAGATCATGCCGGTATAGGCCACCGGATTGACGCCCGCCTCCTCGGTATCGGACTTGAAGCGGTAGCCGCTTCGATGTCGGTGATGCTGCTCGATCTTCATGACGTCGAGCACGCGCAGAAAGGCCTTTTTGACCTCGGGAGTGAACACCGATGCATCGCCGGTCACCCGGTAGTACTTCCATGCAAGCAGGATCGGATAGCACAGCGAGTCGAGTTCGAACTTGCGTTCCCACACCGTGTAGTCCTGCTTGAACGCGTTCGCATACGGATCGACGATCAGATATTTGGCCTGACGCTGGATCACGGCCTTGAACAGCGCACGGATCTGCGGATCGTGGGCGTAGTCCAGATAGGTTGCCTCGACCTGGACGCTGGAGTCGCGCAGCCATTCGGCGGGGATATCGCCGGTCCTCACGTAGGCGGTGCCGTCATCCGCCGCCACAATCTGGGTGCCGGTGTTGAGCAGGGCCGACCGCACCATCGCCTGCAAGGCCGGGTTCGGACTCTGGTACACGGCCGCCGCTGCGACGATCACCGCGGGCTGAACCACCAGCTTGCCGGACTGGCGCTGCTGCACCGCAGAGGCGCTCGTTTCGACCTGTGTCGCGACGGCTTGCCGCGGCACATACGCGGCGCAGGCGCACGCCAGGACCAGCGCTAGGCGATGCCCGATGATCATCGCAACGCCTCGATCGTCACCAGTTCGGACGAATCCGCCATCGGCAGGGCCACGGCAACGCCGGACTGCATCAACTCGCGCCCGTCGGCTTCGCGGTCGGGTGAGGAGTGATCCCTGAAATGCAGCCGATACCTGCGGTCGCTGTGCAAGCCGCGCAAGTTGAAGCGGAATTCGCCCGGTGTGGCCGCGCTGCCATGGAATGCGTAGAGCACGCCCCGGTCGTGGCTGGCATCGAAATATTCCAGTCCATCCCAGCCCTTGCCGTCCGGCCGCGGTCCCACGTGATACAGGTCGGCGTCGCGGATCAGCGGGCGCAGGGTCGACTTGTAGAACGCGATCTCCCTGGCCGCGGCGGCATGCTGCTGCGGACTCCAGCTGTTGCTGTCGATCATCACCGTAAGCCAGCCCATCATCCCGCTACGCAGCATGTAGCGGAAATTCTCGATGTGCGGCGTCGGCCATGCCTTCACATAGGCCTCGAGCATCGCCGGGGGCAATACATGGCTGGCATCGTAGAAAGCCTGCCGGTTGGATAGCGGGTCGTAGGAATCCACCATGGAAAAGTAATCGCCGTGCGCGGCGCTACCGAAGTCGACCATGCGGCCGCCGTCATTGCAGATTTCGAGCATCAGGCCCGGGTGCGCAAATCGCAGACTCGTCTGAATCTCGTAGTACGCACGCGTGGCGTGCAGGCTGACATCGGTCGAATTGGAACCGTCGACCCAGAGGAAATCATCGTCGCTGTAGCGCCGGGTCCTGGTGGGATCGGTTGGCGCGTGCGGATGATCGCTGCGCGCGCAGCCCTGGGCGACGACGTAACCATCGTGCTCAAGCACATCGACGTGATAGTCGCGCACGATGCGATTGACCTCGTGCGTCGCCCAGGCTTGTGCAGCAGGTACTCCCAGGTCGATGGTGATGCCCTTGAACTCCGCAGGTTTCCAGCCCGCTGGCGGATCGGTGGTCAGCCAGTCGCGTACACGTGGATCGGCGACGCTGAGTGCGCCATGCTGCGTGCTCGTGCCCGCCTGCGCCCAATCGACCCAGAGGCCGAACTTCAGGCCGCGGCTGTGTGCATAGTCTGAAATCGCCGCAACGCCGTGCGGAAATTTCCGCGGATCCGGATACCAGTCGCCGACCGCGCGAAACCAGCCGGCATCGAGGTGAAACATCTCGAAACCCAGGCTGCTTGCATCGTCGATCATGTGCCGGGCCTGTACGTCGGTAATCGCCATCGCGCTGCCCCAGCTGTTGATGGTCACCGTCGGATAGGCGCGATCGCGTAAGGTGGCGGGATCGTTCAATACCTCGCGCACCCAGCGCCGCAGCGTGTTGCCGGTATCGTCCACGTCGCCATTGCTGGTGCCGACGAACATGGTCGGCGTGCTGAAGGTTTCACCGGGTGCCAGGCGTGTGCGAAAAGGGCCAGGTTCGGGATTGAGGCCCGCCACGCCTTCAAGCACATCGCCGTGCCGTTTCAGCTCCATCGCGATGCGACCGCTGAATTCCACTCCGACATACCATCCACGATTCGTGGAGCTCGCATCGCGGACCAGGAAGTACGGGATGATTTCGCGCGGCTCGCCCGCAGGCGGATGCGCGTACGTACTCGATGCGCCATGCCAGTGATAACCCTCGGTGATCGGCACGAGATGTGTCCCGACGGGCGGCGCTTCGCCAGCGCCCTTGTCGATCCACAGTTGCTCCAGCGGCTGGTTCGCAGCGATCTTCCATGCAAAGCGAAAGCTGTCCTGCAACGGGATCCAGACCTCGTGCGTGCCGGGGTTTTCGATACGGATCACGTGCTCGATCGGACCATGCCGCGCTGCTGCGCGCCATTCCCAATAAAGCCGCAAGCCGGTAGACCGATCTCCATAGGCGAGGCTGGCGGAATCGTTGCGGATACGACTGGCATCAGGGTCGAATCGCCAGTGCAGCGGAACCGCCACGCCATCAACCGTCGCGCTGGCGATAAAGGTTTCGGCATCCATGCCTTGCCAGATTGCACCGTCGGTGCCGGTCAGGCGCAGCACCTGCGGGACAGACGCCGCGGATTGCAGCGTGATCTGATTGTCCGCATTCCCGATCAGGATCGGTGTGGACGCATTATCGGCGGCAACGTGCTGCGTAAAGATCAGGCCGAGCGACACGCAGATCCATGCAACGGGCTTCATCGTGCGACCTGTCCTCGGGGCTCTCCGGCAAGGTTGCAGCGGTTCATGCCCGAGACGTCAACGCGTGGCAATCTGGGCGGGTTCGGTCGCCTCAGCGGGACTGCGCGCCGGTGGCGTCAGTACCAGTCGGAAGCAGCTGCCACCGCCCGCCACGCGGACATACTCCAGCGCTGCCTGATTGGCTTCGCTCATCTGCCGCGCCAGGTACAGGCCCAGTCCGGTGCCGTATTCGTGGGTGGTGTAGAACGGTTCGAAGATCTGCGCGGCCACCTTCGGCGCGATGCCGGGGCCGCGATCGATCACTTCCAGGATCGGCACGCCGTGTTCGCCTTGACGGGTCACTACCATCACCCGCGCCGGTTCACCCGGCAGCCGGCCGTAGCGCAGTGCGTTCTGCACCAGGTTCCACAGTACCTGCTGCAGTTGCTGTGGATCGGCCACAGCTGCCACTGGGGCGCCGCTGCTGGCGATTGCCCGCAGTGAGTCGATGCCCAGGTCGTTGCCCTGGCTGTATTCCTCGACGAAGGCCTGCGCCCAGTGACCGAGATCCAGCGTCTCTGGTCGCGAGCGTTCGCGCCGGGACAGCTGCAGGATGTTCTCGATGATTTCGTTGAGGCGGATGCAGTGGTTGTTGATGATCTCGACCATGCGCTGGTCGGTGGCATCCATGCTTTGCGATTCGGCCAGCAATTGCGCCGAGTAGCGGATCGCCGCCAGCGGATTGCGGATCTCGTGGGCGATCGAGGCGGACAACCGCCCCAGCGAGCTCAGCGTGAGTTCTTCCGCCCGGCGCGACAGCAGCGAGGTATCGTCGAGGAAGATCAGCACGTGCGAGTCGTCGTTCGGTGCCAGCCGGGTGAAGCGCGGCACTACCTCGGGTACGCCATCGGCGAGCTGGGTGGCGGTCTCGTCCAGTTTTCCGGAAGTCATCCAGTGGTACAGCCGGCGCGACAGTTCCGGTGCCAGTTGACCCAGGTCGCGTTGGTCGGCGCCCGGGTTGCCCAGCAGCATCCACGCGGATTCATTGATCTGGTGGATGCGGTTGGCATCGTCCACCAGAAGCACGCCGGTCTTCATACGGCGGATGATCAGCTCGTTGATCTGCGACAGGTTGGCCAGGTCGGTGCTGCGCTGCTCGGCCAATGCCTCGGTGGCACGCAGCTGCCGTCCCAGCACATGGCACAGCGTGGTGCTGGCGAAATAGGCCAGTCCGAACAGTGCCGCTTCCAGCAAGTCGCGATCGCCGGAATTGTTTGGGGTGCCAAAGAAGGTATGGCCAAGAATGCCCAGCGTTGCCAGCGCGGCGAAGAAACTGGACAGCCGCAACGGCAGGATCAGCGCGCCGGCGCTCAGGTTCACCGCCAGCATCATCGTGATGCCGATGCGCGCATCGTGCATGGCGGCAATCGCCAGCACGGCGGCGATGATGTCTACCGTCAAGGTCACCGACACGGCCATGTTGACGTAGACCATGCTGCGCCGGTTGAACAGCAGCGCGACCAGTGCAAACACCAGGTAGCCGGCGGCTACGCCCCGGGCAAGCACGGGAGTTGCCAGTTCGGGCCAGCCCATCCAGCCCGGGCTGAAGGCCAGGGCTGAATAGACCAGCGCCTGCACCAGCCTGAATGTGTTGAGGAAGGTCAGCTCATGGCGAATCGTCGCGGTACCCGCGCGGGTAGCGGTGAAGGGTGGCGCGCTGGACACGTGGCGGGCACTCCATGGCGGTTCCGAGCGAGTATAGACGGGCTGATCGGCATTGGAATGGTGTGTCAGGGCGCCTGGAACCGGTCTGCGGAGCGGGTTGGACACGTCGCCCTTTCCATTGCCGCCCGCTTCCGCGAAAATAGGCGGCCGTATTACGCGGTTTTACTGGTTCGCAGGGCATGCGCACTGCCTTCGGCAGCGCATCACTCCGCCGTCCGACCTTCCTGACCCACGTTGTGTTCAAGCGTGCGGCCGCCATGTTTTTCCGTTCGCTCGAGGTATCGAATGAATTTCCACGAATACCAGGCCAAAGAACTGTTCGCGCAGTACGGCATCGCCGTACCGCCGGGCAAGGTTGCCAATTCCCCCGACGCCGCCGTCGACGCCGCCAAGCACCTTGGTGGCACGCAATGGATGGTCAAGGCGCAGATCCATGCCGGTGGCCGCGGCAAGTCCGGTGGCGTCAAGTTCTGCCGCAGCTTTGATGACGTGCGCGCCGCTGCCAAGGGCATGCTCGGCACCCACATGGAGACCTACCAGTCCGCCGGCCGTGCGTTGCCGGTGAACCTGGTGCTGGTCACCGACGCCACCAATATCGCCAAGGAGCTGTATCTGTCGATCCTGGTCGACCGCGACAGCAAGGCGATCTCGTTCATCGCCTCCAAGCATGGCGGTGTGGACATCGAGCAGGTCGCTAAAGAGACGCCGGAAGACATCCACACCATCGTGATCGATTTCGTCGAGGGCTTGCAGCCGTACCAGTGCCGCCAGCTCGGTTTCGCGATGGATCTGAATGGCAAGCAGGTCAACCAGCTGACCAAGATCATGCTGGGCCTGTACAAGCTCTTCAACGAGAAGGACCTGGCCCTGGTCGAGCTGAACCCGCTCGCCGTGCTGGAAGACGGCAACCTCGCTGCGCTCGACGGCAAGGTCAACTCCGATGACAACGCCGAGTTCCGTCATCCGGATCTGGCCGCGATGCGCGATCTGAGCCAGGAAGACGCCGCCGAAGCCGCCGCGGTGCAGTACAACCTCAACTACGTGACGATGGACGGCTCGATCGGCTGCATGGTCAACGGCGCCGGCCTGGCGATGGCCACGATGGACGTGATCAAGCTGGCGGGCGGCGAGCCGGCCAACTTCCTCGACGTTGGCGGCGGTGCCACCAAGGAGCGCGTCACCGAGGCGTTCAAGCTGATCCTGTCCTCGGACAAGGTGCGCTGCATCCTGGTCAACATCTTCGGCGGCATCGTGCGCTGCGACCTGATCGCCGAGGGCATCATCGCCGCGGTCAAGGAAGTGGGCCTGAAGATCCCCGTGGTGGTGCGCCTGCAGGGCACCAATGTCGATCAGGGCCGCGAACTGCTGGCCAATTCCGGCCTGGCGATCACGCCGGCCGACGATCTCAACGACGCGGCGCAGAAAGCCGTGGCTGCGGCCAAGGTTTAAGGAGCAATCGAATGAGCGTTCTCGTCAATAAAAACACCAAGGTGCTGGTGCAGGGCTTCACCGGCCAGCAGGGTACCTTCCACGCACAGCAGTGCCTCGACTACGGCACCAAGATCGTCGGTGGCGTGACCCCGGGCAAGGGCGGTTCCGAGCACATCGGTCTGCCGGTCTTCAATTCGATGGATGAAGCGGTTCTCGAGACCGGCGCCGACGCGTCGGTGATCTTCGTGCCGCCGCCGTTCGCGGCCGACTCGATCCTGGAGGCGATCGACGCCGGCATCAAGGTCATCGTGGCGATCACCGAAGGCATCCCGGTGCTCGACATGCTGCGCGTCAAGAACGTGCTGCAGCAGCATCCGGAGATCGTGCTGATCGGGCCGAACTGCCCCGGCATCATCACTCCGGGCGAGTGCAAGATCGGCATCATGCCGGGTCACATCCACATGCCGGGCAAGGTCGGCATCGTCTCGCGCTCCGGCACGCTGACCTATGAAGCGGTGTTCCAGACCACCAATGAAGGCCTGGGCCAGAGCACGGTCATCGGCATCGGCGGTGACCCGATCAACGGCCTGAACTTCATCGACTGCCTGAAACTGTTCCAGGACGATGCACAGACCCAGGGCATCATCATGGTCGGTGAGATCGGTGGCTCGGCCGAGGAAGACGCGGCTGAGTTCATCGCCGAGTATGTGACCAAGCCGGTGGTGTCATTCATCGCCGGTGCCTCGGCACCTCCGGGCAAGCGCATGGGCCACGCCGGCGCGATCATCTCCGGCGGCAAGGGCACGGCGGAAGCCAAGTTCGCCGCACTGGAGAAGGCTGGCGTCACCACGGTGAAATCACCGGCCGATCTGGGCAAGGCACTCGCGAAGCTGATGAAGTAAGTCGGCGCTGGCGCGCTAAAATACGAAGGCCGCGACTCTCAGGGTTGCGGCCTTCGTCATTTCTGGAGCAGGACCATGGCAAGGCTGCGGCTGGCGCTGGCCCAACACGATTTTCCGGTGGGTGCGGTAGCGGCGAATGCCGCGAAGGTGGGTGACCTGATCGCGCAGGCGTGCAGCGGTGGCGCCACGCTCGTGGTGTTTCCGGAGCTGACCCTGAGCGGTTATCCGCCAGAGGATCTGCTGCTGCGCCCGAGTTTTCTGGCTGCCTGCGACAGCGAACTGAATGCACTGGCGGCTGCGACCAATGGCGTTGCGGCACTGGTCGGCCATCCGCACAGCGAGGGCGAGGTGTACAACGCCGCCAGCCTGTTGCGCGGCGGCCGGGTCGAGGTCACCGCGCACAAGCAGGCGTTGCCCAATTACGGCGTATTCGATGACAAGCGCTATTTCCGCCCGGGTCATGCGACGGTCACCACGGTGATCGACGGCGTCTGCATCGGGCTATTGATCTGCGAGGATATCTGGCGCCCCGAACCGGCAGAGCAGGCCGTGAAAGCCGGCGCCGAGCTGATCGTGGTGATCAACGCCTCGCCGTGGGACGACGCCAAGCAGGCTGAGCGTGAAGCTGTGCTGGTCGCGCGTGCGCGTGAAACCGGTTGCGCGATCGTCTATCTCAACCTGATCGGCGGGCAGGACGAGGTGGTCTACGACGGTGCTTCGCTGCTGGTCAACGGCGACGGTTCGATCGCCGCGCGCGCACCGGCTTTCGTCGATGCGCTGCTATGGGCTGAATTTGACCCGGTGACGCGAACCTTGCGCGCCGAGGACTGGCCAGTGTCTGCGGATGCATGCATCGAGGCGACGCTGTACGCGGCCTTGGTGCGTGGCACCCGCGACTACATCGACAAGAATGGCTTCGGCGGCGTGCTGCTTGGTTTGTCCGGTGGCATCGACTCGGCGCTGACGCTCGCGCTGGCAGTCGATGCACTGGGCGCCGAGCGCGTCACCGCAGTGATGATGCCCACGCGCTATACCTCGCAGCTGTCGCTGGATGGTGCGCGCGCGCAGGCCGAAAAGCTCGGCGTGGATTACCACGTGATCTCGATCGAGGCGACCTACGAGTCGTTCGTCGACGCGTTGACTCCCGCATTTGCCGGAAAGGCCGCCGATACCACCGAAGAAAATCTGCAGTCGCGCACCCGCGGCGTGATGTTGATGGCGCTCAGCAACAAGCACGGCCGCCTGTTGCTGGCGACCGGCAACAAGAGCGAGATGGCGGTGGGTTATGCCACGCTGTACGGCGACATGTGTGGTGCCTACGCACCGTTGAAGGACGTCTACAAGACCGTGGTGTACAAGCTGTCGCGCTGGCGCAATGCGCAAGCTGCGCGTGCCGGCGAGGGCGACATGATTCCCGCTGCGGTGATCGAGCGTCCACCGTCCGCCGAGCTGCGCGACAACCAGACCGACCAGGATTCGCTGCCACCATACGACGAACTGGACGCAATCCTCGCGCGCTTCATCGAAGGCGAGCAGTCGCAGGCAGAGATCACCGCGCAGGGTTTCCATGCCGACACCGTGCGGCGGGTGGTGCGGCTGGTGCTGCTGAACGAGTTCAAGCGCCGGCAATCGGCGCCGGGGCCGCGCGTGACCACGCGTGCGTTCGGTCGCGAGCGGCGTTACCCGATCACGTCCGGCTGGCGCTGAGACAATCTTCGTGAAACGAGGAACGGGCGACGTCAGTGCGCCCGTTTCTGTTTTGCCAGGGTGATCACCAGCACACCAAGCAGGATGATCGCCATGCCGGCGAGGTCATACGGGCCGACGTGCTCACCAGCCAGCAACACGCCGAACAGCACGGCCACCGGCGGGTTCACGTAGGCGTAGCTGGTGGCCAGCGCCGGTCGCGCATGCTTCAGTGCATACAGATACGCGCTGAATGCGATGAGTGAGCCGAACACGGCCAGATAGACCACCGCCAGGGTTGCGCGTGTGGCTGGATGCGCGGGCAGGTGCTCGCCGCTGGCAATGCCGAAGATCAACAGGGCGACGCTGGCGCAGAGCATCTGCGCGGCGGTGTTCATCGGCCCCGGCGGCATTTCCCGGCGACGGCTCCAGGCCGAGCCAAACGCCCAGCACATCGCGGCCACCAGCAGGGCCATCGCGCCAAACCGTGAACCGGACAGGCTGCTGCCGAGGTTCAGCACGATCACGCCGGCGAAGCCGATCGCCAGGCCGACGCTCTCGCGCCGGTTCGGCCACTCGCCATACATGCCGGAGAACAACGCGGCGAACAGCGGCATGCTGGCCACCGCCACGGCGGCGATTCCGGAGCTCACCCGCTCTTCGGCAAAACAGACCAGGCCGTTGCCGAAGCCGAGCAGCAGCAGGCCGCTGAACGCCGCATTGCGCCATTGCAGCCGTGTCGGCGGCGCCATCCCGCGCAGCCGCAGGAAGCCGTACAACGCCACGCCGGCGCACAGGAAACGCACGCCGGCGAGCAGGAATGGCGGATAGCTTTCCAGTGCGTAGCGGATGCCCAGATAGGTCGAGCCCCAGATCACGTACAGCGCGAACAGCGCCAGCGGAATCAGTACGCGAGGATCGCTAAGGCGATGCGGCGTGCTTGCCGCAGGGTGGTTGGACATGGAGGGCGGATCATGTGGGGACGGCGCATTATCCGTGAGGTCGGCGGATTTTGTGAGCGCGACTTCGGCCGCCGTGCTGCCCGAATCGTGACGGCTCGTTCAGTGCGCGACCGGTCGACCCTGCTGGATCACCACGAACTCGCCTTCGAGCACATCAGGTTGATGTGTGGTGCGCGTCGCTGCGGGTTGCCGTGCCAGTACGCGGCCATGCTTCCACTGACGCCAAGCCAGCAGCAGGGCTCCACCCACCAGCAGCACGCCAGCGACCATCAGACCGAACACCAGCAGCACACCGATCAGCGCCACGCCGACCAGCAACGACAGGGCACGCACCAGTGGATGGCGGGAACGACGCATGGAGAGCATGGAGAAGTGCATGTGTTAAAAATCCGTATGGTAAAATCAACGACTTACGCTTGAAATCATGCGTGCAACCATGGGGCCATCCGGCCCCCGAGGCAAGTGCCGATGGATACAGTGACCTCCGTTCCGCCGCTGTGCCAGCTGGATGATATTCCGGACGGCGGAGCCACCGCCGTCGATGCGTTGCTGTCCAGTGGCGAAGAGAGCCTGATCCTGTTGCGGCAAGGTGACCAAGTCCGCGGTTACCTCAACATCTGCCCGCACACGGGACGCCGGCTGGACTACGCGCCAGGCAAGTTCCTGCTGAAGAACGACACGCTGATCTGCGCGGTACACGGTGCCACCTTCAATCAAGGCGATGGACTGTGCATCGCCGGCCCCTGCCGGGGCGAGCATCTGCGCGAAGTGAGCGTGCAGGTGGAGGGCGATGCCGTTCACCTGACTGCCGGCGCGTAGCCACCTATGTCATCGGCATGCAGGGTGTCGTGGGCGTGCCCAGCCAGTTGCCGCATATGGATAAATCCGCTGGTCATTACGCAAATGGCACGACCCCGACTAGAATCCGAACGGATATCAACGGCAGCAACATGACCAACATCGACGCGCTTGCATACACATCGCATCTGAAGCAGCTGGAATCGGAAAGCATCCACATCCTGCGTGAGGTGGCGGCCGAGTTCCGCAACCCGGTGATGATGTATTCGATCGGCAAGGACTCCTCGGTATTGCTGCATTTGCTGCAGAAGGCGTTCTATCCGGCGCAGCCGCCGATCCCGTTGCTGCACGTGGACACGACCTGGAAATTCCGCGAGATGATCGCGTTCCGCGATCGCCGTGCGCAGGAAGCCGGCTGCCGGTTGATCGTGCATATCAATCAGGATGGCGTGGCGCAGGGCATCGGCCCGTTCAGTCATGGTGCGACCGTGCATACCGATGTGATGAAGACCCAGGCGCTGAAGCAGGCGCTGGACAAGTATCAGTTCGATGCCGCGATCGGCGGCGCCCGCCGCGACGAGGAGAAGTCGCGTGCGAAGGAGCGTGTGTTTTCGTTCCGCAATGCACAGCATCGCTGGGATCCGAAGAGCCAGCGACCGGAGCTGTGGAACCTCTACAACGCGCGTATCGCCAAGGGCGAGAGCGTGCGCGTGTTCCCGCTGTCGAACTGGACCGAGCTGGATATCTGGTTGTACATCTACCGCGAGAAGATCGAGGTGCCAGCGCTATACCTTGCCGCCGAGCGTCCGGTGGTCGAACGTGATGGCGCGCTGATCATGGTCGACGACGAGCGCATGCCGTTGCGCCCGGGCGAGATTCCGCAAATGCGCAAGGTGCGTTTCCGCACGCTGGGTTGCTATCCGCTGACCGGTGCAATCGAGTCCGAGGCCGATACCTTGCCGGCAGTCATCCAGGAAATGCTGGTGGCGCGCACCTCCGAGCGCCAGGGCCGGGTGATCGACCATGATCCGTCCGCGTCGATGGAGAAGAAGAAGCAGGAGGGTTATTTCTGATGCGCACGGAGCATGACGCGAGCACGGCGATCGACGCCTACCTGCAGCAACACGAAACCAAGAGCCTGCTGCGTTTCATCACCTGCGGCAGCGTGGACGACGGCAAGAGCACCCTGCTTGGACGCCTGCTGTACGACAGCAAGCTGCTGTTCGACGACCAGTTGGCGGCGCTGAAAGGCGACAGCCTGCGCCATGGCACGCAGAACGGCGAGCTGGATTTCGCCTTGCTGGTCGACGGCCTCTCCGCCGAGCGCGAACAGGGCATCACCATCGATGTCGCCTACCGCTTCTTCAGCACCGAACGGCGCAAGTTCATCGTGGCGGATTGTCCCGGGCATGAGCAGTACACGCGCAATATGGCCACCGGTGCCTCCACCGCCGACCTTGCCGTGGTGCTGGTCGACGCGCGCAAGGGCCTGCTGACGCAGACGCGCCGGCATACCTATATCTGCGCGTTGCTCGGCATCCGCCATGTGCTGCTGGCGGTGAACAAGATGGACCTGATCGATTATTCCGAGGACGTGTTCCGTTCGATCGAGGCGGATTATCGCGAGCTGGCTGACTCGATGGGCATCGCGCAGGTCAGCGCGGTGCCGCTGTCGGCGTTGCGCGGCGAGAATGTCAGCAGCCGTTCGGATCGCATCGGCTGGTACGACGGTCCCAGCCTGCTGGAGCGTCTGGAGACGGTGCAGGTCGCGCATGTGGTCGACGATGTCGGCTTCCGCCTGCCGGTACAATGGGTATGCCGGCCCGATCAGAACTTCCGCGGCTATGCAGGCCACGTCGTCGCTGGTTGCATTGCGCCGGGCGATGAAGTGGTGGTGCTGCCGAGTGGCGCCCGTTCGCGGGTGGCGCGCATCGTCACGGCCGATGGCGATCTGCCGCGTGCCAGCCTTGGCGATGCGATCACGCTGACGCTGACCGACGAGCGCGACATCAGCCGTGGCGATGTCATCGTCGCGGCCGCGCAACCACCGCAGGTGGCCGACCAGTTCGCCGCACATCTGCTGTGGATGGGTGAGGCACCGTTGTTGCCGGGCAGATCCTACTGGCTGAAGATCGGTACACGCACCGTGAGTGCCCAGGTCACCGAGATCAAGCACAAGGTCGACGTCAACACGCAGGAGCCGCTGGCTGCCAAGCGGCTGGAACTGAATGAGGTCGGTTACTGCAACCTCAGCCTCGATCACGCGATCGCGTTCGAGTCGTATGAACACTGCCGCGAGATGGGTGCGTTCATCCTGATCGATCGACAGAGCAACAACACGGTGGCTGCCGGCACGCTGAACTTCGCTCTGCGTCGCGCCGACAACATCCACTGGCAGCATATGGATGTCGATCGCATGGCACGTGCGCGGATCAAGGGCCAGGCACCGGCCTGCCTCTGGTTCACCGGCCTGTCCGGCTCCGGCAAGTCGACCGTGGCGAACCTGGTGGAAAAGCGCCTGCACGCGCTGGGCTATCACACCTACATGCTGGATGGCGACAACGTGCGGCATGGGCTCAACCGCGATCTGGGCTTCACCGCCGAGGATCGCGTCGAGAACATCCGCCGCGTGGCCGAGGTGGCCAAGTTGATGGTGGAAGCCGGTCTGATCGTGCTGGTCTCGTTCATCAGCCCGTTCCGCAGTGAACGGCGCATGGCGCGCGAACTGTTTGCCGAAGGCGAGTTCAAGGAAGTTTTCGTGGACACGCCGCTGGCGATCTGCGAGCAGCGCGATGTGAAAGGGCTTTACGCGAAGGCGCGCGCTGGCGAGATCAAGAACTTCACCGGCATCGATTCACCCTACGAGCAGCCGGAGCATTCGGAAGTGCACCTTGAAACGGCTGGGCGCAGCGTCGATGCCCTGGCCCAGCAGGTGGTCGAGGCCCTCATAGGGCACACCTGAGCGGTTCGGTGCGCGCGGATGGGTGTTCTTAAGTACGCATCCGGGCGTGATTAAAGTCGTGCGTCGACGGCGCTGCCTGGCAACATGCTCTTGATATCGAATACGGCGCAGTTTTCGCGGCCATAGCGACGAATTTTTTCGTCGCCGAGGTCCAGGAAAATATGGTGCGCCACCGCCAGTATGATGGCGTCGTAGCTGTGGGCATCGGGTTCCCCGAGCACGGCGATGCCGAACTTATGCTGTGCTTCGGCGGCGTCGGCCCATGGGTCGTACACGTCGACCTGGGCATGTGCGGCCTCGAGTTCGCGCACGATGTCGATCACGCGCGTGTTGCGCAGATCCGGGCAGTTTTCCTTGAAGGTCAGGCCCAGCACCAGGATGCGTGAACCGACCACATGGATCCGCTTGTTGGCCATCAGGCGGATGACCTGGTGCGCCACGTACAGTCCCATGCGGCTGTTGATGCGGCGGGCGGCGAGAATCAGCTCGGGGTGATAGCCGAGCACGGTGGCCTTGTGCGTGAGGTAGTACGGGTCCACGCCGATGCAGTGACCGCCAACCAGGCCCGGCTTGAACGGCAGGAAGTTCCATTTGGTGCCGGCGGCGGCGAGTACGTCCTGGGTATCGATGCCCATGGTGTTGAAGATCATCGCCAACTCGTTGACTAGCGCGATATTGACGTCGCGCTGGGTGTTCTCGATGACCTTGGCGGCCTCGGCAACCTTGATGCTGGATGCCTTGTGCGTACCGGCAGTGATGATGCGCTGGTACAGCGCATCCACGAAGTCGGCGGTCTCGGGAGTGGAGCCGGAGGTGATCTTGATGATCGTGGGCAGCCGGTGTTGCCGATCGCCCGGATTGATGCGCTCGGGGCTGTAACCGCAATAGAAATCGGCGTTGAAGCGCAGTCCCGAGACCCGCTCCAGCACCGGCACGCAGATTTCCTCGGTGGTGCCGGGATAGACCGTGGATTCGTAGATCACGACGTCGCCGCGCTTGAGTACCTTGCCGATGCTGGCGCTGGCGCTTTCCAGTGGACTCAGGTCGGGTTGGTTAGCCTCGTCGACCGGCGTGGGCACGGTGACGATGAAGACATTGCAGTCGCCGAGGTCGCTGACCTCGGTAGAGAAGCGCAGGCGAACCGCAGCGGCGAGTTCCTCGGGCGAGGTTTCCTGCGTATGGTCACGTTGCTCGCGCAGCTCATGGACGCGTCCAGCGTTGATGTCGAAGCCGATGGTGTCGAACTGCTTGCCGAATTCCACCGCCAGCGGCAGACCCACATAGCCGAGACCGACGATGGCGATTTTTACTTGGGTCAGCTTGGAATTCTGCATGGGCCTGATCGGTTCTTGTCGCGGCGGTTGAGGCGCTCGCCAGTCTAAACCAACCGCAGAGTTCTTCCGCTACTGACGCCATCGAGGTCCGGAAACGCAGAAGCCCCGCGGGCATGCCGTGGGGCTTCTGGTCAACCGAAGAGGCCGGTTTACTTCAGCTTGGCATCTGCGCGCAATGCCTCGGCGCGATCGGTCTGCTCCCACGAGAACGTGGTGTAGCTATTGCCATTGGCGTCCTTGATCTTCTGCGGGGTACGACCGAAGTGGCCGTAGCTGGCGGTCTGCTGGTACATCGGGTGGATCAGGTCGAGCATCTGCAGGATGCCGTACGGGCGCAGGTCGAAATGCTTGCGGATCAGCTTCTCGATCTTCTCGTCACTGATCTTGCCGGTGCCGAACGTGGTCACCGAGATCGAGGTCGGATGCGCCACGCCGATCGCATAGCTGACCTGCACTTCGCAGCGGTCGGCAATGCCGGCGGCGACGATGTTCTTGGCCACGTAACGCGCGGCATAGGCGGCCGAACGGTCGACCTTGGACGGATCCTTGCCGGAGAACGCACCGCCACCGTGACGGGCCCAGCCGCCGTAGGTGTCGACGATGATCTTGCGGCCGGTCAGGCCGCAGTCGCCCACCGGTCCGCCGATGACGAACTTGCCGGTCGGATTGATGTGGAACTTGGTGCCTTTGTGCAGCCACTTGGCCGGCAATACAGGCTTGAGGATCAGCTCGCGCACGCCCTCGATCAGATCCTTCTGCTTCACGCTCGGATCGTGCTGGGTCGACAGCACCACGGCGTCGATGGCGGTAGCCACGCCGTTCTCGTAGCGCAGGGTAACCTGGCTCTTGGCGTCCGGGCGCAGCCATGGCAGCGGCGAGTTCTTCTTCTTGCGCACCTTGGCCTGCTGCTCGACCAGGCGGTGCGAGTAGTAGATCGCCGCCGGCATCATGTCCTTGGTCTCGTTCGTCGCATAGCCGAACATCAGGCCCTGGTCGCCGGCGCCCTGGTCTTCCGGGTTCTTGCGGTCCACGCCCTGGTTGATGTCAGGCGACTGCTTGCCGATCAGGTTCAGTACGCCACAGGTCTCGCCGTCGAAGCCGACTTCGCTGGAGTTGTAGCCGATGTCGATGATGACCTTGCGGGTCAACGCCTCGAGATCGATCCACGCGCTGGTGGTGACTTCGCCGGCGACAATCGCCACGCCGGTCTTGACCATGGTTTCGCAGGCGACGCGGGCGCGCGGATCCTGCGCGATGATCGCGTCGAGCACGGCATCGGAGATCTGGTCGGCGACTTTGTCCGGATGGCCTTCGGAGACCGATTCGGAGGTGAACAGGTAGTTGGACATCGCGGTATATATCCTTTCGTGCGGATAGAGAGATACAAGAAGCCCGACATGATACATCGACGCTCCAGGTTTTGCAGCCTGGGTTTATTTTGGGGTCATCCGGGTTAGGCGCATGTTCAGCCGTTTGGACGGCTGTCAGGGTGCCTTATCTATGTGACAGTGCGGTTTTCGGGGGCAGCAGCTTTGACGGCTATTGGTGTAAACACGCGGATACGCGTGGCCAGGTGGCGTTGCCTGCTGACGCCTCCCTGTTACGACAGGGAGGCGTTCCGATCGGCTATGCGAGGAGCGCCAGTTCGTTGCGTAACTGCTGCGCGGCGCCAACCATATGGCGCAGCGCCAGTTCCACTTCGGGCCAGCCACGGGTCTTCAGCCCGCAATCGGGATTGATCCACAGCTGATCCGGTTGCAGCACATCGAGCGCCTTGTGCAGCAGATCGAGCATTTCCGCTGGTTCGGGCACGCGCGGCGAATGAATGTCGTAGACGCCCGGACCGATGCCGTTGGGATAACGGAAGCGCACGAATGCATCGAGCAGTTCCATCCGTGAGCGGCTGGTTTCGATCGAAATCACGTCGGCATCCATCGCCGCGATTGCCTCGATGATGTCGTTGAACTCCGAATAGCACATGTGAGTGTGGATCTGGGTGGCATCGCGTACGCCGCCGGCGGTGATGCGGAAACATTCCACGGCCCACGCCAGATAGGTCGGCCACTCGCTGCGCCGTAGCGGCAGGCCTTCGCGCAGCGCGGGTTCATCGATCTGGATCACGCTTATGCCAGCGGCTTCCAGGTCATGCACCTCGTCGCGCAAGGCCAGCGCGATCTGCCGGCAGACGGTCTCGCGCGGCAGGTCATCGCGCACGAACGACCACTGCAACATGGTCACCGGACCGGTCAGCATGCCCTTCATCGGTTTCTCGGTCAGCGATTGCGCAAAACTCGACCAACGCACGGTCATCGGCGCGCGACGGGCGATGTCGCCATAGATGACCGGTGGTTTCACGCAGCGCGAACCATAGCTTTGTACCCAGCCGAGTTTGGTGAACAGATAGCCGTCCAGCTGCTCGCCGAAGTATTCAACCATGTCGTTGCGTTCGGGCTCGCCGTGTACCAGTACGTCCAGGCCGATATGTTCCTGGAAGCGCACGACGCGCTCGATCTCGGCCTCCAGCAATGCATCGTATGCGCCATCGCCCAGACGACTGGCGCGATGGGCGGCACGTGCCTTGCGCAACTCGTCGGTCTGCGGAAACGAACCGATCGTGGTGGTCGGCAATGGCGGCAAGGTCAGCGTTTCGGACTGCGTTACCCGGCGTATCGCGTAGGCGGATCGGCGCAATGGTGCTTGTGGGCCAAGCATGCGCAAACGGCCACGGACTTCCGTGTCGACCACGCCGGGTACCTGTGCCTGCGCGGTCAGCAGCGCCTGTTGTGCAGCGAGAGCAGCGTCGGCTTCCGGTATGCCGGCGAGTGCATCGGCATACACCCGCAGTTCCTCGATTTTCTGCCGGGCAAATGCCATCGGTGCGAGGCGTTGCGGATCGAGCGTGATTTCCGCCTCGAGATCGATCGGCACGTGCAGCAGCGAGCAGGATGGGGCGAGCCACAGGCGCTCGCTGCCGATGCGTGCCTGCGCCTTGTGCAGTAGCGGCAGTACGCGTTCGGGTCGGCTACGCCAGATGTTGCGGCCATCGACCACGCCGACACTGAGGACGTGGCTGGCGGGCAGAGCGTCCAGCACGGCATCGAGCTGTTCCGGTGCGCGCACCAGGTCGATGTGCAAGCCATCCACTGGCAGGGTAGTTGCCAACATCAGGTTGTCGCTCAAAGCACCAAAGTAGCTTGCAAGCAGCAGCCTTGGCGTATGCGCTGCGGCCAGCACCGCATAGGCATGGCGATAAGCCGCGTGGTCATCGCCATCCTGATCCAGCACCAGGCACGGTTCATCCAATTGCACCCAGTCGGCGCCGGCGTCAGCCAGTTGCCCGAGTAGTTCGACATAGGGCGCCAGCAGCGCGTCGAGCAGTGCCAGACGATCGCTGCCGTCCACGCTCTTGGACAGCAGCAGGAATGACACGGGCCCGAGCAGCACCGGGCGTGCCCGATGACCTTGTGCCTGAGCTTCTCGGAATTCCGCCAGCGGCTTGTCGCCGGCGAGCGCGAAGCGCTGGTCGGCGGCCAGTTCCGGCACCAGATAGTGGTAATTGGTATCGAACCACTTGGTCATTTCCAGCGCATGCAGGTCATGGCCGTCTCGCTTGTGACCGCGTGCCATCGCGAAATAACCCTCCAGAGGGTTTTCGGTGAACAGCGGTCGATAACGCGAGGGGATCGCATCGAACAGCACGGCCGTGTCGAGTACGTGGTCGTACAGGCTGAAGTCGTTGCATGGCACGACATCGGCGCCGGCATCCACCGCCAGCTGCCAATGCCGTCGACGCAGCGTGTGAGCGGTGTCCAGCAGTGCCTGTGCGCTGGTTTCGCCGCGCCAGTGCGACTCGAGGGAGCGCTTGAGTTCGCGCTTGAGGCCGATGCGCGGAAAGCCTGAATAGGTAACGAGTGACATGGAAATTCCTCTTGCAATGGGCAAAGAGGAACGAAGGATGACCAGCATGATCGCTGTGCCTTTGACCTTCGCCCCCGCGGGCGATCCGGCACTGCCGCAGGGCAAGCGAAACCAGCGCGTCTGCCGCACATGGCGACAGGCAGCGCACTGGCTCCGGTGTTCCCCCGCGGAAACGCCAAGTCGGACAGAAGCGCAAACACACGCTTCCGGCTGAGGCAGGTATTCGGGCTCGTGGACGTACGGCTCGGCCTACTGTCCGTCGCTTCCCGGGCGCCTTGCGTCCAGTGCATGTAACGGAGGTCGTTTCCACATACCGCTGCGGGGCAGCGCCGGATTCACACCGGCTTCCCTTGAGTTATCTCTTTATTCGCATGAAGAGATAATTACCATCAGCGTGGCGAAAATTAGCCGTATGGACGTCCGAAGTCAAACCACGGTCGGGTGACACAGGAACGGCGAGCCGGAGTGTTGCCCATCGACCGATCGCTATCGTCGAATCGATCGGGTGGCACAAGGCGATCAGGGTTCAGGCTGCCAGACGTTCGCCGGCGGCGAGTGCGGCGAAATACTCACGGGTCAGATGCAGCTGCATATCGGCGGATTCGGCGCGATTGACCACCTGCCGGAACGCTGCATTCTCAGGCCGGTCCTTGGCGTACCAGCCCAGGTGCTTGCGCGCGATACGGACGCCGGCCAGTTCACCGTAGAACGCGTAGAGCTGTTCGAGATGGCCGAGCAGGATCATGGCGACTTCGGCCGGCTCGGGCTCGGGCAGCAGTTCACCGGTGGCCAAGTAGTGCGCGATCTCGCGGAAGATCCACGGCCGTCCTTGCGCGCCGCGGCCGATCATCAGCGCATCGGCGCCGGTGACGTCGAGTACATGGCGCGCCTGCTGCGGTGTATTCACATCGCCATTGGCCAATACTGGGATGCGCACGGCGGCTTTCACCGCGGTGATGGTGTCGTACTCGGCGTCGCCTTCATATTTGTCGGCGCGGGTGCGGCCATGCACCGCGAGCGCGGCGATGCCGTTGTCTTCGGCGATGCGCGCGATGTTCAGCGCGTTCTTGTTCTGCCGGTCCCAGCCGGTGCGGATCTTCAGCGTTACAGGCACCTCGACGGCATCGACCACGGTCTTGACGATGCGCGCCACCAGCGGTTCGTCCTGCAGCAGGGCGGAACCCGACCACACGTTGCAGACCTTCTTGGCGGGACAGCCCATGTTGATATCGATCAGCTGCGCGCCGTTGGCGACGTTGAAACGTGCCGCTTCAGCAAGCATGGCCGGGTCGTAGCCGGCGATCTGCACGCTAATGGGCTCGGGTTCGCCGACGTGATCCATCCGCTGCAACGACTTGCGCGTATGCCACAGGCGCGGATCGGCATTGGTCATTTCCGATACGGCCAGACCCGCGCCGAGCCGCTTGCACAGCAGGCGGAATGGCTTGTCGGTGACACCCGCCATCGGGGCGAGCACCACCGGCGGGTCGATGAGGTAAGGGCCGATGCGCATCTGCGCATTGTAGCCGGCTCGGCCGCTGCTGGCCCGGCGATGTCAGTGCGTTGGCAGAACTCGCAGCGGCTGTGCCCAGTGCTTGTGCCTGAACAGCGGCACGAACAGGAGCGCCATGATCAGTGAATAGCCGGCAAAGGCCAGCCAGATGCCGTGCCAGTCCTTGCAGATGGCGACGGTGTCGTCGCAGGCATGGTTGGTGAAGAAGCGGTCGATCATCCAGCCCGCGATCAGGCTGCCCAGCACCGCGCCCACGCCGTTGGTCATCAGCATGAACAGGCCCTGCGCGCTGGCGCGGATCTTCGGGTCGGCCTGGCTCTCCACGAACAGCGAGCCGGAGATGTTGAAGAAGTCGAACGCCATGCCATAGATGATGCACGACAGTACGATCATCCACAGGCCGTCGGCCGGGTTGCCGAAGCCGAACAGGCCGAAGCGCAGCACCCAGGCCAGCATGCTCATCGTCATCACCGCCTTGATGCCGAAGCGCTTGAGGAAGAACGGGATGGTGAGGATGAACGCGGTTTCGGAGAACTGCGAGATGGAAATGATGATGGTGGAGTACTTCACCGTCAGCAGGTTGGCGTAGGCTGGCACCTTGACGAAGTCGCTGAGGAAGGCGTCGCCGTAGGCGTTGGTGAGTTGCAGCGCCGCGCCCAGCAGCATCGCGAAGATGAAGAACACAGCCATGTTGCGGTTCTTGAACAGCACGAACGAGGTGAGGCCGAGCCGATCCATCACGCTGCGGCTGTGCGCGGCATCGAGCTTGGGCGGGCACTTGGGCAGGCTGAAGGCGTACAGGCCCAGCAGCAGCGAAGCGCCCGCGGCCACGTGGAACTGCGCGGCGGAGGCCTTGAAGCCCAGCAGGCTGGTTGTCCACGTAGCGGCGATGAAACCGACGGTGCCCCACACGCGGATCGGCGGATAGGTGCTCACAACGTCCAGCCCCTCCTGCTTCAGCGCGTTGTACGCCACCGCGATGGCGAGCGAGATGGTGGGCATGTAGAAACACATGTACAGCAGCACTACCCAGAACATCTGCTGCGGATTGCCCGCATGCGGAATCGCGAGCAGCACTGCCGCACCAAGGATATGGAACAGGCCGTACAGACGTTCGGCGTTGACCCACTTGTCCGCCACGATGCCTGCCAGCGAAGGCATGAACAGCGAGGCGATGCCCATCGTCGAGAAGATCGCGCCGAAACTGGTGCCCGACCAGTGCAAGGTCTGGAACCACCACGTGCCGATGGTCAGAAGCCAGGCGCCCCAGATGTAGTACTGGAGAAAATTCATGACGACAAGGCGGAGCTTCAAATTCACGGGCGGGTATCCGGCATGTATGTCCCCTGACGCAGCCGAGGGAACTGTCCCGTGGCCACCAGCCGGGGCAGGTTAGAGGAAGCTGCGGGGAACCGGCAAGGCGCGCTGCAGCGACCGCGCGGAGCCGATGAAAAGCAGCGACTCGCGAAAATTGTTGGTCATCCCAATCATGAGCTTCCCGAATTTGGTGAGAGCGCACCCTGTGCGCGATGCTCTGGTGCTGATCGAGCGAAGGGCATCGCGCACAGGGCGCGCTCCTACAGGCGGCCTTTCAGGCTGCCGCATGTAGAGCAGCAGCCACGCGTTCGCGCAGCAGCGGCAGCAACTCGGTCTCGAACCATGGATTGCGCACCAGCCACAACCGGTTGCGCGGACTGGGATGCGGCAGCGGCAGGCGGCCATGCGCGAGATGCTCGCGCCATGCCTGCACGGTGTCGGTGAGGCGCGTGCCGCGCGGCACACCAAGGATGCCGGCCTGCGCATACTGGCCGATCACCAGGGTCAGCTGGACCTGCTTCAGCAGCGGCAGCAGTCGCGGATGCCAGGTCGGCGCGCATTCGGGCAGCGGCGGCAGATCGCCGCCGCGGCCGGTGCCGGGGAAGCAGCAGCCCATCGGCACGATCGCGACGCGGCTGGCGTCGTAGAACATGTCGTGGTCGATGCCCAGCCAGTCGCGCAGGCGTTCGCCGCTGACATCATTGAACGGGATGCCGGTGTTGTGCACCTTGCGTCCCGGCGCCTGACTGACGATCAGCAATCGTGCTGTCGACGAGGCTTGCAGCACTGGTCGCGGACCCAGCGGCAAATGTGCCACGCACAATCGGCAGGCGCGGATCTCGATGAGCAGTTTGTCCAGTTGGTCAGGCATGCTGATTCCTGGTGATCGGCTCAGGGCAGCAGCTTGCCCGGATTGAGGATGCCGTCGGGATCGAACGCGGTCTTGATGTTGCGCATCAGTCCCAGCGTGTTCGGCGACAGCGCGAGTGGCATGAATTCGCGCTTGATCATGCCGATGCCGTGCTCGCCGGACAACGTACCCTCCAGCCGGATCACCAGTGCGAACACCTCGGCGAGGCAGGCGTGCGCGCGCTCGCGCTCGGCCTCATCGCGTGGCAACAGGTTCACGTGGAGGTTGCCATTGCCTGCATGGCCGAAGGTGACGATCAGTACATCGTGCTTGGCCGAAAGCTGCTTGATGCCGTCGACCAGTTCGGGCAGATGGCTGACTGGCACCACCACGTCCTCGTTGATCTTGTTCGGCGAGATCGTGCGCTGCGCTGGCGACAGCGCTTTGCGCGCCGACCACAGCGCGCGGGTTTCCTCGGCGGTTTCGGCGAGGCGCAGTTCCTCCAGCCCGTCACAGCGCGCGGCGCGCGAAACCGCTTCCACGGCGGAGGGCAGCGTCGCCGGCTCGCCATCGACCTCGATCATCAGCATCGCGCCGGCCAGCGGCACGCTGTCACCGCCATGCGCATGCGCCAGCTTCAGCGCCACGTCGTCGATGAATTCCAGCGCACACGGCGTCACCGGCTGCGCCATGATCCGTGCCACCGCACGCGCGGCTGCACCGACATCGCGGTAGGTGGCGCGCAAGGTGCGCACCGCTGACGGTTTCGGGGTGAGTTTCAAGGTGGCCTCGGTGATCAGGGCTAGCGTGCCTTCCGAGCCGATCAGCAATCGGGTCAGGTCGTAACCGGTGGCGCCCTTGCTGGTGTAGGTACCGCAACGGAAGCCCTCGCCGTTGCCGGCAACCGCGCGCAGACCCAGCGTGTTCTCGCGTGGGCTGCCGTATTTCACGGTGCGCGGACCGGCCGAGTTGCAGGCGAGATTGCCGCCGATGCTGCACCAGGGTGCAGAGGAGGGATCGGGCGGCCAGAAGAAACCGTATGCCAATAGAGCCTGCTGCAAATCGCCATTCAACACGCCGGGTTCGACCACTGCGAGGCGGTTGTCCGGATCGATGCGCAGGATCCGGTTCATCCGCTCGAAGCTCACCACGATGCCACCGTCCACCGGCACCGTGGCGCCGGTGGTATTGCTGCCGCGCCCACGTGCAATCACCGGGATCTTGTGCGAGCGACATGCCTGCACCAGTGCTTCGACTTGCGCGTGCTCGGTCGGAAACACCACGACGTCGGGCAGCGCATGCAGGCGCGAGTTGTCGTACGAATAGGCGATCCGTTCGGCTTCGCCGCTGGCGAGCGCGTCGGCGGGGAAAATTTCGCGAAGCTGGGCGAGCAAGGTGGCTGGCAGGTGCATCGCCAAAGCCTATCCCACTTGATCACTGCACGGAATTTAAGTTGCCTCGAATGCACCGCGCAGCCAGTCGCGCCGGATGGCGTCGACCGGGCCGTCGTAGCTGATCACATCGAAACGACAGGTACGCCGTGCGTGTTGCGGATGCGCCGCCAGCCAGTGCTGGGCAGCGAGGATCAAGCGGGCTTGCTTGCTGGCGGTAACCGAAGCTGTGGCGTCACCGTGGCTGGCGCTCTTGCGATAGCGCACCTCGACAAACACCACGGTGTCGCCATCTCGCATCACCAAGTCCAGCTCGCCATGGCGGGTGCTGTAGTTGCGCACCAGCAGCTTCAGCCCGGCGCGCTCGAGTTCGGCGCAGGCGCGTTGCTCGAAGGAATTGCCAGCAGCGCGCATCAGCTCGGGATGAGTGGTGTGGCCCCCGTTGACGAGGAGCTGGCTGGCGAGAAGCTGGTCGGTGCTGGTGTGCTGTCGGCAGGTGGCGCGCCGGAGGGGACGTCATCCGTCTGCAGGCTGCCGCTCAATGGCCGTGCCAGCCCATCCTGGAATTGCGCCCAGATCAGCACGCGACGGATGCGGCCGAACTGGTCGGCCGTCAGCTGGCCACTGGCACCTGGCATGTAACTGCCCGGGTGTGTGCGTAGCCAGTCGAGATACGGCACCAGATTCCACGCATCCATGCCGAACGCGAACAATCGTGCGGCACTCCCCTGCGCAGCCGGCAACTGTGTGGCGATATCGGCATGGCTTGGCAGGCCTGGTTGGGCATCGAACAGCCACGGTGCGTCGCAGAACTCCACGCCATCCAGATCGCGGTTCGCGGTGGCATCGTCGCTGCCATCGTAAATGTGCGAGGTGGCAAACACCGGCAGGTGGATGTTGGCGATCAGCAGTTGCGGGATCAGCATGCGGGCCTGATTCGGCCGCATGCTGATGAAGATGCCGGTGTCGTTGCCGGCGCTGCTCCCGTTGTCGGTCGCTGCCGATGCGGCGTCGGTGCTGCTCGCGCTGGCAGGCGCGGCCGGGCTGCCATGCGGGATATTCAGACCACTGACCGCATTGGTGAAGCTGGTCAGGGTCAGCATGCCGTCAAGCTGGCCACCACGGGCGGCCAGTTCGGCCTTGAACGCTCCGGCGGCGCGCTGGGCGAAGTCATCGTTGGAGACCAGCACATAGGCGTGATGCAGGCCGCGCTCGATCATGTGATCGGCGGCCTGGGCGCCTTCGGTCTCCGGTAGCAGGCCGAATTCGCTGGTGTCACCCGCCGGCAACTGGCGGTCGTCGGGATGGTTGAGCGCGAGCAGCGGCACTGGCAGTTGCGCCTGGCCGAACACGGCGGCGACTTCGCCGCGGGTCAGCGGGCCAACCACCAGGTTGGCGCCGTCGCTGACCGCCTGCTGGTAGGCCTTGATGGCGCCGTCGGCGGTGCCGTGGCTGTCGTACACGCGTATGACCGGGCGAGGTGCATGGTTGCGCCCGGCATCCAGGTAGGCGGCGAAGAAACCTTCCCGGATCGGCGTGCTTGCCGCCGCGTAATTGCCATCGGCGGGCAGCAGCAAGGCCACCTGGGCAGGTACTTTGTAGCCTTCGCGCACAGTCGCATTGGCACCGGGCAGCAGGGTGCCGACCGGTTGCTGCAGTTCCGGCTGCGGACGTGCCACCGCAACGCCTTGCCGTGTCAGCGCCTCATTGACCCATGGCAGCATGCGGTCACCCGGTTTCATCGCGGCGGCGCGCTGCTTGAGCGAATCGACGTTCACGCTGGCGAGCAGATCGAGAATCTGTCGACGGTTCTGGGTGTGATCGAAGCCGCTCAGCTGGTCGTCCATCTGCACGCGGGTGCGTGCCGCGCCCCAACTGTCGCCACCGGCTTGCATGGCGCGGGCACGCAGTTCCAGCAGGCGCAGTTGCAGCGCGGCCGGGACCGTGACATTCGGCTGGGTGGTGAGTTGCAATGCGGTGTTGGCGTCATGCTGGTTGAGCGCCAGTTCGGCGCGCAGCAGGTCGAAACGCAGTGGTTCGTCATCGCTCAGGTGCTGACGATTGATCTGGGCAAGCGTCGGTGCGGCACGCTCGATCTGACCCTCCTGGCGCCACGCCTCGGCGGCCAGCAGGCGATAGCTGTCAGCGTGGCCGGAAGACTGTGCGGCCAGGGCCAGATAGGCCTGCGCGGCCTGCTCGAACTGGCCCTGCTGTGCCAGCGCGGCGGCGTTCTGCGCGGCGGCGATTTCCGCCGGCGAGCGCTGGACGTTGCCCGGCACACAGGCGGTCAGGGCGAGTGAAAGCACCAGTCCGATCGCGGCGACGCGCGAGAGGCGCATGAAGCGCATGGGAGATCCCTTGGTCGTCATGGTCATCAATGCGCGATCATAGCCGATTGGATTGCCGGCCCGCGGCGCAGGAGTATGACGATGTCATCAGTTCAGCCAGGTTGTCTGTGGGTGGTCGCCACCCCGATCGGTCACCGCGATGATCTGTCCGCCCGCGCCATCGTGACCTTGCGTGAAGTCGCGGTCATTGCCGCCGAAGACACCCGCCACAGTCGCCCGTTGCTGGTACATCACAACATCGACACGCCGCTGATCGCCTTGCATGAGCACAACGAGCGCGACGCGGTGGAGGCGATCGTGCGGCGGCTGCAGGGTGGCGACTCGGTGGCGCTGATTTCCGATGCCGGCACGCCGCTGATCAGCGATCCGGGCTTCCGCCTGGTGCGTGCGGCGCGTGCGGCCGGTGTTCGCTGCATTCCGGTGCCCGGCGCCTGCGCGGCGATTGCTGCGCTGTCGGTAGCGGGGCTGCCCAGCGATCGCTTCGTGTTCGAGGGTTTCCTGCCGCCGAAGGCGGCGGCACGGCGCAGCCGTCTGCAGGAGCTGGCCGGTGATGCACGCACGGTCATCTTCTATGAGTCGTCGCATCGCGTGGCTGAGAGTCTGGCCGATATGCGCGATGTCTTCGGTGCCGAGCGTGAAGCCGTGCTGGCGCGCGAACTGACCAAGATGTTCGAGACGGTGCTGGGCGAGCCGCTGGCGGAACTGGCGGCAAGGGTCGCGGCCGATCCTGATCAGCAGCGCGGCGAATGCGTGATCCTGGTCGCCGGGCGCGGCGAGGAGGCCGATGCCAAGCTTGCCGAAGGTCAGCGTATCTTCGCGATCCTGCGCGAGGAACTGCCGCCGGCGAAGGCGGCCAAGATGGCGGCAGCGATCACTGGCGCGCCACGCAAGCTGCTCTACGAGGGCTGAGGCCCTCGCGTGGGGTACAATCGTCAGTGGAGTCGGCCGGGCAGTCGCGTCGCACGCAAGTGCATCGAGGAAAGTCCGGGCTCCATAGGGCAGAGTGCCAGGTAACTCCTGGGCAGCGTGAGCTGACGGCCAGTGCAACAGAGAGCAGACCGCCGAACGGCATCTTCGGATGTGCGTGGTAAGGGTGAAAGGGTGCGGTAAGAGCGCACCGCGTACGGGGCTAACGTCGTACGGCACGGTAAACCCCACTCGGAGCAAGACCAAATAGGGGAACGATAACGCGGCCCGCGTTGTTCCCGGGTAGGTTGCTGGAGCTAGACGGCGACGTCTGGCCGAGAGGAATGACTGTCGCGTCGCAAGACGTACAGAACCCGGCTTACAGGCCGACTCCACCTAATTCCCGAGCAAGGCATTCCCGACGCGGTGACAAACGTGTCGGGAATGCGGTGCGGGGGCGTGCGTGATGAACGCCGATTCATCCCCGGGACGCCCGAAAACCCCGAATTGACCCGGTTTGGCGCCTTGGTAGTACAGGTGCTGAAATAAAAAATCCCTTGCTTTCAAACACCTTGAAGAGGTTCGTGAGAAAGCGCTGGAATTACCGTCACAACTTCGCCTTTCTCCTTGATTCACAAGCGATTTCCCCTTGACAGTCTCATGGTGCGAGATTATCGTGGGTACCAGTGTGAAATCGTGGGTTTTAGTGGAGTTACCTGACTGTGTTCCAGGGCGAAACCGCCATCACTGTAGACGACAAGGGCCGCCTGGCCATCCCGACCGCGTATCGCGATCTGGTGACGGGCGAGTGCGGCAACCGTCTGGTGATCACCTACAACCCGTTCGAGCCGGGGTGCCTGTGGCTGTTTCCGCATGCGGAGTGGGAGCAGGTGCGCGATCAGGTGAATGCGCTGCCCAAGGTCAAGGCCGCGCATCGCGACATGCAGATGAAGCTGGTCGGCGCTGCTGCCGTGGTCGAGCCCGATGGCGCGGCGCGGGTGTTGCTGCCGGCCAGTCAACGCGCGGCAGCGGGCATCGAGAAGAAGGCGGTGCTGCTGGGCATGGGCAACAAGTTCGAACTTTGGAGCGAACAGGCGCATCTGGCCAAGATCCGCCAGAGCATCGGCGAAGACGACATCACAAACGAAATGGCAGTTCTGCGCCTGTAACAGCCGGCAACGGGGGCGTAGTGGAATCGGGTTGGACGGGCGGGAGTGCGGCATGGCCGAGCAGTTGCGGCATATCCCGGTGATGCTGGGTGAGGCGGTGGAGGGTCTGTCCGTGCAGTCTGACGGGCGCTATCTCGATGGTACGTTTGGACGCGGTGGTCATGCTCGCGCCGTACTGTCGCGCCTCGGCCCCACCGGCCGGCTGCTGCTGATGGATCGCGACCCCACGGCGATCGCCGCCGCGCAGGCCGAGTTCGCCGACGATCCGCGCGTGACGATCCGGCATGCCAATTTCTCAGGTCTGGCCGAGTGGGACGAAACCGCGGCCGGTCTCGATGGCGTGCTGCTCGATCTGGGCGTGTCTTCGCCGCAGCTGGACGAGGCTGCACGCGGTTTCAGCTTCATGGCGGATGCGCCGCTGGATATGCGCATGGACACCACGCAAGGCGAAAGCGCTGCGGATTTTCTGGCGCATGCCGACGAGCGCGAAATTGCCGACGTGCTGTGGACCTACGGCGAAGAGCGCCACAGCCGTCGCATCGCCCGCGCGATCGTCGAGGATCGCGCGGCCACGCCATTCACCCGCACGGGCCAGCTGGCCGCGCTGATGGAGCGCGTGGTGGGTCGTCGCGAACCGGGCAAGCATCCGGCGACACGCAGCTTCCAGGCTTTGCGCATTCGTGTGAACGGTGAGCTCGATGCGTTGCAGCGGGGCCTGAATGCTGCGCTGGAGCGGCTCAAGCCGGGCGGCCGACTTTCGGTGATCAGCTTCCATTCGCTGGAGGACCGCGCGGTGAAACTGTTCATTCGCGATCATTCCGGTCGCGTGCAGAACAGCCGGCGCGGTCCGCCGGTGC
Source organism: Dyella sp. S184 (assembly GCF_009766065.1). GTDB lineage: Bacteria > Pseudomonadota > Gammaproteobacteria > Xanthomonadales > Rhodanobacteraceae > Rhodanobacter. The sequence goes on along the minus strand of NZ_LMUE01000002.1, from coordinate 705,217 downwards.
TGGCGGTGGCGGCGCGTCTGGCGGCGGTCGGCAAGGCGCAGTTTCCGTCGGATGCGGAGATTGCGGTGAATCCGCGCTCGCGTTCGGCCGTGCTGCGCGTGGCGGAGAAGTTACCCGTCCAGGACCAGCTTCAGGAAGGGGGCGCATGAAGATGATTGGCGCCCTTTTCATGCTGATCCTGCTGGCAGCAACGCTGGCCAGTGCGATCGGCGTGGTGTGGACGCGCCACGAGAGTCGCGTGCTGTTCGTCAACCTGACGGCGCTGCAGAACCAGCGTGACGACCTGAATATCGAATACGGCAAGCTCGAACTGGAGCAAGCTACCTATGCGGAGCCGCGGCGCATCGACGACCAGGCACGGCAGAAGCTGGGCATGGTCGACCCGCGCCCACAAGACATCAGGTTGCTGCGTTGATGGCCTGGCGCAACCACACCACGTCCCCCAGGCAAGGTCACCGTCACGGTGCAGGTCCCAGTGCGCGCAAGCGCATGACGATCGTTATCGGGCTGCTGGGTCTGGCCTCGGCCGGGCTGGTCGCACGCGCGTTCGACCTGCAGGTCGTGCGCAAGCAGTTCTACCAGAGCCAGGGCGATGCGCGTTTCCTGCGTGAGATGAAGATCCCGGTGTCGCGCGGCACCATCTTCGACCGCAACGGCGAGCCGCTGGCGGTGTCGACGCCGGTGATGTCGATCTGGGCGAATCCATCCGAGGTGCTGGACAGCGCGGACCGCATTCCTGCATTGGCCAAGGCGCTGAATGATGATCCGGACACCATCAAGCAGTATCTCGAGCAACGTGCGGATCGCGAGTTCGTCTATCTGCGTCGCCAGATGTCGCCGACGGCGGCACAGGCCGTACTCGATCTGGACATCCCTGGCATCAATGGTCAGCGCGAGTTCAAGCGTTACTACCCATCCGGTGAAGTGACCGCGCACGTACTCGGCTTCACCAATATCGACGACCACGGCCAGGAAGGCCTGGAACTGGCCTACGACGACTGGCTGTCCGGCAAGCCGGGCATCAAGCGTGTGATCAAGGATGGCAAGGGCCACATCGTCGAGGATCTGGAGCAGGTGCGTGCACCGCAGCCCGGGCGTGATCTCACCCTGAGCATCGACCGGCGCATCCAGTTCCTTGCCTACAGCGAACTGAAGAGCACGCTGGAAAAGTCCCAGGCCGATTCCGGTTCGATCGTGATACTCGACGTGAAAACCGGCGAAGTGCTGGCGATGGTCAACCTGCCGACCTACAACCCGAATGCCGTAGGCAGCACGTCGCCGTCGAATCGTCGCAATCGCGCCATGACCGACGTGCTCGAGCCGGGCTCGACGATCAAGCCGGTGCTGATGGCCGCGGCGTTGTCCAGTGGCAAATTCACGCCGACCGGCCCGGCGATCGACACCACCGGCGGACACTGGTATTTCCAGGGCCATGACATCCACGACACGCACAATTACGGACTGCTGACGCCGACCGGCGTGATCACCAAGTCGAGCAACGTCGGCGCTGCGCATATCGCCATGCAGCTCGATACCGGGCTGATGTACGACACCTATCGCGCGTTCGGTTTTGGCAACAGCACCAACAGCGGGTTTCCCGGTGAAGCATCCGGCTACCTGAAGATCGGGCATGAGTGGCGGCCGCTGGAAAAAGCCATCCTGGGCTACGGCTACGGTCTCAACGTGACCGTGCTGCAACTGGCGAATGCCTACGCGACGATCGCCGATGGCGGCGTCATGCACTTGCCGACCTTCATCAAAGGCAACGACAGTGACGCCAAGGCGATCATAGAGCCGCAGATAGCCCAAGAGCTGGTGGGCATGCTGGAGACCACCACCCAGCCGGGTGGTACCGCAGCGCCGTATGCGTGGATTGCCAATTACACCGTGGCCGGCAAGACCGGCACAGCGCACAAGGCGGTGGCGGGCGGATACTCGAAGGACAACTACAGTGCTGCGTTCGCCGGGATGGTGCCGGCGACCAACCCGCGGCTGGTTGCGGCCGTGGTCGTCGACAATCCCAGGAAGGGCAGTTACTACGGTGGTTTGGTCTCGGCTCCGGTGTTTGCTGAGGTCATGGCCGGCGCGTTGCGACTGCTCGACATCCCACCCGACAATATCGGCCGCTGGTACGTCGGCGGCCCATTGCAGGCCGAGAACGGGCTGACTGGCAACAAGCCGCCGGTCGCACCAAACATCGAAGAAGCGCCGGCCGAAGAGGCGACGCCATGAGCACCGGTCACCTCGATCAGCTGCTGATGGGGATCGCCGACGCGCAGGTTGCCGCGGCGCCGGGTGCTGGCCGTATCGTGGTGTCCGGGCTGGCGCTCGACTCGCGCCGGGTGCGTCGCGGCGATGCATTCTTCGCCCTGCGCGGTACCCAGGGACACGGCATCGAATTTGCCGCCAGCGCGGTGCAGCGCGGCGCCCAGGTCGTGCTGGCCGAAGCGCCGGCGGTCGAGGTGGCGCCGCTCAACGTGCCGCTGCTGTGGATCGATGGTCTGCACGATCAGGTCAGTGAAATCGCTGCGCGCTTCTACGACCGTCCGGCCGAGGCGATGCGCGTGATCGGCATCACCGGTACCAACGGCAAGACCTCCTGTGTACAGCTGCTGGCGCAGGCACTGACTCTCCTTGATCATCGCACCGCCACCATCGGCACGCTTGGTGCGGGCGTGCATGGTCAGCTGCGCGAAGGCGAGCGCACCACGCCCGACGCGATCAGTGTGCAGGGCCTGCTGGCGGATTTTCGCGAAGCCGGCGTCAGCCACGTGGCGATGGAAGTGTCGTCGCATGCGCTGGAGCAGGGGCGTGTGGCAGCGGTGGACTTCGAGGTGGCGGCCTTCACCAATCTGACCCGCGACCATCTGGATTATCACGGCAGCATGGAAGCCTACGGCGCGGCCAAGGCGAAGCTGTTCGCATGGTCTGGGCTGCAGAGTGCTGTGATCAACATCGACGATGCATTCGGTCGTGAACTGGTAGCGCAGTTGCCAGCCGACGTGAAGCCGCTGCGTGTGAGCATGACTGGCGAGGCGGATGCCGAGATCGCCGCCAGCGCCATCACCACCTCGGCCGAAGGGTTGGCGTTCCACCTGCGCACGCCATGGGGCACGCGTGCGCTGAATAGTCAGCTGCTGGGCCGCTTCAACGTGGCGAACCTGCTCACCGTGGTGGCCTGTCTTGGCGCGCTCGGCGAGCCGCTCGAGCGCATCGTGGCAGCAGTCGAGAAGTTGCAGCCGGTCAATGGCCGCATGAGCCGGCTGGGTGGACTGCATGGCTTGCCGCTGGTCGTGGTCGATTACGCGCATACCCCGGACGCGCTGGAGCAGGCGTTGACCGCCGTACGCGCACATTGCGCCGGTCGGCTGATCTGTGTGTTCGGTTGCGGCGGAGAACGTGACGCCGGCAAGCGTCCGCTGATGGGCGCGATCGCCGCACGATTGGCCGATATCGCGATCGTGACTGATGACAATCCGCGTGGCGAAGATGGTGACGCGATCGTGGCGCAGATCGTCGCTGGCATGGCCTCGGCGCGTTCGATGACGGTAGAGCGCGATCGCGCATCGGCGATCAGCCATGCATTGCGACTCGTGCAGTCCGGTGATGTGGTGCTGATCGCCGGCAAGGGGCATGAGACCTACCAGGAAGGCGCCACCGGCAAGCGTCCATTCGACGATCTGGCGGTGGCGCATGCGGCGCTGGAACGGATCAGCCGGGAGCCGCGCGCATGATGCCGTTGAGCACCATCGCCGTGTGGACCCACGGGCAGTTGTTCGGCGCCGATGCCGAGATTACCGGTGTTGTGATCGATACCCGCAAGCTGAAGCCCGGCGACCTGTTCGTCGCGATCAGGGGCGAACGGGTGGATGGTCACGATTATCTGGCCGAAGCGGCCGAGCGTGGTGCGGTGGCGGCGCTGGTGACACACAAGGTCGACAGCGTACTGCCGCAGGTCGTGGTCGATGACAGTGCGTTGGCGCTGGGCGATCTGGCCAGTGCAGTGCGTGCTCAACGCAACGTGCGCGTGGTTGGCATCACCGGCTCCAACGGTAAGACCACGGTGAAGACGTTGATCGCCTCGATCCTGTCCCGGCATGGCCGCACGCATGTCAGCTCCGGCAACTACAACAACGAGTTGGGCCTGCCACTGAGCCTGCTGGCGATGCCGGAAGACACCGAGTACGCCGTCTTCGAGATGGGTGCCGGCAAGCCGGGCGACATAGCCTATCTGGCTGCCATCGCGCGGCCCGATATCGGCCTCGTCACGCTCATTGCGCCGGCGCATCTTGCGCGGATGGGCAGTGTTGAAGGCGTGGCCGAAACCAAGGGTGCGCTGTATCAGGCGCTGCCGGTAGACGGCAGCGCGATCATCAATGCCGATGACAGCTTCGCCAGTTTCTTCGGCGGCCTGGCCGGTTCGCGCAAGCAGCTGCGTTTTGGCCTCGATCATCCAGCGAATGTCGGCGCGGACATCGTGGAGCAGCGCGTGGACGGTTCACGTTTCGTGCTCAGCACACCGCTCGGCGATGCCGAGGTGGCGCTGCCATTGCCCGGTCGCCACAACATCGCCAATGCGCTGGCCGCAGCGGCGATCGCGATCGCACTCGAGGTGCCGCTCGACATCATCGTCGCCGGACTGGAACAGGCACCAGGTGTACCAGGCCGGCTGCGCCGCGAAGTGATGGAGGGCGGCTGGACACTTATCGACGACAGCTACAACGCGAACCCGAGCTCGATGGCGGCGGCGATCGACACACTGATGCTGGCCACCGGCGAACGCTGGCTGGTGCTGGGTGACATGGCCGAGCTGGGTCCGGATGCGCTTGCACTGCATGCCGGTATCGGCACGCATGCGCGCGAGCGCGGTGTCGAGCGACTGTTTGCCGTTGGTCCGCTCGGCGCGGCCACCGTCGAGGCCTTCGGCGCGCGCGGCGAACATTTCAACGACAAGGCGGCACTGATTGCCGCGCTGCAGACACAACTGCATGGCGGCGTTACCTGCCTGGTGAAGGGCTCGCGCTCAGCCGGCATGGAGCAGGTCGTTGCTGCGCTCGGCAGCCATCGGGTGCATGCAGACAAGAACCAGGGAGGTGCTTCCCATGCTGCTTGAACTGGCGGACTGGATGGCACGGCATTTCACCGCGTTGCATCTGTTCCAGTACATCACCTTCCGCACGATCATGGCCGCGCTCACGGCGCTGGCGATGTCGCTGCTGTGCGGGCCGTGGCTGATCAATCGGCTGGCTGCACTGAAGGCCGGCCAGGTGGTGCGCAGCGACGGTCCGCAGACGCATCTGGTCAAGGCCGGCACGCCGACCATGGGCGGCGTGATGATCCTGCTCTCGGTCAGCGTGGCCACCCTGCTGTGGGCCGACCTGCACAACCGTTATGTGTGGGTGGTGCTGGCGGTGATGCTGGCGTACGGCGCGATCGGTTTCTACGACGACTACCGCAAGCTGGTGTTGAAGGACAGCCGTGGGCTGGCCAGCCGCTGGAAATATTTCTGGCAGTCGGTGTTCGGCCTCGGTGCGGCGCTGTTCCTTTACTACAGCGCGCCGGCGGCTGTCGCCGGGCTGCCGGTGGCGGAGACCGCGCTGTATGTGCCGCTGTTCAAGCACGTGGTGCTCCCGCTGGGGCTGCTGTTCGTGGTGGTGGCCTATTTCATGATCGTCGGTTTCTCCAACGCGGTGAATCTCACCGACGGTCTGGATGGGCTGGCGATCATGCCGACCGTGCTGGTCTCTGGCGCGTTGGGCGTGTTCGCGTACCTCGCCGGCAACAAGGTGTTTTCCGAATACCTCGGCATTCCGTCGATTCCCGGCGCGGGCGAGCTGTCGATCTTCTGCGGCGCGCTGGCCGGCGCGGGACTGGGCTTCCTGTGGTTCAACACCTATCCGGCACAGGTATTCATGGGGGATGTCGGTGCGCTGGCGATGGGCGCCGCACTCGGCTGCGTCGCGGTGATCGTGCGCCAGGAAATCGTGTTGCTGGTGATGGGTGGCGTGTTCGTGATGGAAACCGCCTCGGTGATGATCCAGGTCGCAAGCTTCAAGCTCACTGGCAAGCGCGTGTTCCGGATGGCGCCGATCCATCACCACTTCGAATTGAAGGGTTGGCCGGAGCCGCGGGTGATCGTGCGTTTCTGGATCATCAGCGTGGTGCTGGTGCTGGTCGGTCTTGCCACGTTGAAGGTGCGCTGATGTTCGGCTTCGACACCACCCAGGCAAAACGTCGACAGGGCCCACGCGGCAGCTTCGACCTGTGGCTCCTGGTCGCCTTGATCGGACTGGTCAGCATCGGCGTGGTGATGGTGACCTCCAGCTCGATCGCGGTGGCCGACAGCCAGAACTTGGGCGCGTTCTACTTCCTGAAGAAACACTTGCTGTTTCTCAGTCTGGGCATGATCGCCGCCGGCATGGCGATGCGTACCGAGCTGAAGCTGCTGGAAAAGCATGCGTTCCCACTGCTGGCAGTGGCTTTTGTCCTGCTGCTGGCGGTGTTCGTGCCGCATTTCGGCATGCGCATCAATGGCGCGCGGCGCTGGCTGAACCTGCTGGTGACCAGCTTCCAGCCGGTGGAAGCGGTCAAGCTCATTCTGGTGGTGTACCTCGCCAGTTACCTGGTGCGCCATCGCGAGAACGTCGAGACACGCTTTCTTGGCTTGATCAAGCCGATCATGGTCGCTGGCGTGATCGTGCTGCTGCTGCTGGCGCAGCCGGATTTTGGCTCGGCCACGCTGGTGATCGCGGTGACCATCGCGATGGTCTGGCTCGGTGGGGCGCGGCCGATCTTCCTGTTCATCATGGGCCTGCCGCTGATGCCGCTGTTGTACATCGCGGCGACCGGCGAAAGCTATCGCATGAAGCGATTGACGACCTTCCTGCATCCGTGGGATCACCCGTTCGATGATGGGTTCCAGTTGACCCAGTCGCTGATGGCGATCGGACGCGGTGAGTGGGGCGGTGTGGGGCTTGGCTCCAGCGTGTTGAAGCTGTCTTATCTGCCAGAGGCGCACACCGACTTCATTTTCGCGGTGATCGGTGAGGAACTCGGCCTGGCCGGTGTGGTGCTGGTGATGGGGCTGTTCGCACTGGCGGTAGGACGCGGCCTGTATCTGGGTCTGAAGGGCGTCGAGGTCGGCCAGCGCTTTGCCGGTTACGTGGCGTTCGGTGTTTCGCTGATGCTGGCGATGCAGGCGATCGTGTCGGTCGGCGTGAATCTCGGTGCGCTGCCGACCAAGGGCCTGACCCTGCCGTTGATCAGCTATGGCGGTTCGTCGATGGTGCTGACCTGCGCGATGGCTGGCGTGCTGTTGCGCGCCACGTTTGAAATCAACCGCGCGCTGGATGCGCGGCAGATGACGACGCGCGTGCCGGCAGCGGTTGCAGCCGTCGATGCAAATGTCGTGGTCAAGCCGCGCGAAGCGGTGATTGCATGACCGCGTCGGCGCCCGTGCTGATCATGGCCGGTGGTACCGGTGGCCATATCTTTCCCGGTCTGGCCGTGGCCGATTGCCTGCGCGCGCAAGGCGTGCCCGTGGTGTGGCTGGGCGCGGCCGGCGGCATGGAAACCAAGGTGGTGCCGGCGCACCGGATCGAGTTGCACACGGTGGTGGTCGGTGGCCTGCGCGGCAAGGGCCTCAAGACCCGCCTGCTGGCGCCGTTGATGCTGCTGCGCGCGCTGATTGCATCGCTGGCCGTGCTGCGCAAGGTGAAGCCGCGCAGCGTGTTGTCGATGGGTGGCTATGTGGCTGGCCCCGGCGGCCTCGCCGCGTGGTTGCTGCGCTGCCCATTGCTGGTGCATGAGCAGAACCGCGTGGCCGGATTCACCAACCGCAAGCTGGCCGGATTCGCGAAGCGCGTGCTGGCCGGCTTTGCCGATGCATTGCCGCAGGCCGAATGGGTTGGCAACCCGGTGCGCGCCGTCATTGCCGCGTTGCCTGAGCCGATGCAACGCATGACCGCGCGCAATGGCAAGCCGCGCTTGCTCGTGCTTGGTGGCAGCCTCGGTGCGCGCGCCCTGAATCTGGCCGTGCCACAGGCACTCGCGCAGCTGACACCCGAACAGCGCCCGGACGTGCTGCATCAATCCGGCAATCGCGGTCTCGACGAAGCGCGCGAGGCGTATGCGAAAGCCGGTGTCGAGGCACAAGTAGTGCCATTCATCGATGACATGGCTGCCAGCTATGGCTGGGCCGATCTGGCCGTCTGTCGCGCGGGCGCGCTGACCCTGGCTGAGCTGACCGCCGCGGGACTCGGTGCGGTGCTGGTGCCGTTCCCGCATGCGGTGGACGACCACCAGACGCGCAATGCAGAAGTGTTGGTGGCCGCAGGCGCCGCCGTTGTAATTCAGGAGCGGGATCTGGACGTACAGAATTTGGCGCAGCGGCTGGAATCGCTGCTGGGCAACCGCACGCAGCTGCTGGCCATGGCTGAAGCCGCACGTACGCTGGCCAAGCCGGACGCGGCCGACGTGATTGCCCGCGCATGCCTGGAGGTCGCCGTATGACGCCGCGTCGCTTGCATGCGCACGAGGATCTGATGAGCACGTTCCGTCGCGTGCACTTCATCGGCATTGGTGGTGTCGGCATGAGCGGCATCGCCGAGGTGCTGCACAACCTCGGTTATGCGGTGTCCGGTTCCGACCGCGCGAATTCGTCGACGGCACAGCGTCTGCAGCAGCTGGGCATCACGGTGCATGTCGGGCATGCCGCCGAGCACATCGGCGATGCCGACGTGGTGGTGACCTCAAGTGCGATCAAACAGGGCAACCCGGAACTGGTTGCCGCGCGTACCGCGCGCATCCCGGTGATCCCGCGTGCGGAGATGCTCGGCGAACTGATGCGCTTTCGCCGTGGCGTGGCGATCGCTGGCACCCACGGCAAGACCACCACCACCAGCCTCACCGCGAGCGTACTGGCCGAGGCCGGCTACGACCCGACCTTCGTGATCGGTGGCCAGCTGAATGCTGCCGGCGCGAATGCGCGGCTGGGCACTGGCCAGTATCTGGTGGCGGAAGCCGATGAATCCGATGGCTCGTTCCTGCTGCTGTCGCCGGTGATCGCCGCGGTCACCAATATCGACGCCGATCACCTGGAGAACTACGGCGGTGATTTCGCCCAGGTGAAGAAGGCGTTCGCCGATTTCCTGCACCGGTTGCCGTTCTACGGCCTGGCCGTGTTGTGCATGGACGACCCGGAAGTCGCCGAACTGGCGAAATCCACCACGCGTCGCGTGATGACGTATGGCATCGATACGGTGGATGCCGACGTGCGCGCAGTGAACCTCACCCAGCACGGCTTCGAGATGCATTTCGATCTGCTGCTGCCGAACCGTAGCGACGCGTTGCCGGTGAAGTTGAATCTGCCGGGTCGGCACAATGTGCTGAATGCTTTGGCCGCCGCCACGATCGGCTGGCAGCTCGGCGTGGAAGCCGACGCGCTGGCGCATGCACTGGAATACTTCCAGGGTGTCGGTCGGCGCTTCCATCGCCGTGGCGAGATCGCGCTCGATCACGGCAGTGTATTGCTGGTCGATGACTACGGCCATCACCCGCGCGAGCTTGCGGCGGTGTTCGACGCCGCGCGTGGCGGTTGGCCGGAGCGTCGGCTGGTGGTCGGCTTCCAGCCGCACCGTTACAGCCGCACGCGTGACCTGCTCGACGACTTTGCCAACGTGCTGGCCGAGGCCGATGTGCTGGTGCTGACCGATGTCTACCCAGCAGGTGAGGCGCCGATCGCCGGTGCCGACGGCCGCGCGCTGGCGCGCGCGGTGCGTGCGCGCGGCAAGGTCGATCCGGTGCTGGTCGAGCATCCGCGCGATCTGAAGGAAACGCTGCCGGCGCTGCTGCGCGACGGCGATCTGCTGCTGCTGCTTGGTGCTGGCGACATCGGCACGGCGGCAGTGGAGCTGGCCCACGCAGGCCATCTGAGGACAGGCAAGTGAACGACAAGTACATCAACAAGATCACGGATCCCGCCCAGTTCGGTCGCGTCGCCGTGGTGATGGGCGGCAGCTCGGCCGAGCGCGAGGTCTCGCTCGATTCCGGCCGCAACGTGCTGGCCGCGCTGCAGGCACGCGGTATCGACGCGCACGCCATTGACGGCATCCCGGCGCTGCTCGACGCACTGCGCGCCGGCCATTTCGCGCGCGTATTCAACATCCTGCACGGCCAGCACGGCGGTGGCGAGGATGGTGTGCTGCAGGGAGCGCTGGAGTCGCTCAACGTGCCGTATACCGGTTCGGGTGTACTCGGTTCCGCGCTGTCGATGGACAAGACGCGCTCCAAGCGCGTGTGGCAGTCGCTGGGCTTGCCGACGCCGAAGTTCGTCGCGCTGCCACGCGGTGCCGATGTGTACGCGGCGGCGAAGCAGGTCGGCTTTCCGCTGATCGTCAAGCCGGCCTGCGAAGGTTCGAGTGTTGGTGTGACGCGGGTGTTCGCGGAGAAGGATCTGGATGCGGCGGTTGTGCTGGCCGAAAAGTATCCGGGCGACCTGCTGATGGAAACCCTGATCGAGGGCGATGAACTCACCGTCGCGATCCTCGGTCGTCAGGTGTTGCCGAGCATCCATATCGTGCCGAAGGCTGCGTTCTACGACTACAACGCGAAATACGTGGCCGAAGATACTCAGTACATCTGTCCGGGTCTTGAAGGCGTAGCGGGTGAAGAACTGCGCGCATTGTCGCTGGTGGCGTTCGATGCGCTGGGCTGCGCCGGCTGGGGCCGCGTCGATGTGATGCGCGACCAAGCTGGTCGCAACTGGCTGCTGGAAGTGAACACCGCACCGGGCATGACCTCGCACTCGCTGGTGCCGAAGGCCGCTGCGGTGGCCGGCATCGATTATCAGGAACTCTGCTGGCGCGTACTCGAAACCAGCATCCGGGAGGGCGCGTGAAGGGAACCATCCGCCTCGTTGCCTGGTGTCTGGCCATTGCGCTGGTCGCGCTGCCGATTGTCGGCGTGCTGCGCGGATGGTTTGCGGCCAACCGCTGGCCGGTGACCCAGTTGACGGTGCAGGCCGAGTTCAAGCACGTCAGCCCGGACGAGATCCGTGCGGCCGTGCTGCCGCGCCTGGGCAAGGGCTTTTTCGCGCTGGACCTCGATACCGTGCAGAAGGCAGTGGCGGCGTTGCCGTGGGTGGAATCGGCCGAGGCGCGCAAGCGCTGGCCGGATACCTTGCTGCTGCGCATCTACGAGCGTCAGCCGTTTGCGCGCTGGAACGACAAGCAGCTGATCAGCCGGCAGGGCCTCGTATTCGACGCGCCCGGTGCGGACGGCATCAGCACCTTGCCCGATCTGCACGGTCCGGATGCACGACTGGCCGAGGTAGTGAGTTTCTACGCCGAGACGCAGAAGGCATTCGCCGGTACCCACCTGCAGATCACGGGTGTTGCGCTGACTGAGCGCGGCAGCTGGAGCGTCACCACGGCCACTGGCGCGCAGATCGTGATTGGCGACCGTGACCAGGCCGGGCGCCGGCTGCGTCGCTTCCTCGACGTTTATCCGCAGCTGATGGCTGGCCATACCGACACCTTTGCCTACGCCGATCTTCGCTACACCAATGGATTTGCCGTGCGCTGGCCGCAAGCGGCCGCCGCCAACGCTGGAGGTTCGCCCCGCACATGAAGACGATCTGCCTATTGAAGGCCGCCCAATGAAGCCTCGCAACGACAAGCAACTGGTAGTCGGCCTCGATATCGGCACCTCGAAGGTGGTGGCGATCGTCGGCGAGTACGAGCCGGGCGAGCCGATCACCGTGATCGGCATCGGCACCCATGTATCGCGCGGCATGAAGCGCGGCTCGGTGGTCGACATCGAATCGACCGTGCACTCGATCCAGCGCGCCGTGGAAGAGGCCGAGCTGATGGCTGGCTGCGATATCCGCTCGGTCTACGCGTCGATCTCCGGCAGCCATCTGGAAACCCGCAACTCTCACGGCAACGCGGCCATTCGCGACCGTGAGGTGACCGCAGGCGACCTGGAGCAGGTGCTGGAGGCAGCCAGCGCGGTGGCGATCCCGGCCGACCGCAAGGTGCTCTACAAGGAGTCGCAGGAATACCGCATCGACGGGCAGGACGGCATCCGCTCGCCGGTCGGTATGAGTGGCGTACGGCTGGAAGCGAACGTGCATCTGGTCACCGGTGCAGCGGCTGCGGTGCAGAACATCACCAAGTGCATCCAGCGCTGCGGCCTTTCGGTGGACGAGCTGGTGCCATCCGCCCTGGCCAGCGCCAAGGCCGTACTGACCGACGACGAGCGAGAGCTGGGCGTGTGCCTGGTCGACATCGGCGCCGGTACCACCGACATCGCGATCTACACCCAGGGCTCGATCCGCTACACCGCTTCGCTGCCGGTGGGTGGCGACCAGGTCACCAGCGACATCGCCTATGGCGTGCATACGCCGACCGCGCATGCCGAGGAAATCAAGATCAAGTACGCCTGCGCGCAGACCGGGCTGGCGCATGCCGAGGAAACCATCCAGGTGCCCAGCGTCGGCGATCGCCCGCCGCGCCGGCTCGCGCGGCAGTCGCTCGCGCAGAGCGTGCAGGCGCGCTACGAGGAAATCTTCGAGATGGTGCAGGACCAGCTGCGTCGTTCCGGCTACGAGAGCTTGGTCGCCGCCGGCGTGGTGCTTACCGGCGGCGCCTCGAAGATGGAAGGCGCGCTGGAGCTGGCCGAGGAGATCTTCCACAAGATGGTGCGCATCGGCGTGCCGCAGCAGATCGATGGTCTCGGCGAGGTCGTCTCCAGTCCGCTGCATGCCACCGGCGTCGGCCTGCTGCTGCATGGCGCACGCGCCGGCGGCATGCGCGCCATGGGACCGGCTGGCGGCAGCGTCGGCGGCCTGGTCGGCAAGTTGCGTGGCTGGATTACCAAGAATTTCTGATCGCTGGTTATCGATTTTTGGGTGAAGCAGGAAGCGTCGCCCGGGGCAGAAGGATTAAGCCCACCACCATGGACCGACAGGAGTCGCGATCCCTGGTTACAACGACAACAACTCTACGGAGGACGGGAAATGTTTGAACTGATTGATAAACTCGCACCCAATGCAGTAATCAAAGTGATCGGCGTGGGCGGTGGCGGCGGCAATGCCGTGGCGCACATGCTCAACTCCAACATCGAAGGCGTCGAGTTCATCGTCGCCAATACCGATGCCCAGGCGATGACCAGCTGCAGCTCGCGCACCCACCTGCAGCTGGGTGGTAACGTGACCAAGGGTCTCGGTGCCGGCGCCAATCCGGAAGTCGGCCGTCAGGCGGCACTGGAAGATCGTGAGCGCATCGAGGCGATGCTCGAAGGCGCCGACATGGTGTTCATCACCGCCGGCATGGGTGGTGGTACCGGCACCGGCGCAGCACCGGTGGTGGCCCAGTTGGCCAAGGAAAAGGGCATCCTCACCGTGGCGGTGGTCACCAAGCCGTTCCCGTTCGAGGGTCGTCGACGCATGCAGGTCGCCCTGAAGGGTATCGAGGACCTGTCGCAGCATGTCGATTCACTGATCACCGTGCCGAACGAGAAGCTGCTCAGCGTGCTCGGCCGCGACGTCACCCTGCTGAATGCGTTCAAGGCTGCCAACGACGTGCTGCAGGGCGCCGTGCAGGGTATCGCCGACCTGATCACCGCGCCGGGCCTGATCAACGTCGACTTTGCCGACGTGCGTACCGTGATGTCGGAAATGGGCTTGGCGATGATGGGCTCGGGCACCGCCCGTGGCGACGACCGCGCACAGGCAGCAGCCGAGGCGGCGATCAAGAACCCGCTGCTCGAAGACGTCAACCTCAATGGCGCCTGCGGCATCCTGGTCAACGTCACTGCCGGTCCGAACCTGACCATGCGTGAATTCGACGAAATCGGTCGTATCATTCATGACTTCGCCAGCGAAGACGCCACCGTGGTGATCGGTACCTCGCTCGATCCGGAAATGAAGGACGACGTGCGCGTGACCGTAGTGGCCACCGGTCTCAACCGTGCCGCCGCCTCGCGTCAGCAGCCGCCGATCCGGATGGTCGAGACGCAGCAGATGCAGATGCGCCCGCGCCCGGTGGTGCTGCGTACCGGCACCGGCAACGAAGTGGTCGACTACGCACAGCCGGAGATGACGATCGGCAGCTCCAGCCGTGCGGAAGCTTCCGCGCAGGTCAAGGCAGATCCGGGCTTCGATTACCTGGATATTCCAGCGTTTTTGCGGCGTCAGGCCGACTGAGGCTGAGCCACTAAGTTAAGGAGACGCGAAATAATTGAACAAAAGCCCGTTATGCGGGTCAGTCCTCAAGCGTGGCCATTCCGGCTGTCACAGTCGGATCGGTGTCGCCCCGGTTGATTCCGGCGGGGCGGCAGGTAACTGAGGGTTGACTGCGATCGGATCGATGTTCGCTGGTGTATGCAGCAAGACTGTGCGTCCGGAGGACGCATGACCAGTCGCACGGGCTTGACTCGTGCCGGCCGGTTCGCCGCCCCATGCCGGATTCCCGTCCCTGGCATGGGGCGACGTGTCGATCCGTCAGTTACGGGAGGAGCAGCCCTGAAAGTCCCCGCGGGTCAAGGATGAAGGAAACATGAAGATTTAATCAGACTGTACGGTCCGGTTTGCTTTTGCCACAGGTTAAAACTGTGTTAGCATCCGTCCCTGATTGGCTGCTGCCTCCACGGGTACCAACAAAAATGATCAAGCAGCGTACGCTCAAAAACATCATCCGAGCCACCGGTGTAGGACTACACACAGGTGACAAGGTGTACATGACGTTGCGTCCTGCGGCGCCCAATACCGGCATCGTGTTCCGTCGCACGGATCTCAATCCGCCGGTGGACATTCGTGCACGCCAGGACAATGTCGGCGACACGCGTCTGTCGACCACGCTGGTCAATGGCGAGGCACGCGTCTCCACGGTCGAGCATCTGCTCTCGGCGATGGCCGGTCTGGGTATCGACAATGCCTATGTCGACCTGTCTGCGCCGGAAGTGCCGATCATGGATGGCAGTGCCGGTCCGTTCGTCTTCTTGCTGCAATCTGCCGGCATCGAAGAACAGAACGTCGCCAAGCGCTTCATCCGCATCAAGAAGGCGGTGAAGGTGCAGGATGGTGACAAGTGGGCCAGCTTCGATCCGTTCGAAGGTTTCAAGGTCGGCTTCTCGATTGATTTCAACCATCCGATCATCAGCAAGCGCACTTCGCGCGCCGAGATCGATTTCTCGACCACGTCCTTCGTCAAGGAAGTGAGCCGGGCCCGCACGTTCGGTTTCATGCGTGACATCGAGGCGATGCGCGAGCAGAACCTGGCGCTGGGTGGCTCGATGGACAATGCGGTGGTGCTGGACGATTACCGCGTGTTGAATGAGGACGGCCTCCGCTACGAGGACGAGTTCGTCAAGCACAAGATCCTCGACGCGATCGGCGACCTGTACCTGCTTGGCCACAGCCTGATTGGCGCTTACCACGCGCACAAGTCCGGTCACGAACTCAACAACAAGCTGCTGCGCACACTGATGGCCGATGCCACGGCGTGGGAAGAGGTCAGCTACCAGGACGATCCGGCGACCTCGCCGATCTCCTATGCACATCCCGCCCAGGCGATCTGAGTCAGCTCGCTACCGCCTGGTGCATGATCCAAATGAACGGCCGCGTCGCGAGACGCGGCCGTTCATTTTTGTGAAATGGGTCACTCATGGATGTCCCTCCATCACGCCCTGTCGACACGCCAGGGTGTTCGGAGGCGGAAGTGCATGGTATAAGTCCAGACTGCACAATCCACTGGTGACGGGTCTGGTATCTGGTCACCTGTGGGAGATGGGGTAGTGCATGGCACTCAATGTGCCCCATCGGCTCCGGAATCAGCGGTTTCGGCGAGGGACGCCAGCTCAAGGAACAGTACCCGCAGTTCGGGGTCTGAGATTGAAGCGGCAGCGGCCCGGAGATGGCTGGCTGCTGCAAGCGAAAGCGGTTTTGACCGATCCGGCTCTGTTGCGACCGGTGGTTGGGGGGCCACTTTCACGGTGACTGAACTGGCGCAGGTGCCGATGGCGCGTGCGGTGGCAAGGATCTGTGTTTGCATCAAACGCAGGCGCGATGCCCAAGCCGGTGAGGACGCCAGAAAGACGAGGCGGTCGTTGCGCAGGTCGGCGAATCTCACCTGCTCGCGCAACGGCGACGGCAACGTCTGGCGCAGTGCGCGATCCAGCGCCTCCAGCGCGCCGGCCTTTCTGGCCAGTGTCGCGAAGGAGCCGCATTCGACCAAGGACTTCGGTCCGTTGCCGATGCGGCGGGAAATGGCTGGAGAAGGGTGCTGCATGGTGCCGGAATTCGATGTTGGAAAGACATGCAAATCATACTCGTATCACGCTCCAGGAAATTGCCGAAAACCTTTGATCTGACTGACCGGCGCCTGCGCTGGAAGCTGCTTTCGGTGCTGGCCGTGGCGGTGATCGGTTGTGTCGGCGTCGGAGTAACGCTGGCATTGACGGTGGCCAGCCCGCGTGATCGGGCATTGGCGGAAATTCAAGATCTTCAACAACAGATCAAGCAGCAGAACGCACAGTTGGGTGGCGTACGCCAGGATTCCCAGCGCGGACTCGATGCGCTGGCGGTGAAGCTTGGCCAACTGCAAGCCCAGTCGACCCGGTTGAACGCACTCGGCGAGCGGCTGGTTCAGGTCGGCAAGCTTGATGACGGCGAGTTCAATTTCGATCAGCCACCGGCGGTGGGTGGCGTCGAGGATGTCAGTGGCAGCGCCTATGCACTGCCCCCGGCGCTGGACAGCAGCATCAGCCAGCTGGCCAGCCAGCTCGACACCCAGCAGGCGCAGTTGTCGGCACTGCAGAGCCTGTTGCTCGATGCCAGGATCGAATCGAATCTGAAGCCGACCGGGATGCCGGTGCAGGGCTATATCTCATCCTATTTTGGCGTGCGTGCGGACCCGTTCGACGGTCGTTCCGCGCGGCATACCGGGATCGATATCGCCGCCCCGATCGGCACCCCGGTACATGCCGTCGCCGAAGGCATGGTCACTTATGCCGGTGTGCGCAGCGGCTATGGCAACGTGATCGAAATCGACCACGGCAATGGCTACATGACCCGCTATGCGCACAATAGCGCGCTGGACGTACACCCGGGCCAGCACGTGCAGGTCGGCGACGTGATCGCCCAGGCCGGTTCCACCGGGCGCTCGACCGGGTCGCATGTGCATTTCGAGGTCTGGTACGACGGCCGCGTGGTCAATCCGCTGGCCTTTGTACGCAATCATCGGTAGGCATCGTCTCGCGGCCACCTGTCCCTTGAATCCGGCCATGGTCGGCGCCATTCACGATGGCTGAGGCCCGCGGCACTTCTGCAACGAGCCAGTGGGGCGGTGCAACGACAGGCATGGCTTGATGGGCCCGGGTTGATAGGCCTGCCTTGATAGCCATGTAGTAATATGCCCGATTGGCTCGCGATTCTAGCGGGCATCCTGTTTCCCAATTCGGAAGATCCATGTTCAACCGTGCCCTGACGAGCCTGTTCGGTAGCCGCAATGATCGTGTATTGCGCCAGCTTTCCCGGACCGTTACCCGTATCAACGCGCTGGAACCCGAGTTCGAGAAGCTCAGTGACGAAGCCCTGCGTGGCAAGACCGCCGAATTCAAGCAACGGGTTGCCGAAGGTGAATCGCTGGACAAGCTGTTGCCGGAGGCGTTTGCAGTAGTACGCGAGGCAGCCAAGCGGACGCTGGGCATGCGCCACTACGACGTGCAGATGATCGGTGGCATGGTGCTGCATTCAGGCAAGATCGCCGAGATGCGCACCGGTGAGGGCAAGACCCTGGTCGGCACCTTGCCGGTGTACCTCAACGCACTCGCCGGCAAGGGCGTGCACGTGGTCACCGTCAACGACTATCTGGCCCGGCGTGACTCCGCGCAGATGGGCAAGCTGTACAACTTCCTCGGCATGAATGTGGGCGTGGTGTACCCGGGCATGGAGCATGCCGACAAGCACGAGGCGTACGCCACCGACATCACCTACGGCACCAACAACGAATTCGGTTTCGACTACCTGCGCGACAACATGGCGTTGAGCAAGGAACAGCGCTACCAGCGCGGCCTGCACTACGCAATCGTCGATGAGGTCGACTCGATCCTGATCGATGAGGCGCGCACACCGCTGATCATTTCCGGACCGGCCGAGGACTCCCCGCAGTTGTATCTCGCGGTAAACAAGATCGTGCCGAAAATGGTCCGGCAGACAGAGGAGGAAGGCGCCGGCGACTATTGGGTCGACGAGAAGCAGAAGCAAGTACACCTGTCCGAAGCGGGCATGCAGCACGCCGACGAGTTGCTGCGCGAAGTCGGGGTGATCGAGCAGGACAGCGGCCTGTACGATTCGAAGAACCTGGCGGTGGTGCATCACCTCAATGCCGCATTGCGGGCCAATGGCATCTACCAGCGCGATGTGGATTACATCGTGCGCGATGGCGAAGTGATCATCGTCGATGAGTTCACCGGTCGCACCCTGCCGGGCCGTCGCTGGTCCGACGGCCTGCACCAGGCGGTCGAGGCGAAGGAAGGCGTGCCGATCCAGCGCGAGAATCAGACGCTGGCCACGGTGACGTTCCAGAACCTCTTCCGCATGTACAAGAAGCTGGCCGGCATGACCGGTACGGCCGACACCGAGGCGTTCGAGTTCCAGAGCATCTATGGCTTGGAGGTGGTGGTGATCCCCACCCACATGCCGATGATCCGCAAGGACAACTCGGACATGATCTTCCTCTCGCAGGATCCGAAATACCGCTCGGTGATCGAGGACATCAAGGATTGCCACAAGCGTGGCCAGCCGGTGCTGGTCGGTACCACCTCGATCGAGGTGTCCGAGCTGCTGTCCGGCATGCTGACCAAGGCCAAGGTGGTGCACGAGGTCCTCAACGCCAAGCAGCATGAGCGCGAGGCGCACATCGTGGCGCAGGCCGGTGCGCCCGGCCAGGTAACCATTGCCACCAACATGGCCGGTCGTGGTACCGACATCGTGCTTGGTGGCAGTCTGGAAGTCGCTCTGGCGGCGTTGCCGGCAGATGCCAGCGAGATGGATCGCCAGCGCGCCAAGGCCGAATGGAAGAAGTTGCACGAACAGGTGCTGGCGGCCGGCGGCCTGCATATCATCGGCACCGAGCGGCACGAGTCGCGGCGTATCGACAACCAGCTGCGCGGTCGTTCCGGCCGTCAGGGCGATCCCGGTTCGTCGCGCTTCTATCTGTCGCTGGAAGACAACCTGCTGCGCATCTTCGGTGGCGAAGGCCTGGTCCGCTGGATGAAGCGCTTCGGCATGAAGGACGACGATGCGCTGGAAGATCGCATGATCAGCCGGCAGATCGAGAAGGCGCAGCGCAAGGTCGAGCAGCACAACTTCGACATCCGCAAGCACCTGCTGGAATTCGACGACGTCGCCAACGATCAGCGCAAGGTGATCTACCGCCAGCGCGACGAGCTGCTCGAGGGCGAGGATGTGTCGGCTACTGTTGCCGATATTCGCGAGGATGTGACGCAGTCCTTGGTGCGCGCGCACGTGCCGGCCGAGAGCATCGATGAGCAGTGGGATCTGGCCGGCCTGAACCGCGAGCTGGAAGCCACGTTCGGCCTTTCGCTTGACCTCAAACACTGGGTCGAGCAGCAGCATGAAGTGGATGCCGAGATGATCCACGAGCATGTGCAGGGCGCTGTGAACGAACTGTTCCAGGCGAAAGAGGCGCAGATCGGTGTGGATACCATGCGTCAGCTGGAAAAGCACATCATGCTGACCGTGGTCGACAACGCGTGGAAGGAGCACCTGTCCAACATGGATTACCTGCGCCAGGGCATCTACCTGGTCGGCTATGCCCAGCAGGATCCGAAGCAGGCGTTCAAACGCGAGTCGTTCAGGCTGTTCTCCGAAATGCTCGACCGGATCAAGGCCGAGGTAGTGCAGATGCTGGCGCGGATCCGCATTCGCAGCGAGGAAGAAGTCGCTGAAATGGAAGCCGAACAGCAGCGCCTGGCTGAGCGCCTGCAGAAGCAGATGCTGGCGACTGGCGGTGGTGCACCAGTGGATGCGTTTGGTGGTGGAGAAGCGCTGGAGGGGCAGGCTGGCGCGCCGCGGCCTACGCAGCAAGACGGCCCCAAGATTGGTCGCAACGACCCATGCCCGTGTGGTTCGGGCAAGAAATACAAACACTGCCATGGCCAGCTGGCCTGAGTCAGCGTGATATCCATGAAAAACCCCGCCTTGGCGGGGTTTTTCATGGATGGAAGAATCAATCCTCGACGCCCGGTGGTCGCTTGCGATGCGGTTCGGCGTTGACCGTGATGTATCGCGGCTCCTCGCCGTCCAGCCGCAGCGCAGTGAGCTGACCACCCCAGACGCAGCCGGTGTCGATCGCATGCACGCCGAGCCCGGCGAAACGGCCGAGCGCTGACCAGTGGCCGCAGACGATGCGGGTGTCACGGCGACGCATGCCGGGCACCTCGAACCATGGGTACAGGCCTGGCTTCTGCGTGCCGGGAATGTCCTTGGCCTCGAAATCGATACGGCCATTGACGTCGCAGTAGCGCATCCGGGTCATCGTGTTGATGGTCGCGCGTTGGCGATCCAGACCCTGCAGCCGGCTTGACCACACCGCCGGCCGGTTGCCAAACAGGTTGCGCAGCAGCCGCGGATGACGCGGGCTGGACAGTTCGCGCTCAACGTCCTGAGCGCAGCGCTGGGCCTGGCGCAGGGTCCACATCGGTGCAAGGCCGGCATGCACCATGGTCCAGTTGAGTTGTTCGTCGTGGTGCAACAGCTTTTGCGAGCGCAGCCATTCGAACAGCACGGGCGCATCCTCGGCGAACAATACTTCGCGCAGTTCGGGGTTCACTCGTGCCTGTGCATCCGGGCGCCGCTGGGCGATCGCCAGCAGGCTCAGGTCGTGGTTGCCAAGCGTGACCACGCAGTGCTCGCGCAAGCCGTGGATCAGTCGCAACGTCTCCAGCGACTGCCCGCCGCGATTGACCAGGTCACCGCAGAACCACAGTTGATCCTGTGCCGTGTCAAAGCGCAGCTTGTCCAGTAGTCGTTGCAGTTCGGGATAACAGCCCTGCACGTCGCCTATCGCATATGTGGCCATCTCAGAGCTGGGCCATCAGTGCAGCGTACGCGGGATGGACAGGGTGAAGGTCGGGATCGGCGCATCGAACTGCGTACCGTCGTCGGCCAGCATCTGGTAACTGCCACCCATCGTGCCCACCGGAGTCTCCAGTACCGCGCCGGACGTGTATTCGAAATCATCGCCCGGGCGCATCCACGGCTGTTCGCCTACTACGCCATCGCCGCGCACTTCCTCCACCTTGCCGTTGGCATCGGTGATCAGCCAGTGGCGCGTGAGCAGGCGTGCCGGCATGTCGCCGGCATTGCGCAGGGTGATGGTGTAGGCGAAAACGTAGCGATTGTCACCGGGCTTCGATTGGTCGGGGACGAAGCGGGTTTCGACCTGCACGTCGATCGTGTAGGAAGATTTTTCAGTCATGTCCGGATTGTAAGGCCTGACGTCGCGAATGGGGTGACGTGACCATCATCCGTAGCAGATCAGGCGTGAGTTCCAAGATTGCCGTAAATCTTGGCCAATCGCACGAAGTCGGCCGGAGCGAGCGTTTCGGCGCGGGCCTTGGGGTCAACGTCGGCGCGACGGATCGCGTCGCTGTCCAACAATTGCTTTAGCGCGTTGGCGAGCGTCTTGCGTCGTTGCCCGAAGGCGGCCTTGACCACCGCATACACATGCTCGGGCCTGGCGTCATGCAGCTCCTCCGCCGGTAGTGGCAGCAACCGCACCACGGCGGACTCCACTTTCGGTGGTGGACGAAATGCTTCCGGCGGCACATTGAACAGCGGCTCGACCCGGCAGGCCAGCTGTAGCATCACGGACAGCCGGCCGTAGACTTTGCTGCCCGGCTCGGCAGCCATCCGGTCGACTACTTCCTTCTGCAGCATGAAGTGCATGTCCTGGATCGCCGCGGCATGCTCGACGCAGTGAAACAGGATCGGGCTGGAGATGTAGTAGGGCAGGTTGCCGGCGATGCGCAGGCGCGGCACGCCGTGGCTGTGCGCCAGCGCGGTGAAGTTCACCTTCAGTACGTCCGCGTGGATGATGTGCAGTTCGCCCGCAGCGGCAGCGCGTGCCTGCAGGCCGGGAATCAGGTCGGTATCCAGCTCGATCGCGGTGAGCTTGCCGGCCGCTGCCAGCAGCGGCAACGTTAGCGCGCCTTCGCCTGGGCCGATCTCGACCACGAAGTCCTCGGCCTTCGGTGCGACCGCGCTAACGATGCGGTCGATGTAACGGCGGTCGTTCAGGAAGTGCTGGCCGAAGCTTTTCTTGGGGCGGGCGTTCATAGGGTCAGGAGTGAGTGGAGAGGAGTGAGAAGTGAGTAAAGACCGGGGCGGTTCACTCGTTTCTCACTCCTCTCCACTCGTTTCTACGGCGTATTAGGTCGATGGCCATGGTAGCTGCGGCGATCAAGCTGGCCGGATCGGCCCGGCCCGTGCCGGCCAGATCCAGTGCGGTGCCGTGATCGACCGAGGTACGGATGAACGGCAGGCCGAGCGTGAGGTTCACGGTGCGGTCGAACGCTTCGCTTTTCAATACGGGTAGCGCCTGGTCGTGGTACATCGCCAGCACCGCATCGTAGTGCTGACGCTGCGCTGGCACGAACGCAGTGTCGGCGGGCAGCGGGCCGAGCAGGCGCATGCCTTCGCCGCGCAGCATGTCCAGCACCGGGATCAGCGTATCGATTTCCTCGCGGCCGAGGTGGCCGCCCTCACCTGCGTGCGGATTGAGTCCGAGTACGGCAATGCGCGGTGCGGCGATACCGAACTTGTTTTGCAGCTCGGCGTGCATGATGCGCAGTGTGCGGGTCAGTACGGCGCGCGTGATCGCGGCGGAGACTGCCGCCAGCGGCAGGTGCGTGGTTGCGAGTGCCACCCGTAGCTCCGGGCTGGCCAGCATCATGACTACGTCGGCGTGCGCGCGTTCGGCGAAGAATTCGGTATGCCCGCTGAAAGGGATGCCGGCCTCGTTGATCGACGATTTCTGCAACGGTGCGGTGACCACCGCCGCATAGCGACCGGCCATGCAGCCATCGGCTGCCTCGGCCAGCGTGGCCAGCACATGCCGGGCATTGCGCGGGTCGGGTTGGCCAGGCACCTCGGCGACTGCCAGCGGCACCGGACACAGGCGCAGCGTGCCCGCGCGGCGGGTGGTCTGCCTGCTGCCGTCATCATCGACAAGCTTGATGCTCGTGCCACAGCGTGCGGCTGCACGCTCCAGCAAGGCGCGATCGGTGATGGCCACAAGGTCGGCCGCCAGTGGACTGGCGGCCAGACGGATCAGCAGCTCTGCACCGATGCCCGCCGGCTCGCCGGCAGTGACCGCGAGCCGGGGGAGATCAGCGTTCAAGCAGGCTTACGGCGATGTGCCGGCAGCAGCCTGGTTGTCTGTATCACGCAGCTCGGGTACCAGGATGTTGATGTAGGCGTTTGCACGCAGGTCGCGCAGGAAGTCGTCATAGGCCTGATCCGCCTTGCGGTTGCCGATAGCTAAGCGCGCCTGGTCGCGTCCGAGCTGCACAGTCTGGTCGCTCTGGCGGGTGCCGAGGCGTTGCAGGATGTGCCAGCCGGCTTCGCTCTGGAACGGTTGCGAGATCTGGTTATCCTTCAGTCCATCAAGCTGCTTGGCGATGATCGAGCCCCACTGATCCTGTGCGAACCAGTTCATGTCACCGCCGGCATTGGCGGTGGTGGGATCCTTGGAATATTCCTTCGCCAGAGCGGCGAAGTCCTCATGCTTGTTGACAATGCGGTTATACAGGTCATGCGCCTGCTGCTCGGCCTGCGCCGGGGTCACCAGATCGCTCGGTGCGATCAGGATCTGCCGTGCATGGAACTCGGTGACCATCTTGCGGCCGGCTTGGCGCTGGTCGATCAGCTTGAGGATGTGGAAGCCGGTCGGGCCCCGCAGTGCCCCACTGACATCGCCGGGTTTCATCGACTCGAGCGTGTCGGCAAAGGCTGGCGGTACCTCGTCCATCCGTCGCCAGCCGAGGTCGCCACCATCCAGCGCATCGGGAGCATCGGAGTAGCGGATCGCCGCGGCATTGAAATCCATGCCACCCTTGATCGCCGCGAGCGCCTGCTCGGCCTTGGCCTGGCTGGCCTGAATCGCGGAAGCGTCGGCGCCGCCGGGAATGCTGATCTGGATATGCGCCAGATGCACCTCGCCGGCCTTGTAGGTCGGGCTGCTCAACAGGTTGTCGATCTCGCTGTCGGTAACCGAGACCGAGTCGTGCACCACGCTCTGATGCAGGCGCTGCACGGTGATCTGGTCGGCCAGTTGCTCGCGAAATGCCGCAAAGCTGCTGCCGGACTGCTCCACTTCGGCGCGCAATTGGTCGGGCGTGAGCTTGTTCTGCTGGGCTACGCTGGCAACGGCCTGGTCGACGTCCTCGTTGGAGATGCGAACGCCCTGATCCTCTGCCTTCTCGAGCTGCAACCGCATCAGCACCAGTCGATCGAGTACCTGCTGCTGCAGCACGTTCATCGGCGGCAACTGCCCGGGCTGGCTGGCGTATTGCTGCTGGATCGAGCGCACGGCGTCATTCAGCTCGCTCTGCAGGATCACACTGTCGTTGACAACGGCCACGATGCGATCCAGTGGCTGCCTGGCTGCTGCCGCTGGAGCGGCCGGTGTCAGGAGTTGAGCATGAAGGGGAAGGATGCTCGCAAGTGCGAACAGGAGAAATGCAATGGGTTGCTTCATCTGTTAAAGCCGGTGACTGCTGCGATTATTGATAGCCGAGAATATCACGGTGTAGCAGGGGATCGATCTCGCCGCCTGACGAGCCGAGTCCCTTGAAGACCACCTCGAACATGATGGCATTGTCGCGAAGGTTGATGCTGGTGCCGGTGGGAACCGGGCCTACCCCGTAGTAACCCTCGTTTACGTAATTGCGGTCGACCAATCGCAAGGTGACGCAACAGCTGTCGTATTCCACGCCAGCCATTGCCTCGGTCGTTCCCGTCGGTGCCGGGATCATGTTTTTTACAGCAACGGAATAGGTCCAGGATCCGAGCAGGCGCCAGCGCTCGGACAGCGGGTAGACCGTGGAAACGCTGTATTGTTCCATCAGGCCACGGCGGTAGTGGTACGAGAAATTGAGGATGCCGTCGTTGCCCAGCCGGTGCTGTAGCTCCAGTGAAGCCATGTCGGTCACCCGGGTGTTAGGGCTCCACTGGTATTCACTGTTCAGGCGCCACCGGTCGCTGAGCTGCAGGTCGAGCTCGGCCACGTAGTCCGAACCCGACCAGTCGGTGGCAGGGGTGACCGTGTTCGCCCCGACGGGCAGCTGTACAAGCTGCGGTGTGAAATAGTGGATCTGCCCGAAACTAGCCGACAACCGCTCGACGCCGTCGTCGTCGAGCAGGCGGGTGGTGAGTGCTCCGGTAAGGTTGTTCGCGTTCATCTGGCGATCCGCGCCGGAATATTGGTTTGGCGAGAACAGCTGCCAATAGTCGAATGACATCAGGGCGGTATCGAATAGTGGCAGATTGTTCTGGTTGCGGTATGGCACGTACAGGTAGTACACGCGCGGCTCCAGAGTCTGTGTAAAGTTCTGGCCAAACAGCGTGGTGCTGCGGTCGAACACCAGGCCACTGTCGATGCTGACGATCGGCAGAGAGCGGCTGGGCGACTGCTGGGTGAACGGCGTGGTGGTGCCACTGCCAAGCAGTCCGTAGTAACCATAGTTCTGATAACCAGCATTCAACTGGTAGTCGGTGTAGCGGTAGGCCAGTTTGGGCCGTATAAACCATGCTGAGGAACCGAAGTCGGCAGCAAGGTAGGGGTAAAGATCCAGCCGCTGGCCCTCGACGTAACCGTCCTTGCGGAACGCACCGGCAGTGTCGTTCATGCCGAATTGCAGCCAGCGCGTCAGCGGCAAGTCCACGTTGAAATTCGCGTATGGCAGCTGTTGATAAGGCAGCACATAGTCGGTCACGAATGGGTTGGTGTTCTGGTAGTACAAGCCGCCGAACGAGGCATTCCACCATTTGCCGTACCCGACGATCGCGACATTGGAGGTCAGGGTATAGATCACGGTCTTCGTCAGCGCGTTGCCGTAGTCGTAAAGGAAACTGCTGTCCGATGCATGGTTGTATGAGCCGACCAAGGACCAGCCCGACCAAAGCTTGGTGTTGTCGGTGTAGTCGATCAGGTAGCGGGACGTGCCTTGGGTATTGGCCAGGCCGTCACTCTCGCCAGAGTCGTGCGGCACGTATTCCACATTGAGCTGGCCGGTGCTGCTTGGCGCTGTGCCGGCGCTGTTTGGCACGATATAGCGGAACTCACCGGCGAGCAGCGGACCACGCGAGCTGTAGATGCGTGGATCCAGCGTAGCATCGTAGTTCGGCGCCAGGTTCAGGTAGTACGGTGCGCTGATCTCAAAACCGGAGCGGCTGGTTCTGGAGAAGGTGGGGTACAGGAATCCGCTCTTGCGCCTGTGGTCGACGGGGAAGCTGAAGTACGGCAGATACAGGAACGGCACCTTGCCGATCCGCATCGTGGCGTCGCGCGCCACACCGACGCCGGTATCCTTGTCGATCGTGATCGTCTTGCCGCGGAACTCCCACACATGGTTGCCGAGGTCGCAGGTGGAATAGGTGGCCAGCGTATAGCGGCTGTGCATGGTATCCAGCATCTGTCCCTGCTTCGCCACACCATTGCCGCGCGAATCGAGCATCTGATAGCGCACATCGTCCGCGATGCCTCGGCCATCATTGGAATTGCCGCGCATATGGGTGCCGGCCATCAGCTGGCCCGCCTCCTGGTAGCGGACGTTCCCGCGGGCGTCGTAGTCGGTGGTGTTGTCGTTGTAATCGATCGTGTCGGCCTGTATTCGCTGGTCGTCGCGAGTCAGCCAGGCATCCCCGGACAAGTGGTAAAGCACCTGGTCGGTACTTTCAAAGTACTTTGACCTGACAAACGCAGTGCTGGTATCGCGCAGGTTGGAATCCGCCGGCAGGGTCGGGTCGTAGAACTCCAGCATGGCGTTGGGTCGGCACATGGCGAAGTTGTACGGTCGCGGCTCGCAGTGAAACGATCCCAGCGGGCACACTTGTTCCGACCCGTCCAGCGAGGTTTTGGGATTCTGGCCCTTGGCTTCGGCTTGTCCACCGATCAGGGCAAGGGCTGCGGCAACCGCCAACAGGCGGCGTGGAGGGAACTTGGACGTCACAATGGAAGTCTGCCGGCTTTGAAGGCTGGTTAAGCTAGCAGAAACATCTCCTGCACGGCAGGCAAACTTTATCCGGCCAGTGCGAGGATTCAGCATGAATGGGCATAAGTTGAGCAAGACCAACTTCGAATGACGGTTCGGGCAAGCGCCGGCACCAGGTAGGTCAGGTCATCAGCATGCTGACGTGGGCCGCCACGCTGGCGGCCAGCGCTGCCAGGTCGTAGCCGCCTTCGAGGGTGGACACTATCCGGCCGGCTGCGTGCGTGCGTGCCACTCCCGTCAGTCGTTCGGTGATCCAGGCATAGTCTTCCTGGCCAAGCCGGATGTCCGCCAGCGGGTCGTTGCGGTGTGCGTCGAAGCCGGCCGAAACCAGCACCAACTGCGGTTTGAAGGCATGCAGGCGTGGCAGCAGCAGGCCATCCCACAGCTCGCGGAACTCGTGCGAGCCGGCCCCTGGCGACAGCGTACCGTTGACGATGTTGCCGACGCCGCGTTCGTCCTCGCGACCACTGTCCGGATACAACGGCGATTGATGGCTGGAAACGAACAGCACACGCGGCTCGCGTTCGAAGATGGCTTGCGTGCCATTGCCGTGGTGTACGTCGAAATCGGCGATCGCGACCCGTTTCAGCCCATGTGTCACCAGCGCATGCGCGGCACCTATGGCGATGTTGTTGAACAAGCAGAAGCCCATCGCCTGATCGCGGGTGGCATGGTGGCCGGGCGGCCGCACCGCGCAGAACGCCCGCTGGGTCGCGCCGGTCAGCACGGCATCAACGGCCGCCACCACGGCGCCAGCGGCGCGCAGGCCCGCCTCGACCGAGCCCGGCGACATCAGGGTGTCCTCGTCCAGCCGATACATACCATCCAGCGGGGCATTGGCCAGGATGTGTTCGACATGGGTGACGCTATGCACCCGCAGCAGCTGTTCACGGGTGGCCAGCGGCGCCTCGATCCGGTCGAGCGTGGCATAGCGGTCGTGATCCAGCGCCTGCAGTACTGCGCGCAATCGTGCGGGGCGCTCGGCATGATCCGGGCCGGGATCGTGCTGCAGACAGGCGGGATGGGTGTACAGCCGCAGCATGCTGCGGTTTATCCGGCAGGCTGGGGCTTGCGCCGGCGCTCGTGCTGCCACAGCACTTCGCCATGGCCGCTGGCGCGTGCCAGCACGCGTGAGATCACGAACAGCAGGTCCGACAGCCGGTTGAGGTAGCGCTGTGGCTGGGTGCGGATATCTTCCACCCGTGCCAGCGCGATCACCTCGCGTTCGGCGCGACGGCACACCGTGCGTGCCAGATGGCAGCAGGCGGCGGCCATGCCGCCACCGGGCAGGATGAAATCCTTCAGCGGCGGCAACGGATCGTTGAAGCCGTCCAGCACCTGTTCCAGCCGCAGGATGTCAGCGTCCTCGATCATCGCCATGCCAGGGATGCACAACTCGCCGCCGAGATCGAACAAGGCGTGCTGTACCTGGCCGAGCACATCGGCCACCGCGGCATCGACGCCATCGGCGGCGAGCACCATGCCGATGGTGCTGTTGAGTTCATCGACCGTGCCGTAGGCGGCCACGCGCAGCGAATCCTTGGCTACCCGTGAACCGTCACCCAGGCCGGTACTGCCATCGTCGCCGGTGCGGGTGTAGATCTTCGAGAGACGGTTACCCATCGCGCTTTAACGCGGCAGATTGGGCTGGTCGGCATGCTTGAGCGCACGCGCCATCTGGATGACCAGCACGTGCAGCACGGCGCCAATACCGACATACAGGACGGTGGTCTGCAGGAAGGGCAGGTACCAGTCGCCCAGATTGGCAAACCAGCTGGCGAAGCTGCGTGGCAGCGGTACGCTGTTGCTGAGCCAGTAGAAACTGCCGTTGGAGACCAGATAGCACGCGGCCCAACTGACCAGCAGTGCCACCAGGGCGAGCCCCAAGGTGGGCAGGCGCAGGCCGAGCTGATGCTTGGCCAGCCAGCTGCCACCCAGCCACAGGCTGAAATACGACGGGATCAGGAACCAGTAGGCCACCGATACGCAGTAGTGGCTCCAGAAATCGATGCCTTGGCCACTGATCACCAGGTAGTCGACCAACACCGCTTCGGCCATCAGCAACGGGAACGCCCAGCGGCCGGTGCCGCGCAGCCAGAAACCGGCGAGGAAGAAAATGCCCCAGGAGGCATCCGGCAGCGCATCGAAATGATGAAGCAGCGAGTGATGCGTGCGGGTGGCCGCCATCAGCAGCGCGAGTGCAAGCAAGATGCCGAGGCGTTGGGTCAGCGTCTTGACCATGAGGGGTTCCATGTGGGCGTCTGAAATAGACCGCTAGTCTAGCCGAATGCGAGGGCCGCCAGATCAACATCGGTGCGGTCAACGCGTATTATCGACGCTATGAATGCCTCCGAATCCCCTGCCTTGAACAGCCCCGGTGTACTGATCATCGGCGGTGGCCTGGTTGGCGCCAGCCTGGCGATCGCGCTGGATGCGGCCGGTATCGCCGCGACCCTGGTCGAAACCGCCGCGCCGCGTGCCGACGCCCAGCCCAGCTACGACGAACGCAACCTGGCGCTGGCACGGGCCACCGTCAACGGGCTCGACGCGATCGGCGTTTGGCGCCACGCCGTCACACGTGCTACCCCGATCCGGCATATCCATGTGAGCCGGGCCGGTGAATTCGGCAGTGCACGCATCGACGCCGACAAACACGGTGTCGACGCGCTGGGCTGGACGCTACCGGCACGTGAGCTTGGTGCGGCCCTGCTGCGCCGTCTGGATGAATGCACCCGGCTGACCCGGCTCGCACCCGCCACCCTGATGGCATTGGAACCAGTGGCCGACGGCTGGCGTGCGCAGGTCAGAACGGCGGCCGGTGTGCATAGCATCGATACGCCATTGCTGGTGGGTGCGGACGGAACCGGGTCGTTCGTGCGCGTGCAGCTCGGCATCGAGGCCGAACAGCATGATTACCGGCAGACTCTGTTCGTCTGCACGGTCACCCCGGAACGCGATCATGCCAATCGTGCCTACGAGCGCTTCGCCGATGACGGTCCGATCGCGGTGCTGCCGCTGGCCGAACGTCGTTGCGGGCTGGTGCTCACCGTGGCTGCCGACGAAGCGGCGGCGGTCGCCGCGCTGGACGATGCAGCCTTCGTCGAGCTGGCACAGCGCCGCTTTGGCTGGCGTCTGGGTCGCCTCAGTCGGCCGGGCAAACGCCATCCCTATGCGATTCAGCGCGTCGCAGCGGTGCAATTGACCGGGCCGCGCGCGGTGCTGGTTGGCAATGCCGCGCAGACCGTGCATCCGATCGGTGCGCAAGGCTTCAATCTCGGCCTGCGCGACGCGTTGACACTGGCCGAGCTGGTGGCTGACGCCCCCGATCCGGGCGCCGCGGAGCTGTTGGCACGCTACGCCGCGCGCCGCGCGCCGGATCGCGACGGCACCATGGCGATGAGCCATGGCCTGGTGCGGCTGGCCTGCCTGGCACAACCGCTGCTGGCGCCATTGAGATCACTCGCGCTGCTGGCCTGCGATCGTGTACCACCGCTGCAACGCGCATTCGCGCGACGCGGCATGGGCTTTCGCGGTGAACCGCCGCTGGCCGTGCTGGAGCGGTTGCCATGAGCACACCGCTGCAGGAAGCCTCGACCCGCCGGCGCGCACCGGCACTGGATGTTGCCGTGGTTGGCGGCGGCATGGTCGGCGCCGCTGCTGCATTGGCACTGGCGCGTGCCGGCTTCAGCACCGCCTTGCTGGAGGCGCGTGCGCCGACGGCGTGGAGCGCAGGCGACGAAGTGGACCTGCGCGTGGTCGGCCTGGCGCCGTCATCGCTGGCGTTGCTAGATGACCTGGGCGTCTGGCCGTCCATCCGCGCTGCGCGTGCGGGGCCGTATGCGCATATGCATGTATGGGATGCCGAGAGCGGCGCCGCGATCGATTTCGATGCGCCCAGCGAAGGCCGTGAACTGCTCGGCTATATCGTCGAGAACAACCTGGTGCAGTGGACGTTGTGGCAGGCGCTGGAAGCGGCCGGCGTGCGCCGCCTGTGCCCGGCGGAGGTGAAGGGTTTCGAGGCGCGCGAGGATCGTATCCAGCTGGAACTGGCGGACGGCGAAACACTGGCTGCCGGATTGCTGGTGGCCGCTGATGGCGCGGCGTCGCCGCTGCGCCAGTTGGCCGGCATCGGTACGCATGGCCGCGACTATGCGCAGCGCGCCGTGGTGGCACACGTGGCTACCGAGCGCTCGCACGAGAACACCGCCTGGCAACGCTTCCTGTCGAGCGGGCCGTTGGCCTTGCTGCCGCTGGCCGATGGCCGCAGCTCGATCGTATGGTCGCTGCCCGAAGCCGAGGCGCAGCGGGTGCTGGCACTGGACGACGCGACCTTCCTCAATGAACTCGGCATGGCCAGCGACTTCCGTCTGGGGCGCATCGTCGCCAGTACGCCGCGTGCAGCGTTTCCGTTGAAACTGCAACTGGCTGAACGCTATCAGGCGGATCGCTTCGTGCTGCTTGGCGATGCAGCGCACGCGGTACATCCGCTGGCCGGGCAGGGCGTCAACCTGGGACTGCGTGATGTGGCTGAGCTGCGCGATACCTTGCTCGCTGCGCGCGCGGCCGGTCGTGGCATCGGCGCCGAGCACGTACTGCGCCGTTACGCACGACGCCGGCGCAGTGCCGACACACTCGATGCGATGGGTTTCGACGCGCTTGCACGCATCTATGCATGGCAGTCGCCGGCGCTGGTCGCCGCGCGCGGACTCGGCGTGCGTCTGCTCGATCACCTTGCACCGCTGAAGCGGCGCATCGCCGGGCATGCTGCCGGACTTTGAGTTTCTTTTCCCGGCCGACCGGGACAAACCACAAGACTTAACTTAGGAGGAAGCCGTCATGCGCACCGCCCGACTTTGCTGCTTGCTGTTGCTGGCCGGTTCAAGCTTCGCCGCGCAGGCGAAGATGGTGCACCGTCCGGTCGAATGGACGCTGGATGGCACGCGTTTCCGCAGCGTGCTGGTTTACGACGATGCGAGCACCGCGAAACGGCCCGGTCTGGTGATGGTGCCGAACTGGTATGGCATCAACGATGCGGCCGTGCAGAAGGCCGAGATGATCGCCGGCAAGGATTACGTGATCCTGCTCACCGACATGTATGGCGCCAGCGTGCGCCCGCAGCAGGGCAAGGCAGACCAGGCGCAGGCGGCGGTGAAACCGCTGTACGGTAATCGTGCACTGATGCGCAAGCGGATAAACGAGGCGTTGGTCCAGCTCAAGGCGCAGGTGTCCAGTGCGCCGATCGATCCCGGCAAGCTGGCTGCGATCGGTTTCTGTTTCGGTGGGTCGGCCGTGTTGGATCTCGCGCGCAGTGGCGCGGATATTGCCGCGGTGGTGTCGTTCCACGGTGGCCTGACCACCGACGACCCGGCGCTGGGGAAAAACATCAAGGCACGCGTGTTGGCGATGAACGGCGCCGACGACAAGGGCACCATGCCGGACGCCGACAAGTTCCTGGACGAGATGCGCGGCAGTCCGGCTGACTGGCAGTTCGTGGTGATCGGCCACGCTGTGCACTGCTTCACCGAGGTGGGCGAGAACTCGGCCGGTTGCCGTTACGATGCGCGTGCTGCCGCACGCAGCTACCGGTTGATGCATGACTGGTTGCAGGCTGCGTTTGCCGGTACGCCGTAAGGCTCAGAGGCAGTCGTTTCTGTCCCGGCTGGATTTGCTTGTGCCCATCTAAGGGAGCGAGATCATTCCGGCTTGTCGCGCTCGCGTACCGCTTCCATCGTCAGTGTGGCGAGCTGACGCAGCCGTGTGCCGCCGGTATCGGCGAGTAGTTCCTTCAGGCGCGTGCCGGCGTCGTGCTGATCGAGTGTGTGGCGTTCGGCCAGCGACGCGGCCAGTGCGCGGCCCATCGAGTCGAAGATAAGTGCGTAGGCGAACGCGTGCAGCACGCCGCCGCCGAGTGTGCCGAGGCCGGGAAACGCCTTCAGCGCGTTGCCGGCGACGGCCAGTACGATCGAGCTGCCGGTGCGCAGCGTGAGCCTGGCCTGCTGTACGAAGTCCTCGATCTGCACGTCGCTGACTTTCACGCCGTACACCGCGGCGAGGGCGCGGGTGAGTCCGGCAGCGAGTACGCCCTGGATCACCAGGTCGCTACCTGGTGCGATGGCGGCGAGTGCGCCGACGATCGCGCGGCGTGTGTATTTGCGCACGATGCGTTGTGCTTCATCGGCGAGGGTTTGCGCTTCCAACGTGCCGGTGCGTTCGTGCAGGCCGGCCAGCACGGCGTTTTCGCGCAGATCCTCCAGCTCTCGGGCACTAGGTGCGGTGAGTCGCTCGAGTGCCTGCAACAGTGGCTCGATCACAGGCTTGCGCTGGCGTTCGACCGATTCGGTGCTGCCATCGGCAAGTTCGCGCTGGTAGCGCTCGCTGCCGCCGGCGCTGATCGCCAGGACTGCGCTGGCGATGCCGCGGGTGTGCTGACGCAGGCGTCCTAGCAATTGTTCGCGTTCGGTACTGTTCCACTGGTCGGCCTTGTTCAGCACCAGCAGCAGTGGCTTGCCGAAATCGGCAAGCCAGCGCAGTTCGTCCACCTGGCTTCGGTTGAGGTCGCCGGCGCACAAATAGATCACGGCATGCGCACGCAGGGCCTCGTCGCGGGCCAGCGTTTCGTGCGCCTCACCGCCGGCCTCGCGGCTGCCGGGCACATCCGCGATTACCAGCGTGCGGCCATCCGGCAACGCGCTGTCGTAGTGGCCGACTTCGTGGGTGGTGCCGCCGCGTGCGTCGCTGACGACATTCGCATGGGGTGCCAGCGCGCGGATCAGGCTGGACTTGCCGGTGGAGATTTCGCCGAACAACGCGACATAGATACGGGCGCTGGTGCGGCGGCGATCGAGCTCGCCGAGTTCCGAGGCGAGCGCGCCGGTATCCGCGCCGCGTTCGCGCAGTTGGTCGATGCGTTGTTCCAGACTGCCGCGATCGGGCGCCGGCAGTGGGCGCCGTCGGCGACGCGGGCGCAGCAGCCACCACAGCACCATCAGGCCGGCCGCCGCAAACAGCGTGAGCACGCCGCCCAGGGTCCATTGCAGCCACGTCGGTAGCGCCAGGAATCGCTGCGCCAGTGCCAGCGCACGCTCGGCGGCGGCAAACAGCAGCCACAGCAGGGCTGCTACAGCCAGTGCAGTGAACAGCAAGCGCAGGCGACGGGACATGCGGACAAGTGTAGCGGCTGCGACTTCGCGCTCGCCGTGGGCAGATGGTTTTGGCATCATCGGGAGAACGGGCCGGGATGAGGCTCGATTCCACTGGGCCGCCGCGCCTGGTCGGGGGCATGAAGGGGATTCATGAGAGCGGCTTTTCTGCTGTGTATGTTGATCTTGTTGGGTGCATCTGCGCCTGCGATGGGAGCGGCTGCAATTCCGGCGCTGGTTGCAACAGGTGCTCCGATGCCCGCGTTGCGGGCCGACCCGTTGCCGACACCGCAGTTTCGTCGCTACAGCACGGCCGATGGTCTGCCCAGCACCAATGTGTATGCGGTGGTGCAGGATCGCGACGGTGCAATCTGGTTCGGTACCAAGGGCGGCCTTGCGCGTTTCGATGGCGTCGACTTCGAGGTGTTCCGCCATGTCGAGAACGATCCGGGCTCGTTGTACAACAACGGTATCGCCACGCTGCAGATCGATCGACAGGGTCGCCTGTGGGCCGCCGGTCTGAATGCGGCATTGAACCGTTATGACGCATCTACCGGCCGGTTCCTGCACTGGGGGCATGACCCGGCCGATCCCGCCAGCCTCGCCAGCGACCGTGTATGGGCGGTCGCACAGACCGCCGACGACAGTCTGTGGGTCGGCAGCGCAGGTGGATTGGATCGCCTGCGACCCGACGAGCGTGGCTTCGAACACATGGTCAATCCGCTGCTGGGTACGCAGCCCGCGGATTTCGGTGCGGTCGCGGCGCTGTATGTCGATCCGCAGCAGCAGTTGTGGATCGGTAGCAGCCATGGTGTGTTCGTGCGCGCGGCCGACGGGCAGCTGCGGCGCGTGCAGTCGGACGATCCAAAGCAACGGATGGATGCGTGGCGCATCGATGGCGACGGCGACGAAGTGCGCATTGCGACCACCGATGGCCTGATGGTCGTCGGCAAGGATGGCATAGCCCATCGTTTCGCCGCATCGGTGATTCCCGCCATCGATGTGATGAGCAGCGTGCGCGACAACGCCGGTCGCCTGTGGGTCGGTACCAAGAAGGGGCTGTTCCTGCAGGCGCAGGCGGGTGGCCCGACGACCGCGATGAGCGATCGGCCGGTGCTCTATGGCAACCTGCCTGGCACTTGGGTGTGGCAGCTGATGGTCGACCGGGAGGGCGGCCTGTGGGCGGCCATGTACGATGGCGGAGTGGCCTATCTGGCACCGGGCTGGAGCCGGTTCAGCCGTTTCAC
Organism: Dyella sp. S184; assembly: GCF_009766065.1. Lineage (GTDB taxonomy): Bacteria > Pseudomonadota > Gammaproteobacteria > Xanthomonadales > Rhodanobacteraceae > Rhodanobacter. The sequence continues at coordinate 669,531 of NZ_LMUE01000002.1, read as the reverse complement.
CCATATTCCCGACGACGCGAGCAGCCTGCGTGATTCGGTTGCTACCACGATGGCGCGCGGCAGGGATGGCCGCCACGTCTGGGTCGGCGAGCGCAATGGCCGGATCGACCGACTCGATCCGGTGACTGGCGAGGTCGAGCATGTGCTGTCCGGCCTGCGTGGCGATGTGGTCGGCATGACTGAAGACGCCAAGCAGCGCCTGTGGGTGGCGGTGCACGGGGCGCTGTATCGGGTCACGGACGGCAAGGTCGACCAGGTCGATCCGCAGGGCAAGCAGATTGAAAGTCCGCTGGAAGTCGAGCCTGGCCCGGACGGCCAGATGTATGTGCGCACATTCGGCCGGGGTGTGTTCCGCGTCGATCCGGAGACGCTGGTGCTGACCTCGGTGCCGCTGGACGGCCCGAGCGACAAGGTGTTGTGGGGCAGCCAGATGACGCTGAAGGACGGAGTCTTCTGGTACGCCAGCGACGGCGGCATGTTGCGGTTGAACGCGGCGCATGACCGCTTCGAGATGGTGCCCGGCGCGCCGACCGGGCAATCCATTGATGCGTTCGATTTCGGCAAGGATGGCCTGTGGATGGCCAATGCCGACCAGCTCGCGTTCTACCGTTTTAGCGGGAAGGGTGTGGTACTGGATCGTCGGATTGACGCGGCACACGGCTGGCCCTCGGTCAACGTGACCGATCTGCGGGTGGATACGCTCGGCCGCGTGTGGGTCTTCGGTCATGACGGCTTGTGGTATTTCGATCCGCGCTCCGGACACTTCCGCTCGTTCGGCTTGCAGGACGGCCTGACCAATGGCGAGTTCTCGCGCGGTTACGCCTACATGCCCAGTGGCTATATCTATGCCGCCACCCTGGGTGGTGTGGCGGCCTTCGACCCGGACTGGGTGAGCCCGCAGGCCGACGAACCGCAGTTGTCGATCACCCAGGTCAGTGTGCGCCACCACGGCGTGACGCAGATGTTGCCGATCGGCGAGAAGCCGCTGGAGATCGGCTGGCAGGATAGCCAGCTCGAGGTCGAGGCGCGGGTGTTCTCCTATGTCAATCCATCGGCGAATCATTACCGGTTTCGGCTGCGCGGTTTCGACAGCAGCTGGGTCGACACCGGCGATCGCGGTGAGCGCGATTTCACCGGGCTCGGCGCCGGCGACTACACACTGGATGTGATGGCCTCCGGTGCGCGTGGCACCTGGACGCATCGCACCACGCAGCTGCGCATGCATGTGCAGGCGCCGCCATGGGCGCGCTGGTGGGCGTGGCTGATCTATGCCGTGCTGGTGGCGCTGCTGGCGTGGTTGCTGCTGCTGGCGTGGCGCCGCCGGCTGGCACACCGTCACCAGATCCAGCTGGCCGAGCAGCGCCGTAGCCTGGCCGAACAGGCCAGCGCAGCGAAAACCCAGTTCCTGGCCACGCTCAGCCACGAGATACGTACACCGATGACCGGTGTGATGGGCATGGCCGAATTGCTGCTGAGCACACCGCTCAACCAGCAACAGCACGAATACACCGATGCCATGCAGCGTTCCGGCAGCATGCTGTTGAAGCTGCTAAACGATGCGCTGGATCTGGCGCGCATCGAGGCCGGCAAGCTGGAGCTGGAGCCGGCGCCGTTTGATCCGCGCCAACTGGTGAAGGAGGTGGCGCAGCTGGAACGTGGCTTGGCGCAGTCAAGACATGTTCGCTTCGAGCTGGAGATTGCCGACGATCTGCCGATGCTGGTGGTCGGCGATGTGCTGCGGATCAAGCAGGTATTGCTGAACCTGGCGAACAATGCGTTGAAGTTTACCGAACGCGGCCGCGTGACGCTGCGCGTGCAGCGGATGGATGAGGATCTGCAGTTCAGCGTCAGCGATACCGGTCCCGGCATTTCCGAAGCGAGCCAGGCCCGGCTGTTTGAGCGTTTCGAGCAGGAGGATGGCCCGCAGCGACGCGCCGGCAGCGGCTTGGGGCTGGCAATCTGTCGCGAGCTGGTGGGCATGATGGGCGGCAGTATCGAGCTGCAGTCGCAGCTGGGGCATGGCAGCACGTTTCATGTGCGCCTGCCGCTGGCCGAGCCGATGCCGGTCGAGCCGTCGTCGTCGAAGGATGCAGGCGAAGACCGCAGTTACTGCCTGCTACTGGTGGAAGACGACACGATCGTGGCAGCGGTCATCAGTGGTCTGCTGGAACGACAGGGGCATGCGGTGGTGCATGTCATCAATGGACTGGCTGCATTGGCCGAACTGGCGCAGGTGCGTTTCGATGCGGTGCTGCTGGATCTGGACCTGCCAGGCGTGGATGGCTTCCAGATCGCCCGACTGATCCGCCAGCGCGAGCAGGCTGGACCGCACTTGCCGATCATTGCCGTGACTGCGCGTTCGGGCAGCGAGGATGAAACGCGCGCGCATGCGGCAGGCATGGATGGCTTTCTGCGCAAGCCACTCACCGGCGAACAGCTGGCTGCTGCGCTGGCACAGGTTCTGGTCGCCACAGTGCCGGTGGCAACCGACCTCGCCTGAGCCTACATGTCGTTCTTGTGCAGCTCGAAACCGCGTTGCTGGTATTCGCGCCAGCGCGTGCGCGAGCCGTCGCGCTCGGCCGGGTCGGCGGCGACCACTTCCAGCACGCGCTGGCAGTGTCCGTCAGGGCAGGTCTCGCGCAGGTTGATCACCAGAGGCCGGTCGGCGCTGTCGATGCCCGGCGGCACGATCAGTACGGCGGTCTGCGCATCGTCATCGTCGCCGGCCAGCTGATGCGGAATCAACGTGTCCTCGTCGAACGCCCACAGCAGTTCATCGAGCGCTTCGGCCTGGGCGTAATCGCGGGTCAGGATCAGCGTCGGCTGCTGCGTCGCAAACGCCTTCTTCGCCAGTTCGCACACCAGCAACAACGGCTGCTCGCGAAAGCGTGGCTTGTCGATCAGGTAGAAATCGGCACGGGGCATTGAGGGTCGGTTCCGGCGCGTCAGCCAGCGCGATCCAGCAGCCACTGCGCCAGCAGCGCTACCGGTCGCCCAGTGGCGAGGCCCTTGCGGCCTTCGTCCCAGGCGGTGCCGGCGATGTCCAGGTGCGCCCAGCGCTGGCCGTCCGTGAAGCGTGACAGGAAGCAGGCGGCAGTGATTGCACCAGCGCTCTTGCCGCCGATGTTGGCGACGTCGGCGAAGCCGGAATCGAGCTGCGCCTGGTAGTCGTCCCACAACGGCAGGCGCCAGGCGCGGTCAAGCGTCTCTTCGCCAGCGGCGAGCAGCTCGGCGGCGAGGTCGTCGTGTTTGCTCATCAGGCCGCTGGCATGCTTGCCGAGCGCGATCACACAGGCGCCAGTGAGGGTGGCAGCGTCGATCAGGGTGTGCGGATGGAAGGTCTGCGCGGTGTAGGTGAGCGCATCGCACAGGATCAGTCGGCCTTCGGCGTCGGTGTTCAACACCTCGATGGTCAAGCCGGACAAGCTGGTCAGCACATCGCTGGGGCGGTAGCTGTCGCCGTCGGGCATGTTCTCCACGCTCGGTACCACGCAGACCAGGTTGAGCTTGAGGCCCATCTTCACCGCAGCGACAAAGGCGCCGAGCACGCCGGCCGCGCCGCCCATGTCGAACTTCATTTCTTCCATGCCGGCGCCGGGCTTCAGACTGATGCCGCCGGAGTCGAAGGTGACGCCCTTGCCGACAAAAGCGTACGGCTTGTCACCCTCTTTACCACCCTTGTACTCCAGCACGATCAGCCGTGGCTTGTTGACCGAGCCGCGGCCTACTGCCAGCAGCGAGCCGAAGCCGAGCTTGCCCATCTCGACTTCGTCGAGCACGTTGCAGCTGACCTTGTCGCTGCCTTCGGCAAAGGCTTGTGCCTGCTCAGCGATATACGCAGGGGTGCAGATGTTCGGCGGCAGGTTGGCCAGGTCGCGGGCGAAGCGCACGCCTTCGGCAATCGCTCGGGCCTGGTCAAGGCCGTGTTGCGCATCGTCGCCGGCGGCAAAAGTAATGGCGTTGAGCTCTGGCTGCTTGCTCTTGTCGCGTGGCTTGAACGTAGCGGTGTAACGATAGGCGGCGTGATCACTCGCGAGCGCGGCAACGCGCACGCGCCAGGCATTGCTGCGGCCCGGCACTTCGACTTCGGTCAGATACGACACTGCATCCGTGAGCGGCAACTTGCCCATGGCACGCGCCGCCTCGATGCTGACCTTCTGGAAGCGGGCCGCGTCGAATGACTTCTGCGAACCCAGCCCGACCACCAGCACGCGCTTCGCGGTGATACCGGTCGGCGCGAACAGCAGGGTGGTGCTGCCGGCTTTGCCGCTGATGTCGCCACTTTCCACCTGGCGCTTGATCAGGCCATCAGTGGCGCTGTCCACTCGGGCGGCAGCGCTGGTCAGCATGCCGTGTTCGTACACGCCGACCAGCACGCAGGCGGCGTCAACGGTTTCGGGAGCGGCGGTGCCGAGGCTGAACTGGAGGGTCATCGGGGTGGTTCCTGCATGAGCCCGGCGATGGCCGGACAGGCTAGACTTATGGTTTGTCGGCCCGATCGGGTCAACGGGTAAGCGGACAAGTTTATCGCATGCTGAGCATTCTCGACCGCTATTTCCTGCGCGAGCTGGGGCAGACCATGCTTGCCACCGCGATTGTGCTGCTGGCGATCATGTCCGGCACCACCTTCGCGCAGGTGCTGAAGCAGGTGGCCAACGGCAGCTTCCCGGCCAGCGTGATGTTCCAGGTGCTGGGCCTGAACATGATCGAAGGGCTGCCCACCTTGCTGCCGCTCTCGGCCTTCCTTGGCGTGCTGTACGGTCTCGGCCGCATGTACCGCGAAAGCGAGATGCACGTGCTGGCTTCTTCCGGCATGGGGGCGGGTGGCCTGCTGCGGCCGATGACGCTGCTGGCGGTGCTGGTGTCGGTGCTGGTGGCGGTGGTATCGCTGTGGCTGGGACCATGGGCATACCGCACTTCCGACGCGCTGGTGTCTGCAGCGAACCGTTCGGTGATCGCCGCCGGCCTGGATGCCGGCCGCTTCACGCCGCTGCCGAGCAAGGGCGGCATCATCTTTGTCGATACCCTGAGCCGTGATGGCAGCGTACTCGGCAATACCTTCATTGCCGCCGAGCGCATCGACAAGGATGGTTCCCGCAAGATCAAGCTGATCACCGGCAAGCACGGTCAGATGTATCAGGAAAGCAGCGGTACCGATCGCTTCCTGGCGCTCTACAACGGCTGGCAGTACGAAATTCCATTGGGCGCCGACAACTGGCGCAAGATGCAGTACGAGCGCAACGACACCTCGCTGTCCAATGTGCAGTCCGACGCCACGACCGAGGATCCTGCGGCGAGCCTGGATACCTTGACGCTATGGGGTGCCGACAACGCCGATGCACGCGCGGAATTCGCCTGGCGCACCATTGCGCCGGCGATGAGCCTGGTATTGCTGATGCTGGCGCTGCCGTTGTCGCGGCAGACTCCGCGCGAACCGCGTTTCGGCCGCCTGCTGCTGGCGGTACTCAGCTTCTATGTGTATTACCTGCTGCTGGCGCTCTGTCGCGGGCAAATTGCCAAGGGCCACTGGCATCATGCCGGTCCGATGTGGTTCGTTAGCCTGTTGGTATTCGGGTTTGCCGCATGGATGTTCCGCGACCAGTACGTTGAGCGCAAACCGCGCAAGGCGGCGGCCCGATGAGTGTCATGCAGATCAAGCGGGTCGACTGGCTGGTCAGCATCACCGTGCTCAGTTCGTTGCTGATGGTCTGGCTGGTGCTGACCGGTTTCGACGCTGTGCTGCATTTTCTGCAGCAGCTCGGCAATATCGGCAAGAACGGCTACACCTTGACCGATGCCATCGTGTACGTGCTGGTGACCACCCCGCGCCGGCTATACGAAATGTTCGGCAATGCGGCGCTGATCGGCGGTCTGCTGGGACTGGGTGGCCTTGCTTCCACCGGCGAGCTGACTGCATTGCGTGCCACCGGCATGTCCAAGCTGCGTATCGCGACATCCGCCGTCGGCATCGTGGCGGTGCTGATGGTCGGAGTGGTGATTCTGGGCGAAACCGCTGCGCCATGGGGCGACCAGCAGGCGCAGGCGATGGACCTTCGGCTGAAATCGTCAGGCAGTATCGGTTCGACCAGCAGTGGCTTGTGGGCACGCGACGGCAATCGCTTCATCAATGCCAAGAGCAGCCTGCTGCGACCGGTGAATGGACATAGTTCGGTACAGCTGGCGGACGTTCGCGTGTTCACCCTGACGCCCGATGGGCAGTTGAGCCGTTTCGACTGGGCCAAGACGGCCGAACACGATGGCAAGCAATGGGTGTTCGATGAAGTGCGCAGCACCACGCTGGACAACCAGGGTACGCACACCACCACGGCAGTCAACGAGCGTTGGGAATCGCGGCTCGATCCGAATGTGCTGGAACAGTCATTGATCCAGCCGCAATATCTGGCCATGCGCGACCTGCGTCGCAACATGACCTATCTGGAGACCAATGGCGAAAGCCCGGGCGTTTATGCGATTGCGTTCTGGGGGCGTGCGCTGTACCCGCTGAACGTGCTGGTGCTGGTGCTCTGCGCGATGCCATTCGCGTTTGGTGCCTTGCGTTCGGGCGGCCTGGGCAAGCGCATGTTCCTGGGCATGCTGCTGGCGATCGGCTGGTATTTCCTGCAGAAGGCGATGGTCAGCTTCGGTACGGTCTACGGTATCCCGCCGCTGGTTGCCAATCTGCTGCCGGCCATGGTCCTGGCCCTGGCGGCGTGGCTGTATTTCCGCAAGCACGCCTGACGGTTCCGGGCGGGCTCGCTGCGGCAACCTAATCCAGCATCGCGAGTGATTCAGCGGTTTCGACGTCGATATCGGTGATCGCCTGCGCATCCGATGTGAACTTGCCGCCCTGGGCCAGTTGTGCGAACAGGCCACCCTGTGCGATCAGCTCATCGAAACGGCCCTGTTCCAACAATTGTCCCTGATCCAGCACCAGGATCAGGTCGGCATTGCGCACGGTGGACAGCCGATGCGCGATCACGAAGGTGGTGCGGCCCTGGGTCAGCGTGTCGAGTGCGCGCTGGATGCGTGCCTCGGTGGCGTTGTCCAGCGCGCTGGTGGCCTCGTCTAGTACCAGGATCGGCGCATCCTTCAGCATGGCGCGGGCGATCGCCAGACGCTGGCGCTCGCCGCCGGACAGTGAGCGGCCGCGTTCGGCGACCAGGGTCTCCAGTCCTTCGGGCTTGTTGGCGATGAACGTGGCTGCCTCGGCCGCGGCGACGGCCTTCTCGATCTCGATGAGGTCGGCGTCCGGCTTGCCGACACGCAGGTTGTCGAGGATCGAGCGGTAGAACATGCCAGGATCCTGGAACACCACGCCAATATTCTGGCGCAATGAATCGAGCGTGACGGCGCGGATATCGTGGCCGTCGATGCTGATGTATCCCTCGGATGGATCGTAGGCGCGATAGAGCAGGCTGAGCGCAGTGGTCTTGCCGGCGCCGGTCGGGCCGACCAGCGCAATCGTGCTGCCGGCGGCGGCGCGAAAGCTCAGCCCATGCAGTGCCGGCTGCACCGGGTCATAGCCGAAGCTGACCTGGTCGAATACCACCTCGCCACGCACGCGTGGCAGCACCATCGCGCCAGCCGCTTCAACGATCGCCGGATGCCGGTCGAGCACCGCGAAGTAGTCGTACAGCGACTGGGTCTGGAAGAACAGGCCGGAGATGAAGCTGGCGAACTGTTCGAGCCGACCGATCAGCATCATCGAGAAACCCACGAAGCTGACGATGCCACCCACCGTCACCTCGCCGCGCGCATGCAGTGAAGTGCCGAGCGCGAAGATCGCGACAATGGTCAGCGTGCTGGCTGCGCGGTTCAGCACCGACAGGATCGCCCAGCCGCGCAGCACCGGATACTGCGCCGCCAGCACGCGCATCATCATCTCCTTCAGTGCGGCGGCTTCGGCGCTGAGACGGGTGAAGCTCTGCACCACGGTGACGTTGCCGAATACGTCGCCGGCGCGGGTGGCGATCTCGTGATGCAGTTCTTCCACCTCGCCCTGTGCCTTGTGCGTACGCTGCACGGCGATCGCATTGGAGACCGCGAAGATGATCATCAGCGCGATCATCAGCAGCGCCAGCTTCCAGTTCATCACCAGTGCGACCGGGATCATCACGAAGATCGACAGCAGCGTGGCGAGGTGTTCGCGGAAGAAGCTCAGCCAGAGGTTGAACAGGTTGCTGACACCGTTGTTCATGATGCGCGCGAGCCGGCCGGTGTGATGCTCGCCGTGGAACGCCAGCGGCAGTGCCGCGGCATGTTCGAAGAACGCGGCGATCGCGGCCAGCCGGCGTCGGTGCGCGAGACGATCGGCATGCAGCGACACCCACACGCTCGCTATCACGCCGCCGAAGCCGGCCAGTGCCCACAGCGCGATCAGTCGCGGTGCGTGGCTCGGACCGGGTGCCGCCAGTGCGTCGACCACGCGGCCGAACAGCATCGGTTCGAGGAAGTACACGCCAGCCAGGGCGAGATTCGCCAGTGCCAGCGTGATCGCCAGTCGCCGTTCGGGCGCGAGCAGCCCGAGTACGCGCAGATAGAGACGCAGGATCGACACGACGACAGGAGCCCTTGGGTGCGTCACTGCGCACCATGAATTTGGTCATGCTACTACTGGAGCTCAGCTCACTGATCGGCTGCTTGCTGCGGCGATGGCTTGCTCGCATCCGCCTGACCGATCAAGCTGATGGGGTTTCCTGACAAGAGGGTATGCCGTGGATGTGATCGACCTGCGCAGTGACACCGTGACCCGCCCAACCGCTGCGATGCGTGAGGCGATGTTGGCTGCCGAGGTCGGTGACGACGTCTACGGCGAGGACCCCACGGTCAATGCGCTGCAGCAGCGGATGGCTGATGAGCTCGGTTTCGATGCTGGGTTGTTTGTGCCCAGCGGCACGCAGTCCAACCTGCTGGCATTGCTTGCACATTGCGAGCGTGGCGATGAATACCTGGTCGGCATGGATGCGCACACCTACAAGTTCGAGGGCGGTGGCGCGGCGGTGCTCGGCTCGATCCAGCCGCAGCCGATCGTGCAGTCGGCAGATGGCACGTTGCCGCTGCAGAGCATCGAGGCGGCGATCAAGCCGATCGACCCGCACTTCGCACGTACCCGCCTGCTGGCACTGGAAAATACCTGGCATGGCCGGCCGCTGCCGCTTGAGTACCTGACCGCTGTGCACGACGTGGCGCGTGCGCACGGACTCGGCCTGCACCTGGATGGCGCGCGCCTGTACAACGCCGCGGTGGCCTGCGGTGTGCCGGCGCGGGAGATCGCGCGGCATTTCGATACGGTATCCATCTGCCTGTCGAAGGGGCTTGGCGCACCGGTCGGTTCGGTGCTGGTTGGCTCGCATGCGCTGGTCGACAAGGCGCGGCGCTGGCGCAAGGTCACCGGCGGCGGCTGGCGCCAGGCCGGTATCCTTGCAGCAGCAGGCATGTATGCGCTGGATCATCATGTGGCGCGGCTGGCCGATGATCATCGTCGCGCGGCGTATCTGGCCGGTCGCCTGCGTGAGATTGCCGGCATCGACCTGCTCGGGCAGTACACCAACATGGTCTTCATCGACGTGCCAGCTGAACGGTTGCGCGAACTGGACGTCCATCTGCGCGCTGCCGGCATCCGCATCAGCATCGGTTATCTGCCCACGCTGCGACTGGTAATGCACCTTGATATTGACGACGATGGCGTGGCGCGCACGGTCGCGGCATTCGCAGCTTTCTTCCAGCGGAACTGAAGCAGTGGTGCAGTGTGTGGCGCGCGGTTAGCGCGCTCAGTGGAACATCAGGTTGATCGCGACCAGGGTGACGACGAGCACCAGCAGGGTCAGCGGTATGCCGACGCGCAAAAAGTCCTTGCTGCGATAACCGCCCGGGCCGGTGACCATCATCAGCGCGGGGTGACCGGAGCTGAGCAGGAAGGTGTTGGACGAGGACACCGCTACGATCAAGGCATACGCCGACGGGTTGCCGCCGGTGGCGACCGCCACGCTGATCGCGATCGGCACCATCATCACGGTGGCGCCGACATTCGACATCACCTGCGAGAACAGCAGGGTCAGGATTGCCAGCACCAGTTGCAGCAGCCAGTGCGAATGGCCACCCAGATGTTGCAACACCTCCTGCGCCACCCACGCAGCGGTGCCGGTGGAATCCATCGACCAGCCCAGCGGAATCAGGCAGGCGGTCACGAAAATCGTCTTCCAGTTGATCGCCCTGTACGCCTCGTCCATGTTCAACACGCCGGTCAGCAGCATGCCGATCGCGCCGGTCATCATCGCCACCGACAGGTCGAGGTTGGTAAACAGCGCCAGACACTTGGCCATTACGAAGAAGCCCACCGCCTGCCAGATCTTGCCGGGGCGCTGTTCCTCCTTCGGGATGTCGGTGACGACGACGAGATCCTTGTCTTCCGCTGCCAGCGACAGGTCGCGCCAGTTGCTGTGCAGCACCACCGTGTCGCCGGCGCGCAGAGTCACCCCGCGCACGTCGTCGCGGAATACATGCTCGCCACGGGTCACCGCCAGCACCGAAATACCGAAACGCTTGCGCAGACGCAGCTCGCCCACGGTCTGCTTGATGAAGCGCGAAACCGGCGGAATTACCACTTCGGAAATGCCGGCTCGGCTCGGGTTGAACAGCTCGCCGAGCTGGCGCATGCGGGTCGACAGCCGGCACAGCTGGTTGTTGGCGAACTGGGTCAGTTGATCGCGCGGGCCGAGCACGCCGAGCACCGAGCCGACCCAGATCACGTGATCAGCCGGTGGCGCCATGCGTGCGTCGTTGCCGCTCTTGATCGCCAGGATCATCGGCGCGCCGTGCAGTTGCTCGACCTCGCCGATGCTCATGCCGACCAGCGGACTTTCCGCGGTGACGGTGAGTTCGGCGGTCTCGCCGCCGATGCCGTAAGTCTCGGCGAAGTAGCTCTCGGTGCGCCCGGGCGTCACCTTTAGCCGTTCGTCCTCGTGACCGGGAAGCAGCTTGCGGCCGAAGAAATAGAAGTACGCCACGCCGAGGAGGGCCAGCGCCAGGCCGATCGGGGTGACGCTGAACAGGCCGAACTTCGGGATCGTGTGCGCGCCCGGTGGCAGGTTCACGTTGGCGCTGGCAATCAGGTCGTTCAGCACGATCAATGGCGAGTTCGCGATCAGCGTGGTGTTGGTTGCAGTGAGGATGCAGAACGCCATCGGCAGCAGCAGCCGCGACAGCGGCACGCCGGTACGCGCGGACAGGCGGCTGCTGACCGGGATCATCAACGCGGCCAGCGCCTGGCTGGGAATCACTGCGCTGAACAGGCTGGCGACCAGGTTGATCACCAGGCCGAGGCGCGATTCCACGCCACGTGCCATGCGCATCACGAAACGTGCGGTGAGGTTGAGTACGCCGGCGCGATCCAGTCCCTCGCCCATGATCATGATCGCCATGATCGCGATCACCGCGTTGCCGGCGAAACCGTTGAACACGCGGTCGGACGGGATCAGTCCGGTCAGACCGATCGCCACCACCACCAGCAGCGCCACCATGTCGGCGCGGATCCACTCCAGCACCAGCATCAGCATGGTGAAGCCCACCAGCCCGAGTACCAGGATCATTTCGGGGGTGAGCGAGAGTCCCACTAGCTGACGTCCGGCAGAGGCGGCTGGCTACGGTGGTTACGGCGGGGCAGTGGAAGCTTCACGCTGCGTCGATTCGTCCCTGGATGGATTGCCGCAGTATAAGCGTGCCGATGCGGCCGCTGGTGAACCTCCATTACATGGAGGCATGTACATGGAGGCATGCTCAGGTTCGGCGATAAAGCAGATCCCACACGCCATGACCAAGCTTCAGGCCGCGTCGCTCGAAGTGCGTCTCGATGCGCCACGCGGGCTTCTCGGCGTACTGGCCAGGGCCGATCGTGTTGCGCCAGCCCGGCGCGGCTTCCATCACCTCGAGCATGTGCTCGGCATACGGCTGCCAGTCGGTGGCCAGATGCAGCAGGCCATCCGGCGCCATGCGTGAGGCGAGCAGGGCGACGAACTCCGGCTGGATCAGCCGGCGCTTGTTGTGACGTTTCTTGTGCCAAGGGTCGGGGAACCAGATGCGCGCCTCGGCCAGCATGCCCGGTGCGATCTCGTGTTCGAGCACTTCCACCGCGTCGTGCTTGTACAGCCGCACATTGCCGGCGTCGCGTGCGGCCAGCGAATTCATCAGCCGCCCGACGCCGGGGCCATGCACCTCGATGCCGAGGAAGTCGCGCGCCAGGTCGTGCTCGCTGGCCCAAGCCAGTGCTTCGCCGTTACCGAAACCGATCTCCATCACCAGCGGCGCGTACCGGTCGAAGTTCGCGTGGAAGTCGTGCGGGGTGCCGTGATAGTCGATGCCGTAGCGCGACCACAACGTGTCGAACGCGCGCTGCTGCGCCGGCGTCATGCGGCCTTCGCGCAGCACGAAACTGCGGATGCGGCGCATGTATTCCGGCGCAGTGTCGTCGTGGTCGTGTTGTTCGCTCATGTCCGCTCAGCCAATGGTGCCGTCGATCGGGCTGGACGCCGAGGCATAGCGTTTGCGCGGGATGCGTCCGGCACGAAACGCGGCGCGGCCAGCCTGGATCGCCAGCTTCATCGCGTGCGCCATCAGCACCGGATCCTTCGCGCCGGCGATCGCGGTATTCATCAGCACGCCATCGCAGCCCAGTTCCATCGCGATCGCGGCGTCGGAGGCGGTGCCCACGCCGGCGTCGACGATGATCGGTACCTTGGCGTTCTCGATGATCTCCAGCAGGTTGTAGCGGTTCTGGATGCCCAGGCCCGAGCCGATCGGTGCGGCCAGCGGCATCACCGCGACGCAGCCGATCTCCTCGAGACGCTTGGCCAGGATCGGGTCATCACTGGTATAGACCATCACCTCGAAGCCGTCGGCGACCAGGATCTCGGCAGCCTTCAGCGTTTCCACCACGTCGGGGAACAGTGTGCGCTGGTCGCCCAGCACTTCGAGCTTCACCAGCTGGTGGCCGTCGAGCAGCTCGCGTGCCAGCTTGCAGGTGCGCACCGCATCGACTGCGTTGTAGCAGCCGGCGGTGTTCGGCAGCAGGGTGAACTGGTCCGGCGGCAGTGCATCGAGCAGGTTCGGCTGGCCGGCATCCTGGCCGATGTTCACGCGGCGGATCGCCACGGTAACGATCTCGGCGCCTGCGGCCAGTGAGGCCGCACGGGTCTCGTCGAAATCCTTGTACTTGCCGGTGCCGGTGAGCAGCCGTGAGCCGTAGCTCTTGCCAGCAATGATCAGTGGATCGGTGATATCGGTGGTCTTGCGATTCATGGCGATGCCTGGGGTGCGGGCGGGTGTGGCGATGGGCGGCGAAGCGACGGAAACTCAGCCGCCGCCGATGGCGTGGACGATTTCAAGTTGGTCGCCGTCGGCCAGGATGTGACTGGCGTGCAGGCTGCGCGGCACGATCTCGTGGTTGAGCTCCACCGCCACGCGGCGGCCGCCGTAACCGGCCTGTTCCAGCAGCTGGGCAACGGTGGTGGCAGGAGCGCAGTCGCGCGGTTGACCATTGAGCGTAATGTGCATCCGGCCATTGTAGCGGCTGTGACGGCGAGTACCGATTTGCGGCGGCATGGGCTGGCCTCAGTTACGGCCGCAGCCTTCGGTGATTCATGCGGCGTTGGGTTGGCACTCGTCGCACGGCCAGGTGCGGCGATGGGGAGGGCCGGTAGTTCCAACCGCAGGAGTCCCGGGTTACCATCCGCAGGCCCAGGCGGGTGTAGCTCAATGGTAGAGCTGTAGCTTCCCAAGCTACTGACGAGGGTTCGATTCCCTTCACCCGCTCCAATCCCCGATCCCCACCGAGCAATCCCGAATCCACATGGCAGATCTGATCAACACAGATCTGATCAACAGAGATCTGGTCACTCTGGGTTGGCGCGAGCGGCTGGCCTTGCCACAGCTTGGCATCAGCATGCTCAAGGCCAAGCTCGATACCGGTGCGCGCAGCAGTTCGCTGCATGTCGATACTCTCGAGGCTTTCCAGCGCGACGGCGTGACCTGGTTGCGCTTCACCATGCATGTCGGCCGGCGTCAGCCGGTGCCTGTGTGCTGCGAGGCGCCGGCACTGGATCGGCGCGCGGTGACTGACACGGGTGGTCGTCGCACCGAACGCTGGTTCATCCGCAGTGATGTACAACTGGCCGGCCAGCATTTCAGTGTCGACATCAACCTGACCGATCGGCGGCATATGCTGTTTCCGCTGTTGCTCGGCCGCACTGCCCTGAGCGGGCGTTTTGCGGTGGATCCGGCACGTTCCTATACCCAGTCACGGCCGCTGCTGGTCGCGGACCCTTCATGACGGCCCTTGTATGAAAATTGCGATCCTCTCGCGCAACACGCGCCTGTATTCGACCAAGCGGCTTGTCGAGGCGGGGCGCGAGCGTGGCCACGTGGTGCGCGTGCTCGACCCCTTGCGCTGCTATGTACGCATCGCGCCGGGCGCCGTGGCGATCCGCTACAAGGGGAGAGAGGTGCGCGACATCGATGCGGTGATCCCGCGCATCGGCACCACCAGCACGTTCTATGGCACTGCCGTGTTGCGTCAGCTGGAAATGATGGGTGTGTACACGCCCAATCCCTCCGATGCCGTGCTGCGCGCGCGCGACAAGCTGCGTTGCCTGCAGATACTCGCGGCTCAAGGCATCGACATGCCGATCACGGTGTTCGGCGACAACCCGGACGACACCGCCGACGTGCTGGCCCTGCTGGGCGATCCGCCGCACGTGATCAAGCTCAACGAAGGCAGCCAGGGCACCGGCGTGGTGCTGGCCGAGAAGCGCAGCGCGTCACAGAGCGTGATCGAGGCGTTCCGTGGCCTGTACGCGAACTTCCTGGTGCAGGAGTTCATCGCCGAGGCGAAGGGTAGCGACCTGCGTTGTTTCGTGGTCGGCAAGAAAGTGGTGGCGGCCATGCAGCGCGATGCCAGCCCGGGCGAGTTCCGCGCCAACCTGCATCGCGGCGGCACAGCGATGGCCGCGACGCTGAGCGCTGAGGAAAAGCGTATCGCGATACGTGCGGCAGGGGCGCTGGGGCTGGGTATCGCCGGTGTCGATTTGCTGCGCTCAAACCGCGGGCCGCTGCTGCTCGAGGTGAACTCCTCGCCCGGTTTGGAGGGTATCGAGGCCGCCACTGGCGTCGATGTGGCTGGTGCGATCATGGACCTGTTGCTTGCACAGGCGGGTGACACGGTGCGGGGCGCACGCATGCGCCGGAGTACATTACGAAGCGTTTAGTACGAACATCTTCGTTGACAGGGCTTGGCAGGCTGACCTAGCATCCATTGCAGGATGATCGGGTGTGGGGTGTTCCTTAGGAGCGCGGCCTGGTCTGGGGAGAGTGGGGCATGAAACAGAAGTTCTGGCTGGTGAGTGCGGTTGTGGGCGTGGCGCTGCTGCAGGCGAGTGCTGTTTACGCCTACAAGACGGAAGTCATTGTGAAGGCCGAGAACAAGGGTGACTTTACTGCCGTGGTTGCGGCCGTGCATCAACAGATGCAACCTGGCGGGCGCTATGAATTCGTGCAACAAGGTGAGCGCGACAAGCTCGAGACGAACTTCACCGAAATGCAATCGCTGTTCGACAAGTACGGGACTGTTGCGCAGATGGATCAGAGCAGCAAAGTCCAGCTGTTCAACGATCAGGAAGCGGTCAACGCGATCCTGACGCGCCGTGACGACAAGCGGCTGGTATGCGAGTCAGTGGAGCCGATAGGTTCCCACATACCGAGGACGACCTGCCGCACCTATCGCGAAATCGAGTTGGAGCAGCGTAATGCACAGGACTTTCAACACCAGCTGCTGCAGTCAAATCAGCCTTCGGGCAGTTCTCTCTCTCCTCATAGCGGGCACTAGCCGCATAATGCCAAGAACGGCAGAAATGCGTGCCTGGCCTCGAGTGAGGATTTGATATGAAACTGCCACCAGACAATGATCCGAAGCCGACCGGGGCGGAGCTGGAGATTCTCCACGTCCTTTGGCTGCGTGATGGATGCACCGTACGTGAAGTGCACGATGTACTCCGTCCCAGTGACAGCACCGGTTACACCACGACGCTGAAATTGATGCAGTTGATGCACGCCAAGGGGCTGGTTGAGCGTGACGATGCACAGCGTGCACATGTTTACCGGCCAACGGTGAGCAAGGAGCGCACCCAGAAACGGTTTCTGCTTGATCTGGTACAGCGGGTGTTCGACGGCTCATCTTCGCAACTGGTACTGCATGCGCTCGGCAGCCAGCATGCCAGCCGCGAGGAGTTGCGCGCGATCCGCGCCCTGTTGAACAAGCTTGACAAGGACGCATCCTGATGGACGTATTGCCGGTGGTGCTTGCGAGTGTCCGGGTGGTCGGCTGGGTATTGCTGCATTTTGTCTGGCAGGGGGTATTGCTGGGATTGCTGTATGCGGTGGCGCGTGCGGTGCTGCCTCGTGGCGAGGCGCGTTACCGATTTGGCATGGCCATCCTGGTGGCGCTTGCCCTGTGTCCTTTGCTGACCCTGTGGCGGTTGCTGGAAGCACTGCCACAGGTAATACCGGCAGACGCTGGGCTGGTGGCTCCGGTAACGACGGGTTACGGTGCGGCAGCCGTTGCGACGACCTGGGCATGGGATGCCGATCTGGACGCACTTTTGCCCTGGCTCGTGTTGACGTGGTCACTCGGTGTGTTGCTGTTGTCACTGCGGGCATGGCGACAATGGCGCGGACTGAAGGCCCTCGTGCGGATGGCCGGGCTGATCCCGGAATGGCAGGATCAAGTCGTCGCGATGGCTGATCGTTTCGGTTTGCGTCGACGCGTCACCGTACTGTGCAGCAAGGTCATTGCCGCACCGGCCGTGGTTGGCTGGATGCGGCCGGTAATCCTGCTGCCGATGGCGGTGGTGTGCAATTTCCCGGCGACACAGATCGAACTGATCCTTGCCCACGAGTTGGCGCATTTGCGGCGCTGGGATCCGCTCGCCAACCTATTCCAGGTCGTTCTCGAGACGCTGTGTTTCTATCATCCGGTGGTGCACTGGATTTCGCGCGATGTGCGCAATGAGCGCGAGATCTGCTGCGACGAACTGGCGCTTTCAATCAGTGGCGGCAGCCGGCATGCCTTCGTAACGGCGTTGGCCGAGCTCGGTGAATTGCGTGAACGGCATGGCTCGTTGCTGCTGGCGGCCAGTGGTGGTGTGCTGCTGGATCGCGTGCAGCAGATGATCACGCCGGAGCGTGAAGGTGCATTGCTGCGCACGCCGGCCCGCTTTGTGGCGGTGTTGCTCGGTGCTGCGCTGGTGGCGCTCACGTTGCGACTCGAATGGAAGCAGAACCATCTGCAGCAAAACCTGACGGGCGCGATCGCACAACTGCAGTCGGTGTGGATTCCATCGATATTGCCGTTGGCGTTGGCTGATGTGCCGTGGCACCCGGCCGATCTGGCCTTGAGGCATGTCGAGGCACTGCGGCCGATCAAGAGTGCGGCGCGGGTGCCGGACCATACCGACGACCCGGGTGTCGCTGTGTTGCCGGTTGAATCGACTGGTGTGATGCTGCCGCAGGTGGCTTCGTTGCGGGTTGCTGATCTGGCGCCGGTTCGTCATGACGAGCCGATAGTGGTTGTGGCCGAGCCGGCTGTTCCCGCTGCTTCATCCAGGGCGCTGGCGCCGACACCAATTCAGATTCGCCAGCCGGTCTATCCGCATGCAGCGCTTGTGCAAGGTGTGGAAGGACAAGTGGTGATCGAGTTTGGCTTGTCTGCCGGTGGTGGCGTGCGGGATCCGCGTGTCATCAGTGCCCAGCCTGCGGGTGTGTTCGACCAGGCGGCGATCGACGCGATGCGTGCATGGAAGTATGCATTGCCGGAAACGGGCGCAACTTCACAACGATATCGTCAGACGCTGGCTTTCACGTTGAATACGGGGCGCAGCGGAAATGTGACATCTCATTCGCAGGCCGATCAGAAAATCCGGGCTCGGGCCAGCTGTCAGATCGTCACGGGAACGCATATCTGTCGTGAACCGGATGATGCGCGTGCGGGTGGTTGATTCCATGGGCACGGTCTTGAGTTGATATCGTCGATATCTCATCGTGATGGTGGTGTGGAACTGCACGGCACGTTTAACGGCGAAGTGAGTACCGGTTAACTGCACCGTAACCCGGGACCCCCTATAAAGATGACACTGTTTTTGCATGGCACTCCAACCGCTGAGGGCGGGTGACGGCAGATGATGGTATCGGGGCAGTAGCTTGGGCCCAGGTGTGGCGACGGCGAGTCGCCCATCTGGGCCTTTTTATTGCCCGCACGAAGGCGCGTTCAGCTTTGCGTCGCAAGCGGCGCGCTTCGTTCACACAAGCTTTTGTTAAGCTTGCACCCTCAGCCGTCCCGTGTGTCGGCTGCGCAGGAGTAACACATGCGCGTTCTGGTGATTGAAGACAATAGCGATATCGCGACCAATATCGGCGACTATCTGGAAGATCGTGGCCACGTGGTGGATTTCGCCGGCGATGGCGTCACTGGCCTGCATCTGGCCGTGGTGCATGATTTCGACGTAATCGTGCTGGATCTCACGTTGCCGGGCATGGATGGTCTGGAAGTGGCGCGCAAGCTGCGTCACGAGGCGCACAAGCAGACGCCTATCCTGATGCTGACCGCGCGCGATGCGCTGGAGCAGAAGCTGACCGGCTTCGAATCCGGCGCCGACGACTACATGACCAAGCCGTTCGCGCTGCAGGAATTGTCCGCACGGCTGGAAGTGCTGGCGCGCCGCGGCAAGGGTCCGCAGAGCCGCGTGTTGAAGGTGGCCGACCTCACCTTCAATCTGGATACGCTCACGGTGAATCGCGAGGGCAAGTCGATCCAGTTGAACCCGATCGGCCTGAAGCTGCTGCAGGCACTGATGGAAGCAAGCCCGTCGGTGGTCACGCGGCAGGATCTGGAGCAGCGTGTATGGGGCGAAGAGCTGCCCGACAGCGATTCGCTGCGCGTGCATATTCACGGCCTGCGCGCGGCCATCGACAAACCGTTCGAGAAGCCGCTGATCCATACGCGGCATGGCATTGGCTATCGAATGGTCGAGCCGGATGCAGTCCAGGCGTAAGCTTCGGTTTCGATTGATCGTCTCTTTCGCGCTGTTCGGTTTCGGCCTCAGCGCGTTGTTTGCCGTGGCTGCGTTGAACATTCGCACCAAGGTTGAGGATCAGCTGGTCACGGCGAGCCTGCAGGATGAGGTCGACAACCTCAATGCGCAGGTTCGCGCCGACCCTTCGCAAATCCCGCATTTCAACATCGTCAAGGCGTGGACATGGAGTGACCGCACGATCTACAAGGCGCCGCTGAACTGGCAACAGCTGGCGACCGGTGTGCACGACATCACCGAAACCGATGCCGATGGCCATGTCAAACGCTACAAGCTGGCTGTGCGGCGGCAGGATGGCGTAATCAGTTTTCTGCGCTACGACATATCGCGCGATGAATTGGGCAAACAGCAGCTGTTGCTCAGCGTGATAGGGGCGGTCTTTCTGTTCGGGCTGCTTTCGCTGGCGCTTGGCATGTGGTTGTCACGCAAGGTACTCAAGCCGGTCAGCGATCTGGCCAATCGCTTGCGCGGTTTTCGCAAGGCTGGCAAGGCCGAGCCACTGGCGCCGCATTTCGCCGACGACGAAGTGGGTGAGCTTGCGCACGCACTGGACGAATATTCGGCACGGCTCACCGCGATGGTCGAGCGCGATCGCGAGTTCAATTCCGACGTCAGCCACGAGTTGCGCACGCCGCTGGCGGTGATCGCCAGTACCACCGAACTGCTGCAAGGCTCGCCCGATCTCACCGAAAAACTGAGCGAGCGGCTGAAGCGCATCGAGCGCGCCTCACGACAGGCCACCGAGCTGATCGAGGCGCTGCTGCTGCTGTCGCGCGCCGAACGCCGAGGCCCGACCCGCGGTGAAACCACCGAGGTCGGCAAGGTCGCTGCTGACGTCATCGAAAGCCAGCGCCCGCAGATGCGCGGCAAGCCATTGACGATTGAGCTGACCGTCAACGAGCCGGTCAACATCAACGCACCGGCCTCGGTGCTGTCAGTGGCGTTGACCAACCTGATCGGCAATGCGATCAAGTACACGCTCGAAGGCAGCGTGCGAGTCGAAGTGGGGCAGGGTCGTATTGAAGTCATCGACACCGGTCCTGGGATCAAGCCGGAGGATGCTGAGCGCCTGTTCCAGCGTGGAGTGCGTGGTGAAGGTGCTGGCGGCAGCGGTGCCGGTCTCGGTCTGGCAATCGTGCGACGCTTGTGCGAATTGTATGGCTGGGATGTTTCGATGCGTCCACGCAGCGATGCGAATGGCGCGATTGCCAGCATCGTATTCGGATGATGCGAATCCGACGTCCATAAAAAAGCCCCGTATTACGGGGCTTTTTTATGGACGTCCTTGATTCAGACCGATTCCAGCCAGCCCCATTTGTCGTGGGTGCGGCCGTCGAACAGGCCAAAGAACAGCTCCTGCAGGCGTCGCGTTACACGGCCGGCTTTACCGTTGCCGATCTGCTTGCCATCGACTTCGCGGATCGGGGTGACTTCAGCGGCAGTCCCGCACATCAGGATCTCTTCGGCCAGATACAGATATTCGCGCGGCAGGTCGCGCTCGACCACTTCGATGCCGTCTTCGCGTGCCAGCGTCTTCAGCGTATCGCGGGTGATGCCGGTGAGGATCGAGGCACTGGCCGGAGTGGTATGCAGTACACCGTCGAACACCAGGAACAGGTTCTCGCCGGCGCCCTCGCTGAGCAGGCCGCTGGATGCGAGCGCGATGCCTTCGCCGAAGCCGAGGCGGCGCGCTTCACGTGCGATCAATTGGCCGGACAGGTAGTTGCCGCCGGCCTTGGCGCCAGCCGGGATGGTATTGGGCGCGAAGCGCTGCCAGCTCGACACGCATGCGGTGATGCCGTTCTCGAGCGCCTCCGGTCCTAGGTACGGGCCCATCGGCCATGCCGCTACGGCAACATCGATCGGCGTCTCGGCGGACAACCCGAAACCGCCCAGGCCACGGTACGCGACCGGGCGCAGATAGGCGGCGCCGAGCCCATTCTTCTTGATCACTTCGCGGCAGGCTGCCGCCAGCTCATCGACCGAGTGCGGCAGCACCATGTCATAGATCTTGGCCGACTGGTACAGCCGGTTCAGGTGGTCGGTGAGCCGGAAGATCGCCGCACCGTCCGGCGTGGCGTAGCTGCGGATACCCTCGAATACCGACGAGCCGTAATGCAGCGCGTGCGACATCACGTGCGTGGTCGCTTCGGCCCACGGCTTGATGCGGCCGTTCTGCCAGATCCACTCGGGGTATTGCTGCGCCATGTCAGTTCTCCTGGGGACCGCCTATGATAACTGCTGGAAGTCTGTGTGGCGTCAATCCGCGTTGCGCAGCCATAGGCAGCCGGCGCGGCGCACGATGTCGAAGCGCAGCTCATGCGGGCTGCCGCTGCCATCCATGCCGGCCGTATGCAGCACCAGCTGATTGCCGGCGGCTGGTGCGCTAGCGGGTGGGTTTGGGTCAAACGGGTCGGCACTGCTGCTGCCTGGTGCCGGCGGATCGCTGCCAGCATGCGCCGGATCGTCAGTCGGGCTGAGATCAAGCAGCGGCTGCTTCATCAGCGAACTCAGCGAACGGATATCCGCAATCGCCACGCTGCGGCCGTAACCACCCCACAGCATCAGGCCGGCCATCCGGTTTGCGTCACGGCTGGCGAACGCATCGATTACGCTCTGCCGCAATGCACCGAGACTGGCGGCGCACAGCAGGTGTGCTGGCTCGGTGAGTTGGCCGTTGCCGCCAGCCGTGGCCGCGGATGCGGGGCTCACGGCGGTGCCCTGCAATGCCGCGCAGGGCTGATCCGTGAACAAGGGGCCGCCATCCGCGCCGATGCAGCGATGGATCGGGTTCTGCGCGATGGCAGGTACAGCCCAGGCGAGCAGGATGAGGCACAGCAGGGCAGCTAACCGGGGCATATTGCGCCAGCATACCCGCCCGCCCGCTCAGGAAAGTTGTTGCAGCACCAGTTGCGTCGCCTTGGCGCGGTTCAGCGTGTAGAAGTGCAGGCCTGGTGCACCACCATCGAGCAGGCGCCGGCACAGTTGCGCCACTACTTCGGCGCCGAGTGCGCGCACCGACTCGGCATCGTCACCGTGGGCCTGCATGCGCTTGGCTATCCAGCGCGGAATTTCGGCACCGCACATGTCCGAGAAGCGTTTCAGCTGGCTGTAGTTAGCGATCGGCATGATGCCCGGCACGATCGGCACGTTCACGCCGAGTTTGCGCACATCATCGATGAAGCGGAAGTACGCGTCGGGGTTGAAGAAATACTGGGTGATCGCGCCGTTCGCGCCGGCATCGATCTTTGCCTTGAAGTGCTGCAGGTCACGCAGCGCGTCGTCGGCTTGCGGATGGGTTTCAGGGTAAGCCGCCACCTCGATGTGGAAGTGGTCGCCGCTGTGCTCGCGGATGAAGCTGACCAGTTCGGCCGCATACCGAAAATCGCCCGGCGTGGCCATGCCCGAGGGCAGGTCGCCACGCAGTGCGACGATGCGCCGGTAGCCGGCGACGCGATAATCGTCCAACAGTGCACCCAGCTCGGCACGGGTACCGCCCACACAGGACAGATGCGGCGCCACGTTCAGGCCATGCTGCGCATGCAGCCGTGCCACGGTTTCACCGGTGTAGCTGAGCGTCGAACCACCGGCACCGAAGGTGACCGAGGCGTACTCCGGCTGATACGCCTTCAACGCTTGGGCGGCACGATCAAGCTGCGCGCGCTGCTCTTCGGTTTTAGGCGGGAAGAATTCGAAGCTGATGGATGGCATCGCAGAGTTTCCTTGTGGCGTCGCTGGCAAGTATATATCTCTCTTTCGCGATGAAGCGATGGATTGATGAGGACTGAAGATATACGGTTCCATGCCCTCTGCCAGCACGGGAGGGAGCAAAGCGAGTGGCAAGATCCCTAAAAGTGGCAAGATCCCTAAAGAAAAGGCCGCAATTTGCATTGCGGCCTTTCTTGAGTTCACACGAGTGGCGGTGCCTTGCCAGACCTCGGGATCAGTAGCGGTAATGATCCGGCTTGTACGGGCCTTCCACCGGCACGCCGAGGTAGCCGGCCTGCTCCTTGGTGAGCGTGGTCAGCTTCACGCCGATCTTCTCCAGGTGCAGGCGCGCGACTTCCTCGTCGAGCTTCTTCGGCAGGATGTAGACCTTCGGTTCGTACTTGTCCTTGTTCGCCCACAGGTCGATCTGTGCCAGCGTCTGGTTCGAGAACGAGTTGGACATCACGAAGCTCGGATGGCCGGTAGCGCAGCCAAGGTTCACCAGGCGGCCTTCGGCGAGCAGGAAGATCGCACGGCCATCGGCGAACACGTACTTGTCGACCTGTGGCTTGATGTTGATCTTCGTCACGCCGGCCATCGCGTTAAGTGCATCGACCTGGATCTCGTTGTCGAAGTGACCAATGTTGCAGACGATCGCCTGATCCTTCATCGACTTCAGATGTTCAAGCGTCAGCACGTCCTTGTTGCCGGTGGTGGTGACATAGATGTCGCCACGGCCCAACGTGCTCTCGACGGTGTTGACCTCGAAGCCTTCCATCGCCGCCTGCAGCGCGTTGATCGGATCGATCTCGGTGACCACCACGCGCGAACCGTAGGCACGCAAGCTATGGGCGCAACCCTTGCCGACGTCACCGTAGCCGCAGACCACGGCGACCTTGCCGGCCAGCATCACGTCCATCGCGCGCTTCAGGCCGTCGGCCAGCGACTCGCGGCAGCCGTACAGGTTGTCGAACTTCGACTTGGTGACCGAGTCGTTGACGTTGATCGCCGGGATCAGCAGCGAGCCGGCTTCGGCCAGCTGGTACAGGCGATGCACGCCGGTGGTGGTCTCTTCGGAGACGCCCTTCCAGTCCTTGACCACGGTGTGCCAGTAACCCGGACGCTCGGCATGCACGCGCTTGAGCAGGTTCTTGATGACCTGCTCCTCGTGCGAGGAAGCCTTCTCGTCGACCCACTTCGAGCCGTTCTCCAGCTCGTAGCCCTTGTGGATCAGCAACGTGACGTCACCGCCATCGTCGACGACCAGCTGCGGGCCAAGGAAGCCGCCCTTGCCATCGGGGAAGGACAGCGCGTCCATCGTGCAGTCCCAGTATTCCTCCAGCGTCTCGCCCTTCCAGGCAAATACCGGCGTGCCGGTGGCGGCGATCGCGGCGGCGGCGTGGTCCTGGGTCGAGAAGATGTTGCAAGAGGCCCAGCGCACGTCGGCGCCGATGTCCTTCAGCGTCTCGATCAGCACGGCGGTCTGGATCGTCATGTGCAGCGAACCGGTCACGCGCACACCCTTCAGCGGCAGGGTGGCGGCGTGCTTCTTGCGGATCGACATCAGGCCCGGCATCTCGTGCTCGGCGATGTCCAGTTCCTTGCGGCCCCAATCGGCGAGCGAGAGGTCGGCAACCTTGTAGTCGTGGTTCGTTTCTTTAGTAACGGCGTTCATGGATGTCTCCGGTTAGTGCGAGGCTCTAAGGACTCGCATACAAATCAACCGGGCGCCGTTGTGGAACGTGCCGCGCCGAGCCTGGCCGTCTATGACTACGGATGGACCCGCAGTCGAACGGTCGCAGCGCCCCTCGGCGGGCAGTACAAGCCTGTCATTGTAGCGGGAGATGCCGTTTGATGCCTCCTGTGTCCGAATTAGGTAGGCTGGCCGTTCACCCAAGCACTGGAGTCACCGCGTGGAAGAAAGCCGCGAATCCGAATTCCTGTCGCACGACGGCCCGCTGCGCGAGGATGTCAGCCGGCTTGGCGCGATGGTCGGGCGCATGCTGGCCGAGCAGGGCGGTGAAGCTTTCTTCGATCGGGTCGAACAGGTGCGCACCGCGGCGATCCGGCGGCGCCGCGAAGGCGCTTCGGTGGACGAACTGGCCGATTCATTGGCCGGCTTGGGCGCCGAAGATGCCGAAGCGCTGGCGCGCGCATTCGCCACTTATTTCCAGGCGGTGAATACCGCCGAACGGGTGCACCGCATCCGCCGGCGCCGCGATTACCAGCGCGAGGGCAGCGCACCGCAGCCGGAATCGCTGCTCGATGTGTTGGGTCGGCTGAAGGCGCAAGGTGTCGGCGCGGACGAGCTGCTGGGTTGGTTGGACCGGCTGTGGATCGAGCCGGTGTTCACCGCGCACCCGACCGAGGCGATGCGCCGTTCGCTGCTGGAAAAAGAGCAGGCGATCGTGCGCTCGCTGATCGACGGTTTCGACCAGGACCGTACGCCGCAGGAACGCAAAGAGGACGACGACCGCATCTACATGGCGCTGTCCTCCGGCTGGCAGACCGCCGAGGCCTCGCCAGTACGGCCCACCGTGCAGGACGAACACCACCATGTGGGTTTCTATCTGGCCAACCCGATCTATCGCATTGTGCCAGCGCTGTACGAATCGCTGGCCGAGGCGCTGCAGACGGTTTACGGCGTGGCCGCGAAACTGCCGCAGTTGCTCGGCTTCGCCACCTGGGTCGGTGGTGACATGGACGGCAATCCGAACGTTGGCGCGGACACCATCGCCGCCAGCCTGGCGACCCAGCGCACGCATGTGATCGAGCATTACGTGTCCGACGTCGCCTCACTGGCTCGCCTGCTCAGCCAGACCGAAGGCCGTGTGGCCATCGATGCGCGCCTGCAGCAGCGCCTGGACGATTACCGCACGCGCTTTCCCGTGGCCGCCAAAAAAGTGCGTCCGCGCCATGCCGACATGCCTTATCGCAGCCTGCTTACGGTGATCGGCGCACGCCTCGAAGCCACCCTTGAAGACAGCCATCCGGAAGGCTATACGACGGCGACCGAATTGCTCGACGACTTGCAGCTGATAGCCGGGAGCCTGGTCGATCATCACGGCCTGCATGCTGGCGCTTATGCGGTGCAGCGGTTGATCCGTCGTGTGCGCACGTTCGGCCTGCATCTGGCGCGGCTGGACGTACGGCAGGATTCACGCGTGCACGACGATGCGCTGGCGGCGCTGCTGGACAACGCGACATGGCCGCAGCTCGCACCCGACGAACGGACGCATCAACTGCGCGACTACGCCAGCGGCAGCGCGCGTTTCCCGATCAGCCATGCTGACGTGGTCACGTCGCTCTACGACGTGTTCGCCACCCTGGGTGATGCACGTCGCCGTTATGGCAGAGAGGCCGTTGGTCTGTACATCATCAGCATGGCGCGTTCGGCCGCCGATGTGCTCGCGGTTCTGGCGCTGGCGCGTTACGGCGGCCTGGTCGAGAACGACAGCGTGCCTCTCAACATCGCGCCATTGTTCGAGACCGTCGACGACCTGAAAAACGCGCCAGCCACCCTGCTTGCGCTGCTCGCTGACCCGGTCTACCGGCAGCATCTGGCCGCACGTAACAATCAGCAGTGGGTAATGCTCGGCTATTCCGACAGCGGCAAGGACGGCGGCACGCTGGCTTCACGCTGGGGCCTGCAGCGCGCCCAGGTGGAATTGCTCGAGGTGGCCAACGAAGCAGGCATCCAGCTGGCGTTCTTCCATGGTCGCGGTGGCTCGGCCAGCCGCGGCGGTGCGCGCATCACACCGGCGCTTATGTCGTCGCCGCGCGGTGCGGTGGCCGGCGTATTGCGGGTGACTGAGCAGGGCGAGGTGATCCATCGCAAGTACGGCATCCGTGCACTGGCGCTGCGCAACCTGGAGCAGACCGTCGGCGCGGTGTTGCGTGCCAGCCTGCGTCCACGCGAGATCGAGCCACGCGAGGAGTATTGGCGCGAACTGATGGATCAGTTGTCAGCGAGCAGCCGGCGCGCATACCGCGAGTTCGTCGATCGCGAACACTTTGTCGAATATTTCCGGCATGCCACGCCGATCGACGTGATTGAGCGGATGACCCTGGGGTCGCGTCCGGCCAGTCGTCGCAGCATGCGTGGCGTACAGGATCTGCGGGCGATCCCGT
The DNA here is from genome assembly GCF_009766065.1 of Dyella sp. S184. GTDB lineage: Bacteria > Pseudomonadota > Gammaproteobacteria > Xanthomonadales > Rhodanobacteraceae > Rhodanobacter. The sequence continues at coordinate 642,559 of NZ_LMUE01000002.1, read as the reverse complement.
GGGTATTCGCCTGGACCCAGTGCCGCTCGATCATCACCGGTTGGTATGGGCTCGGCACGGCGCTGGAGCGTGGTGTGGCCGAGTTCGGCGAGGCTGCGCTGGTCGAGATGGCGCATGACTGGCCGTTCTTCAGCAACCTGCTGGATGACGTCGAGATGGTGCTGGCCAAGTGCGACCTGGATATCGCCGAGGCGTTCTCGAAACTGTCCGGCTCACTGCATGACGAGTTCTTCGGCCTGATCCGCAGCGAGTTCGAACGCACCCGGCATTGGCTGCTGCAGCTCAAGAAGAGCAGCGCCCTGCTGCAGGGCGACCCACGTCTTGCGTCGTCGATCCGACTGCGCAACCCCTATGTCGATCCGATGAGCCTCATGCAGGTCGACCTGTTGCAGCGCTGGCGCGCCGGTGATGGCGCGGATGATGCGCTGCTGCAGGCGCTGGTCGCCTGCGTCAACGGTGTGTCACAAGGCTTGCAGAACACCGGTTGAGCAGCGCACTGCTCAACCATTCAAGCGTCCAGTTCCGACCAGCGTGCATAGGCGACTTCCAGTTCCGCCTGCAGTTTTGCCACGGCTTCATTCGCCTTGGTGATGGTCGCGCTGTCCTGCTTGAAGAATTCCGGTGCGGTCATCGCTTCGCCGTGTGCCGCGATCGCAGTTTCGAGTTGCTCGATGCGTACGGGCAGTTGTTCGAGTTCGCGTTGGTCCTTGAAGCTCAGCTTGCGTTTGGGTGTCGCCGCTGCCGGTACGGGCTCGTTGCGGGTCAGCCCCGGCTTGGCTGCCGCTGCAGCAACCGCCGTGGCGGCGTTCGGTCGCTGACGCAGCCAGTCGGTGTAGCCGCCGATGTATTCGCCGATCTGACCATTGCCTTCCAGCACGAGGGTGCTGGAGACCACGTTGTCGAGGAAGGCACGATCGTGCGAGACCAGCAGCAGGGTGCCCTGGTAGTCGGTCAGCAGCTCTTCCAGCAGTTCGAGTGTTTCGACGTCGAGGTCGTTGGTCGGCTCATCCATCACCAGCAGGTTGGACGGCTGCGCAAACAGCTTGGCCAGCAGCAGGCGGTTGCGTTCGCCGCCGGAGAGGCGGGTGATCGGTGCGCGGGCGCGTTCGGGCGAGAACAGGAAGTCCTGCAGGTAACCCACGATGTGCTTGCGCTGCCCGTTGAGCTCGATGAACTCGCGGCCTTCGGCCACGTTGTCCAGCGCATTGAGTTCGTTGTTGAGCTGCAGGCGGTGCTGGTCGAAGTAGGCGACCTGGATGCTGGTGCCCATTTCCGCTTCGCCGCGCTGCGGCTGCAGTTCGCCCAGCATGATCTTGAGCAGGGTGCTCTTGCCCGCGCCGTTGGGGCCGATGATGCCGATGCGGTCGCCGCGCATGATGGTGGTCGACAGGTCATCGATCAGCACGCGGCCGCCGTAGGCCTGATGGACGTGCTTGAGGTCGATCACCTTCTTGCCCGACGCCTGTGCCGTGGCCAACGTCATCCTGGCGTTGCCGCCGAGATTGCGCCGCTCGGCACGCTCGTTGCGCAGCGCCTTCAGCGCGCGCACGCGGCCTTCGTTGCGGGTGCGCCGGGCCTTGATGCCCTGGCGGATCCACACTTCTTCCTGCGCCAGCTTCTTGTCGAACAACGCGTTTGCCTGCGACTCGGCGTGCAGCCGTTCCTCGCGCCGACGCAGGTAGTTGTCGTAGTCGCCCGGCCAGTCGGTCAACGAGCCGCGGTCGATCTCGACGATGCGGGTGGCCAGTGCGCGCAGAAAGCTGCGGTCATGGGTGACGAAGATGATGCTGCCGGCGAATTGCTTGAGGAAGTTCTCCAGCCAGCCGATCGCCTCGATGTCCAGGTGGTTGGTGGGCTCGTCGAGAAGCAATACATCGGGCTTGCGCACCAGCGCCTGCGCCAGCAGCACGCGGCGTTTCATGCCGCCGGACAGCGCGGCGAAATCGGTTTCGGCAGGCAGCTCCAGCTTGGTCAGCACCTCGGTGACCCGGCGATCCAGATCCCAGCCATGCTGCGCCTCGATCTGTGTCTGCACTTCGCCCAGTGCGTCGAAATCGGCCTGGGTGTGCAGTTCATGCAGCAGGTGGTGGTAACGCGCCAGCAGGTGGCCGAGATCGCCCAAACCTTCGGAGACCACGTCGAACACGTTGCCGGCTGTGTCCTGCGGCACCTCCTGCGCCATGCGTGCGATCACCACGCCGTTCTGTACCCGCACTTCGCCATCGTCGGCATGCAGCTCGCCGTCGATCAGCTTCATCAGGGTGGATTTGCCTTCGCCGTTACGGCCGACGATGCATACACGCTCGTTCGTTTCGATCGACAGATCAACGTGTTCGAGCAGGAGAGGACCGCCGATACTGAAGTCGACGCGTTGCAGTTGGATAAGAGACATCCGCCCATTGTAGCGGCTGGCTTGTTGAAAGCCGCCTCAGCTGGCGACTGTGCTTGGGATTGGCGGATAACGAAAGCGCCGCACTGCTCATGCCAGTCAAGGATATTCGTCGCGACAAGTACATCCACACCTAAAGTAACGTGAAATACACAAATCTAACAATCTATTTGAAAACATGTGGTTGATAAGGGAAGTTCGTGCATTACCTATGGATATTCCGGCGACTATGCATTATGGTCGCGCCCACGTGCAGCGATATTTCAGTTCAGGAACGGGGTGACAGGTTGGCTATCAAGTTCATAAAGCCAGGACGGTCGCTGCACCGGCTCCGGGGAATGTTCGCCGCGGTGATCCTGGCTGGCCTCAGCAGCTTCATGGGCGTGGCCCATGCAGGCTACGCCGCCATCGTCGTCAATCCGGCGACGGGGCAGGTTCTGAGCGCGGTCAACCCCGATCAACTGAACCATCCGGCCTCGCTGGCCAAGATGATGACGCTCTACCTCACCTTTCAGAAGCTGCAAAGCGGCCAGCTGAAGATCGATCAGCAGTTGCCGGTTTCGGCCTGGGCTGCGAATAAGGCGCCGACCAAGCTGGGTCTGCGCGCTGGCCAGACAATCTCGGTAAGTGATTGCATCCTCGGCATGGTCACGAAATCAGCGAATGACGCTGCGACCGTGGTGGCTGAAGGCCTCGGTGGCTCCGAAAGCCACTTCGTCGACATGATGAATGCACAAGCCCTACGCATCGGCATGACCGACACGCATTTCGGTAATGCGACCGGCCTGCCCAACTCGGATGATTCGACCACAACGCGCGACATGGCAAAGTTGGCGGTGGCGCTGTACCACGACTTCCCGCAGGACACGCACTACTTCGCGACCAAGGAATTTGTATTCCGTGGGCGGATCGTGCGTGGTCACAACCACCTGATGGACCACTACCCGGGCATGGATGGGCTGAAAACCGGCTTCACCGATGCGTCCGGCTTCAACCTCGCCTCGACCGCAGTCAGGGATGGCCAGCGCCTGTTCGCCGTGGTCATGGGCGGCCGTACCGCAGCAGCTCGCGACAATCTGATGGCCCGGTTGCTGGATGATGGTTTTGACAATCGCCAGACCCCCGCGATCCTCGTTGCCCAGGCCGGCGGCGCCGGCACCAGCATGACGCACCGCGTCTTGGCAGCGTTGTCGCCCATCGGAAATGCCGAGGCTGAACCGATGCCGGCACCGCAGCGCCACCATCGCCGCGGCAAATCGGAGCCTGTCGCGCGCAATGCCTGTACTCCGCATCGGGGTGTCAGCTGTCCCCGTCGCAACCTCGCAGCTCATCCGGCAGTTCATCCGAGACACGGCGCGACCAGGCTCGCCCACCGCAACACCAAGAAGCCGATCATGATGGCGTCGAGCCGCTGAAGGCAGCTGCATGGGTTGCCCTCGTGGGTGAAGGATGCGCAGGTTTGCCAGTAGCTGCTAGTAGCTATGCGTGCAAACAAAATCCAGCGGGATGCTGCTGACTAGAAGATCGACAGGCCGGTCTTGGCCGTGAAGCGTTCCAGTGCGGCGCTGCCGGCCAGCGAATTGCCCTTGGCGTTGAGTGCCGGTGACCACACCGCCACCGCCAGCTGGTTCGGAATGACTCCGACGATGCCGCCGCCAACGCCGCTCTTGCCCGGTATACCCACGTGGTAGGCGAAATCGCCGGCCGCATCATAGGTGCCGCAGGTCAGCATCAGCGCATTGATGCGCTTGGCCTGGTCAGGCGAAAGCACGCGGTCGCCGCTCCATGGGCAGCGGCCCTGATTGGCCAGGAACAGGAATCCGCGCGCCAGGTCCACGCAACTCATCGCCAGCGAACACTGGTAGAAGTAGAAATCCAGGACATCGTCGATCGCATGCTCGAGGTTGCCGAAACTGCGGATGAAATTGGCCAGCGCGGCATTACGGAAACCGTTCGCCTTCTCGGATAGCGCGACTTCCGGGTCGTCGCGTATGTCGGGATTGCCGCTGCAGCCGCGGATCGTGGCCAGCAATTGCGCGCGTGGATCTTCCCGCGTGGCGAGCACCACATCGGCGACGACCAGCGCGCCCGCATTGATGAAGGGATTGCGCGGCAGGCCGTTTTCCAGCTCCAGCTGAACCAGCGAGTTGAAGGCGTTGCCGGACGGCTCGCGGCCCACGCGCTGCCACAGTTCATCGCCGATGGACTGCAACGCCAGGGTCAGCGTGTATACCTTGGAGATGCTTTGTATCGAAAACGACTCGACCGCATCGCCGGTCTGGTAGAGGCCACCATCGAGCGTGACCACCGCCATGCCGAATTTCTCGCGCGGCACACCGGCCAGGCGCGGTATGTAATCCGCCACGCGGCCTTGCAGCAGCAGCGGCCGCACCTCGTCGCGGATCTCGTCCAGGATGGCTTGGTAGTCAGGCATGGCTTTGCGTACTTCCCGTGCGGGGCAGGGGAATCATGGCGGATTTGCGGGAAGTCAGCGCGCTGGGCGATCGAACTTGCGGATGAAGTCGCGCACCTGCGGGTAGACCGTCTCGCGCCAGCGACGGCCGCTGAAGATGCCGTAGTGCCCGGCGCCTTCGATGACCTTGTGTTCGCGTCGCTTGGCCGGAATGCTGCTGCACAGGTCATGTGCGGCCTGGGTCTGGCCAAGGCCGGAGATATCGTCCAGCTCGCCCTCGATGGTCAGCAGGGCACTCTGCTTGATCGCGGCCGGGTTCACCCGTTCGCCGGCGACGTCCCATAGCCCGCGTGGCAGCAGGAACTGCTGGAAAACCTTTGCGATGGTGTCGAGATAGAACTCGGCCGGCATGTCGAGCACGGCGTTGTATTCGTCGTAGAACTTGCGGTGCGATTCGGCATCATCGAGGTCGCCGCGCACCAGGTCCTGGTAGAAATCCCAGTGCGAGTTGAGGTGCCGATTGGGATTCATTGCGATGAATCCGGCGTGCTGCAGGAAGCCCGGATAGACCTCCCGGCCGCGACCGGGATAGTTCGGTGGCACGGTATGGATCACGTTGCCCTTGAACCACGACAGCGGCTGGTTGGTGGCCAGGTTGTCGACGCTGGTGGGGCTGCAGCGCGGATCGATCGGGCCGCCCATCATGGTCAGGCTGCGCGGGGTGGCTTCACCGCGCGCGGCCATTAGCGATACCGCCGCCAGCACCGGCACGGTTGGCTGGCACACCGAGATCACATGCAGCGAGCTGGCGCCGATATGGCGGATGAATTCCTCGACATAGGCGATGTAATCATCCAGGCCGAAGCTGCCGTCGGCCGTGGGCACCATGCGCGCGTCGACCCAGTCGGTGATGTAGACCTTGTGGTCGCGCAGCAGGGTACGCACAGTATCGCGCAGCAGCGTGGAGTGATGGCCGGACAGTGGCGCCACCACCAGCACGACCGGATCGGTCTTCATCTTCTCGATCGTGCCCTGATCGTCACTAAAGCGCTTGAAGCGCTTCAGCTGACAGAACGGCTTGGCCAGCGCGACACGTTCGATCACCGCGATCTCGTGATCGTGCGCGGTGGCAGTGTGCAGGTCGAATTCGGGCTTTTCGTAAGCTTTACCGAGCCGGTGGACCAGTTCGTAGCCGGCGGCCATGCGCTGGGAACCCGGCAGTTGCGCGAACGGACTGCTGTTGTCGTTGAGCATGCTCGCGTTGGCTTGCGCGAAGTAGCTCAGCGGGCCGAGGAAGGCGCGCTGCCATTCGTGGATTTGGTAAAGCATCGTAATAGGGTGACCGGGGACGAAAACGCTTCCATCTTAGCGCCGTTTGAGCCCGGTGTGGTGCGATGCCGCAAAACGCTAGTGCCAGATCAATCAGTGACTTGGCGATAACGGCAGTGCAGCAGCACCTCGTCGACCCCCTGCGTATCGCCAAGTCCGGCGCGCCATTGCAGCGATTTCTGGAAGTGCAGGCCGAGCGGCATGAACACCCGGTTGTACCACCACATCGCGCGCTGGCGTCGATGGGTCAGATACCACTGGCCGATATCGAGCAGGCGTGAGGACTTCGGCTGCATGCCGTAGACCGCGCTGTGCTCGATGGTGAAGCCGTGCTGCGCCAGTCGGGCGACGATCTGCGCCGGCTCATAGCGGCGGCAGTGGCCGACGAAATCATCGAATGCCGTCCACGCTTCCGGGTGCAGGGGTACCGACAGCAGCACGGTGGCGCCGGGCGTCGCCACCCGTGCCAGTTCGGCCAGCGCGCTGTCGTCGTCGGCCACGTGTTCCAGGATATCGAGTGCGCAGATCAGCTCGAAACTGGCATCCCGGCAGGGCAGCGCACCGATCATGCCGTGCACCGCATCGGCGCCACACGCATGCAGGCATTGCAAGGCGGCATGGCTGAGGTCGACGAAGCAGGTGCCATGCAGCGGCAGGCGTGGGCGCAGGCCAGGGGCCACTTCAAGTCGGCGCGACGCCGTACTCGTCAGTTCGTGTACCAGCGGCCAGGTGTTGAAGCGCTCCGGTCCGATCAGTCTGGCCTCGGCCCACAGCGATTCGTAGAAGCTGCGGTTGGCGCGGATCAGTTCGGCATCATTGCGGTTTTCGACAGTGCGAAGTTTGGGCATCATGGGATTGAATCTGGTACACGCTGAGCGAAATGTGAAACTCAGCCGAGCAGGCGGACCTCGGTATGCGCGGCAAGATCATGGAGGGCACGTCGGCGCGGATCGAACAGCCCCACCGCAAACCAGCAAGCCCAAACGATCAGCACGGTCCAAAGCGTCGCGCGCAGCCCGATTACCGGCGCCAGCATCAGCAGCACCAGCGGTGCCCCGGCCACCATTACGCGGATCAGCGCCTGCTGCAGCGACGGTGTACCGCCATCGTCGCGCGTCACCCGGGTGCGCCACGGCCGCATGCCGAGTGTCTGGCCACCCCGGCGCCACGAGCTGATGAAATACGCCGTTACGACCAGACCCTGCAGCGCCTGGTACCAGATCGGAATCGCCGTGGTGACGCCGGTGTGGATCAGCTGGCCACCGGTGGCCAGCTGGCACAGCAGGCCGACCACCATCACGATCGCCACCACGATCAGCAGGTCATAGACCAGTGCCAGCAGGCGACGCCACAGCGGGCACGGGATGTCGGTGGTGACAAGGTTGATCGGCATCGGTTGTTGATCGCTTGCGTAGTGCGCGCGCAATGCCCAGCATCGTGCGCATGAAGAAGGAAGAAAGCCGTACCAGTATCGCCGATGCCGATCGGCTGAGCATAAGCAGTTTCCTGGAACGGGTGTGGTCGGAGGACGGTCTGGCCGACCGTACGCTGGAGGCGTACCGATGCGATCTGGAAGCGCTTGCCAGCTGGCTGGCTGGCCGCGGCCAAAGCCTGCACACGGCGCGGCGCGAGGATATTTCCGCGTACCACGGTGCGCAAGCGGTAGCGGTCCGCTCGCTCGCGCGGCGGCAGTCGGCGTTCCGGCGTTATTACGCGTTTCTCGCGCGCAACGAGCCGGGTTTTGCCGATCCGACCTTGCTGATCGAGCGGCCGAAGATGCCGCGCAGCCTGCCCAAGGCGTTGGCCGAGCGCGAGATCGAAGGCCTGCTCAACGCCCCGGATGTAACCACCACTCTGGGCCTGCGTGATCGCGCGATGCTGGAGCTGATGTATGCATCAGGCCTGCGCGTATCCGAATTGGTCGAATTGTCGCTGGCTGCGCTGAATACGCGCCAGGGTGTGCTGCGAGTCACCGGCAAGGGCGGCAAGGATCGGCTGGTGCCGGTGGGCGAAGTGGCGCTCGAACATATCGCTGCCTATCTGGCCGGCGCACGGCCGGAGCTGGCGAAAGGGCGCCAGCCGGCCGCGTTATTCCTGAGTCGGCGTGGCGAGGGCATGACCCGGCAGATGTTCTGGACACTGGTGAAGCGCTACGCGGTGAAGGTCGGCATCAATTCGAAACGCATCTCGCCACATGTGCTGCGGCATTCGTTTGCCACCCATCTGTTGAATCACGGTGCCGACTTGCGCGCGCTGCAGATGTTGCTCGGCCACAGCTCGCTCAGCACCACCCAGATCTATACGCTGGTGGCGAAGGAAGGCCTGAAACGGTTGCATGCACAGCATCATCCGCGCGGCTGAGGGCGGTTCAGCCGGTTGTGCGAGAATGAGCGAACAGTGTCGGCCGTGTGCCTGCCGATCGGATTGATGAGGTTGGTGATGTTGAAGAAATTGTTGCTGGCGCTATGCGTCGGCGGATTTGCGTCAAATGTCAGCGCTGCTGATAGTGCCGCGACCGTAGTCAATAGCCCGGCGGTTACGCCAGCCGCTGCAAAGATTGTGCAGCAAGCGATCAAATCCCTGTCGGCGAAAGCCGAGATTGATTCGATCGAGCCGGCGCCGTTGCCGGGGTTCTACCAGGTGATTGCCTCGGGCCAGATCGTGTATGTCAGTGCCGACGGCAAGTACCTGCTGAACGGCGATCTGATTGATCTGGGCAAACACGAGAATGTCAACGATGCTGCATGGGCTGTCTTCCGCAAGGCTGAACTGGCCAAGGTGCCGGCTTCCGAGCGGATCGTGTTCGCGCCGCCGCATCCGAAGTACACGGTGACCGTTTTTACCGACGTCAATTGCGGTTTCTGCCGTGCATTGCATGAACAGATTGCCGCATTTAACAAGGCCGGGATCGCAGTGGAATATCTGGCGTGGCCGCGCGAGGGCGTGATCACTACTGCCGGTCGACCCACGCCAACCTATACCGAGATGGTGTCCGTGTGGTGTGCCGATGACCGCAAGGCCGCGTTTACCGCCGCGAAGGAAGGTCACGCGCCGAAGGTGGCCAGTTGCACCAATCCGGTCAAGGACGAGTTCAACCTGGGCGTGAAGCTGGGGGTCGAGGGTACGCCCACGATCTATGGCCCGGATGGCCGCACGCTGGGCGGTTACGTCACCCCGGATCAACTGCTGCAGGCGTTGCAGGCGGGCAGCTGAGGTCGTTCTGGCGCGGCTTTCGGGCCACGCTTATGCCGTAGTGCAGCATCAGTTAGAATAGGCGTTTCCATCGCATAGCGCCGTTCCCCGCATGATCGCACTCGACGGGCAGAGCGCCCTCTCGCCGTTCCGCCTCGAACGTCTCAATGCCCGCCTGGATGCCTTGCATCGTGGCGTGCGCGTGCAGGCGTCGTGGTTTGTTTATTTCATCGACGCCGATGCGACGCCGGAAGGCGCGCTGCGCCAGCGTCTGCTGAGCGTGCTGGAAGCAAAGGATGCCGCGCCGGAGCCGGCCACGCTGTGGGTGGTGCCGCGACTGGGCACGATTTCGCCGTGGTCGAGCAAGGCCACCGACATCCTGCATGGCGCCGGTTTCGACGTGCGTCGGGTCGAGCGCGGGCTGGCCTGGCAGGTCGCCGGTCTGCCAGCGGCCGAGGCGCCGGATCACGCCGCAATCATGGCGGTGCTGCACGATGCGATGACGCAGTCGGTGCTGGATCGCATCGAGGATGCACAGGGGCTGTTCCTGGCCGGATCGCCAGGCGATCTGGTGCATGTCGCGCTCGGCGCTGATCCGCGTGCGGCACTTGCCGAGGCGAACGCACGGCTGGGTCTGGCACTGGCCGACGACGAAATCGAGTACCTGGTCGAGCGCTACGCCGAACTCGGCCGCGATCCGACCGATGCCGAACTCTTCATGTTCGCGCAGGCGAATTCCGAGCATTGCCGGCACAAGGTGTTCAACGCCAGCTGGACGGTCGACGGCGCGGAACAGGACAAGAGCCTGTTCGGCATGATCAAGCACACCCACCAGCATTCGCCGGCACATACCCTGTCCGCCTATTCGGACAACGCCGCGGTGATCGAGGGCAGCGTTGGCAAGCGCTTCTTCGCCGACCCGGCCGATGGCGTGTGGCGCGGCCACGAGGAACGCATCGATTTCGCGATCAAGGTGGAGACGCACAACCACCCGACCGCGATCGCGCCATGGCCGGGCGCGGCTACTGGTGCTGGCGGCGAGATCCGCGACGAAGGTGCGACCGGCCGCGGCGGCAAGCCGAAGGCTGGCCTCACCGGTTTCTCGGTCTCCGACTTGCGCATCCCCGGTCATCCGCAGCCGTGGGAAGTCAATCGCCCGCTGCCGCCACGCATGGCCAGCGCATTCGAGATCATGCGCGACGGCCCGCTGGGTGCCGCCGCGTTCAACAACGAATTCGGGCGCCCGTGTCTGGGCGGCTATTTCCGCAGCTACGAGCACGAGACCGGTGAAGCGGGCCTGCGCCGCGGCTACGACAAGCCGATCATGCTCGCGGGCGGCCTGGCCAACCTGCGTGCCGGCGATGTGCTGAAACGCGCGGTGCAGCCGGGCAACAAGGTGATCGTGCTCGGTGGTCCGGCGATGCTGATCGGCCTCGGTGGTGGCGCGGCCTCGTCGGTCGCTTCCGGTGCGTCGAGTGAGGAATTCGATTTCGCCTCGGTGCAGCGCGACAACGCCGAGATGGAACGGCGTTGCCAGGAAGTCATCGACGCCTGCTGCGCGCGTGGCGAGAACAATCCGATCGTCAGCGTGCATGACGTTGGTGCGGGAGGCCTGTCCAACGCGATTCCCGAATTGCTCAACGACGCTGGCGTCGGTGGCGTGATCGACCTGTCGAAGCTTCCCTGCGATGACCCGTCGCTGTCGCCGATGCAGGTGTGGAGCAACGAGTCGCAGGAACGCTACGTATTGGCTATAGGCCCGGAAAATCTGGCCGAGTTCGAGGCGATGTGCGTGCGCGAGCGCTGCCCGTATGCGGTGGTCGGCGACGCCACCGTCGAGCGTCGGCTGCTGCTGACCGATCCGCGCCGCGAGCTGACGGTGATCGACCTGCCGATGGACGTGCTGTTCGGCAAGCCGCCGCGGATGCATCGCGATGCGAAGCGGATCAAGCCGCGCGTCGACCTGCTGCCGGATCTGTCCGGCATCGGCATGGACGAGGCGTTGCTGCGCGTGTTGCGTCTGCCCACCGTGGGCAGCAAGAATTTCCTGATCACGATTGGCGACCGCACCGTCGGCGGCCTGAATCATCGCGATCCGATGGTCGGTCCGTGGCAGGTGCCGGTGGCCGACTGTGCGGTGACCATCGCCGATTTCAATGGCTACGCTGGCGAAGCGATGGCGATGGCCGAGCGCGCGCCGGTGGCACTGCTCAACAGCGCGGATGCGGCACGCCTGGCAGTCGGCGAGGCGATCACCAACCTCGCCGCGGCGCCGATTGCCAGCCTCGGCGAGATCCGGCTGTCGGCGAACTGGATGGCGGCGGTGAATCATCCCGGCGAAGACGCTGCATTGTTCGATGCCGTGAAAGCCATCGGCATGGAACTGTGCCCGCAACTGGACATCTCGATCCCGGTCGGGAAGGACTCGCTGTCGATGCAGACCGTGTGGGAGGACGGCGGCAAGCCTCAGCGCACGGTATCGCCGGTATCGCTGGTGATCACCGGCTTCGCCCGTGTCACCGACGTACGCCGCACACTTACCCCGCAGTTGCGGCTTGATCGCGGCAACTCGGAGCTCTGGCTGATCGATCTTGGCGCTGGACGCGATCGCCTCGGCGGCTCCGCCTTGACCCAGGTGTTCAACCGCAGCGGCGGTGTGCCGCCGGATCTGGATGACGCCAAGCAGCTGAAGGCGTTGTTCGAACTGGTGCAGGAGGCAAATGCAGGCGGCCTGTTGCTGGCTTATCACGACCGCTCCGATGGCGGCGTCATCACCACCCTGCTGGAGATGGCATTCGCTGGTCACTGCGGTCTGGAGATCCATCTGGACGGCTGGGGCGAGGCCGCGTTGCGCGCGCTGTTCAACGAGGAACTCGGTGCAGTGATGCAGGTGGCCGAAGCGAATCGCGAGGCGTTCGAGGCGTTGCTGGTCAAGCATGGCTTGGCTGGCATCAGCTACCGTATCGGCCGGCCGAAGGAGAAGCTCGGCATCAAGCTTTTCCACGCGGGCGACACCTTGTTCAAGTGGAACTGGATCACATTGTTCAAGGCGTGGAACGAAACCAGCCACGCGATGCAGCGCCTGCGCGACAACCCGCAGAGCGCCGATGCCGAACAGGAATGGCGGCTCGATGATGCCGATCCGGGCATCACGCCGAAACTCAGCTTCAATCCGGCCGAGGACGTGGCCGCGGCGCTTGTCAACAGCGGCGCGCGTCCGCGCATTGCGGTGCTGCGCGAGCAGGGCGTCAACGGTCAGGCCGAGATGGCGGCCGCGTTCACCCGCGCCGGTTTCGATGCGGTCGATGTGCACATGTCCGATCTGGCCACCGGCCGTTACAAGCTGGCCGATTTCCGTGGCTTCGCTGCCTGCGGCGGTTTCTCCTACGGCGACGTGCTTGGTGCGGGTCGTGGTTGGGCTACTTCGATCCTGTATAACGAGATGCTGCGTGAGCAGTTCGCGGCGTTCTTCGCCGATCCGACGAAGTTCGCACTTGGCGTATGCAACGGCTGCCAGATGATGGCGCAGCTGAAGGAGATCATTCCCGGCGCGCAGCACTGGCCGAAGTTCCTGCGCAACGCATCGGAGCAGTACGAATCGCGCCTGGTCACGCTGGAAGTACTCGATTCGCCGAGCCTGTTCTTCAAGGGCATGGCCGGCTCGCGGATTCCGGTGGCAGTAGCGCACGGCGAAGGCCGGGTCAGCTTCCCGCAGGCGTGCAGCCCGTCCAAGTCGAACGGTGCGGTGCGTTTCGTCGACAACCGCGGCAAGCCAACCGAGAACTTCCCGCTCAACACCAACGGCTCGCCGGGTGGCTTGGCCGGCTTCACCGCCGCCGATGGCCGCGTGACGATCATGATGCCGCACCCCGAGCGCGTGTTCCGCAGCGTGCAACTGAGCTGGCATCCGGACAGCTGGGGTGAGGACTCACCGTGGATGCGCATGTTCCGCAACGCCCGCGTGTGGTGCGGCTGATCGCACATCGCGCGATGAAGCGCTGAGCCATGGCTCGGCGCCGCTGGCCGACATGGAACATCTGGCTGCCGGGACTGGCCTGGGTTGCATTGCTGGCGCTGCTGCCGTGGTGGCTGTGTTTGCCGCTGCTGCTCACCTTGGTGGCGGCGTTGCTGTTGCTGCAGCACCGGCTGGCTGTCGAGCATGCATCCTTGTGTCGGCAAGGACTGCGCTGGGGCATGCCTGGTATGTTGTTCGCATTGCAGCGGGGGCTTGGCGGTGATGCGTTCGCGTGGGGTGCGGCACTGCTTGGTGCGCTGGTGGGATACACGCTGTTGGCTGGACTGGAAGCATGGCTCGATCGGGATCTGCGCCGTGTGTCCCCACCGGTGGTGGCGATCTCGTCGGCATCGGCCGAGTGGCCCGAACTGGCGTTGGCACCGATCGGCCCGATTGCGCAAATCATCGAGCTGCAACCACCGGTCTGGCAATTGACCGGGACCGAGCTCATCGATCCGCGTGGTGGCGGCGCGATCCATCGCGACGGCAGTTATCGCTTTGCCGATGGCAGTGGACTCGATGGCGTTGGCGCAGATGCCGGTTTCAGTCCGGGTGGACGCTGGTTTGCGCTGCGCGCCGACAACGGTCACGGCATCGTGTTGTGGGATCGTGAGCGTGATCAGCGACATCACCTGCGTGGCTGGCAGTTGTGTGGCTGGTATCGCGAGCAGCCGTGGTTGTTCAGGCGTGATGGCGAGATGCCGCTGGCACTGTCGGCTGTTTTGGGTCACGACGACGAGGACTGATTTCGGTCCGACTGACCATTTTGCGTAGCGGATTTTTCCGATTATTTCGTGTCCGGTTGTTTTCCCAGTGCGTGTCACCGCGCATACTTGCGCGATGGATACTTCTGCCTACCCTCGCTCGCCATTTTCGGTGGCGCTCAGTGTGATCGTGGTATCCGCCGACAGCGGCCCGGCGCTACGCGAATGCGTGCGCCAGCTGTTGAGCAGCAGCCTGTCGCTGGAGCTGATCCTGATCGACAACGCCTCCCATGACGGCGTGCCTTCGGCGATCGAGCGGGCGTATGCGCACGATGCGCGGCTGAAGGTGGTCTATAACCATCGCAATCTCGGCTTCGGCCCGGCGGTGAACCTTGCTGCCAGGCAGGCCGGAGGGCAAGCCTTGCTGGTGCTCAATCCCGATTGTGTGCTGCAGGAAAATGAACTGTGCCAGCTGCTAGCGGTATTAGCCCGCAAGCCGAAGGCCGGCGTGATCGGCGCGGTGGTATGCGACGCCGAGGGCCATCCTGATCCAGCCTCGTGGCGGCGCGATCCGCTGTTGCATCGCGCACTCAACAGTATGCTTGGGCGCGCCGGAGAGCGCGTCAACATCGACGGGGAGATTCCCGCCGAAGTGATCGAGGCCGAGGCGGTGTCGGGTGCCGTGATGCTGCTGCCACGCGCCATGTTCGAGCGGCTCGGCGGTTTCGACGAGAAGTATTTCCTGCACTGCGAGGACCTCGACCTGTGCCGCCGTGTCCGTGACCTGGGTTACCAGGTATTGCTGGCTGGCGATGTCCGCGTGTTGCACGGCAAGGGTGGTTCCAGCCGCCACCGGCCGGTGTTCGTCAGTCGGCACAAGCACCGCGGCATGTGGCGCTGGTTCCGCAAGCACGATCCGGCCGCGCGCAACCCGCTGGTGACTGTTGCAGTGTGGATGGGCATCTGGGCACATTTCGTGCTGCAGATCCCGGGCCAGCTGTGGCGATTGCTGTCGCGCCGGTGACGACCTCACGGCGGATTGCCACCCTGGCGACCATCGGTCTGCTGGCGATGACCGCGGTATGGGGTTCGACCTTCGTGCTGATCAAGGACGTGGTCGCGCGCATGCCGGTGGCGGATTTTCTGGCCGTGCGTTTTGCCATCGCTGCACTGGTGATGCTGGCGTTGTTTGCTCGGCCGGTGTGGCGGCTTGGCCGCAAGCAGGTCATGCGCGGCCTGCTGCTCGGCGTGATCTACGGTGCGGGGCAGCTGCTGCAGACTTGGGGGCTGTCCCTGATCGCGCCCAGTGTCAGCGGTTTCGCCACCGGCATGTATGTGGTGTTCACGCCGATCCTGGCGATGCTGCTGTTGCGCCAGCGCATGGCCGGCGTGGTGTGGTTGGCGGTGCTGCTGTCCACCGCCGGACTGGCGCTGTTGTCGCTCAATGGCGTCTCGGTCGATCTCGGCGTGTGGCTGACGCTGGCTTCGGCCGCGCTGTACGGCCTGCATATCGTCGGGCTCGGTCAGTGGTCGCGCAAGGGTGAGGCATTCGGCATGTCGGCGGTGCAGATGATGGCGATCGCCGTGGTCTGCCTGCTTGCTACCGCACCACACGGACCGACGCTGCCACCTGATCGCAGTGCATGGTTTGCCGTGCTGTACATGGCCTTGGTCGCCGGTGCCGGTGCGATGCTGATGCAGACCTGGGCGCAGTCGCATCTGCCGGCGACACGTGCCGCGATCGTGATGACCACCGAGCCGGTGTTCGCCGCCGCGTTCGCGGTGCTGCTCGGCAGTGATGTGCTCACTTGGCGGATGCTGGTAGGCGGAGGCCTGATCCTGGCAGCGATGTACCTGGTCGAACTGATGCCGCGGCGCGGCGATGAACTGCCGGCCGAAGCAGTGCATCACGAGGTATGAGGCTTGCGCGATTGCAGGGCCACGCGCACCAGGTAAATGATGATGACCACGTTGCCCACCAGGGTGGCCAGTTTGAGCCAGCCGAAGTGGTGCAATGTCTCGTAGATCTCGAGCGGGATCAGCGAGCCGGTGGTGATCACCGTGAACCATTCCGCCCATGGCTTGCGCAGCCACAGGCCGACGCCTTCGACGGCGAAGATCACGGCATAGGCCAGCGCCACGATGCCGATCGCGACGAACTTGCTGGGACCCATCTCCTCCAGCACGTTGACCAGCCTCCAGCGCAGGCCATTGCTGTCGGCCAGGGACAGATGTTCGAGCCAGTGCACCAGATGTTCGAAGTTCTGTGTCCGGTTCAGATGAAATGCCGCGATCGCCACCAGGATCAGGCCAACCGTCTTGACCACCTCGTAGATCGCGATCACGCGCAGGCCAACGCTGTGCCGGGATTCGTGCTTCGGGGTTTGCTTCATGCAGGGAGTGCCGGGGTATCGGACATGCGGGGACTCAGGAGCTTAGCTGATCATTGTGGCGGTCTTGGCGTGATTGGTCGAGTCGGGGTGCTCGTGGCGTATGGTCGCGGATACTTGCCATAAGTCCCCAGCCCCGATCCTGCTTGACGCCATCGTGGGTGATCGGCACGCTGCACCGATGAATCTCATGCTTTTACGCAACGCGCAGGTCCATGCGCCCGAGCCGCTGGGGCAGCAGCATCTGCTGCTGGGCGGTGGTCGCATCCTGTGGATGGGAACGGGGCTGTTCGATCTGCCGGCCACACTGGCGGTGGAGACCATCGACCTGCAGGGACGCCGGCTGATTCCGGGGCTGATCGACGCGCACGTGCACGTAACCGGCGGTGGTGGCGAGGCGGGTTTCCGCACACGGGTGCCGCCGCTCGGCGTGTCGCGCTTTACCCGTGCCGGCATCACCACGGTAATCGGCCTGCTCGGCACGGACGATGTGGCGCGCGGCCCGCGCGACCTGCTGGCGACGGTCTATGCGTTGCGCGAGGAAGGATTGAGCGCGCTGGCCTTTACCGGCGGCTATCACGTGCCACCCCGAACGCTCACTGGCACGGTCCGCGGCGATCTGGTGCTGATCGAGGCGCTGATCGGCATCGGCGAAGTGGCGATCAGCGATCATCGCTCCAGCCAGCCAACGCTGGACGAGCTGCTGCGACTGGCCGCCGACGCGCATGTCGCCGGGTTGATGACGGGCAAGGCCGGCGTGCTGCACCTGCATCTGGGCGATGGTCCGCGCGGACTGGACCTGGTGCGCCGCGCGCTGGAGCAGAGCGAACTGCCGCCGCGCGTGTTCCATCCCACCCACGTGAACCGCCGCAAGGCGCTGTTCGACGAGGCGCTGGAACTGGCCGGGCGAGGCTGCACGATCGACCTCACCGCGTTTCCGGTCGAGGAGGGCGAGGATGCTTGGAGCGCGGCCGATGGCCTGATCCGTTTCCTGGACAGCGCCGCACCGGCTGAACGCATCACGATCAGCTCGGACGCCGGCGGCTGCCTGCCGGTATTCGATCACGAAGGTCACGTCTGTCGGATGGGCGTGGGCGAGTCCGGTGCGCTGCTGCAAACCCTGAATGAGGTACTGCAACGTGGCGTGCCGCTGGAGCGCGCGCTGCCGGCGTTCACCAGCAATCCGGCGCGGTTGTTGCGGCTGCCGGCCAAAGGTCGCATACAGGTCGGTGCCGATGCGGATCTGGTGGTGCTGGACGAGGCGGGAGCTGCGCACGAGGTGATCGCCGGCGGCATCGTGCATGTGCGCAATGGCCACATCGAACATCGTGGCACGTTTGAGAACGCTGTGTAGACGTTTGATGCGTCAGGATGGATCGGATGACCGTTATCGATCCAATAGACTCAGAGAACCGCATGAAACCGAAAACAGATGAGAACAAAATTGATGAGGGCAGGATGAGTCCCAGCAGGGTGTTGGAAGGGGAGCAGCGCGGATGGATCGTACCGATCGGCGGCGCGGAGGAGAAAGAGAACGACCCGCGCATTCTTGAACGATTCGTTCGCCTGTGTGGTGGCGCTGACGCGAATATCGTGGTGATTCCGACGGCGAGCCAGCTTGCCGATACCGGCTCGCGTTACGAAAGACTTTTCACTGGTCTCGGTGCCAGCGCAGTCAGCGTGCTTGATTTCGACATGCGCCGCGATACCGAGGAAAAGAACCGGTTGCAGAGGCTCGATCAGGCGACGGGCATCTTTTTCACCGGCGGCAACCAGTTGCGCTTGTCGACCATGCTCGGTGGCACGCCGGTGGCGCAGCGAATCCGTGCGTTGAATGCACGTGGCGTGCACGTCGGCGGTACCAGCGCGGGCGCCAGCATACTCAGTGAACACATGATCGCGTTCGGCAAGGAGGGATTGTCGCCCACCGCCGGCAGCGTAAGGCTGGCACCCGGACTGGGCCTGACCAATCGTTTCATCATCGACCAGCATTTCAGCCAGCGTGACCGGTTGGGTCGCCTGATGGCCGCGCTGGCGTATAACCCCTACGCGGTCGGCATCGGTCTGGACGAGGACACGGCGGCATTCATTCGCCCGGACAATACGCTTGAGGTCGAGGGCAGCGGCGCGGTCACCGTGCTTGACGCAGGCAATCTGCAGTTCTCGTCGATGGCCGATGCCGGCGAGCACGATACGGTGTGCATGCTGGGCATGACCATTCATGTACTGATTGCTGGTGCTACCTTCAACATGCAGACGCGCCACGCTTCGGCGGGTACGCTGGCGACATCGAAACAAATTGCCTGAAACGGGTCCGGTTCCAAACTCTCTGACGCGGGCCCTCGGCTCAAGGAAAAAGCCCATGCGCATTCTGGAACGTTCCGTTTTTGTAGGCCCGTCGCTGTATGCGCATTTCCCGGTGATCCGGCTCGAGCTGGATCTGGGTGAGCTGGAACAATGGCCAACCGGCCGCTTGGGACCGACCTTTGTCGACGGTTTGATCGCTGCATTGCCGGGGCTGGCCGAACACGGCTGCTCGTACCGCGAGCCTGGCGGCTTCATCCGCCGCATGCGCGAAGGCGACGGTACCTGGCTAGGCCATGTACTCGAACACGTGGCGATCGAATTGCAGAATGTCGCCGGCGAGGATGTCACCTTCGGCAAGACGCGCAGCGTCGACAAGCCAGGCGTGTATTCAGTGGTCTACGAGTACGTGCAGAAGGAGGAAGGCGTCGCCGCCGGCGAGCTGGCCCTGCGCCTGCTGTCCTCGTTGCTGCCGGTGGAACTTCAAGTGCGTGGCAACGTACCGGAAGGCTGGGAATGGCCGGCCGAACGCGACGAGTTCATCCGCTATGCGCAGCGCCGCGCGCTCGGCCCGTCCACCGCATCGCTGGTGCGCGCAGCGGAGGAACGCGACATTCCGTGGTTGCGCCTCAACGATCAGTCGCTGGTGCAGCTGGGCCACGGCAAATACCAGCAGCGCATTCAGGCCACGGTGACCGGGCGCACACCGCACATCGCGGTGGAGCTGGCCAGCGACAAGGAAGAAACCAACAAGATCCTCGCCTCGCTAGGCCTGCCGGTGCCCAAGCAGGAGCTGGTGCAAAACGAGGAAGGCGCGTTGCGCGCGGCACGCCGGCTCGGTGTGCCGGTGGTGACCAAGCCGTTCAACGGCAACCATGGTCGCGGCATCTCGATTCACCTGATGACCGATGAGGAAGTCATCGAAGGTTTCAAGGCCGCGCGCGAACACTCGCGCTCGGTGATCGTGGAGAACTTCCTCAGCGGCGACGATCATCGGTTGCTGGTAGTTAACGGCGAACTGGTCGCTGCCACGCGGCGCACGCCGGGTCATGTGATCGGCGATGGCAACCGCACGATCGCGCAGCTGGTCGAGGTCGTGAACGCCGATCCGCGTCGCGGCGTCGGCCATGAGAAGGTGCTGACCCGGATCGAGCTGGACGCGCAGGCGACCATGATGATGGAGCGCGTCGGCTACACCGCCACGTCGGTGCCGAAGGCGGACGAGATCGTCTACCTGCGTTCCACCGCGAACCTGTCCACCGGCGGCACCGCCACCGATGTCACCGACATCATCCATCCCGACAACCGCGACATGGCGGTGCGCGCGATCCGCGCGATCGGGCTGGATGTGGGCGGCGTGGATTTCCTCACGACCAATATCGCCGAGAGTTACAAGAGCATCGGTGGCGGCATTTGCGAGGTCAACGCTGCGCCGGGTTTCCGCATGCACGTGAGTCCGAGCGAGGGCACGCCGCGCGACGCGGCCGGACCGGTGATCGACATGCTGTTTCCGCCTGGCTCGCCGGCGCGGGTGCCGATCGCGGCGCTCACCGGCACCAACGGCAAGACCACCACCGCGCGCATGCTGGCGCACATCACCAAGATGGCTGGCTACACGCCGGGTCTCACCACCACCGATGGTGTCTACATCGACGGTCAGCGCACGGTCGAGGGCGACATGACCGGGCCGGTGTCGGCGCGCATGGTGCTGTCCGATCCGCAGATCGATATCGCCGTGCTGGAGACTGCGCGCGGCGGGCTGTTGCGTGCCGGCATGGGCGTGACCAAGGTCAACGTCGGTGCGGTGCTCAACGTGCAGTCCGATCATCTCGGCCTCAAGGGCATCGACACGCTGGAGCAGCTCGCCGAAGTCAAGCGCATCGTGATCGAGGTGGCCACCGATTGCGCAGTGTTGAATGCCGACGATCCGCTGGTGCTGAAGATGTCCGGCTACACCGACGCCAAGGTGATCTGCTACGTCACCATGAACCCGTCGCACGCGCTGGTGCGCGAGCATGTGCGTGCCGGTGGCCGCGCCTGTGCGCTCGAGGCCGGCGTCAACGGGGCGATGATCACGCTGTACGACAAGGGCAGTCACATCCCGCTGCTGTGGACGCACCTGATCCCGGCCACGCTGGAAGGGCGCGCGCTGCACAACGTGCAGAACGCGATGGTCGCCGCCTCGATGGCGTTCTCGCTGGGCATCAAGCTCGACGCGATTCGCCAGGGCTTGCGCACGTTCGACACCACGTTCTTCCAGGCGCCAGGGCGCATGAACGTGTACAGCGAGCATCCGTTCAAGGTGCTGTTCGATTACGGCCACAACGCGCACGCGGTCGCGGTGATGGCCGATCTGGCTGGGCGTCTCGACGTGACCGGCCGGCGCATCGTGGTGCTGGCTGGTCCCGGCGATCGTCGCGACGAGGATCTGGTGGCGATCGCCGAGGCGGTGGCGGGTCGCTTCGATCACTATATCTGCCGCCGTGACGATGCCCTGCGTGGCCGCGATGGTGATGAGGTGCCAGGCATCCTGGCGCGCGCGCTGCGCGCGACTGGTGTGCCCGACGCGGCGATTTCGATCATCCCGGACGAGCAGAAGGCGATCGATGCCGCACTGGCCATGGGCCGCTCCGGTGATCTGCTTCTGGTATTCGCCGATGCGCTGGTGCGCTCGTGGAAGCAGATCATCAAGTTCCGTCCCGAAGGCATGTCAGAGCTTCGCACGGAATCCAGTGCGGCGCCGATCACGCCACCGGTGACGGAGGCATCCTTCGACGAGTCGAGCTTTGCCGGATTGGGCGATGTGGTGCGCGATGAGCGCGGTGTGCGCTTCTCCCGCGAGAGTGACGACTGAGCACGATGCTTCCCTTGCCGTTTGACGACTCGCGCCGCCTCACCGGCACCAATCTGTATTTCGACGGTGCCGGCGCGGTGCTGGAAACCGTCGGTGTGTTGCCCGATGACTTGCTGCTTGGCGCATGGCGAAAGCACGTCGTTCGTGCACGACAGGCACTCGGCTGGGTGGATGCGCCACTGGTGGTACGTCGTCATGCCGGAGGCGCGGCGCTGGCGATCACGGCACCGATCGACCAACTGTTCAGCGCCACCGAAGTGAACGAATGGGCATGGCTGGTGGCACTGGCTGATGCCGCCGGACTCGACGTGGAGCTGCATGCACCGGGTCATCCGGCTGCCTGGGACGAAGACTCCGCACTGCATACCTTGCGTGCGTTCGCCGCGGCCGAACGCCGACCGGACCTGCTGGCACTGGTGCAGGCCGCCGAAGCACGTGGATTGACCGTGCTGATCGACGAGGATGCGTTGTCGATCGGCGAGGGCACGGGTGCATGCGCCTGGCCATTGTCGCAACTGCCTGCAGCTGACGCGGTGGATTGGTCGTCGTTGCACGACATCCCCGTCGCCCTGGTGACCGGCTCCAATGGCAAGACCACTACCGTGCGCCTGCTCGCCGCGATGGCACATGCACACGGCTGGCATACCGGACACAGCTGTACCGATGGCGTGTTTGTTGACGGCCATACAATCGACGCCGGTGACTTCTCCGGTCCTGCCGGTGCACGCGTCGTCCTGCGGCAACCGCAGGTCGAGGCGGCGGTGCTGGAAACTGCGCGCGGTGGCATGTTGCGTCGTGGCATCGCGGTGCAGCGTGCGAACGTAGCCGTGGTCACCAATGTCAGCGACGATCATTTCGGCGAATATGGCATCCACGATCTGGATGGCCTGGCTAAGGTCAAGCTCACTGTCTCGCGCGTACTCGGCACCGATGGCACCTTGGTGCTGAATGCCGATGATGGGGTGCTGGTCAGGCAGGCCGATGGGCTACCGGTTCCACTTGCCTGGTTCGCGCTCGACGACGCGCATCCGTTGCTGCGCGCGCGACGCGAGCAAGGTGGCAGTACGTGCGGTGTGCGTGAGGGTTATTTGCGCCTGTTCCATCAAGGCAGCCATCACGATCTCGGTTCGATTGTGCAGATGCCGCTGAGCTTCGCCGGGAGCGCCGGTTACAACATCTCGAATATCGCGGCGGCCACGCTGGCTGCTGCTGAACTGGGCATCCCGGCTGCGACCATTGCCGCCGTGCTGGCACGCTTCGGTGAGGCACACGCCGACAACCCGGGTCGTCTGCAACATTGGCGATACGGCTCGATGCAGGTATTCGTCGATTACGCGCATAACCCGGAAGGGCTGCGCGGGTTGCTGCAGGTAGCAACGCAAACCCTGGGTGCGGCGCGCCTTGGTCTGGTACTGGGACAGGCCGGCAACCGCGAGGACGCCGATATCCGCGAGCTGGCGATGGTGGCTGCCGCCTTTCATCCCCGGCGCGTGGTGCTGAAGGATATCGAAGGCTTCATGCGCGGTCGCGCGTCGGGTGAGGTTGCCGACATCCTGCGCGACGAACTGCTGCGCAAGAGCGTACCAGCGGATGCGCTGATCGAATGTCTCGACGAACTCGATGCCGTACGCGGCCTGCTCAACTGGGCGCATGACGGCGATGTGCTGGTGCTGCCTACACATGGCGCACAGGCACGGCAGGCCGTGGTCGCGCTGCTGGATGGTTTGCAATTGACAGACTGGCGCGCAGGCATGCCGTTGCCGTGACCGCATGCCATCTTGTGGGGCGGCTTCGGTCGCGAAGATTTGAAGAAAAAAGCATCACGACGAAGGCGCCTGAAATTACCTCGTCGTCATTCCGGCGAACGCCGGGATCGCATCATCAACAGCGTGGCGGTCGTCCATTTTCCCTTCGCGACAGCAAAGTGGAGCCTGGCTTTCGCGGGACGACGGCAGAGTGCCGCTTTTAGCAGCAGCGCCCGCCAGTCCCCTTGTAGCGCGCCACCTGTCGTTCGCGGAAGAACTCCTTGTAACTGGGTATCTCGCGTTCCGGATGATGTTCGCGCAGGTGCTTCACGTAGACTTCGTAATCGGGCACGCCGCAGCAGAGGCGGGCGGTTTGTACCGCCCACTTCCAGCCCGATTCAAGCATTTGCATCGACCTGTTCATGACGGTGTCCTCAACTGGCGACGCTGCTGAGTGCCACGTAAGGTTCTTCGTGCGCAGTCGGGTGATTGGTCTGCCATGCGCGGATCAGCGCGCGCAGCGAGAAGCCAAGCATAGCCACGATCAGCAGCATGAACAGCCCGGTAAGTGTCATGTCGACATAGTTGTTGGTGACGATCTGCTGCATCGCGGCTGGCGTCTTGGCCGGTGCCAGCAACTGGCCCTGCTGCATCGCCGTCGAGTACTTGTTGGCGGCGGCAGTGAAGCTGATCGGGCCGCTGAGTTTCTCCCAGCCGGCGGTGAGCGTGCACACGATCAGCCAGATCGCCGGGATGCCCGGCACCAGCACGTAGCGCTCGCGTTTCAGCTTCACCACCACCACGGTGCATAGCATCAGCGCGATCGCGGCGAGCATCTGGTTGGCGATGCCGAACAGCGGCCACAGTGTATTGATGCCGCCGAGCGGATCGACCGCGCCCTGATAGAGGAAATAGCCCCATAGGCCCACGCAGATCGCAGTGGCAAGCAGGTTGCCGGTCCACGATTCGGTGGCCTGCAGCGGCTTGTGAATCAGCCCGGCGATCTCCTGGATCATGAAGCGGCCGACGCGGGTGCCGGCATCGACCGTGGTGAGGATGAACAGCGCTTCGAACAGGATCGCGTAGTGGTACCAGAACGCCATCATGCTGCCGCCTGGGATGATGTTGTGCAGCAACTGCGCCATGCCCACGGCCAGGGTCGGGGCGCCGCCGGCGCGGCCGAGGATGCTGGATTCGCCGATGTTCTTCGCGGTCCGCAGCAACTCATCCGGGGTCACCACGAAGCCCCATTGGCTGATCGTGGTGGCGGCATCCTGAACGGTGCTGCCGACGATGGCGGCCGGTGAATTCATCGCGAAGTACACGCCCGGGTGCAGCGAGGAGGCAGCGATCAACGCCATGATCGCCACGAACGCTTCCATCAGCATGCCGCCGTAGCCGACCAGGCGTGCCTGACCTTCGTTGGCGAGCAGCTTGGGTGTGGTGCCGGAGGCGATGATCGAATGCCAGCCCGATACCGCGCCGCAGGCGATGGTGATGAACAGGAACGGGAACAGGCCCCCTTGGAACACCGGGCCGGTACCGTCGATGAACTTGGTTACCGCCGGCATCTGCAGGGTCGGTGCGGAGAGGAAGATCGCCAGCGCCAGCAGCGCGATGGTGCCGATCTTGAGGAAGGTGGACAGGTAATCGCGCGGTGCCAGCAGCAGCCATACCGGCAGTACCGAGGCGCAGAAGCCGTAGGCGATCAGCAGCCACGCCAGCGCCTTCGCGTCGAAGTCGAACAGCGGCGCCAGCGTGGCCGAGTCGGCCACGGTCTTGCCGAACCAGATCGAGGCCAGCAGCAGCACCAGGCCGATGATCGACACTTCCATAATCCGGCCTGGGCGAAACCAGCGCAGGTACACGCCCATCAGCAGCGCGATCGGGATCGTGGCGGCCACTGTGAAGGTGCCCCACGGGCTGTGCGTGAGCGCCTTGACCACCACCAGCGCCAGCACCGCCAGCACGATCATCATCAATACGAGTACGCCGAACATCGCTACCACACCGGCGACCGGCCCCAGTTCCTCGCGCAGCATGTGACCGAGCGAGCGAGCATCGCGGCGCAGCGAGAGTCCCAGGATCATGAAATCCTGCACCGCGCCAGCGAATACCACACCGAACAGGATCCACAGCGTGCCAGGCAGGTAGCCCATCTGCGCGGCCAGCACCGGCCCCACCAAGGGGCCGGCGCCGGCGATCGCGGCGAAGTGATGGCCAAACACCACCCACTTGTCGGTGGGCACGTAGTCGAGGCCGTCGTTGCGCAACACGGCTGGAGTCGCGCGGCTCGGATCCATCTGCAGCACGGCGTGTTCGATGAACTTGCCGTAGAAACGGTAGCCGATCACGAAGATCGAGATCGACGCGGCGACCAGCCAGATCGCATTGATCGGCTCGCCGCGGCGCAGAGCCACCACGCCGAGGCAGAACGCGCCCACGATCGCGATGGCGACCCACATGATCCGGGCCGCTGGACTGGGTTTGATTGCTGCACTGTGCATGTGGAAACTCTCCGGCTGTCCCTGCAAGAGTCTCCCCGGCGCCGATCGGGGTCAATGCCATGGGGATTAGCCATTGGTCGAATGCCCCTGGACCGCACCTGACGCCGCAGCGCGTCATGGCGCAAACACCTCAAATGCCTGTAATGCCTTGCGCCCCTGGTCATTGCGATATTCCAGACGCCGGATACGAACCTCGTCATCCCGCGGGAGCTCTGCTACTTTCGACGGATCCGGCCGTCGCTCGTCTGCGTGGGTGCGGGCTGCCGGACGGGTAGCTCCGCGCACAAGCCGCCGGGATGCGGAACCACCGCCACGGGAGAATTCGTTTGATCGCCGGCTGGCTGTTGCTGCTCGTCTCGTTGCTCTACGTAGGCCTGCTGTTCCTCGTGGCCTGGGCCGGTGACCGGCGGCCGCTGTATCCGCGCCAGCCGCGACTGCGACCGATCGTGTATGCGCTGGCGCTGGCGGTGTACTGCTCGTCGTGGACGTTCTATGGCGCGGTCGGTACCGCGGCGCGGTCCGGGTTGTCTTATCTGCCGATCTATCTGGGCCCGTTGCTGCTGTTTGTGTTCGGCTTCGGCCTGCTGCAACGACTGGTGCGGGTGGGCGGCCAGCGCAACATCACCTCGATCGCCGATTTCATCGGTGCGCGCTTCGGTAAGTCGCACGGTCTGGCCGCATTGGTGGCGGTGATCGCGGTCACCGCCGTGGTGCCGTACCTCGCGCTGCAGTTCAAGGCGGTGGCGATGTCGTACGACGTGCTGCGCGGCGTTGCCGCGTCGGCACCGATGTCGCCCGGCAGCGACACGGCATTGTGGTGTGCGCTGCTGCTGGCGTTGTTTGCGATCCTGTTCGGTACACGCAGCATCGATGCCAGCGAGCATCATCATGGCCTGATGCTGGCGCTCGCGCTCGAATCGCTGATCAAGCTGCTCGCCTTCGTGGCGCTGGCGGCGTACGCGTGGTGGCATGGACCGGGCTTGATCACCAGCCTGCAATTGCCGGTCGAACACACCGGCGATGTACTGGCGCCCGGTTTCATTGCGCAGACACTGCTCGGTTTCTGCGCGATGTTCTGCCTGCCGCGGCAGTTCCAGATCGGCGTGGTGGAATGCGAGGACGCGAACGATCTGCGGCATGCGCGCTGGATGATTCCGACCTACATGGTAATCGTCAGTCTGGCGGTATTGCCGATCGTGGCGGCCGGCGCGTTGTTTCCATCGGTACGCGATGGCGCGGCGGACGCATGGGTGCTGAACCTGCCGCTGGCACTCGGCAACCACGCTGTCGCGCTGCTGGCCTACATCGGCGGTTTTTCGGCAGCCACCGGTATGGTGATCATGTCGGCCGTGGCGTTGTCGATCATGATCAGCAACGACCTGGTGATGCCGGCCTTGCTGCGCATCCGCCGCCTGCGGCTGGAGCAGCGCAGCGATCTTTCGCAGGTGGTGCTGTACGTGCGTCGTTGCGCGATCGTGGTGTTGGCGTTGATCGCATACGCCTACTACCGTGCGGCCGCCGACGTGGAGAATCTGGCAGCTACCGGCCTGCTCTCGCTGGTTGCGGTGGCGCAGTTTGCGCCGGCGATCGTAGCGGCGCTGTACTGGCGTGGCGCCAGCCGACGTGGCGTGGCGATCGGCCTCGGTGCCGGCTTCCTGGTGTGGGTCTATACCTTGCTGCTGCCCGCCGTGGATCACACGGCGCCCTGGTTACACAGCGGTCCGCTGGGGTTGGCATGGCTGCGCCCGCAGGCGCTGTTCCATGGCGATGGCGGGGATCCTGTGTTGCACAGCGCAATCTGGTCGCTGCTGATCAACGTGGGCTGCCTGGTGTTCATCTCGCTGCGCTGGCGGCCAAGCCTGGAGGAGCGCCTGCACGCGGCGATGTTCATCGCCCCATTCGCCACGAACAGCCGCGACGTGGGTGACTGGCGCGGCCGCGTGGCGGTCGCGGACCTGCGCATGATCGCCGAGCGCATCGTCGGCGCACGCAGTACCCAGCGCGCGTTCGATGATTACGCCAAACTTCGCGACAGGCCGCTGCAGCCGGGCGAATCCGCCGACCGTGCGCTGGTCAGGCACACCGAACGTCTGCTCGCCGGCGCAGTCGGTGCTGCCAGCGCGCGGCACCTCCTGATGGGGGTGCTATCCGGCTCCGGACTCGATATCGCCGAGTCGATGGCGCTGATGGACGAGGCATCGCAGGAACTGCGCTTCAACCGCGAGTTGCTCTCCACCACGCTGGAGAACGTGTCGCAGGGCATCAGCGTGGTCGACGCGCAGATGCGCCTGGTGGCGTGGAACCGACGCTACCTGGAGCTGTTCGATTACCCCGACGGCATGGTCTACGTCGGCGTGCTGGTGGCCGACCTGATCCGCTGGAATGCCGAGCATGGCGAATGCGGGCCGGGCGAGGTGGAGGGGCACGTGGCCAAGCGCATCGGCCACATGCGCGCCGGCTCGGCGCATCTGTTCCAGCGCATCCGCCCGGATGGCAGCACCATCGAGATGCGTGGCAGCGCATTGCCCGGCGGCGGTTACGTCACCACCTATTCGGATGTCACCGCGTACAAGCGTGCCGAGCGCGCGCTGATCGAAGTGAACGAGACGCTGGAGCAACGCGTCGACCAGCGCACGGCCGAACTCAGCGAGGCGTTGGCCGCCACCGCACAGGCCCGGCGTATCGCCGAAACGGCGAATGTGTCCAAGACGCGCTTCCTCGCCGCCGCCAGTCACGACCTGCTGCAGCCACTGAACGCGGCGCGGCTGTTCACCTCCGCGCTGCGCCATCATCCGGGGCTGGATGTCGAAGCCGGCCAGCTGGCAGAGCGCATCGACGCCTCGTTCCGTGCAGCCGAGGATCTGCTCGACACGCTGCTCGATACCTCGCGTCTGGATACCGGCAGCTATCGTCCGGACATCACCCAGTTCGCGCTGGCCGATCTGTTCGATTCGCTGAAGGCGCAGTTTGTAGTGGTGGCCGAACAGCGTGGCCTGTGCCTTCGCGTGGTGCCGACCCGGCTGGCCGTAACCAGCGATCCGCAATTGCTGCGCCGCGTGCTGCAGAACTTCCTTTCCAATGCGCTGCGCTACACCCGCACCGGTGGCGTGCTGCTGGGTGCACGCCGCGACGGGACGCAGGTGCGCATCGAAGTGTGGGACAGCGGCCCCGGCATCGCGGCCGAGCAGCAGGCGCGCATCTTCGGCGAGTTCCAGCGGCTGGAACGACCGTCGCCGTGGGGCGAGAAAGGCCTGGGCCTGGGCCTGTCGATCTGCGACCGCATCGCCAACATCCTGGAGCACCCGCTCAGCCTGCATTCGCGCGAACAGCACGGCAGTTGTTTCGCGATCAGCGCGCCGCGTGGCATGGCCGAACCGCGCCCGATGCGGGCATCGCAGAGTGCCGGTTCGCTCGAACGGCTGCCGCTCACCGTGCTCTGCCTGGACGACGATGCAGCGATCCTCGACGGCATGCGCGCACTCTTGCAGCGCTGGGGCGTGGACTGCCGCACCGCCATCGACGTGGTGCAGGCCGAAGCCGAACTGCGCCACGGCCCGGTCGACCTGATCCTGGCCGACTACCACCTCGCCGATGACATCGATGGCCTGCAGGCACTGCAGCAACTAGGCGTGCTGTTCCCGCAACTGCCGCCCGCCGCGATGATCACCGCCGATGGCAGCGACGATTTGAAACAGCGTGCTCGTGCGTTGGGTTATCCGTTGCTGCACAAGCCGGTCAAGCCCGCTGCATTGCGTGCGCTGCTTACTTCGCTGTTGCGCAAGCAGGGGGACAAGAGTGCTAGCGGCTAACGCCGAAGATCAGCCGCCAGATTTAGAAGCGGTCGCTCGGCTGGAGCGCCTTGTTGGGGTTTTTTAAGCATGATCAGCGACGAAACAACATTGTCGAAAGCTGTAAGTTGCTCTTTGGTTGCCTCGTTTGTATGTGTGCTCATGGCCACTGAAAACATCAGGGGAGAGCTTGGGCCAGGATTAACGTACGTAACATACTCATAGAACTGGTTGGGAACGAAGAACAACTTTGGATAGGTGCGATATTTTGGATTTGACGCGACGAAATTTTTGAATTGAACGTTCGGGTAATCTTTCTTGTATCCGTCCATGTCTGCGGCTAGATCACTCTCTACGTGTTCATCCACTTTATCCGTAATACGAACGCGAATAAGCGAATCGGATTGTTTCCAAGTACTCGATTTTTCATACACGAGCACATTTGCCTGATAAGCAGCTGCATGCTGGGTATCTGCTACCCAACCAGCAGGCTCCTTGACCGAAAACATAAACCCTTCGCCATAAACTAGAAGCGAATCTAACTTCGCGACAGGCGCTGCTAAGACAGAGGCGCACAGCAGTACAAAACTCACGGAAACGAAAGCTTTCATTAAGTCCCCGCCACCTAGAAGACCCCGAATCCGGGAATAGCATTGGATGTTCAGGCTCAGGCCGCAGGTCGTCAAGCATGGAAATTTTGTGCTTACCAGATATCGGTCCTGCGCGAAGTAGTGCGACGCGCGTCATGTTGCGCGCGATACCTCATTCGGCAGCGAGGTCGGCATCGCGCCAAAACGCAAACAGCGCACTCAGCTGTCGACGCTCTCGTCATCCATTGGCAACGGCTGCATCTTGCCCGGTTCCAGCGCGAGCTGGCTGGCAGCGAGTGCTACCTGGGTACGGTTGTTGACGCCGAGCTTGCGCATGATCGCGGTCATGTGTGCTTTGACTGTCGCTTCGGAGACGCCGAGGTCGTAGGCGATCTGCTTGTTGAGCTGGCCTTCGGCGAGCATGGTGAGTACGCGGAACTGCTGCGGGGTAAGCGCGGCGATGCGGGCGGCGACGTCGGCTTCGTCGGGTTTCAGTTCGGTGTTGCCACCGAGCAGTTGGTGCGGCAACCACACGTCGCCGTCGAGCACGGCGCGGATCGCGCGCACGATGTCCTCGCCCGGGGTGGATTTGGGAATGTAGGCCGCGGCGCCGTGCGCGAGTGCGCGGCGCGCCACCCGTGCTTCCTCATGACCGGAGACGACGATGGTGGGCAGCCCCGGGTACTGGCCGCGGATATGCGCCAGCGCGGAATAGCCGCGCGCGCCGGGCATGTGCAGGTCGAGCAGCAGCAGGTCGGCGTCGGGATACTGCTCGATCAACGTCAGCAAGCTAAACACGCTGTCCGCACTGTGCACCTTCGCCGACGGCATCGCGTTGAGTACCGCGCGCTGCAGGGCATCGCGGAACAGCGGGTGGTCATCGGCGATCAGTACATCGGACATCAGGACATCCATGCTACATCGAGCCTTGCTACATCGAGCCTTGTTACATCAAGCAAGACCAGGTGCAACCCTGATCCAGTCCTGCCTGCAGAGGAAGGGGCTGCAAGCAGGACTGGCAGGGCTGCGTTACTTGATCAGTCGCTCGTCGACCAGACTCTTCACCACCCCCGGGTCAGCCAGTGTGGAGATGTCGCCAAGCTGGTCGGGCAGGTTCTCGCCGATCTTGCGCAGGATACGGCGCATGATTTTTCCGGAACGCGTCTTCGGCAGGCCGGGTGCCCACTGCAGATAATCCGGTGAGGCGATCGGACCGATTTCCTTGCGCACCCAGGCGATCAGTTCCTTGCGCAATTCGTCGCTGCCTTGTTCGCCGGCAATCAGGGTGACGAATGCGTAGATGCCCTGGCCCTTGATGTCATGCGGAGCACCGACCACCGCCGCCTCGGCCACCTTCGGATGCGACACCAGTGCGCTCTCCACTTCGGCCGTGCCGAGGCGATGGCCGCTGACGTTGATCACGTCATCGACGCGGCCGGTGATCCAGTAATAGCCATCCTCATCGCGACGTGCACCATCGCCGGTGAAGTAGTTGCCCGGATAGGCGCTGAAATAGGTCTCGATGAAGCGCTGGTGATCGCCATACACCGTGCGCATCTGGCCCGGCCAGGAATCGGTGATCAGCAGGTTGCCCTCGGCGGCGCCCTGCAGCACCTCGCCGTTCGCATCGACGATCGCGGGCTTGACGCCGAAGAACGGCAACGTGGCGGAGCCGGGCTTGGTGTCGATCGCGCCGGCCAGCGGCGTGATCAGGATGCCACCGGTCTCGGTCTGCCACCACGTATCGACAATCGGGCAGCGCTCGTCGCCGATCACGCGGTAATACCACTCCCATGCTTCCGGGTTGATCGGCTCGCCGACCGAGCCGAGCAGACGCAGCGACGCGCGCGAGGTCTTCTTTACCGGCGCCTCGCCCTCACGCATCAGCGCGCGGATCGCGGTGGGCGCGGTGTAGAACAGGCTTACCTTGTGCTTGTCCACCACCTGCCAGAAGCGGCTGTAATCCGGGTAGTTCGGTACGCCATCGAACATCACGGTGGTGGCGCCGTTCGCCAGTGGGCCGTACACCACGTAGCTGTGGCCGGTGACCCAGCCCACGTCGGCAGTACACCAGTAGACATCGTCCTCGCGCAGGTCGAACACCAGCTCGTGCGTATAGCTGGCGTAGACCAGATAACCGCCCGAGGTGTGCAGTACGCCCTTCGGCTTGCCGGTGGAGCCGGAGGTATACAGGATGAACAACGGGTGCTCCGCCTCCATCGGCTCGGCCGGGCAGTCGGCCGACTGGCCGTCCATCAGGTGATGCCAGTAACGGTCGCGCGGGGACTGCATCGGCACCGCGGCGCCGGTGCGACGTACCACCACCACGGTTTCCACGCTGTTGGTGCCGGGGCGTTCCAGCGCCGCGTCCACGTTCGCCTTCAGCGCGATGCGCTTGCCGCCGCGCACGCCTTCGTCGGCGGTCACCACCAGCTTGCAGGCCGAATCGGCGATGCGCCCGGCCAGCGAATCGGGCGAGAAGCCGCCGAACACCACCGAATGCACAGCACCGATGCGTGCGCAGGCCAGCATCGCCACCGCTGCCTCGGGAATCATCGGCAGGTAGATCGCCACGCGGTCGCCCTTGGCCACGCCGAGGTGCCTGAGCGTGTTGGCGAACTTGCACACTTCCGCATGCAGTTCGCGATAGCTGATGCGGCGCGAGTCGTTCGGATCGTCGCCCTCGAAGATGATCGCGGTCTTGTCGCCACGTTCGGCGAGGTGGCGGTCGAGGCAGTTCGCTGACACGTTGAGCTGGCCGTCCTCGTACCAGCGAATATGCAAATTCTTTGGATCGAACGAGACGTCCTTGATCTTCGTCGGTGCCTTGAGCCAGTCCAGCCGCTGGCCGACGCGACCCCAGAAGTCGTCCGGGTCCTGCACCGATTCGGCATACAGGCGCTCGTAGTCGGCCTTGCGGAGGCGTGCCTTGGCGGCGAACGCGGGGTTGACCGGGTAGAGCTTGGACATTGCATGTCTCCTGCGGAAGTCAGTGATGCGAAGCGGGTCGCCGCGCGCGGGTACGCTGGTATCAGATATTTGAGTGTAAGCGGTTGCCTGACGGAGCCTGCTTCGACTTTGGTCGAGTTTCGACCATTGGCCAATAGGCGCCGCCACGCGGCATGGCCATGCTCCAGTCGATCATTGACCCTGGGGAGAGGCAGACATGACTACGTCAAGCAACCGACGCTGCGGCAAACTGCTCGCGCTCAGCATAGCGTGTGCCCTGGGTTTGCCGCTGGCGGCGCAGGCGCAGACAACGACCAGCGCCGGCGAGAGCCAGCAGCAGCTCGAACAGCGCGTGGATCAGCTGGAACAGGAAGTGGCCGAGCTCAAGGGCATGATCCAGGCACAGAAAGCCGCGTCCGCGCAGCCGGCAGCAGCCCCGGCCGCGTCTGCGCAGAATGTGGCGGCCGCGCCTGCAGCCACGCAAGCTGCCCCGACCTTCACCAGCGCACCCGGCATATCGGTGGCCTTGCACGGATTCATCGATGCCACCGCCTTCAGCCAGAGCAAGAGCTTCACCTACGGCAACGGCCAGAATGCCGAATATCCGGCGGCAGGTGGTGCCAACGGTTCGCTCAGCGGCGTCGATGTGCGCAACACGCGCTTCTGGCTTGATTTCAGCGGCGCCAAGTTCGCCGGCGACTGGGTCGGCGGCGGCCGCATCGAGATGGATTTCTTCGGCGGCAATAACGGCACCGGTGCCTATAGCCAGCAGCAACCGATACCGCGCCTGCGCCAGGCCTACATGGATTTCAGCAATCCCGAAACCGGCAGCACGGTACAGGTCGGCCAGCAGTGGGATCTGATGTTCCCGCTGGACAATCTGGCGCCATCGCTTGCGCATATCGCGTTCCCGCTGGGCTACGGCACTGGCGTGGTCGGCTGGCGCTTCCCTGGCGTGATCTGGATGCAGGAGCTCAACCACGGTTCGTCGGGCCCGATCTGGCGGCTGGACCTGGGCGCATTCGAGGGTTCGTGGAACGGCCCGGATGGTGCCGTGAACAACACCAATTACCTGACGGCCGGCAACGTCGGTTTCCGCCCGCAGATCGAGGCGCGGCTGCACGTGCAGGACAAGAATTGGCTCGCCTATGCCGTGGCGCATTACAGCCAGGTCGACCTGCGCGGCGTGGGCAATACCGCGGCGGCACCGATCCAGTCCCAGGTGAAGAGCGTGGGTTACGAGGTCGGCGGCAGCTGGAAGCCCGGCCCCTGGGTGTTCAGGGCCTCGGCCTATTCGGGCAGGGGCCTTGGCGAGATCTTTGGCGACCTGTCGCAGTTCGGTGACATCAAGGACACCGGCGGCTATGTGCAGGCGGGCTACAACTTCACGCCGAATTGGAGCGCCAACGCGTTCTACGGCATGAGCAAGCCCAACACGAGCGACGTGATCCGCTGGATGGGTAACGGCGCGACCGGCCTGCTCGAGAACCGCCAGACGGCGGTGAATGTGGACTACGCCAGCGGCGCCTACGAGCTCGGTGTGGAGTGGCTGTACGGCAAGCTCGATTCCACGACCAATGGCAACAACCGCATCATGACCGAAGGCAACCAGGTCAGCGTCAGCGCGCTGTATCACTTCTGAGTTCGACGGCAAGCGCCTGGCTAATGGCCAGGTGCTTGTTCTGATCCATCCACTGGGGAGACGACGCATGAGCAATACAGGCACGCAACCGACATTCGCCAATCCGGCGCCGCTGGGCCTGGCCGGCTTCGCGCTGACCACATGGCTGCTCAGCATGATCAACGCTGGCTGGTTCACCGGCGATGCCATGAACATGGTGCTGGCCGTCGCGCTGGCCTATGGCGGCACGGTGCAGATGATTGCCGGAGTGATGGAGCTGCCACGCGGCAATACCTTTGGTTCCACCGCCTTCCTCAGCTACGGCGCGTTCTGGTGGTCGTTTGCGTTGTTCGTGCTGTTTTTGCACGACAAGGTTCCGGGCGCCTTCGTTGGCTGGTACCTCTTCATGTGGGGCGTATTCACGCTCTACATGTGGGTGGCCACATTTCCCGCCGCGCGAGCCCTGCAGCTTGTGTTCCTGGCTCTGTGGATCACCTTCTTCCTGCTGGCGGCCGGCGAATGGACCGGCATGAGCGCGCTGCATGTCGCCGGTGGCTACGGTGGCCTGATTACTGCGGTACTGGCGTTCTACCTGTCTGCAGCGGAAGTCATCAACGAGGCGCACAAGCGCACGGTGTTGCCGATCGGGGCGCCGACTGCCGCCGGTTAGCCCGACGGTTGACCCGCATCGTGTAGCAAAGCCAGCGGGGCTGCGGTACCAGCCGCTGGCCTGGGGACATGCTGGCGGCATGTTGCCCGCGTACACTCGGGTAACCATCGGCATACAGGAGTTCGTCGTGCGTGTTGCCGTTCGTCACGGCCTGCTTGGCCTCATCCTCGTTGTTGTCACGTTACCGGTGATGGCCGCTGGTGGTGGACAGTTGAGCGCACTGGGTACAC
Source organism: Dyella sp. S184 (assembly GCF_009766065.1). GTDB lineage: Bacteria > Pseudomonadota > Gammaproteobacteria > Xanthomonadales > Rhodanobacteraceae > Rhodanobacter. The sequence goes on along the minus strand of NZ_LMUE01000002.1, from coordinate 606,869 downwards.
TCGGTGGTGGGCACAAGTCGAGTAGCGGCGGCAGCCCGATCGATCTGGACAACTACGTGACCGGCAAGACGCTGGATGGCCTGTTCACCATGATCGGTGAAGAGGAGCAGTCGATCCGCCACAATCCCCCCGCGCAGCAACGATCTGCTGAAGAAAGTGTTCGGCGGCTGATCGCCGGATCGTTGCCATTCCCATCATTCCGCCCATGCCGGAGCGATGGGAATGCATGCATGGGCTTGTATTCACGCTGCGAAAGCCACAATCAGTGGGTGGACGCTATCTGATTGTGAGGTTTGCATGATCCGCGACATCCTGAAAATGGGCGACCCGCGCCTGCTGCGCATTGCCCCACCGGTACCTGACGCGATGCTGGGTAGCATGGAACTCGACGCGCTGATCGCGGACATGTTCGACACCATGCACGCCGCCGATGGCGTCGGCCTCGCCGCACCGCAGATCGGCATCGACCTGCAGCTGGTGATCTTCGGCTTCGACAGCAACGAGCGTTACCCCGATGCACCTGCGGTGCCGCGCACGATCCTGCTCAACCCGGTGATCACGCCACTGTCGCAGGACATGGAGGAAGGCTGGGAGGGCTGCCTCTCGGTACCTGGCCTGCGCGGTGCGGTGAGCCGCTACTCGCTGATCCGCTACGAGGGCGTCGACCCGCATGGTGCGCGTATCGATCGCACGGCCGAGGGCTTCCATGCCCGCGTGGTACAGCATGAATGCGATCACCTGATCGGCCGGCTCTATCCCACGCGCATTACCGACTTCAGCAAGTTCGGCTACACCGAGGTGCTGTTTCCGGGGCAGGACATAGGTGCGGATGAATGATGCCGCTCTGAGCGCTGGCCACACTCAAACCGGCTGTGGATGCAGCATGAACCAGCCGAGAAAGGCTGCGCCCGCGACAACACAGTAGACCCCGAACGACGCCAGCCGGCCACACCCTTCGAAGTAGTGCATCAGGAAACGGATGCTCAGCCATGCGGCGATCATCGTCAGCACGCCACCCAGGAGTGCGTCGGCGAGCTGGTCCGGAGCATGGAAGAGCTTGGGCACCTCGAGCAGGCCGGCAGCGAGGATGATCGGCGTACCGAGCAGGAACGAAAATTCGGCGGCCTTTTCTGTCGTGAGCCCGGCGGCATTGCCTGCAATCATGGTCAGACCGCTACGCGAAAAGCCTGGAATCAATGCGCCGATCTGCGCCAGTCCGACCAGGAACGCCTGTCGGAAGGTGAGCTTTTCCGGGGCGCGATGGACACGCGAGCGCTGCAACCGGTCGCCGAGCCACAGCAGTACGCCATTGACGATCAGCGCGATCGCAACGATGCGCAGGTCATGGAACAGGCGCTCGAGTCGTTTCTCCAGCAGCAGGCCGACCAGGCCTGCCGGAATCGTGCCGATGAGGAGCGCCCACATCATGTGGCCATCATCGTTGCGGCGCCCGCTGAGTGAGCCGAAGAAACCACGGATCAACGCAACCCAGCGCGTGCGGAAATACCACAGCAGCGCGAGGGCGGTCCCCAAATGCAGTGCGACGAGGAACGGCAGCAGTTGCGGCGCATGCTTGTCGATATGCATGCCGAACAAGGCGGGAACCAGCAGGGTATGGCCGAGGCTGCTGACCGGAAAGAGTTCGGTGACACCCTGCAGCACGCTCAGGAAGATCAAAAACCAAAGGCTCACGCGTCGATCCTTTCGTAGGGGGAAACAAGTATGACGGTGCCGTGCTGACCGCACCATTACGTTGCCAAGCCGCTTGCCTGGCACGCGGCACTCCAACCATTATCGCGATTCACGGCGAGGGATGGTGATTACATGGGGCGGATGACGGCTATGACTGGAACGGACGCCGGAACGGCTGGCCTGGCGCCTCGCAATCCCGGCATCGACCTGCTGCGTGGCCTGTCCATTCTCTTCGTCATCCTCAATCATCTCGGCCTGCGCATTCCGCTGAAGAAGACCGCGCTGGCCGATGTTCTGCCGACGTGGTTTCTGAGCCGGCTGAACTACAACGGCTACGAGGCCGTTTTCGTGTTCTTCGTCATCTCCGGTTTCCTGATTGCCGGCAATGCGCTGCAACGCTGGGGTGGACTGGAGCGGATCGACTTGCGTGCGTTCTATGCGCGTCGCTTCGCCCGCATCGTGCCCTGCCTGCTGGTGCTGGTTGCCGTACTCGCCGTATTGCATCTGCTGGGAGTACCGGATTACACGATCAGTCGCCCCGGCCAATCTTTGCCAGGTGCCATCTGGGCTGTCATCGGTCTGCATCTGAACTGGTATGAAGGGCATACCGGCTACCTGCCAGGCAACTGGGACGTGCTGTGGTCGCTATCGATCGAGGAAGTGTTCTACATCGGCTTTCCGCTGGTTTGTCTGCTGACGCGCCGGCGCTGGGTGTTGATACCTCTGCTGGCCTTGCTCGCGCTGTCGATGCCATGGACGCACGCCGCCTTGCGCGGCAACGAGATCTGGCAGGAAAAGGCCTATCTGCCTGGCATGTCGGCGATTGCGATCGGCGTGCTTGGTGCGTTGCTGGCATCGCGCACGCGCACGCTGGCATCACGCACGATCATCTTGCTGGGGTGGCTTGGTGCAATCGGTCTGGTGGCGGCGACGATCGACGGCGCGGTGATGTGGCACCTGCTGCGCGACGGCTACATGCTGCTGTTGGCGCTCTCTGCGCTGTGTCTGTTGCTGGCCTGCGAGCAACGTCGGCGCCGCGGAGACTGGCATCCATGGCGGGCGCTGGACTGGCTGCGATCGTGGGGACGGCTCAGCTATGAGATCTATCTCACGCACATGTTTGTGGTGACGCCGGTGGTGTGGCTGTTCAGGCTCAGCGGTGCGGAGTACCGGTATGGCTTTCTGTGGTATCTGCTGACGTTGCCACTGTGCTGGCTGCTGGGTGCGGCGGTGGAGCGCTGGCTATCGGTGCCGTGCGAGCGCTGGTTGCGCGGGCGGCTGATAACGCCGGCACGCAGCGACGCGACGGCCATCTCCGCGACTGGCTGAGTGTGCCGCATCCGACAACTCGCGGGCGGCGGCGATACGCGCAACAACCGTTGAACTCTCGGTAGCGTAAGCTGCAGGCAGGCGGATATCCGCCGGGAGAGGTTCGGTGAAGAAAGAAGACGAAACGCACATGCAGATTGTTTCCGCGGATATCAGCTCGGAATCGCTCACCGGCATGGTGATTTTCCGGCCGCATTGCGTGTCCCGTTCGGGTCGCAATGTGCCTGAAACCAGCAAGACCGGTAACTGGTACGCTTTGCGCCCGGCCGAGGTGCGCAGCTTTGCGCGTGCGCTGCTGGATGCGGCCGATTCGATGGATCTGAAGGCGAAGATGCTGCAGGCGGCCAAAACCGCGGCGGCCGGATAATCGAAATCTTGTGCTGGCTGGCGCGCAATGCGTTCAGCCGCGCCGGTACCGACGATTGATCGTGTCGCGCAATTGCTGTGTGGCGACGCGAGCCGTAGCGACGAACTCCTCGCCGTTGCCGGCATAGAGAGTCGCGCGTGAGGAACTGATCAACAGGCCGTTGCCGCTGCTGGTGCGGCCGCTGCGCACCACTTACTTCAGATTTCCAGCAGGTCGTGCCCCACGATCAGATGCCCCTTGAAGTGCGGCGCCACTGCATCGCGCCACACTTCATCTGGAATCGGCGGGTAACCGCCGGGGACGAAGTGCGAAAGCACCAGCGTCTTCACACCGGCCTCGGTGGCGATTCGCCCCACCTGATCGGTGGTGGTGTGGCTGGCCAGCAGGTGTTCGCGCAGGCGTTTGGCGTTCGGCTCGGTGGCGATCAGCTTGTCCAGTGCCGGCAGGTACATCACCTCGTGCACCAGCACGTCGGCGCCGTGCGCGAGCGCCACCAGGTTTTCGGAGGGTCGCGTGTCGCCGGAGAACACGATGGAGCGGTCGGGGCAATCGAAGCGATAGGCGAACGCAGGTGATACCGGTGGGTGCTGCACCAAGGCGGCGGTGACCTTTACCCGCGCGTCCTGCATCACGACGCCAGGTGCAGTCAGTTCGTGCGGCACGATCAACGGCGCCAGCGCTGGCCGACCCTCGTCGGCCATTCGAATGCGGATGTCGTAGTCGTTCATTTCCAGGAACAGCCGGGTCATCTCTTTGAGTGGCGGTGGTCCCCACGTATCGACCCGGGTGTGCAGCGGCCCAGCCCAGGCCAGCAGCAACAGGTTGCCGTAGTCGGCGTTGTGATCGGAATGCTGGTGCGTGATGAACACGTTGCGGATCGCGCCGAGATCGAGCCCGGCCTTCACCATCTGTCGCGCCACGCCGTTGCCGCAGTCGATCACGTAGATCATGCCATCGATCACGATGGCATTTGCTGGCGCGGAACGATCCGCCTTGGGCGTCGGGCCGCCGGCAGTGCCGAGCAGGATCAGGCGGGAGCGCGATGCGGGTGCGCCATCGCGTGCGAACAGTGGGAAAGGGCAGGCCATCGCTGCCAGCGACAGGCCAGCCGCCTGCAACAGGCGGCGACGCGCGTGATCGATGCGACGGTCGTTTTTGATCGGGGTGCGCATGCGTCGCCCTCAGAGAGGCTCTGGAGATCGACTATGTCGCGAGTGGTTTGGCGAGTAAAGCGGGCAACTATCAGCGATAACGATTGATCGTGTCGCGCAGTTCCTGCGTCGCGACACGTGCAGCCTGCGCGTAATCCTCGCCAATGCCGGCGTAGAGGATCGCGCGTGACGAACTGATAAGCAGGCCACGGCCATCGGCGCTGCGACCGTTGCGCACCACCGCTTCCACGTCGCCGCCCTGCGCACCGATGCCGGGCACCAGCAGCGGCATGTTACCGACCAGCGCGCGTACTTCGCCGAGCTGTTCCGGCCAGGTCGCGCCAGTGACCAGCGCGCAATTGCCGTTTGTATTCCAGTCGCGCGCGATGATCTGCGCCACGCGCTGATAGAGCGGTTTCCCGCCCACATCCAGATCCTGCAGATCGGCGGCGCCCGGATTGGAGGTGTGGCACAGCAGAATCACGCCTTTGTCGGCGCGATCGAGGAACGGCTGCACCGAGTCGCGACCGAGATACGGGTTCAACGTGACCGCATCGGCCTGATAGCGGTCGAACGCTTCGCTGACGTAATGCTGTGCGGTGCTGCCGATGTCGCCGCGCTTGGCGTCGAGGATCACCGGTACGCCCGGATGCTTGTCGTGGATATGCGCGATCAACCGCTCAAGCGCATCTTCCGCACGCAGCGCGGCGAAGTGGGCGATCTGCGGCTTGTACGTGCAGACCAGGTCGGCAGTGGCATCGACAATGGCGCTGCAGAATTCGAAGACCACATCCGGGTTGCCGCGCAGATGGGCGGGAAACTTCGATGGTTCCGGATCGAGGCCGACGCAGACCAGAGAATCATTGCGGGTCCAAGCCTGTTGCAGTGACTGCATGAAGTGCATCGTCGTCTCCGGTATTTGTTCGTCATTCCGGCGCAGGCCGGAATCCAGTGACCGTATCGCCCGAGATAAACGACACCGCCAAGGTGTGCTTCGCACGATTTGTCTGACTGGATTCCGGCCTGCGCCGGAATGACGGTCTTGGGTTGCCTTACGCCAGCTTCTTGTACTTCACCCGATGCGGCCGCGCGCCTTCCTCGCCGAGGCGACGCTTCTTGTCGGCCTCGTACTCGTTGTAGTTGCCGGGGAAGAATTCGACGTGCGAATCGCCTTCGAACGCGATGATGTGGGTGGCGATGCGGTCGAGGAACCAGCGGTCATGCGAGATCACCATCGCGCAGCCGGGGAATTCGAGCATCGCGTCTTCCAGCGCGCGCAGCGTCTCGACGTCCAGATCGTTGGACGGCTCATCGAGCAGCAACACGTTGCCGCCCTGCATCAGGGTCTTGGCCAGGTGCAGGCGGCCGCGCTCACCACCGGACAGGCTGCCCACCAGCTTCTGCTGATCGGTGCCCTTGAAGTTGAAGCGACCGATGTACGCGCGCGACTGCAGTTCGTAGCGACCGATGGTGATGATGTCGGCGCCGCCGGACACTTCCTGCCACACGTTCTTCTTCGCATCGAGGTTGTCGCGCGACTGGTCGACGTAGGCCAGTTGCACGGTGTGACCTAGCTTCACTTCGCCCTGGTCCGGTTTTTCCACGCCGGTGATCAGTTTCATCAGGGTGGACTTGCCGGCGCCGTTCGGGCCGATCACGCCGACGATCGCGCCCGGCGGCACCTTGAACGACAGGTCGTCGATCAGCAGGCGATTGCCGAACGACTTGCTGACGTTGGTGAACTCGATCACTTCCTGACCCAGGCGCTCGCCCGGCGGGATATACAGCTCGTTCGTCTCGTTGCGCTTCTGGTACTCGACCGAGTTCAGTTCCTCGAAACGGTTGATACGCGCCTTGCCCTTGGACTGGCGGCCCTTGGCGGCCGAACGTACCCATTCAAGTTCGCGTGCGAGTGCCTTCTGGCGACCCTTCTCGGCCGCTTCTTCGCGGGCCAGACGCTCGCCCTTTTGCTCCAGCCACTCGGTGTAGTTGCCCTTCCATGGAATGCCGCGGCCGCGATCGAGCTCGAGGATCCACTCGGCGGCGTTGTCGAGGAAGTAGCGGTCATGGGTAACCGCCACCACGGTGCCCGGGTAGTCGTGCAAGAACTGCTCCAACCAGTCGACCGACTCGGCATCCAGATGGTTGGTCGGTTCGTCGAGCAGCAGCATGTCCGGCTTGGACAGCAGCAGGCGGCACAGCGCCACGCGGCGCTTTTCACCACCGGACAGCGGACCGATCTTGGCATCCCACGGCGGCAGGCGCAGCGCGTCGGCGGCCACTTCCAGCTGGCGCTCCAGTGCATGCGCGTCGTTGGCGGCGAGCAGGTTTTCCAGCTTCTGCTGCTCGATCGCGAGCTTGTCGAAGTCGGCGCCTTCCTCGGCATAGGCGGCATAGACCTCTTCCAGCCGCTTCTGCGCATCGAGAATCTCCGACACGCCTTCCTCGACCGCTTCGCGCACGGTCTTTTCCGGATCGAGCTGCGGCTCCTGAGCCAGATAGCCGATCTTGGTGCCCGGTTGTGCGCGTGCCTCACCCTGGAAGTCGGTATCCACGCCGGCCATGATCTTCAGCACGGTGGACTTGCCCGCGCCGTTGACGCCGAGCAGGCCGATCTTGGCGCCGGGGAAGAAGGACAGCGAGATGTCCTTGATGATCTGGCGCTTCGGCGGGACGATCTTGCTGACCCCGTTCATGGTGTAGATGTATTGCATGCTGGCTCCGTGGCATGCGCGTGGCCGGCCCGGGTGGACGGGCGACGCGCAGGGCGTGGGTATCAAACCCAGCATTATAGCGGGTTAAGGCCGAGCCCCGGTGACGGCTTTCGGACGCCTGGTCGCATCATTGCGAGCCGATCGTCATGGGTTCGCCACTTTTGGCTCGCGGTTGGTCAGCCACAGCCGCCAGAGTGCCCATGCCATATGCATGGAGCCGGACAATGGAATTCTTCAGCCCTCTGACCTGGCCCGGCATCATCCGGCAACTGGATGATCGCGCCGCGGCCTGGACCCGCTTGCGTGGCGGTCATGCCGTGGCATTGCACGAGCTCATCTGTTTCGGCGCGAAGCAGGCCTCCGCTTGCCTGTTCGGTGGCTGCATGGTGGGTCTGCTGTGGCTTACCTGGATGTTTTATCCAAGCGGGGTCGTGCTGGCCCGCTACGACTTCCTGACGCTGGCGGCGTTGGCGATCCAGATCATGTTGATCGCCGCCCGGCTGGAAAGCCGCGAAGAAGCTGGGGTGATCCTGCTATTCCATCTGGTCGGCACTGCGATGGAAGTATTCAAGACGTCGATGGGCTCGTGGATCTATCCGGAGCCATCATTGCTGCGCATTGGCGGCGTGCCGTTGTTCAGCGGCTTCATGTATGCCTCGGTGGGCAGCTATATCGCGCGTGCCTGGCGGTTGTTCGACTTCCGCTTCACCCGACACCCTTCTTCCGTGGCGACGTTGGGACTGGCCGCGGCGATCTATGCGAATTTTTTCACTCATCATTTCTTGCCCGATGCGCGGCCTTTGTTGTTCGCCGCCGTGCTGCTGCTGTTCGGACGTACCTGGATCCATTTCCGCATCCGCCAGGCGCACCGGCGCATGCCCTTGCTGCTCGGATTCGTGCTGGTGGCAGCGTTCATCTGGATCGCCGAAAACGTGGGTACTTTTTCGGCGGCCTGGCGCTACCCGTCGCAGCGTAACGGCTGGAGCATGGTGCCGCCGTCCAAGCTCGGTGCCTGGTTGCTGCTGATGATCGTGAGCTATGCCCTGGTCCATGCTGTGGCGGGGCGTCGCCGATCCGGCCTCGAGCCGCCTTCCGGCGCCGGTTAATTTCCTGCGGCTCGCCGTATGCCGCGGGCATGGCTTTCGCTCAAGGCGTCTGCACGTCCAGCGTCTTGCGGAAAAATGCCAGCGCATCGGCCTGGATCTGCGCATGCACTGCCACGCGGTCGACGCCGGGAGGGTCGCTGCAGATGACCGGTGCGCCTTTCGTCAGCTCGGGCGAACACGGGCTGAGGAATACCCAATGATCCGCCTTCGGTACGACCCTGACGCCCACCAGCGCGGGGATCAGCGGGCGCAGGTGCGCGGCATTTTCCGGCGGTGGGAGTACGTGGTCGTCCTGTCCGTAGTAAAGGAACACCGGCCGGTCGATGGTCGCAGCGCCGGCCCGGTCGAAGACCAGGCCCAGCGGTGCCATCACGAAGGCCGCCTTGACGCGCGGGTCGGCGGTATTTCCCCAGCGGCTCAGGCTGTGCTGCAGCGCCGCCGCATACTGCTCGATGGTCTGGCCGTGGCTGGTGGCCTCGGCGGTGAGCTGCTTCAGGTTGCCGCAGTTGTCCCGGTCGTCCGGATGGCGATGGCAGTAGTCGAGGACGCGCTGGAACTGCGGCACCCCACCCACCACCAGCAGGCTTGTGTAGCCGCCCGCCGAGAAGCCGGCGACGCCGATGCGGTTCGCGTCGATCAGGCTTTTCCAGCGTGGGTCCGCCAGCAGGGTACTGATCGTGGCCTTCACCTGGATCGGCCGGCCGACCAGGACCGAGGCATGCCCGACGCCGCTGGTGTCGTGGAAATTGTCTTTGGGATGTTCGAGCGTGGCGACGACGAAGCCATGGCTCGCCAGGTAAGTCGCCAGGTCGTGGTGGCCCAGATCGGAACCGCCATTGCCATGCGAAATCACCACCAATGGCTTGGCGCCGGGAATGGCCGGCGCGCCGCGGCTGGCGGCGACGTGGTAGGGGCCGACGTCCGTCGTGCCTGTAGCCTGGGTCGATGGATAGAACACGTAGCCGGGCATCGAGCCGCCGCCGACCGGATCGTGGATGTGGATTGACTGGAACCCGACGCCGGGGACGGTTCCGGCGAGGAGGGCAAAGGGCAGGAGAAGCAGGGGCAGTGCGAGCCAGCGCCAGCGACGGCGGGTGGGGCGCGAATTAGCCAGCGTCATGCGGTCACCTCCTCGAAGATGGATCGCGTCAGCCACCCGTTGGACGGCCGCATAGAGCCGGCATCATAGCGACTGCGTCGAAACTCAGGCAGTCGGTTTGCGACGCTTGGCTGGCGCTGGCGCCAGGGCCAGGCCTGCCAGCAGCAGATCGAGCAGTTGCGCGAATGCTGCGTCCTCGCCTGGGCCGCTCCACAGGTGGGCCATGCCGGGATAGTGGAAGCGCGAGGTGGCGTCGAAGATCGCCAACGCGGTAGCCCTGGCATCGACCTTGCGAAAGTCGCCGCTGGCTACGCCCGCGGCGATGATCGAGGTGATCTGCTGCTGGAGGTGTTCGACGTGCTCGCCAATGACCTCGCGCGCATCGGCGGCCAGCGCACCGTAAGTGGCAAATAATTCGGGGTCGCCCAGCACCTTGTCGCGCTTGATCTCGCGCAGCGCGCCCAGCCACTGGCGCAGTCGCGCAGGCGCGGCCGCGCGGCTGGTGGCGATCGCCTGCAACGGCGCGGTGACCCGCTCCAGCCATCCGCGCAACACGGCATCGCGCAACGCGACCTTGCTGGCGAAATGGCGGTATACGCTGCCGTGGCTGACCCCCAATGCCTGCGCTACGTCGACCACGGTGGCCTTGCCAGGGCCGTAGCGGCGCAACACATCCTCGGCGGCGGCGAGAATGCGTTCAGGGGTCAGTGCGGAGTCGTTCATGCCACGGATTCAACCACGCCGCGGCTGGCGTTGACGAGTTCGTCGACCACGTAGCCCAGCGGGATATGGCCGTGCTTGTGCTCCACCGCGCCGCCTTCGAAGCCGATCCAGCCACTGTTGAAGCCATCCAGCATGGCGATGCGCGGACCCGTACGACCGGCCGGCATGCCTTCGGCCTCGAAGCGCGCCGCCCATTGCGCGCGCGGCAACGCGGTCGCCTCGACATCACGCTCGAACACCGCGGCCAGCGCCTGTGCCATGTCGAGCGGGCTGTAACGCCGCGGGCCTTCCAGCTCGATCACCCGACGACCACGCCATGTCTCGATGAGCGTGGTTGCGATGGTGCGGCCGATGTCGTCGGTGGCGACCATTGGTATCGCGCGATCGAGCGGGTGCAGGCAGCTGACGAGGCGTCCCTCGCGCTGCGCCAGTGCCACGTCCCAGCGCAGGTTTTCCATGAACCACGCGGCGCGCACATGCGCGTGTGGCATGGGCAGCGCGTCGAGTGCCTCCTCCAGCAGGTGCAGTTGGGTAATAAGGCCAAGATCACGCGGGTGCTGGGCGCCGACCGAAGACAGTGCGACGATCTTGGGCGGTTGCGCCCGGCGCAAGGCGGTGGTCAGTGTTTGCAGCAGGGCGCGCGACTCGGCGAAATCGGGGCTGGGCGCGAAGTTGGCCGGCAGCATGGCAAACACGCCGCCGACGTTACTGAATGCAGCAGCCAGTGCGCCCGCATCGGACCAGTCGGCAATGGCAACTTCAGCGCCCTGTGCTTCCCAAGCCGCCGCCTTCGCCCTGTCGCGCACGATCGCGCGGACGTGCTGGCCGCGGTCCAGCAGGTGCCTGGCGACGGCGCTGCCGACCTGGCCGCTGATGCCCATGATTGCGTACATGTCTTGTGATGCCATGACGTGCATGTGATGTTCCTCGGGTGGTGACGGAAAGGGTAGGCGTGCTTCAGCGCGCGTCGCGCTCGCTGTCGAGCATCGCCATCTGTGCGGCGGCGTAGCGGTCGCCCGCAGCAGAGCCGGGCGGCATGGCACGCTCGATCGCGGCGAGGTCGTCTGTGTCGAGCGTTACCTGCAGCGCGCCCAGCGCTTCGTTCAGGCGTTCGCGGCTGCGCGCGCCTACCAGCGGCACGATGTCTTCGCCGCGCGCCAGCACCCAGGCGATCGCGAGCTGGGCCACGCTGACGCCACGAGCCTCGGCCAGCCCACGCAGCACGTCGACCAGCTGCAGGTTGTGTTCCAGGTTCTCGCCCTGGAAGCGAGGTGAGTGCGTGCGGAAATCGCCGGCATGGGTGGAGCGTTCCTTCGACCAGTGGCCGCTGATCAGGCCGCGTGAGAGAACGCCATAGGCAGTGACGCCGATGCCCAATTCGCGGCAAGCGGGCAGGATGGTGTCCTCGATGCCGCGCGAGATCAGCGAGTACTCGATCTGCAGGTCGGCCACCGGCATGACAGCATGAGCGCGGCGGATGGTCGCGGCGCCCACCTCGGACAGGCCGAGCTGTCGCACGTAACCGGCCTGCACCAGTTCGGAGATGGCGCCGACGGTGTCCTCGATCGGTACGTTGGGATCGAGACGGGCCGGGCGATACACGTCGATGTAGTCAGTGCGCAGGCGCTTGAGCGTGTAGGCCAGCGCAGTCTTCGCCGCGGCGGGGCGGGCGTCGTAACCCAGCCATGCACCGTCCGGACCGCGTTGGGCGCCGAACTTCACGCTGAGCTGGTAGCTGTCGCGCGGCCGCCCGGCCAGCGCGTCGCCAAGCAGCATTTCGTTGTGACCCATGCCGTAGAAGTCGCCGGTATCGAGCAGGGTGATGCCCGCGTCGAATGCGGCGTGCACGGTGGCGATGCTTTCATTGCGATCGCTGATGCCATACATGTCCGACATGGCCATGCAGCCGAGGCCGAGGGCGGAAACGCGCGGGCCGTTGCGGCCAAGGGTGCGGTGCTTCATCGAAGTCGTCCTGGGGTGTGGGCCGGGGTGCGGGAGTCGACATACTAGAAATTGGAATGACAGATTTCAAATTATGTCATTCAATAATGACCGAGATTGCCGCCCTGGGTCGTGCCGGTGGCCGCAAACACCCGCCGGCGCTACACTTTCCGGCTCCATCCCGCTTGTTACCCGCAGAGGCCCGAATGTTTCCGAAGAACTGCACGATCGCCGGTTATGACGATGAACTGGCCAAGGCCATCGCCGATGAAGGTCAGCGCCAGGAAGACCACGTCGAACTGATTGCTTCGGAAAACTACGCCAGCCCGCGCGTGATGGAAGCGCAGGGTTCCAAGCTGACCAACAAGTACGCCGAGGGTTATCCGGGCAAGCGCTACTACGGTGGCTGCGAGTACGTCGACATCGCCGAGAAGCTGGCGATCGAGCGCCTGAAGCAGCTGTTTGGCGCCACCTACGCAAATGTGCAGCCGCATTCCGGCTCGCAGGCGAACCAGGCGGTGTACTTCGCGCTGCTCAATCCGGGCGACACGATCCTCGGCATGAGCCTCGCCCATGGCGGCCATCTCACCCACGGCGCCAAGGTCAATATCTCGGGCAAGCTGTTCAACGCGGTGCAGTACGGTGTCGATGCCGATGGCCTGATCGACTATGACGAGGTGCAGCGCCTCGCTACGGAGCACAAGCCGAAGATGCTGGTCGGCGGCTTCAGCGCGTACTCGCAGGTGGTCGACTGGGCGCGCATGCGCCAGATCGCCGATTCGGTCGGCGCGCTGTTCTTCGTCGACATGGCGCACGTCGCCGGTCTGATCGCCGCCGGCGTGTACCCGAACCCGCTGCCGCATGCGCACGTAGTCACCTCGACCACCCACAAGACCCTGCGCGGTCCGCGCGGCGGCATCATCGTGGCCAAGGACGCGGGCGAAGAGATCGAGAAGAAGCTGCAGTCGATCGTATTCCCTGGCATCCAGGGTGGCCCGCTGATGCACGTGATCGCCGCCAAGGCGGTGGCGTTCAAGGAAGCGCTCGAGCCCGAGTTCAAGGCTTACCAGACCCAGGTGGCGAAGAACGCCAAGGCGATGGCCAAGACCTTCATCGAGCGCGGCTACAAGATCGTCTCCGGTGGCACCGAAAACCACCTGATGCTGGTCGACATGATCGGCAAAGACGTCACCGGCAAGGACGCGGAAGAAGCGCTGGGCAAGGCGCATATCACGGTCAACAAGAACGCCGTGCCGAACGACCCGCGCAAGCCCTTCGTCACCTCCGGCCTGCGCGTGGGTACCCCGGCCGTCACCACTCGCGGCTACCAGGAAGCGGACTGCATCGAGCTGACGAACTGGATCTGCGACGTGCTGGATGCGCCGGGCGACGAAGCGGTGATCGCCAAGGTGCGCGCGAACGTCACGGCGCAGTGCAAGAAGTACCCGGTGTACGGCTGAGCCCACCGGCATGCATGCCTTGCAGATCGGACTGATCGGTGATCGCAATGATGATGTGGTCGCCCATCGCGCCATCCCGCTGGCCTTGGGGATGGCGGCCGATGCCTGTGGTGTGGAGATCGAGCCGGTCTGGGTGTCGACCGAGCAGGTGGGTGATGGTGCCGCGCTGGCCGAGTTCGATGGCATCTGGTGCGTGCCGGCCAGCCCGTATCGCAGCATGGAAGGCGCGCTCACCGCGATCCAAGTGGCACGCGAGCGGCACGTTCCGTTCCTGGGCACCTGCGGCGGCTTCCAGCATGCGGTGATCGAATACGCACGCAATGTGCTGGGCTGGATCGACGCCGAGCACGCTGAAACGGCACCGCAGGCACAGCGTCAGGTGATCGTGCCGCTGTTGTGCTCGCTGGTCGAGGTCACCGATGCGGTGCAGCTCGTCGCCGGTTCACGGCTGGCGCAAGCCTATGGAGCAACCTCGATCGTCGAGGGTTATCACTGCAACTACGGTTTGAGTCCGGATTTCCGCCAGGCACTAGCCAGTGGCCCGCTGCGTATCAACGCGGTGGACGATGCCGACGACGTACGCGGCATCGAACTGGATGACCATCCCTTCTTCATCGCCACCCTCTTCCAGCACGAGCGTGGCGCGTTGCAGGGCCGATTGCCGCCGCTGGTGCGTGCTTTCGTGCAGACGATGATCGACACTTACTGAGCATGCATTGCCCCTTCTGCCAGCACGAAGACACTCGCGTGATCGATTCGCGATTGACCGAGGATGGCAGCACCGTGCGTCGTCGGCGCGAGTGTCCGCAGTGCAGCGAGCGCTTCAACACGTTCGAGACGGCCGAGCTGAAGCTGCCGACGATCGTCAAGAGTGGCGAGCGGCGCGAGACGTTCGACGAGCGCAAGCTGCGCGTGAGTTTCGAACGCGCACTGCAGAAGCGGCCGGTGCCCAGCCATGATGTCGACAGTGCGGTGCGCACCATCATCAACGACCTGCGTCGCAGCGGCGAACGCGAAATATCGTCGCGCCAGCTCGGCGAGCTGGTGATGCGCGAGCTGAAGAACCTCGACCAGGTTGCCTATGTGCGCTTCGCCTCGGTCTACCGCAAATTCGAGGACGTGCACGCCTTCCGCGAGGAGATCGAGAAGCTGGAGCGCGACCTGCCGGGGCTGGACGAGATGCAGTTGCCGCTGCTGGGTGGCGGCAGGCGCGACAAGTGAGCGTAGGCTGACTTTGCATGGTGACGCTGGATCGCTTCCGCGAACTTGCCATGCAGCTGCCGCAGGCGGAGGAGGTCGATCACTTCGGCACGCCATCGTTCCGTGTGCGCGGCAAGATCTTCGCGCAGTTTTCCCGTCGCGATGATCGCGTCATTCTCAAGTTTTCCCTCGACGAACTCGACGTGCTGCGCATGTCGGCCGACGATCTGTTCGAACCCGATCCGAGCTGGGGCAAACATGGCTGGACGCATGTGCGCATTGCCGGGATGGAAGAGGTGTGGGTGAATCAGTTATTGCGGGATGCATGGCGGCGTGTCACACCTAAGAAGCTTCACATCGCGCTGGAATCCGACACATGAACGCGCCAGCCTTCTTGGCCATTGACCACGCACACATGGCGCACGCGCTGCGGCTGGCCGAGCGTGGCCTGTTCACAACGCAACCGAATCCGCGCGTAGGCTGCGTGATTGCGCATGGCGCCGATGTCGTCGGCACCGGCTGGCATCAGCGCGCGGGCGAGCCGCATGCGGAAGTGTTCGCGCTGCGCGAGGCCGGCACGCATGCGCACGGCGCGACCGCCTACGTGACACTGGAGCCGTGCGCGCATCACGGCCGCACACCGCCGTGCGCGGATGCGCTGATCGCTGCGGGGGTGGCACGCGTGGTGATCGCCGCGGAGGATCCGTTCCCGCAGGTCGACGGACGTGGCATTGGCAAACTGCGTGCGGCCGGTATCACGGTCGATTCGGGCCTTATGCGCGAAGCCTCACGTGAACTCAATATCGGTTTCTTCAGCCGGATCGAGTACAGCCGTCCGTTTGTGCGGGTGAAATTGGCGATAAGCCTGGATGGCCGCACCGCGCTGGCGAACGGCACATCGACATGGATCACTGGCGAAGCGGCACGCGCCGACGTGCAGCGCTGGCGCGCGCGCGGCTCAGCGATCCTCAGCGGCATCGGCACGGTATTGGCCGACGACCCGCGGTTGACGGTGCGCTTGCCGTCTGGCGAGGCATTCACCCCGCCGCTGCGGGTGGTGCTGGATCGCCAGCTGCGCACGCCAGCCGGCAGCCACGTGCTGGACGGTGCGGCGCCGAGTCTGCTGCTGCATGCGGCAAAGGTTGCACCGGATCATCGTTTCGAGCTGGTTGAGCATGCGGTTGTGCCGGAGCAGGGCGAAGCGCTCGATCTTGCTGCCGTACTCGCCCTGCTGGCCGGGCGCGGTTGTAACGAAGTGCATGTCGAAGCCGGCCCGACCCTGTGCGGCGCGTTGTTCATGGCCGGCTTGGTTGACGAGCTACTGCTCTATGTCGCGCCTGTGCTACTGGGCGACCGTGCGCGCTCGCTGCTGCAGCTGCCCACGCTTACCGACATGGCCGAGCGCTGGCAGCTGCGCCCGGTCGAGCAGCGTCAGGTCGGCAATGACTGGCGCCTGCGCCTGCGCCCGTTCTGAGCGCTGACTGTGCGTGGTGGCGAACACTGCATTCGCCGCTGCTGCAGGAGACGGTGCCGTGGCGGTGTTAGACTGCGTTAGTCGGCCCAGCCGGCAAAAACTCACATAGCGTCTTCAGGGCGGGGCGAAACTCCCCACCGGCGGTAGGTTGAAGGGTTCACCCCCTACAACAAGCCCGCGAGCGCCTTGGCCCGGTCCATGATGGATCAGCCAAGGGTCAGCAGATCCGGTCAGATGCCGGAGCCGACGGTTGGAAGCTGGCGACAGTTTCCTCACAGTCCGGATAAAGAGAAGACGGTCGGATGCGTGGCTTCGCGGCTGCGCGTCGGCCTCATGCCTTAGGGCGTTTTTCGCTTGTTGTCCAACGCGGGAAACGTTTCATGAAATCGATCCTGTTCATGCGGAACATCGCCCTCCTGCAGGAGGTGAGCTGATGTTCACCGGCATCATCCAGTCCGTTGGTCGCATCGCGCGGCTCGAGCCGCGCACCGGGAAAGGTGCAAGTGGCGGCGACGTGCGGCTGGCCGTCGATACGGCCGACCTTGATCTCACCGATGTTCAACTCGGCGATTCGATCGCCGTGTCCGGCGTCTGCCTCACCGCGGTCACGCTGGAGCCGCGTGGTTTCAGCGCGGATGTCTCCAACGAGACGCTGTCGCTGACCTCGCTGGGCAAGCTGAAGGCTGGTGACCCGGTGAACCTGGAGAAGGCGCTGCGCCTGGCTGATCGTCTCGGTGGCCATCTGGTGTCGGGTCATGTCGACGGTCTCGGCAAGGTGGTGTCGATCACCCCGGACGGCCGCTCGCAGCGCTGGACGTTCGAGGTGCCTGCGTCGATCTCACGCTATATCGCGGCGAAGGGCTCGGTCTGCATCGACGGCACCAGCCTCACCGTCAACGAAGTTGCGGGTCATCGCTTCGGCGTCAACCTGATTCCGCATACGGTCGAGCACACTGCGTTCCATGTGCGCCGCGTCGGTGATGCGGTGAATATCGAGGTGGATGTGGTGGCGCGCTATATCGAACGGCTGCTGTCCAGCGGCGAGACGCCGCGGCTGGACGAGGCATTTCTCAAGCAGCACGGATTTGCCTGATTCAGAAGTAAATTTAGAGGAGTGAGAAGTGAGTAAGAGCAGAAATCTGCTCTCCGCTTTCTCTCACGCCTCACTCCTCTCAACTATTTTTCCGGCCACATGCCCATGCCATTCAACACCATTCCCGAAATTCTCGAAGACATCCGCGCCGGTCGCATGGTGGTGATCCTCGACGACGAGGATCGCGAGAACGAGGGTGATCTGATCATGGCCGCACAGATGGTGCGGCCGGAAGACATCAACTTCATGGTGCGCGAGGCGCGCGGACTGGTCTGCCTCACGCTGACCGAGCAGCGCACGCGTCAGCTGGGGCTGCGCCCGATGGTCAGCGATAATACTTCGGCTTACCACACCAATTTTACCGTCTCGATCGAGGCCGCCGAGGGTGTCACCACCGGCATCTCGGCGCACGATCGCGCACGCACGATCCAGGTCGCGGTGAAGGCTGAAGCGAAGCCGCAGGATCTGTCCCAACCCGGGCACATCTTTCCGCTCACCGCGCAGCCGGGTGGTGTGCTGACCCGTGCCGGGCACACCGAAGCCGGTTGCGATCTGGCCGCGCTGGCCGGGCTGGAGCCGGCGGCGGTGCTGATCGAGGTGCTGCACGAGGATGGCTCAATGGCGCGCCGCCCTGAGCTCGAAATCTTTGCGGCGAAACATGGCCTGAAGATCGGCTCGATCGCCGACCTGATCCGCTATCGGCTGGAAACCGAGAAGACCGTGCAGCGCGTGCACGAGGAACAGGTGGAAACCGAGTTCGGCCCGTTCCGCCTGATCGCCTATCGCGACGCGATCCGCCATGGCCTGCATTACGCGCTGGTGCGCGGCAAGGTGAATGATGGTGCGCCGGTGCTGTCGCGCGTGCATGTGCGCAACACGCTGTCCGACGTGCTGCACCTCAAGCGCGATGACCTCGGCCTCACCGTGACCTCGGCGCTGCGCCGGATCGCTGACGAGGATCGCGGCGTGCTGCTGGTGCTGTCCGGCGAGGATACGTCGGAAGCCTTGCTGGCCCGGTTGAATCGCCAGCCCAGCACGCAGGCGCCGGAAGAGGTGCAGCAACAGGAATGGCGCCAACTCGGTCTCGGAGCGCAGATGCTGGCCGACCTGGGCGTGCACAAGCTGCGCGTGCTGGGTACGCCGCGCAAACTGGTGGGTCTGGCCGGGTTTGATCTGGAAGTGGTCGAGTACGTGTAGCCTCCTGTCGAACATGGTCTTGCCACGACCAAGCCACTACGGCCATCCATACTCAAGCTTTCCCATTATTGACGACGCCCATGTCCGATATCGCCATTCGCCTGATCGCTCCATCCGGCTACCCGCACGACCGCGCCGCGATGGCGCGCGGCGTCGAACGGCTGCAGGTAGCCGGTTGTGAAGTGAGTGGACTCGATGTGCTCGAACGCACCGAGCTGCGTTACGCCGGTGGTGACGTACAGCGTGTCGCCGACCTCAATGCACTGGCGACCTGTGAACAGCTGCCGGATATTGCGTTGTCGATCCGCGGCGGTTACGGCGCCACGCGGCTGCTGGAGTACATCGATTACGCCGCCTTGCATGAGCGCCTCATCGGCACGAATACCGTGCTGGTCGGTCATAGCGATTTCACGGCGCTGCAGATGGCGTTGCATGCACGGAGTGGGCTGATCACGTTCGGCGGCCCGATGCTGGGGCCGGACTTCGGTGCCACAGCCTTCAGCAATTTCACCTGGCAGCATTTCTGGCAAACAGTCACCGCGCCGCAGGCCACGGCGAGCTGGAACACGGGTGGCGAGACCGAGCTGGATGTCGAAGGGCCACTATGGGGCGGCAACCTCGCGATGCTGTGCAGCCTGCTTGGCACACCGTATTTTCCCGGCATCAATGGTCGCGGGATCGACGGCGGCATCCTGTTCGTCGAGGACGTCGGCGAACCGCCGTACCGGATCGAGCGGCTGCTGTACCAGCTGCACCTGTCCGGCGTGCTGGATCGGCAGCGCGCCCTGCTGCTGGGCGACTTCAGCGCGTGCCGGCCCAGTACCTATGACAACGGTTACGACCTCAGCGCCGGGTTTGCCCAGATCGGCCGGCTGACGCGCGTGCCGGTGATCGCCAACCTGCCGTTCGGCCACGAGCCGGACAAGTTCACCTTGCCGTTCGGTGTACCGGCACGGCTGCGTGTATCCGGTGGCCAGGCGCGACTGGATTTCGCTGGTTATCCCCATTTCGACCGACCGGTGCCGGCCAGTCCGCTCGAAAACCCGTAAAATGGCTGGCCCGCATGGGCTTATGCCCACAGGAACTGCAATCCATGAAGATCATCGAAGGCGATTTCGCCACGCCGAAAGGCCGTTTTGCCATCGTTGCTGGCCGTTTCAACGGCTTCGTCGTCGAGCCGCTGGTGGCTGGCGCACGTGATGTGCTGGTACGCCATGGCGTGAAGGACGACGCGATCGATCTGATCCGCGTGCCGGGCGCGTGGGAGATCGCGCTGGCCGCACACAAGCTGGCGAACTCCGGCAAGTACGCCGCGGTGATCGCGCTGGGCGCGGTGATTCGCGGTTCCACGCCGCACTTCGACTATGTCGCCGGCGAGTGCGCCAAGGGCCTGGCCCAGGCCGCGTACAGCTCCGGCGTGCCGGTGGCATTTGGCGTGCTGACCACCGACAGCATCGAGCAGGCGATCGAGCGCTCAGGCACCAAGGCCGGCAACAAGGGTGCCGACGCAGCGATCGCCGCGCTGGAAATGGTCAATCTGTACGGGAAGCTGTGATGAACCAGCGTCCGGAAGGCATCGACCTCGCCGCGCGTTCGCGCGCCCGTCGCCGCGCACTGCAGGCGCTGTATGCGTGGCAGATGAGTGGCAGCCACATGAATGCGGTGATCGATCAGTTCCGTCACGAGCAGGACATGGAAGTGGCCGACCTCGAGTACTTCGAGGATCTGCTGCACGGCGTGGAGACCAACGTCGACGCACTTGATGCGTGCCTGCGCCCGCATATCGACCGTGAGGTGGCGCAGATCGATCCGATCGAACGCGCCGCACTGCGCTTGGCCACGTATGAATTGAAGTTTCGCCCGGACGTGCCGTACCGGGTGGTGATCAACGAGGCGATCGAGGTCACCAAGCGTTTCGGCGCCGACCATGGCCACAGCTACGTCAACGGCGTGCTGGACAAGCTCGCTGCCGAGTTGCGTACTGTCGAGAAGCGGGGCTGATGACGGCGGCCATGGCAGGAGTGCCGTCGGCCGGACTGGTGCCGGTGCTCGAAACCGAACGGCTGCGGCTGCGTGCACACCGCGCGGAAGATCATGCTGCCTGTACGGCGATCTGGTCCGATCCCGAGGTCGTCCGGTACATCGGCGGTCGCCCGTTCACGGCCGAGGAAGTGTGGAAGCGCCTTCTGCAGTACGTCGGGCTGTGGAGTCTGCTCGGTTACGGCTACTGGGCGGTCGAGGAAAAGCACAGCGGCCGTTACATCGGCGATATCGGCTTTGCCGATTTCAAGCGCGACATGCAGCCGTCGCTGGAGGGCATGCTGGAATTCGGCTGGGTGCTGGCGCCGCAGGCGCACGGCAACGGCTATGCGAGCGAGGCGGTGGCGGCGATCACGGCCTGGAGCCAGGCGCATCGCCCCGAGCTGCGCGTGGTATGCATCATCTCGCCCGAGAATCTGCCCTCGATCCGGGTCGCCGAGAAAGCCGGATTTCGGCTGTGGCAGCAGACGGTCTACCACGACAGTCCCACCCTCGTTTTTACGCGCTAGCCAGCATCTCATCGGGCGATCCGTTGATGGAATTCGATCTGATTGAACTGATCCGCCGTCACACGGCGCAGCCGCGCGACGATGTGCGGCTGGGTATCGGCGACGATGCTGCGGTACTCGCGGTGCCTGCTGGACAGGAGCTGGCGGTGGCGATCGATACCCTGGTCGATGGCGTGCATTTTCCGCATGGCACGGCTGCGGCTGATATCGGCTGGAAAGCGCTCGCAGTGAACCTGTCCGATCTGGCCGCGATGGGCGCGAGCCCGGCCTGGGCGCTGCTGGCGCTGACGCTGCCGACGCCCGATGTCGCCTTCGTCGAAGGCTTTGCCGAAGGCTTCGCCCGACTGGCACAGCCGCACCGGCTTGCCCTGGTCGGCGGCGACACCACCCGCGGCCCCCTCTGCATCAGCGTGGCCGTGCACGGCTTTGTGCCGCCGGGCAAGGCACTCACGCGTGCGGGTGCGCGCGCTGGTGATGCAGTGCTGGTCACTGGCACATTGGGCGATGCTGCGGCCGGGCTGCACGCCCTGCAGCATCCCTGGCGCGATGACGACCCGCGCAGCAATCTGCGCGAGTTTCTGATCGAACGGCTCAATCGGCCCGTGCCGCGACTCACCGCTGGTGCTGCGTTGCGCGGACAGGCGAGCGCCTGCGCCGACATTTCCGATGGCCTGCTCGCCGATCTCGGCCATATCTGCACAGCCAGTGGCGTTGGTGCGGAAATCGAGGCGGCGCTGTTGCCACGCTCTTCGGCGTTGCTGGGCCTGCACGATGAGGCGGCGGCGCTGCACTTCGCACTCAGCGGCGGTGACGATTACGAGTTGTGTTTTACCGTGCCGGCGCAACGGCTGGTCGATGTGCAGTCGGATCTCTCGCGACTCGGCTGTGGCGTGACGCGGATCGGTCGCATCGTGGAAGGCGCCGGTGTGCGTGTGCGTGGCGCAGATAGTGAATGGATGAAGATGGATCGATCAGGTTGGGAGCATTTCGCTTGAGCGCCAAGAAGACCCTCAGCGCTGAACAACGTCGCGCCTTGCTGGCCACGCCCGCGGGCTGGCTGGCCTGCGGTTTCGGTTCGGGGCTGACGCCGGTGGCGCAGGGCACGTTCGGCTCTTTGGCAGCGCTGCTGCCATGGCTGCTGCTGCGCGAGTTGCAGCTCCCGATTTATCTGCTCGTGCTGCTGTTCGGTTTTGCCATCGGTGTGTGGGCGTGCAACGTGGCCGGGCGTGCGGTCGGCGTCGATGATCACCGCAGCCTGGTGTGGGACGAATTCATCGGCCAGTGGATTGCACTGATCCCGCTGATGCTGCCCGCGCTGCTGCCGGCCAACGGATTCGCGTGGTGGATGCTGCTGACCGGCTTCGTGCTGTTTCGCCTGTTCGACGTGTGGAAACCGTGGCCGATCAGCTGGCTGGACCGGCATCTCAAGGGTGGCATAGGCGTGATGGTCGACGACGTGGTCGCCGGTGTCTTTGCCGCTGTCGTGCTGGGCCTCACCCTGTCGTGGACACACTGAGGCGCATCGACTTTTTGTGATGTGCGTAGCGTCCTTGGCCTCTTATCTGGTGGTCGCTGTCCCTGTCTGCTGCAGCACCTTGATGACGGCCTCGGCGACCACCTGCGGTTGGTCCAACTGGATATCGTGGGAGGTGTTGTCCACCGACAGTCGTTCACCGCGTGTAGACGTGGCAACGATCTTCGCCTGGGTCAGGTTGCGGGCAACCTCCAGTGACTTGCGCACCGCCTGGGGAGCATCGGCGTAAGTGTTGGCTGCGGTCAGCACGACCAAGGGCAGCGAACCGTGCTTTTCATCGGGTGATACGGGTTGGCCGAACACCACCTCATTGTCTTGCAGCTCGGACAACAAGCTGCGCCAGAACGCCGGCTTGGACTTGTAGTCAGCGGTCGCGGCATTGACCTTGTCGCTGGCGAGCGGATTGCCACCGGCCACACAGCTTCTGAGTTCGGGTGGCGGTGACGTCAGAGCATGCTTCTCGGCGCTGGCCTCGCATTGACGGATGAAATCGAAGCGCCGCGCGTTCATGGCAGTTTCGTCCTTGGCCCAGCTGGGCGCGAACGCGGCGATGTTTTGCGCGGGCGGATCAATCAGTACCAGGCCACTGACGTCCGCCGGATACTGCTGGGCATAGCGGCGAGCGATATTGCTGCCCAGCGAGTGACCCACCAGGACCAGAGGCGTCTTCAGGCCCGCGTGGTGTACGAGGTTATGCAGGTCGGATACATCGGCGTCGAGATCGCGTGGTAGGGGGCCGGCGCTGCTGAAACCGTAACCGGCCCGATCGTATGAACACACTTTGGCGGAAGCCGCTAGCAGCGGTTGCAATCGGAACCAGGTGATCGAGTCGGTATGCGAGCCGGCCTCCAGCATCACCGTCTGCGGGCCACTGCCGGCGCAGCGAAGATTGAGCTGGCGCCCGTGGGCGAGCCTCACCAGTGTGCCTGGCTGCGCGTAGCTGTCGGGGATGCGCTGCGGAGGCGTCACGTCACCAGCGGCAGTCATCGAAACGATACTGGCCAATGCTGCGAACATGGCAGCACGACATGCGCTCCAGGACTTTCTGTTCAAGATCGTTCTCCCCTTGGTGGGCCCAGCTTGGCGAGAGCTACCGGGCATACGGTGTGAATCGACTCGAAAGTTCGTGGAAAGTTCTCGGTATGGGCGTAACGGGGGGTGACGTGGTCGCCGGCATTTTTGCGGCGATCACATTGGCGCGGTAGCTGCTGGATTGAAAATATCAGGATACGACATGGATCCGCTTCGCCTCGTGCGGAGCATCGGAGAGAGGCAGGCAGCGCAGTCCGCGCAGGGTCGTCTCGATGGCCGGGTCCAGTTCCGTATGCGGCTCGCTACCGAGCAGCTTGACCAGCTTGCGATTGTCCAGCTGCAACGGCTGCTGCCACAGATAGCGCATTTCACGCAATTCGCGGAATAGCGTCATGAACGGCGCGGCGAGTGTCGCCAGCCACCACGGGAAGGCGCGCATGGGTAGCTTCGGATTGTCCGCGACGCGGCGGATGGCATCGGCCATGGTGTTGCCATTTACCCAGTGGCCACCAAAGTGGAACCGCTCGAACACGGCCAGTTCGCTCTCGCGTTCCAGCAGGCGCGCCACGGTTTCGCCGACGTCGGGAAGGTAGGCCCAGGCATGGGGCAGCTCGCGCTGGCCTGGATAGCTCACCGAACGCACCGGTTGCCCCGGCTTCACTATCGCCGCAAACCAGTTGTTGCCGGCTTGTGGGCCGAAGAAGTCACCACAGCGCAGGATCAACGAGTGCACGCCATCTTTCGCCGCCTGTTCCAGGCGACGCTCCATCTCCACTCGGATCGCACCCTTGCGTGTAAGCGGCTGTTGCGGCGAGGTTTCGCCTAGCAGCGGCAGCGCGTCCGGTCCGTAGTTGTAGACGGTGCCAGGCAGCACGATGCGCGCGCCGGCTGCCCGTGCGGCTGCGATCGTGTTGTCGAGCATAGGCAGTACCAGTTGCTTCCAGTTGCGGTAGCCCGGCGGATTGACCGCGTGGACGATGACGTCGACGCCACGCGCTGCGCGGGCCACGTCGGTGGCGTTCATGGCGTCACCGGCGAGCCATTCGATATCCGCTGACAGTTGTGGCCTGGCGGTATCGCGAACCAGTCCGCGCACCATCCAGCCACGACGCAGCAGCGCCGCGGCTATCTCGCCACCGGCACCGCCGGTGGCGCCGAGTATCAGAGCCTTGCGTGATGTGTTCATGCCGTTCTCGTGCTGATGAAGATGGCTCAAGCATGGGCGTGGCATGAGCGAAAGAAAATCCACCAAGAACGAACTTCTGCTATACATAAATGCATGGGTATCGACGAACCTGGCTGGGAGCTGTACCGATCCTTCCTCGCGGTGATGCGCGAGGGCAGCCTGTCTGCTGCGGCGCGTGCGTTGGGCATGACCCAGCCCAGTCTCGGACGTCACATCCGGCAACTGGAGGTGGCGCTGGGCGTGGCGTTGTTCACCCGCTCGCCGCAGGGGCTGACGCCGACCGATCTCGGTCACGAGCTGGTCGCGCACGCGCAGGCGATGTCGGCGGCATCTGCCGCATTGCGCCGTGCCGCCTCGGGCAGCAATCACGAGGTGCGCGGGGTGGTGCGGGTCACCTGCAGCGAGGTGATCGGCGCCGAGGTGTTACCGCCGATGCTGGCCGACTTTCGCCAGCAGCATCCGGGTATCGTGATCGAGCTTTCGCTGTCCAATCAGACCGAGGATCTGCTGCGCAAGGATGCGGACATTGCCGTACGCATGTTGCGTCCAGCCCAGGGCGCGCTGGTGGCACGGCGGATCGGGCGGATTCCAGTGGGCCTTCATGCGCATCGGGGCTACCTGAAGGCGCATGGTCAGCCGCGCACGCTGGCGGATCTGTCGCAGCACGCGCTCATCGGGTTCGATCACGAGACGCCGGCGCTACGTGCGATACGGAGCAAGTTGCCATTCGATCGCGAGGATTTTGCACTTCGCAGCGACAGCGATCTGGCGCAGCTGGCGGCGATCCGCGCCAGTTACGGCATCGGAGTGTGCCAGTGCGCGATTGCCCGACGTGATCGCCGTCTGGTCCATCTGCTGCCGGAAGCTTTCGCGTTTGACCTCGACACCTGGCTCGTGATGCACGAGGATCTCAAGGCGAGCCGCCGGACGCGCCTGCTGTTCGATTATCTTGCGCGGGCGCTTGGAACGTATGCGGTAGCGTGAGCAGCGACCCGATCACAATTTCGATGGACGACGCCGCACGACCGTTGGCATGCTGGCGGTTCCTCTTTCCCGCAGGAGTCTTCCCCATGCTCTATCGCCGTCTTGGTAAATCCGGTTTACAGCTTTCCGCGTTGTCGTTCGGCGCATGGGTCACCTTCGGCAAGCAGGTGGGCCGAACCCAGGCACGTGACCTGCTTGCACTCGCGCACGACCGCGGCGTGAATTTCTTCGATAACGCGGAGGTCTACAACAAAGGCGTGGCCGAACAGGTGATGGGAGACGTGCTGGCCGACCTGCGCTTTCCGCGCGACAGCTTTTGCGTCTCCAGCAAGGTGTTCTTCGGCGCGGCGGAACACCCGCTGCCGACCCAATGCGGGCTGTCGCGCAAGCACGTGATGGAAGCCTGCCACCAGGCCTTGCAGCGCCTGCGCGTCGATTACCTGGACCTGTACTTTTGCCATCGCCCCGATCCTGATACGCCAATCGAGGAAACGGTGGCGGCGATGGATACGCTGATCCGCCAAGGCAAGGTGCTGTACTGGGGCACCAGCGAATGGCCGGCTGAAGCAATCCACGAAGCGCACCGGATCGCCAAGGACAACCACCTCTACGCACCCGTGATGGAGCAGCCGCAATACAACCTGCTGCATCGCGAACGGGTGGAGGTGGAGTACGCGCCGCTGTATGCCGCCTATGGCATGGGCACCACGATCTGGTCGCCGTTGGCATCCGGTTTGCTGAGCGGCAAGTACAACGACGGCGTGCCGGCCGATTCGCGGCTGACCCAGCCGGGTTACGAGTGGCTGCGCGAGAGCGTGCTCGGCCACGGCAACGAACGCATCGACAAGGTGCGCGCGCTGCAGCCGATCGCCGATGAGCTCGGCGTCAGCCTGGCGCAGCTGGCAATTGCCTGGTGCCTGCTCAATGAGCATGTTTCCACTGTGATGCTGGGCGCCAGCCGGCGCGAGCAGCTGGAACATAACCTCGATGCACTTGAGCTGTTGCCGCGAATGGATGCGGGGATTGCGCAGCAGATCCGGAAGGTCGTCGAGGCGGTTTGAGCGGTTGTGGCGGGAGGGTGCGCGCAGGGACAGTTGACAGTTAAATGAGAATCATTATTATTTGATTGCCACTGACTTCCTGCGGAATCTGCCATGTCGACGCCTGCCATCTCCTTGCCCTTGTCACTTCCACAACCACCGGCGGCGTTACGGCGGCCGTCGTCCGCAGCCGCGTCCACAGCGACACGGCATGTCTCCAGTCATGCGCTGCTGGCTGGGGCACGCGAACTGGTGATCCAGCATCAGGGCGGCGAGTACCACTTGCGGCTGACCCGCAACGACAAGCTGATCCTGACCAAGTAAACGCGCAATGCGGGCGGACTTACTTTAAAGAGGTCGCATGCGCGATAGATGTCCGCCTTGCTTGTGCTTTCCCCACTGCTTTTCGCCAGCGCCGCCTGACGGGCGCCAGCCGGGCTACGTCTCGGAGGTGTCTGTGTTTGGTTGGTTCACTTCAACTTCGTCGCCGATCTGCCATTCCTGTCGCGCTGTGCCAGTACAGCGCCGGTGGTTGCGCATTTCGCCAGAGCGGTTGGTATGCCAGTTGCCCTTGCTCGGTTGCGTGCTTTACGTGCCCGCGCGACCGACCGCACTGGCCACGGAGTCTTGCATCAGCGGTGTTCTGCTGGCACATCGTGAGTTGGCACCCTTGCTGCTAACCCAGTCGCTTGGCGCGGCCAGCGCGATTACCGAGGATGGGCCGCGCGAATGGCTGGAGTGTCTGGACGACCAAGGGCAACTGCATGCGCGCCTGCATTTGCTGCCGGACACGGACTACCTAGCATGGGACGCGTTGCTGCAAATGGCCGACATGAAAGCGCCGACTATGCAACTGCATGGTTATCGCAACTTCCAACCGGGCGAGGCACGTCTGGTTTCTTTCCGTCATCGTGAATTGGCTGGCTTGAGCGTGCTGGAAGCAGCGCAACCGCAGGCCATTTCAAATCTGGGACGGCAGATAGCGAAAAGGATTACTCAGGCCGAAGCCATCGTGTTGCAGGGGGTCGCGTGATGATGGCCCCTGCCTGATCCGGCATGGCGTCGGATCGGGCGAGACAGTAGCCATCGGCATGCCGCATCTTATCGCGTGGGGACAGGCAACGGCGTGCGCTCGAGTTCGATGAGTGCGGCAAGTTGCTCCAGTGCAGGCTTGTCCTTCATTTCCAGCAAAAACTGCCAGCTCGCCAATACCCGCCGGTACAGCAGCAGGCGCGCCGCCGCAATGTCATGGCTGGGTCCCAGCGGTTTTGGCAGTGGCTGCTTGTCAGCCTGTGTGGGCGCTGTTTCATCTTCATTGCTATCAGATGAGGAGTCTGGCATCAAACCCAGCACGACGATGGCGGCGGCTTTGACTTTTTCGTCGGCGGATTTTTTCGCCCAGGCCAGGATCGCCTGATAGCGACGGTCGTCCCAGCCGGCGATGACTTTTGCCCGCGCCGGATCGAAGGTCGCCGGGTCGGCATAACCGCTTTCGTAGTAGGCGAACAAATCCGGATCGATCGCGCTGGCCGGGTTGGTCGAGGACTCATCGCCCATGCTCTGCGCTGCTGTGGCGGCTTCCCGGAAATTCGCCAGGTCGCGTTCGTACGCCTGCACCGGCGCGGGCAGTTTCGACAACTCGCCTGTCCTGAGCGCGTGCTGCCATGCCGGCTCGATCGTCTTGCCCCAGAGACTGCTGATCAGCAGCTGATCGTTCATTTCCGCGTTGGCATCGTCGTCGGGATATCTACGTGCACGACTGCTGGATGAGCGCATCGGCTGAGGTCGTATCGCTGATTCGAGTTCACTCTGCGGGGCATGGAGCAGATCTTTCAGGTTCGGATTGGCCTGCATCATGCGTTCCGCGTAGTGGCGAAATTCCTCGGCACGCGCCTGCAGCGCCGCATCGGCGATCTGCGGCGCTACGCCGTCCATCGCCTGTCGGAAATGCGCCAGCGCGGGCTTGACCATGGCGGCAACGTCTGGAGCGCGCTCCATGTGCTCGATCGCCTGCGCCCAGTCCGCAAGGTATTGTTCCGAGGTCGAGCGCGGCTTGTCGATCGTCTGATCCACCTGTACGGCTTGCACGTGAGCGTCGTAAAACGATGCACGCATCGGCAACTTGCCGGGCTTGAGGGTGAATACGTCCAGGCCGGTCAGGTTTTCCGGCATATAACGCTCATAGCCCGCCCACCGATCCGCCGACACATCGGACGTACAGCCCGAGGCGAAGGATTGATCGTCCGTCGCGGTGAAGCCTACGGCGGATGGCAACCTGGAGGGATTGCTGGCCGGACGGGCCCAGGCGGGCGGCTTGGCGAACCACGCCGGGTCAGCTGCCTCTTCGCGTGGCAGACCCAGGTAGTGGAAGCCACCCGAGAAGCACTGACTCATGACGAACACCACCCGTCCGCTGCCGAGGCCCGCAGACAGCCAGCGGCGAAGTTCGGCGACGCCAAGGGTTTCCGAGTAGCGGTAGTCACGCCAGCCGTAGGGAATGGTCGGATCACGGTTCCAGCCCCACAGGCTGATGATGCTTTCGCCGGGCGAGTCTGCCGAGGGGCCGCCGTGGTCGCCGACGAACAGATAGAGCGTGCCGCCTTGCTTGACCGCTGGAAGAATCTCGTCGCGGAAAGCGCGTGCGATCTCATCGTGTCGGGCAGGCCGGTTGTCCGGTAGCGCGCCGGCAATCCAGGTGGTGATGGCGTGGCCTTTCTCGTCCTTGCCGGTCTGCTCGACATCAAACAGCACAGGTGGCTGCCCGCTCTGGTTGCCTGCGCCAAAGAACGTCCAGATCGACTTGTGCGGATAGTGCGCGCGCAGATAGGTCACGTAGGCGCGTGCCTGCAGATATTGCGAATAGTGGTTGCTGGCCGGATTGCCCCCGCCGGAAATCACCACGAAGGCATCCGTGGCCTGTGCGCTGCACGCGCCGCCGAGCAGGAGCGGCAAGGTAGTCAAAAGCAGCATCAGCGAGCGGCAGCGGGTGATCCATGGAGTGCGCACGATAGAGCGTCCAGTCATTGAACTTGCGGAACGTTAAGTGCGGATCTGTGTGGCTGGCAAGGGCGCCTGCTATGCGGCGATTTTCGGACGAGCCGCCGTGACCGCCTGCGGTGTCCTGTCCGTTTGTCCGTGGATTGTCCGCGGACACTCAACTTGCCTCGATGATTAATATTAAGTTATTGAAAATGTTGCGATATTTACGATAGTTCATGGCTGGCATACGGATTGCATTGATCCCTGCGCAACCGCGCTGTCCGCGGTCAGGAACGACATGATGATTCGCGACACTTCCGCGCAAGACCGCATGGTCGAAGTCAAACCCAACCGCAAACGCAGGTTGATCCTGGGAGGCATCGGCATAGCCGTAGTGGCTTTGCTGGTATGGCTGGCGCCCGGCATTGGCCGGCTGTTTTCAGCCTCCGCCTCAGTCAGCAGTTCACGGCTGGCGTTCGCCACCGTCGAGCGTGGCCAGTTCGTGCGCGACATCGCCGCCGAAGGCAAGGTGGTCGCGGCGGTCAGCCCCACCTTGTATGCCACCTACGGTGGCGCGGTGACGCTGCAGGTGCACGCCGGCGATACCGTGAAGAAGGGCCAAGTGCTCGCCGTGGTCGACAGTCCCGAGCTGCGCAACAAGCTGGCGCAGGAGCAGTCCAAGGCC
Source organism: Dyella sp. S184 (assembly GCF_009766065.1). Classification (GTDB taxonomy): domain Bacteria; phylum Pseudomonadota; class Gammaproteobacteria; order Xanthomonadales; family Rhodanobacteraceae; genus Rhodanobacter. Next base: position 576,334 of record NZ_LMUE01000002.1, on the reverse strand, counting down.
GATGCCATGCAGGTCGACTATCTGCAGTCGCAGGCCGACGCGCGCAGCAAGCGCAGCGATCTGCAGAAGGCCTTCGACAACGCGCAGATCGACGAGAAGAGCGCGGAAACCAATCTGTCGCGCGAGCAGAAGGCGAGTGACGCCGGCGCGGCCACCGGAGCAGCGGTCGATCAGGCCAAGGATTTGCTGGAAAAGGCGCGCATCACGCTCGCGCATGCCAAGTCCGATCTGGGCATGAACAACGACAGCCTGAATCTCAACATCCAGTCGAAGAAGCTGGCTCACGAGAATCAGCTGCTGGTGGTGCAGGACCTGCAGCGCCAGGTGGACGACCTCAATGTGAAATCACCGGTCGACGGCCAGGTCGGCCAGCTGTTTATCGCCGAGCGCGCCACGGTAGCGAAAGACGCCCAGCTGCTCAGCGTGATCGACCTGTCCGCATTGCAGGTCGAGATGCAGGTGCCGGAAAGCTTCGCGCGTGATCTGGGCATCGGCATGTCCGGCGAGATCAGCGGCAACGGCAATACCTGGAAGGGCCTGGTCAGCGCGATCTCTCCCGAAGTGGTGAATGGCGAAGTCTCTGCACGCCTGCGCTTTGCCGGCGAGACACCGAAGCAGCTGCGCCAGAACCAGCGCCTGTCGGTACGCGTGCTGCTGGACAAGCGCGACAACGTACTCACTGTGCAGCGCGGTTCGTTCGTCGATGAATCCGGCGGCAGCTATGCCTACGTGGTGCGCGACGGCATCGCCACCAAGACCCCGATCCGCGTCGGTGCCTCAAGCATCGACAAGGTGGAGATCCTCGATGGCCTGAAGGAAGGCGACCGCATCGTGATCTCCGGCACCGACAGCTTCAAGAACGCGGCTCGCGTCGCGATCAGCAACTGATGATTTTCCCCTCCCCCGCGTCCGGAGGAAGGATCAGAACCACCCCTACCACCACCGAGGAACAACCATGCTGAAGATGACCCACCTGTCCAAGGTCTACCGCACCGAAGTGGTGGAGACCTATGCGTTGCGCGATTTCAACATCGATGTGAAAGAGGGCGAGTTCGTCGCCGTCACCGGTCCGTCCGGTTCCGGCAAGACCACCTTCCTGACCATCGCCGGCCTGCTGGAAACCTTCAGCGGTGGTGAGTACCACCTCGACGGCATCGAGGTGAGCAACCTCAACGACAACGCACGCTCGAAGATCCGCAACGAGAAGATCGGCTTCATCTTCCAGGCGTTCAACCTGATTCCCGACCTCAACGTGTTCGACAACATTGAAGTGCCGCTGCGCTACCGCGGCATGAAGGCGGCCGAGCGCAAGCAGCGAATCATGGATTCGCTCGAGCGCGTAGGTCTCGCGTCGCGCGCCAAGCATTATCCGGCCGAACTGTCCGGCGGTCAGCAACAGCGTGTGGCGATCGCACGAGCACTCGCCGGGTCGCCGCGCCTGCTGCTGGCGGATGAACCGACCGGCAACCTGGATACGCAGATGGCACGCAGCGTGCTCGAATTGCTCGAGGACATCCATCGCGAAGGCGCCACCATCGTGATGGTCACGCATGACCCGGAATTGGCCGCACGCGCGCAGCGCAACGTACACATCATCGATGGCCAGGTGGTGGATCTGTCGGAAGATCCGCGCTTCCACACCGCTGCGCACCTGCACGGCGAAGCCCATTCGGTCTGATGCCATCCATGTACATCGAGTCCTTCGTCGATTGCGAGAACCTTCCATGCGTGTGAAGTTGCTGCCCCTGTTGCTTTGCATGGTCCTGGCGCCGCTGCCAGGCCATGCCGAGGACTTGATGGATGCCTACCAGCAGGCCATCGCCAATGACCCGGTGCTGAGTACCGCTGACGCTGCGCGCCTGGTGGTAGCCGAGAACGTGCCACAGGCACGCTCGGCCCTGCTGCCGCAGTTGTCGGTCGGGCTGGGCCTGGAAGAGATCCACGGTGGTGGCAGCAATGGTTCCATCACTGGGCCCAATGGCAATATCGTGGATACCGGCGCGAGCGGCAACACGCGTGAGCGTGATCTCAGCGGCACGCTCAGCCAGCCCATCATCAACCTGGCGGCCATCGCCAGCCTCCAGGCGGCACGGGCTACCAGGGATTCGGGAGACCAGACCTATCGTGCGGCGCTGCAGAATCTCTACGTACGCGTTTGCACGGCCTACTTCAATGTGCTGATCGCGCAGGACAACCTGGACGTCTATCGTTCGTATGAGGATGCGTACAAACAGGAGTTCGACCAGTCCACCACGCGTTTCAAGAATGGCCTGGCGATGGCGTCCGATGTCAGCCAGTCGCAAGCTTATTACCTGTATATCAAGTCCGAGCGGATTACGGCGCAGGATGCCCTGAAGGACGCGCAGCGCGGACTGGAACAGATCACCGGCAAACCGACCGGCACGCTGAAGAAGCTGCGTGAGGATCTGCCGATGCAGGCGCCTGCACCGGCCGACTCGAAGGCCTGGGTGGATGCGGCGATGGAGAGCAATCCCGTCATTCTTGCCGCGGATTACACGGTGACGGCCGATGAGCATCGGGTGTCGGCGGCACGCGCGGGCCACCTGCCGACGCTCAGCGCCACACTGCAATATGGCAAGTTTGGAAGCTGGTCCAGCGCAGTACCGGGCGCCGCTTCCTACGGCCCCGGTGTGACCACGATCGGCCTGACCCTGAGTGTGCCGATCTTCAGTGGCGGCCTTACCCAGTCGCAGGTACGCCAGGCGATTGCCCAGCGCGACGAGGATCAAGGCACGTTGGAGAGCCAGCGCCGCCAGGCGGCACGCGATGCCAACAACTACTACAACCTGGTGGTGGATGGCATTGAACAGGTGGATGCGGCGCGCACTTCAGTGGAAGCAGGCCGCAAGTCCCTGGCGTCAATGCGCGCCGGCTACGAGATCGGCACGCAGAATCTCACCAACGTGGTGTTCGCAATCGAGCAGCTGGCGAATGTGCAGACCGAATACATCGTTGTGCGTCACCAGTTCATCCTCAACAAGCTGTTGCTGAAGCAGGTCGCGGGCAGCGTGGACATCCATGACCTGGAAGACATCAACCGGTTGCTGCAATGAACCTGACCGTCCCTGTCGCGCATTGCGCACGGAACACCAGTACCCACGCGGAGGCTTGATCAATGTTTGCCTACTATCTTGAACTTGCTCTGCGCAGCCTGAAGCGCAGCCCCGGACTGACTGCACTGATGGTGCTGACCATTGCCTTTGGCGTGGCGGCGTCGATGACTACCTATTCAGTGTTCCGTGCGGTGTCGGGCGATCCGATCCCGTGGAAGTCGTCGCAGCTGTTCGTGCCGCAGATCGACATGTGGGGGCCGAACGGACGCGGCAGCGACGGCGAGCCGCCGGATGCGATGGATTACAACGACGCGATCACCCTGATGCGTGATCACCGCGCCAAGCTGCAGTCGGCGATGTATCAGATTTCCCCGTCGGTGGTGCCGGCGGATGCCAGCAAGCATCCGATCAACGTTAGTGGCCACGCGGTGTACAGCGAGTTCTTCCCGATGCTGGACGTGCCGTTCCTGTACGGCAGTGGCTGGAGTGCCGACGACGATACGCAACGCGCTGCGGTGGTGGTGATCAGCAGCAAGCTCAACCAGAAGCTATTCGGCGGCAGCAACAGCGTGGGCAAGACGGTCAACGTCGAAGGCAAGGACTATCGCGTAGTTGGCGTGTTGAACGACTGGAATCCGCAGCCGCGTTTCTTCGATGTGGTCAACAGCGGTGGGTTCTCCACCGGTGTCGAGGATGTGTTCCTGCCGTTCCAGCGGGCCATCGCGGTGGGCTTGCCGAACGATGGCAATACCAATTGCAATGCGGTGCCTGCCGAGTCGGGCTTTGTCGGCCTGCAGCATTCCAACTGCGTGTGGATCGCCTATATGGCCGAGCTGGACGATGCGGCGGCGGTAACGGCTTACAAGCAGTACATTGATGGCTATGCGCATGACATGCAGCAATCCGGCCGCTTTGGCTGGGCGCCGAACAATCGCCTGCGTGACCTGCCGGCGTGGCTGGACAACCAGCATGTCGTACCCAGTGATACCAAGGTGTCGCTGCTGGTGGCGCTGGGTCTGCTGCTCGCATGCCTGGTCAATACCGCAGGCCTGCTGCTGGCGAAATTCCTGCGTCGCAGTAGCGAGATCGGCGTGCGTCGCGCGTTGGGTGCGCCGCGCCTGGCGATCTATGCGCAGTTCCTGACCGAGGCCGGCATCATCGGTCTAGCCGGGGGCGCGCTTGGCCTGCTGCTGACCGGCGTCGGCGTGGCCAGCGTGGGCTGGGTGCTGCCAAAGGACATCGCCGCGCTGGCGCGGGTCAACTTCTCGCTGCTCATGCTGACCCTGCTGGTGTCCGTCATCGCGACGACGCTGGCCGGTCTCTATCCCACCTTCCGTGCTTCACGCGTGCAGCCCGCATGGCAGCTCAAGTCGAACTGAGGATCGCATCATGACCTTGCATCCCATTCTTGCGGCATTGCGCAAGCACAAGGCCGGCGTGGTGCTGATCTCGCTGCAGATCGCACTGACCCTGGCGATCGTCTGCAATGCGGTGTTCATCATCGGCCAGCGTGTCGAGCGGGTGAACCGACCCACTGGCCTCGATGAGAACGATCTGTTCCTGGTCACCCAGCAATGGGTGGGCGCGCCCAGTTCGGACGATCCGGCCGGCGTGGAAAAACTCGATGTGATGCAGAAAGAAGATCTGGCTGCGCTGCGCAACCTGCCTGACGTCGCCTCGGTGGCGCCCAGCAATTCGGTGCCTCTGCTCAATTCCTCGTGGACGGGTTCGGTGTCGATCAAGCCCGGGCAGCAACTGGGCGACAAGAGCGGTACGCGTACGGCGTATTACTTCACCGACGATCAGGTGCTTCCCACGCTGGGTTTGCACCTGGTCGCCGGACGTGCGTTTACTGCCGCAGACGTGCAGCACCAGGGCGCCCGCGATCAGCGCGACCGTCCAGTCATCATCGTGAGCCAGGCGCTTGCCGACAAGCTGTTTCCGCAGGGCAGTGCGGTAGGCAAGGTGATCTATTCGGATGGCAGCAGTGCGCCGAGCACCATCATTGGCGTGGTTGCACGCCTGCAGACCCCAAGCACCGGAAGTTGGGGTAATGACTTTGCCTGGTACTCGACCCTGGTGCCGACCCGGCTGGATTCGAACTTCACACGCTATGTGGTGCGCGCCAAGCCGGGTCGGCGCGATGCGGCGATGAGTGCGGTGCCCGCAGCGCTGTATGCGGTCAATCCGATGCGCGTGCTGGACGCCGATGACAGCGTCAAGTCATTCGCCGATATCCGTACCAGCGCTTATCGCGCCGACGTTGGCATGGCGATCCTGATGGGCGTGGTCTGCCTGATCCTGCTGTGCGTCACGGCGGCGGGCATCGTCGGCCTTACCAGTTTCTGGGTCGGTCAGCGCCATCGACAGATCGGCGTACGTCGCGCGTTGGGTGCCCGCAAGATCGACATCCTGCATTACTTCCAGATCGAGAACCTGCTGATTGCCGGCGTGGGCGTGGCGCTCGGCGTGCTGCTGGCGGTGGGCCTCAACATGTGGCTGATGACACATTACGAGATGACGCGCATCCCGCTGGTGTACGTGGTGATCGGCGTGCTGGCGATGCTGGCAATCGGGCAGGCGGCGGTGTTCGTACCGGCACGCCGGGCCTCCAACGTACCGCCGGTGGTGGCGACGCGATCGGCCTGATGATTTTCCCTTCTCTCTTTTGTCGCTGACGAAAGTGGGTTTCATGTGCAGGAGTAATGGGTGCATGTTCGGCTATTACCTTAAAAAGGCTCCAGGGAGCGCAGAGTGACCGTGCATCCGATCATCGCGGCCTTGCGCAAACACAAGGCTGGCGTGGTGTTGATTGCGCTTCAGATCGCGCTGACCCTGGCGATCATCTGCAATGCGATCTTCATCATCGGCCAGCGCATCGAGCGAGTGAACCAGCCCACCGGCATGCACGAAGAGAACGACCTGTTCCTGATCACCCAACACTGGGTGGGTGCGCCCAGTGCAGATGATCCGGCCGGACTGGAAAAGCTGGACAGCATGCAGCAAGCGGATCTGGCCGCCTTGCGCAACCTGCCGGACGTAGCTTCGGCGGCGCCGATCCGATCGCTGCCATTGCTTCATTCCGGCTCGGTCGGAGGGATCGGGCTGAAGCCCTTGCAGCAAAAGAGCACGATCGACTCGAATTTCTACTATGGCGACGAGCAGGCGCTGTCGACCCTGGGCTTGCAGCTGATCGCGGGCCGTGCATTTACCGCCGCCGATGTCCAGCACAAGCCAATGCGCGACGAGAGTGAGCCGGTGCTTGCGATCATCACCAAGCCGATCGCAGACAAGCTGTTCCCGCAGGGCAACGCCGTAGGCAAGGTGATCTATCTCGACAGCAGCAGCACGCCGACCACCATAGTCGGCGTGGTCGCGCGACTGCAGAGCGCGGTCGATACGGAAGGTAGCAGCCTCACCTGGTATTCGGCCCTGTTCCCGGTTCGGCAGGATGCGAATTTCTCGCGCACCGTGGTGCGCGCAAAACCAGGGCGACTGGATGCTGCGATGCGCGCCGTAGGGCCCGCGCTGTATGCGGTCAATCCCATGCGTGTGATCGATGAAGAGCATGGCGTGCGCTCTTTCACGGATATTCGTGCCGATGCCTATCGAGCCGATCTGGGGATGGCGATACTGATGAGTGTGGTCTGCCTGATTCTGCTCAGCATCACTGCCGCCGGCATCGTCGGCCTGACCAGCTTCTGGGTCGGTCAGCGGCAACGGCAGATCGGTGTGCGGCGCGCATTGGGCGCCCGCAAGATCGACATTCTGCATTACTTCCAGCTTGAGAACCTGCTGATTGCCGGCATCGGCGCTGTGGTCGGCATCTTGCTGGCAGTCGGGCTCAACCTGTGGCTGATCACCCGCTTCGAGATGGACCGCATGCCGGTGATCTATGTGCTGGTCGGCGTGCTGGCGGTGCTGGCATTGGGGCAGGCCGCGGTGTACGTGCCGGCGCGGCGTGCGTCCAACGTACCGCCGGTGACGGCGACACGTGCAGCCTGATTCTTGACACATAGCCCGGGAGCGATTGATCGATGTTCGTCTACTACCTGACCCTTGGCCTTCGCAGCCTGCGCCGCAATCCGGCGTTGACCGTGCTGATGGTCATGTCGATCGGTCTGGGCGTGGCCGCGTCGATGACGACCTGGTCGGTATTCCGTGCGGTGTCGGGCAATCCGATACCGGACAAGGCGGCGCAGCTCTACACGCCGCAGATCGATAACTGGGGTCCGCAACAAAACGAAAAGGGTGAACCACCCAGCGCGCTTAGTTATACCGATGCAATCGCCTTGATGCACGCACACCAGGCCATGCAGCAGACCTTGCTGTATCCGGTGCAACTCTCGGTGTTGCCTGGTGGCAGCCGCAGCCTGCCGATCGCCGTGAACGGCTATGCGGTCTCTGGCGATTTCTTCCCAATGTTCGAGGTGCCGTTCCAATACGGCTCCGGCTGGAGCACGGCAGATGACGAAGGTCGCACCGCGATCGCGGTGCTGAGCGAGGAGTTCAACCAGAAGCTGTTCGGCGGTGCCAACAGCGTGGGGCGTGAGATCACCCTGGACGGGCATGACTACCGCATCGTCGGTGTAACCCGGCATTGGGATCCCAAACCACGCTTTTTCGCGCTGTTCGGCAGCAGTGGTTTCGAAGATCCCGCGGATTTCTATGTACCGTTCACGCGTGCGCTGGATCTGCAGATCGATACCGCAGGCAACAACAGCTGCCGTGGAAAATTGACTGCTACCGGCTGGGACGACTGGTTGCGCAGCAACTGTGTATGGGTCACGCCGTGGGTGGAGCTGGACAGTGCGTCGGAGGTTGCACGCTACCGCCAGTTTCTTGAAGGCTATGCCGCAGATCAGCAACGGGCCGGACGTTTTGCCTGGCCACCCAACGTGCGTCTGCGCAATGTGATGCAGTGGCTCGATTTCCAGCACGTGGTGCCATCGGAGAGCCGCATCTCGCTATTGGTGTCGCTGGGCTTTTTCGCGATCTGCCTGATCAACACGATCGGCCTGTTGCTGGCCAAGTTCATGCGCCGTGCGGCGGAGATCGGCGTACGCCGCGCCCTGGGCGCATCGCGCCGTGAGATCTACAAGCAATATCTGATGGAAGCGGCCACGGTCGGCGTGGCCGGCGGCGTGCTGGGTTTGTTGCTTACGGCCGTAGGTATCTCAGGCACCGGCCTGTTGTTCACGCCGGAGATCGCGCGCCTGGCGCATCTGGATCTTTCGCTGGTGGGGCTGACCTTGGTGGTTGCCATTCTCGCCACCGTGGCGGCGGCGTTCTATCCCGCCTGGCGCGCCGCGCAGGTGCAGCCAGCCTGGCAGCTGAAGTCGAACTGATATGAAGACACTGGGCAGGCCCTGATCATGCAGATCAAACCGATACTTGCCGCCATGCGCCACCACCGGGCGGGCACTGTGCTGATCGCCCTGCAGATCGCCTTGACCCTGGCGATCGTCTGCAACGCACTTTTCATCATCCAGCAGCGTATGGCCCATCTTTCCGAGCCGACCGGCATCGACGAAGCCAACCTGTTCGTGATCCGCAACCAATGGGCAGCCCAGTCGTCGACGCCGCAGATCGATGCGCAGATCCAGGCCGATCTGGCCGCGATGCGACAGTTGCCTGCCGTGCGCGATGCCTCGCCCAGCAACTCCTACCCACTGCGTGGTGGCGGCTGGGACAACTTCATCACGTTGATGCCCGAGCAGGTCCAGCCGACCACCGATGGGTCGGTTTATCTGGGCGACGAACATATGATCGACACGCTCGGCGTGAAGCTGGTGGCAGGACGCAATTTCCGCGCCGACGAGGTCGGCCGGATCGGCTTGCGCGAGGACGTTTTTCCACCTGCGGTGATCGTGACCAAGGCACTGGCCGAGCGGCTGTATCCGGATGGATCGGCGCTGGGCAAGCCGCTCTACGCGATGAGTCCGGCACCGAGCACCATCATCGGCATTGTCGACCTGTTGCAGCGGCAGGGTGTTTCGACATGGGATACGACGTATGCCTACCAGTCGCTGTTGTGGCCGATGCGCCTGGCCGACCCGCACGGTTTGTATTACATCGTGCGTGCCAAGCCGGGCCAGCTTGCAGCCGCCATGCGCGAGGTGCCCACGGCGCTGTACGCGCAAAATCGCATGCGTATTATCGATCCCAAAGACGGTGAGCTGAGCTTCGCCCAGGTACGCGAACGTGCCTATGACAGCGATCGCGGCATGGCAATCCTGATGGGCATCATCAGCATCGTGCTGCTGGCGATCACCGCGGCCGGCATTGTTGGCCTCACCAGTTTCTGGGTCGGCCAGCGGCGCAAGCAGATCGGCATCCGCCGTGCACTGGGTGCGACTCGGCGCGACATCCTCAGCTATTTCCTCACCGAGAACCTGCTGATCGGCTGCATCGGCGTCGTCATCGGCACGGTTCTGGCGATCGGCATCAATCTGTGGATGGTCACCCAGTTCGAGATGGCACGGCTGTCGCTGGGCTATGTGGTGATTGGCGTCATCGTGCTGTTGCTGCTCGGCCAGGCGTCGGTGCTGACGCCAGCGATGCGCGCATCGCGCGTATCACCGGTGGAAGCCACACGCTCGGTTTGATCCATTCATTCTGTAAAACCTGGGGGAACACCGATGTTTGGCTATTACATGGATCTGGCCCTGCGCAGCCTCCGGCGTAACAAGGTGCTTACGGCACTGATGGTGCTTGCCATCGCGGTTGGCATCGGCGCCAGCATGACCACGCTGACGGTGATGCATCTGCTGTCTGGTGACCCGCTGCCAGGCAAGAGCGGTACGTTGTTCTATCCACAGGTGGATGCGGATCCGACCAACGATTACAGCCACACCGATCCATTGGACGTGATGGACTATCGCTCGGCAGTGGATCTATGGAGTGCGCACCGCGCGGATCGGCAGGCACTGATCGTGGATAGCAAGCTCAAGGTGCAGGCGCCAGAAGTGAACTTGCCGTCGCTGATGGAGATGATGCTTTCCACCACATCGGATTTCTTCCCGATGTTCGACGTGCCATTTCAGTACGGCAGTGGCTGGAGCGCGGATGACGACGAGAAGCACGCGCGAGTGGCCGTGATCTCGGCCGATCTCAACAACAAATTGTTCGGTGGTACGAATAGTGTGGGACGCGCGCTGCGCCTGCGCGATACCGACGTGCGTATCGTCGGCGTACTGAAGCCATGGCGCCCCTCGCCGCAGTTCTACATGGTGGCGGGCGGACGCTTTGCAAACGGCCAGACGGACGATTTCTATACCAAGCCGGAGGATGTGTTTACGCCCTTCACCAGCGGCCTTGAGATCAACGATGGCAACTTCTGGCAATTCACCTGCTGGCATATGCCTGACACGCCTGGGCATCTGCAGAATGCGCCGTGCGTATGGATCAGACTGTGGGTTGAACTGGGTAGCGCCGCGAAGGTGGCTGACTACCGCAGTTTCCTGGCGGGTTATGCCGCACAGCAGAAGGCACTAGGCCGCATCACCCATGCAGATAACACCCGGCTGCGCTCGCTGATGCAATGGCTGGACCTCAACCATGTCGTGCCCAGTGATGTGCACCTGCAAACCTGGTTGGCATTCGCTTTTCTGGCCATCTGTTTGTTCAACACGGTCGGCCTGTTGCTGGCGAAATTTCTTCGTCGCAGCGGTGAGATTGGTGTGCGTCGGGCGCTGGGCGCCAGCCGCAGGGCGGTATTCGCTCAATGTCTGGTCGAAGCAGGCCTGATCGGCCTGCTCGGCGGTATCGGTGGGTGGTTACTCACGCTGATCGGGCTGTGGCTGGTACGGCGGCAACCCACCGTGTATGCGGATATGGCGTATCTGGATGCGTCGATGTTCTTCACCACGTTCGTGCTGGCAATCATGGTCAGCCTGTTGGCCGGTGCACTGCCGGCTCTGCGGGCGAGTCGCATCGCGCCAGCGCTGCAGTTAAAGACGCTGTAAGGGAGTACGAGCATGCAAATTCAACCCATTCTTGCCGCGCTGCGTCGCCATCGCCTGGCCACCATGCTGATTGCGCTGGAAATCGCGCTCGCCTGTGCGGTGCTATGCAACGCCTGCTTCCTGATTGCCAACAGGGTTGCACTGCTGCACGTTGTGAGCGGCGTGGACGAAAGCGCACTGGCAACGGTGCAGTTGACCGGTTACGAGGACAGTCACGCGGTCGATCTGAATGCGCGTGTGCTGACTGGCCTGCGCAGTATTCCCGGCATGCAGTCGGTCAGCGTGCTCAACTCCATACCCTTTGGCGCTCGCCGGGGTACCGCGGGCATCACGCTGGATATGGCGGGCCAGCATTTTGGCGGGGTGGTCGAGTTCTATGTCGGCGGCCCGGGCAGCATGCAGGCCTTGGGCCTGCACGTGACGTCGGGCCGTGGCCCTCAGCCGGATGATTTCCGAACCTTCGAAGGCCTCATGCCAACCGATGCCTCTGTGCAGATCACTCGTTCACTCGCCGAGCATCTGTGGGCGGGCACCGATCCACTGGGCAAGGACTTCTGGCTGGACAAGTGGCATTACCGCGTGGTCGGCGTCATCGACCATCTGGTCAGGCCAGACCCTTCCAACTGGCAGGGAGACAGCAAGGATTGGTCGATCTTCGTACCGGCACTCCCCGGCAAATTCCTGGCTGGCAGTTATCTATTGCGCGCTGATCCGCAGGACATATCCCGCGTATTGCGCGATGCCCGCGCCACCATTGCGAAGATCGCCCCGGATGCCGTGTTCGACGAGGAGGGCAGCAAGACCTTCGGCGATCTGCGCACAGACAGCTTTCGCCAGGATCGTGCCATGGTTGGCATGCTGGTGGGGGTGATCATCGCTTTGTTGCTGGTTACTGCACTTGGCATCGTCGGCCTGGTCAGCTTCTGGGTCGCACAGCGACGCAAGCAGATCGGCATCCGTCGCGCGATTGGCGCCACCCGTGGCGACATCCTGCATTACTTCCAGACCGAGAACTTCCTGATCGTCACCTTCGGCATCGTGCTGGGCATGGTGCTCGCGTTCGTGTTGAACATGGTGCTGATGAAGTTCTATGAGTTGCCCCGCCTGCCACTGGTCTACCTGCCTATCGGCTCAGTGGTGCTGTGGGGGCTGGGTCAGCTGGCGGTACTCGGACCCGCGTTGCGTGCGGCGGCGGTGTCGCCGGTGGTGGCGACGCGGTCGGTTTGATGTTTTTGATTTCCTCCCCGGTGAAGGGGGAGGGTTGCGGGAAGGAGACTTCCTGTTTGCAGGGGCGAGGAAGATCACGGATGCATATGTTCGGCTACTACCTTGAACTTGCCATGCGCAGCCTGAAGCGCAGTCCGGGCCTTACCACGCTGATGGTGCTGGCGATCGGCTTCGGCGTGGCGGCGTCGATGACCACGTATTCGGTCTTTCGCGCGGTGTCGGGCGATCCGATTCCGTGGAAATCATCGAAGCTGTTCGTGCCGCAGATCGATATGTGGGGTCCGGGGCAGCACGGCGGCGATCGCGAGCCGCCGGATGCCCTGGACTACGCCGATGCGATGGCGCTGATGCGCGACCACCGTGCCACACGGCAGTCGGCGATCTACCTGATTTCGCCGTCGGTGATTCCGGCAGGCGCGGGACGCAGTCCGGTCCAGGCCAATGGCTATGGGGTCTACGGCGAATTCTTCCCGATGCTGGATGTGCCATTTCAATACGGCAGCGGCTGGAGTGCGGACGACGATGCGCATCAGTCGGCGGTTGCCGTGATCAGCGACAAGCTCAATCAGCAAGTCTTCGGTGGCGGCAACAATGTCGGCAGGACGATCGATATCGAAGGCAAGGATTATCGGGTGGCAGGCGTCCTCGCGGACTGGAATCCGCAGCCGATTTTTTACGATGTGATGGATACCGGTGGCTACAGCAGCGACGGCCCCGATGTGTTCCTGCCGTTCCAGCGCGCGATTGCTGTGAACATGACCAACAGTGGCGTCAATGAATGCCGTGATTCGCCCGCGGAACCCGGCTTCGTTGGCCTGCAGCACTCGAATTGCGTATGGATTGCCTTCATGGCCGAACTGGATGGTGCTGGTGCCGTGCAGCGTTATCGGCAATACCTCGACGACTATGCGCGCGACCAGCAGGCGGCAGGTCGTTTCACCTGGTCGCCGAACAACCGCCTGCGTAATCTGCCAGCCTATCTGGATCATATGCATGTGGTGCCAGGCGATACCAAGGTGTCGCTGCTGGTGGCACTAGGCCTGCTGATCGTATGCCTGGTGAACACGGTGGGCCTGTTGCTGGCCAAGTTTCTGCGCCGCAGCGGTGAGATTGGCGTGCGCCGCGCGCTTGGTGCATCGCGCAGCGCGATCTATGCGCAGTTTCTCACTGAGGCTGGAGTGATTGGTGTGGGTGGTGGCGTGCTTGGTCTGCTGCTGACCGGCGTGGGAGTGCTCGGCGTCGATCTGGTCTTGCCCATACGACTTGTCGGCCTGGCGCGGATCGATCCGGCTCTGCTTTTGCTCACCGTACTGATAGCGGTGGTCGCCACCTTGCTGGCCGGCATCTATCCCACCTTTCGTGCCTCGCGCGTGCAGCCCGCGTGGCAGTTGAAATCGAATTGAGGATTGCGCCATGACCGTACATCCCATCCTGGCAGCGTTGCGACGGCACAAGGCCGGCGTGTCGCTGATCGTGTTGCAGATCGCACTGACCCTGGCGATCGTCTGCAATGCGGTCTTCATCATCGGCCAGCGCATCGAGCGTTTGAATCGTCCGACCGGGATCGACGAAAGCAATCTGATCAAGATCTCGCAGGCGTGGGTGGGTGCTCCCAGTGGCGACGATGCCGCCTCCATCGAAAAGCTCGATGCGTTGCAGCGCACGGATCTGGACACACTGCGCAGCCTGCCCGATGTAAAGGAAGTGGCGGCCTCAGAGAGCCTGCCGTTGTCGGGCATCATATGGAGCAGCGACATCTCCCTGTCGCCTGAGGACAAGGGTTTGACTGCCCAGTCCGCCTACTACTACGGGGACGAGCACCTGCGCTCTACACTCGGCCTGCATCTGATTGCAGGTCGCGATTTCAACGCCGGCGATATCCTGCATCACACCATCCGCAGCACTGATGTCTCGCCGGTGATCATCGTGGCCAAGCCGGTGGCGGACAAACTCTTCCCGCAGGGCGATGCACTCGGCAAGACGGTGTATCTGGATGGAAAGAAGCCCTCGACCATCGTTGGCATCGTCGAGCAGCTGCAGACGCCAACCACGGCCAGCTGGGGCAACCCGTTTGCCTACAACTCGGTGTTGTTGCCGGTTCGTCTGGATGGAACGTCCGCGAGTTACGCCATACGTACGCGGCCGGGGCGAGAGCAGGCGGTGATGCACGAGGCACGCAAGGCACTGCTTGCGGTCAACCCGATGCGCATCATGCCCGATGCGTGGGGTATCCAGTCGTTCTCCGATATCCGCGCCAAGGCCTATCGCGCTGATCGTGGCATGGCGATCCTGATGGGTACGGTTTGCCTGATCCTGCTCGGTGTCACCGCGGCAGGCATCGTCGGGTTGACCAGTTTCTGGGTCGGCCAGCGGCATCGGCAGATCGGCGTACGGCGTGCGCTGGGTGCGCGGCGCATCGACATCCTGCATTACTTCCAGATCGAGAACCTGATGATTGCCGGCATCGGTGTTGTGCTTGGTGTGCTGCTCGCAGTTGGGCTCAACCTGTGGCTGATGGCGCACTACGAGATGGCACGCATTCCACTGTTCTACATGACAGCGGCAGTGCTGGCGATGCTGGCGCTCGGACAGGCCGCGGTCTTCGTGCCGGCGCGACGTGCTTCCAACGTGCCGCCGGTGGTGGCGACGCGCGCGGCTTGACATTTTTTTGCCCCCGGAAGGGGCTCATGTGACGGAGCGACTGATTGATGTTCGCCTACTATCTTGATCTGGCCTTGCGCAGCCTCATGCGCAACAAGGCGCTCACCATCCTGATGGTGCTGGCGATCGCACTAGGTATTGGCGCCAGCATGACCACGCTGACCGTGCTGCACGTGCTGTCGGGTGATCCGCTGCCCGGCAAAAGCGCGCAACTGTATTACCCGCAGGTCGATCCGCAAGACATCAAGGGCATGCAGCCGAACAAGGAGCCGCCGGATCAGGTCACCTTGATCGATGGCCTGAACCTGCTGCATGCCGGACGTGCGGATCACCAGGCCTTGATGAGCGGCGGATCGGTGCCGCTCCAGCCAGAGCAGTCCTCGCTCGATCCGTTCTACGTGGAGGCGCGTTACACCACGGCGGATTTCTTCGCGATGTTCGACGCGCCGTTTCTGTATGGTCGCGGCTGGACCGAGGCGGATGGAGAGGCCAAGGCGCGTGAGGTGGTGATTGCGAAATCGCTCAACGACAAGCTGTTTGCCGGAGCGAATAGCGTGGGTCGTACGCTGCGCATGGCGGGTACCTCCTTCCGCGTCGTGGGCGTGCTGGACAGCTGGCAGCCGAATCCGCATTTCTATGATCTCAATACCGGCTCCTACGCCTATGGCGAGCAGGTGTTCCTGCCGTTGCAGACCATGCTGGAGCTGCGGCTGGATCGCAACGGATCGACCGATTGCTGGGGCAATGGTGGTGGTGGCGTCGGCAGCATCCTGCCTTCGGATTCCTGCGTGTGGCTGCAGTTCTGGGCGCAACTGGACAGCCCCGCGAAAGCAGCCGCATACAAGGAGTTTCTGGTGCACTACTCGCAGGATCAGAAGACGCTGGGCCGCTTCCAGCGCGCGCCCAACGTGCGCCTGCGCAACGTGATGCAGTGGCTTGACTACCAGATGGTGGTACCCGACGACGTGCGCCTGCAGAACGGATTGGCATTCGGCTTCCTGCTGGTATGCCTGGTCAATACGGTGGGGTTGATGCTGGCCAAGTTCATGCGCCGCTCGGCCGAGTTGGGCGTGCGCCGTGCACTGGGTGCATCGCGGCGCGCGTTGTTCGCGCAGCTGCTGATCGAATCCGGCGTGGTCGGTCTGGTCGGCGGCATCGGCGGCCTGCTGCTGGCGATGTTCGGACTGTGGCTGGTGCGGCAGCGGCCTTCGGATTACGCCGCGCTGGCGCACCTGGACATGAGCATGCTGTTCACCACCTTCGTGCTGGCGGTGTGCGCCACCCTGCTGGCCGGCCTGCTGCCCGCCTGGCGCGCCTGCCAGATCGCGCCCGCCCTGCAACTGAAGAGCAATTGAGGTGAGCATGGACATTCTTCCGATCCTTTCCACGCTGCGCCGGCACAAGCTCACGTCCTGGCTGCTGATCCTGGAAATCGCGCTGACCTGCGCCATCGTCTGCAACGCGGTGTTCCTGATCGGCCAGCGCCTGCAACGCATGGAGATGCCCAGTGGCGTGGCCGAACACGAGCTGCTGCAAATCCAGGTGGCCGACGTGACGACACCATCCAATCCATATGCCCGCCTCGCGGAAGATGTGGCGGTGCTCAGGCAAGTGCCTGGCGTGCTATCGGTGGCCTCATCCAACCAGGTGCCGTTCGGCAGCTCGTCGTCGAATGGCAATATCCGGCTCGACCCGGCGCAGCCCGAGCGCACACTCTTCGCCACCACCTACTTTGGCGAAAACCTGGTGCAGACGCTGGGTACACGGCTGGTGTCCGGGCGCGACCTGCAGTCCGATGATTTCGTCGACGTGGAGACGGCGATGAAGGGGCTTGGCAACGGCGACAGCAAGAGCCTGCCGCACGTGACCCTGATCACCCAGACCCTGGCCGAGCGGCTGTGGCCGGGGCAGAACCCGCTGGGTCGCATCATCTACCTCACGCCCGTCGTTGGCCTGCGCGTGGTCGGCGTGGTGGACAGCCTGGTGCGACCGAATGCCTACGACGAGGCCAAGGCGCAATACACCATGGTCGTGCCGCTGCGCATGGGGGCGAGCAAAGACCAGAGCTACCTGATCCGCACCCGGCCGGAAGATCGCGCGAGCGTCATGGCCGCCGCACTGGCCGCACTGAAAAAGGCCGATCCGCAACTTGTGGTGACCACCCAGCGCAGTTTCGACGAAGTGCGCCGGAAGTTTTTCCAGGACGACCGTGCGATGGCCGGCATGCTGGTCGGCGTGATCGCGGCGCTGCTGATCGTCACCGCGCTGGGCATCGTCGGGCTGGCCAGCTTCTGGGTGGCGCAGCGCCGTCGCACCATCGGTGTGCGCCGTGCGCTGGGCGCCACTCGCGGCAACATCCTGCACTACTTCCAGACCGAGAATTTCGTGCTGGCCACGTTCGGTATCGCGCTTGGCATGGTGCTGGCCTACGGCATCAACCTGTTCCTGATGAGCCACTACGAATTGCCGCGGCTTCCGGGCGTCTATTTCCCGGTGGGCGCCATTTTGCTGTGGCTGATCGGGCAGATCGCTGTACTCGGTCCGGCGCTGCGCGCGGCGGCGGTGCCACCGGTAGTGGCGACTAGATCGGTCTGATGAGAGCGAGAAACGAGAGATGAGTAATGACTGTGCCAAAACGATGCCGTCGAACAGGCGATGCGATGCGCTTTGCTACAACTGCTCAGGCTTGCACCTTCGTTGCTCGTCCGTTGCCCACAATCCAATGATCGGAGCTTGAACATGTTTGGCTACTACCTCGATCTGGCATTGCGCAGCCTGAAGCGGAATCCGGTACTGACGACCCTGATGGTGCTCGCGCTGGCACTGGGCATCGGCGCCACGATCACCACGCTGACCGTGCTGAAGCTGCTGTCGGGTGATCCGTTGCCGCAGAAGAGTGCGCAGTTGTTCTATCCGCAGCTCGATCCCTATCCCAGGGACCAGCCTTTCTCGCGCAGCGGGAAAAAGTTGCCGTGGCTCATGAGCTACGTCGATGCGATGAACCTGCTGCATGCCCGCAAGGCCGAGCGGCAGGCGGTGATGGCGATGTCGCAGGTCAAGGTGACGCCGCAGGCGCAGGACGGGAAACCGTTCTATGCCGACGGGGTGCTGACCACGTCTGACTTCTTTCCGATGTTCGACGCGCCATTCCAGTACGGTGCAGGGTGGGCTTCTTCGGACGACGAAAGCCGTGCACAGGTGGTGGTGATCGCGGGTTTCCTCAACGACAAGCTGTTCGGAGGCGCGAACAGCGTGGGGCGTACGATCCACATCGACGATCACGACTTCCGCATCATCGGCGTGCTGCGGTCCTGGGCGCCACAGCCGCGTTTCTACGCGGTACATCTAGGCGGTCGCGATTACGGCAAGGGCGAGGCGGTATTCATGCCCTTGCAGGGTGCGCGGGCCGATGGCATGACGCCGAATACGGTCATGTCGTACGGGTCGGAGCATACCGACATGCAGCATCTGGAGACTGCCCAAAGCATCTGGCTCGGCTTGTGGGTGCAGTTGTCCAGCGCCGACGAGGCCCCGGCCTACAAGCTGTTCCTGGGCAACTACGCGCAGCAGCAGGTTGCGCTGGGGCGGTTCCAGCTGTCCAGGGTGGCCTTGTGGGATCTCATGTCATGGCTGCGCAATGAACAGGTGGTGCCCGATGATGTGCGCCTGCAGGCCGGCCTGGCACTCGGCTTCCTGCTGATCTGCGTGGTGAATACGGTAGGCCTGCTGTTGGCCAAGTGCCTGCGCCGCTCGCGCGAGATCGGCGTCCGCCGTGCGCTGGGCGCCTCACGCGGCGCGATCTTTGCGCAGTTCATGGTCGAGGCCGGCATCGTCGGCCTCGCCGGTGGTGTGCTGGGTCTGTGTTTCGCCGAGCTGGGGTTGTGGGGCATCCGCCACCAGCCGGCGCAATACGCCAGCCTCGCGCATCTGGATCTGTCGATGTTCCTGTTCACGTTCGTGGTCGCGCTGGTTTCCAGCCTGCTCGCCGGCCTGTTGCCCGCGTGGCGGGCCTGCGTAGTCGCGCCTGCTCCGCAACTGAAAGCCGCCTGAGGGGAGTCATCATGGAAATCCGTCCGATACTCGCCAGCCTGCGCAAGCATCGCATCCCGGCCGTTCTGATCGTGCTGGAAATCGCACTGGCCTGCGCAGTGCTCTGCAATGCCGTCTTCATGATCGGCCAGCGCGTGGCCAGCATCCACTGGTCGAATGCGATCGACGAACAAGGCATCTCGGTGGTCACCGTGAATGGGGCCGATCCGAAACTCGCCGCTAGCGATATTCCACGCAATCTTGCAGCGTTGCGCGGCATCGCCGGCGTCACGGCGGCAGCTGCGGCAACCAGCATGCCGCTGGACCAGAATCCATCACTGTCGCCCTTCGTCGCCAAGCCGAATGCGAATAGCACGGTGAATACCTCGGTGTATTTCATCGGTAGCGACGGCGAGCAGGCCATGGGGCTGCGCTTGTTGCAAGGTCGGTGGTTCAATGCGGATGAATACGCAGGCAGTGGTTTCAAGAACTTCAGTTCCACCGGTCATGTCGCGCTGGTCACGCAGAGCGATGCGAACAGGTTGTGGCCAGACCAGAGCGCGCTGGGCAAGACCTTGTATACCAACGCCACGGGCTGGACGGTTGTAGGAGTGGTCGCCGATGTACTGGCACAGGATCCCAAGTACAGCGGTCCTGGGGGCATGTATTCCAGCGTGTTCTTTCCGTTGCAACCCGATGGGGTAATGGGCGATTACGTATTGCGCAGCACGCCGCAGGATCGCGAGCGCGCGGAGCGCGAGGCGGTGCAGGTGCTGGGCAAGCTGCAGCAGGGTGCCGTAGTGGAAGGGAAGACCTACGTCGGAATGCGTTCCGACTATTTCGCCGATACCAACAGCATGGTG
>NZ_LMUE01000002.1:556291-556503 GCF_009766065.1 Dyella sp. S184 | reverse complement strand
AGGCCGTAAGGGGAGGAAGTCTCTTTTTACTCGTTCAAGGCGGACGCCTCCGGCGCCGCTTAACTCCAGCGTTAGACCACATCCCAACGATCAGGTCGCCATGTCAAATCAACGCGTCCCCACCCTCTACGAATGGCTTGGCGGCATTGATGCACTTACTCACCTGACCACACGGTTCTACGAACACGTCAAGGCTGATTCCTTGTTAGGCC
>NZ_LMUE01000002.1:543176-556281 GCF_009766065.1 Dyella sp. S184 | reverse complement strand
GTCATGAGATATCGCCAGATCACCTCGGGTGAAAGATATATGCTGGCTGCGCTTCGAAAGCAAGGATGCAGCGCAGCAGCTATCGCTCGTCAGCTTGGGCGCCATCCAAGCACCATTGCGCGCGAGATCAAACGCAACCAGTGCAACGATGGCGCCTACCGGCCCAGCAAGGCCGATCGCCGCACGCGTGGCCGGCGATCGCGGTCACGCCGTAACCGGCGCTTCCGCCCGGAAGACTTTCGCCTGGTCGAGAGCCTGCTGCCGCACCTGTGGAGTCCGGAACAGATTGCCGGGCATCTCAAACGTCGTCGCCTGCTGTCCATCAGCCACGAGACGATCTATCAGCACATCTGGAAGGACAAGGAGCGTGGCGGATGGCTTCACGCTTACTTGCGTTGCGCCACGAAGCGACGCCGCAAGCGCTATGGATATTACGATAGCCGCGGACGCTTGGCAGGCAAGCGGAATATCGGTGAACGGCCCGCCGCCATCAACGACCGTAGCGAGGTCGGCCACTGGGAGATCGACACCGTCATGGGCACGGGCAGCAAGGACTGCATCGTCACTCTGGTGGAGCGTCGAACCGGTTACACCCTGATCGGCAAGTTGCCTGACCGCACCATGGAATCCGTGACAACCCGAGCAACGTGGCTCATTCGCAAGCATGCGGCTCGCGTCCACAGCATTACGGCTGACAATGGAACGGAATTCCATGATTACAAGAACATCGAGCAACAGACCGGCGTGCGTTTCTATTTCGCCAATCCTCATCACTCGTGGGAGCGAGGCACCAACGAAAACACGAACGGATTGATTCGTCAGTACTTGCCTAAAGGCACCAGCATGCATGCGATCACGCAGCTCGATTGCAGTCTGATCGCCGCTGCTCTCAACGCCAGACCGCGAAAGAGGTTGAACTACCAAACACCCCAGGAGTGCTTCGATGAAGACTGATCAACTGTGCAGTTCAAACTTGATGCTACGCCACTATGGGGGCTCGGCAGTCGTTGGTTACCAGCATATGCCTGAACATTGGGGCAAGAATGGCCGATGAAGCAAGACTGCAACAGCGACACGCCCGGCGATAAAAATCAGCAACGCAACCACAAATTGAACGTAGCCTGGGACCGCGATGCGAGCATATTTTTTTAGAAGCGTCGCAGTGATTGGACAGGCTGCGATACCCGAGAACATGGCGAACCAACCATTTGTGATGGGCAATGGCCCTTCATGTATGAGTAATGCCAAACCGCCAACACCCGCGACAAGCGCCCATACCCAAGCGACAATCCGAGCGACGGCTAACCCAGTTGTTTGCAGGTAGCTGTTCATTTCGTAGCGCTTAACTACCTAATAGACGGGCCTTGGTCGGGTTATACCATCTCGCACCAAGCGATACTCGCAGACGATATCCTCTTGTGCCACTTGACGTTGCCAATCCTGGGTCGGGTTATACATCCATCGCAAGCCCCGATTGGGATCGTCCCACAACGAGCCTCATCGTGTCTTCGTCACCGGCAGCTTCGGGTGGTCTCTGCCCCTCGCAGCTCGCCCGGACCCTCATCGTGCCTGCAAGGGCTGAGATCGGCCACTTTGAGACAGTTACCGCCTATATCACGTTGCCCCAGAGCGGACGTTCAGCCCTGGAGTTAAGCGACGGCAACGCCGGCTAGATTGATTTGCCTACCTCGAGACAGACGAGGCACGGGTCGATGCTTGAGCAGAAATCACGCCTTCTATCCATTGGATGTAGCTTGAGATGCGAACGCCGTACACGATTTCGCCATAGAGGCCCTCCACGAATGGGCGACCTGGTGCCCAATTGCTCAAAAATGGATGGCCCGGTGGATATTTGCTCCAAGAAGCCAGGCCGACGAGTTGCCTTGAACTCCCATCTCCGATGAGCAAGGGGCCGCCACTGTCACCGCTCCCCGTGATGCCTTCAAGTGACAGGGCTGACGACGGTGGGTCGAATCGATACCAAACATAGCGCGCGTCGGCACCGACAATCACGTTGAACGCACGGCGCAAGACGGTGCGATGCGAGCTGTGAGGATCCTGACCTACGGTGCCATTGCCCGTGGCGCCGTTGCCCACAAGCTCCACGGTCATCCCCACCTCTTTGTTCCCGCGATAGAGAGGAATAGGAGTTACATCCGTCACTGGCGACGCAAGCTCGATCAGCGCGATATCGTTGGACGACGCAAGAAATGCATGCGCCTTGGAGAAATCGCCGGATGCCACGGCCTGCTTGACCAGCTTGTCAGGCAGCCCCTTGTAGCCCGGATACGTGATGACACGTTTGACCTTGCGTGCCACACCGCCGATAGATACTTCGTCTTCCATGCCTTGCATTGGCGCTGCGTGAGCTGCGGTGACGACCCACTGAGGTGCAATTAGGACACCATGTCCCTCGCCAGGCATGTCGACCAGCGCGGGGAATGCCGAAGCCGGCACCCGATATTTGGCATCAGCAACGTCGCTACGAATCACAACTGCGTTGGCGGTAGCCGAAATTGCAAGCAGTACGAATAGAAGATGGCGTCTCATGGTGTATCCCTGTGACTAAGAAGCAGGCCCGTAAGGGCCGAGATCGGAATTCAATAGCTTCGCGACTTCGGTCGAGTTGAGTCGATGGGTATCGCGTACAACTCCGCTATTCCATGGAGTTATCACCGCGCCTTGTTGAGGTTTGATCCGTGACACAGGCTCCCTACGCACTGAACCTATTCGCCGCAGGCAACGATCAATGCCACGGCACGCTCGATGTCGGTGTGCGTCGTGGGGGCACCGACGGACAAACGCAGCGCACCCACGGTGGCGGCACGCCCCACGCAACTCCGGAACGCCTCGATGCTGAAGCTGCCTTCGAGTTTGTCGAAGCAGTGTTCCACTCCTATGGCATCGAATCCGAACGCCTTTTCGGCGGCTCCGGGATTGCAGAAGCAACCACCTCGGATGGCGACCCCATGCTCGCGCGCCAGCGACTCGACACGCTCGTAGGGCAGGACGCAACCGTCGTTCTGCAGCACGTTGAAGGCGACGACACCGCCTCGCCGCTCAATATCCCGAGGGCCATACAGACGCACCAGCGGCGCTCCATTACGGTGTCGCAATGTCGCTGCCAGTGCCAGGAGATGCTGCATATGGGACTGGATATGGGCACGCAGGCCCGTGCGCGGCATGCAGGCGAGAAAAGCGAATCCGGATTCGATGGCGGCGAGGTCGAGAAAGTTGGGAGTTCCGTCCTCGAATCCCTCGTGGCCCGCCCTTAGGGCGTGCCGCCCGTGCGCGACGGACACGAACTCCACGGTTCCGCCTGAGAACCATGGCCTCCGAAGGCGGCCCAAGGCCGACTTTTTCGCTATCAATGCTCCGACACCGGTCGGCAAGCCGAATAGCTTGTAGAACGAACACACGACGAAATCTGCGGAATGCTCCCTCAGGCTGAGATCGCCCGATGGGCCGGCCGCTGCCGCATCGACTAGAACATCGCATCCGAGCGCCCTGGCCTCTTCGATGAGTGACAGATCGTGACGCACTCCGGAAAAGTTGGACTGCTGCGGGAATGCGAACAAGCCCTCGCCCTGTCGCTCGACGCTCGCCCGCAGGCTCGCAGATCCGTGATCGAGCCGGAGTTCCGTATCCAACGGCAGCACGCTGACGGGCGCCTGCGCGCGCCTGGCAAACTCCCGAATGCCGTTGACGGAATTGTGGTTGTCTGCCGAAAGGATAAGTCCGCGGCGCGACGAAAATGGGTAGCTCTCCGCGACGAGCTTGATGGCTGCCGTCGCGTTGGCGGTGAAGCAGACATCGTAGATGTCTGGATCGGCATCGAAGAAGGCGAGCGTCGCGGTACGGGCGGCCGCCTGCGCGGCAGCGCTATGGCGGGACGCCAGATGCTCCGAGTGGGGATTGCCGAAAATCCCGTGCGCCAGTCGGTCACCGTGCGCCCGTGCCTGCGAGGCGCCGTACAGCGCGCTCGCCGCGTAATCGAGATAGGCGATGCCGGCGGTATCGAGACGCGCGAATTCGCTGGCGCGAAGAGCGGCGAAGTCGAACGCATCGGTCGCATCGGTGGGTTCCAAGGCACGCGCTAGCATCCGCGCCTCCGCGAGCCGGGCCCAGTCTGCGGCGCGCCCACAACTTCGCCTTCCGGCTCTCCCCCGATCCGGGGAGAGCCGCCGAAGTAGTGGCTCAATTCCGCGATCCGTGCACGTTCCGCGGGCGAGCCGTTCGCCGGCAGCAGCGGACTCAGGACCTCCTCGCGCCAGTCGGCAAGGCCGCCCGGCACGAACACCGCTTGGGTCACGCCGAGCGAGCGCAGCATGACCCAGGCCTGGCCGGCATGTGCCCCTTCCTGCGAGTAAAGGACGACGGTCTGGTCGGGCGCAAAGCGCGACCTCACCAACTGGTCGATCGGCAAGTTCTCCGCCGTCGGGATGGCGGCGTTGTGGAACTCGGCAGGCGAGCGCACGTCGATGACGCGAAGTCCCGGTCGGCGATCGCGTATCCACTCTGCAAGCTGGCGTGCGCTGACATGGTCGGAGCCCTCGTCGATCGCACGGGCAATCGAATCCAGATCAAGCCCTCGCTGCTGCGTGCGAGAGGGGCTACCCGCGAAAGGCGCCCCCAGGCCCAATGCAAGTGCACCGATGCCCAACCCTCGCACCAGTCTCATCGTGCTGCCTCCCGCTTTGCGATCCACGCCAACATCGAAACGGCGATTACCGTGACCAGCGCGACCACGACCCCGTAAGGCAGGCCCGTGAGGCGTTGGAGTGTCAGCGGGCCATGTGGCGTCGAGCGGTAGAAAGGTTCGATCGCGGGGAAGGCCAAGCCGACGAGCAGCACGCCAGCGAACAGCCCGAGCATCGTCGCGGCACCTTCGATGCGGCCGCTGGCCAGCGCCACGCAGGACGTGCCCGGACACAGGCCGCTGAGCACGAAGCCGAGTCCGAAGACCAGACCGCCGACGAGTTGCGGTAGCAGATACGTTTCGGGCACGTAGAGCGCAGTGGGATCAAGCATGCCCAGTCGCCCGCCCCAGAAGACACCGAGCATCGCGGTCAGCATCGCGCTCAGCATCACCTTGAGGACGGTGAAATCTCGCAGGTAAAACTGGCCGGCGAGCTTCGGCGGATCGCCCAAGCCGGCGCATTCGAGTGCCCAGCCGAACGCCACGCCGATGCCTCCCGCGATCAGCAGATCGTTCATGGCCAGAGCCTGCGCACGAGCGGCGCGGCGAGGAAGCCGGCGAAGAACAGTGCCACCATGAAGATCCAGGCGCCGGCACTCAGCAGCGCACCACCACTCAATGCAAGACCGCTGGTGCAGCCTCGCGCCAGTGCTGCCCCGACGCCCATCAGCATGCCGCCTGCGATGCCAGCGAAGAACCTGCCACCGGACGGACGCACCGCGCGGACGAACGTCAGTCTTGTTCGTCCTGCCAGAGCAGCCGATGCGGCGGCGCCGACCAGCACACCGATGATTTCGATGACTAGCCAGGCAGTCCACGGCGAACCGTCCTGCAGATAGCTCCGGAAGTAGGCGCTGCGCACGGCCGTTTCCGGCGAGACTGCGACGACGACACCACTCGCCACGCTCGCGAAAGCACCGGATGCTCCCAGCCCTTGCCCGGTCAGCGCGAAGCAGGCGAGCAGTACCAGGCCCAGGCACACGCCGGTCGCATGGGGTTCGGCATAGGGACGGAGCGAGCGCATCGTCAGAGCTCGACCGGCAGATCGCGCATCGTCCAGTCTTCGAAGGAACCGTCGTACAGCACGGCATCAATCCCCACCGCACGCGCCGCGAACAGCACCGCCGTTGCCTGCTGGCCGATGTGGCAATAAGCGATCACCCGGTCGCCTGGCTTGACGCCGACCTTGCGGAACAAGGCCAGCAGTTCGGCCGGCTGCTTCAGGGTCAGATCGTCGTTGGCGATGCTGGTGAAGGGCAGGTTGTGTGCACCGGGAATATGGCCGCGGCGGGGGTGGCCATCCGCGCCGCTCTCTTCGACGCCGTCGTAGTACATCGCGGCACGCGCGTCGATGAGCATGTAACCCGGTTGCCCGACGTGTGCGCGCACGAACGCGGCATCGACGATGGTGGGCTGAAGGTTGAAGGGCGCCAGCGTTCCCGGCGGTGTGGCTGCGGTGACGTGGTCGGTCAGGGCGCGGCCCTCGCGGCGCCACTTCGGCATGCCGCCGTCGAGCAGGTCGGCATGCGCTACCAGTCCAGCCGATTGCAGCGTGAACAATACCCGCGTCGCCACGGAGACTTGATTGTTTCCGAAGTACACCACGACGCGGGAGCCGTCCGAGATGCCGAGGCCCTGCAGTCGCTGGCGCAATTCCGGCGCCGTCGGCATTTCCAGCGAAAGTTCGCCCGACGTGGCGGCGACGTCGGCAAGCCGGACGAAACGCGCGCCGGGAATGTGCGCGGACTTGTACTGCGACTCTTCGCCGACCTGCAGCAGCACGAGGTTCGGGTCGTGCAGGTGACTTTCCAGCCACGCTGTGGATACCCATGGCTCGGCTTGCGCGGTGGCCGGCGCAGTGGTTTGCGCGTGCGCACGGTACGGCAGGGTCGCGGATCCAACGAGGATCGCAAACGCAACGGCCGCCTTCGCCAGAATCTTGATCTGCATGGTGTCTCCCGATGTCGTGTGTGCGACAGATATAGGGCACGCGGGAGCGCAGCGCGATGGGCATGCGACGGAACCGGTCGGCGATGCGATGAAACGGTCCAGGCGCGGATGGTTCGTGTGCGCGATCGCGCGCGCTTTGCTAACGTGTCACGCATGGATTTGCCCGACGACGACTTGCATGCCCGACTGCCGCGAAGCGTGCTGTCGGATCTCGGCAGCTGGACGCTCTACCAGAACTTCCGCGCCTTCACCTGGCCCTGGTTGCTGCGTCGGGGAATCGTGTTTTGGCCGCTGGCGGTCCTCGCCGGTTGCACGTATGCCACCTGGCATGCGTCGGGCATGGATGCATGGGGCGACTGGCCGGGGCTCGCGCTCCGGGCTTGCATCGCGTCGCTGATCGCGGTCTCGGCCGGACCCTTGCTCGCCACATTGATTCGGCATTGGCGTCTGCCGCTCGTCGTGGAGCGCGCGCTGGTACTGCTGGCGATCCTCTTCGGGCTCTGGATCGGCGTCATCGCCCTGGACTGGGCGGGCACCTATCACGCCCATCTCATGCAGGCCTATTCCGGGCGTCCCATGGGACCCAACCTGCTCGGCCAGGCCGTTTCAAATTTTCTCGCCGCCACCATCAACGCGTCCCTCTTTGTACTGATCGTCGCGGGTGGAGGCTTCGCAGCCATCTACTATCTCGGCGAACAGCGACGCATTGCCCAGTACGCAGCCGGCCGCCAGATCGAAAACCTGCGCGCGGAACGGAATGCAGCCGACATGCGACTGGCTGTCCTCCAGGCCCAGATCGAACCGCATTTCCTCTTCAATACACTGGCGTCGGTGCGCTCACTGATCGCCAGCGAGCCCGAGTGCGCGGCAAGAACCATCGATGCGCTTGCGGCGTATCTGCGCGTCGCGTTGCCGCGCATCCGCACAACAGGCATCGAGGAAGCCACGCTCGGTCGCCAGATCGATCTCTGCCTGGGCTATCTTGAGATCATGAATGTCCGTACGGCCGGCCGCATTCAGATTCACGTCGATGCAAGCGACGAGGTCCGGTCTCTGCCGTTTCCCCCCTTGATCCTGCTGACGCTGGTGGAGAACGCGATGACCCACGGCATCGAGCCGAAACCCGGCCCCGGCATGATCGCGATCATCGCCGGCACCGCGGATGGATTCCTGAGCGTGAGCGTCGAGGACGATGGCCAGGGATTGCAGCCCGGCACGACGCCTGGCCTGGGCCTCGCGAATGTTCGCGCCCAGCTCCGCGATCGTTTCGGAACACGCGCACGCTTCGACATCGCATCACGTGCCGGAGGCGGGGTGAGCGCACGCATCCACATTCCGCTCACGTTCCCATGACCGCACCCATCACGGCCCTCATTGCCGAAGACGAGGAACCACAGCGCACGGAGCTGCGCGGCATGCTGGCAACCCTGTGGCCCGAACTGATCGTCGTCGCGGAATGCGAGAATGGCATCAGCGCGCTCGATGCGTGGACATCGAAGAAGCCGGATGTTGCCTTCCTCGACATCCGCATGCCGGGACTTGGTGGCCTCGAGGTGGCGCGGCAGGCCGAAAGTCCAGCCCAGGTCGTCTTCATCACCGCTCATGACGAATTCGCGGTGAAGGCCTTCGATGCTGGCGCCATCGACTACCTGCTGAAACCGATCCGCACCGATCGCCTCACCGAAACGGTGGCACGTCTGCGCAGCCGCCAGCCCGCAACGCAAGTCGATCTGACGGCATTGATCGACAGCCTCGCCGGCCGGTTGACGCGAGCGGAGACGATCACCTGGATTACCGCCGGCATCGGCGATACCGTCCGGATGATTCCCATCGAAGACGTCGTACTTTTCCAGTCCGAGGAAAAGTACACCCGCGTAGCCACCGCCACCGATTCCGCATTCATCCGGACGCCGCTGAAGGATCTGATGCTCAAGCTCGATTCGGAAGTCTTCTGGAGGATTCACCGCAACGCCATCGTTCGCGTGTCGGCGATCCGGCAGGTCAAGCCGGATGGGGATGGTCGCTTGCTGATCTGGCTCCATGGCATTGCCGAGCCGCTTCGCGTGAGCGACGCGTTCCGCCATCGTTTCCGCGCGATGTGATGTGGCATGCAGGACTGAGATCGGTCGCTGACCGGACAAAAGCGGCAGGTCGGCTGCTGAAAATGTCCGCCACAAAGCGGCCGTTCTCGACCGGCTGAAACGGGTCGAACATTGCCCATTCGAGATATCGGCGCACGCTGGCAGGCTCCACCACCTCGGTAGGAGTCCACCGTGAACACGATCGATACATCCATCCAACGCCGCGAACCTTGGAACAAGGGCAAACTTACCGGGCAAAAGGCCCCGCTCAGGCTCCGTGACATCTGGGCGATTCGGATCCACCTTCAGCTGGCAAGGAACATTCGGGATCTTGCATTGTTCGATCTGGCGATCGACAGCAAGCTCAGGGCGTGTGACTTGGTCAAGTTACGGGTGCGCGATGTCGGTTCTGCAGATCACATTTCCTCTCGCACCATCGTCCTTCAGCAGAAGACGCAGCGCCCGGTCCAGTTTGAAATCACCGCGCCGACGCGAGATGCAATTTCCGCTTGGATCAAACAGGCTCAGCTTCCATCCACCGCCTATCTGTTTCCAAGCCGGATTCACAACTCGGACCACCTTTCGACCCGGCAATACGCACGAATCGTCAATGCGTGGATCGCAGGAATCGGTTTGGACGTTGCTGCGTACGGTACGCACACC
Organism: Dyella sp. S184; assembly: GCF_009766065.1. Classification (GTDB taxonomy): domain Bacteria; phylum Pseudomonadota; class Gammaproteobacteria; order Xanthomonadales; family Rhodanobacteraceae; genus Rhodanobacter. The sequence goes on along the minus strand of NZ_LMUE01000002.1, from coordinate 546,888 downwards.
ATGCGCCGTACAAAGGCTACCTTGATCTACCGACGCACCAAGAACCTACGCGTCGTGCAACTGCTCCTTGGACATACCAAGCTCGAAAGCACGGTGCGATACCTTGGCATCGAAGTAGAAGATGCTCTTGAGGTTGCAGAGCAGACGGAGGTCTGATCGGATCAATTCTGGCCGGATAGCGACACGAGGCACGGTCGCTATCCGGCCAGAAGTAGCCCGTTGCACACACGGCTCAAACGATCGGCGTACGATGCCGGTCGGGGTCGCCGATTTTGCGTGCGCTAAGGGGAAGATAGGTATCTGTTTCAAGCCCGGACATGTGCAACCGGCTCCGCTATGGCTTGGCCCATATTTCTTTATCACCGACTTGGAGATCGTCATGTCCGTTCAAGCAGCGCGTGACAGTGAAAGCAACAGCTCCCAAGTTCTCGCGGGAGAAATGGTCATCGACTTCTTCAACGCCGATCTGGTGGCTGGCAATACCGCCGCAGGAACCTGGCTCAGTGCCGATGTCAATGGAGACGGATTTGCAGAGCTTGTCCAGGCCAGCCCCAGCGGTTCGCTGACGCTCACAGTGTTGGGTCAGCCGAGCCCGCCAAACCCCTCCTCGCGCGTGGTGAATCTCACGCCCGATCCGTCCACTGATCAAGGGGCGGGATTTGCTGCGTGGCTCGTGGGAGATGTCGTGGGCAACAATAGCGACCAAGTCATCCAAATATGGCCGCACGGATCCAGTAGTCCACTGGGGATCAATGTTTTCAGCTGGTCCAAGGCCGAGAGCAAGATGACGACGCTCTCATCGCAATCCAATTTCAACCAAGATCAGGGGGGATCGTGGTTTATCGGAGACGTCAACGGCGATGGTCATGACGAACTCGTGCAAATTTTCAATAACGGAAATCTTGCTAGCAATACCTACGGGTGGGACGCAGATCTAGAACCGCAACCGGGGCTCGTCAACCTGGCGCCACAATCGAATTTGGGTGAGGTTTTTTACAGCCCGCAAGTTGTCTTGCTTGGCGATATCAACGGTGACGGAACCGCGGAGCTTGTGCAGCTATGGAACAACGGCCAAAGCGTTGAAGTGGCAGTGTATGGGTGGAAGGGGAAACCGACTGGATTTGCCATGCTCGGGCCGGCGACTCCGTTGTTGAGCCAACAATTTTACAACAATGGAAATTGGCTCGTTGGGGATATCAACCACGACGGCCGCGATGAAATCGTGGAGATATATAGCCACAGTGGGTACGTCAAGTTTGTGGTCTATGGCTTGGTAGACGGCGCATTGGTCGCTCTTTCCGACAAGGCACCCAATGCGAAGCAGGGCTTTTCCACGGGTGGCGCACCATGGCTATTGGGTGATTTGAAAGGCGACGGACACCTCGTTGTTATACAGCCTTTTGAAAGCGGCGGTCAGCTCGCTTTCAACGTGTATAAATGGGACGAAAGTGACCTTGAAATGAAGGTTATCTGCAGCGGTCCAATCGGCACCATAACGGGTCTTTGGCGCGGTACCACCATGGCCGTGGGCAACGTCTTGATGGCGAATAAGGATGAGGTCTGGCAGCCGTGGGCCGCGGATGAGGGGCTCGGCTTGGCCTCCTACGCCTATTCCCAGATAGGGGAAGAACCATAAGCAAGCGCGTCGACACCACGACCTGACTTGTGAATCCCGATCCGGATCGAAAGTTCTACTGCGTGCCTGAACCGACCGTCTGTGACCGGGTCGCCGGCACACTGATCAGCTATGAATCCAGCGGCCGCAACCGGCCAACGCCGGCCGGTCGACCTCTGCAAACGCGCGCCGCATAGCAGCCGTTCAAAAAACGTCGGGCGCCGCATCAGGTTGGGCGCACCCACCGCCGCCATCGGTCCCCGTCGGCAGGGCGGCTTGCTCAGTCGTGCAGCACCGCCTACGCTTCGCACGGAAAATTCCTGGAGGCATGATGACCAGAGCCACGCCGCTACTCTTTTTGCTGCTGATCGCCGGAGTCATCTGGCTGAGCTGGCGCCATTACCAGAACGCCAGGGCACTCCTGCAGAACTGGGCCGACGCCAGCGGTTTGCGCATCCTGCATGCGAAATCCAACACGCTCTGGCTGTCCGTCCCGCTGTCGATGTGGCTCACCACCTCGAAGTACCAGATGATCTTTCGCATCTCTGCATACGACGAATCCGTCCATCGCATACGCACTGGCCTGGTGCGACTGGGCACGCCCATATGGGGCATCATGAACCGCAACGCGGTCGACGTGTTCTGGGACAACGAAAGCTGAGGCTTGTCGGACGACTTTCTTCTGAACCAAGGGGCTGGCATTCGACTCGTGTGGGTCCGGTTTGCGGCTCTAGAATCGGTTTCGGTTTCATTGAAGGCGACTATCGGGGTCAGGTTCACTTTCTCACGGCAGTAAGTGAACCTGACCCCGATCTTTTGGGGAACGTATGAACAAATGGTTGATTGCGGCCGGCTTGGTCGCAGGATTGCTGGTGTCCTGGCCTTCGGCCGCAGGTGACACGTCCGCGGCATGTAAGCCGGGCATGAAGATCTCGGAAGAAGGCTTCGTGCCGATCGACGGGATCGAGCAGTGGGTCACCATCCGTGGTGCGAACTGCGCCAATCCCGTTGTTCTGATGGTGCATGGCGGCCCGGGTAATCCATCAACACCTTTTGCCGAAAATCTCTACGGCCCGTGGGAGAAGGATTTCACGCTCGTGCAGTGGGACCAGCGCGGCAGCGGCAAGACGTTTGCGCAAAACCCTGATACGGCCACTAGCCCGCTCACGATGGCGCTGATGGCAAGGGACGGCGTGGAAGTGGCTGCCTATGCCACGCATCGCCTGGGCAAGCGGCAGGTGATTTTGTTCGGCGGCTCCTGGGGTTCGGCGCTGGCGATCAACATGCTCAAGCTGCAGCCCAAGCTGTTCTCCGCCTACCAAGGCACATCGCAGTTGGTCGAATACCGCGCGAACCAGAACGCCACCTACAAGCGCACCTTGGAGCTGACGCGCGCCGCCGGCGACAAAGAGGCGGTCGCCTCGCTCGAGGCCCTTGGAGCACCACCGTGGAAAAACCCGCGCGCCTTCGGCATCGTCCGTCGCATCACGCGCCGGTACGAGGCGAAGACCACCCAGCCCGCGCCGGACACGTGGTGGAATTCCCCATCACCGTACGACACCGCTGCCTACAAGACGGCCTATAGCGCCGGCGAGGACTACTCATATATGCAGTTCGTGGGCATGAAGGGCGACGGCATGCTTTCGCGCATCGACTTGCCAGCCCTCGGCACGACCTTTCCCATGCCGGTCTTCATCATCCAGGGCAAAGAAGACCTCCTCACCATGCCGAGCGTGACCAGGGCATACTTCGACCGCATCAAAGCGCCGACCAAGAAATACATCCTGCTCGACAAGGTCGGCCACGACCCCAATCCGCTCATGGTCGATGCACAGTTCCGGGTGCTGAAGACGCAGATCGAGCCGCTGGTTCAAGACTATCGGGGGCAAGTTCACTTACGGCCGTGAGAAGGTGAACCTGACCCCGATCTTTGATCGTATCTACGGAATCGGGGTCAGATTCGGTTATACGCACCCCGGAAGTGGACTTGGCGCTGTGCCTGGACCGGGGCTGCCCGTTGTCGAATCGAGCGGCCTTTTTCTTCCCGCCCGCGGACCGGCGCTAAGATGACCTCGCACTGGGGCGAGCGGAGACGGG
>NZ_LMUE01000002.1:361730-543166 GCF_009766065.1 Dyella sp. S184 | reverse complement strand
GGCGGGAACGCTCGCCCTGCAGTGGCTCGACTACCAGCGCCTGGTGCGGATGCATTCGGGCGACGTTTACCTGTTCCTGGTCGCGTCGGCCTTTTTGGTGTTGGGCATCTTCCTGGGCGTGCGGGTCTTCGCCGCGCCGGCGCCGGTCGCCTTCGACGGCAACCCGAAGGCGCAGGCAGCGCTGGGTCTGAGCGAGCGGGAGCTGGAGGTGCTAAACGAACTGGCCGCCGGCCACTCCAACAAGGAGATTGCGGCGCGCCTCCACATTTCGCCGAACACGGTCAAGACGCACGTGGCGCGGCTGTTCGAGAAGCTGGGCGCGAAACGGCGAACCGAGGCGATCCGCCGGGCGCGCGAGCTGGGGATCGTGCCCTGATCCCCGATATCCGGGGTGATATTCGGGGTGAAAACATCGAAATCACCCGTTCGGGCGATTGCCGGGCGACGCCGGATCGCGGTCAATGACGGCCCTGTCCACCACTCAAGGAGTCACACCATGTTGCGCACCATCCTGAAGTACGGCGTGATCGCCGGCCTGGTCGTCGGCGGCTTCGAGCTTGTCACCTTCGTGGTGTTCTCGGGAATGCCTCCGCTGAAGTACGGCATGGTGATCGGCTACACGACGATGCTGATCGCACTGAGCGCGGTGTTCGTGGGGATCAAGCGGCACCGGGACGTCGACCGGGGCGGGGTGATCGGGTTCTGGCCGGCGCTCGGGGTCGGGCTGGGGGTCAGCTTCATCGCCGGGATCTTCTACGTGGCCGCGTGGGAAGCGGTGCAGGCGATGACGCACATGGACTTCGCCACCTCCTATGCGAATGCGATCATTGCGAGCGAGAAGGCGAAAGGCGCGAGCGCCGAGGCGCTGGCGAAGCTGAGCACCGACATGGAGGCCTTCAAGGTTCAGTACGCGAACCCGATGTACCGCCTGCCAATGACCTTCGCGGAAATCTTCCCGGTCGGCGTGTTGGTATCGCTGGTCTCGGCGGGACTGCTGCGCAACAGCCGGTTCTTGCCCGCGCGACGGGGTTGATGCCGACTGCATCGCCCAGGCTTTCGTGGCCCACCGGCAACCCGAACTGCTCGTTCCTGGAGCAGGCTTGCCCGAAGAAATCCACGGAAGCGGCTGCAGCAGGCCCGATGCGGGGTGCAGCATCGGGAAGTGGGGTTAGAACTTATTTCCTGCCTTGATCGCAGAACTTTGGCGAGCGCCAAAACGGAGGAGTGTCATGAAGCTTTGGGCGATTGCCCTGTGTCTGCTGGCCGCATGCGGAAGCGCGCATGCAGCGATGCAGGTCTGGCAGCCCACAGCGGGAAACACGCAAATACCGATCTGGCCGGGAGCGGCGCCTGACGCACAACAAGTTCCCGGTCCGGAAACTGCGAAGGTGAGCGACGAATTGTTGGCCGGCAAGCCGGTGACCGCAGTGACCAATGTGACCCGGCCCACGATGACGGTCTACTCGCCCAAGGGGAAGAACACGGGAGCTGCGGTCGTGGTGTTTCCGGGCGGCGGCTTCCAGATCCTGGCCATGGATCTCGAAGGCACCGAAATCTGTGACTGGCTGACGTCCAAGGGCATCACTTGCGTCTTGCTGAAGTATCGCGTTCCGAGTGTGCCCTATGTCTGGCAGTGCGATTGCCGCCCGCACAATTACCAGGTATCGGTACCTTCGTTGCAGGATGCCCAGAGAACCATGCGGCTGGTGCGCCATCACGCCGCGGAATGGCACATCGATCCGCACAAGGTGGGTGTGATCGGGTTTTCAGCGGGTGGCTATCTGGTGGCGGAAATCAGCACGAACTTCAATCGGCGCCTGTATGCGCCCGTCGACGCCGCCGACAAGGAAAGTGCCCGCCCGGATTTCGCGATGCCCATCTATCCGGGGCACCTCGCCGTCGACAACGACAGCAAGTTGAATCCGAATGTCCCGGTCTCACGTGAAACGCCACCCACATTTCTGGTGCAAGCAGAAGACGACAACGTGGACGGCGTCCAGCAATCCCTGGTTTATTTCGCAGCGCTGAAGAAGGCCGGCGTGCCGACCGAAATCCACCTGTATGCACACGGCGGACATGCGTTCGGGCTGAGGCCAACGTCGAATCAGATCACACGCTGGCCAGCCTTGGCCGAGACATGGATGAGCACCATCGGGATGATTCCCGCTGCAGGTCAATAGCAGCCGCGAGCAATCGCCGACGTTTTTTCTTGTCCCGCACGCGTTACGGACGCGTATCGAGGCACCTACGTCAGATCGATGCGATCGGCCCGCAAACCCCTGATACCGCTGAGGATGAGATCGATCCCGGCGAGAAAATCGGCACAGTCGTCGTGAACGCGCAACTGTCCGGCGACGCTGCGTGCGAACGGGTACTCCTTTGGATCGAGCTGAGACCATACCGTCGCCATCGCGTCCAGGAAGTTGGATCTGTCGATGCTTCGCGTCCGAGCGAACTGCGTGTTGGCAGCATTCTGACCAGCGACGCCAAGGATGTAGTGCAGTAGTGCGGACACCACTGCCCACTGTTCTTTATCCGCCACGCCAAGAGCGCGAACCTGCTGGCCCAGGCATTCGACGATGCGCACCATGGGCAACTGCCCCGCTGTATGTGTGAGCGCCGAGCCAACCCACGGATGCGCGTCGATCGCGTCGAACATGCCTAGCGCGAGGGTACGAATGGTCGCCTCCGGTGTCGCGCCGACCACGCACGACGCCATTGTGCGAGCGATGATGGAGTCGCAGGCAGCGGTCAGCAGATCGCTCTTGTTCTCGACGTGCCAATAAATGGCACCAGCACCGGTGGCGAGGCGTTCGGACAGGGCGCGAAACGTCAGCCCGCCTTCTCCCTTGCTGTCCAGGAGCGCGATTGACGCCTCAATGATGCGATCCCGCGAGAGTGACTCTTCCCGTCGCTGAGGGCCACGTGGCGTGTTGCGTGCATTTTTGATCATGCCGCATCTTGACATAAATGGAACGTCGTTCCAATATAATGGAATGACGTTCCACACTGTCTGCAAGACTCCTGGCGACGACCTCCAATAACAAAAGAAGCCGTGATGAATACCCCAAACCACAAGAAATCCACACAGAATCCATCTGTTTACGATGTGATCATTTCCGGCGCAGGACCTGTGGGCTTATTCCTCGCCTGTGAACTGGCCTTGGCCAAATGTTCCGTCCTGATACTGGAAAAGGCGGAGGATCCGCACTCGCCACTGAAGCAGCTTCCTTTCGGAATACGGGGACTTTCGGCGCCCACGATCGAAGCGCTTTACCGTCGCGGGTTGCTGCAGGAACTTGAGGTCCACAAACGCCTCAAGAATCCCCACCAGAATTCCGGACAAGGGTCACGCCGTCAGGCGGGACACTTCGCCGGCATTCCATTTCATGACGGCGATATCGACACCTCCCAGTGGACATACCGGCTGCCGAGCTCGACCGAAACCAGTTTGATATCTGAATTGGAAGAGCTTGAAGTCGTGCTGTCTCGCCGCGCAGAGGCCCAGGGTGCCGAAATCAAACGAGGGTTTTCCGTTACCGACTTTCATCAAGCCGAGGACGGAGTCACTGTTCAGTCCGGCAACCAAACTTTTCAAGGTTCATGGCTTGTGGGTTGCGATGGAAGTCGCAGTGTTGTTCGCAAGGCAGGCGGTTTTGAGTTCGCTGGTACGGAGCCGGAATTCACCGGCTACACCGCCAAAGTGGACATTGCCGATCCGGAGAGGCTCCAGTCGGGCCGAAACGTGACACCCACAGGCATGTACTTGCAATCGCAGCCAGGTTACCTGGTGATTCAGGATTTTGATGGCGGCGCATTTCACAGTACCGGAGCGCCAATCACGCGAGAGCACGTGCAGGAAGTTCTACGCCGCATCTCGAACACCGACGTGACCATCCATGCCTTGCACATCGCGACCACGTGGACGGACCGGGCGCGGCAGGCGACAAGCTACCGCAACGGACGGATTTTTTTAGCTGGCGATGCTGCACACATTCATGCGCCGCTTGGAGGCCAAGGGCTTAATCTTGGAGTGGGCGACGCCATGAACCTGGGCTGGAAGCTCGCCGCAGTCATCAAGAAGAAAACGTCGGAAGTTCTGTTGGACAGTTATCAGACGGAACGACATCCGATCGGTGCATGGGTTCTGGATTGGTCACGCGCCCAAGTCGCCATCATGCGACCAGACCCCCATGCCCGCGCGCTGAATGCCATTGCCCGCGATCTCATGAACACGCGCGATGGTGCTACCTACTTTGCAGGAAGGGTGTGGGGCGTTTCCACAAACTACGATCTCGGTGGCGACCATCCTCTCGTAGGCCATAGCGTTCCCAACTTCGAGTTCGAAGACGGCACAACCATTGGCGCGCTAATGCACGATGGTCGCGGAATACTGCTCGATTTTGATGGCCATGCTTCACTCGAAACTTTGGCAAGCGAAGATGGCGGCCGAATCAAGTACGTTTCTGGCCGCGCGAAAGAGCAATTGGGCTTGAGCGCTGCACTGATCCGCCCGGATGGGATTGTTGCCTGGGCCTCTGACAACGCCCCGGATTGCAGCGAGCTCCTAAAGGCTGCCGTTCGCTGGGGAATGGCGGAACCGGTATGAATACGCCAGTCACGATCATCGGTGCTGGGCTTGGCGGCCTGACACTTGCGCGCGTCCTTCACGTCCACGGCATTGCTGCGACGGTCTACGAAGCGGAAGCCTCCGCGAGCGCGCGAGCGCAAGGAGGCATGCTCGATATCCATGAAAACAACGGGCAGCTCGCGCTCAAGGCAGCGGGACTTTTCGACCAGTTCCTCGAGATCATCCACCCCGGGGGTCAGGCGACACGGGTACTCGACAAGGACGGCAATGTTCTGCTCGATGAGCCCGACAACGGCACAGGCGGTCGACCTGAGGTATCTCGAGGAGACCTTCGTCGGATTCTGCTTGACTCGCTTCCTGCCGGCACGGTCTGCTGGGGACACAAACTCACAGCGGTGTCTCCGCTCGGCGGCGGGCGGCACGTGCTGACCTTTGCCAACGGCTCAACGGTGACTACCGACCTCCTCGTGGGTGCCGACGGCGCTTGGTCTAAAGTTCGTCCCCTTCTTTCCGGGGCGATACCGGCTTATGTGGGCACGTCCTTCATCGAAACGTATCTGTTCGACAGCGATACCCGTCACAAGGCGAGCGCGGAAGCGGTTGGCGGTGGCGCGCTGTTTGCGCTGGCACCGGGAAAAGGCATCGCCGCGCACCGTGAACCCCATGGCGTGCTGCACACGTACGTGCAGTTGAACAAGCCGAAGGAATGGATTGACAGCATCGACTTCTCCAACCTGGCGACTGCCTTGGCCAAGGTTGCCGCGGAGTTCGACGGCTGGGCTCCGGCGCTGACAGCGCTCATCACCGACGGTGAGACTGCCCCTGTGCCTCGCCCAATTCATGCGCTCCCGGTCGAGCATAGATGGGAGCGCGTGCCCGGAGTGACGCTGCTCGGCGATGCGGCGCACCTGATGATTCCGTCTGGCGAAGGGGCCAACCTCGCCATGTTCGATGGCGCTGAACTCGGAAAGGCCATCGCCGCCAACCCCGGTGACGTTGAAGCCGCGCTCATCGCGTATGAAAAGGACCTCTTTCCCCGCAGCGCGTCTGAGGCTGCGGAGGCGGAAGCAATCCTCATGGTGTGTCTCGGCCCTAACGCGCCCCAGAGCCTGGTTGACATGTTCACCAGTCACCAGCCTGCAAAGTAATCGATCTGCGCGCCGGCAAATCATGTTCTTCGACATCGATACGATCATGGTGACCGGCTCAGACCGGCATGTTGTTCATTCGCACCCAGCATCCGAACTTTTCTACATTGACGTGGAAAATTCCGTCGCTTATGGTTCGTCCATGAACTGCGCCCACAACCAGATTTCGTTGATTATTTGCACCACACGAGAAATGGTGGGTTAGCGCGTTCCGAAACTGCTAAAACAACCCGCCCTGGAGGCGGGTTGTTTGTATCCGGCTCCTGGGCATACGAAGTCAACAAGGAGCCCTTCATGAATTCCGACAGCTTCCAGTCGCCGGTTCTTCACTTGGTGTGCGGAAAGATCGCCGCAGGAAAATCAACGCTGACACGACAGCTGGCCGAGCGTCCAGACACCGTACTGATCAGCGAGGATGTTTGGCTCTCGCAGCTCTATACCGGCGAGATCCATACGCTTGGTGACTACGTTCGCCGCTCGGGTCAGCTGCGCAACGCGCTGGCCCCGCACATCGAATCGCTGCTGTTGGCCGGGCTCTCGGTGGTGCTCGATTTTCCGGCGAATACGCTCGGCAATCGCCGCTGGATGAAAGACATCATCGATGGCGCCGGAGTCGCCCACGAGCTGCACTACCTCGACATCCCCAATGAGGTTTGCAAGGCGCGGCTCCAGGAGCGCAACGCTTCGGGCGTTCACCCCTTTGCGCGCAGCGATGCTGAATTTGACGAAATCACCCGGTACTTCGTGCCACCTACCAGCGACGAAGGTTTCCACATCGTTCGTCATGAACAGTAGCGATTGAGGCGTCAATCAAAGGGGCCGAGGTAATTGAATTCCCTTGACTGCTTCCTTTCCCTTATCCGTTGTCCTTTGATCCAGCCGGGCTTTCCTTCAGGAGCCCGAGCTGCAACAGGCTTTCAGCGGTAGCGACGATGGCTTCCTCGCTCGAACGCGGTGTCCAGCCGAGCACACGTTGGGCCTTTTCGCTGGTGGCGTTTTTCGGCTTGCCGAGTTCGGGAAGGATCTGCTTGACCGCCGGGTCGCGCAGCGCGGCGAGGCGCACCAGCCAGTTCGGCAGTTGCCGGGTCGGCACCCGTTTGGCCGCTGCACCCATGCGGTTCTTCAAGATCCTGGCGATGTCGAGTATCGAGATGAAATCACCAGCGACGGCGAGGAATCGCTCGCCCTTTGCGGCGGGATCGGTCATGGCGCGGATGTGCAGGTCGGCGACATCGCGCACATCGACGGCACCGAAGCTGAGCTGCGGGCAGCCGGGCATGGCGCCGTCCATCAGCCGCTGCACCAGCATGATCGAGGTCGAGTAGTCCGGTCCCAGAACCGGGCCAAACACGCCTACCGGATTGACCACGGAAAGTTCGAGGGAGCCACCTTCGCGGGCGATGAAATCCCAGGCTGCGCGCTCGGCCAGGGTCTTCGATTTCGCGTAGGGCTGCACGTCTTCGCCGGCGGGATCGGTCCAGTTGCTTTCGTTGAACGGTGCCGTCTGCACTTCCTGTCCGTAGCCGATCGCCGCGAACGAGGAGGTCAGCACCACGCGCTTGACGCCAGCGTCGCGCGCGGCGCGCAAGACCCGAAGCGCGCCTTCGCGTGCAGGCACGATCAACTCGTCCTCGTGTTTGGGGAGGGTGGAAGGAAACGGCGATGCGATGTGCAGCACGTATTCACAGCCGGCGGCGGCTTGCGGCCAGCCAGCGTCGCTCTCGAGATCGGCAACCACAAATGACAGACGGTCGTCCGACACGGCGCCACCTTGCTTCAGCATCGCGCGTACGTCACCTTCGCGCTTCAGGCTGCGCACCGTGGTGCGTACCAGGTGGCCTGCCGCCAGCAGCTGCAGGATGGCTTGGCTGCCGATGAAGCCTGATCCGCCAGTTACCAGAACGGTGCTCATGGTTATTTCCTGTCGTTCAATACGTGAGAAACAAAGGGTGCGAAATTCGGGTCAACATGCACTATAAGCCACCTCGAACAACCCTGTTCCAAGCTCGCCATCCCTGCGCAGGCAGGCATTGCACCGCAACAGCGAAGCGATGACCAGCTTCGCTCTTGAAAAGCTCCTCCGGCCCTCGCCCCCTTTTTTTATGGGGTTCGCCGGAATGACATTCTTTGCAGAGTATTTCGAGATTCCCTGGCCATCAAACGAAGGAGCCCGGCGTGATCAACGCGCCGGGCTTCCGTAACCATCGCAGACGCAGTGAATCAATCGTGCGACTGGGCCACCACGCTGCCATCGTCCGGATCGACCAGCAGGTCGACGTCGTTGCCATGCGGCGTCTTGGCTTCAGCGGCCCACAGGCCTTTGTCGAACTTCACGTCCTTGATGTTCTGATAGCCGGCCGTCGTCAGCTTGGCGCTGATCTCGTCCTTGTCGAGTTTGGACGGTGCATCGGCCGCATACACCTTGCCGTTGACCGGCCCGACCGCGAGTTTGACCCACTTCTTGTTACCGCCACGGGCCTCGCTGCGCCACACACCGTCCTTGAATTTAAGGTCCTTCACTTCCTTGTAGCCGGCGTTGGCGATCGCAGTTTTGACAGCATCCTCGGTCGATCCGCCCGTGGGCGGCTGGGCTGGCCACGAGGTGGTCGTAGTCGTAGTAGTCGTGTGATTCGCGGTCGTTGTACTGGTCGTCGACTGGGCGGTGGCTGGCATGTCCTGCGCGAAAGCGGCGCCGCAAACCGACAGTCCAATCAACAGGGGAAGCATGCGCTTGATCATGGGGAACTCCTTGAGTGTTGAAACGATTCGGTGTCGCCAGCTTGCGCTGGCGTCGTTCCGAAGTGCGAGTCTGCGGATGACACTCAGCGCCGACGCCGACTCGGACAATCTTCATGGAACCACCTTGTGCAGGACGACGGCGTGAAAGCGCGCGTGACTTTCAGGTGAAAGAAGGGTGGTGTTCATGTATGTCGAAATGGTGTTCAACCTGCGCCCGCGACCAGGAAGGGGGTGGCCATGATCATCTCGAAACAGATGACTTCACTGTCCCTCTCAAGGGCCTATGTCGTCCGCTGCATGCAATCCAGCAGACCCAATCATCCTGATCGTCTCCAACCAGGTCTCCACTAGCTGTGGACCATTTGGCTGGGACCATTCGGTTTAGTTCATTTATGCTGAATGCAGAGCGCAGTCTACAAATGAGCCTGATATTCTTTCTTGACGGACAGGGAGATGTCACCAGTGCGGGAAAGATTTGAAAAATTCATACGGATCGCTTTGCTCATCATGAGCATTCTGGCGATCACCTGGCCGGCTGCGCTTGGCGTAGGGATGATGCTTATCAGCCTTGTTTTCTGTGACTCGGGACCTTTTCAACAGTGTGCCAAGGCGGGTTTGATGTTTCTGGGCGGGCTCTGGTTTTGCGCAGCGTTGCCGGTGCCGGTAGTGATTGCGCTGATTCGCAAAAAGAGCCGGCTTGGCTGGTATATGTACATCTACCCGTTTCTGATGCTGGCGCTGGCTGGCGTCGCGTATTACATAAAGAGCACTATTTCGCTGGGCATCACGAAGATCATTCTTGAATACACGTGCCTTGCACTGGTGGCGTTCGCTTATGTGGTACTCCGGCGGATGGACGCGAAGCAGGGTGTGTCTGCGAGTGAGCCGTCTGCGCTTCCACCCGTTTGATCGTCGGGTGGTTCACTGGGAACGGACGTCTTGGCAGCCGATGCAGTGCACTCGATCTCAAGCCACAAACTGCAACCGCGCCAACTCCGCATACAAACCACCCTCGGCCAGCAAACTCTCATGCGTGCCCTGCGCTACGATGCGGCCGCCGTCCATCACCACGATGCGGTCGGCGCGCTGCACGGTGGCGAGGCGATGGGCGATGACGAGGGTCGTACGGCCTTTTTCCAGCCGCTCCAGCGCCTGCTGGATCGCGGCTTCGGACTGCGCATCGAGTGACGAGGTTGCTTCGTCCAGCAGCAGCAGCGGTGCATCGCGCAGGATCGCGCGGGCGATCGCTATACGCTGGCGCTGGCCGCCGGAGAGGCGCACGCCGCGTTCGCCCAGCTCGGCGTTGTAGCCATCGCCCAGTGCGCTGATGAAGTCATTCGCCTCGGCGGCGCGAGCCGCTTGGCGGACTTCCTCGTCACTGGCGTCCTGTCGGCCGAAGCGGATGTTGTCTGCTGCAGTGCCGGCAAAGATGATCGTTTCCTGGGGGACCAACGCGATGGCGCCACGCAGGTTGGCCAGGGTCACGTCGCGCAGATCGATGCCATCGATGTTGATGCGGCCACTCTGCGGATCGTAGAAACGCAGCAGCAGCGCGAACACGGTGCTCTTGCCAGCACCGGAGGGGCCGACCAGGGCGACGGTTTCGCCGGGCTGGATGTCCAGCGTGAAGTCGAGCAGGGCCGCCGTGTCCGGACGCGTCGGGTAATGGAAGGTCACCGCATCGAAACGCAGGCCGCCACGCATCGGCTGCGGCAGCGTCGCCGGCTGCACCGGATCGACGATGTCGGCACGTTCGGCGAGCAGCTCACTGATGCGTTCCATCGCGCCAGCGGCGCGCAACACGTCACCCCAGACTTCGGACAGGCCAGCCACCGAGCCGGCAGCGAAGACGGCATACAGCACGAACTGGCCCAGCACGCCGGGATCAAGGGTGCCGGCCAGCACGTGGCGGGCGCCAGCCCACAGCACCAGGGTGATCGCGCCGAAGACCAGCACGATCACCGCCATGGTCAACAGCGAACGCATGCCAATGCGTCGCCGTGCCGTGGCCAGTGCGCGAAAAATGGCATCGCCGTAGCGGGTGCTCTCGATGTCCTCGCGCGCATACGCCTTGACCGCGGTGGACGCGTTGAGCGTCTCGTTCGCAATGGCCGCTGCATCGGCCAGTCGATCCTGGCTGGCGCGCGAGAGTTTCTGCACGCGTCGGCCGAACACCAGGATCGGCAACATCACGGCCGGAATCACCAACGCAGTCAAACCGGCCAGCGACGGCGCGGTCCACACCATCGCCACCGCTGCACCAAGCAGCATCACCGCGCTGCGCAGCGCCACCGAGATACCGGAGCTGATCAGTACCTGCACCACTTCGGTATCGGCACTCAGGCGCGAGAGCAGTTCGCCAACGCGACTGCGCTCGAAGAAACCCACATCGAGCCGGATCACATGCGCGTAGAGCGTCTTGCGCAACGAGGCCAGCGCCCGTTCGCTCAGCAGGGTGATGCAGAAGTAGCGTGCGGCGGTGGCGAAGGCTAGCACCAGCGCCACGCCGAACATGGCGGCGAAGGTGCGGTTGATCACGCCGAGGCTGGAATGCCCAAAGCCCTGATCGATGATGTGGCGAAACGCCATCGGCAGTACCAGCGATGCACCCGATGACAACCCGAGAAACACCAGCCAGCCGATCGCCAGCGCGCGATGGGGTTTCAGGAAGGGCCAGAGCTGGCGCAAGGCGCCGAGGCGGCGGGCAGGGCGGAGCGTTGTATCGCTGGTGGCGTCGCTCATGAGCTCTCGCAGGAAGGATCGTGGATGACACAGGTTCGCGCGGGCGCGGACAATGCCATTCAAGGTGGGGCGTGTGCCGGCTGATTCAATCCTCGGCGCCGCGGGCCGCGAAGATTTCAGTCCAGACGCTTCACCTTGCTGCGTCCGCGGCTGATGTCGCTGATGCGCAGCTGCGCTTCGCCGGCGTGGTTTTCCGGCACGCGCAACTGCAGTTCCACACCATCGGTACCGAAAGACTCATGTTCGATTTCGGCCTGCAGTTCCTTCAGGCGTGCCTTGAGCAGTGCCAGTTCCGCAAAGTCGCAATGCACGGCGAGCCGGGCCATCGCCACGATCGGCACGCGTTCGGCGCGGCGCAGGCATTCCGCCGCGGTGCCGCCATAGGCACGCATCAGGCCGCCGGCGCCGAGCTTGATGCCGCCATACCAGCGCGTTACCACCACCATGACACGATCGATGCCCTGGCCCTCGATCGCCTGCAGGATCGGCCTGCCGGCAGTGCCGCCGGGCTCGCCGTCGTCGTTGAAACGGTAGTCCAAGCCGATCCGCCAGGCCCAGCAGTTGTGCGTAGCGGCCGGGTCATTCATCTCGCGCAGGAAAGCCAGTGCCTGCTCGGTCGATGCCACCGGGGCAGCGAGTGCGAGGAAACGGCTCTTCTTGATTTCTTCCAGATGCCGGCTCGGCTGGGCCAGCGTGGACAACGTCCCGCTCATGGCTTGTGCAGTTGGGCGTCAAGCTCCGCCGGCAGTTCCCACTGCGGGTGCGCGTGATGGAAAGCGTCCAGGCGCTGCCGTGCTTCGTCGTCGTGGCCCTGGGTGAACAGCTGCTGGATCTTGCCGAGTTCCTGCGCGGGCGTGTCGCTGGGATTCACAGCAGTGGGTTTTTCGATGGCTTGTATGGCAGGGGCTGGCGCGACTGGAGACGGCATCAGCATGGGCGCAGCAGCTACTTCGCTCCTGCCAGCCTGACTGGCTGTGTCAACGGGCGCTGTTGAGGAATAGCTCTCAGCGGCAGGTTGCGCGACGCGGGTCATTTCTGTCACGGGTCGGAGTGCAGCTGCGGCGGTTTCGGAGACTTCTTCGACCGGTGGCGCAGGTATCGCATGATGCCGTTTCATGGCGGTCTTGGCTGAAGCCATCTGTGGGGTCTGCTGCAACGTGGCTACTGGTTCGACCAGATGGTCCGCAGTTTGCGCAGTGACCAGTTGGGCAGGAGCAGCGGGCGGAGGCGGTGCGGCAACGGCGGCAGGCGGCGCTACCTCGACAGGAGAATTGACGGCGGCTCGGTAGCTGGCTGCGTCGGGCGTGCTCGTCGTCGATGGCATCCCGCGCATGTGCCAGGCAAGGCCAGCGGCCAGCATCAGCGTAGCGGCGCTGCTCAGTGCGATCAGCCAACGTGCGCCGGCTTTCCTTCGTCCGTGGGATGCGGTCGAGGGATCGGACAGTTTTGGACCTTCTGCAGAAACTGGCTTCGGTTGCACCCAGTTCCCTGGTTCCCGCGATGATCGCCTGCGTTCGATGACGGGTTGTTCACCCGCTACTACAGCTTGTGCAGCCGCATGCAGCACCGCCGCGTCCAGTGCTGCGCTGGGCTCACTCTGCGGCAGCTGGCGATACAGTGCCGTCAGCTCGGTTTCGCCGGGCAGATGTTCGTCAGGCTCTTGCGGGCCTTGCGGTGGTAGTTGGGCGGTCATTCGGCCAGTACTTCGCGTAATCGGTTCATGGCATAGCGCAGGCGCGATTTCACCGTCTCGCGGCCGGCGCCAGTCACCTCGGCAATTTCTTCCAGGCTGAGTTCGTGCTCAAGGCGCAGCAGCACGGCCGTGCGCTGTTCGTCCGGCAGTTGTTCAATCGCGCGCTGGAGATTGCGGCGGCGTTCGAACTCGGACAGGGCATGATCGGGCTGTTCGTGTTCTGGCATCGCCACATTCGCCAGCGCAGCCTCGGCCTCGTCGCCTTCAGCCATGGGCCGCTGGCGCCGCAGGCCGTCGATCATCAGATTGTGCGCGATCTGCAGCAGCCAGGTACTGAACTTCGCCTGTGGCTGGTAGCGCGCCCGCGCGCTGATCACCCGGCTCCAGGTTTCCTGGAACAGTTCGTCGGTACGGTGCGGATCGCGCACGCTGCGCAGCAGAAACCGGTACAGCATGCCGCGATGACGCGCATATAACGTCTCGAACGCAGCTACGTCGCCGCGCGCATAGGCAAGCATCAGCATCGCATCGGGGTCGACCGCAACATCCATGGTGGGCGAGGTTAAGCCAAATCAGCTGGTGCCGGATAGGTTGGCATGGCTGGTCGGGGCCATCGGTAGCGGCGTTGCACGTAGAACAAGCCCCGGCCCCGACAGGCGGTAGCGGCGGGGGAGGGCTGCAGAGGGGAAGTTGCCTGCAGTCACAACCGCTGTCCGCGTATCGGGACCGGAAACCTCAACTTGCAACCATGTTCTTGCCATCTGGGCCACACGGCCGACTGTGCCGCAGTGTTCTCACGTTCATGGGGCAATTTTCTGGGGTTTGTGAGAGATAAAACGCAGGTTTGCAGCAAACGGGGTTAATCGCCGTTGGCGTGGCGCGGTAGCATGGCAATCTCAGTGAGGCCTATCGGAACGACATGATCAACAACGACGTATTGCGCGGCATCCGCTACATGCTCGACCTCAGCGATGGGAGGGTGGTGGAAATCACCCATCTGGCCGACCCGACTTTCCCGATCGGTAAGGAGGATGTGCAGGCCTTCCTGAAGAAGGATGACGAGGCCGGCTACGTCGAGTGCAGCAACAAAGTGCTGGCGCACTTCCTCGATGGTCTGGTGTTTTACCGCCGTGGCCGCGACGAAAGCCTGCCGCCGCGCCCGGTCGAGAAGCGTGTCACCAATAACGTGGTGCTGAAGAAGCTACGGGTGGCGTTCGAGCTGAAGGACGTGGACATGCACCAGATCCTCGAGAGTGCCGGCTTCCCGGTCTCCAAGCCCGAACTCAGTGCGCTGTTCCGTCAGCCCGACCACAAGAACTTCAAGTTGTGCGGCGATCAGCTGCTGCGGAATTTTCTGAAGGGACTGACGATGCGGGTGCGTGGCAACGGCTGAGGTTAGGGGGTCCTGATCCACTTCAGGAGTGGAGTGTCTGCTTTCGGCCAAGGCGGATGCTTCAGCGTTTGACCGTTCCAGCAAGCTGCAGCGTCAGCTGCCGCCCCGGAAGGGTTTTCCTGCTTGGCACCGGAGAAGTTGCGCCGGTAGCTGAACTTGCGGTGAAAACCGGCACAGTTCGGCTAGACTGAATCACCGTATGGCCTCACGCGCGCAGGGAATGGGGGAACACAATAGGTTTGACGCGACAACGCGCGTCGACCCGGATGGCGATTTTGTGCCCGCTTTGCTCAAGGCGGACACTCCCGAGCAGGTCGCTCAACTGGCACTTCAGCACGCCCAAGCCTTGTTCGGATGCCATGTCGTGCGCCTGGTATGGGATTTGGGCATAGCGGCCAATGGCCAACCGCTGCGGCATACCTACCCGAATACACCGCCCAATACAGCGGAAGTCGCCTTGATCGATGCCGCATTGGAAGCGGGTGATGAGATTCGGGCAAGCGTGTCAGAAACCAGCGTGTCCCGGCTCGCCAGCGTCCTGGGTGATGCGCGCGCGGGTTCACAGGCGGTGCTCCTGACCGACTGGCCAGCCATCGGTGGCGATTCGTGGGACGGTGAGGCCTGGCACGAGTTTTTGTCATTGGTCGCGGAGCGCATCGGCGACGTACTTGAACTTGCCTATGCGTGCCTTGCAGTGGAACGCCTGGAGAAAGCCGCGCGGCTGCAGAGCGCACTGTATGCCATCGCCGACCTCGCCAGCAGTGCGCTCGACATGTCCGAGATGTTGCGCCGCCTGCATGCGGTGGTGGGTAAATTGATGTACGCGGAAAACTTCCTTATCGCGTTGTACAACGCCGAACGCGACACCTTGCGCTTCATCTATTTCGTTGATGCCAAGGATTTGAACCTGGTTCCCTCGGACGAGGACATTCCGGCCGAAAGTTTCCACAATAGCCTGACTCTCGCCGTGATTCGCCATGGCTGCCCGGCTTGGGGCCCTTCGAGGCAGTTGTATCGGGACTTTGGCCTGGAGTGGGAAGAGGTCTACGGACCGAACAGTGCCGACTGGCTTGGCGTGCCGATGGCTGCCGAAGGACAGGTATGCGGCGCTGTGGTGGTGCAGAGCTATGACCAGGCCGGATGCTATAGCGAAGAGGACCGCGACCTGCTCGTCTTCGTCGCCCAGCACATTCTTACCGCTCTTTTGCGCAAGCAGGCGCATGCCGAACTCGAACGTCGCGTGGATGAACGCACGCGCGAACTGACTGCGGAAGTGCATGAGCGCAAGCGCGGCGAAAAGCTGCAGGCCGCACTTTATGCCATCGCCGATCTTGCCAGTGGCGAGCTGGCCATGAACGAGATGCTGCAGCGTATCCACTCCGTGGTCGATGAGCTGATGTATGCCAGGAATTTCTTCATCGCGCTGTACAGCACCCAGCGAGACACGATACGTTTCATCTACTTCGCCGATGAGAAGGACCCGGGCATGTACGACCCGGATGCGGAGATCCCGGCTGAACAGATGCGCGGCAGCTTCACCCTCGGCCTGATCCGCCATGGACGTCCGGTGAAAGGCCCGGCGCGCTTCGTCGCCGAATTGCTCGCCGTACCGGGCGGTATCGGCAGGGGTTCACCGGCGGAGGATTTTCTCGGCGTGCCCATGGTGGTCGATGGCGAGGTGCGCGGTGCGGTAGTCGTGCAGAGCTACGACGAGACCGTGCGTTACACCGATGAAGACAGCGCGTTGTTGAGCTATGTGGCACAGCACATCCAGACGGCGATGGCGCGCAAGCAGGCGCAGGCTGAGCTGGATCGGCGAGTGCAGGACCGTACTCGCGAGCTGGCTTCCGCGGTGAGCGAATTGCGTGCCCAGATCGGCGAACGCGAGCGCATCGAACAACAGTTGATGCATGAAGCGCTGCACGATTCGCTCACCGGCCTGCCCAATCGCAGCTTCCTGCTCGACGCCCTCAGCCGTGCGGTGTCACGTACGCAGCGCGACCCGCAACACCTTTTCGCCGTATTGTTCCTCGACCTCGACCGCTTCAAGGTCGTCAACGACAGCGTTGGCCACCTGGTCGGCGATGAGATGCTCAAGCTGTCCGGCCAACGGATCGGCGCCTGCGTACGGAAACCCGATGTCGTCGCGCGCCTGGGCGGTGACGAGTTCGCCCTCTTGCTGGAAGACATCCATGGTCCGGAGGACGCCTATCATGCGGCTCAGCGCGTACTCGACGCCTTGAGCGAACCGATGCGCTTGGCAGGCAAGGAACTCTATCCCTCAGCCAGCATCGGTATAGCGTTCAGCGATCAGCGCTACCTCAGCGCCGAAGAACTTCTGCGCGATGCCGACGTGGCGATGTATCGGGCCAAGGCGCACGGTCGACATCGCTTCGAAGTATTCGACGAACACCTGCATAAAGAAGCTTTGCGCTTGCTCGATCTGGAAGGCGAGTTGCGTAACGGTCTGGCGCGCTCTGAATTCGAACCGTATTTCCAGACTATCGTGCGCCTGAGCGATGCGCACGTGGTCGGTTGGGAAGCGCTGCTGCGCTGGCGACATCCCGAGCGGGGGCTGCTGCGCCCAGCCGATTTTCTTGCCGTGGCGGAAGAGAGCGGTATCGCCGGACAGATCGACTGGCAGATATTCGAGAAGACATGTCTCGAGATCCCGCGGTTGGTGAGTCGTGGCGGTTACGTCACGATCAATGTCTCGGCACAACATTTCCGGTCACCTGATCTCGCGCAGAAACTGCTGGACCTGCTTGCTGCCCATCAAGTAGCCGCCCACAGCGTGCGCATAGAAATGACCGAAGGTGCGCTGTTCGAAAATGCGGACCAGGTGCGCACCACGCTTGAAGTACTCCGGCAAGCCGGGGTGATGGCCGCATTGGATGATTTTGGTACGGGTTATTCCTCGTTGAGCTATTTGCATCGCTTCCCCATGCAGGTGTTGAAGATCGACCGCTCCTTCGTGACCGATCTTGATAGTGATCACAAGGGTGGCAGCACCGCGGTGGTACGTGCAGTGATCGCGCTGGCGGCAACGCTGGGCATGGAGGTGGTGGCTGAGGGTATCGAGACCAGCACGCAACGCGGCCGCCTGCTTGAGCTCGGCTGCGAACTCGGTCAGGGCTTCCTGTTCGCCCACCCGCAAACGGCAGCGGGTTTGGCGGCTCTGCATTGAGTCATCGCCAGCGCTTGCTGGATGATCAATCAGTCCACCATCCATCCGATTCAGCTCATGGCTTCAGCTCGGCGCTGGTGTTTACCGTCGCCTTGCGATCCTGCTTGCCCCAGCCTACCGAAGGTCCACGGATGGCTGTCCAGACCGAGCGCACCACCACGTAATACATCAGCTGGCGGTAGCCGAAACGTTGCAGCACCAGCCACCACATCAGGCTCCATTTCTCCTTTTTTTCCATCGCGAAGGCGAGCGCTGCGGCAGCGAGATCAACGGCCATGAAGGCGGCGTAGTAGATCAACATCTTCTTCAGGTTCGCGTCGTTGAACTGGCCGCGGTGCTGCAGGTAGTCGAGGGTGGTGGCGATGATCTGCCAGACCAGCAACAGGTCGACCAGCGGCGACACCACCGAGAAGATGATCTGGAACAGCCATACCTGGGGCAGCGCCACCATGCCGAGGGCGCCATAGCGGGGGCGGAAGATGACGCCGTGGTGTTTCCACAGGCATTGCAGGGTGCCGTAGGCCCAGCGGAAGCGCTGGCGGGCGAGGCCGCCGGCGGTATCCGGTGCTTCGGTCCAGGCGATCGCTTCGCTGTCGAACAGGGTGTGGTAACCGGCCTTCTGCACGGCGAGGGTGAGATCCTGGTCTTCGGCCAACGTGTCGGCGGGAAAGCCGCCGAGCTGTTCCAGTGCCTCGCGCCGCCATGCGCCGACGGCGCCGGGCACGACGGTGATCGCGCCGAGCGCGGCGAGTGCACGGCGTTCCAGGTTCTGTGCGGTGATGTATTCCAGTGCCTGCCACAAGGTGATCAGGTTGATGCGGTTGCCGACCTTGGCGTTGCCGGCCACAGCACCGACCCTGGGATCATTGAACCAGCGCACCAGTCGCGGAATGGTGTCCGGTTCGAACTGGGTGTCGGCGTCCAGCGCCACGACCACCGCACCGTTCGATTCACGCAATGCGGTGTTGACGGCATGGGCCTTGCCGCCATTCGGGATGGTGATGAGCCGCACCCGCGGCTCGTGCGCGTAGTGCTCGGTGACCACCGCCGAAGTGGCGTCGGTCGAACCGTCATCGACGACGATCACCTCGAGGTTCGGATGCCGGCTCTTGAGGATATGGCGGATCGAGCTGGCGATCACCTTTTCTTCGTTGTAGGCCGGGATCAGCACCGAGACCAGTGGCGGATCGTTGCCGAGTACGGGCAGGACGCGGCGCCGTTCGCGGGCACGGTTGACCAGGGCGAGTCCACCGAGCAGCAGCAACCGGGCGACGCCCAGCCAGATCGCCACGAGCACCAGCCAGAGCAGCAAGTGCCCGAACATGCCAAGCGTGAGGAAGACCGAACGGTCAGCCCAGCGCGACAGGGAACCAGGCGGCAGTGGCGGCATCGTCTGGTCGCGGGTCAGGCCAGCCAGCGTCGACACGGTGACGAAATCGTAGCCTTTGGCGCGCAAGCCATCGATGATTCGCGGCAGCGCGGCCACCGTCTGCGAGCGTTCACCGCCGCCGTCGTGCAGCAGCACCACCTGGCCCTTGCGATCCGGGTTGGTGGTGGCGATCTGGCTCAGCACGCTGTTGACGATCTGGTCCGTCCCCGGTCGTTGCCAGTCGTTCGGGTCGATGTGCAGGCCGACCGAGATGTAGCCCATCTTCTGCGCGATCTGGATCGGCACCAGTTCGTCGGCGGTTGTGGGTTCGGCATCACCGAAATACGGCGCACGAAACAGGCGCAGCGAGCGGCCGGTGAGCGCCTCGAACAGTCGCTGGGTGGCGTTGAGCTCCAGCGACACGATGCCCGGCGGGCTGTCACCGAGGTTGGGATGGGTGAACGTGTGGTTGCCGACGTCATAGCCCTCGTTGACCTCGCGCTGTACCAGTTTGGGCGACATCTCGGCGTTCTCGCCGATGATGAAGAACGTCGCCGGGACGTTCTTGGCCTTGAGGATGTCGAGGATCTGCGGCGTCCATTCCGGATCGGGACCGTCGTCGAAGGTCAGTGCGATCTTGTGCGGCAGCGTGCCGGCGCGCTGGATCACGTAGGAAGTGGGCAAGCTGGTATAGCTCTCGTCATCGATGCTGCCGTCGTCCTTGTCCACTTCGACGGTGCGCGCGCCAGGCGAGGGCGCGGACGCGATCTCGAGCACCTCGCCCTGGCCCTCGATGTCGATGTCCTCGCCCTGGCCGATCGTGCGTAGCTGCTCCGGTGCCGCCGCGCCGTAGTTGCGTCCCAGCACTGGCCAGATCGACGGATCCTCCGAGCCCAGCCGCCACAGCGCATAGCCGTAGGGCTTGTAGTCGTCGGCGGCATGGATCTGGTTGTATGCAGTGACGCCGTCGAGGAACCACACCTGGTGCGCGGTGCCATCGTCCTCGCTGTAGGAGAAGTGCGGGTTCTGCGTGTCCGGATCGAAGGCGATGTCGGCCTGCGCGTCGGACGCACGGTCCATCGCATCCTGGAAGGTGAGTGCCTCGGCGTTCTGCCCGCGCGACCAGTCGTAGCCGTAGCTGCCAATCGCCACGATGGTCTGGTCCGGATCGAGTACTTTCATGCGCTTGTCGAGCGTGCGTTCGAACCAGTCCTGGCCGGCGATACTGCCCGGGTTCTTGCCGGCCCAGTGTTCGTCGTAGGCCATCAGCAGCTCGAAGTCGACGATGTCGGCGTAGCCTTTGTAATCCCAGGATGCATCGTCGAACGGCACCGACAGCACGATGCCCCAGTTGTGCGGATCGAACTGATCATTGAGTTCGGACAGGAAGGCCTTGAGGTTTTTCTGCGCGCTCTCGGGCACTTCCTCGAAGTCGATGGTTATGCCCTGGAAATGATTGGCGGCGATGAACGCGACGATCTGCGCAATGCGTGCCTGGCGCATGGCGGGGTCCGCCAGCATGCGGGTGAGGCCTGGGCCGTCCCAGTTACCTCCCACTGCGTTCTGCAGCAGCGGCAGGATCGGCGTGGAGGGTTTCTGGGTGCGGATCAGATCCAGCGCCTTGGTATCGATAGCGGTATGCAGCGCCATGTCCGGGCCGCTCAGGCTCATCCAGGTGGGGATCACCCAGTCCAGCGTGGGCAGCCCGCGTTTCAGCGATGCATAGCTGCTGTCATCCCAGTTGACGTAGAAGCCGATCGCCAGCGGCCGACCGGCCGGCTTGTCCAGTGACGGTGGCGGCGGTGTGCGCGCCGCGTTGCCCTTGCCGGCATGCGTGCGTGACGGATGCAGCAGTTTCTGCCGGGCGCGGACTTCCGCTGCCAGTTTGGCAGCCGGCTTCAGCAATTCGGGTGCTGCTGCCTTTACCCCGGTCAACGCATGCCGTGTGACGCCAAGATGCAACCCGCTCATGCTCGGCCCGACAAACAGGCTGATCGCGCATGCCACCACGAACAACGTGCTGACCACGCCGGCGGCCAGGGCCAGGCGCGAGACATGGCTGGCCCGTCGGCCGGTTGGGTCGAAGAAGATCGGTTTCTTTTGCATGCAGGTAAGGGAGCCGCAAACGCGTGGGTAAGCCAGTGTGCACGGAGCCGCTTAACCGTGCTGGAGCAGGTCATGATGATAAGGGATCGGCTGGCTGATCGCGGAGGGCGCCGGTGCAACGAAGCATCGGCATAATGGCGTCTGCATTCCCGCTGGCTGCGCCAATGACGCTGAATATATTGCTTGTCCTGATCCTGCTGGCGATCGTGCTGGCGTTGCTGAAATGGCGTCGCTGCAGCCGCGTATTGATGTCTCTGGCATTGATCCTTCTGCTGGTGATCGGTTGTGGCCCGGTGCCAACGTGGCTGCTGAAGCGGTTGCAAGCAGCCTATGCGGTGGATGCACCGATCGCGTGGGGGCAGCGCAATGTGATCGTGCTGCTGGGTGCGGGTACGGTTCGCGTGGCGGATACCGGCTCCGTGGAGGCAAGCCTGTACGCGTACGGGCGCATCAACAAGGCCGCGGCGCTGTATCGCGCCTGCAAGCAGAGTGGCCAGCTGTGCAAGGTCGAAGTGAGCGGAGGTGATGCGCGCGCGCTGGGCAGGCCGGAAGCCGCGATCTACGGCGAACAGTTGCAGCGACTAGGTGTCGATGCCGCGGATCTGCTGCTGGAATCACGCAGCATGAATACCTGGCAGAACGCGCAGTTCAGTGCCCCCTTACTAAAGGCTTACGGCGCGGATCGCGTGCTGCTGGTGTCGTCGGGCTTCCACCTGCGCCGCGGCATGCTGTACTTCACGCATTTTGGTATCCCGGCCACGCCGGTGCGGGCGGATTACGTGAGCGGTGTCGCGTCATGGTGGCCGCTCTCGTACAATTTCGCCATGGCTGACTTGGCCCTGCACGAATATGCCGGCATCGCGCAGAACCAGGTGTACGAAGCCATGGGCTGGAACGTGCAGGCGACAAAACCTGGTGCGCTGTAGGCCAGAGCTTATCGCTCGCGCATCACCATCAAGCGTAGTTCGGTCATGTCCTCGATCGCGTAACGCACGCCCTCGCGGCCGAGGCCGGACAGCTTGATGCCGCCGTAGGGCATGTTGTCGACGCGGAAGCTGGGGATGTCGTTGACGATCACACCGCCCTGTTCCAATTCGTTCCATGCGCGCATCGCATGGTCGAGGCTGTCGGTGAAAATGCCGGCTTGCAGGCCGTAATCGGAATCGTTGACCAGCGCGATCGCCTGGTCGAATTTCTTGAACGGGGCGAGCAGGGCGAATGGGCCGAAGGCTTCCTGGCGGTTGGCCTTGGCGTCGACCGGCACGTCTTCCATCAAGGTCGCTTCGAGCATGTTGCCACTGCGCTTGCCGCCGCAGAGGACCTTGCCGCCGGCCTTCTTCGCTTCGTGGATCCAGTCGTGCAGGCGCTCGGCGGCGGCCTCGTCGATCATCGGGCCCAGGAACACGTCTTTGTTTTTCGGGTCGCCGGCTTTCAACTTTTTGGTGGCCGCGACCAGCTTCTTCTTCAGCGCGTCGTAGACGTCGGTATGTGCGTAGATGCGTTGCACGCCGATGCAGCTCTGGCCGGACTGGTAGAACGCGCCGAATACCAGCCGTTCGACTACGCGATCGAGGTGCGGGCCCTGATCCGCATCGATGATGCAGGCGGCATTGCCGCCCAGTTCCAGCACGACCTTCTTGCGGCCGGCGCGGGCTTTCAACTCCCAGCCAACCTGGCCGCCGGTGAACGAGAGCAGCTTGAAGCGTTCGTCCTCGACCAACGGCGCGGCGTGCTCGCCATCCAGCGTGAGGATCGAGAATGCCCCCTTGGGCAGGTCGGTTTCGGCCAGTACTTCGCCGATGATCAAGGCGCCGATCGGGGTTTTCTCCGCTGGCTTCAGCACGAACGGGCAGCCGGCGGCGATCGCCGGCGCCACCTTGTGCGCGACCAGGTTCAATGGGAAATTGAACGGGGTGATGAACGACACAGGCCCCAGTGGTACGCGTTTGGTGTAGCCGTGGTAACCGTCGAGGCGCGAGGCCAGTTCCAGGTTCAGCGTCTCGCCATTGATGCGCACTGCTTCCTCGGCGGCGATCCGGAACGTCTCGATCAGCCGGGTCACCTCGCCGGCGGCGTCCTTGATCGGTTTGCCGGCCTCGATGCACAGCGCTTCGGCCAGTTCATCGCGCCGCTCGGCAAAACGTTGTGCGCAATGCTGCAAAACCGCTTGTCGCGCCCACGGCTTGAACGCACGCATGGGCGCGGTGGCTTTCACGGCGGCGGCAATCGCCTTCTCGGTGGCTTTCGCATCCGGTACCGCAACCCGCGTGGCGACCTTGCCACTGTACTTGTCCAGCACGACCAGGTCGGCATTCGGCTGCTGTGGTTGGTTGGCGAGGTAGTAGGGGTAAGTTTTCTTGAGCATTGTGGCGACCATCGAAAAGCAGGTTGCCGGACAGCATAGATGGGCGACATGTTCAGTATTCGTGACAAACGGCCGTGCCGCAGTCTCTGCGGAAAGTCAGGATGCATTGCGGCGCAGACACCCGCGTACACTGGTGTTCTCAGCTCGATCCACTTCAGGTGATTTCCATGCCTCTATTCGTCTTCATTGTGATACTGATTTTTCTCGGCCTCAGCGGCCTGCGGGTGTTGCAGCAGTACCAGCGCGGCCTGGTATTCCGGCTGGGTCGCTACAGCGTCACCCGCGAGCCAGGCCTGACCTGGATCATTCCCGTGATCGAACGCATGCTGGTGGTCGACGTGCGCGTGATGACGCAGGACATCGAGCCGCAGGAAACCATGACCAATGACAACGTGCCGGTGAAGGTGCGTGCGGTGGTCTGGTACAAGGTGATCAACCCGGAGCGGGCGATCGTGCAGGTGGCGAATTTCGAGGACGCGGTGCGCCAGACCGCGCTGACCAGCCTGCGCAGCGTGATGGGCCAGCATTCGCTGGACGAACTGCTGAAGGAACAGGAAAAGCTGTCCAGCATGCTCGGCGAGATCATCGACAAGGTCACCGAGCCGTGGGGCGTCGAAGTCGATCGGGTGCAGATCAAGGACGTGGAGATCCCGCAGTCCATGCAGCGCGCGATGGCACAGGAAGCCGAGGCGCACCGAGAGAAGCGTGCCCGCATCATCAAGGCCGAAGCTGAGCACGACGCGGCGCTGAAGCTCACCGAAGCAGCGGCCAAGATGGCGCATATGCCGATGGCGATGGAGCTGCGCCGCATGCAGATGCTGACCGAGGTCGGCGCGGAGCAGAACACGATGACCATCGTGATGATGCCGTCGGAGTTCGTCAGCGCAGCCAGCGCCTTGGTGCGCCTGGCGGACAAGGCAACGGGCAGCGATTGACTGGATGTGAGTCAGTGGCCGGCGATCGCCAGCAGGCGTTACCGGTTACTTGCCAAGCACCCGCAGGTTGAGTTCACCATCGCTCATGCGGGCATTGACGGTATCGCCCTCGCTGACAGCGGCGACAGAGCGCACGACCTGTCCCGCTTCGTCGAACAGGATCGCGTAGCCGCGTTCCAGCGTAGCCAGCGGGCTTATCGCATGCAGCGCATGGCCCGCATGACGTAGCGCGGTCTGCTGGCGCTCCAGCGTGTAGGTAATCGCGCGGCGCAGGCGCTGGTCCTGCTCGGCGAGCCGACGTGCCAGCAGCGACAGTTGTGTGCGTGGATGCTGTGCCAGCAGACGCGCATGCAGTCGTTCCAGCCGTGTCTGTCGTAGCTGGCTCTGTTCGCGCAGCACGGCACCGAGGCGGTGTTGCAGGTGCAGCAGGCGTTCGCGGTCGCGGGCCAGTCGTGCCTGCGGTCGCTGTGTCTGCAGTCGTGCCAGCAGATGATCGACGCGCTGTGCCTGTGCCTGCAGCTGGCGCTGCTGCAACGTGACCATGCGCTGCTGCAGCTGCTGCAGATGGCGGCCGACTGCCACGGCATCAGGCACCAGCAATTCGGCGGCGGCCGAGGGTGTCGGGGCGCGCAGGTCGGCAACGAAGTCGGCGATGCTGAAATCGATTTCGTGGCCAACCGCAGAGACCACCGGCACCGCGCTGGCATGGATCGCCCTCGCCACTGCCTCGTCGTTGAACGCCCACAGGTCTTCCAGCGAGCCGCCGCCGCGGGTCAGCAGTAGCACGTCGTAGCGGCCACTGCTGGACGCCTTGTTGAGCATTGCGACGATCGCCGGTGGCGCCTCGCGACCTTGTACCGGTACGGGCAAAACTTCGACATCGGCCAGCGGCCAGCGTCGACCCAGCACGCTCAGCACATCGCGCACAGCCGCACCGGTGGCCGAGGTGATCACGCCGATGCGCCGCGCGTAACGGGGCAGGGCACGCTTGCGCGCCGGTGCGAACAGGCCTTCGGCGTCCAGTCGTGCCTTCAGCTGCTCGAACTCGCGTTGCAGTGCGCCTTCGCCAGCCGGCTCCATGTATTCGGCGACCAGCTGGAATTCGCCACGCGGTTCGTACAGGCCGACCTTGGCGCGCAGCAGCACCTGCATGCCGTCGACCGGGCGAAAGCGCAGTGCTGCCGTTTTCGGCTTGAACATCGCGCAGCGCACCTGGGCGCCGCTGTCCTTCAGGGTGAAGTACAAATGGCCGGAGGCGGGCTTGGCCACGTTCGACAGTTCGCCTTCGATCCACACCTGCGGAAACACATCGCCCAGCAGGTCGCGCACCAGCCGGTTGAGCGAGCTGGGGGTCAGGATGTGGCGCGGCGTGGTGTCGTCGGACGGCGCTTGCATAAGGGGAACGAGCCTAGCATGGCGCAAGTATCAAGTCGTGAGAAAACATCCGCTTGACGCCGGAAGTGCAGGGAGTGCATCAAGCACTCCTGGCGGCGATCAGTCGTCGCTCGCTTCGTTCAGTACGTGCCAGCGTCGCCTGCGCAAGCGCCAGCTACGGATACCCAGGTTCAGAGCGAACCAGCCGGCCACTGCGCCAAATGGCCAGCCGATCCAGGCTGGCCACAGGATCGCGACGACTGCCAGCGCGGCCAGCACCAGGGTGCCGATGAACAGCGGTCCGCTCGAGGTATCGCCGAGCACGCGGCGATTGGTCAGTGCCGCGCCCATGCTGTTGGCGATGCGCAAGGCGCCGGCGGCGGCACGGCCGGAACTGCCGCCGCCGTGCCGCACCCGCGGTGGCCGCGTTTCGCTGCTGCGCACCTGCTCGCTGCTGCCGTGACGGCGCCGACGGGTGGCGAGCACGATCTCGGTGGCATTGCCCAGGTCGCGTTCGTATTGCACCGCGAGCTGGCCGGCGAAGCCGGCGTCCTCGACGGCTACATCGAGCTCGTGGTTGCTCAGCCAGCTGGCGATGTTGAGGTTGGACGAACCGACTCGTGCCCATTGGCCGTCGGCGACCGCGGTTTTCGCATGCAGCATCGAGCCGTTCCACTCGAACACGCGGATACCTGCCTTGAGCAAGGGTCGATAACCCGAGCGCGACATGCTTGCCACCGCCGGAATATCGCTGCTGCCGGGCACCAGCAGGCGCACGTCGACGCCATCGCGCGCGGCGGCGAGCAGCGCCTGCACGTAGGGCGCCAGACCGACGAAGTAGGCATCGGTCAGCCACAGCGTCCTGCGCGCCATCGAGGCAATCAGTTGATCGAGCCGATACATGCCGGCGCTGGCCGGCTGGGTGGCGATCAGCCGCAACGACACATTGCCTGCCGGTATTTCAGGTTCCGGTATGGGCGCAAACGGCAGCAGCGGCGAGCCAGCCTCGGCCCAGCTTTGCGCGAATGTGGTTTCCAGTTCCGCTACGGCAGGACCACGCAGCGTCACGCCGGTGTCGCGCCAGGGTGGTACATCGCGCTTCGGGTCGCCTAGCCATTTCGCGCTAATACACACGCCGGACAAGAAGCCCAGCACGCCGTCGACCACCAACAGTTTGCGGTGATCGCGGCTGATCCAGCCCAACGGCTGGCCCAGCTGTGGCGGATTGAATATCCGTACCTCGCCGCCGGCCTTGCGCAGCGGTGCCCAGAACACGTTGCGTGACTGGCCGAGGCAGCCGACCCAGTCGACCACCACGGCGACAAACACGCCGGCCTGTGCGCGTTCGACCAGTGCATCGAGGAAAGCGCGGCCGACTTCATCATTGCGAATGATGTAGTTCTCCAGCAACACGCGTTGCCGCGCGCCACGGATCGCCGCCAGCCACGCGTCATAGTGCGCAGCGGCATCGATAAGCAGATCCACCGCGTTGCCGCCCAGCAAAGGTGCGCCGGCGGTCCGGCTGAGCGCCTGCTCCGCCAGCAGGCGGTTGGGCGTATCGGTGATGAGTGACATGGGTCGAGTGTAGGCCATGGTTTGTCGGCTCACCGTCATCGCAGGGCTTCTGGCATGATCTGGCGCATGCCGATCGAGCACCGCTACAGCGACATCGAGGCCTGCGCGCAATACCTCGCCGACGAGCTGGGTCCGGATCTTCGTATTGCCGCACCGCTGGGTCTGGGCAAGCCGCATGGACTGTTGAACGCGCTATATCAGCTCACCAAGGCTGCTTCAAGCCGTTCGCTGCGCCTGTACACGGCGCTGTCGCTGACCCGGCCGCAACCGGCGCCAGGACTGGAGCGGCGCTTCCTCGGTCCGTTCCTTGAACGGCATTTCGGTGCCGACCAGGTCGATCCGCAATACGCACTGGACCAGGCGCACGACGCGCTGCCGTCGAACGTCGAGGTGCATGAGTTCTACATGCAGTCCGGTGCGCTGCTGCATGCGGGAAGTGCCCAGCGCAACTACATCAG
The DNA here is from genome assembly GCF_009766065.1 of Dyella sp. S184. Taxonomy (GTDB): domain Bacteria; phylum Pseudomonadota; class Gammaproteobacteria; order Xanthomonadales; family Rhodanobacteraceae; genus Rhodanobacter. The sequence goes on along the minus strand of NZ_LMUE01000002.1, from coordinate 515,491 downwards.
CCAGAACTACACGCATGTCGCACGCGATCTGGTGGTGCAGGACATCAACCTGCTGGTGCAACTGGTGGCACGGCGCGAAGGGCCGGATGGCGTGCACTACAGCCTGTCCTGCAACCCGGATCTCACTCTGGATTTCCTCAGCAAGCAGCAGGCCTCCGGCCGGCAACGGCCGTTGTGCGTGGCGGTGGTACATCCGGATTTGCCGTACCTGGGTGGTGCCGCTGAAGTAGCGGAGGCCTATTTCGATGTGGAGTTGTGCCCGGAAAAATCGCCGCGACTGTTCGCGCTGCCGCGGCTGCCGGTCGACCTGACCGAATACGCATTGGGATTGCATGCCAGTGCGTTGGTCAGGGACGGCGGCTGCCTGCAGATCGGTATCGGCGCGTTGTCCGATGCGCTGGTCAAGGCGCTGCTGCTGCGGCAGCAGGACAACACGCAGTGGCGGCGCGCACTGGTGGGGCTGGATCCGACCGGAGCCACCCATGCACTGGCCGGTCGATTCGGCGGCCTCACGCCGTTCCAGAGCGGTCTGTACGGCGCCAGCGAGATGGTGATGGACGGCTTCATGCACCTGCAGCGCGCGGGCATCCTGAAACGGCGCAGCTGGGACAATCTCGCGCTGGAACGTGCCTCGGCCGCCGGCCGGCTGGCTTCCGATGTACCGGGTGGCCATTATCTGCGCGGTGCGTTCTTCCTCGGCTCGAACCAATTGTACGAATGGCTCGAGGCCACCGAAAAGGCCGACCCGGATGCGATCGACATGTGCCCGGTCTCCAATGTCAACCAGCTCTACGGTGATCATCAGGCGCTGGCGATGCTGCAACGGCGTGGCGCGCGTTTCTTCAACACCTGCATGATGGCGTCTTTGCTTGGTGCGGCGACCTCCGACACGCTGGACGATGGCGCGGTGGTCAGTGGTGTGGGCGGCCAGTACAACTTCGTGGCGATGGCGCATGAACTGCCCGATGGCCGTTCGGCACTGCTGTTGCGCTCGACCCGCAGCAGCCGTGGCGGGATCGAGAGCAATATCCGCTGGAACTACGGCCAGACCACGATCCCGCGCCATCTGCGCGACCTCATCATCACCGAGTACGGCGTTGCCGACCTGCGTGGCAAGAGCGACAGCGAATGCATCGAGGCGATGCTGTCGATCAGCGACGCGCGCTTTCTCGACGCGCTTTGCGCCGAGGCGAAATCGCACGGCAAGCTGGCGGCGGATTTCCAGATTCCCGAGGCGTGGCGCCAGCATCGTCCGCGCCATCTGCATGAGGTGCTGGCGCCACTGCAGCAGAAAGGATTGTTTCCCATGTTTCCGTTCGGCAGCGATTTCACCGAGGTCGAGCAACGCCTGCTGCCAGCGCTGAACTGGCTGAAGGCCACCAGCGGCACCTGGCGCGGCAAGCTTCAGCTGCTGCGCGGATTGTTGAGTCCAGGCGTGCCAGTGGCTGGAGAGCCAGCGGCGCTGGCGCGGATGAAACTTGAAAAGCCCAGCAGCATGGCCGAACGGATCGAACAACGGCTCTTGCAGGCAGCGTTGCGACGAACCGGCTCAGCGAACTGAACTCGGTACCTCTAGGGCATCAGGCTCTCGGCAGCTCAACCGAAAAGCGACTGCCATGGCCGAGTTTCGAACGCACATGCAACGGATGTCCCAACGATTCGGCCGTGCCGCGCACGATCCACAGACCTAGGCCCAGGCCTTCACTGCGCGGATTGGCCTGATGGAATGCCCCGAACAACGCATCCGAATTCGCGTTGTCCATGCCCAGCCCGGTATCGACGATCTCGACCACCACGTTCGCGCCCCGACGACGACAGCCGATCAGTACCGAGCCACACTCGGTGTACTTGACGGCGTTGCCAACCAGATTGCCGAGCAAAGTGGCCAGCAGGGCGGGGTGGCTGCGCACACGCAGCCGCGTACTCACGCTGCGCAACCGCAGTCCCTTGGCAAGAGCCGGCTGTTGCCAGTTCGCCACGACTGCTCCGAGCACATCGGCGAGATCGAATACGATCAGGTCAGGAGTGGCTGATACACCTTCGATGCTGGCCATCGCCGCCAGCTGGGTGAATTCGCGGTCGATCGTGGCCAGCGCCTCGGTGGCTGCGGTCAGTGGCGCTGCCTGCTCCGCACTCAGGCTGCGCTGCACCTTGCGGATCGCATAGGACGCGGTGCGCACGGGCGTTTTCAGGTCATGCCCGGCGATGGCCATCAGTCGCCGACGATAATGGTTGGACTCCTGCGCCTGCGCCAGCAACCGGCGCAATTCGATCTGCGCCATGGTTTGCCGCGCCAGCGCCTGCAGCGCCTCGGTCTGCTCGGGTCGCAACAGGCGCGGTTGCGTATCGAGCACGCATACCGTACCGAGCGGCAAGCCGTCGGGGGTCTTCAGCAGTGCGCCGGCATAGAAGCGCAGGTGCGGGTCACCGGTGACTAGCGGATTGTTACGGAAACGGGAGTCCTGCAACGTGTCCGGCACCACGAATAAATCCTGCTGGAGGATGGCATGAGCACAGATGGAGGTGTCGAGTGGCGTCTCGCGGACACCCAGACCAATCTCGCTCTTGAACCATTGCCGATCGCGATCGATCAGGTTGACCACCGCGATCGGTGCCTCGCAGACAAAGGCGGCAAGCCGGGTGATGTCGTCGAATGCAGCTTCCCGAGGCGTATCAAGGATGCCATAGGCATGCAATGCATCCAGCCGCATCTTTTCGACGCTGATTGGCGAAGAACACGTGATTCCAGTGGGCTCAGGCAGGGCGGACGTTGTGGTTTCGTTCGTCATCAGATCAGCATGCCTGGGGCGCAGGATAGCGAGGTTCAATGCCGGACAGCATAGGTTAGTCAGGCAATTCTGTGTTTCTGAGGGCAATTGCTGTAACCGGCAGTCCCGACTGGCAAACAGCATCGGGTATCCTTTGCACAACGCCGCGTCGTGCAGCGACCGCCCCTTTCCGACTATTCACCATGAGCAACGATTCTTCGCATAAACCCCGGCATGCCGGATTCGCGCAGCGCCGCCCCAGCGTCAGCGTGCAGATCGGCAAGATCACGGTAGGCGGCGGTGCGCCGATCGTGGTGCAGTCGATGACCAATACCGATACCGAGGATCCGGCCAGCACGGCGAAGCAGATCGCCGAGCTGGCCCGCGCCGGCTCCGAACTGGTGCGCATTACGGTGAATACGCCGGCGGCGGCGGCCGCGGTGCCGCGCATTGCCGAGCGCCTGGCGATGATGGGTGTGGAGGTGCCGATCATCGGCGACTTCCACTACAACGGCCATCAGCTGCTGGAACATGAGCCGGCCTGTGCCGAGGCACTGGCGAAGTACCGCATCAATCCGGGCAATGTCGGTTTCGGCAGGAAGAAGGATGGTCAGTTCGCGGCGATCATCGAGATGGCGCTGCGTTACAACAAGCCGGTACGCATCGGCGCGAACTGGGGTTCGCTCGACCAGAGCATGGTCACCACGCTGATGGACGAGAACGCGCGGCGTGCCGATCCGTGGGATGCCTCGCATGTGGCGCGCGAGGCGCTGATCCGCTCGGCGCTGGATTCGGCCGCACGGGCCGAGGAAATCGGTCTCGCGCGTGATCGCATCATTCTGTCCTGCAAGGTCTCCGGCGTGCAGGAATTGATCGCTGTATATCGTGATATCGCCGCGCGCTGCGACTACGCATTGCACCTTGGCCTCACCGAGGCCGGGATGGGCTCCAAGGGCATTACCGCGTCCAGCGCGGCGCTGGCAGTGCTGCTGCAGGAAGGCATCGGCGACACCATCCGCATTTCGCTCACGCCCGAACCGGGTGCCACGCGCACCGGCGAGGTGATCGTCGCGCAGGAATTGCTGCAGACCATGGGCCTGCGTTCGTTCACGCCGCTAGTCACTGCCTGTCCGGGCTGCGGTCGTACCACCAGCGAATTCTTCCAGGTGCTTGCGAAGACGGTGCAGGAGCATGTGCGTGAACAGATGCCGTTGTGGCGGGTGAAATACGACGGCGTGGAGAACCTCACGCTGGCGGTGATGGGTTGTATCGTCAACGGCCCGGGCGAATCCAAGCACGCCAACATCGGCATCTCGCTGCCGGGCAACGGTGAGGCACCGGCTGCACCTGTATTCATCGACGGCGAGAAGGCGATGACCCTGCGTGGTGACAATATCGCCAACGAATTTGTCGGCATCCTGGACGATTACGTGGCACGCAAGTACGCGGTGCGAGCCAGCTGAGGCTTCTGTCACACTGTCATTGTGGCCTGTGCCTCACACTCTCGCCTGCCCGCAAGAAGCGTGGCGTGAATGCCGCGCGCGAGACGTCTTCGCCGGAGCCTTGCCTTGACGATCAGTCCCCAGTTTCGTATCACCTTTGTCTACGTGCTGCTGTCTGCGCTGTGGATCTGGTTTTCCAATGGCGTGTTGAATGCACTGGTGCAAGGGCAAGCCGAGCTCTCGTTCCTGCAGAGCATCAAGGGCACCCTGTTCGTGCTGGTCACGGGAGCCGTGTTGTATTGGATGATCGGGCGCAATCTGCATCGATTGGAGCTCGTCAACCGGACCCTGCTGGAAGGCCACAAGCAGTCGCTGCGCGTGCTGGTGTCGGCGATGGACATCCGCCACAAGGAAACCGGCGACCACTCTGATCGCGTGATGCGCATGGCTACCGGGCTGGCCCGGCTGGCTGGGGTAGAAGGTGAGGCATTGCGCAATCTCGCGCTCGGCGCGCTGCTGCATGACATCGGCAAGCTGGCGTTGCCGGATGCGGTGCTGGTCAAGCCAGGCAAGCTGGATGAAGACGAGATAGCGTTGATGCGCGAACATCCGCAGATCGGCTACGAGTTGCTGCAGCGGGTGGATTTCCTGCACGGGGCGGGCGACATTCCGCATAGCCATCACGAGCGCTGGGACGGCACCGGTTATCCGCAAGGTTTGCGCGGCGAGGCGATTCCGCTGGCGGCGCGGATCTTCAGCATCGTCGACGTCTGGGATGCCTTGATCTCGGCGCGCATCTACAAGCCGGCTTGGCCGGAGGTAGAGGTAATCGACTATCTGCGCAACGCTGCCGGCAGCCAGCTCGATCCAAATCTGGTGGCGCTGTTTCTGGCCAACCTGGACGAGCTCAAGATGCTTGGCCGCGCTGCTGTGGACTGAGCGCGCCTGTGATCTGGTCATTTGCACGATCAAGGCAAGGCTGCAGCAGTCGTGGCGTGTAACTGGCCCAGCTCCCCATGTGGCCAGGCAGCTGGACGAGATGTTCAACGTGCTGCAGGAACTGTTCGCGGCTTATCTCGATGGCGCCAAGCCCAAGCGTGTGCGGATTGCTGACCTGGGTATCGAGCAGCGGAAATTCCAGCTCGTGCAGCAGCCTGGCGAGCGCAATCAGTGCGATCTTCGAACCTCCGCTCTCGGCGCTGAACATCGATTCGCCGCAGAACAACCGGCCGACGGCGACGCCGTAGATGCCGCCGACCAGCCGCGTGTCGTCCCATACTTCCACGCTGTGCGCGTAACCCATGCGGTGCAGTTGTGCATAGGCGTCGATCATCGCCGGCACCAGCCAGGTACCCGACTCCCGTGCGCGTGGCGCGGCGCAGGCGCGAATGACCTCATCGAAGGCATGGTCGATGGTCAGCCGCCAGCGCCTGCCTCCGAGCTGACGGCGCAGGCTGCGATTGATCCGCAGAGTCCCGGTGTGGAACACGCAGCGCGGATCGGGTGACCACCACAGGATCGGTTCGTCTACGCTGAACCACGGAAAGATGCCGAGGCTATAGGCCTCCAGCAGCCGCAGCGGCGACAGGTCGCCGCCGAAGGCCAGCAGTCCGTTCGGCTCGGCCAGTGCATGGCGCGGGTCCGGGAAGTGATCCCGTGCATCGGGATCCAGCAGTGGCAGGCGGGTCATCGTTTTGCAGTGCTGTGATCAGCGTAGGGACTGTGACTTTGCAACTCGGCGGCATAAGCGTCGACCGCTGGCGCCTCGCTTGCAAGCGCAGCGGCTACGGCGGCGCGAAAAGCCGGGTGCACCAGGTAGTGTCGCGAATAGGTGCGCACGGGCAGGAAGCCGCGCGCCAGCTTGTGTTCGCCTTGCGCGCCGGGTTCGAAACGATCCAGTCGTTGGGTGATCGCGTGTTCGATGCCGCGGTAGTAGCACAGCTCGAAATGCAGGCCGGGGACGTCCACGGATGCGCCCCAGTAGCGGCCGTACAGCACGCCGCCGCCCTGCACGAACAGCGCCATCGCGACGATGGTCTCCCCGTGCCGGGCCAGCGCCAGCTGTGCGAGCTGGCCCAGTTCGCCGAGCTGGCGGAAGAAGGTCGCGGTCAGCGCCGCATGGTTGCCCTTGGCGTCGAACGTGGCTTCGTACAGCGCATGCACTTGCCGCCATTCGTCGCGACTCAGCGTATCGCCGCTGCGCCATTCGATCGCCACGCCGCTGGCCTCTACCTGGCTGCGTTCGCGCAGGATGTTCTTGCGCTTCTTGTGGTTGAGCGCGGCGAGGAAATCCGGAAAGTGCCGATAGCCGCGGTTATGCCAGTGGAACTGCACGTCCGAGCGGGCCAGCCAGTCGGTGCCGAACGCGGCGAGTTCGGTTTCCTGCAGGAAATTGGCATGGACCGAGGACAGCCCCAGCCGTTCGGCTTCAGCGTGCATCGCCTCGACCAGCGCGTGTTGCAGCATCGGCGTGCGTTCGTCGTTGCCGGCCAACAGGCGCGGACCCGGCACCGGCGAGTAGGGCACGGCGTTGAGCAGCTTCGGGTAGTACTCGCCACCGGCGCGCTCCCATGCGCTGGCCCAGCTGAAGTCGAACACGAACTCGCCGTGTGAATTGCCTTTCAGATACAGCGGTGCGGCAGCAATCAGCCGACCGTCTTCATACAGTCCCAGGTGATGCGCCTGCCAGCCCCAGTCAGGAAGAATGCAGCCGCCGCGTTCCAGCGCAGCGAGGAACGCGTGCGACACGAACGGGTTCGGGTCGGCGCGCAGTGCGTCCCATGTGTCTGCCGGCAGCTGATCGAGCGCCGGGTGGAAGCGCGCCTCGATCAAGGCACGCTTGCGCTGGTAGCTGCATTGCCGTGCAGGTTCATCAGCTGGCCGGGGTCTGCTGATCCAGCCAGCGCTCGGCATCCAGTGCAGCCATGCAGCCGAAGCCGGCCGAAGTCACTGCTTGGCGGTACACGTGGTCTGCCACGTCGCCGGCGGCGAACACGCCCGGCACCGACGTCATCGTGGCCATGCCGTGCTGGCCGCTGTGGATCTTGATGTAGCCATCGTGCATGTCGAGCTGGCTTTCGAAGATGCCGGTGTTCGGCGTGTGGCCGATCGCCACGAAGAAGCCGGTCGCCTCGATGTCGCGGGTGACGCCGGAGTTGACGTCCTTCACGCGCACGCCAGTGACACCGGTATCGTCGCCGAGCACCTCGTCGATGCTGTGGTTCCACACCAGCTCGATCTTGCCCGCGGCGGCTTTCTCGAACAGCTTGTCCTGCATGATTTTCTCGGCGCGCAGCTTGTCGCGGCGATGCACCAGGTAGACCTTGCGGCCGATGTTGGCCAGGTACAGCGCTTCCTCGACCGCGGTGTTGCCGCCGCCGATCACCACCACATCCTGATCGCGGAAGAAGAAACCGTCACAGGTGGCGCAGGCGGAGACGCCCTTGCCCTTGTACTTCTCTTCGCTGGCGATGCCGAGGTACTTGGCGGTGGCGCCGGTGGTGATGATCAACGCGTCGCAGGTGTATTCGCCCGAATCACCGGTGAGACGGAACGGACGCTGCTTCAGGTCTACCTTGTGGATGTGGTCGAAGATCATCTCGGTATGGAAGCGTTCGGCATGTTCGGCCATGCGCTGCATCAGCGCCGGACCCTGCAACCCCTCGACGTCGCCCGGCCAGTTGTCCACGTCGGTGGTGGTCATCAGCTGGCCGCCCTGCTGCAGGCCGGTGATCATGGTCGGCTTCAGGTTGGCACGAGCCGCATACACCGCAGCGGTGTAACCGGCGGGGCCGGAGCCGAGGATCAGCAGGCGGCTGTGTTTAGGGGTGCTCATGGTTATAATCCTTGGGTTAACTGGCAGCTTTGATCGTTATTCGCTTCAGCCCCTGCCGCGGTTTCATGCAACCGTTTCGCGGCACGCGGCGGAGTCTGAATCCGCAAGGATGGGGAAGGGAGCACTCCGATTCAAGCTTTCCAGTCCATTGATGCTTCATAAACCAGGCTGGGCGCACGCAAGTCGCCCCCGGCTCAAGAACCCACAGGACTGCTCCCATGCGTATCGGTATCCCCTCCGAAACCAAGACCCTTGAAGGTCGTGTTGCCCTCGTTCCCGCCGCTGCCGCCGATCTGGTGCGCCGTGGCCATGAAGTGTTCCTGCAGGCCGGGGCAGGCCTGAAGAGCGGCTTCGCCGACGAGGTCTATGTCAAGCAGGGCATCAAGATCGTGCCGGATGCCGCGGCGCTGTACGAGGCGGGCGAGCTGATCGTCAAGGTGAAGGAACCGGTTGCCGGTGATCTGGCGCTGCTGAAGAAGCACCACCTGCTGTTCTGCTACCTGCACCTGGCCGCCGAGCCGGCGCTGACCAAGAGCCTGCTCGACATCGGCCTGACTGGTATCGCGTTCGAGTCGGTCGAGGAAGACGGCGTGCTGCCGCTGCTGCTGCCGATGTCGGTGATCGCCGGCCGCATCGCCACCCAGATTGGTACCACGCTGCTGCATCGCCCGCAGGGCGGCAAGGGCAAGCTGCTGGGCGGCATGGCCTCGACCCCGCGTGGCAAGGTGGTGGTGCTGGGCGCCGGCGCCGCCGGTGGCAATGCCGCTGCACTGGCCGCCGCGGCCGGTGCCAATGTGGTGGTGTTCGACAAGCGCCAGGACCGCCTCGCCGAGATGATGGCGATGGGTCCGAACGTCACCGCGCTGTATGCCTATGAATCCTCGGTCGCCGAGGAGGTGCGCGATGCCGACATCGTGGTCGGCGCCGTGCTGATCCCCAGCGCCAAGGCGCCGCGTGTGGTCACCGAAGCCATGGTCAAGACGATGGAGCCGGGCTCGGTGCTGGTCGACATCTCGATCGACCAGGGCGGCTGCTTCGAGACCTCCAAGCCGACCACCTGGAAGGAGCCGACCTATGACGTGCACGGTGTGACCCACTTCTGCGTGACCAACATGCCGGGCGCGGTGCCGCAGACTTCGTCGGTGGCGATCTCCGCCGCGATCCTGCCGTACGTGCAGCGCCTGGCGGCCGGCAACGAGTGGCGCGAGTTCGCTCCGCTCGCCGGCGGTATCAATGTCGACGGCGGCAAGCTGGTACATCCGGCATTGCAAGGTATGCTCTAACCCTGTCCGGAACGAGCCGGTCCAAACAAGGGAAACCTTCCAAGGTGGCGCGAAGCGCGAACGTCAAACAACAACCGAAGGAAGGCCTCAGCGAGGAGCTGAAGCGCCGGCTGCGTGAAGCCGGCGCTTTGCTGCTGATGCCGCTTGCGCTGTACCTGCTGATCTGCCTGCTCACCTACGACGCTCGCGATCCCAGCTGGACCAACGCCAACCAGATCAATCTGGTGCAGAATTTCGGCGGCAGTTTCGGTGCGCACATCGCCGATTTGCTGCGCTGGATCTTTGGCTACGTGGCCTACTGCTTTCCGCTGCTGCTTTTGCTGCTGGGCGTGCAGGTGCTGCGTCAGCACGGCGTGCGGACCTCGCACGCGTGGGAACCCTCGTTGCGGCTGATTGGCGCCGTGTTTTTCTTTGTCACCGGCCCGGCGCTGCTGTATCTCGATTTCGGGGATGACCCCGTACCGCCGCAGGGCGCCGGCGGCATCATCGGCCTGTGGGTGGGACGTCCGCTTTCGGAAGCGCTGGACAAGGGCGCGCCGCTGCTCCTGCTGGCCCTTTTCCTGGTGGCGGTGACCCTGGCGACCGGGCTGTCGTGGTTCAAGGTGATGGACTGGATCGGGCAGAGCGTGCTGAAGCTGGTCGACTGGCTCAAGGGCAAGCTGCGCGAGGCGCCAGAGGTGCTCGCCGCACGGCAGGCACGTACCGAACGCGACGTAGTCAAAAAAGCTGATGCCATCAGGCAGGCCAAACGCGAACCCGTGCGGATCGAGGCGCCTCCTGCACCGGTGGCGAAAAGCGAGCGGGCGAAGCTTGAGACCCAGATTCCGCTGTTCGTCGGCGCCGCCACGCCGGGTGAGCTGCCGCCGTTGTCGTTGCTGGACGAGGCGCCGCCGCAAGGTCCTGGCTACTCCGAGGAAACGCTCGAAGTGCTCTCGCGCCAGGTCGAGTTCAAACTGAAGGACTTCAAGATCGACGCCAAGGTGGTCGGCGCCTATCCGGGCCCGGTGATCACCCGCTTCGAGATGGAGCCGGCGGCCGGTGTACGTGGTTCGCAGGTATCAAGTCTGGACAAGGACATAGCGCGTGGCCTGTCCGTGGTCAGCGTGCGCGTGGTCGACGTGATTCCCGGCAAGAACGTGATCGGCCTGGAAATCCCGAATACCAAGAAGCAGATCGTCTACCTGTCGGAGATCCTGCGCTCGGACAAATACGACCAGCTGAAGTCGCCGCTTGCGCTGGCGCTGGGCAAGGACATCGGCGGCAAGCCGGTGGTGGTCGACCTGGCCAAGATGCCGCATCTGCTGGTCGCCGGCACCACTGGTTCCGGCAAGTCCGTCGCGGTCAACGCGATGGTGCTTTCGCTGCTGTACAAGGCCAGCGCGAAAGACGTGCGGATGATCATGATCGACCCGAAGATGCTGGAGCTCTCGGTGTACGAGGGCATCCCGCACCTGCTGGCGCCGGTGGTCACCGACATGAAGGAAGCGGCCAACGCGCTGCGCTGGTGCGTCGCCGAGATGGAGCGCCGCTACAAGCTGATGGCTGCGGTCGGCGTGCGCAATCTGGGTGGCTTCAACAAGAAGGTGAAGGACGCCGAGAACGCCGGCCAGCCGCTGCTCGATCCGCTGTTCCGGCCGAATCCGGAGATGCCGAATCTCGCCGCCGAACCGCTGGAGCCGCTGCCGTATATCGTGATCATCATCGACGAGTTCGCCGACATGATGATGATCGTCGGCAAGAAGGTGGAAGAGCTGATCGCCCGTCTCGCACAGAAGGCGCGTGCCGCCGGCGTGCACCTGATCCTGGCCACCCAGCGTCCGTCGGTGGACGTGATTACCGGTCTGATCAAGGCCAATATTCCGACCCGCATCGCGTTCCAGGTGTCCAGCAAGATCGACTCGCGCACGATCCTCGATCAGAGCGGTGCCGAGGCACTGCTCGGTCACGGCGACATGCTGTATCTGCCGCCGGGCACCGCCACGCCGGAACGCGTGCACGGCGCCTTTGTCGACGATCACGAGGTGCACCACGTGGTCGCTTGGCTGAAATCGCAGGGTGCGCCGCAGTACATCGAAGGCGTGCTCGAAGAGGCGCAACCGACCAGCGACGGCAAGTTCATCAACGACTCCGGCCTGCCGCAGGATGGCGAGGAAGGCGGTGGTGATGCCGATACCCAGCTGTATGACAAGGCGGTGGCGATCGTCACGCAGACCCGTCGCGCTTCGATCTCCGGTGTCCAGCGGCACCTGCGCATCGGCTACAACCGCGCCGCGCGGCTGGTCGAGCAGATGGAGCAAGATGGCGTGGTCAGCGCCCCGCAGCACAACGGCAACCGCGAAGTACTGGCGCCGCCACCGCCGCGGAACTGATGGCGGCATCCATTAAGCGATGACTGCGCAAACTGCGTAGCCATCGAGCCCATGTCCAGAGAGAATCCGATGAAACGCTTCATGCTTGCCGTAACAGCCGTAGTGCTGGCGCTGTCGCTGGGTGCCGTCGCGCAGGCTGCCACCGGGCCGGCGCGCGCGCGGCTCGATGCGTTCGCCACTGGCTTGCATTCGCTCACCGGCCACTTCAGCCAGTCGCTGACCGACATCAACGGTCAGACCAGCAAGACCAGTTCCGGCACTCTGGCGCTCGAAGCGCCGCGGCAGTTCCGCTGGGATACGCTGGCGCCGTACAAGCAGACCATCGTTGCCGACGGCAGCCGGGTGTGGACGTACGATCCTGATCTGGAACAGGTCACCGTGCGCGTGCAAAGCACCGAGGAGTCGCACAGCCCGCTTACCGTGCTGACCGATCTCAAGCAGATGGACCGGGACTTCAAAGTGGTCGAGCAGGGCGAACACGATGGCTTGGTCTGGCTGCGGCTCACCTCCACCGCGAAGGATCCGCAGTTCGATCACGCCGACCTTGGCTTCGACGCGAATGGCCTGGCCCGCATGACGTTCCGCGATCAACTGGGTTCCACCAGCGACATCCGTTTCTCCGACTGGCAGCGCAATGTGGCGATTCCACCGTCCGCCTTCAACTTCGTGCCACCGAAGGGTGCCGACGTGATCGGTGACCTGCCGGTGATCAGCACCCAGCCGCTGAAAGACTGATACGACGGTGCCCGTATTGCGCCAGTTGCCGGGCTGGGCATGGATCGGCGGCGGCGTATTGGCCTTCATCGCCGGTATCGTCAATGCCGCCGGCTACATGGGCTTTCGCCATCAGTCGATCACCAACCTGACCGGTTCCACCAGTCTGCTAGGCATTTCGCTGGGTACTGCCGACGGTGGTGAAGCGGTGCATTGGGCATTGTCGATCAGTGCGTTCCTGGCTGGCGCCATCCTCAGCGGTTTGTTGGTGCAGCAGCGCACGTTGAAGCTCGGTCGCCACTACGGCGTGGCACTTGTGCTGGAGTCACTGTTGCTGTTTGCCGCGGTACCGCTGCTCGATGCCGGCAATTCAATCGGGTTGTACCTGGCCTCGATGGGAGCCGGGTTGCAAAACGGCATGGTCAGCACCTACAGCGGCATGGTGTTTCGTACCACCCATGTTTCCGGCATGTTCACCGACCTCGGCATCTACATCGGCCAGCGCCTGCGTGGGCTCGAAGTGGATACGCTGCGCGTCCGTGTCTGCGTGCTGGTGATTGGCACCTTCATGCTCGGCAGTGCTGCCGGCGCGGTGCTGTTCGGCATGCTGCAGGAGCGCACCCTGCTGATTCCGGCTGCGTTGACCGGTTTATGCGGCGTGGCTTACAGCCTGTACTGCCAGTACACGATCAATACCGGAACGCACCCCGACACGGAGTGATCGGACGCATCAAGGCGCCGTGATGCAGCGGTTGCGGCCCTCATGCTTCGCCTCGTAGAGGGCTTTGTCGGCGCGCGACAGCCATTGTTCGATGGATTCGCCGGGCCGCAGTGCGGCGACACCGATGCTGACGGTCACTGCGATCGAACGTCCCTCGTGGGTCACTTCTGCCTTGGCCAACTCGTCGCGGATACGCTCGGTGATTTCCAGCGCATGCTGCAGGCTGGTGTCAGGCAGGCACAGCACGAACTCCTCGCCACCGTAGCGGCCAGCCAGATCACCTTGCCGGCAATGCTGCCGGATCACCTCGATCGCGCAACGGATCACTGCATCGCCGGCGAGGTGCCCATGGGTATCGTTGATCCGCTTGAAGCGGTCCAGGTCGAACAGCGCAATGCAGAGCGAACGCCCTTGCTGCGCCAGCTCGTGTTCGCCGCCAGCCAGTTCCAGGAATCGTCGACGGTTGTAGACACCAGTGAGGCCATCGGTGCCGGCCAGATCGTCGAGGCGCTGGTTGGCCGCCAGCAGGTCGCGTGTGCGCTCGTCGATCTGATGCTGCAACTGCATGGCCTGTCGCCTGAGGTAGAGCGTGCGCAGATGGATCAGCAGCACAATCAGCGCTATAAGCAGCAGCGCAGCGATGATCCGGCTGAGCAGGGTCTCGTACCAGCGCGGTTCGACCACGATACTGATGCTGGTTTCGGCCGTGCGTGGCTGCATGCCATGGGTCGCGGCGCGCAGGCGCAGGTGGTATTTGCCGTGGGGCAGGTTGGTGTAGATGGCGCTGGGCAGGCTACCCCGGGGGATCAGCGTCCAGTCGTCGTCGAGGCCCTCCATGCGATAGCTGTAGGAGGTTTCCAGCGGCGTCTGATAGTCCAGCAGTGCAAAGTCCACCTGCAGGTTGCGGCTGCGTGGATTCAGGCTGATGCTCTGGTTGTCACGGGGAAGTTCGTCAAACGGCATCTCGTTGCCGTTGACGATGGCGTGGGTGATCGCCAGTGCTGCAGCGGTGCGTGCCGGCGGCTGCCAGTCTGGCCGGATCACGGTCAGGCCGCCGAGGCCGCCAAACAGCAGTTCGCCGCCGCGCGCGCGCGCGGCACCCGCGTAGATATAGCTGGGTATGTGCAGTCCATCGTCTGTGCCGAGGTTGTGCACGGCATAGGTGCCGTTGTCGATCCTCGACACACCACTGGAGGTGCTGACCCACAGGTTGCCGCGATCGTCGGCCAGCACGCCGCTGATCTTGTCACTTGCCAGTCCCTGCGCGATGCCGATGTTGCGGAAGCGGTAGGGGCTGCCCGGTGAATAAGGGTCGAGCACGCCCAGACCGCCGAACGTGCTGACCACCAGCCGTCCCTTCGGATCCAGCAGAATCGAGCTGGTGTAGTTCTGCGGCAGGCTGGTGGGATCGTCGTTGCGATGCGTGAGGTTGACGAAGCCGCGACTGCTCGACGTGCTGGTGGCGATGCTGATGCCACGGGTGGTGCCGTACCACCAGGTGTCGCCGACGCGTGCGATCTGCCGCACGGTGTTGCTGCCCAGGCTGGTCGAGTCCTTGTGCTCATGCTCGACATGATCGAGCGCGCCGGTAAGCGTGTCGTAGCGATACAGCCCGTCATAGGTGCCGATGAGAATGCGCGAGCCATCCCGTTGCAGGCTGAGTACCGGCGTGTTTTCCAGCGCCGGCAGTAGCGAGGAGCGGATCGCCAGGGTGTCGGGATTGATGCGGGCCAGGCCTTGCGTGCCGACCAGGATCGAGCCGTCCGCAGCCTCGATGAAGGTCTGTATGTCGCGATGGATCTGGTTGCCGTCCAGTTGCAGATGCTTCATGCGACCGGCCTTGAGGTCGATCATGTCGATCTTTCCGGATCCCAGGCCAAGCCAGATGCGGCCGCGCGTATCGACGTAGATGCCACGCACGCTGGTATCGCTCAACGCGTTCTGCTCCAGCGGTGAGGGCAGCAGCGAGAAGGCGGTGCGGGCGTTGGGGTTGGTGCGTGCGAGGCCGAGGTCGGTCGCAGCCCAGATGTTGCCGGAGCGATCCTGCAGCAGCGCCCGCACCGAATCGCCAGGTAGCGTCGAAGCGATTGCGGCATCGTGGTCGATCCGGCGCAGCTGGGTATCGCCGACGGTGTAGGCGAGGACGCCGCTGCCGTCGGTGGCAATCCACATCGTGTCTGGCGCGGCCTCCAGGAAATCGCGCACCGTGGATTGCCGTGCACCGTTCTGGTAACCGCTGAAACCCGGCACGGGATGCCATTGACCGTCGGTGTCGCGATAGACCGCGCCGGCTTGTCCACTGCCAGCCCACAGCCGACCTGCGTGATCCTCGTGGATGGCCCAGATCTGGTTGGCCAGCACCGTGGCAACGGTACCGGCAGGATGCTCAGGCCGCACGAACGTGGTCGCGCCGGCGCGGCGGACGAACAGTCCGTTGTTGTTGCCCAGCCACAGGTTGCCGGCGCGATCCTGCATCACGCTGAAGTTGCGCGGTGCGGTGTCGGCTCGGGTTTTAAGCTGGGTAATCGTGTTCGTGCGCGGGTCCAGATGATCCAGTCCCGCATCGGTGGCGATCCAGACGCCACCGGCATGATCGTCGGCGAGGCTGTAGATTTTGCGATCCGAGGTGCCCATCGCGCCGACCGGGTAGGCATGGAAGCTGTTGGTTGCCTGGTCGAAGCGAACCAGTCCGCCCGCATTGGTACCGATCAGCAGGTCGCCATCGGGGAGGGCCAACAGGGTACGGACATAGGCATCTGGCAGGCCCAGGACGCTGCCGCCACGAGTGTCGAATACCTGAGCGCGATAACCGTCATAGCGGGCCAGGCCCACCATGGTGCCGATCCAGACCAGGCCACGCTGATCCTGCGCGACCGCGGTGATGATCGACTGCGGAACCCCTTCGGCGCTGCCCACCCGGTCGAACCAGGGTGCATCGAAGGGTGCCCACGGGTCATTGGTCCCAGCACTGACCGCACCGATACCGAAAACCAGCAGGAGCAACCCGAGCAGGCCCAGGCAGAAGTGGCGAAAGCGGTGCCGTCGCTCGCTCATGCCACGGGCAGGAGAGCGGGCACGGGGATGCAGGCATGGCCAGACACGAAGGTCGTCCATGCAGCAGGAATGTGCTTCCTCGCCTTCACTTACGTGCTGCCCCCCGGCAATGGCATTTGCGAACCAAGGTCGCAATGGAGTCCATGATACCGGGATTGCTGCTTATTTTTGCGCCAGCAGGTCAGTAAAGGGCTGGGCGCAGTTGGCCAGGGCCAGCGGCATTGGAGTGCATGCTCGCCCGTGCTCGTCAGCTCGTGCTCATCCGTCGGTGGCTGGCTTCAATGCCAGGGACTTTCGCAGTTCGTCGCGTGCGGCGACAAAGTCCGCATGCCAGAGCGGATCCTGCAGCAATTGCGCCGCAATGACCGTGCCGGCGATCCGGCCTGCTTCCACGTCGCTCGGGAAATGCGCGCCCATCACGATGCGGTGCTGCGCGTAGAGATCCGCACGCGCGAAGATCGCGTCCCGTTTCTCCGGCAACATGTTCGCCAGCAGTACCGCCGTCGTGTAGCCGAAGGTGGAGTGCCCGCTGGGATAGCTCCAGTCGTCGGGTTTTTCGGGAGCGAGCGGGTGCACCTGGTCGGACACGATCGCCGGACGCGGGTGCCGCCAGTAGTCCTTGGTCGCCTTGACGGCTTGCTTGTCGAGCGCGGCGACACGCGCGAAAAGCGCGGCTGTCTTCGGCAGCGTGGTCGGCTGCATGGACGGACCGAGCGCATCGGCGAAGCGGAACACGGAGCGCTCCGTGTCCGCCTTCGCGGCAGCCATCTCGGCTGCCGTACGCGACTGTTGTGCAGCCAGCACGACCTGGAGGTCGTGCTGAGCTGCAGCCGAAGCTGCTGCCGGGGGAGGCGGCAGCAGCTTCGACAGTTCGACGGTGGCCGGGCGTGCGCCACCACCGTCGGCCAGTGCGACCTGGCCGATGAACAACAGGAACGTCAACAAAACCACGCGATTCATTGGAACGCGCGTCATCAGAACAAATCCGCCGAGACAGTGAGGCTGTAGTTGCGGCTCGGAATGGTCCAGAACAGTGGGGTGCTATCGGCCACCGTGGTGCCAGCCAGCGCGTTGATGTGGGTATTGTTGAACACGTTGTTGATCTGGAAGCCGATCTTCATGTCCTTCACTTCGGCGATGTGCGGATCGAAGCGGTAGCTGGCCGCGAAATTGGTCACCGCATAGCCGCCGATCGGCGTGTCGTCGTTCGAGTTGGCGGTGTAATAGGTCTTGCCGACGAACTTGTCCATCAGCGATGCGTATACCGGGCCGTGGCTGTAGATCAGGCCCAGCGCGGCGGTCTTGTGCGGTGTGTTCGGGTTCCAGGTGTTGCTTTCGGTCTGGATCGCGCGGTTGAGCGAGCCGTTGGCGTAGACGCTGAAGCCGTCGCCGACCATGTAGGTGCCTTCGAGCTCGACGCCTGAGTAGTGCACGCCGCCGCCGTTGTAAAAGTAGGTGGTGCTGCCGATCTTCTGGCTCTGGATGAAGTTGTCGAAGTCGATCTTGTAGACGTCGCCCGACAGCGTCAGGCCGTCGCTGTTCCAGGTAGTGCCCATCTGCCAGTTGGTGGTCTTTTCCGGCTGCAGCGCACTATCGGAAATCGCCGGATCGGTGGTGTAAAACAGATTGAGGTTTGGTGCCAGGAAGCCCTTCGCCCACTGCGCGTACGCGGTCCAGTCGGGGGTGAATGCGTAGTGGAAGGCAACCGAAGGCAGCGTGGCATTCCATTCCTTCGAATAGTCCGTCGGCAGGCCGGTCTTCTGGTTGTATTCGGCATCGAGGTCGCGCAGGAAATCCTCATACTTCACGCCGCCCACCAGGTAGGCCTGGTCGGTGATGTTCCACTGGTATTCCACGAACGGCTGAAATGTGCGCAGCGAGTCGGTCATGTAGCGGTCGACCGGGCTGTCGCTGCCCTTGGTCGGCGCACCCGTCGTGTTGATGGCAGGCTGATCCAGCGTGTCGTCAAACTCATATTCCCAGCGCAGATTGTCCTGATGGTCGTACCAGAAGCCAGTGCGGATTTCGCCCGGACCCAGTTCCTTGCTCAGGCGGAATATGTCGCCCCACGAGGTATACGTGTTGCGCATGTGCTGGCCGGGTACGTCGTTCGGATCGAGGCAGTCGCTGCCGCTCTTGTTGCAGAACGTGCCGTTCGGCGTTTCGCCGTTCGGATCCAGGCCGTTGAAGCCGAAATGGTTGTAGTTGTAGGTGTAGGCCTTGTTGTCGATCTTCCAACCGTCGAACTCGGAATGCAGACCGATATAGCCCATGTAGGTGCTGATCTGGTCATTGTTGTAGCGGTAGTAGGACTGGCTGTCCGGATTGCTGTTCAGCGCATAGTTCGGGCCGTATTCGGCGATCTGCGCCTTGGTGGCACCCAGCGGGACGTACTGGTTGATGTTGTTCCACATGCCGCCGAAGGTCAGCGTGGTGTTGTCGCCCAGCGGCTGTACCACTTTGGCGAACACGTTCTGGCGGCGCTGGCCGGCGTCGGTAAGGTAGCCATTGGAAGTGCTGTTCTGCACATTGATCACGGCGGTAGTGCCGCTGCTGTTGAGCTTGCCGGTGTCGATGCGGGCGCCTTCGACCTGTGTCGCCCAGCTGCCGAGGCTTAGATACGGGTGGATGTTGAAGTCGTTCGTCGGATTGATCGATTCCACCGACACGGTGCCGCCGAAGGTGGCATCGCCCAGCGTGCCGGCCGTGCCGGGACCGCGATCGACGGTGATGCTGCTGGTGTCCTGGTTGGTGAAGTACGAGGTGGAGTGGTGCGTGAAATCGTTCGAATCGCCCCACGGAATGCCGTCGAAGGTGACGTTGTATTGTCCGTCCTGGAAGCCGCGGATGCTGACCACCTGCGCCTCCATCAGGCCCGAACCGTTCGGTGCGATCGTGTACGTGCTGGGCGAGATCGCGATGGCGTCGGCATAGTCGCCGGTCGGCGCGATATTCTCCTGCAGGTACTGGAGGCCGATGATCGACTGTGGTTCGATCGCCACCGTCGAGCCCTGCGTAGGCGCTACCGTGGTCGCCGTGGTGGTGCCGGTGACCTGGACGGCGCTGAGGTTCTGCGCGTTCTGTGTCTGGGGGGTACTCGTTGTAGTGCTGTCATTCGGGGCAGCGACGGCTGTCGTCGTGGTGCCGTCGGCAAAAGCCGGGGTGGACAAAATGGCGGCGATGCAGAAAGCGAGGCAGGTGGACTTGCGAACATCAGTAGTCGAGGTCAGCCGTGTCATGGGTTGTCCCAATTGTTGGAGTTGAATAGGGGGCGGTGCGGGGCGCCAACCTAGTTATCCAACATGACAATTTGGTAACAGCCATATTATTTGAAAATCTTTCGACATAATCGAAAGTTAATTCGCTAAGCTGAATCTAAGCTTGGTAATAAAATGCAAATGGAAAATACCTGAATGCGATTATTTCGCATTTATATTTCAAATGATACCGATCACGATCTGGATATGCCAAATACCAGCGCGTGGCGTTCCAGACGTGCGCATGAGGAGGTTGTCTGCATCGGTGCTGCCCGCTGGCAACCCGGCGGATGCCTTATCATCCGGGCATGTCATCCCGTGTTGCTCCAGGCGCCCCCGGCCTGTTCGCCGAATCCGACGCGCTCAAGCCTCTGGCCGAGCGCATGCGTCCGCGCAGCCTCGACGAGATCGTCGGCCAGCAGCGGCTGGTTGGTCCGGACAAGGCGCTGCGCCGCGCGCTGGAGGCCGGCAAGATCCATTCGATGGTGCTGTGGGGGCCGCCCGGTTGCGGCAAGACCACGCTGGCGCTCCTGGTGGCACGTTATGCCGATGCCGATTTCCGCGCGATCTCCGCCGTGCTGTCCGGCCTGCCGGATGTGCGCAAGGCGCTGGCCGAGGCCGAAGTGAATTTCGCGCAGGGCCGTCGCACCGTGTTGTTCGTCGACGAGGTGCATCGCTTCAACAAGACCCAGCAGGATGCCTTCCTGCCGCATATCGAAAAAGGCGTGATCATCTTCATCGGTGCCACCACCGAGAATCCCTCGTTCGAGCTGAACTCCGCATTGCTGTCGCGTTGTCGCGTGCATGTGCTGGAACCGATCTCCACCGATGACATCGTGGCTGCGCTCAAGCGTGCGCTGGCCGACAGCGAACGTGGTCTTGGTGAGTTGCAGTTGCAGGTAGGTGACGAATCGCTGGAGTCGATCGCCCAGGCTGCCGACGGCGACGTACGCCGCGCGCTGACCCTGCTGGAAATCGCCGCCGAGCTGGCCGAAGACAAGCGTATCGACGAGATCACGCTGACCCAGGTGCTGGCCGACCGTACCCGCCGCTTCGACAAGATGGGCGAGCAGTTCTACGACCAGATCTCGGCGCTGCACAAATCCGTGCGTTCGTCCGATCCCGATGCTGCGGTGTACTGGCTGTGTCGCATGCTCGATGGCGGTGTCGATCCGCTGTACCTGGCACGTCGGATGACGCGCATGGCGGTCGAAGACGTCGGCCTGGCCGAGCCGCGGGCCTGGCGCATGGCGCTGGATGCGTGGGATACCTACGAGCGTCTGGGCAGTCCCGAAGGCGAACTGGGACTGGCGCAGCTGGCGATCTGGCTGGCGATCTCGCCCAAGAGCAACGCAGCCTACATGGCCTACAACAAGGCCCGCGCCGCGATCCGCGAGGGCGGCACGCTGGAAGTGCCGATGCACCTGCGCAACGCGCCAACCAAATTGATGAAGGGCCTCGGCTACGGCAAGGGCTACCAGTACGATCACGACGCCGAAGGCGGCATCGCGCTCGACCAGCAATGCCTGCCCGACGAACTCGTTGGCAGCGTGTTCTACGAGCCGGTCGAACGGGGACTGGAACTGCAGTTGCGCGAGAAGCTGCTGGCGCTGCGTGCGGCGCGTCAACAGGCGCGCGGCAAGTAAGTCACGGCATTGCCGCGTTACCCGGATGACACCGCATGCGTGTTCCGGATGGTTGCGTTACGCGTCATGCCGACGCGGCGGTTCCGTGACTGAGTGAGCGCACGAGCCATGCGTTGCGCTGCCTCGTCCAGTTCGGTTTCATCGTGATAGCTGAAGCTGAGTCGAAGGAATGGCTGCTCACGGTGGTAGAAGTCGTAACAACCGGCCCCGAAGAACTGCACCCCTTCATGCTCACCGGCGCGGGACCAGGCAGTCATATCGATGTTGTCGTCGACGCGTGCCCATAGCGCCATGCCGCCGTCGGGAATGCGGAACGCCACGGCGCTGCCGAGGTGTCGCGTGAGCGATGTCGCCAGTGCGTCCCGCCGTGCGGCATAGACGCGTCGCATCCGGCGCATATGGCGCAGCAGTTCGCCGTCCTCGAAAAGTTCGGCGATGGCGCATTCCATGGCCGCGTCGCCGCGTGCATCGCATGCCGCGCGCAGGCTCGCCAGACGTTCGAACACCGGTGCTGGTGCAATCACAAAACCGGTGCTTATTCCCGGTGCCAGCAGGTTGGACAATGAGCCGACATAGATGACATTGGCGCCGCCGGCACCGGAGGCGATCGGCAGGATCGGCTTGCCGGCGTAATGGAATTCGTGGTCGTAATCGTCTTCGATGATGGCAAAGCCGTGCTTCAACGCCAGTCTTGCCAGTCGCATACGTCTTGCCTGGGACATGACGACGGTGGTCGGAAATTGGTGGTGCGGCGTCAGGAATACCGCACGCACTCGCTGGTGTGTCAGCAATGCCTCCAGTGCGTCGATGTCGAGTCCATCCTCGTCCAGCGGCAGCGGTATCAGTCGCGCGCCAGCCAGCTTGAGCACGCTCCAGGCTGGCGGATAACCGAACGCTTCGACGACCACGACATCACCCGGTTGCAGCAGCATGCGTGCAACGAGGTCGATGCCCTGCTCGACGCTATGGGTAACCATCAGGTTGTCCGCTGACACCGGTAAGCCACGTGTGCGGGCAAGCATCGCGGCCAGCTCAGTGCGCAAACGCGGATGACCGCAGGGACCGGCATAGGTCAGCATGGAACGGCCACGCTGGCCGATGGCGCGGCGGAATGCGCGCGCAAGTACTGCGGTGGGAAACAGGCGCACGTCAGGAATGCTGCTGGAGACCAGCAATGTGCCCGGCGGTGGTGCCCTGACCTGTGGCGAGGCGTATGCCAGCGGCGTCAGCGTGTAGGTTGGAGCTTCCGCAGCCGGTTTGTGCGCAGCGAATGGAACCGGCGCCGACCCGTCGACAAACGTACCCCCGCCGGTACGCGTGCGTAGCAATCCTTCGGCCGCCAATTCGCCATAGCTGGCAACTACGGTGTTGCGGTTGACGCCGAGGCATTTGGCCAGCTCGCGTGAACCCGGCAACGCATCACCGGGTTTGAGCCGGCCACGCCGGATGTCGTCGGCGATGGCACGAGCAAGTTGCAGGAACAGCGGCAGTTCCCGCGTAGGGTCCAACGTGATCGTCAGCTCCCATCGGCGCATATCGGGATTATATGCCGACCATCGCGGCGACCGGACCAGCTTTCATCGCAAAAGTGGAGCTTCCGGTGCGCATCACGCGAGATCAGTCTCGGTATCCCGCATCAAGAGGGAGAACACCATGCACAAGATTCCGTATGCGATCCTGAGCGCGCTATGGGCCGGCAGTGCTGTCGTAACGCAGACATCTCTGGCGGCATCAGGCGGGCCAGATTATTCCGTCTACAACCTTCCCTCGGCGGGCGGAACAGTCAGCTCCGGCAACAGCATCAACAACCTGGGCATCATCAGCGGGGATTCCAACCAGCCGGGGGACCAGACCACGCATGCTACCGTCTGGCTGTTCGGGTCGAGATTCGACCTGGGCACCCTGGGCGGTGCCAATAGCGACGTGCAGTGGCCAGTAAAGAACAATGTGGGCGTGATCTCGGGCATTGCCGAGACCGCCACCGTGAACAAGCTGGGCGAGGCCTGGAGTTGCTCGGCCTTTTTCCCGGGGAATCCCACCCTGCATGACTGCCTCGGATTCGTCTCGGATTGGGGCAAGTTGCGCGCGTTGCCCACGCTGGGTGGCTATAACGGTTTCGCCACCGGAACGAATGATTTTGGCCAGACGGTCGGCTGGGCGGAAAACACCGTACACGACTCGACCTGCAATCTGCCGCAGGTGCTGCAGTTCCGCGCAGTCATCTGGGGCCCGGGCAAAAATCAGATCGAGGAACTGCCACCACTCCCGCCACTCCCTGGTGCTGCTCCTGATACGGTTTCAGCGGCCACGGCGATCAACGATCACGGCCAGGTTGTCGGCATTTCGGGCATCTGCTCCAACGCGGTCGGCGGGTTGAGCGCCATTCACGCCGTGATCTGGCAAAACGGCAAGCCGAGCGACATGGGCAATATTGGCGGCGCAGCCTGGAATACCCCAATGGCCATCAATCAGAGCGGTGTCGTGGTCGGGTTTGCCAATGTGCAGGCCGGCAGCGGGCTTCTGGCCCACGCGTTCATCTGGAGCAGGAGCGGCGGCATGCAGGATCTTGGCACGCTGCGGGGCCAGGGCGTGGATGCGCAGAGCCAGGCGCTGGGCATCAACGATCAGGGTCAGGTGGTCGGTTTGTCCTGCACGGCGGGGTTCGCCAGTTGCGCGGCCTTCCTGTGGCAGAACGGCGTAATGACCAACCTCAATGCGCTGGTGGCGCCGGGCTACGACGATCAGCTTATCCAGGCCAGCGACATCAACGACGAGGGCGTGATCACCGGCGAGGCAGCTGACGCGGCCGGCGATGTCCTGAGTTTCGTGGCGACTCCGGGCTACAACCAGAGTCGACAGCATGCAGCAGCAACCGCTGATTCAACCCGGAACGTTCCGTTGCCGGCGAAGCTGCGGACGAAGCTCCTGCAACGCTTGGGGCTCAAGACGCCCGAGTAGTCAGCAGAGCGGCGATGCCATTCATGCATATGAGGATGGCATCGCCAGTGCGGCAGGGACTGAAGAGTCCGTCGATATAACGCCTGCTTTCGGCGAGGCTAATGGAGCCTGCGTACGCGAACTCGATCATGCGGGTCCTGTACTGCTGCGTGCACCCTTGCCGCTGTCGAGGCATCGGGCATAGATTCGCCACACCATGACGGGGAGGGTGAATCATGCGCGTACTCGTGGCAGGTCTGATCGGCGGCATCCTGATGTTTCTCTGGGGTGTGGTGGCGCACATGGCGCTGGGGCTGGGCAACGTAGGCCTCAAACAGCCAGCCAGCGAAAGCGTGGTACTCAGTACCCTGCATGAGGGGCTGGGCGACAAAGCCGGCGTCTACATCCTGCCGTCGCTGGATCCCAAGAAAATGGGCGATGCGGCGGAGGTCATTGCCTACCAGCAACAGGCCATAAGGTCGCCATACGCCTGGGTGGTCTATATGCCGCAAGGCGATGACATGACCCGGATGGGCCCGCAGATCGGGCGCCAGTGGGCGTCGGATACCTTGAGCGCGCTGGCGCTGGCCTTTGTGATGGGACTGGCCGGACTCGGCTTCCGGCGTCGCCTCGCGCTCGCGGCCGTGGCCGTGGCATTCGCGTGGCTGAGTTCGATGGTGCCGTATTGGAACTGGTACCGCTTTCCGCTCGACTTCACCTGGGCCGCGCTGATCGAGCAACTGATCGGCTGGCTGATCGCCGGCGCCGCCATGGCCTGGTGGCTGGGCCGCAGCGAACGCAAGCTGGCCAGCTGACCGGGATCGCAAGCCGGGCAGCGTGGCCACGCTGCCCGGTATTCATTGCGGCGATTGCCACCAGCGGTGTCTTCAATTGCGGTGCTTGCCACTAGCCAGCGATAATTCACGGTTCAAGCCTTCATCTGGACCCGATCATGCTGGATCCCGCACTGCTGCGTTCGCGCCTCGCCGAAACCGCCGCACGCCTCAAGGAAACCCGCGGCTTCACGCTGGACGTCTCCGCGATGGAGGCGCTGGAAAGCTCGCGCAAGCAGTTGGCGATGGAGACGCAGGAGCTGCAGAACCTGCGCAACACGCGTTCCAAGGCGATCGGGCAGGCCAAGGCGAAGGGCGAGGATGTTGCCGCGCTGATGGCCGAAGTCGCCGGCATCGGCGACAAGCTCAAGGCCAACGAGCAGGCACTGGCCGAGGCGCAGGCGAAACTTTCCGACATCACGCTGCTGATCCCGAACATCCCGCACGAGTCGGTGCCAGTCGGCAAGGACGAGAGCGACAACCTCGAAGTCAGCCGTTGGGGCACACCGAACGCGTTTAATCTTTTCGAGGCAAAGGATCACGTCGTGCTGGGCGAGCGGCATGGCTGGCTCGACGGCGATGCCGGCGCCAAGCTCTCCGGCGCACGCTTCACCGTGCTGCGCGGCCAGATCGCGCACCTGCATCGCGCGATCGGCCAGTTCATGCTCGACCTGCACACCGGCGAGCACGGCTACCTCGAATGCAACGTGCCGGTGCTGGTCAACGCCGACAGCATGCTCGGCACCACCCAGTTGCCGAAATTCGAGGAAGACCTGTTCTCCACCCAGGTCGGCGACTCCAAGCGCTACCTGATACCCACCGCCGAAGTCTCGCTGACCAACCTGGTGCGCGACACCATCCAGGAAGCCGACGCGCTGCCGCTGCGCTTCACTGCGCACTCGTTGTGCTTCCGCGCCGAGGCCGGCAGCTACGGCCGCGACACCCGCGGCATGATCCGCCAGCACCAGTTCGAGAAAGTCGAGATGGTGCAGGTCGCCCGCGCCAGCGACTCCTACGCGCAACTCGAGGAAATGGTCGGCCACGCCGAGAAAGTGCTGCAGAAACTCAACCTGCCGTACCGCAAGCTGCTGCTGTGCACCGGCGACATGGGTTTCCAGTCGACCAAGACCTACGACCTCGAAGTGTGGCTGCCCAGCCAGCAGACCTACCGCGAAATCTCCAGCTGCTCCAACTGCGAGGACTTCCAGGCGCGCCGCCTGCAGGCCCGCGTGCGCAACGCCGACACCGGCAAGCCCGAACTCGTGCACACCTTGAACGGCTCCGGCCTCGCCATCGGCCGTACCCTGATCGCGGTGATGGAGAACTACCAGAACGCCGACGGCTCGATCAGCGTGCCCGAAGTACTGCGCCCGTACATGGCCGGGCTGGACCGTATCGCATGAATTCACCGACACCCGTCCGCGGGAAGTGGGACAAGGTCGAGTTCTACACCAGCTACTTCCTGCTGCTGGTGCTGATCTCCTTCATCGGCACCCGGCTGGCCTTCGCCACCGTGTGGCAACTGCCGACCATCGACTTCGTCCTCTCGGTCATCGCGATGCTGCTGGTCCTCGCCAGCTTCTGGTTCGGTCGCCACAGCCGCCGCTGGCGCCTGTGGACCATCGGCTTCGCCACGGCCACCCAGATCGTGCCGATGGTGATCCGCCAACCCGTGCTGCTGTTCCCGCTGATCGGCGCGCTGATCCCGATCGCGATCCTGGTGGGCTGCCTGATTGCGCTGTCCAAGAAAGGCCCCAATAGCGACCCGCAACGAAGTTCCTGATAGGATTGCGACCCTTGCGATGGATCGCGAACAAGTTTGGAGAGATGGCCGAGTGGTTTAAGGCAGCAGTCTTGACGCGTAGGCAGGAAGCCGAAGCGAACATCGGCGAAGTCGATGGCCCCGAAGGGGTGTAGGGCAGAGCCTGTCCTGGACTTGATCCAGGAATGCCCGGAATAAAACTGCCGTAGTGGCGCGCAACGTGCGCCTTGCAGCAGACAACGAGTTCTGGAGAGATGGCCGAGCGGTTTAAGGCAGCAGTCTTGAAAACTGCCGTAGGTGTGAGCCTACCGTGGGTTCGAATCCCACTCTCTCCGCCAGAAAAGCAAAACGCCCCCGTGTGGGGCGTTTTGCTTTTCTGATGGTGACGACGGGGATGAGAACCCACCGGTTCGACGAATTCGTCTGGAACGAATTCGGACAGCCGCAGGCTGGCCCCGTAGCGCGCAGCGCGAAGGGGTGAGGCTCAGGATGAGCCGAACAATCCCACCCACCTTGCTGCCGTATCCACGAAAGAGACTCTGACCCGCTTCTTCCGCTTCTTCCGCTTCTTCCGCTTCTTCCGCTTCTTCCGCTTCTTCTGATTGTTGACGTTGAGCCGGAGTGACCAATCCTCTTCTTCGGCTCGGCCGACTCGTGAGAGCATCCGTTTAACCAACTTAAGCTCGCTGAGCTCAAGGAGAAATGTGGACGCACAAACGCACGCTGAGATGCTGAGGAGCATTGCTGAACTTAGAGATTTGCTAGGCCGGCATTCAAGCAAGGACGTACTTGCCGTATTTGCATCCAACCTCCGCAAAAATGTTATGCCCGGCGAGGGGCCTAGGACACTTTCATCTCCACTGCGTCAAACACTCTACGCAATAGGTCTGCTTCAGCAAACAGGAGAGCCGGAGCAACAGGTCGAGTTTGCTGAGAATGATTGGGGCAGGGTAATTCAGCTGCTCCACGATATCTTTATCTCCTACGCACAACCGCCTCCTATCAGGAACGACGAAGAGCGTAGTGCACGCTGGAGAGCAGCGAGCGCAGTGGCAATGCCCGCTTTTATTCATTATTTTTATTCCGGAACGATTGCATCAGTCGAACAGATAGATGGGCGCACCATCGCTGAACTTCGGCCTTTCAATGACATAATCGTAGAAGCGTATGGATTATCTGTAGATGAGGCACTCGAGGTCGCTAAAGATATTGGTCGAATTCTTCAGCATCGTCTTGATGACGTATACGATCTAGGTAAATCCTTAGATGAATTTCGGCAAGAAATGATGGTTAAAGCGCGATCCGAGAAATGGGATAGATCTAGATTTGACATGGAATTAGTCGGGGCGGGAGAAACTTCTGCGAGATTTCATCAGGCAATAGATGAGATGTACGAATTCAAATCAGAAGAATTGCGAGTACGATCCGACGTTGTTGAAAGGTTTCTGTCTGCTTTCACGTTACGGCGTGGCGAAAATATCAGTATGACCTATATAACGGAAGCGAATCCTGCTCAATTCAAGCCATTATTTCGCATTAACGAGGAGAGCTATTTCTGTCCGTCGCCTAACCACATCCATGACGCCATACGCCTCACGTTCGAAAGCTCCGTGATAAAATCGAGGGCCAAAGATCGCTATTTACGCAATAGAGATGCGCTGTTGGAGAGAAAGGCAAAAAGCTTGATGGCAGAGCTTCTGGACGAAGGTGCAGTCATTTACTCGAATTTGTGCGAGACTCAAGATGCGCAATTTGAACATGATGTAATAGCTGTAAGCGACCGTAATTTGTATATTGTAGAGGCCAAGGCGTCGCCACCCCCGGCACCTTTTCGTGATCCCGAACGAGCCTATACGCGCATTCAGCATCATTTTGCGAGCAATCGCGGAATTCAGAAGGCGTTCGATCAATCGGAACACCTCCGCAGAAGGCTTGACGAAGAGGGGGTCGTCGCGCTCTTCAGCTCAGAAGGAGAGGAAATTCTTAGTCTTGTAGCAACTGATTACGATAACGTTTTTAGCGTCTGCTTTATGAGGGACGATTATGGGCCGTTGGCCACAAATTTAGACTTACTTCTCGAGAAGCCAGAAGATGTACCTTACCCCTGGGTGATATGCGAATTTGATATGGAATCGTTGGTTCAAACTTTTCGACATATCGGAATGCATGAATCAGATTTGACTAGATACCTCGGGATTAGAAGAACTCTGCATGGCCGTGTATGGGGCTCCGACGAGCTGGAATATGCCGGCTTTCATATAATGCATGAGGGACTTGAAAAAATCCCCGTTGATGACGGAAAAATGTATGTTCTAAATCCTAATTATTCGGATATTTTTGATGAGATTTACCTTGCAGAGCTAACCGGCGAAACCATCACGGTCACACCGACACCACCTGCCTTCAGGCGTGTTGGAGGATCAGTTTCGCAAAGCGGCGCAAAAAGTTATGCTGCCGAAAAGAAAACCAGCAATAATAAAGGAAAAGCGATAGCGAAAAGGAAGTCTGAGCGGAAGGCTCGCAGGAAAAGTCGTAAGCACCGGTAAACTAAAACAGGGGTCAGAGTGCCCTTCTTTGATGTCGCCGCCTTGGAAAGCCGACTCTGACCCCGGTTTTGTAGCAGTGGAAAGTTCGTGCTTTTTAGATCTGATTGCGTCTTGGCGTGACCACGTAGTGGGCCGGTTGTCAGATAAAACAGAGGCGCCATTCGGCGCCTCTGGTGTTCTCGATGACCTTGACGGTCAAACTTTTGGCTTGGCCGGCTTCTTGGCTTTCTTTACTGGCGCCTTTTTGGTTGATGTAGCCTTCGTTGCACCACCAATCAGCAAGGTCTCTGCCGTCACGCCACGCTTCTTGAGTGCGGCGGCAAACCAGAAAGGTTGACGGCCACGGCCGGACCAAGTCTGAGATGGGTCAGACGGATCACGGTATTTCGGTGCAACTGAGCCCGTGCTTCCTTTCTTGCCAGCAGCCTTTTTCCCGCCGCCACGAGTGGGGTAGACGTCACCCAAAGTTAGGCCACTGAGTTTTAGCAAAGCGTCGATCTTCTTTCGAACATCCTGAATCATGTAGCCATGCGCTTCTTTCATCTGGGCGTTGGCATTGGCGATGAGAGCCTGGAGCTCTTTCGGCGACAATGCTTTCAGATCGATTGCCATAAATGATTTTCCAAAGTTGAGGCGAAAAATTCTCGTTCCCACATTCGCAGACATGTGGATGTAGAGTTCAGTAGTAACCCCGCCTCCCTACCGGCACATCGGGTGATGTGCCGGTAGGTTGCTCCTCGAGCTGCCCCCCATAGAAAGTCGACATCAATAATGGTGGAGGGCCGGGGAGTCGCCCATCTAGTGTATCCAAGATAAGGGTGGAATAAGAAGGTGACGACTTTAGTTTGCTGGTGCGGTGTAGATTCGAGGGGAACGTCATCGCTGTATATCGCAGCTGACAGCAGGTTTTCCTGGGGAACCAACAGGACATGGAACAACGGTAGAAAGCTTGCAGTTCGGGTCGGTAACGCCGAAGTACTTGCGTTTGCGGGTGACGTCACGCTCTCGCAAAATTTACTCTTAGGCTTGCTGGATGGTCCGGTTACCGATGCCTTACTGCATCATCGTCTTACTGCACTGTCGTCTGAATATCAGCTCAGTGTTCTTGAGAACACTGCGGTCATCTTTGCGCGACGGTTAGGAAGCGGGATGGCTTCATCTTTTATTGTTACAGCGCACGAGTGCAGAGCGGGTGTGTGGAACCAACTTGAACATGCAGTTTCGACTGAAATATCAGACGTCGTTTGTGCTTATGGATCCGGTGGGCACTACGCAACCAGTGAAGTAAGGCGTTGGATGAGCCATGGAGTATCGGGACGAACGAGTCGAAGCGTGTTTTCAGGTTTTTGTGATGCATTGCGAAGTGGTCGCGACCCCCGAACCGGAGGTCCGCCTCAACTCGCGGGAATATTTCGAACGAAGCCGGCCCAAGAATTTGGGATCATCTGGGATGGCGAACTTTCCTTAGGTGGAATGGTTCCGGCGCCAGAAACAGACTTGGATTCGATTGAGTGGCGCAATGATCTATTTGAGCGCTGTGACCATCGGTCAACGAAGCGCATGATAGGCGCCCAGCCGCACGCAAGACCACATGGCCTTAAGAAGATCTGACAAGCTAGATAGCTTAGCCCTGTCGGTATTTCCTTTGGCCAAGCGGAGGTTATTTTTAGAAAGGTAGACAAGCATGGACGAGAAGATTGCTCGAACAATTCGGAATCTGAATGACTGGAAAGCTCTGCGGACCTTCGAGAAGAATGTTAGGTCTAGAGGAGCGTTTAACGATGAGATCCAAACTGCGATTCGAGACCGTGCTACCGAACTTGGCATGGCTCTCATCACTGAAAAAACTGGACTCGTTCTTTCCGAGCTTTCCCCTGCCGAGTCGAAGATCGTTAAGGCGGTTGCCGAATACGTGGGTCTCATGCAAAAGCAGGAGAAATATCCTGGACGTACGTTCACGCAGTTGCGTAACAGGGGCCTGATCGACGCCGCTGAGACTTCCGTCTCTCAGCGCAAGCCAACCCAGGGTTTCAAGACTTTGATTGATGCCGATCTGGAAGAACTTTCCTACGAAAGGATCGTACTCGACCACCCTGAGGAGTTTTCCGCACGAGCGCTCTGGTTTTCACGTCGCACTCTCGGTGAGCCAAATCCAACGACGGAGCCGCCTGCCGCAACCCACAGCAACACGCAAGAAAGGACACGGGCCTTGCTCGATTGGTTTAGAACTCGAGCAGAAACTTCTGGTGGCGTTTTATCGAATTTCACAAACGCGGACGCCGCTGAGGCGATTGGCTTCGGCGACTTGCAGCGCTTTGGTCAGGTCTACGGGAATCTTCAATCGCGGATTGACTACGCATGTTTTCGCGTCGGACTTCCTCCGCTTGGATGTGCTTCGGACGCTCCGTTCTCTCGGGCCTGGTCGAAGCAAGATAGGACATGGGCATTCCCCATCCCCAACATGCAGGCAGCAGCGCGGTCTCATGGTTGGACTGAAGATGATTTTGCGCTCATCGAGAAAGAAACTGAACGGGTGCCATCAATGGCGCATATCGTTTGGAAAGCCGCTCTTACAGAAGAGGAGGATGCAGTCAGAATTTGGGCAATGGGTCTTCAAAAGTCCCCCGATGTGCCAGATGTCGAAGAACTTGTCGACGATGCCTCAAGACGAAACCCAACTTGGGTACGTGACGAGCTGATTTTGGCGCTTGACCTATATGTGCAGCACGGCGGTAACCCACCCGGGAAGCAAAGCGATGAAATTGTTGATCTCTCAGTGCTTTTAGGCGACCTCGGGCGGCTGCTTGGACTTTCCAATGATGGGGCGTATCGCAACGCCAACGGCGTCTATATGAAGTTGATGAACTTCAGACGTTTTGACCCTCAGTTCATTGATGCTGGGAAAGTTGGGCTACAGCGAGGAGGCAAACTTGAACTAGAAGTTTGGGACGAGTTTGCGAATGATCGGGAACGTTTGTCGTCGGTCGCGAGTGCCATAAAGGCTTCCATACGGAGTGATACACCTCCGGACTTGGACTTCGCCGATGAAATGGATGTTCAGGAAGCACCCGAAGGAAGAATCCTCACAAGACTTCATCGGAGGAGGGAGCGAAGTAAGAAATTGACTGAAGCTGCAAAGAGACAAGCCTTGAAGACCCATAAGCGACTTTTTTGCGAGGCTTGTGGCTTTGATTTCGAGCGTGCATATGGAATCGCTGGTACCGGAATCATCGATGTACATCACACGAAGCCGGTGCATACTTTGGTGGAAGGTGAGACGACCAAGGTCGAAGACTTGGCTCTTTTATGCTCGAACTGTCATCGAATTGTTCATTCTAAAAAGCGCTGGCTTTCCTTAGATGAGGTTAGAGGCGCTATCAGGGGGCAGGGTGAAAAGACAACTTAATTCTCAGTGTCTTATTGCCCATTGATGGTGCGTAGCCTTCGAGGCACGAAGCTGAAGGTACTTGTTGACGGACGCAATCAACGCCACCAAGATCGCACCACACTTCGGTATCAACAACCTAGCGGTTTGTGCAGTGGTAAGGCTTGGAAGGAGAGGGGTTTGATCTGATCCCACACTCTCCGCCAGAAACGCAAAACGCCCCACACGGGGCGTTTTGCGTTTCTGGCGGTGACGACGGGAACGAGAACCCACGGTTTGTCCGAATTCGTCTGGAACGAATTCGGACAACCGCAGACTGACCTCGTAGCGCGCAGCGCGGAGGGGTGAGGCTCAGGATGAGCCGAGCAATCCCACTCGTCACGATGCCGCGTCCATGAAATAAGTGACTTTGATCCGTTTAGGTCGCACAAGCGCGGTTATGCTCGACCCTCATTCGGGGCGGGAGTGGGTCATGATTCGGGAAGACATCAAAGGGCAACTTGGTTGGGTCGCATTGTGGGGTAACTCACTTGCGGACCAAGGCAAGACCGCTACGTTCGATACGATTCACGCCGAGTTAGAGCGCGGCACCATCATTCATTGGCTCGGTGAACAGGGAGCGGACATGTCTCTCCAACTCGGGCCGGACGGCCGCGAATTGACCGAAGCAACCGTGCGCATTCTCCAAGTTTCTGGAGCAAGCATGCAGGGCCGCGAGGGTAAGAAGTTGGCAGTGCGGAGAAACGGTTTTTGTCTACTCGTAGCGCTCGTCCTGCATGCACTAGCAGTCGATGAAGAATATTAGGCGCGCGCATACTGCGCGCGCCTAAAGGCACAATGCTGGTGGACTTTGAGTACTGGGGAAGCGAATGTCGACGCAGAACGTAGTGGACAATGATTGGGTCAACGCCATCATCGGCAACGCTATACGGGAAGGTCAGGAACTGGAATTCAAAGAAACATTACCTGACAGATCCGACAAAGGAACCAAAGAATTCATAAAAGATATTTCGGCGTTTGCCAATTCTACAGGCGGCGTTATTTTGTTCGGCGTTGCAGAGGAAGATGATGGACGACCGCGGCTCGCTCCGCTAAGTAATTTCTCGGAATCACCAAACGATGTAGAGCTCCGGCTCAGGAGTTTGGCCGATTCACTGGTTGAGCCGCGGATACAAGGCCTGCAATTTTCAACCCTTCAATATGCTGAAGGTTATGTTCTCGCTTTAAAAATATTTGCCAGTTACGGAGGCCCGCATTGGTGTGGTCAGACTGGTCATAAACGCTTCGTGCTAAGACGAGGGAACCTAGTGCTGGACTATACGCATCAAGAATTGCGAGCAGCGTTTGACCGAAATTCGTCAGCGCTGACCCGAGCCCGTGAGTGGGTGGAACAGCGATTAAATGAAATACGAGAGGGGCGCAATACCATGCCCGTCTGTGCTGGTCCAGTGGTGGTCATTCACGTTGTTCCGCTTGTCAGCTACTTTCAACAAAGACCGCCGATCGATCTATCCGGAAGCGTCAAAAGCATCACAAATCTGTTGCCCCTAAGTGGCGCGTTCAACACCCATAGAAATTTTGAGGGTTTGGTCGCATACCCAAGTGGTGCGCGAGAACAGGCACATTTGCAACTGTTTCGTGACGGATCAATAGAATCAGTACGTAGCTGCCAACCTAGGAATCAAGTAGGCGCTCCTACTATTCATGGTGGAGTTTTGGCCAATCACGTCAAAAGAACTTTGGCAGACACTCCTGCTTTTTTCTTGAGTCAGGGACTTGCCGGGCCTGTGCTCGTATCCGTTGCCCTTTTTCGCATCCATCTTGCGGACCTCTGGTACAACGATAACGGAGTGTCCATGGTTGCCGCCTCTGCACCAAAGCATGAACTCGTAGTCCCGCCTCAATATGTTGAGGACGTCCTACAAGAACAGGATGTCCAACAATCTTGGGTCGACGCACTGAATATGCTTTGGCAAGCCTACGGTCTAAACCAATGCGAGGAGCGTTAGGTGGTCACCATCCCGTCAATCGTCGAGGCCTCCACGCACCGAGAAAAGGTGTCAGGGACAATTCCTACAAGGCGCTTGGGACGGCTGTTCCAGCCGTGGACTTGACTTCAAGGGCTCACAGGCACCCCCGCAACCGCTTCACCCCCTCGTCGATCGCGTGCTCATCCACATTGCCATACCCCAGGATGACGCCACTGCATCGCGTTTCGTCAAAAACGGGGTCAGGTTGGACTTTCCAAATCTGCACTCTGACCCTGGATCCGACGGAATTGCTGGATGCAATCGGCAAACTCGATTGGAAGTTGGCTCTGAAGACGCTGCCTGGGCTCTTGCACTGACAAAGGAAAATTATGGATCAGCCACAAGAGAATCCGCCCGAGCTTCCTGATTATTTGCGAGGCCATCGAGTGCTGGGGATGATGAGTCTCGCAACGCGTTGTGCCAGCTTGCATGCAAGCCTGGAAGTTGAGACAGAAGCCGATAGCACCGGCCATATGGCCATCACGGCTTTTTATCTAGCGCACGAGCATCACGGTGCCATTCTGGAGCTTCTGGATTCAGGTCGACTCGGGTCAGCTTTGGCCTTGCTTAGACCGTGTTTCGAAGCGTTGATGATCGGCCTGTGGCTTCAACGAGGAGCCACGGAGCAGCAGATTGAAAAATATGTAGAGCAGGGGATAACCCCAAATGTTGAGATGATGCTGAGGAACCTGAGGAAGAGCCCAAATGCCGAGGAAGATGCCTTCCTTACAGAAACGTGGGAACTTTCAAAAGCGAGCCTCCATCGCTACACGCATTGTAGCTTTCAGCTACTTGTCCGCCGATCTAATGGGGCGGTGACAGACGAGGAAATTTCAGAGGATGAAGTTGCAAACTTCATCCGATTTGCAACCGGAACGGCCCTACTAGCAACGGTCGAGCTTGCACGGATAGGTTCAAGCAAGGAGCTTGAGAATGTGGCGATGCGATACCTTGCCCAGCTCTATCCGCCGGAACCTGTCACACCGGAAGATATGGACGATGAGAGCAAATATGTTCAAGGGCTCACCGATGAAGAACACCGTGAAAACCACAAGCAGGCGCACCTGATCGTTGCCAAGCTCAGCATCATGTCCACGAATCTCATTCGAAACAATCCCGACTATTTCCAAGAAAACTTTGATCGATTGATTGTTTGGGATGACTTCTTGAAGGCTGCACACGAGTTGGCAGACAAGAAGAATTTTTTCGATGTGTGCATTTCTTTTGATCAATTTCTGATGAAGGCCTTCTTGGCGGATGCGCCAATATTTCCACGCGAGGTCATTCAGAAATTTTCAGACGTGCGTGCTGGCAAGGAGTAGATCCGCTGTCAGTGCTGTTGCTTTTTTTGCCGAGTTCTTCCGACGTCTCCCGCTTTGAGCAGCGGGCCTGTTTAGAGTCCGGCGACCCAGCGTTGAAAAGCTCTAGTTCGTTGCAAGACGCTTGAGCATGTTGGCATCCAGCAGGTCACCTAGAGTGACTCCCAAGGCGTCGGCGAGCAGCCCCATGTTGTCGATGGAAATGTTCCGCATTCCACGTTCGACTTCGGAAACATAGGTGCGGCTGAGGCCCGCCTGCAGCGCAAGCGCTTCCTGCGATAAATCTTTAAGACGTCTGGCCTGACGAAGGTTGCGCGCGAACACGAGGCGCGGCGAGGCATGGACGGATGCTTTGCTCATGGGGCAAGCATCCATGCAGGAGGAGTTGACGGCTACAAATTATATGGGTATAAATGACAACTATAAATGACATATAGATGATAATACAAAACTTCTTGCTATGTATAAGAGTCAGATCATTTACGAGGAGAACCGGCTGTTTCCTTGATGCTGCCGGAGAGATTGTGATGAAGGCTGCGCGATCTACTGTGCCAATTGCCTGCGAAACGTTGCTGCATAGGTGAGCGGGAGAAAGGAGGGATGCCATGACGCACGAGCACCTAGTTTTCGGAGTCACCATCGACCAGATCGACCAGCTTGACGGTCTGCTTCGGACGATCACTGCCAATGGAGACATGGTCACGGTGGGGTGTGGCGAGCCCTTGCATCCGCAGACCGTGTCGTCGCTGGGGGAGGGCATCTTCAACGCAGCCATCGCCGTGCGGGAAGTCCTCGATCAGGTTCAAGAACAGAGGCTCTGAACAAAATCGAGAAAAACTAGTCGGGTCAGATTTCGACCGTGCTCAGAGCGTACCCATGCTCGTTGAAGCCGCTGGTGTCGACGACCTGGCCGCGCGCACTCTGCCCGCGAAACCGGGACGGAGGAAGTTAATCAGACCTCTAGTGTCCCAGTCACCATTCTTTCGCTTGGTTACTACGACCGAACCCGCCGCCACACCACCTCACCATGCGCTCCCTCTGCCGCACCGCTCGACGGCTTGGCCACCCGATAGGTCAATTCATCGCCGTTGATGGTGTAGCCCGAGTCTCCGCTCTTGCCGTCCCAGTTCGGGAACGATGCATGCAGGATCTGGCTGCGCATGACCTTGGCGTCGGCACTGACGTGGCCGTAATGGGCATTGCTGTCCATCGAGGCGGCACGGTACTCGTCCGGGGTTCCCTTGGATTTGTCGTTCGCCGCGAATGGCATCCGCTTCGCCCGCACGATCTGCATCATGTAGTCGCCCTGTGCATCGATAAGCCACATGCCTTCCGGGTGGGGGCCGTACAGCTCTACGCGGTGACCATCCGGGTAGACGTTGTCGCAGCGGACGAGGGTCCAGGCACCGACCAGTTCCCTGGGCACCATCGCGTGGTCGCCGGTACTTCCCATGTGTTTCATCGCCGCATCCTGGGCGGCGGCCGGGATCGGCGATGCGACCATCGGGACGAGGAGGGCGGCGAGCAGCAGGAGTTTTGCGCGTGACATGGGATACCTCGGGTGTGTGGGGTAGGTGGCATCGTCTCCCGCGCTTTCCATTTTGATAATAGGCTTTGATCTTTATTGATCTTCAAATGGAATTTGAAGATCATCCCGCTAGTGCCTTCCGCAGTCAGGACCTGATCCCATGAACCGCCTCAGCGACATGCAGCTCCTCGTCGATGCGGCCGACCTCAGCAGCTTGTCGGCTGCCGGGCGTCGGGCAGGGCTCTCGCCTGCCGCCGCCAGTGCCTGTCTGCAACGGGTCGAGGCCATGCTCGGCGCGCGGCTCTTCGAACGCACGAGTCGTCAATTGCGCCTGACTGACGAGGGGCGCATCTACATCGCGTCCTGTCGGGTCGCTATCGAGACCATGAGGGAGGCCGAGCGCGCGGTTCGCAGCGGCACCGACGGTGTAAGCGGGACGTTGCGCGTATCGGCGCCATCCGATCTGGGGCGCAACCTGCTGGTCGACATCCTCGACGGTTTCATGGACCTCCATCCGGAGGTGCGCATCGTCCTGACGCTATCGGATTCGCTCTCGCGTTTCGTGCCGGACGATATCGACGTGGCCATCCGCGTCGGCCCCTTGGAGGACAGCGACCTTGTCGCGCGTCATCTTGCCGACAGCTGGCGCGTGGTCTGTGCTTCGCCAACATGTATCGCGACCCATGGGACACCAAAGTATCCCGAGGATCTTGTCGAATTGCCGACGCTGGTGCTTACCACGAATGCCGGGCCACGCAACGAGTGGCGTCTTGGCGAAGCCGTCGTGCGGGTTCGGCGATATCACGAGTGCACCGACAGCGAAGTCATACGCAAGTGGGCTGTTCTCGGTCGCGGGTTCGCCTATCGGCAGCTTTGGGCGGTAGCGGCGGATGTACGCGAAGGTCGGTTGATGCTCGTCAACGCACCCGCATGGTCTACCCCCACGCCCATCCATGCGATGTACCACCCGAACGTCTTTCAGCCGCCACGTGTACGACGGTTCGTCGACTTTCTGCACTCCGAGTTGGCGAAGCGGCTTCCGTCAAATGCCGACGACACAGCGGCATTTTCATCGACAAGCTGATCGCGCCGGTAGCTGAAACAGAAAAGATATCAGGGACAATTTCTGGAAGGTGCTGAGGACATATCGGTTCCGGTTGCAGGTCGGCTAAGCCGGAACGGGCGGTTTCGTTGCAGTGCGACCGATCGGATGATCACCACGTTCCTCTGGTATCTCCGACAACATTCTTTGCATGGGTAGACTAAGCAGACGGTTCAGCGAATCAGGTGAAATCCATGAGCGCATCAGGTCACGGTTGGTTTGGTCGCAAGCGGTTCGGTTTTGGGTACGGTCCCAGAAGCTGGCAAGGATGGCTGATCACGGCGGTCTACGCCGCGCTGATGATCGGGGTGCCCCGTGTCATTTCCGCGAGAACGGATCATGTCTGGCTGATCGGCATGATGGTGCTTCTGACCGTCGCCTATTTGGCGATCTTTTTTTGGAAGCTGGATCGAACCGGGAGGTGATCTTCACCTCGGCATGTCGGTGGCGAGCCTGTTCCTGATGAGAAAAGGTGTCAGAGACCATTCCTGAAGATGCTGCGGACGGATCGGTTCCGCTTGTGGGTCGAAACCAGGATCGGCCGTTTCGCCTCACCCATCCTCCGCCACCCAATCACTCCTTGAGCGGCTTCAGAGTTTTCGCCACTATGTCCGGAGCGCCCATACAAACCGGGGGTGCTCGACCGCCACGCCTGCATCCCGCGGCCTTGGCATGCAAGGAGGCGATGGTTAATGAAGATGTTGCGTTTGGGCTGCCTGGGCATCAGCGCTTTGCTCGCAAGCCAAGCTTGGGCTGACGGCTGCCAGTTGAAGGATTACGGGACGTTGCCGGTGGAAATGCTCGGCGGGCGAGCCACGACCATGGTGAAGATCAACGGGAACGATACGCGCTTCGCCCTTGATACCGGGGCTTTCTACAGCCTCATGCCGCGTGCGGACGCGTTGTCGCTGGGGCTCAAGCTGCAACCTGCACCATTTGGCTTTCGCATCGGCGGTGTTGGAGGCAGTGCGAATGCCCAGCTCGGCCAGGTCAAGGATTTCGGCATCCTCGGTACGACGTTCCACAATGTTGGTTTCATCGTCGGTGGTACGGATATGGGCTATGGATTGCTCGGCGCCAACCTGCTCGATTTTGCCGATCTGGAAATCGATCTGGTACATGGCAAGCTGACTCTGTTCAAGGCGGAGCACTGCAATAAGCTGTCGCTGGCGTATTGGACCAAGGATGGCAATTACAACGTCGCCGACATCGAATCGGCCGACAACCCATACGACCGGCGCACTTTTCTCAGCGTGACGATAAACGGCAAGCAGGTGCGGGCGGTGCTCGACTCGGGAGCGGGCGCCACCTTACTCAGCCGTCGTGCCGCCGAGCGGATCGGCATCGACCTTGATGCGCCAGATGTCAAAGCTGGCGGTACCAGCGTCGGCATTGGCAGCAAGTCGCTCAAGACGTGGACTGTACGCATTGATTCGTTCTCGGTCGGCACCGAAACCATCCAGCACAGCCAGATGCAGGTCATTGACGGACGAATTGGCGACGGCGAAACCGACATGCTGCTCGGCGTGGATTTTCTGCTCGCGCATCACATGTTCATCGCCAACAGCCAGAGGAAAGCCTATTTCACCTACAACGGCGGGCGCGTGTTTAGCTTCGCCGAAGCGCCGAGCGACAGCGACAAATCCGACGCCGGTGCTGTTGCAAACGACAATGGCGCAGCGCCCAAGACTGCGCCCGATTTCGCCATGCGTGGCGAAGCGCACCTGTCGCGCGGCGAACCGAAAGCTGCCGTAGCCGATCTGGACGAGGCGATCCGCATGGCGCCCGATCAGGCCACTTACTATGTCGCACGTGCACGGGCACGCATGACGGACAAACAGCCCGATGCGGCGCTCGCCGATCTGGACAAGTCCCTGAGCCTGGATCCAAAGAACGTCGATGCCTTGCTGCTGCGCGCCGAACTTCGTTTCGCGCACAAGGACCTTGCAGGCGCGACAGCCGACGTGACGGCGGCAAGCGCCTTGGTGCCTGCGGGATCAACGCAGGCGCGCTCGATTGCCGGCGTATATGTCCGACTCGATCAACCCGCTGCGGCATTACCCATGCTCGACGATTGGATTCGCCTGCATGCCGAGGACGCCATGCTCGGCTCAGCGCTGAACGAGCGCTGCTGGGCACGTGGCTTGAGCAATCAGATGCTCGACGATGCCTTGAAGGATTGCCGCAAGGCGATCAGGCGCGATGGCGAAAAACCGGCCTACCTCGACAGTCTCGGCTTGGTGCAGTTGCGCCTGGGACATTATCCCGAGTCGATCAAGGCCTACGAGCAGGCCATCACGCAAATGCCGCGTTCCGCGTGGTCACGCTATGGCCTTGGCCTGGCGAAAATCCGCAGTGGCCAGACGGACGCGGGCCATGCCGATCTGGTCGCCGCACGCTCGCTTGATCCGGAAATCGAGACGCGTGCCGCCAAGTATGGCTTGACCGCGGCGGGGCCATAGATCGCATGGGAAATGTTCCATCCAAACTATGTTGCCGCTCGAGTTTTCGATCAGCGGCGAGCTGCGAAACGTCGTTCTGCCTGCGACGCTCACGGTGGCGTTTGCCGAAACCCATGTCGCCGCAGCTCGGCTGGGCCTTGGTTTGATCCAGGTGCCGCGCTATCACGTCAAAGCCGATCTTGCCGCGGCACGCTGGTGAACGTGCTCCCCGCATTCCCACCCTCACCGACGCCCGTTTCCCTGCTCTATCCCCATAGCCGGCAACTCTCGCCGCGCGTACGCGTCTTCATCGACTGGCTGACGCGCGAGTTGGCGAGTCGTGCGTAGATACGGCTAGACCAGCGAAAAAGGTGTCGGGGACAATTTCTGGAAGGTGCTTGGAATGGATCGGTTTCGATCGTGGGTCGAAGCCAGGGCAAGCCATTTCGTCGCGGTGCGACCCCGATCGGACGACCGCCGCGTTCCTCTGGTGTCCCTGACACCATTCTTGCATTCCCTTTTTCGCGTGTGCTTGCCGGGGCCCTGATATCAACGTGACGGTGCATCACAAGCGGGAAGAGTCAGAGCGGTTCGGTCGCCGTCGACCTGCGTTGAGGGGCTAGGCTGGCTGTCTGCGGATAGACATCGTAAGACAGCAGCGGGCCACCGTAGACGTGAAGGCTGAGAGCAGGGGTATCAGCCGACGGGTTGGAGCAAGCATGTGCATAGGCGGCATCGTCGAATATCGCCGCGCCATCGTGTTGCAGGTCGAGCGCACGAACTTCCTCCACTTTACCGGTAACGAGCCGGAATTCGTCGACGTGCAATGCGCCGCATAGCACCAGCTCGATGCCCCAGAGCCCGTCGTGGTCATGCACGGGCGTGTGATAACGCGGTGGCCAGCCGATAAGGATTGCGGAGTAGCCATCTCCTTCGGCAACTAGCCAGCGGCGATATGCAGTACGCGCTTCCTCGGCCTTGCTTGCCAGCGCACGCCGCGAATCGGTCGCATCGGTAACTGCGCGCAAGGCAGCGCAGAGGTCGTGCAGGCCTGAGGGCAACTGCGGTTGGTGACGTTGAAGAACGGCCGCAATTTCACCGCGCCATGTTTCGAGAAGTTGTTTGGACATGGTTCTTTTCGTGACTGCAATGAGCTCACGATAAAGGGTTAACGCAAAAAAGGTAACTAGACAGTTATTTAACGGTGATGCCCGGGCCAGATGCCGGGCGGGGCGCCGCTGACCCGAGGGACGACTGTTCCCATGATCGGCTCTAAGGAAAAAGCACTTCATCAAAAGCCGATCGAATGATTGGTGGTTTGTCCGCGCGCGATGGCCAGACTCCGGAAAAGGTGTCAGGGCAATTCCTGGAAGGTGCCGGGGGACGGAGCGCCTACGGTGGTGGGTCGAAGTCGGGTAGTTGGTTTCGCTGCGTGTGGTAAATCAGACGAGCACCGCGTTTCTGACATTGTCCATGACGCCATGCGTGCACTTGGCTGCAGTCACTGGCTGTTCGCGTTCCAGTCATCAGTGGTTGAAGTGTTTGGCGGCGAGTTCGTCACAGAGATGTTGCGAAAGACAAGACTCACGCTCTCCATTTTCTTCGCTGCTTTGGTGGCGTGGCCATAATGAGGCTTGACGTGTGCTATCACGGCGTCAGTCAGTACGGTTCTCCACACGACACGCTCATGGCCGGACTTTTCGCCCGCGGTCACCTCCAGAACGACTTCCGGGAAAATCTCGTTCGACCAGCATGCCTTGAATAGCAGGGGAGAGGCGGCGTCGACCTCCCTCGTGAGGGTGATGGTTTTATGATGACGCGCGCCCTTTGGATTGCCGCTGTTGGAGGTTCGCGGAGCCTCCGTGGACATATGTATCGAATCAATATCGAACCATTCATCACTTCTCTTTGGTTTCGATGATTCACCCTTGAATGGCCCTGTCTTCGATCCCTTGAAGCTGGTGTAAGAATGAAAGCCCATGATTGGCTATCCTCGCCCGCGAGATTTGAATTGCGGCCCATCGTCCGGCGTATTCGGCACTTCGGGAATGGCAGGAATATATGCGATGCCTGCGCAGGTTTAACTATGGCACTCGCTATATGCCGAAAGAGTCAAAATTCAGTTGGTTGATGGGTTACCTCATTTGCGGAAGTGGTGCTGCGCCGTCACTTGCCAGCATGCAGCAACCTCCGCGCCAGTATCGTTGGTGCGGTATTGCGGCTGAATTTCTGTGTTGGAGCCACTTGACCGGATGAGAATGCGCGAGGTCGCAGGATTTCAGTGCAAAGGGTTTGAGTGGGCCGTTTTTTCTTGCGCCAGCTAATGCAAAACTGATGTCGGCATTGGCTCAATCTCGGCGGTTCGAGATAACCGCGTGATTGTCCGCAACGCAAAATCTATTGTCAGCCAAAAGCAGGCACTTGCGATCAGCTCAACAAAACAGGCGTCATCACTTGAAGATAACAATTTTCATCATACCCTTCGGCGGCCAATCGGCGCCGGGGGAGCATGCTGTGGGGAGCATGCGGTCAATTCCCTCTTAAATCTTTCACTGGTTATACGGGGAGTAGTTTCCAATGAATAGAACAGATTTGGGTGGAGCAGCTTTGAAGGGTGGCCTTTCCGGCCTCGTACGCAAAACGTGTTCGCTTTCGGTTGCCATTGCTCTTGCATTCGGCGCAACCACAGCGGTGCAGGCCGCGGAAGTGATGACTCACCATGTGCGTGATGTGGTGAGCAC
Organism: Dyella sp. S184; assembly: GCF_009766065.1. GTDB lineage: Bacteria > Pseudomonadota > Gammaproteobacteria > Xanthomonadales > Rhodanobacteraceae > Rhodanobacter. Next base: position 471,778 of record NZ_LMUE01000002.1, on the reverse strand, counting down.
ACATGCGGCATCACAGGTCGGCAGCCTTCCCGCCCATCAGGTGATGAGCCTCGATGTCGTCCTGCCACTGCGCGACAAGGCAGGCTTGGATGCGTTTGTGGCGGATGTTGCCAACCCGGCGAGTCCATCCTTTCGCCAATACCTCACTCCGGCGCAGTTCACCGCCAGATTCGGTCCGACCCAGCAGGACTATGACGCGGTCGTCCAGTATCTGCGCCGCAATGGGCTGACGGTGACCGGGGGAAACCGCGATGGCATGGATGTGCAGGTGAAGGGGCCCGTCTCGGCCGTCGAAGCCGCTTTCAACGTTCGGATGCTTACCTATCAACACCCCACGGAGAACCGCGTGTTCTTCAGCCCGGATCGCGAGCCGACGACTTCGTTGGGAGTGCCGCTCTGGCATGTTTCCGGTCTGGACAACTACTCGATCCCGCATCCGCTGTACGTCAAGAAGGGCGATTACGCCAAGGCCCATGGCATCAGTCCCGATGCGGTTGTTTCCCATGCGACGACCGGTTCGGGTCCCTCGTCCTCGTTCCTGGGTAGCGATATGCGCGCTGCCTACTACGGCGGCACGGCGCTGACTGGTGCAGGTCAGAACCTGGGACTGTTCGAATATTACGGCACCGACCTGGCTGACCTGACGACGTATTACAAGAACGTCAAACAGACCAACAATGTTCCCGTCACGCTCCTCTCAACCGACGGAACCAGCACCTCCTGCGTCTATACGAAGGCAGGCGGCGACTGCGACGATGGTGAGCAGAATCTCGACATGACCCAGGCCTTGGGTATGGCTCCTGGCCTGAGCAGCCTGGTGATGTACATCGGCTCCACCGATACCGCCATTATCAGCGCCATGACGACGCACAGCCCGTTGCCCACCACGATCGGCTGCTCATGGGGCTGGACGCCGGCGGATCCGACGACGCTCGATCCATACTTCGAGAAGATGGCCGCGCAGGGCCAGACCTTCTTCGTCGCATCCGGTGACGATTCGACCTGGAAGAAGACCGGGGACGCAGCAGCATGGCCCGCCGATGACGCTTATGTCATCTCTGTTGGTGGTACTGACCTGACGACCAGCAGCGCGGCAGGCCCCTGGAAGTCGGAGACGGCCTGGGTCGACAGCGGCGGCGGCATATCTCCTGACAAGATCGCCATTCCGTCCTGGCAGAAGCTCTCGGGCGTGATCACCTCGACCAACAAGGGATCGACCACCTATCGCAATGGTCCGGATGTCTCGGCCAACGCCAACTTCACCTTCTATACCTGCGGAGACCAGGAAGCCTGTCAGGCCAACGAGTACGGCGGCACCAGCTTTGCCGCGCCGATGTGGGCGGCCTTCATTGCACTGGTCAACCAGCAGTTGGTTGCCAACGGCGGGGCACGGGTTGGGAACTTCAACGCGACCATCTATCCGCAGAACCTGACTAGCACGTATGCCACGGACTTCCACGACATCACCAGCGGCAAGTCCGGCAGCTATTCGGCCGTGACCGGCTACGACCTGGTGACTGGCTGGGGTAGCCCGAAGGCGGGATTGATCACGACACTGGCCCAATAACCGCCGAAGATCCATTTACTCGAAAAATATTTGAAGCGCTTGAGGGCCCGGGGATTCAACCCGGGCCTTTTTTCGTGGAAGAGTCTTGCATGGTAAGGTCGCTTCTTGCGTTTGTGCGTGTCTGACTTCTACGTCGAGCCTTCGCCCGCACGCCTCGACGCTTCCCCAATCGCTTCCAGCAACTGCTCCCCGCCAAACGGTTTGCGTAGAAAGACGCCTCGTTCGGGGATCTCGGCGCAATGCACTTCCGGATCGGCAGTGATGACGACCACAGCGATTTCGGGGTACTTCTCGATGGCCTTCTGGCTGATGTCGATGCCGGTCATGCTGCCGGCGAGAACGACGTCGGCAACGATGACGTCGATCTTCTGGGCATTCAGCAGGTGGCTGGCGGCGCCCGCTGACCCTTGGACGCGGATCGTCTGATAGTCACCGGTCGCGGATAGATGCAGGTCAATCGATTCCAGCACCAGGGCATCGTCATCGACGATAAGTACGGTTTTCTTCGTATCCACGTACAGCCCCCGAGATTATTCCAGCATTGTCCAGCATATCCTCAGTTAGCTGCCAAAAGAATGTGAACCTGTGGTGGTCCTTCACTCCCCCCAGGTGACAAACATCACCACAGCTGCTGCTGCCATCGCCGCCGTGGCGAGCCAGCCGAACAGTTTCAACGGCCATGGCATGGTGAACTTGCCCATCACCTTGCGGCTGGAGCCCATCAGCATCATCACGATCATCAGCGGTACCGCGGCCACGCCATTGATCACCGCGCTCCAGTACAGCGCCTTGATCGGGTCGAGCGGGGTCAGGTTAAGTGCAATGCCGGCGAGGCTGGCGACGATCAGCACGCCATAGAAGAACTTGGCCTCGTGCAGCTTGTTCTCCAGCCCGCTGTGCTGGCCGAGCGCACCACACGCGGCATAGGCGGTGGCGCCGGCCAATACCGGCACGGCCAGCAGGCCGGTGCCGATGATGCCGGCAGCGAACAGGGCGAACGCCAGCTTGCCGGCCAGTGGCCGCAGCGCTTCGGCGGCCTGGGAAGAGGACTGGATGTCGGTCTTGCCGTGGGCGTGCAGTACCACGGCGGCGGTGAGGATGATGAAGAAGGCGATCAGGTTGGAGAAAACCATGCCGATCGTGGTGTCGATGCCGATCCGGCGCAGGGCGCTCTGCGCTTGATGCGGGGCTTTTTGCAGCGGCCTTCGGCGCTTGTTCGAGCCGATCTCCTCCACTTCCTGCGATGCCTGCCAGCAGAACAGGTACGGGCTGATCGTGGTGCCGAGCAGGGCAACCAGGCCGACTGCGTACTTGGCATTCCAGGTGATTGGCGGAACCACGATGCTCTTGAGTACGGCCGGCCATGGCACATGGATCACAAACACGGTCGCCACGTAGGCGAACAGGCTCAGTGTGAGCAGCTTGAGGATAGGCGAATAGCGCGTGAACGGAATGAAGATCTGCAGCAGCAGCGACAGCACGGCAAAGACCGCGGCGTAGACCAGGGCCGGGCCACCGATCAGCAGTTTCAGCGCGGCACCCATGGCGCCGATGTCCGCCGCCAGATTGATCACGTTCGCCACGATGATGGAGACGACCAGGCCATATACCAGCGTCCTGGGGTAATGCGTGCGGATACCCTCCATCAGGCCACGGCCGGTGACTCGCCCGATGCCGGCGCTGATGCCCTGGATCGCGATCATCAGCGGCATGGTCAGCAGGATGCACCACAGCATGCCGTAGCCGAAGGCGGCGCCCACTTGCGAGTAGGTGGCGATGCCGCTGGGGTCGTCGTCGGCTGCGCCGGTGATCAGGCCGGCACCCAGGTTCGCCCACGGTGGTGTTTCCAGTCCTCCATCTTCGGTGTTCTTGCGACTGACCATGGATGTGTTCCCGATGCTTGAAGTGCCGGGCCGAGTGTGGCGCACGGGACGATGAGTTTCCCCCAAGCGCGCAGCATCGGCGGGTCGATGCGGTGAAGGCGTGAATATCGGAAGACCAGCAGCTGCTCGCGTAAACTCGCCGGATGACTACGGCCATTCTGCTGTTTCGCCGCGACCTGCGCCTGGCCGACAACCCGGCGCTCACCGCCGCATGTACCGCGTATGAGCAGGTGCTGCCGCTCTACATTCACGCGCCCGACGAAGAAGCTGGCTGGGCACCGGGCGCGGCAAGCTGCTGGTGGCTGCATCACTCGCTGGCGTCGTTGCAGCGTGGATTGCAGGCGCATGGCGGTGAGTTGCATATCCAGCAGGGCGACACGCTTGCCGCGTTGTCGGCATTGCTGGAGCAGACCGGCGCCGGCGCGGTCTACTGGAACCGTTTGTACGAACCTGCGGCGATCAAACGCGACACGCGGATCAAGGCGGCGCTGCGCGAGCAGGGTATCGAGGCGCACAGCAGCAATGCCGCGCTGTGGTGCGAGCCGTGGCAGATCGCCACCAAGCAGGACGAGCCGTATCGGGTGTTCACGCCGTACTGGCGCAACCTGCGCGCGCAGTTGAGTGTGACCGCGCCATTGCCAGTGCCTTCGTCGCTACGACTTTCGAAGACGAAGGGCAGCATGCCGCTGGAGTCGCTGGCGTTGTTGCCGCGGATCAGCTGGGACAGCGGTTTGCGCGAAGCATGGACGCCGGGCGAGCAGGGCGCGCAGGAGATGCTCGAGCTGTTCGGCGACGACGCGATCGGTGACTACGTGCAAGCGCGCGATCTGCCGGCGCGGCATGGCACCTCGCGACTGTCTCCGCACCTGCACTTCGGCGAGATTTCGCCACGGCAAATCCATCACGCACTGCACGCGCAGGCACTTCGTGTCGATGCAAAGCGACGCCCGGATATCGAGCCCTACCTGCGTCAGCTTGGCTGGCGCGAGTTTGCGCATCACCTGCTGTATCACTTCCCGCGCACGCCGACTGATAACTTCAATCCACGTTTCGACGGCTTTCGCTGGACCGCTGCCGACGAAGTGCTGCTGCAGCGCTGGCAGCAGGGCCGCACCGGCATCCCGTTGGTCGATGCGGGCATGCGTGAGTTGTGGCATACCGGCTGGATGCACAACCGCGTGCGCATGATCGTCGCCAGCTTCCTTACCAAGAATCTGCGCCAGCACTGGCAGCACGGTGCGCGCTGGTTCTGGGACACGCTGGTGGATGCGGATCTCGCCAACAATACGCTGGGTTGGCAGTGGGTAGCGGGCTGTGGCGCGGATGCGGCGCCGTATTTTCGGGTGTTCAATCCGGTGACGCAGTCGCTGAAGTTCGATCCGCAGGGCATCTATCTGCGCCGCTGGTTACCGGAACTGGCCGAAGCGCCAACCGCGTTACTACATGAGCCATGGAAGGATCCGGCGCTGCTGAAACGCAGTGGTTACCCGGCGCCGATGGTGGACCTCGGCGCATCACGTGCCGAGGCGCTGGCGGCGTATCAGCTCGCGCGCGGTTGATCGGCGACTGCGCCGTTGCCACCACGTTTCAGCAGCCACGCCAGCACCGGCGGCGTCACCATCGCGGTGAGCAGCGACATCGCCACGATGATCGCGTAGATACGGTTGTTGAAGACGCCGGCAGCGAGGCCGAGGCTGGCGATCACCACGCCGACTTCGCCGCGCGGCACCATGCCGAAACCGATGATGGTGGCACTGTGCTTGCCCAGCGACAGCGAACCGAGCCAGCCGCCGGCGAGCTTGGAAACGATCGCGATCGCGGTGACCGCGGCGAGCATCAGCAGGGCATCGGTGTTGGCCAGCTCATGCAGGTCGATCTTGCTGCCGGTGACTACGAAGAAGAACGGCGTGAGCAATGCGAGCAGCGGCATGGTCTGCTTTTCCAGCGTGTGCTGCTGGCGCGTTTCCGAAGCGATCATGCCAGCGAGGAACGCGCCGATGATCGCCGCCAGTCCGAACAGGGTGGACAGGTAGGCCAGTCCGAGGCACAGCGCCAGCACGATCATCAGCGGCGAATGCGGGGCCAGCGGTTTCTCCAGCCAGCTGGAATTCCAGCGCATCACTTGCGCGCCGCCCAGGCCGACCACGGCGATGAAGCCAATCGCGCCAGCCAGCACCAGCAGCAGGTGCGAGAGATTGAAGCCACCACCACCCTGCATCGACACCACCACGCCGAGCAGCAGCATCGCGAGGATGTCGTCGATTACCGCGGCGCCAAGGATCACCTTGCTCTCGACGCGCTGCAGTGCGTTCAACTCCTGCAGTACGCGTGCCGTGATACCTGCCGAGGTGGCGACGAATGCGGCGGCCACGAACAGCGACTTGTCCCAGTCGAAGCCGTTGCCATGTGCCCATACGCTGCCCATGCCGAATGGCACCAGCACGCCGAGCACACCGACCAGGAAGGCCACCTTGCCGACTTTCTTCAGATCCTCCAGTCGGGTTTCCAGGCCCACCGAGAACAGCAGCAGCACCACGCCGATTTCGGCCAGTACATCCAGCGGCGTACCGGTGGCGGTCTGTTCGGGCGTGATCCAGCCGAGCAGTGACGGTCCGATCACGCAACCGGCGGCGATCTCGCCGACCACGCCGGGCAGCTTCAGCCGTTGCGCAATTTCGCCGCCGATCTGGGCGGCGACGAACACGATGAACAGGGTGAACAGGATGTCGCTGGCGTGTTCCATGCGGCGTGCGTCCAGGCTGTCGGCAGAGCCTGCATCCTACATGCGTGCCGAGGTGCCGTGACAGCCCATTCAACGCGGGCTGCTTACTCAGTCGTTGCGGCGGCGCGCACCGGACGATCATGCCGCAATCGGCTGAACACGCGACTGGCTATGGCGGTGATTGCTGCCAGCAACAGTACGGTCCAACGGAATGCGATGACGTAGTCTTCGTGAGCGTGACCTTGCAGCAGCGCTTCCATCAGCAGGGTCGACAGTGCGATGCCGAAACTCATCGCGAGGTATTGCGCGGTCGAGGCCATGGACGAGGCCATCGAGGCGTGCTTGATGTCCAGGTCGTTGTAGATCAGTGTGTTCATCGCGGTGTACTGCAGTCCCGAAAAACTGCCATAGAGGAAGGTCAGCAAGGCAATCAGCCAGACTGGCGAGGTCGGGCCGAGCAGGGCGAATGCAGCCAGCAGCACGGCCACCATCAGGGTGTTGCCGAGCAGCAGGCGACGGTAGCCGAAGTGGATCAGTGCCCGGTTGATCGCCCATTTGGCGCTGATCGAACCGAGCGCCTGCGGCACCATCATCAGGCCTGCCATCATGGGCGACCAGCCGCATCCCACCTGCAGGAACAACACCAGCAACAGGAACATGCCCGAAATGCCGAGCCGGGTGAACAGGCCGCCGGCCAGCGCCACCCACACACTGCGCACGCGCAACAGGCTCAGGTCCGCCACCGGATGCGCGGTGCGCCGGCTATGCCACACATAGGTCGCGCCGAGCAGCAGCGCGACCGCACTGCACAGTCCGATGTGCGCCCACGGCACTGGCTTGCTGCCAGCCAGTTCCGACGCGGTGAGCAGCAAGGCCGAGGCGGCTGCAAACAGAAGGAAGCCGAACAGGTCGAAGCGGTTCGCATGTTCCAGCCGGTAATCGGGCATGTCGCGCCGGTTCATCCACACGCCGGCGATCGCCACCGGCACGTTGATCAGGAAGATCAGCCGCCACGAGGTGAACTCGACCAGCGCGCCGCCGAGCAGCGGCCCAAGCACCGAGCCGAGCAGGCCGAACGTGGCCACCGTGCTCATCGCGCGCACGAACTCGCGCTTGGCGATGCTGCGCACCAGCACGTAGCGGCCTACGGGCATCAGCGAGGCACCGCCGATGCCTTGCAGTACCCGCGCGGCGACCAGCTCCGGCAAGGTCTGCGCAATGCCGCACAGCAGCGATCCCGCGCCGAACACGATGATCGCGACGCCGAAGACCCGGCGCGTGCCCAGGCGGTCGCACAGCCACGGACTCGCCGGAATAAGAATCGCCAGGGTCAGCACATAACTGGTCAGCGCTGTTCGCATACCCAGTGGAGTGACGTGCAAAGCCTCGGCCATGGCCGGTACCGCGGTGTTGACCACAGTGGAGTCCAGCGCTTGCATGAAGAAGGAGGCGGCGACCAGCCACAGCAGGCCACGATAGCGTTCGCGCGTTGATACCTCAGGCAGGATGGCTGAAACCGTCGCTGGCATGGAGGCAGCGGAGGCGGCAGCGTGAGGATCCGCGGCGGCTTGGGGAGGCATGTCGCGCCATGATACCTGTTGTGACAGTTTGATTTTCTTCGTTGGCTTGCGCTGAGTCAGACTAATTTCATCTGTGGGTCGTGGCTACCAGCATGTTTCCATATCCTCATCAAAGGTATTAAAGCGTTGCTTGGGCGTCTGCACATTACTGCGACTGTGTGTTTCAAAGCGCTGCGTGCAGAGCCTGCCCGGAGCGGTCGGTCATTTCCACCGCAGGCCGTGCCAGGACGGCTATCGTTCACCGGTGTCGTTAAACTGCGGCAAGATCCCTGGAGACCCGCATGACCGAACGTCCGGCCCCTGCCCAAGCTGTGGCTCACGCCGCCGCACTACGGGCGCAGATCGAGCAGGCCAACTACCGCTATCACGTACTCGACGATCCGGAGATTCCCGATGCCGATTACGACCGTCTGATGCGCGAGCTGGAAGCGCTGGAAGCGGAATATCCGACACTCGCCTCTGGCGATTCACCGACGCGCAAGGTGGGTGCACGAGCGCAGGGCGGTTTTGCCGAAGTGCGTCATCTGCTACCCATGCTGTCGCTGGGCAATGCGTTTGAGCAGGAGGGCGAAGGCGAGCGCGAACGCTTCCGCGAAGTGGCCGAGTTCGAGCGACGCATCGAACAGACGCTGGATCGACGCGAGCCCGTATTCTCGGTGGAGCCGAAACTCGATGGCCTGGCGATCAGCCTGCGCTACGAGCAGGGTGTATTCGTGCAGGGCGCCACGCGCGGCGACGGAGAAACCGGCGAGGATGTGACCGCGAACCTGCGCACGGTGCGCGCCATTCCATTGAAGCTGCGTGGCGAAGGCTGGCCCACAGTGCTCGAAGTGCGCGGTGAGGTGATCATGCTGCGCAAGGATTTCGAGTCGTTCAATGCCAATGCCCGTGCGCATGATGAGAAGCCGCTGGCGAATCCGCGCAACGGCGCGGCCGGTTCATTGCGCCAGCTCGACCCGGCGATCACGGCGAAGCGCCGACTGAGTTTTTTCGCCTATGCGATCGGCGCAGTCGAAGGCGGCACGCTGCCGCAGACGCATTCGCAGACATTGCTGAAGCTGCGCGAGTGGGGCTTTCCGGTATCGCCGGAAGTCGATGTTGCCCGGGGGTTCGATGGCTTGATCGCCTACTTCCGTCGCATCGGAAAGAAGCGCGACAGCCTGCCGTACGACATCGACGGCGTCGTCTACAAGCTGGACGACTACGCCGGCCAGCGTGAGATGGGTTTCGTCTCGCGCGCGCCGCGCTGGGCGATCGCGCACAAGTTTCCGGCGCAGGAGCAGACTACGCGCCTGCTCGACATCGAAATCCAGATTGGCCGGACGGGTGCAGCGACACCGCGCGCGCGAATGGAGCCAGTGCAAGTGGCTGGCGTGACGGTGACCTACGCCACCTTGCACAACGCCGACCAGATCGCACGGCTGGATGTCCGCGTGGGCGATACGGTCATCGTGCGCCGCGCCGGTGATGTGATTCCGGAAGTGGTGCGGGTGATCGAGGACCAGCGCCCGGCTGGAACAGTGCCTTGGGCAATGCCGACGCACTGTCCCATCTGCAACTCAGCACTGATCCGCGAAGAGGGCGCGGCGGCTTGGCGCTGTTCCGGCGGGCTGATTTGTGCCGCGCAACGCAAGGAGGCGCTGATCCATTTCGCCTCGCGGCGTGCGATGGATATCGAGGGCCTCGGCGAGCGCTTCGCCGAAGCGCTGGTGGAACTCGACATCGTGCACACACCAGCCGATTTGTATGGATTGAGCGTGGACGATTTCGTCGACATGAAACGGCGCATCGACGAGCGGGATGGGACCACGCCGGAGACGGTAAAGGCCGGCAAGGTGGCGACCAAGTGGGCCGAGAACCTGGTCGCGGGCATCGAGGCCAGCCGCCACACCACGCTGGCACGTTTCCTGTTCGCGCTCGGCATCATGCATATCGGCGAGAGCACGGCGAAGACGCTGGCGAGCTGGCTGGGGCGGCTTGAATTCGTGCGCAGCATGCCGGCACCGGTGTTGCGCGTGCTGCCGGATATCGGCGATGAAGTGGCTTCCTCGATCGCCGGCTTCTTCGCACAGCAAGGCAACCAGCAGGTGGTCGACGCGCTGCTTGATGCCGGCATTGTGTTCAGGGACGAGGCCGAGCCAACGCCGCTGTTGCGCGATCGGCTGAACCTCGGTGTGTTGCTGGATCAGGCGGGGATCAGCAAGCTCGGCCCCAAGAGCACGCGCCTGCTCGTCGAGCATTTTCCGACGCTGGACCGGTTGCTGACTGGCGGTACCGCCCACTGGATTACCGCCGGACTGCCTCAAGCGGCCGCGTCGAGCCTGCAGGAGTTTCTCGCCGATCCGGTCGCGCTTGCCGAACTGCGCGATACTGAGGCAGCGATGAAACAGCTGCTGTCCGCCATTCCAGCCACGGCGGCGGCGGGCAACGCGCCGCTTGACGGGCAGACCTTTGTGCTCACCGGTACGCTGGCTTCGCTCAGTCGTGACGACGCGAAAGCACGGCTGGAAGCGCTGGGGGCGAAGGTATCCGGTTCGGTATCGAAGAAGACCAACTTCGTGGTCGCCGGCGAAGCAGCCGGCTCCAAGCTCGACAAGGCGCAGGAACTGGGTGTGACAATATGGGATGAAGCGCAGCTGCTGGCTTTGCTGGCAGGGCACGAGGGGGCAACATGATGCATGAAATGTCACGGGTCGCAATGCTGCAATTGCGCGCGCGACTGTATGCGTTGATCCGCCTGTTCTTCCTCGAGCGCCATGTGCTGGAAGTCGAAACGCCGATCCTGTCCGCCGCCGGCAATACTGATCCAAACATCGAGAGCTTCAGTACGACCTTCAGCGGGCATGTCGATGCCGGTGCGCGCGAACGCTGGTTGCGCACCTCGCCGGAGTTTCCACTCAAGCGCCTGCTCGCTGCCGGGGTCGGCGACTGCTACGAGCTGGGCCGGGTGTTCCGCAACGGCGAGGCCGGTGGACGACATAATCCCGAATTCAGCATGCTGGAGTGGTATCGGGTTGGTTGGTGTCATCGCCGGCTGATGGAGGAAACCATCGCATTGATCGAGGCGGCGCTGGCGATGGTCGGGCGACGGGCCGAGGTGCTGATCGAGAGTTACCGGCAACTGTTCCTGGATGAACTCGGCATCGACCCGCTGCATGCGCCGATCGACGAACTGCGTGAGCCGCTGGCGGAGTACAACATCGGCCCGGATGGCCTGGGGCGCGATGACTGGCTCGACCTGTTGATCACGCACAAGCTGCAGCCGGCGTTTCCGCGCGATCGCATCACGGTGATCCACGACTATCCGGCCACACAGTGCGCACTGGCCCGTATCCGACCGGGCGAAACGCCGCTGGCCGAGCGCTTCGAGCTGTACCTTGGAAGCCATGAGGTGGCCAACGGTTATCACGAATTGAACGATGCAGCGGAGCAGCGCGGACGCTTCGAGCGTGACAACGCAGTGCGTCGTAGCCGTGGCCTGCGTGAGATCCCCATCGACGAATCATTGCTCAAGGTGCTCGACGCAATGCCCGATTGCGCCGGCGTCGCGCTCGGTGTGGAGCGTCTGCTGATGTGCCTGGGTGGCACTGACGCTATTGCCGACGTGCTCGCGTTTCCGTTCGCCAGTGCATGAAGCACGGCACGCGGTCCGGTTGGCCGCGTGCCGTGTGATCCGGAACGCGTTAGCTCAGATCACCCTTGATGTCCGGCTGCGTGGGTTGATCGCTCCACAGGAAGCGGTAGATCAGGCCGCCGAGGATGCCGCCGATAATCGGCATCACCCAGAAGAACCACAGCTGCTCGATGGCCCAGCCACCCTGGAACAGGGCCACCGCGGTAGAGCGTGCCGGGTTCACCGAGGTGTTGGTGACCGGGATACTGATGAGGTGGATCAGGGTCAGTGCGAGGCCTATCGCGATACCGGCGAAACCCACCGGCGCACTCTTGTGCGTCGCACCCATGATGATGAAGATGAAGAAGCCGGTCATCACCAGCTCGCACAGTGCAGCGGCGCCCATCGAGTATCCGCCCGGCGAATGTGCGCCATAGCCGTTCGAGGCGAAGCCGCTGGCGGTGGCATCAAAGCCGGGTTTGCCCGAGGCGATCGTGTACAACACCAGGCCGGCGACGAGGCCGCCAACCACCTGCGCAATGATGTACGGGATCACTTCCCTCAACGGAAACCGGCCACCAGCCGCGAGGCCGCAGGTGACTGCCGGGTTGATGTGACAGCCGGAAATGTGGCCGATGGCGTAGCACATGGTCAACAGGGTCAGGCCGAAGGCCAGCGCGACACCGGCGAAGCCGATGCCAAGCCCGGGAAAGGCCGCCGCCAGCACCGCGCTGCCGCAGCCACCCATGACCAGCCAGAACGTGCCGAAGAATTCGGCGGCCAAGCGTTTGCTCATGCTCATCAGGAAACTCCTTGTCGGTTGAATGCAGGCGCACGCGCTGTCACCACGAGCGCTACTCGTCACAACATGCGAAGACGTTTTCCCCAGAACCTCACACCCAGAACCCCGGGGCGCTGCAACGCATGTCGATGGACGTGCGATGCCACCCCCGACACCCGGTATCCCTGCCGGACGCGCGCAGCATATAGCGATGTCAGGCCTGGTACGAGTGTTGTTCCCGGATCGACCCAACTGGCATGGTGATGCGCTATGTTGCGCGGGTCCTTGCCCATGCGGCCCGTGGAACCACCGATGACTGATACCGCTATTTCGCCCTTGTCGAATGCCTCCGCACCTTCGCGTGCACTCGACCGCCGTGATCTGCGCACGTTGAGCCTCTCGGCCCTTGGTGGTGCGCTGGAGTTCTACGATTTCGTGGTGTTCGTGTTCTTTGCGATTCCGCTCAGCCACCTGTTCTTTCCGAAGGACACAGCTTCATGGCTGGCCCAGCTGCAGGTGTACGGCATTTTTGCCGCGGGGTATTTGGCACGGCCGTTGGGTGGCATCGTGATGGCGCATTACGGCGACAAGCTGGGACGCAAGAGGATGTTCACGCTCAGCGTATTCCTGATGGCCGTACCAACGCTTTGCATCGGCCTGCTCCCGGTGTATGCACAGGCCGGCATGTTGGCGCCCTTGCTGCTTTTGCTGTTGCGCGTGGTGCAGGGCATTGCGGTGGGTGGCGAGGTACCGGGCGCGTGGGTATTCGTGGCCGAGCATGTACCGGCGCAGCGGATTGGCTTCGCCTGCGCCAGCCTTACCTCGGGTCTCACCGTGGGCATCCTGATCGGCTCGCTGGTGGCGACAACGATCAACCACCGGATGACACCGGCCGAGGTACTCGGCTGGGGCTGGCGATTGCCGTTCCTGGTCGGTGGCGTGTTCGGTTTCTTCGCGGTGTGGCTGCGCCAGTGGCTCAGCGAGACGCCGGTGTTCGAGGCGATGCATGCGCGCCGCGAACTGGCGGCGGGACTGCCATTGCGACAGGTGTTCGAGCGGCATCTGCCGAGCGTGCTGCTGTCGATGCTGGTGACCTGGATGCTCACCGCCGCGATCGTGGTGATGATCCTGATGACGCCGTCGCTTGTGCAGTCGGTGTTCCACATCGAGCCGGAACGCGCCTTCCTCGGCAACAACGTGGCCTCGTTCGCGCTGGCGCTGGGCTGCCTGTGCTACGGCTGGCTGGCCGATCGCATCGGTTATCCGCGAGCACTGTTGTTCGGGGCGATCGGCTTGCTGGTTTGCAGCTATGCGCTGTACCTGGACTTGCAGGCCGGTGCTGCGCATTTCGTCGCCTTGTATGCGCTGGCCGGTTTCAGCGTCGGCGTGGTCGGCGTGGTGCCGGCGTTGATGGTGGTGGCGTTTCCGCCGGCGGTGCGTTTTTCCGGCCTGTCGTTCTCGTACAACATTGCCTACGCGGTATTCGGCGGACTCACGCCACCGCTGATCGGCTTGCTGGTGAAACGATTCGGTGTGCTGGCACCAGCGCATTACGTGGCATTTACCGCGTTGGTCGGGATCGCTGTCGCGGTCTGGTCGATGGCCGCGGAGCGCACTGGGCAAAACGTGTCGCGGGCCGAGGGTTAGAACTCCAGCTCCTGCGCGGCGCACAGGTAGTCGATCATCGGCGTGACGCGCTTGAACGTTGCCACGATCCACGGCAACAGTTCGTCCGAGCAGGCGAGCGCATCGTCGAAGTTCTCGCCGACCGCAAAATCCTTGCGTTTCAGGTCCTCGATCAGCTCGTGCGCCGGATCGAAGCCACGCGGCGGACGGCTCAACGACTCGCCCCAGAACGTGAGGTGCTCGCGGAATGGCTTGCTCTGCGTGGCACGTTTCCACGCGGCCGGGTTGTCGGCGATGAACGCACGGATGTGTTTCAGCGCGTCCGGCTCCGGATGCCACATGCCCCCGCCGGCGAAGCAGTCGCCGGGCTGGAGATGTATGTAGAACGACGGTGCCGGGATCTCGTGCCGGCGTTCGTGGAAGAAGCGCGAACCCTGCCACGGCTTGTACGGCAGCTTGTTGTTGGAAAAACGCGTGTCGCGATAGATGCGATACAGCGAGCCGCCGTTCTTGCGCGGGTCGGCGCGGTAATGCGGGCTGATCTTCGCCAGCGGCGCCTGCAGGTCGGTGATCAGCTGCAGGAACGGCTCGCGCACGTGGCGCTCGTAATCGCCCTTGTGCTCGGTGAACCATTCGCGACTGTTGTTCTTGTCGAGTGCGCGCAGGAAACGGAAGGTGGCGGGAGTGAAATAGATCTGGGACATGGCGGGTCGATGGATGGGAGTGAGGGGGTCAGACGTTGTCGATGCCGGCCGCGAGCTGTTCGCCCCAGGCCTGCAGCTGGTCGAGCAGGGCCAGTTTGCCCTGCGCCTGTGGATCGTTGCGTAGCTCTGCCAGATGCGTGAAGTAATCATCCAGTGTGAGGCCGGTGAGTGCGGTGTGCCGGGTCAATCGCGCCTGCCGGAAATTTTCCCAGCGTGCGTGTTCGTCAGGATCCAGTGTCTCGGGCCAGTTGCGTGCGCGGTAACGGAACAAGAGCTCCGGATAACGTGGATCGCGGAACGGGAAGGTACGTTTGCCCAGTTCCGCGGCTGGCGTGGCACGCACCTGGGCAAGTAATTTCTTGTCGGCATCGGGCAGGAAACCACCGCCATATAGCGCCAGCTCGGGATCCTCCGGTGGTGGCAGTTCGGCGGCACGCTGGAATACCCGGCGCAATTTTTCCGCCAGCCCGTCCACGGCACGCAGGGTGTTGCGGTGCGCCTTGCAGCGGTCGAGATCCAGTTGCAGGCGCGACTGGTCCACGCCTTGCAGCACCGACAACGGCGCCAGCGCCGGTGCGTGATTTGCACGCACCGTGCGCAGCGGAATGCGTTCGACACCCTCGGGCAGGTCGGCGCGCGCGGTGAAGATACGGTCGGCAATCTCGTCCTCGTCCAGCGCCAGCCATTCGGTCGGATCGGTGGCGAGGTCGTACACGATCACTTCGCCGGCTCGGCTCGGATGCGGCGCCAGCGGCGCGATCACCGCGAGGCAATGCCGGCTGGCCGGATAACGCGAGGACACATGCACCACCGGCGTCATGTTCACCACGTCGAGCAGCTCGAACACCTTCTGCTTGCGGCGCAAGCCGTAATACCAGTCCCACAGCCGCGGCTGGCGCACGCGGATCAGTCGGGCCAGGTCGATCAGCGCATACACGTCCGACAAGGCATCGTGGGCGCGTTCCTGCTTGAGCTGGTTGGCGCTGGCCAGGTGTTCCAGCTTGAAGCTGGGCGTGCCGTCCTCGCGCGTCGGCCAGACGATGCCTTCCGGCCGCAGCGCCTGGCACAGGCGCACCAGGTCGATCAGGTCCCAGCGTGAATTGCCGTTCTCCCATTCACGACCGTACGGCTCGTAGAAGTTGCGGTACAACATCTGCCGGGTGAACTCGTCGTCGAAGCGCAGCGAGTTGTAGCCCACGCCGCAGGTGCCGGGCTGGGACAGTTGTTCGTGCACGCGGGCGGCGAAATCGGCCTCGTTGACGCCTTCGCGCTCGGCCTGTTGCGGGGTGATGCCGGTGATCAGGCAGGCATCCGGATGTGGCGGCATCTCCAGTGGCGGCTTGCCGTAGAACATCACCGGCTCACCGATGATTTCCAATTCCAGCGTGGTGCGGATGCCGGCGAACTGCAGCGGCCGGTCGCGTCGCGGGTCGGCACCGGAGGTCTCGTAGTCGTGCCAGAAGAAGGTCTGCATACCGCCGATGATCGCATGGTCCAAAGTCGAAGCGGCAAGACTGATAAACTCCTGTCCACAAG
Source organism: Dyella sp. S184 (assembly GCF_009766065.1). Taxonomy (GTDB): domain Bacteria; phylum Pseudomonadota; class Gammaproteobacteria; order Xanthomonadales; family Rhodanobacteraceae; genus Rhodanobacter. The sequence goes on along the minus strand of NZ_LMUE01000002.1, from coordinate 455,766 downwards.
GAGATTCCATGAGCCAACCCAACGAAGAGAACCTGATCTGGATCGATCTGGAGATGACTGGCCTCGATACCGACAACGACTCGATCCTGGAGATCGCCACGGTGGTCACCGACAAGGACCTGAACGTGCTGGCCGAAGGCCCGGTATTCGCGATGCGTCATGAGATCGACCGGCTGGAGTCGATGGACAGCTGGAATACCAACCAGCATCACAAGTCGGGTCTCTGGCGGCAGGTGCTGATCTCGGAAACCGATCATGCGATGGCCGAGCAGGCCACGGTCGATTTTCTGCGCGCGTGGGTGCCGCCGGGCAAGTCGCCGATGTGCGGCAACTCGATCTGCCAGGACCGGCGCTTCATGCACCGCCAGATGCCGCGGCTGGAGCGTTACTTCCATTACCGCAACCTGGATGTTTCGACGATCAAGGAGCTGGCCCGGCGCTGGGCGCCGAATATCGCCAAGAGTTTCGGCAAGGAGTCGGCGCATACGGCGTTGTCGGATATCCGTGATTCCATCGAGGAACTGCGCCATTACCGCCGCTACATGGGCGAGTTGGGTGGTTTAACCGGGACCTGAGTCTGCCGTGCCGATGTGGAAAGCTGGATCAGTTGAGGAGTGAGTATGTCGATCGATCTGTTTGCGCCGGTACTGGATTGCGCCGGACGCCCACTGCGGCTCGATCGTCCGCGCGTGGTCGGCATCCTCAATCTCACGCCGGACTCGTTCTCCGACGGCGGTATGCATGACACTGTGGAAGCCGCCGTGGCGCATGGCCTGCGCATGGTGGAAGAGGGCGCCGACATGCTTGACGTCGGCGGCGAATCCACCCGTCCAGGTGCGGCCGATGTCTCCGTCGAGGAAGAGCTGCGCCGGGTGCTCCCGGTCATCGAGCAACTGATCGCGCGTACCACGCTGCCGATCGCGATCGATACCTCCAAGCCGGAAGTGATGCGTGCGGCGGTGGCTGCTGGCGCCGGCATGATCAATGACGTGTATGCCTTGCGCCGCGACGGCGCGATGGATGCCGTCGCCGAACTCGGCGTGCCGGTATGCCTGATGCACATGCAGGGCGAGCCGCGCAGCATGCAGGCCGAGCCGCATTACGACGACGTGGTCGGTGAGGTGCACCGGTTCCTCACGGACCGGCTTTTCGCCTGCGAACTGGCAGGCATCGACCGGCGCAAAGTGATGGTTGACGTCGGTTTTGGTTTCGGCAAGACGCTGGAACACAACGTGGCACTACTGTGCGCGCTGGATCGCTTCGCCAATCTGGGCAGCGGTGTATATGCCGGGCTGTCGCGCAAGTCGATGATCGGCACACTCACCGGCAAGGTCGATCCAGTCGAGCGCGCTGCCGGCTCGACCGCTGCCGCGCTGATCGCGGTTCAGCGTGGCGCACGCATGGTGCGTGTACATGATGTGGCTGCCACGGTGGATGCGCTGGCCGTATGGCAGGCGGTACATGCGGTCGATGTGGTGCCGAAGCGCGACGAAAAAACCGCTGCGCCGCGCTGGCCGGACGACGATTGAGCGCTTTGCTGCGGGATCCGGTGCAGCACTATCCTGCGTCACGGGGACAGACAATCTTTCAGGACAGCAACACACGATGAATCAACGCAAGTATTTCGGCACGGACGGTATTCGCGGCATGGTCGGGCAATGGCCGATCAGCGCGGACTTCATGCTGCGCCTGGGCCGCGCCGTAGGCAGCGTGCTGGCGCGCGAGGGCAAGGATCGTCCGCTGGTGCTGATCGGCAAGGACACCCGCATCTCCGGCTACATGTTCGAGTCGGCACTGGAATCAGGTCTGGTCGCTGCCGGCGCCGATGTGGGCTTGCTCGGACCGATGCCGACGCCGGCGGTGGCCTTCCTGACCCGTTCGATGCGTGCCAGCGCCGGCATCGTCATCAGTGCCTCACACAATCCGTACCATGACAACGGCATCAAGTTTTTCTCTGCCGGCGGCGAGAAGCTATCTGACGAAGTCGAGCTGGCGATCGAACGGGAAGTCGATGCCGACTTCGCCACGGTAGCCTCCGAGCGGCTGGGCAGGGCGACCCGCATCAGCGATGCCGTAGCGCGCTATGCCGAGTTCTGCAAGGCGACAGTCGCAGAGGATTTCAGCCTGCGGGGGCTGAAGCTGGTACTGGACTGTGCCCATGGCGCGACCTACCAGGTGGCGCCGAAAGTGTTTGCCGAACTGGGCGCCGAGGTCATCGCGATTGGCGACAAGCCGGATGGTTTCAACATCAATCGTGAGTCTGGCTCCACCCATCCACAGGCGCTGAAGCAGGCCGTGCTGGCGCATGGCGCCGATCTCGGTATTGCGTTCGATGGCGATGGTGACCGGCTGGTGCTGGTTGATCGGCATGGCGTATTGGCCGACGGTGACGACATCCTCTACGTGCTGGCGCTCAGCTGGCACGCGCGCGGCCTGCTTGAGGGGCCCGTCGTCGGTACTCTCATGAGCAACTACGGCCTGCAGCTGGCCCTGGCGGAACTCGACGTGTCGCTGATTCGCGCCAACGTGGGCGATCGCTACGTGATGCAGCAGCTGAGGCAGCACGGTGGCGTACTGGGTGGTGAGACTTCGGGCCATATTCTGTGCCTGGATCGCGCCACTACGGGTGACGGTATCGTCGCTGCGCTGGCGGTGCTGGAGGCGCTGGCACTGTCCGGCCAGGATCTGGCTACGGCCCGTCGGGGCCTGAAGAAATTGCCACAGGTCATGCTCAACGTACGCGCCATCGGTGCGCGCGAGGCACTGGTCAGCAGCGAGGTGCAGCAGTCGCTGGCCGAGGTGGAGCAGACCCTGCGTGGTCGCGGCCGGGTGGTGTTGCGTGCTTCCGGCACGGAACCGCTGGTGCGCGTCACCATCGAGGCTGCCGATGCCGCAGAAGTGCAGCAGTTGGCAGAAAAGCTGGCGGGGATTGTAAAATCCGTAGCCGAACGCTCGTGAACCTGTAGTTGTACTGGGTCGCCATGGATAGGCCCGACGTGCACCGCCCCTGCGGTGGCGGATGAATTGACCGCACGCCCAACCTAGTGGACTACAACCATCATGAAGAATGTTCCTACCCTCGATATCCGTCGTTATGACACCGATCGAGATGCCTTCGTTGCCGAACTGGGTGCGGCGTATCGCGAATTCGGTTTCTGCTGCATCAGCGGGCATGGCATTTCGCGCGAGCTGATCGACGGTTCGTACGATGTCTTCCAGCGCTTCTTCGCGCTGCCGACCGACATCAAGATGAAGTACCACATCGCCGGCAGTGGCGGTGCGCGCGGCTATACGCCGCTCAAGGTGGAGACCGCCAAGGACAGCCAGTACGCTGATCTGAAGGAGTTCTGGCATATCGGTCGCGAGATCCCGCGCGATTCAAAGTTCGCCGACGTGATGCCGCCGAACCTCTGGCCTGCCGAAGTGCCGGATTTCAAGCAGTACGGCTACGGCCTGTACGAAGCGCTGGACCAGCTCGGCACGCGGGTGCTACGCGCACTGGCGCTGCATATCGATCAGCCGGAAAACTTCTTCGAGGACAAGACCGACGTCGGCAACTCGATCCTGCGCCCGATCCATTACCCGCCGATCACCCAGGACAACATTCCCAACGTGCGCGCCGGCGCGCACGAGGACATCAACTTCATCACCTTGCTGGTCGGTGCCAGCGCCGAGGGACTGGAAGTGTTGAGCGATGGCGAGTGGCTGCCGATCACCACCGAAGGTGATGCGATCGTGGTCAACATCGGCGACATGCTGCAGCGCTTGAGCAACCACGTGTATCCGTCCACTTCGCACCGGGTGGTCAATCCGCAGAACGAGAACGCACGCAAGCCGCGTTATTCGGTGCCGTTCTTCCTGCATCCGAATCCGGACGTGGTGCTGGATCCGCTCGATTCCTGCATCACGCCGGACAACCCGCGCCGCTACGACACCTCGATCAGCTCGCACGAGTATTTGATGCAGCGGTTGCGCGAGATCAAGCTGATCTGAACGCAGGAGTTTCGGATCGACAGCCTATGCATCGGCATTCCGGTAGCGCTTCGATTCCCGTGCGGATAGCCACATGGCCAGCCGATCCGGCATCAGTTGCACGATGGCCTTGATGGTCCGGTTGACGCGGCCAGGGATATACACGGCCTGGCCGCGTTCAACCGCCTCAATGCCCTGGCGCACCACTTCTTCCGCGCTGAGCCACATGAAGCCCGGCATCTGATTCATCTTGTCGCGGGTGCCGGTGACGTCATGGAACTCTGACCAGGTGAAGCCCGGGCACAGTGCGCAGACGTTCACTCCAGCCCCATGATTCTCCAAAGCCAACGATTGCGAGAACTTGATCAGGTAGGCCTTGGACGCGGCGTATAACGTGTGTCCCGCAGGGCCGGGAACATGTCCCGCCAGCGAGGCGACATTGATGACACGGCCATAGCCGCGTTCGCGCATGCCGGGCAGCAGCCGCCAGACTAGTTCCGTGGGGGCGGTCAACAGCACCTGCAGGAAGTCCGCATGGGTTTTCCAGTCGTTAGCCAGGAACGAGCCGGGCACGCCGTAGCCAGCGTTGTTGATGAGCCAGTCCACCTGCAGGCCGCGCTGCTGCAGAGCATCGCACAAGGCCTGTGGGGCGCCCGAGTCAGCGAGGTCGTTTGGCAGCACGGTCACGGAGATGCCGTGCTTTTCACGCAGTTCACCAGCGAGGGCCTCCAGTCGATCAACCCTTCGCGCGGTGAGTACCAGATCGTGGTCTAGTGTTGCCAGTTGCCGGGCAAATGCCGCGCCGATACCGGCAGAGGCTCCGGTGATCAGGCTGAGTGGGCGGGTAGGCGACATGGTCATTCCTGCATGTGAATGACCATTCTTGACCGGGCGGCCACGTCGGCGCCAGTTGTTCCGCATGTTTGCCGATACCCCAGCCCATCAGTAAGCTTGCGGCCTGATCGCAACGGAAGCAGACCATGCGCAAGAAGCTTGTCGCCGGTAACTGGAAAATGCACGGCAGTCGTTCAATGGCCACGGCCCTGGTGAACGAGGTTGCCACTGCCAAGCCGGCGTCCATCGATGTAGCCGTGTTTCCGCCGTTTCCGTATCTCGCCGAACTGTCCTGGCAGCACGCCAAATCCGGATTGGGTATTGGCGCGCAGGACGTCAGCGAGCATGAGGGGCAGGGTGCCTTTACCGGTGAGGTTTCCGCCGCGATGCTTGCGGATATCGGCGCGCAATGGGCGTTGGTCGGCCATTCCGAGCGCCGTCAGTACCACGGCGAGAGCGATGAGCTGGTTGCGCGCAAGTTCGCCGCCGCGCGTGCCGGTGGCCTTACGCCGATCCTTTGTGTCGGCGAAACGCTGGAACAACGCGAGGCTGGCCAGACCGAGGCGGTCATCGCTCGCCAGTTGCACGCCGTACTGGCGCTCAACGGTATCGCCAGCTTTGATACGGCGGTCATTGCCTATGAGCCGATCTGGGCGATCGGCACCGGTCGCACCGCCACACCGAAGATGGCACAACAGGTCCATGCCTTCATTCGTAGCCAACTGGAAACGGAAGATGTTATGATTGCCCGGCTGACCCGACTGCTTTACGGCGGTAGCGTCAAGGCGGCCAATGCCGCGGAATTGTTCGCGCAGGCGGACGTGGACGGTGGACTGATCGGTGGGGCCTCGCTGGCCGCATCCGACTTCCTTGGAATCTGCGCCGCGGCGCATCAGGCGCTACAGGCTCAATAAATAATCATGTTCGTCATCTTCAGCGTGTTTTACATCCTGATCGCTGCGGCGATGATCGTGCTGATCCTTCTGCAGAACGGCGCGGGCGCCGATGCGGGCTCGGGTTTCGGCAGCGGTGCATCTGCCACGGTATTCGGTGCGCGTGGCTCGGCCACGTTCCTGACCAAGGCCACCGGCGTCCTGGCTTCGCTGTTTTTCCTGCTCAGCCTCGGCATGGGCATCTATCTGCACGCCAATGGCGCGCCGCATAGCAGCAAGGCCGATGATCTGGGTGTGATGGCTGGGCTTGCCAGCAAGCAGGCAGCCCAACCGACAACACCTGTCGCACCGGTAGGTTCGGAAGTGCCGACGGCTGTTCCTGCCGCTACCGGCAATGCCGTGCCAGCCGCACAACCTGCGACAACCCCCGCCCCGGCCAAGGGCGAGGTGCCGGCGGCCACAGAGCCGGCCAAGAAGCATTAAAGCAACACACCTGCCCAGGTGGCGGAACTGGTAGACGCACTACCTTGAGGTGGTAGCGACGTAAGTCGTAGGGGTTCGAGTCCCCTCTTGGGCACCAATGAAGGTTTCAGTGAATTTCACTGGAATCATGAAGGAACAAAAAAACCGCCGATCGGCGGTTTTTTTGTTCCTTCCTAAAGCAGCGGCTTTGCTGCTTGCAGGTTCCGGTGGTTGGTGTCCAAGAGGGGACCCGAACGAATATGACGCAGGGTGGCTTCGCCGTGATTCCCGCACACGGCTTGTAGGCGCCGGCTGACATATCGACTGTATTCACCATGGCACATTGCGACCCTATGGTGACGATACCGGCAGGCACTTGCCTGACGTATCACGGTTGATTTCCTCATCGCGTGGGGTGGACGCCTTGGTAATCATTTCACTCAAACCTTCCGTTGCCGGTGGCTGGAAGGTCTGTCGCTCCCATATCGCACTGTTCGGTGATCTGCAACTGGGAGCTGCCATCAAACTGGCCAGGGAACTGGCTCGTGACGAACATCAACGCTCGAACCGACCGGTCAGTGTGGAAATGCCTGGCCCGACCTCGACGATTGTGCTGGCCCGTTATGTGGGTGTCGCCGACATACTTGCGGCCTAGGCCCAGGCCCGGCGCGAGACGGAAAAGCTCCGGGCATCGCAGTACCATGATGGAAGAGATCGCCTGACGGCGGAATTGCTGCGTGTCGGTCAGTTTGCTGTGGTGCGGACTGATTTCATGCAGCCCAATCAAGGAGGGTGTGATGTGATCAATGTTGTCCTGGTGGATGATCACGAGCTGGTACGTACAGGTTTCCGGATGATCCTGCAGCAGCAGGCGGACATCTGCGTCAGTGGTGAGGCAGGGAGTGCCGAGGAAGGCCTGCGGCTGATTCGAACGTTGGCACCGGATATTGCCCTGGTCGATGTGCACATGCCGGGTATGAGCGGGATCGAACTCACGGAGCGCGTTTGTCGCTCGAAGATGTCCACCCAGATTGTTATCGTGACGGTGGTGGATGACGCGCGTTTTCCCAAACGCCTGCTTGACGCCGGCGCGCTCGGCTACCTGACTAAGGGTTGCAGTGCCGAGGAGTTGGTGTCTGCCGTGCGTCAGGTGGCCAGTGGCCGACGTTATCTCGCACCCGCCGTGGCGCAGCAGTTGGCACTGGCCACACTGGATGGCAGCACCTCACCGTTCGACGTGCTGTCCAGCCGTGAGCTGGAAGTGGCGATGATGCTGGTGCGTGGCAAGCCGCTGACCATCATCGGCGAACAGCTCAACCTGAGCCCGAAAACGGTGTCGACCTACAAGCAGCGATTGATGGAAAAGCTGCATGTGGATCATGTGCTAAGTCTGGCGCACCTGATGACCGTACACGGCCTGATTGATGCGCCGAACCATCAGGTCGGCAGCTGAGTACTGAACGACAACCAAAAATGCGCTTCGATATTGAGTGACAAAAAAACCGGACTGCATGTCCGGTTTTTTTGTCACTGAAGCAGGGCGCTGACGATTCAGTCGTGCAGGTCGCTCTTGTGCTCCTCATCCCGCGGCGTAATCGACGCTGCCGGGTGGATGGGGTGAGCCAGCAAGTCACCCTGCTTGGGCAGCGGTGCTGATGGAGTAGGCACGACGACCACAGCTGGAGCCGCGTTGGTCGGTTGACTGATTGGCGCTGCCGGGTCCGACGAAATTGCCGGTCGAGCCTGTGGCGCCGGCGCAAGAGCAGGCGCCGGCGGATCGGCTACGATCGCAGGCCGTGGTGCCGGTACAACAGCCTCGGTCACGGGTGCAGCTACGATTTCACGGACCTTGTCGGCGGCGCTGTCGGTGTTGGCTACAGTGACCTGCTGCGGTGGGCGGCTGATCGGTTGCGCGGGCATCGGTGCCGCTGCCGGTAGCGTACCCTTGACTGCTTCACTTGCCTCGGAATTGTTGACTGCCGGTTTCGACTGGTCAGGAATAGGCGGCAGGGTGGGCAGGTTGAAGGTTGCTACAGGCGGTGCTACAGCGCTTGGTGTGAGTTCTGGCTTGGACGGCTGACTATCATCCATCGCAGGATCGGCCACACGGGTCACAGCCTTCTCGACCGGTACCACAAACGCAGGCATCGGAGCAGACGGTTTGGCCGTTTCCTGTGCGACTTCAGGCGCCGCGTTGCTAACCGGAGCGTTGTTCATGAGATCTGCTCCGATCGCGGCGACGGCGACCACGGGACTGACTGTCACCGGAGCGCTCCGTGAAGGCTGTTCGCTGCGGCTGGCCTCGGTAGCGCTGACGGCTTCGTCACGATCTTCGTCGTCGAGCGCCTGCACTTGCCCTGCATCGAGATTTGTACCGTTCGCAGCTACTTCGTCGTGGCGGCGCCGGCGCCGGCCACCGCGACGGCCACGACGTCGACGCGACTGGCTGCCGTCGGCATCAAGTGTGTCGTCGGAAGATTCCGGCGCGGTGGATTCACCCAGTGGCACGATCAGCAGCTCGGCTTCCGTGGCAGCATCGCTCGGTGACACGGCGGCGGGGCGATCGTTTGTGCTGGGACGTGACGGGCGCTCGGCCTTGGGTCCCTGTTGCTGGGGGTTGGGCTTGCGTTCGGTTCGTGCCGGGTTGTTCCCGGTTACCGCGGCCTTGGGCTGGCGTTCTGCCTTGGCGTTCGGAGCCTGTGCTTGCTGTGCCTGCTGTGGCTGGCGCGGCGGCTGCTCATTATTGCGCTGGCGTGGATTCCTGGGCTGTTGCGCGTTCGATTTCGCCCCGTTCTGCTGCTGCGCCTGTTCGCGGCGCGGCTGTCGCTGTGCGGACGTGTTCTGAGCATTGTTGCGGCCCGTGCGCTCGTCACGACGATCACGTGTGCTGTCATTGCCATCCGTGCGCTTGGGAGCAGGCGTTGCCGCTGCCGGTTCGGCACTGCGGAACCAGCCAAGCAGTCGCGAGATGACACCACCTGACGGAGCCGGGCGGGACGCCGTCGGCGTGGTCACCGGCTGGCGACGCGCAATCGGTTGTGCGCTGGCGGCTGGAGCCTCGATTTCCTCACGCAGCGGCGCCGGGCTGGACGGCACGATGCCGCTGACCGCTGGCTGTTCGCTGCTGCCCAGAGCCTGGCCCATCTTGGGCAGCTCGGCCGTTTCCACGGTGGTCAGCCGTTCATAGCTGGGCTTGCTGTGCTCGCCCATGTCGGCTTCGCGGATACGCTGGATTTCGATATGCGGCGTTTCCAGCTTTTCGTCAGCGACGATCATCACGTGCACCTTGTGGCGCAGTTCGATCTCCACCACGCTGGCGCGCTTTTCGTTGAGCAGGAAGTTGACGACGCTCGACGGCGCCTGCACCAGCACCTGGCCGGTGTTGTCCTTCATCGCGTGCTCTTCGATCAGGCGCAGGGTCGACAGCGACAGCGATTCCACACCGCGGATGTGGCCGTGGCCCTCGCAGCGCGGGCAGACGATCTGGGTCGCTTCGCCGAGACTCGGACGCAGGCGCTGACGGGACATCTCGAGCAGGCCGAAGCGCGAGATGCGGCCGATCTGCACGCGGGCACGATCGAGCTTCAGCGCTTCCTTCAGGCGATCTTCCACTTCGCGCTGGTGCTTCGGGCTGTCCATGTCGATGAAATCGATCACGATCAGGCCGCCGGCGTCACGGATGCGTGCCTGGCGGGCGATTTCCACCGCGGCCTCGCAATTCGTGTTGAACGCGGTCTCCTCGATGTCGCTGCCCTTGGTGGCCTTGGAGGAGTTGATGTCGATCGCGGTGAGCGCTTCGGTCTGGTCGATCACGATCGAGCCGCCCGAAGGCAGGCGCACCTGGCGGTCGAACGCGCTCTCGATCTGCGTCTCGATCTGGTAGCGCGTGAACAGCGGGGTGTCGTCCTTGTACAGCTTGAGCTTGCGCAGCGCGTTCGGCATCACCTGCTGCATGAAATCACGGGCGTCGTTATACAGCGACTCCTCGTCGATCAGGATTTCGCCGATGTCACTGCGCAGGTAGTCGCGCAGGGCGCGGATGAACAGCTTCGATTCCTGATAGATCAGGAACGGCGCCTTCTGCTTGTTGGCTGCCTCGGAGATCGATTTCCACAGCTGCAGCAGGTAATCGAGATCCCACTGCAGTTCTTCGGCGTCGCGGCCAAGGCCGGCGGTGCGCACGATCAGGCCGACATCGTCCGGCACGGTGACATGGTCGAGTGCTTCTTTCAGCGCCTGCCGATCTTCACCTTCGATCCGCCGCGAGACACCGCCGGCTTTCGGGTTGTTCGGCATCAGCACCATGTAACGGCCGGCCAGGCTGATGAAGGTGGTCAGGGCAGCACCCTTGTTGCCGCGCTCCTCCTTCTCAACCTGAACGACGACTTCCTGGCCTTCCTTGAGCAGCTCGCGGATGGTGGCCTTGTGGTGATCCAGACCCGGCGCGAAGTAGTCGCGGGAGATCTCCTTCAGCGGCAGGAAGCCATGGCGTTCGGCGCCGTATTCAACGAAACAAGCTTCAAGTGAAGCCTCAACTCGGGTGATTCGGCCCTTGTAAATATTGGACTTTTTCTGTTCCCGGGAAGGGATTTCGATGTCCAGGTCGTACAGGTTTTGGCCATCGACAATGGCCACGCGCAACTCTTCACGCTGAGTCGCGTTGATCAACATACGCTTCATGGTGGTAATCCTCGGCTTGCCGCGCGTCGCGTGCCACGGTGGCGCCGAAATGGCGGCCTGCCGGGGATCGCGCCGCTGCGGTAAAAGCGGCAAAAAAACGGCACCGTTACCGGTGTCGGGATGATTCGATCAGCTGCGTCTGCCGCCCCGATACCTCAATGGCATCGGACAAACGGCAGCCCGAACCGTTACGATGAAAGGGAGCCGCGACCGGCCGCCAAGGCAACCGGCGCAATCCTCGCCGACGTTACGGGCGGGCACTCGACCCGATCCAGACATCGATGGGCAGAATGTAGCGCCCACCGAGTATCCTATTTCAGCAGGTTTTTTTCAATGCAGACGGTAACTTCCCCCGACGCACCTCACGGTGTACGTCAAGTCGAGATCGGCCCCGAGCGGGACGGCCAGCGCATCGACAACGCTCTGGTCACCATGCTCAAAGGGGTGCCGAAGAGCATGATTTACCGGCTGTTGCGCACCGGTCAGGTGCGGGTCAACGGCAAGCGGGCGAAGCCGGATACGCGTCTCACAGCCGGTGATATGCTGCGTATTCCGCCGGTACGGGTGGCTGAACGGCCCGAGGGCAACGCACCGGCCACCGGTTTGGTGGCCTCGGTGGCCGACGCCATCATTTTCGAAGACAAGCACTTCCTGGTCATCGACAAGCCCGCCGGCGTGGCCAGCCATGGCGGCAGCGGGGTCAGTCACGGTGCGATCGAGCTGCTGCGCGCGGCCCGGCCGCAGGAACACCTGGAACTGGTGCATCGACTCGATCGCGATACCAGCGGCGTGCTGGTGTTTGCCAAGACGCGGGCCGGGCTGACCGGGCTGCAAGCGGCGATCCGTGCCGGCGAGGTCACCAAACAATATCTGTGCCTGATGCTCGGTCATCCCTCCAAGGCCAAGTTCGACGTCAATGCGCCGCTGCTGAAATCCGTATTGCAAGGTGGTGAGCGCATGGTGCGGGTGGCCGACAACGGCAAGCCGTCGCTGACGTTTTTCCGCGAAATGGAGCAGTACCCCGGCGCCCGCCTGATGCAGGCTACCTTGGGCACCGGGCGTACCCACCAGATCCGCGTGCATGCCGCGCATATCGGTCACCCACTGGCTGGTGATCCGAAGTACGGCGACAAGGAGATGAACAAGCGTTTCCGCGAGATGGGCCTGAACCGGATGTTCCTGCACGCCGCGCACATGAGTTTTGAGTTGGACGGGCGCTCCTACAGTTTCTCGACGCCCTTGCCGGATGATCTGAAAGACTTTCTCGATGTGCTCGCCGTCAAGGGCAAGCGGCTGGTCTACTCGCGGGACAAGTCGCGCACGGATTTCTGATCAACGCGCCAGGAGGGCCTCGACCCGCGCGGCGCAGATGAAATCGTTCAGCGACAGGCCGCCCACATCATGGGTCGACCACAGCAGCTGGCAATGACCGTAACCGGCTTCGATATCCGGGTGATGATCCTCGTGGTTGGCCATGAAGCCGACTGCATTGATGAAACCCAGGGTGTGGTGAAAGTCAGCGAATCTGAAATCCTTGACGATCGCGTGGCCGTTTGCATGTAGCTGCCAGCCCGGCACCAACAGCAGCAAGCCTGCCGTCTGCGCGGGGTCGAGCGCATGTTCCTTGCCTTTGCGTGGTTGGCAGTGTTGCGTGGCCAGGTCGTTGGTGGTCATGCGGATCTCCGTACAGGCTGAAAGTGAGGGATGCGAAGCGTCGAAGTTGCGCGTGCAAAAGTCAAAGCGCGCATCAAACTTGAAACAGGACTAAAATGGTGCTGTTTCGCCGGCGAGCTTTGCCGGCACTCGTTTGGTGACCCGGAGCAGGCATGATCGACATTTCCGAACGCGCGCAGCAGCACTTTCTGCGGCTTCTTTCACAACAGGGTAGTGAAGACCTGAGCATCCGTCTGCGGGTGACTTCCCCCGGTACGGCGGCGGCCAACTGCGAGCTGGAGTTCTGCGAGCCGGCCGATCTGGCCGGCGGCGAGTGGACGATTGAATGCGCCGGTTTTCTGTTCCACATCGATGGCGAGAGTGCCAGCTGGCTGGACAATGCCACCATCGATTACGAACCCAACGCCACCGGCGGTCAACTCAATATCCGCGCGCCCAGGATCAAGGGCGATGTGCCGGGTGTGGAAGCCGGCCTGATCGAGCGCGTGCGCTATGTGCTGGAATCGGAGATCAATCCGCGCCTGGCTTCGCATGGGGGCAGGGTCACGCTGCTGGAGATCGATGCCAGCGGCTCGGTCTTGCTGCAGTTCGGTGGTGGCTGCCACGGTTGCGGCATGGTCGACGTGACGCTGAAGCAGGGCGTGGAAAAGACCTTGCGCGAGCGGGTGCCGGAAATCACCGCGGTGCGTGATGCGACCGATCATGCCTCCGGCGAGAAACCCTATTACAACAAGGCCGAAGGCAAGTCCGCGATCGCCTGAGTCGGTGTCACGGATCAACCAAAAACAAAGGCCCGCCAAGTGCGGGCCTTTGTTTTTTAGTGGCGAGACAAATGAACTTACTTGTCGCCGCTGATGTGACCTTGCAGGGTATCGAGCTTGGTCGGCAGACCGGAGAAATATGCGGCAATATCCTCGATGTCCTGGTCGGACAGAGTGGCGTCCATACCTTTCATGATCGGGTTGTTGCGCTGACCGTCCTTGTACTCATGCAACGCCTGCTGCAGGTAGGCGTTGTACTGGCCAGCCAGGCGCGGGTACTGCGGATCGACCGCATTGCCGTCGACACCATGGCAGGCGAAGCAGGTGGCAGCCTTCTGCTTGCCATTCTCGGCATTGCCAGTGGCCAGCAGTTGGGTGGAGGCGAACGCCAGCACGGCGCCGAATGAAAGCAGGGTAAGCGCATGTTTCATGCGGAAAGTCCTTGGCAACTACTTGGCGAGGCTGGAAAGGTAGGCGGCGATGTTCTGAATGTCCGTGTCGGAAAGACTCTGCGCCTGCGCACCCATGGTCGGATGTGTGCGATCGCCACTCTGGTAGCCATGCAGCGCGTTGATGATGTACTGCTCGTTCTGGCCGGCAATCTTCGGCACCGGATACTGCGGGTAGGCATTGGTGTAACCAGGTACGCCATGGCAGCCGGCACACGTATAGATCAATTTGCGTCCGGCAGCCTTGTCACCTTCGGCGTGAACGCTGGCAGTGGCGAAGAGGGCTGTGGCCACGGCCAAGCCAAGCAATTGCAGTCGAGTCATCGAGATCATTCCCACGAGTGCGGCGGGTACAGGGAGATATAAGTCACCAAGTATAGACGTTGCATTCACGCGTGAACAACATTCGGCTTTTGTGCGGTCAATGTTTGCGCAGTTCACATTGACCACCCTTGCGCGCGTGTTCCTTCGCCCACGGTGATGGCCGCGCTATCGTGCTATAGCGAATGTCATTGATGCCGTGGCCATAAGCCCCATATACTCACCAAGTCATATCGTTTTCCCCGGGGGTGTCCTGGCTTCGACGGGGGTAGTGAGATGACTTGGTGCATGCCGAGGGGGCAGCTTTCCTCGTAAATCCAGCAGCAAACTTCTAGTTGCCAACGACGACAACTACGCTCTCGCCGCTTAAGGCGTAAGCCCCGAACCCACTTGTGCTCATGCTCGTCGGTGTAGGGTCATTATCATGAGATCGCCGAACGCTGCCGCCTGGCGGTTCTAGGTCAAATCAATCAGGCTGGTTCCGCGGTGCGCTTTGCCCATCGTGCTTGTCGCGGAACGAGATCGAACGTTGAGCTAAGCATGTAGATCCGGGCATTGAACGCTTTCGGACGCGGGTTCGACTCCCGCCACCTCCACCAATTAAAGCTCCAAAGCAGTCCAACGAAGGCCGGTAACCCTAGCAAAAGCAAAGGTTCCGGCCTTTTTTGTGGCCGATACAGTCCGATAAGGTGCATTGCAATCTACCGTCTGGCGGCGGTAGATTCGTCGGTAGCTGGCCCTTCTGGCCTGGGTGCTACCGTCATGTCGCTTACCGACACCGCCATACGCAATGCGAAGCCCGCAAATAAGCCAATCAAGATGACCGACGGCGGCGGTATGTATCTGCTGCTGAATCCGAACGGCTCGCGATGGTGGCGCTTTGATTACCGCTTTGACGGTAAGCGCAAAACCCTGAGCATGGGCACCTACCCGGATACCGGCCTGAAAGATGCCCGCGAGAAACGCGACGCAGCCCGAAAGCTGCTGGCCGCTGGCGTCGATCCGGGCGAGCAGCGCAAGGCCGCAAAGGCTGCCGGCGACGAACGCGCGGCGAACAGCTTTGAAGTGGTGGCGCGCGAGTGGCACGCCAAGCAGTCGGCAACATGGGTGGAGCTGCACGCCAGCCGGATCATGCTGCGTCTGGAGAATGATGTTTTCCCGTGGCTGGGCAGCCGACCGATTGCCGACATAACCGCCAAGGAGCTGCTGGCTACCGTCAACCGCATTGTTGACCGTGGAGCGGTCGAGTCCGCGCATCGGGTGCTGCAAAACTGCGGGCAGGTGATGCGCTATGCCATCGCCACCGGCCGCGCCGATCGCAACCCCGCCGCCGACCTGCGCGGGGCGCTGCCGCCGGTCAAGCAGACGCACCATGCCGCCATCATCGAACCGACTGCCATCGGTGGCCTGCTGCGCGCGATGGATGCCTACAACGGTTCGCTGGTGACGAAGTGCGCGCTGCGGCTGGCGCCGCTGTTGTTCGTGCGTCCCGGCGAACTGCGCCAGGCAGAGTGGGCGGAGTTTGATCTGGACGGGGCGCAATGGAACATCCCCGCCGAGAAAATGAAGATGCGCGAGGCGCATCTTGTGCCGCTGGCGCCGCAAGCCGTGGCGATCCTGCACGAGCTGCAACCGCTGACCGGGCGAGGCCGCTACGTGTTCCCCAGCGCGCGCAGTCCGCAGCGGCCCATGAGCAACAACGCGGTCTTGTCCGCGCTGCGTCGCATGGGCTACGCCACCGACGAAATGAGCGGGCACGGTTTCCGGGCGATGGCGCGCACAGTGCTGGATGAAGTGTTGCACTTCCGACCGGACTATATCGAGCACCAGTTGGCGCACGCGGTCAAAGACCCAAACGGCCGCGCGTACAACCGCACCGCGCATTTGCCCGCACGTCGCAAGATGATGGCGGCATGGGCCGACTATCTGGACACGTTGAAGGTGGGCGGCAACGTCTTGCCGATGACACGCAAGGTAAGCTGATCCACAACCGTTGAACGCCGCGCCTAGGGCGGTCATCCAAAAACCGGGCACCTTCCCCGGCTGGCGCGGCACCTATTGAAGGGTGCAGGGGCGTGCGCAGTAATGAAACCGGAAACGGTCCCCGAGCGGATATGGAATCTTTGGTTAGACCATCGAGAAACGAACGCAATTTGGGACCCCTGCTCAGACGCCCCCGAATTCATACACCCTCGTCCAGCTACTGAGAAAGTGATACTTGATCGCGAGTGCGGTCGTGTTTGGAGTACGTTGGACCGGCGCTACGACGAATGCGCGGTAAGGTTCATCTTCGATCTGATCCAAGACTCTTTTGACGGGCCGGCTGGAGGGGGCGCATTGATACCTCACGCCGTGCGGAAACGCCATGGAACGAGGTTAGCTAGTCTGGCTAGAGAGCTGGCGCAAGAGCTGGCATCGCTGCGTGAGCTGTCTGCCTCGTCTTGGTTTCATGATGGTCCCGCGCCGCTTCCAACGGAAATATATAGGGAATTGATCCGCATGCCGCTTGCGGCTACTCAGTTAGTTGGCACGCCTACGAAGGAAGAAAATACCTGCCGTCTCGTTCGATCAATTGTTGTGCCCGAAAAGATCGTTGACTACGTGTTGAGTTATCTGGAGCGAGGTGCAGAGCAATGGTCAAATAGCTCGCCCGTAGTGGATGAGCGTAGTAGCAATCCTCTCCGACTCCATTTCGTTCGCAGCATGACCATAGCGTTTCACAATTGTTTCGAGCTACCAATGCGTGAGCAGGTGGCAGCGCTAACTCGTTGCCTTTACGGGTCTTCGATAGATGCCTCTACTGTGGCTAAGCTGGCGCCTTTGAACAAAGACGCGCTTCCTTGAGGGCTTTGCTCAATGGAAGAAAACAACCCCTAGGCGGCCAAACCCGCCAATGTTCGCCCGCGAAAAAAGCACCCAGCATTGCCCCTGTCCACTACTGCACAGGGAAAGACCGCAATGCACGCACTCCCCGAAACCGGCTACCTGCGTCTCTCGCAGATAGTCGGCAAACCCGCCACTGAATCCGCGCCAGCTATCCCGGCCATCTTCCCCGTCTGTAAATCGACATGGTGGGCAGGCGTCAAAGCGGGTCGCTACCCGCAGCCCGTGAAGCTGGGCGAGCGCATTACCGCTTGGCGCGTTGAAGATATCCGGGCGCTGATCGAGCAGGCGGCACCCTAGCCGTGAGCACCCGCAAACCGAACCCTCGGCTCGCCAAGATTCACCGGTCGTACTCCGTGGAAGAGGTCGCCCGGTTGTATGGCACCCATCGCAACACGGTCCGGGCATGGATTCGAGCCGGACTCCCTACGATCGACGGCAGCCGTCCGATCCTGATTGCCGGTCGCGACCTGGGCGGCTTTCTCCGCGCGCGCCGGCAGCGGAACGCGCGGCCGTGCGGGGCCGGCGAACTTTATTGCTGCCGGTGCCGCACTCCGCAGAAGCCGGCCGGCAATCGCGCCGTGTACGAGCCGATGAATGCGACGACAGGGAATCTCGTCGGCATCTGTTCAACGTGCTCGGCGTGGATGAATCGCCGGGTCAGCTTGGCCAATTTGGGGGCGGTTTTGGGCGATGTGGCTGTTTCGCTGCCGGAAGCACAAGAACGCATAGGCGAGAGCCATCCACCCTCCGTGAACTGTGCTTTCAAATAGGAGCCTCGCACCATGACAACGCACAACCCCGCAAACGAAAGAATCAAGCGTATCTACTTCGCCTTTCTGAAAGAGTCCCAAGGCCATAACGAGGACACCGTTGATGCTGTCGCATCGGCTCTGGCCCGCTTCGAGGGCCAGACGAAGCGGCGGGACTTTCATGCGTTTCATTACGAGCAAGCCATCGCCTTTAAGCGGCATCTGGCCGACCAGGACAGCCGCTCGACTGCAGGCAAGTTGAGCAAGGCCACGCAGCGTTCAACCCTCGCGCACCTGAAACGCTTTTTCCAGTGGCTCTCGGACAAGCCGGGATGCAAGTCAAGGTTCCGGTATTCGGACGCCGAATACTTCAATCTTTCCGACAATGATTCGCGCATAGCCGCCGCCCGCCGCCAACGCCCGGTGCCGACCATCGAGCAGATCCGGCGCGTCCTGAGCACCATGCCGACCGCATCCACCATAGACCAACGCAACCGCGCGCTCCTCGCCTTCACCCTGTTGACCGGGGCGCGCGACAGCGCCATCGCGTCGATGAAGCTCAAGCATGTTGACCTGGCCGCCGGGACGGTGTTCCAGGACGCGCGCGAGGTCGAAACCAAATTCCGCAAGAGTTTCACGACAACGTTCTTTCCCGTGGGCGACGACATCCGCCAGATTGTGCTCGATTGGATCGCTTACTTGCAGGATGTCTTGCTGTGGGGGAACGACGATCCGCTCTTCCCCGCGACCAAGATGGGCCTTGGAGAAACGCGCCATTTCCAGGCGGTCGGCTTGGAGCGGAAGCCGTGGAGCGACGCCGGGCCGATCCGCAGCATCTTCAAGTCGGCCTTCACGGCGGCGGGGCTGTCGTACTTCAATCCGCACAGTTTCCGGAACACGTTGGTGCGCCTGGGTGAGACCTTGTGCCAGACACCTGAGGCGTTCAAGGCATGGAGCCAGAATCTGGGCCATGAGGGCGTGCTGACCACCTTCACGAGCTACGGCTCGGTCGATCCGCGCCGCCAGGGTGAAATCATCCAGTCACTTGGACTTTGTCAGCCGGAGGCCGACGCCAACACGGTCCGACTCGTCGCGGAAGCTGTTGTCCAGCAGATGCGGAAGGGTGGGCTGCTGGGTCCCGCAGACAACGCCGGCTAGTCGTGGCGGCGGCCATGCTCGGGTGCCGGGAAGTGGCGCCGCTTGACTCGAACGACGCCTGTACCTGCTCAACAGAGGCGATCCAACGGGCTTACGGTGTGCCGGATAGCCTGATGGACATGGGTGTAGATCATCGTGGTCTTTAGATTGCTATGGCCAAGAAGCAACTGGATGGTGCGGATGTCGGTCCCGCTCGCAAGCAGATGCGTGGCGAACGAGTGCCTGAGCGTATGGACCGAAGCGTGCTTGTGGATGCCTGCGTGTGCCAGCGCATCCTTGAACTGCTTTTGCAACGTTGACTCCGACACATGCCAGCGTAGCGCGCGTCCTGAGCCCGGGCATCTCCTTGTGATGCGTGAAGGGAACACGAACTGCCAGCCGAGCAGGCGGCTGGCGTTGGGATATTTCCGATCAAGACCACCCGGCAAAGGCGCGTGCCCCGCACCCACTGTCAGATCGCGCTTGTGGATGCGAGCGACCCAGATGAGTTGCTCTTGCAAAGCCTTGCGCAGGCGGTCAGGCAGGACGGTGGTGCGGTCCTTGCCGCCTTTCCCGGATCGGATGTGAATCGTGCCTGCGCCAAAGTCGATGTCCTTGACCCGCAAGGTCAGACATTCGGTGATGCGCAATCCGGTGCCATAGAGCAACTCGGCAATGAGTTTGGAAAGCCCGCTAAGGCCACCCAAAACCTGTCGAACCTCCTCGACAGTGAAAACCACCGGGAGTCGGGACAAGCGTTGGACACGCCGAAGTCCTTCCATGTGCTCGACCTCGACTTCAAGCACGTCACGGTAGAGGAATAGCACCGCATTGAAGGCCTGAGACTGGGTTGAGGCTGCAACGTGTCGCCTGGCGGCAAGGTCGTTGATGAAAGGCGTGATGCCAGCGGGACCGACGTCCCGCGGATGGCGCTTATCGTGGAAGAAGATGTACTGCCGGATCCAATAGCGATACGCCTCCTCCGTGCGTCGGCTCAAATGCCGTCGCCGGCAAACGACGGAGACCTGATCCATGAGCCGCGGCGCGGCTGTTACGGGGGCTTGTTCACCCCATAAGGGTCACTCCAGTGGTGGGGAAAAGGTGACATCGTAGAGCGCAATGTGTGACGATCTGAATCGGGGTTTGCGATGGATGTATAACCCGACTCAGGTTGTGAAAAATGAATAATATCAGTGGGATGGGGCGTATGTGGCTCGCGCAACTCAAGATGTATAACCCGACTCAGGTCGGTCTATTAGGTAGTTAGGCACCAAATGACAGATTCGGACGAAACCACCATTTTGTATCGCCCTGTTGGGCCGGAGGAGCTCGAACTTCTGCGAGCTTCCGGCTTCACTCGCTGGCCACCCAGGCTTCCCGGGCAACCTATTTTCTATCCAGTCACTAACGAGCAGTACGCTGCTGAGATTGCGGAGAAATGGAACGTCAAAGACAGTGGGTACGGTGCGGTCACACGTTTCTCGGTCCGCTCATCATTTATGTCCAACTACCCCATTCAAAAGGTCGGCGGGGCTCTTCATACAGAGTGGTGGGTTCCAGCCGGCGAGCTTGAGGCTCTCAATGACAACATCGTTGGCAAGATTGAGGTGCTGCGTGAGTTTGGTGCCTAACATTTCGTTCAAGGCGGACGGCTACGCCGCCGCTTAACTCCAGCGTTAGACCTTAAGCAATGCGAGCAATCACCCAGACTTTCTTGGCATTCTTAGCGTTGGTTCCCTGCGTGCCGGCTCTGGCTTCTGCGTCGGCAATTTCGAGTGCGTCCGCTTGCAGCCGTCTTAAGGCTGCGGTCGCTCAAAGGCAATCGCCACGTCACGGCATAAACGAGTATCGCTGTGAACTCGAAACGGACGAAGGCAAAGGCCGTTACTTCGTCTTTGCGCTGCGCTCAAACTATCCTGCACCGCCTGGCGCCAGTCCGAATTGGGTTGGTAGCAGCCTCGTAGGCTGGTTTGCCGTGTCACGTTCTACCGGCACGGTGTTCAATTGGGACGTTGCTGCCCTAACACTTGGTCAAAAGCTCTAGCCTTCGCATTGCTGCCCGTACGGTCTAACATCTCGTTCAAGGCGGACGCCTCCGGCGCCGCTTAACTCCAGCGTTAGCCATCAAGAGCATGAACATTCCCGATCGTGACTTCTGCTTCAGAGCAATTGCCTACGTTAAGGCCACGCTGCCGACTGATGAGCCGCCGACCGTGACCTTGGATCTTGCTAATAGTCCTGTCCTAAAAAAGGTCGCACCTTCGCTGGCAGCTGCCTATGTCGTAGACGCTGGCAATAGTTTCACTTACATCCAGCATCGCCATCTATCAGCATCTGGCGTCACTGCGGAGGAGCTTCACTCGAAAGCCATCTACAACCTTGCAGCCATGGCTCAAATACAGGTCAAGGTTCAACCATACGGCAACATTTATGCAGTCCTTATGGGTGGCAACTTCGAAGCAAGCCTTATTCTTTTTGATGGTTTTTGGGTGCAGTCGTGTGCTCATTTGGCGCCGAATGGTTTTGTAGCAGCGCTTCCAGCCAGAGACATCCTAGCGTTCACAGATGCTGCAAACACACAAGGCATTCAAGAGCTACATCAACTATGCGCAAGGGTGGGCAGCACTAGCGACCATCCTCTTACAACGCAACTTTATTCTTACGCCAGTGGTATCTGGCAGCCACATGGCTAACAATTCATTCGAGGCGGACGGCTACGCCGCCGCTCAATTCCAGCGTTAGGCCGCAATGACAAACGTTCAAGAATTTGAGCTTCTTCACCCCGTAGGCCTTCGCATATCGCGCTCGCTTACGGAGGTCGTTTTGCTGTCCTCCTTTCAGCACGAGCAGCTCAAGCGCACCGACATGCACACTGGCTGAGTGTGGTATCGCTTGCCGACCTTCACTGAAACTGACCTTGTCATTGGTATATCACTCGGCTTCAACTCAGGAGCGCTGGAGCAAGTTTCGCTCTCGGATACTCACCCTAAATACGGAACAAACTGGAATGCTTGGTCCGAAGAGGAAGAGCTGCTCCGCGCAAAACAAATCGGTGGCTGGCTCGCTAGCACCGGCTTCGCACCTGGCACATATTCGTGGGGCACCATCTGGGCAGGCTATGATGCAAAAGGCGGGTTTGGTCATGCCGTGGTGCGGTATGCGGCCTAACAATTCGTTCAAGGCGGACGGCTTCGCCGCCGCTTAACTCCAGCGTTAGGCCCATGATCTCGATCACGGCAATATCAGAAATCCATCTTCCAGATGTACAGCTCTACGCTTCCGACCCAAAAATCGGGGCCATGAGCAATCTTCCGTCGCCATACCCACAGAACGGTGCTGTGCAATGGTTTTCGGCAGTTTCGGAGCGCATTGCTGCGGGTCAGAGCCATGTCTTCGCTGTCGTATCTAAGGAATCTTTTTGCGGGATCATTTCTCTGAATGCCATCAATCATGAGGCTAAGAGCGCCGAGCTTGACTACTGGATCGCCAGCCCCTTTCAGCGACGCGGTATTGCAACTCAAGCCGCATCGCTTGCTATTCGGTACGCGACTGAAACACTTTCACCCCGCAAAATCTTCAGCGCTTGCCTGTCGTCAAACGAAGCATCTGCTCGCGTCCTAGAACACAATGGCTTCATCGAGATCAGTAGGCATCAGCTAAAGTCAGGCAAGTTTGTCGGGCATGAAATTCGGCGCTTCTGCCTTCAAATGCCTAACCATTCGTTCAAGGCGGACGCCTCCGGCGCCGCTTAACTCCAGCGTTAAACATCGTCCGCAGACGTCCCATCGGCGTTCGCCTACACAGTCGCACGCCATCTCCCGATAGTCGTCCTGCCGCCATCGCTGCACATTGATCTTGCTCGTGGAGTCTGGTTCCTCGCCGATGCACCGAGTACCCCCGAGCCATAGCAATCCCCCTTGCCCGGTTCACTGGCCCCCGAAAGGGGGCCTTTTTGTTTGGTGCGGATCATCACTTGGACAGAGGGCCAATCAGTCTTTGCGCGAATTTGCTATAAAGAGCACAGGGGTGTTCACCGTTCGCGTGAACTGAAGCAACGTCAACCAAGTCACCGTAGGGAAGAGGACGTATGTCACGACCAAGGACGCGTGTTGGACTGCTGTTCGGTCTGTTCCTGTGTGCTGCCATGCATGCCACCTCGGTGATGGCTAACAGTGGGTGGTGCCCTGCAAGCGAGCAGCCCGATTACGCTCAAGATCAGGTCTATTGTCAAGACACGATAACGCCAGATTATGCAGCGGAATATCCCTCGCTTTTTATCACGGCTCCATGTCACGTTACCAAGGTCGGGTGGGTTAACTCGGCACACACACTCATCACAGGTGAGTGGGTAATCACCATTTATAATCCGGAAAATGGTGGGGCATCCGCTGACTACGGTGGCAGCTGGTTTTGCCCTCCACCGCGCACACCCAGCCCCGCCAAAGCCCTCGGCAATCCGAACAAGTGCAATTGCGCCGCCGACCCGATCGATGTCGGTACGGGCAACGTCTTCCGCCGCGAAGAAGATTTCCACGCCGGTCACTGGCTGACCTTTGATCGTTACTACAACAGCGACCCCAATGCCGGGGTGGATACCTTTGGGCAGCACTGGCGCCACTCGTATTCCAATCGCATCACGTACACCCCAGGCACAACAGGCACCGGCACCGCCACGGTCACCCGTGAGGACGGTCGGGTCAGCACCTACGCGCTCTCCAGCGGCGCATGGGCTGGCGAGCCCGATGTCTTCGACGCCCTCTCCGAACAGACCGACACCAACGGCAACCCTACCGGCTGGACACTGCTGCGTGTCGATACGCGTAGCACCGAGCAGTACGACGCCACCGGCCACCTGCTCAGCATCCAGTACCAGGACGGCTTCACCACGACGCTGACCTACAGCACGGCGACCACGCCGATCACGATCGCGCCGGGTGTGGGTTACCTGATCACGATCACCGATGCCTCGCAGCGGACGATCCAGCTGACCTACACCAGCAGCGGCCTGATCAACCACGTCACCGCGCCCGATGGCGGGAGTTACAGCTACGGCTATAACGGCGCCGGTGATTTGGCGACGGTGACTTATCCCGACACGAGCGTCCTGACCTACCTCTACAACGAATCGGGCTACAGCGGCGGCGCGACGACACCAGGCTTGCTCACCGGCATCATCGACGAAAGCAACGTCCGCTACATGAGCTACAGCTACAACGCCGCGGGCCAAGCCATCAACAACCAGCTGGCGGGAGGCGTGGGCTCGTACACGATGACCTACAACAGCGACGGCTCGGCCGATGTACTCGATCCCTTGGGCACATCACGCCACCATGCCTTCACCACGATCATGGGCGTTCCCGACATCACGAGCGTCAACGGCACCTGCGAGGCCTGCGCGCCCATCAGTGCCTGGGCCTATGACTTCAATGGCCTAGTCAACCAGACCACGGATTACAACGGCAACGTCACCACCTACCAGCACGACGGCGACGGGATGGAAGCCGGCAGCGTCGAGGCCTCCACCAGCACCACGCCGCGACCGATCCAGACCGACTGGAACGACACCTTCCATGTGCCCACCGAGCGACGTTGGCTCGATTACAGCTACAACATCGTCACCAAGACCGACTGGATCTACAACGCCCGCGGCCAGGCGCTGGCCCAGTGCACCATCGACATGAGTGTGTCTGCGGCTGCGTCATACACATGCAGCGCCAGCGGCACGCCCCCGGCCGGCGTGCGCCGTTGGACCTACACCTATTGCGACACTGTCGGCACGGGCTGTCCGCAGGTGGGCTTGCGGCTCACGACGACAGGGCCGCGTACCGATCTCACCCAGACCACCACGTACAGCTACTACACCAGCAGCAGCGCGACCAATTGCGGTACGCCGGGAGGTGCTTGCCATCAGCCGGGCGACCTGTATCAAGTCACCGACGCCCTGGGTCACGTCACCACCTATGCCTCCTACGACGGCGACGGTCGGGTGACACGGATCACCGACGCCAACGGCGTCAATACCGACATGACGTATACCCCGCGGGGCTGGCTGGCTTCGCGTAGTGTCGGTGGCAGTACCACGAGCCTGACGTACTGGCCCTACGGCGAAGTGAAGACCCTTACCGATCCCGACAACGTCACCACGACCTTTGTCTACGACGGTGCCCATCGTCTGACCGATATCTACGATGCGCAGAGCAACGATCTTCACTACACATTGAATGCCGCGGGACAGAAAACCGGTGAACAGGTCATCACCGCTTCCGGTACCACGGTGCAAAGCAAGACCAGCAACTTCAACCCGCTGGGTCAGCTGACGGCGGTGATCGACGGCTTGGGCAAAACGGTCTTCAGTGCGACCTTCGGCGACAGCTACGACGGCAACGGCAACCTGACCCACAGCGCCGACGGTTTGACCTTCCAGCGCCAGCAAAACTTCGATGCGCTGAATCGCCTTTACAGCACAGTCGCCAACTACAACGGCACCGATACGGCGACCAACAACACCACGACGTCCGTGATCCGGGATGCCCAGGATCACCTGACCCAGGTGACCGATCCGCGCACCTACAATACCGTCTACACGTACGACGGCTTGGGCAATGTCACCACGCTACAAAGCCCCGATACCGGCACCAGCAGCTCCACCTTCGACGCGGCCGGCAATACCGTGACCCATACCGATGCGAAGGGAACGGTCGGAACATCGACCTACGATGCCCTCGACCGGCTGACAGGCACCAGCTACCCCAGCACCGTCAACAACGTCACCTACACCTACGACGAGAGCAATGCCGTGACCGGCTGTAGCGCCTCGAGCCCGATCGGCCGGCGCACGCGGATGCTCGAAAGCAGCGTAACCACGACGTACTGCTACGACGCGCGCGGCAACGTCATCCAGAAGACGCAGGGGGTGGCGGGCTTTACGGATGTCATCCACTACGGCTATACGGCCGCCGATCGACTGAACAGCGAAACGACGCCTGACCAGACGGCGATCAGCTACACCTTCAACAGCAACGGGCGTATCAGTGGCGTGCAGGTCACACCGAGCGGGAGTACGTCGTCGCCACCCACCGTGGTCAGCAACGTCGTATGGATGCCGTTCGGGCCGGTGGCCAGCTACACGCTGGGCAACGGTCAGGCCGTGACCCGGACATACGACGCCAACTACCGGCTCACCGACCTGACCACCCCGACGGCGTTCAACCTGCATTTTGCCCGCGATGTGATGGGCGACATCAGCGCCCGAGGCGCGGCGCCCGGTGCTAACCCCGCGGCAGAGACCTATCAATACGATCCGCTGTATCGGCTGACCAGCGTGACGGAAAGCGGCACGGTGCTGGAGAGCTACACCTACAACCGGGTGGGGGATCGGTTGAGCAAGACGGCGACCGGTCCGGATGTGGATGTGGGCACGTACAGCTACACCGCCGGCACGCATCAGCTGAGCAGCATCGGCAACGCCACACGTGCCTATGACGCGAACGGCAACACGACCGGCAGCGTGGTCGGTGGCCAGACCTATGGGTTTGCCTATAACGCACGCCAGCGGCCGACCCTGGCGCAGGCGAACGGGGTGACGGTGGGCACCTATATTTACAACGCGCTTGGGCAGCGGGTGGACAGCGCGGCCGCCACCACCGAGCGGTTTGACTATGACGAGGCGGGGCACCTTCTCGGTACGTACGGTGTTGGCCCCAAACGGATATACGTGTGGCTGGACGACCTGCCGATCGCCTTGGTGGATAACACCGTCAATGGCAGCGTCACCACCAGCACGGTCAACTACGTGATCGCTGATCAACTGGGCACCCCGCGGGCGGTGACCAACGGCGCCGGTACGGTCCTTTGGGGATGGGGTTATCAGGGCAATCCGTTCGGAGAGCAGCAGCCGACGTCATCGACAGGTTACGTGCTTAACCTGCGCTATCCCGGCCAGTACTACGACGCCGAGACAGAGACGGTGTACAACGGCTTCCGGAACTATGAGCCGGGGCTGGGGCGGTATTTGCAGAGTGATCCAATCGGGTTGGCTGGCGGTATATCGACCTATGCCTATGTCGGTGATGATCCGCTAAGTCATGTCGATCCATATGGGATGCAAGAAGTCGATCCGGCAGAAATAAGTGTCCCTGAACGAGATGCACTTCGAGACACTTTCGCGCCTCTGGAAGGCCCGAATATGGATGTAAGTCAAGAGGTGCTTGCTCGTAAATATGCAATGCAAGGCGGAGAGTGTTACGCCCCCGGTAAAGCACCTGATTTTGTTGTTACGCCAGATGGGACGGTATACCCCGTTCCCAGAGGTGCTTCGGGCCCAGATCCAGCCAACAGCGGGAAAGGCATGCAATTTCAAGGTGGCAGTGGCGGGAACGGGCTAGATCCCAAAACTTCCGGTTTCAGATTCATGGATCCTGTAACTTCGGGTAATTATCAATACCCCAATGGATACGGTTCTTACAATAACGCTAATGGACAAACGGTAAACCCTTATACGGGTAGCCCGAACATCTCAAAAACCGATCCACTCTGGCACATACCTCCCGGAGGATGAATTAAATGTCGAACGAAGAACTATTAAAATTTAAACTCCTTCAAAAAAAGCTCGTGTCGGTAACCTTTATTAAAGACTATCTGCAGCTAAATTTTGATGGCCCGTATTTTAATTTTTACGACTATCCGTCAATAAATGTAGGTGGTGAAATTTTCGATTCGAAAAAATTTGGTTACCGGGAACATATATGCAATTTAATAGGGTCAAAGGTTGTTTTAATAAAAGAAGATATTGATTCGAATATATCGATTAATTTCGATAATTCTTCCTCAGTTTCTTTATCTCTAAAGCCGGAAGATCGTTCCAGTGTCGAAATAGCAATGTTTCAGTCAGGATCAGGGGAAGGGTGGATTGTTTGGTAAATAGGCGATTTTGCACCAGACGGTCCACTCGGTTGGGAGCGACGATCTCATCGGCGGACATCCGCTACATCTAGGCGCTGCTGGGCCACGCCAGCGTGGCGACGACGGAGATCTACACTCACGTCTCGATCGACAAGCTGCAGCAGATCCACGCGGCCACGCACGCGGCGAAGCTAACCCGCACCGAGCGGGTAGCGACGGACGAGGAGCCCGTCCGCTGAACCGATCGAGCCGACCAAAATTGCGACAGTCGCAATTTTGGTCCGGGTCTATCTAGTCAGCGACGTTCGACGCTGCCGTGTTGTCGTTGTCGACATCCCAGTAGCCGGACATTGGCTCGCCGTCATCGCGCAGCACGCCGGCCAGCACGAGCTGCGTGGCCAGTGCGTTGGCGGCCGCGAGATCTGCGGCGTCCTGGCTGGTATCGGTGCCACTGGGCGATCCGCCGCAAGATGGGCGACACCTTCAGCGATCTGTTCGGCGAGCCATACAAGCCCAAAGGCATGCGCTGGCGCACCTTTGAACGCTACGCAGCCCGCGACGCCCAACTGGCCGAAGCGGGAAGGCATCTATCTGCAAAGCCTACTCGGGCGCCTGCAGCGTTATGGTTAAAGCGGCTTAGCCTATGGATTTAGGCTCGCTGACATGCGCAGGATGAAATTGTGTCTTTTCCTTTCGTCCCGTCGGCTTGCTACAGTGGTGGCATTCAAGGGGAAGTCAGATGGCATTCGTCAACGACGCAGAGCAAATTGCTCGTGATGCAATGGGGGCAGTCGATCCAGTGTTGGTCGACGCATACGCGGGCGTGATTCGCTTTCTCGCAGGACATCCGGAAGCCGCCTCGGCTATGCGGGGTTCATCTGCTCCTGCCATCGGCTCAACCGAGTATGTGCGCCGACAAGCTGCAGCCTTTGCCAAGGCACGCGACCCGAGAATTCCCCAGCCGCCAACTACAGTGCCAGACGAGATGGTATCCGTGATCCTCGTTTCCTATTTTGGAATCGCGGCGGAAGACGCTGAACGCGTTAAGCGCGAACACTTGCTTTCCATGGGCGCGGAAAATCTTATTGGGGATCTCCTTGAGCGATATCTAGCCTCAGTTCTTGAGCCGCGTGGGTGGGTTTGGTGTTCTGGTGCGATGGTTAGAGCCGCGGACTTTGTTAAGCCGCCCGAGAGACCAGCGGACGAATGGCGCCTGCTTCAGGTGAAGAATCGGGACAACTCCGAAAACTCCTCGTCAAGCGCGATTCGACTTGGCACGGAAATCGAGAAATGGCACCGCACCTTTTCCAGGCGTGTGGGTTCGAACTGGGGAGCTTTCCCCGACCCTGCGTTGCGTCAGCACCTTTCAGAAGCAGCGTTCAAAAAATTTGTCCGCGACTATTTGCACGCATTGCGTCCATAGGGAAAAGTCATGGAAGACAGAAATAAGGCGGTTCCCCATCACACCGAAGACAAGGGATGGTGGTATCTGCATGGCGAGAGGTTGGAGGAGACCTTTGTTCAACTTTGCCAAACGAAGTTACAGATCGAGGCCAAAATCAACCCTGATAAGACATATGACAAAACTGCCCCCGACCTTGTCGTGGAAGGCTGCCTCGCCGACCTCAAGACACAAAATACGCCTTTCTTCACGGCAGGGCGCTACCGGCTTGATCCACGTTTCGCTGTCACTTTCAACCGCAAAGACTATGAGCGCTACAAGGCGCTCTATCCGGAAATATTCATTTATTTCTGGCTGGACTGGAAGCAAACACAATGGCGAGACAGTCGAGTGGAGTACCTAGGCGGGTTTTTCCGTCTACCTTTCCGGGAAGTCGCCGATCTCATTGAAAAGGGAGCTCCTGAGCACACCTATATCCATCGACGCGATCCAGGCGATACGAACGCAAAGTCGTCGTTCCTCCTAGACATTCGACGATTCGAGGAGCTTTTCAGCGTCGGGAAGCGCGACGAGGCTTCTTTCTAGCGTCCGTCAAGCTACCTTGAACAAGTCAGCCTGAAGGCTCTCCGCCGATCCCTTGGGAGAGCGGCGCCGTGGCTTGGCCTTCTCTTCTGTCAGATCCATCCGTGCTCGGATATTGGCCTCCCAAGAAACGTCATCGGTGCCTTTGTAGCGGCTGAACGGGAACCCAGTAGGCGGGCGCTCGTCCAAACCAGCCATATTGGCGAGAATCGCACGGCCGACTGCTTCGCCGAGTCCGACCGGGACAGCGTTGCCGATTTGCTTGTACTTGTCAGTCAGGGAGCCGCACATGATCCAATTATCGGGGAATTGCTGGATTCGCATGTATTCCTGCACAGATAGAGGGCGGTGCTCGGTCGGGTGGCAGATGTCCGTCGCAGGCATCGTCGGTGATGTCACGAGCGTGCAAGATGGCTTGTCCCAGTCAAGTCGACGTAGGAACCCGGTCTTGCCGCCGCCAGAGTCCAACGAGCCGCCGAGAGCATCCCTGTGCAGATCCTTGGGAAGATGTTTCCAATACTGGCCCGAGCTGAGCATACGGTAGAACCGCAGCCTCGCCTCCGGAAATTCCTCGTGGTCACCTGCTTTCGGGTCGATGCCCTTTAAGGCCTCGCGTAACGTCCTCCATTTTGGCAAATCGAAAGAGCCATCTTGTGAGTGCGTTGGCATGAGATGCGGCAGCTTTTTCCCGTCGCGGGAGCAAAGCAAGATAACGCGCTCACGCGACTGCGGCACGCCGAAGTTCGCTGAATTGTAGAGATTGAAGGAGACGCCATAGCCTCCTGCGCGCAGCATTCCAAGGACGTGCATTAGCGCGCCACCAGGGAGCTCCTCCCGATCTGGAATCCATCCCTCGTTACGTTCGACGTGGGGTGTATGGCTCATAGGGGCTGACATCAGTCCACGAACATTCTCGATCACGGCGTATCGTGGTCGCAGGGCGAGAATCAACTCGACATAGCGCAGCAAAGCGTTACCGCGATCGTCCTTGAATCCGCGCCTAGCGCCGGCCGTTGAAAAGGCCTGACATGGGGGTCCCCCGACGATCACGTCGATCTCGTCCTTAGATCTGAGTCCAGCGGCGGCGCGGATTTCCTCTGGCGTGTACTTCCATACGTCCCCTAGAAGGGCAATATCAGGACGGTTGGCTGTAATAGTGCGCCTGCAGGTCTTGTCGAATTCACAAGCAAGAAGCAGGTGAATGCCAGCTTTTTCGAGTCCTTGGTCAAGACCCATTGCTCCGGAAAAGAACGAAAGCGCCCTGATCTTGGGAAGCGGTCCAGGAGTGCGGGATTTGTCCTCTGGAGGCTTGGTTGCACCACCCATTTGGTAAGCTTCTACCGCGGCCTCTGTCGTCAGCCATTGCTTGCCTACCTGACGGCCCTCGATGGCGCCGGAACGCAGAAGAGTCCGAACACGCTGCTCGGAAACGCTCAAACGAGCCGATGCCTCTTTAGCAGAAATTACTTCGGGTATATTTTCCATTTCGTCCTCGAAACTTTACTAATACCCGGGAACTCTAGCACGAGATTTGCGACTTGAGTGAGTCAAATCGGGCTTGACACCTTCTTAGGCTTTCCGACTTCGCCCGACACGCACCATGGGCAATATCCGACAGACAGATCAACTGGAGGGTTGCATCCTTCCCATGCCCCGCAAGTCTGGCCCGATCCGACTGCTTGTCAGGCGCAAGCCGACATGGAACGCAGCCAGGTGGAACCGACGAACCGGGGCACCAATTCCCTCGCGAGAGTGCCGACCATGCTTGAAGTTCGCCCCGCGTCCGACGGCTTCATGGTGTACGACACCGATGCCGACGAGCCAATCGTCAGGTTCCGCAGCCGCACCGAAGCGGACGAGCTGGCTGCCACGCTGCAGATTCAGGAAGTACACGCGCAGCTGGCGCGTTGGTCAGTGGACGCGGAACAGACCGTACATTGATCGCAGCAGGCTTTAGCCAACGCCGGTATGTCACCACGGCCCCGGCCAAGAACGACCGCATAGCCGCAATGCACGCCCGCCACAGCCCGCTACGCGCCCGCGTGATTGCCGGACGGCAGCTCTCCGCTAACAGGGGCCGAAACAATGCCAGCTCGTTTCTTGTGTCCCTAAGGAATGGGCGACGGCACCCGCCAAGGGTCACAAAGTGCGATGAAGTGCCATGCTGGCTGCCTAAAGTAGATTGGAATAGAAATTTGTGACCAGTACGCGCGCGCGGGGCTTCCCGGCGGCAGTTCAAATGGACGGACGACTTCCAACAGACGGGGTTCTGCGGCTGGGCAGCACCTGAGGCTAAACGGTAACTTTGGCGGTAACGAACTCGATAATTTTTCTTGAACCGTTGCAGCGCAGGGCTTCCGGCGGGTAGTTAAATAGACGCCACCTCCACCAATAAGCAAAAAGCCCCTGATGAAAATCAGGGGCTTTTTGCTGCGCAGTGTCTTGTGCAGTCTCAGGCGCTGCGGTTGTGTGAACGCATGGTGCGCTGCTTCTCGATCTGCCAGTCGCGCTGCTTCTCGGTGTCGCGCTTGTCGTGCTCCTGCTTGCCGCGTGCAAGGCCGATCTCGACCTTGACTTTGTTGCCTTTCCAGTACATCGCGGTGGGTACCAGGGTGTAACCCTTGCGCTCGACGGCGCCGACCAGCTGGTCGATTTCCTTTCGATGCAGCAGCAGCTTGCGGGTGCGTCGATCTTCGGCAATGACGTGGGTGGAGGCGCTGATCAGTGGCGGGATCGAGGCACCGACCAGGAAGATCTCGTTCTTCAGGACAACCGCGTAGCTGTCGCCGAAGTTGATGCGGCCGGCACGCAGCGCCTTCAGCTCCCAGCCCTGCAGGGCAACGCCGGCTTCGAAACGCTGGTCGATGTGATATTCGAAACGCGAGCGTTTGTTGAGCGCGATGGTGCCGCCGCCCTTGTTGTCTTTGTCCTTTGCCTTGGCCATGTCCGTTAAACTCGGGCCTCGATGCCCTGATGCCGATCCCGCCTCTTGCAGGGCTGGATCAAGCGTGATGTGAAGAGGTTACTGTGATCGAAATCCGCCGCAGCGCCCTGGTGAAATATTCGCCAGCGCAGATGTTCGACTTGGTCAATGAGGTCGAAGCATACCCAAAGCGTTTCCCATGGTGTGCCGGTGCCGAGATTCTCGAACGTCAGGGTGATGCGTTGGTGGCGCGGCTGGATCTCAAGTTCGCCGGGTTCCACCAGAGCTTTACCACCCGCAACACGGTCGAGCGACCCGCGCGCCTGCAGATGAGCCTCGTCGATGGTCCGTTCCGCAGCCTCGACGGCGTGTGGGATTTCATTGCCCTGGGTGATGCAGGGTGCAAGGTCGCCTTTGCGCTGGACTTCGATTATGCCGGCAGGCTGGGTGGGAGTGCCCTGAAGCTTGGTTTCCAGGGATTGGCAGGACGCATGGTGGACGATTTTTGCAGTGAAGCCGAGCGCGTATATGGCTGAGCGCTCGATCACGGTGGAAGTGGTCCATGCGGACGCCGGGCGACAGACCCTGCGCCGGGTGGAGCTGGCTGATGGCAGCACGGTCATGCAGGCGATCGAAGCTTCCGGCATCGTCGAGCTGATCCCGGACGGCGCAGTGGATCCGCACCGTCTGGGTATCTTCGCGCGGAAGGCCACCCCGGATCAGCAGGTGCATGACGGCGACCGGATCGAGATCTACCGGTCGCTGCTGCTCGATCCGATGGAAGCGCGCCGGCGGCGGGCACGCTGAGGGCAATCAGCCGCCTTGGCGCGTGGCTGGATCAATGACCGTTGTTGTCGCCGCTGCTGCTGCCACCGTTGCTGTCACCACCGTTGCTGAAGCCACCGCCATTCTTGTTGTCATCCGGCGACTTGCTCTTGTCGCCCTCGGTTTCGTTGACCGGGTAGCCAGAGTGGTACTTCTTGCTGTCCTTCACCAGCTGCTGGGCGTCCTGCGCGAAGAAGTCGCCCTCGGTGCGCACCAGCGTATCGTTGTTGAAGGTCAGCGTGAACGTGCGCACCTTGATCGTCCCGCCACGATGCTGCTGGGTGGAAACATAGTCCCAGCGGCTCTGGTCGAACGGTGTGCTGACCGACGGCGTACCCATCAGCACCAGTACCTGATGCTTGGTCATGCCGGGCTTCAGCTGATCCACCGTTTTCTTGTCGAGCAGGTTGCCTTGCTGCACGTCGGGTGTATAGACGAAGTGGCAGCCGGCGATGGAAAGCGCCAGCACGGCGAAAACCAGCAGGTTGATCAGCTTTTGCATGCGTGTTGCGTCCGGATCGTAAAGGTGTCGGATGATACACTACCGGCTTGGCAACGCCGTGTGCGGAGAGTAGGCAATGGAACAGGAAACCAAAGAACTGCGCAGGGTTGGCCTGAAGGTGACTCACCCGCGCATGCGCATCCTGCAGATCTTTGACGAGGAAGGGGTACAGCACCTCACCGCCGAAGATGTCTACAAGAACTTGCTCGCCCACCAGGAAGACATTGGCTTGGCGACGGTATACCGCGTGCTGACTCAGTTCGAGGCAGCCGGTATCATCGTCAAGCATAATTTCGAGGGTGGTCAGGCTGTCTACGAACTCGACCGTGGCAAACATCATGACCACATGATTGATGTGGACAGCGGGAAAGTGATTGAGTTCGTCAGCGAGGAGATCGAGCGGCTGCAGCACGAGATAGCCGCCAAGCATGGGTATGTGATCGAGGATCACAGCCTGGTGCTGTATGTGCGGCCGAAACAGCGGGCCCGTAAATCCTGAGCTGCGGGTCGTTTGCGGATAAGTTGACCGCCGCCCTCAAGCCGGACGGCGAATTTCGCGCATAAAAAAGCCGCAAGGAGGACTCCTGTCCGCTTGCGGCTGCTCCGCTACCTGATCGCAATTAGCTATCGACGAGATACTCGCGATGGCCAGCATTGTCGCCAGGTAGCGGCGAAACGGCATCCTGCCGTTGTTCCAGAGCCGCCGTCCCCACGGCAACTCTGAATCCACCATCTTGCGATGGTGGCTCCCCCACATCGATGACTTAATCATAACGATGTCTTTACGTTTCCGGTATCGGAAAAATTCCTAGTTCTGACGCCCCATTTCCGCAGGATTATTGTTGCTGCGCAACAAGATACGGAGATGGACCCCGGCATGATCGGCGCGCAGGCGAAACTGGCCGCCCAGTGAGGTGACCCGGTCGCGCATGCCTTGCAGACCGCGGCCACCGCGGGGCAATCGGCTGGGCAGGCCGGCACCGTTGTCACGCAGGTCCAGCAGCGCGAGTGCGATGCCCTGGCGCTCGCCGATCCGCAGGCGTAACCAGAATTCGCTGGCCTGTGCGTGCTTGACGGCGTTGGTCGCGCTTTCCTGGGCCAGCCGGTAGATCGCGGTGCGAGTGTCGTCATCGAGCAGGCGCGGATCGCCGTGCAATTCGGTGTGATAGATCATTCCTGCGGTATTCAGCAGATCCCGTATCGGACCTTCATCGAGCGCGCGCAACAGTCCGAACTCGTCCAGCACGGCAGGGCGCAGGTCGTCCAACAGACGGTGCAGGGCGCGCCGCATGTGGGCCAGGATGGTATTGATCGAGGCGCTGATGTCTTCCATGCCGGCCTGATGCAGGCGTGTCTGGGCCAGCTTCACATGGGTCTGGATCGCGGTGATGTTCTGGCCCAGCTCGTCGTGCAGTTCGGCGGCGAGGTGCCGGCGCTGGTTTTCGTCCGCCTGCAGATTGCCGCGGGCGGCGCTGCGCAATTGATGGGCAAGCTGATCCAGCCGGCGATTGACTGCACCCAGATAGATGTTCTGTTCGGCTACCCGTTCGCTGCTGCGGCGCAGAGCATCGGTGGCCGAGCCCAGCATGAGTGCGCCGGTACCGGCGACGGCCAGGAACAGATAAGCGGCCGCGGAAGATGGGGCATGCCCCAGGTGCTGGTCGACCAGGGTCATGCCCAGGCTGGAGATGATCATCGCCAGGCTGGCGCCGCGCCAGCCATGGCGAAATGCGAAGAACAACACAGGTGCCAGCGACAGCACGCGGGCGAATTGCGGTTGCGGCGCTGCCTGCTCGGACAACACCAGTAGGATCGCCATGGATGGCAGCATTACCAGCAGCCCATCCATCAGCAGGCTGGCCATGGCTCGGTGGTCGATCCGGCTGCGCAGCAGCATGATCATCAGCGGCACGATCAGCAGGATGCCCAGGTAATGGCTGAGCAAATCCTCGCCGAGAACACCCAGCATAAGATCGGGTGAGTGGGGTGTCTGGATGAGTGCCAGCAAGGCTGCGTCCACGGCGGTGGTAGCGGTCACGATCAGCACCACCGAAAGCATCAGCCGGGTCACTTCCTGCGGGCTCTGCAAACTGGGGTGGAGGTTGAATCGCCGCAGCAGCCACAGGCCGGCAGCCATTACCAGCGGCTCGGGAAGTTCATCGAAGGCGAAGCCGATCCAGCCCAGAGGCAGACCATGGGCCACGCTGATGCCGGCCGTGGCGACCAGTTCCGCACCGAGCAGCCAGCCCCAGTAGCGCACCGGGGTGAGCAGCAGGGCGCCAAAGCGCAGGCCGTACGGCAGCATCCAGTAAGGTTGCACGGTCGGCCACAGCAGCAGCCATAGCAACAGGTAGCCTGCGCCAAGCAATGGGCCGGAGTCGGGCAAGCGGAGTGGTTTCAGGCGCATGCGCCGATGGTACATGCGTGATTCGCACGAATGCTGCGGCGCGGCCTGCCTAAGTCTCGCATCCCTGTGTACAGTAGCGGCATGTACAGCATTGTTCTGGTCGATGACCACGCCATCGTTCGTGAAGGTTTCAAGCGGCTGATCGAAATGGAGCCTGATCTCGATGTGGTGGCTGAATGCCGCAACGCCGATGATGCGGTGGAGGCTGTTGGTCAGTGGCACCCCGACCTGGTGGCACTGGATCTGTCCCTGCCTGATGGCAGTGGATTGCCATTGATCGAACATCTGCTCAGCGTGTCGGCAGAGACGCGCATCGTGGTGTTGAGCATGCATGACGGCGAGCCGTATGTATCAGAGGCACTCCGCCGTGGTGCCAGTGGTTACGTCACCAAGGGCGTGGCGCCGGAAGAGCTGGTAGCTGGCCTGCGCGCGGTGATGCATGGGGAGTGCTTTCTCAGCTCGGACTTGCGCCAGCGCCGGGCCGAACGGCCGAACGCAGCGCTGGATCCGATCAATCGGCTGACCACGCGCGAACGCGAGGTGTTCCTGCTGCTGGCCGGTGGTCGCGCCCCCAAGCAGGTGGCGGCCGAGCTGGGGATTGGTCAGAAGACCGTCTATATCCATCGCGCCAGCCTGATGGGCAAGCTGGGTGCGGGTTCGGAACTGGATCTGTACCGGATGGCGAGCGAGCGCGGGTTGTTGCCGGTCAAAGGTTGAGCCGTGCATGAGCGCAATGCGCTCATGCCGATCAAGCGGTCTGTGCCCGTTCCAGCATCTGTTTTGCATGCGCGCGGGTTTCGCGGGTGATCTCGACGCCGCCCAGCATGCGCGCCAGTTCGTCACGACGGCCGCCGGCATCGAGCCGATCGATGCGCGTGTGGGTGGAGTCGCCATCGCTGTGCTTGCTCACCAGCAGATGGGCGTGACCTTGCGCAGCCACCTGCGGCAGATGGGTGACGCATAGCACCTGGCGTTGGCCGCCCAGCGCACGGAGCTTCTGTCCGACCACTTCGGCCACGGCGCCGCCGATGCCGGTGTCCACCTCGTCGAAGATCATGCTGCCGACGGTGTCCTTGCCCAGCGTGGCGACCTCGATCGCAAGGCTGATACGCGCCAGTTCGCCACCGGAGGCTACCTTGCGCAATGGCCGCGGAGGTTGGCCCGGATTGGCGCTGACCAGCAGTTCGCACCGCTCGCGGCCCTGCGGGTCCGGTTCGTCGCTGGCAACCGTCTCCAGCTCAATCTTCAACTGGCCACCAGCCATGCCCAGCTCGGCCATCAGGATGCTGACCTCGGTGTCCAATCGACTGGCGGCGGTCGCACGCGCCACGCTGAGCTCGGCCGCCGCGCTCGCGTGGTCGTGCTGCAGGCGCTGGCGTTGTGCGGCCAGTTGATCCAGTGCATCGCCAGCGCCCTCCAGTTCGGCCAGCTCCGTACGCAGCCCGGCCAACTTGTCGTGCAGTTCGGCAACCGGCAGCCGATGCCGGCGCGACAGCTCGTGCAGGCGGCCCAGGTGGTTGTCCACTTCCGTATAGCGTTCCGGGTCGAGGTCGACATCCTGCGCATAGCGGCCCAGGCCGTCCGCCGCTTCGCCAAGTTCGATGGTGGCGTTATCGAGGAGCTCCAATAGTGGCGACAGCTTGTCATCCAGCGCAGCGAGCTTGCCCAGCTCGGAGTGGGCGCGACCGAGTGCGCGCCGCAGTGCGAATTCGCTGTCGCCGTCGAGCAGTTCGACCACGCCGGCAGCTCCTTCGGCCAGTCGTCCGGCATTGGCGAGGCGCCGGTGGTTTGCCTCGAGCTCAGTCAGTTCGGTTGCCGGCAGCACCCATTTTTCGAGTTCGCCCAGTTCGTGGCGCAGCAGCTCGATGCGTTGTTCGCGATCCTCGCCACCGCTCAATTTGCGCATGCGTGCACCGAGCTCACGCCATTGCAGCGCACTGTCGCGCACCTGGGCCAGCAGCACTTCGTGGCCTGCATAGGCGTCGAGCAGGCTCATCTGGTGCGAACGCGACAGCAGCGCCTGATGCTCGTGCTGGCCGTGGATCTCGACCAGCAGCGAAGCCAGCTCACCGAGCTGACGGGTGTTCGCCGGGCGGCCGTTGATCCATGCCTTGGAACTGCCTTCGGTACGGATCACCCGCCGCAGCTGACACACACCATCCTCGTCCAGCTCCTCGCGTTGCAACCAGTCGCGGGCTTCAGGCAGCTCGGCCAGGTCAAACTCGGCGGCAAGCTCGGCCCGGTCGCTGCCGGCGCGCACCATGCCACTGTCGGCGCGAGCCCCAGCCAGCAGCATCAAGGCGTCGACCAGCAGTGATTTGCCGGCGCCGGTTTCGCCGCTGACCACGGTCAGGCCCGGGCCGAACGCGATCTCGGCGGCTTCGACGACGGCAAAATGACGAACGTAGAGCGAAGTGAGCATGGGCAGGCAGGTGGTGGGGTCGAGGGATTGTAACGGCAGGCCGGTGGCGCAAAACACAGCTTCCACTTGCAAGCCGCGCGCGCAGACCTTATTTCTGTCGGGTCTCAAGGATTGCAACACATGGATCACCGCAGCGCATGATCAACCCGCTTGGCCACGATCTCGATGCCCGTACGCGGCGCCTGTTGCGTACGCTGATCGCCCAGTATCTGGTCGACGGTGAGCCGGTAGGCTCACGCACGCTGTCGCGTTCGTCGGGGCTGGATGTCAGCCCGGCCACCATCCGCAACATCATGGCTGACCTCGAAGATGCTGGCCTGGTTTCCTCGCCGCATACCTCGGCCGGGCGCGTGCCGACACCGCGCGGGCTGCGTCTGTTCGTCGACAGCCTGCTCGAATTGAAACCATTGCCGCATGAGGAAATGGCGCGACTGCAGCGTGAACTGCCGCCGGGGCCGACCACCACGCTCGACCTGCTCGGCAATGCTTCAGCCCTGCTGTCGGCGATGACCCGCTTTGCCGGCGT
Source organism: Dyella sp. S184 (assembly GCF_009766065.1). GTDB lineage: Bacteria > Pseudomonadota > Gammaproteobacteria > Xanthomonadales > Rhodanobacteraceae > Rhodanobacter. The sequence continues at coordinate 416,458 of NZ_LMUE01000002.1, read as the reverse complement.
GGTCACGGTGCCGCGTCAGGTCGATTTTCCGCTGCGTCACATCGATTTTGTGCCACTGCCGGATGCCCGAGTGCTGGTGATCCTGGTGTTTACCGACAACCAGGTGCAGAACCGTATCGTGCAACTGGCCAAGCCGCTGCACAGCCATGAGCTGGAGCAGGCCGCGAATTACCTCAACAGCCAGTTTGCCGGCTTGCGCGTGGATGACATCCGCGCCCACCTGCTGGCCGAATTGCGCGAGGCCGGCAGCGAGCTCAACCGGTTGCTTGCCAGCACGATGGAGCTGGCCACCGCCTCATTTGCACCGCAGGCAGGCGGCACGGACGTGCTGGTCAGTGGCCAGACCAACCTGATGGCCTATTCGGAACTGGCCGACCTGCAACGCTTGCGCGAACTGTTCGATGCGTTCCAGCAGAAGAATGAGCTGCTGCAATTGATGGAGGTCTGTGCCAAGGCGCCCGGCGTCAGGCTGTTCATCGGCGAGGAGTCCGGTTTCACGGCGCTCGATGGCTGTAGCGTGGTCACCGCCAGTTACGGCGCGCAGGGGCGTGTGCTGGGCGCGGTGGGGGTGATCGGACCGACCCGGATGGCTTATGAACGGGTGATCCCGGTGGTCCAGGCGACTGCCGGATTGCTCAGCGACGCCTTGAATCGCGCCGCCACGACCCTATAACCGCAACGGGAAGCGGGATTCTCGCAAAAAATGTAAGGCCGGCATTCGTGTTGGCCACGGACTTTCGTTTGGAGTGATGCATGCATAACAACGATCCTCAGTCGCACGAAGAGGCACACGATCAGGGTTCTTCGGCGGAATCTTCGACGAGCGAACTCAGCAGCTTGCAGGCTCGCGTGGCCGAGCTGGAAGCAGGCAATGCCGAGTTGCGTGAGACCGTGCTGCGCGAGAAGGCCGAGATCGAGAACCAGCGCCGTCGGCTGCATCGCGATGTGGAACAGGCGCGCCGCTTCGCCAATGAGAAGCTGCTGAATGAGTTGCTGCCGGTCTACGACGGGCTGGAGAGCGGCCTCGCAGTGGAGGGTGGCGATATCGCCTCGATGCGCGAGGGCATCAGCCTGACCTTGAAGTCGTTGCTGAAAGTGGCCGAGAACAACGGCATGTCGCAGATCGACCCGCTCGGCCAGCCGCTCGACCCGGACCGTCATCACGCCGTGAGCATGGTCGACGCACCAGGCAAGGCAGCGGGCACGGTGGTCAGCGTGCTGCAGAAAGGCTACGTGCTGAACGACCGGTTGCTGCGTCCAGCTCTGGTCGCGGTGGCCAAGGACTGAAATTTTCTTGCTGGCGCCAGCCTGAACGGGGCGCCGGTAAACACCACGAAATCGCATCCGGGGCCTGGTCGGCATTGAATCGGCAGACCAGACCCCCATCTGAAAACCATCGCGGCCACGGGGGCCGCAAAGACTTGGAGCTTACACATGGGCAAGATCATCGGTATCGACCTGGGCACCACCAACTCCTGCGTGTCCGTGATGGACGGCAGCACGGCGAAGGTCATTGAGAATTCGGAAGGCGATCGCACCACGCCGTCCATCGTCGCCTTCAACAAAGACGGTGAAGTCCTGGTGGGCGCCTCGGCCAAGCGCCAGAGCGTGACCAACCCCAAGAACACCTTTTATGCGGTGAAGCGCCTGATCGGCCGCAAGTTCACCGATGCCGAGGTGCAGAAAGACCTGCACATCGTTCCGTACAAGATCGTCGCGCACGACAACGGCGACGCCTGGGTCGAGACCTCCGACGGCAAGAAGATGGCGCCGCAGGAGATCGCCGCCAAGGTGCTGATGAAGATGAAGAAAACCGCCGAGGACTATCTCGGCGAGCCGGTCACCGAGGCGGTGATCACGGTGCCGGCGTACTTCAACGACAGCCAGCGCCAGGCGACCAAGGACGCCGGCAAGATTGCCGGCCTCGACGTCAAGCGCATCATCAACGAGCCGACCGCGGCCGCGCTGGCCTATGGCATGGACAAGAAGGGTGGCGACCGCAAGATCGCGGTGTACGACCTTGGCGGCGGCACGTTCGACGTGTCGATCATCGAGATCGCGGAAGTCGACGGCGAGAAGCAGTTCGAAGTGCTGGCGACGAACGGCGATACGTTCCTCGGTGGCGAAGACTTCGACATGCGCGTCATCGACTACCTCGTCGATGAATTCAACAAGGAGCAGGGCATCGACCTGCGCAAGGATCCGTTGGCACTGCAGCGCCTGAAGGATGCGGCCGAGCGCGCGAAGATCGAGCTGTCCTCCAATCATCAGACCGACGTGAACCTGCCGTACGTGACAGCGGACGCTTCCGGTCCGAAGCATCTGAACATCAAGCTGACCCGCGCCAAGCTGGAATCGCTGGTGGACGAGCTGATCAAGCGCACCATCGAGCCGTGCCGTACGGCACTCAACGATGCCGGTCTGCGTGTATCCGATATCAATGAGGTGATCCTCGTCGGTGGCCAGACCCGCATGCCGAAGGTGCAGGAGTCGGTGAAGGACTTCTTTGGGAAGGAGCCGCGCAAGGACGTCAATCCGGACGAAGCTGTCGCCGTCGGCGCAGCGATCCAGGGCGGTGTGCTGGGCGGTACCGTCAAGGACGTGCTGCTGCTCGACGTCACCCCACTGTCGCTCGGTATCGAGACGATGGGTGGTGTGATGACCAAGCTGATCGAGAAGAACACCACGGTGCCGACCAAGGCCGCGCAGACGTTTTCCACCGCCGATGACAACCAGACCGCGGTGACCGTGCACGTGCTGCAGGGTGAGCGCGAGCGCGCCAGCGCGAACAAGTCGCTGGGCAAGTTCGACCTGTCCGGCATCGACGCCGCACCGCGTGGCCAGCCGCAGATCGAAGTGACCTTCGACATCGACGCCAACGGTATCCTGCATGTGTCGGCCAAGGACAAGAAGACCGGCAAGGAACAGAAGATCGAGATCAAGGCCGGTTCGGGCCTGTCCGAGGACGAGATCCAGCGGATGGTTGCCGATGCCGAGGCGAACAAGGAAGAGGACAAGAAGTTCCATGAACTGGTAGCCACCCGCAACAAGGCCGATCAGTTGGTGCATGCCACCCGCAGCGCGCTGAAAGAGCATGGTGGCAAGGTGCCGCCCGATCAGCTCTCGGTGATCGAAGGCGCGTTGTCCGATCTGGAAAAGGTCAAGGACAGCGACGACAAGACTGCGATCGAGGCCAAGGTCGAGAAGTTGGAGCAGGCCGCGCAGGCACTTCAGGCGGCGGCACAGGGCGGCGGCCAGGCTGATGCCGGTCCGCAGGCAGGGCCGCATGGTTCGGCTCAACCGGACGATGTGGTCGACGCCGAGTTCACCGAGGTTAAGGACGACAAGAAGTAATCGATAGCGTTATTGACATGGTCGATTCGGCAGCCCGCGTCCGGAATTCCAGGCGTGGGCTGTTTGTTGAGAGAATGCAGGACATGGAACGACTGGTTCCATGCAGGGGCGTGACAAGCAGTGTGGATAGGTGAATGAGCAAGCGTGACTATTACGAAGTACTGGGTGTCGAACGTACCGTCACCGAGATCGAGCTGAAGAAGTCCTTCCGTCGGTTGGCGATGAAGTACCACCCGGACCGCTGCCCGGACGATCCGCACGCGCAGGAGAAATTCAAGGAGGCCAAGGAGGCCTACGAGGTGCTGTCCGACGCGCAGAAACGCCAGATGTACGACCAGCATGGCCACGCTGCGTTCGAACACGGCATGGGCGGCCGCGGTGGTGCCGGTTTCGGCGACGTTGGCGATATTTTTGGCGATATTTTTGGTGACATCTTCGGCAGGAACGGCGGCGGTCGCGGTCGCCCGCGGCGTGGTGCCGACCTGCGCTACATCATGGAGCTGGACCTGGAAGAAGCGGTCTTCGGCGTCAGCCGGCAGATCGAGATACCGACCCAGGTCAATTGCCACCATTGCAATGGCAGTGGCTCGGAAGACGGCAAAGTCAGCAAGTGCAAGACCTGCCACGGTCACGGCCAGGTGCGCATGCAGAACGGCATCTTCTCGATCCAGCAGGCTTGCCCGCATTGCGGTGGCACCGGCCAGGCGATCGAGAAGCCGTGCAAAAAGTGCCATGGCGAAGGTCGGATCGAGGAAACCCGTACGCTGTCGGTGCAGATTCCCGAAGGTGTCGACAACGGCGATCGCATCCGTCTGACCGGGCAGGGCGAAGCTGGCCCATCCGGTACCCCGGCTGGCGACCTGTATGTGGAAGTGCAGGTGCGCGAGCACGCGATCTTCCAGCGCGAAGGCAATGATCTGTACTGCGAACTGCCGATCCGTTTCTCCCAGGCTGCCCTGGGTGCCGAGCTTCCGGTGCCGACGCTGGAAGGCGAGGTACCCATCAGCATTCCGTCCGAAACACAGACTGGCACCCAGTTCCGCCTGCGCGGTCGTGGAGTCAAGTCGGTGCGCAGCAGCCGTCATGGTGATCTGATCTGTCGCGTGGTGGTGGAAACCCCAGTGCGGCTGACCAAGCAGCAGCGCGAGCTGCTCGAATCGCTGGAAGCCACCTTCGGCGGCAGCGATGCCGACAAGCACACCCCGCGCGCGAAAGGCTGGGTCGATGGCGTGAAGCAGTTCTGGTCCAAAGTTACTGCGTGATGCCAGCGGCGCACGCGGTAGCATGATGTGCCGATCGACGTTTCCGACTGGAGTTTGCTGATGTCCCGACCTCTTCGCCTCGCCATCAGTGGCGCCTCTGGCCGCATGGGGCGTGCGTTGCTGAGCCTGCTCGGTGACGACACGCGCTTCGAGCTGGTGCATGCGATGGTGGCGCCCGGTTCGGCCCACACGGGTCAGCCCGTGTTTGTGGGCCGTGCCGATTCATTGCGTTACGCGCATGACTGGATGCATGCGCCGGCGCCGGATGTCGTCATCGACTTCAGCGGACCGGCAGCTCTTGCGACGGCGCTGGACTATTGCCTGATGCACGGCACCGCCCTGGTGAGCGGCACCACGGGTATCGACGCTGCACTGGAAACGCGACTTGCCGACGCCAGCAAGCGGATAGCGATCCTGCGTGCGGCAAATTTCAGTCTCGGCGTGGTGCTGCTGAAGCGGCTGCTGCGTGAAGCTGCTGCCGCGCTGCCAGGTTGGGATCTGGAGATCGTCGAGGCACATCATGGCCGCAAGCAGGACGCGCCGTCCGGTACCGCGCTGGCGCTCGGCCATGCCGCTGCTGCTGCGCGCCACACCACGCTGGAAGCGGCGGCGGTGTACAGCCGCGAAGGCCAGACGGGCAAACGCGTCGATGGCAGCATCGGTTTCGCGGTGGTACGTGGCGGCGATATCGTTGGCGAGCATATGGCCATGTTGATCGGTCAGGGCGAACGGCTGGAGCTGGGCCATCGTGCCACTGACCGTTCGATTTTCGCGCGAGGCGCCTTGCAGGCGGCGCATTGGCTGGTGGGTCGTGCGCCTGGGCAATGGCAGCTGGATGACGTGATCGCCACGCCGCACTGAGTCACGGTTCGCCAGCATCAGCTTGTATCGCACCGTTGCTGCCGTTAGCATCGACGCGTTGTCATTGGGGAGTAGCCTGCCTCGTCCCCAGAGGCGTTCGCATCAACATACTTGGTCGCCAGCTGTTTCCGGTGCCATGGTGCGAACAGCAGTCGTCGCCGTCAGGCGGCGGTTCTGCCCGGCGAGACCTTTGGCCATCGACATGCTTACCCGGCCGGGCGAGCGGTGTCGTTGAGCCATCGGTTATCCCGCTCGCCCGGCCCGCGTGCATTCCATGTTGATTACCCTGTGTCTGTTCATCGGCTCCGCTGGCGCGATCTATCTCGCCTGCGAGTACTTCGTCAACGGGGTCGAATGGTTTGGGCAGAAGCTCAAGCTGGGTGCAACCGCGACCGGTACGGTGCTGGCTGCGTTCGGTACGGCACTCCCGGAAAGCGCGGTGACCTTTGTCGCGGTGATCTTCGGCAAAACGCCCGAAGCTCGCGATATCGGCGTAGGCGCAGCACTGGGTGGTCCCTTGGTGCTGGCGACGATCGCCTATGCGGTAGTAGGTGCGGCGCTATGGTTCAACTTGAGAAGACTCAAGCGCCCAGATCGCATCATTCGTGTCGATCATCGGCGACTGGCGCGTGACCAATCGTGGTTCCTCGCGATTTTCGTGGTCAAGATGGGTCTGGGGCTGGTCGTATTTGCGATCAAGCCGTGGTTTGGCGTGCTGTTTCTGGCCGCCTATGCGATGTACGTGTGGCGCGAGGTGCGCAGCAGCGACAGCGTGCCTGAAGAAGAGATACTCGAGCCGCTGAAGTTTCGCCCACAGGATGCTGATCCCGCACTGCGCTGGGTGGCGGGGCAGACCGTGGCAGCCTTGCTGGTGATTGCAGCTGCGTCGCGGTTGTTTGTCAGCCAGCTCGAGGCGATTGGCGTTGCATTCGCGCTGCCACCGCATCTGGTGGCGCTCGTACTGAGTCCCGTCGCGACGGAATTGCCGGAAACCATCAACGCGTTGATCTGGGTGCGCCAGGGCAAGGAGCGCCTCGCACTGGCGAATATTTCCGGTGCGATGATGATCCAGGCCACCATCCCCAGCTCGCTGGCCCTGTTCGCCACGCCATGGCTGTTCGATGCGCCATTGATCGTGGCTGGCGTGACGACTGCGATCGCCATCGTATATCTGTGGTGGCTGTTCCAGCGCGGCCGGGTCGATGCGCGCTGGTTGCTGCCGGTCGGCTTGCTGTATGGCGTGTTTGCCGCATTTGTCGGCTGGCATTTTGCCAGCCAGTGAAATCAGGCGCCGTATTCAGTCTCGATGCGAGGCGTTGCGGTCGCGCTTGGCTCCCAGCTTGGTGTCCAGATTGCCGAACAACTTCTTGAATGCCCGCGAGAACTTGCCGCGTTTCGTCTTGCGCAGCTTCTCTTCTTCGCTGGTGAGCCACGCGACCTGGATGACCCGCCGTTCACCCTCGTAGGGCAAGTGACCATGGAAAGAGTTTTCGCAGCGCTTGAAGACAGCAAACTCGCCGTAGAGCGGGATCAGTTCTGGCGTCACGATGCTGTCGATGTCGTCGATCTTGTGCAGGAAGCGCAGGCAGCCATCGCTGGTGTCAGGCCATTGCGTGTTCAGATAGATCAGCGCCGTGGCCACCTTGGACTTGCTGTCGGTATGGATGGTGCCGTGCCGCTTGTTGAGCAGGCGGCACAAGGTGACCAGGGTCGGATACTGGGCGAGGTTGTCGATGCCCAGGTGCTGGCCGACAGCACTGGCGAATGCCGGTGAAGTCATGCCATCGATCAGAGCATTGACCGACGGGCCGCAATCGCTCGGGTCGTAGGGGAAGAAGCCGGCGCTGCTGTAGCGTGGGAAATCGCGATCAAGGTCGCTGCGTGCCTCGTCCGGCAGCTGGCCGTGGGCAACCATGAACGGGAAGGGGTGTTGCTGTACCGTCGTGTCCGGGCGATCGAGCCTGGCGGGATCGAGCAGGACGGCGGCACTCATGACAGCAGCACTCATGGCGCATTCAACTCCATTGAAATGTTGCTTAGTGTAACGCCGGCAGATCGGCGTGTACTGGCGTTGAAACGCACGATTCATACTCCGTGAGGTGGACAGAAACGGCGCCGCCACTTATCATTTCCACCCGCCCTGATCCTTTCCTTTCCAAGCTCCACAAGCCAGCAATCGTGCGGCTTGCGGACTCTGCTGCATCTAAAAGGCGGTTACTGTATGCCTATTCCTGCTCTGCTCGCCCTCGAAGACGGCAGCCTGTTCCATGGTCATGCCGTTGGCGCGACTGGCGAAACCGTTGGCGAAGTGGTCTTCAACACCGCAATGACCGGTTACCAGGAGATCCTCACGGATCCTTCCTATTCGCGCCAGATCGTCACGCTGACCTATCCACATATCGGCAATACCGGCGTCAACGCCGAGGATGTCGAATCCACGGCCGTGCATGCCGCCGGACTGATCGTGCGTGATGTCCCGCGCCGGGCCAGCAGCTGGCGCAGCAACGAAAGCCTGCCCGATTACCTGAAGCGCCACGGCACAGTCGCCATTGCCGGCATCGATACCCGCCGGCTGACCCGTATCCTGCGCGACAAGGGTGCGCTGGCCGGCTGCATCGTGGCGGGCGAGCAGATCGACGCCGAAGCTGCATTCGCCAAGGCACGCGCCTTCCCTGGCTTGAACGGGATGGATCTGGCCAAGGTGGTCAGCACGGTCAAGCCGTATGTGTGGAAGCAGGGCGTTTATGACCTGGACCGCACCGAATTCAATCAACCGGCGACGCGTTTCAAAGTGGTTGCCTACGACTTCGGTACCAAACTCAACATCCTGCGCTTGCTGGCCGAACAGGGTTGCGAGGTCACCGTGGTGCCGGCGCAGACACCTGCGGCCCAAGTGCTGGCGATGAAGCCGGATGGGGTATTCCTGTCCAACGGTCCGGGTGATCCGGCGGCCTGTGATTACGCGATCGTTGCCACACGCGAGCTGCTGGACGCGAAGATTCCGCTGTTTGGCATCTGCCTCGGTCATCAGTTGATGGGTCTGGCGCTGGGCGCGAAGACGCTGAAGATGAAATTCGGCCATCACGGCGCCAACCATCCAGTGAAGGATCACGATGACGGCCGCGTGCTGATCACTTCGCAGAATCATGGCTTTGCGGTTGACCCGGTGACATTGCCGCCAAATGTGCGGGTGACGCATACCTCGTTGTTCGATGGCTCGCTGCAGGGCTTCGCGCTGACCGACCGTCCGGCGTTCTGCTTCCAGGGTCATCCGGAAGCGAGTCCCGGCCCGCTCGACATTGGCTACCTGTTCAAACGTTTCGCCGCACTCATGCAGGAGGCCCGCTGAGATGGCCAAGCGTACCGATATCAAGAGCATCCTCATCATCGGCGCTGGCCCGATCGTGATCGGCCAGGCCTGCGAGTTTGACTACTCCGGCGCACAGGCCTGCAAGGCGCTGAAGGAAGAGGGCTACCGGGTGATCCTGGTGAACTCCAATCCCGCCACGATCATGACCGACCCGGAGACCGCCGACGCGGTCTATATCGAGCCGATCAACTGGCAGACGGTGGAGCGCATCATCGCGAAGGAGCGCCCGGATGCGGTGTTGCCGACGATGGGCGGTCAGACCGGCCTGAACTGCGTGCTCGATCTGGCCGACCACGGTGTGCTGGAGAAGTACAACGTCGAGCTGATCGGCGCCTCGCGCGAAGCGATCCGCATGGCCGAGGACCGCGAGTTGTTCCGTGTGGCGATGGCCGAGATCGGGCTGGATTGCCCGAAAGCCGAAGTCGTGCGCACGTTCGAACAGGCGCTGGTGACACAGGCCAAGGTCGGTTTCCCGACTGTCATCCGCCCGAGCTTCACGCTCGGTGGCTCCGGTGGCGGCATCGCTTACAACAAGGAAGAGTTCGAGGAGATCGTCAAGCGCGGTCTGGAACTCTCACCGGTGGGTGAGGTGCTGGTCGAAGAGTCCGTACTGGGCTGGAAAGAATTCGAGATGGAAGTGGTTCGCGACACCGCGGACAACTGCATCATCGTCTGCTCGATCGAGAACCTCGATCCGATGGGCGTGCACACGGGCGACTCGATCACCGTGGCGCCGGCACAGACGCTCACCGACAAGGAATACCAGCGCCTGCGCGATGCCTCGATCGCGGTGCTGCGCAAGATCGGCGTGGATACCGGTGGCTCCAACGTGCAGTTCGGCATCAATGCCGAGAATGGCCGCGTCGTCGTCATCGAGATGAATCCGCGCGTGTCGCGTTCGTCCGCGCTGGCGTCGAAGGCGACCGGTTTCCCGATCGCCAAGATCGCCGCCAAGCTGGCTGTCGGCTACACGCTCGATGAATTGAAGAACGACATCACCGGTGGTCTGACTCCGGCCTCGTTCGAGCCGTCGATCGACTACGTGGTCACCAAGATTCCGCGTTTCGCGTTCGAGAAATTCCCGACCGCCGATGCCCGACTCACCACCCAGATGAAATCGGTGGGCGAAGTGATGGCGATTGGCCGCAGCTTCCATGAGTCATTGCAGAAAGCGCTGCGCGGGCTGGAGATCGGCAAGACCGGCCTCAACCCGACCGGGCTGGACATCACGACCGAAGATGGTCTGGCGGTACTCAAGCGCGAACTGCGCGAGCCGCGACCGGACCGCGTTTTCCATCTGGCCGATGCGTTCCGCGCCGGCCTGTCGCTGGAAGAAGTACACAACCTGAGCAGGGTCGATCCATGGTTCCTCGCCGCGTTCGAGGACATCGTGCTGACCGAGGCGGAAGTCATCAAGCAGGGGCTGACTGCGCTCGACGAGCCGCGCATGCGCGAACTCAAGCGGCTCGGTTTCGCCGATGCGCGGGTGGCCGAACTGCTCAATACCGATGAGGCCGCGGTGCGCCATCTGCGCCACACGCTCGGCGTGCGCCCGGTGTACAAGCGGGTGGATTCGTGCGCGGCCGAGTTCGCCACCAGTACCGCCTACATGTATTCGACCTACGAGGAAGAGTGCGAGGCAAATCCGACCGGTCGCGACAAGATCATCGTGCTCGGCGGTGGCCCGAACCGCATCGGCCAAGGCATCGAGTTCGACTATTGCTGCGTGCATGCCTCGCTGGCGCTCCGTGAGGATGGCTACGAGACCATCATGGTCAACTGCAATCCGGAAACCGTCTCGACCGATTACGACACCTCCGATCGTTTGTACTTCGAACCGCTGACGCTGGAGGACGTGCTGGAAATCGTCCATCTGGAAAAGCCGAAGGGCGTGATCGTGCAGTACGGTGGGCAGACCCCGCTGAAACTGGCGCGCGCGCTGGAAGCGGCCGGCGTGCCGATCATCGGCACCAGCCCGGACAGCATCGATCTGGCTGAAGATCGCGAACGCTTCCAGCAGATGATCGAAAAGATCGGCCTGAAGCAGCCGCCGAACCGCACTGCGCGCAATGCCGACGAAGCGCTGGCGCTGGCCCGCGAGATCGGTTATCCGCTGGTCGTGCGGCCGAGCTATGTGCTCGGCGGCCGCGCGATGGAAGTGGTGCATGACGACGCCGATCTGTCGCGTTACATCCGCGATGCGGTGAAAGTCTCCAACGATTCACCGGTGCTGCTCGATCGCTTCCTCGATCATGCGGTCGAGGTGGATGTGGACGTGATCGCCGATGCCGAAGGCAATGTCCTCATCGGCGGCATCATGGAGCATATCGAGGAGGCTGGCGTGCACTCGGGCGACTCGTCCTGCTCGCTGCCGCCGTATTCACTGTCGGCCGAGATCCAGGACGAGCTGCGCCATCAGGTGGCTGCGATGGCGAGGGAGCTGAAGGTCATCGGCCTGATGAACACGCAGTTCGCGATCCAAGGCGATACCGTGTTCATCCTGGAAGTGAATCCGCGCGCCTCGCGTACGGTGCCGTTCGTTTCCAAGGCTACCGGTGTACCGCTGGCCAAGATCGCTGCCCGCGTGATGGCCGGCCGCACACTGGCCAGTCTGGGAGCGACGCGCGAAGTGATCCCCGCGTATTACTCGGTGAAGGAAGCGATCTTCCCGTTCCTGAAGTTCCAGAACGTCGACCCGATCCTCGGGCCCGAGATGCGCTCGACCGGTGAAGTGATGGGTGTGGGTCGCAGCTTTGGCGCCGCGTTCGCACGCGGCCACGAGGCGGCCGGCATCAGGCCGCCGACCGTGGGCAAGGCATTCCTGTCCGTGCGGGATGGCGACAAGGATCGGCTGCTGCCGGTGGCCAAGGAAATCATCGCGCGCGGCTTCAACCTGGTGGCGACCGCAGGTACCGCCAGTTATCTGGCCGAACATGGTGTCGTCTGCGAGCGCATCAACAAGGTGCTCGAGGGGAGGCCGCACATCGTCGACCTGATCAAGAACGGCGAGATCGTGTATATCGTCAACACTACCGAGGGCAAGCAGGCGATCGCCGACTCGTTCTCTATCCGGCGCGAAGCCCTGCAGCATCGCGTCACCTATTCCACCACCGTGGCAGGCGCCCGTGCGCTCGTGCATTCGCTGGATTTCCACAGCGATGGCGAGGTGCACAGCCTGCAGGAACTGCACAAGGAGCTCCGTGCATGAGTCGTGCACCCATTACCAAGGCGGGTTCGGAGCGTCTGCGCGCCGAGCTTGAGCGGCTGAAGTCGGTTGATCGGCCGCGCATCATCGCGGCGATTGCCGAGGCGCGCGCACACGGCGATCTCAAGGAAAACGCCGAGTATCACGCCGCGCGCGAGCAGCAGAGTTTCACCGAGGGTCGTATCGGCCAGCTCGAGGCTCTGCTATCGACGGCCGAAGTGATCGATGTTACCCAGCTCAATCCCGGCAACCGCGTGGTGTTCGGTGCCATCGTCGATCTGGAAGATGAGGACAGCGGGACGGCGGTGACCTACCAGATCGTTGGCGATCTGGAGGCGGACATCAAGCAACGATGGATTGCGGTGTCTTCACCGATTGCCCGTGCACTGATCGGCAAGAGTGTGGGCGACAGCTTCGAGTTCACTGCGCCGAATGGCGTCAAGCATTACGAAATCACCGGTGTGCGCTATTCGTGAGAGTGTGAGTACGTGTTGAGGGAAATGCCGGTCGCTGCATGCGACCGGCATGATAACGAGCTGGCGGTGTAGCCGCCTCCGTCGATTGGCACCTGACCCTGGACCGCGACATGCCGCAGCAGAAGATCCTGTTCCTCAGCGTCTCGGCCGGTGCCGGCCACATGCGTGCGGCGGAGGCACTGCGCCTCACTGCCGAGGCAAGCTTGCCGGATGTCGAGACCAAGCATCTGGATGCGATGGACTACGTGCCGTCCGCATTCCGCAAGCTTTACACCGATTTCTATATCACGCTGATCAGCAGCTACCCGACACTGTGGGGCATGCTGTATCAGCGCAGTTCGGAGGCCGATCCCGACGGTCCGATGCAGAAACTGCGACGGGCGATCGAGCGACTGGGTACGGGTGATCTGCGCAAGGCGATCAACGCGTTTGCGCCTGATGCCATCGTCTGCACCCACTTCCTGCCTGCCGAAATGCTGATGCATGAGATCCGGCGCGAGCGGTTTACGGTACCGGTGTGGGTCCAGGTTACTGATTTCGACCTGCATGGCATGTGGGTGATTCCATGCATGACGGGCTTTTTCGCCGCCAGCGATGAAATTGCCTTCCGCATGAAGGCGAATCGCATCGAAGCGGGACGCGTCCATACCACCGGTATTCCGGTGATGCCCGAGTTCACCCAGCCGCAGGATCGCCAGGCCTGCGCCGAGCGCTTTGGCCTCGATCCGACCAAGCAAACCATCATGCTGATGGGCGGTGGTGCCGGCGTCGGCAAGCTCGACGAGGTGGCAGCTGCGCTGATGCGGCTCGAATACGACTTCCAGCTGATCGTGCTGGCCGGGCGCAACGAGGCAGCGCTGGCCAAGCTGAAAGCTTATGCAGCGGAATATCCAGGGCGACTGTTTCCGTTTGGCTTCACCAACGAAGTGGCGCTGCTGATGGCCTGCTCCAACCTGGTGATCACCAAGCCCGGTGGGCTGACCACCTCCGAGTGCCTTGCGATGGGCGTGCCGATGGTGGTCTATGCACCTGTTCCCGGCCAGGAAGAACGAAACGCGGACTACGTGCTGGAGCAGGGGGCGGCGCTCAAGGCGATCGACCTGATCTCGCTTGAATACCGGGTGCGTCAATTGCTGGCCGGGCCACAGCGGCTGGCGCGGATGCGTGAATGTGCGCGTCGTCTGGGTCAGCCGCAGGCAGCACAGCGTGTGCTGGAGATCGTGCAGGCCCAGCTTGCAGGCCAACAGTCAGCGACTACGTCGGTGGATCATTGAGCGTGCATCAGCTGGACCAACGACACTTGCCTGCAGGAGAAGCGCCAGTCTCCATGCGTCCCCTGGTACTGCTCCTGACGCTCGGCTGGACTATCCTGCTGGCTTTTTTCTTTGCCAACGTGGAGATCCAGATCGAGGGTGCTGCCGGTTGGGCGGCGAATCTGCCGACCTGGCGCATCGAGCATCACTGGCTGCTGGATATTTTCTGGGGCAGCCGGCCGATGACCGGTTATCACGCCTGGCTTTTCCCATGCATGGGACTGTTTTTCCATTTCCCGCTGATCTTCACCGGCCGCTGGAATTGGCGCGCCGAAGCGCGTGTGTTCGCCTGCATCATGTTGTTCTGGATCACCGAGGACTTTCTGTGGTTCGTGTTCAACCCGGCCTATGGTGTGGCGCATTTCGCGCCACGCTACATCCCGTGGCATATCCACTGGTGGGGCCCGGCACCCAGCGACTACTGGGTTTCGCTGTCCGTGTCAGGGGTGCTGTTCTGGTTGTCGTGTCGCCCGATACCATGGCGCCGCCAAGAGCCTGCCGCCGGATAGCGGGCACAAAAAAGGCCGCACATGTGCGGCCTTTTCATGACTCATTACGCTGGGATCAGCGCTGACGAGCCTTGAAACGGGGATTGCTTTTGCAGATCACGAACACCTTGCCGCGACGACGCACAATCTTGCAATCGCGGTGCCGCGCCTTGGCGGACTTCAAAGAGTTAAGCACCTTCACGGCCAGCTCCTGACACAAACGGGAAATTAAGCAGGCAATTGTAACTGCTTGAATGGGTTATCACAAGCCCGATGCGCCAGCCGACTCGGCGACCGTTGACAGGAACTGCAGTAGTGCTGGCGAGTGGTCGTCGCTGCGGCTGGCTACCGCCAGCAACAGGTAGGCATCGGCGTCTTCCAGCGGCACGTAGCTCACTCCGGACAGGCGCACCGCACGCATGCTGGCCGGCACCAGTGCCAGGCCCAGGCCTGCGGCGACCAGTGCCAGCAAGCCGTTGATCTGCTGCGCATGCTGGGTGATCGATGGCTGGAAGCCAGCCTTGTCCGCCAGTTTTACCAGCCGGTCGTAAAGTGTGGCGGCCAGTTCGCGTGGCTGCGAGACAAAGGCGTCGGCGGCCACCTCGGCGAGGCGCAGGCTGCTGCGGCCGGACAAGGGATGACCGGAGGGCAGGGCGAGCAGCAGGGGTTCGCGGTCGATCACACTCAAGCGCAGGTTGCGTGCATCTTGTGCATGGATCGGCTCATCGCGGACAAAGCCGACATCAATCTGCCCGGCCAGCAGCGCAGCGAATTGTGGCTCGGTGTACATCTCGCTGAGGTGCATGCGGACATTGGGCGCGATCTGGCCGTGACGCAGCAGGGCTTGTGGGAGTGCCGGGTGAAACGAGACCGAGACTGTATATGCCAGCCGCAACTGGCCACTGTAGCCGGCGGCAGCGGCAACCACCTGGCTGCGTGCCTCGTCGGCCTTGGCCAGAACCTGCCGGGCTTGTTCCAGGAAGATCCGGCCTGGTTCGGTCAGTGCCACATTGCGCTTGTTGCGGTCGAGCAGCCGCACGCCCAGATCCTGCTCCAGTGACTGGATCTGCTGGGACAAGGGCGGCTGGGAAAGATGCAGCCGTATGGCCGCACGGGTGAAGCTCAGCTCCTCGGCGACGGCGACGAAGTAGCGCAACTGGCGAAAATCAAACATATAGCGATATCGTATTAATGGCTCGCTAAATATATATTGGATACTCTATCGCGTCGATCATAAACTCTCTTCCGTCACGCCACTTCCCCTCCCCCTAGTGGCGGCGGCCCTCGCCCCGCAGCGACGCTAAATACGATATCCGGTTCAACTCCCCCCCTGAACCCATATTGATGCGTCTTCCTGCGGGGCGCTTTCTTTTATGTTCCCGACGCCGCTGCCTTCCTGACAGCGGCGTCGGCGTATCTGGCTTATGGAATCAGATCTGGCTGGCCAGCCGGGTGCCTTGGGCGATGGCACGCTTGGCGTCGAGTTCGGCAGCCACATCGGCGCCGCCAATGACGTGCACCTTCAAGCCAGCCGCGATCAACTCATCGGCCAGCCGCCGGTTCGGTTCCTGACCGGCACAGACCACCACGTGGTCGACCGGCAGGATTTGTGGGGCGCCATCGACGGTGATGTGCAGACCCTGATCGTCGAAACGCTGATAGCTGACCTTGCCCAGCATGCTGACCTGCTTGGCCTTGAGCGTGGCCCGGTGTACCCAGCCGGTGGTCTTGTTGAGCCGCGTGCCAGGACGCCCCTCGCTGCGCTGCAATAGCCAGATCTGCCGGGCCGGAGCTTCCGGTTTCGGCTTCTGCAGGCCGCCACGTTGCGCCAGCTGCATGTCCACGCCCCACTCGCGGGTCCAGCGGGCTACGTCGGTGGTGGGCGAGGGCGCGTGCTCGACCAGGAATTCGGCCACGTCGAAGCCGATGCCGCCGGCGCCAATGATCGCCACTTTCGCGCCAACGCTCTGGTGACGGGCAAGGACATCCAGATAACTCAGCACACGCGGATCATCGCTGCCAGGGAAGCTCACCGTGCGCGGCGTGATGCCGGTGGCGATCACCACTTCGTCATAGCCACCAGCATGCAGTGACGCCGCATCTGCGGTCTGGCCCAGCTGCACGTCGACGCCGGTGTCGCTCAGTTGATGGCGGAAATAGCGCAGTGTCTCGTGGAATTCTTCCTTGCCCGGGATCTGCTTGGCGTAGTTGAACTGGCCGCCAATCTCGTTGGCTTTGTCGATCAGCGTCACCGCATGGCCGCGCTCACCCAACGTGCTGGCGCAGGCCATGCCGGCCGGTCCGGCACCAATGACCGCGATGCGCTTGCGCACACTGGCTGGTTCAATCTTCAGCTCGGTCTCGTGACAGGCGCGCGGGTTGACCAGGCAGCTGGCCCGCTTGTTCTGGAACACATGGTCGAGGCAGGCTTGGTTGCAGGCGATGCAGGTGTTGATGCGTTCGCTGCGCCCGGCCTTGGCCTTGTTGGCCCAGGCGGGATCGGCCAGCAGCGGGCGCGCCATCGAGACCATGTCGGCCTCTCCATCGGCCAGGATGCGTTCGGCCACCTCAGGCATGTTGATGCGGTTGGTGGCGATCAGCGGGATCGCCACTTCGCCCTTGAGCTTCTTGGTGACCCAGGCAAAGCCGGCGCGCGGCACGCTGGTGACGATGGTCGGTACGCGCGCCTCGTGCCAGCCGATGCCGGTATTGATGATCGAGGCGCCGGCCGCTTCGATCGCCTTGGCCAGCTTCACGATCTCGCTCCAGTCCTGGCCACCCTCGACCAGATCGAGCATCGACAGCCGATAGATGATGATGAAGTTGCGCCCGACCGCTGCGCGCGTGCGGCGCACGATCTCGATCGCGAAGCGCATGCGGCGGGTGGCGTCGCCGCCCCAGGCGTCATTGCGGTGGTTGGTGCGCTCGGCGATGAACTGGTTGATCAGATAGCCTTCCGATCCCATCACCTCGACACCGTCGTAGCCGGCATCCTGGGCCAGTTTCGCGCAATGCACGAAGTCGTGGATGGTGCGCTCCACGCCGCGCGAAGACAGCGCTCGCGGTGTGAACGGAGTGATCGGCGACTTGATCTTCGACGGCGCCACCGACAGCGGGTGATAGCCATAGCGCCCGGCATGCAGGATCTGCAGGCAGATGCGGCCGCCTTCGGCATGCACGGCATCGGTGAGCTTGCGATGGCGCGGCTTGTGCCATGGCATCGTGAGGCGGCCGCCAAACGGTTTCAGCCAGCCCTGGATGCTCGGCGCAATGCCACCGGTGACCATCAGTCCGACGCCGCCGCGTGCGCGCTCGGCGAAATAGGCCGCCAGTTTGTCATAGTCGCTAGCCTTGTCCTCCAGCCCGGTGTGCATCGACCCCATCAGGATGCGGTTGGGCAGGGTGACGTGGCCCAGATCGAGCGGAGCGAACAGCTTCGGGTAGTTCATGCGACCTGCACCGGATCAAACGATCGTATGAATGTGCCGGTGTTGGGCATAGGAAAGCAAGCGCTGCGTATGCACCGCGGCAAACTCAGGCCGGGAAACTCACGCCAGCAGCTGATGCACCAGCGCGATGTAACGGCGCATGGCTTCCTCTTCGGGCACGCCGTTCAATTGTGCCCATGCCTCGTGTTTGGCGGTGCCGACAAAGTCGAAGAAGCCTGGCTGGGTTCGGCGCAGGTCACCCTCCGAGCCTTGCTTGTACAGGGCATAGAGCTTCAGCAAGGTGTCGTTGTCGGGGCGCAAACCCAATTGCTGGATGTCCTCGGCGGCTTGTTCGAACTCGCGGCGAAGATCGGTCATAAGGCGGATTGGGCTGACTTGAGTGCAAGGAGACCGGCTAGATAGCACGCGTTCCCAGTGGGGTCAACGCGTTAAACTTCCGCTTTCGACCGCCCAGCCAGGAATCATCATGAGTCATGCCCCGCCTGTACCCGTACTTACCATCGACGGGCCGTCGGGATCGGGCAAGGGCACGATCAGCGCCTTGGTGGCCGAGCATCTGGGCTGGCGGTTGCTGGATTCCGGGGCGCTGTACCGGGCGGTGGGCTATGCCGCCGGCATGGCCGGGCTGGATCTGTCCGATGTGGAGGCGGTGACCCGTTGCGCCCACAGCACGAAAATCCAGTTTCGCGCGGCCACCGACGGTGGTGCGACACGGGTCGTGGTCAACGGACACGATGCTACCGACGAGCTGCGCACCGAAACCGCCGGTGCAGCGGCCTCGGCGATTGCCTCGATGCCGTCGGTGCGCGAGGCCTTGGTGGCGCTGCAGCTGGGCTTTCGCAAGTCGCCCGGGCTGGTCGCCGACGGGCGGGACATGGGGACGGTGATCTTCCCGGACGCCGCGTTCAAGGTGTTCCTTACCGCGAGCGCCGCCGAACGCGCGAAAAGACGCTATAAGCAGTTGAAGGAAAAGGGACTCAGCGTTACACTTGGCGGCCTTCAGCGCGAAATTGAAGCGCGTGACAGCCGTGATGCATCGCGTGCGGTCGCGCCGCTCAAGCCTGCCGAAGATGCCTTGCTGATAGACACCACCGGCATGGGCATCGACGAGGTTGTCGCGAAAGTACTTGCCGTCGTGCAGCCATAGATCATCAAGGATCCGGTTGCGCGGCGGTTTCTGCGCTCCTGCTGCGGCAGGGGATTTTGACCCACGGTGACGACGGTCGGTTCCGAGGAACCACCTGAAGACACCCCCGACCGGTGGACCGGAAAGTTCGTGCGCAACACGTCAGCAAGCGCAACGGATCACGGTCTTTTCCCACTATGGAATCAACATGACTGAAAGTTTTGCCGAACTGTTTGAACAGAGCCAACAGGCTATCTCCAAGCTGAAGCCCGGCGCCATCGTCACCGGCATCGTTGTGGAAATCCGCAATGACGTCGTCGTGATCAATGCTGGCCTGAAGAGCGAAGGCATCGTCCCGATCGAGCAGTTCAAGAACGAAGAGGGCGTACTGGAGGTGCAGGTAGGCGACGAGGTGAAGGTTGCCCTCGAAGCTTTGGAAGACGGTTTCGGCGAAACCAAGCTGTCACGCGAGAAAGCCAAGCGCTCGATGGTGTGGGACGACCTCGAGCACGCGTTCGACAAGGAAGAGACCATCGTTGGCCTCATCTCCGGCAAGGTCAAGGGCGGTTTCACGGTCGACATCAAGGACGTCCGCGCATTCCTGCCGGGCTCGCTGGTCGACGTGCGCCCGGTACGCGACCCTGTGTTCCTCGAGGGCAAGGAACTCGAGTTCAAGATCATCAAGCTCGACCGCAAGCGCAACAACGTGGTGGTCAGCCGCCGCGCCGTCGTCGAGACCGAGTTCTCGGCCGAGCGCGAGCAGCTGCTTGAGCGTCTGACCGAGGGCGCCGTGGTCAAGGGCACCGTCAAGAACCTGACCGACTACGGCGCGTTCGTGGATCTGGGCGGTATCGACGGCCTGCTGCACATCACCGACATGGCGTGGAAGCGTGTGCGTCATCCGTCCGAAGTGGTCAACGTCGGCGACGAGCTGGACGTGCGTGTGCTGAAGTACGACAAGGAGCGCAACCGCGTTTCGCTCGGCCTGAAGCAGCTGGGCGACGACCCGTGGGTCGCGATTGCCCGCCGTTATCCGGTCGGCAGCCGCCTGTTCGGCAAGGTTTCCAACGTCACCGATTACGGCTGCTTCGTCGAGATCGAGCCGGGCGTGGAAGGTCTGGTGCACGTGTCCGAGATGGATTGGACCAACAAGAACGTCAATCCGGCCAAGGTGGTTCAGGTCGGTGATGAGACCGAAGTCACCGTGCTGGACGTGGATGAGGAGCGTCGCCGCATCTCGCTGGGTATCAAGCAGACCCGCTCGAACCCGTGGGAAGCCTTCGCAGCGATGCACAAGAAGGGCGACAAGGTCTCCGGTCAGATCAAGTCGATCACCGATTTCGGCGTGTTCATCGGCCTGGACGGCGGCATCGACGGTCTGGTGCACCTGTCCGATATCTCCTGGCAGATGTCCGGCGAAGATCTGGTTCGCAACTTCAAGAAGGGTGACGAGATCGAGGCCGTGGTGTTGGCCGTTGATCCGGAGCGCGAGCGCATCTCGCTCGGCATCAAGCAGATGGAGCAGGATCCGTTCGGCCAGTTCATGGCGGCGAATCCGCGCGGCACCATCGTCAACGGCACCGTCAAGGAAGTCGATGCGAAGGGTGCAGTGATCGATCTGGGCGAGGGCGTCGAGGGTTACCTGCGCGCCAACGACATCGCCAAGGAGCGCATCGAGGATGCCACGCTGCATCTGAAGGTGGGCGACAAGGTCGAAGCCAAGTTCACGGGCATGGATCGCAAGGGTCGCCAGCTGGCACTCTCGATCCGCGCGAAGGACGAGGAAGATGTGCCTGAGGTGGCTGCTGTCGACTACGCGTCGGCATCGACCGGCACGACCAAGCTTGGCGCGTTGCTCAAAGAGCAGTTCGACAAGGCTGATTGATCTCACGTTGCAGACGGATGCGGGGCGGCACATCGCTGCCCCGCTGTTTCATGTCACGGACATTGGGGTCCCATGACCAAATCCGAATTGATCGAGGCGCTGGCGAAGCGTCAGACCCATCTTGCGTTTGCTGACGTCGAGATGGCCGTCAAGAGTGTGATCGAGCAGATGAGCCATGCACTGGCTCACGGCGAACGCATTGAGGTGCGCGGTTTCGGCAGCTTCGCGTTGCATTACCGTCCACCACGGATGGGGCGCAACCCGAAGACGGGCGACGCCGTGGCGCTGCCAGGCAAGCACGTGCCGCATTTCAAGCCAGGCAAGGAATTGCGCGAACGCGTCAATCTTGATCTGGATCAGGAAGCCGGCTGAGTCGGTAACCGAGGTTTACCGAAGGCAGGCGACGCAAGTCGGCCTGCCTTCTTTTTGCCTGCAGATCCGGCACGACTGCGGGCCTGTTCTGAATCGCCACCACATTGATGGCACGCATTGTCTGTGCCCGCCGCGGCCAATCGGGTAAAGTCTGGGCATGCGACTGCTCGCCATACTCATCCTTGTGATCTTCATCGCTGCCGGCGTGGTGCTGGGTGCGCTCAATGCCGACCTGGTCGGTTACGACCTCGCGTTCGCGCAAGTGCGGCTGCCCAAGGGTGCTGCCTTGCTTGGTGCCGTGGTGATCGGCTGGCTGCTTGGCGGCCTTACCGCATGGATTGGTGTGAGTTCGCGCCAACGTCGCCTGCATCGTCAGCAACTGCGTGTCGAAAAGAAGTTGCCGCCCAAGCCATGAATTTTCCGTCTGTGCTGGTTCCGCTGGTGCCAGCTGCCTTCGCTCTGGGCTGGTGGGCTTCCCGCCGTATCGGCGCGCGTCGTTCCGGCGCCGAAGTCAGTGAGCTTTCCTCGGACTACTTCCGCGGCCTGAATTACCTGCTCAACGAGGAGCAGGACAAGGCGATCGAGGTTTTCCTCAAGCTGGCCGAATACAACCGCGATACAGTGGAAACCCATCTGGCGCTGGGCAACCTGTTCCGTCGCCGTGGCGAAGTGGATCGGGCAATCCGCCTGCATCAGCACTTGGTTTCCCGGCCCGGCCTGTCCGACGCCATGAAGACGGTGGCGCTGCTGGAGCTGGGTGAAGACTATATGCGCGCTGGTTTGCTGGATCGTGCCGAAGCGCTTTTTTCCGACCTGGTGGCGATGGATGCGCATGCACCGTCGGCGTTGCGCCACCTGATCGCTATCTACCAGCACGAACGCGATTGGCACAAGGCAATCGAGCATGCGCGCCGGTTGGAGATCATGACCGGCGAAGACGAGACGCCGATGATCGCCCAGTTCTATTGCGAACTTGCCGACCGCTCACGCCAGCATGGTGCCCGCGCCGAGGCGCGCGATTATCTGCGTCAGGCATTCGACTGTCAGCCGGATTGTGTGCGCGCGTTCATGCTGACCGGCCGGCTGCATGCCGAGGATGATCAGCATGTCGAGGCGGTCACTGCCTATGAAGCGGCCGTCCAGGCTGACATCGCGTTCACCCCGGAGATCCTGCCGCCACTGCTCAACAGCTATGCCCGTTCGCAGCAGATGGAACGCGCCGAAGTTTTCCTCAGAGAAATGCTGGTGCGTTACCACGGCATCTCGCCCGTGCTGGCCTTGACCCAGATCTACCGGCAGCGTGATGGCGAGCGGGCGGGGATCGACTTCCTGACTTCGCAACTGCGCCAACGGCCGTCCGTGCGCGGCCTGATGGCACTGATCGACGCGACCATGGACAAGATCGAAGGCGAGGCGCGCGAGAATTTCCTGATCCTGCGTGATCTCACCAAGAAACTGCTGGAAGGCCAGGCGATGTATCGCTGCAGTCGCTGCGGCTTCGGTGCCAAGGCACATCACTGGCAATGCCCCAGTTGCAAGAGCTGGAGCACGATCCGTCCGATCCATGGCGTCGCCAGCGAGTGACATGAGGATCGCCATGGCCATTGGATGGTTGTTCACAGCGTTGCTGATTACACTGTTGCTGGTGCGTGGTGCGATCGGCTATGCACATCGGCGCGGAATGCTCGATCACCCGGGACAGCGTCGTTCGCATAGCCTGGCTACCCCGCGTGGTGGTGGCATCGGTATTGTGGTGGCGATGCTCGTCTGTCTGCCTGGCACATTGTGGAGTTTGCCGGGGGCATGGCCGGCCAGTGTGATCGCAGGACTGCTCGGCGCGCTGGTGCTGGTGGCACTGGCAGGCTGGTGGGACGATCACCAGTCGCTGCCGGTGTTGCCGAGATTCGCAGCACAACTGTTGGCAGTATTCGGGTTTTCTCTCGCGTTGCTGGCGACGGGTTTGTCGATATGGTGGCTGCCGCTGTTGCTGATCGGCGGTGCCTGGAGCATCAACCTGCACAATTTCATGGACGGGATTGATGGTTTGCTGGCACAACAGGTGATGTTTGTCGCCAGTGGGCTGGCGCTCCTTGCGTGGGCGGTGGCACAGCCTGCACTCGCGTTGGCGGCCGCGACGTTGGCGGCGGCGGCGCTGGGTTTCTGGTACTACAACCGCTCACCGGCACGGATTTTCATGGGCGATGTCGGCAGCGGCAGTGCCGGCCTGTTGATCTTTGCGTTCAGCGCGATGCTGTGGCGTATCGAGCATGCCTTGCTGTGGCCGGCGCTGACTCTGTCGTCGGCGTTCCTGGTGGATGCCAGCCTGACCCTGTTGACGCGCATGTGGCGTGGGCGCCGCTGGTACACTGCGCACCGCGAACATCTGTACCAGTGGCTGGTACGCCATGGTGGCTCCCATGCAGGGGTAGGGGGCGGTTACCTGGCCTGGAACCTGCTGGTCGCGGCACCGTTCACCTGGTTGGCCTGGAGTCATCTGGAGTTGGCGTTGCCGATTACCATGCTCGTTTATTCGGCGGCTGCAGCCCTGTGGCTGGCGCTGAAACGTCGCTGCCTGCGACGTCATCTTTCCAAGGACCGCCATGTCGCTGCGTAAACTTGTCGGTTTCATTCACCCGCGTATCGCGGTTGTACTCCATGACCTGACCATGGCGGCATTGGCGTGGTGGATCGCCAAGCTGTTGCGTTATGAGTTGAAGCCGGACGAGATCGTCAGTTATCAACTGTTCGAATTCCCGATCGTGCTGCTGGTGCAAGGGCTGATCTTCCGCTGGACCGGGCTGTACAAGAGCGTCTGGCGCTTTGCCAGCATGCCGGATCTCTGGAACATCCTTCGCGCGGCGGTAACAGGGGCGGTAGCGATTTATCTCGCGCTGTTCCTGTACAACCGGCTCGATGGCGTGCCGCGTTCGGTCCTGCTGCTTTACCCCATCTTGCTGGCGGCGCTACTTGGCGGACCGCGGCTGATCTACCGCTACTGGAAGGACAGCCGCAACGACCTGTTGCATAACCAGACCGTGAAGCGGGTTCTGATCGTGGGTGCGGATCGGGCTGGCGAAGTGCTGTCACGTGACCTGCGCCACGACAGCCGCTATGCCGTGGTGGGTTTTGTTGATGACAAGGCCAGCCTGCGCGGCGCCAGTATCAATGGTCACCCGGTGCTGGGTCGTTTCGACCAATTGCCTGAGATGGCACGTGAGGCAGCAGTCGACATGTTGCTCATCGCCTTGCCCGGCGCATCGACCACCGAGATGCGGCGCGTGGTGTCACTGTGCGATGTCACCGATCTGCCCTATCGAACGGTGCCGCGGCTGGAGGACGTGGTTGCCGGTCGGGCACAGTTCAACCAGATCAAGGAAGTGGCGATCGAGGATCTGCTAGGGCGCGACGCGGTGGAGCTGGACTGGACCGCGATCCGCGAGACCCTGACCGCGCGTCGCGTGCTGATCACTGGTGGTGGTGGTTCGATCGGCTCGGAACTGTGCCGACAGGTTGCCCGGCTGGGCGCGCAGTCGCTGATCGTGGTCGAGCAGAGCGAATACAACCTCTATCGGATCACCCAGGAACTGCGCGCGGATTTTCCGGAGCTGATCCTCGAAGGCATCCTGGCCAACTGCGGTGACCAGGCCGCGATGCACAAGGTATTCGCGGAAGCCAAGCCGCAGGTGGTTTTCCATGCCGCGGCCTACAAGCATGTGCCGATGCTGCAGGGGCAACTGCGCGCGGCGTTCCGCAACAACGTGCTGGGTACGTGCACGGTGGCTGACGCCGCACGCGAGGTCGGTGTCGAGTGTTTCGTGCTGATCTCAACCGACAAGGCGGTCAACCCGACCAGCGTGATGGGTGCGTGCAAGCGTGTCGCCGAGATCTATTGCCAGAACCTCAATGCGCATGCCGATACGCGTTTCATGACGGTGCGTTTCGGCAATGTGCTGGATTCGGCCGGATCCGTGGTTCCGCTGTTCCGGGAGCAGATCCGCGCAGGCGGCCCGATCACCGTGACTCATCCGGAGATCTCGCGCTATTTCATGACGATTCCCGAGGCCTGCCAGTTGATCCTGCAGAGCGCGAGCATCGGCAAGGGTGGCGAGATCTTCGCGCTCGACATGGGCGAACCGGTGAAGATCCGCGATCTGGCCGAACAGATGATTCGTCTGGCCGGCAAGAAGCCGGGCAGCGAAATCCCGATCGTCTACACCGGTCTGCGTGCCGGCGAGAAGCTGTTCGAGGAACTGTTCCACCCGCTGGAAAACTACAGTGCCACCGAACACGCCAAGATCTTCCTGGCGCAGCATCGCGAAGTATCGTGGGAGCTGCTGCAGGCGCTGTTGAGCAAGGCCGCCGAGGCCGTCGATGTATTCGATGAAGAAGAACTTCGGCGCTGTGTATCCAGTCTGCTACCTTCGTTCCGCTGGAGCGAGTCGGCACAACCGGACAACGTGGTGTCGATCCGCCCTGTAACGAAACTGGAGAGCAATGAGTGAGCAAGCCTCTGCGCAAGGTGGTGTTTCCCGTAGCCGGACTCGGCACGCGTTTTCTGCCGGCGACCAAGGTGGTCGCCAAGGAAATGCTGCCGGTACTCGACAAACCGCTGATCCAGTATGCCGTTGACGAGGCGGTGGATGCCGGTGCGGATACGCTGATTTTCGTCACCAATCGTTACAAGCACGCGATCGCCGATTACTTCGACAAGGCCTACGAACTGGAGGCGAAGCTGCAGGAAAAGGGCAAGGACGAGTTGCTGGCCCTCGTGCAGGGCACCTTGCCACGGCACGTGCGGGCGATCTTCGTGACCCAGCCCGAGGCACTTGGCCTTGGCCATGCCGTGCTGTGTGCCAAGCCGGTGGTCGGTGACGAACCCTTCGGCGTGGTGTTGCCTGACGACCTGATCTGGAACGGTGCGATCGGCACGGGCAAGGGCGCGTTGCGGCAGATGGCCGAACTCGCCGAGTCGCAGCATGCTGGCGTGATCGCGGTCGAAGAAGTACCGCACAACGACACCGACAAATACGGCATCGTCGATGCGCAGAAGATCGACGAGCGTAGCGCACAGATCCGCCATATGGTGGAGAAGCCCAAGCCTGCCGATGCGCCGTCCAACCTGGCGGTGGTCGGCCGCTATGTGCTTCCGGGTCGGATTTTCCAGTTGCTGGAACAGACCACGCCAGGCGCCGGCGGCGAGATCCAGCTCACTGATGCGATCGAAGCACTGCTGAAGGAGCAGGGCAAGGTGCTGGCCTATCGCTTCGAAGGTATCCGTTTCGACTGTGGCAACAAGGCTGGTCTGGTGCGCGCCACCATGCATATGGCGATGCAGGATCCGAAGCTTGCCAGCGTGGTGCGCGAATTTATCGGCAAGCTCTGAAGCAACGTTAAAAGTTGCACTGAAGGCGCCCTCGTGGCGCCTTCTTGTTTCATGCCGACGGTATGTCAGAATCTGCGCCGTGTTCTGCCATGTTTGTCAGGCAGCATGACGTTGGGGAAACCGGTATTCGAACAAGCGCTCCTCCGGGGCCGCTTTGCCGTATCCGGTGCCGGTTCGTTCATTGGATGATCATCGGGAAGCGTTATGGATCTGTTGCGGTTTCTGCTGTTGTTGCCAGTGCGTCTCGTGCGCGGGTTGCTTTACGGGGTCGCGCTGATTCTCAGGCCGTTGATCGGCAACGTGAGCTGGTCGGCACCAGCGTGGATGCCAGCCACCGGGGCGGCGGTGCGGCGCCGTCCGCTCCATTTCGCCGGCAGCCTGCTGACGGTGCTGATCGTGGCAACGGCCGGCTGGTACGGCTGGCACTGGTACAAGAACCTGCCTGTACCGGTCGAGCCGGACAAGATCACGTTCCAGGTGCAGGCACCGGAGCTGACCGACTACACCACCAAGCCGATTGCGATTCGCCCCTTGCTGGTGACGTTTTCCGGTTCGGCCGCACCGATCGAGCTGGTGGGCAAACCGGTAACCGAAGGCATCGTGATGTCGCCGGTCATGAAAGGGCAGTGGAGCTGGAGCAGCGATCGCGTCCTGCGTTTCGTGCCTGCGGAAGACTGGCCGGTCGGAATGCATTACGAAGTCCGCTTCGACAAGGTCAAGGCGTTCGCAGCCAAGGTGCTGATGGACGAGGACAGCTTCACTTTCGACACGCAGCAGTTCACGGCCACGGTCGTCAATTCGGAGTTCTATCAGGATCCGCAGAACCCCACCGCCAAGAAGACCATCGTGCAGGTGAGCTTCAATTATCCGGTGGACACCGGCCAGTTCGAGAAGCGCATCAATCTTGCGTTGTATGACGCCAAGGGCCTGAAGGTCGGTGATGCGCTGACCTACACGGTCAACTACGACGCCAACAAGCTCAACGCGTGGGTGCACTCGCAGCCGCTGGCCTTGCCGCGCGACGATGGCAGTGTGCAGTTCAAGCTGGACAAGGGCGTCGCCAGCGTACGTGGCGGCGATCCGACCAAGGATGCGCTTGCTGCCAGTGTGCGTGTGCCGGGCCTTTACAGCCTGACCATTGGCGATATCCAGCCGACCCTCGTCAACAACGACAAGTACGAGCCGGAGCAGGTGCTGGTGATGAACGTGGACGGCACGGTACGCGATACCGAGCTGGCCGGCCTTACCAAGGCGTGGATTCTGCCCAGGCGCAATCCCAAGCAAAAGCCGCCGCAGGCTGACGACGAGCCGCCCTACGAATGGGGCGAGAGCGAGGTGAGTGAGTCCGTACTGAGCCAGTCGCAGCCGTTGAAGCTGGAACTGGTGCCGGCGGAAAACGATTACCAACAGATGCAGAGCTTCAAGTACCACGCCGATCCGGGACAGCAGATCTATGTCCGGGTGAGCGCGGGGCTGAAGTCCTATGGCGGTTACGTGATGGGTCATCCACGCACCGCATTGTTCCGCGTACCGGACTATCCGAAGCTGCTCAACTTCATGGCTGACGGCTCATTGCTGCCTTTATCGGGCAGCAAGCGGGTGTCGGTGGTCTCGCGGAACGTGCCTGGCCTGCGCATGGTCATCGGCCGTGTGCTGCCGGATCAACTGCAGCATCTGGTCAGCTTCACCTCCGGCAAGTTCAGCCAGCCGGACATGGACGCGAACTTCAGCGAAGACCACATCGTCGACCGCTTCGTGCAGAAGATCGGCTTTCCGGAAGCCGATCCGACCAAGGCACACTACGAGGGTGTCGACCTGGGCCAGTACCTCAAGGACGGCAAGCGCGGCGTATTCCTTTTGCACCTGTCCGCTTACGATCGCCAGGCCGAATTGAAGCAGGCTGAAGAGTTGAAGAAGGCCAGGGATGCCGAGGCCGGCGAAGCACATGGCGCCGCCAGTGCGACGGACGATACGGCCGCCAGCGACGGCAGCGAGGCAGACAACAGCGACAGCAGTGATGATGCCGGCAATGCCGATGGCACCAGCGATACGCGACTGGTGGTGGTAACCGACCTGGGCTTGCTGGTAAAGCGTGCGCTCGATGGCAGCCAGGACGTGTTCGTGCAGTCGATCAGCACCGGAAAGCCGGTCGATTCGGCCACCGTATCGGTGCTGGCGATCAATGGGCAATCTCTGTTCTCGCAGACCACCACCGCCGACGGGGTGGTGCATTTTCCTTCGCTGAAGGGGCTCGGTCACGAGAAAACACCCGTGATGTATCTGGTGAAGAAGGGCGACGACCTGTCGTTCCTGCCACTGGGCCGCGACGATCGCCAGATCGACTACTCGCGCTTCGATGTCGGTGGCGAGCGCAACGCGGTCAACCAGGGTGAGTTGTCGTCGTACCTTTTCTCCGACCGCGGCATCTACCGGCCGGGCGATACTTTCCACATTGGCCTGATCGTGCGCGCTGCCAACTGGACCCACAGCGTGGTCGGTGTACCGATGCAGGCGGAAATCGTTGACCCACGCGGTGTCACCGTAAAGCAGTTGCCGCTGTCGATAGACGCTTCCGGCTTTGGCGAGCTGGCCTATGCACCGGCCGAAACGGCGCCTACCGGTACCTGGACGGTGAACCTCTACATCACCCGCAAGAACGGTGATATCGGTGACCAGATCGGCAGCACCACGGTGCAGGTGAAGGAGTTCCTGCCCGACCGCATGAAGGTCAATGCCAAGCTGTCACAGCAGGTCGCCGAAGGTTGGGTAAAGCCCGATCAACTGAAGGCGCTGGTCGATGTGCAGAACCTGTTCGGCACGCCAGCGGCAGCGCGCCGGGTGGAGGCTACGCTGACCCTGCGCCCGGCATGGCCGGAGTTCCACAGCTGGCCCGAGTTCCACTTCTACGACACCCGTCGCGCCAAGGAAGGGTACGAGGAGAAGCTGCAGGATGGCACCACCGACGACAAGGGGCATGTCGAATTCGCGCTGGATCTGAAGAAATACGCCGACGCCAGCTATGAACTCTATTTCCTGGCCAAGGCCTACGAGGCCGACGGCGGACGCAGCGTGGCGGCAGCAGCGCAAACACTGGTGTCCGCGAACGAGTGGCTGGTCGGTTACAAGTCGGTGGACAGCCTCGAATACATCCGCCATGGCGCCGTACGCCATTTGCAGCTGGTGGCGATCGACCCGCAGGCGAAGTCGATCGATCTGAAGGGACTCAAGGCACGTCTGCTCGAACATCGCTACGTATCGGTGCTGACCAAGCAGGATTCGGGTGTCTACAAGTACGAATCGAAGCTCAAGGACATCACGGTCAGCGAGCAGCCGCTTGCGATCGTTCATGGCGGAACGGACTACGCACTGAATACCGACAAGCCCGGCGACTACTCACTGCAGATACTGCGTAGCGACGACACTGAGGTGAACCGTGTCGATTATTCGGTGATGGGTGACGGCAACGTCGCCCGCGCACTGGATCGCAATGCCGAACTGCAGATCAAGCTGGACAAGCAGGACTATGTGCCGGGCGAGCCAGTGGAGGTCTCCATCCGCGCGCCGTATGCCGGCAGCGGCGTGATCACCATCGAGCGCGACAAGGTCTACGCGTATACGTGGTTCCATGCCGACAGCACCAGCTCCGTGCAGCACATCAGCGTGCCTGCCGATTTCGAGGGCAACGGTTACATCAACGTGCAGTACATCCGCGATCCATCCTCGGACGAGATCTTCATGAGTCCGCTGAGTTATGGGGTGGTGCCGTTCTCGGTCAACCTCGACGCGCGCCGCAATGAGGTCAAGGTGGAATCGCCGGCGGTGGTGAAGCCGGGCGAGACAGTCACCTTCAAGCTCACTTCCGCACATCCGGCCAAGGCGGTGGTATGGGCCGTGGACGAGGGCATCCTGCAGGTGGCGCGCTACAAGCTGGGTGACCCGCTGAAGTATTTCTTCCGCAAGCGCATGCTGGAGGTGCAGACCTCGCAGATCCTCGACCTGATCCTGCCGGATTTCGCCAAGCTGGTGGCGATGGCGGCACCCGGTGGTGACGCGAACGCGGCGATCGGGCGTCAGCTCAACCCGTTCAAGCGCAAGCGCGACAAGCCGGTAGTGTTCTGGTCCGGCATTGTCGACGTGGATGGCGAGAAGGATCTGCAATACCAGGTGCCGGACTATTTCAATGGCAACCTGCGGGTGATGGCGATGACCGTGTCGTCCGAGCAGATCGGCACCTTCGAAGGTGCCACCACCGTGCGCGGCGATTTCGTGCTCTCGCCGAACGTGCCTACCACGGTGGCACCGGGCGATGAGGTGGAAGTCAGTGTCGGCGTGGCCAACAACCTCACGGGCCTGGGTGGCAAGGCAGTCCCAGTCAAGGTGACGCTGAAGACCGGCCCGCAACTAAAGGTACTCGGCAGTGACAGCCAGTCGCTGAGCCTGGGCGAAATGCGTGAGGGCGTGGCGAAGTTCCGGGTCAAGGCGACCGGCGTGCTCGGTTCCGGCAACCTCAGCTTCTCGGCCAACTATGGCGACAAGTCGGCACGGCAGAGTGTGGATCTGTCGGTACGTCCGGCGGCCACCTATCGCACGGTCGTGGATGCCGGTGAAATCAACGCGGGCAACAAGACCGATCTGCCAAACCTGCGCCAGATGTACGACGAGTATGCCAAGCGCGATGCGGCGATTTCCAATCTGCCGCTGGTACTCAGCCGTGGCCTCACGGCCTATCTGGTGGATTTCCCGCACTTCTGCACTGAGCAGATCCTGAGCCGTGCGATGCCGGCGCTGGTCTTCGGCCAGCGGCCGGAGTTCAAGGCACTGCTCAAGGCATCCACCGACACCAACGACTTCAGCGAGGCGGATGCGCTGAGCGCGCTGTTCGACACCTTGCACAGCCGGCAGAACAGCAAAGGCGGCTTCGGCGTGTGGGAAGCCACGCCGGATGCGGATGCGTTCCTCAGCAACTATGCGATGCACTTCATGCTGGAGGCGCGCGATCGCGGCCAGAGTGTCCCGCAGGACATGTTCGATGCCGGCAACAACTACCTGCGCCAGATCGCTGCCAGTGAAGGCGATGACTCGCTGGCGTCGCTGCGCCAGCGCGCGTATGCCATCTATCTGCTGACCCGCCAGGGTACGGTCACCACCAACTATCTGGCCTCGGTGCAGAAGCGGCTGGATGCTGCCTATCCGGATGACTGGAAGAACGACGTGACCGCAGCATGGCTGGCTGCGTCCTATCAGCTGCTCAAGCAGGACCACGAGGCGGCGCGATTGATTGCCGGCCCGCAGAAGCTGCTGGTGCGCGAGGCCAAGGACAAGGACTGGAGCTATGACTACTACTACGACCCGCTGATCCGCGACAGCACGGTGCTGTACCTGCTGGCCAAGCACTTCCCCGACCGGGTCAGGGATCTGCCGCCACAGGCCTTGGTCAATATTGTCACGCCGTTGCAGGAGGGTCGTTACAACACCTTGTCCTCATCGATGACGATCCTGGCGCTCGATGCCTATGCCAATCTGGCCAAGGACGAGACGGCCAAGCTC
Organism: Dyella sp. S184; assembly: GCF_009766065.1. GTDB lineage: Bacteria > Pseudomonadota > Gammaproteobacteria > Xanthomonadales > Rhodanobacteraceae > Rhodanobacter. The sequence continues at coordinate 384,367 of NZ_LMUE01000002.1, read as the reverse complement.
GCCATCAACGCTGTGAAGCCCGATGGCAGCCTGCAGGCGGTGGGCAAGCTGGATGGCTTGCAGCAGACGGCCACGTGGGGCAACGGCATTCCACGCCTGCGCTTCTTCAACGGCAGCAGCCTGCCGTCGTGGTATGTAGCCAGCCAGGGTGGTTACGACAACGATGTGCCGACCACGCCGATCAAGAATGGCTTCGAGATCGTCCGCGAGTACACCGACGTCGATGGCAAGGCGCTGGACAAGATCGAGGTCGGCCAGGAGATCGACGTCCATATCAAGATCCGCTCGACCGACAACCATGATGTTGCCAACGTGGCCATTGTCGACCTGCTGCCGGGTGGTTTCGATCCGGTGATCCAGCCGCCGCCGGTAGTGACTGACAAGCAGGACGATGGCAGCGGCGCCAGCGATCAGGGTGGCGACAGCAATGCAGCACCTTCAGAGTGGCGTTCGCCGGTCGGTCTGGGCAGTTCCACCTGGCGGCCCGAATATGCGGACATCCGCGAAGATCGTGTGGTGATCTACGGTACCGCTACCGCGGATGTGCGCGAATTCGTCTATCGCATCAAGGCCACCAATGCCGGCAAGTTCGTGATACCGCCGGCCTACGGCGAGTCGATGTACGAGCGCAATATCCAGGCGCGCTCGATCGCTGGCGGGACGCTGACCGTGGTCGATCCCAAACCGTGAACCAGGCGCGATGCATGCCTTCTCCCCCGTGGGGAGAGGGCTGGGTGAACAGCCGGTGTTCGTGAAGACATGTCATCGACGGCCGACATGACGAGCTTGCCTGCTGCGTTGATGCATGGAGTGATCGGCTGGCTGCGGCGCTGGCAGAACTGGCTGGTCGGCGCGATGCTGGTGGTTGTCGTGCTGGCCGGTTGCCGGTTGTGGCCGCATCGTGCGCTGCGTGACTGGCAGCCATCGTCCACAGCTGTCTATGACGATCACGGCCGATTGTTGCGACTCACGCTCGCCAGCGACGACCGTTATCGGTTATGGGTGCCTCTGAAGGATATTTCACCGCAGCTGGTGGACGGCGTGCTGCTGCATGAGGACCGCTGGTATCGCTGGCATCCGGGCTTCAACCCCTATGGCCTGTTGCGTGGCGCGTGGATCACCTATGCGCGGCACGGCAATCCGCAGGGCGGTTCGACCGTGACCATGCAGTTGGCGCGCCTGTTGTGGCGACTCAATACACGCACGCCCGCAGGCAAGCTGCGTCAGGTGGGCAGAGCCATCCAACTGGAGCTGTTCTACTCCAAGCAACAGATACTCGAGGCCTACCTCAACTACGCGCCGTATGGCCGCAATGTCGAAGGCGTGGGTGCCGCGAGTCTGGCGTATTTCGACAAGCCTGCCGCTGCGCTGAATCTGCCCGAGGCACTGACCCTGGCCGTGATCCCACAGGATCCCAGTCGGCGCCTGCAGGCCGCACAGGCGCAAGGCGGCATGGTGATCAATGCGTGGCTGGCCGAATCGCGCAATCGTCTCTTTACGCGCTGGCTGAAAATCCATCCTTCGGATGCGGAGTTCAAGCCACTGTTTGCGCTGCCGCTCAGCCTGCGCCCATTGTCGCAGTTGCCGTTCGAGGCGCCACATCTGGTCGAGCAGGTACTCGCGGCGCGCGGCGTGCTTGACGACAACGCCGACACACGCGTCACTACCACGCTTGATCTCACCTTACAGCACGCGCTGGAACGGCAGATCGGGCAGTTTGTCGCGCGCAACGACAGCCGTGGCATCCGCAATGCAGCTGCAATCCTGATCGATACCCGCGACATGGGCGTCAAGGCGCTGGTCGGCTCGGCGAATTATCGCGATGCCAGCATTGATGGCCAGGTGAATGGCACCCTGGCCAAGCGTTCGCCCGGGTCGACCCTGAAGCCCTTCATCTACGCGTTGGGTTTCGATGAGGGCGTGCTACATCCGCAGACCGTATTGCGCGATGTGCCCACCTCGTTCGGTCCGTACACGCCGGAGAATTTCGATGGCCACTTCCTTGGCCCGATCACCGCTACCGATGCGCTGATCCGCAGCCGCAACATTCCCGCGGTCTGGGTCGCCTCGCAATTGAAGCAGCCCAGCCTGTACCAGTTCCTGCACGATGCCGGCATCAGCCGCATGGCCAGCGAGAAGCATTACGGTCTGGCGCTGGTACTCGGCGGCGGTGAAGTGACCATGCAGGAGCTCGGGGGACTTTACGCGATGCTGGCCAATCGTGGCGAGCTCAGGCCGCTGCGCCTACTCGCCGATGATCCGCAAGTCGCCGGCACGCGCATGCTCAGCGACGAAGCCAGCTTCATGGTGATGGACATGCTGCGGCAGAACCCGCGGCCGGACGAAACCACCGGCGCGCAGCCTACCCATCTGCCGGTGTACTGGAAGACCGGTACGTCGTGGGCCTTCCGCGATGCATGGACAGCCGGCAGCTTCGGTCCGTATGTGCTGGTGGTCTGGGTGGGCAATTTCGACAGCACCGGCAACCCGGCCTTCGTTGGCGCGGAGGCGGCGGCACCGCTTTTTTTCCAGATCGTCGATGCGATCCAGGCCGAACAGCCACGTCTGGCCGAGCCGGTCCGGCACATGCCAGCCAACCTCAAGCGCGTGGAGATCTGTCTGGCCAGTGGCGAGTTGCCGAATCAATGGTGCCCGCAGAAGGGCTGGACCTGGTTCATTCCCGGCAAGTCGCCGATCCAGGTCAGCAACGTGCATCGTCCAGTGGTGATCGACGATGCCAGTGGCCAACCCGCGTGTCCGCCGTATGCCGGCAAGCATACCCATGTCGAGGTCTATGAATTCTGGTCATCGGATCTGCAGCAGGTCTTCGCGCAGGCCGGCATCCCACGGCGCAAGCCACCGCAGAATCCGGACTGCCGCGACGCGGGTACGCCCGATGGCGATCCACCGCAGATCACCTCGCCATTGCGTGGCAGCACTTATGCCTTGCGCCTGAAGCAGCTGGGGCAGGAGCGCATCGCTTTCATGGCCACCACCGATGCCGACGCACATGCGTTGTACTGGTTCGTCAATGACGCTTATGTCGGTCGTAGTGCGCCCGGTGAGTCACTGTTCTGGCAGCCGCAGACGGCAGGCAGCTACAGCGTGCGCGTCGTCGACGATCATGGTCGCAGTGACCAGCGGCCGCTGGCAGTCAGCCTGGTCGAGTAGCCGCCGACCTGCTGCGCTATGCTCGCTTTCCAAACGCAGACCTGCAGGTATTCGTTGCCGAAATGCCACCGTCCTTGTCCACGTCCTATTACCGCGCAACGGCCACGCCGTATCAGCCATATGCCCCATTGCAGGGGCGCACGCATGCACGCGTAGTGATCATCGGCGGTGGCTATGCGGGCCTGAACACGGCGCTCGGCTTGGCTGAGCGTGGTGTACGCGACGTCGTGCTGCTGGAGCGCGAGCAGATCGGCTTTGGTGCCTCCGGCCGCAACGGCGGTTTCGTATTCGGCGGTTATTCGCTGGGCGAGCAATCGCTGCTGACCCAGTTGGGTGATGCGCGTGCGCGGGAGCTGTTCAAGCTCACCACCGAGGCTGTGCAGCGCATCCGCCAACGCATCGCCGATTACTCAATTGCTTGCGACGCGGTCGACCAGGGCGTGATCTGGGCCAACTGGTTTCGTGATCCGGCGGTATTGCGCCAGCGCCAGCAATTGCTGGCCGAGCATTACGGCGTGCACTGGCAATGGCTGCCGCAGGACGAACTACGCGAGCGTGTTCGCAGTGAGCGTTATCACGACGGTCTCTACGAGCGAGACGCATTGCACCTGCATCCGCTCAACTATGCGATCGGTCTTGCGGCTGCCGCTGCCGGGCAGGGCGTGCATATTCATGAAGGAAGCGGCGTACGCGGTCTCGCCCGCGAGGGCCGTCAATGGCGCCTGCGCACGGCGCAAGGTGAGCTGCTGGTCGATCAGGTGGTGCTGGCCTGCGGCGGTTACCTGGCCGGCCTGCTGCGGTCGATCGACCGTGCGATCCTGCCGATCGCCACCTATGTGATGGTGACCGAGCCGCTGCGCGAGCGGATGGACGAGTGCCTGCATACCCGCGCCGCGGTCTACGACAGTCGCTTCGCCTTCGACTATTACCGGCCGCTGCCGGATACGCGGCTGCTGTGGGGTGGGCGCATTTCCATCCGCAACCGTTCGCCGCAGGCGGTGCAGCGATTGCTCACGAAGGATCTGTTGCGCGTGTTTCCGCAGCTGCAGGGAGTGAAGGTCGATTACGCGTGGTCGGGCCTGATGAGTTATGCGCGCCATCAGATGCCGCAGGTCGGCGGTAATGGGAATGGTTTATGGTGGGCACAGGCATTTGGCGGGCATGGTCTAGCGCCGACCTGTGCTGCAGGCGAGCTGCTGGCGGCGGCGATTGCCGATGGCGATGACGGTTGGAAACAGTTTGCCGACTACGGGCTGAGCAGTACGCACCGACCCTTGGGCTATCTCGGGGCGCAGGCAAGTTACTGGTGGCAGCAAGGGCGCGATTGGTTGAAGACGAGGCTGGAAGGATGATTGAGCAGGTCAGTGAAATCAGCTGGAGCGATTTCGAGAAAGTATTGATCGTCGCCGGCACGGTGACACGGGTGGAACCGTTTCCCGAGGCGCGCAAGCCGGCGTGGAAGATCTGGGTGGATTTCGGCCCCTATGGCGAGAAGAAGACCAGCGCGCAGATCGCCGCGCTGTACAGCGCCGAGCAGTTGCTTGGGCGGCAGATCGTCGGCGTGATCAACTTCCCGGAGAAGCAGATCGGCCCGTTCCGTTCGCAGTTCCTGCTCACCGGGTTTCCCACCGATGCGGGCGTAGTGGTCACTGCGATCGAGCGTCCGGTACCGAATGGTACAAGGCTCGCCTGAGGTGGCGGATTCGTTCCATCTGCGCAATGCACGGGTCGATGCTGCTGCGGAGATCGCCCGCCTGGCAGATGAACTGGGTTATCCCGCCACGGCAATGGAAATTGCTGCACGGCTCGCGCTGCTGCTGCCGCAAACCCATCACCACGTGATGGTGGCTGAAGCTGATGGCGCACTGCTTGGCTGGATCGCCGTCGAGCGTCGCTTGACGCTGGAGTCGGGCGAACGGATCGAGATCGTGGGTCTGGTTGTGAGTACAGCTATCAAACGCGGTGGTATCGGGCGTGCACTGGTGACTGACGCCGAGCGCTGGGCATTGGGGCAGGGATTTGACTCGATCACCGTACGTTCCAATGTAGCGCGCACCGAATCGCACCCATTCTACGAGCGCCTTGGCTATGTGCGTCGCAAGACCCAGCACGCCTACAGCAAGTCGCTTGGCGTGATGAACTAGCGGCGGCTCTGATCCAGCCATACCGCCAGACCCTGCGCATTCAGCTCGATATCCATGTGCAGCAGTTGAGCCAGCGCGTTGCGCCCTTGCGTCCAGCCGTGGGCTTCCGCACGACCCGCGTAAAGCCCGGTCAGCGCTTCAATCAGAGCGGCATGGCGATCTTGCTGTCCATCCGCGGCGCGGGCGAGTGCCACCATCGCGTCGATCTGCTGATGCAGGTCGGCGGCCAGCTTTTCGATATTCTCCACGCGGCCGTAATGGGTGAGATACATCCCGCTGGGGTGCAGCGTGAGCAGACGTTTGATGGATGCGTGCAGAGCCTCGGGATCGAACTGCACCGGTGAGGTGGTGGGCAGGATGAACGGCCCGTTCGCCGTGTCGAATTCCCGATAAGACAGGCCGAACACGTCGCCGGTGAAGCACACGTTGGCGCGCTCGTCGTACACCGTGAGGTGGTGCTTCGCGTGGCCTGGTGTATCGATGCACAGCAAGAGTCGCCCCGCGAGATCTACGACGTAGTTGTCCGGGGCCTCGATGACGCGCTCGGGCGGAATCGGCCGCAGCCGCCCGTACGTCGCTTCCATCACCGCTTCGCCGTACACCGCACTGGCACCGGCCCACAGCGCCGATGGGTCGATCATGTGTCGCGCACCACGCGGATGCACCACCAGTTTCGCATTCGGCAATTGCGCGATCAGCTCGCCGGCACCGCCGGCGTGATCCAGGTGGACGTGGGTGAGTATCAGCCAGTCCACCTCGGCCGCGGTGATCCCAGCTTCATCCAGCGCGGCCAGCATGCGTGGCACCGCATGGTTGGTGCCGCAATCGATGAACGCACCGCGCCCGTTCTCGACGACCAGGTATGCGGCGTCGAACTGCGGTCGCACGAAGCCGGTATCGATGGTGTGGATGCCGTGGGTGGTAGCCATGTCGGTCTCGCGTTGAATCGATCCGGCGAGGGTAGCAAGTCATCGGGTCATCGGCACTTGCACCATCGTCGAGTCCGAATTTGCTTGCTTCGTCGTGAACGATGAAACCGTTTGCTAGCCGGCCCGACGAAACGTCAGGTTGATGCGAGAGCTGCCCAGCGCATCGTGATGGTTCGGCTTGAGCGGCAGCACACCGTGATAGCGCAGTCGCGCCGGACCGCCCCAGACCACGACGTCGCCATGTCCAAGCGGAACCCGGATCTGCGGGTCAGCACGCTGCATGCCGCCGAACAGGAATACGGCGGGAATGCCCAGTGACACCGACACGATCGGCTGATCGAAGTCTCGCTCATTGCGATCCTGGTGCAGGCTTAGCCGCGTGCCTGGTTCGTAGCGGTTGATCAGGCAGGCATCCGGCACGAAACCGGCGTAACCGGCCTGCGCTGCAGCCGAGCCGGCCAACCTCAGGAAAATATCCGGCATCGATGGCCAGTACTTGCCGCTATCCGGGTCAATCGGATCATAGCGATAACCACGCCGATCGCTGACCCAGCCCAGCGTGCCGGCGTTGCTCATGCCCACCGACATGCGGAAACCGCCTGGTGTGATCAGGTGACGGAACGGTGCCTGCGCGACCACCATGTCGATCGCCTGCAGCAGCATGGTCTCGTTCGGTAGCGCAAATCCACGCAAGACCACGGCGCCGTCGCACAACGGTTCATCCCGGCGCTCGGGATGAATCGCATTGCGGAAGAGATCTGCCGTATTCATATCGCGCTGTGACAGTCGATACCAAACTTGCAGCGATGGTTGGAATGGAACAGCTCCATCATGCCTGCGCCTCGCGTTTCAGCAAGGCACGCTTGCGTTCCACGCCCCAGCGGTAACCGGACAGGGCGCCGTCGTTGCGCACCACGCGATGGCAAGGGATCGCCACTGCCAGCATATTCGCTGCACAGGCTCCGGCTACCGCACGCACGGCCTTGGGCGAACCGATGCGCTGGGCGACTTCGCTGTAGCTGGCGGTGACGCCGGCCGGTATCTCCCGCAGCGCCTGCCATACGCGCTGCTGGAATGCCGTGCCGCGCACGTCCAGCGGCAGGTCGAGCCCGATCGCCGGCGCTTCGACGAAACCGACCACCTGCGCCACCAATTGCTCGAACGCATGATCGCCACCGATCAGGTTCGCCCTGGGGAAGCGATCCTGCAGGTCGCGGGCCAGTGCATCCGGATCATCACCGAACAGGATTGCGCAGACGCCGCGCCCGCTCTGTGCGACCAGGATCGCACCCAGCGAGCATTCGCCGATCGCGAAGCGGATGTCATGGTCGATGCCGCCGGCGCGATAGCTGGACGGCGTCATGCCGAGCACCTGGTTCGACGTCTCGTAGAAACGGCTGCTGGCGTTGTAGCCGGCGTCGAAGATCGCTTCGGTCACACTGCCGCCGCGATCCAGTTCGCTACGCATGCGGCTGGCGCGATGTGCTGCGGCGTACTGCTTCGGCGTCACGCCGGTAACGGCCTTGAATACACGGTGGAAGTGGAACGGGCTCAGGCCAGTCGGTTTCGTCAGCTGCTCGAGCGTGGGCGGCGTCTCTGCGTTCTCGATCAACCGACAGGCTTCAGTGACCATCGCCGCGTGCTGTTCCTGCAGCGACGGTTGATCGGGCTTGCAACGCTTGCATGGGCGAAAACCGGCCCGTTCCGCGGTGGCAGCGGAGTCGTGGAACGCCACATTTTCGGGCCGGGCAGGGCGCGACACGCAGGATGGGCGGCAGTACACGCCCGTGGTTCGCACGGAATAGAAGAACCTGCCATCGGCGCGTGCATCGCGCGCCTGCACCGCGACCCAGCGCGGGTCGTTAAGCGTGTCGGCAACAAGTGCAACATGTCTCTCAGGCGTTTTCATGGGAGTTCCTTCCGGTAGATTATCGCGTGCTGCCCAATCTACGGACCACTGGCGTCGGCGACACTCCGGGTCTTGCGCTTGAATTCGCGCGGTTCACCACTGCAGCACGAGCTTGCCGATATGCGCGCTGCTTTCCATCAGCACGTGCGCCTGGGCCGCTTCGGCAGCCGGGAACACCTGATGGATCACTGGCCGCAGCTTGCCCGCTTCCAGCAGTGGCCAGACCTTGTCGTGCAGCTGACGCGCCAAGGCGCCCTTGAACGCAATGGGGCGGGCACGCAAGGTGGAACCGGTAAGCGTGAGCCGACGACGCATGATCGTCGCAGCATCGATGCTGGCCTTGCTGCCACCCAGCGTGGCGATGAAGACCAGGCGACCGCCTTCAGCAAGTGCATCGAGTTCGCGCGGGATGTAATCGCCTGCAACCATGTCGAGGATCACATCGACGCCACGGCCGCCGGTGGCCTGCTTCACCGCGGCCACGAAATCCTGCTCGCGATAGTTGACCGTCAGCTCCGCGCCAAGCTTTTCGCACGCCGCGCATTTCTCTGCGTTGCCAGCAGTGGCGAATACACGATGGCCGAACGCGTGCGCCAGCTGGATCGCGGTGACGCCTATGCCGCTGGAACCACCCTGCACCAGCAGGGTTTCGTGCGCACCGCCTTCACCACGACCGAGTAGGCCACGATCGAACACGTTGCTCCACACGGTGAAGTAGTTCTCCGGCAGCGCAGCGGCCTCGACCAGCGAAAGTCCGTCCGGCACCGGCAGGCATTGCGCCAGCGGTGCCACCGCGTATTCGGCATAACCGCCACCGGCGAGCAGGGCGCAGACGGGATCACCGCGCTTGAGGCCGAACGGGTTGTCGCCAGCCAGATCGCCTTCGACCAGGGTGCCGGCCACTTCCAGGCCGGGTAGATCGGACGCGCCGGGTGGTGGCGCGTAATGGCCCTGTCGCTGGAACACGTCGGGCCGGTTGACCCCGGCAGCTGCCACCTTGATCAGCACCTCGCCCACGCCGGGTTGCGGTATCGGTCGCTGGGTCAGCTGCAGCACGTCCGGGGGGCCTGGATGGATGATCTCGATGGCTTGCATATTGGGCATCACGTGGCTCCGCGGTCGCGTGACCGTCGTGTTTTGATCAGGGCGCTGTGTCGACCAGCACCAGCTCGGCGTCTTCCAGTGCTGTCAACCGCAGCAAGGCTTCGTCGCGTATCGCCGCGCCGTCGCGGGCATCGAGCTTCACGCCGTTGAGTTCGACTGATCCCCTCGCGGGGACCAGATAGCCGTAGCGACCCTCAGCCATTGTGTATTCGGCCGTTTCTCCCGCTTTCAAGGTGGCGCCGAGCACGCGCGCATCCGTGCGCAGGGGTAGGGCGTCGGTGTCCTGCTTGAAACCACTGGCCAACGCCACGAAGCGGCCAGAACGATCGCCGACCGGAAACGATCTTTCGCCCCACGACGGCGGCTGGCCCTGCTGGTCGGGGATGATCCATATCTGAAAGATGCGGGTGGTGCCCGGTTCAACGTTGTATTCGGCATGGGTGATGCCGCTACCTGCGCTCATGACCTGCACATCACCGGCCTTGGTACGGCCCTCATTGCCCAGGCTGTCGCGATGACTGATCGCACCCTCGCGGACATAGGTAATGATCTCCATGTCCGAGTGCGAATGTGGTGGAAAGCCGCTCTGCGTGGCGATGGTGTCGTCGTTCCACACGCGCAGCGCACCCCAGCCCATGCGCTTCGGGTCGTGGTAGCCGGCAAACGCAAAATGATGTTTTGCGTCGAGCCAGCCGTGGTCGGCTCCGCCCAGGCTGCCGAAGGGTCTGCGTTCAATCATGGTGGTTACTCTCGTGGCGATACGCGGGGCATGGTCATTGACGCCACGATAGACCGGCCGCGTGGACGAACACAGAGGCCATGGTGGAACGGACTGTTGCCGGATTGCGTCATTCACATCTTGCCAAGGGACGCAGGACGATATTTTTTCGCAAATAATTGCGGTTCTTGTGGGGGACGCCGAGACAAGCACGAGCGAATCTCGAATTCTGCAAGCGGACGCACACTTTCATGGCATGCGATATGCCAAGGTGGCATTGCAGCCATCCGGACTGGATGGTAAGTGACGTAGCAAACGGAATGTGATGCTTGCGGAGATGGGCGTTGCAACCGTATCGGCGATGAAGGGCGTAGTGTGCAAGTAACAGCAGTAGATGTGAGCATGCAAGAGCAAGAGGCCGTACTGGCCCGATCCGCCGTCATTTCGCTGCCCACCATCGACGCGATGCTGGGGAACCTGCCTACCGCGCATCGTGCCCTGCCTATCGGGCACCGCGGCGCTGCGTTCGGCATGGGGCGGTCCGCAAAGATCGTACGTGGTCGCCGGCTCCGTTTCGTCTATTTCGCCGTGCTTGATGACGACCGGCACGATACCTACCACCAGCACCTGGTTACGGCCGAGGTTCTGCTTGGCCGCGTGTTGACAGCTCGTTCCGCCGGGCTTCGTCCGATGGCGCCTTCTCTCGATTATGCTGCCGAGGCGCGTGCCACAGTGCGACCGCCGCGGGCACTTTTTCATGCGGCTACGCTGGAATACCGTCGCTGGTACCACCAGGACGGCTCTGCACGTGCGGAACCCCTGACCCAGGAAGCGCTCACCACACAACTGCTGGCCGATGGCCTATCGATCGAAGATGCGCGGCATCGCGCTGCCCATCGGTCGCATGCTCTTCCTGCAGCCGACCAGGCGTGGTTAATCGATCGCCGCAAGACCCACTTGGACAAGCGCCCGCTCAACCAGTCGGAATTCCAGACTCTCATCGAGGCCATCGAAGGCGCCTATCAGGGGGCGACCGGCACATCGCACGCGGAGCGTGCGAACCGCCAGATCGCGCTGCGCGTTGCCGCCATGCTGGGCAGCCTGCTGGACGAATTCGTCGCATCGCCCTTCAAGGTCGCTGCTTTGGGTCATGCCTTCAGCGAAATCCATCTTGCCCATCTTCGTCGCACCATCGAGAGCTCGCGCCAGGCGGAATCCGCTACGGGTGCGCTGCTGGCCGGTCCCAAGGCCTGGTTCGCGGCAAAAGCGGCAAGAATGCGTGCCGAGCACCAAATTGGCCTGGCCATGTCGCCGGGTGCCTTCCCTGCGATGCACCTGAAGGCGTACCCCGTGGTTGCCGTCGTGGGTGGCAAGCTGCGGACATTCGTAGGTGGGTTCAGTCGCGGCCGTGGCCGCTCTCGCGCTGAGGACTCCGTCTCGGCGGCATTTGCAGCCATCGGCTGAACGATGGCTGCCGACCTGGCAGGCATCCTTTGCTTTTTTGATCCGGCGATGGCAAATGGCCGTGATCCTTATGCCCGTCGAGAAACCTTGAGCATCATGGCATAATCGCAAGTTCCAACGATTGCGCATGCCTTGTTGCTAGCGATGGCGACACCTGAGTACATTCGCGCCCTTGTCTCTCGGGGGAGTGCCAGTGCACCGCTTGCTGTTGATCACCGCCATCAGTCTGCTGCTCGTTGGTTGCCATCATCATTCGGGTGGCAGCAAGGACGATGGCCGCGAAGATGTGACGTTCTCACCCGGCATCACCGAAGCGGATGTAAGCGAACACGTGAAGGTGCTGGCCTCCGACGCGTTCGAAGGTCGCGCACCCGGCAGCAAGGGTGAGCAGCGCACCACCGGTTATCTGATCGAGCAGTTCAAGCGCATCGGCCTGCAGCCCGCCAACCGCGGAAGCTGGCTGCAGGCTGTGCCTTATGTGGAGGCCACGCTGCAGCATGCCGACCAGGCGAAGCTCGTCATCGATGGTGGCAAGGACAAGTCCGAACTGGCCTTTGGCAGCGAGATGGTGGTTGGCTCGCCGGCGAACGAGGCGCATGCCGAGATCAAGGATTCGCCGATCATTTTCGTCGGCTACGGTGTCGATGCGCCCGATCAGCAGTGGAACGATTACGCGGGCATGGACCTCAAGGGCAAGACGGTCGTGATGCTGGTCAATGATCCGGGCTGGAACGACCAGGATCCGATGCTGTTCAAGGGCCGCGAACTGACCTGGTATGGCCATTGGGCCAGCAAGTTCGAGGAGGCCGCGCGCCGTGGCGCCGCCGCAGCCTTCATCGTGCATGATGCAGCGGCGGCCGGTTATCCGTGGAACGTCGTGCAGACCGGTTGGAGCGCCCCGCAGTTCAGCCTGCCGACCGGCGAAGATCCAACGCCACGCCTGTCGGTCGCCGGCTGGCTGACCACGGCAGCCGCGAGGAAGCTGTTCGCCGATGCGGGTGCCGATTTCGATGCGCAGAAGAAGAATGCCGACATGCGCGGCTTCAAGCCGGTCGAGCTCGACGCCAGGGCCAGCATCGCGATCGACAGTACGATCAGCCACGGCCAGTCGAACAACGTGGTTGGCGAGCTACCTGGCAGTCTGCGTCCCTACGAAGCGGTGATCTATTCCGCACACTGGGATCATCTTGGTCGCGATGGTAACAAGATCTACCACGGCGCCGTGGATAACGCCTCGGGCGTGGCAGGCCTGCTGAAGATTGCCGAGGCATTCGCACATCGCAAGCCCAAACCGGTGCGCACCATCCTGTTCCTGGCATTGACGATGGAGGAGTCGGGACTGCTCGGCTCGCATTACTACGTCAACCATCCGCTGGTGCCGCTGGACCTGACCATGGCGGATATCAACGTGGACGCCTTGACCGTCATCGGCCCCAGCCACGACATCGCAGTCATCGGCTACGGCCAGTCGCAGCTCGATAACTACCTGGTCGAGGCGGCCAGAACGCAAGGGCGTGCCTTGACGCCGGACAAGGTGCCGAAGGGTTTCTTTGCACGCTCGGAGCAGTTCAATTTCGCCAGGGCCGGCGTGCCGGTGTTGTATGCGCGCTCAGGCCTCGACTTGTTGGATGGTGGCGTGACCGCCGGCCGCAAAGCCTACGATGACTACATCACGAACCGCTATCACCAGCCTGGCGATGCGTTCGACCCGAACTGGGACCTGAGCGGGATGGTGCAGGATCTGCGGCTGCTCTACATGGTCGGCAGCAAGCTCTCCACGGGAACCACGCCGTTCCCGCAGTGGAAGCCGGGTAGCGATTTCAGTCGGCCCGGCACTGAAGCGAAATAATCCTGACGCTGGATCACAGCGGCTCGGCTGAAGCTCACCAGTCGGTCGGTCGATAATCCTTCAGGAACTGTCCCCACACGTGCTCGCCGCTGTTGATGCCGCTGATGATCGGGTCGACGATGCGCGCGGCGCCGTCGACAATGTCCAGCGGCGGATGGAAGCGTTCCTCGGCTACCTTGCGTGCGGCCAGTGCCGCTGGATCCTCGTCGGTCACCCAGCCGGTGTCGACGCTGTTCATGTGGATGCCGTCGTTGTGGTAATCGGTGGCCGAAGTGCGCGTCATCATGTTCAGCGCGGCCTTGGCCATGTTCGTGTGTGGATGCCGCGTGGTCTTGAAGTTGCGGTAGAACTGGCCTTCCATCGCCGACACGTTGACGATGTGCTTGTCGCGTTCGGGCGTACGCAGCATCAGCGGCTTGAGGCGCGCGTTGATGATGAACGGCGCGATCGCATTGACCAGCTGAACTTCCAGCAATTCCACCGATGGTACTTCGGCCATCAGCAACCGCCATGAATTGCGCTCGCGCAGGTCGACCTGCTGCAGGTCCTGGTCGAGCCGGCCTTCGGGGAACAGATGGCTCTGCGCCAGCAGTTCTTCCGGCAGCAAGGGTACTTGCGACAGCTCGGCGGCGCGGGTCAGTCCGGGGACATGCGAGTCACGACCAGTGAGCGCCATCGCCGGCGCTTCGACTTCCGGCAGGATATGCGAGCTGCGCAGACCCTCGTAATGGCCGACCAGCTTGCGCACGTGTTCCGGCATGTCATGCAGGGCGGCCGTCTCGCCTTCCATCATGTGCGCGTAGAAGTCCGGCGGACGGCGCACGGTCTGGCAGGCGTTGTTGATGATGAAGTCCAGCCGCGGCCGCGTGGCGACCAGTTCCTGGCAGAAAGCCTCGACGCTGGGCGTATGGCGCAGGTCGAGTCCATACACCTGCAGGCGATGGCCCCATTCGCCGAAGTCAGGCTCCTCGGTGTAACGCGCCGCCGAGTCGCGTGGAAAACGCGTGGTCACGATCAGCTCGGCTCCCGCGCGCAACAGCTTCAGGCCAGCCTGATAGCCGATCTTCACGCGACCACCGGTCAGCAGCGCGACGCGGCCACGCAGGTCGACCAGTTCGGTGCGCTTGGCATAGTTGAACGCAGCGCAAGCGGGGCACAGCTGGTCGTAGAAGAAATGGATAGTCGAATACTTCTGCTTGCACACATAGCAATGCTTCGGCTCGATCGATTCGCGTGGCTGCGCAGCGTCGGCATCGGGGCTGATGTCGTGCGGCTCGAAATCCAGCGGCGCATGCACATTCGGTGTGGTGAACACCGGCCGCCGGCGCAGCTCGCGGATGCCGGTCTGGTTGAGCACCGCGTCCTCGGCCTGGATCTTCGACGCATGCCGCGCCTTCTCGGCCGCCTTCAGCTTGATCCGGCGCGCGCCAGGATCGGGGTGGTAAAGCTGTGCTACCGCCTGATGCAGGCGCTGGCGATCATCCGCCGGCAGCTGGTCCAGCAGTTGCCGATCGGCAGCGACCGATTCAAGCAGTTCCGCTGCGGCGCGCAGGCGCTCAAGCAGGGCGGTATCTGCGTCGTCCGGTAATGGCACGGTGGCCGTGGTGGTGGTCAAGAGCGTTATCCGTCATCGAGTAGGGCGGTGCGCTGGGCGCTACCGCATCAGGCTGCGCATGCAGGTCATGCGTCGTCAACCGTGTATTTTGCCTGTTTTTGGCCCGGTTTCGGGGATTGCTCACCAACGAGGGGCAGCACCCGGCTATTTCCCGCTTATTTCGCGACGTTCACTCGCAGGACATCTGCAACGAAAGACACTGCCGGGTCGGAACTTCAGGAGCGACAGTGCAAGACAGAAACGCTGACAGGAATCCTCTTTGCTGGACAGGAGGGCGCTCGTGCTCCTTGTGGGGCGTCTTGCTGCTGCTCGCTGGCATCGGTGCCACATCGCCGATTCACGCCCATGGCGCTGCGCCGCCCGCGGAGCACACGCAGACCGCGAGCCAAATGGCGATCCAGCTCAACAATGACAAGATGACCCTTGCCATCACCAAGGTTCCGCAGATCTATCTGTATGGCGTCATCGACGCCGGCGCGCCGCAGCGGTTCGAGGCGCTGGTGCGGTCTGGAAAGATCCCCAGTGGGTCCGATATCTACCTGAACTCGTCGAGTGGCGATCTGCGTGCCGGCCTGGCGCTGGGACGGCTGTTCCGGGCAGGTTCGATGGTGACGCACCTGGGGACGCCACGACGCCCTCTGCAATCGTCGGTGTACACCAGCAAGACGGCTGTCTGCGTGGATGCATGCACCTATGCGTATTTTGGCGGCCTTTATCGTTGGGCACCCACCGGCAGTGACCGCATCGGCCTTTCCCCGAATGGCGCGATGGATCCACCAAAGACAATCGGCATGGGGCAGGCCCAGCCGGCTTCGGGCGACGTCGATGCATACCTGAAGGATATGGGCGTCGACCTGGGCGAGTTCGCGCCGACTCTGAAAACTTCGCACGATCCGGTGGTCTGGCTGACCGCCGAGCAAATGATGTCGATGGGACTTGCCAACAATGGAGGCCTTCCGATCACGGTGAAATCCGAGCTTACGTCGGCGGCACCCTATCTGGTGCTCAGTCAGGTTGATCGTAACGGCGAACATCGGATAACCCTGCAGTGCCAGCCCTCTGGCGTCACGCTCACCGCGTACGATCTGGTCGGCGCTACGCGTGCACGGGAGATCGTTTCGCATGGAACCCGGTCGTATTTCGAGATTGACCGCAAGGAGACGCTGACGCAACAGCATGACGGCGCCAGCGTCGCCAGCCAGTCGGTGATGATCACGCGGCCATATCCGGCCACGCAGCTGGAGCAGTTGCTATTTGCACACTCCATTGGTGCATGGGTCGGCGGCAGGACCAGCGCCTTCCGTTACGGCTTTGTCTTCCAGCTTTATCCGGTCAGGAATGCGCTCAAGGATTATTACCTCGCCTGTTGGCGCGCCGCACCGTGGCCGCTCAAGTAGTCGCCAGGGGATAGGATGCCGAGTGGGTTGACCCGGGTTCGGCGGTACTTTTGAGATCGTTTCTTCCGGACTGATGCCAACCACGTTCAGTGATCGGACGCGGCTGCATGGGTACACGCTATACCCGCGCACCGTGGAACCGGACCGAATACACGATTTTCCTTCTCAAGCTGGTAGTAGCTGTCGATGAGTTTCTTGCCATCGGAGAACTGCGCTTCGTATTTTTTTGGCACGTTGCTTTCTGGATATACGCCATTCGAATCCGTTGCGAAGAACTCGTTGCCGATGGCTGCGAATCCAATGGATTCCGGACTTTTCTCGAAGAGCGATGTTCCCAGGAAGCTGTTGTCGGCGTCCTTGATGCCAAGCAGTTGCAGCAAGCTTGGCGCGAAGTCGATCGATGTCCTTCCCTGCGCGTCGTAGGTCGCCGGAAGCTGGTGAGAGGGGTCGTAGATGATCAGTGGAATGCGGTCCACAAACAAAGGCTCAAAGCCTTTGTCGGCAATTGCCTTGTACGACTTGTCCGGGTAGTCGGCATGATCGGCGGTCAGTATCAGAATGGTGTTTTTGGAATATGCGCTGGCAAGGAAGTAGTCCAGGAACCTGCCGAATTCATAGTCGAAATTGTGGAGTCGGTTGAGTACGGGATTGGAGCCGTCCCCGTATTTGACGCCATACGGCATGATGTCGAGAAAGGCGTGGGTGCCGAAATTGTAGAGTCCCATGAAAAACGGGTGCGCGGGGCTGGCGATCGTCTTCTTCGATAAGAGGATCTGCAGGGCATTGAATATATCCCCGTCGCTCAATGCGCCTTCCACGGAATACATCCCGTTTCCGGGAGCGACATCCTGACTGATGCTTTCGAACGACAAAACCTTGTCGAAGCCCAGCGAGCGCAGCAGGGTATTGAGCCCGACCGAGTCGTGGTGCGGCGATATGAAATACGTCCGGTAATTCACGCCCCTGAGTATCATCGGCAGGCTTTGGTAGCGAATCGACGAGAGCGATTTCTTTCCGTTCTCGCTCTCCCAGGCAGAACCATCGCCTTCGTCGCCTCCGGCCGAGGGATAGCCGGACGTCATCTGCCCCTGCAGGCCCCGGTAGGTCGCTGCCGTGTGGTTGTAGTAATTGACCACACGCATGGATATGTGTGCCAGGCGATCGATGTTTGGCGTAAGTCCAGGGTATTTTCCACCGTAAGATCCCAGGAGTCTTGCCGAGGTACCCTCGGTAAATATCACGATGACATTCATGGTTTCGCCGGGGTCGCCCGTTCTCTTGAACGGGAGGTTTTCGCTGTATGTGTAGGTTTTTTCCAGCGGGAATTCCGTGCCCGGCCTGCCGATGCCAGCAGCAAATCCATGCTGAGCCGAATCAGTATTTGAGTTCCCCGGTTTCATGGACACGTAGTAGTTGTGCGCAAGGGCGACGATGGGGGTCTGGCGATAGTCGGCCTCGATCAGTCCGGTATCTTCCTGCGCATTGATCTGGCCGATGAGGGTCAGCAGCAGGGCCAGGGCTGCTAGAAGCCGCCACCTGACCGGAGGCAACTGCCAGTCGCTGTCCGTACGATTTGCATGCTGTCCTCTTCGGCTCAGCAGGTAGCCCAGCAGGAAAAGCAGCCACCACACCAACGCAACGGACAGGGCGGCGTAGAGCGAAGAGTTCCGGATGATCCGGCTTTCTGCGCTGTTCTCGATGGCAAGCACCGTAATGAAATTTCCAGAGAGGTAGAGCGAATAGACCTGCGCGGCATAGACGAGATTCACCAGCAGCGGAATGGCGACGTAGAAGAATCCCGCGGCTATGCTTTTTTTTCGCTCCGCGCTGCGAGACAGCAAGGAACACAGAACATAAAAAAAGCCGAGCTCGATGACGGGCGCGACGATCCTGGTCAGCAGCTTGAAGATGCTTTCATCGTGGATGTTCACCGAGCCATACAAAACGACGAGATAGGCGAGGTAGAGCCCGGCAAAGAATACGGGTCTGTGCTTTCTCGCAAACCATATTGAAGTCATGGTCGGATTCGTTCCGGATGGCGTCGGTTTCGAGTCGGATCATGCCTTGTAGGGATGCTCGCCGCTACTCGATGCAGCCTGTGCCGATCAAACAAACGGTGCCGTATCGCTATGGCGCTGTTTTCGCCCGATGCCCACTCAACTCATGTCCCGCATTGGGTGCGAAGGCCACGTGCCAGCGCGTTGAACTCAGCGAGATCAGGCTGACCAGCAGGAAGGCGATGGAGAAATCCATGATCCGCGGCTCGGCATGGTGTTCGAAGCCCATGCTCAGTTTCAGGATCAGCGCACCGCTGCACACGCCGACGGAAAGCATCAGTTGCTGCAAGGTGGTGTACAGGCTGCTGGCGGCGCTCATGCGGGATGACGGCACCGCCTCGTAAGCCACTGTGTTGTAGGCGCCGAACTGGAACGACATGAAGGCGCCGCAGCAAACCAGCAGCGCGAACATCAGGCCGAACGGCCAGTCCGGGCGGAAGAAGGCGCAGACCGCGTAGCCCAGGCTGGACAGCACGCCGTTGACGACCATGCCACGGCGAAAGCCGACCAGGCGCAGCAGCCGCGGCGTGGCGGTACGCATCAGCAGCGCACCCAGCGAAGTCGCCAGGATCAGCTGACCACTGCGCATCGCCGACAGGCCGAAGCCGATCTGGAACATCAGCGGCAGCAGAAACGGCTGCGCGCCTTGGGTCACGCGCATCAGCGAACCGGAGATCACCGACAGGCGGAACGAGTCGATTTTCAGCAGGGAAAGGTCGACCAGCGGGGCCGGATGTTGCCGCGCATGCCATAGATAGCCTGCGCCGGCGAGGCTGCCCACCGTGAACAGGGCGATGGCGCTCAGCAAGGCGGTGTTTTGTCCGATCGTCTCGAAGCCGAACAACAGGCAGCCGAGCGCGATGCCGCACAGCGCGAAGCCGAGGAAATCGAAGCGCGCCGGGGCCGATTCGTTGGGTATCTCGGGGATCAGGCGGCGCACCAGCACGAAGCCGAGCAGGCCGATCGGCACGTTGAGGTAGAAGATCCAGCGCCAGTCGAGGTAAGTGACGATGAAGCCGCCCAGTGGCGGGCCGATCAGTGGTCCAAGGAAAGCCGGCACCAGCGACCACGACATCGCCGAAACGAGGTTGCGCCGATCCACCATGCGCAGCAGGATCAGCCGGCCGATCGGCGCCATCATCGCGCCACCCGCGCCTTGCAGCAGGCGCGCAGCGACCATGAAGGGCAGGCTGCTGGTCCACGCGCACAGGATGGAGCCGGCGACGAATACGCCGATCGAGGCACTGAACACGCGCTTCACGCCGAATCGATCGGCCATGGCGCCGCTGGCGGGAATCAGCACCGCCAGCATGAGCAGATACGAGGTGATCGCGATGCTCATCGACGGCGCGGTGACATGGAAGTCGCGCGCCATGGTGGGCAGTGCGGTGGCCAGCACGGTGGCGTCCATCTGCTCCATGAAGATGGCGCAAGCCACGATCAGGGAGGTCACGCGGTAGTCGGGAAATGCCTGCACCGGTGAAGCCGGTACGGAAATTTCAGCCTGTCTCAACAGAGTCACTACGACAAATCCTTCGGCAGGCGCCTCGCAATGGCACCGGCATGGAGCGTGTGGAACGGGGCGGCGTCAGCATGAAGTGGCGCGCATTGTGCGATGCAACATGCGGATTATTCGCCTCCTTGTCGGACGTGGCAATAGCTGTCGCGACATGCGTTTAAGCCCGGTTACGATCACGGCGATGCGCATGATGGAGGTCACGGATGTGCGCAGGTCGCACTCCATCGGGTCATGAGTGGCGGCAGGATCAACGCAGTTACCATCATCAGACTGACACCAAGAATCGCCCCAATATCAGGGCACTGAATACAAAGGAAAGGATGAACAAAGTGCAAGCGGTCCCGCATGTGGTGATACTCGGGGGTGGATTCGGTGGGCTATGGGCGACGCGTGCGCTACGTTCGGCACCTGTGCGTATCACCATGGTGGATCGCACCAACCATCATCTGTTCCAGCCGTTGCTGTACCAGGTGGCCACCGCCGGATTGTCGGGGCCGGATATCGCGGCACCGCTGCGTCATATCCTGCGCAAGCAGCGCAATGTCACCGTGCGCATGGACGAGGCGCGCGGCATCGATGTGCAGCAGCGACGGGTGACGCTAGCCGGCGGTACGCTGGAGTACGACTACCTGCTGGTGGCAACCGGTTCGAGTCACGCCTATTTCGGTCATGCCGAGTGGGAGCGCCACGCGCCCGGCATGAAGACCATGGACGATGCGCTGGCGATCCGCCGGCACATCCTCGATGCGTTCGAGTCCGCCGAGCGCGAGCCTGATCTCGCGCGGCGCGCGGCATGGCTCAGCTTCGTGGTGATCGGTGCCGGCCCCACCGGCGTCGAACTGGCTGGCACGCTGGCGGAGATCGCGCACCACACCTTGCCGGGCGAGTTTCGCGTGGCCGATCCGCGCACGGCGCAGATCCATCTGGTCGAAGCCGGCGCGCGCGTGCTGTCCTCGATGCCGCCGTCGCTGTCCGCGAAAGCGCAACGCCAGCTCGAACGCATGGGCGTGCATGTGCATTTGAACGCAGCGGTCACTGCCGTCAGCGACACCGGTGTGCAGATGGGAGATCAGCGCATCGAGGCGCGCACGCTGCTGTGGGCCGCCGGTGTCGCCGCTTCGTCGCTGGGCGCGCAACTGGGTACGCCGTGCGATCGCGCCGGACGCGTGCTGGTCTCACCCGATCTGTCGCTGCCGCAGCATCCCGAAGTGTTCGTGATCGGAGACCTTGCGCACGTGGAGCAGGGCGACAAGCCTGTGCCGGGTCTCGCGCCGGCAGCCAAGCAGATGGGCGCGTACGCCGCGCGGGCGATCCGCAATCGTCTGGCCGGACGCAGCACGCCCGTTTTCCATTACAGCGACTATGGCACGCTCGCCAGCATCGGCCGCGGTGCCGCCGTGGTCGATCTTCGCGGCATCCACCTGTCCGGCGTGGCCGCCTGGTGGTTCTGGCTGATGACGCACATCCTGTTCCTGATCGGCTTCCGCAACCGACTGGTCGTGATGCTCGACTGGGCGTGGTCGTACTGCACCTGGCAGCGCAGTGCACGGATCATCGTCGGTGGTCAAAGAGATAAATCTGGTGATAAGGGGCTATGACTCGGTTATCTCCGGGACATAGGCCTTTCATAGTAGTGGCTGCTTCGTTGAAGTTGGTTACAAGGATCAGATTGCGATCACGCGATAAGTCAGTGGCATGTTGAACAAGCTCGTTAGCGTTTCAAGATACTGACGATCTTCTGCGTCAAGCTTGTTCCGGCCAACTGCGACCATGCTCACAGGTTTGCTGTGTTGCTGAACAGGATGGAATGCGTACTCAAGGAGCTGCCCTATCGCTTGGCGCAAAACTGACCGTGGTTTGAGATCGCTCTTGATCTCGAAAAGAATGACTTGATCGTCTGTCTCGACCTTCACGTCAACGAAGTTCTCCTCAAAGACGATCCGTGCGCGAGGGTATTCGGCCTCAAGCAAACGGCCTAGCGTCGCTTGCATCTTTGCGTGCTCGGGGGTCACTTCGATTACTGCGCTTGCAGAGCGAAGATGCGCGTTGCTCTGCGGCGGCTCGGTAGTGCCGCGGCGACGTGCGTTCAAGGTTGTGCTGATGTATTGCGATTTCAGCTTGTCGAGATACTGCAGGCTGTACCGTGCTCGGCCAGGAGCATAGATGCCGTCGGTAGCCGACATGACCGGTGCGGGCGAATACAGCTGGCAGTTTTCGATGCGGAATCTAACGTTGAGAACATGCTTTGCCTGTTTCGACATTTCCAGCACGGATGCGTCGCCGCCTGCTTGCGCGATTTCCGAACGCATGATGTCGATCCATCCGCGGTCTCGGAAGGCTTCGACCGCCTCATGTGCCTGGGCATCGTCCAAAGCTTCCACCTGATTGATGGTGCCGACGAGCAAGCGCGCCTTGTCGGGCCTGACGGCGAATAGGGTTACGTCCACCGGCTCGCCAGCGGCGACGAGCAAGCGATTGCTCTTGTTGAAGCCTTGAATGAAAGCGTAACGCCATCCGTCGATCACCCACTCGTTTCGGAACAGCCAGTCCTCATGCCCGAAACCGTACTGACCGTTGTAGGTATCGCTGCCTTCACTTTGACGAGCTTCACTAGTGGGTCTTGTCCAGCCGGAAGTGTTGTATGCCAAGCGTGCAATTCGATGCATCGGCTATCTCCGAAGGCTGATGTTGGTGGAGCTAAAGAATCATAACCACTTACAAGAACGGCGCCGTATTCCTACGGCGCCGTTCTTGTTTTAAG
>NZ_LMUE01000002.1:359032-361720 GCF_009766065.1 Dyella sp. S184 | reverse complement strand
GCAGCAGCGTCGGCGGCAGATCGGCATACGCCGCGCCGTGGGTGCCACGCGCGGACATATCCTCAGTTATTTCCGTACCGAGAACTTTCTGCTCAGTACGGCAGGTGTGCTGATCGGCCTGGTGCTTGCCTTTGGCATCAACCTTTTTCTGATGGACCACTACGAGATGGATCGGATGCCCTGGTACTACCTGCCCGGAGGTGCCGTCGCGCTGTGGCTGCTCGGACAGGTCGCCGTACTGGGCCCCGCCCTGCGCGCGGCAAACGTGCCGCCGGTAGTGGCGACGCGGTCGGTGTGAAGGTTTGAGGTCCCCTCTTCACGGTGATCCGGGGAAAGTCTGCACGCGATGCAAAGGATCAACTATGTTCGCTTACTACCTTGATTTGGCACTGCGCAGCCTCAGGCGCAACAAAGCTCTCACGGCCTTGATGATCGTCGCATTGGGGCTGGGCATCGGCGCGTGCATCACCACGCTGACCGTGCTTCGCCTGCTGTCTGGCGATCCCTTGCCGCAGAAGAGTGCGCGACTGTTCTATGCGCAGGTCGACCCGTATACCAAGGACGGTTATGTGGCAGGGAAAACCAAGCCGCAACGCCTGATGGCCTATGCCGACGCCATGAACCTGCTGCACGCACACCAGGCCGAACGACAGGTGGCGATAGCATTGACCAATGCCAAGGTCGCGCCGCTGCATGCCGGTGAGCACCCGTTCTTCAGCGACGGTGTTATGACCACGGCGGATTTCTTTACGATGTTCGATGCGCCGTTCCAGTACGGCGGCGGCTGGTCGGCGGTGGACGATGAGAGCCGTGCACAGGTAGTGGTGATCTCGGATTTCCTCAACGACCAGCTGTTTGGTGGGGCCAACAGTGTGGGCAGGATCATTCGCGTCAACGACCACGATCTGCGCATCATCGGCGTGCTGAAGCACTGGGCGCCACAACCGCGCTTCTACACGCAAGAGTTGGGCGGACGCAGCTATGGCGACGGTGATGCGGTGTTCCTGCCTTTGCAGACCGCGCGTGCCGCCAACATGGATCCGACGAACGACGACTGCTGGGCGGTTGCGGATACCAGCAAGCTGGAAACGGCGCCTTGCATATGGCTGGGCTTCTGGGTAGAGCTATCCAGCGATGCTGGGGTTGCCGCGTACCGGCAATTCCTGTCGAACTATGCGCAGCAGCAGATCGCACTGGGCCGCTTCTATCGCCCCGAGGTGGCGCTGTCGGATCTGATGCAGTGGCTGCGCAACGAAAAGGTGGTGCCTGACGATGTGCGCCTTCAGGCC
This sequence comes from Dyella sp. S184, assembly GCF_009766065.1. Classification (GTDB taxonomy): domain Bacteria; phylum Pseudomonadota; class Gammaproteobacteria; order Xanthomonadales; family Rhodanobacteraceae; genus Rhodanobacter. The sequence continues at coordinate 360,431 of NZ_LMUE01000002.1, read as the reverse complement.
AGTCTCGCCTTTGGCTTTTTGCTGATCTGCGTGGTCAACACGGTGGGCCTTTTGCTGGCCAAGTGTCTGCGCCGTTCGCAGGAAATCGGTGTGCGCCGCGCCTTGGGCGCCATGCGGCGCGCGATCTTCACGCAGTTCATGGTCGAGGCCGGCATGGTCGGATTGGCAGGCGGCTTGCTGGGCTTGGTCTTTGCGGAGTTTGGCCTGTGGTGCATCCGCCACCAGCCGGCCGAATACGCCGGACTTGCCCATCTGGACGTCCATATGTTTCTGCTCACGTTCCTGGTGGCGCTCGTTTCCAGCCTGGTCGCCGGCTTGCTGCCGGCGTGGCGGGCCAGCCGGCTTGCGCCCGGTTCGCAACTGAAGGCCGCCTGAGGTACTTATGGAAATCCGACCGATTCTAGCCAGCCTGCGCAAACACCGGATTCCGTCCATCCTGATCGTGCTGGAGATAGCGCTGGCGTGTGCCGTGCTGTGCAATGCGGTATTCATGATCGGCCAGCGCGTGGTCGATATCCACCGCTCCAATGCCATCGACGAACCGGGCATCGGGGTGATTACCGTGGATGGTAGCGATCCGAAGATGGCTTCCAGTGACATTCCGCGCAACCTTGCCCGGTTGCGTGGCATTGTCGGCGTACAAGCGGTGGCAGTTACCAACACGGTGCCGTTGAGCAATAACAACTGGGGCTGGGCGTTTGGTACCACGCCGGATACCACATTCGGTGCCGCGGTGAATGTCTCGGCGTACTTCCTCGGCGAGGGCGGCGACAAGGCGCTTGGTCTGCAATTGCTGCAGGGGCGTTTCTTCAACGCCGACGAATACGCCGACAGCAAGCGGGGCTCGATGCCGCTGGTGGATACCCATGTCGTCATCGTCACGCAAAGCCTGGCCGAGCGGATGTGGCCGGGGCAGCCGGCACTGGGCAAGGTGCTCTATTCCAAACCGCTGGCGTATACGGTGGTCGGCGTGGTGGCTGATGTGCTGCGTCCGTTCGTGAACAGCCAGAAGGCCTGGTACAGTACCTTCTTTCCGCTCAGCCCCGACAGTGCGCTGAGCTACTACGTGGTGCGCAGCGCGCCGCAGGATCGCGACCGCGTGGTTCGGCAGGCCCAACAGACTTTGAGCGAGCTCGACCCGATTGCGGTCGTCAAGGGCCACAGCTACACCGATATCCGAGAAAAGTATTTTGCAAACATGAGCAGCATGGCCTGGATGCTGGTGCTGGTATGCGTGGTGATGCTGGCGGTGACGGCCTTCGGCATCGTCGGCCTGACCAGTTTCTGGGTGCAGCAGCGTCGGCGGCAGATCGGCATACGCCGCGCCGTGGGTGCCACGCGCGGACATATCCTCAGCTATTTTCGCACCGAGAATTTCCTTCTCAGCACGGCAGGGGTA
>NZ_LMUE01000002.1:247608-359022 GCF_009766065.1 Dyella sp. S184 | reverse complement strand
GCTGTGGCTGCTCGGACAGGTCGCCGTACTGGGCCCCGCCCTGCGCGCGGCAAACGTGCCGCCGGTGGTGGCGACGCGGTCGGTGTGAGAACCATGCTATCTGGCACGGGATGACTGGACCCGTGGCAGGCACAATCGTGATTCATAACTCGGGAGGGTTTGTTTGATGAAAACGTTGCCATTGCTTATCTGTGCGAGCCTGCTGGGCTCAGTGACCGTTGTCTCATCCGTGCACGCGGTGCCGGCCGCAGAAGCCGCCCAGACGGATGTGGCATCCCGTGTAAAGGCACTCAATGCATTGCTGGCCGAGCAGTGGCAACACACGCTGCAGAGCCAGCCGGAGTTCGCGACGACGATCGGCGATCTGCGTTACAACGATCGCTGGAGCGATGCTTCGCTGGCTCATGTGGCGGCTGAGCACAAGGTGGCCGAGGATTTTCTCAAGCGCTTCGAGGCGATTGACACCAGTGGCTTTTCCGACAATGACAAGCTCAACCAGCAGCTGATGGTGCGCCAGTTGAAGGAAGGCCTGCGCTCCGATGACCTCAAGCTTTACGAGATGCCGCTGGATCAGATGAGCGGCGTGCACCTGGCGCTGGCCGGATTTGTCAGTTCGATTCCGTTCGACAACACCAAGGAATACGAAGACTATCTCGCGCGCCTGAAGGCGGTGCCGAAGCTGTTCGACCAGGTGACCGCAGTGGCACAGCAGGGCATGCAGGACAAGATGATGCCGCCGAAGTATCTGCTGGAGAAGGTGGTCACGCAGATCGACAACATCGACAAGTCGGCCGGCATGGACAGCGTGTTTGCCGAGCCGCTGAAGCATTTCCCGAAGTCGGTCTCGGCTGCTGACCAGAAGCGACTGCATGATGCGATCCTTGCGGCGATCGAAGATGACGTGCGCCCGGCTTACCGCAAGCTCGGCGAGTTCGTGGCCAAGGATTACGCACCGCACGGGCGCGCCGAACCGGGTATCTGGAATCTGCCGAACGGCGATGAGATCTACCGTTTCGACATCAAGCTGATGACGACCACCGACGAGACACCGGACGAAATCCATGCGCTGGGTCTGTCCGAGGTCAAGCGGATCGAGGGCTTGATGACGCAGATCGCCAAGTCGCAGGGCTTTGCCGATCTGGCCAGCTTCCGCGCTTCGCTGAAAACCAATCCGAAAACGCACGCCACCTCGCGCGAGGATATCCTCAACCGCTATCGAGGCTATCTCGCGCAGATGCAGCCGGAGCTGCCGAAGTTCTTTGGCTTGCTGCCGAAGACCAAGGTGGTGGTGGTGCCCGTCGAGGCGTTCCGCGAGAAGGAAGCGCCGGCGGCCGAATACCACCAGGGCACACCGGACGGTTCACGGCCCGGGCAGATCTTCGTCAATACCGGCGATTTCGCCAATCGCAGCGTGCTGACCATCGAGACGACGGCCTACCACGAAGGCATTCCGGGCCATCACCTGCAGATTTCGATCGCGCAGACGCTGCCGGCGTTGCCACCGTTCCGCCAGCAGGGCGGCTACACCGCCTACATCGAGGGCTGGGCACTGTACGCCGAACAGTTGGGCAAGGAGCTCGGCTTCTACAAGGATCCGCTGTCCTACTACGGTCACCTCAGCGACGAGCTGCTGCGTGCGGACCGCCTGGTGCTCGACACCGGCGTGCATGACAAGCACTGGACGCGCCAGCAGATGGTGGATTTCTTCCACGCTCATTCCAGCGAGGACGAGCCGGATGTGCAGGCCGAGACGGACCGCTACATCACCTGGCCAGGCCAGGCACTGGCCTACAAGACGGGCGAGCTGAAGATCCTCGAACTGCGTACGCGGGCGAAACAGGCACTGGGCGACCAGTTCGACATTCGCGCATTCCACGACGAGATCCTCAATGGTGGCGCGCTGCCGCTGGACGTGCTGGAAAGCCGTGTCAACGACTGGATCGCCGCGGTAAAGGCCGGCAAGGCGCCGGCACACCCTGTGGCGGAGTAGATCAAGCACGCTCTCCGGGATCGTCCCGGAGAGCGTGTTCGCTAGATGCGACGATGCTTTCGAAGGGTTTAGTTGCTATCAGCTGTTGAATATCCCAATAGTCATGGCAACCTTTGTGACTGGAGCTGCATCTATGCCCGCATGTGTAGAAGAAAAATGCGAACAGTCCTGATCATTGACGACAACCCCGCGGTGGGCGAGGCGCTGTCGCTGGCGTTGTCCCTGCACGAAATCCGTCCCCTCACCGCGTTGACGCAGAATGAGGGCCTCGCCCTGCTGGAGCGAGAAGCGGTCGACGTGGTGATCCAGGACATGAACTTCACCGCCGACACCACCTCGGGCGAGGAAGGCGTGGCACTGTTCCGCGCGATCCGTGAACGCCATCCGGACTTGCCCGTCATCCTGCTTACGGCGTGGACGCATCTGGAAACCGCGGTGGAGTTGGTCAAGGCCGGCGCGTCTGATTACCTGGCCAAGCCGTGGGATGACAACAAGCTGCTGACCACGGTGGAGAACCTGCTGGAGCTGTCCGAGTCGACCCGCGAGATGAGCCGCAGCCGGCGCGAACGTCGCCAGCGAAGGGAGCAGCTGCAAAACAAGTACGACCTGGACGGTCTGGTGTTCGCTTCCGAGGCGATGGCTCGCACGCTGGACCTGGCCTGCCAGATCGCCCGCTCGGACGTGCCAGTGCTGATCACCGGCCCCAACGGCACCGGCAAGGAGCGCATCGCGGCGATCGTGCATGCGAACTCGGCGGTGAAGCGTGGTGCATTCATTGCGGTGAACTGCGGTGCGTTGCCCGGTGAGCTGATCGAGGCCGAGCTGTTCGGCGCCGATGCCGGCGCTTACACCGGTGCGAACAAGGCGCGCGAGGGTCGTTTCGAACTGGCCGATGGCGGCACACTGTTCCTGGACGAGATCGGCAACCTGCCGCTGCCCGGCCAGATGAAACTGCTGCGCGTGCTGGAAACCGGCCAGTTCGAGCGCCTCGGTTCCGGTCGCACGCGCCAGGTCAAGGTGCGCGTGCTGTCGGCGACCAATGCCGACCTAAAGGCGATGATCCGCGCAGGCACGTTCCGCGAGGATCTGTACTACCGGCTCAACGTGATCGAAGTGAACCTGCCACCGCTGTCCGAGCGCAACGACGACATCCTGCCATTGGCAGAATTCTTCCTGGATGGTCGTGCCGAACTCGGCGATGCCGCACGCGAGGCACTGCTGGGCTATCCGTGGCCAGGCAACGTGCGTGAATTGAAAAACGCGATCGAACGCGCTGCGTTGTTGACCGGCAGCAATCCGATCACGCCCGAGCTGCTCAACCTGCCGCAGCATGTGGCAGGGGTGCAGCGCAATCTCGACGAACCAAGCCGCGAGGCGGTGGAAGCGGCCCTGCACAAGACCGACGGTGTGGTCAGCCGTGCCGCGCAGAACCTCGGCCTGTCGCGACAGGCGTTGTATCGGCGGATGGAACGCTACGGTCTGGTGGCGTCTGCTTGAGCCGGATCGGGCTGCGATGCTTGCCCTTGCCCCACTGGCGTAGAAAGATGGCCGCATCCATAGACACCAACGGACATCAGGTGCCATTGAGGCGAGTTTCCCCCAGCGTGGAGTGCGGCCGATGTGGCGTCGTATGAATTCCCTGCAGGGGCGGTTGACCGTGTTGCTGACCGTCGCCGCCCTGGCCGGCGCGCTGGTCTATGCCGGCATCACCCAGTGGCCACTGCCGCAATTGCTGGTGTGGATGCACACGGATCTCGCGCTGGCGATACGCGCGCCGATGCAGCTAGGCATCTACGGTGGCCTGCTGGCCAGCGTGATCGTGCTGCTGCCGCTGGCATTCTGGCTGGCTGGTCTGGTGATGGCGCCGGTAAGCCGCCTGCTGCGCGCGCTGGAAGGTGCGGTGGCCAGTTATCGCGACGGTGATTTCAGTTTCTCTATCGCGATCAACCGGCGGGACGAACTGGGTGAATTGATCCGCATGCACAACGCGCTTGGCCAGACCCTGCGTGAGCAGCGCCAGCACCTGGTGCAGCGCGAGCTGCTGCTGGACACGGTGGTGCAGAACACACCAGTGGCGTTAGTGCTGACTGACGCGAATGGCCGGGTGGCGTACGCCAACATTGCCTCGCGGCATCTGTTCAACGAGGGGCGCAGTTTGCATGGACTGGATTTCGCCGCGCTGCTGGCTGACGCGCCGGAGGCGCTGCGCCGTGCGGTGGAAAGTGGCGAGGATGCCTTGCTCAGCGTGGAGATGGATGGCAGCGAGGAAACCTTCCACCTGTCGCAGCGTGCGTTCCGACTGCAGGGCAAGCCGCACCGGCTGCAGTTGTTCCGGCGCATGACGCGTGAGCTGTCACGGCAGGAAGTGGCGACCTGGAAGCGGGTGATCCGGGTGATCAGCCACGAGCTCAACAATTCGTTGGCGCCGATTTCCTCGCTGGCGCATTCCGGCGCGGAGCTGGCCCGGCGCGGCAGCATCGAGCGGCTGCCCGGCGTGTTCGCCACCATCGGCGAACGTGCGCTGCACCTGCACAGTTTCATCGCCGGTTACGCCAGCTTCGCCAAGCTGCCCACGCCACAGCTGGTGGCGGTGCCATGGGCGCCGTTCCTGGATGGGCTGGCGCTGCATTGCCGTTATCAGCTGACGACACCGGTGCCGACCCATGCCGGTCATTTCGATGCGGCGCAGATCGAGCAGGTGCTGATCAACCTGATCAAGAACGCGCACGAGTCCGGTGGTGCGGATGACGAAGTCTCACTGTCCATCCTGGAAACCGGCCGCGAGCTGCGCATCGAGGTGGCCGACCGTGGCCCCGGCATGAGCGAGACCGTGCTTGCGCAGGCGCTGCTGCCGTTCTATTCGACCAAGCGTTCAGGCACCGGGCTGGGTCTGGCGCTGGCGCGCGAGATCACCGAGGCACATGGTGGCCGGATCCTGCTGGCCAATCGCGAGGGTGGCGGCCTGCGGGTGAGCCTGCTGTTGCCGCAGACAACGCCGAGATAACTGCCAGCTCGCCTATACTTCTGGCTTCTTCAGGGATTTGGAGTGAGTCATGGGACAGCTTGTTGCGTTGGTCATCGTATTCCTCGTGGTCGTTGTGCTGGTGAAGCTGGTACGCATCGTGCCGCAGGGTTTCGAGTGGACGGTGGAGACGTTCGGCAAGTACACCCGCACGCTCAGTCCCGGGCTGCATTTCCTGATTCCGATGTATCAGGCGGTCGGGCGCAAGATCAACATGATGGAGCAGGTGCTCGACGTACCTTCGCAGGACGTGATCACCAAGGACAACGCGGTGGTGCGTGTCGACGGCGTGGTGTTCTACCAGGTGCTTGATGCATCGAAGGCCGCCTACGAGGTATCCAACCTCGAACAGGCCTCGCTGGCGTTGATCATGACCAATATCCGTACCGTGCTTGGCTCGATGGATCTGGACGAATCGCTGAGCCAGCGCGATGCGATCAACGCCAAGCTGTTGCGTGTGGTGGATGAGGCGACCCATCCGTGGGGTGTCAAGGTCAACCGCATCGAGATCAAGGACATTGCGCCGCCGCGCGACCTGATCGACGCGATGGCGCGGCAGATGAAGGCCGAGCGCGAGAAGCGCGCCAACATCCTCGATGCCGAGGGCTTCCGCCAGGCAGCGATCCTCAAGGCCGAGGGCGAGAAGCAGTCGGTGATCCTGGCTGCCGAAGGCGAGAAGGAAGCCGCATTCCGCGCCGCCGAGGCGCGCGAGCGTTCCGCTGAAGCCGAGGCCAAGGCGACCACGATGGTCTCCAACGCGATCGCCGGTGGCAACGTCAATGCGCTGAATTACTTTGTCGCCAATAATTACGTCGAGGCGCTGAAGGAAATGGCCAAGTCGCCTAACCAGAAGATGCTGCTGCTGCCAATCGAGGCCACCGGTATCCTGGGTTCGCTGGCCGGTATTGCCGAGTTGGCCAAGGAGTCGTTGAGCCAGCAGCAGAAGGCGGTGGCGATCCAGCCGCCGCTGCGCTGAGGTGGCCACCATGTGGGAGCTTTCCGCGCACTATCTGTGGTGGATCCTCGCCTTGCTGCTGATTGCCGGCGAAGTCCTGTTGCCGGGTTATTTCATGCTGTGGGTCGGCGTGGCCGCCGCGGCGATGGGTGTGCTGCTGTGGCTGGTGCCGTCGCTGGGGCTGCTGACGCAAGCCGTCCTGTTTGCACTGCTGGCCTTCGGTGCCTGCGCGCTCTATGCCCGCCTGCTGCGGCCAAAGCTGGAACGGCGTGATCCGGGCAGCGAACAGTTGAACCGCCGTGGTGAGCAGATGATCGGCCAGCGCTATGAGTTGATCGAGCCGATCGTCAACGGTCGCGGCAAGGCCCGCGTGGGCGACGGCCAGTGGCTGGTCAGCGGGCCGGATCTGCCGTTGGGCAGCACGGTGGAAGTGGTTGCCGTCGACGGCACCACGCTGAAGGTACGTGCTGCGCTATGAGCGCAGGTGATCCGATCAACGGGCAGCAGTTCGCCACCACGGCGCTGAATACCCGCATTGCGTTCCTGCTGGAGCTAGCGCGCCGACTGCACCAGTACGGCACCTCGGCGCCTCGACTCGAAATGGCGATCGCGCGCGCCGCGAAGCGCATGGGGCTGGTCGCGGATGTGTGGTCCAGTCCCACCGCGATCATCATTTCCTTTGCCGACCTGGGCCAGGGCGAGGAGGGTGTGGCGCAGAGCACCCAGGTGATGCGACTGGCGCCAGGTGACGTGAACCTGGCGAGGTTGTGCGAGGCTGATGAAATCGCCGATCGTGCGATAGCTGGCGAGCTGGACCTGCGCGAGGGGTTCCATCGGCTGCGTGCGCTCGGTCTGCCTGATACGCGCCGCGACAAGATCGGCCTGATCGCGAGCTATGGATTGTCCGCTGGCAGCATTGCGGCGCTGTTCCTGCACAGCTCGTGGGTGGATGTGCTGGTCGCCGGCATGATCGGCGTGATCATCGGCGGGATTACCGTGCTGGCGGGTAGCCGGCCGCGGCTGGCAGTGGCCAGCGACGCGATCTGCGCCATGGTGGCCACGGCGGTGACGATCGTGGTGAGCGCGTTCGTGGTGCCCTTGGCGATCAAGTCAGTGGTGCTGGCCAGCCTGATCGTGCTGATTCCGGGCATGTCGCTGACCACCGCAGTGCGCGAAATCTCCAGCCAGCACCTGGTGTCCGGCATGGCGCGCATGGGTGGCGCCATGGCGACCCTGCTCAAGCTCACCTTCGGCACGATCGCAGCCACGCAGTTGTGCGCGGCGTTCGGCATCCATGCACGTGATTTCGCGTTGCCGCCACTGCCGGCGTGGACCGACTATCCGGCCCTGTTGGTGGCGGCGATCGCGTTCGCGATCCTGTTCCGTGCAGCTCGGCGCGACTGGCCGGTGGTGATCGTAGCGGTGATCGTGGGTTATCTGGCCACGCGCTGGGGTGGCGAAATTTCCGGTTCGTTGCCGGCGGCGCCGTTTGGCGTGTTCCTCGGCGGCTTACTGCTTAGCGCGTTCGCCAACACCTATGCGCGATTTGCGCATCGGCCGGGTGCGGTGATTCGCGAGCCGGGTATTCTGCTACTGGTGCCGGGCAGCGTCGGTTTTCGCAGCATGTCCTTTCTGCTCGAACGCGATACGTCCTTGGGTATGGATACCGGAATGCTGCTGCTGACCCTGCTGGTGTCGCTGGTGGCCGGATTGATGTTCGGTGACCTGCTGGTTTCCCCGCGGCGATCCTTATAAACGAGCCCGCAAGCGAAATTCGCGACTCCCGGTTGCGCAGATTATCAAGATAGCGAAACCGCGCGGTGCATTTGCCCCCCTGGGGAAGGGGACGCCACATCGCCTCAAACCAAAAAAGCGCCGGCACTAGGCCGGCGCTTTTTATTGAAGCGGTAGAGGGAACGGCAATCAGATCGCCAAGTCCTTTTCCTTCTTGCCAGCCTTCAGCGCGTCGCTGAACCAGTGCGGACGCTTGCCACGGCCGGACCAGGTCTGTGCAGGATTGGCCGGATTGCGGTATTTCGGCGCGACCGTACCGGTGCTGCGTTTGGCCTTGCCGCGAGTGGTGCCGAAAATGTCCTCGAAGGTATAACCCTCGGCCTTGATCAGCGCGTGTACTTTCTCACGCAGCTTGACGACCTTTTCCTTGCGCAATTCATTCTGGCGAACCTGCGCCTTGCTGATCAGGTCATTGAGCTGGGTATGATTGAGATTCTTGATATCGACGGCCATGATTGACTCCCGGGGTGAGTGTCGGTAATTGAATTGAGTGGTCTGACCAAGGTCTGGCTATTATTGGGGAATTGAGCCTGACGCCGTGTTGTGGCGCCGATTCTCGCCTTTTTTCGGAATATTTGCAAAGCGCCGATCACCAAGCGAAGTGGTTTTTGTATTAAATGAAATTAATAATTGTCCGGTAATGTTAATAACATTGTCATGGATTACATCGTGCAAGGTTGTCGAATACTGAAACGGCCGCTCCAGGCGGCCGTTTCAGTGAGTAAACCGGATGCGTCAGCTATTCAACCGAGCAGCGCAAACAGTTCGTCCTGACTGACCGCCCGATTTTCGCTTTCGCCGCGGGCGCGATATTCCAGCGTGCCGGCAGCCACGCTGCGCTCACTCACCACCACGCGATGCGGAATGCCGATCAGCTCCATGTCGGCAAACATGCCACCCGGACGCAGGCCGCGATCATCCAGTACGGTCTCGATGCCGTGCTGGTTGAGTCGCTGGTACAACGCCTCGGCAGCCGCGCTCACCTCCGGCACGTTCCGCTGGTTGATTACGCACACGACCACGCGCCAGGGCGCCATCGCCTCGGGCCAGATGATGCCGGCCTCGTCATGGCGCTGCTCGATCGCGGCGGCGACGATGCGACTGACGCCGATGCCGTAGCAGCCCATGGTCATCAGCTGTGCCTTGCCTTGGTCGTCGATCACCGTTGCGCCGAGCGCTTCGGCATATTTCCGGCCAAGCTGGAACACATGACCCACCTCGATGCCGCGTGCGATGCGCAGCGCGCCGTGGCCATCGGGTGACAGATCACCTTCGACCACGTTGCGCAGGTCGGCAACCCGGGTGACCCGTGCATCACGATCCCAGTTCGCACCGCTGTAATGGCTGCCATCGGCATTGCCACCGCAGACAAAGTCGGCGAGTACGGCGGCATCGCGATCGACGATCACCGGGATGGAGTCCGGCATGCCAACCGGCCCGATGAAACCGGGACGGGTACCGGTAGCGGCGAGGATTTCCTCTTCGCTAGCCAGTACCGATTCGTCCGGCAGTTCGGCCAGCTTGCCGGCCTTCACCTCATTGATCTCGTGATCGCCGCGCAGGCACAGCGCGACCAGTCCGTCGCGGCCGCGTACCAGCAGGGTTTTCACGCATTGCTGTGGCGATACCTTGAGGAAACCGGCGACTTCGCCGATGGTTTTCTGGGTGGGTGTATCAACCCGCTGCAGCGATGCGGCGGGAGCAGGGCGCGCCACGGTCGGTGCCAGTGCCTCGGCTTTCTCGATATTCGCGGCGTATTCGGAGCCATCGGAAAAAATGATGGCGTCCTCGCCCGAATCGGCGAGCACCTGGAACTCGTGGCTGGCATTGCCGCCGATCGCACCGGTATCGGCCTGCACCGCGCGGAAGGTCAGCCCGAGCCGGGTGAAAATGCGCGTGTAGGCCTGATACATCGCCGCGTAGGTTTCCGCCAGCGATGCATCGGTGAGATGGAAGGAGTACGCATCCTTCATCAGGAATTCGCGCGCGCGCATCACGCCGAAACGCGGGCGGATCTCATCACGGAACTTGGTCTGGATCTGGTAAAAATTGACCGGCAGCTGTTTGTAGCTTTTCAGCTCGTTGCGGGCGAAGTCGGTAATGACTTCCTCATGGGTCGGGCCGTAGCAGAACTCCTGCTGCTTGCGATCCTTGATCTTCAGCAACTGGCCACCGAATTTCTGCCAGCGGCCGGTTTCCTCCCACAATTCCTTCGGCTGGATCGACGGCATCAGCATTTCGATCGCGCCGGCGTGGTTCATTTCCTCGCGCACGATGGCTTCCACCTTGCGCAGTACGCGCAGGCCCAGCGGCGACCAGGTGTACAGGCCGGAGGCAAGCTTGCGGATCATGCCGGCGCGCAGCATCAGCCGATGGCTGGCGATTTCGGCGTCGGCAGGGACTTCCTTGACGGTGGCCAAGTGGAATTGGCTGAGGCGCATGCGGGCAGTTCCGGCGTGGTAAAGACGCCCATTGTAGCGGGCTGTCGAGACCGTGGCTGGATAAGCTCATTGGGTACCAGCACCGCGCAGCGGTGCTGGTACCCAATGAGCTTGCTGACACCGTGAAGCAGATGGTTATTGACTTTGGCAATACTGGTTGTATTGCGTCTGCGCCGTACTGGCCTGCTGCTTGCGCTGATCGTCGTCGAGCGCGGTGGTTTTGCCGTCCTGCTGCATGACCACTGGGCCGCTGCCCTGCAGTGCGGTGAGATTGGCTTTCAGCGTCACGCAGTATTTGCTGCTGTTCACCGTCGCACCAGCCGCCGCGGAGGTGGCGGCGCTGGCTGGCTGGCTGGCGCTGGCAGTATTTGACGCGGTTGCTGACGAAGCTGGCGCCGCCACCGTACCGGTGGTGGTCACCTGCTTGTATTTCGTACCCTGGGGCGGCGCATCCTGCGAGTAGTGCACGGTGCCGCTGGCATCCGTCCATTTATAGACCTGGGCAATGGCCAGTGGGGCCAGCAACAGCAGCGCCAAGGCGATCAGCAAACGGTGCATGGTGTTCTCCATATCAGAGTTAGTGCCTGCCGGCGGTTCCAAGTGTGTCTTGTTATCACTCCGGCTGCCCGGACTCAAGCAGCCGATGGTTTACACTGCGCGCATCCTGTCACGGATTGATACATGAGCGAGCCCATCCCAGTGCCCCCCCCCCGTCATCGGGGTATTTACCTGCTGCCAAACCTGTTTACCACCGGTGCGATGTTCGCGGGTTTCTACGCGATTATCGCCAGTATCGGAGGGCGTTACAGCGAGGCAGCGGTGGCGGTGTTCTTTGCCGCGATCCTGGATGGCATGGATGGCCGGGTAGCGCGGATGACGGGCACCCAGACCGAATTTGGCGTGCAGTATGACTCGTTGTCCGATCTGGTCAGTTTCGGCTTGGCACCGGCGCTGGTGATGTACACATGGTCGTTGTCGTCGCTGCGGGACTTCGGCCCGTTGTGGGGCAAGCTGGGCTGGGCCGCGGCCTTCGTCTATGCCGCCTGCGCGGCACTGAGGCTCGCGCGCTTCAACACCCAGGTCGGCGTGGCCGACAAGCGCTATTTCCAGGGGCTGGCCAGCCCGGCCGCGGCGGCCGTGTGCATGTCGTTCGTGTGGAGCGTGGAGAAATCGGGCCTTTCCGGCAGTGAGCTTTGCTTTGTCACGCCGGTGATCGCCGTGACCGTCGGCCTGCTGATGGTCAGCCGGTTCCGATATTTCAGCTTCAAATCACTGCCGATGGGCGATCGCCAGCGCGTGCCCTTCGTCTGGATGGTCGGCGCAGTGTTGCTGCTGGCTTTGCTGGTCCTGGATACGGCACGAGTGCTGTTCGTCGGCTTCACGATCTATCTTTTGTCCGGGCCGGTATGGACGATCTGGGGGCTGGCCACCCATCGACGCCGTGCACGGCGCAACGTCGAATGAATCGGTCCATGCGCCAGCCGGTCAAGGCTAGTCATCGCGCTCGTGTTCTGCGAGCGCTGGGCATGACGCCATGGGTGCGGCGTGTGATGCCAGCGGTGGCGGCCGGTACCGTCGGGCCGATGACGATCACCAATGCTGCGACCAATAAGGCCGCAGGAGTTGTCTGCGTGGTGGTGTTGCCCGAGGGCTGCAGCACGCGTGAGCTCGATCTGTTGGGGCGCGCACTCAGCGCGTGCGGGGCAACATGGGCGCGTGCTGCCCGAGTCACCGTGAGCGGCGGACAGCTTGCGGCGAATGTGCCTGAGGCGAGGGCTTACCTGGTGCTCGGCGAGGCACAGGCACATGCGCTGGGCCGCACCTTGCCTGCCGCGGTGATGCAGGCCGCACAGATTGTGCTGGCCGATGAACCTGCGTTGGTGCTGACCAGCGCCGGTGCCAAGCGACGGTTGTGGAGCGCACTGCGCAGTTTGCGCCGTGCGCTGGCCACAGCGGGCGGCTAACCGCGATGGCCGCGGTCGTCAAACCGGTTATCCAGGTACGCGGCATGCGTATCGAGGATGTGGCCACGGTCAGTACGCTGGAAAATGCCTCCTACGAATTCCCATGGTCGGCCGGCATCTTCAGCGACTGCGTGAAGGCAGGACATCCGTGCTGGGTACTGTCCGTGGATTCGGTGATCGCCGGCTACGGCATCCTGTCGATGGGCGCGGGCGAGGCGCACTTGCTGAATATCTGCGTCGATTCGGCGTATCGCGGGCAGGGGCTAGGTCGGCACCTGCTAGGCCGCTTGCTGGATATCGCCCGCTGGAATGGTGCCGAGCGGCTGTTCCTTGAGGTACGGCCGTCGAATCCGCTGGCGAAGGCACTGTACGAGTCAGTGGGGTTCACTGAGATCGGTCGACGGCCACGTTATTACCCCGCGCGCAACGGGCGTGAGGATGCGATCGTGATGGCGCTGGATTTGTTGCCTGCGTAGCGCATTGCGCTACGCAGTATGAGTACATGTTCTTCGCATTCGCCTCCTCTCCCCTGCGGGCAGTAGTCTCCTTTTGGGGAGAGGGGATTGAGGTGAGGGGCGGGTGCTCGCGGTGGAGCGTTTTGTTTTAGGGGGGTGGCAAAAAGCTTTCACCCTCTTGCGGAGGGCGAGTCACTTTTCTCTTGCGTGGCCAAGAGAAAAGTAACCAAAAGAGAAGGCCACCCCGCTTGGCGCTCTCCGGGCATCCTGCCCTGCGAGTCCGTGAGTGTCGGCCGGGTTTTTCGACAGGACTCCTGTCCTGGCGAAAAATGATTGGCATCCCTGCCAATCACCCTACGGGCCTGTCGACCGCTACTCACCGCCGCATAGGGCCCCCGGTAGAGCGGCGCACTTCCTGTGCTCACTATTCAGAAGAGCGGCAAGCAAAGGCCCGAGCGAAAAGACTGACTACCAGCTCAACCCAGCTTCTGCGCCTGCTCACGCAATGCAGTCAGGGTGGTGTTCCAGTCAGTGATGCGTTGGCGTTCCTGGGTGACGACTTCGGCGGGTGCATTGGCGACGAAGTTGGCGTTGCCGAGTTTGCCCTCGCACTTCTTGATCTCGACTTCGATGCGGGTGATTTCCTTGGCCAGGCGCGCCTTCTCAGCGCCGAGGTCGATCAGGCCGGCGAGCGGGATCATCACGCGCAGCGTGCCGACCACGGCCGCGGCGGCAGCTGGTTCGTCGGCTCCACTATTGATCCACTGCGGTGCTTCAGTGCGGCCAAGGAAGGCGATTTGTGCAGCGAACTTCGCCACGCGGGCGCGATCACTGGCGTCGCCGTCGGCGAGCAACAGCGGGATCGCCTTGGCGGGGGAGATGTTCATTTCCGAGCGTATCCGGCGGATGCCGCTCAGCACGTTCTTGAACCATTCGATCTCGGCGGTTGCCGCGTCGTCCGCGACGATCTCGTCGGCGCGTGGCCACGGGCGCTGCATCAGGCTTCCTTCACTGAGACCGAGCTTCAGTGCGACCGACTGCCAGATTTCCTCGGTGATGAATGGAATGATCGGGTGCAGGGCGCGCAACACACTTTCCAGCACCACCAGCAGGGTATGGCGAGTCGAGGCGGCAGCGATGGCATCATCGCCATTCAGTGCTGGCTTGGACAGTTCAAGGAACCAGTCGCACAACTCGTTCCAGGTGAACTCGTACAATGCCTGTGCGAGGTGATCGAAGCGGTACGTGACGAAATGTTGTTCGACTTCGCCCAAGGTTTGCTTGAGACGAGTGATGATCCAGCGCTCAGCCTCGGTCACCGGTGAACCTGCCGGCGCAGCGATCTCGCCTTCCGGCAGGTTCATCAATACAAACCGCGCCGCATTCCACAGCTTGTTGCAGAATGCCTTGTAGCCTTCGGCGCGCTTGATGTCGAAGTTGATAGTGCGGCTGTAACTGGCCAGCGCGGCGAAGGTGAAGCGCAGCGCGTCGGTGCCGATCGCCGGGATGCCGTCGGGGTAATCCTTGCGGACACGCTTCTCGACCTTCTCGCGTACCTGCGGTATCAGCAAGGATTTGGTGGACTTCGCCACCAGCGGCTCCAGCTCGATGCCGTCGATCAGGTCCAGCGGGTCCAGCGTGTTGCCCTTGGACTTGGACATCTTCTGGCCTTCCGCATCACGCACGATGGCGTTGATGTAGACCTCGCGGAACGGCACCTGGCCGGTGAAGTACTTGGTCGCCATCACCATGCGCGCGACCCAGAAGAAGATGATGTCGAAGCCGGTGACCAGCACCGCGCTGGGCAGGAAAATCTTGTCCTGCTCCCAGTTCGCGACGACTTCACCGCGCTCGTTCTTCACCGGTCCGTTCGCCGGCCAGCCCAGGGTGGAGAACGGCCACAGCGCCGAGCTGAACCAGGTATCGAGTACGTCGTCGTCCTGACGCAATGCGCCGACTGGCGCGATGGTGGCGGACTTGCGTGCATCCGCCTCGTCCTCGCCCACGAAGATATTGCCGGCCTCGTCGTACCACGCCGGGATGCGATGGCCCCACCACAGCTGGCGGCTGATGCACCAGTCCTGGATGTTGTCCAGCCACTGCGTATACGTGGTCGTCCAGTTCTCCGGCACGAACTTGATCTCGCCCGAACGCACCGTATCCAGCGCCGGCTGGGTGATCGCCTGGCGACCGCCCGGACGTCCATCGGCCAGCATGTCGGAGGTGAGGTCGACGAACCACTGGTCGGTCAGCATTGGTTCGATCACCGCGTCCGAGCGATCACTCACCGGCACCTGCAACTTGTGCGGCTTGGTTTCGACTAGCCGGTCGAGCTCTTTCAGGTCAGCCAAAACGATTTTGCGTGCGTCGTAGCGGTCCAGACCCTGATATTTTGCGGGAATGCCAATGTCGGTGGCTGTGTCGAAATACTTGCTCCGAACTCTTCCGGAACCACCGGGTTTAGAAGCATTAACAGCCCAATCCTTGTCGCTGACTATCTTCGCGTCCAGAGTGAAAATGTTGTACTGCGCCAGACCGTGACGTTGTCCCATCGCATAGTCATTGAAATCGTGTGCTGGCGTGATCTTCACGCAGCCGGTGCCGAAATCCTTGTCGACATAGTCATCTTCAATCACAGGGATGGAGCGACCAGTCAGCGGCAGACGCAGTTGCTTGCCGACGAGCTTTTTGTAGCGCTCATCCTCTGGATGCACTGCCACAGCGGCGTCACCTAGCATCGTCTCTGGCCGGGTAGTGGCAACGACCAGATGGTCGAGTTCTCCTGGTTGCGGATCGACCACGTCATAGCGGATCGACCACATGTGGCCGTCGCGCTCGACGTTGTTCACTTCCAGATCGGACACCGCGGTGCCCAGCACCGGGTCCCAATTCACCAGCCGGTTGCCACGGTAGATCAGGCCCGCGCGATACCAGTCGATGAAGACCTTTTGCACCGCGGCGGACAGGCCCGGATCCATGGTGAAGCGCTCGCGTGACCAGTCCGCGGCGGCGCCGATGCGGCGCATCTGGTTGGTGATGGTGGAGCCGGACTCCTCCTTCCACTTCCACACCCGCTCGACGAACGCATCGCGGCCCAGGTCATGCCGCGTCTTGTCCTCGACCGCCAGCTGGTTCTCCACGATCTTCTGCGTGGCGATACCCGCATGGTCGGTGCCCACCTGCCACAGCGTGTTCATGCCGCGCATGCGCTGGTAGCGCACCAGCATGTCCATCACCGTCTGCTGGAACGCATGGCCCATGTGCAGCGTGCCGGTGACATTCGGCGGCGGCAGCAGGATGCAATACGGATCGCCCTTGCCCGAAGGCTTGAACGCACCACTGGCTTCCCATCGTGCATACCACGTCGACTCGATCTGGGCGGGCTCGAAACTCTTTTCCATCGGGATTGGGCTCGGTGGCGCGCGACGGCGCGCTTTGTCGTGGGGATAGCGGGCCATTGTACGGGGAGGGGGCTGGGCTGCCAAAAACGGGCGGTCACAGCTGTTGCCTGTCATCCCGGCGAAGGCCGGGATCGCTTTTCAACGGTGACGCTGCTCATCCAGCCCTTTTATGCCGTTTGGGCAGCATCGAAACCTCTGCTCGCTGCCGGTTTTTCGACAAAACCTCCGTCCAGACCAAACGCCATGCCGGTTCTCTCGCAAGCAGCAGTTCAGGCGCACTCCGGAGCGCGGCCATGCGCTCACTGGGAAGGTATCGGACGTATTGCCTGATCTAACGGCCGCCGTTCCTTCTTAATTGCTTAATTGTGCTTCGGCAAGACTGCTGCGCGCCTGTCCATTCAAGTCCGGCTGATGACGTGTGATTGGGATAGCGGCAGGTAGAAAGAGGATTCGTGGCAACCGCCAGATCAGCTTGTCACGACGGAAGGCAACTTCGCCATGATGTTCAGTGGAGGCGGAGTCGCAGCGCGCTCATGCTGCTCGATCTGCATGCGCGTGAGGCGAATGACCACAACAAGGAAGCAGAGCCTCGCAATAATTTCAAGGGCCTGGCCGAGCATCAGTGTGGATTCGCTGCTGATCATCTCCGGAACGGTGTGGTGCGAGCCAAAGGTACGCATGACGAACGCCCCGTGAAAGCACATGACCAGCCAGGATCCCCACCAGAGACGCAACAGCAATGGCGCTGCCAGCTTCTGCCAGCCCAATGGCGACTGGCTAGCCAGCCATATCTGCTCCATTGCCCGGAATGGTCGTTGCAGGTTCATGAAGGGAATGGCGTACCAGCCGACGGCCCAGCCCGGAGTATCGTCAAGTCCCCTGGCGCCGAACGCACGGACATTGCAGGCGACCCGGTAAATCCACATGCCGCTGGCGACATAGGTGGCGACAATAAGAAGCAGCTGCAAGCCGGAAAGCGCAGCCTGCATCCGTCCGCGGCTGGTCAATACGCTGCGAATTGCCTGTGCTGACTCGAACTGGTGACTCTCGAATTGTTGCAGGGACTGCTGCAGCAAGGCCATGGTGACGATTGTGAGGACTGACACGACCGACATGACAACCAGCAGGGAGATCACCGCGGTACGCAGTGCCTGCGGCGAACGGAACTCCTGGCGCTGTTCGGTCGTACGCACATCTACCAGCGCACTCAGCGGTGCGCTGTATGGATTCTCTGAACTCATCGACTCATGCCCCCTGTTGGCCCAGTCAAGCCGGAATACATTCCGGTCAGCCGATCATGCGGGACATGCAGAAGCCCGGCAAGTAGCCGGAGAACGCGTCAGCGGCTTGTCGTGCGCAGCTTGCGCCCATAAGCGTGCACTTCGTCCACCAATACCTTTACATGCTCGGGTTCGACTTCCGGCGTGATGCCGTGGCCGAGATTGAACACGTGCCCGGGGTGGTTGCCGTAGCTGTCGAGCACGGCGCGGGCTTCGCGGCGGATCACATCGGGGCTGGCGCGCAGGATCGCGGGGTCGAGGTTGCCTTGCAGGGCGACTTTGCCGGCGACGGCGCGTCGTGCGTCAGCCAGATCCATGGTCCAGTCGACGCCCAGCGCGGCACAGCCGGTGTCGGCCATTTCGGCGAGGTGCTGGCCGGCGCCCTTGGAGAACAGGATCACCGACAGCTCGCGGGCGTGCGGGTCAGCCTTCAGCGTGGCGACGATCTGCGTCATGTAGCGCAGCGAGAATTCGCGGAACGGCGCGGGGCCGAGCAGGCCACCCCAGGTGTCGAAGATCATCAGCGCCTGCGCGCCAGCGGCGGCCTGGGCGATCAGATAGTGCGCGACGGCTTGTGCCAGCGTGTCGAGCAGCTGGTGGGCGAGCTTGGGTTCGTTCCAGCACATCGCTTTGAGCGTGGCGAAATCCTTCGAACCGTGGCCCTCGACCATATAGCAGGCCAGCGTCCACGGGCTGCCGGAGAAGCCGATCAGCGGCACGCGGCCGTGCAGCTCCTGACGGATCAGTCGCACCGCATCCATCACGTAACGCAGTTCACCGTCCATGTCGGGCACGGCGAGTTTCGCGATATCGGCCGTCGTACGTACCGGGTGCGCGAATTGCGGGCCTTCGCCCTGCGCGAACGACAGGCCCAGGCCCATCGCGTCGGGGATGGTGAGGATGTCGGAAAACAGGATCGCGGCGTCGAGCTCGAAGCGCTCCAGCGGCTGCAGGGTGACTGCGCAGGCGAATTCGGGGTTCTGCGCCAGGCCCATGAAGCTGCCAGCGCGCTCGCGGGTGGCGCGATACTCGGGCAGGTAACGGCCGGCCTGGCGCATCACCCAGATCGGGGTCGTGTCGGTGGGTTCCCGGCGCAGGGCGCGCAGGAAGCGGTCGTTCTTCAGCGGGGTATTCATCAAATCAACGTCCGTACGGGCCTTCCAGCCCCTGGGCAAACATCAGGCGGAAGCCACGCTTGAGCTGGGCGTCACGGGCTTTCTCGAACGCGCTGACCGCCTCGTCGCGTTCCAGGTACTGCTCGCGCTTCATGGTCGCGCGGCCGCCCTGGGTACCGGATTCGCGATACAGCGTCCAGCCGCCCAGCAGATCCTGCTCCAGCGTGATCTGGACGTAGCGAGGTGCGTCGGAGCTACCGGGCACGGTTTGCAGATAGAGGCGCATGGGTTCCGGATGGACTGTGCGGCACGCCGCAAACGTGAGCATTCTAGAAGGCTGGCGGCCGGGTAGCGAGCGCGCCGGTGACGCAGGTGATCGGTTATGCCGGTATGGCAGCCTGCAACACGGCCAGTACATCGGCTTCGGCGACGCCCGCGACGATCTCGGCGCGGCCAATGCCGCGCCACAGGATCAGCCGCAACACGCCGGCGGTGTTCTTCTTGTCCAGCCGCATCAGCGCCAGCAGTTGCTGCGCTTCCATGCCGGGAGGGATCGCCGTGGGCAGGCCAAGCTTTTCCAGCAATTGCCTTAACTGCGAGGTATCGCTGGGGGTGCTCATGCCCAGGCGCTCGGACAGCTGCGCCGCCAGCAGCATGCCGATCGCCACACCTTCGCCGTGCAACAGGGTGGTGTAGTGGCCGGCAGTTTCCAGCGCGTGACCGAAGGTATGGCCGAGGTTGAGCAGGGCGCGTTCGCCCTGTTCGGTTTCGTCGCGGGCGACCACCCCGGCCTTGTAGCGCACCTTGCGTGCAATCGCATCCATCACGGTGGCGGGATCGCGTGCTGCCAGCGCGTCGGCATGCTGTTCCAGCCAGGTGAAGAACGGCTCGTCACCGATCGCCGCGCCCTTGACCACTTCGGCGAGTCCGGCGCGGTATTCGCGCACGGGCAGGGTGGCCAGCGTGTCGATGTCGGCGATCACTGCGCGCGGCTGGTGGAACGCGCCGGCGAGGTTCTTGCCGACCGGCAGGTTGACGCCGGTCTTGCCGCCGACCGAGGAGTCGACCATCGCCAACAGGGTGGTCGGCATCTGGATGAAGTCGATGCCGCGCATCCAGCACGCGGCGCTGAAGCCGGCCAGATCGCCGACCACGCCGCCGCCCAGCGCGATCACGCAGGCATCGCGGGTGGCGCCGAGCTGGCCCAGCGCTTCCAGGGCGCGGCCGACATTGGCGAAGCTCTTGTGCGCCTCGCCGTCGTCGAGCAGGAACGACGACCAGTGCAGGCCTTCCAGCCCTTGGGCGATGCGATCGAGATACAGCGGTGCCACCGTGCTATTGCTGATCACCAGCGCATGCCGGCCGCGCAGCATGGTGCGCCAGCGGGCGTGGTCGGTGAGCAGGCCGGCGCCGATCCATACCGGATAGCTGCGCTGGCCGAGGGCGACGGTGATGGTCTGGATTGCCGGCTGGTTCATGCGCTCTGTTGCTGCCATGGATGGGGTGGACGCTGCCAATGATGATCGATCAGCGCAATGCAACGGTCAGTGGCAGCGGCGACGCTGCCGTGTTCGCCGGGGACGGCCAGGTCGGCCAGCTCGCGGTACAGCGGCTCGCGGATCTGCGCCATCGCCTGCAGCCGCTCGCGCCGGTTCGGCACGGCCAAGAGCGGACGGCGATGGTCGCGTTCCAGCCGTTCCAGCTGCTGCTCGATGCTGGTTTGCAGCCACACCACGTAGCCGCGTTCGCGCAGCAGATCGCGATTGTGTTCGGCCAGCACGACGCCGGCACCGGTGGCGAGCAGCACGCCGCCGCGCTGGCTGCATTCGTCCAGCAACGTGCTTTCGCGCTGGCGGAAACCGGTTTCGCCCTCGATCTCGAAAACGGTGTTCACGTCAACGCCGCAGTGCTGTTCGATCTCCTGGTCGAGATCGACGAACGGCAGGCCATAATGCGTGGCGAGTCGCCGTCCGATCGAGGTCTTGCCGGCGCCGGTCGGGCCGATGATGAAAAGGTTGTGCGACGGATTCATGCGCAGATGCTAACAGGGCGGATTCAAGGGCCGTGGTGAACGAACAGGTATTGCTGGCTGGCTGTGGCGACCTGGGCATGCGCGTGGCGCAGGGTTTGCGGGCGCGCGGCGACGAGGTGTGGGCGTTGCGGCGCGAGCCACCGCTGCCTGACGACAGCGGTATCCGTTGGCTGCGCGGCGACCTGACCCGGCCGGAAACCCTGCGCGAACTGCCTGTCGGCATCACCCGGGTGGTCTATCTGCCGACGCCGGATCGGCGTGACCCAGCAGCCTATCGCAGCACGTTTGTGGACGGCTTGCGGCACCTGCATGGCGCCCTCGATCACGCGCACTTGCAACGCATGCTGCTGGTTTCCTCGAGCGCGGTGTATGGCGAGCACGCTGGCGGCTGGGTCGATGAAGGCACACCGCCGGCGCCGCCGGGATTCAATGGCAGCGTGCTGCTGGAGGCGGAGCAGTGGCTAGCCACGCAGCCGGTGCCTTCGATCGTGTTGCGGCTGGCTGGCTTGTACGGGCCGGGCCGATTGCAGTTGATCGAACGCCTGCGCGCCGGCCAGCTCAAGGTGCCGCGCGCGCAGGCGCATTGGGCCAACCGGATCCATGCTGACGATGCCGCTGCGGCGATCGTGCATCTGCTGCAATTGGCCGATCCGTTGCCGCTTTATGTTGGCGTGGATAGCACTCCGCTGCTGCTCGATGTGCTGTACGACCATCTGTCTGCATTGATCGGCGCGCCGCTGGCCGAAGATGGTCCGGCCCCGGTCGGTATCGGTAGCAAGCGGCTTAGCAATGCGCGGTTGCGAGCCAGCGGCTTTATGCCGCGCTGGCCGGATTCGCGTGACGGTTATACGGCGCTGCTCAACCGTGGCTGAGCCCGGTCACATGCCGCTCGTCATCGTATTCCACGCAGCTGTCGGCCAGTGCCGGCAGGGTGGCGAGCGCGTGTCGGCTCAGGCGTTCGAAGTGCGCCAGGAACTGCTTCATCGCTGCGGCATCCATGGCCAAGGGGGCATGGCGCGCCAACAGCTCCTGCTCCTGTTCGCCGCGCCAGTCGCGCACGATCTCCCAACTCGGTGCCTGCAGCACGATCAGCGCGTCGAACTTGCGCCATAGCGGCTGGTAGCCACGCAACTGCTTGTTGACCCAATGCCGCCAGCTGCCGTCGGCATCTTCCGTGCGCTCCAGCTCATTGACCGGGACGTCCAGGGTGGCCTGCAGCTGCGGTCGGATACCCAAGGCCCAGCCTTCCACGATTACCAGCTTCGGTGGCCGCGTGACGCGCGGCCACCGCGACGGTGGAATGCGCGTGTCGCGGCCCTTGTCGAAACGCGGATGTGTTACCGGCAGTTTGTCCGAGGCTTGCGGCAGCGCGGCCAGCACCGACAGCAGCAGCTCGATCTCATGGGTGCCCGGCACGCCGCGCGAGCGCAGCAACGGGTGTATCTGGTGCGCTAGCGCTTCACGGTCACTGCGGGAGTAATAGAAATCATCCAGCGAGAGTACTTCGGTGGCCCATCCGCGTGCTTCGGCCTGCAGCTTCATCACGCGTGCCAGGGTGCTCTTGCCGCTACCCTGCAGGCCGGACAGGCCGATGATGTACGGCCGCCGTGAACGGGCAATCCGCCCGGCATACTGGTCGAGCAGGTGGCCGGCAAGGGCCTCGTTCTGCATGCTGGCGTGAGACTTCATCCGCAACATACCAAGGTGCACCAATGCCATTCTACGGCCGGCAAGCGTTGATGGCAGGGCTTCCCGCCAGCAGATCCGTCGCCGGTACATGCCATGGCAGGAAATCGGCCTGACACCCGATTCGTCATGGATGTACTGGATGACTGAGGCGTTGCACTATCATCGGTCATGTTCATTCGCGCCATGATGGCGCGTGTCGGCCACGATGCAAAAGGAAAGTTTCAGACGCCATGCTCAACCCCGAGATTCTGGATACCTTCACTCGGCTGCTGGACGAAGCCAAAGCCAGTGGTGAGCGCGAGCCGACCGCGATGAACCTGGCCACCGTCGACGGCTCCGGCCGGGTGTCTTCACGCATTGTGCTGCTCAAGGGCGTCGACGAGCGCGGCTTCCGCTTCCACACGAATTACCAGAGCGACAAGGGCAGCCAGCTCGAGACGCATCCGCAGCTCGCGCTGTGCTTCCACTGGAAGCAGTTGCGCGATGGTGTGCAGGTCCGCGTGGAAGGTGCCGCGCGCAAGCTGCAGGATGAGGAATCGGATGCCTACTTCGCCAGTCGCTCGCGCGGCAGCCAGATCGGCGCCTGGGCCTCCCTGCAGTCGCAGACGTTGCCGGATCGCGACACGTTCGAGCAGCGGGTGGCGCGCTACGAGCATGAGTTCGACGGACGCGATGTGACGCGACCACCGCATTGGGGCGGCTATCTGGTGGAGCCGGATATGCTGGAGTTCTGGTACGGCGCCGAATTTCGCCTGCACGAACGGGTGCGCTGGAGCCGCCATGGCCAGACCTGGACGAGCCGGCTGCTGTACCCGTAATGGTTGACGCGTATCCGCAGCGCATTGTCTGCCTTACCGAAGAGCCGACTGAAGTGCTCTACGCACTCGGCGAACAGGATCGCATCGTCGGTATCTCCGGCTTCACCGTGCGGCCGCCACGGGCGCGCAAGGAAAAGCCCAAGATCTCGGCGTTCACCAGCGCGAAGATTGGCGAAATCCTGAAGCTCGAACCCGATCTCGCAATCGGCTTCTCCGATATCCAGGCCGATATTGCGCGCGAGCTGATCAAGTGCGGCGTCGAGGTGTGGATCAGCAACCATCGCAGCGTGGACGGCATCCTGGCCTATATCCGCCGGCTTGGCGCGATGGTCGGTGCGCACGAAAAGGCTGAAGCCTACGCGCAGGAGGCCGAGCGACATATCGCCGAAATTCGGGCCTCTGCAGCGCAGCTGCCGCGCCGGCCCAAGGTGTATTTCGAGGAATGGGACGAGCCGATCATCACCGGCATCCGTTGGGTCGCCGAGATCATTGGCATTGCAGGCGGCGACGACTGCTTTCCCGAACTTGCCCGCGAGCCGCTGGCGAAGCAGCGGATCCTTCCGAATGGCGAGGAAGTGGTGCGGCGCGCGCCGGACATTATCCTCGGCTCGTGGTGCGGCAAGCGCTTCCGGCCGGAGAAAGTGGCGGCACGGCCGGGTTGGGAAACCATTTCGGCGGTGCGCAACGGCGACCTTTACGAAATCAAGTCACCGATCATCCTGCAGCCGGGACCGGCGGCGTTGTTCGATGGACTGGATGCGATCCATCGCATCATCGTCGAGTGGGCGCGCCACTGATTTTTGGCGTGGCTCAGCCGCCAAAGGCCAGTCCAGTGCCAAGGTCCATCAGGGGCTTGGCTACCAGCAGACGCATAAGCAACAGCACGATCATCACCACCATCGGCGCGAAGTCGATAGTGCCGGCGATAAGCTTGCCCTGCAGTGGCCGTAGCAGCGGGGCGACGATGGTGCCGGCCAGGCGCAGCAGCGGCTGCCGGCGATCCACCGCGAACATGCTCAGCAGCGACCACCCAAACAGAAGCACGATGTAGAACAGCAGGGTGAAGTCGAGCAGCTCCGCGAGCGCCAACAGCAGCAGGCCGGCTACATGCGGCATGATGCCGATCAACGCAAACAGCAGCAGACGCTTCAACACCATCGCCAGCCACGCCAACACTAGCGCGGCCAGGTTGATCCGGCGCCAGTTCGGCAGCACGCGACGGATCGGTGCCAGTACTGGGTTGGTGTAGCGGTAGATGAACTGGCTCAACGGGTTGTTGAAGTCCGCGCGGCAGGCCTCGGCAGCCACCCGCAGCAGCAGCAGCGTGACGGCGGCCTCGAAGGCCAGCTCGATCAGTATGGACAGGGCATTCAGCAGGTAGCTCACGACAGTTTGTCCAGTTGGGCAGCCAGTTCCACGCCACGCCGGGTGGCAGCGGCGACGGCGTGGGCGACGATACGCGGCAGGCCATCGGCAGCGAAGCTTTCCAGCGCAGCCTGGGTGGTGCCGTTCGGCGAGGTGACACGCTGGCGCAGCAGGGCGGGGTCCTCGCCACCCTCGACCAGCATGCGGCCGGCGCCGAGGCAGGTCTGTGCGGCCAGCGCACGGGCAGTGTCGCGTGGCAGGCCCTGCGCCACGGCAGCGGCTTCCAGCGCTTCGACCAGGGCGAAGAAATACGCGGGACCGGAACCGGACAGCGCGGTGACGGTGTCCATCAGCGCCTCGTCGTCGATCCAGCGGGTTATCCCGGCGGTATCGAGGATGTGTTGTGCCTGCGCCTTCTGCGCTGGGCTGACCCGGCTGTTTGCGCACAGGCCGGTGGCACCGGCGCCAATCAGCGCTGGCGTGTTCGGCATGCAGCGCACGATGGGCAGGCCGGTGCCAAACCAGCGTTCAAGCTGGTCTAGGCGCACGCCGGCGGCGATCGAGATCAGCAGTGGCCGATTGCGTTGCAGGGTGTCGCGCAGTTCGGTATGTATCGCCGGCATGATCTGCGGCTTGACCGCCAGCAGGATGACCTCGGCCTGTGCCGCAGCCAGCCGGTTCTCGGCATAGCAGGGAACCCCGAATTCGCGACCAAGCGCCTGGCGCGCTTCGGCCAGGGGTTCGGCCACGCTGATGGTGGCGGCGGCCACGCCGGTCTTCAGCAGGCCGCCAATCAGGCTGCGGGCCATGTTGCCGCCACCGATGAAGGCAAGTTGGGTCATGCAGGGGTTCCTCACTCATCCAGACCGCGTACCTTACCGGAGCGGGTGCGCTCGCGATGCAGTTTTGTAGATGTGCGCGCTGTGGGTCAGGCCTGTCCGCAGTTTGGGGCGGTACTTGGACGACCGCTTTTCCGGCGACTGTGCAAACCAGATCGACAGTTTGCGCATCCACGACGGGAAAGACTGGCCGCACAGGCGGTTGCACGAGTAGTATCGACGCGGCTGCAAGGGGAATCGGTGTTTGGTTCGGATGGCTTGGTGGCGGTTGCGCCATGCGCTGCGACGCAGCATGCCTGCGAACTGCATACGTCCCCTGATGCGGCATCCAATTCATGCCATCCAGACGATCGGTTGAGGGGAACGACAGATGGACATTGCCGAACTGCTTGCCTTCTCGGTGAAGAACAAGGCCTCGGACTTGCACCTGTCCGCCGGGCTGCCACCGATGATCCGCGTTGACGGCGACGTACGCCGCATCAACATTCCTGCGCTTGAGCACAAGCAGGTGCATTCGCTGATCTACGACATCATGTCGGACAAGCAGCGGCGCGATTACGAGGAATTCTACGAGACCGATTTCTCCTTCGAGATTCCCGGCCTGGCGCGCTTCCGCGTCAACGCGTTCAACCAGAACCGCGGCGCCGGTGCGGTGTTCCGCACCATTCCGTCCGAGGTGCTGACGCTTGAGGATCTCGGTGCGCCGCGCATCTTCAAGGAGCTGATCGAGCAGCCGCAAGGTCTGATCCTGGTGACCGGTCCGACCGGCTCGGGCAAGTCGACCACGCTGGCGGCGATGGTCGACCACGTCAACAAGAACGAATACGGCCACATGCTCACGATCGAGGACCCGATCGAGTTCGTGCATACCTCGCAGAAGTGCCTGGTTAACCAGCGCGAGGTCCATCGCGACACATTGGGCTTCAACGAGGCGCTGCGCTCGGCGCTGCGCGAGGATCCGGATTACATCCTTGTTGGCGAGTTGCGCGATCTGGAAACCATCCGCCTCGCACTCACTGCAGCGGAAACCGGCCACTTGGTGTTCGCCACCGTGCATACCAGTTCGGCGGCCAAGACGATCGACCGCATCATCGACGTGTTCCCCGCCGGCGAGAAGCCGATGGTGCGCTCGATGTTGTCCGAGTCGTTGCGCGCGGTGGTCTCGCAGTCGCTGCTGAAGAAGGTCGGAGGTGGGCGTATTGCCGCGCATGAAATCATGGTCGGCATCCCGGCGATTCGCAACCTGATCCGCGAGGACAAGGTAGCGCAGATGTATTCGTCGATCCAGACCGGCACGCAGTTCGGCATGCAGACACTGGACCAGTGCCTGCAGGATCTGGTCAAGCGCGGCTTGGTGACGCGCCAGCAGGCTGCCAGCTACGCCAAGAACAAGGAAAGCTTCAAGTAATCGTGAAACGGGAATCGGTCTGAGGCACTGTCGAGCAATCATGCAGCACTGCCTCATCACCAAAAATCGACCGACAGGCCACGTGATGGCATCGGCATCCGGTCAGGCAGATTTTCGATTCCCCGGTTTTCGTATCTCATTTTCGGGAGTTAAGCCATGAGCGATTTCGATTTCACCTCGTTCCTGAAACTGATGGTGCACAAGAAGGCATCGGATCTGTTCATTACGGCCGGCGTGGCGCCTTCGATGAAAGTGCAGGGCCGGATCGTGCCGATCACCCAGAGTCCGCTCAGCGTGCAGCAGTCGCGCGACATGGTGCTCAACGTGATGACGCCGGGACAGCGCGAGGAGTTCGAGAAAACCCACGAGTGCCAGTTTGCGATTTCCGCGCAGGGCGTCGGCCGCTTCCGCGTGTCGTGCTTCTACCAGCGCAACTGCGTCGGCATGGTGCTGCGCCGGATCGAGTCGAAGATTCCGACCCCGGAGGAGCTGAATCTGCCGCCGGTGATCAAGCAGCTGGCCATGACTAAGCGCGGCATCATCGTTTTCGTTGGCGCCACCGGCTCGGGTAAATCGACTTCGCTGGCGGCGATGGTTGGCTATCGCAACTTGAATTCGACCGGCCACATCATCACGATCGAGGATCCGATCGAGTACGTGCACAAGCACGAGGGCTGCATCATTACCCAGCGCGAAGTTGGCATCGACACCGATAGCTGGGAAAACGCGCTGAAGAACACGCTGCGCCAGGCGCCTGACGTGATCATGATCGGCGAGGTGCGTACTCGCGAGGGCATGGATCATGCGATCGCCTTCGCCGAAACCGGCCACCTGGTGTTGTGCACACTGCATGCGAACAACGCGAACCAGGCGATGGATCGCATCCTGCACTTTTTCACCGAGGATCGTCGCCAGCAACTGCTGATGGACCTGTCGCTGAACCTGAAGGGCATCGTGGCGCAGATGCTGATCCCTACGCCCGACGGCAAGGCGCGCCGTGTCGCGGTGGAAGTGCTGTTGGGTACGCCGCTGGCGCAGGATTACATCCGCCAGGGCGAGATCCACAAACTCAAGGAATTAATGAAGGAATCCACCCTGCTCGGCATGAAGACGTTCGATCAGAGCCTGGTCGAGCTGTACCACGCTGGCGAAATCTCCTACGAGGATGCGCTTCGCTACGCCGATAGTTCCAACGAGGTGCGCCTGCGTATCAAGCTGGCGCAGGGCGGCGACGCGCATACGCTGTCACAGGGTCTGGACGGCGTGGAGCTGGAGGAAACGCGCGATTCGCAGAACTTCAGCGGCGGCAACAGTCTGCTGAATCGCTGAAGGCGGCGACGCGAATGGGATATCGATCCTGACAATGACAAGGAGCGGGGATGCAGTCGTTCAATCCGTATGCGCCACCCAAGGCTGAGCTTGATGCAACAGGTACGGAAGGTGGGTGCTGGCGTGATGGCAAGGTATTGGTGGTCAGCAGCAGTGGGCGTCTGCCGTATCGCTGCGTGAAATGTAACGGTGCGGCCATGGCGCCGATGAAGGAGCGCAAGTTCTACTGGCATCACCCCGGGCTGTATCTGTTGCTGCTCCTCAATATCCTTGTCTACGCCCTGGTAGCCCTGCTCGCGAGAAAGAAGACCGAGCTGGCTGTCGGTCTATGCGAGGAGCACGCACGGCGCCGGCAATTGAGCATTGGGGTATGTGTCGCGGGCCTGTTGCTCGGTCTGGTGGGCATTGCCATCGGCATTCAGCGCAATACGGGTGCGCTGACCCTGGCTGGCGTGTTGCTGCTGCTGGGGGCCATGATCATCGGTGTGGCAGGAGGGCGGCTCCTGGTTCCCGTGCGCATCGAGACTGCGCTCTCGCGTTTCAAGGGCTGCAATCGCAGTTTCCTGGACAGCTTGCCTGACTTTCGTAGCAGCATCCGTTACTGAGCCGTGACTGCGCGGGCAGGCAATGAAAAGGGGCCTGTGGCGGCCCCTTTTCGACTGCACCGAACGGGTAGTTACTTGCTGGACGTGCTGTCCGATGTCGACGCTGGCGTCGCGCTGACCGTCAGGCCGCTGGCATCGACGCTCTTGACACCCTTTACCTTCTTGGCCACGCGCATGGCGTGGTTCTTTTCCTTTGTTGTGGCGACATTGCCAGTGAGCGTGACTACGCCATCACTGGTTGAGACCGAGATGTCGGTGGCATGGATGCCCTTGGTGGTTCCGAATTCGGATTTCACTTTGGTGGTGATCCATCCATCGGCAGCCTTGTCCGGCACGGTCTGGTTGTCGGCCGGCTTCTGCATCTGTGCACCGGCATCTTGCGCGGCGACCGAGCCAAACGGTACCGCGGCGAAGGCGAGCATCAGTCCAGTGGCAAACACGCTGTTGCGGATCATCGAATGGTTGCGCATGGCAATCTCCTGACAGTGGGAAGGTTGGTCGGCGACGACGGCTGTTCGGTTGTTGCCGACTTCCGTTTCCTATGGCAACAGCCGTCACGTGAATATCGTGTGGCTGCGCCCGGGGAGTGTTCAGCTGGCGATTACGGATGCGAAGAGCAGGTCATGACGATGTTTGCTTGATGTTCGGTGTGAAGCGCTCACCCATGAAAAAACCGGGGTGCCGAAGCGCCCCGGTTTCCAGTGCGTGTCGCTGAGGCGG
Source organism: Dyella sp. S184 (assembly GCF_009766065.1). Taxonomy (GTDB): domain Bacteria; phylum Pseudomonadota; class Gammaproteobacteria; order Xanthomonadales; family Rhodanobacteraceae; genus Rhodanobacter. Next base: position 329,800 of record NZ_LMUE01000002.1, on the reverse strand, counting down.
GTTACTTCAGGACGGTCTGGGTGGTGAATACCATACCGTCATTGTCGACATGTATTTCGGCATCAATACTGTCGACCCGCTCGGCCTGGGCCTTCATGGCCGCAAATTCAGCCTTCGAACGGGCCGCATTGGCGGCTGTCTGCGCGGCGTCATCGGCGCTGTCGCTGTCGCTGTCGATCGAGAGCTCGTCGCTCTTGCTGGGTTGGGCGTTGGCGGCGGACTGGCTGTCGACCCATTTTTCCATCAGCTGCAGCATATCCAGATACATCGCGCCACTGAGATGCATGCGGGTGACGCGACCGGCATCGCCAATGGGGTCCTTCAGCGTGTCGGCGAGTTTGGCGTCTTCGCCGGCACCGATACCCAACGCAAGTGCCTTGTCGCTCATGGCGAACCACGCTGGCTGCCCGAGCATGCTGGTCATGTCCTTCGGCAGTGGCAGCGGCTTGCCGTCGTTGGTGGGCTTTAGTTGCGCCAGCACAGGCACCATCATCTGGCTTGTGGCGAGAAGGCCGGCGGGGTTGCTGCTGCCGAGCACGATGCGGCCGCTGAAGGTCGGCAGGCTGGCGTTCTGGCCAGGCACCAGGGTATCCAGTGCGATGCGCAGGCCGAGCATGTCGCCAAACGGCGGGATCGCCGCTTTCTGCATGGCCGGACCGAGCTTGGCAAAGCTGTCGTTGAGATCACTCAGTGCAGGGCAGGTGAACGGCTTGGCGGTCACGGCATCGGCCTGGGCGGACCAGAACGTGCGCAATTGTGCGATCGGCAGCGCGAGAGTCAGGTCGAACGGCGCAGTACCTGCGCTGCCCAACCCGGGCAATTCCACCTTGAGGCCGGCAAAGGCCTTGCTGATGTCATCGGCCAGCGCCATGTCGAAACGCACATCCTGCTGTTTCGCCTCAAGCCGGGTATAGCCGAAGCTGAGCGCGGGCACGCGGGCGGCGATGCGGGCAGCGTCGCTCGCGCAGCTCGGTGACGTCTGCAGCTGGTTGGCGACCGGTTCGCCGGTCTTGGCGGATTCGGCTTCGGCGCGCGCCTTGCGGATCGCGCTGAGCAGCGGATCCTTGCCGCTGATCACCAGTGGCAGGGCGCGCGTCACATCCAGATCACCGACCACCCACAGCCGGTAGCCCTTGGCCTTGGCCAGTGCGGTCAGGCGACCGTCGTCCTGCAAGCTTTTCTGCGGACGATCCAGTCCCAGCGCCTGGCGCAGCATGGCGGGTGCTGCATCAGCCGGCAGCAGTGCGGCCACGGCCTGCTTGCCGACCGTGGCCAGAATGACCTCGGTGCCCGAGGCGGCAAAGACATATTTGCGGTAGCTCTGTGCCCCGAGGCTGGCGACATCGAGCTTCTTGCCGTAGGCAGTTTCCAGCCGGCCGATGAAGCCCTCGAATGCCTTCGGATCGCTCAGTTCGAAACGCATGACCGGCGCCAGGCCGAGTCCGTAGAACGCCGAGAGACCCTTGAGGTTGATGCCGGCGCCGTCGGCGAAGCTCTCGATCGTCTTGCCGTTGAATTCGGCACTCAGCGCGCGCAGCAGATGTGCGCCATCGGGATCCTTTGCCGCCAGGCGATCGGCCGTGGCATTGATCTGGGCCAGTTGCGAGGGCAACTGCGCGTCGGCCTGGGCGAGCAGGGCGGTACGGGTGGCGTCGTCCAGCACGTCCAGGTTGGCCACGACATACGGCGTATCGGCCGGTACGAAAGCCAATGGAACATCCTTGTCCTTGTGCCCGCAGGCCGCCAGCATGACGCCAGCAAGGCCCAGCGCGATGAAGCGCGTCGTCGATCGCATATGATCCCCGTCGTGTGAATGTTGCGTTTGCACATTATGCCTGCTTTACCGGTAGCCGCGGCGTGACAATCGCCGGCTGGCATGGGCTCCCGCGATTGCGCTGGACTCAGCGGGCCAGCACTTCGTTGAGCACGGCCATGCGCACGAACACGCCATTGCCGACCTGTTCGAGGATGCGCGACTGCGCGCCGTCGGCCACCTCCGTGGCGATCTCGATGCCACGGTTGATCGGCCCCGGATGCATTACCAGGCAGCCCTTGGCGGCGAGCGCCAGCCGGCGCTGGTCCAGCCCGTAGCGGGTGAAGTAGGCCGCTTCGTCTGGCAGGTCGGTCGAGGCCATGCGCTCTTTCTGCAGGCGCAGCGTGATCACCGCATCAGCACCTTCGATCGCGGCATCGAAGTCGTCGTAGTGCTGGCAATGCGGAAATTCCTCGACTGCCGGCATCAGGGTGGCTGGGCCGCACAGGCGGATACGCTTCACGCCCAGCGCGGAGAATGCGTGGATGTCCGAACGCGCCACGCGCGAATGCTTGATATCGCCGCAGATCACCACGGTGAGATTCTCGAAATCCGGCCGGTGCTGGCGGATCGTCAGTGCGTCGAGCAGGCCCTGGGTCGGGTGCGCACGGTTGCCGTCGCCAGCGTTGATCACAGACACGCCACTCATCGCGTGGTGAACCAGCTCGTCCGGCGTACCCGAGTGCTTGTGGCGCACGATGATCGCATCCAGATGCATCGCTTCGAGCGTGTGCAGCGTGTCGAAGAGTTCCTCGCCCTTGCTGGTGGAGGAAAAGCCGATGTCGAAGTTGATCACATCCGCGCCGAGCCGGCGCGCGGCCAGTTCGAACGATGTGCGGGTGCGCGTGGATGGCTCGAAGAACAGATTCAGCACGGTGCGCCCGGCCAGTACGTTGAGCTTGCGGGTGCCGTGCGCGCAGGCGTCACGCAGCGCCTCGGCGCGGTCGAGCAGGCGCTCGATCGTTTCGCGCGGGAGGTTTTCCAGGGTGGTCAGGTGGCGCAGGCGAGGGCTCATGGCGGCAGGTCTGAGGATGGCGAGGGAATGGGGCAGTGGTCGGTGGCGTCAGCAGACAACGATTCTGCACCGCCCAGCCAGCGCTCCACGATGATCGCGGCAGCTTCGGCGTCGATCGTGGCGGCATCGCGTCGTCGCTTGAGCCCGGCGGCGCGGGCAGCGGCAAAGCGCTCGGCGGCTTCCTGTGAGCTGTGCCGCTCATCGACGAGCACGACCGGCAGGCCGTAACGCTGCTGCAGTTGGGCAGCAAAACGACGGGCATTGCGGCTGGCGGCCTGCTCGCCACCATCGAGTGCCAACGGCAACCCGACGACGAGGGTATCCGGCAACCATTCCTTGCGCAGGCCATCGAGCTGTTGCCAGTCCGGTTCGCCATCACGCACGGGAATCGTGGTCAACCCGCGGGCGCTGGTAGTGAATGCATTGCCGATGGCCACGCCGGTCAGACGGCTGCCGACATCGAAGCCGAGTACACAACTCATGCGTGGCCCGCATAGCCGGACAGCTGGCGCGGGTCGACCCCGACCAGTCCGGCGGCGGCGCTCCAGCGTTCCTCCAGTGGCGTGTCGAACACCACCCGGCCGCAGGCTTCGGCGGTGAGCCACGCGTTGGCCATCAGCTCCTGCTCCAGCTGGCCAGCATCCCAGCCGGCGTAGCCGAGCACCATGACGGCCTGGCGCGGGCCTTCGCCAGCGGCCATCGCGACCAGGATGTCGCGCGAGGTAGTGACCGACCATGCGGTGTTGACGCGATAACTGGACTCCCAGTCGCCGGGTTCGCGATGCAGCACAAAGCCGCGCTCCTGCTGCACCGGGCCGCCGATCAGCACCGGCGCATCGGCCAGTTCGCTGTCTGCACATTCCAGCCGCATCTGCGCCAGCACATCGCCGAAGCGATATTCGGACAACTGGTTCACCAGCAGGCCGATGGCGCCGTCCTCGTCATGCTGGCAAAGCAGGGCTACGCCATGCGAGAACGGCGGCTCGGCCAGGTTCGGCATGGCGATCAGGAAGTGCCCGGTGAGGGTGCTCGACGTGGTGATACTCATGCGGTCATTGTAAGCCCGACAAGCCGCGAGTCGCGCGCTTGGCAGGTGAGGGCGGGACTTATTTGTTGCGTAGCACATCGCCCGGCAGGAACTGCCAGGTACGGGTGATGTAGAGCTCGTCCACACTGGCGTCTTTCGGCAAAGGTGGAAACGGCGCGGCCAGCCGCACGATGCGTTCGGCGGCGGCGTCCAGCAGGGGTTGTCCGGAACTCTTGATGATCGTGATGTTCTTGATGTCGCCGTTGCGGCCGAGCCCGACGGTGAGGAGCAGGTCGCCGTACAGCTTGCGCTGGCGCGCTTCGTCCGGGTAATTGAGATTGCCGATACGCTCCACCCGATCGGACCAGCCGCGCATGTAACTCGCGTAGACGTATTCCTTGGTATTGGCCGAGATGAATTTCTTCTTGGGTCGCTTGGCCAGCGCCTCGGTCTGCTGGCGCAGCTCGGCGGCCAGCTGGGCAATCGCCTGCTGGCGCTTGAGTTCGGCCGCGGTCGGGGTCTGCTCCTCGGGGTCGACCTGGGTCTGTGCACTATCGCTGGCGACAGTGAAGTCGGCCGCACCGCTGGTGGTGACCATGCGGGTCGGCGTGGCCTCGCGCGGCTGGGGTGTGGTGGCCTCGACCGGTTGCGCGGCGATACCCGGGTCCGGCTTGGGCAGTTCACCGGAAAACAACTGCGACGGCCGCGTCGCGCGATCGTTCTGGCCGCCACCGCTGTTATTGGCCTGAGCCAGGAAATCGGCCTTGTCCGGCGCTTCCTGATTGGCCACATTGACCAGGGTCACGTCCAGCGTCGGCAGGCTGGGGCTCGGTTTCACGAAATGGAACGTGATGCCCAGCAACAGCACACCGTGCAAAAGCAGCGAAAACAGCATGGTGGCGCCGATGGGATTCGGCGTAGTGGCGACAGTTGCAGGGGTGCTCACGCGGTACGCTTTCCAATGACGTGCTGCTCGATGACGTCGAACAACTGACCGGCAATGTTAAGCCCGAACTGGGCATCCAGTTCACGCATGCAGGTCGGGGATGTGACGTTGATCTCGGTCAGGTAGTCGCCGATCACGTCCAGCCCGACAAACAGCAGGCCGCGCCGGCGCAGCTCCGGCGCCACCTGCGCCACTATCCAGCGGTCGCGGTCGGACAGCGGCACGCCGACGCCGCGGCCGCCGGCGGCGAGGTTGCCGCGGAATTCGTTGCCCTGCGGGATGCGCGCCAGTGCGTACGGCACCGGTTCGCCATCGACTATAAGGATGCGCTTGTCGCCGGCGGTGATTTCCGGGATGTATTTCTGCGCGATTGTCAGCTGCCGTCCTTCGCCATGGGCACCGCCGCCGAGCAGGGTTTCCAGCATCGAGTTGAGGTTGCTGTCGCCGGCCTTGACCCGGAAGATGCCGCGGCCGCCCATGCCGTCCAGTGGCTTCAGCACCACCTCACCGTGTTCGGCAGCGAAGCGGCGCAATTCGCCGGCGTCTCGCGAGACCATGGTGGGCGCAATGCACTGCGGAAAAGCCAGTGCGAACAGCTTCTCGTTGCAGTCGCGCAGTGAACGCGGGTCATTGATGACGCTGACACCACCGCGCTGGGCGACTTCCAGCACCATCGTGTCGTAAATGAACTGGGCATCGACCGGCGGATCCTTGCGCATCAGCACCACGTCGAGCTCACGCAGGTCGCGCCACTGCGATTGCCCAAGCGTGTACCAGTGCTGCGGATCCTCACGCACGCTGAGCGGCGCGAGTCGCGCCCATGGCGCGCCGTCGCGAAGTGCCAGGTCGCCCTGTTCGAGATAGTGCAACGTGTGGCCGCGGCGCTGGGTCTCCAGAAGCATCGCGAAGGTGGTGTCCTTGGCAATCTTGATCGCGCCGATGGGATCCATCAGCACACCGACCGAAAGGGTCATTGAGTTCTCCGTTGGTGGCTTGGTACGGGCAGGCATGGATCGTCTGGCGGCTATACTAAAGGTAGACGGCCGCCGAGGCAGTTGGTGAGTGAAAGGCTGCCACGCACGATGCTGTCGCAGGTGGCCAGATGGTGCCACTATGGGTCACCTGCGGCAGCTCGAAAGACGCGCCGGTGATTATTGCTTGACAGTCTCGGCGGGCAGGCAGTAAACAACAAAGCCTCGGATGCACCGCCGCAGAGCGGGTATCGGGTGATTTGGTTCGAAATTTTTTGCATGTACGCCGCGCGGCATGGCTGTTGCATGTCTTGGTGTCTATCCTGAGCTCGGGGCGGGCCGCAGGGGGAGTAGTGAATTTGAACGTGAGTGCAAATGACTTGGCTGGCCTGAAGGTCATGGTGATCGATGACTCCAAGACCATCCGCCGCACGGCGGAGACCCTGCTGAAGAAAGAGGGTTGCGAGGTATTGACCGCGGTCGACGGATTCGAGGCGCTAGCCAAGATCTCCGACCAGAAACCCGCGATCATCTTCGTCGACATCATGATGCCGCGGTTGGATGGATATCAGACTTGCGCGCTGATCAAGAACAACCCGCTTTTCCGTGCCACACCGGTGATCATGCTGAGCTCGAAGGATGGCCTGTTCGACAAGGCACGCGGGCGCATCGTGGGTGCCGAACAGTATCTGACCAAGCCGTTCACGCGAGACGAACTGCTTGGTGCCATCCATCGCCATGTCAGCACGGTGCCGAGCCGCTGACTGCAGATTCTGAGGGGGACCTGTGGCCACCATTCTAATCATCGACGATTCGCCGACCGACGTGCGCGTGTTCACCACGCTGCTTGAGCGTGCCGGCCATCAGGTCGTCGCTGTCGGTTCTGCCGAGGAGGGCATCGAGCGCGCACGCGCCGAACTGCCCCACCTGATCATCATGGACGTGATCATGCCCGGCATGAACGGTTTCCAGGCAACGCGCACCTTGACCCGCGATCCGATCACCTCGGGGGTGCCGATCGTAATGATCACCACCAAGTCGATGGAAACCGACCGGGTATGGGGTTTGCGTCAGGGCGCCCGTGCGTTCATTACCAAGCCGGTGAACGAGAAAGAACTGCTGGGCTGTATCAACGATCTGTTGTCGAGTGCGACATGAACCAATCCGTCAACCGCACCCCGTTCGAAATCCTGGCCCGCTACGAGCGGCTGTCGCTGGCACATGCCTCCGACACGCAGGACAAGCTGGAGGCGCCCGGATTGTGGCGTGGCATCGGTTTCCGCGTTGGCTCGAGGCTGCTGGTCAGTGGCATCGACGAGATCAACGAATTGCTGGCGGTACCCACGTTGACACCGGTGCCTGGGACGCAGCCATGGCTGCTCGGGGTGGCCAATGTGCGCGGTAATCTGGTGCCGGTGGTCGATTTCAGCCGCTTCCTGTTTGGCGAACGCACGCAGCATTCCGAGCGCACCCGTTTGCTGGTGGTGCGCCAGGGCAGCGGTAGCGTGGCGCTGCTGGTCGACGAGGTGTTCGGTCAGCGCACGGTGGACGAGCAACAGCGACGCGAGGCCGAGCGCGAAGATGATCCGCGGCTGGCCCGCTTCGTCGAAAACCGGGTGGGTGAACAGCAACTGGCGATTTTCAGCATGAATCGGCTGGTGCGCGCACCGGATTTCCGGCAAGCCGCGGCCTGATCTGGCGCAGCTGTAGTTATTGAAGCGCCGGCGCCGATCGTGGCCGGAAACTTGGGACAACATTCCCTGGCCAGTCCCCGCGCGATGATGCGGAGCCGGCAACGTATAAGTTAGACGGATGAGGTGAACATGAGCACTACAGGGGGCGTCAGCAGGGAACGGGGTTACACCGCACTCATTGTCCTGCTGTTGATCGCGATTGGTCTGGCAGCGTTTGACTTCTGGCGGCTGAACATCAAGAACGATGAGGATCGCCAGGCCATCGCGCTGACCACGCAGATCCAGGTGCTGTCACAGCAGACGGCCAAGTTCGCGTTGGAATCGGCGGGTGGCAATACCGATTCCTTCAAAGAACTTGAGGGCACCCGTAACTCGATCGATTCGGCCGTACAGCGGCTGGACAAGGGCGATCCGACCAGCGGCATGCAGGCATACGGCGACAATAACGCCACGCCCGCCGGGCGCGCCGTGAGTGCACTTGACGCCTCGTGGAAGCAGCTTGACGCCGACATCGGCAAGATCCTTTCCAACAAGGCGGTCGTGCTCGATTCCGGACAACGCGCCGACACACTGTCGCAGCAGATGCCGTTGCTCAACTCGAGCATGGATCAGGTGGTCAACATTCTGCAGCAGCGCAACGGCAGTCCCGAACAGATGCTGGGCACGTCCCGCCAGATGCTGTCGGCTGACCGTATCATCCGCCGCGTGCAGGAGGTGCTGCAGGGTGGCGACAATGCCCAATCGGCAGCCGATGGCCTGTCCCGCGATGCGCAGTTGTACGGCAGCGTGCTGAAAGGCCTGCTGGTAGGTAATGCCGACAGTGGCGTGAAGCCGATCGGCGATGCCAATGCGCACAAAATCCTCACTGACATGGATGCCAGCTGGACCACGCTGGCTGATCCAGTCGCCAAGCTGGTTGCCGCGGCGGGCAACCTTGCCGACGTGAAGCATGCAGGCAACCAGGCCTCACTGGATTCGCAGACCGTGCTGCTGCGCGCCAACGACCTGTCCGAACAGATCGGCAAGCTGCCGCTGCGCCGGCTGTTCCCGAACGTCTGGTGGGGCCTGTTCGGCGCGATCGCCGCGGTGGCGTTCGCCCTGTTGCTGGTTATCACCCTGGTAAGCGATCAGCGTCGCCGGTTTGCCAGCAGTACCGAACTGAACCAGCGCAACCAGGAGGCGATCATGCGCCTGCTGGACGAAATGGGTTCGCTCGCCGAAGGTGACCTCACGGTCAAGACCACGGTGTCGGAAGACATCACCGGCGCGATCGCCGACTCTGTGAACTACGCCATCGATGAGCTGCGTTCACTGGTAACCACCATCAACGAGACCTCCGAGCAGGTGTCGTCGTCGGCGCAGGAAACCCAGACCACCGCACGCCACCTGGCCGACGCGGCCGAACAGCAGGCGCAGCAGATCAGCTCGGCGACCTCGGCGATCAACCAGATCGTGAGCTCGATGGATATCGTGTCGAAGGACTCCGCCGAATCGGCCGACGTGGCCGAGCGCTCGGTGAAGATCGCTTCGCATGGTGCCGAAGTGGTGCGCGAGACGATCTCCGGGATGGACTCGATTCGCGATCAGATCCAGGAAACCTCCAAGCGCATCAAGCGCCTGGGTGAATCCTCGCAGGAGATCGGCTCGATCGTGGAACTGATCAACGACATTGCTGAGCAGACCAACATCCTGGCACTCAACGCGGCGATCCAGGCGGCTTCGGCCGGCGAGGCGGGCCGAGGTTTCGCGGTGGTGGCGGACGAAGTGCAGCGACTGGCCGAACGTTCGACCAGTGCGACCAAGCGTATCGAAACGCTGGTACAGACGATTCAGTCCGATACCAACGAAGCAGTGAACTCGATGGAGCAGACCACCGCCGAGGTTGTCGCCGGTGCACGCAAGGCGGAGGACGCCGGCAGTGCACTGGGTGACATCGAGCGCGTGTCGCACGATCTGTCGGCGCTGATTCAGAACATCTCCAGCGCGGCGCGTCAGCAGTCCGCGGCGGCGACCGACATTTCGCATTCGATGAACGCGATTCAGGAAATTACTTCGCAGACCTCGCAGGGCGCGAGCCAGACTGCCGACTCGATCGGTACGCTGGCACAGCTGGCGAGCGATCTGCGGCGCTCAGTGGCGCATTTCAAGCTGCCGGGTTGACATCGTTCTGGCTGGTATTGGCATTTTTCGGGGGGCAGTCTCGTTGGTTGCGTGATGCGTGCGAAATGCGACATTGGGCAACCGTTGAGAGAGGCGCATGAGACTTCAAGACCACATCGATTTCACCACACTGCAGTGGGTCAAGCCGGAGCTCGACGATACCTTGTCGATCGCCCGCGAGGCGCTGGAGTCCTACGTCGACAACCCGGGCAAGCGCGACTTCATGCGCACGTGTTCGGATCACCTGCATCAGGTGCTTGGCACCTTGCGGATGGTCGAGCTGTATGGCGCGGCGATGGTGACCGCGGAGATGGAGACGCTCTCCATCGCGCTGCTCGAGGAGCATGTCACTCATCGTGAGGAAGCCTATGCCGCGCTGATGCGTGGCCTGATGCAGCTGCCGGACTACCTCGAACGCCTGTCCAGTGGCCATCGCGACGTACCAGTGGTACTGCTGCCACTGCTCAATGATCTGCGCGCCAGCCGTGAGCAACCGCCGCTGACCGAATCGGCAATGTTCCACCCCAATCTCGACGCGTTCCTGCCGGAACAGGCACCAGCTGCCATGAGTGAGGCGTATGCCGAAGCTCATCGTGGCGAGCTGGTGGATCTGCGTCTGCGCTTCCAGCAGCAGTTGCTGGGCTGGTTCCGCGGGCAGAACGCGGCACAACAGCTGATCGGCATGCGCAAGACCCTGCTGGCGATCACCGCGCGCTGCCACCACGTGCATGGCCGGCGCCTGTGGTGGATTGCTGCCGGCGTGCTGGAGGGGCTGGAGCAAGGTGCGCTCAAGAGCCATGCGGGCGAAGTGCGCCAGTTGATCGGCAAGGTCGACCGCAATATCCGTCTGCTGATCGAACAGGGTGAAGACAGCCTGCGCGGCGGCGAAGCCGACGAGGTGGCCTGCAAGCTGCTCTACATCGTGGCCCAGGCCAAGCAGCGCAGCCCGCAGATGGAGTTGCTGCGCACGACCTATGCGTTGGACAGCCTGCTGCCTGATGTCGGGGAGCTGGAACACGCCCGTGGTTCGATGGCAGGGCACAACCGCGCGCTGCTCGATTCCGTATCGCGCGCATTGAAGGACGATCTGTTGCGCGTCAAGGAAGCGCTGGACCTGTTCCTGCGTCAACAAGACGGTGACCCGGCGCAACTGGCTGCGCAGGGTGAAGTGCTCGAACGCGTTGGCGATACACTCGGCATGTTGGCGTTGGCGGTACCGCGCCGGGTAATCAACGAACAGCGGCGCGTGCTGGACGAGATCGCCAATCGCCTGCGTGCGGCTGATGAGGATACGTTGCTTGATGTGGCCGGGGCCCTGCTATATGTCGAGGCCTCGTTGGACGATCACATCGAGAGTCTGGGCTCCGCCGAGGGCGAGCCGGCTACCGGCGACGCCATGCAGGGTCTGCCGCGCAGCGAAGCGCTGGGTGTCGTCACGACCCTGATGCAGGAAGCGATCAGCAATACCGGCAAGGTGAAGGACGCGATCGTTGCCTTCGTCGAATCTGGCTGGGAGCACGACCGCCTGACCGGTACTCCGGCCTTGATGGACGAGGTTGCCGGCGCGATGCGCATGCTGTCGGCAACGCGTCCAGCCGAACTGGCTGAAGGCGTGGGCCGCTTCGTCGGCTATGAACTGCTGGGTGACCGGCGTGTGCCCAGTGGGGCGCAGATGGATCATCTGGCCGATGCACTCGCCGCGCTGGAGTACTACCTCGAGGCTGCGCGTGAACATCGTGGCGGCCTGGAGCATATCCTCGACGTGGCCGAACACAGCCTTGGCCTGCTCGGTTACTGGCCGTTGCCAGCCGCGCGTGCGGTGCCCACGGTCGCGGCAGCCGTAACCGAAGTGCGGGCGGATGCATACACCGGTCACGGTCTCGAGGATGAGGAGCACCCGGAACTTTCTGAATCTGTCACCTTGCTTCCCGGTGATGACCTGGGGCATCTGTTTATTGGCGGAACTGAGCCGCATGCAGCACCTGTCCACAATCTGGATGGGTTGCGGCTGGCACAGACCGAGGCGACGACGCCACCTGTCCCGGTGGAGAGCGCGTCGGATCATCAGGACGGTGACTGGACCGAAATCGAGGAAGAGGTTTACGAGCAGGTGCCGGTTCGCGACGCATTGGCGTCCAACACCCACTTCAATGCCAACGCGGAAGGTATCGATGACGATATCCGCGAAATCTTCCTGGAGGAAATGCAGGAAGAAATCGACAGTCTGCGCAGTGCCGAGAAAGTCTGGCTCGCTGATCCGACCCAGCATTCGTCAATGATCAGCATCCGCCGTTCGTTCCATACGCTCAAGGGCTCCGGCCGATTGGTCGGTGCCGGCGTGCTCGGCGAATTCGCGTGGAAAGTGGAAGACATGCTCAACCGGGTGCTGGACAACACCATCCAGCCGCACGAGGGTGTGCAGGCGGTGGTGCGGCACGCGATCGATGCGCTGCCCCAGCTGCTGGCAGCGCTCAAGGGTGACGGCGCACCGGCCGTGCCGCTCAGCGCCATCATGCAGGCCGCCGAGCAAGTCGCGGCGGGCAATCAGACAGCGCGTGTCGAGGACTACACGTCGGCTGCGACCGAAACAGTACGGCGCGTGGTGCGCCGGCGCGTGCCACGTCTCGATCTGGCAGCGCAGGCTGTTCCGGAAGCAGGTGTGACCGATGCCCGCAGCGTTGCCGCCGACCACGAGGCCGTCGAACCGGCGTCGATGGTAGCGGTATCAGTGATGCCGCCGGTTGATCCGGTATTGCTGGAGATCCTGCGCAGTGAGGTCGCGCAATACCTTCAGACCATTCGTGCCGCAATCCAGCGCAGCCGCAACGAGTTGCCGATCGGCGAAGAGCTGCTGCGTGCCGTGCACACACTGCATGGCGCCATCGCAATGGTCGATATCCCGTTGTTGACGCAACTGCTTTCGCCGCTGGAAGGGCTGCTCAAGCGCGTGCGTGCATCCAATCTGCCGTTGCCGGCGGATGGCGTTCACCTGCTCGGCCAAGCGGTCGAGGTGGTCGACCACGTCATGCGCCAGTTTGATGTCGCTGAGCCGCAACTGCCCAGCACAGATGCGCTTGCCGCGCAGCTCATCGAGATGCGTGATCGCTATCCCGAGTCGCAGGTGGCGCATGTGGTATTTGAGCCACGTCCGGACGAAGAGGCGCCGGCCGCGGAAGTCGCCGCTCCGGAGCATGCCGGCACCGACGAAACGGCCATGGCCGCTTCGCTGGATGCCAGCATGGATAGGATCACCGCTGCACAGCCGGATGAGCCTGGTGCCGAGGTGCCATCGGTGCCGGAAATTCATCCGGACGATGCACACCATGCCGAGCTTGCCGCCGAACTTGTAGCCGCATTAGGTGCGTTCGAACCAGGAGTTGCCGCTGCCGAGCGCGCTGCCGCCGAGAAGGCTGCGGCGGAACAACAGGCTGCCGAGCAAGCCGCTGCCGAGAAACTTGCTGCGGAGCAGGCTGCTGCCGAGAAGCTCGCGGTGGAACAGGCCGCTGCCGAGAAATTTGCGGCGGAGCAAGTTGCTGCCGAGAAGCTTGCGGCCGAGCAGGCTGCCGCCGAGAAGCTGGCCGCTGAAGAAGCTGCGGCTGAGCAGGCCGCGATCGCACAAGCTGCGGCTGAGAAAGCGGCAGCCGAACAAGTCGCTGCCGAGAAGCTGGCCGCAGAACAAGCTGCGACTGAGCAGGCTGCTTCCGAGAAAGCTGCCGCCGAACGGGTCGCCGCCGAGAAAGTGGCGGCGGACCAGGCTGCAGTTGCCGAGAAACTTGCGGCAGAACGGGTGGCTACCGAAAAGCTGGCTGCCGAGCACGTGGCAGCCAAGGCCGACGCCGAGCCGCCGCAAGAGCATGCTTATGCGTTGGCGGGGTCCGGCTTCATCGACGCCGATCTGCTTGAAGTGTTCATCGACGAGGCGCGCGAAATCCTCGACCACGCTGATGGCGTGCTGGCGCAGTGGCATGACGCTCCGACCGAGCTGGTACATGTGTCCGAACTGCAGCGCGACCTGCATACGCTCAAGGGCGGTGCACGCATTGCCGGGTTGATACCGGTAGGCGATCTCACCCATGCGATTGAAACGCTGCTCGAAAAACCGATACGCGATCAGGCCAAGGTCGGTCCGCTGATTGCGGCGCTGGAGGCGAGCTTCGATCAGCTGCACTCGCTAGTGCAGCAGGTTTCGCAGGGCCAGACGCCCGAGTATCCGCAGGCCACGATCGATCACCTGCTTGGTCTGGCCGGCGAACATATGCTGGCCGACGACGCGGTGCTGGCCGCCGCCGTCATGCCGGCGCCGGTGTCGAAGCCGGTGCGGACGACCCCACTGCCGACGCTGCCGATTGCGCTGGATGGGCTGGAGTTGCCCGAACTGCTGCCGGAGGAGGAAGAGGAAGTACGCTCCTCGCAGGAACAGATCCGCGTCCGTGCCGACCTGCTCGACAACTTGGTCAACCACGCTGGTGAGGTGGCGATTTATCGTTCGCGCCTCGAGCAGCAGGTGGCAGGCTATCGCTTCAACCTGGTCGAGCTGGAGCAGACCGTGGCACGCTTGCGCAGCCAGCTGCGCATGCTTGAGATCGAGACCGAGGCGCAGATCATCGCGCGCTTCCAGCGCGAGCATCGCGAAGCGGGCCTGGCGGCGTTCGATCCGCTCGAGCTCGATCGTTATTCACAACTGCAGCAGTATTCGCGTGCACTGGCCGAGTCGGTATCCGATCTGGTGTCGATCCAGAGCATGCTCGATGAACTGACCCGCCAGGCCGAAACCCTGCTGATCCAACAGTCGCGCGTCAGTACCGAGCTGCAAGACGGTCTGCTGCGTACGCGCATGCTGCCGTTCGACACGATGGTGCCGAACCTGCGTCGCACGTTGCGACAGGCGGCCCAGGAGCAGGGCAAGAGCGCCCAGCTGTACGTCGACGGTGCGCACGGCGAAATGGACCGCAACCTGCTCGACCGGATCAAGGCGCCGTTCGAGCACATGCTGCGCAACGCGATCGCGCATGGTATCGAAACCCCGGCTGAGCGCCGCAAGGCGGGCAAACCGGCTGAAGGCTCGGTGCATATCCAGGTTGCGCGTGAAGCCACCGAGGTGGTGATCCGGGTCAGCGATGATGGTCGCGGACTGGATCGTGCGGCGATCCGCAAGCGCGGCATCGAGCGCGGGCTGCTGCGTGCCGACACCAAGCCCACCGACAACCAGCTGCTTTCGCTAATCACCCAGCCGGGCTTCTCCACCGCCAGCAAGGTCACCCAGCTGGCCGGTCGCGGTGTCGGCATGGACGTGGTAGCGAATGAGATCAAGCAGCTCGGTGGTTCGCTGTCGATCGAATCGGACCAGGGCAAGGGCAGCACCTTCGTGTTGCGTCTGCCATTCACGCTCGCGGTGACCCAGGCCATCCTGGTGCGCATCGGCGAGGCGACGTTCGCGATTCCGATGACATCCGTGCAGGGTGTGGCACGGGTCAATCCGGACGATCTGGCGACCTTGCTGACCGAGGAGGAACCGTCGTTCCAGTATGGCCACGAGGCCTACGGCATCCACGACCTGGCAGAGTTGTTGGGCCTGCCGCCGGGGCTGCCGGCCGAAGGCGAACAGCAGCCGTTGCTGTTGACCCGCGCGGGCGACCTGCGTGCGGCGATCCGCATCGATGCCGTACTCGGCTCGCGCGAGATCGTGGTCAAGTCGGTGGGTCCGCAGATCAGTTCCGTACCGGGTCTGCTCGGTGCAACCATCATGGGCGACGGTTCGGTGCTGATCATTCTGGATCTGGCGCCGCTGGTTCGCCATGGCATCACCCGTCGCATACAGCGCCTTTCCGATGGCCTCAGTGCGGTACAGGCACCGGTCATCGAGGAAGTGCGGGTACGTCCACTGGTGATGGTGGTGGACGATTCGATCACCATGCGCAAGGTCACCAGCCGCGTGCTGGAACGTCACGAATACGAAGTCAGCACGGCCAAGGACGGTGTCGATGCGGTGGAGAAACTGCACGAGCGCGTGCCGGACCTGATGCTGCTCGACATCGAGATGCCGCGTATGGACGGCTATGAGCTGGCGACCCACATGAAGGCCGATCCGCGGTTGCGCAACGTGCCGATCATCATGATCACCTCGCGCAGCGGTGACAAGCATCGCCAACGCGCGTTCGACATTGGCGTGGATCGTTATCTCGGCAAGCCGTATCAGGAGGCTGAGCTGCTGGTGCAGATCAACGAGGTGCTGGAGCAGCGTGCGGCGGAGCCTGTTCATGAGTGAGACGAGTCCGGCGGTTGCCCTGTTGTTCGATGACACCGAGCTGGGCGGCCAGTTGCGCGAGGCGCTGCATGAGCGCGGCGCGCGGATTGTCCATGAGGGCGGGGTTTCCAGCCTCAATCGGGAATTGCTGCACCAGGTGGGCGCCGATGTGCTGGTGGTCAATCTGGACGACAGCGCCGACGACGCGCTTGATCACCTGTACGAGTTGATCGATGGTGACCGCCCGCGGGTGGTTTTCAATGATGCGCAGGCCAGTCGCAAGTTGATCGGCTGGGATCGCGCGCGCTGGGCGCGGCATCTGGCAGTCAAGGTATTGGCTGTGGGCGATATCGATCCTCCTCGCCCGGAAGATGCACGCGTTATCGACGCGCCGCAGATCGAGCCGGAGGTAGCAACTGGCGTTGAGGCTGCTTATGCCGAAGCTCCGATGGAAGTTGCAGCAGAACCGGCAAAACTTTTCGCGGAAAATATTGAGGAACACGCGTCCCCGGTGGAGCCGGAGTCCATGCAGCAGGAGCCGGACTTCCTGTTGCACGATGACCACGAAGGTCAGCACGAGATGATCGCCAGCGCCGAATCGGAAAGTCTGGCGGCGGAACTGGAGGCGTTGCTGGCTTCTGGTGAATTGCCGGCTGACGATGAGGGCGAATTCGGCTCCGGGCCGAACTTCGACAGTGAAGCGGAATTCCCCCCGCTGCATGACGGCAACTTCGGTGCACACGTGCATGCTTCTCCAGCTGATCACGGTGCATTACATGCTGCCGTCGCGACGGGTAGCGCGCATTCGGATGTGGCGGCGGTGCAGTTCGATCAGTTGCAGCTAGTGTCATCGGACGATCCTTTGATCGCGACGATACCGACCTCGGCAATCGATCCTATTCCCACCAAAAGGGCGGTTGAATCCGTCAGTGCGCCGGTTGGCTGGGCCTTGCTGGATGACGATGCACTGATAGCCGAGCCTGCCAAAAACGATGCCAGAGCATTCGGCATCGAAAAGTTGAGTGCTGCCGATTTTCTCGCCCCGGATGTCGAACAGACTGCGCCTGGGATCGAGCCGGTGATGAGTCTCGAGCTGGTGTCGATGGAAGAGGCGATCGCTCCGAAGCCATATGTGCATACGCCTGATCACGAGATGATGCTTGACGAGCTGGGCAGCGCCTTGAGCCGGATCGTTCTGCTGGGAGCGGCCGTCAGTGGCGTGGACTCCGTTTGCACCTTTCTTGCCGCTTTGCCCGCGAGTTCACGAATGACCTTTCTGCATACGCAGCATTTAGGAGAACAGCAATCGGATGTGGCGCTGGTGGAGCGATTGGCCGCACATAGCCAGCTGCCGGTTCGGCTGGCCTTGCAAGGCGGCCGCGCCGCGCCTGGTGAGGTGCTGGTGGTGCCGGCAGGAAAGCAGGTGCTGCTGCGCCGGGACGGCAAGATCGAACTTCAGGCCATTGCTTCGGATCAGACACAAGACTCGTCGATCGACGCCAGCCTCACGATGGCGGCGAATGCCTTCGGTCGTGACGCGGTGGCGATCGTATTCGCTGGGCGGGCCAATGATGCCGTTGCGGGTTCGCAAGCGATCTATGATCGCGGTGGCCAGGTTTGGGTAGAGTCGTCGTCCGGTGAGCATTTTGCCGATATGGTCAGCGGCATTTTCGCCGAACGACTGGTCAGTTTTTCCGGTACGCCGCCTGAGTTGGCGGCGCACCTGATCGAGGTGTTTTCATGAGTGATCCGCTGCCGCGTGAAATTCGCTGCGTACTGGTGCCGGTGGGCAACCAGCGCCTGCTGTTGCCCAATGCCACCATCGCCGAAGTGGTTACCCAGAGCAAACCTGAGCCGGTAGCTGATGCGCCGGAGTGGCTGCTCGGGCGTATCGCCTGGCGTGGCTGGCGCGTACCGCTGGTGTCGTTCACGCAACTGGCCGGTACCGAAGAGGGTGATGCCGAGTTGAGCGTGCGCGTGGCCGTGCTGAAAGCGCTCGGCGGCAATCCAAAGCTGCCGTTCATCGCCGTGCTGACGCAGGGCTTTCCGCGCCTGACCACGTTGAACGCCGAGCTGATCATTCCTACCCATGATGGCAGCCCGCTGCCGGCGGGTGTGCGCGCCCAGGTGCTGGTTCGCGACGACGTCGCGCTGATCCCCGACCTGGAATGGATCGAGACGGAACTGCTCGGTCTGCTCGATCATGCAGATGCCCCAGAGCCGGTGGAGCCGGGCGAATTGTCCGAGTGATCTGAGTCGTCCGATACGTTAAGACTGAATCCGGTTTGAGCAGGCGATGACTTAGCCGTCGCCGTGCAATGCCTGCAGTGCAGCCAGAGCGGCCAGTCCGGCCGTCTCTGTTCGCAGAATGCGCGGGCCAAGCTGCAGCCCGGCGAAACCGGTGGCCGTCAACGCGCTGATATCGCGCTCACCGAGCCCACCTTCCGGCCCCACCACCAGCAAGCCGCCAGCTGAAGTAAAACGCAGCTCGCGGGACGAGCGTGTGGCTTCCGGCAGCAACGCCAGGCGCAACGCAGCATCCTCGGTCAAGCCATCCAACCACACCGATAGTGGTAGAGCCGGGGCGATCTCAGGCAACCGCGCGCGGCCGCTCTGCTCGCAAGCGCTGGCGGCCACCGCGCGCCAATGCGCCAGCCGCTTCTCGGTACGGGCAGGATCCAGCTTCACTTCCGATCGTTCGGTCAGCAACGGCACGATGCGCACCACGCCAAGCTCGGTCGCTTTCTGCACGATCAGATCCATCTTCTCGCCGCGTGCCACGCCCTGCGCCAAGGTCAACGGCAGCGGCGATTCGTTGGCGAGCTCATGCCGTGCATCCACCCGCACGATAACTTCACGTTTACCGACAGTCTGGATGGTGGCCGGATAGTCGCTACCGTCGCCATTGAACAGGGTCAGTGGATCGCCTGCAGCGAGGCGCAGTACGCGTGACACGTGCTCGCCAGCCTGTGCTGGCAACGCCAGTTCGGTATCAACGGCAAGCGGCAGGGCGACATGGATACGGATGGTGCGCATGCGGACGTCGCGATCATGCAAAACACAAGCATAGCGGAGGCGACGTGGCGCAGGCGCTCGAAGCGCAGCGGCTAGCCGGGTTAGCTGAATGCCAGCGAGATGCCCGTATGGCATGTCTTGCTTGTCGGCTGCGTTGGGGGCAGGATTAAGTAGCAGGTTATGCAGGCATCAACGAGGTGTACGTCATGCTCAAGACAACGGTCATTTCGCTCGCGCTGGTTGTCAGCTTGGGCGTCAGCGCACTGGCTGTCGCGCAGAGCGCGTCTGCGCAGGTAGCCAGCCCGAGTGACAACACGCCCTCCAGTCAAGCCGATGCTATGCAGGGTCATCAGGTTATCAAGCCGGGTGATCGCAATTGCATTCGCGATACCGGTAGCCTGATTCCAGCGAAGAAAGGGCAATGTCTGCAGGCGGCAACCGGCCGCAGCTATAGCCGGCAGGATCTGCAGAACACCGGTGCGATCAACAATGCGCAGGCCCTGCGCATGCTCGACCCATCCATTCACTGAAGCCGTGCTTCAGTGAGGCTGTGATAGGTGAGGCTGCAGTTCAGTCCTCTGTTGCGCGTTCGATGCCGGCAACCGCGACGTCCACCAGCAGGTCGATTTCGGCCTCGCTGACCACGTAGGGCGGCATGAAGTACACCACATCACCAAGTGGACGCAGCAGCGCGCCATGTTGCAGGCCATGCAGATAAACCTGCAGGCCACGCCGCTCCGCTGCTGGAAACGGGCGCCGTTTGGCCTTGTCGGCAACCAGCTCGATCGCCGCGATCATGCCGGTCTGGCGTACATCAGCGACATGCGGATGCTCGCGTAATGGCTCCAGGCGACGCGCCAGATGCGCGGCGAGCTGTCGATTGCGTTCGAGTACTGGTTCGTCGCAGAAAATTGCCAGTGTTTCCAGTGCCACCCGGCAAGCCAGCGGGTTTCCGGTGTAGCTGTGCGAATGCAGGAAGGCCTTGCCGGCGCTGTATTCCGCGTAGAACGCCTCATAGATCTGAGTGGTGGTGAGCACCGCCGACAGTGGCAGGAAGCCACCGGTCAGCCCCTTTGACAGGCACATGAAATCCGGTGATACGCCGGCCTGCTCGCAGGCGAACAGTGTGCCGGTACGGCCGAAGCCGACCGCGATCTCATCTGCGATGAAATGCACCGCGAACTCATCACAGAGCATGCGCAGGCCAGTCAGGTAACTGGGGTGATACATACGCATGCCGCCGGCGCATTGCACAAGCGGCTCGATGATCACGGCACAGGTCTCGTGGGCGTGACGCTCCAGTAGCGCGCGCATCTCGCCTAGACGACGCGTTGCCGTCTGCTCGGGCGATTCGCCCGGTTCACCCTCGTACGCATCCGGCGATGGTGCGAGGAATGGCGTCAGCAGCAGCGGTGCATAAGTCTTGCGGTACAGCGCTACGTCGCTCACCGACAGCGCACCCAGCGTTTCACCATGGTAACTGCCGCTGAGCGCGATGAAACGGGTCTTCTCACCATGCCCCTGATTGAGCCAGTAATGGAAGCTCATTTTTAGCGCCACTTCGATCGCCGCCGAGCCATTGTCGGCGTAGAACACGCGATCCAGCCCGGGCGGTGTGATGCGCACCAGCTCCTCGGCCAGCTCGATCGCTGGCTCATGGGTGAAGCCGGCAAAGATCACGTGCTCCAGCGTGCTCGCTTGTGCGGCCAGCGCGGCGGCGATGCGCGGATTGGCGTGGCCGAACAGGTTGGTCCACCACGAGCTGATGCCATCCAGATAGCGGCGGCCATCGGCGTCGATCAGCCACGCGCCTTCGCCACGTACGATTGGTACCATCGGGACGCTTTCGTGGTCATGCATCTGCGTGCAGGGATGCCAAAGGTGTTTCAGGTCGCGCACGGCGAGCGCGGCATTGCTGCTTGTGGGTATGGTCATCCGGCTATCATCGGCGCTCCACGAGGGGCACTCAAGCCCGAACACGGCTCATCCCGGAAATCGACATTTGAAGTACCTGCGAAAATGCCTGGTCGGCCTCGGTGTGCTGGTGCTGGCTGCAGCCCTGCTGCTGTGGTTTCTGCCGGTACGTTGGGTACTGCCGTGGATCGGGCCGCAACTGCACGGGTTGCGCCTGCAACAAGTGCAGGGCTTGCTGTGGGATGGCCAGGCCGGGCAGGTGATGACACCCACTGGTCGTCCGCTAGGACAGCTGCAATGGAAACTGTCGCGACGCGCGTTGTTCGGGGAAGTGCAAACGCAGTTGAACTTGCACGGAGCACCACTCGATTTTTCGGGCGAAATGCAGGGGCTTCCGGACCACCGGATTGAATGGCGTGGTGTGAACATTCGCGCCGAACTCGCGGCATTGCTGCCTCCAACAAACCTGCCGCTGGGCCAGCCGCGCGGCAAACTGCTTCTGAGGGTCGATCATGCCTTGCTGCAAGGCGGCTGGCCGCTGCAGCTGCAGGCGCAGGCAGAATGGAAGGGCGCGACCATGCATACGCGAAACGGTGACGTGGTCCTGGGCAATCTGCACGGGCAGGCACAGGCGCAGGAAGGCGTGATCCAGGCGCAATGGCACGATGATGGGCACGGCCCGCTGCAGGTCGATGGCCAGCTGCAACTGAGCCCGCTCGGCTGGCGGCTGGACGCGACACTGCATGCCCGACACACTGACCCGGCGTTACATCATTGGCTGGCCGGGCTGGGGCAGCCGGATGCTAAGGGCGATGTACATATCCAACGCAGCGGCGGACTGGCGGGTGCTTTGCCTGATGCGGCTGCCACCAACCAGGGCACGAAACCACCATGAATTCCGAGATGGCCGTGTCGGCACTGACTGCCGCACGCGAAGCGGCCGCTGCGGCCGCCGACGTGATCCGGCACTACTGGCACCGCGGGGTCGAAGTGGAGCTGAAACCCGATGCAACGCCGGTGACGGTCGCCGATCGCGAGGCCGAGCGCGTGATCCGGCAGATCCTGCAGGCGGCGTTGCCGCAGGCGGCGATCTATGGCGAGGAGTTTGGACTCGAAGGCGAGCGCGGTGGCCTGTTGTGGCTGGTCGATCCGCTCGACGGCACCAAGAGCTTCGTGCGACGCACGCCGTTCTTCTCCACCCAGATTGCCTTGATGGATGGCAACGAGCTGGTGCTCGGCGTATCCAGTGCACCGATCTACGGCGAGACGATGTGGGCCACCGCCGGCGGCGGCGCATGGCTCGACGGCGAGCGTGTACGGGTAGCGGAGACCAACGCGATCAGCGAGGCATCGATTTCCACCGGCAACGTCAAGACGCTGACCGCCGATGCACGCTGGGATGCGCTCGGTGTGCTGATCCGCGACAGCAATCGCATCCGCGGCTACGGCGACTTCTGTCATTACCACCTGCTGGCCCGTGGCTCGCTGGATCTGGTGATCGAGTCGGACGTGAATATCCTCGACATCGCTGCGCTGGCGGTGATCGTGCGCGAGGCCGGTGGTGTGTTCACCGATCTGGAGGGCGCAGCATTGACGCTGGACACACGCAGCGTACTGGCCGGTACGCCGGCGATACACCCACAGGCGTTACAGCGGTTGCGCAGGGATGCCGGCACGGTGCCATGATCGCCTGCGTCGTGGCGGCCGCCGCGCTAGAATGGCCGGATGCGCAAGCCACCGATCATCCATGCCACGCGTGACGTCGACAACAGCCACTTCCTGCATGTCGAGCAGCTCGATCTGGAATTCTCCAACGGCGAACGCCGCACCTACGAGCGTCTGAAGGGCGGTGGCCTGGGTGCGGTGATCATCGTGCCGATGCTCGACGACGAGACCGTGCTGCTGGTGCGCGAATACGGTGCCGGCGTCGGCCGTTATGAGCTTGGCCTGCCGAAGGGCCGGCTGGATCAGGACGAGACAGCCGAGCAGGGCGCCGAGCGCGAGCTGAAGGAAGAGATCGGCTACGGCGCGCGTCGGCTGAAGATTCTGCACAACCTGTCGCTGTCGCCCTCGTACATGACGCATATGGCACATGTGGTGCTGGCACAGGATCTGTATCCCGAGCGACTGGTCGGTGATGAACCCGAGGAGCTTGACGTGGTGCCATGGAAAATGTCCGAACTGCATACCTTGCTTGGTCGCGATGACGTGACCGAAGGGCGCTCGATCGCCGCGTTGTTCATGGCCCGCGAGTACCTCGCCGGGCGCTTTCAGCGCGCATGAGCACGCCTCCTGCGTTTGCACGGCAGATTGGTGAGATTGCCCGCGCTGCCGGCGAAGCCATCCTGGCGATCTATCACAGCGACTTCGCGGTGCAGACCAAGGCGGACGCTTCGCCATTGACGGCGGCGGACCTGGCGGCGCAGCAGGTCATCATGACCGCGCTGGCCAAGCTTGAGCCGGTGCTGCCAGTGTTGTCGGAAGAGGCCAAGGCGCTGGCCTGGTCCGAGCGTCAGCACTGGTCGCGTTACTGGCTGGTCGATCCGCTCGATGGCACCCGCGAATTCGTGAAGCGCAACGGCGAGTTCACCGTCAACATCGCATTGATCGACGATCACCAGTCCGTGCTGGGCGTGGTGCTGGCGCCGGTGACTGGCGAGTTGTATATCGCCGAGCAAGGCCATGGTGCATGGCTGCAGGCCCAAGCTGGTGGCGACTGGCAACGTATCGAGGCGCGTGTGCTGGCGCAGCCGCCGGTAATGGCTGGCAGCCGCTCGCACGGCAGCCTGCAGGATTCAATGTTGCAGGCTTTGCTCGGCGCCGAGCATAAGCTGGTGCCGCTGGGTTCCTCGTTGAAGTTCTGTCTGATCGCACGTGGTGGCGCAGACGTCTATCTGCGCCTCGGCCCGACCAGCGAATGGGATACCGCTGCTGCGCAATGCGTGTTGCAGGAAGCTGGCGGTGCGGTGATGGACTTGCAAGGGCGCGTGTTCCGCTACAACCGCGGCGAATCGCTGCTCAATCCCGAGTTCATCGCCGTCGGCGACCCTTCGGTTGACTGGGCTGCGCGGTTGCGCGCGGCTGGTTGTGAATGATCCGGTGAGCGACGATCGCCGCTATAGCCTCGATGACCTGCTCGCCATCATGGCGCGCCTGCGCGATCCCGAGCGCGGTTGTCCGTGGGACGTGCAGCAGGATTTCGCTTCGATAGCACCGTACACGATCGAGGAGGCCTACGAGGTCGCCGATGCGATCGACCGCGGCGATTTCGATGACCTGCGCGACGAGCTGGGCGATCTGCTGCTGCAGGTGGTGTTCCATGCACAGATGGCGAAGGAGGCCGGATTGTTCGATTTTGCCGATGTCGCCGATGCGATCAGCAGCAAGATGCGCCGCCGCCATCCGCATGTGTTCGGTGACGTGCGCTATGCCGGCGTCGAGGCGCAGAAGCAGGCGTGGGAAGACATCAAGGCGGCCGAACGCGCCAGCAAGGGCGAGCCGGCCGATCCCAGCGCACTGGCCGGTATTTCATCGGGATTGCCGGAATGGAAGCGCGCGCTGAAATTGCAGCAGCGGGCGGCCAGCACGGGTTTCGACTGGACCGATCCGCAGCCGGTGCTGGCCAAGCTGGCCGAGGAAGTGGGAGAGGTACGCGCCGAGTTCGCAGACGGTGCCGATCCGGCGCGGCTGGAAGATGAAATCGGCGACGTGCTGTTCGTGATGGTGAACCTGGCGCGTCATGCCAAGGTCGATTTCTCGCGTGCGCTGCGCCATGCCAACGCGAAGTTCGAGCGG
Source organism: Dyella sp. S184 (assembly GCF_009766065.1). Taxonomy (GTDB): domain Bacteria; phylum Pseudomonadota; class Gammaproteobacteria; order Xanthomonadales; family Rhodanobacteraceae; genus Rhodanobacter. Next base: position 305,206 of record NZ_LMUE01000002.1, on the reverse strand, counting down.
CGCTTCCGGCAGATGGAGCAACTGGCGACGGCCGAGGGCGGCGCGTTCAGCGAGCGTACGCTCGCCGAACAGGAGCAGTTGTGGCAATGCGCCAAGGCGATTGAGCGCGAGTCCTGAAACTGCGTGATGCCGCGCCATGGTTGCAACCCTTTGGCTGCCAGCGGCATCTCATGCCTTGTCGATCATCCAAGGAACTCACCATGCGCCGTCTTTTTGCCGCAGCCCTGTTGCTGGCCCCATTCGCCGCCTTCGCCGCCACTTCGTGCAAGTACGAAGCGCCGCGTAATCTGCAGCTCGATCTGGCGGGGGTTCGCGCCGTGCAGATCGAAGTGCATAACCAGACTCTGCACCTGATTGGCAACCTCAGTGAGAAGGGCCTGACGCTCAACGGCCGTGCCTGCGCTTCGGACAAGTCGGCGCTGGAGAATTTGCAGGTCACCCAGCGACGCGAGGGTGATCAGCTGCTGCTCGACATCGGTGGCGATAACCACTTCAGCTTCAGCCTGTTCGGCAACTCCTACGCAAATCTCGAGGTCACCGTGCAGCTGCCGGCTAGCCTGCCGGTGACAGTCAGCGTTGGTTCCGGCGATGCCGACGTTAGTGGCGTGCAGCAGTTGCAAAGCAACGTCGGTTCGGGTGATCTGCACGTGCACCAGGTGTCCGGCAAATTCGCTACCAGCGTTGGCTCGGGTGATGTGGATGCGACCGATATCGGCAGTCTGGATCTGGGTTCGGTTGGTTCTGGGGATTTCAAGGCTACAGGCGTCACGGGCGATGCCAGGGTCGGCAGCGTCGGCTCGGGTGATGTGGTGCTGCGCAAGGTTGGTGGTAGCGTGCATGCCGACACGCTGGGTTCCGGTGACTTCACCGTAAGCGATGTGGCTGGTGATTTCAGCCTCGGTGCCAAGGGCAGCGGCGACGTCAAGCATTCCGGCGTGAAGGGCAAGGTCAGCGTGCCGCACGACGACGATGACTGATATGGCGGGATCCTCAACCCAGCCAGCACCAGGCCAGATACACCAGCGGCGCGCATATCAGCAGGAATGGAATCGACACCAGATGCAGTAGCCGCAGGCCGCCTGGTTGTTTCGCCAGACGCAACGCGATCAGGTTCGCCAGCGAACCGATCGCCAGGCCGAAGCCGCCCACGTTTACCGCAACTGCCAACGCAATCGCATCGGGCGTGCGGTCGAGCAGCAACACCGTCGCTGGCACATTGCTGATCAATTGCGAAATGATGATGCCGCTGGCATACAGGATCGGCGGTTGGCGGAAATCGAGCTGATCCAGCCCGTGCCGTATCAAGGGCAGTTCAGCGAAGTGCCCCAGCCCCAGAAAGATCGCCGCAAAGGTGAGCAGCAACAGCCAGTCGATCCGCGCCAGGCTCGAACGTGCCAGCAGGGCGAACAGCACCAGCAGCAGCGCGGCACCCAGCGGCGCCCGGTGGTATTCCATCAGCAGCACCATGCCGGCCAGGGCGGCTGTCGACCATACGCCGAGCCGGCCGGAAGTCACCTGGCCATCGATCTTCTCTGGCGCCAGTTCGATCCGGTCGCGCGGCAGCCATAGCCAGGTGAACGCTGCCACCAGCGTGTACATTACGGCCGCCGCTGGCAGCATCGCCAGAGTGAAATGCAGGAACGGCATCGACGAGTGCTGCCATAGCAGCAGGTTCTGCGGGTTGCCGATCGGGCTCAGGGTGGAGCCCGCGTTCACCGCCAACGCCTCCAGCACCACCATGCGCAGCACCGGCAGGTTCGACATGCCGCCAATCGCCAGCGTCAGCGGCACGATCAGGAACAGGCTGACGTCGTTGGTCAGCACCATCGACAGCAATGCCGTCGCCGTTACCAGCAGCAAGCCGAGGCTGCGCAGCGAATGCGCGCGCGCTATCACCGCGACCGCTGCGTGCTGCACCAGGCCGCTGTCGCGGATGCCCTGGATCGCGATCAACAAGCCCATCAGGCCGGCCAGCGTGGGCAACTGCAGCCAGCGCTGGTATTTCGCCAGCGGCTGTGGGTCGAGCAGGGCCAGCGCGATCGTCAACGCACCGAACAGCAGCAACAGCCATTCGGCCTGCAGCTTCTGCATCCATGACGATGAGGTTGCGGGTGAAGCGTCCGCGTCACGCATGCGTCAGCAACCGGCTGGCATGCACGTCACCACTCGCTGAGTCCCTCGATCTCGTAGAGCTTCTGCCAGCTTGGGCGTGCGCGTACAAGATCGGCAAGTCTTTTCAGCGCGGGCCACTCAGTCACTGGACGTGGCATGTTGCGCGACCAGCGCATCAGCATGGTCAGCAGCAGGTCGGCGCCGGAAAATTCCTTGCCCAGCAGATACGGTCCATGCGCGGCGAGTTGTGCATCGAGCAGATCCCATACACCTTCGATCTTGCGCTGCAGGGCAGCGCGCACTTCTGGTGTGTGCTCCGCAGCACCCAGCTCTGGTGGATAGAACCAGAAGCGATACGTCGACATCAGCGTATTGCTGAGATAGACGATCCACTGCTGCCACGCCTCGTGCTCCGGTGTGCCTGTCGGTGGTGCCAGCTTCGCTTCCGGGTGACGCTCGGCCAGCACCATCAGCAATGCCGCCGACTCCGACAGGGGGCGGCCATCGATCACCAGGGTCGGCACCACGCCGCGCGGATTGAGCTTCAGGTAGTCCGGATCGTGCTGCGCCTTCGTATCGAAATCGACCAGCCGCAATTCATGCGGTGCACCGATCTCCAGCAGCGCTAGGTGCACCACCATGCTGGCGGTGCCGGGGGAGTAGTAAAGCGCGTACATGAAGCCTCCGTCAGAGTGCGGGATGGCGTGATCTTGGCGGTGGTTCATCCTTCCCGCAACAACCGCATCGGCGAGGTGTGGGTCACCTTCCGTGTCCCAGCCAGCCCCAGCAGCATGACCACGAAGGCGGCAGCGAGCGCAGCGAGCGCGAGCGGCCACAGCGGTGGCACGAAGCCATCGATATGGAACACCGCGTGGCTCAGCCACAGCCCGGCACCGGCAGCGCCGATCGCAGCGGTGATGCCGGCGATCAGACCGAGCAGCGCGAATTCGCAGGCCGCGGCGACGCGCAGTTGATTTCGGCGTGCGCCGAGCGTGCGTAGCAGTGCGGCTTCATGGCGTCGTTCGGCCGCACTGGCGGCCAGCGCGGCCGCTAGCACCAACGCACCGGCGAGCAGGCTGAAGCCGAGGATCCAGCGTACGGCGTTGCCGACGCGGTCGACGATCTCGCGCACGCGGTCGAGCAGCGAGTCGACATCGATCAGGCTGAGGTTGCTGTAGTCGCGCGACAACTGCGCCAACTGGTTGGCATGGCCGCGCGGCAGGTAGAAGCTGGCCAGCCAGGTATGCGGCAGGTTGCCGGCATGATCCGGGTCGAGCAGCAGGAAGAAGTTGACCCGGAATGAGCTCCAGTCGACCTTGCGGATGCTGCTGATCCGAGCGTCGATGCTGCCTTCGCCGACGTTGAAGCTCAGCGTGTCACCGATCTTCAACGCGAACATGTCGCGCCACATGGTGTCGATCGAGACCTCGGCCTGGGGTGGATGTGCTTCCTCCCACTGGCCAGCGATCACCTCATTGCTGGGTGGCAATGCGCTGGCCCATGACAAGCGCAGCTGGCGATCGGCCGAATCTTTGGCGCGCTCATCGGCGAAAGTGATCGTATTGACCGGCTTGCCATTGATGGCCGTGAGCTTGCCCACGGCCAGCGGCATCATGTTGAGTTTGCCGCCACCAATGCCGGCGAGTGCTTTCTCGAAGCCGGCGCGCTGGTCGCCCTGCAGATTCAGGGCGAACCAGTTCGGCGTATCCGGCGGCAGCTCCTGGCGCCAACCCTGCAACAGTGCCGGTGCCACGACGGCGAGCAGCAACAGCGCGCACAGGCCCAGACTGAGCGCGGTCGCCTGGATCAGGCTCAGCGTCCGTCGTCGCGCCAGCGCAGCGAGACCGAGCCGCAAGGCCGGATGCGCGCCGGGCGCCACGCGCCGGGCAACCCACAGCAGCAATGCAGCCAGCAAGGCTGCGACCGCCGCGACACCGGACAGGCTGATGGCGAGAATGCCGGCCAGCTTGAGCGAGTGGCTCTGGCTCCAGATCAAAGCCAGCGCGACCAGCATGGGAATCAGATACAAGGCATCGAAACGCCGTGCCCGCCGCGTCACGCTCTGGCGGAATACGGCTACCGGAGGCACCTCGGCCAGCCGTACCAGCGGCGGCAGGGCAAAGCCGATCAGCACGGCGATGCCCATCGCCGCGGCGGCAAACGATGGTGCCAGCGGGAGCACGGTCGGCACGCTGCTGAACAACTGGCTGGCGAGCAACCACGCCAGCTGCGACAGCCCCAGCGCCAGCAGTAGGCCGAGTGCTGTTGCGGGCAGGGCGAGAGCGCCCAGCGTGCCGAGCAGCAGGCCCAGCACGCGTCGTCGCGAGGTACCCAGCGCGCGTAGCAGGGCCACTTCGGCAGTCTTGCGCCGTGCGTAGCGTTGCGCGGACAGCGCGATGGCCACACCAGCCAGCAGTGCCGACAGCAGCGCGGTCAGACGCAGGAAGGCACCGGCCCGATCGAACGCCGTGCGCATGCGTTCCTGAGTCTGCTCCGGCGTGATCAGTTCGGCGCCCTGCGGCAACGCGGTCGATTGCGCCCAGTCGCGCCAGCCTTGGACCGCCGCTGGCTCACCGGCCAGCAGCAGTCGATGGTGCGCACGGCTGCCGACGCCGAGCAGGCCGGCCTGTTCGGCGTCGGCCAGATTCATCAGCGCACGCGGTGCCAGCGCGAGCAGCTCGCCGCCGTCCGGCTGGCGCAGCAGCTCGGCGGCAATGGTCAGTTCACGGCCGCCGAGCTGCAGCTGCTGGCCGATCTCGAGATTCAATGCGACCAGGGCGCGATGATCGAGATAGATCTCGCCCGTCGCCGGTGCGTGGCCGTTGCGTGAGTGGCCGGCGGCATCGCCCAACTCCAGCGTGCCACGCAGTGGATAGTGCTGGTCACTGGCCTGCACATCGAGCAGCTGGGTTTGCTGATGAGCAAACGCCACGCTGGGAAAGCTCGCGGTGTTGGTCATGCTCAGGCCGTGTCGGCTTGCCTCGGTGGCAAAGGTGTCCGGCAAGGTCTGCGGCGACTCGATACCGATGTCGCCGCCGATCAACTCGGCCGCGCTGGCCAGCATGCCGCGTTCGATCCGCACTGCCAGCGTAGCGACCACGCCCAGCGCGACGACGGCCAGTACCAGCGAGGCAGCCAGGGTGCGCAGCTCCGGCAGGTGCCATTCACGGCGCAGGCTGCGCAGAGCGAGCAGCAGGAGCTTCATGCTTGCGCGCTCGCAGCAGGCAGTACGACGCGGCCTTCTTCCAGTTCGATCCGCCGATCGCAGCGTGCGGCCAGCGTCGCATCGTGGGTCACTAGCACCAGGGTGGTGTGGTGATCGCGGTTGAGTGCAAACAGCAGGTCGCAGATGTGATGACCGGTGCGCTGGTCGAGGTTGCCGGTGGGCTCGTCGGCAAAAAGCACGCGCGGACCATGCACGAAGGCGCGGGCGATCGCCACGCGTTGCTGCTCGCCGCCGGAAAGCTGGGCCGGATAGTGTCGTCGTCGCGGAGTCAGCCCCACTGCATCGAGTGCGGCGCGTGCCCGCAGGCGAGCATCGACGCTGCCTTCAAGTTCCAGCGGCAGCATCACGTTTTCTTCGGCGGTGAGTGCCGGCAGCAGGTGGAACGACTGGAACACGAAGCCGACCAGCCGCCGGCGCAGGTCCGCGCGCGCCTCCTCATCCAGTTGTTCCAGCGCATGGCCGTCAAGCTTGATGCGGCCGCTGCTCGGTGTGTCCAGCCCGGCCAGCAGGCCGAGCAGGGTGGTCTTGCCGGAGCCGGAGGCGCCGACGATGGCGAAGCTCTCGCCGGGCAGGATCTGCAGGCTGACCTCGTGCAGGATGTCGAGTCTTCCCTCGGGGCCGCTGACCGACTTGCTAACATCGCAGGCTTCGAGAAGTGGACGGGAAGAATCACTCATGCGTCGGTGCCTTTGGTTATTGATACTTCTGTGCGGCATCGGCAGCGCCCAGGCGGCGCCACCGAAAACCGTGCTGGTGCTGGGTGACTCGTTGTCCGCCGCGCACAACATACCGATCGAGTCCGGCTGGGTGCATCTGCTGGATGCGTGTCTAGGCAACATGGTGCCGAAGTGGGCCGCGGTCAATGCCAGCATCAGTGGCGAGACCTCATTGAGCGGCCGCAACCGCTTGCCGGCGTTGCTGCAGAAATACCATCCGGCGGTGCTGGTGCTTGAGCTGGGCGCCAACGATGGCTTGCAGGGACTTTCGCTGCCGGCCTTGCGCGACAACCTCACGGCGATGATCGACATGGCGCAGCAGGCGAAGGCAAGGGTGCTGCTGATCGGCATCGAGCTGCCGGTGAACTACGGCCCGCAGTACCGCGATGGCCTGCGCGCGGTCTATACGGAGCTGGCCCAGACCAAGCACACCGCACTGGTGCCGTTCTTGCTCGATGGCGTTGCGCTTGACCCTGCGCTGATGCAGGACGACGGCCTGCATCCGGTCGCCAGCGCGGAGCCGAAGGTGCTCGACACCGTGTGGAAGCAACTGCAACCGCTGCTGCAATGAGCGTAAGCCCGAACGTGTTCTGAACCGCCGGCGGCCCATTTCACGCGACGGTCACCCCGTAGGCGGTTAGATCTTCACATATGTGAAATCAAAGAGGCGGGGACGATTATGACGATGCATGACGAGCAAGCGGGACTGATTCTTCTGGTTGAGGACAATCGCCAGATCGCGGAGATGGTTGGCGAATTTCTCGAACGGCGCGGTTATTCGGTTGACTATGCCGCCGATGGGGTCAGTGGCCTGCATCTGGCGGTGTCCAACAGCTACGACGTGATCGTGCTGGACCTGATGCTGCCTGGCTTGGATGGCTTGGAGGTCTGCCGCAAGCTGCGCAAGGAAGCGAAGAAATCCACCCCGGTACTGATGCTGACCGCGCGCGACACGCTGGACGACAAGCTGGTTGGCCTCGAGGCTGGCGCCGATGATTATCTGGTGAAACCCTTCGAGGTGCGCGAGCTGGAAGCACGCTTGCGTGCCCTGATCCGCCGCGACCGTCGCCAGGTTTCTACCGAAGTGCTCACGGTCGGTGACATGACGCTGGATACCGCCACGCTGCGGTTGACCCGCGAAGGCCAGGAGCTGGTGGTGTCACCGATCGGCCTGAAGTTGCTGGCGATCCTGATGCGCGAGTCGCCGCGAGTGGTCAGCCGGCGCGATATCGAACGCGAGATATGGGGCGATACATTGCCCGACTCGGATACCTTGCGCTCGCATCTGTACAACCTGCGCCGAGTCATAGACAAACCCTTCGCACGGCCCCTGTTACACACCATCCATTCGGCCGGCTACCGCCTCGCGGACCTTGAGTCGGAGGTGGCGTCGACCGTCCAGACAGCGTGAAGCTGGAACGGTGAAAGATGGTCATGGATAGCAGGGTCAAAGCAGTCACTTTTCGAGTGGGTGCCTTTCGCCGGCGCATCGCGTGGGTGTTCGGGCTGCAATTGCTTGCGGTGGCGATCATCTGCGTGATGGGCATCTACAACGTCGCGCCGACGGCAGCAGTGATCGCGGCGATCGTGATTACGACCATGCTCGCCTGGTTCGCCACCCGCCGTGAGTGGCGGCCGGTGCGTGCGCTGGCGCGGCTGGTCAGCAGCTGGGATGGCCAGCAATCCGACCTGGAGGCATTGCACCTGGACCAGCTGTCCACCCACAGCGATGCCGATGTCGCCTCGCTGGCACGTGGACTGCAGGGTTTTGCCGCACGCATTGCCGGTTACAACCAGCGCGAACGCAACTTCACCCGTGATGCCAGCCATGAGCTGCGCAGTCCGCTCACCGTCATCAAGATGTCGGTCGATATGCTGGCCGAAGAAGAGGGCATCAGCGAGTTCGGCGCCCGATCGATGCGCCGGATCAAGCGTGCCACGCTGGAGATGGAGGCGCTGGTCGAGGCGCTGCTGATTCTCGCGCGTGAGTCTGATGTCGGTCTCGACAGCGAGCGATTCATCGTCAACGACGTGCTGCGACTGGAGCTGGAATCTGCCCGCGAATTGTTGGTCGGCCGTCCGATCGAGCTGCAGCTGGAGGAGCCAGCCCGCTTTGCCCTGCAGGGGTCATCAAGGGTATTTTCAGTGTTGTGCTGGCAACTGATTCGCAATGCCTGCCAGCAGACCGAGCAGGGTCGCGTGGTAATCACTGTATTGCCAGGCGCGGTGAGCGTGAGCAACCACGCAGATCCGGCGATCCCCGGCGATACGTCCCGTCCATTGCGCACACATGGTGCGGATCGGCATGGTTTTGAACTGGCAATCGCTCAGCGTATCAGCGAGCGTTTTGCGTGGCCGCTGGAATTGCAGACACGGACCGGGCATCAAAATATCGCCCGAATCCGTTTTCCGCACCCACTGCCGGCCGAAGTGCCACGGGATTCGGTGCAAACAACGTAAGGGCCATCACGGCGACCCGCCCAGTGTGCGATCGATTCAGTGCTGGCTGTAGCTCACCAGCTCCATCACCATGTCGCCGCCATCGTGCTGGGACAGTTTTACCGGCAGCAGGTAACGATCCGGCGCATACCACGCACTGAAACCGCGCTCGGCGTCGGTGCGATCGACCCGCACGGCATTGAAGCTGCCGGCGGGGACCTTGACGGTTTCCTTGCCGGTTACCTTGAAGTTCTGCGTCTGCACGCCCTGCCGCACGGCAACCGGCAATGCGATCTGCTGCTGGCCATCGCGCAAGGCCAGTCCCAATGCCAGTGGCGTGGTGTTGCGCTCGACCATGCCGGGAACGGCCGCATACGTGCTGGGGCCCTTGCCTTCGTCGACGGTTACCTGCTGTTTCGCCCAGTTGACCAGCATTTGGCGCTGTTTGTTCTTGCCGGCCATCTGCCGCTGATAGTTGTAGCTGACCGCTTCAGGTACATCGCCTTTCCAGTGGAATCGCGAGGTTTCTTTCGTGCTGGCGCCCAGCATGGCGGCAAGACCAGCGGTGCCCTGCACATCCTCGCTGTAGTTCCATTCGCCGTTGCCGGCGGCGCGCAGGGTGATAGTGGCGACACCCAGTGGCTCGCCACCTTGCGACACGTTGTAGTGGGCGGTAAAGCTGGTGGGCGTGGCGGCGAAGGCAGCCTGACTGCCAAACAGCAGGCCGAGGCCGAGAAGAGGGGCGAGCAGGGGTCGGATAGTCATGCGTCGAGTCTGCCGGCGCGGGGCTGAACGGTGGATCACTCCGCTGACAGCAGGCTGTGATCGCCCAAGTCCAGCGGGGCCAGCAGTGGCTGGCCATCGAACTGCGCGGCGTGGTCATTCCATTGCAGCCGCTGGCTGGTCAGCAGGCGCAGCACCGCCGGCAGCAATTGGTGCTCCAGGGGCAGCAGTCGCTGTGCCAGCTGGTGCTCATCGTCGCCGGCTTCGATCGCGAGGCGTGCCTGTGCGATCACCGGGCCACCATCCAGCTCGGCGGTGACGAAGTGCACGCTGGCGCCATGTTCGCGATCACCGGCTTCCAGTGCACGGCGATGGGTATGCAGGCCGCGGTATTTCGGCAGCAACGAGGGATGGATGTTGATCATCCGGCCAACCCATGGCGCCAGTGCCTCGCCGTCGAGGATGCGCATGAAGCCGGCCAGCACCAGCCACTCCGCACCGCTGGCGGTGATGCGGGCGAACAGGTCCAGATCGAATGCGCGCCGATCCGGATAGCTGCGCGGATCGAGTGCCAGCGTGGGGATGCCGGCTGCTTCAGCCAGGCGCAGCGCGCCAGCGGTCGCCTTGTCGCTGCCGACCAGCGCGAAATCGACCGGCAGTTCGCCGCGCGCGCGCACATCGAGCAGCGCGGCAAGATTGCTGCCGCGCCCGGAGGCGAGCACGGCGACGCGGGGCAGTGGTGCGGTCATCGAGAACGAGCCGGCAGGGTCAGCCGATCCGCACGCGTTCGTCGCCCTGTGCGGGCACGACGGCACCGATCACCGAGCTGGCCAGTCCGTGCTTCGCCAGCAGCGCGGAGGCTGCAGTGACGGCATCGCGCGGCAGGATCACGGTGAAGCCGATGCCGCAGTTGAACGTGCGCCACATTTCCTCGCGCGCCACGTTGCCCTCGCGCATCAGCCAGTCGAACACCGGCGGCAGCACGATCGTGCTGGCATCCAGTGCGATGCCGAGGCCGTCCGGCACCACGCGGATGATGTTTTCCTTGAGGCCGCCACCGGTGATGTGGGCCATGCCGTGTACCGAAATTGAAGAGTCCGCACATCCATGTGCGGGATTTTGCGAGGGACTCGCATTCAATTTCAGCAGCTCAAGCATCGACTTCACGTAGATCGTGGTCGGCGCCATCAGCGCGTCGGCCAGCTTCACGCCACCGAGGTCGAGGTCCAATGGGCTGCCGGCGCGCTCGAGAATCTTGCGGACCAATGAATAGCCGTTCGAGTGCGGACCCGACGAGGCCACGCCGAGGATCACGTCCCCGGCGACGATTGCGTCGCCGCTGAGCATCTGCGACTTCTCAACGGCACCGACGGTGAAACCGGCCAGGTCGTATTCACCCGGCGGGTACATGTCCGGCATCTCAGCGGTCTCGCCGCCGATCAGTGCGCAGCCTGCCAGTTCACAGCCCTTCGCGATGCCACCGACCACGGCGACCGCGGTATCCACATCCAGTTTGCCAGTGGCGAAGTAGTCGAGGAAGAACAGCGGCTCGGCACCCTGCACCAGCACATCGTTGACGCACATGCCGACCAGGTCGATGCCGATCGTGTCGTGCCGGTTGAGAACCTGTGCCAGTTTCAGCTTGGTGCCGACGCCATCCGTGCCGGATACCAGCACGGGTTCCTTATAGCGGCCAGACAGGTCGAACAGGCCACCGAAGCCGCCCAGTCCACCCATGACCTCGGGACGGAAGGTGCGCTTGACCAGCGGTTTGATGCGTTCGACCAGCGCATTGCCAGCGTCGATATCGACGCCAGCGGCGCGGTAGGTGAGGGCGTCAGACATGGCGAAAACCGGCATGGATTAAACGCGCAAGTTTAGCAGCTTGTGGAAGGCTTGCTGATCCGCATGGGTGGCCATGAGACGGCTTCGATGGACGCTGGGGGCGCGATTGGGCAGACTTCCCCGGAGCTTTCCCCAGAAGATACCCACGTCCATGCGCCTGTCACGCCTGTTGATCGTCACCTTGCTGCTGGGTTTTGCCATGCTGCCGTCGCTGCATGCGCAAACCTCCGGCTCGCCCTATTCGGTCACGGTGCCGGTCACCGACACCAACGACACCCAGCGCAACCTGGCGTTCGCCACCGCACTCGGGCAGGTACTGACACGGGTTGCGGGTGGGCAGGACCTGCGCAGCAATGCCGGTTATGCCGATGCGGTGGGCAACGCCGGCTCGATCGTGCAGAAATTCCAGTACCAGCGCACCGCGACCGGACTGGCGCTGGCCGTGGACTTCGAGCCAGGCTCGGTACGTCGGCTGGTGGCGCAGCTGGGTGTAGCCAGCGCTGGCATCAAACCGGCGGTCTTGCTGCTGGTGCAAGGCACGGACGGTGGCCTGTTCGACCAGGCCGCACTCGCCAGTCTGGCTTCGGCAGCGGCGGCACGCGGCACCAACGTCACCTACCCCGAGACAAGCAGCACACCGGACATGGCGAAGCTTGCTGCGGCTGATCCGGCCGCGCTGGCAGCGGTCAACCAGCAATACCACACTGGTCTGGTACTGCTCGGCAAGCTGCATGCGGGGGGTGCCGACTGGACGCTGATTTCCGGCGGCCAGGCACAGCACTGGAGCAGCCAGGGCGCCACCGAGGACACGTTGCTGGGTACGGCCGGTAACAGCATGGTCGATCGCCTCGGCAAGCAGCTCAATGTGGTCAGCGCCAGCGTCACCGACGGCAAGCTGTGGGTGAGCGGGCTGACATCGGCGATGGATTACGCGGACCTGCTGGCCATCCTGCGTGCCGACCCGTCGGTGCGCCAGGTGATGACCCTGGGTGCTGATAACGACGGCGTGCTGCTGTACGTCAAGGCAGCCCTGCCGATGAGCGGACTGGCTGCGAACCTCGCCGCCGGCGGTCGCCTGCTGCTGCAGAGTGAGCCGCATGAGGGCGCCGACGCCAACCTGCGCTGGGTATCGGGGCACTAGGGTGAATCACGACAAGCACACTTTCCGGCGCTGGCAGCTGTTCGCCATCGCGGCGGTCATCGTCTACCTGATCTGGCTGCTGTCGCCGGTGCTTATGCCGTTCGCGGTCGCTGCCATGCTGGCTTATCTGGGCGATCCGCTGGCCGATCGACTGGAGCGGCTTGGGCTGAACCGTGCCTGGGCGGCCACGATCGTGTTCATGGTGTTGATGGTTGTGCTGGTTGGCGTGCTGTTGCTGCTGATTCCGTTGATCGCGCGGCAGGTCGAGAACGTGATCGAAAATCTGCCGCGCTACGGCGAATGGGCGCAGGGCACTGCGTGGCCGTGGCTGCAGGCACGCCTGCATCTGGATCCGCGCATGTTCGACAGCGATCGCCTGCTGGCCGCGATCAAGGCGCATCTGGGCTCGATCGGCGGGGTGGTCTCGACGGTGCTGGGCAAGGTGTCGCGCTCCGGGCTCGGCATCGTGATGTGGATGACCAACCTGGTGCTGATCCCGGTGGTGGCGTTCTACCTGCTGCGTGACTGGGACCGGCTGGTGGCCAAGATCGACGGCATGTTGCCGCGCTCGATCCAGCCCACGATTGCCCATCTGGCGCGCGAGTCCGACAAGGTACTCGGTGCGTTCGTGCGTGGCCAGCTACTGGTGATGCTGGCGCTGGGCGTGTTCTACGGTGCCGGGCTGACCCTGGTTGGACTGAGCGTGGGTCCGCTGATCGGCATGGTCGCCGGCCTGCTCAGCTTCGTGCCTTACCTGGGCTTCATCGTCGGTTTTGTCGCCGCGATCATCGCCGCGCTGGTGCAATATGGCGACTGGACGCACGTGCTGCTGGTATGTGGCGTTTTCGTGGTCGGCCAGTTACTGGAAGGCTATGTGCTGGTGCCCAGGCTGGTCGGTGAAAAAATCGGCCTGCACCCGGTGGCGGTGATTTTCGCGGTGCTGGCGGGTGGTTCGCTGTTCGGTTTCCTCGGCGTGCTGCTGGCGCTGCCGGCGGCCTCGGTGATCATGGTGTTGCTGCGCTACCTGCTCGAACGCTACCGGATGAGCGAGCTGTACAACGAGGAGGGGCCAGACGATCCGGTCATCGCCGAAGTGGACGTCACCGTGCATCGCGACGGTGAGGTCGAGACCACGGTCATGCCGCCCAAGGATGATCGGGCCGCCCCATGATTCCGCAGTTGCCGCTTGCCCTGCGCTGGCCCCGTCGCCAGCGCTTCGAACATTTCCACGCCGGTGCCAACGCCGCTACGCTGGCCGCGGTGCAGGCCTTGGCGCTTGAACCTGGCGCAGCTTGGGTTTACCTGCATGGCGCCAACGGCAGCGGCCGCAGTCATCTGCTGATGGCGGCGTGCCAGGCAGCGAACGCTGCCGGAAGGCGCGTGCAATACCTGCCATTGGCAACGATTGCCGATCATGCGGCGGCGTTGCGCGGCGTGGCCGGCAGCGAGTTGCTGGCGCTGGATGATCTCGGCGCGATCGCCGGCAACCGCGAAGCCGAGCACGCGCTATTCGATCTCTACAACCGCGCCCGCGCCGAAGGTAGCGGGTTGCTGTTCGCTGCCGATACCACGCCGACCCAGTTGGGTATCGGCCTGCCCGACTTGCGCTCGCGTCTCGGCGCCTGCACCCAATTCGCGCTGAAGCCGCTTGATGATGACGAACGCCGCGTCGTGCTGAAAGCGCAGGCGGCCTCACGTGGCATCGAATTGGACGACGGCGTGCTGGATTGGTTGTTCGCGCGTTATGCGCGTGATCTGGGCGCGTTGCTCGATTTGCTGGACAAGCTGGATGTGGCGTCGTTGGCGGCGCAACGGCGAATTACCATTCCGTTTTTACGTAGTGTATTGCGAGATGGCGGCCCGGAGTCATCTTGATGGGCTGAGCGTGATTAGCCCGGAGACCGGGTTCGGGAATGAGTCGATGTCGAAACATTTCCTGCGAGCGGCTCAGCTGGGTTTCCTTGCGATAGGAGCACTCGTTGCCGATGTGTTCTTGCTTGGCTGCCAAAGCAACATCATTTGGTGATTATATCTACGCGCGTAATTCCAAGCATCGATCTTGATCTGATGTTCTTGTGGGCTGCATGACACATCGTTGCTATCGATCGTTCGAAGTCCGTACCCGGACTCGTCAGGATTACCAGCCAGTCCGGGAACCGCCAGCCCGACACCGGCATTGATGCCGAGCAACCGATGATCACCTCGGGCGAAGTTAAGGCGCGCGTCGTTCGGGGCGTTCGGTGGTTGCAGCAATTTCAGTGCGGCCAGATCATCACTAGGGTTGCAGACCGACGCCGGGGCCTTTTGCGAGCATCCCGTCGTCACTGAGGTTACTGCCAAGAAGCATGCAAATATGCGAAGTTTCACGGCAGCTCTCAAGCCTTGAGCAACCCCGGTGTCGCTTGCTGACCGATCGCGTCGACCATGGCTTTCGCCACGTTGAGGTTGCCGGCGATGATGTTGCCGCTGGCAGGGATGCCGTCGCGGCCGGCGAAGTCGCAGTAGCGGCCACCGGCTTCGTGCACCAGCAAGACGCCAGCAGCCATGTCCCACGGCTTCAGCCCGATCTCGAAATAGCCGTCGTAGCGGCCCGCGGCGACATAGGCCAGGTCGAGTGCGGCGGAGCCGGAGCGGCGGATGTCTTCGGCCTGGCCGAGGATCGCGCGGGTCATGTCGAGCTGCGGCACCAGATGTTCGCGCTGGCGGAACGGGAAGCCGGTGGCGATCATCGCGCCGCCGAGATTCTCGCGCTTGGACACGCGCATGCGGCGATCGTTGATATAGGCACCGTCACCCTTGCTGGCGGTGTACAGCTCGTCGCGTAGCGGGTCGAACACCACCGCGTGGATCGGCACGCCCTTTTCCAGCAGCGCGATCGACACGCTGAAGTGCGGGATGCCGCGCAGGTAGTTGTGGGTACCGTCGAGCGGGTCGATTACCCAGGTCAGTGGGCCCTTGCCGGTCGCGCCGCTTTCCTCGGCGAGGATCGCGTGGTCAGGATAGGCGCGGCGCAGTTCCTTGATGATCTCCGCCTCGGCCAGCTTGTCGACCTCGGAGACGAAGTCCAACTGCTGCTTCTCGACGATATTGAGGCCGTCGATGCGGTTCATGTAGCGCAGGATCACGTTGCCTGCTGAACGCGCGGCGCGCGCCGCGATCGTGACGTGTGGTCTGGCCATGGTTTCGACTTTGCAAAAGAGCGGGGTTGCGGCCGGCGATTCTAGCAGAGGCGGGCCCGGACCGGGCCGCGGTCACCCGAAAGCCACTATCCTTGGCCACTTGTTTACCGCCTAGCCTGCATCGCATGACCGACCAACACGACCTCGCCACCCGTATCCGCTACGTACTGGTGCGCACCTCGCATCCGGGCAATATCGGCAGTGCGGCGCGGGCGATCCGCACGATGGGTTTCGAGCGGCTGGAGCTGGTGGCACCGGCGCGCTTTCCCGATCGGGAGGCGAATGCGCTGGCCGCCGGTGCGGATGAGGTATTGGCCAACGCGGGTATCCATGCGGATCTGGTCGACAGCTTGGCCGGCACCAGCTTGGCATTAGGCCTGTCGGCGCGCCGGCGCGGCGTGACCTTGCCGGAAATCTCGCCGCGTGAGGCGGCGCAACAGGTGTTGGCTGCGGCGGCCCGCGGCGAGCAGGTGGCGCTGGTGTTCGGCAACGAGCGCACCGGACTGGAGAACGACGAGCTGGCGCGCTGCCATGCGATGGTGCGGATTCCCAGCGTGGATGATTTCAGCTCGCTCAACCTGTCACAGGCAGTGCAGGTGATGGCCTATGAACTGCGCGTGGCGATGCTCGGCGACGCACCGGCAGCGTTGCCGCCGATGCATGACGAACCACCAGCCGATGCAGCGCAGATGGAGCAGTTCTACCGGCATCTGGCGCAGACGCTGGACGATATCGAATTCCACAAGGGACGCGAGCCAACCACGATCATGCTGCGGCTGCGCAAGCTGTTCCAGCGTGCCCAGCCGGACGAGCGCGAGCTGCGTGTGTTGCACGGCATCCTCGCCGATGCCCAGCGCATGGCGGGGCTGGCGAAGCATAAATAGCCCTGCACAGGGTGCGCTCCTACTGCTCGTCGTCCGATAGCTCGAGCGAATGCGCCGGGGTGACCAGCAGCTTGTCGATGCGGGCGCCATCGAGGTCGACCACCTCGAAACGGATGCCATGCCAGGCGAACACTTCGCCGGTCTGCGGGATATGACCGAGCGCAGTCATCACCATGCCGGCGACGGTGCGGAAATCGTGTTCCTGCTCGCCGGGCAATTCGCCGACCAGCAGTAGTTCGCGCAGGTCATCGGTGGACAGGCTGCCGTCGATCAGCCAGCTGCCGTCCGCGCGTTGCACGATCGGGGCATCCTCGGCGTCGCCGCCATGGCCGATCTGGCTGGCGCCGACCACCGCCGCCAGCAGGTCGTTGACGGTGACCACGCCTTCGATGTCGCCGTACTCGTCGACCACCAGCGCCAGCGGCGTCTCGGCGTCGCGGAACTCTTCCAGCAAGTCCAGCGCGCGCGCAGTGGCTGGCACGAACAGCGGCTTGGACAGGTGCTCGAACATCTCCAGCTTGCCGTCGGCAAAGCCGTGGAGCAGCCGTTTGACCTCGACCACGCCGACCACATCGCTCTCGTCACCGCGGTACACCGGATAGCGCGAATACGGCGTCTGCCGCAAAACCTCGATGTTCTCTTCGCGTGTGGCGGCCAGGTCCAGCCACGCGATGCGCATGCGCGGCGTCATCACGCTGTCCACCGTGCGGTCGCCCAGGCGCAACACGCGGTTGACCATGTTGTGTTCGTCCGGGTCGAGCACACCCTGTTCGGCGCTCTCAGCCACCAGCAGGCGGATCTCGTCCTCGGTGACCACGCCGCGGCCGTGCTGGTTGACCCGCAGCAGCCGCAGCAGCAGGTTGCTCGACACGTTCAGCAGCCACACGAACGGTGCGGTCAGCCGCGACAGCAGCAGCATCGGGATCGCTGCGAATGTCGAAAACCGTTCTGGCGCCGACAGCGCCAGTCGCTTGGGTACCAGTTCGCCGATCACGATCTGGATGAACGAGATCAGCACGAAACCCAGCAGGATGCCGAGGATCCGCGTGTACGGCGCCAGCCACACCAGTCCCTCAGCCTTCAGGGCATCGGCGATGTGGCCGCCGAGCGCATCGCCGGCGATCGCGCCGGTACTCAGCATCACCAGAGTGATGCCGACCTGCACGGTGGACAGGAAGTGCTCGGGTGCTTCTGCATGGCGCAGGGCCAGTGCGGCGCGGCGGCTGGTTTTCGCCATCTGCTTGAGCCGGCTCTTGCGCGAGGCGACCAGCGCCATTTCCGACAGCGCGAAAAAGCCGTTGCACAGGGCCAGCACGAGGACGAGCGCGATTTCGGTCAGCATCGCGGCAATGATAGGGGTGACATGCGCCACAGTGTAAGGGTACGCGGCCTGTAGTGGTGCGGGGCAGCATGGCAGTCCTGTAACATGCCTGTCATTCCGCACCCCCTTCAGGCATGGCCAGCATGTTTTCACTGCAGACGATTTTCGGCAAAGGCGACAAGTTCTACGGGCTGCTCGAACAAAGCGCGGCCACCGTCTGCGAGAGCGCCAAGGCCCTGCATGAACTGTTGAGCAAGCCGGGCCAGGGCTCGGTGATGGCTGCATTTACGGCCACCCGTGCCCGCGAGAAGGAGCTGGCTGCACAGATCAGCGAGGGGCTGGTGA
The DNA here is from genome assembly GCF_009766065.1 of Dyella sp. S184. Lineage (GTDB taxonomy): Bacteria > Pseudomonadota > Gammaproteobacteria > Xanthomonadales > Rhodanobacteraceae > Rhodanobacter. The sequence continues at coordinate 287,275 of NZ_LMUE01000002.1, read as the reverse complement.
ATACCTTCGTCACCGCGCTCGATCGCGAGGACATCGAGGCGCTGAATTCGGCGTTGTACAAGATTCCCAAGACGATCGAGAAATTCGCCGAGCGTTACGAGATCGTCGCCGATCGTCTGGTCGGGGTGGAATTCGCCCAGCGCGCGCTGGTGCTGGAGCGCTCCAGCGAAGTCGTCGCCCAGATGATCGGCGAGCTGCGCCGTGGCCTGCGCATCGACCCGGTGAAGAAGCTGCAGGACCGCCTGCAGGCGCTGGAATCGGAAGGCGACCGCATGCTGTTGTCGCCCTACCGCACGCTGTACGTCGAAGGCGGCGACGTAATGCGTGCGGTGCTGGCGAAGGATCTGTTCGAGCTGATCGAGAAAGCGATCGACAAGTGCCGCGATGTCGGCAACATCGTCTATTCGATCGTGCTGAAGAATTCCTGAGGGCGCGCCGTGATGCCTTGCCTCACGTGTTGCCCGGTCGTGACACGCACACTCGATCAGGTTGAATTTGTCGCCCACGGAGACTTCGCATGAGTCTCGGTCTGGTCGTGGCGGAAGTGCTGATCGCACTGGGCTTTACCTATATCAACGGCTTCCACGACACCGCCAATTCGATTGCCACGGTAGTCGCCACCAAGGTACTCACGCCCGGCCAGGCGGTGCTGCTGGCAGCGGTGACCAATCTGTTTGGCGCCTTGCTGGGTACTGCCGTGGCGGCCACCATCGCCTCGGGGTTGATCAACACCGGGGTGATCGATGTGGGCCCGCAACTGGTGATCTGTGCCTTGCTGGCAGCGATCGTGTGGAACCTGATCACCTGGTGGCTGGGCCTACCGTCGAGCTCCAGCCATGCGTTGGTCGGTTCGCTGGTCGGCGCCGCACTGGCCGCCTCCAGCAACAACTTCGGTTCAGTGATCTGGGTGCAGGGCAACTGGATCACCGGGCATGGCGTGATTCCCAAGGTGATCATCCCGATGGTGCTGTCACCGCTGAGCGGTTTCATCATCAGCTTTGCGTTGATGGGCGGCCTATATGCGCTGCTGGCCTGGTTCGCCAATCGGCATGGCTGGTCACGCCGGTTCGGACGCACGCCGTTCGTCAACTTCTTTTTCGGCAAGGCGCAGATTGTCTCGGCCACCGCGATGGGTGTGGCGCACGGCATGAACGATGCCCAGAAAAGCATGGGCATCATCGCGCTGGCACTGGCTGGCGGCACCGCAGCGCATCAGTTCGACCAGCTGCCGCAGTGGCTGGGGTTCATGCGGATCGCCGAGGATACCGCTGGCGGCTTCGCCATTCCGGTCTGGGTGAAAGTGGTCTGCGCGCTGACCATGGCTGCCGGTACTGCCGGTGGCGGCTGGCGTATCATCAAGACGCTGGGTCACAAGATGGTCAAGCTGCATCCGATCAATGGTTTCGCCGCCGAAACCAGCTCCGCAATCGTCATCCTCACTGCCTCGGCGTTCGGCATCCCGGTGTCGACCACGCACAACGTGTCCGCCTCGATCATGGGCGTGGGCGCGGCCAAGCGCTTCAACGCGATCCGCTGGTCGGTGGTGGAGCGCATGGTATGGGCGTGGATCCTGACCCTGCCGGTCACGGCGCTGCTGGCCTACTGGCTGGTGCGGCTTATCGCGACCGAGTTGTGATGCTCTGAGGTCGGCGCTGGTTCCTAGAGCGCGTCGCCGCCGTTGACGACGATCTGTTCCAGCTGGTCGCCAAGCGTCCCCAGTTCGCCAACCACGCGTTGCAGCTCGGCGCTGTCGAGAAATTCGTAGGGGCGGTTTTCGCATAGATGCAGATACGGCGAGCCATCCAGGTCGGCGACCGCCAGGAAACCGGTGCGTTGCTGCCAGTTGAAGCGCAGGCAGCGGCTGGGATCGGTGCCGGCCAGCGGCCCGATCGGGGTGGAGATACGCAGGTAGCGCCGGCCTGATTCGTCCTCGAGTTCGGCCAGATAGATGCCCTGGTGCCGGTCGTGGGCCAGTTTCAGGTCGAAACTGATCAGGTAAGGATCGTTATGGCGCAGCTCGTGCTGGCTGCCGATATGGGAACGCACGGCTTCGAAGTGGCGCATGGTGCGACTTCCGCGGCGAGAGGCGCTGCTACTCTGCCACGTCTGTCTGTCCGCGTCGCGTCAAGTTCGAGTCAATCCGCATGAATGATGTCGCCACCCGCATCTACGCCGCCATCGCCGCGATTCCACCCGGTCGTGTGGCCAGTTATGGCGCTATTGCCGCCCGTGCCGGCCTGCCGGGGCGGGCGCGGCTGGTCGGCCGGTTGCTTGGCGAGGTTCCCGACGGGATGGAGCTGCCGTGGTACCGGGTGCTGCGCTCCAGCGGCCACATCGCGATGCCGCCCGGCAGCCGTGGTTTCCGCGAACAATCCCGGCGGCTGCGGGCCGAAGGCGTCGAGGTGAAGAACGGGCGTGTACCGTTGTCACGGTTCGGCCTGGATGGTGACCTCGACCACGCATTGTGGGGTATGCCGGACGCCTGAATGGCGGCGGCTCTGACGATACGCCGCAGGCTTTGCCGTCGGGTCGGCTGGCCCGGTTTGGTAGCATGTGGCCGATGAATCCCTCTGCTATCGATCTGCTTCAAAGTGTTTTCGGTTATCCCAGTTTCCGCGGCCAGCAACAGGCCGTCGTCGAGCATCTGAACGATGGTGGCGATGCGCTGGTGCTGATGCCGACCGGTGGCGGCAAGTCGCTGTGCTACCAGATTCCCGCGCTGCTGCGGCAGGGCACTGGCATCGTGGTGTCGCCGTTGATCGCGTTGATGCAGGATCAGGTCGACGCGCTGCGCGAAGCGGGTGTCGCCGCTGCCTATCTCAATTCCAGCCTCGGTGCGGACGAGCAGCGCGAAGTCGAGCGGCAATTGCTGGCGGGTGAATTGAACCTGCTCTACGTGGCCCCCGAGCGACTGCTGACCGGGCGCTTCCTCGGCCTGCTCGAACGTACCGAGGTCGCGCTGTTCGCGATCGACGAAGCGCATTGCGTATCGCAGTGGGGTCACGATTTCCGCCCCGAATACCGTGAACTGGCGATCCTGCACCAGCGTTTCCCCGAGGTGCCGCGGATCGCGCTTACCGCCACCGCTGATCCGCGCACGCGCGATGAGATCGTTGAACGGCTTTCACTGCATAACGCACGGCAGTTCGTTGCCAGTTTCGATCGGCCGAACATCGGCTACCGGGTAGGCCTGCGACATAACGCGAAGCGTCAGCTCACCGAATTCCTGCAAGGACACGAGGGTGAGTCCGGCATCGTCTACTGTCTCAGTCGCAAGAAGGTGGACGACACCGCCGAGTGGCTGGCCGAGCTTGGCGTCGAGGCATTGCCGTATCACGCCGGTCTGGATGCGGCCACCCGCGCGAAGAACCAGAAGCGCTTTCTGCGCGAGGATGGTGTGGTGATGGTCGCCACCGTCGCATTCGGCATGGGTATCGACAAACCCGACGTGCGCTTCGTGGCGCATCTGGATCTGCCGCGCAGCATCGAAGGCTATTATCAGGAAACCGGTCGTGGTGGCCGCGATGGCCTGCCGGCCGAGGCCTGGATGATCTACGGCCTCTCCGACGTGGTAACGATGAGCCAGATGATCGCGCAGTCCGAATCGGCCGATGAGCGCAAGCGGGTCGAGCGGCAGAAACTGGAATCGTTGCTCGCCTACGCCGAGGCCACCGACTGCCGGCGGCAACTACTGCTGGGTGCCTTTGGCGAAACTTATCCGGGTCCGTGCGGCCATTGCGACAACTGCATCGCACCACCGAAAACCTGGGATGCCACCGTGCCGGCGCAGAAGGCGCTGTCGGCCGTCTATCGCAGTGGCCAGCGCTTCGGCTCCGGACACGTGATCGACATCCTGCGTGGCGAGGAAACCGAACGCGTACTCAGCCTGCATCATCATCAGCTCAGCACATTCGGCATCGGCGCCGAGATGGACGAGAAGCAGTGGCGCTCGGTGTTCCGCCAGCTGCTTGCCGCCGGGCTGCTTGAAGCGGATGCGGAGGGCTATGGCACGCTGCGGCTGACTGCTGCCAGCCGCGTCGTGCTCAGTGGTGGGCAGCTGGTGAAGCTGCGCGAGGATGCGCGCCCGGAACGTGGTAGCCGTCGCCGCCGCGACAGCAAGATCGGCGCATCCGATAAAAGCAGCGGCGGCAGCCTCGGCATCGAAGCCTATGAACAGTCGATGTGGGACGAGTTGCGTGCCCTGCGCACGCAGCTGGCCAAGCAGCAGGGCGTGCCGCCGTACGTGGTGTTCCACGACGCCACCTTGCTGGCGATGCTGCGCGCCTTGCCGGCGAACGAGGACGAGCTGGCCACCATCAGCGGTGTTGGCGAGGCCAAGCTCAAGCGCTACGGTCGTGATTTCCTGGCGGTGATCAACGCGCAGGAATAAAGCATCGATGTGTGTGCCGGCGCTTGTGCTGGTCATCGACAGCCCTTACAACTGAAAGATATTGCGAGTGCATGCCGGCGTAGGACGTCGGCGCACACTCCGCGCTTCATGTCTGAAAGGATTGCGCATGCACGACGCCCCGCTCATTGCCACCATCGTCAGCGGCATCGTGCTGGCCTTCGTCTTCGCCGCCATCGCGTACAAGCTGAGGTTGCCGCCGCTGGCCGGTTACCTGATGGCCGGTGTCGTCGTGGGGCCGTTCACCCCGGGCTATGTCGCCGATGGCCATCTCGCACATCAGCTGGCCGAGTTGGGCGTGGTGTTGCTGATGTTCGGCGTCGGGCTGCATTTCTCCTTGAAGGATCTGCTGTCAGTCAAGAACATCGCGATTCCGGGTGCGCTCGGCCAAATGGCGGTGGCGACCGTACTCGGCATGCTGCTTGGCTGGGGCCTTGGCTGGCCGTTTGCGCAGGGCTTCGTGTTTGGCCTGGCGTTGTCGGTGGCGAGTACGGTGGTGTTGCTGCGGGCGATGGATGAACGCCGGTTGATGGAAACCGAGCGTGGCCGCATCGCGATCGGCTGGCTGATCGTCGAAGACCTGGCGATGGTGCTGGCCCTGGTGCTGCTACCGGCGATCGGATTGGCGCTGGGCGGTGGCGAGTCGGGTGCCGCCACCTTGTCGTTCGCGGCGATCGCCGGCACCGTCGCGCTGACCATCGGCAAGGTGGTGCTGTTCGTGGCGATGATGCTGGTGGTCGGCAAACGGCTGATCCCGTGGATCCTCAAGGTCGTCGCCCACACCGGTTCGCGCGAACTGTTCCGCCTGGCGGTGCTGGCGATAGCGCTCGGCGTCGCGTTCGGTGCGGCCGGCCTGTTCGGGGTGTCGTTCGAGCTGGGCGCGTTCTTCGCCGGCATGATGATGGGCGAGTCGAAGCTGGCCCAGCGCGCCACCGAGGAAACCCTGCCGTTGCGCGATGCGTTCGCCGTGCTGTTCTTCGTCTCGATAGGCATGCTGTTCAACTATCACGTGGTGCTGACCGAACCGCTGGTGGTGCTGGCGGCACTGTCGATCATCGTGATCGGCAAGTCGCTGGCAGCGTTCGGCATCGTGCTGGCGTTTGGACGGCCATTGCGTACGGCGCTGACGATTGCCACCAGCCTGGCGCAGATCGGCGAGTTCTCGTTCATCCTGATCGGCGTGGGCGTAGCGCAGAACCTGGTGTCGAAGGAAGCGCAGGACGTGTTGCTGGCCGCCGCGATCCTGTCGATCCTGCTCAATCCGTTGCTGTTCAAACTGCTCGATCGTGCCAAGCCTTGGCTGGACGCGCGCGAGGCACTGCAGCTCGGCGACGCGGTTGTACCTGCGAGTATCGAACCGGTATCGGAGATCCTGGTCACCAGCGCGCTGCGCGGGCATGTGGTGGTGGCCGGCTACGGTCGGGTCGGACGGTTGGTTGGCGAGACGCTGCACGGGCGCGGCAATGCAGTACTTGTGCTGGAGGAGGAGCAGGAACGGGTCGCCATGTTGCGTGAGCAAGGCATCGAGACGATCGTCGGCAACGCGGCACGGGACGATGTGCTGGAAGCGGCCAATCTCATCCAGGCACGCGCACTGGTGGTGACCGTGCCCGATGCGTTCGAGAGTGGCGAGGTAGTGCGGGTGGCGCGGCTGGCCAATCCGCAGCTGCAGATCATTGCTCGCGCCGATTCCGATGCCAGCATGGCGCACCTGCAGCAGCAGGGCGCCGACCTGGTGGTGCTGGCCGAGCCCGAGCTGGCGCGCGGCATGCTCGAGCATCTGGGTGCGCTGCAACACTAGTCGCTGCATACGTATTCAGCCGGACACGCCTGAGGCCACAGTGCAGACTCGGCCCACAATTCAATTATTGATGCCATGAACGTTGGGGAGACGCGATGAGCACAGTGGACGCGACAGATGGATCGGGCCAGCACGCCACCACGCGGGTGGTGTTGATCTCGGCGGCAGCGGCGCTGGGCGGCTTCCTGTTCGGTTTCGACACGGCGGTAATCAACGGCGCGGTCGATGCGATCCGTGGCGCCTTCACGCTGGATGCGGCACAGACCGGTTTTGCGGTGTCGTGTGCCTTGCTCGGCTCGGCGCTGGGCGCGTGGTATGCCGGCATGCTGGCGAATCGCTGGGGCCGCGTGCGCACCATGCAGGTCGCGGCCGTGTTGCTGGTGGCCAGCGCACTGGGTTCGGGCCTGGCGGGTGCCGTGTGGCAGTTGATCCTGTGGCGGCTGGTCGGCGGTATCGGCGTCGGCGTGGCATCGGTGATCGCGCCGACCTATATCGCCGAAGTGTCGCCCGCGTACATCCGCGGCCGGCTCGGCTCAATGCAGCAGCTGGCGATTGTGCTGGGTATCTTCGCGGCGCTGCTCAGTGACGCGTGGCTGGCTGGTTCGGCCGGCGGTGCCTCGCATCCGCTGTGGTTCGGTATGGGCGCGTGGCGCTGGATGTTCCTGGCGGCGGTGCTGCCGGCATTGATCTACGGCACTCTGGTGCTGGGCGTACCGGAGTCGCCGCGCTACCTGGTGGCCAAGGGCCGTCTGGCCGAGGCCAGGGACGTGCTGCGCCAGGTGCTGAACATGCACAGCGAGGCTGCGCTGGACAGCAAGCTGCATGATATCGAGGACAGCCTGCGCTCTGAGCACCAGCCACGTCTGAGCGACCTGCTCGGCAAGGCCGCCGGCCTGCTGCCGGTGGTGTGGATCGGCATCCTGTTGTCGGTGTTCCAGCAGTTCGTCGGCATCAACGTGATTTTCTATTACTCGTCCACGCTATGGCATTCGGTGGGTTTCAGTGAGGCGGATTCGTTCACGATCACGGTGGCCACGTCGGTGGTCAACGTGCTGGTGACCCTGGTGGCGATCGCCTTGGTCGACAAGATTGGCCGCAAGCCCTTGCTGGTAGTTGGCTCGGCCGGCATGGCCGTGACCCTGGCGGCGATGGCCTGGTGCTTCTCGCAGGCGACTGGCAGCGGCGCCGCGCTCAGTCTGCCGGGCGCCACCGGCATCGTCGCGCTGATCGCGGCAAATGCCTACGTGGTGTTTTTCGGGGTGAGCTGGGGTCCAGTGGTATGGGTGCTGCTGGGCGAGATGTTCCCGAACCGGATCCGCGCCACCGCGCTGGCAGTGGCTGCAGCGGCGCAGTGGCTGGCGAACTTCGCGATCACCAGCAGTTTCCCGGCGCTGGCCGAGATCGGCCTCACGTTCGCCTATGGGCTGTACGCCGCCTTCGCCTTCCTGTCGCTGCTGTTCGTACTTTACGCGGTACGCGAGACCAAGGGTGTCGAGCTGGAGGACATGCGCGCCTGAGTATCGTCAATCACAGTTTCCTCCCGGTGACCCCTTCAAAAGCGCCGCCGGATTGCCCCTGCGTCGGCACGGCCGGGCGGGATACGACAGGCGGTGCGCAAAGCAGCTAGGATTCGGAACCACCGACGGCGTTTCGCCGTCGGTGGGCGGCTTCCGGATCAGGCAGCGGATGAAGGGAAAGTCCACATCGATCGATATTGCCCACCTGGCCGGGGTCTCCCAGGCCACCGTGTCGCGCGCGCTGCGCGGCAGCCCGCTGGTCAATGAGGAAACCCGCCGGCGCATCGAAGCCGCTGCCGAGCAGCTCAATTACAAACTCGACAAGAACGCCTCCAACCTGCGCCGGATGCATACCGGCACGCTGGCGCTGCTGTTCTTCGAGGATCCCACCGCCGACGAGTCGCACATCAACCCGTTCTTCCTGTCGATGCTCGGCTCGATCACCCGTGCCTGCGCGCTGCGGGGCTACGACCTGCTGATCTCGTTCCAGCAGTTCTCGCACGACTGGCACGCCGATTTCGCCGATAGCAAGAAGGCCGACGGTCTGATCCTGCTCGGCTACGGCGACTACCTGGCCTACACCGACAAGCTGGAAAAGCTGGTCGCCCAGGGCACCTGCTTCGTGCGCTGGGGTGCGGTGCTGCCCGACCAGCCGGGCGTCTCGATCGGTTGCGACAATTTTCTTGGCGGCTATGCGGTGGGAGAGCACTTGCTGGAACGCGGCTGCCGCCGCATCGCCTTTCTCGGTGATGCCTCCAGCCATTACCCGGAATTCTTCGCGCGCTATCGCGGCTATGCCGATGCCTTGCAGCAGGCCGGCGTGGAGGTCGATGACGCCCTGCAGGAAAACGCCGAGAGCACCGAGCGCTCCGGCTACGAGGCGATGCGCACGCTGATCACCCGCGAGGTCGGCTTCGACGCCGTGTTCGCCGCCAGCGACCTGATTGCGATCGGCGCGATGCACGCACTCAGCGATCACGGCATGCGCGTGCCGCAGGATGTGGCGCTGGTCGGTTTCGATGACATCGCCATGGCCAGCTTCGTCAATCCGCCGCTGACCACGGTATTGCAGGACACCGGCCAGGCTGGCGCCGTGCTGGTCGACAGCCTGCTCGGCCTGATCCGCGGCGAGCCGGTGGAAAGCGAGGTGCTGCCGGTGAAGCTGATGGTGCGGCGATCGAGCCTGCGACAGCCCTGAGCGGTCCGTGGCACGACCTGCCGATGATGGCAATCCAGCCTAGGATTTTGCGGTAATTCGCAGAATAGTCACGCAGGGTGGCACCTGATCGTTTAACCTGCGGCGGCTACCTGGACACCCTCATGACAGGATCGCGCTCACCCATGGAACGTAGCCAGCCGGAGTTGGAGTTTCATCAGGTATTCGATCGGATCACCGATGCCTACGTGGCGCTGGACAGGGACTGGCGCTACACCTATCTGAATGCGAAGGCCTGCGATTTCTTCGGGCGCCGTGCCGAGGATCTGATCGGCAAGCACATCTGGACGGAGTTTCCGGAAGGAGCTGGTCAGCCCTTTCACCATGCGTACGAGCAGGCGATGGCCGAACAGCGCCCGATCCTGCTCGAGGCGTTCTACCCGCCGTACAATCGCTGGTTCGAAAACCGCATCTACCCGTCCGCGGATGGCGTGACCATCTACTTCCTCGACATCACCGAGCGCAAGCAGGCGGAGCAGGCGCTGTTGCAGCAGCAGCGGATGCTCGACCAGGCCCAGCAGGTGGCGCACATCGGCAGCTGGGAGTGGGACATCGGCAGCAACCGGGTGACCTGGTCGGCTGAGCTGCACCGCATCTACGGCGTGCTGCTGGAGCAGCATGAGGCCACGTTCGAGGCCTATCTAGCGCTGGTGCATCCGCTGGATCGCGCACGCGTGCTGCAGATCATCGAGCAGGCCGGCAAGGATCAGCAGCCGTTCGAGTTCGAGGAGCGCATCGTGCGCGCGGATGGTTCCGAACGCACATTGTTCAGCCGTGGTGCGGTGGATGTCGATGAGACCGGTTTTGCCATCCGCATGCTGGGTGCGTGCCAGGACATCACCGAGCGCAAGCGCGCGGAGCAGATGGCTGTCGGCCAGCACGAGATACTGGTCGGGATCGCTGCACATCAGTCGCTAGGGGAAAGCCTGGAGCGCATCGCCCGACTGCACGAGGCGCTGAACCCGGGTGCCTTGTGCTCGTTGCTGCTGCTGGATGACGACGGCCGGCACGTGCTGCACGGCGCGGCACCCAGCTTGCCCGATGCGTTCAACCAGTCCATGCATGGACTCGAAATCGGCGAAGCGCGCGGCTCTTGCGGCACCGCCGCGTGGCGCTGCGAGCGCGTGGTGGTGGCCGACATCGCCAGTCATGCGTACTGGGAGAACTACAAGCATCTCGCGCTGACCCACGGGTTGAAAGCATGCTGGTCGACGCCGGTATTCGGCAGCCATGGCCAGGTACTGGGGACGTTTGCGGTGTACTACCGCGAATCGCGCGAGCCGCGTGCGGAGGAGTTGCAGAGTATCGATCGCATGCTGCCGATCACCGGCATCGCGATCGAGAGCGCGCGGCTGGTCGGCCGCCTGCGTGAACGCAACCGCTTCTTCGAGATGTCGCTGGAGATCTTCTGCATCCTCGATCCGCAGAGCGAACGGATCGTACAGTTCAATCCGTCACTGCCACGCGTCACCGGTTACAGCGCCGAAGAACTGACATCGAGGAATTATCGCGAATTCCTGCTGCCAGAGGATGGCCTGGGCAAGTCGGATCCCATGCTTGCGCTGACCGGGTCGGGACAGCGGGTGCATGAATTCGTCACTCGCTGCATCTACAAGGATGGTAGTGAGCATTGGCTGGACTGGGTTTCGTTTGCCGCGCCAGATGGCATGCTCTACGCAGTGGCGCGCGACATCACCGAACGTCGCCGGGCCGAGGCAGAGCTGGACTATGCCGCCAGCCACGATACGGTCACCGGCTTGCCGCACCACATGATGCTCGAGCGCGCCCTCGCCGGGATGTTGCGGGATCCGGCGACACCGGTATGGGTATTGATGGTCGGCCCCGATCGCTTCCAGGTGGTCAATGAATCCGTTGGCTACGCCACCGGCGATGACGTGCTTCGGCAGCTGGCCAGCCGATTGCTGGTGGCGCTGGGTGAGCAGGGCCAGATCGCGCGTTTTGCCGGCGACAACTTTGTCGTCGCGGTCCGCGGCATGTCGCGGCACGCGGTGCTTGAACTGGCCGAGCGATTGCGCGCAGCGGTGGCGGCACCGATCGAAGGGCACGACTACCGGCTGTTGTTGACGGCCAGCGTCGGCATCAGCCATTCGCCCGATCATGGCGAGAATCCAAAGAGCCTGCTGCGCGGTGCCGATGCTGCGATGGCCCAGGCCAAGCGCGAGGGACGCGACCGGGTCTGCGAGTTCTCGATCCAGCAGATGCGCGACCTCGAGGAACGGCTGCTGCTGGGCAGCCAACTGCGCGATGCGATCCGGCATGGGGAACTGGAGCTTTACTACCAGCCGCAACATCGGGCGGTCGATAACGTATTGACCGGTTTCGAGGCGCTGTTGCGCTGGAACAGTCGCGAGCTTGGCCCGGTGCCGCCGGGCCAGTTCATCCCGATCGCCGAGGCGTTGGGCCTGATGCCGGAGATGGGTGAGTGGGTGCTCGATGCTGCGTGCCGGCAGGTGCGTGTTTGGCTCGATCAGGGGTACCGCGATTTCACCATGTCGGTGAACGTCTCGGCGCAGCAGCTGCAGCGCGCTGGCCTGCCGGGGCTGGTCGGTGAGGCGTTGCATCGGCATGACGTGCCACCGTCGATGCTCGACATCGAAATCACCGAGAGCTCGCTGATGGAAAACGTCGGGCGGGTGCAGCGCACGCTGGCCGAACTCAAGGCGCTCGGCACCCTGGTGTCCCTGGACGATTTCGGCACCGGCTATTCCAGCCTCGCATATCTGAAGCAATTCCCGATCGACAAGCTGAAGATCGATCAGAGCTTCGTACGCGGTTTGCCGGCTGATGCCGACGACGCCTCGATCGCCCGAACCATCATCGCGCTGGCGCACCAGTTGCGCATGAGTGTCGCCGCCGAGGGCGTGGAAACACAGGCGCAGGCGGACTTCCTCACCGAGGTCGGCTGCGACGAATTGCAGGGAAATCATCTGGGGGCCGCGTTGCCCGTGAGAGAAGCCGAGAAGTACTTCAGCTTGTCGCAAGGGACTTGTTAGCGCAGTTCCTGCGTTGAGCCTGCGCGGGCAATATATCGCTGCATAAAATCACATTCGTTGCGGATTGCTTGATTCTCCGGGTGGCCGCCCGCAATACAGATCGTGGAACTCGTGACCTTGCGTCGCGCCGTCATTCTCATCCGGAGAACCTCCATGCATATCGACCTGAGTCAGCGCCACGCGATTGTCACCGGCTCCACTGCCGGCATCGGCCTGGCGATCGCCAGCGGCCTCGCGGCGGCGGGCGCGCACGTCGTCATCACCGGGCGCACGCAGGAGCGTGTGGATGAAGCCATCACCAGCATTACGAAGAACGTCAGTGGTGCGCGCCTCAGCGGCGTGGCCGGTGATCTCGGTACGCGCGAAGGTGCCGAACGGCTGATCGCCGGAGTGCCGCAGACCGATATCCTGGTCAACAACCTTGGCATCTTCGAGCCAAAGGCGTTCTTCGATATTACCGACGCGGATTGGCTGCACTTCTTCGAGGTCAACGTGATGAGCGGTGTGCGGCTGGCGCGGTATTACGCGCAGGGCATGGCAAAGCGTGGCTGGGGTCGCGTGCAGTTCATCTCCAGCGAGTCGGGCGTGCAGATTCCCGCCGAAATGGTTCACTACGGCACCACCAAGACCGCCCAGCTCGCGGTGTCGCGTGGCCTCGCCGAATCGCTGGCCGGCACCGGCGTCACCGTCAACGCAATCCTGCCCGGCCCGACCCGCTCCGAAGGCGTCGGAGACTTCTTCGGCAAGATCGCGGCGGAGCAGGGTGTGCCACTGGAAAAAGTCGAACGCGACTTCATCGCAACCCATCGCCCGTCGTCACTGATCAAGCGGCTCGCTTCTGTCGACGAAGTCGCGAACATGGCGGTGTATCTCGCCTCGGGGCAGGCCTCGGCCACCACCGGCGCGGCGGTGCGTGTGGATGGTGGCGTGGTGCGGTCGGTGGTTTGATGAGCGTAGCGAGCTTTGAATTCCTCGGGCTCAGCCGGAGATTGAGAGGGCTGGAGTTAGTCGCCAGACGTGACTAACTCCACATCCCGAACCCACAGTTGCGACCATCGTGCGACCTTTTCACCAGGAGTCAGCGACTGTGGTGAAGCCGGGACTGCACTCGCAAAGCCAGTAGGCCCCTCCAGGGATCGTGCGTTTACAGCTCCGTACATGCGAGCGTTGTGCTCAAAGACGACTGCCACCAGCACACCACATCGATCGCAGAGCAGGAATTCGGCAGTATTTGATCCTTGCTGATACCGGCGCAGCGTATCTGGGGTCTGCATGAGTACAGACAGCTGCCCGGCCGGATCTGAAACGTAGGCAGCACCATGCTTTTGACAGAACGAGCAGTCGCAGGCTCGAGGAATAATGCTTGCCGGATCCAATGCAGTTGAAAAGGTCACGCGAAGCTGACCGCAGCGACAGCCGCCCCGAAACGCAAATGCATTACTCAATGACGACATCGTTGCACCTGGGACCTAACGTTTGACTTAAGCGGACCGCTGCAGGCAGGCCCGCTTGGAGGAAGGGTAGGGCCGCATGCTCGTTGTGGGGCGTTATTCTATGCGTGCGCTTGAGCTAAGCCCAAGCCGCGAAGCTGGCTCTCAAGCTCCGCAATCGAGCGCCAGGCTAGAATCGGTGAGTTCTGCCTTTCGTCCGGAGGATTTGACGGCAGTTCGTTGGACCAACCTCCGCAACCGACGAGTGGAAGCAGTGGTCGCTTGTGGAGCCAAGCCAAGCAGACTTCTGAAATCGTGCCGGCCCGCCCGCCGATGACGATGCATGCATCTCCGGCGAGTGCCATCAGCAGGTTGCGTGCATCTCCCATTCCGCAGGGGATGACAACGGTGGCAGGCCAGTCTGCTGGAGGCATTTGATCCGGTGGGACGATGCTGACCACCAATCCGCCTGCATCAATGGCTTGCTCGGCCGCAACTCTGGTTGCTGGACTTCCGCAGCCGCTGACCAGTGTGATGCCTAGCTTCGCGAGAAGCGCTCCGGCCTCGCCGGCTAGCTCATATGCGGCAGATCCTGGGTCTGCGCTGCCCAGGACGCATACCTGAGGGCGACGGATAGATTTTGTCATGCGCGATCGCTCTCTTGCGGCAAACGCTGGAATTAAGCGGCGGCGAAGCCGTCCGCCTTGAACGAATTGTTAGAGAACGCGAATTCAAATACTAAGTGCACACGTGCGGCCGCGATGGATAGTCGAGGTGATCGGCGATACTGACGATGAAACTTTTCCGGCCAGAAGAGGATCGTCGTCATGAGATATCGCCAGATCACCTCGGGTGAAAGATATATGCTGGCTGCGCTTCGAAAGCAAGGAAGCAGCGCAGCAGCTATCGCTCGTCAGCTTGGGCGCCATCCTCGGCTGCCTTGGTTGGCGTGGCTGCGTGCGCGAGGCCGAGGCGAGGATGACGACGAGGGCAGGAAGCAGGCGGAGCTTGGGCGTGGTTCGGGTTCCGTGGAGCGGGACGCGGGCGTGTCTGGTCAGGCCTCGGGTTCGGCCACGCGCAGGGTGCACAGGCCGGCGATGAGCAGGCTAGCGCCGCCCAGGCCCAGCGCCCAGATCGGCTGGTTGTGGAAGAACAGCTTCAGCAGTACGCCCAGCATGCTGGCGGCGAGCAGCTGCGGGATCACGATGAAGAAATTGAAGATGCCCATGTAGATGCCCATCTTCGCGGCCGGCAGGTTGTCCGACAGCATCGCGTAGGGCAGCGAGAGGATCGACGCCCAGGCGAAACCCACGCCCACCATGGACGCGATCAGCCAGTGCGGATCGCGAATCACCAGGAACGACAGCAGGCCGAAGCCGCCCAGCCACAGGTTGATCAGGTGACTCATGCGCAGCCCGCAGGCGCGCACCAGCAGCGGAATCAGGATCGCGGCGAGCACGCCCACGCCGTTGTAGGTACCCATCAGCACACCGGCCCAGTTCGCGCCCTCGTTGTAGGCCACGGACGTCGTGTCGCTACTGCCATAGAAGGTCTGCGACACGGCCGAGGTGGTGTTGATCCACATCGCGAACATCGCGAACCAGGAGAAGAATTGCACCCAGTTGAGCCGACGCATCGGCCGGGGCATGCCGTGCAGATCACCCATGATGTGGCGCAGCGCGCCATCGCTGCGGGTGCGGCTGAGCCACACGAACAGTGCGCCGAAACCGACCAGCCCGGTGGCCAGCAGGTACAGCTCCTTCTCCAGCGCGAAGTGCTGGATCAGACCCAGCAGCACCAGCCCCAACGCCAGGAAAAACGATCCGATCTTCCACGCGTCAGCCACGCTGCCGCGTGCTTCCTCGATGCGGTTGTCCGAGAACGACTGCAACTGCTCCGGCGGATACTCGCGTGTGCTCAGAATGGTCCACAGCATCGCCGCCAGCAGCACGAGTGCACCGGCGAAGAAGGCGTACTTCACCGAATGCGGCACCACGCCGGCCGGCGCTGTGTTGGCCACGCCGAAGTGGGTGAGCAGATAGGGCAGGAACGAGGCCACCACCGCGCCCACGCCGATGAAAATACTCTGCATCGCGTAGCCCAGCGGGCGCTGCGATGGCGGGAGCTGGTCGCCGACGAAGGCGCGGAACGGTTCCATCGACACGTTGAACGACGCATCCATGATCCACAGCAGACCCGCGGCGATCCACAGCGTGGGCGAGTTGGGCATCGCCAGCAGGGCGAGCGTCGCCAGCACCGCGCCGGCGAAAAAATACGGCCGGCGGCGGCCGAAGCGGTTCCAGGTGCGGTCGGAAAAATAGCCGATGACCGGTTGCACGATCAGTCCGGTGAAGGGCGCGGCGATCCACAGCACCGGGATCTGGTCCACGTTCGCGCCCAGCGTCTGGAAGATCCGACTGACGTTGGCATTCTGCAGCGCGAAGCCGAACTGGATGCCGAGGAAGCCGAAACACATGTTCCAGATCTGCCAGAACGACAGTTCGGGTTTGGCCTTCATGGCGTGGTGGTTTCCGTTGCAAGAGGGGCGATCACCAATTCGCGCACGTCGGCCTGGTTCAACGGGCCGTCGCTGCCGCCGGCGCCGCCGGTGTAGTGGGCGAAGTGGGCGAGATAGCTCATGTTGAAGCCGTCATCGAGTGTGAACTGGCAGTGGGCGCCGGCCTTCGCGGCGAAGCTGCCCCAGGTCGAATGTTGCAAGCCGATGCTGTGCGGCATCACGATCGGCAGGCGCTGCTCGTCGCTGCCAGCGCAGCGGATCAGCAGCATCTTCACGGCGGCGGTGACGCCGGTGTTGATCGGGCCATGTTCGTTCGCGTAGTCGAGTGAAACGCGATAGTTGCCGGTGGTCGGTGCGGTCCACGTGCGCGGCCAGTTGCCAGCGACTTTCATCACATCGCCCACGCAGGTGTCAGGGCTGTGCAGTGATTCGAGACCTTGTGCATCGATGAGCGTGGCGCTGACGCAGGCCAGTCCTGGCTGACGCGCGAGTTGGCCGTTGCCGTCGATGCTCCCGTGGCGTTTGCCGTTGAGATAAAGCACCACCTTGCCGTCGACCTGCACGTGCCAGCCGCCGGCAGCGGCGGTCAGCACCGGTGCGGCGGGAGCGGTCGGTGCGTACAGCGGCGCATTGGTGCGCAGCGGCAAGTCCTGCAACTGGATTGCCTTGAGTGTGACGACCGTGCTGGCGCCGTGCGTGTTGGTGCGGTCGGCGACCAGCAGGTTGCCGTTGTAGTGAGCGGGAAGCTGCAACGTGATCTGCCGATCCGGCAGATCCAGTTTGATCGACGTGCGCTGGCCGAACAGCATCGGCACCAGCGAGGTGGGCAGCTTGGGTTCGACGCGGCCACCTTCAGTGAGACCGAACACGCCTTCGGTCACCACCGCGAGATAGGCGGCTACCGACCACACCTGCCGCGGCGAATTGACCACCGGGCCGCTGAGCTTGCCTTCGTCCAGGTGCTGGCCTTGGGTCAGCAGTTCGTAGTTCTCCATATTGGAGCCGTACAGCGCGGCGCCACGCATCACCGATTCGATCTCGTGCGCAATCCGCGCCGGATCGTTCACCACGCGCGCAGCACGCAGCGCATACGCGCTGACGAACGGCCAGATCGCGCGGTTGTGGTAGATCGGCTGGTCGGCGCGCTCGGGCCAGATCACCGGACTGCCGGCGGGCCAGGTCGGGTAGTTCGCCAGCGTCTGCCGTGCACGCTCGCCGTCGGCCACGCCACTGGTGATCGCCAGCGCGATGCCGAGCAGGTCGTAGGTGTCGTAGGGAGTGCCGTCGCCGCCGAGGTAACTCATGTAGAGGCCACGGTCGGCGCGCCAGAAGTGCGCGTTGATCGCTGTCTTCAGGGCTGTGGACTGCGCGCGGTAATCGCTGGCGGCCTTCGCATCATGGTGCGTATCGGCCAGCGTGGCGGCCAGCTGCAGTGCCTGGTAGTGCAGCACATTGGTGGACAGTGCGAACGATTGGCCGATGGCGACGACATTGTTCGCCGTCCACGCCGGATAGGTCTGCTCGCGCCAATCGAGGAACGAGGTTTCGCCGCGATACAGGCCGAAGCCGGCGTCAAACGCGTATTGCCGATCCTGCGCCAGCGTATTGCCCAGCGCGTGATAGACGTCCTCGGCGAACGCCTTGTCGCCGAGCAGGTGCTGTGCGCCGAGGAACCACACCACACGGTCGGTGCTGATCGGCCAGCTGCCACCCGAGCCGGTGTCCTGCATCACGTACAAACCTTGCGGCGCAGACGGCACGCGCACGTCGGATAGCTTGAACTGCAGGCCGTTGCGCGAACGCGCGGCATCGAAGCGCCACAGGCCGAGGTCGATCGAGTACGACAGATCGCGTGTCCACACGTACGGCCACTTCAGGCCGGTCTCGAAACATTGGCAGGGAATCGGCTGGCCGTGGTCGAACGCACCGTCGCGGATCGCCGTCACCGAATCCTGCTTCAGGTCGTCCTGCGCCATCGCGAACAAGCCGTCGAACAGCGGGCTGGCGGTGTACACGTGCAGTGGCTGGGCCGGGATCACGCGTTGCCCGTAAGGCCACTCCAGCGTGTAGCTGCCTTGCGCGTCCTGGCTCATGCTCACGTGTACACCGTGCCAGTCCATGCCATCCTGCCATGCCGGCGCAGTGGCGCTTGCCGCCATGGCAGTGGCCAGCAGCATGCTCAGCATGCGTGCACCCAAGATCTCCCGGCGTGGCTCGGGTATTTCATCGGCATGTCCCTCCCGCAGCTGTTATGTCACGGCGCGATGTGCCCCGCATGTTGCAGGCGCAGCATCGACATCCGCGGCTATCTGCATTGACCCTGCATGGTAGGGACCGTCGCAATGCAGCAACCAGCCTCTGCATACGTATTCATGTGGCCGAATGCCGTCATTCGGTAACCTGTGGTGATGTATCCATGCGGCTTGCGGCCATTGACCTGGTGTTGACGGCCGCAGCCTGCATTCTTCATCCCTCTCCATCAGGATCTGCACTGATGAAAAGCCTGTCGCGCCTGTTGACGTTCGTCGGCCTTGTCCTGTCCTCATCGCTGTGTGTTGCGCAGATCCAGATCAACCCCCTGCCGGATCAGAAGCCGGCGGTGGCGAGGCCGCTGAGCGCGCATGAGTTGACGGCGGCCGATGCCGAAGCCTGGCTGGACGGCCTCTTTCCGTACGGGTTGAAGAAGAACAATATCGCCGGTGCCGTGGTGGTCGTGGTGAAGGATGGCCAGGTCCTGCTGGCGAAGGGTTATGGCTACGCGGATGTGTCCGCGAAGAAGCCAGTCGATCCGATGACGACACTGTTCCGCGTCGGCTCGATCTCCAAGACGTTCACCTGGACAGCGGTGATGCAGCTGGTCGAGCAGGGCAAGCTCGATCTCGATGCGGACGTCAACAAGTACCTGGACTTCACCATTCCGCCCCGTGATGGCAAGCCGATCACGCTGCGCGAGTTGATGACGCACACGCCGGGTTTCGAGGAAACCATGAAGAACCTCGGCGGCGACGATCCGGCGCGGCTGATGAGCAACGAGGCCTGGGTCAAGGAATGGGTGCCCGAGCGCATCTACCCGCCGGGCGAAGTCTCGGCCTATTCCAACTACGGTGCTGCGCTGGCTGGTTACATCGTGCAGCGTGTTTCCGGCCAGCCGTTCGACGACTACATCGAGCAGCACATCCTGCAGCCGCTGGGCATGCAGCACGCGACGTTCCAGCAACCGTTGCCAGCATCGCTCGCGCCGGACATGGCGAAGAGCTATGCCAAGGCCAGCGAGCCGGCGCGGCCGTTCGAACTGGTGAACGCGGTGGCGGCAGGTGCGCTGTCGGTCAGCGGCGGCGACATGGCGCGCTTCATGATCGCCCAGCTGCAGGACGGCCATGACGGGGATGCGCAGATCCTGCGTCCGCAGACCGCACAGCAGATGCACAACTTCACGCACTCATCGGTGCCCGGCCTGCTGCCGATCGCGCTGGGCTTCTACCACATGGATCGCAACGGCCAGGACATCATCGGCCATGGTGGCGACACCGAGCTGTTCCATAGCGATATGGCGCTGTTCATGCAGCAGAACGTGGGCGTGTTCGTGTCCATCGATGGTGAAGACGATGGTGGCCTGCTCCGGCAACTGTTGAACGGTTTCACCGAGCGCTATTTTCCGGCCCTGCCACAGTTGCCGCAGCCTACGCTGGCGACTGCGCGTGAGCATGGTGCGCTGCTGGTAGGGCGTTACATCGCCAGCCGCACAGCGGCGTCAAGTTTCATGAGCATGCTGAAGCTGCTGGGGCAATCACGGATCTCGATGGACAAGGACGGGACGCTGGTCACGTCTGATTTCAAGGATCTTGCCGAGCAACCGCGGCATTGGCGCGAAGTAAAACCCTTCGTCTGGCTGGATGACGACAGTGGCAGTCATCTCGGTGCGCTGATCCAGGATGGCAAGCTGCGCTGGATCTCCTACGACGAGGTGGCGCCGATCATGGTTTTCATGCCGGTGCCGGGCTGGCAGTCCGCGGCGTGGAACCTGCCGCTGCTGTTTGGTGTGCTGGTGGTCTTCTTGTTGACCGTGTTGCTGTGGCCGATTGCGGCGCTGGTGCGCCGACATTATCGCGAATCGTCGCTGCTGTCGGTGCAGGCGACGCGCTGGTATCGCTTGAGCCGAGTCGCGGCGTTGCTATACCTGTTGTTCACCGCGGGTTGGTTGTACGTGCTGAAACTGGCAGACGACAGCTTCGCGAATCTCGGCAACGGCCTGGACGTGACGTTGCGGCTGATTCAATTGGTCGGCGTGTTGGCCGTCATCGGCACGCTGGCCGTCGTCGCCAATGCGCGTCATGCCTGGCGCGAACCCGGTGGTTGGTGGCGCAAGGCGAACAGCACGATGCTGGTGCTGGCTTGCCTCGCCGCCCTCTGGTTTGTTTTCAGCCTGCACCTGCTGGGCCTCCATCTGAACTACTGAGGCATTGCAGTTGACTAGGTGAGGCCAGGTCTGCAGCCTATGGTCTCGTCGTGAGCGTGATGCGCAAGGCCACCGCTGCGTTCACCCGCACCCAGGTGACCGTACCATAGCGGTCATGCCCACCGGTCCAGCCTTCGCCCTGGCTTTGCTGGAGCGCATCGAGACTGGCGAACGATGGCATCGCGCCGCTCGCGCTGCTTACCATGGTGGCGGCATCGCCATGAATCTTCAGCAGGTAGAACTTCAGCGCTGGCTTGAAACTGCCGGCCGGTGCCGTGGTTTCGACGCGCACCGCATTACCTTGCTGCTGCACGGATAGCGACTGGCTGAAATACGCGCCATGCTCGTAGTCGTAGGTGTTGCCGTCGTCATCGTAATAATCGAAGGTGCTGCGCAGCGTGTCCGGAAACACATCCACACTGAGCTCGGTCAGCGGCTGCTGCCCGACATAATCCATCGATGGCTGGGTCGGGATGATCGCGCCTTGGCGGATGAATAGCGGGATGTCGCCCCAGTGCTGGCTGTCGGTCGCCAGATGGACCGTCTGGCCGCCCTGGTAGGCCTTGCCACTGAACCAGTCGGTCCAGCGACCGGCCGGCAGGTAGACGTCCTTCGAGGTCTGGCCTTGTTCGACCACCGGCGAAACGAGCAGGTATTCCCCGAACATCCACGCATCGACATCGTTGCGCACGTTCGGATCGTTCGGCCAGTCGAACAGCAATGGGCGCACCAGACCGACGCCGTTGACGCGGCGCTGGTATTCATAGCTGTAGATGTACGGGATCAGTGTGTAGCGCAGGCGGATCGCGTCGGTGGCTGCCTTCTCGGCGATCGGCCCGTAAATCCACGGCTGGCGCTTCTGCCCGAAATCGCCGTGCACGCGGAAGATCGGCGTGAACGCGCCGAACTCGATCCAGCGCGCGTAATTCTCTGGCGTCGGCGTGCCATCCTTGAAGCCGCCGCCATCCATGCCCCACTGCATCGCGCCGACGTTGATCGCGCTGAGCATGCGCCCGCGCTGGTCAGCCATGCTGGCGAAGCCGGTAGGGATGTCACCCGACCACAGGCCGTAGGCGTAGCGCTGCGAGCCCAGCCAGAAGTTGCGGTTGATCGACCACACGCGCTGGTTCGAGATCGCGCGCTGGCCGTCGTAGAGCGTGCGCTGCATGTTGAGGAACTGGGTGTTGCTTGGGGTGTTGTCGGCCTCGTCGTTCCACCAGCCGACCATGCCGGTGGCGAAGCTGTGCTTCAGCGCGTCGTTGAAGAACCAGGCGCGCGCTGCAGGCTTGTCGAAGTCGATGTCCTTCACCGGCTTGTGCGAAAAGTAGTCTGGTGTGGCCTGCTCGCCGTGGCGCCACAGGTCGTGTGCGGTGGCGTAACGGCCTTCCACCGTATCGACGTGGACACGCGGCTTCATGATGCCGGTGAGGTGGATGCCGCGACGGTCGAGCTCCGCTTTCAGCTTGCCGTTGGGACCATCCGGGAATTTCGTGACGTTCCAGCGAAACTCGCCGTAGTCATCTTCACCCCAGGCCTTCCAGTCGAAGTCGAGCGTGAAGTTGTCGATCGGGATGTGCTTGGCGCGATAGGTATCGACGATCTGCAGCAGCTCTTTCTGATCGATGCCCCACTGGCTGTTGGTGAAGCCCATTGCCCATTTCGGGAATAGCGGCGTGTGGCCGCTGAGCTGTGCCAGTGCGCCGAAGATCTCGGCCGGTGTGCCGAGCACGATGTAGTAGTCGGGATCCTTGCGTACCTCGTCATCGATCTCGATCGTGGTTGGCTTTAGCGAGAGACGGGCGCCATCGCTGTCGAGCAGTACGCCGTAGCCTGCCGTACTCCACACGAACGGCGCGCCGGCATGACCTTGTTCGCCGGCGGTGGCCGGCAGGTGGCCGCTGCGCAGTAGACCGGCCGAGGCGTTCGCGGTCGCGTTGTAGCCGCCGATGCCGTACAGCGCATCGCGCGGCCCATGCTCCAGGTTCAGGCGGCCATGTTGTAGCGAGTCGATATCGGTCTGCAGCAGCACGCTGCGCTGTTGCGCATCCTCGATCCGCAACTGACGCTTTTGTTGATCCCAGTGCACGGAGCCGCGATCGGTGGCAAGGCTGATCACACCGGCGTTGTCTTCGTCGCGCACCTGCTCGAAGGTCGAGGGCGGGGCATCGCTGTCGATCACCAGGGTGGGGGCGCTGTCCAGGCCATCCGGCTTGTAGTGCACTTGCACGATGTTGGGGGCGACGAAACGGATGGAGAGCCGGTTTGCACCCAGGTCGATGGTGATGTTGTGGTCGACGATTTGCGCCATCGGGTTTGTCTGTGCTGCCGACATGGCGATGGCCGTGGTGTCGATCGGTGCGAATGCGAAAGCGAGCCACAGCGATACCATCGCGGCGACGGGTCGGGTAAGACGGTGCGATGCTCTCATCGGGTCAAGCTCCTTTTGCCTGTTGCAACGTCATTGCAGGATCGCCGTGCTGTAGGGCGGCATCTGCAACTCACCTTTCTTCAACGTGCTGCCGCTGGCACTTTGCAGCACCACGGCATGGATATGGCTATCGTGCAGCGGCAAGCTTTGCGGCTGGCCGGACAGGTTGTGCACCACCAGAACGTGGCTGGTGGCGTCGTCGAGCTTCCACGCGGCAAGCTGCGGATTCGCCACCGCGAGCGGATGGATGGAGCCATCGCGCAGTGCGCTTATCTGGCCGCGCCAGTGGATCAGCTTGGTGTAGAAGCGCAGCAGCGAATCAGGATCAGCCTGTTCCGCTTCCACTGATATTGCCGGATCGTTGGGTGTGGTCGGGGTTTCCCAGGTGGCTTCGCCGGACGCGTTCGGCGAACGGTTCCAGCGCATCGGTTCGCGCAGGTCTTCATCGGGCTTCTGCCCGCGCATGCCCAGTTCCTCGCCGTAGTAGATGAACGGCTGGCCGGGCAGGGTGAGCAGCATCGCGGCGGCCATGCGCATGTGCTGCGGGTTGCCGTCGAGCTGGCTCATCACCCGTTCCTGGTCGTGATTGGACAGGAACGGCGCATCCACACCCGACTTGCCGGTGACCTTGCGATAGTCGGCCTCGGTCTGCGCGAGCAGCGCGGCGAGCTGGCCAGCACGCTCGCTGTTGGCACTGTCGACCAGCTGCTTCGCCAGCGGAAAGTCGAACACGGCACTCAGCGGGCGCAGGTACGGCGCGAGTCGGTCGGGCGTCTTCTGCGTGACTTCGCCAACCACGTAGGCACCGGGTGTGACCGTGTCGATGCCGTGACGGAACTGCGACCACCAGGCCAGGTTCTTCTGCAGGACCGCCGGATCACCGTCCTGCGACTTGAAGTCGTAGTAGATGTGCTGGGCCGCATCCAGCCGGAAACCGTCGACACCTTTCTTCAGCCAGAACTGGCCTACGCGGATCATTTCCTCGCGCACGGCCGGCGTGTCGTAATCCAGGTCGGGCATCATGCCGGCGAATACGCCGATGTAATGCTGGCCTGTCGGGGTGGTGTGCCAGGCTGGCGTGTCGGTAGCGCTGAGCGCATCGAGGTCAGTGCCGGGGCGCGCCCAGTTGTACCAGTCGTGATGTGGGTCCTGCGGATTGTTGGCGGCGATGAACCACGGATGCAGCGCACTGGTGTGGTTGATCACCAGGTCGATGATCACCTTGATGCCGCGCTGGTGCGCCGCATCCAGCAGGCGCTGGAAGTCGGCCATCGTGCCGTATTGCGGATTGATGCCGTAGTAGTCGGTGATGTCGTAGCCGTGGTAGCTCGGCGACGGATTGATCGGCATCAGCCAGATACCGCTGACGCCCAGAGATTTCAGGTAATCGAGATGGGCAGTGATGCCGTTGAGATCGCCAATGCCGTCGCCGTTGCTGTCGGCCCAGGAGCGCACGAAGATCTCATACCAAACATTGGAAGGGGTGTGCCCGGGCGGTGCCTGTTGCGAGGCGCTGGATGCCGGTGCGGGCCGTGGTGGGTTGTCGGTCTGGCTGCGGCCCAGCCCGGGCGAGAGCAGGGCGAGGACAGTGGCAATACCGCAAGCGAGCAAGGTGAATCGTGGCATGTCGGTCTGCTTGTGTGGTCGCGCGTCCATCATGCAGGCGCAGGCACCGGGGATGTGGTGCGAACAGCTCAGCAGGCGATTTCACGCCCGATTGACGGCCCGGTAGCCGCCCTTGTCATGACATGGCGGATCATGCTGAAAAGAGCCGGTCCCGCGACGAATCGCGGAACCGGCCAGGGGAAAAGAGGCCGGACACCGTGAGGGCGATGTCCGGCGTGGTCGTTACAGATTGATCTTGAAGCCCAGGTACGTCGTCATGCCGAAGTACTGGATCGTGCCGGTCTGCTGCGTATTGCCGAAGTAGGTGCGGGTCGGCTGGTTGGTCAGGTTGAGAAACTGCAGCAGTATGCTCACGTGCTTCGTGAAGTTGTAGGCCGTCTGCAGGTCGAACACCGTCTCGGGAGCGAAGTAGACGATCTGGTTGTTGACCGACATCTGCGAATCCGACACGAACGAGGAACGGTAGTTGCCGGACAGCTGGGCCGAGAACGTGCCGTTGTCGTAGAACAACGCCGCGGTGGCGGACTTTTTCGACAGACCCGGCAGGCCCTGGTTCTGCGGCGGCCCGCTGAGTGTGGATTCGGTCTTCACCGCACTCTGGTCCAGCGAGACGCCGGCACTCACACCCAGGCCGGACCATACGCCGGGAAGGAAGTGGGTCTTCGTGTAGTACACGTCCATGCCGTGGACCGTGCCGCCTTGGGTATCGTTGTACGAGGTCTGGTACTCCCCGTTGAGATATGGTTTCCCGGTGGTCGGATCGATCGGCACCGTGATACCGGCACCGGCGAAGTTGAAGTCGTTGTACTGGATCTGCTCCACGAACGACTCGATGTGCTTGGTGTACACGTGGGCCGTGAAGGCACCACTCGACTGATCGAAATAGTGTTCGAAGCTGAGATCGAACTGGTTCGCATACATCGGATCGAGCAGCGGACTGGTGTTGCTCCACAGGTTGTATTGACCATTCGCCTCCCATGCGCCGTGGCCGGCCAGCAACGAGCTGATCGGTGGTGGCGCCATCACCTGGGCGGCGGAGAAGCGCAGCTGGTTGGCGTCGTCGAAGTGGAAAGTCAGGTTGATCGACGGCAGCACATCGGTGTAGCTCTTGCCCTGGTTCACCGGCATGTAGTCGCTGCTGGTCACGCCGGTCTGGTCAGTGATCGGCACGCCTTCGTTGTTGTCCACTTCCTGCAGGCCACTGCTGTACTGCGAGGTGCGCACCACGCGCACGCCGATGTTGCCGGTCACGCTGTGGTCAAACAGGTTGGTGTCGATGTCGCCCATCAGGTAGGCGTCGCGCGATTTCACATCGACCTGGCCGCTCTGGATATAGGTCCAGTTGTTGGCCCAGCTCTTCAGCGGCGTGGTGTTGGTAACGCCGTTCGCAGCCAGGATGGCAGGGCCGTTGAGCGCCAGGAAACATGGGAAGCCGCCGAAGTTTCCGCTCCAGCAGGTGGTGACCGCATCGCTGCTGTTGAGCGCCAGCGGTGTTGTCTTGGCATCACCCCACTCCGAGCCATACACATAGGCGCTGCGGTCGGCGTTGTAGGTATGGTTGTTGATGTAGACACCACCCTCGATCGCCGAGAACACCGGATTGCTCGACAGCTCGTAGGTGGTCTCGAGGCGCAAGCCCTTGTCCACATCGTGGTAGACGTACGGATAGACACCGTAACGCGACAACGCCATGTCGCCGAGATTGGTGTAGATACCCGGGTTGGGTACCGTGAGCGTACCGACGTTGAGGCCATTCAGTCCGTAGGTGAGCGATTGGCTCATCAGCGACGGCGTGGCTGTACCCAGGCCGTTGTAGGGATCAGCCGTGGTGTCGACGTTGATCTCGGAGCTGACCGCGCGCGACATCGATGCGTCGGCCACCACCGTCCACGGGCCGCTGTTCCACTTCGCGTTGAGGCCGCCGGAGAACACACTGCTGTTCGTGGTGTAGTTGTCAGCGGTGGTTTCCAGACCGAAATTGTCCGGAGTGGCATTGCTGGTCACCGTGCCGCCCACTACAGCACCGTTAGGCAACAGCACGGGGTTGGTGATCTGCGCCTGGCCCTGGTCGAACAGCTGTCCGCGGAAACCGCGGCCGAACGAGCCGTCGTTGTACTGCGAGAAGAAGCCGTTGGCGCCGAGCTGCAGGTTGTCGTTGGGCCTCCACACGAGGGTCGCCAGGTAGCCATTGCGCTGTTCGCTGCCACCGTTCTGCTGCACCTGGACACCCTGCGAGGGGTAGGCCTGCTGGCCGCTGGAATTGATCGTCTGCAGCCCGTCAAAGGCTTCGCCCACGAACTGCTCCGAGACGTGCGGCTGCTGCATGCGCGCAAAGCCCAAACCCACGCCCAGCGTGTCGTTGAGGAACTTGCCCTGCCAGGCGGCGCTGAAGCGGTAACCTTGCGTATTGGTACCGTATACGTCATTCGCCTGGTTGTTGAAACTGCCACGCATGTCGACGTTGACGGTCTGTTCCTGCTTGGCGTCAAGCGGATTGGCTGTCTTCATCGCGATCGAGCAGCCCACGCCGCCCTCGATCAGGTTGGCCTGCTGCGATTTGTACAC
The DNA here is from genome assembly GCF_009766065.1 of Dyella sp. S184. Lineage (GTDB taxonomy): Bacteria > Pseudomonadota > Gammaproteobacteria > Xanthomonadales > Rhodanobacteraceae > Rhodanobacter. The sequence goes on along the minus strand of NZ_LMUE01000002.1, from coordinate 260,296 downwards.
GGTCGCCTGGTTGATCAGCTCGGATGGGTACTCGTCGAACTGGATGTAGTTGGTGCCGCTGGTCGACGGCTGCACGCGGCCGTCCAGCGTGGTCTGGATGAAGTTGCCCGAGAGACCGTTGCAGTTGATCTGGGAAGCCTGGCCACCGATGCGCTCGGCGGTGACACCGGGCAGGCGGGTCAGCGCGTCGGCAATGGATTGATCCGGCAGGCCGCCGATGTCCGCCGCGGTCACCACGTTCTGGATGGTGTCGGCATAGCGCTGGATGTCGACGGCCGTCTCGGCGCTCTTGCTGTAGCCAGTCACCGTGATCGTGTCGAGGCTCTTGGCCAGCTCGGCTTTCTCGTTCGCTTTCTTCGGCGCCGTATTGTCGCTAGGCACCGTGGTGGTCTGAGTCGTGGTCTGACTCTGCGTGTCGATGCTCTGCTGGTCGGGTGCCGGTGCATTGGACGAGACGGATGCGCTGCCCGGATTCGCGTTGTTGTCAGCTGGTGTCGCATGGACTCCAAGCGAGAAGCAGAGTCCAGCAGATGCAAGCGCCAGGGCCAGCACATTGCGTTTCAGTACCATCGTTATCCCCTCCCAGGGTTGCACGTTATTTTGTATGTAGTTGCGGTCATTGCCCCAACGTTTTCGGTGAACAACACGGCCGCATGAGCCGATGACCCGTCAACGTGGCGTCATGGTAGGGCGGCCTTTTGCAGCCAAACCGTTTCCTGCATACGTATTCATTGTGCTGCTATGCACCGCAAACGCAGGCTGTGCCGTGCGTCGCGCGATGCCCATGAGGGGGTTCTTGACCGAATCTTCTGCGCCGCGGATGCCGTGGAAGGCTTGCTGCAGCTTCCATCCGATACAATCAATGTCATAACCATATGGAAGTCCAAACGATTGCTGGTCGTTTTATGCTGCACTGCGATGGAGGGCATTCATGAATACGTATGCACTGTCGCGGCCGCTTCTGCATGCAGCCGCTAAGCTCCCCGACAGACCATGCAGCACCGCCATCGGGCGCGTCGCTGCCACTTGGGCAAGGAACCCTTGGGACATGCGAATGAGTAATGCACCCTGGTGGCGCGGAGCCGTCATCTACCAGATCTATCCACGCAGCTTTCTGGATACGGACGGCGATGGCGTGGGCGATCTGCCGGGCATCATTGAACGACTCGACTACGTAGCCAGCCTTGGCGTCGATGCGATCTGGATCGCCCCGTTCTTCAAGTCGCCGATGGCCGACTTCGGCTATGACATTGCCGATTACCGCGATGTCGATCCGTTGTTTGGTACGCGCGCCGATTTCGACCGCCTGCTGGCCGGTGCTCACGAGCGCGGCCTGAAGGTGATGATTGACCAGGTACTCAGCCATACCTCGGCCGAGCATGCCTGGTTTCAGGAAAGCCGGGATAGCCGCGACAATCCGAAGGCCGACTGGTACGTATGGGGCGATGCGAAGGACGATGGCGGGGCGCCGAACAACTGGCTATCGCTGTTCGGCGGCTCGGCCTGGCAGTGGGACCCGCGCCGGGGCCAGTACTACCTGCACAACTTCCTGACTTCGCAGCCGGATCTTAATTTCCACAACGCCGAAGTGCGCGCAGCGATCATCGACAGTGTGCGTTTCTGGCTGGATCGAGGCGTGGATGGTGTACGCCTGGACGCAATCAACTTCTGCTTCCACGACCGCGAGCTGCGCGACAATCCGCCGAAGCCGAAGGAAAAGCGCGTCGGACGCGGTTTCAGTCCGGATAACCCCTACGCATTCCAGTACCACTACTACAACAACACGCAGCCGGAGAATCTGGCGTTTCTCGGCGAGTTGCGCGCGCTGATGAACCACTATCCGGACGTGGCTGCACTGGGCGAGATCTCCTCCGAGGATTCACTCGCCACGATGGCCGAATACACCCGCCACGGCCGCCTGCACATGGGTTACAGCTTCGAGTTGCTGACCGACGATTTCAGTGCCGCTCACATCCGCGGCACGGTACAGACGCTGGAAGCACAGATGACCGAGGGCTGGCCTTGCTGGGCCATCTCCAACCACGACGTCGAACGCGTGCTGACGCGCTGGGGCGGCGGCCAGCCATCAACGTCGCTGGCCAACCTGCTTACCGCGATGGTCTGCTCGCTGCGCGGTTCGGTGTGTGTCTACCAGGGCGAGGAGCTCGGCCTGACCGAGGCCGAGCTGCCCTACGAATCCTTGCAGGATCCGTACGGCATTGCGTTCTGGCCGCAGTTCAAGGGGCGCGATGGCTGTCGCACACCGATGCCGTGGAGCGGCGATGCAGCGCACGCCGGCTTCAGTCAAGGCATGCCGTGGCTACCGGTGCCGCAGGAACATCTCGCGCTGGCGGTGGCACATCAGGAAACCGATCCGCATTCGGCGCTGAATGGCTTTCGCACCTTCATGCACTGGCGCCAGTCGCAGCCGGTGCTGCGCTGGGGCGACATCCAGTTCCTCGACACGGCCGAACCGGTGCTGGCATTCACCCGCAGCTTTGCCGGAAAGACCTTGCTGGTGGCGTTCAACCTTGTTGATGCAGCTGTCGAACTCGCGTTGCCGACTGTACGTGGCAAGCCGGTTGTCGTGGATGGTCATGGCCTGCTGCAAGGCCACCTCGAAGGCAACCAGCTGCACTTGCCTGGCTACGGCGTGTGGTTTGCCAGCCTGGCTTGATCCCGGTGCCGCAGCCGCGCATGAATCCGCCGGTGTGCGCATGATGCGCAGCTGCTTGTTCATCGCGCTTCTGCTGCTGACATGCTGTGTGAGTGAAGGCTGGTCGGCCGAGGTGCCTGCAGCATCGGCGACGGTCGCCGGCACTGCAGCGATCCGCTTGCAACTCGACGCACCCGCTTTTGCGCCGGAGAAGATCAAGGTCGTGATCTACCTGCCGCCGAATTACAACACCGCCGCCGCCGCGAGCAGACGTTATCCGGTGCTGTATGCGAACGACGGTCAGGACATGCCGGCGGTGGATCTGCAGGCGACGCTTGCACGGCTCTATCGCGAACACGCGATCGAACCGGTCATCGTGGTGGCGATCGACATGCTGTCCGATCGTGCCAGTGGCTACGGCCTGTCCGATCGCGTGGCTTCACGCAGCCTCGTCGGTGGTTCCCGGATCGGTCCGATCGGCACGCGCGCGCAGGACTATTCGCATTGGGTCGCCACCATGCTGGTGCCGTATGTCGACGCGCACTACCGCACGCGCCGCTCCGTCCGCGATCGCGCGATGCTCGGCTGGTCGCTGGGTGCGCTGAACGCGTTCAATCTCGGTTGGGAGTATCCGGACGTGTTCGGCTGGGTCGGCGCGTTCTCACCCTCGTTCTGGCTGGCCGCCGATCGCAGCAACGTAACGGCGATCGAGCACACGCGGCTGGTGCAGGGCATGGTCGATCACGGCCCCATTCGCGCCGGCCTGAAGATGTGGTTTGCCGTGGGCACCGCAGAAGAAACCAGCGATCGCGATGGCAACGGCATCATCGATGCGATCAACGACGTGCAGGACGTCATCGAAGGTTATCGTGGTCCTGACGGCTTCCATGCGCGCGGCCTGAAGCAACTGGGATATACGGTCAACCTGGATTATGCGCGCCACCCATCGCGCGACACGGATGTCGCGCTGTTCCTGCTGCAGGGCGGCAAACACAATCAGACGTCATGGAAGCAGATGTTGCCGCCGTTCCTGCTGTGGGCTTACGGCAAGCATTGAACTGATTCGGCCATCCGTCTGCTAATCGGTGCCGATCACCTTGCCGCTGCTGGCGTCGACTTTCAGCTCGACGCGATTGCCAGCCGGGTTTTTAGCCTTGGCGTTCCAGATGCCATCCTTGTAATCCACGTCGTGGACATGTGTATAACCCTGGGTTTCCAAGGAGGCGCGCACATCATGCTCGCTCAATTGCGATACCTGCTTGTCCGGATAGACCTGTCCGGTCTTTGCATCGATACGAACATCTACACCCATGCCGTTGGCGCTCTTGGCATGGGCATACCACATGCCATCACGAAACTTGAGGTCATGCACCTTGGTGTAGCCCTGTTGAGTGAGCGCACTCTGCACCTGCGGTTCGGCCATGGCCTGCTGCGCTATGGCAACGCTGGAAATTCCCGATGAGAGTATGCCCAGCGCGAGCGCGAAAGTGAGCGGAGTGATCTTGTTCTTCATGGATAGTTCCTCGCTACTTGCAGAGTCCCGAGTCTTGTCCGGACAAAATCAACCTGCTGTGAACGAGGGAGGCGCGCATTCATCGCACAGTGTGTTTCGCCGCGGGCATGCCGGTTTTTCTTGCTGCGAGCACGGGTGATGCATCGAACCAGGATTCGGTGCGATTGACGATGCGCACCACCGACAGCATCACCGGCACTTCGACCAGCACACCCACAACCGTCGCCAGCGCGGCACCTGAACGCAGGCCGAAAATGCTGATGGCTGACGCCACCGCCAGTTCGAAGAAATTGCTGGCGCCGATCAGTGCGGCTGGGCCGGCCACGCAATGCGGCACCTTCAGCCAGCGGCTCAAGCCATAGGCGATGCCGGCATTGAGATACACCTGAATGATGATGGGTACGGCAAGCAGCGCAATGATCAGCGGTTGCGCCAGGATCGCTTCTCCCTGAAAGCCGAACAGCAGGATCAGTGTGGCCAGCAGTGCCGCGGTCGACCACGGGTCGATCCGTTTGAGCGTCGCATCCAGCGCGGCCTGTCCGTGATATCGCAGCAGCCATTCACGCCAGAGCTGTGCAACGAAAACAGGCACCACGATGTAGAGCAGCACCGACAGCAGCAATGTTCCCCACGGCACATGGATCGCTGCCACACCAAGCAGCAGGGCGACGATGGGCGCAAACGCCACGATCATGATCGTGTCATTGAGTGCCACCTGGGCGAGCGTGAAGTTCGGCTCGCCGCCACATAGCCTTGACCAGACGAACACCATCGCCGTGCACGGTGCGGCGGCCAGCAGGATCAGTCCCGCGATATAGGAATCATGCTGTCCGACCGGCAGCCACGCGGCGAAGACATGGCGAATGAACAGCCAGCCCAGGAGCGCCATCGAGAACGGCTTGATCGCCCAGTTCACCAGCAGGGTGATGCCGATGCCGCGCACCTGATGACGCACACCCGCGAGCTGCGCGAAGTCGACCTTGAGCAGCATTGGCACGATCATCAGCCACACCAGTCCGGCGACGGGCAGATTGATGTGCTGCACCTCGACCGCGGCCAGTGTTTCGAAGACCATCGGAAAGGCATGCCCAAGTGCGATGCCAACGACGATGCACACTGCGACCCATACGCTTAGATAACGGGCGAAAAATCCGATCGGTGCAGGTGCAGATCCGGCAGCCTTACGATTCATTGACGGTTTCCGCCTGACCGATCGCACGCAGTTCCTGCTGCATCGTGATCCGGTCGAGTTTTTCGAGCGGCAATGCCAGCAGCAGGTCGATGCGTCGACGCAGCATCATCCAGGCCGACTGGAAAGCGCGCCTGCGTTGATCTTCGGAACCGGTTTCGGATACTGGATCAGGTATGCCCCAATGCGCCGTGACTGGTTGGCTTGGCCAGATTGGACACATTTCGCCGGCGGCGTTGTCGCAGACGGTGATCACGATGTCGATCGAGGGCGAATCCGCTTGCGCGAATTCGTCCCAGCTCTTGCTGCGCAGCGGTTTGGTGTAGCCGAAGGCTTGCGCCAGTTCAGCGGCGATGGGTTGAACCTTGTCGCTGGGGAAGCTGCCGGCGCTGTACGCGTGGAATCGGCCTTCGCCCAGCACGTTGAGCAGGGCTTCTGCCATCACGCTACGTGCGGAGTTGCCGGTGCACAGGAACAGCACGTTGCGCGGTTGATCTGCGCTCACCGAGTCATTGGTGCGCTTCATCAATTTTTTCTTGCTGGTTTGCATATCGCAGCCGGTGCGCAATCGGCTGCAGTCGAGCCTGTGCAGCAGCTTTCGGTGAGAAACCCGAGCAGTTCATTCATCTGCGGATAGCTCGCGCGGCATTGGATGACCCGGCCACGCCGCTCGTCACTGACCATGCCGGCTCGGCGCAGGATGTGCAGATGATTGGTCAGCGTCGCACCAGCCAGCCCGGTCGCCGCGGCCAGTTCACCGACTGCCATGCCTTCATCGCCGGCCTGCACCAGCAAGCGAAACAGATTCAGGCGGTGCTCTTGGGCGAGCGCATTCAGGCAGGTGATGGCATCTTTTGATTTCATATTTCTATAATTGTAGAAATATGAAAAAGAGTCAAGCACTGTTCTTTTGGCCACGCGTTGATGCGCAGTTTGGATTGCTGAGGGGCTCGCTCGATGGGTGGTTGAGCGTCGCGGTGGAGTTGGCTATCTGGTGCGACAGCACTCAATCCAACTTGGGAAGTCTTATGACTTCCGTGTTCGCCGAGGCTTTGTTGCCGCCGCAGCGATGAGCTGCTGAAGGTAAGCAATGCCTTCCTCCTCGGGGAAAAAGGCAACGACATCCGCAACAGTCAAACCATGCCGCTTCTGAAGCATCAGGAATTCTTCACGTGCCATCGCCAAGCGTTGAGCAGCAGCTTCTTTCTTGCCAAGAGGCTTGGATGGTTGTTGCTTCTCAACCTTGCGTTCGAGTGTCGCGAGTTCTTCCTGGAACTGGCGGAAGTCATATTTCTGGGAGGTCATGGCGCACATAGGGTATCGGTGAGTGGCTCAATTTTCGCACGTGAGCCTGGCGTTGTGACGTCACGTGGCTGTGCAAGCTGACCAGGTCGAGAGGGATCATCAGGAACACTTTCTCGCCCGGGAGGGGTCCCGACCCCTTATCCGTCTGGACAAATCCAAGCGATGACTGACGAGGGGCATCGTGCGGCAGTTCTGCCATGCAATCCGTGATAATGCGACGCCGGGCGCGCGATTATGGCGGTAATGTCGGCTTGAGTTCGTTTAGCGTCCGGCATCATCTGGTTGTTCCAAGGAATCTTGATACGTGAATCAGTCGATTTCACACGACGAACAAGTCAGCCCACGTACTGATCCGGCGCGCGATGACCGTAGCGTTTTCGCCATTCTTCTCGCGCTTTATTTCCTGATTCTGTATCCGATCCTGCGGGCGAATCGTTATTACGATGACGACCTGAAGCGTGCGCTGATCGGGCATACCGGTTGGGATTCCAACGGTCGGCCGCTGACCACCCTGCTGATGAAGCTGCTGCAGTCCTATGACTCCGCACTGGTGGATATCTCGCCACTGACGCAGATCGGGGCCATCGTGATACTTGCGTGGGTCGGCGTGCTGATTGCGCGTCGATATGCCATTCGTTCGCCATGGATGGCCGCACTTGTGGCATTCCCGCTTGGCGCGCAACCGTTCTATCTGGAAAACCTCTCCTACAAGTTCGATGCCTTGAGCATGAGCCTGGCGATGCTGCTGGCCCTGCTGCCGGTGATCACCATCAAGGACAATCGCCGAGGCTGGTGGCTGGGAGTCCTCTCGATTTTTGCCAGCCTCAGTTTTTATCAGCCGGCCATCAATGCCTGCCTGATCTTCATCCTGCTGGATGTCGTGCTGGCCCAGCTCCACGAAAAGACCCCGCGCCAGTTGATGATGCAATTTCTGTCGCGGGCGTTGCAGGTGGGCGTGGCCATGCTTGTCTATGAACTCGTCATCGGTATCCACATCCATGGCTGGGTAGAGAAGCAAAGCGAAAAGATCCACGGCTTGCACGACCTGCCGGTGATAAAGACCAATATCGTCGCGTTCTGTACCTTCATCGGCGACAGCTTCAGCCGGCAGTGGTGGAGGTACTTCAACCCGCTGTTGATCTTGCTGCTGCTGTTTCCGATTGCCATCGGCATCCGTTACGCGCTCAAGACTCGCCTTACGCAACCGGCCTGGGTCACGGTGATCCTGTTTGCGAGTAGTTTTGTGCTGCCGTTGGCCGCCTTGGCCTGTGTATTCGGCCCCATGTTGCTGCTGCTCAGGCCGGAGATGATGCCGCGCGTGCTGATGGGAGTCGGTGCGCTATTGGCGGCAGGGTTGATCGTCATGCAGGCGGCCCTGCGGCAATGGCGCCGGTCGGATGCGTGGACCTTGTCGGCTGCCTGCATGCTTGCACTGGGCATGTGCGTCATCGCCAGCGCCTACGGCAACGCACTGGGTGAGCAGAAGAATTACGAGGATCAGATCGGCGCGCGCATGGCCGAAGATCTGGCCGAACTGAGAGTTGACCACCCCATCCATTCCTTCTTGCTCGACGGCACTATCGGCTATTCACCGATCACGGCGCATGTCGCCGAACAATTCCCGCTGATCCATCCGTTGATCATCCCCTACATCACGGAGGGTGAAACATTTCACACCCACATGTTCCTCATGTATTACATCCCGGATGTCGTTGACCTGGACTTCGAGGCGAGTGCCGCGGACTTGCAGCGGAAGCCTGCGATCCTGGCGAAGAGCTGCCAGATTCCCGCAATACGCAACACGAAGGATTACAGCCTGTACCTGGTCGATGACACGGCTGTCGTGTCGTTACGCGGGGCCCTACAGCAACGTTGCGTCATAGGCGTGGCGCCGGTGCCGCGTTGAGTCCACGGCAGCGCCAAACACACAAAAAGAAACCGCCCATTCGGCGGCAAATTTTAAAAATGCATCAGGCGAGTCAATGGCCGGTGTCGTCAGTCCTTGACGAGACAGAGAAGCTGCCTTCACCGGTTGACTGCAGCATCCGGTACGGAGCGTGATGACCGCGTCTGCGCCAAACCTCCTTGCACAGCGTTATGACGGCAGGTGACCTAGCTCTTGTTGCGGGAGCCGACCATGATCGTCATTGCAGCTCCCAACAGGAGAATCGCGCACACGATCAGCGATTCCCGGGTGCCAAAGACAAATGCGCCTTTCCTGGCGACAAATGCTCCAAACAGGGCTACGCCCAGGACACTGCCTGTCTGTCTGGTGGCGTTGAGAACGCCAGCGGCGATACCCGAGCGTTTCTTTTCCACACTGCCGAGAAGGGTCGATGTGAGCGGTGGTACCAGCAAGCCCAGGCCGGCACCGATCGCAACAAGCTGGACGCACATGGACCAATAGCTGGTGCCGCGGTCGGTGCCAAGCAGTGCCATGCATCCCACGGCTGCCATGATTGCGCCGGTGGCGATGATGGCTTGAGCGCCAAATCGCTCGGTCGCGCGAGCCGCCAACAGATTCACCGGCAGCACGGCGCCCATCATCGGGAGAAATGCCAGGCCTGTTGCAAGAGGTGACAGGCCGTTGACCTGCTGGAAGTACAGGCTCAGCACGAAGATGAGGCCGTAGAAGGCCACGTTCACGAGCAGGCCGATCGCCGACGTCAGTGCGAACATTCTGTTTCGAAACAACGAAAGCGGAAGCATCGGCTGCTTCGCACGCCGTTCCTGGAATACAAAAGCCGCAGCAAGAACAATGAAGGCAGCAAAACCTGCCAGAACCCACGGATTGCTCCAGCCGCGAGTGCCGCCTTCAATAATGGCGCCAGCGAGGCAACCCAGTGCGCCGATCGCCGCTGCTTGGCCGCCCAGATCGAGTGAGTGGTGAGGTGAGCGCGGCGTCTCGCTCGCATAGCGCCACGTCAACCAGAGACCGGCGATACCGATGGGCAGATTGACCAGAAAGATGCTCCGCCAGCCGACGAGAGCAATCAGGACGCCGCCTGCAAGCGGGCCTGCCGTGAGAGCAAGACTCGCACCCGCTGCCCAGATTCCCACTGCGCGCCCACGTTCCTTTTCGTCCGGATAGGCATGGTTGAGCAGGGCGAGCGAATTCGGCACCAGGATTGCCGCTCCGATGCCCTGCATGGCTCTTGCTGCAATCAGAAGCACCGCTGATGGTGCCAGCGCGCACGCGAGAGAAGCAGTCGTAAAGATGGCGAAACCTGCCATGAAGACTTTCTTCGCACCGATCCGATCACCCAGCGCCCCCGCGGTCAGGATCAAGGCTGCAAACGCGATCGTATAGGTACTGACAATCCACTGCAGCTCGGATACGCCGCCGCCCAGCGATGTGCCGATACTGTGCAAGGCCGTGTTGACAATGGTGACGTCGAGTTGCACGACGCCATAGCCGAGACTCATCGCGGCAAGCAACAGTGACTTCGCGTGCGGCGATGGCCTGGATTCGTTCATTGCTGCGCTATACGTCTTGACCGTCTGGCGTCACGAGAATGATGAGAGTGATGCGAATTCATCGAGAGGGTGCGATCTCGCGAACACATCATTGATGTGGCGATGCGGGCGTGTTTTCTGGCGAGCCGCTGTCGACCGGATGCGTGCCCTGATGTGTGGTACTCAGGTAGAGACCTATCCCAAGCATGGCGACGATCGAGACGACCAGGAACAGGAACGCAATCCATCGGCTACGTTTCACGAGATGTCGATATGTGCTTCACAAAACGCTGAGCAACAATTGCACGATGACGACAATGAGGTAGAGAGCTCATGATCAATTTCCGGTGAAGGTGACCGGAACCATAAGACAAGCAGGATAAGTATCTCGTGATGGTTTGTTGTTGGAGCGGGTAGCGACGATGACTGCGCTGGGGCGAGCGTGATGCTGCTGCGTGTCGACTGAACAAGAAGATCATGAGGAGCAAATCCACATGCTTGAACTGCGACTAAAGGCGATTTGATGGGTCACGGCGAATTGACGTGGTCGGGTGGACGATGACCACTGGTCCAAATGCGTGAGGAGGAAGTCATGAACAGATTTCAATGTCTTTCCGTGGCCGTTCTTGCTGGAGTCTGCTTTGCCGCGACGACCACGCCCAAAGCAGAAGCTCAAGTTGCCGTCGGCGTCAGCATCGGTGTCGCTCCCGACTGCCCTTATGGCTACTACGACTACGCGCCTTATCCGTGTGCCCCTTACGGCTACTACGGTCCGGAATGGTTTACTGATGGCATCTTCATTGGCGCGGGCCCATGGTTTCACGGCCGTCACGATTTTCACGGCCACGTAGACAACCGTTTCGATGTGCATCGCGGCTATCGAGGCCCTCTGCCGAATCGTGGTGAAAGGCCCACGGCAACACAGCGCCCAGGCCGGATTGCCAACTTCAGGGGCAATGAAATGCGTGATGGGCGTGGCCATGTAGGTGGCGACGACAGGCACTGACGATCGCTGGCGCGAGTTCCCGGATTGGATATCCTGATATGGCTTGAACAGATCGGGGTGCAACGGTAGCGCAATCCGGCTCTCGACCGGAAACGAATAGCCCGCTGATCGAGAAATCGATCAGCGGGCTAAATCTTTGAATCTACCCATGAGCATGGTGATCGAGGCTGCAGAGGTAGTCCACGCGCACCAGGGAAAAAACAGGCGAAAACTATGCAAGAGGGAATGAAGGTGTGTCCCGCATGCGGTGAGGCGATCCAGGCCGCTGCGCACAAATGCCGATACTGCGGTACGGATCTGGATGCTTATGTGGCATCCAAGGAAACTGCGGTCGAAAAGACGCTTTTCTCGGGCCACCCCAAAGTGATCTACACCTTTAGCCAGTACTTTTTCGTGATCATCACGCTAGGCATCGCGCTGGTTGTCTACTGGCTGCGCAGTCTGTCCACCACGTTCACGATCACCACACAACGTGTGCGCTTTGAACGCGGGATTTTTTCCAAGACGCAGGACAATCTTGAACTGTTCCGTGTCGATCACTTCGACCTGCTGAAGCCGTTTGGCATGCGGGTACTTGGCCTGTGCCAGGTGCATATGCACTCGTCCGATGAGGGGATGGCTTCGGTCTATCTGTATGGAATACCCGGCCTGGAAGGGCTGGCGGATACCATGCGCGAGTGCTCGTTGCGTGAGCGCACGCGTCGCCGGGTCATGCCCATCGAACACATGTGAGGGTCGCAGAAAGTTAGCGCGGCTGGCTAGAGCCGATCGCCTCGCCAATCAATGAGCGCGCTCGTGTTGTCGCATGCCATGCTTTTGAAGCAACTAAACCGAGACCTGACCTATTCCGAGTCGGCAATGCCGCCAGGGCGTCCACTCAGCTAGGCCGCTTATGTCTACGTTATAGATAATGACCTTTCGGGCGAACCTGTAGGTTCCGCCAGTTCTTCGGCATGTCTTCTGATGACACATTGGCTCTGCATGGTTGCCTAGGGTCAGGAGAAAGGAGATGCCACACACTATCTATGTTGTGCAAGGCTTTCGTGGAGGGTGCAAGGTGATCACTCAGTGCTTCAAGAGCGAAGTGCTAGCTAGGGAGCGCGCCGCTTACCTTGGAAGGTCTTTTGATGGTGTTGTTATGTGGTGTCATACAGCCGACCCCGATACAGGCAACTATGACGGACCTGAAGGCCGTCCAGTCGCCACCGCTGCAAATTGACCTCGCCCGGGAAGTCTGGTTCCTCGCCGATGCACCGAGCGCCCCCGAGCCGTAGCAATCCCCCGTGGCCGGTTCACTGGCCCCCAAAAGGAAGCTTTTCTTGTTGGGGGAGATCCTCTGAATGCAGTATCCGCAGCGACGGGCAGATACCGAGGGCACAGCGAACAACTTTCCCACGCTCGAGTTTGATATAAAGCGTATTGACCGCTCGTGCTGAACTGCAGCGCCGGGCCATAAGGGGAAATCATGAATATTGTTCGGAGCGGGTGGCTTGCGCTGCATAGTGCTGTGTCCGGTCGAGGACCCGCCGCGGTTGTCGAAGGGACGGTCGCTCGTTCTGCTCA
>NZ_LMUE01000002.1:0-247598 GCF_009766065.1 Dyella sp. S184 | reverse complement strand
AAAACAATGGGGCCACCGTGTCCGTGTGCGGGTGACCCGATCAATCTGGCGACGGGCAACGAATACCACGATGAAGAGGACGCTGACTTAGGTGCCCTGAGTTTTCACCGTTACTACAACAGTCAAGTTGAAGTAACGGCCGCGAACTTGGGAACGCATTGGCGACACAGCTTCGACCGCAGCCTGGTTTATGTGTCGACTGGGGGTGTCACGACCGCCACGGTCTATCGCCCTAATGGTCAGTGGGTCGTCTTCACCGAAAATGGCACCGTCTGGAATGCCGACCCCGATGTCCCTGACACCCTCGTCACGACGTCGACCGGATGGACCTATTTTGAGGCGGCGACCCGCAACTACGAAAACTACAACGCTGCGGGACAGCTAGTCTCCATCCAGGATCCCAATCAGCTCACGACCACGCTGACCTACAGCACAGCGAGCACGCCGACCTCCATCGCGCCAGTCGCCGGTCTGCTGCTCACCGTGGTCGATCCACGCGGTCGACAACTGTCTTTTGTGTACAACAGCAGCGGCTTCGTTTCCACCGTCACGCAACCGAATGGAGGGGTTCTAACCTATAGCTATAGCGGTAATCTCCTCACTCAAGTCACCTATCCGGATCGAAGTACGCGGCAATACAGCTATACCAACACGACATGGCCAGAAGCCCTTACCGGTGTCGTGGACGAAGCGAGTGTGCAGTACGTCACCCTTGGGTATGACACCCTCGGACGGGCCATCAGCTCGCAGCTGGTCGGCAACCTGGATTCCACCGCGCTGACGTTCAACAGCAATGGCACGACCTCGGTGACTTACCCCCTAGGCGCACAGACAACCCTGAGCTTCGTGACGCCCAATGGCTCAGTCCACACCAGCGCAGTGACCGCACCCTGCGGACCGACGTGTGGCCAGCCTAATGCCGCGGCCACGTTTGACAGCAACGGCTATCTGGCCTCGACCACGGACTTCAACAACAACCTCACGACGACGAACTACGCGGCCAGCGGTCTGCTGGATACGCAAGTGGATGCTTCAGGCACCTCGAATCAACGCACGACGAACACGATGTGGAACACCACGTTACGCGTGCCACTGCAAACGACCGTCGCCAATGCCAGCGGCACCACGGTGGCCAACATCGAGTGGGTCTACAACACGGCTGGCCAGCCGTTGGCGCGTTGCGAGATCGATCCGACGAATAGCGCAGCGGCGGGTTACGCCTGTATCAATACGGGCGCGGTGCCGTCTGGCGTGCGCCGCTGGAGCTATACCTATTGCACCGCCGTCAACACGCAATGTCCCTTGGTGGGGTTGCTGCTCAGTGTCACGGGGCCGCGTACCGATCTGACGCAGACCACCAGCTACAGTTACTACACCAGCAGCAGTGCCACCAGCTGCGGTACACCCGGTGCGGCATGCCACCAGGCGGGCGATCTGTATCAAGTCACCAACGCCCTGAGCCAGGTCACCACCATCGCTTCGTACGATGGCAACGGACGTGTGACGCGGGTCACCGATGCCAACGGTATCAACGCCGACCTGACCTATACGCCGCGTGGCTGGCTGGCGTCGCGTACCGTCGATGGTTCTGTCACGACCCTGGGCTATACAGCGTATGGCGCAGTCAACTCGATCACCGACCCTGACAGCGTGGTCACGACCTTCAAATACGACGGTGCGCATCGCCTGACCGACATTCTGGATGCGCAGAATAACGACCTCCACTACACACTGGATGCTGCCGGCAACGAGACATCTGAGCAAATCATTACGTCCTCGGGCACGACAGTACAAAGCCAATCGCGCAGCTACAACGCCTTGGGGCAACTCACCGCCATCATCGATGGCCTCAACAAGACCGTCTTCAATGCTGGCATGAGCAATAGCTACGACGCCAATGGCAATCTCGTACTCAGCGCCGATGCGCTGGGTTACCAGCGCCAGCAAGGCTTCGACGCGCTGAACCGCCTGCACAGCACGATCGCCAACTACAACGGAGCCGACCCTGCCACGCAAAACACCACGACGAGCGCCAGTCTCGATGCACTGGATCGTTTGGCAGGCGTCACCGACCCGACGAACCTTGCGACCGCTTACACCTTCGATGGGCTCAATGATCGCACTCAGCTGCAAAGCCCGGATACCGGCACCAGCACCGACACCTACGATGCGGCCGGTGATCGCCTTATACACACCGATGCGAAGGGAAACATCAGTAATTCCACCTTTGACGCACTCGATCGTATGGTCGGGAGCAGCTACCCCGGCGACGTCACACAAAACGTCACTTACAACTACGAGCAATCGAATACGGTGACTGGCTGCACGGCCTCCAATCCGATCGGGCGGCTGACGAGTGTGGTCGAAGCGACCTTTAGCACCATCTACTGCTATGACGGTCGAGGCAATGTCATTCAGAAGCTCTATGTGACATCCAACCAAACGGATATCACGACCTATACTTATACCTCGGCCGATCGGTTGAGCAGCTACGCCACACCTTTTGTCAACTTCGTCAATTTCAGCTCGAATCATCCAACGAAGGTCAGCTACACATACGATAGCAATGGTCACATCAGCAGCGTGCTGGTATTGCCTACCGATCCAACCAGCTCGATTACCCCTGTTTTTGGCCAGCAGGCACCACCGCCTGCATTAGGGCCGGCCACAGTGGTAAGCAATGTCAGCTGGATGCCGTTTGGGCCGATCAGCAGTTACACGTTGGGCAACGGACAGACCGTTCAGCGTACCTATGATGCCAATTACCGGCTTACCGACTTGGTGAGTCCGGCACTGAACCTGCACTTTGCGCTGGATGCGATGGGCGACATCAAAGCCCTGGGCAACACCCCCGGCGCCAACCCAGCTACGGAGAGCTACAGCTACGATCCGCTTTATCGGCTTAATGGTGTTACTGAAGGCAATGGGACCACGCTGGAAAGCTACACCTACGACTCGACCGGGGATCGGCTGAGCAAGACGACATCGGGTCTGGCCGGTGGCGCCTATGGTTACACCCCCGGCACGCACCAGCTCATCAGCATGGGCACGGCCACTCGCGCCAATGACCTTGATGGCAACACCACCGGCAGCGTGATGGGTGGGAGCACCTACGGGTTCGGCTACAACACCCGCAATCGGATGACGGTGGCGCAGCTCAATGGCTCGACCGTCGGCACCTACAAGTACAACGCATTAGGCGAGCGAGTAGGGAAGTCAGCTACCTTTCCGCAGAGTGTGAGCGCACGTTACGCGTACGATGAGATCGGTCACCTGATAGGCGAATATGGCACGATCGACCGTGATTACGTCTGGCTAGGCGACATACCTGTGGCTGTGGTGGATGATGGTGCAGGCAGTAGCGGCATCAGCACGATCAACTACGTGACCGCTGACCAGTTGGGTACGCCGCGGGCGGTAAGCAACGGCGCTGGCACCGTGATCTGGTCGTGGGGTTATCAGGGCAATCCGTTTGGGGAGCAACAGCCGACCTCATCGGCGGGGTACGTGCTCAATCTGCGTTATCCCGGCCAGTACTACGATGCCGAGACGGGGACGAACTACAACATGTACCGGACATACGAACCTGCGACCGGGCGATATTTGCAGAGTGATCCGATCGGGTTGATGGGTGGCATCTCGACCTATGCATACGTCTCTGCAAGGCCGCTTGATCACTCAGATATGTTTGGAACTCAAGAAGTAGAAATGAGCGGATCAAAACTCAATGAAAAGATGCAGGATTTACCGGACTCCAAAAGTGATTGGTGGCCCGCATCTGGTCTGAGCTACAAAAATAATATTTGCCTTGAACTAAGGTGCACTAAAAAAGGCTGCAATGGTACCACTGCGGTTTATGTAATAACGCAATGGGTCCCTAGGAATCCAACGATTGAAGAAGCATCGAAATCAAATCCGAACTGTGTTTGCACGAGATGGTATAACAATTAAATGTGGAGCAGCCATGAAAACGGCACTAATAGTAATTCTTTTTATCGTGGTTGTTGCAATAGCTTTTATGGTCGGGTTACGCGTAGGGGATCGAAGAGCTACGACCGAAGATAGGGTCGTAGTGGATAGTATTCAGGCGGATTTAGTATTTAATCGAATACTCGACGAGAGAAAAATGCAATCTATGCTTTCAAAAGGATGTGTGGCCGAAACGCAAAATGCCTTAAATATTAATCTTGACCAAGATACGAAGTTGCTCGCGGAATTTTTTAAAGGGAAATTGACACCGGATGCCAGAAAATATGTTTCAGATCGCGACCCGGAGTTGATGAGCTCACTGGGAGCTTTTAAAAGCAAATACGGTAACTCTTGGACTGAAATGGAGTGCAATAAATAAGGTGCCGTAAGAATTGCTCTGGATTTCAGCAGTGGGCCTATCAGGGCAATCCGTTCGGGGAGCAACAGCCGACGTCAACAGCGGGTTACGTGCTCAATTTGCGCTATCCCGGCCAGTACTACGACGCCGAGTCGGGCACCAACTACAACATGTTCCGGACGTATGAGCCGGCGACAGGGCGGTATCTGCAGAGTGATCCCACCGGGCTCGATGGCGACATCAGTACATATGCAGCTGTCAGCAACAGCCCGCTCAACCGAATTGATCCCGATGGTCTGCGCGACATTTTCGTCGGCGGGTTTGGTGATTCAACCTCCCAAATCGTGCAGAGTTACTATGCTAACTACGCCCTGACGCACCCCGACTCGGCCTACTACCAGTGGACACAGCAATCGGCCATCGAGGCTGACATCAACTCCACTCCAGCAGGCGATCCGGTCAACTTGATCGGTCACAGCTACGGTGGTGACACCGCCGCTGCCGCAGCGCTGCACACATGCGGCCGAGTAAATCTCTTGATCACGATCGACCCGGTCAGTCGCTGGCACTATCGTGGCATGCAGAACATCGCCAACGCTGTGAACAATTGGGTAGATGTGGACGCCGAAGGCGGCAGTCTGTTCCAGCCCTCCAATTTCATTGCGGGCATTGGCGGAGCTTGGGATGGTGCGCCAAACGGAATTGCAAACACATACATCCAAGATGATCTGGTGAACCACGAGGATTTCAGTCAAATGATGAACGCGTCTGGCCCCGGTGTCATGAGTCCCGCCCAAGTCCTTTCGAGGGCCCAGCAATGATACGTAGCAAGCTGGCCGCGACCATGGCTCTTCTAGCGTGGTCGGTCTCTCTCACCGCCTGCGCTGCTATGTTTTCCAGCGGCCCGAAGGACATCCGCGTGACGTCGGTGACCAACGTGGATTACAAGGACCAGGCACAGTTTGATTGGGTTAGTCCCGCGCCACGTCCGTCGCTGATCATTTCGCGCATCGATTTCACGACCGATACGGACTTGTTGGCTCTTGCTAAGAAAAAAGATTACAACGTGACGTTTGCTGTTGGTCCATGTAGCAAGGACGGAGTGAAAGATAACGGGACGGGCTTGGGCGGCGTTTATTGGGGCCATGTGCGGATCTACTCCGACACGAAAGATGATCCCGGTTACGCAGCAGCTGCTGCCAAAGGGCCGCCCTTTACTTATCAGGCTTACATCCGAAAGCCACAGTCGAACGATGCCCAAGGGGCACTGTGCTTCACGCTCGCTGGAGGAAGCATGCTTGGCGGGAAGTTGCGCTCGAACGATGCAATTCTGCCGGTACACTGAGCATGACTCATGGACGAAAACAGCACTAATGAACGCCCGCCTTGCGCGGGCGTTCTTCTTTGTGGCGTTTGGCCATCCATGATCGACGGCTGGAATGTGCTTACCTTCCATAGTGGAACATAAAGGGTGGAGCCCGCTTCGCTCATTTTTCCCGTGTAGATGGCGCTGCAGAGCCATTTAAGCTGTGCTCCACTTGCGCTATGGTGTGGCTCACTTTGTGCCACAGACGAAAACCCTCGCATGCCCGCCAAAAAGTCGACCGTTGTCACCTCGCGCACGATCAAGGCGCGCCTCAGCGACACCGCCATGCTCGGCAAACTGGAGAAGCTCAAGGCCGACAAGGGATGGAACGATTCGGATCTGCTGCGCGAGGCGCTGCGGGAATATCTCGAACGCGAGCGCCTGCGGGACGACAT
Organism: Dyella sp. S184; assembly: GCF_009766065.1. Lineage (GTDB taxonomy): Bacteria > Pseudomonadota > Gammaproteobacteria > Xanthomonadales > Rhodanobacteraceae > Rhodanobacter. The sequence goes on along the minus strand of NZ_LMUE01000002.1, from coordinate 241,510 downwards.
GGCGACGATGGACAAGCGCTTTGGCACCACGCTGAAACGGCTGGCTCAGAAGCAGAATGTGATGCGCTCGGAAATGGCCGTGCTAGTGGCCTTCATGCACGAGTTTTCCGGGCTGTATCTGTTCCACACCGTGGAGCCGCTGGTCGACGTGCGGCAATCAGCGGCGGCGGATGCGCAGCGTCGCCACGAGATCTTCCTGCGGCGCGTGGAAAAGGCTTATCGCGGAGGCAATCCTCTGGACGAGTTGGCGGATGCCGAGGGCGAGGATTAGCCAGCGGCAAAATTGCGACAGTCGCAATTTTGGTCCGGGTCTACCTAGTCAGCAACGTTCGACGCTGCGGTGTTGTCGTTATCAACATCCCAATAACCCGACATCGGCTCGCCGTCGTCGCGCAGCACGCCGGCCAGCACGAGCTGGTTGGCCAGCGCGGCGACAGCCGCGAGATCTGCGGCGTCCTGACTGGTATCGGTGCCGCTGGCGAGGCGCTGCTGGTGAGGATCGAGCACCGACCAGGACCACGCACCGCTCGGTGTCTTGGTGATCGTCTTCGAATAGCCGTAGCCCATGGCTGTGCTCCTCTCTTAGTCCATAAAAAAACCGACCCCACAAGCTGCTTGAGGCAGCCCGCGAGGTCGGTGCTATGCGATCGGCGATGCGCTGCCAGATCGTTATCTTTTAGCCGCCTAGCGGGCCGCCTGTTGCAACAACGCATCAATCATCTGCGTCACCAGCCGCTGCTTGGGCTTGGGCAACTGCGCAATCGTCTCGATCTGTTGTTGCCACTTGGGCACGGGGCCGGGCTTCTTGGTGCGCTGATCGTTATGCCCCAGTAGGACATCCACGGGAACCCAGAACAAATCGGCTAGTGTCGGCAGCATGGATGCAGGTAGGCGTGAGCGCCCTGTCTCGTAGTTGGCCAAGGTTTGCTGGGCGATACCCAAGGTATCCGCCAACTGCTGCTGCGTCACGCCACGATCCTGCCGCAGCTGCGCGACGCGCTTGCCGAGCAAGGTGAAGAAAGCGGTATCGCCCGATGCCATCTGGTCAATCCAATCGAACTGTGCTGGCTTCAAAGCGTAGTCCTCGTGATGCAAGAATGAGGTTGACATTACCCCGTAATGGGGTAAACATCAATCCAGTTATTTTTTGCTTTACCCCCTTGACAGGTTTTTGCCCGGAGACCCGTTTTATGGCCCGTATCCCCGAGAGCGAAATCGAGCGGCTGAAAGCGGACGTGTCGGTGCAGCGCCTGGTGGAAGCCCGCGGTATCGCGCTGACCCGTCACGGCGCCGACTGGATCGGCCGCTGCCCGTTCCACGAGGACAAGACACCCTCGCTAGTGGTGTCGCCGGCGAAGAACCTGTGGCACTGCCTGGGTGCGTGTCAGATCGGCGGCACGGCGATCGACTGGGTGATGAAGGCCGAGGGCGTGAGCTTCCGGCATGCGGTGGAACTGTTGCGCGAAGGTTTGCCGTCGACATCGCCACTCGACCGCGTGGTGCGCTCGTCGAGCGTGCCGAAGCTGCCGGCGCCGGTCTCGTCGGATGCGGACGATCGCGCGCTGCTGCGTCAGGTGATCGGCTATTACCACGACACGCTGATGCAGAGTCCCGAGGCCCTGGCCTATCTGCAGTCGCGCGGTCTCAACCACCCGGAGCTGATCGAGCGCTTCCGACTGGGCTTTGCTAATCGCACGCTGGGCCTGCGATTGCCGGACAAGAATCGCAAGGCCGGCGCCGACATCCGCACCCGCCTGCAGACGCTGGGTCTGGTGCGCGACTCCGGTCACGAACACTTTAATGGCTCGCTGGTGATCCCGGTGCTTGATGCGCACGGCGACATCACCGAAATCTACGGCCGCAAGATCACGCCCAACCTGCGCACCGGCACACCGCTGCATCTGTATCTACCCGGACCGCATCGCGGCCTGTGGAACGTCGAGGCCGTGGCCAGCAGTCCCGAAATCATCCTGTGCGAAGCGTTGATCGATGCGATGACCTTCTGGTGTGCCGGCTATCGCAACGTCACTGCCGCCTACGGTGTGGAAGGCTTCACCGCCGATCACTTGGCGGCCTTCCAGCAGTACGGCACCGAGCGCGTGCTGATCGCGTACGACCGTGATGCGGCGGGTGATGCCGCCGCCGAGAAGCTGGCCACGCAACTCATAGCCGTCGGCATCGCGTGTTACCGCATCCCCTTTCCCAAAGGGATGGACGCCAATGCGTACGCACTGGCTGTGCAACCGGCGACGAAATCGCTCGGCCTGGTGATCCGCAAAGCCCTCTGGTTGGGCGAAGGCCAGCCGCCGGCACGGCCGGAAAACGAATGCGTGATGCTGCACGATGCCTCACCGTCGATCGTGCTCGATGCGTCTTCTTTAGTCGCCGCTGTTGCGGTGGAAACCGCACCACCGGCTGCACCGCCGGAACCGGCGCTGCCCGCGTCACCGCTGCCATCGGTGCCCGCACCGATCGCCGCCGAAGTGAGCGACAGCGAAGTAGTGTTGACGCTCGGCGAGCGTCGTTATCGCGTGCGGGGTCTGTCGCGCAATCTCAGCCCCGACACCTTGAAGGTGAATCTGCTCGTCTCGCGTAGCGAGGCGTTTTACGTCGACACACTGGACCTCTATGGGGCGCGTGCGCGCACCAGTTACGCCACACAGGCGGCGGTTGCGCTGGGCGTGGCCGAAGGCGTGATGCAAGCGGATCTCGGCCGCCTGTTGCTGCAGCTGGAAACGGTGCAGGATGCACAGATCCGCAAAGCACTGGAGCCGGTGGCCCCGGCAGCGGTGACGCTGAGCGACGACGAGCGCGACGCCGCGCTCGCGCTCCTCAAATCGCCGAACCTCTTGGAACAGATCCTTGCCGACTTCGAGGCGTGCGGCGTGGTCGGCGAGCGCACCAACAAGCTGATCGGGTATCTGGCGGCGGTCTCGCGCAAGCTCGCCGCGCCCCTGGCGGTGGTGGTGCAAAGCTCGACGGCGGCCGGCAAATCCTCGCTGATGGAAGCGGTGCTGGCCTTTATGCCGGAGGAAGAACGCTTCCGCTACTCGGCGATGACCGGACAGAGTTTGTATTACCTCGGCCAGACCCAGCTCAAGCACAAGATCCTCGCGATCGCCGAGGAAGAAGGCGTGCGCCGTGCGGCGTACGCCTTGAAGCTGTTGCAGTCCGAGGGCGAGCTGACGATTGCCAGCACCGGCAAAGATCCGGCGACCGGCAACCTGGTCACGCAGGAGTATCGCGTGGAAGGTCCGGTGATGATCTTCCTGACCACCACCGCCATCGAGATCGACGAAGAACTGTTGAATCGTTGTCTGGTGTTGAGCGTGGACGAGGGACGCGAACAGACCCAGGCGATCCATCGCCGGCAGCGCACCCGTCGAACGCTCGATGGCCTGCTGGCTCGCGAAGAACGCGAGCACCTGTGCACCCGTCAGCAGAATGCACAGCGGTTGTTGCGTCCGCTGGCCGTGGTCAATCCGTACGCCGATCAACTGACCTTTATGGACGATCGCACGCGCACGCGACGCGATCATGAAAAGTACCTCACGCTGATCGATACGATCGCGCTGCTGCATCAGTACCAGCGACCGATCCAACACACGACGCATCGTGGCAAGGACATCGAGTACGTCGAGGTGACGCTGGCCGACCTCGCGCAGGCCAATGCGCTCGCGCACGACATGCTCGGGCGCAGCCTGGACGAGCTGCCACCCCAGACCCGCGGTCTGCTGCGTGCGCTGTGCACGATGGTGGCCACGCGGATGCACACCGATGCGCTCCCGCGCAGCGAGGTGCGCTTCAGCCGGCGGGAGGTGCGTGACACCACGGCGTGGGGCGACACGCAGCTGCGGGTGCATCTGGAACGACTGGTGGCGATGGAATACCTGCTCGTCCATCGCGGCAGTCGCGGGCAGAGCTTCGTGTATGAGCTGCTGTATGACGGCGACGGTGGTGCAGCGCCGTACCTGTCAGGTCTGATCGATGTGGCTACGATGGCCACTTCGCGGGGGGCCGAGAGCGAGAACGCGGGGTCATCGCGGCCGGCTCGCGGCATCAACGCGGCCGCTTCACGGTCGGTGGAAACGCCGGCTAATCCAAGCGTGGCAACGCCTGCTGCGCATCCGTCGATCCCGCCACGGCAAACGCACGTCCTGAGCCCGTCGGTCGTGCCGTCGTACGCCTCATCCTCGCGCGTCGCCTGACATGGGCCGCAAGCGCGTCGCCTCCGGTGGTAAACCCGTCACGCTGCCGATCGATCCTCTGGCGTCGCATCCACTGACACGCTATATGCACGCGCACCTGGAATGGCTGCTCACGCACAGCTACAGCGCGGAGACCGTGCGCTCCCGGCGCAGCGCGCTGCGTCGCTTCATCACCTGGTGCGCCGAGCGGCACCTGGACGATCCGCGCGCCATCACGCCGCCGATGCTGGAGCGGTATCAGAAGAGCTTGTTTTACTACCGCAAACCGGATGGACAACCGATGACGCTGGGCAGTCAGCACGGTTGCCTCGCCCCGCTGAAGACCTTTTTTAAGTGGCTGACGCGCGAGCGCCACGTCCTCTACAACCCCGCGTCCGAACTGATACTGCCCAAGCTACCCAAACGCTTGCCCCGCACGCTGCTGTCAGTGGAGGACATCGAGGCGATCCTGCGTGAGGCGGTGCCGGTCAACGCACCGGGCCTGCGCGATCGAGCGATGCTGGAACTGCTGTACTCCACCGGGCTGCGGCGCATGGAGGTGACGACGCTGGCGATTTACGACATCGACCTTAGACGCGGCTTGGTCTTCGTGCGCGAAGGGAAGGGGCGTAAGGATCGGGTCGTGCCGCTGGGCGATCGTGCGGCGGCATGGGTGACGAAGTATCTGGTCGAAGCACGCCCGATGCTCATGCCGGTCGACACGCTAGCGCTGTTTATCAGCGACCTCGGGGAACCGATGTTGCCTGACTCGCTGCACCACAAGGTGAAGGGCTACATGGAGGCGGCCGGCATCCATCGGCCCGGCGCCACGCATCTCTTCCGGCATGCCTGTGCCACGCACATGCTGGAGAACGGGGCCGACATCCGCTACATCCAGGCACTGCTCGGTCACACCAACCTGGCGACGACAGAGATCTACACGCACGTCTCGATCGACAAGTTGCAGAAGATCCACGCGGCGACCCACCCGGCGAAACTGGCCCGTACCGAGCGGGTAGCCATCGACGGCGAACCGATCGGCTGAAGGTCTCTTCGCGCACCAAAATTGCGACAGTCGCAATTATGGTCCTCGATCAGGAACGTCTCATCGAGCTTCAAAATTGCGACAGTCGCAATTTTGGCCAGCCTGTTGCACCGTCACTTGCGCGCGTGCGCTGCGCCACGGAAACTCGCGTCTAGGGAAAAATCGCACCGAACAGGGAGAAGGTGTCTTCGTCAGCCGCTCGCTAACCCGCACTACGCCTAGGGAAACCGACCTCCGGTACGACGAACTCGCGTCAGGGGCCACTGTATGGGGTTATCAGGGCAATCCGTTTGGGGAGCAACAGCCGACGTCGACGACGGGCTACGTGCTGAATCTTCGGTTCCCGGGCCAGTACTACGACGCCGAGACAGGGACGGTGTACAACGGCTTCCGGAACTATGAGCCAGCGCTGGGACGGTATCTGCAAAGTGATCCGACCGGACTTGCTGGCGGCATATCGACTTATGCCTATGTCGGCAATGATCCGCTGAGCCACACAGATCGGTTCGGGCTTAGGGCAGATACAGACCTGTGCGCTGGTATGAGTGCGCAGGGATGTATGCAGCTCGGTGAACAGTTCGCACCAGATTACGTCACGGCGAACGTGACCATTCCCTCCATTTTTACATTTGGATACACGTTGACCAGGGATGGTAGTTTGTTCGGTACGGCAGGCTTTACGTTTGGCACGCCGAAATCGATTGCGAGCGGTAAAAATTGGGGGTTCTCAATCGCAGCCGGAAATTTGCTTAAACCGTGCCATACCAGCGCCGATGTTGACGATTTTGTTAGAGGTTGGACAAAGGAATTTGGGTATTACGATATTGTGGGTGGCGCTATTGCTACTAATTCCACGGGCACTGCCGTCGAAACAGGTTTTGGGTTTGGTGGGGTATCGGGAGCTTCAACATACTCTGACCAACAAGGCACGCTCGGGCATGGGTGGTGATGATGAGCATCATTTCAGCGAAGTCGGCCAACCTAATTTACTTTGCTGTAGTGATTGGGCTAATTTTTTTGGGTGGCAAAGTACTCGAAAGGAACGATGCTCGACCCTTGCCGGGACAGCCCTCGATGTCGATCTTGCGTGATGATTTTTCTGCTATTCCGGTGCCGTCGGGGGACGTCCCTATCGACCAATTAACCACGTTCAATCGTGGTGGTGCAGTCGGTGTTGCAAGGCATTTTCGCGCTACGTCCCCTGTCAGCGCGCTGCTTACTTACTACGAAAATGAGCTTCCTCATCATGGCTGGACGCTGAAAGGTTCGAGTGAAGCACATGGAGCAGAGTCAACGATCAGGTTCTGCAAGGCCGATAGAAGTTTGACTATCGATGCAGCAAGAGGAGGTGAGTCAACGATGTACTACTTGGGGGTGGTGTGGACTAGATCCCCAAATGACAACGCATATTGTGCTGGTGGGCGTTAGGCCAACTACGTACAAGGATAGGCAGGCTATGCTACTGACAAGACAAGATAAGGTTATCGCAGGCATTCAAACTGTTCACAGTCTCATTGGTCTCGCTTGGGTGTATTCCACCTTCGTGAGCACCAGTTCTACGACTACCTTTCTATGCACCAACATTGCCCTCGCCGCACTCGGCATTGTTTCGGCTGTGGGTTCGCTCCAGAGGCAAAGGTGGGGCATTTATGGCGGACTTCTGTTTTTCGCTATCCAACTTTTCCACGTTGTCAGCCCCTTACTTCAATTTTCCTTCACGCTCGGCCTCAACTTCATAGTGAGCGCAGGTTTTGGTAGTGCGCAAATTGGCCTGAACGTCTTCGCACTGACCATGTTTATCTGGTCTTGGTGGCGGAGTTATGCACGCTTAACCGCAGCCACACGCCAAAATGCCTGATCGCCCTAGCCGAAGCTAGCTTCTGTGGATGACTGGATAGAATGCCCGCCCTGTGCGGGGCGTTCTTCTTTGTAGTGTTTGGCCATCTGAACTTGACGGCTGGAATGTGCTTACCCCCTCATAGTGGAACATAAAGGGGTGTGTCACGCTCCGCTCGTTTTTCCGGTAGTGTCTCAGTTTGAAATGATGGCCGATGCGGGTACAGTGCCAGCAAGGAATAGTCAGGGGGAGACTTCCTTGTTCATCATGGGACGATCGGTGCGCTTCCGAAGTAGCGCGCCCAGCAATTTCTGGGGATCGCTATTAAAGCTCGTCGGGCATCTTGCCGGAACAGCTTTGATCTTTGTTGTGTTCATACTTCTTGTTTGGGTTGTTTCCTACGCAGTCAGCGGCCTTGATGGCTTCCACAAATTTCCCCAAAACGTGCTCGATATCATCACGCACGTTGAGATATGGTTGATCTATGTGGATGTGGCTCTGTGTTCTGTCGTCCTCATCCTTGGAACAATTCGCTTCGGGATGGAAATCTGGGAGAACCGACATGAGTAAGTTACTTCTCGCAGCCAGAGAAGGGTTCTTAGATAGCCTGCTTCTTGCACTAGCCATCCCTGCGATCATTTTTCGCGATCTGATGCGGCTGGCTAAGAGTTTCGTGAAAAATTAAGCAGCCTGTTTCTTCTTGTACGGGCCGCGAGCCTTAGCAACTGGCTCTTTCACAAGCGCCGCAATCTCTTCCAGCGACCATACATGGTCAGATACGCCGGCTTCCATCGCGGGGGTGACGCGCAGCGTCTTGTGGATGCGACCGAAGTTGTAATGCATGAAGTGCAGCGCGACCGCGTGCATATGGTTGTCCACCTTCTTGCTGAAAGCATTGGAAAGCCGGGTGAAACGGCGCATCGACATGCGCATGGTCAGATTCTGGCGCTCTACGTAGCTGGTCGAGATATGGGCCGGATTCGGCTCACCTTCAATGCGTACAGTCTTGGTGCCGATATGCTCGCTCGGGCTGTACTTGCGTTCCGGTGAAACAGGGCCTTCACCGAACAGCTTGATGAGCATGGCGTAATCGATATCCGAACCAAATGCCCGCTCTACCGCATCCACGTAGACCTTGTGGCCGTCCGTCGTGAGCTGGATGCGGTTAGAGAGACGTCCCGCCAGATCAGCGATAAAGGCGTTTGCAGCGGCAGCGCCACGATCACCAACCATCCATGAAGCAATGATCTTGGTATCGGCGCAAATGGCCGTCCACGTCCACACATCACCGACGCCGAACTCACCTTCGCGCTCAGCCGGGACGTTCTTTTGCTTGGCACCGACGAACGACCAGATTTCGTCGCACTGGATGCGCTTGCAAGGCAGGTTGCGCATCGTTGCGTCCTGAAACTCAGCACAGGCTGTACCGACGTCTACAAGTAGCTTGGTCACGGTGTTGATGGAGCAATCAGCGATCCGCGAAACCGCACGCAGGCTCATGCCTTCAACGAGAAGGCCTAGGATTTTGGCGCGTTCTGCTAGCGGCATGCGGTTCATGGGTTGGACAATAACCCATCATGCCTGACTAGTCAAGCATAAAGTTCAATTTGAAATGGATTTGATAGGCACCCGCACATACCTAGACAAGTCATGGTTATGGGGCGACAATAGTCCTAAGAACGGCCTAACTCAGCCGTTCTTAGGATGTGACTTAAGGTATTAAGGTAAGTGTCAGCCGCATCGTGACCACCATTGTTAGTGGTGCAATGCGCTGTCTAGATTGCCAGTCCATCTTTGTTCCTGATGTCGTGATGACCTCACGGCGTTGGTCCGGGTCGCTCACCCGAGTTGATATAAAAGCCCCGACACCGCGCCAACGGCTAGGGGCTTCACTTCTCAGCAAAAACCCACCCTTCTTTCCGGTTTTTAAGCTGAAACTCTCCGCTTCCGTTCATCATCTTGCTCACGGCCAATATCGGAGCTTTGCTCCCGACATGAATGCCTCTGAAGCTAGCAATCTCTAGAAGCTCTTTCGTTGTGACATGCCCATTTTCGGCGATCAGTTGAGTAGCCAAGTCAATCACGAGAGCTTTAGTAGAATTTGATCGCGGGGTTACTGATTTATTCACGGCAGCAGGCTGCTTTACGGCAGGAAGGCCCTCCAGGCGTGCTTTTACACGCAGATAGATATCGAGTTCCTCTTTACGCGCCTTGAGAATACGAGCTTGCTCCTTGATGCTCTCAAGCTCAGCTGCTGCTGCTTCATCAATGTCATAAGCCATGGAAATTTCTCCAGCCTATTTTCTATAGACTAGAGACGATCTTATTCCTTATTCTGGCAATGTCAAAGAAAAAAGGAAGTAGTCACTTTTTCCATCTGGCTGAAGCAGCTTTCTTGGCGATGGTTGATCGTTCCTCGGAGCTCATAGACTCTGCGCGAGCCTTCCCGCCTTTTAGGCCACCTTTGCGACCAAGCGCGACCGCAGCCGGGTTCTTCCCGTCGTCTGTCTTGACGTCATCAGCCTCACCCGTCGCTATCGCAGCGATGAGGTGCGCTAGCTGGTTCGGGTCGCGGGGTCTTTTCGGCTTAGTAGGCATACCTACAGTATGAAGCCGCATGCCTGACCGCTCAAGGAATCGGCGATCGGATTAGATTTCAAACTGAGACACTACCGTTTTTCCGCGTAGCTGGCGTCGGCTTACGCCTACAGGCTTTCACGCAGACCGCCGATTCACGCTCCGCAGCAGTACGTGCACCCTGACGACGTCCGTGAGTCTGGTCAGCCGATCTTGCTCCTGTTCGCTTATCGCCTGACGGAGCAGATGGCCGGGCATTTCCTTTTGCATGGGTGCTCCACATGGTCGTCTATACCCTCAAACAAGCCGATGACGGGCAGTGGAGTATTTGCCGCATGGGCGCGCCTCTGTTCACCCAGATGCAGCTCAGCCCCGCGATTAAGCTGGCTCGAGAGGCGGCCCGCGACGAGCACTATCGGAACGGCCAACCGACCTGCGTTGAAATGCGCGGACTCGGTTCGCTGATGAGGTTGGCGCACTTCGACCGGGCCGCAGGCACCAGTGCGGCGTGAGTGCGTGTCATGGATGAAAGGATCGACCTAGGCAGCCCATTGAGCCGCGCGCACTGGTGTGGATGCTTCAGCTGCAGCGATCAGGAGCTGATCGAGGCGATCCGCGCTACTCGCAGCACCGAGGTAGGCGTGGTCGGGCTGTACCTCGCCACCCGGTTCACGCTGGTAGTCTTCGACGCTTCCGACGTGGCATAGACCACTTGCTTAGGTGCTGAAAGGGGCAGGGCAGCTGGCAAAGCCTGGGGGCAACTTTGGGGACAATTGCAAACATCACATAGACTGAAATGGCATGAGATAAGGCTTTAAAAGGCACCATGCGGTGCCGGGTGCCGCACCAGTTACAGCGAAGGGCCCGCAGTGATGCGGGCCCTTTTTGTTTTGAAAATTTCCGATTGGTTCGACAGCCAGTCCCCAACTCCGTCGGTCCGGACCAAGTTGATCAGCCGTCTGGGACATCATGCATGGTCAATGCTTGATGGCTGGCGATGGCGCATCGCTGGCTGGTGGCGTGGCCGTTGGCGCGGCGGTTGTGGGCATGCTGCCCATCGGATTGCCTGCCATCGATTTGGTGGTTTGATCCATGGCCTTGTCGCGCGCATCGGGTATGGCTGCCAGTTTCGTGGCCATCTGCAGATGGGTATTCAGTGTTGGCAGCGTGGTCTGCGCGAACTGATGCACATCCGGGTCTTTCGCCTGCTTGCTTTCCTGAGTGAACATTTTCACGGCGGCCTGATGGTCCTTGACCATGTCCTTCAACCACGCCTGATCAAAGGCGTCGCCGTTCTTCGCTTGCAGATCCTTGCTCTCTTTCAGTGCGTCCGACGTGGGCGCGGTGGGGAGTGTCACCTGTTTGCTCTGGGCCAGCGCTTTCAACTGGTCGTTGGCCTTGGTGTGGTCATCGACGATGCCCTGCGCGAGCTGCTTGACTTGCGCATCGGAAGACTTTTCCAGCGCCATCTGGCCCAATTGCACTTCAGCCAGACCATCGGCGGCGGCATGCTGCATGAACGTGCTGTCCGTGGCGTTGGTCGAACTCTTTGCATCTACCGACCCGTCGGACTGGGCCATCGCTGCGCAAGCCAGACTCAGAAGCAATGCACTGCCGAGCACCTGGCAAACGTGTTGTGTGGTCATGTCGATCCTCTCCGTTGATAGCTGGAAGACCGATGAGACCCGACGGACTGAAAAGGGCATGTGACGGGCTATCAAGCTTTGGGCCGTTTTGGCTGAACACTCGACAAACACTTAACGACTTCGTCGCGAATCGTGTACTCACACATCTGCAGGCTTATGCGGGGGTTATGCGGAGTAAGACACGAGGGCAGATCATGGAAACACTCTACGTGGTGCAGAGCTTTCACGAAGTGGATGGAGCGGTCTTGCCCGAGAAGCCAGTGCTTCATGGCATGGAGGAGTTTGCGCGTCGCCGCGGCGAGCAGCTTGCCAGGGAGTGCGAAGGGGTACTGGTGTATGCGCAGGCCGCAGACACGGACCGTGGCGAGTATTCGGATCCGGTCATTCTGGCGAAATACGGCCATGTGCCGGATCCGCAGGCAGAGAGTCTGTATTGCTATCGCTAGAGCGAAAGGCGCGGTATCTGCAGCGTCCGCATCGACGATTTCCTATGGGAAATGAGGTGGCGCACGCAACGTAAGAACTTGCTATGCTCGGCCGGCGGTTGCACAGGGGCAGCCGGGGATCAATGGCATGCAAACGTTTATTGCGCACTCCGCCTTCCGGCGTGCTGTGGCGTTGTTTGCAGGGATGCGGATGGGGAAGGTCGTACGGGATACGCGGCCAGAAGGCGTGGCTATCTGCGACGAGTTAGTGTCTTGGTATCCCGGGGCGCGATCGCGCCGTGAGGATGAGTTGGCGCGAAGTCGCCAGATTGAATCCGGCTGAATCATGCTGCGATGAAATACGGTGCGCTGCTTGCCCGCGACTCGATGATGGGTCGACTGGCTGGCGTGATCCGGTAGGCGGCCTCCTGTCTGGGGGCTGTGGCATGCCGTCGCAGTATTCCTGCATGTACTGTTGGTGCCGAACGGGGGTTCGATCGTGCTCGCATGCTTGACGTCCGACATGCAGGACGGCCCTGGCACGGCCCGCAGGGCGTGGGTGATCCCGTTCCGGTAAACTTCGGTGGGTTCGCACATGAGGCATGTTGCGAGCCCCTTTTCACGGGGACGGCGGCAGTACACCCGGAAGCAACGGCGCGAAGTCGTGTTTCGCGGGTCGCTGCCGCTACACCGACGCTGGTGGTGCGCGATGGCTCTGGCCTGCGCCATCAGATGCCACACGCAGGTAGACAAGCTCATGAACAAGCGGATCGTTTCACTGATTGGTGTGCCGACCGACATCGGCGCCGGACATCGCGGTGCCGCGATGGGGCCGGAAGCACTGCGGGTAGCCAACCTGGCGGCCAGGCTGGAACGCCGTGGGCTACAGGTGATCGACCGCGGCAACCTGCAGGGGCCGCTCAATCCATGGCAGCCGCCCACGCACGGTTACCGTCATCTGGACGAGGTGGTGGCCTGGAATACGGCCGTCTATACGGCTGTACACCAGGAGCTTCAGGCAGCTCGCCTGCCGATCATGCTGGGCGGGGATCATTGCCTGGCGATTGGTTCGATTTCGGCCGTGGCGCGCCATTGCCACGACGAAGGCAAGCAACTGCGCGTGCTGTGGCTGGATGCGCATACCGATTTCAATACCGCGCAGGCCACGCCGTCGGGCAACATCCATGGCATGCCGGTGGCCTGCCTGTGCGGCACCGGGCCGGCCGAGCTCACCGGTCTCACTGGCAATACGCCGGCAACCACGCCTGACGTTTTCCGCTATATCGGCATCCGCTCGGTCGACGAAGGCGAAAAGCAACTGGTGCGCGAGGCGCGCATGAGTGTGTTCGACATGCGCCGCATCGACGAGATTGGCATGAAGGGCGTCATGGAAGAGGCGTTGGCCGGCGTCGATGGAAATACCCATCTGCACGTGAGCTTCGACGTGGATTTCCTCGATCCCAGCATTGCACCTGGCGTCGGCACCACCGTGCGTGGTGGTCCGGATTACCGCGAGGCGCAGCTGTGCATGGAGATGATCGCCGACACCGGTTGCATGGCATCGCTGGACATCGTCGAGCTGAACCCGGCGTACGACAAGCGCAACCAGACCGCCAAGCTGGCGGTGGACCTGGTCGAATCGCTGTTTGGCAAATCCACGCTGCTGCGCTGATTGCGCTGCTCGAAGACATCACAAGCGAACCCTAATGCAGACTCGAGTCCTCACCGGCATCACCACCACCGGTACCCCGCACCTGGGCAATTACGTGGGTGCGATCCGCCCGGCCGTCGAAGCCAGCCGGCGCGCTGACGTCGATGCGTTCTACTTCATGGCCGACTATCACGCGCTGATCAAGAGTGACGATGCAGCGCGGATCGAGCGCTCGCGCCTGGAGATCGCCGCGACCTGGCTCGCCGCCGGCCTCGATCCGCAGCGGGTCACGTTCTATCGCCAGTCGGACATCCCAGAAATTCCCGAGTTGACCTGGTTCCTCACCTGCGTCGCTGCCAAAGGCATGCTGAACCGTGCGCACGCCTACAAGGCGGCGGTGGATCGGAATACGGAGACGGGCGAGGACGCCGATGCGGGCATCACCGCCGGCCTGTACATGTATCCGGTGCTGATGGCGGCCGATATCCTTGCCTTCGACGCGCACAAGGTGCCGGTGGGGCGCGACCAGATCCAGCATATCGAGATGGCACGTGACCTCGGTCAGCGTTTCAACCATATCCATGGTCGAGAGTTTTTCGTGTTGCCTGAAGCGCTGATCGAGGAGCAGGTGGCTACCCTGCCGGGCCTGGACGGCCGCAAGATGTCCAAGAGCTACGACAACACGATTCCATTGTTCGCTGGTGGCAAGAAGCAACTGCGCGAGGCGATCATGCGCATCGTCACCGATTCGCGCCTGCCTGGTGAGCCGAAGGACCCGGACAGCTCTGCGCTGTTCACCATCTTCCGTGCGTTTGCCAGTGAGGCCGAGACGGCGGCATTCCATCAGGCCCTGCTGGATGGCCTCGGCTGGGGCGATGCGAAACAGGTGCTGTACGAACGCATCGAGACCGATGTGGCGCCGATGCGTGAGCGCTACGAGGTGTTCATGGCTGATCCGGCAGCGATCGAGACGATCCTGCAGCAGGGTGCGCAGAAGGCGCGTGCGATCGCCACGCCCAAGATCGCCGCCTTGCGCGATGCGCTGGGGCTGCGTTCGGCCAGTACGTCGGCGGCCATCACGGCCTCGCCGAAGACGGTCACGAAGCAGGACAAAATGCCGCGCTTCGCCAGTTTCCGCGATGCCGATGGTAACTTCCGTTTTCGCCTGTTCTCCGCGGAAGGCGAGGAGTTGCTGTTGTCGATCTCGTTCGCCGATCCGAAGGCGGCCGGCGCGCTGCAGAAGCGCCTCAAGACGCTGGGTGCGGCCGGTACCGTGCTGCAGATCCAGCCGCAGGGCATGACCTTGGAGCTGGATGGCGAGCAGGTCGCCAGCACACCCGACTACCGCGATGAGCAGTCACGTGACGAAGCCCTGCTGAGGCTGCGCGAAGCGCTGGATCGGCTCGCTGCGCAGGATTGATGCGCGGCGGTTCAAACCGACGGAGTGATTGATCGATGCGTTACCTGGCCATCCTGTTGCTTGCGCCGTGGTTGCTGATCCTGTGCTGGGCCTACTGGGCCTATCCCAGAAATCTGCCGCGAACCTCGGGCCGGCGCATTTTTGATTTCGTGGCGTTGCTGCTGGCGCTGATCGCCGCGGTGCAGGGTACGTTGTTCGGTTTCGAAACGGCCCTGCTGCCAACGGTTGATCAGTTCGGTGGGCGTACGAGCGGATTGATCTGGCAACAAGTACTGCCCGCGCTTTACGGCTATGGTGCGTTTGCCGTCATGCTTGGGGTCGCACTGTTGACACGCCACGGTATTTTTCATCGATTTCGCCACCGTCGACTCTCTGTTGACAGACGAATCCCTTCACGAGCCATAGCTGGGAATCATCCGCCCACGGTGACGACCGACGAAGCCGATCCCGCTATCTTGCATACCCGAGCATCGACGAAGCCGCGCAGCGGCTGATCACTTTAGTTCCCCCACGAAGGCCGGCCGCATGCCGAACGAGGGAGCCAATGCGCCATCAGATTGGCGCGCTCAATGCGCGCAGGGTCGGAATCGCCAGCGCGGGCAATGCTTCGCGATCCGGTATCACGCCAAGATCACGCCGGCGACACATAAGGGACACACCAAGGACACGTCGAGGGTGACAGCATTACTCAACTGTTTTGGTTTCGGCGTCCCCGATTTCACTGGACGCGGTCCATGTCAGCGCATGTAGTTGAGATGCTTTGAGTTGCAGCCCCGATCAGTCACAAGCCAGTTCATGATCTTGATTAAGCGGTATGGGCACCGTCGACGGAGTTGGGACGTCATGGAGAGGCCTCGGATCAATGGACGTTTGGCAAGACATCAATTTGCGTTCATGCAACCTGGTTTCCCTCAGCGGGATCCTGCAAGTCTGCATGATGGATGTCGTACTGCTGGATGCCCGCAGCGCATGGGCTACTGTCGACTCCAAAGTACTGAATGGGGCGATCTTCTGCGGCGGTGAAACCAACTTTTCGTTCCGCGGGCGCTTTGTGTTGCCGGTGAACTGGTGTCTGATCGGCCACATCCACTACACGCCTGAGGCTAGTTGGTGTCATGGCACGTCTCTTCGATCTGGCATGGCGTTCACCGTTCTTCCCGAAACCGTAAGCGATTTTATGCTGTGCGCCGGCAGCCAAATCAGTATGTTGCTGGTGCCGCTTGAACGGCTGCAACGGAAGTTAGCCGAACTTGTGCCGCACCAAGCCGAGATTCCGGCGCAGCTGCTGTCGCTGTTCAACCTGTCGAGCGAGCGACCACTGGCACAGGAGTTGCGGGCGCAGTTCGAGCGGATCCGCCAATGTCTGAGCTGTGATCACTCCCATGCGCGCGCACAGATTCCGCAGGGTGACGATATCGAGGTGTTGCTGGGCAGCCACCTGCTGGCCGGTCTGTCCGTGCGTGCGGAGGATCGTCCGCAGTGTTCGCACGGGCGTCGCACTCGTTATCTCATCGTGCAGCGCGCGGAGCAATTCATGTGCGCCAACATGCGTCATGACATCTATAGCAACGAGGTTTGTACCGCGATCGGGGTGAGTGAACGCGCGCTGCGTTATGCATTCGACGATCTGCTTGGCATTTCGCCGATTCAATATCTGACGATGCTGCGACTCTGCACAGCCTGCAAGAACCTTTCCCTTTCCGACATAAGCCGACATTCGGTGAAATCGGTGGCGCTGAGTTGCGGACTGTGGGATCTGTCTCGTTTCGCTGGTCACTACCGCGACTTGTTTGGAGAGTTACCGCGGGACACCCTGATGCGAGCACCATCGTAGATTGCGTCCATGTCCGCGGCCTGAAGTTGCGACGCGTCCGCTTTGGCAAACCCGTTTTCCATCACCCCTCTTGTGGCACGTATCAACAAATGCGTGCCAGCAGGTTTGTGTGCCGTGCGGCCGTCCATAACTGGAGTACATCGGCGCAACAGTTGTTGAGAGTGATGACCTCCGCGCGAACGATTGCCGCATTTGTGCACGCGCTTGCCGCATTCGCCCTACGCATTGCCAAATACGCGTAGTGCCATGCCGATTTAGTCCATAGGCAGTATGCGCAGTGCTCTCTAATGAATACGGGGCGCCTCAGTAGATTGTGGCGCGTGTTCAATCTCACCGCGTGTTGACTAGGTTGTGCTGGTCCTATCGGGATCTGCCAACAGTCAGGGGGCAACAATGAATCACATCTATCGTCTCGTTTGGTGTACATCCCGCAACGCACTGGTCGTTGCTTCCGAATTGTCGTCATCGAAGCACGGGTCGTGCACGTCTGCTTCTGTTGGAGCCAGCGGGGTCGCGAGGCTCCTTGGCATGCTTTTGCTGAGCGCGAGTTGCTGCGTCTACGTGGCTACCGCACAGGCTCAATCCGGCAATGACACAAAGTCGGGACAGCCATTGCCGGTTGCGACGGCCGCCGCCACAGCGGCCCCTGCGGTTCAAGCTGCCGGATCCAAGGCTACTGCTGCGGCTCAGCTAAAGCTTCAGAAGGCTCTTGTCACAACAACTCTAGTTACACCCACGCTGGCATCGCCACTCGATGACGTTCCGAGCGGTGACTATCAGACACAGAATTGGTCGCCGAGCGCGATCCCCATGTCAAGCTCGATGTCCAGTCCGACGGTTTTGCCCATGTTTTCTATGCCGTCGGCTGCGGTACCCCTGGCCACCCCGCTCGATCTGCCGGTGGGTTATGTTCCGGCGCCGGTACCGGGCGCGGATCCCAGCGGTCAAATCGTCGGCAATGGCCTCATTCCGTATTCCGGTTCGACGCAAGGATTTCTAGTCACGGGCTCCGTATTGGGCATACTCAATCCCACGCCTGGCTATGTGTCCAATGGTGGTCTGCATGTGTCCACTGCCAACTTTGAACAAGGCTATTCCACGCTCAGTGCGCTTGGATTGCCTTTGCTCAACCTGACCGCGGCCGGACTGCCGCTTGTTTCAACCGGCGGCAACTTTGTCGGCCAAACTGGCATCAACTCGAATCTCACCCTGGTCGGCGCCTCGACGTCCAACAGTTATATCTACAACATCAACAATGGTGCGCCCAACGGGCTGCTCGGGCTCATACTTCCTGGTGCTGCTCCAGCTTGGGCAGCCCAATGCCTGAACGTCGCGGGCCTCGTCACAGAATCCTGCTGGGGCGTGAACGCCGCGCAGAACAATCAAGTGCTAGTGGGTGATGGCGCGACGGCGAACGGCTCGGAGGAAGTAGTGATCGGCACCAACGCCAGTCACACGTTGCCGCTCGTGAATGCCAATACGGCGTTTCCCGGCGACGGCACCCTGACCAGCCCGACCGATCCTGAGGGCGTGCCGGATGCTGACTACGCGGCGCGTCTCGGGCATTCGGTCGTGATTGGCGACAGCGCCTCGGGCACGGCCAATGCACAGACCATTCTTGGCGCAAATGCTACTTCGGATCAGATCAACAGCGTGGCACTGGGCTTTGCGTCCATTGCCGACCGCGGCCCGGTGACGGGTTACCTTGCCCCCGGTCTCGGCGGCGTGCTGCAGAACTCGGCCGGCGAGGTATCGATCGGCTCACCCGGTCTGGAGCGTCAGATCACCAACGTGGCTCCGGGTAGTGCGCTTACCGACGCGGTCAACGTGGCGCAGTTGGAAGGCGTGGGAGCGCTGGCGGCCAACTCGGTGCAGTACGACGATCCCAGCGACACGATCGTGACCCTGGCTGGTCCGACCAGCACGGATGGCGGCGTGACCGGAGGCACCACGATCACCAACCTGCACCAGGGCGCGCTCAGCGCCACCAGTACGGACGCGGTGAACGGTGCGCAGCTGTTTGCGACCGACAACAGCATCACCAATATCAATAACACTGGCACGAAGTATTTCCAGGCCAACTCGATCCTGGCTGGCGCGGATGCCAGCGGCGCCAACAGCGTAGCGGCCGGTCCATTGGCCAACGCCGGAGGTGTCAGCAGCGTGGCCATGGGCAATGGCGCCACCGCTGCCGGCGACAACGGGCTTGCGCTCGGTGCGGGAGCCGACGCCAGCATGGCCAACAGCATTGCGTTGGGCAACGGTTCGACCACGCTGGTCGGCGCACTCACCAACTACACGGCCTACGGCCTGACGGCGCTGCAGAGCTCGGCCGGTGAGGTCAATATTGGCAATCGTCAGATCACCGGTGTGGCGGCCGGTTCAGCGGCCGACGACGCGGTCAACGTGGCGCAGTTGGAGGGCGTGGGGACCCAGGTTCAAGCGGTGAACAACCTGGCAGTGAAGTACGACGCCGATGCCTTGGGTAATCCAACCAACACGGTCACGCTGACAGGTGACAATAGTGGTGCGCCGGTCGGTATTACCAACTTGGCGGTTGGCGCCGAGACTGCTACCAGCACGGACGCGGTGAACGGTTCCCAGCTGTGGCACTGGACCCAGGACCCCACCAACATCTACAGCAATTACAGCCTGTACAACGATTTCATCAATGCTGCTCCGGGCACTAACGGAGGTGTGAAGTACTTCAACGTCAACTCGACCTTGGCTAACTCGAGCGCAAGCGGTGCCAACAGCATAGCCATCGGACCGGTGGCCGCGGCAAGTGGCACCAACAGCGTTGCTGTGGGCAATGCGGCCACGGCTACGGCGAACAATTCGGTGGCGATCGGTGCGGGATCGGTGGCCGATCGCGATAACACCGTGTCGGTGGGTGCCGCCGGGAACGACCGGCAGATCACCAACGTGGCTGCTGGTACCGAGACCACCGATGCAGTGAATGTGGGGCAGCTCACGTCGTCGGTGGCTGCATCCACTGCCGGTAACGTACGTTATGACACCAACTCGGATGGTAGCGTCGATTATAGCAATGTGAGCTTGGGCAATGGCACGGGGAACACGATGATTCACAACGTGGCTCCCGGAACCGCAGATACCGACGCAGTCAACGTGAGTCAATTGAATGGGGGCGTCCAGCAGGCTGAAAACTGGGCCGCTGCGTATACCAACGGACAGGTCCAGCAGGCGAGCCATCAAGCCAATGCCGGCATCGCGGCTGCCATGGCCATGGCGGGGCTTCCGCAGGCGTACGAGCCAGGAAAGAGCATGGCGTCGGTTGCAGCCGGCACGTTCCGTGGCGAATCCAGTCTTGCGGTCGGCATTTCAACCATTTCCGAGAATGGTCGCTGGGTCTACAAGTTGACCGGATCCACCGACAGTCGCGGCGATACGGGTGTGGCGATCGGTGCTGGCACGCAGTGGTGAATGGTGAGGCTTCGCGCGCGATTTCCTTGGGCCAAGATTGAAGAAGGGGCATAAGTCATGCAATTACTTACAGGGTGTAGAGGGGCAGTGTTGCCGGCGGTATTGGCGGGACTGATGCTGACGGCAGGCTGCGGCACGATGCATGGGCAAGCGCCGTCTGCCGGTGCCGATGATGGCGGGAGTATTGCGTTTCCCGATCCGGCACATGCGAGCAGGCCTGAGGGGACGTTCGTCAATCTGGAAAACCTGCGGAATGTAGCCCCCGGCATGACCAAGGATCAGTTGTATGCGTTGCTGGGTGCGCCACATTTCAGCGAAGGTGTGTTTGGCGTGCGGAAGTGGAACTACATCTTTGACTTCCGAAAACCCGAGGGCGGTGACGGTTTCTTCCGCTGCCAATACCAGGTGGCATTCGACAAGGATCACCTTGCCAGTGGGTTCTACTGGAAACCGGAGGCATGCAAGTCCGTGCTTGAAAGGCTGGTGCCAACTGTCGTCGCGGCGCCGCTGCCGCTGCCGCAGCAAGAGTCCATGCATCTTGCCCCCATGCGCCTGGCATCCGATGCGTTGTTCGATTTCAATCGCGCAGAATTGAAAGCACAAGGGCGCGAGCAGCTTGACGATTTGCTGCAGAAAATACGTTCGGCCAGCCAGGTCGAGGACATCCTTGTCATCGGCTATACCGACCGTATCGGCAGCGACAGCTACAACCTCGCGTTGTCACAGCGTCGGGCCGATGCCGTGCGCAACTACCTTGTCGCTGGAGGTGTGCCGACCACGGCCATACGTGTGGACGGTCGCGGCAAGGCGGATCCGGTCGTGCAGTGCTCGAACGCCGTGCGCCCCGAGCTGATTGCGTGCCTGGCACCCAATCGTCGAGTCGAGCTGAATGGGGTGGCTCGACTGCAATCCTGATACGGCGAGTCTGCCGTGATCGGCACCGTGGGCGACACACTGGTAATTCGTGTCGATACGCAACGTACTCTAATCCCCCTGTAGCGCGAAGCCACCACGGTGCCGATCACGGCAGACTTGCCAAGCAGCAGTCGCAACCGTTTCAGTCGCAAGCGGCGTTCATAACTCCGGCAGCACAAGCGATTCCTCATGTGACATGAACCGATGGCCGTTGGGCGCCTCCATCAACCACCAGCGGTCGCGTACCAACCCGGCACGACGGGCGCCCAGGCCCTCCAGTCGGGCCGCCTTGGCTTGCAGATCATCGGCTTCGATGTTCAGGTGAATGCGACTGACGTGATCCACCTTCTGCAGAAGTAATGATGTGTTCATCCGCGGCGGTCTGCAGCTCGGCGTATTTTCCGTCACAACCCTGATCGGCTTGGGCGATCGATTTGCCCGGGGCGTGGCTCCAGAACTTCGTCGCTGCAACGAGATCGTCGGTGTAGCAGTCGATGACGATGGTACTGAGCCTGCCGTGATGCATGGGGCGCCTCCCGGGTGAGAGTTGGGAGCACTCGTCTGCACCTTAACGCGCAACGTGATGGAGTGCGAGAATACTCCCCATGTTTCCGCTCAAATATCTCCAAGCCTACCCCGCTGCGTTACAGGACAAGGTGCGGCAGCTGATCGCGCAGCAGCGCCTGGGCGAGCATCTGGCGAAGCAGTATCCGGATCGCCATGCGGTGCAGAGCGACAAGGCGCTCTACACCTATACGATGGATCTGAAGCAGCAATACCTTAAAAACGCACCGGTCATCGACAAGGTGCTCTACGACAGCAAGCTCGACGTGGTGCAGCGCGCGCTGGGTCTGCATACCGCGATCTCGCGCGTGCAGGGCAGCAAGCTCAAGGCGAAGAAGGAAATCCGTGTGGCCGCACTTTTCAAGGCCGCCGCACCGGAATTCCTGCAGATGATCGTGGTGCACGAACTGGCGCATCTGAAAGAACAGGATCACAACAAGGCGTTCTACCAGCTATGCACGTACATGTTGCCGGATTACCACCAGCGAGAATTCGACCTGCGCATGTACCTGACCTGGCGTGAGCTTCCAGCAACGGTCAACGCAGACAACCGGAGTGACAATGGATAGTGCAGCGCTGCAGAAATACCTGTTGCGATTGTTCGAGCGGCACGATGTCGAGCTCGAAGCAGACGAGGATGGCTGGCTGGTCACCGATGACGATTTCCCCGCGATTCGTGCCGAATGGCATGAGGGCAGTGCGGGTGAGCCGGGTCGCCTCGATGTCGACGTGGTGCTGAGCGAGGAGCGCCGCATTGAGGAGAGTTTCGCCGGTATCGGCAACGGTGATGCCGGTTGTCGCGATGCCTTGCATACGTTCGAGCAGAATGCCTTCCATCTGCTGCTGGCCGCCTGCTGGTACGTCACCGACGACCGCAAGATGCGGATCGCCGCATGGGAGATCGGCGTACGCACGTGGGACGTATTCATCGGCCCGTTCACGTTGCGTGGTGCCGACGAAAGCATCGCGGCCATTTCATCGGAGGCGCTGGAAGCCATCGAGGCTGCATTGAAGCGTGAAGTGCTGGCACCGGAGCTGCATTGGCTACGGCTGGTGCACCAGCACGGGACGGACGGCAATGCGCGTTGCGAAGCGCTGCTGGACAACGAACCCTGGACCGCGGGAACGCTTGCGCTCGATTCCGTCGCGTGGCCGCTGAGCGTGCGCGACTACAGCGCCCGTTGTTTCATGCTGCTGGACGTGCGCGACTACTGAGCTGCGACTGAAAACAAACAGGGCGCCCGAAGGCGCCCTGTTTGTTGATGCATGACAACTCGGTTCAGTTCGGCCGCGCCAGATCGTCGAGCATCGCCTTGAGGAAGCGCGCAGCTTCACCGCCGGTTGCGGCGCGGTGGTCGAAGGTCAGCGACAGCGGCATGCGGCGATGTACTTCGATGCCGCCGATCACGGCGACCACGTCGTGGCTGAGCTTGCCGGCGCCGACGATGGCGACGGTCGGCGGCACCACGACTGGGGTCGCGTACCTACCGGCGAACATGCCGAAGTTGGACAGGCTGATGGTGTAGCCGGACAGCTCCGACGCCGGGATCGAACGATCCTCGACCTGCGTACGCAGGCGCTTGATCGCGGCGCGGATGCCGGCGCCGTCGAGCACGTCGGCGTTGCGCAGCGCCGGCACGAACAGGCCGTCGTCGGTATCCACCGCGATGCCGATGTCGACATGCGGATGCAGGGTGCGAGTGAGGTTCTTGCCGTCGAACCAGGCGTTCAAGCCCGGCACTGTCTTGCAGGCAAACACGATCGCGCGGATCAGGCGGGCGGTGATGTCCTGCTT
This sequence comes from Dyella sp. S184, assembly GCF_009766065.1. Lineage (GTDB taxonomy): Bacteria > Pseudomonadota > Gammaproteobacteria > Xanthomonadales > Rhodanobacteraceae > Rhodanobacter. The sequence continues at coordinate 218,170 of NZ_LMUE01000002.1, read as the reverse complement.
GCCGATCCAGGCGTGCAGGTCGGCGTCGTCGACCAGGGTGGTCGGCACGACCTGGGCGTGGGCGTCGGCCATCACGCGGGCCATGTTGCGACGTACACCTTTCAACTGTTCCGGTTGGCCACTGGCCTGCTGCGATGGCGGCGCAGTACGCACCGGCTTGCCAGCGAGCGAAGTGGTGGTGCGCGCCTGCTCTTGTGGAGCATGGCCAGGCTGCGGCAGCTCGGGCGCCAGATGACGGCCGGCGGAGGCGGGCACGCCACGCGCCGGAGCGGCCCCGAGCGCGGCCGAACCGTTGGCGGCGGCGTCCTTGACGTCCTTCATGGTCACCACGCCATCGGCGCCACTCGGATGCACGCGGGTCAGGTCGACCTTGAGCTTCTTCGCCAGCGCGCGTACGGCAGGCACGGCCTTCACGCCGCCGATGCTGGCGGCCTGTTCGACGTGCACATGACTGCCGCTGACCATCGCGCCGACCACGGTGCCTTCGTCCTCGCGCGCCGCGACAGTCTCTTCGACTTCGCCACCTTCATCCGAAGCGACCACCTTGTGACTGTCGTCCGCGGCCGGGCTGCCGACACTTTTCTTCGGGCCATGCTGGTGGCCTGTATCCTGCGATTCGGCGCGCTGCTTGGCATTCGCATCCGGTTCGAACTCGGCCAGCGCGGAGCCGGTCTCGATGATGTCGCCAGTGGCGCCGTGCAACTTGGTCACTTTACCGGTGTACGGCGAGGGCACGTCGACGACCGCCTTGGCGGTCTCCATCGAGCACAGCGGCGCGTCGAGCTTGATGCTGTCGCCCACCTTCACGTGCCACTCGACGATGGTGGCGTCGGGCAGGCCTTCGCCAAGGTCGGGCAGGTAGAACGTCTTGATATCAGCCATGGGATCGGGTCCGTTGAAGGTTAGCTGGCGGCCAGGGTGCGCTTGGCGGCGTCGACGACGCGCTCCACGCTCGGCATGTATTTCATTTCCAGGCGGAACAGCGGGATGTGCGTGTCGAAACCGGTGACGCGCTCGACCGGCGCGAGCAGGTCGTACATGCACTCCTCGGCCAGGCGAGCGGCGATCTCGGCGCCGAAGCCAGCCGTCTTCGGTGCTTCATGCACGATCACGCAGCGGCCTGTTTTCTGTACGGATTCAGCAATCGTGTCGAAGTCCAGCGGGGTCAACGTGGCGACGTCGATCACTTCGGCGCTGATGCCTTGCGCAGCGAGTTCATCGGCAGCTTCCAGCGCTTCCTTCACCTGCGCGCCCCAGGTCACCAGGGTCACGTCGGTGCCATCGCGCAGCACGAAGCACACGTCCAGCGGCAATGCCTCGCCATCGTCCGGCACCTCTTCCTTGTACTGGCGGTAGATGCGCTTCGGTTCGAAGAACATCACCGGATCCGGATCGCGGATCGCGGCCAGCAGTAACCCGTAGGCGCGCGCTGGCGAGGACGGCATCACCACGCGCAGGCCGGGGATATTGGTGAACAAGTGCTCGTTCGCTTCGGAGTGATGCTCCGGTGCGCGGATGCCGCCACCCCACGGCGCGCGGAACACCGCCGGCACGGTGAGGCGGCCGCGGGTACGGTTGCGCATGCGTGCAGCATGGCAGGCGATCTGCTCCATCATCGGATAGATGAAGCCTTCGAACTGCGCCTCTGCAACCGGCTTCATGCCCTGCACGGCGAGACCCACCGTCACACCGGCAATCGTGGTTTCGTCCAGCGGCGTGTCCAGCACGCGCAGCTCGCCGAATTTTTCCTGCAGGCCCTGGGTGGCGCGAAATACACCGCCGTTGAGGCCGACATCCTCGCCCAGCACCATGACGCTGTCGTCGTGGGCCATTTCATAAGCGAGCGCCTGGGTGACGGCTTCGATAAGAGTGATTTGTGCCATGAGTCAGTGGCCCTTGTTTTCAAGCGAGAGGACGTAATCGCGCTGCTTGGCGAGATCGGCGGGGACTTCGGCGAAGATGTAGTCGAACATCGCCGAGACCGGCTGGGTCTTGGTCTCGAGGTAGGCGTTCACCTCGTTGTCCATCCACTCGTCGCACTCGGCCTTCCAGGCCTCTTCCTTCGCGTCGTCCCACACGCCCTTGGCCACCAGCCAGTTGCGCAGGCGCTTCATCGGCTCCTTTTCCCAACCGTCCTTCACTTCCTGCTCGCCGCGGTAGCGGCGGGCATCGTCGGCGGTGGTGTGATCGCCGAGGCGATAGGTCACCGCCTCGATCACGCTGCCGCCCTTGCCGCTGCGCGCACGCTCCAGCGCATCTTCCATCGCCTTGCGCACCGCGATGATGTCGTTGCCGTCCACCTGGATCGAGAACAGGCCCGCAGCGATACCCTTCTGCGCCAGCGTCGGTGCGCCGGACTGGATCTTGCGCGGCACCGAAATCGCCCACTGGTTGTTGACGATCACCGCGACCAGCGGCAGGTTCTGCGCACCGGCGATGTTGATCGCGCCGTAGAAGTCGCCCTTGGACGAGCCGCCGTCGCCGATCGTGCACACCGCCACGCGCTTCTCGCCGCGGATCTTGAACGCCAGCGCGGAACCCGCCGCATGCAGGCACTGCGTGGCGATCGGCACCGACCAGGCGAAGTCGTGGCGTGCCGGTTCCTTCTGGTAATCGTTACCGCGCTCGTCGCCGCCCCAGTACATGTAGACCTCGCGCGGCTGCACGCCGCGATACAACTGCGCGCCATATTCGCGATAGCTCGGCGCGTACACGTCTTCGGGTCGCATCGCGCTGCCGATGCCGACATGCGCGGCTTCGTGGCCGAGGCAGCTGGCGTAGGTGCCGAGCTTGCCGGTGCGCTGCAGTGCGATCGACTTGGCGTCGAACACGCGGGTCGACAACATCAGCTTGTACAGCTCGACCATGTGGCCGAGGTCCTTGGCGAATTCAGGCAGATCGTCACGGACCTGCTTGCCCTCGGCATCGAGGTATTGCAGGTATTCGATTTCAAACTTGGCGGCGATGGTCACAACTCGCTCCGGGGTGAGGAAGAGAGGGGGTAAGCATGGAACACGGCATTTTACCGAGGGTCGGTGAAGGCCGTATGTCCGGATAAGACCGCGCTTGATAACAGGCTGGCATGTTGCACTGCAAGGTACAGTGCAGCATGCGCGGGCGTACGGGATGACCTGCGACAACCGCTAAAATGACCAATTTTTGCAGGATGGCGAAGCCGCATGAGCGACAACCAGCGTGATATCGAGGCAGGCATCCAGACGGACCTGAATGGGCAGATGACCTACGGTGGTTACCTGCACCTGGATACGCTGCTGTCGGCGCAGCAACCGTTGAGCCAGCCACCGCATCACGACGAGATGCTGTTCATCGTGCAGCACCAGGTGGCCGAGTTGTGGATGAAGCTGCTGATCCACGAGCTGAAGTCTGCCGTGGCGCACTTGCAGGTCGATGACATCGACGCATGCCTGAAGATCCTGGCGCGGGTGAAGCAGGTGCAGCGCCAGCTGTTCGAGCAGTGGGCCGTGCTGGAGACGTTGACCCCGTCGGAGTATCTGGAGTTCCGCGGCGTGCTGGGGCCATCATCCGGTTTCCAGTCGTTGCAGTACCGGCAGATCGAATTCCTGCTCGGCAACAAGAATGCAGCGATGCTAAAGGTGTTCGCGCACGATCCGGTCGCCCAGGCCGATCTGCGTGCGGTACTGGAAGCGCCGAGCCTGTACGACGAATTCCTGCGCTATCTGAGCCGCCGTGGCCATGCGGTACCGGCGATCCTGTTGCAACGCGATTGGACCCAGCCCTACCAGAGCAACCAAGCGCTGCTGCCGACTTTCAAGCGCATTTACGAAGGCCGCGCGGATTTCTGGCCGGAATACCACATGTGCGAGCAGCTGGTGGACGTCGAGGAGAGTTTCCAGCTGTGGCGTTTCCGTCACATGAAAACGGTGGAGCGAATCATCGGTCATCGCCGCGGCACTGGCGGATCGTCCGGTGTGAGCTTTCTGAAGAAAGCGCTCGACCTGGAATTCTTCCCTGAGCTGCTGGACGTGCGCACGGTGTTGGGTAACTGATCCGTACTGCGCTGTATTTGACGTCGCGCGCAGCCAGCGGTTACACCTTTCGAAGACTTCACGACTTCAGACCGCACGCGATATACCGGGCTGAGGCTACCTAGGGGAACCCATGAACCAGGCCATCGAGACGAGTGCCGCGCCGGACTATCCGCAGCTGCTCGGCCATCCGCGTCCGCTGTGGATGCTGTTCATGACCGAGTTCTGGGAGCGTTTCGCGTTCTACAGCGTGAGCTGGGCGCTAGCGCTGTACATCGTGGCGCAGTTCTTCCACGGCGATCCGTCCGGGCAGGCCTGGGCCAGTGGCATCTTCGGCGCCTACACCGCGCTGATCTATGGCACCGGCATCTTCGGCGGCTGGGTGGCGGACAAGCTGATCGGCTACCAGCGCACGATTCTGCTCGGCGCGGCGGTGATGGCGGCGGGTCTGTTCACGCTGATGCTGCCGCAGCGGACGATGCTGCTGCTTGGGCTGGCGCTGGTGATCGTGGGCGACGGCCTGTTCAAGCCGAACATCTCCTCGATGGTGGGACAGCTGTACGCGCGCGACGATGAACGACGCGACCGCGGTTTCACGCTGTTCTACATGGGTATCAACGCCGGCGCGTTTGTGGCGCCGTTGTTCACCGGCTGGCTGGCCAGCTATTTCACCGATACGCCGATGGAGCAGAACTACCGGGTGGTCTTCCTCGCCGCGGGCGTGGGCATGCTGCTCAGCCTGTTGTGGTTCTGGTTCGGCCGGCGCCAGCTCAAGGGCGTGGGCCGCCCGGCGCCGGGCGCGGAAAGCCGGTTGCGGGTGTTGTGGGTGCTGCTGGGCGTAATCGTGGCGGTGCCGGCGGTGTATTACCTGCTGTCCAGCGTGGGCCCCGGCGGCCTGCAGTGGTTGCTGGGCCTGCTGTTCGTGGCGGTGGCGGCGATGCTGCTGGTGGAGGCGGCGCGGCATGACCGCGTGCAGACGCATCGTGTTCTGGCGATGCTGATCATCTTCGCCTTCAACGTGCTGTTCTGGATGTTCTATTACCAGCTCGGCACCTCGTTCAATTTTCTGGCCGAGAACCTGGTCGACCGCAAGATGTTCGGCGGCTGGGTGTTCCCGGTGGGCTGGTTCCAGTCGGTCAGTCCGCTCGCGATCATCGTGCTGGCGCCACTGGTGACGCTGGTATGGGCATGGCTCAGCAAGCGCCGGTGCGAGCCGTCGATCCCGCGCAAGTTCGGCCTCGGCCTGATCTTCAACGCGCTGGGTTTCGCGGTGCTGGTGTACGCGCTGGCGCGCCTGCTCAGCTCCGCCGGATTGATTCCGTTCTGGCCGCTGGCGATGTGCTATGTGATGCAGACCGTGGGTGAGCTGTGCCTGTCGCCGATCGGCCTGTCGATGGTGACCAAGCTGGCGCCGCCACGGCTGGTCGGCGTGGCGATGGGTGGCTGGTTCATGTCGCTCGCGGTGGGCGGCAACCTGTCGGGGCTGGTGGCCAGCCGCATCAGCGGAGTGAGCGGCATGACAGCAGCTTCGGCGCTCTCCGGCTTCACCTTCAGCTTCTGGCTGCTGGCTGGGGCCGGCTTGCTGCTGTTGTTGATCTCGCCGCTGATCAACAAGTTGATGCACGGCGTGCGTTGATCGGCACGGAGGACACCGCAATGAGAGGGCGGCTCGCAGAGTGCTAGGTCTCAGCGCGTAACTGGTTGTAGCTTGTCGAGGATGCGCTCGAGCCATGCGCGCTCTTCGGCATCGAGTTTCGCCAGCACCTCGCGCTCACGGGCACGGGCCATCGGCGCCACTTCGTCGTGCATGGTCCAGCCCGCCTCGGTGAGGCTCAACACCGAGCGCCGCTTGTCATCGTCATGGATGCTGCGATGGACCCGTCCGGCTTCGACCAGCCGTGCCAGCGCGCGGCTCACCGCCACCTTGTCCATCGCGGTGCGCTCGGCCACCTCGCGGGCGGACAGGCCGTCGAAGCGGGCCAGTACCGCCATCACCCGCCACTCGGTCACCGAGATGTCATAGCGGCGCTGGTAGTCGTCGGCGATCGCCTGGCTGATCGTGTTGGACAGGATCGACAGCCGGTACGGCAGGAAATGCTCCAGCAGCAGCGGTGCGTGCTCGGCGGTGGCGGGGGCGGGGTGGCGCTTGGCAGGCATTGCGGCGATGTTCCTTGCAAATGGTTTCATATGTAACTATAACGTGGAACTTATCCCGATGGTGCCACGCTCCCGTGCCGACCATCGTGCACTGACAGACAGGAGAGCGCCATGAATGGCGTAATCGATATGAGGAGATTGCCATGAACGCCCAGCCGAACCTTGGCATGCAGGTCACCACCTTCGACAATCCGATGGGCATCGACGGTTTCGAATTCGTCGAGTTCGCCGCACCCGCGGGGCGCGCCGACGAGTTGCACGACCTGTTCAAGCGCATGGGCTTCACGGCCGTACTCAAGCACAAAACGCGGCCGATCATCGTGTACCGGCAGAATGGCGTGAACTTCCTGGTGAATGAAGATCCGGATTCGTTCGCTGCCGAGTTTGCTGGAAAGCACGGCCCCAGCGCCTGCGGTTTCGCGATCCGTTTCAAGAAGCCGTCCGATGAGGTGCTGGCCACGGTCCTTGGCAATGGCGGCGAGGCGGTAACCGACAAGGCCACCAGCAAGGCAGTGAATGCGCCGGTGGTGAAGGGCATCGGCGACTGCATGCTGTACCTGATCGATCGTTACGGCAGCGCCGGCAGCATCTATGACGCCGACTACGCGCCGATCGAAGGCGCCGATCAGAACCCGCAGGGTTTCGGACTGACCTTCATCGATCATCTGACCCACAACCTGTACTTCGGCAACATGCAGAAGTGGTCGGACTACTACGAGAAGCTGTTCAACTTCCGCGAGATCCGTTACTTCGACATCAAGGGCGTCAAGACCGGCCTCGTGTCGAAGGCGATGACCGCGCCGGATGGCGTCGTGCGGATTCCGCTCAACGAGTCGAACGACCCGAAGAGCCAGATCAACGAATACCTCGATGCCTACCATGGCGAAGGCATCCAGCACATTGCCTGCTTCACCGATGATATTTACACCACCGTGGAAAAGATGCGCGCGGCGGGTGTTGAGTTCCTCGACACACCAGATGCCTATTTCGAGGTGATCGACGTGCGCGTGCCGAATCACGGCGAAGACGTGCCGCGGCTGGCGAAGAACAAGATCCTGATCGACGCCGATCTGGAGACCAAGCAGCGCAAGCTGCTGCAGATATTCACCCAGAACGCGATCGGCCCGATCTTCTTCGAGATCATCCAGCGCAAGGGCAACGAGGGTTTTGGTGAGGGCAATTTCCAGGCGCTGTTCGAGTCGATCGAGCGCGACCAGATGAAGCGCGGCTTCCTGTAAGGATCTGTCCTCATGGCAACGATGGTCAGCAACGGTTACCAATCCGGCTTCGGCAATGAGTTCGCCAGCGAGGCGATCGCGGGTGTGTTGCCGCAGGGGCAGAACTCGCCGCAGCGGGTCGCGCATGGGCTGTATGCGGAACAACTATCCGGCACCGCATTCACCGCGCCACGGCACAGCAACCGGCGCAGCTGGCTGTACCGGATCCGTCCGGCGGCGGTGCATCAGCCGTTCGAGTCGCTGGAACATGCCACGTTCCATAATCGTTTCGACGAGGCACCGGCCACGCCGAACCAGCTGCGCTGGAATCCGGCGCCGATGCCGTCCCAGCCGACCGATTTTGTCGATGGGCTGGTCACGCTGGCAGGTAACGGTGGTCCGGGCGAGCAGGCTGGCGTGGGCATCCACGTCTATACGGCGAATCGCTCGATGCAGGGGCGGTTTTTCTACGACGCCGACGGCGAGCTGCTGATCGTGCCGCAGCAGGGCGCTTTGCGACTGGCCACCGAACTGGGCGTGCTGGACGTCGAACCGCAGGAGATCGCGGTGATCCCGCGCGGCATCCGTTTCCGGGTCGAGCTGCTGGGCGAAGGGGCGGCCGCTCCTGCGCATCCTGCGCATGCGGCACTTGCACATCCATGTGCGGCGCGGGGTTATATCTGCGAGAACTTTGGTGCACTGCTGCGCCTGCCGGATCTCGGTCCGATCGGCTCAAACTGCCTGGCCAACGCGCGCGATTTCCTGACGCCGCATGCGGCATATGAAGACGTCGAAGGCGCGTTCGAACTGATCGCGAAATTCCAGGGTGCGCTGTGGTCGGCGAAAATCGATCATTCGCCGCTGGATGTGGTGGCTTGGCACGGCAACTACGCGCCGTACAAATACGATCTGCGCCGCTTCAACACGATCGGCTCGATCAGTTTCGATCATCCCGATCCGTCGATCTTCACCGTGCTGACTTCTCCCAGCGAGCAGGAAGGCACGGCGAACGTGGATCTGGCGATCTTCCCGCCGCGCTGGTTGGTGGCGCAGCATACGTTCCGCCCACCATGGTTCCACCGCAATGTGGCCAGCGAGTTCATGGGCCTGATCACGGGTGTCTACGACGCCAAGGCCGAGGGTTTCCTGCCTGGTGGCGCGTCGTTGCACAACTGCATGAGCGGACATGGGCCGGATGCGGCCACGTTCGAGAAGGCGTCGGCTGCCGATCTGTCAAAGCCGGACGTAATCGGTGGCACCATGGCCTTCATGTTCGAGACGCGCAAGGTGATCCGGCCGACGCAACAGGCACTGGAATCACCGCAGCTGCAAGGCAACTATCACGAATGCTGGCAGGGCATCCGCAAGCATTTCAACCCGGGGCACGCATGAAGTCGTTACCGATCGCAATCGTCTGCCTGCTCACACTCGCCGGCTGCTCTGTGGAGGCGCCGCCCCCGGATGCGACCCAGGGTACGCACAAATCGACCATGACCCCCGCGCAGGTGCAGGCACTGCAGGCTCAGGAGACACTGGGCAGCTTCACCGGTTACGGCGCTACGCGCTTCGGGATGGATGAGGACGCATTTCGAACCGCGTGGCGGGCCGATCTGACCGGGTCGACCGATCCAGCGGGTGACTGCTCCTTGCTGCAGCCGACCTGGTACAAGCAACTGGCCGATTTTGACTTCATGTTCGAGCATGGCCACTTCGTGCGCTATGACGTGGGCACCCCGAAAGAGGTGGCGCCGGGTGGTGGCAGGGTCGGCATGAGTGTGGCGCAGATTCGCGCACTTTATGGTCCGGGCCTGCAGGTATCGCCGAGCAGTCACATGCAGAACGAGCAACTCCTCCGCATCGCGGATGGCAAGGGCCACGTGCTGATTTTTGAAACAGATACCGCCGGGAAAGTCAGCCAGTGGCGTGTCGGTATCCTGCCGCAGATCGATTACAAGGATGGCTGCATCATATGAGCGCAATCCCGGGAGCAAAGGCATGAAACTTGGCAGTCTCAAGGAAGGCGGCCGCGATGGCACGCTGATCGTGGTCAGTCGTGATTTGACGAAAGCTGTGAAGGCCAGTGCTATCGCGCGGACGTTGCAGGCTGCGCTGGACGACTGGTCCAACAGCGCGCCGCGACTGAATGCATTGTCTGACGAATTGAACGAAGGCAACGCCAGCGGCGCGTTTGCGCTGGACATGACGGCACTGGCCTCGCCGCTGCCGCGCGCGTATGAGTTCGTCGATGGTTCGGCCTACCTGCCACACGTCGAGCGCGTACGCCGTGCTCGCGGCGCCGAGGTGCCGAAATCGTTCTATACCGATCCGCTGATGTACCAGGCGACCAGTGCCGGTTTTCTCGGCCCGCGCGATCCGGTGGTAGTGCCGAGCGAGGAGTACGGCATCGATCTGGAAGCCGAAGTCATCGTGATCACCGACGACGTGCCGATGGCGGTGACGCCAGCGCAGGCGTCGGAACACATCCAGCTGGTCGGGTTGGTCAACGACGTGAGTCTGCGCGGGCTGATTCCGGGCGAGCTGGCCAAGGGTTTCGGCTTCCTGCAGTCCAAGCCGCGCTCGGCGCTGTCGCCCGTGCTGGTGACGCCGGACGAACTGGGTGATGCGTGGCAGGGCGACAAGCTGCATCTGCCGATGCGCACCTGGCTGAACGGCGCGTGGTTCGGCGAGGCCGAGTGCGGCGTCGACATGCAATTCAGCTTTGCCGAGCTGGTCGCGCATGTGGCGAAGACGCGGCCGCTGACCGCCGGCACCATCGTCGGCTCCGGTACGATCGCGAACGAGGACACCGGCAAGGGTGCGTCGTGCCTGGCCGAGCAGCGCACGGTGGAAACCCTGCGCGACGGCAAGCCGAGCACACCGTTCCTGAAGTTCGGTGACAGCCTGCGCATCGACATCACCGATGCGGGCGGCCACAGCATTTTCGGCGCAATCGAGCAGCGTATCGCGCCGTTGCGGTCCTGATCGGGTTCCGGGGCGCACGCACCCATGGATGCGCTGCATATTGGCGCGGTATCCTGAAGGGCCATGCATGACGGTGTAGCGACTGCCTTGCTACATCGCATGCCGTTCCCCACTCCAGCCGCAAAGGAATTCCCATGTCTCAGGTCACGCTCAAGGGCAACCCCATCAACGTTGACGGCAGCTTCCCCGCCGTCGGCGGCAAGGCGCCGGATTTCAAGCTGGTCGGCAACGATCTTGCCGATGTGCCGCTGGCCAAATTCGCCGGCAAGCGCAAGGTGCTGAACATTTTCCCGAGCGTCGATACGCCGACCTGCGCGATGTCGGTGCGCCATTTCAACGAATCGGCCAGCCAACTCGACAACACGGTGGTGCTGTGCATTTCGGCCGATCTCCCGTTCGCGCAGGCGCGCTTCTGTGGCGCCGAGGGCCTGGGCAACGTGGTGAATCTATCCACGCTGCGCGGGCACGACTTTCTGCAGCACTACGGCGTAGCGATCTCCTCCGGACCGCTGGCCGGCCTTGCTGCACGCGCCGTGGTGGTGCTGGATGAGCACGACAAGGTGATCCACGCCGAGCTGGTGGGTGAGATCGCAGATGAGCCGAACTACGACGCCGCGTTGGCAGTATTGAAGTAATTCCGCAGACGGGACGCTATGCGCTCCGTCTGGCTACGTGACGAATCTCCCGGCAACTGAAACGGACAATGCACGAGCGTTTCGGGCTACGCTGCTGGTAAAACATGACCAATAAAAAAGCCCGGGCAAGCCGGGCTTTTTCTTTCTGGAGAGGTAGCTTATTTGGCCGCGACGACCCGTACCATCTCCAGACACTTGTTCGAGTAGCCCCACTCGTTGTCGTACCAGCTCACCAGCTTGACGAAGGTGTCATCCAGCGCGATGCCGGCCTCGGCGTCGAAGATCGAGGTGCGCGCATCGCCGCGGAAATCGGTGGCGACGACCTTGTCCGTGGTGTAACCGAGGATGCCCTTCAATGCGCCTTCGCTCTGCGACTTCATCTCGGCGCAGATTTCCGCATAGGTGGCGGGCTTGTCCAGCTCGACGGTGAGATCGACCACCGAAACATCCGACGTCGGTACACGGAACGACATGCCGGTGAGTTTCTTGTTGAGCTCGGGAATCACCACGCCGACGGCCTTGGCGGCACCGGTCGACGAGGGAATGATGTTCTCGAGAATGCCGCGGCCGCCGCGCCAGTCCTTGTTGCTCGGGCCGTCCACCGTCTTCTGCGTCGCGGTAGCGGCGTGCACGGTGGTCATCAGGCCGCGCTTGATGCCCCACTTGTCGTTGAGCACCTTGGCGATCGGCGCCAGGCAATTGGTCGTGCAGCTGGCGTTGGAAACGATAGCCTCGCCGTTGTACTTCTTGTCGTTGACGCCGAACACGAACATCGGTGTGTCGTCCTTCGAAGGCGCCGACAGGATCACTTTTTTCGCGCCCGCGTCCAGATGCTTCTGCGCCGTCACCTTGTCCAGGAACAGGCCGGTGGATTCGATTACCACGTCGGCGCCCACGTCGCTCCACTTCAGCGCCGCCGGATCGCGTTCCTGGGTCAGGCGAATGGTCTTGCCGTTGACCACCAGGTTGCCGCCTTCCACTTTGACATCACCCTTGAAACGGCCATGCACCGAGTCGTAGCTGAGCATGTAGGCCAGATAGTCCGGCTCGAGCAGGTCGTTGATCGCCACGATCTCGATGTCGTTGCCGAAATTCTGCACGGCAGCGCGCAGCACGTTGCGACCGATGCGGCCGAAGCCGTTGATGCCGACCTTGATGGTCATGAGGGGGCGTCCTCCAGAAGGGAATGAAAACGTGACCGCGACTAACGGCCGGCAAAACCGTGATTTTACAGCCAAACAGGGCCGGGCGCTTGATCATGCCCGGCGAGTTGATTGCGAGGATAAAGAGGCGGGTGATACCGCGCGCGTCGCGCGGGCAAGGCTTGCCAGCTCGCGGATCGGTTGTGGCAGACTTCAGCGATTCAGTTGCAGGAAACCTCAAGCATGTCAGCTACCCGCCGCCTCACCACCGCCTTGCTCGCCTGTCTGATCATTGCGCCCGTGCAGGCCTGGGGCCCACTCGGCCACAGCGTGGTGGCCGAACTGGCGCAACGGCATCTGAGCCCGGCCGCGGAGGCCGAGGTCGAGCGGTTGCTGGCACCGGATCACACCCACTCGCTGGCGGATATCGCTAGCTGGCCCGATCAGATCCAGGACGATCCGGCGCAGGCGGCGCTGTGGAAACAGACGCGTCCGCTGCATTACATCGATTTCCGTACCGGCGATTGCAACTACACGCCGCCACGCGACTGCAAGGACGGCCAATGCGTAGTCGCGGGGTTGCAGCACTACGTGGCCGTGCTGGGTGATCGCAGCCAGTCGGATGCGGCACGTCTCGAAGCGCTGAAATTCGTGGTGCATTTTGCCGGCGACATCCATCAGCCACTGCATGCCGGCTCGCGCGATGACAAGGGCGGCAATACCTACCAGGTGCAGTTCGAGGGCAAGGGAACCAACCTGCATCGGGTATGGGACTCCGGCTTGCTGAAGACCCGCGGCCTCGACTGGCAGGCGTATGCGCAGAGGCTCGATGCGCAGGGTCCGGTGTCGATGCCGCTGCCGATCGTGCCGCTCGACAATCCGTATGCGCAGTGGGCGGAAGAGTCCTGCCGGATCACGGCTGAAACCGGCTTCTATCCGGCTGACCACAAGATCAGCCAGGCTTATGTCGACGCCGAGTTGCCGGTGGCCGAAATGCGCCTGCGCGAAGGCGGCCGCCGACTGGCCGAGGTGCTCAACCTCACGCTTGAATGACATATCGACACGGCGCTCACGCGCCAGGCGTCTTGGTTATCGCAGTGGTCGGTTGGTGTTGTTGGTCGTGCCATGCGATGGTGCTGGCAATCCCGATATCTTGCGGCGAGCGTAGCGACTAAACGTGGTTCTGTTAGGCTCTGGCGAGGACTGCCAAACTAGTGAAGCAATGACTACCGATAGCCAAATGCGCCGCACCAAGATCGTCGCCACCCTGGGTCCCGCCACCGATGTTCCCGGTATGCTCGAGAAGTTGATCGCCGAAGGCGTCAACGTGGTTCGTCTCAACCTTTCGCATGGCGTGCCTGATGATCATCGCGCGCGCGCCAATGCAGTTCGTGCAGCCTCGACTGCCGCCGGCCGCGAGGTCGGCATACTGGCCGACCTGCAGGGACCCAAGATCCGCATCGAGACGTTTGCGAACGGGCCGGTGGAGCTGGCCGACGGCGCGTTGTTCGTTCTCGATTGCCGCCCGGATGCACCGGCCGGCGATGCCACGCGGGTCGGTGTCAGTTACTACGAGTTACCGCACGACGTGCACGCCGACGACGTGCTGTTGCTGGACGACGGACTGGTCGCGCTGACCGTGCTTGAGGTGGTCGGCGCCGAGGTGCGTTGTCGCGTACTCATCGGCGGCAAGCTGTCCAATCGCAAGGGCCTCAACCGGCAGGGCGGCGGCCTTTCGGTGACGGCGCTGTCGGACAAGGACAAGGCCGATATCAAGCTGGCTGCCGAGATCGGTGCGGATTTCCTTGCCGTGTCGTTCGTGCGCTCGGCCGAGGATATGCATCAGGCGCGTCGCCTGCTGCTCGAGGCTGGCGGCAGCGCCGCGCTGGTGGCGAAGATCGAACGCGCTGACGCGATCCCGGTGCTGGGCGAGATCATCGATGCCTCCGATGTGGTGATGGTGGCGCGTGGCGATCTCGGGGTGGAGATCGGCGATGCCGAACTGCCCGGTCTGCAGAAGAAGATCATCCGCGAATCGGTGCAGCGCAATCGCGCGGTGATCACCGCCACGCAGATGCTGCAGTCGATGGTGCGCTCGCCGATCCCGACCCGGGCCGAGGTGCTGGATGTGGCGAACGCGGTGATCGACGGCACCGACGCGGTGATGCTGTCGGAGGAAACCGCCGCCGGCGCGCATCCGGACAAGGCCGTGGCGGCGATGCGCCGGATCTGTCTCGGCGCCGAGCGCCAGTTCGAGCCGAAGGAAGACCTGACCACGGCGGCGCACCGGCTGGATCGTACTGACCAGGCGATCGCGCTCGCAGCGATGCTGCTGGCCGGCGAACTCGGTGTGCGCGCCATCGTGGCGCTGACCGAGTCCGGCGCCACCGCGCAATGGTTGTCGCGCTACCGTACGGCAGTCCCGATCTATGCACTGTCGCCACTGGCCGGTGCGCGTCGCCGCATGTTGATGCTGCGCGACGTGCAACCGGTCGAGTTTGTGGCGCACGTGGGCCAGAACTCGGCCGCCACCGCGCGCGCCGCAGTGCAGCAGCTATTCGCGCAAGGTCGCCTGAACGAGGGTGACCGCGTGGTGCTTACCCACGGCGACCATATGGGCCAGGGCGGCGGTACCAATACCCTGAAGCTGCTCTCAGTCGGTGCCGACGGCATGGTGGAGAGTCTGCGGGATCTCTGAGGCTGACGCACGGCTGTCCAACCGACTGGGTACTTGCCGCCAATGATGGGTATGACGATTACACTTTGATCCTTGACGTCCATCAGGTCCTGCACAGGAGATCGCCATGAAAACGATGTTTCGCCCGCTTCGCCAGGGCTTGTTGCTGGCATTGGCGCTGGGTTTTGTGGCACCGGTGCTGGCGCAGGATCAGGCACGCCAGATCGACCAGCAGGATCTCTATCGCTATTGGATCCAGATCAACCCCAAGGTGCAGATGGATGCGCCTAACAGCGGGCTGAATCTGGACAAGCCCGGCTGCGCCGCGGTGACCTACACGGTCGGCTCCGACGGTGTGCCGATGGATGTGCAGGTGGCCAAGCTGGTACCCAAGAGCGATCTGGGTCCGGCCGCACGCAGTGCGGTCGCCAATTTCCGCTACGGTCCATCGCTGAGCAATCGCATCGGCCAGCCCGTCGCCACTTATTACACGGTGGTGTTCAATGCGCCGGCCGACCCGGCGCAGCGCCAGCAGCTGATGGATGCGTGCAAGCTGCCCGGCTACGCGCCCTGAATCGGTATTGATTCGGCGCTCGCGAGAGCCGGCGCATCCGTTCGGCCAAACTGGCCTATAATTGACGTTTTGAACCGTGCCGTTTCGCATGCGAGGCGGCTTCAACCTTTGTGCTGGCGGAAGCCGCCCTCGCACCACGGAGTCGTCATGAGTATTGAAGATCTCGAAAGCATCGCCCTGGCGATGGTCGCGCCCGGCAAGGGCATCATCGCCATCGACGAGTCGACCAACACCATCAAGAAGCGTTTCGAGGCCGTCGGCATCGAGAACACCGAAGAAAACCGTCGCGCCTACCGTGAGTTGCTGCTGACCACGCCAGGCCTGAACGAGCACATCTCCGGCGCGATCCTGTACGACGAGACGATCCGCCAGTCGACCAAGGACGGCGTGCCGTTCACCCAGCTGATGAAGAAGCTGGGCATCATCCCGGGCATCAAGGTCGACAAGGGCCCGCAGCCGCTGGCCGGTTTCCCTGGTGATGTGGTTACGGAGGGTCTGGATGGCCTGCGCGAACGCCTGCAGGAATACGCCAAGCTGGGTGCACAGTTCGCCAAGTGGCGCGCGGTGATCAACATCAGCGAAGACAACCCCAGCTCCACCGCGATCGAGGCGAACTGCCATGTGCTGGCCCGCTACGCCGCGCTCTGCCAGGAAGCGGGCATCGTGCCGATGGTCGAGCCGGAAGTGATCATGGACGGCGACCACAGCATCGAAGTCAGCTACGAGGTGCACGAAGCCGTGCTGCGCAGCCTGTTCAATGCGCTGTACGAGCAGAACGTGATGTTGGAAGGCACCATCCTGAAGGTCAGCATGGTCATCCCGGGCAAGGACTCGGACGAGCAGGTCGATGTCGAGGAAGTGGCCGAGGCCACCGTGCGTGTGCTCAAGACCACCGTGCCGGCTTCGCTGCCGGGTATCGTGTTCCTCTCCGGCGGCCAGAGCGACGAGCAGTCCACCGCGCATCTGAATGCGATGAATCAGATCGGCCCGCATCCGTGGCCGCTGTCGTTCTCCTACGGTCGCGCCATGCAGCAGGCGGCGTTGAAGCTGTGGGCGAAGGACATGAAGGCGAACTACGCCGACGCGCAGAAGACCGTGCATGCCCGCGCGCGTGACAACGGCCTGGCTGCACTGGGTCAGTGGAAGGGCTGATCGAGCCGAAGCGCATCCTGCGCACGATCCGGGATCCGGATGCATTGAGTAAAAAGAACGGGCGCCTCGCGGCGCCCGTTCTCGTTACAGAGCATGGGTCAATCGATCAGAAGCGGTATTCCGCGCTGGCCGAGACCATGTCGGTGCTCAGGTCGACGTTGTGCTTCTTCGCGTCGAAGTAGTCGTAGTTCAGGCCGACACTGAGGTTGCTGGTGATGTTGTAGCCCACACCCACGCCGCTGTACCAGCTGTTGTCGCTCAGGCTCTTGTTGACCGGGTTGACGTCATTGCTCATGCCGTGACCGGTCCAGCTATAGAGGCCGGCGCGACCGCTGAGGTACCAGTTCGGGCTGAGATCCAGATGGGCGTTGGCACCAGCGGTCCAGCCATGCAGCTGGGACTTGCCCGGGGCGATCACCGACTGGCTGTTGAAGATGTTCTTGGCGCGGATGTTGCCCAAGTCGTTGTAACCCACTTCGCCACCCAGGGAGAAGTTCGGTGCCAGCGCCCAGCGGTAACCGCCATTGAGTGCATAGCCGGTGTCGTGGCCATTGTCGTACGGACCCTGATCGATGGCGGTGCGGCCGACATTGCCGTTGACGAACCAGCCGCCGTTGTCAGCCGGTGCGTTCTGCGCGAAGGCAGCAGGAATGGCGAGTGCGCTGGTCGCAGCAAGGGCGACGGCAATAAGTGTCTTTTTCATGGAGATTCTCCTGTTATGACAAAAACGGTCGCCGGCCGGTTGGGGAAATGGGCGCGACGCCGGGTGTGGCCAAACCAGAGTTCGGCAAGCACTAAGCAGTTAGATGGAGTTGCCCCGAGAAGATTCAATACTTATTAGTATAGTATTAAGGGCTAGTTAAGTTTTGGGGCAAAACCATGATTCGTAAAAGGAAACGGGCGTCGTAACGCCCGTCTCTCGGTGCTGTACTTACGGGGAAGTCGCTGGTCAGAAGCGGTATTCCGCGCTGACGGTGTAGGCGCTGGTCTGCAGTTCGACGTCCCTGCCAGTGCCGTTGTAGTAGTTGTAGTTCAAGCCCATGCTCAGCTGCGGGGTGATGTTGTAGCCCACGCCTGCACCGGCGTAATACTGGGTGCGGTTGAACTGCTGGTACTGCGGGTTCGCGCTGTCGGTGAGACCCTGACCCTGGGCATAGAACGCGCCGCCGCGCAGTTCGCCATACCAGCTCGGGCTGATGTTGTAGCGAAGGTTCAGACCGGCGGTGGTACCGCGCAGCTTGGAATCGGCCGACGAATCACTCGACAGACCGCGTGCGGTGACCTGGCCCAGGTACTGGTAGCCCACTTCCACGCCCAGCGAGGTTGCCGGGTTGATCGCGAAGCGATAGCCGCCGGTGACGCCACCGGCGACAGCGCCGTTGTCGTACGGACCCTTGTCGATACCGGCATAGCCGGCATTGGCGGCGACGTACCAGCCCTGCTGGGAGGTGGGATTGGCGGCGTTCTGGGCGAAAGCGGCAGGAACGGCCACCAGGCCGGCGGTGGCAAGGGCAGCAGCAAGCAGAATCTTGTTCTTGTTCATCGGGGGTAATCCTCTTGTTTTGATCAGGCCGTGGCGCCTCGGGGAAAGGTGATGCCACGACTTTCGCGGCCGCCTGGTTAGGCGGTGCTTGGTGCAGTAGACCGGGGTGGTGCTGAAGGGTTCCAATACCGTTCGGTACAATATTAAGGAGGGGTTAATGTCAAGGCTGCTCAAGGGGCGGAATAGCGGCAGATGGTCGCGGGCAGCAGCGCAGACAGGCTGGCAAAAACGAGTGGGGTGATCTCCACTGGAAGTTTTCGTTTTCTTTCATGTGGTGGTGGACCTCAGGTACTTGGGGGGCATACGCAGATAGCGGCGAACGGAGACCGTGCACTGCACCATTGAACGAATAAACGAGGTGCACACGAGGTGATCAAGGCGACATCGTCGCCTCGGATCGGCGACAATCTGCGTTTTGCCAAGCCTTCCGGAGACTGATCGATGACCACCCGCCGCGAACTCGCCAACGCCGTGCGCGCCCTTGCCATGGACGCCGTGGAGGCGGCCAATTCCGGCCATCCGGGCATGCCGATGGGCATGGCGGACATCGCCGAGGTGCTGTGGAACGATTTTCTGCAGTTCAACCCGGCCAACCCCAAGTGGGCCAACCGCGACCGTTTCGTGCTTTCCAATGGCCACGGCTCGATGCTGCAGTACGCCTTGCTGCACCTGACCGGCTTCGACCTGCCGATCGGGCAGCTCAAGCGCTTCCGCCAGCTGCATTCGAAGACGGCTGGCCATCCGGAAGCCAGCGAAACCCCGGGCGTGGAAACCACCACGGGTCCGCTGGGCCAGGGTCTGGCGAATGCCGTGGGTTTCGCGCTGGCCGAGAAGGTGCTGGCGGCGCACTTCAACCGCCCAGGCCATGAGGTGGTCGATCACCACACCTATGTTTTCCTCGGCGATGGCTGCCTGATGGAAGGCATTTCGCACGAAGTGGCCTCGCTGGCCGGCACCTGGAAGCTTGGCAAGCTGGTGGCGGTCTATGACGACAACGGCATTTCGATCGACGGTGAAGTGCATGGCTGGTTCACCGACAACACGCCGGAGCGCTTCGAGGCCTACGGCTGGAACGTGATCCGTGGCGTCGACGGCCATGACGCGGCAGCGATTGCCGCGGCGTTGAAAGCGGCGACGAGCCAGAGCGAAAAGCCCACGCTTATTTGCGCCAAAACCATCATTGGTTTCGGCGCGCCGCACAAGCAGGGCAAGGAAGAGAGCCACGGTGCCGCGCTGGGCAAGGACGAGGTCGCTGCTGCCCGTGACGAGCTGGACTGGCATTCTGCGCCGTTCGAGATCCCGGCCGAGATCTACGCTGGCTGGGATCATCGCAAGGCAGGTATCGAGGCCGAGCAGGCCTGGCACGACGCGCTTGCCAAATACATCGCGGCTTTCCCGGAACTGGCGGCCGAGTTCAATCGCCGCATGAGTGGCGAGCTGCCGGCCGACTGGCCCGCCAAGTCGCAAGCCTTTGTCGACAAGCTGCAGGCCGACGGTCCCACTATCGCCTCGCGCAAGGCATCGCAGATGAGCATCGAGGCGTTCGCCCCGTTGCTGCCGGAACTGATTGGCGGCTCGGCCGACCTTGCCGGCTCCAACCTCACCAAGTGGAAGGGTAGCGTCGACGCCGGCAACGGCCATGACCCCAACGGCAACTACGTCTACTATGGCGTGCGCGAATTCGGCATGACCGCGATCGCCAATGGCGTGGCCCTGCACGGCGGCTTCATTCCGTACGACGCCACCTTCCTGGTGTTTTCCGATTACGCCCGTAACGCCGTGCGCATGAGCGCGCTGATCCCGGCGCACGCGATCCACGTGTACACGCATGACTCGATCGGCCTGGGCGAGGACGGCCCGACCCATCAGCCAGTCGAACATCTGGCCTCGTTGCGTTACATCCCGAACAATCAGGTGTGGCGTCCGTGCGATGCGGTGGAATCGGCGGTGTCGTGGAAGGTAGCGATCGAGCGCAAGGGTGCACCGGCCTGCCTGGTTTTCTCGCGGCAGAACCTCAAGCATCAGCAGCGCAGCGGGCAGCAGGTCGCCGATATATCGCGCGGTGCCTATGTGCTGTCCGATCCGCTGGATACGAAGTTCAAGGCGATTCTGATCGCCACTGGTTCGGAAGTGGAACTGGCGATGGAGGCTGCTCGCGCGCTGGCCCAGCAGGGCATAGCCGCCCGCGTGGTATCGATGCCGTGCACCGAGGTATTCGATGCGCAGCCGCTGGAATACCGCGAAGGCGTGCTGCCGGGTTGGTGCCGTGCCCGCGTCGCGGTGGAAGCGGCGACCGCCGACTTCTGGTGCAAGTACGTGGGCCTGGATGGCGAGGTGGTCGGCATGACTACGTTCGGTGCCTCGGCACCGGCACCGCAGCTGTTCGAGCACTTCGGCTTCACGGTGGCGCACGTGGTGGATGCAGTGAAACGCGTCATTCGCTGAGCCAGGTTTTGACCGATACCAAAAGCCGCGGCATGCCGCGGCTTTTTGTTAGGCGCGGGAAACAGTCAAGTTGTCAGCAAACCGGCCAATTCGTCTGGCGTGGTCGCAACCGCACTGGCGCCGGCTTGCTCCAGTTCCGCGCGGCTGCCGAAACCCCACAGCACGCCGATGCCGCGCACATGGTTGGCCAGTGCACCTTCGATATCGAAACGGCGATCACCGATCATCACGGTGTCTTCGGGTCTGGCGCCGAAGTCAGCCAGTGCGGCGGCGATCATCGAGGCCTTCTCGCTGTGTGCGCTATTCGGGTCAGGCCCGTACAGACGCAAGAATGCATCGCAGAACGGCAGGTGCGCGATGATCGGCGCGGCATGTCGCTGTGGCTTGCTGGTGACAACGGCAAGTTGGTGACCCACAACAAGCAGGCGCTCGATCAGTGACTCGATGCCGGGATAGATGTCGTGTTCACGCCAGCCATCGGTGTGGAAGCGCTCGTGGTAATGATCCACCGCGGCCTCGATCCGTACCGGGTCGTGATCGAGCAGCGGCGCGAAGCTGTGCCGCAGCGGTGGACCGATCCACCCGCGCAGCTCCTCCTGCGGTGGCGCCGGGACGTCCAGCTTCGCCAGCGCATGTTTCACGCAGGCGATGATGCCGTGCTCGGAATCGATCAGCGTGCCGTCGAGGTCGAACAGGCAGAGCATTAGTGGGCCGCGCGTGCCTTCAGCGCGGTGACTGCCGGCAGTTCCTTGCCCTCGAGGAATTCGAGGAAGGCGCCACCGCCGGTGGAGATGTAGGAGACATCGTCGGCGATGCCGTACTTGTCCACCGCGGCCAGCGTATCGCCGCCACCGGCGATCGAGAATGCCGGCGAGGCGGCGATGGCGCGTGCCAGCGTCTCGGTACCGTGGCCGAAGGCGTCGAATTCGAATACGCCGACCGGGCCATTCCACACCACCGTCCCGGCGTTGGCGATCAGCTCGGCGTAGCGCCTGGCGGTC
Source organism: Dyella sp. S184 (assembly GCF_009766065.1). Taxonomy (GTDB): domain Bacteria; phylum Pseudomonadota; class Gammaproteobacteria; order Xanthomonadales; family Rhodanobacteraceae; genus Rhodanobacter. The sequence goes on along the minus strand of NZ_LMUE01000002.1, from coordinate 196,638 downwards.
TCCGGCCCGATGTCGAGGATCATTTCGTGGTCGTTGACCTGGTCAACCGGCTTCACCGTGGCCGGTGCTTGCGCGGAAAACGCTGGTGCCACCACCACGTCGACCGGCATCGGCACCAGGGCGCCGCGGCGCTTCGCGTCGGCGAGCACCTTCTTCGCCGCGTCGATCAGGTCGGGCTCATAGAGGGAATTGCCAATCGAGTGACCCATCGCAGCGATGAACGTGTTGGCGATGCCGCCACCGACGATCAACTGGTCGACCTTGCCGATCAGGTTATCCAGTAGGGTCAGCTTGGTCGAGACCTTGGAGCCGGCGACGATTGCCAGCAGCGGATGCGCCGGATGCTCCAGCGCCTTGCCAAGCGCGTCCAGCTCGGCCGACAGCAGCGGGCCGGCGGCGGCTATCGGGGCGAATTTGATCACACCGTGAGTGGAGGCCTGCGCGCGGTGCGCGGTGCCGAAGGCATCCATCACGAAGATGTCGCACAGCGCGGCATATTTCTTCGCCAGCGCTTCGTCGTCCTTGCCTTCGCCGACATTCATGCGGCAGTTTTCCAGCAGCACCACCTCGCCGGCGGCCACCTCGACACCGTCCAGATAATCGGCCACCAGCCGCACCGGCGTGCCGAGCTGCTCACGCAGCCACGCTGCAACCGGTGCCAGCGAGGATTCGGCGTCGAAGCGGCCTTCCTTCGGACGACCCAGATGGGACAGCACCAGTACTTTCGCGCCGGCATCGCGGGCAGCCCGGATCGTGGGTAGGGCTGCATCGAGGCGCTGGGTCGAGGTGATCTGGCCGTGGTCGTCGATCGGTACATTCAAATCCTCGCGGATCAGGACGCGCTGGTCGCGCAAATCGAGGTCACTCATGCGGATGACTGACACGGCAAAACTCCAGTAGGAACGGGTTGTAGCCGCCATGACCGGCGGTAACCGCCTATTGTCCGGCGACCTGTGCATCGATGCAAATGGCGGTCGGGTTGAATAGGGGCGTTGCCGACAGCCATGTGCCGAGGTCACACTGTGGCTAGACTGCCACTTTCGTCCAGGGGGAACGGCTCATGGCTACCGGCTTGGTGCTCTACGGTTACTGGCGTTCCAGCGCCGCATACCGCGTTCGCATCGCCTTGAACCTGAAGGGTTTGAGCTACGAATCGCGGCCGGTACACCTGCTGCGTGATGGCGGCGAGCAGCATGCGGCGGCCTATCGCACGGTCAATCCGCAGGAACTGATCCCGTGCCTGCTCGATGGCGACCGCGTGATTACCCAGTCACTGGCGATCATGGAATACCTCGACGACATTTATCCGGAGCTTGAAACGGCACTGCTTCCGGTCGATGCACGAGGACGCGCACGGGTTCGCTCGATGGCCATGGTCGTCGCCTGCGACACCCATCCGCTGGGTAATCTGCGTGTGCTTAACCAACTCGAATCGCAGTTCGGTGCCGACGAGGCGCAGCGTGCCGAGTGGTCGCGGCACTGGATTGCTACCGGCCTCAAGTCGCTGGAGGCGATGCTGGCCGACAATGCGGCGACCGGTCGTTACTGCCACGGCGAAACGCCGGGTCTGGCCGATGCCTGCTTGATACCGCAGTTCTACAACGCGTTGCGCTGGAAATTGCCGCTGGACAATTACCCGACCTTGCGTCGGATCTATCAGGCGTGCAATGAATTGGAGGCGTTCCAGCATGCCGCACCGGAAGTGCAGCCGGATGCGGCCGTAGCTGCCTGATGCAAATCCGCAGCCGTGTCCTGAAGGAACGCGCCTGCGAGTCTCAGAAGCCCATGCCGTAGGGATCGTTGCCGACCAGTTCCTGGTCGCTGGTGCCGCCTTCGGCGAGCCGGATCTTCAGCGCCAGGCCATCGCGCGAGTCGGACTTGCTGAGTGCTTCCTCCAGCTCCACGCGACCTTCCTTGTAGAGACGGTATAGCGACTGGTCGAAGGTCTGCATGCCTTCCTGCAGGCTGCGGTCCATCGCTTCCTTGATCTCGTGGATCTGCCCGCGGCGGATCATGTCGCGGATCAGCGGCGTGTTGAGCAGCACTTCTGCAGCTGGAATGCGCCGGCCGTCCTTGCCCACCACCAGGCGCTGGCTGATCACCGCGCGCAGGTTCAAGGCCAGGTTCATCAGCACGTTCTTGTGTGCCGATTCGGGGAAGAAATTGAGGATGCGCTCCAGCGTCTGGTCGGAGTTGTTCGAGTGCAGGGTGGCCAGGCACAGGTGACCGGTTTCGGAGAACGCGATCGCCGCTTCCATCGTATCGGTGTCGCGGATCTCGCCGATCATGATCACATCCGGCGCTTCGCGCATCGCGTTCTTCAGCGCCTCGTGATAGCTGTGGGTGTCGAGGCCCACCTCACGCTGGTTGACGATCGATTTCTTGTGCCGGTGCAGGTACTCGATCGGATCCTCGATGGTGAGGATATGGCCGGGAGTATGCGAATTGCGCTGATCGATCATCGCCGCCAGCGTGGTCGACTTGCCCGAGCCGGTGGCACCGACCACCAGGATCAGGCCGCGCGGCTCCATGATCAGGTCGCGGAAGATGCTGGGCAGCTGCAACTGGTCGATGCTGGGGATCTCGCTCTTGATCGCGCGGATCACCATGCCCACTTCGCCACGCTGCTTGAACACGTTGATACGGAAGCGGCCGGCTTCCTTCACCGCCAGCGCCATGTTCAGCTCGAGATTGCGCTCGAACTGCGGCACCTGGCCTTCGTCCATCAGCGAGTAGGCGATCTTCTTGACCATGCCGCCAGGCAGGCCGGTATTGCCCAGTGGATACAGCTTGCCCTCGACTTTGATGTTCACTGGGGCGCCGGTGGTCAGGAACATGTCCGACGCGCCCTTGTCTACCATGAGCTTGAGGAAGTAACCGATATCCACGAAAAATCCCCTGTTTCTGAAATGCGCGTTGCAATGATGGATTATGCCTGCCCACAATACGCTGCGACACACTACGAGGAATGTGACGGTGCACATCTTTTCCCTGCCAGCCGGGCTCTCCGGCCGCATCCGCGCCACCACAGCCACCCTGGCGCTGACTCTGGCGCTGGCCGGTTGCGCCACGGTGCCGCCGCCCGATGATTCGATGAATATGGCGCAGACGCAGCTGCAGGCGGCGCGCGATGCGGGCGCTGCCGACTATGCGCCTGTCGACCTGGGCTTTGCCCAGGACAAGTTCCAGCAGGCGCAGGCGGCGATGGCCGAGCGCAAGTACGCCGACGCGGCCAATCTGGCCGAGGAGTCGCGTGCCGATGCCGAGCTGGCCCGGGCCAAGGCCCGACTGGGCGCGACGCGGGCCCAGATCCAGAGCAAGATTCAGGAAAATTCGAGCCTGCGCGCGCAGGGCGAGCAGGCCGAGGCGGCGGCCCAGCAGCAGGAGCAGCAGGCTGCTTCGGCGTCGTCCTCCAGCCCGCCACCTCCTACCGAGGACATGCCGGCACCCACTTCATCGGTACTGTCGGCGCCGGCACCCGGTGCCGGTTTCCAGACGCTGCCTGACAACAGTCAGCAGCCCGCCTCAAGCTCCAGCACCCAGGGAGGCCAGCCATGAAGCGGCTCACCATTACCCTTGCTGCCATTGCACTGGCGCTGACAGCCGCCAGCTCGGTATATGCCCGGCAGGACGATATCGACATCAATCGCCTGAACAGCAGTCTCGACCAGCTTGCCAACGATCCCACTCTGGGAAGTTATGCCCAGGCTGAGCAGGCGCGCGCACGCGATGCGATCAACCGGCTGGCGCAGGCGAACAAGCATGATCGTGCGCGTGATTTGTACCTCGCCGAAAGGCGCGTGGATCTGGCCAAGAGTGCCGCGCAGCTGCAGGATGCCCAGGTCCAGCTGACCCAGCTTGATCGCGAGCACGACCAGATCCTGCTCGAGAACAGCCGGCGCGACACGGAAATCGCGCGGCGCGAGCTGGAACGCCAGCGTTTGCAGTCGCAGTTGGCCCAGGAAGAGGCTGCGCGAGCGCAGGAAGAGGGGCAGGCGTACTCACAGGCGGCCGACCAGGCGCGTGCCGAGGCTGATCAGGCGAAGAAGCTGGCGGCGGCACAGGCCAAGGTGGCCAAGGCCGCCCGCCATGAAGCTTCCCTGGCGGCCGAGGCGGCCAAGGCGATGCGTTCACAGATGCAGGACAACGCGCCGGCTACGCAGTCCAACAGCGGGCACTGAGATCGCGCTGCAATGAGTCCAGTGGCGCTGCGGGTGGGCTAACTTGTGGCTCGCCGTGGCCACAGGTCGCTGGTTGCGGCGGCCGTTGTTGCAAGTTCGATTGCGAAATGTAAATGACTGTTTTGACAGGTTTTTAACTGACAACTGCCAGTTCTTTGCAGTACGCCCGACAGGCTTGCACCACCCGGATCGGGGGAGTAGGGTCGAAGTCCCATGGGGCATTCCTGCCGCATGGGTCACTGACCTGAACCATGCGCGCATTCCACGTTTACTTCCCCTCCTGCGTTACCGGCATCCGGTCGCAGGGTGTGGTTGTGCGCACGCGTTCAATCGTCTGCGGATGCCTCTTTGAGGTACCGCACGCCCACTCGTGAGGAGGTTGAATCATGTTTGAAAACCAGCAGCGTGAGGATGTCGAGGCCTTGATGAAAGCCGATGCGGAATTTCGCCGGCTTTACCAGCATCACCGACAGCTCGACAGCAAGGTGCACGACGCCGATATCGGCGTACTTCCCATCGACGATATGACCCTGGCCAGCATGAAGAAGGAGAAGTTGCTCGCCAAGGCACGACTCGAACGCATGTGGGCTGATCGGGTACACCTTATCCACTGAACCTGCGGTTTGACGTGACGCGCGGCCCCGGCCTTTTTCCTGTTCATGGGAAAGGGGTGCGGGGCCGCGGTGCTTTCGGCCGATACCAGGTGGCTCGGTTATCATGAGTGTCTAGCCGATCGCGCGGCGTGCGTGACTGGCATCCCTTGCTACGGAGCCCCCATGACGGTCCACCAGAGTGTCCTTGAACTGATCGGACGTACCCCGATGGTGCGCGCCCAGCGCCTGGATACCGGGCCGTGCGAGCTGTTCCTCAAGCTCGAGAGCGCCAATCCCGGTGGTTCGATCAAGGACCGCATCGGCCTGTCGATGATCGAGGGCGCCGAGAAGGCTGGCCGGATCAAGCCGGGCGACACTTTGGTTGAAGGTACCGCCGGCAATACCGGCCTGGGTCTGGCGCTGGTCGCACAGCAGAAAGGCTATCGCCTGGTCCTGGTGGTGCCGGACAAGATGAGCCGCGAGAAGATCTTCAATCTCAAGGCGATGGGTGCCGAAGTCGTGCTGACCCGCTCGGACGTGGCCAAGGGCCACCCCGAGTACTACCAGGACATGGCCGAGCGCATCGCGCGCGAAACGCCCGGTGCGTATTTCATCAACCAGTTCGGCAATCCGGACAATCCGCTCGCGCACATCCAGACCACCGGCCCGGAAATCCTCGAGCAGATGGACGGCAAGGTCGATGCGATCGTGGTTGGCTGTGGCTCGTCTGGCACGATGACCGGGCTATCGCAGTATTTCGCCAAGCATTCGCCAGACACCGAAATCGTCCTGGCCGATCCGGTCGGCTCAATCCTCACGCAATACATCAACGAGGGCACGCTCTCGACCAAGTCCGCCAGTTGGATGGTCGAAGGCATCGGCGAAGATTTCCTGCCCAGCATCAGTGATTTTTCGCGGGTGAAAAAGGCCTACGCGATCTCCGACAAGGAGAGCTTCCTGACCGCGCGCGAACTGCTGGCGAAGGAAGGCATGCTGGGTGGTTCATCGACCGGCACCTTGGTAGCGGCGGCATTGAAATACTGCCGTGAACAAACCAGCGCCAAGCGGGTGGTGACCCTGGTCTGCGACACCGGCAACAAGTACCTGTCGAAGATGTACAACGACTACTGGATGCTCGACAACGGCTTCCTCGAACGCGAACCGCACGGTGACCTGCGCGACCTGCTGCTGCGTCCGTTCGCCCAGCGCGACACCGTGGTGATCGGTCCGAACGAACTGCTGATCACCGCCTACACGCGCATGAAGCTGTACGACGTGTCGCAGCTACCGGTGATGGATGGCCACAAACTGGTCGGCATCGTCGATGAGTCGGATGTGTTGATGCATGTGCACGCCGACGAGACGCGCTTCCGCGACCCGGTGTCCACCGCCATGATGACCAACCTGCAGATGCTCGCCGTGAGTGAGCCGATCGAGGCGTTGCTGCCGGTGTTCGAGCGCGGGCATGTGGCGATCGTGGTGGATGGCGAGCAGTTCCTCGGCCTGATCACCCGCATCGATCTGTTGAACTATTTGCGCCGCAAGGTGAACTAAACAGGTTGAGCCATTGGCACCTGCCGACACGGCTGGCACGTGCCACGAAAGCTGGCGGTAATGCAGCCTCGACAGAATGGTGGCCTTGTGCCGGGGCTGGAGGCTCCGCATTCATCACCGGATTAGGAAGCTTTGCGCATGTGTGGAATTGTTGCTGCCGCCGCCCAGCGCGATGTCGCGCCGTTGCTGATTGCCGGCCTGAAGGCACTGGAATACCGCGGCTATGATTCGTCGGGCGTGGCCGTACTTGGCCAGGGCGAGATCCGGCGTGTGCGCGCCAAGGGCAAGGTGCGCGAGATGGAGGCGCTGTATCGCGCCGATCCGATCCCCGGTGGCACCGGCATCGCGCATACGCGCTGGGCCACGCATGGCGTACCGAGCGAGGCCAACGCGCATCCGCACGTGGCAGGGCGCGTCGCGATCGTGCACAACGGCATCATCGAGAACTACGCCAGCCTGCGTGCCGAGCTACAGGCGGGTGGCCATGTGTTTACCTCCGAGACCGACACCGAGGTGATGGCGGCGTTGATCGATCAGCGCATCGATCAGGGCATGAACTTGCGTGAAGCGGTACTGGGCACGGTACGCGAACTCGAAGGTGCCTACGCAATCGCCGTGGTCAGCCGTGACGAACCTGGTCATGTGGTCGGCGCACGCCGTGGTGCGCCGCTGCTGGTCGGCATCGGCATTGGCGAGAATTTCCTCGGCTCGGATGCGCAGGCGTTGATCCAGGTCACCAACAAGATGGTTTATCTCGACGAAGACGATGTGGTCGAGATCACCCGCGACAGCGTGCAGGTCTACGGCCTCGACGGGCAGCCGGTCGAGCGCGCGATGCACGAGAGCGAACTGTCTTCCGACGCCGTCGAGCGCGGTGAATATCGCCACTACATGCAGAAGGAAATCTTCGAGCAGCCACGCGCCGTGGCCGACACGCTGGAAGCGCGCATCGGTCCGCATGGCGTGCTGCCGAACATCTTCGGCATCGACAGCGATGCGCTGCTGCAGCGCACGCGCGGTTTGCACATCATCGCCTGCGGCACCAGCTACCACGCCGGCCTGGTCGCCAAGTACTGGATCGAGGAGTACGCGCGACTGCCGGTCAGCGTGGAAGTGGCCAGCGAGTACCGTTACCGCGAAGCGGTGGTGCCGGCTGACACCTTGTTCGTGGCGATCTCGCAGTCCGGTGAAACCGCCGACACGCTAGCCGCCTTGCGCGAGTCGCGCCGCCGTGGCTACCTCGGCACGCTGGTGATCTGCAACGTGCCCGAATCCTCGCTTGTGCGCGAAGCGGATCTGAAACTGATGACACGTGCCGGTCCGGAGATCGGCGTGGCCTCGACCAAGGCGTTTACCACACAGCTTGCCGGCCTCGCCTTGCTGGCGCTGGAGCTGGCGCACCGCAACGGACTGGATCCGCAGCGTTATGCCTCGCTGTGCGCCGAGCTGCAGCATCTGCCGCGGGCGATCGAGAACGCACTGAAGCTGGAGCCGGCGATCATCGAACTGTCGACTGAATTCATCCATCACCAGCATGCGTTGTTCCTTGGTCGTGGCGCGCAGTATCCGGTCGCGCTGGAGGGGTCGCTCAAGCTCAAGGAAATCTCCTATATCCACGCCGAGGCGTACCCTGCCGGCGAGCTCAAGCATGGCCCACTGGCGCTGGTCGATGAGGACATGCCGGTAGTGGCGGTGGCGCCGAGCGGCCCGCTGCTGGACAAGCTCAAGTCCAACCTGCAGGAAGTGCGTGCCCGCGGTGGCCGCCTGATCGTGTTCGCCGATGGCGCCGCCGGCATGGATGACATGGCCGGTCACGGCGTCATGCTGCGGGTGGAGTCCGGTGGCAGTTTCATCGCACCTGCGGTGTTCACCGTGCCGCTGCAGTTGCTGGCTTATCACGTCGCGGTGCTGCGAGGCACCGACGTCGACCAGCCACGCAACCTGGCCAAGTCGGTCACGGTGGAATAGCTCAAGCCATAGGGGTCACAAAAAAACCGCGCACTCGGCGCGGCTTTTTTGTGGTACTTCCTGCGCGTCAGGCGCGGCCGTAAACATCGTCGAAGCGCACGATGTCGTCCTCGCCAAGATAGCTGCCCGACTGCACTTCGATCAGTTCCAGTGCCACCTTGCCGGGGTTGCGCAGGCGGTGCTTGCTGCCGAGCGGGATGTAGGTGCTCTGGTTTTCGCCGAGCAGGAACACCTTGTCGTCGCAGGTGACCTCGGCCGTGCCGGACACCACGATCCAGTGCTCGGCGCGATGATGATGCTTCTGCAGGCTCAGGGAAGCGCCCGGCTTGACCTGGATACGCTTGACCTGGAAGCGCTCGCCTGCCTCCAGCGAGTCGTAGCTGCCCCACGGTCGATGCACCACCCGATGCAATGAGTGTTCGCTGCGGCCGGCAGCCTTGAGTTGTTCGACGATTTTCTTCACATCCTGCGCGGCATCGCGATGTGCCACCAGGGTGGCATCCGGGGTGGTGACCACGATCAGGTCGTCGACACCAACCGTCGCAAGCAGGTGGCGGTCGTGCGAGCGCAGCAGCGAATTGCGCGTGTCGATGCTGAGTATGTCGCCTTCGCGCAGGTTGCCCTCTGCGTCTTTGTCACCGGTCAGCCACAGCGCTGACCACGAGCCGATGTCGCTCCATGCGCAGCTGACCGGGATCACCGCTGCCTGGCGCGTCTTTTCCATCACCGCGTAGTCGATCGAGTTATCCGGCACCAGGGCGAACGCATCGCGATCGATCCGCACGAAGTCGAGATCGGCCGATGCCTTCGCATGCGCGTTGCGCACAGCCGCCAGCATCGCTGGTGCGTGCATGGCGAGTTCTTCCAGATAGCGCGAGGCCTTGAACAGGAACATGCCCGAGTTCCAGTCGTAGTCGCCATCGGCGAGATAGGACTCGGCGGTGGCCTGGTCGGGCTTCTCGACGAACTGTTCCACGCGATAGCCATGGCCATCGACTGCCTCGGCGCGGCGGATGTAGCCGAAACCGGTTTCCGGACGATCAGGGCGGATGCCGAACGTCACCAGCCAGTCCTGCGTGGCCAGCGGCATGGCCTGTTTCACCGCCTCCACAAACGCGCCGGTGTCGCCGATCAGGTGATCGGCCGGCAGCACCAGCAGCAAGGCATCGGCATCGCGCTGCAAGGCCTGCAACGCGCCTAGTGCGATTGCCGGTGCGGTATTGCGCGCCAGTGGTTCCAGCACGATGGTGGCGCCTTTGATACCGGCCTCCAGCAGCTGGTCGGCGGCGAGGAAACGGTGATCTTCGCTGGCCACCACGATCGGGGCCGCTACGTCAGGCAGCTCCCGGGTCCGTGCAATGGTCTGCTGGAACAGCGTGCCGTTGCCGGCCAATGCGAGGAACTGCTTGGGCAGATTCTTGCGCGAGACCGGCCACAGACGGGTACCACTGCCGCCGCTGAGGATGAGAGGAATCAACATGGGCGCCATGTCCTTGCTCAGTGAATGGGTACGGCGAGCTGATGCATGACCTCGTGCAAACCTTGTTGCCAGTCAGGCAGCGGATAGTCGAAGTGTCGCTGGAAGCCGGTATTGTCCAGCAACGACCACGCCGGGCGCACGGCAGGTGTGGGGAACTCGGCACTGCCGATCGGGATGACCTGTGGTTGACGCGCGAGCACGCCCATGGTGGCGGCCTGGTCGAAGATCGCGCTGGCAAAGCCACGCCAGGTCGTGGCGCCGCTGGCGACCAGGTGATGGGTGCCGCTCAGTAGCCGACGTTGCGCGGTGTCGGCGTGTTGCCAGCGATTGAGCGCGGCGACGCTGGCATTGACGATCAGCTTGGTATCGGTCGGTGCACCGTGCTGGTCGTCCACCACGCGCAGTTCATCGCGCTCGGCCCCCAGGCGCAGCATGGTGCGCAGGAAGTTCTGGCCGTGTGCGGCGTAGACCCAGGCCGTGCGAAATGTCAGGTGATCGGCGCCGCTGGCGCGCAATGCCTGTTCGCCGGCCAGCTTGCTGCGGCCGTAGGCACCCAACGGGCCGGTCGTCGCATCGACGGGATACGCTTGCGACTGGCGGCCGTCGAAGACGTAGTCGGTCGAATAATGGATAACCAGGGCGCCATGCGCTGCGGCCCAGCTACCGATCACCCCAACAGCTTCGCCGTTGACGCGGGTGGCCAGCGCTTCTTCCTGCTCAGCGCGATCGACCGCCGTATAGGCGGCAGTATTGACGATCACATCGGGCTGGACGCGATCGAGCAGCGCACCCAGAGACTCCGGCATGGACAGGTCGGCGATCTCGCCGTGTCCGCCCTGCGCCAGTACACCGTCGCGACTGGCGGCGATCAGCTCGCCGCGCGTGACCAGGCCACCGTGATCGAGAAACGTACGGCCAAGCTGGCCGTTGGCACCAAACAGCAGGGTTTTCACGACGCGAAAACCGGCAGCCGTTCCGGCGCGACGTCTTTCAGCAGCGGCGTCTTGCCGTCCTTGTCGGACAGCAGTGGTGTACTCAAGGGCCAGTCGATGCCGAGATCGGCATCGTTCCAGCGGATGCCGGCGTCGGCCTGGGCGTCGTAAAGCGCGGTGCACTGATAGGTGAAGGTGGCGAACTCGGACAGCACGCAAAAACCATGCGCAAAGCCTTCCGGGACCCAGAAGTGCCGATGATTTTCGGCGGTCAGCATTACGCCGAACGACTGTCCGAACGTGGGCGAGCCGCGGCGGATATCCACCGCTACGTCGTACACCTCGCCTTCGAGCACACTGACCAGCTTGCCTTGCGGATTTGGCCACTGGTAATGCAGCCCGCGCAGCACGCCTTTGGCCGAGCGCGAAACATTGGTCTGGATGAAGTCGGCCATGATGCCGGCTTCCTGCCACTTGCCCTTGTTGTAGCTTTCGTAGAAGAAGCCACGGGCATCGCCGAACACTTGTGGTTCGAGAATCAGTGCGCCGGGTAACGCGGTTTCAATCACTTTCATCGAACATGACCTTGACGAGTCAGCTGCTGCAGGTATTGGCCGTAGCCGGTCTTGGCCAGTGGAGCGGCCAGTGCCAGTAGTTGTTCGGCGTTGATCCAGTCATTGAGGTAGGCAATCTCCTCCGGGCAGCAAACTTTGAGGCCTTGGCGGTTCTCGATGGTCTCGATGTAGTTGCCCGCCTCCATCAGCGAATCGTGGGTGCCGGTGTCGAGCCACGCAAAACCACGCCCGAGCTGCTCCAGGTGCAGCGAGTCGTCGTCGAGGTAGAAGCGGTTGAGGTCGGTGATTTCCAGTTCGCCGCGCGATGATGGCTTCAGTGCCGCGGCGTAATCGCAAACGCGACCGTCGTAGAAGTACAGGCCAGTCACCGCGTAATGGGATTTGGGGTGGGCCGGCTTTTCCTCCAGTCCGATCACCCGGCCGGCAGCGTCGAATTCGGCCACGCCATAGCGCTCGGGATCTTTGACCCAGTAACCGAACACGGTGGCGCCATGTTCGCGCGAGGCCGCGCGCTTGAGTCGCTCGGTCAGGCCGACGCCGTAGAAGATGTTGTCGCCCAGCACCAGACAGCTAGGCTTGCCATCCACGAAATCACGACCGATGGTGAACGCCTGCGCGAGGCCATCGGGTGAGGGCTGCACGGCGTACTGGATGTCGATGCCCCACTGCGAGCCATCGCCGAGCAGGCGCTGGAACATCTCCTGCTCATGCGGCGTGTTGATCATCAACACCTGGCGGATGCCGGCCAGCATCAGCGTGGCCAGCGGGTAATAGATCATCGGCTTGTCGTACACCGGCAGCAGCTGCTTGCTGACCGCGCGGGTGATCGGATAAAGCCGGGTGCCGGAACCGCCGGCGAGGATGATGCCTTTCTGCGTCGTGCTCATGATCGAATCCTAGATGATCTCAGCTTTCACGAGCCGAGGCGCTCCATGCGATAGCTGCCGTCGAGCACGCGCTGGCTCCACGGCTGGTTGGCAAGATACCAGTCCACCGTCTGCGCGATGCCGGTTTCGAAGGTTTGCGATGGCCGCCAGCCCAGTTCGTCCTGCAGCTTGCTGGAGTCGATCGCATAGCGGCGATCGTGCCCAGGGCGGTCCTTGACGTAGGTGATCAGCGATTCGCGTACGCGACCATCGTCCAGCGGCCGGCGCTGATCGAGCAACGCGCAGATGCTCTTCACCACAGCGATGTTCTCGCGTTCGGCATTGCCGCCGACGTTGTAGGTCTCGCCGACGCGGCCCGCTTCCAGCACGCGGCGGATCGCGCTGCAGTGGTCGCCCACGAACAGCCAGTCGCGGATGTTCAGGCCGTCGCCGTAAACCGGCAGCGGTTCGCCGGCCAGCGCTTTCTGGATGATCAGCGGGATGAGTTTTTCCGGGAACTGGAAGGGACCGTAGTTGTTCGAGCAGTTGGTGGTCAGCGTGGGCAGGCCGTAGGTGTGCTGGAACGCACGGACCAAGTGATCGGAGGCCGCCTTCGAGGCGGAATACGGCGAGTTCGGCGCGTACGGTGTCTGCTCGGTGAACTTGCCCTCGGCACCGAGCGAGCCGTAGACCTCGTCGGTCGATACGTGCAGGAAGCGGAACGCCTCGCGCGCGCTGCCCTCGAGGCCGCGCCAGTAGTCGCGGGCGCATTCGAGCAGGCCCAGCGTGCCGACCACGTTGGTCTGCACGAATTCGGCGGGGCCGTCGATCGAGCGGTCGACGTGCGACTCGGCAGCAAAATTGACAATGGCATCGGGGCGATGTTCGGCCAGCAGCTTCGCCACCAGCGCCCGGTCACCGATATCGCCTTGCACGAACACATGCCGGTCGTGGCCTTGCAGTGAGGACAGCGTATCCGGGTTGCCAGCGTAAGTGAGCTTGTCCAGATTGACGACCCGCAGGCCGTCAGCAATGGCCTGTAGCACGAAGTTGGCGCCGATAAAACCTGCTCCGCCAGTGACGAGCAGCAATGGGATGTGATCGGATGGACTGTTCATCGAGCCTTCTTTGGTGTCATATGGGCGAACATTCGGCTGCGAATGGTCTATCAGTGGCTGATATGGTGTGCCAAGGGGCTGATAGTGCATGCGCATGTTGGATCAATGCATAGTTTGCCATTGATTGGCGACGAGGATTGGGGCGCACGTTGATGGCAGGTGGCAGGTGGTTGGCGGCGCTTCAGCGTCGGGTGGTATCCAGGCAAAGCACGGAGTGAGGATGGAAATAGCAAAAATGTCCCTGTCAAGACGTGTCTGGGCTAGACGAGACGTATTCTGGGAGCTCACCAAACGCGATATTGCAGGGCGTTACAGCGGATCCTTCCTGGGGTTGTTGTGGTCGTTCTTCAATCCGCTGTTGATGTTGGCTGTCTATACGCTGGCTTTTCGCGTATTTCTCGGCATGCGCTGGCCGAACATGGAGTCGGGGGCCGATTTTTCGTTGATGATCTTCTGCGGCATGATCGTCCATTCGTTGCTGGCCGAATGCATCACGCGTGCGCCGGGGGTTATCGTCTCGCAGAGCAACCTGGTGAAGCGGGTGGTGTTTCCACTGGCGATCCTGCCTTGCGTCATGGTGACCTCGACGCTGTTCAATGCGCTCCTCAGCGTGCTGGTGCTGCTGATCTTCGTCTTGATCTCGCAGCACACACTGCATGCGACGCTGCTGTATCTGCCGCTTCTGTATGCACCTTATGTGCTGCTGCTGTGCGGGGTGAGCTGGCTGATGGCATCGCTGGGCGTATTTGTCCGCGACGTGACGCAGGTTGCCGGCGTGATTTCGTCGATGCTGATGTTCCTTAGCCCGGTGTTCTATCCCGCGTCGAACCTGCGTGAGCCCTATCGTGACTGGATCACCCTCAACCCGCTGACCTTGATGATCGAGCAGACGCGACAGCTGGTACTGTTCGGAAAATCACCCGACTGGCCTGCACTAGGGATCTATACCCTGGTTTCCGTGGCTGTGCTGCTGTTCGGATACGTCTGGTTTCAGCGTACGCGGGATGGGTTCGCTGATGTCCTCTGAGCCCGCCCTGTCGCAACAGCCATCCGATGAGGTGGTGATCGAGGTTCGGGCGCTCGGGAAGTGCTACCAGCTCTACGACAAGCCGGTGCACCGGATGCTGCAGAGCCTGATCGGCGGCAGGCAGCGGTTCTATCGCGAGTTCTGGGCTTTGCGTGGGGTCGACTTCGAGGTTCGGCGCGGTGAGACGCTCGGCATCATAGGGCGCAATGGCGCGGGGAAATCGACCCTGCTGCAGCTGATCGCCAGCACGCTCAAGCCAACGGAGGGCAGTGCCGCCATCCACGGTCGCGTAGCGGCGTTGCTGGAGCTGGGCAGCGGCTTCAATCCCGACTTCACTGGACGTCAGAATGTTTATCTGAATGCATCTATCCTCGGGTTGAGTCGCAGTGAAGTCGATGCGCGGATCGATGACATCCTGGCCTATGCCGAGATCGGCGAATTCGTCGACCAACCAGTGCGCAACTATTCCACCGGCATGGTGATGCGATTGGCGTTCGCCGTGGTGACGCATGTGGATGCGGACATCCTGATCATCGATGAGGCGTTGGCCGTGGGGGATGCCTTCTTCATGCAGAAGTGCATGCGCTACCTGCGTGAGTTCCGCAAGCGCGGCACGATGTTGTTCGTCAGCCATGATGGCGGCGCGGTGACCAGCCTGTGCGATCGCGCAATCTGGCTGGAGCATGGGCGCGTACAACGCATCGGGGATGCCCGCAAGGTCATGGAGGCCTACCTCGAGGCCTCCATCGTCGAGCGCCAGGGCGGAGCGGGTGGGCGCAGTTCCAGACCACCTGGCCACGCATACGTTGCGCCGGTGGAGCAGGTCGATTTCCGACAGGAGCTGATGGATCGATCGACCCTGCGCAATGACCTGAAAATCTTCCCCTTCAAACCGGATGCCGAGGGTTTCGGGGAATGCAAGGCTCATATTGCCCATGTCGCATTCCGCAACGAGGCTGATGAGGTACTGGCCATGGTGGTGGCTGGCGAAACCGTGACGCTGGAGGTCAGGCTGCTGGCAGAGAATGCGATCGACAACGTGATCGTGGGTTTCTATGTAAAGGATCGACTGGGTCAGCTGCTGTTCGGTGACAACACCGTGCTCAGCCATGAAGGCGATTTCGCGGTGAGTGGCGGCCAGGCCTTCAATGCAAGCTTCCGTTTCGTGATGCCACGGCTGGTGCCGGGGGAATACTTCATCACCGTGGGCTTGGCCGAGGGAACCCAGGAGCAATATGTGATCCAGCACTGGCTGCACGAGGCGTTGCGCTTCATGGCTACCGGCGGCACGCTGTCGTCCGGGCTGATCGGCATACCGATGCTCGACGTACGATTGGAACGAATAACCCATGAGCCCTGATTTTCGCCTCGAAGAGCATCCGCTGGTTCTGATGAAACCACGCATCGTGCCGCCTTACGGTTGGGTCGGACACATTCCGTTCGCCTATCTCGCCGTGGATCTCTTGCGGCCGCGTACCCTGGTCGAGCTGGGCACCCATTCGGGCAACTCCTATCTGGCGTTCTGCCAGGCGGTGCATGCCCTGGATCTGTCCTGTCGCTGTACCGCTGTGGACACCTGGCAGGGTGATATGCATGCGTTGCGTTACGGGGACGAGGTGTACCAGTCACTTCGTGCCAGGCATGACCCGCTATACGAGAATTTCTCGCAACTGCTGCGTGCGCGTTTCGATGACGCAGCAGGCCAATTTGAAGACGGCAGCATTGACCTCCTGCACATCGATGGATTGCATACCTACGAAGCGGTACGCCACGATTTCGAAACCTGGCTGCCCAAGCTCAGCCGCCGCGCCGTGGTGCTCTTGCACGACACCGCGGTGCGTGAACGAGGGTTTGGCGTCGGGCAATTCCTCGATGAACTGGCGGCACAATATGCATGCTTCAGTTTTCGGCATAGCCATGGCCTGGGTGTAGTAGCTGTGGGTTCGGAAGTGCCTGCAGCATTCGTTGCCTTCATGCGACAGGCCGAGGCTTCACCCGATAGCGTATGCGGTTTCTTCGAAGCTTTGGCAGGCACTCTGGTCGACGCCGATGAGCAACCGATGGCGGCAGCCATGGTCGAGCCGCAGCGTGTGGTCTGTCATCTCTTCTATCGCCATCGTGACGAGGCTTTCGACGAAAGCCGCATGATTTCACAGCCAGTCGATGCGACAAACGGCGTGCTGGATCTGCAATTCCGGCTGCCGGCCGGCATTCGCCCGGACTACTTGCGACTTGATCCGGCCGACTTGCCGGGCGTATACGGATTGAGTGGAGTGGTAGTGCGGCAGCAAGCGGGTGGAGTAGTCCGGAATCTGGATCGGTTGCCTGACCGATTGGGTCATATCAACGGTGAGTTGTTGCCGGCCTTCGGCACGCAATCGGTGCGCTTGATCAGCTTCGATGGCGATCCCAACGTCGAATTCGAGATCGGCAGCAGCCTTGTCGAAGGACATCGTGATAGCTGGCTCGAGGTAACCGTCCGGGTTGAGTACGAGCTGGTGATTCAAGATTCCTCGTTGCACCATTTGCTGCAACAGCAGGGGACATCACTAACCGACATGCGCCGGCTCGCAGGTGAGCGAGCGGATGTGCAGGGCTTGGCACGCGCATTCCAACAACAGCGAGCGGATGTTCAGGGCTTGGCACATGCATTCCAACAACAGCGAGCGGATGTTCAGGGCTTGGCACATGCATTCCAACAGCAGCGAGGGGAGATGCAAAATCTGCAAGCGAGCCTGCAACGATTGGAGCAGGGTATCGATCAGCTGGCAAAGCGCAGCTTGTGGTCGGTGGTCCGGCGAATCATCAAGCGAGGCTAGTGAGCAAGGTCACTGAAACATGCATTTTCCTTATCGATCACTGTGGCACCATCTGCGCAAAGGCGCGCAGTATCTGCACTTGCGTTTCGGTGGCAGCAAACTGACGCTGCAACCGCTCGATCAGCTGGAGCCGGTGGTCAGTGAACCGGGGCTCTGGTCTTCCCTTGGAAACGACCCCAAGTTTGACTGCGTGGGCAGCGGCTTTCCGCTGAAAGCGGGTTGGTACCAACTATCCATAGAGCTGCAGGATTTCGATGGCGATCGACTGGAGCCAGTGCTGTACTTCGACTACGGACACGGCATGCATGAGTCGTGGTCGCGGCATCTGAATTTCATTCGGCCCGGCATTAGACGTCATTCCGGGGTAGTGCTGCTCCTGCATGATGTGCAGAGGTTGCGGTTTGATCCGACTTGCATGGCTTGTACGTTCCACGCGCAGCACCTCACGATCAGGCGACTGGGCCGAATTGGCGCTAGTTGGCGCATGTGGCGTGAGGTGGCGAGAGATGCGAATGCGGCTGGCGTTGATACCCATGCTCTGAAGCTAGATGCATGGCACAAGCTGCAAGAACCTGGTGGAAGGCACGCTTTTGCGTCATGGCTGCATGGGCTGTATGTTCGGCGAGGTATCAAGGCGCCGACCTATGATCGCTGGCTCAGACTCTACGATCAGCCTTCATCGCCAGCGCAAATCCGTGGTGATGGGCTGGTATCGATTCTGTTGCCTACCTACAACACGCCGGAGATCTGGCTGCGACGTTGTCTGGACAGCGTGCTGGCGCAGACCTACCCGCATTGGGAATTGTGCGTGGCTGATGATGCCTCCACCGAGCCGCAAGTGCGCGCCGTGCTGGAGGAGTACGCAGGTCGTGATCCTCGCATAAGGATTTTCTGGCGCGAGCACAACGGTCATATCTCGGCCGCATCCAATAGTGCGCTGGCCCTGGCGCATGGTGATCATGTGGCATTGCTGGATCACGATGACGAGCTGCATCCTGAGGCGCTGGCCACGGTCATTGAGGCATTGCAGCGAAACCCGCAGTGGCAATTCGTCTATTCGGACGAAGACAAGATCGACGCTGATGGCCAGCGCTACGATCCTTATTTCAAGCCTGACTGGAATCCGGATCTGCTGTGCGGGCAGAACTGCGTCAGCCATCTGGGCATCTATTCACGCGATCTGATGAATGCGGTGGGTGGTTTTCGCCAAGGGCTTGAAGGTAGCCAGGACTGGGATCTGGCATTGCGTTGCAGCGAACGGTTGACGCCGGAGCAGATTGGTCACATACCGATGGTGCTTTACCACTGGCGGGCGATCGCCGGATCGACTGCGCAAGGCGTGGAGCAGAAGAGCTATGCACACGACGCCGGCCGACGCGCCTTGCGCGAACATCTTGCGCGGCGAGGCGAGGTCGCTGAAGTGATGGAGATCGATGGGTTGATGGGTGCATTCCGGATACGTCGCCCGTTATCCGATCAGTTGCCACTCATCAGTATCATTATTCCTACCCGTGACCGGATTGATCTGCTGCGGCAATGCATAAGCACGATTCTCGATCGGACGACGTACGCGAACTACGAGATCGTGGTGATGGACAACCAGTCGGCGGAGCCGGAATCGCTGGCCTATCTGGCGGGTTTTTCCGGTCATGCCAGGGTGCGTGTGCAGCGGCATGACCAACCGTTCAATTATTCGGTCATCAACAACGAAGCCGTGCGAGCCTGTCGCGGTGAACTGGTTTGCCTGCTCAACAACGATATCGAGGTCATCACGCCGGATTGGTTGGAGGAGCTGGCCAGCCATGCGTTGCGTCCGCACGTGGGTGCGGTGGGGGCGATGCTTTACTACCCAGACGACACTATCCAGCATGCAGGAGTGATGACTGGGGTGCACGGGGTGGCGGCGCATCCCTATTGCGGCATGCCGCGGGGGCATGGCGGGCAGATGGCGCGTGCACGGTTGACACAGGCGATGAGTGCGGTCACGGCAGCCTGCCTGATGGTGCGGCGCGAGGTCTACCAGCAGGTCGGCGGGCTGGATGCTTCATTGAGGGTGGCTTTCAATGATGTCGACTTCTGCCTGCGGCTGCGTCAACACGGCTATACCAACGTGTGGACGCCGTTTGCGGAGCTCTACCACCACGAATCCGCCTCGCGGGGACACGAGAACACGGTAGAGAAGCGGACGCGCTTCATCCGCGAAGTGGAATTCATGAAGAGCCGGTGGGGCAGCCAGTTGGAGTACGACCCCGCTTACAACCCCAATCTCACGCTCTCCGGCGAACCATTCTCGCTGGCCTTCCCGCCACGGGAGTGGCGGCAAATGACGGCAAGGTCGGTCATGCCGGATGTCGAGAGGCCGGATGGTTTGCGACAAATGCGGACCTTGGCAGGCTGATGTCCTGGCTGACGAACCGGCGCGCAGCCATGCCCGATCCCCTGTGGTGCATTGGGCACAGCCACGTAACCTGCGTGGCGCGAGCCGCTGAAATCACGGGTACGCCGTTGCAGGCATTGAATTTCTGGGGGATGCCCGGCGCGATCGAGCAAGACGATGGCGTGTCGCGGTTGTCGTCGGCGCTTGAGCAACAGTTGAGGCAACATGAGGGGCCGGTATTTTCAATGATCGGCGGCGCGGCGCATGGTGTGCTTGGCATGCTGGTGCATCCGCGGCGTTTTGATTTTGTGTTGCCTGCACAACCGGCATTGCCGCTGGACCCCGCTGCCGAGGTGCTGCCGGCACTCGCAGTACGGCGCGTGCTGGAGTCGCTGATGATGGATTATCTTGCCTTGATGTCGCAGGTTCAGCGGCTTTGCAACGGTCGGCTGTTTCATCTCGAATCACCGCCGCCATTTGCCGATGCCCAGCGCATGCAGGCGGATATTCCATGGGACATGTATCCAGGCATGCGTCACGAGATTTCACCGGCATATTTCCGCTACAAACTGTGGCGCCTGCATTCGCAGATCGTGAGCGACTGGTGCGCCGGGGCCGGGGCAACGTTGGTGCCTTGCCCGCCGCAGTCGGTTGACGAAAGCGGCTTCATGCGCGAGTCGTATTATGGCGACGGTGCTCATGCCAATGCGGCCTATGGCGAGCTGGTGCTGGAGCAGATGAGGCGGCTGGCATGAGCCATCCCTACCTGGATATTCCCGATGCGCAGCGGTGGAGCCGGGCCATGGCTGGGCGCACCAACGAGGCTATCGATCCCGTTTCTTCGCCACCATTCAGGATTGGGGTCGGCAGTCGGGTAGTTACTGCGGGTAGCTGCTTCGCACAGCACGTAGCGCGCCATCTGCGCGAGCAGGGGCATGCCTGTTTCGAAACCGAACCAGCCCATCCGTTGCTCACTCCAGCGTTGGCGGAAGCCTTCAATTACGGCATCTATTCGGCGCGTTACGGCAACATCTACACCACGCGCCAACTGCTTCAGTTATGGCGGCGTGCGACGGGGATATTCGTGCCGGTGGACGACATCTGGGAAGGGGCGGACGGCTGGTACGATCCTTTCCGTCCGGGCATCCAGCCCGGCGGGTTCAGCTCGGCACGCGAATATCAGGAGGATCGTCGCCAGCATTTCGCCGCGGTGCGTCGGGCCTTTGGCGAGATGGACGTGTTCGTGTTCACACTTGGGCTCACCGAGTGCTGGGCCTCACGTGAGGACGGTGCCGTCTATCCGTTGTGTCCCGGTGTGGCCGCTGGCGATTACGACGCTGGCCGGCACGTCCTGCTCAATTTTTCGGTCGACGAAGTGGTGGCCGATCTGCGTGCCTTCATTGACGAGGTGCGCCAGGTGAATCCGCATATGCGAATGATCCTGACCGTGTCGCCGGTGCCGCTTGCGGCCACGGCCGAGCCACGGCACGTGCTGGCCGCCACCACGTATTCCAAGGCGGTGTTGCGGGTGGCTGCGGAGCAACTGTGCCGGTTGCCGGACGTGTATTACTTTCCGGCCTACGAAATCGTCAGTGCGGCAGGTCCGGGGTACTTCGCCGAGGATCGCCGCACGGTACTCGAGCATGGCGTACGCCATGTGATGTCGCTGTTTTCCCGGCATGTGCTGGAGGTATCTTCGTCGACACCGGTCGTGGCATCGTACGAAGATTTCGTGCAGCGGGGGAAGGCCATCGTCGATACGCTGTGCGATGAACAACGACTGGACCCGCCGCAAGGTGATCCGGGATGGCGGGAGAGTAGCGATGATCGAGCATGACCGGCTGGAGGACGGATTCACGCGCGCGCAGGAACTGATGCGGCGGCGGCAGTTCGTCGAGGCAGTCGCATGGTTGAGTGCCTGCCATCGGCAGCAACCGGATGCGCGTTACGAAAGGCTGCTGGCAGAGTGCCGCTACAAGGCGTATCTGATTCGGCCACCGCAATCCACCGTGAAGGGGCCGTGGCCGTTGCCGGTGGCCGATCCTTTTGCCGATATTCATGGCGTGCCGGAGATTGAAGCCAGTCAGCTCAATGCCATCACACTCACAGCCGGCATTCGCTGCCATGGTGCGTTGCTGGTGCGTGGTTTGTTGCAGGAGCCGAAGGCATTGCAACTGGCAACCGGTGTGCAGCAGGCGCTGGAGACCTGCACAGCATGGCATCGCAATGGCATGGGTCCATCCGACTCGCCGTGGTATTCACGGCTGGCATTACCCGATGACTGCGAGATCGAGCCGGCCCGCATCTGGGTAGAAGAGGCGAATGGCGTGTGGACGGTCGATTCGCCGCGCATGTTGTTCGAACTTACCGAACTGTTCGCTTCGAGCGGAGCGGCCGCGGCTATCGCCGGTTACTTCGGCGAGCGGCCGATGCTGTCGGTGGGCAAATCGACCCTGCGCCGCGTGCCCAGCACGATCCGCACGGCTGATTGGCATCAGGACGGGGCATTCATGGGCAGCGACATCCGCAGCGTGAACGTCTGGCTCAGCCTTTCGCATTGCGGTGAGGACGCCTCGGGACTGGAGATCCTGCCACGGCGACTGTCACGGGTGCTGCCGACCGGTAGCCATGGCGCATATTTCGACTGGTCAGTCGGGCCGGGCATGGTCGAAGAGGCTGCCGAAGGCATCGCAACGGTCAGCCCGATATTCGCGCCGGGCGATGCATTGTTGTTCGACCACTTCTTTCTGCACCGTACTGGTATACCGGCGGCGATCGCAAAGGACCGTTACGCCATCGAATCATGGTTCTTTGCACCTTCGGCGTATCCGGCCCAGCAGGTTCCGTTGTGGCTCTGAGTGACAGGCTGTGGTGGCGCGTCATGCTGTCGCTGCGTGGTTCCGGTTCAACAGTTCCAGCTCTTCCAGTCGTTGCCGTTGCGCCTCGATCACCTCACGGGCGCGCTGCAGCGCATCGGTACGCCGGCTGAGGCAAGTCTCGGTCTGGGTGAGGATGGCGCGCAGGTGCATGCCATCGGCCTCCAATGCCAGACAAGCCTCGAGCATGCTGCTGGCGCTGAAGAAGCTGTCGATCAAGGCCTGCAGTGCAGGGGTCATCCGCGCTGCTGGCACGAGGATGCCGAGTCCGTTGAAGAACGGCAGCTTGCGGAAGGTGAATTCGGTGTCTGCGCTGGCGATGTAATCCTCGATCGCGGTGAGCACGCCATTGCGTGGGCCACCTTCCTGCAGCGCATTGGCCAGCACCCCATTCATGCCATGTTCGACCAGTTCGGGCACGCCAGGCAGCATGCCGCGATATGCGTAAGGATGTTTCTGCGAGGCTTCCAGATCGTCCGGGTTGTAGTACATGTCGCGCCTGGCATAAGGCCATGCGACATCATGCGAGATCACGATCGGTGGCGCGTGGCCGGTCTGCTCGGCACGCGCATGCAGTTGATTCAGTTCGCTGTAGACAGTGGCCCAGTTGTGATCGCCATCGATCAGCGCGACATCCGGTGTTTCCAGTTGCGGGATCGCCGCCACACTCTTCAGCGGGAGGTAGCGGTATTCGGCGGGCCCGAACTGAGCCAGTACCTCATGCAGGCTGGCCCGCGGTGCCGGATCGATGATGTCGGCATGTGCGCCGGTGGCACGGCAGTAGGCGAGGATGTTGCTGGTGTTCCAGCCACGATCCGCGCCGATTTCCATGATTCTTCGCGGTTGCGCGGTTTCAATCAGCGGATGGATGTAGCGTTGCCAGAAGCGGTTCATTGCTGGTTCTCCATGAGCGACGGCTGGTCCGGCGCGATCGTGTCCAGTGAAGCATCGTAGTTGGCGGCGGTGCAAAGGCCACCGACCTTGCGCAGGAAGCCGGACGGGCAGGTACTGATCAATTGTCGATTCCAGCTGCGGTCGATTACGAACGGCGAATGGGTGCCGGTGAATTCGCGAATGGTGTGCAGATACTGGTGGCTCGAATAGCCGAGCCATGGCTGCCCGAACAGGGTGCCCAGGCAGATCAGGTAGGAACGGTATGAGACGAGCGCGCCGTAATCCTGCAGCGTCGACAGCGAAAAGGTCTCGGTCGCGCCTGTGGCTTGCAGCGCCAGTACGGCTTCGGCACTGCCGACCCATTGGCGCACTGTGGCGAGGACGTGTGGATCGCCTGGCAAGCCCTGCAGCGCGGTGACGCGCGCTGGCCATGCCGACATGGCCGAAGGCGGGTTCACATGCAGAATCCGCGACGCTGCACCGTCGATCATGCTCAACATGTTGTCGATGAAGGCAACCAGCCCGGCCTCCGCACCTACGACGATGACGGCGTCGGGACGAACCTGCTGAATGATTTCCTGCAGACTGACCAGGTCGGCAGGCGCCACACCGACCGGCTGGCCCAGCCATCTGACCTCGCGCTGCAAGGCGCATTCAGCGTATACCGATTGCAAATGGGCTTGCGCACCCTCGTCGAAATGCAGGGCCAGCTGCCCGGACCGAACCTGTTCGGTGATACCCAGGTGCATCGGCAACAGTGTGCGCTGCCGCACGCCGGTGGCGAATTCCGATGGCATGCGGCCGCGAAAGCTCAGGCGGGAACGGTGCACGCCGGCAAAGTCTTCGCCGCGAAGCGCGCGATAGGCGTTGGCATACGCGCGCACGCGTGAATCCTTCTCGGCGTCGTCCACATTGGTGGTGGTGCCGCCATGGAACTGGTGGAAGCTTGCTTCACCCAGCAGCGAAACCAGCGGGCCGTTGGTGGCATCACTGGCGCGTCGCCACAGATCGAGGTTGGCGAAGCCACCACCGGCCTGGTCGAATGCCTCGTCGAAGCCACCGATGCGATCGTAGAGCGCGGTCGGCAGCATCAGGCAATTGCTTTCGCTGAGACCGTCGAACCAGGGTTCGGGATTTTCGCCAATCGGAGCACCGATGCGGAACAGCTCGTAGCCGTTGGCCGGCCAGCGGATCCGCTCGAATAGCCGGTCCTCCTGCTCGCGGGTGTAGCCGGCCATGGCCAGCCAGCGCTGGTCGCCACCGATGAACCAGTGCCGTACGGCGACCACCGCGTCAGGATGTTCCTGCCATGCGCGCCGTGCTTCGTGGAACACGCCGGGGGTGAGCAGGTGGGCGCCGTCGATCATCAGCGCCAGATACTTGCCGCGTGCTTGCAGCGCCGCCTCATTCAGCGCGGCGCATGGCGAGGTCAGCTGACGGCTGGGGCGCACCAGCCGGAACTGGGGGCCGAAGCTGGCGATCCAGCCCGGGTCCAGCGGCGGATTGGAGCCGTTGTCGATGCACAGCACCTCGTAACTGAGATCACCAGCATCGTGCTGATAATCCCGACTGAGTGAGGTCAGTGTGCGTTCCGCCTCGCGCCGCATATTGTAGAAGTTGACGATTACCGAAAGGTCCACCGTGTCGGCCACCGCTTTACGCTGCAACGGCGAGACACCACGTGTTCGCGGTGCAGTGAGTGCTGCTGCCCCGCGGATACGGAACGGGGATTGCAGCACTGCCACACCGCTATCTGCCATGCGAAGCTCCAGCACATGCAGCAGACCGTCGCCGAGTGCTTCCGGCAACGGCAGGTCGAACCCACAGCAACCGTCATCCTGCTGCAGTTCGGCGATGTCGGCACGCCATTGATTGGCTTCGAAGCGCAGCAGCTCGCGATCACCTTCATGCAGGGACAGGGTCGGTGACCGACCGGTCCCATCGAGCCAGCGGACCCATCCGCGGATACGAGTGGGTCCGCATTGATCCAGTGAGCCATGCAGGCGCGGGGTGCCAATCGGCAAGGGCAGGACATCGGTGACCTGGTCTGCGCAACCCGGCACCAGCGGTGCGGGAACCGTGAACGGACTGCCCGTGAGTTCCCGTCCCATGCCTCCGCCGGCGGCGGCAACCGTGAGGACGGTGCCCGGTGCAGGCAGTGGGTCGAGTGCGATGGCGAAGGCACAGTGGCCGTTACGTTTGCCGGCCATGGCCAGGTCGGCGCGGAATATTGCCGCGTCAGTGCTTCCAAGCAGCACGCCATCTGCACGAACCTCGATCCGCAAATGCGGCTGCTCCGCTCGGGTATCCCATGCCCAGCCGTGCAGTTGGTTGCCCCTCAAACCGTCCACGACACCTTCTATTGCGGTGGATGGTATGGGATTGCGCTGGGTAGGGCTCATGAACATATCTCGCTGGTCGACAGCCGGGCTGACAGAGTGCCGTGGGCATGTCGCGCGCACTGCGGGAAGCGCTAAAGATCGCGTTTTCGGATGTGATGTGCAATACGCCAGCGCATGTACGGGGTAGATCGCGCGGCGCGATGTGTGCGAAATGCTGCAGTTTCAGGCCTGAAGGGTGTGCCTGAATGAATGGATGCACTGGCCGCGGTTCAGCAAAGGCATGCATGGCTAGTAAGATAGGCGCTTTGCCCCCGCGCCCCCTTTCACCGGATGCCATGACAGCCATGAAAAACCGCAGCAAGCCTGATGCACTCGGTCTGGGCACCCGCGCCATCCACGCCGGCCAGCACCCTGACCCCAGCACTGGCGCGATCATGACGCCGATCTATGCCACCTCGACCTATGTGCAGGAGAGTCCGGGCAAGCACAAGGGTTATGAGTACTCACGCACGCAGAATCCCACCCGGATGGCATATGAACGCTGCGTGGCGGATCTGGAGGGAGGTGCAGCCGGTTTTGCGTTTGCCTCCGGCCTGGCCGCCGCCGCGACCGTGCTGGATCTGCTTGATTCGGGTAGCCACGTGATCGCGATGGACGACCTGTATGGCGGCACCTATCGCCTGTTCGAAAAGGTGCGCCGGCGTTCGGCAGGGCTCGACTTCAGCTTCATCGACTTGAACGATGGTGCAGCGCTCAAGGCGGCATTGAAGCCGAACACGCGGATGATCTGGGCGGAGACGCCAACCAACCCCATGCTCAAGCTGGTCGATCTGGCCAAGGTCGCGGCGTTCGCCAAGAAACATGGCCTGATCCTGGTGGTCGACAACACGTTCTGCTCGCCGATGATCCAGCGCCCGCTGGAATACGGTGCGGATCTGGTACTGCATTCGGCGACCAAGTACCTCAACGGCCATTCCGACATGGTCGGTGGCATCGTGGTTGCCGGTGGCAAGGAGCTCGCCGAGCAGATGGGTTTCCTGCAGAACTCGGTCGGCGCGGTGGCGGGTCCGTTCGATTCGTTCCTCGCCATGCGTGGCCTGAAGACCCTGCATCTGCGCATGAAAGCGCATTGCGAGAGCGCGTTGGAACTGGCGAAATGGCTGGAGAAGCATGCGGCCGTGGAACGTGTGATCTACCCGGGCCTCAAGAGCCATCCACAACATGCGCTGGCCAGGCGTCAGATGGACGGTTTCGGCGGCATCATCACCATCGAGGTGAAAGGCGGTCTGAAAAAGGCCCGACGCATGCTGGAGCGCTGCGAGCTGTTCGCGCTGGCCGAGTCGCTCGGTGGTGTCGAGAGCCTGATCGAGCACCCGGCGATCATGACCCATGCCTCGGTGCCGGCGGCCAATCGCAAGCGACTGGGCATCAGCGACGGTTTGATCCGGCTGTCAGTAGGCGTGGAAGATGTGGCTGATCTGCGCAGCGAACTGGCCGAGGCACTGCACTGAGGGAGTTCCAGTAGCGTTGCTTTTGTCGTTCGTCAAAAAAGGTCACCCTGTTCGGGTGCCAGCCCCAACGCGATGTTGCCCGGGGTAATTAATTGCAAAAAATGTTGGAGCAATCATGATTTCAGCCTATCGGCTTGCTGATCCCTTGGTGCCTTATCGGGCATTGCGGCGTCATTTCGCGCTGATCCAGCAAATGACGCGTCGGGATGTCGTTGGCCGCTATCGGGGGTCGTTCATCGGCTTGCTATGGTCGTTCTTCAACCCGTTGCTGATGTTGGCCATCTACACATTTGTTTTCGGCGTGATTTTCAAATCACACTGGACCGGCCAAGGTGCGGAGCATGTGAGCTTTGCGGTGATCATGTTTGCCGGTCTTAATATCAACTCGATGTTCAGCGAATGTGCCAATCGGGCGCCCGCATTGATCATCGACAACACGAACTTTGTGAAAAAGGTCGTATTCCCGCTGGAGACCTTGTCGTGGAGCACGCTTGGATCCGCACTGTTTCATCTGCTGGTCTCGACCGTCGTGTTGCTGGTATTCGCGCTGATCGTACAAAAAAGCATACCGTGGACAGTTGTGTTGTTCCCAGTTGTCGTCGCCGTGTTTCTTCCATTCGTGGCAGGTACGGTTTGGCTGCTGGCCTCGCTCGGAGTATTTCTGCGCGATCTCAAGCAAGTCATCGGCGTGATTACCGTGGCGCTGATGTTCCTGGCGCCCATCTTCTATCCGTTGGAGCAGATTCCGATGCCATATCGTGATCTGCTTTACCTCAATCCACTTACGGTGATCGTCGAAGAGTCACGGAATGTGCTCGTCTGGGGGCTAATGCCAAACTGGCTGGCTCTGGGCGCGTATGCGCTGGCGTCATGTCTGTTTGCATGGTTCGCCTTCGTCTGGTTTGAGCGCTCACGCAAGGGATTTGCCGATGTCCTCTGAGCATGACGAATTGTCGAGCGATGTCGCCATTGCTGTAGAGGGCCTGACGAAGCGCTATGAAATCTATGCGCAGCCGCAGGATCGCCTGAAACAAATGTTTCTGCCGAAGCTGCGGAGCCTCATTGGCGACAAGTCTGCCCGTTACTACAGGGATTTCTGGGCGCTGCGCGATGTCACTTTCAGTGTGAAACGTGGCGAAGCTGTCGGAATCATTGGCCGTAACGGGTCAGGAAAATCGACGCTGTTGCAAATGATTTGCGGCATTTTGACGCCAACGACGGGGAGTGTGCGATCGCCTGGGCGTATCGCCGCATTGCTCGAGCTGGGCGCCGGGTTCAATCCGGAGTTCACGGGCAAGGAAAATATCTTCCTCAGTGGATTGGTCTATGGCATTCCTGAGGACGTATTGAAAAGCCGTTATCAGGATATCGTTGATTTTGCTGAAATAGGCGATCACATTGATCAGCCTGTCAAGACCTACTCAAGCGGCATGTATGTGCGACTGGCATTTGCCGTCGCCTCATTCAGCGACCCTGAAATACTGGTGGTCGACGAAGCCTTGTCGGTTGGGGATGTCTATTTTCAGCGCAAATGCTTTCGCCGGATTGATGAATTGCGTGAGTCGGGTTGCACGCTTCTGTTTGTAACTCACTCTTCCGATACCCTGCTCCAGCTTTGTGACCGTGGCATTGTGCTGGACGCGGGCAGGCTGGTATTCGATGGGCCGACCAAGCCGGCAGTGGCAGAATATCTGCGACGCGTTTTCGGTACGCGCATCAATATCATCGACGATTCGGCGCCGAGTGGGGCAGGCATCCATCGGGTCGAGGGTGCGGCGGAGGAGGATGATCATTTGCATCTCGCTGCCGGTGGGCGGCAGGAGCTATTCGCTTCACGCCCCGGTTACAACCGAGGTGAGGTGCGACTTGGAGATGGCACCGCCACGGTGCTTGATTTTCTCGTCAAGGGCCAGCGGGGTGATTCGCCAATCGTAAATTCGGGCGATAAATTCTGCTTGATGATGAAATACGTATTCAACAGGCCGGCAGAGCGCGTTATCTTTGGAATTCAGATACGCACGCGCGAGGGCCTGGTCGTCTACAGCGCGAATACCTTCACCGTCGAAAACAAGCTGTATGGCTATGCGGCTGGAGACGTCGTTATCAGCGAGTTCAATATGAGGAATTCGCTGCTTCCGGGACAATATTTCATCACCGTAGGCGTCTCCCAATTCGATGAAAGCGGGGTAGATATCGGTGCGTTCGATCGACGGGTTGATTCGATCATCATGACAGTCATTGGGGATATGCGGCACACCAACGGCTTGGCGGATATGGAAATGGATTCGAAAATCACCTTGGAAACTGACGTTGTTTCGGGTAACTAATTCAAGTGAATATATTGCCTGATCAGCTGCTCGTTTCCTCGCCCAACAAGGGCGGCCTGTTCGCGTTTGCTGATGGCAGGTTGATTCAACTTTCGTTTTCGGACGGTACCGGCCTTGTGCAGGCCTCGGGCAAGGTCTTACGCGCGCTGCAGGCGGATGGCGCCAGTTCCATTGGCATATTTGGCGAGCATGGCTTCGACCGTATCCAATTGGCCATTGAGTCGTTGGACATTCATGACCTTCTGTACCTGGATGGAAAGATTTTTGTCGCCTGCACGGAGTTGAACGGCGTCATTGAACTGGATGACGACTTCAACGAGACAAATCGCTGGATCTTTCCTGGCGAACCAGACTCTATTCATCTGAACTGTCTGTGCATCTACAAGGGGAGGCTGCTCGCTTCGACGTTCGGAGACTTCTCCGTTCATCGCGGCTACAAGGGTAATTCAGCCGGGCGTGGCGAAGTGCGTGATGTCATCACGGGACAGGTGATCATTTCCGGATTGTCGCAGCCGCATACGTTATGCGTCGTTGGCGATGACCTGATGCTGTGCAATTCCGCGTCCGGTGAAGTCCTCGTCTACAGAGATGCCGTCTGTATCCGTCGCATTGAAATCGGCGGATATGTTCGGGGCTTGGCGATTGGTAGGGATCATTTCTACGTGGGAGTCAGTATCTCGCGCAATGTCGATGCGGGAGCCGGTGACGGCGTTGAAGCTGCAGAGGTTGTTGTAGTTGATAGAGATAGCGGCCGCATTGCGGCGCGCTATCCTGTGCCTGCCAGGGAAATTTACGATATCCGTATCCTTGGTGCAGATTTCCGGCACGGACTGCTTGCCACAGCGTTTTGTGAGGAAATGGCGATCGCGGCGAAGTCGCTCGATACCGAGCTGACTGAGCGCAATCTCGCATTGGCCTCGTTGCAGCGTGAGCATGGAGAGGTGGCTGCCTGGGGGAAATCGCTAGACGGTGAGTTGACCGAGCGTAATGACATGCTGGGTTCGTTGCAGCGGGAACACGAGGAAGTGGCCACGTGGGCAAGATCGCTGGAATGCGAATTGGCCGACCGCAATACCCTGCTGGCGTCATTGCAGAAGGAGCAGGCGAAGCTCGGCGCGCGCGTGGAAATGCTGAATAGAGAGCTCGCGACGCTGCGCGATCAGCATGAACAGGTATTGAGCTCGAGCTCCTGGAAACTGACGCGACCATTGCGTGCAATGAAACTGTTTCTGCGCGGTGATCTGGATGCGATGCGCGCGATGGCTCCTGCGCGTGGAAGGCGAACAGTCACCCCATTGCCACAACCTGGCGCGGCTTCGGATATCTCATCGCGTCCGCTCGTCGACCGTTCGTCGGGGCCGTCTGCATCGGCTTTGCAAAGCATTGCTGAATTGACTCTCCCGTCCTACCACGAGCCAGTGGTCAGCATCTTGATTGCGGCCTATGGCAATCTCGATATCACCTTGGCGTGCCTGTGCTCGATCGCTGCCCACCCGCCTAAAGTACCCTTTGAAGTGCTTGTGGCTGAGGATGCTTCAGGCGATGCCGATATTCATCTGCTGGCAGGTGTGTCCGGTCTGCGTTTTGTGGTCAATCCGCAGAACCTCGGCTTTCTGAAATCGTGCAATCAAGTCGCCGCCTTGGCCCGCGGGCAATATCTGTATTTTCTCAACAACGATACCGAGGTTACCGAAGGCTGGCTGGACGCCATGCTGGAAATATTCGAACGGTTTCCCGATTGCGGCATGGTCGGCTCCAAACTGGTCTATCCGGACGGCCGTCTGCAAGAAGCCGGCGGTATCCTGTGGAAGGACGGCAGTGCCTGGAACTACGGGCGTATGGACGATCCTTCGCGGAGCATCTACAACTATGTGCGCGAGACCGATTACTGTTCCGGTGCCTCGCTGCTGATTTCCACCGAGCTGTTTGAGCGCCTAGGCCGTTTCGATGAACGCTATGTACCTGCCTACTGCGAGGACTCGGATCTTGCCTTCAAGGTTCGCGAGGCCGGCTTGAAGGTGTACTACCAGCCGCGCTCGGTTGTGATCCACCACGAAGGTATCTCGCACGGCACCGATGTGAATGCCGGTATCAAGGCCTACCAGGTCGAGAATCAGCGACACTTTTTCGAGCGCTGGCGCGACGTGCTGGAGCGTGAACACTTCTCCAACGGCGAGAACGTGTTTCGTGCACGGGGCCGGACCGGCTCGGCGAAGACGCTGCTCATCATCGACCATTACGTTCCCCAACCCGACCGCGACGCGGGTTCGCGTACGATGTGGCAATTCATCCGCATGTTCGTGCACCGCGGCTTCTCGGTGAAATTCTGGTCGGACAACCTGCATAACGATCCCGTCTATGCGCCGTTGCTGCAGCAGTTCGGTGTCGAGGTCATCTACGGCGTCGAGTATCACAAGGGTTTCGAGAAGTGGGTGCGACAACACGGGATAGATCTCGACTGCGTGCTGTTGAGTCGGCCGCATATCTCCATTGGCTTCATCGATGCACTGCGCAAGTACACGCAGGCGCCTTTGCTTTACTACGGTCATGATGTGCACTATTTGCGCCTTGAGGACCAGCTGCGCCTGCAGCCGACGGACAAGACGTTGCGTGCATCATGCGAGATGCAAAGAAAGCTAGAGCACAAAATATGGAAGCTCGTGGATGCGGTGTATTACCCGTCTGAAAGCGAGACCCGGCATGTGCGCGAATGGCTCGATCGATACGCCCCGACGGTCAGGTCATATACCGTGCCGGCCTACGCCTACGAAGAATTCCCGCAACATCCCGACGAAAATCTGTTCGGGCGACATGACCTGATCTTCGTCGCAGGCTTTGCCCACTCACCGAATGCAGACGCGGCGGCGTGGTTTGTGCATGATGTGTTCCCGCTGATCCGCGAGCGATATCCGCATATCCATCTCGATCTGGTGGGTTCCAGTCCGTCCGACGCAGTCAAGGCGTTGCACGGTGGCAGCGTCACCGTCACGGGCTTCGTCACCGATGAAGAACTGGCCGTACGTTACGCGACTGCCCGGGTTGTCGTTGCGCCATTGCGCTACGGTGCTGGCGTGAAAGGCAAGGTGATAGAGGCGATGTACTTCGGCGTACCCTGCGTGACGACATCTGCCGGTGCGCAGGGGCTCGCACAGATCGATGAATTTCTCGCCACGGCGGATGATCCAGCAACGTTTGCTGAACACGTGCTTGCTTATCTCGATGATGATGCCGCTTGGCGCAAAGTGTCCGCTGCCGGCCAGGCCTATGTACGTGCCCATTTCACCGAGGAGGCGCAATGGCGTGCATTCATGCCCGAGGTTGATGCGTCGAACAAGGTCGGCGGCTTGGAGCACAGGTCATGATCGTGCGCGCGCGCGCGCCGCTGAGGCTCGGTCTAGCCGGCGGCGGCACTGACGTATCACCCTATTGCGACGTCTATGGCGGCCATGTCATGAACGTCACCATCGATCGCTATGCGTATGCGATCGTCGGACCAGGCGAAGGGCGGGAATCCTGCTTTCATGCGCTTGACGTTGGCCACAAGGAAAGCCATTCGTGTAATGCCGCTGTTGATTGCAGCGGCCCGCTGCAATTGCTCAAGGGCGTATATGCGCGGGTGTCGCGCGATTTTCTTGATGGCGCGAGTCCGGCGCTTACGGTAAAAACCTTTTCCGATGCGCCGCCGGGTTCAGGTCTGGGTTCGTCCTCGGCGATGGTCGTGGCACTGGTGCAGGCGTTCGTCGAATATTTCTCGCTGCCGCTGGGCGAGTACGAAGTGGCCCAGCTTGCCTATGACATCGAGCGCAAGGATTTGAAGCTGGCCGGTGGCAAGCAGGACCAGTACGCCGCGACCTTTGGCGGCTTCAACTTCATGGAGTTCTATGCGGATGATCGCGTGATCGTCAATCCGCTGCGTATCAAGGACTGGGTGTGGGCCGAACTGGAGGCCTCGCTGGTGTTGTATTTCACGGGGGTATCACGTGCTTCGGCAGATATCATCGACCAGCAGTCGCGCAATATCGGCGACAAGAATCAGGCTTCCATCGATGCCATGCACCAGTTGCGGCAGGAAGCGGTTCAGATGAAGGAATGCATCCTCAAGGGTGATCTTCGTGGGCTCGAGTCGACGCTGCAGGCTGGCTGGGAGGCAAAGAAGAAAACCGCCACCAGTATCAGTAATCCGCTGATCGAGCAGGTTGAACGGACGGCATTCGCTCATGGCGCGCGCGCGGCCAAGGTGTCAGGTGCAGGTGGCGGCGGCTTCATGATGTTTCTCTGCAGTCCAGAAGACCGCATCGGCCTGATTCGTGCATTGCTTGAAAACGGCGGAAGCATCCTGGATTTTCATTTTACCCAACAAGGAGCGACCTCATGGCGCATCACCTGACGTCGTACATGGACAGCGAATTCGACAAGTCCATCAAGCTACTCAACACCATGTCGGTAGACGTGGCGCTGCGCGAATTGACCCTGCGCGCGGTGGCGTTGTCGGTAGATGCATTGAAGCGCGGCAACAAACTGCTATTCGCCGGCAATGGCGGCAGCGCCGCAGACGCACAGCACTGGGCAGGCGAGCTGGTCAGTCGCTTCAACTTTGACCGCCCGGGTTTGGCGGGCATTGCCTTGACCACGGATACCAGCATCCTCACCGCCATCGGCAACGACTATGGCTATGACTACGTCTTCGCGCGTCAGGTCGAAGCGCTTGGCCGCAAGGGAGATGTGCTGTTTGCCATATCCACATCCGGCAATTCAAAGAACATTGTGCGTGCGATTCACGCCGCGCGTGACAGCGGTATCGGCGTTATTGGCTTCACCGGACAGACCGGTGGCGCGATGGCCGAGCTATGCGATATCTGTCTGAATATGCCCACCACCGAAACGCCGAAGGTTCAGGAGGGGCATGAGTTCCTTGGCCATCTCATCTGTGGTCTGATCGAACGAGAGATGTTTGAGTCCCCGAGCGGCCGGTAAGCTCATGGATGGCGCGGTCGTCATGGCGGCCGGGATATAGCGCTTGCTTGGCTTGTCTACCGGACAAGTCGTGAACTGCATCTCGGCTCCGTCAGTAGATGACGGTTTTAATGAAGAATTCTTCAGCGAGTGACAAAGTGGACATGACCTGCCCGGTATGTGTGCTCGGCGAATCGTCGTTCTTCGCGAAAATCGACGGTTACGACTATATGCAATGCAGCACATGCGGCTCTTTGCATATCGACCGCCCTATCCTGGATGAAATCGATGCTGGCAAGAGTCCCCGGCTTTACGACGAGGCCTATTGGCGCGAAGAGCTGCGCTCGGCTGCCGACCGCTCCGGCGGCGAATCGCTGGTGCGTTCCGGCGAGGCAATTTTCTACGCAAGGCGGCCGGTACGGCGCTTTCTGGACATTGGAACAGGCCCGGGCTATCTGCTAGACCAACTTGCGAAGCAGTTTCCTCGGCACGCAGACATGTTTCATGGTGTCGAATTGTTTCCACCCGGTGAGCATAGCCAGCACCCCAATTACCATGTGGGTGAAATCAGTGATCTGCAGGATCTTTTTGATGCTGGTGTATGCATCGAAGTGGTGGAGCATCTCACTCCGCGCATGTTGAATGGGTTGGCGCGTGGTCTGGCGAAGGTAAGTGCGCCAGGGGCATTATGGCTGTTCAATACCGGCATGCCTGATTTGGTCCTCAATCAGGATCCTGGCTATCTCGATCCATTGCATCGTGGCCATATCGTTTCTTATGGGCTAAAAGGCCTGGTACATATTTTCGAACCGCATGGTTTTCGAATCTCCGCAGTGCCCGGTAAAAATTATGCTTTCGTTGCGGAGTTTCAACCGACCGACGATGCGCCGGACTTCGAGTACCGCATTTATCATCCACTGCCCGAAAACAAGGCGCTGCTGGATGAGTCGGGATTGATGTACCAGGCCGCCGCCGAATCGGCGCGTGCATCCTTCTTCTATGAACAGTATTTGGCCAGAACCCGTTGGGCACTGGAATTGCAGCGTGAACGCGAGTCGATGTTCAAGCAGTGGTTCAGGAAATTGCCACCGTCAGCGCAGGCAGCAGCACGCCGTCTGCGTCACAGTTGGCAGGCACTTCAGACGGATAGAAAGAGACCCGCACCCAATGGCAAACATTGACGAAGCCATTATTCTGGCAGGTGGCTTTGGCACGCGACTCAAGAGCCTTGTTAGCGATGTGCCCAAGCCGCTGGCTCCCGTCGGTAATCGCCCTTTCCTCGCCTGGCTGCTCGATTCGCTGGCCGATCAGGGTATGCGCCGGACGATCCTTGCTACTGGCTACATGGGAGAAAAGGTGGCCGGCGTGCTGGGTACACATTGGCGCGGCATGAGCCTGGAGTATTCGCGGGAAGAACAGCCACTGGGAACGGGCGGAGCAATCGTGCAGGCTGCCCAACGACTGCAGGGCGATGCGTTCTTCGCTCTCAATGGGGATACCTGGCTCGCTCTCGACTACTCGGCATTTGACAGACAAGTGTGCGCTCTCGGTGCTCGCCTTGGCATGGCGCTGGCGAGCGTACCCGATGTGTCGCGTTACGGCGCTGTACGCGTTGAACAAGATCGCCGGATCGTCGGGTTCATCGAGAAGGGGCACGTGGGGCCCGGATACATAAATGCCGGTGTCTATCGAGTGGATCGTACGCTCCTGGCGGAATTTCCCGCAGCGTCCAATTTTTCATTCGAAACGGAAGTACTTGTTCCCTTGGTGGCGCATGAGCCAGTGTCCGCTTATACGCATACCAAGGCGTTTATCGATATTGGCGTTCCGCAGGACTACCTGCGCGCACAGGTAGAATTCGCTGCCAGGCAAGGTCCGGCGTAATGTTGATGCGCAAAGCACTTTTTCTCGACCGGGATGGAGTGATCAATGTCGACCACGGCTACGTTTGCACGCCTGAGCGCACTGATTTCATCGATGGGATCTTCGACCTTTGTCGCGCGGCCAAGCAGCGCGGCTATCTGATTGTCGTGGTTACAAACCAGGCGGGTATTGCGCGCGGTTACTATAGTGAGCAGGATTTCATTGCCTATATGGACTGGATGCGCGGTGTCTTCGTGGAGCAGGGGGCGCCGCTGGATGCCGTGTATTACTGCCCGCATCACCCGACCGATGGCATCGGTGACTATCTGCAGTTCTGCGAATGCAGAAAGCCGGAGCCGGGCATGATCCGCTTGGCGCAGCGCGACCTCGACCTCGATCTGGAGTGCTGCTTGCTCGTCGGGGACAAGTCATCCGACATCGAAGCGGGGCAGGCTGTTGGGGTTGGTAGCTGTTTCATGGTTACGGCCACCAGACTTGCGGATTCAGGGCATGTGGCATTCGACGAACATGTCATGAATCGTCTGTTGAGTGCACTGGACGGTATCGAAAACTGAATTCATGGGCGAACCTGGTGGGCGCCGAACTCCGGCTGGAAGAGTCGGCGGCCTGACATCCCCCACGAGCTACGATGCTATAGAAGAACATAGAGCCGGCCAGGCAGCTTCTCTAAGTCGCGTGCGCAACGCGCCGGCGGTCTTGGCTTCAGGTGCCGTCATGCCACAGAGGCTGCTGCGCATAGGTGGTAGCTCGCCCCAGAGAAGCTGTGTTGCCTGAGCAGCTTTTTCGCCGCCGAGCCCGCGGATCTTCCCGCAGGAAGCCAATGTCTGTTCTTCCGAAAGCCACCTCTTTACGCTCCGTTTCTTCAATTCACGGCAAGGCTTGTGCTATTCAGGTTTGGGGTGGCGTCGAAGTCTCTGAAGGCACTTAGAGTGGCTACAATAATGCATTGACTTGTATGTCAGTGATCGATCGGTCGACAACTCCAAGGTGATGAACTCAGTGGCGTTAATACAACAAAACGATCGTCGCTTGGCGACGTTGTCGTCAGCACAGTACGTCGCCCGGGCGCTGGCGTGGCTGGTGGCCGCTGTGACTATGCTCAATGCCCTCTATTTTGTACTGCGGGTTTCCTCCCCGGTGATTCAAGCGGACGCCTGGTACTTTCTTGACGTATTCCTGCGCAAGGCGATCAACGGTGGCCTCAGTTTGGGCGACTTTTTCATCAAGCGTGTGGGTGCCGATCACGCGCAGCCGTTGTTCAAGCTAGAGATGCTTCTGGAATGGCGTTATTTCGATCTTGATTTCGTGGTCGGGGCTGTCATAGGCGTGATCGCAGCCGCGGCTTGTGCTGTCATTTTCTATCGGATCAGCGTCGCGGAGCGACATCAGGATCGTGGTGATATCGCCCGTTGCCTCGCCTGGGCCAGTATTTGTGCGGTGCTCTTTTCGCTGAATGGAACAGGGGCAACCTGGACGTGGCCGTTGGTTGCCCTCGAAAACGTCACCACCCTGATCATTCTCGTGTTTATGTTGGTGGTATGGCATGCCCATCGAAGTAAGCGCTATTTGGCGCTGGCGATGGCTACCTTGTTGCTGGGTATCACGTGTGACGATAGCGCCTTGGTTGCTGTAATAGCCGTGGTATTTGCCTTGCTGCTGGCGCAGCTCTGCGATCCGGCACAGCGACACCCGTCCACGTGGAAGATACTTGCCGTGATTGGCGTGTGCATGGTGTTCGTGCGGATTGGATATGCCTATGCCCCGATTTTTGGTGGGCAGCGGTCAACGCCGATTTCATCCAATTGGGGGCCATTGCTTGATCGTTTTCGGGAGAATGGATGGTGGAAGTGGATAGTGTTGCCACTGGTAATCCCGGTGTCCTACCAAATCCCGCTTCGGTTCACTCAAGCAGAAATCTGGATGGTTCTTCAGATAATCATCGCTACGCTTCTGCTTGTTGCACACTTCTTGTTTTGGCGGAAGGCGTTCCGCAGCAAATACAATCTGGCAATCTTCGTTGCCATAAGTCTGATGGTAGTTTCGTACGGATGGGTGGCCGGTATTATCCTTGGACGCGTCGCCACTTTTGGCAACGATTATGTGAATCAGCCGCGCTACATATTGCTGTATGCAGGACACTTGATTGCACTGTTGCTCATGTGGGCCGAGCCTCCACAAGCGACGCTCCAACCCTCGAAATGGCGATACGTGATGGGCATATGGGTGCCGGCGTCGGCGTGTCTGATTCTGCTGCTGGTGCAAATACCCCTGTCAATCGATGCCTGGCACAAACAGCCTTACCAGTGGGCTTACGATGCTTTGATGGCCAGGCAGATCGACCAAATTGTCAGAGATCCTTCCCAAGTAACCGATTGCCTTCCAGAAGAACATAGTATCTGCAACTTGGCGCCAGGCAAACGTCTACAATTGATTCAATTGTTGAGTGTGAACCGTCTCAACATTTTCTCGCCGCAAGTGCAGCGACGACATCATTACCTGCCGCCGTTGTCTCCAATACCTGCCGAATCGATGAACACGCAAGCACAGTGAATTGAGATGCAGGTGCGCTGCGGGTTGACTTGAGGCTTCTTGTACTGATCGGCGCTACTTGTTTCATCGACAAACCATAAGATATGCGGAAACCGGCATGAGCAATTCGGAAAAACCTGAGTTTGATCGTTACGCGGACAAATACACCGAGCTGCATCAGGCCAGCATTGTTGCAAGCGGAGAAGAGCCCTCTTTTTTCTCGGCCTACAAGGCAAAGTACATGGCTGCCCGGGTTCTTCCGAATCCTTCGGGGCAACCGCTATCGATCCTGGATTTCGGTTGCGGCATAGGAAACTCCATACCGCATCTGCGCCAGGCTTTTCCAGAGGCCGAGCTGTTTGGCGCGGATCCTTCAGGTGAAAGTATCAAGCTTGCGCAGGAAACCCTGTCCCGCGAAGCGTCGTTCCAGGTCGTCCCGGAATCGGGGTTACCCTATGCGAGCGATAGCTTCGATGCCGTGCTTGTTGCATGTGTTTTTCACCACATCCCACCCGACGTCAGGTTGTACTGGATGGGCGAGCTTCGGCGTGTCATGAAGCCTGGTGCGCAGATTTTCGTGTTCGAACACAATGTACTGAATCCGCTGACGGTAAAAGCCGTCAACGAATGTCCATTTGATGAAGACGCAATTCTCCTGCCCAGAGCTGAACTGCTAAAACTCGCTCGCGATACCGGATTCGGTGACATCCGCGTGCGTTATGTGGTGTTTTTCCCTCACGCGTTGGCCGCATTGCGTCCGCTGGAATCCTTCATGGGGTGGCTCCCACTCGGCGCCCAATACGTTCTTCAAGCCTCGTCTTGAGGCTGGCCTGCACCCTGCAACGAAAGAACTTCGACGGCACGCGTCGGGCCACCTCCACTACGGCGATCACTGCGCTCGCACGATGATTCGCGAGAGAAGGAAAGTCATTGGTATCGTGAGCACACTCACCAGCAATGGCGCCAGCCATGCCGAGACATGCACTACGCCAATCAGCACTTTCAGCATGAGCAGGCCCAGCAGGAACTGTGCGAGATAAACCAGCGGGTAATACAACGCGGAGCGTGCCCGAAGTGGTTGGCGGAACACGAACATCGCATTGAACACGTAGGACACGGCGATGCTGACGATATAGGCGATGGCGTACGCTATCTCGTAGCGCAACCAGTGAAATAGCAACAGGTACACACTGTAGCCCACGACAGTGTTAAGTACCCCTCCTATCAGGAAGCGAAAAACCTCTCCAGTCCAGGCCGGAGCCATCGAGCCAAGCCGCGAGCCCGCTCCTATTATTCTGGATAGTCGAAGTCGCATCTCAAGTTACTGTCATGGTGGGCTGAGGGAGGTCGTCGTGCCGGCCACTTGTCCTCCGACCTGGTTTTCAACCAGATAAACCGGTCGACGAAAGGTGGCGCCCATCAATCTCCCGATGTATTCGCCAACCACGCCAAGAATCAGCAGCTGGATGCCGCAGGCGCACAACACCACGGACATGAGCGATGCATAACCCGGATCGGTAATGCTTCCGGTCAACCTTCCACAGACTACGTAGATAAGATAGAAGAAGCTGACAGCCGCCAGCGCGGCACCACCGTAGGTGGCAAGGCGCAGCGGCAAATGGGAGAACGTGATGAAGATATTGGCCGCGTGAGATAAAAGCTTGCGCAAGGTATAGGTGCTTTTTCCGTGTTGCCGCTGCCCGTGCGGCACCCGCACTGTACGGGCCGATGACGTCATCCATGACAACATCCCATCGATGTAGGGACGGTTCAAGCCGAAGCGATCGAGCTGCTTGGCCAGTGGTGAATGGATCGCGCGAAAGGAGCAATAGTCTTCATTGAGGTCAGGAAATGCACGCTTGAGCATGCGCCGCATCAATTCGGAGCTCAAATTGCGATATGCGGCGTGAGTACGCTTTTCGAAGATGCCATAAACCAGTGGATGATTGTCGTCACCGGCTGCGAGCATGGACGGGATCGCTTCCGGTGGGTGCTCCAGGTCATCATCCATGGTGACAATCCATTTACCGCGCGCGTTGGCAATTCCGCAGATGGTTGCCGCGTGCTGACCAAAATTCCTTCCCAGACGCAGTCCCACGACGTCCGTGTGACCCCCGGCAATCGAACCAATGACCCCCCATGCATCCGCTTGGCCTCGGTCATCGACCAAGATCACCTCATGGCTGAGCCCTGCCGATTGCATGGTTGCGGCTACTCGACTGCAGAGCTCTGGAAGAGCAGAGCTGCCGCCGTAAACCGGAACAACAATCGTGACATCCACGAGATAATCAGCAGCAGTATTTGGCATATGGCTCTCACTCATGTTGGTGCTGTGCATTCGACGCCTAAAAGCCGCGAGAAATCGTCGCCGACTTGAGAGCTATCGCTTTGGCGCGTAGTACTTCCTGATGACACGTTCGATGTAGCCAGCACCGAGGTCGATGCCCAAATGAGCGCCGATTTCAGCCGCCTTTTTGGTATCGATTTTCAGTGGGTCACCTTTTTCCACGATGGAATAATTGGCGGTTTTCCCATGCACGCGCTCGAATATTTTCACGATTTCGGTCATGAGCATGGATTTCCGGGCTGCAATGGAGACCACGGAGGCACTGCGATCATCCATTTCCGTGATCAGGATTGTTCCGATAGCCACTAGGTCGTCGATGTCGATCAAATTGCGTTCGGCATGCGCCCATACGGTGAAGTGTTCACCAGATACGATCCTGTCATGGATAAAGTTGCTCAGCGTATTTGGATTTCCCATTGCCCCCACCACTTGAGGCAAACGGAGAACCAAGCCACCAGCGGATGAGAGCACCAGCGATTCCATCAGTTTCTTGTGCTTCATGTAGGGCGTTAGCTCACCCTCTTCAACGGTGACGCCGCAGCTACCGAAATATACAAGCCGCTTCGTTGCATCAGCTTGCAACTGGCGCAAAAGTGAATGCTCCCGTGCAAACTCGCTGCCGCGCGTCTCGAGAGAATTGGACACACCGGAGGCGAATATGATCGTTTCGGGATCTTTGCCGAAATGTGGTTCGAAGGCACGGGCCAAAAGTCCCTTTCCAATGATCACGGCCAATTTCCAGCGAAGGTACGGAGCACCATGGCGACTATTACAGGGCGACCCCGACTTGATGATTTTGCGTCGTTGAATCTATTGCCAAAAATCATGACCAGCGTTTTATCCATGTGGCGAATCGATTTGGTCGGCGCACCGTTTGAGTGTATGGAAACAGCCTGGCACGCGCCTGGCGTCGCGCAAGCTTCATGGTTGAAGTCGGAACCACGAGGAAGCATCCGGTATTTGCCGGTCAGAGTGCCTGTTCCAACT
The DNA here is from genome assembly GCF_009766065.1 of Dyella sp. S184. Lineage (GTDB taxonomy): Bacteria > Pseudomonadota > Gammaproteobacteria > Xanthomonadales > Rhodanobacteraceae > Rhodanobacter. The sequence goes on along the minus strand of NZ_LMUE01000002.1, from coordinate 154,498 downwards.
CTGGTATCAGCTTGAACAGGTCGCCTACCAGGCCGAGATCGGCAATCTCGAAGATCGGTGCTTCGCCGTCCTTGTTGATCGCGACGATGGTGCCGGCGTCCTTGATGCCGGTGAGGTGCTGGATCGCGCCGGAGATGCCGATCGCCATGTACAGCTCCGGGGCGATGATCTTGCCGGTCTGGCCGACCTGCATCTCGCTGGGCACGTAACCAGCGTCGACCGCGGCGCGCGAGGCACCCACGGCGGCACCGATCCGGTCGGCGAATTTATAGATGATGTCGAAGTTTTCCTTCGAGCCGACGCCGCGACCGCCGGAGACGACCTTGCTCGCGCTCTGCAGGTCCGGGCGATCGCTGCTGCCCTGCTTGAGTTCGACGAAGCGGGTATGCGTGGGCAGTGCCGCGTCGATGGTCAGTGCTTCGATCGGCGCGCTATCGGCGCCATTGCCCGCGGCGGCCCACGAGGCGGAGCGGATCGTGGCGACCACGGGGTGATTGGCGTCAGCCTCGACGGTGATGATCGCGTTGCCGGCGTAGATCGGGCGCTTGAAGGTGTGTGCGGCTTCCACGCTCATCACGTCGCTGACCTGGGCCACGCCGAGCAGGGCGGCGACACGCGGGGCGACGTCCTTGCCGAACGTGGTGGACGGCACGAACAGGTGGCTGTAGCCGGCGGCGGCCTTTGCGATCTGCGGTGCGAGCACGGCGGCCAGTGGATGCGCGTTTTCGGGCCTGGCGACGGTGAGTACGCGGCTCACGCCGTCGATCTTCGCTGCTTCGGCGGCGATCGCGTCGGGAGCGTCGGACAGGACCAGCACGTCGATGGCTTCGGCTTTGACGGCAGCGGCCGCGCTCACGGCGCGCGCAGTGGAAGAGTTGAGTTTGCCGCCCAGATGTTCGGCGATGACCAGAATCTTGCTCATGTGAAATCTCCAGGATTTCTGATTAATGTCAGGGCTGCTTAGAGCAGGCCTTTCTGCTTCAGCGCTGCGACCAGTTCGGCGGCATCCTTCACCATCACGCCCTTGCTGCGCTTGGCCGGTGCTGCGTAGTGCGTGGTCTTGAGATGATCGTGCGCCTCGACGCCGAGCGAGCCGAATTCGATCGTATCGATCGGTTTGGCCTTGGCCTTCATGATGTCTGGCAGCTTGATGAAGCGTGGCTCGTTGAGGCGGAGGTCGGTGGTGATCACCGCCGGCAGTTCCGCCTCGATCACCTCCAGGCCGGCGTCGACTTCACGGGTCACCTTGGCCTTGCCGTCGGCGATCTCGACTTGGCTGGCAAACGTGGCCTGCGGGCGATCCCACAGCGCGGCCAGCATCTGGCCGGTTTGGTTGGCGTCATCGTCGATGGCCTGCTTGCCGAGGATCACCAGGCCGGGCTGTTCCTTCTCGATCAGCTTGAGGAACACGCGCGCCGCGGTCAGCGGCTGCACGGCTTCCGCGGTAACGACGTGGATCGCGCGGTTGGCGCCCATCGCCAGACCGTTACGCAGGTGCGCGGTGAGATCGGCCGGACCGATAGCGACCACGATGACTTCCGTGGCGACGCCTTTCTCGCGCAGACGCAGCGCCTCTTCCAGCGCGATATCGTCGAACGGGTTGGCGGACAGCTTGACGCCATCGGTGACCACGCCTGTGCCGTCGGGTTTGACCTGGATGCGCACGTTGTAATCCACCACGCGCTTGTAGCCGACCAGAATTTTCATCAGGGATTCCTTCTACGGGCGCCCGTGGGGCGCATGCGGGAATGAAACAATGGACTATTCTAACCCGAGCCGGCGTCACGGCTCGGGGATGGCCCGGATTCTTTGCCGGGGATGCAGTAGCGGGCTGGCGCGGCGGTCATTTCGGTATGATGCGCAGTCATCTGGCATGGAGTGGGGCATGAGGGTTCACTCCATGAACCGGATCACGGCAGTCGCCGGCAGCGGTCGGCATGTTTCGATATCGGGGGCGTCCCCGCAATGGCCGGGTTTTGGCATTGTCAGCCGCGGCAACGAGCGACCATGACGCAATCCCGTCTTTCCATCGTGATCTGCACCTTCAATGGGGCCGCCTACCTGCAGCCACAGCTGGACAGCCTGTTGGCGCAGACCCGCCTGCCCGACGAGATCGTGATCGGCGATGACGGCTCGACCGACGCCACGCTGGACATTCTTCAGGTGTTTGCCGAGCAGGCGCTGCGCGCCGGCATCGAGGTGCGACTTCGACGCAACCCGGTCAATCTTGGCTACGTCGGGAATTTTTCCGCGGGGCTGCGCCAGGCTAGCGGAGAGGTGTTGTTCCTGTGTGACCAGGACGATGTGTGGCGCCCCGACAAGCTGGCCAGGATCGAGGCTCGCTTCAACGATGATCCGCAGTTGCTGTTGCTGCATAGTGACGCGCGGCTGGTGGATGCCGCCGGCGAGTCCCTGCAGTGTTCGCTGTTCGATGCGTTGCAGATGACGCCACAGGAGAAGCAGGCTATCCATGCGGGCCGCGCATTCGAGGTGGTTCTGCGTCGCAGTTTTGTCACTGGGGCCACGGCTGCGCTGCGGCGTGACCTGGTCGAACTGGCGTTGCCGGTGGCGCCGGACTGGATTCACGACGAATGGCTGGCTGCAGTTGCGGCGGCGGCTGGCCGGATCGATTTCATCGACGAACCGCTGATCGATTACCGCCAGCATGGCGCCAATCAGATCGGCATGCGCCGGCGCACATTGGCGATGAAGTGGCAGGATCTGCTGCTTCCGCGTAGCAGTCTTCTGGCTGACGAGGCGGGGCGGTTGCAGCATCTGGAGGATTTTTTCATGCAGGCGGAGTTCCTCGGTGGCGCTGACCGCGCTGCACAGATCCGGCACAAACGCACCCATTTCGAGCGACGTGTGGCGATCGGCCGGTTGCCACGCTGGCGGCGTTTGCTGCCGATCCTGCATGAGGCTCGCGAGGGTTGTTATCGGCGGTACGGTACAGGTGGGCGGTCGATGCTGCGGGATCTGCTGCGGCATGACTGAGTTTCCCCCAACCGATGTCTGCGCGGTGATCGTGAGTTATCACCCTGAGCCGGCCGCGATCCTGGGTCTGGCCGACGGGATGGCGCGGCAGGTCGGTGCCGTGGTGCTCGTCGACAACGCCAGCGGTGGCGACTGGCAGCTCGTGCTGGCTGAGACATTGTCGGCCCGAGGCGGGGCGCTGCTGGGCCAGCCGCACAACCTTGGCTTGGCCGCCGCACAGAACATCGGGATCGAGTGGGCGCGAGCAAATGGGTACCGCTATGTACTGCTGCTGGATCAGGACAGCGAACCGGGCGAAGGCATGGTGGCGTCACTCCTCCAGGCACTGCAAACGCTTGTGCTTACGAACCGGATGGCCGCAGTGGGGCCGCGTTTCCATGACGTGCGTGAAGATCGTGATGCGCCGTTCGTGCGCGTCGGCTTTCCGTTGAATCGCAAGCTCTGGTGCGCGACCGACACGCAGCACATCGCCTGCGATTTCCTGATCAGCTCGGGCGCACTGATTCCGCTGGCCGTGCTCGATCAGGTTGGCCCGATGGACGCGGGGTTGTTCATCGACAACGTCGATCTGGAATGGGGTTTCCGGGCACGGGCACAGGGCTACGCACTGTACGGGGTGTGCGCGGCGACGATGCATCACCGGCTGGGCGATGCCCGTCGTGCGCTGCCTTTGGGTGGACAGGTCGTAGTGCATGGGTCACTGCGGCTGTATTACATGATGCGCAACCGGGTCTTGCTGTACCGGATGCCGCACACGCCGCCGGTGTGGATTGCCCAGGACCTGCCGCGCGTGCTGGCCAAGCTGCTCCTGTTTGGCGTGCTGATCGGGCCGCGGCCGCGCAACCTGCGCTGCATGCTGCGTGGCCTGTGGGATGGCCTGCGTGGCCGCCGCGGTGCATGCCCGGCCGAGCTGTTGCCGAAACGCGAGCCCGGATGAGCGGGCATCGAATACCTACAGGTTCTGGTAATTCGGACCCGATCCGCCTTCCGGTGTGACCCAGGTGATGATTTCGTAGGGATCCTTGATGTCGCAGGTCTTGCAGTGCACGCAGTTGGCGGCATTGATCTGCAGCCGCTTCCCAGCCTCGTCGTCGACGATTTCGTAGACATTAGCCGGGCAGAAGCGGGTGCACGGATTGCCGTATTCCTCGGCACACTTAGTCACGCATATCGAGGTGTCGGCCACGTGCAGGTGGATCGGCTGATCCTCATCGTGTTCGGTGGCGGCGAAGTAGACGCCGGCGAGGCGATCGCGTGGAGCAAGCGTGCGCTGCACGTAGTCGCGCTTCGGCTCTTCCTGCGCACCGAGCTTGTGCAGCGATGACCAGTCGGCCTTGTTCTTCAGTGTCCACGGTGAGGCACCGCCGGTGACGGTTTCCCATGCGGCATTGAGCATGCCAAACCACAGGCCCTTCTTGAACGCGGGCTTGATGTTGCGGACTTTCTTCAACTCCGCCATCACGTCAGAACCGCGCAGCTTCGCGTCGAAGCCCGCAGATGTCAGCTCGTTCGCGACCAGATGTTCGGCAGCAAGCATGCCGCTTTTGATCGCCTGATGCGTACCCTTTACCTTTGGCACGTTGAGCAGGCCGGCGGTATCGCCGATCAGCAACGCACCGGGCATTTCCACTTTGGGCAGCGACTGATAGCCGCCGGTGACGATGGCGCGTGCGCCGGCGGAAAGGATCGTGCCGCCGTCCAGCAACGACTTCATCATCGGGTGGTTCTTCCACTGCTGGAAGGCCTCCCACGGCTGGTAGTTCGGATCGCTGTAGTCGAGCCCGCTGACATAGCCGAGCGCCACGCGATCCTTGTCAAGGTGATACAGGAAGCTGCCGCCATAGGTGTGGCTGTCCGCCGGCCAGCCGAAGCTGTGCACGATCTTGCCCGGCGTCACGCGCCCAACTGGCAGCTGCCACAGTTCCTTGATGCCGATCGAGTAACCCTGCGGATCGCTGTCCTGGTCCAGCTTGAAGCGTTTGATCAGCTGCTTGGTCAGGCTGCCGCGCGCGCCTTCGGCGAGGACGGTGACCTTGGCCTTGATGTCGATGCCTTCGGTATAGCCGGGCTTGTGCGTGCCGTCCTTCGCCACGCCCATGTCACCGATGCGCACACCGGCGACCGAGCCATCCTCGTTATATATGGTGTCGGCGGCGGCAAAGCCGGGGAATACGTCCACCCCCAGTGCTTCGGCCTGCGGCGCCAGCCACGCGCACATCGCGCCGAGCGAGACAATGAAATTGCCGTGATTCTTCATCCCTGGCGGTACGGGTAGCTTGCGGCCGCTGTCTTTGCTGAGCAGCCAGAATTCGTCCTCGCCGGCCGGTACGCAGATCGGCGGCGGGTTGTCGCGCCAGCCCGGCAGCAGTGAATCCAGCGGCTGCGGTTCGATCACCGCGCCGGACAGGATCTGTGCGCCGATGGTCGAGGCCTTCTCGATCACGCACACGCTGACCTCGGGCTTCAGCTGCTTGAGGCGGATCGCGAACGACAGGCCGGCCGGGCCGGCGCCGACGACGACAACGTCGTATTCCATGGTTTCGCGTTCGCTCATGGCGGACTCCGTGGTGCTGTGGGCAGATGCAGGTGTGCGCCGTGCGTGGCGGTATGGTTCAGGCCGCCATTGTCCGGTTTCGCGTGTCATGCGGCAACGCGTGCTGCGCCACCGCTTGCAATAGTTTTACCTGAGGCGGTGATAATCGCCGGAACTTGCAAGGAGCTTCCATGAATTCGATGCCGCCGATCGCCGATCTCGACCTGCGTCGCGCCTCGCTGTGCCAGCTGCTGCACTGGCTGGCGGTGGGGCGGGTGCAGCCGCAGGCGCTGGCTGACGTCTATCAGCACGCGATCGAACGGCTCAATCCTGAACTCAATGCTTATGTGGACCAGCGCTCTGGCTTGCTACAGGAGCAGGCGCATATGGCCGATCGCCGCCGCCGTGACGGCGTGATCGGACGGCTCGACGGGATCCCGCTGGCGTTGAAGGATAATTTCGACATGGCCGGTTGGCCGACCCGTGCCGGCCTGCCGGGTCGCGAGCGCCCGGTGCAGGACGACGCGCATGTGGTGGCGCGGCTGCGTGCCTCCGGCGCGGTGCTGGTCGGCAAGACCAATATGGACGAGGGTGCGCTGGGCGCGTCGACCGACAACCCGCACTTTGGCGCCACTCACAATCCGCATCGGCACGGCTACAGCGCCGGTGGCTCTTCCGGCGGTGCGGCGGCAGCGGTGGCAGCGGGTCTGGCAGTGGCGGCGGTCGGTTCGGACAGTCTCGGCTCGATCCGCATTCCGGCCAGTTATTGCGGTGTCTATGCATTGAAGCCTACGCATGGCGAGATCTCCGCGCGTGGCCTGGTGCCGGCAGCGCGACGACTCGATGCCGTCGGTCTGCTGGCGCGCAGCGCGGACGACCTCACCGTGTTGCTGCAGGTGCTGGCTGGCTACGACGCCGACGACGCGCGTTCGCGTCGGCGCCGGGTAGCGTTTGCGTTGCCGGACTGGGAGCCGGGCAATCTGCGCACCGGCCTGTTGCCGGATCTGGCGGTAATCGGTGTGCAGCCGGAAGTGATCGAGGTGTTCGAGGCGGCGCTGGCCAAGTTGCCGCATGCGTTGGGCGATCGGCGTACGGTGGATTTTGCCGACTGGGATTTTGCGCGTACCCGGCGCGCCGGCCTGCTGTTGATGGAGGCCGAGATGCTTGGCACTTTCGCCGCCGATCTGGCCAACACCGAACGCCCAGTGTCTGCACGCTTCCGCCAGTTGCTGGGTTTTGCGGCGAGCAAGACGGCCGCCGACTACGCCGTGGCCGATCAGGTACTCGATGCGGCCACCCTGAAGATGCGCCGGCTGTTCGCCCAGGTCGACGTGCTGGTGTTGCCGACCACACCACAGGGTGCGTTTGCTCTGGATGGTCCGGCGCCCGATTCGCAGGCCGACCTGACCAGCTTCGCCAGCCTGGCCGGCTGTCCGGCGGTCAGTCTGCCGATGGGCACGCTACCGAATGGCTTGCCGATCGGCCTGCAGCTGGTGGGTGCACGTGGCTCCGATCTGCGCCTGCTCGAACTGGCATCGGTATGTGCCGCGACGCTGGATGTCGAGCCGACCTATCCGGTGCTTGCCTGATCGGAGGGTATACCTCGCGCGGCCGGTATCGCTTGGATTGCCTCGGGCCGGCGGCGATAATGCACGTCTTTCCCCGCAAGGCAGTCCCGCGATGACCGAGAAGACCGTACTCAATGCCACCCATCGCGCGCTCGGCGCGCGCATGGTGGACTTCGGCGGCTGGGACATGCCGATCAATTACGGCTCGCAGATCGAGGAACATCATGCGGTGCGCCGCGGTGCCGGCATGTTCGACGTCTCGCACATGACGGTGATCGACCTGCACGGTGCACGCACGCGCGACTTCCTGCGCCACCTGCTGGCCAACAGCATCGACAAGCTGAAGGTGATCGGCAAGGCGTTGTACTCCTGCATGTTGAACGAGCAGGGCGGCGTGATCGATGACCTGATTGTGTACTACCTGGGCGAGGAACATTTTCGGCTGGTGGTCAACGCCGGTACCCGCGCCAAGGATCTGGCCTGGATCGAACAGCAGGCTGCCGCGTTCGGCGTGCAGGTCAAGGAGCGCCCGGAATTCGCGATGATCGCGGTGCAGGGTCCGCATGCGCGCGCGAAGGTGCTGGGCCTGCTGCATGAGGTCGATCGCCCACGCATCGAGAAGCTTGGCAAGTTCGCCGCCGCCGCGGCGCAGGGGCCGCACGGGATGCCACTGTTCGTGGCACGCACCGGTTATACCGGTGAGGACGGGTTCGAGATCATCGTGCCGGCCGAACACGCCATCGCGCTGTGGGAAGCACTGGCTGCCGCCGGCGTCGCGCCGGCTGGCCTCGGCGCGCGCGACACGTTGCGGCTGGAGGCGGGCATGAATCTGTACGGCCAGGATATGGACGAGACCGTTTCTCCCTGGGAGGCGAACCTGGGCTGGACCATCGCGCTGGACGAAGGCCGTGCGTTCATCGGCCGTGCCGCACTGGAACAGCAGAAGGCTGCCGGGGTGCCACGCGTGATGGTTGGGCTGGTGCTGGACGACAAGGGCGTGCTGCGGCATGGCCAGAAGGTGCTCACCGCGAACGGCGATGGCGAGATCCTCTCCGGCAGCTTTGCACCAACCCTCGACAAGGCGGTGGCGTTCGCACGCATTCCGGCGGGCACGACTGGTGACATGCGGGTCGACATCCGTGGCCGCGAAGTGCCGGTGCGGCTGGTCAAGTACCCGTTCGTGCGCGACGGCAAGCCCTGCGAAGGGATCTGAACGCCCCGACCGGCAGTGGCACGTTTTCTACACGGTGAATGTGGCTAGAATCGCCGCTTGCACCCTTACCTGAACACAACGACTGGACCCGATCATGAGCGAGATTCCTGGCGATCTGAAATTCCTGAAGTCCCACGAGTGGGCCCGTGCCGAAGACGACGGCCTGGTTCGCGTGGGTATTTCCGACCATGCACAAGGCCAGCTCGGAGACTTGGTCTATGTCGAGCTGCCGGAAATCGGCTCGGCCGTGAAAGCGGGCACCGGCGCCGCCGTGGTGGAGTCGGTGAAGGCCGCCTCGGACATCTACGCGCCGATTTCCGGCGAAGTGGTCGAGGTCAACGAGCTGCTCAACGACAAGCCGGAAACCATCAACGAAGATGCCTACGGCGCCGGCTGGATATTCCTGGTGCGTCCGAGTGATCGCGCGGAGCTCGACGAGTTGCTCGACGCAAACGAATACGAAGAGCTGGTCGAGAGCGACGACCACTAAGCCTTCAGCTACTGCCCAGCAACATCACCGGCCGCTCACTGCGGCCGGTGTCGTTTTTGGGGTGCGCATCGTCATTCATGCAGCTGGCAGTCGCTTTGATTCGATGCGTATTCCGAAGTCGCCTGCGTCGCGATCAGGGTCGATCGATTTTGCGTGTGATGACAGTCGTCACACGTGACAGCACTGATGTTTTCACGCAGCACTCGCGTCGTCATTGAGGCATCCGCGAAGAAAATATTCGCGTCATTTTTCCTTCGAACGAGATGCCCTGGTCCTGGAAGTCTTCTTCGCCAGCGTACCGATATGCAGCCTTCCTCTCCGGCGAACGGCAGTTTTCGCCGGTCCCCGGACATGCAAATAAATCGGTCCCAGTCGCCTGCCGTTCATCTGGCGAATGCGGTTTTTAAGGTGTGTTAATTGTCTCGATCGAACAGCATGCATCGCGAGAATATTTTCGTGTGGATATATATCGAATCTATCGAAATCGTTGGTACACAAGGGTTTGCGAGCATTGATGGTTTTTATACAGATTTACATTTAGACGTATAGACATCTATATAAAATATGCATCAACCGCCCGAAAGCGTTGCTGTGACGGGGTTCGGGATGGTCCGGGGGTGGATGGGTCTGGTCGATTCCATGATTGAAATCAATTGACAGTTGAAATCTTCAGGGATAGCTTTCGCAGCAGATCACTTGGAACGCGCGTTATGGCAACAGCAAAATTCATCAAGCCTTACGTCGAGCACGGTGAAAAGGCCAATGCAGTTCGCAAGATCACCGTCTCGATTCCGCTGCATGTTTTGCGGCGGCTTTCCGATTTGCGCACCCACCGTCAAGTGAACAATCTTCGGCACGCCACCAACAGCGATTTGTTGGTTGAGGCGTTCCTGCACGCTTTTACTGGGCAACCACTGCCAACTGATGAGGAGCTGAGACGAACTATGGCCACTGCCAAGAAATCCGCTGCAAAGAAACCGGCCGCCAAGAAGGCCGCCAAGAAATCCACCGTGAAGAAGGTTGCCGCCAAGAAGCCGGCCGCCAAGAAAGCTGCCGTGAAGAAGGTTGCCAAGAAGCCGGCAGCCAAGAAAGCTGCCAAGAAGCCGGCGGCTGCCAAGAAAGCTGCTGTGAAGAAGGTTGCCAAGAAGCCGGCAGCCAAGAAAGCTGCTGCCAAGAAGCCGGCGGCCGCCAAGGTGGTGAAAGCCACCAAGACCTCCAAAGCGAAGAAGTAAGCAACAAGCAAGACGCAATACCCAACAAGAAAAGTAATCGACTTCTCTCCCCGCGGTGCCCAGCGCGGGGAGAGTCCTTCGAGAAGCCTTCGTCCCGGCCTGGCCGGGACGCTTCGTTTCCGGGGTCACAAAATCCTGTCGCCAGCATGGCGTGCCACTCCAGGGCCGGCTTTGTTGATCGTCCGCGCCGGTTTCAGTCCGGCGTGCCCTGTCGAGGCCTGTGGCAATTTCCAGCGCTTTGCCGTGAAATGACGCACGATTTGCCGTGCTGCGTCATTGGGGTTACCTTTTGCACATCCGCGCCGCGGTGAGTCCGGGGGACTCATCGCTCCTACAGGGGGAAAAAGCGCGGGTATCTATCGACACTCAGTGAGAGACCATGGATACCCGATACATACTTGATACGCGCCGGCATGCGCGCGGGGCCATCAGGCCCTTGGTCATTGCCATCATTGCCGTCATCGCGCTGCTTGCCGTGGGTGCCTGGTTCCTGATCATCAAGCCGCATCAGGATCTGGTCATGGCGGACGCGGGTGGTCATCCGTCCACACCGGTGTCTGCTTCAACGCGAGCGGCGCCGCCGCCACCGGCGAACGTCGCAGCGATGGACGTCAACCAGCTGCTGGCCGAAGCGCGCACAGCGATGAACGAGCAGCGCTACCTGGCACCGGCCGGCAACAATGCCTTCGAGTTCTATCTGCGGGTGCTGGAGAAGGATCCCGGCAACAAGGTGGCCTCCGACGCGTTGCGCGAGACGTTCCCGTTCGCAGCGCCCTCGGCCGAGCAGGCGATCAACTCGCGTGACTTCAACGAAGCGCAGCGCCAGATCGATCTTCTGGCCAAGGCTGACCCGACCAATTTCACCTTGACCATCCTGCGCTCCAAGCTGGATGCCCAGCGCAAGACGCTGGACAAGCAGCAGCAGGATGCGCTTGATCAGCAGAAGGCGCAGCAGCTGGCAGCGCAGAAGGTGGCGACGGAGAAGCAGGCGGCGGATCAACTGGCCGAGCAGCAGAAGGCCCAGCTGACCGAACAGCAAAAGGTGAAACAGTCGCACACCGCCGAGCAGCCGAAGCCTGTGGCCCAGCCCGCAGCGACTGAAGCGACAGCCAATGCAGGTGCTGCCACCGGTGGCGAGACCAGCGATGCGGTACTCCTGAAGAGCGCTGCCCCGACTTACCCATCGACAGCGCTGCGCTCGCAGCAGAGTGGCTGGGTGGTGGTGGCGTACTCGGTCGGGACGGACGGCCGAACCGCCGACGTGCATGTGGTCGATGCACAGCCCAAGCACGTGTTTGATCGTGCAGCTATAGAAGCTGTAAACCGTTACCTTTACAAACCGGCGATGAAGGATGGCGTTGCAGTGTCCACCACGCGGCAGCTGAAGGTCGAGTTCAATCTCTGATCCGAGAGCCAAATAACAATGGCTAAAAAGAAACGGCGCATTTATGCGCCGTTTCTTTTCACGGGATCGCTGATGATGTCGCGCCCGATTAAAGCGCTTCAGTTCTGGTTATCTGTCTGACGGCGTGTTTTGCCCTTGCGCTTCTTCTTCGGGGCAACCGTGCGAGGCGGGGCATCGCTTTCGATGCCGGCCCAGTCCACATGGGGCAGGCCAAGCATGCCGTCGAACACCATCGGCATCAGTCCACTCGGGGTCGGGCCCGTCGAGTTCCACAAGGTGACCACGCCGACGTGGTACTTCGGGAAGAAGCCGATCATGGTGCGGTAGCCGGCCACGGCGCCCGCGTGAAAGATCAGGGTTTCGCCGCCGTATTCATACACCCGCCAGCCCAGCGCATAGTGCGCGTCGGTCAGCCTTGCCCGGCGCCATGGTGTGGCGTGCAGTTCGCTGGGCGTGGTGATGCCCGGTGCATGCAGCACATCCAGCAGTGAAGTTGGCAGCACGTCCGGGCGTCCGCCCATCTGCGCGATCAGCCATTTTTCCATGTCGTGCAGGCTGGCGTTGACGCCGGCTGCCGGGGCCACCCGGTAATAGGTCTCGCTCGGCTCGAATGGCACCCAGCCATGACTGGACGCCGAATGCGGACGTGCCCAGCTTTGGCTCGACTCGAGTGCTGCGCGGCCGTAGCTCGCGGTGGTCATGCCCAGCGGATAGAAAATCCGCTTGTCGACCAGGCGGTAGAAGAAGTCGCCGGTACGGGCGAGAACCACGTCGCCGATCATGCCGAATGCGACATTCTGGTAGCCATAACACTGGCCGACGCCACAGACCAGGTCGACCTCGTCCAGCTTGCGCACCAGTTCCTCGTAGGGAATGTCGCCTTCGAGCATGTTGTCGTAGGTGTTGGGTGGCAGGCCCAGGCGTTGCCCCAGGATGTCGCTCACCGTGGCTTCCGAAGCGGACTGCATGTCCTTGAGCTTGAAGTACGGCAGCACATCGACCAGCTTGGTGTCCCAGCTGAGTTTTCCATCATCCACCAGCAGGCCGGTGATCGCAGTGGCAAAGGCCTTGGACAGCGAGGCGAGTCGGAACACGGTGTCCGGGGTGACAGCTTCTCCGGACGCTGCATCGGCGTAACCGACGGTGCGTTCGAAGACCACCTTGTTGTCGATCACCACGGCCGTCGCCAGGCCGGCAACGGCATTGCGCTCGGCCAACCGGTCCAGCCAGTGCTGATAGTCGGCTAGGGTGCTCTGGACGCGCGCCGGTGGCAGTAGCTGCGTCGCATCGTGAACGTTGACTGCTGCCTGGGGCGTTGCGTCGACGACGCTCGCCCAGACCGGCGTGCAAGTCAGCCCCAGCGCACCCGCGATCAGAAGGAAAAACTTGTGACACTGCATGGTAATCTGGCGTGATTCCGGCGTGGGGATGCGCCGCAGGGTGGAGAATGTACCGATGGGGCTGATCATTGTTCTGATTGTTGTCATTTTGATTGTCTTGTACTTCGTGTCGATCTACAACGGACTGGTCACTTCGCGGAATGGTTACAAGAACGCTTTCGCACAGATCGATGTGCAGCTGACCCGCCGGCATGACCTGATTCCCAACCTGGTGGAAACCGCCAAGGGTTACCTCGCGCATGAACGCGGCACCCTCGAGGAAGTCATACAGGCCCGCAACGCGGCAGTCAGCGGCCTGGCAGGTGCCAAGGCCAACCCCGGCGATCCGGGCGCCATGCAGCAGCTTGCCGGCAGCGAAAATGCTTTGACCCAGAGTCTGGGGCGTTTGTTCGCGCTCAGCGAGGCCTATCCGGATCTGAAGGCCAACCAGACCATGATGCAGCTCTCCGAGGAACTGACCTCGACCGAGAACCGGGTCGCGTTCGCACGACAGGCCTATAACGACTCCGTGCTGACCTACAACAACAGTCGCGAAGTGTTTCCGGCGTCGTTCGTGGCGAACAGCTATGGCTTCGCCGCCGCGGAGCCGTTGAAGGTCGAGGATCCGGCCGTACGCGACGTGCCGAAGGTTTCCTTCAGCTGATCACCCGCATCATCACGATGTAGGTTGTGCGGTCTCCAGGGGGAGATTCGATGGATTTTTTTGCCCAACAGGCGCACGTGCGCCGCAGTACCCGGTTTCTGGTGCTGTTGTTCGTGCTGGCGGTGCTCTTTATCGTCGCAGCGACTGATGTGCTCGTGGTGATGACATGGTTCATCTGGGGGCATCAACATCATTTGGGTCCGTCGGTCTGGGTCATCAGCAGCATCGTGGTCGTGGGCTTCATCGCGCTGTGCTCGATGTACCGCATCCAGAGCCTGTCAGATGGAGGCAGGTCGGTGGCCGAAAGCGTCGGTGCCGTGCCGGTATCCCCGGATACCAGCGATCCGCAGCTGCGCCAGTTGCGCAACGTGATCGAGGAAGTGGCGATTGCCTCCGGCCTGCCGGTGCCGGATATCTACCTGATGCAAGACGAGCGTGGCATCAATGCATTCGCTGCGGGGTATTCACCGTCCGACGCAGCGATATGCGTGACCCAGGGCTGCATCGACCAGCTGAATCGTGACGAGCTGCAGGGGGTGATCGCGCACGAATTCAGCCACGTGCTGAATGGCGACATGCGGCTCAATATCCGTCTGATGGGCTTGCTGTTTGGCATCATGGTGCTGGCGATCATCGGCCGCCAGATGATGTGGGTCGGTGGTAGTCGCAGTGGCCGCCTGAGCGGCGGTGACGGCAGGCAGGGGCTGATCGCACTGGCGCTGCTCGGGATCGGTTACACCGGCTTCTTCTTCGGGCGGCTGATCCAGGCGGGCGTGGCGCGTTCACGCGAATCGCTGGCCGATGCTTCGGCAGTACAGTTCACCCGCCAGACCGCAGGCATTGCTGGTGCGCTGAAAAAAATCGCGGTTCTCGACGATGGCTCCGCACTGCAGGTGGGCAACCGGCACGAAGTGGCGCACATGCTGTTCGGCGAGGCCGATGACCTGTACGACCCGTGGTATGCCACCCATCCGCCGGTGCGTGAGCGCATCCTGATATTGGAGCCCGGTTTCCAGAATGAGGAACTGGTGCAGTTGGCGGAGTCCCTGAGAAACGTGCCAGCAGCTCGCGAGGCCGTGAGTACCGACACCCGCGTCGCGCCGATGCCGGCCACGTCCGGAGCAGCTCTGCTTCAGCCAGCCAGCGCGATCGGCACACCGGCCGCATCAGTGCAGCCGAGTCAGGCCGCTGCGGGGAGTTTCGAGCATGCGGCTGCCTTGCAGCAGAGCATCCCGGCCACGCTGACGAGCGCGGCGCAGCAGCCGGAGTCCGCCTTGCCGCTGGTGCTCGCGCTGGCCATGTCGGCACATGATGATCTGCAGGCACCACAACGGCGAATCATTGCCAATGCGTTCGGCGACGATCTGCAATACGCCGTGACGGCCCTTGCCGGCCAAGTGGAGGCGCTGTCGCCCGTCGTGCGTATGCCGCTGGTCGCACTTTCCTTTCCAGCACTCAAGCAGCTGTCGGAAGGGCGTCAACAGACCCTGTTGGGCACACTCGAACAGCTGGTCGGCTTGGACAGCAAGGTCGACCTGGACGAGTACTGTCTTGCCCGCTTGCTGCGCGTGCAGTTGCTGGAGGCGATGCGGCCACGTCGGGCACCGGTGGACGGTCAGAAGAAGTTGCCCGCCTGCCGCGACAGCGTCATGTTGGTCTGCGGCGTGGTTGCCGCGTACGGCAGCGCTGATGATGCCGCCGCAAGGCGCGCATGGCTGCTGGCGATGGATCAGGCTTTTCCAGGCGTGGCGCCCACCTGGCAAACGTTATCGCTGGATTGGCAGCAGCCATTTGAGCGAGCGCTGGATGATCTCGATGGCTTGATGCCTGCCGCAAAAGAGATCGTGATACTTAGCCTGCTCAGTGCGATCCGGGCCGATGGCGTGATCAACGCCGCAGAAATCGAGTTGCTGCGGGTGATCTGCGCCAGCCTGCACTGCCCGCTGCCGCCGCAGTTCGGCATTCAGGATAACTAGAACTAAAGCGTGGCCAAGGATCAGTGCGCCGGATCGTTCGGCGGCATGATGGCCAGCGCGTGGGAGTCATAGCTGTTCGGGGAATTCCCGACTTGGGGGGATGCATCGCGTACGCATGCTAGTCTTGCCGCGCCCCACGCCGGACGTGCCCGTGAGTTTGCCCCGCCAGACTGTTGTGGAACAAGCCGCCGCGCCGATGCAGTCCGCGTTGGCGTTCTTTTTCGTGATGGCCTCGTACTACATCGTGCGGCCAGTCAGGGATCAACTGAGCGGTGCGGTCGGCTCGGAGTATTTGCCGTTGTTCTACGGTGCGGTCTTCGCAGTGATGTTGCTGCTGACGCCGGTATTCGGCCTGCTTGTGGCGCGTTTCCCACGCAAGCGGCTGCTCGGCTGGAGCTACAGCTTCTTCATCCTGTGCCTGCTCGCGTTCGTGCCGGCGTTTGTGGAGCAGGATCGCATCGGCGCTCGCTCGCTCGGTGTGGTGTTTTTTGTCTGGGTCAGCGTGTTCAATCTGTTCGTGGTGTCGCTGTTCTGGAGTTTCATGGCGGACATCTTCTCGAGCAGCGAGGCCCGGCGGGTATTTTCGTTGATCGCACTGGGTGGCATGGCCGGGGCGATCTTCGGTCCGCTGGTGACCAAGTTGCTGGTGCAGCTGATCGGCGTGGCACCGCTGTTGCTGGTTTCGGCGTCGTCGCTGTCGCTGTCGCTGGTCCTGCTCCTGCGGCTCTCCGCGCAGCATGACCGGCGACCGGACAGCCGTGGCGACGAAGCGATTGGTGGTTCGCTGTGGGCGGGCGTCAAGGAGTTGTGGTCGCGCCCGTTCCTGCGCTACATGGCACTGCTGATGTTGTTCGGCGATGGCATCGGCACGCTGGCGTATGCCTTGGTGGCCGATTACGCCAAGGCGCATTTCGCCAGCACGGTCGCGCGCACTTCGTTCTACAACGACCTGGATCTCGCTACCAACCTGCTCGGCGCAGCGCTGCAGCTGAGCGTGACGCCGTGGTTGCTGGTGCGTCGCGGCGCCGGCTGGGGGCTGGTCGTGCCATCGCTGGTGAATCTGGCCTTGCTGGCCATGGTGGCGTTGATCGGCGGTGGCAACGTCCTGTTCTTCGGCTACAGCGTGCCGCTGCTGCTGGCGGTGATGCTGGTGATTACACGCGGCTTCGCCTATGGCATGACCAAACCTGCGGTGGATGCGCTGTATACGCGGGTGCCGCGCGAGACGCGTTACAAGGGCAAGAATTTCGTTGAGACCGCGGTGTGGCGCTTCGGCGATGTGGTGGTGACCAGCGCGGTCAGCGGCCTGCGCATGCTGGGTTGGGGCATTGGCGGACTGGCCTTGCTGGGGGCTGGCGTGGCAGCGTTGGCCACCGTGGTGGCCCGCCGTGCCGGATGGTCGCCCGACCTGGCGCCGGACGAACATACACGGGTCGGTGAAGATGGCGCATCGTCAGCCTGAACCGCTCGACACCACTTCCCGACGGCCTAAGGAAGGCTGCTTGCGAGGCCCCAGCTCAGCTCGTGATGTAACGCTGCAGATGTTCGATCTGTTCGGCCTGTGCATCGATCACCGCCTTGACCAGATCGCCGATCGAAATGACCCCGATGACTTTGTCACCTTGCACCACCGGAAGGTGACGTATGCGGCTGTCGGTACACAGGCGCATGCAGTCGAATACATCGGTATCCGGGCCGACGGTGAGCGGTTCACTGCTCATGATGTCGGACACTGCGGTCTGTGCCGAAGATCGGCCTTGCAGGATCACCTTGCGCGCGTAATCGCGCTCCGATAACACCCCCACCAGCTTCTCGCCACGCATCACCAGCAACGCGCCGACGCGGTGCTCAGCCATATGCTTGATCGCTTCGAGTACCGGGGCATCCGGCGTGATGCTGAAGATCTTGCTGCCCTTGCTTTCCAGCAGATGCTTGACCTGGCTCATGCTTGGGTCTCCCACGGGCCACGGACGGGCCTTATGCGGCGAGTTTAACGCCGGCACCGGCCAGACGTGTAGTGGAGTCGTGAAGCCTGCACAGCGGGCCGGTTGATCAACGCAGGTCGTGCGGCAACCGTAGTTCGTCGATGAAATACAGCGGCCGCTGTTTGCTCTCGGCATAGTTGCGGCCGAGGTATTCGCCGATTACGCCAAGCGCCAGCAGCTGCACGCCGCCGAGAAACAGGATCACCAGCATCAGCGTTGGATAACCGCGCACTGGGTCGCCATAGAACAGCGATTTGACCAGTACCAGCATCCCGTAAACGAAGGCTAGTCCGGCCGAGGCCAGTCCCACCCAGGTGGCCAGTCGCAGTGGTGCGGTGGAGAATGAAGTGATGCCTTCGATCGCCAGTTGCGCTAGACGCCAGTAGTTCCACTTGGTGGTGCCGGCTTGGCGTGGCTCGCGCAGGTAGTGCACGGAAGTCTGCCGGTAGCCGATCCAGCTGAACAGGCCTTTCATGAAGCGCTGGCGTTCACGCAGCTGCCCCAGTGCATCCAGTGCGCGTCGCGAGAGCAATCGGAAATCGCCGGTGTCGCGTGGGATCGCCGTATCGGACAGTCGCTCCATGCTGCGGTAGAACGCCGCTGCGGTGAACCGCTTGAAGCTGCTTTCGCCATCGCGTGCGCTGCGCGTGGCGTACACCACGTCGTAGCCAGCCTGCCATTGCTCGACCAGGGCGGGAATCAGTTCGGGCGGATCCTGCAGGTCGGCATCGATTACCACAGCCGCACCGGTAATGACGGCATCCAGGCCGGCTGTCAGCGCCGCTTCCTTGCCAAAGTTGCGCGAGAGTTTGAGTGCTCCGGTGCGTGAGTCGCTGGCGATCAGCGATTCGATGATCGACCAGGTGTCATCGCGGCTACCGTCGTCGACGTAGAGCACACTGGATTCCAGCGGCAAACCGTCCAGCATTTTGCTCAGTCGCTGATGGAACAGGACCAGCACGGCTGATTCGTTGTAAGCAGGAACGACGATGGTGAGTTGCGGCATGGGCGGGGCCAGCGGAAGAGAGGTTCATGCTAACCAACTGGTGGCGCTCGGGCGAGCGAGTTTCGCTCAATGTGCGGGGTGTGCTGGCGCGTGGCCTTCGATATAGGCTGGGCCGCCGAGTTGATCCATCTGCTGCCGGATCCAGCCGGCGCGACGCAGCACATAAGCACTCGGTCGATCCACATGCAGGCGGCGCGGGCTGGGCAGTACCGCGGCGAGTTGTGCGGCTTGCGCTGCGCTGAGTCGTGCCGGCGCCATGTGGAAGTACGTGTCGCTGGCGGCTCCCACGCCATAGATGCCATTGCCCAGCTCGGCGATGTTCATGTACACCTCGAGGATGCGCTGTTTCGGCCAAGTGAGCTCGATCAGTACGGTGAAATACGCCTCCAGTCCCTTGCGCACGAAGCTGCGCCCGTTCCACAGGAACAGATTCTTGGCTGTCTGCTGGCTGATGGTGCTGGCACCGCGCAGGCGCCTGCCATCGTCGGCCGCGTCGATCGCGTTGTGGATGGAATCGAGGTCGAAGCCGTGATGGTACGGAAATTTCTGATCCTCGCCGGCCACCATCGCCAGTGGCACCCAGGGCGAGACCTGATTCCACGGTACCCAGTGCCGGCGCAGCTGGAAATCCTGTTCGCCATGTACCCACGCACCAAGCTGACGTTCCAGCATCACTGCCGAAGTCCATGGTGGTACGAAGCGCAGCACCAGCACCAGCAACCAGCTCAGCGCCAGCCATGCCAGCACGAGCAGCGCCAGTGAGCGCAGCAGGCGGATCAGCAGGGGGCGGCGGAACACAGGAGGCATGGCGGCGCGAGCAGGAAGATGGGGCAGTATAAGGGGCGTTGTCCCGACGCTGCGCCGCCCCCATCTGTGGCGCTTGACCTACGAAGAGAGCACGAGTTGTGGAAAACCTGCCTGTCGACGATGTGCTGCATCGATTTCTGCTGGAACATGCTGGTGTGCGCGGGGTGCTGGTGCGGCTGGGGCCGGCCTGGCGTGAGGTTGCCGGTCGTGCTGACTATCCGCCGGCGCTGCATGCGATGCTGGGCGAGGCACTGGCAGCCAGTGCGCTGCTGACCGGCAACATCAAGCTGGATGGAGCGCTGTCGGTCGAGCTGAAGAGCAGCGGTGCGCTACGCATGCTGTTTGCCGAATGCACTGACCATGGCCGCTTGCGTGGTCTGGCGCGCTGGAATGAGCCGTTGCCCGAGCCGCTGGCGCTGAATGCGTTGCCCGACGCGAGCATGGCAATCACCATCGGCAACGTGGAACGCGGCCAGCGTTACCAGGGGCTGGTCGAACTGCAGCATGCGAGTGTGGCCGAGTCGCTGGAGAACTACTTCATCCAGTCCGAACAGCTGCCGGCGCGCATCCTGCTGGCGGCCAACGACCAGCACGCGGTCGGGCTGATGTTGCAGAAGATGCCGGACGAGGGCGGTCACCATGCCGCGCAGGATGATGATGCGTGGAGCCGCATCGTGCACATTACAGCCACCCTGGGAGCGGCGGAGTTGCTGGATACCGCACCGGAGCAACTGCTGTACCGGCTTTACCACGAGGAGTCGGTGCGTCTGTTCGAGCCGCGCTCGCTGGCCTTCGGCTGCAGCTGCAGCCGTGAACGGGTGACCGGGATGCTGCGCTCGCTCGGGCGCGATGAAGTCGAGGCGGCACTCACCGCACGGGGTGACGAGATCGAGGTGATCTGCGAATTCTGCGCGCAGCGTTATCACTTCGATCGCATCGACGCGGAAGTTCTGCTCAACAGCAGCGTGGCGCCTGCTGCGCCGGATACCCCGCAATGAATCCGGGCGGCTCCGGGTGACGGGATTCGCCGCCCTCAGGCCGTTATTGACGGTTTGTTCGCACTCAGCCAGGTTTTGGCCGGCTGTGGCATGGCGAACAGGAAGCCCTGGCCATAGCGGCAGCCGACCCTGATCAGGGCCTGCCGCTGCGACTCTTCCTCGATGCCTTCGGCAATCACTTTCATCTGCAGCGAATCGGCCAGCACCTGGATAGCGCGTACCAGCGCCAGACCCTGGCTCTCTTCGTCGCCGCGCGGCAGCTCGGTGATGAAGGAGCGATCAATCTTCAACGTCTCGAACGGATATTGGTGCAGGTAGCTGAGCGAGGAGTAGCCGGTGCCGAAATCGTCAAGCGCGATGCCGACGCCACGGCTGCGCAGGTTCTTCAGCATCTGCTTGACCTGGGTCGGATTCTCCAGCAGCGCGTGCTCGGTGACCTCGATCCGGATGCAGCGGGTCGGCACGGCATACTGCTCGAACAGCGCAAGCAGCCGCTGGTCGAGGTCGGCGGAGCGGAAATGCCGACCGGAAACGTTGATGCTGATGAAGCCTTCGGTGCCGATCAGGCGTACGGCCTGGGTGCAGACCTGTTCGAAGATCTGCCAGTCGATCGCCTCCGCACAGCCGCACTCCTCGGCGATCAACAGAAAATCATGCGGTGCCAGCAGGCCACGCTCGGGATGATGCCAGCGCAGCAGTGCCTCGTAACCGATAACGCGACCATCGGCGAGCTCTACGATCGGCTGGTAGAACGGCTCGAATTCGTTGCGGCTGAGCGCATGGCGCAGGTCGCTCTCCATGTCCAGCAGTGACAGTGCTTCGCGGCGCAGGCGGTCGTCGAACAGCGCAGCGCGATGGCGCCCGCCATCCTTCGCGTTGTACATCGCCGCGTCGGCGTCGCGTAACAGTTCCTCCGGCTGCCGGTAGTGCGGGCTGGACAGCGCAATGCCGATCGAGGCGGAAGTGAAGATCTCCTTGGTGCCGAGTCGGAAGGGCGTATGCAGCTCGCTGATGATGCGTTCGGCAATCAGCGAAGCCTTGCCGGTGTCGCTGATGCCCTCCAACAGTACCGCAAACTCGTCGCCACCCAGGCGCGCGACGACGTCGCGGGTTTTCAGGCAGGCGCGGATACGGCCGCCGACCTGGAACAGCAGGTCGTCACCGACCAGGTGGCCGACCGAATCGTTGATCACCTTGAAGCGATCCAAGTCGATGAAGAGTACGGCGAACTGCTCGTTCGGATTTGCGGCGCAGCGCTGCATCGATTGTTCCAGCCGCTGCAACAGCAAGGTACGGTTGGGCAGCCCGGTCAGTGAATCGTGCAGCGTTTCGTATTTGAGGCGGCGCTCGACCCGTTCGCGCTCGGCAATCTGTTCGCGCAGGTCGCGGTTGGCCAGCGCCAGTGCGCGGGTACGCTCGGTGACGCGGCGTTCCAGCCCGGCATAGGCCTGCTTCAGCGATGCCGCCGCCTGCTTGCGTTGCAGCGCGTTCGCAATGTGGTAGCTGACGAAGGTCAGCAACTCCTGGTCGCGTTCGTTGTAAGTGTGTTCGGACGAGTAGCTTTGCAGTGCAAGCACGCCCATCGCCTTGCCGCCCCATACCAGTGGAACGCCGAGCCAGCATATCGAGCGCGAACCGAAGTGGCTGATTTCGCCAATCGAAACGAGGCGTTCGATTTCCCGCATGTCGGCCAGCAGTGGCTTGGCATGGCGCAGCACATATTCGGTGACGCCGCGACCATGCGCGCGCGGTGGCCGCACATTGTCGACCTCGTCTACCGAGTAGGGAAAGGTCAGGTGCCCGTTCTCCTCATCGATCAGTGCGATGTAGAAGTTGCGCGCATACAGCAGGCCGCTGATCACCTGGTGCATGGCCGCGTAGAATTTTTCCAGGCTCTCCGAAGTGTTGGCCAGTTCGGCGATGCGGAACAGTGCAGCCTGCAGGCGTTCGCCGCGCTGACGTTGCAGCACCTGCTGGCGCAGCACACGGTTGGCCTCGCGCAACGCGGCGGTGCGATCGGTCACCCGGCGGCCCAGCTCGATATGCGCTTCGCGCCGTTCCAGCGCCGTCTGCACATGCTGGGCCACATAGCTCAGCAGCTCCAGATCATTTTGCGAATAATGGGTGTCGGCGCGATAGCTCTGCATCACGATGCCGCCCACCACATGACCGCCGCGCAGCAACGGGACGCCCAGCAAGTGTTCGCAACTTGGGCCGACCACGACAAAGCGGTCGCCCAGCTGTTGCCTCAGCTCATCGACCGAACCCATCAACGGGCGCCCTTCCTGCAGCAGGTTCCAGGTCAGGCTGTGCAGCATGTCATGCAGTGGCAGGTCCTGATCGGGCGGGGGCGGGTCGGTGTCGGCAATGTCGACGTAATAAGGAAAACGGACGGTATCGCTGGCGACGTCATACAGCACGATGTAGAAATTTTCCGCGTACATCAGGCTGCTGACGATGGAGTGCAGCGAGCGCATCATCTCGGGCATCTCCTGCCCGGCGCCGGCCTGTTCGGCGATCGCGTAGAGTGCGCGCTGCAGCCGCTCGGCCAGCGCCAAGCGCGAAATGGCCTCATACAGACGACTGGTTTCGGCCAGCTGGTGCAGCCGGGTATCCGCCAGCCGCCCCAGCCAGGACAGTGAGTCACGCACATCCTCGGGTAACGGCAGATCGCTCGCTTCGAGCGTGAGTATTCGCGAACCCTGCGGGTCCTCTGCCAAGTCGAGTTGACCCGTCGGCAGCTGATGCGGCTGCTCGTCCATGCGGCGCCAGCGAAGCCGCCCATCGATGCCGAAATTGCCCAGTATGAGCTCGCAGATTTCCATCACGCTGGCAGCGTCGGCTGCCTCGAACAAGCGTTCGACTGCCTCGTGCAAAGCCGCAAGATCCTGCGCCACGGAGAGCGGTCGGGATGAACGGATCGTGGGCGTGGCACTCATTAGATGTGTTCGGTTCCGGGACGATCCGGTGGGATCTACGTCGAACGCCTTTATATCGTGTAACTTGGCCTTGTCGCCAGCATTCCTGCGCCGGGAACCTGCGTACGGCCTAGCTAGTCGAAGAATGGCACAGGCTACGCCGTTTTTTGTGCGCAGGGGCCGGTTTAGGGGTGTTAGTAAAATGTAAAACAAGATATGCTTTGCCGCGTATTCCGTATACTTACGAGTGCTTTGCTCAAGCCATGCGTCGCCTGTCTGCCCTGTTGTTGGTCTTCCTGCTGCCGCTCACCGCGGCCGGGCAGTCTGTGAGTGGCGATAGCACCCAGGCCGAGCATTTGCTGGCGCAGCCGCCCGCCCAGATGACGGAAGTCCAGCCCGGTGTAATGGTGCCCTTGTGGCGCGGCACCGATGGTCGTCTGCTGGCACTCAAGGCGGATAGCAGCAACGGCATTGATGCGTTGCGCCAGAATGCACTGCCGGCGCTACATGTGGTTGATGCGACCAACCTGATGACGACTGGCCTGCAATATGGAATGGGGCCCAACCTGCAGGCGCATGCAGACGTAAGTCAGCAGTCGTGGGTCAACCAGCCGTTGCGGGTCATCGGCAGCGAAGTGGGGGCTACCTACGCGAGCGGGCGCTACAGTCTCGGTTTGAGCGTCGGCGCCAACAGCGTGCCCGATAACAGCAACACGTTATTGCCACGAGTGCTGCCGGGCACTGCTCCGGGCATCGACGGTCTGTCCAGTTTTGACAGCAGTGCGCAGTTCAATGCGCGCGGCCGACTTGCACTGGGTAGCCAGAGCGGTATCGATCTGGGTGCCAGCGTAGGACGTATCTACCTGTTGCCGGGCAATCTGCTCGGGGTCAACACATTGCAGCAGAAGGCGCTGAGCTTTGGCATCGATCACGGTTCGTTGAGCGGCGTCCTGATTGGTCGCAGCATGGAGCCAGATGCGGGCATTCCGGGTGGAATGAGTCCGGATCGGCGCTGGAACAGCATTGACCTGGGTGTGACCTGGCGCCTGCCGTGGCGCGGCTCGCTGAGTGTCGGCGCACAGAACCTGTGGTCTTCCGGTACCCCTGCGAATACGCCGGCAGGCCCGGAGCCGGATCAGTCGCGTACGCCGTACGTGCAGTATCACCAAGATCTCTGAGTCGTACGTTATCTATTGCGAAAACGCCGTCGCTCATGCGCCGGCGTTTTTGTTTGCAATGGCGGAGACCTGCGCCTAATTCTGCTTGCGGACGCGCAGATCGCCACTGAAGGTTTCGACGTTGATCGTGCCCTGGCCATCGCCGAGCTTGGCATCCAGGCTGCTGCCGGGGCCGTGTTCGGGTTTTTGCGGCGTGCCGAAATCGCTGCGCAGATCGCCGCTGAAGCTGCTGGCGTGCAATGTGCCGGACGTGTTCGCGGGCAGTTGCAGCTGTACATTGCCGCTCATGCTGTCGATGCCGAGCTTGCCGCCGGAAGCCAGCGCCCCGCCCAGCTGCACGTCGCCGGATACCGTGCTGAGTGTCAGCTTCTTCCATGGGCCGCCATCGGCCTGGATGCGGCCGGAGATGGTCTGCAGCTTCACGTCGCTGCCGAGCGCGGGGGCAAGGATGTCGCCACTCACGGTTTGCAGGTCGGCCTGTTCGGCATGCCCGGCCAGCTCGATGCCACCGCTTACGCTTTCCACTTTCAGCATCGGCGTGCGCGCATTGATGCGCGCCCTGCCGCTGACCGTGTTGACCGCGATGTTGCCGCCGTCGATGCCGTCGATCACCAGCGGCGCGCTGACCACGCCGATGTCTAGCGAGGCAGCCTTGGGCACGTGCAGTTCCAGCGTGGTGGACGACATCCTGTTGGCGCTGTTCCAGTTGAACCAACCGCCAGAGCCACCTTGCGGCTCCACCTTGATTACCAGGTCGCTGCTGTTGCCGGTGATGGCCAGTGGCTTGGCGCCTTCGCCAAGCTGCCCGCTGACCTGCACCTCGTTGCGATCCCACGCGGTCACAGTCACCGTGCCTGAAATGTTGCTGATGCTGATATGGGTCGTTGGCGTGGCGTCGTGGCTCAGCTGGATCGGTGTGCTGGCCAAGGCGTGGCCAACGCACAGACAGAGCAGCAGGGGAACGTAGCGGGTGGTTCTCATGATCATTCCTGGGTTCTCAACCGGCCTGGCCGGCCAGCTGGTGCAATTGGGTTTGCTGATGTTCGGTACGATTGAGCAGGCGCTGCAGTACAGGCGAATCGGGTGATTGCTGGAGCGCCATCTGCAACTCCATGCGTGCGGCATCCAGTTCGATCGCGGCGCCGGCCAGACGCGGGTCGGCCGGTTTCCAAGGTGGCGTTGCGGTGCTGGCCAGTGTTGTCGTGGCCGGCGCATGTTGCAGGTTCCAGCCGATGCCACAGGCCAGCAGCACCGATGCGGCAAGGGCGGCGGCGACCAGCCAGCGTCGCCGGTGCGCTGGCGGTTGGGCGAGCGCTGCCTGGGCCGTGGGCGCGCGAGTGAGCTCGACGTCGTCCAGCGCAGCGTCGATCGAGGCCCACAGATCACGTGGCGGTGTGCGTGGCTGACGCAGGTCGCGCATTTGCCGACGCCATTCGAATTCGTTCATGATCTTTCTCCCAATACCTTGCGCAGCAGACCGCGCGCGCGATGCAGTTGCGCTTTCGACGTGCCGACTGCCATGCCCAGCTCGTTGCCAATCTCCTCGTGCCGCCAGCCTTCGATGTCGTGCAGGACCAGCACTGCACGGGCGCGTGGCGGCAACCGGCTGATCGCGTGCTCCAGCTCCTTGCGTTCGGCGGCACAGAACGGCGTTTCGCCGGTGTCCGGCAAATGGTCGTCGTCCAGCATGCTGACCGGGTCGGCGCCGCGGGCGCGAATATCCATCAGTGCCACGTTCACGGCGAGGCGGTACAGCCAGGTACCAAACGCGCTCTCATGCCGGAACCCGGGCAGCTTCTGCCAGGCGCGGATGAAGGCGTCCTGGGTCAGATCCTCGGCGCGGGCGTGGTCGTAACCGGCGAGCCGGTAGACCGCACCGTGCACGCGGCCTACGTGTAGCTGGTACAGCCGCTGGAACGCATGACGGTCGCCGGCAGCCGCGGCGCGCACGTCATCGGTGTCGTTGGCTCCCGCGGGGGCAGTCGACATGGAACTTCCAATGGCAGGGCAGGCGGCGATCATCTTGCCAGCTTGGATGCGTCGTCGCGCGAAAGGGTTTGTACCGCTGCTGCTGCAAAGTCGAGTCATGCCCGGGCGGCCGCCGCCCGGGCATGACTTCGATCAGGATGCAGCGGCTTCGCGATGCGGCTGGCCCATGGCTTCGTCGAGTGCCTTGGCCACACGCTGTTGCTCGTTGTGCAGGGTTTTCGGCAGACGTGGTACGAAGGTCTGCAGGTACTCGCCAATGGCGGCGAGTTCGCGTTGCCAGCCGGCGTTGTCCACATCGAGCAGTTCATCGAGCTGGGCGCGGTCGAGCTTGAGTCCGTCCAGCTTGAGCTCACCCTCACCCGGCAGGATGCCGATTGGGGTTTCGACACCGTCGACGCGATCCTCGACGCGGTTGATCATCCACTCCAGCACGCGCAGGTTGTCGCCAAAGCCGGGCCACAGGAACTTGCCATCGTCGCCCTTGCGGAACCAGTTGACGTGGAAGATTTTCGGCAGCTTCGCGCCGGGCTGGTCGAACGACAGCCAGTGCGCGAAGTAGTCGCCGGAGTGATAGCCGCAGAACGGCTTCATCGCCATCGAATCCCGGCGTAGCACGCCGACCGCGCCAGTGGCGGCAGCGGTGGTTTCAGAACCCATCGCTGCACCCATCAGCACGCCATGCTTCCAGTCGCGTGCTTCCATCACCAGGGGCAGCAGCGACGGGCGACGGCCGCCGAACACGATCGCGCTGATCGGTACGCCCTGCGGCGCCTCGGCCTGTTCCGACCAGGTCGGGCATTGCCTGGCACTTACCGTGAAGCGTGAGTTCGGGTGTGCAGCTGGCCCGTTGGCGGGGTCGTACGGGCGTCCTTGCCAGTCAGTGACCGGTGTGCCCGGCAAGCCGTCCCACCATGGCTGGTTGTCGGCGGTAACGGCGACGTTGGTGAAGATGGTGTCGCGCGCGATGCTCTTGAGGGCGTTGGGATTGGTCGCATCGCTGGTGCCGGGTGCGACGCCGAAGAAACCCGCCTCTGGATTGATCGCATACAGACGTCCATCCGCGCCCGGGCGCATCCAGCAGATGTCGTCGCCCACCGTCCACACCTTCCAGCCATCCTGGCGATAGCCTTCCGGCGGGATCAGCATGGCGAGGTTGGTCTTGCCGCAGGCCGACGGGAACGCAGCGGCGACGTAGTGAGTTTCGCCCTGCGGGTTCTCGATGCCCACGATCAGCATGTGTTCGGCCAGCCAGCCTTCGCTGCGGGCCTGTTGGCTGGCGATGCGCAGCGCGTGGCACTTCTTGCCGAGCAGCGCGTTGCCGCCGTAACCGGAGCCGTAGGATTTGATCGAGAGCTCGGCCGGGAAATGCATGATGAAACGGCGCTCCGGATCGAGTTCGCCGGTGCAATGCAGGCCCTTGACGAAATGTCCCTCGCGCTCGATGCGCACCTGCGCCGCAGTGCCCATGCGGGTCATGATCTTCATGTTGGCGACCACGTACGGACTGTCGGTGATCTCCACGCCGCAGCGGGCCAGCGGCGAGTCGATCGGCCCCATGCAGTACGGGATCACATACATGGTGCGGCCTTGCATGCTGCCTTCGAACAGCGCATCGATCTTCGCGTGCGCCTCGGCCGGGTCCATCCAGTGGTTGTTCGGGCCGGCGTCTTCCTCGTGCGGATGGCAGACCAGGGTGAGGTGCTCGACGCGTGCCACATCGGTGGGGTGGGATCGGTGCAAATAGCAGCCCGGGTGGGTCTGCTGGTTGAGTTCGATCAGGGTGCCGTCGGCCAGCATGTGCCGCACGAGCGACTGGTATTCGGCCTCGGAGCCATCGCACCAATGGATCTTGGCCGGGCGCGTCAGCGCGGCCACCTCGTTCACCCACTGCTCGAGTGCTTCCAGCTTGCTCGCCATCGTGTCTCTCTTCTCTAAGGTCTTGGGGAAAAATGGAACTGGAACGGTAGTTTGCAGCAACTGGTATTGCAAGGATACATGCAGCAAAAACGGCGCCAGATGGCGCCGAGCGGGCGAGCGGGCGGGTGTTCTCAGGCCGGAATCAGGGTCGCGATCATGTGTTCGACGTAGGCGTCGAATTCCTCATGATTGATTCGCGGCAAGCCCAGAGTGAAGTTCAGTTGCAGGAAGCCGACATAGGCGGCGTAGGTCAGCCGCGCGCGATTCAGCGCCTGCGGCGCCGGCAGGCCGGCCTCGCGGTAGGCGGTGGTCAGGAACTCCATCCGTCGCTGCGATACCCGTGCCATCACCGGCACCACCTGCGGATGATCCAGCGCCTTCAGCAGTGCGGCGTAGACGCGGTGCGGCTGCAGCTCGTGTGCGACCCGGCGGAACAATTCGGGCAGGCGTTTGCGCGGATCGGCGATCTGTTCGATCTGGCCGAGTACTTCGCGCTCGCCGTATTGCTCCCAGCGTTCCAGCGCGGCATTCAGCAACGCTTCGCGGGTACGGAAATGCCAGTAGAAACTGCCCTTGGTCACGCCCAGTTGGCGTGCCAAGGCCTCCACGGCCAGGGCGCCGACGCCTTGTTCGGCGATCAGGTGCAGGGCGGCGAGTTCCCAATCTTCGGCAGACAGGCGGGTGCGTTCTGGCTTGCTACTGACATTCATGTGCGTATGGTAGCGATACCCCGCAGCTTTGTAATCTGCGGGGTGCAAGGTCGTTGAAATACTTGGCTATCTGCCGCTGCCGCGGTGATGACGGTGGCCATGTATTGACGGCGCTTGCCGAGGCGATCCATACTCATCCGTATGGTATCCGAGATTGACACTCAGGCTGAACCCAGCCGATTCCCCGTCGCCGACCTGGCGCTGGTGGTGGAGACGCGTCATCCGGCCGGCAGTCCGACGCTGTTGTTCGCGCACGGCTTTGGCCAGACCCGTGGCGCCTGGAACGGTGCGGCGGCGGCGCTGGCCGAAGCGGGTTGTCGTTGCGTGACGTTTGACAGTCGCGGCCACGGCGAGAGTGATCGCGTGGCCGGTGGTGCGGATTCTGGTGGTGGTTACCACATGGATCAATTCGCCGACGATCTGCTGCGGCTTGCTGCGGCCCAGCCGCAGCCGCCGATCCTGGTAGGTGCCTCGATGGGTGGTCTGCTCGGGATCGTGATTGCCGGTGAGATGCATCCGTCGCCGTTCCGCGCGCTGGTGCTGGTCGATATCACGCCGCGCTGGGAAACCGCCGGGGTCGAGCGCATCCTCGCCTTCATGCAGGCACACCCGGACGGCTTTGCCGATTACGCCGAGGCATCCGAGCAGATCGCCGGCTATCTGCCGCAGCGACGCGAGCGCAAGAGCGAGGAACAACTGCGCCCGCTGCTGCGCGAAGGCGCCGACGGCCGGCTGCGCTGGCACTGGGATCCGGCCTTGCTGGCCGGCAGCCTGGTGCAGGAAAGCGAGCGTTACCAGCCCCGCCTGCAGGCTGCCGCGGCGAAGATCGATATACCCGTGTTGCTACTGTCGGGTGCACGCAGCGATGTGGTGTCGCGCACCACCGTCGATGAATTCCTGCAACTGGTACCGCATGCGCAGCATGTGGAACTGTCGCATGCCACGCATATGGTGGCGGGTGACGCGAACGATGCGTTCACGCGCGAAGTGGTGCGCTTCGTGCAGAGTCTTGATCCATCAGCTGACCGGCGGCGCGCCGGCACTGTTCAACCGTGATGAGGTGCTGAGATGTCTGTGATACTGACCCTGCTGGCGGCGTTGATTGCCTCCGGCGCCTGTGCCTACCACCGCAGCAGCCTGCGCACCTGGGCGATCGCCACGCTGGCCACCACGCTGGTGGTCGGCCTTATCGTGCATGCGCCGTGGACGATGGTGATCCTGTTGATCATCGAGGCGGCGATCGCCGTGCCGCTGCTGCTGGTGGATTTCCGTCGTCTCCAGATCAGCGCGCCACTGCTGAAGCTGTTCGCGAAAGTCACGCCGAAACTGTCCGAGACCGAGCAGACAGCGCTGGAAGCGGGCACGGTCGGTTTCGAAGGCGAGCTGTTCTCCGGCAAGCCGGACTGGCACGAACTGCTGAAGCAGCCCAAGCCCGAACTGAGCGTGGAGGAGCAAGCTTTCCTCGATGGCCCGGTGGAAGAACTGTGCGGGATGATCGACGACTGGCAGATCACCCACGAGCTGGCCGACCTGCCGCCGAACGTGTGGGAGTTCATCAAGAAGAACCGCTTCTTCGGCATGATCATCCCGAAGCAGTACGGCGGGCTGCAGTTCTCCGCGTTGGCGCACTCGGCGGTGTTGCAGAAGCTGGCGACGATGTCGGCCACCGTGGCCTCGACCGTCGCGGTGCCGAACTCGCTCGGGCCGGCCGAGCTGCTGCTGCATTACGGCAGCGACGAACAGAAGAATCATTACCTGCCGCGCCTGGCTGTGGGTGACGAGATCCCGTGCTTCGCGCTGACCGGCCCGTATGCCGGCTCCGATGCCACCTCGATTCCCGACTTCGGCATTGTCTGCAAGCAGACCGTCGACGGCGTCGAGACGATCGGCATCAAGCTCACCTTCGACAAGCGCTATATCACGCTGGCGCCGGTCGCCACCGTGGTGGGTCTGGCGTTCCGCATGTATGACCCCGAGCATCTGCTCGGCGAGAAGGAAGATCTCGGCATCACGCTGGCATTGCTGCCGCGTGCCACCCCGGGCCTGCAGATTGGTCGCCGGCACCTCCCGTTGAACGTGCCGTTCCAGAACGGCCCGATCCACGGCAAGGACATGTTCGTGCCGCTGTCCACCCTGATCGGTGGCCCGCACATGGCCGGCCACGGCTGGCGCATGCTGGTCGAGTGCCTGTCGGTCGGCCGCGCGATTTCGCTGCCGTCCAACGCCACCGGTGCGCTGCGCGGTGCCGTGGCATCGGTCGGCGCCTATGCGCGCATGCGCAAGCAGTTCGGCTTGGCCATCGCCCGCTTCGAAGGTGTCGAGGAGGCCTTGGCACGCATCGGTGGCCTGACTTACGCCACCGCCGCTCTGTCGCGTGCCACTGCCGCTGCAGTCGATCGTGGCGAGAAACCCGCGGTGCCGTCGGCTATCGCGAAATACCATGCCACCGAATGGGGTCGGCAGTGCGCCGGTGACGCGATGGATGTGCTGGGCGGCAAAGGCGTACAGCTCGGCCCGAACAACTATGCCGGTCGTGCGTGGCAGGGCGTGCCGATCGCGATCACGGTGGAAGGCGCCAACATCATGACGCGCAGCCTGATGATCTTCGGTCAGGGCGCGATCCGTTGCCATCCGTATGTGCTGAAGGAAATGCAGACGCTGTCGATCACCGATCGCGGCGAGCAGCTGAAGACCTTCGACCGGCTGCTGTTCGGCCACATCGGTTTTGGCATATCCAACGCGGTGCGCAGCTTCGCGATGGGCCTCACCGGCTCGCGTTTGGGCGAAACGGCGGGTGATGCGTATACGCGTCGCTACTACCGCAAGCTCGATCGCTACTCTGCGGCACTGGCGCTGTGCGCCGATGTGTTCATGGGCGTGCTCGGCGGCAAGCTGAAGTTCAAGGAAAAGCTGTCGGCACGCCTCGGCGATGTGCTGAGCTATCTGTACATCGCCAGCAGCATGCTCAAGCGCTACGAGGACACCGGTCGGCCGGAAGCGGATCGTCCGTTGCTCGCATGGGCGTTCCATCAGTGCGTGTGGAACATGCAGATGGCGCTGGATGGCGCGATCCGCAATTTCCCGGTGCGCCCGGTGTCGTGGCTGCTGCGCGTGCTGGTGTTCCCGTTTGGTCGCCGTGAAGTGCCGCCGTCCGATCGTCTGGGTCGTCGCGTCGCCGCCTTGATCACCGCACCCAGCGAGGCGCGCGATCGCCTGATGGAATGGGTGTACCTGACGCCGACGGCGAACAACACGGTGGGCCGCATGAATGCGCTGCTGCCGGACGTGATCGCCGCCGAGCCGGTCGATCGCAAATTTGGCAAGGCGCTGAAAACCGGCCAGTTCAAGGCGCACGATTACCTCGGCCAGCTGGCTGAGGCCGAGCTGGCCGGTGTGATCAATGCCAGCGAAGCAGCGCTGCTCAAGCGCGTGCGCGAGGGCGTGTTCGAGTTCATCTCGGTCGACGATTTCGAGCCGGATGAGCTGCGTGCGTTCAAGACGCGTGCTGGCGAGAAGAAGCTGGCCAACGCCGCGTAGTTCTGACCATGTGCCCAGCCCGCGCCGAATGTCTTTCGCACGACATCCGACGCGGGCTGATTACTTTCTATTGGGAGAATGGTCGATGAGTGCGTCCGTGCTGTCGCTGTACCGCCGCATCACGCGCTGGCCGGCGGGTCACTGGCTATTTTCGCGCCTGGTCTGTCTAAAGGCACCTTACTTCGCCACGATCGCACCGCGGTTCGTGGCGCTGGAGCCGGGGCGCTGCGAAGTGCGTATCCGCGACCGGCGGCGCGTGCATAACCACATCGGCACCGTGCATGCGATCGCGCTATGCAATCTGGCCGAACTCAGCGCCGGGGTTATGACTGATGCGACCATCCCGGCGGATATGCGCTGGATTCCCAAGGGCATGACCGTCGAGTACCTGAAAAAGGCAGTGGGGACTTTGCATGGGGTCGCAACGCCTGAGCTTGCGGCCCCCGCGTCAGATGAGGGCTATGAATGGCCGGTTGGTGTGCAGGTCACCGATGCCGCCGGCGGGGCGGTTTTTCGCGCACGCGTGATGATGTGGGTATCGCCGCGCAAACACGCTTGAGCTTGCCCCTGTCTGATGCTGGCGCGAGCGCTCAGCTCGCCAGCACGCAGCGATTCTTGCCGCCGCGTTTGGCTTCGTACATCGCGCGGTCGGCCGCCTGAACCAGTTGCTCGTCGGCGTCGTGGCGATCACTCGGCAGATAGGGCGCGATACCGATGCTCGCGCCAATGCGCACATCGATCGAGCAGCCATTGACGCGCAGCGTATAAGGCTCACGCAGTGCCGCGCACAACTTCTGGCATAGCTGCAGCGCCAGCTGCGGATCCTCGAGGTCTTCCAGGATCAAGGCGAATTCGTCGCCGCCAAGCCGTGCCACGGTGTCGTTGCCGCGCAGGTGCGTCGACAGACGTGCTGCGATCTCCTGCAGCAGGGCGTCGCCAGCGGCATGGCCATGGGTGTCGTTGACGTTCTTGAAGCCGTCGATGTCGATACAGGCCAGTGCGAAGTGGCCGTGATGGCGCTGTGTGCGCTGGATCGCGACATGCAGGCGATCCTGGAACAGCATCCGATTGGGCAGCCCGGTCAGCATGTCATGGCTGGCCTGGTGGCGAACCATCGCCTCGATCAGCTCGCGCTCGGCAATCTCCTGGGTCAACTGCTGGTTGCGTAGGGCCAGCTCGGCCATGGTCTGCTGCAGTTCGGCGCGTGCCGCGTAAAGCTCCAAGAAAATGCGTACCTTGGACTGCAGGATCACGTCGTTGATCGGCTTGGCGATATAGTCGACTGCGCCGGAGTGGTAACCCTTGAGCCGGTTCAGGTCATCGGCATAGGCTGCAGTAACGAAGATGATCGGCGTCTCGCGCAGCTGCTCGGCTTCGCCAAGCAGGGCCGCCACCTCGAAGCCATCCATGTCGGGCATGTTGACGTCGAGCAGGATCAGCGCGAACTGGTGATCCAGGCACAGCGCCAGCGCTTCGTTGCCGCTGCGCGCCTCGAGGATCTGCGCGCCGCTTTGCGCGAGCAAGCGGCGCATCGCGACCAGGTTGGCGTGCGTATCGTCGACGACCAGGATTTTCGGCAGCGTGGCATTCATGTCAGGCATAGACGGTTGATTAGCGCGGCAATCTGTTCCAGTGGCAGGCAATAATCGGCGCCGGCGATATCCAGCGCGGCCTGCGGCATTGCAGCCGCTTCGGCGCTGTCAGGTGTCTGCACCACGGCAATGCCGCCGTGAGCGCGGATTTGTGCCAAGCCTTCGGCACCATCGCCATTGGCACCAGTTAACACTACGCCGATCAATGCAGCGTGATAGACATCCGCGGCAGAACCGAACAGCACATCGATGGACGGCCGCGAAAAACACACCTGTTCGTCTACAGACAACGCAAAATGTCGATCGTGCTCCAGCAGCAGGTGATAGCCACCGGGTGCCACATGCACGGTACCGGCACGGGCCGGTTGCCGCTCACCCGCTTCGATGACTGGCAGTGTTGAATGACTGGCGAGCAGGCTGGCGAGTACATCGGTACCGCCGCCGGTATGACAGCACACCAGCAGCGTTTGCTGCAGGCGTGGATCGAGCGCACCCAGCAGGAGCTTGAGCGCATTGAAGCCGCCCTTCGAACAACCGATGGCAATCGCTTCAAGCTTGTTCATTACGCTCTCGCGAGGCCGGCTGGCTGGTTCGCCGGTACAGCCGCAGGCTCGCATCCACGGCAGTGAAATCGGTGGCTACCGGAGCGAAATCCAGCGACTCACGCAGTCCCAGACAGAGGTGGCCGCCGCGTACCAGACTGTCGCGGAAAAGCTCCAGCGTGCGGTTCTGCAGGGGATTGGAAAAATAGATCAGCACGTTGCGGCACAGCACCAGGTGCGCCTCGCAGAACATCTTGTCGGCCACCAGGTTGTGGTTGGCAAACGTAATGTGGCGGCGCAGCTTCTGGTCCAGCTTGATGAAGTCGTAGCGTGCGCTGTAGTAGCTGGCCAGCGAGTAGGCGCCACCGGCTTCCAGATAATTGCGTGACCACAACTGCGCATCCCTGGCCGGATAGATGCCTTCCTGCGCCCGCAGCAATGCATCGGAATTGAAGTCGGTCGCGAAGATATGGCTGCGCTCGTACAGTCCGGCCTCCTGCAGCAGGATCGCCAGCGAGTAGACCTCCTGCCCATGCGCGCAGCCCGCCTGCCAGATGGTGATCTGCGGATATGAGGCCAGCACCGGCAATACACGCTCGCGCAAGGCGCGAAACACCGGCGGGTCCCGGAACATTTCCGACACGGGTACCGATAGTCCCCGGATCACCTTGGTCACGAAATCCGCTTCATGCAGCAGGCGCGCAGTGAGTGTGCTGATGCTGCCGCAGTGATGCGTATGCACCAGCTGGCGCACGCGCCGGGTCAGCGAGGCTGGCGCGTACTGGCTGAAGTCGTAGCCGTAGCGGCGCCTGAGTGCCTGCACGAACAGGTCCAGCTCGATCTGCTCCAGCTCGGTGTCTGGTGGCGATGCGGGCATGGTGCTCAGCGTTGCAGCCAGACGCGGATCATCGACGCCAGCTTGTCGATGTCGATCGGTTTGGACAGGTAATCGCTGGCGCCCATCTCCAGGCATTTCTCGCGGTCGCCGCGCATCGCCTTGGCGGTCAGCGCGATGATCGGCAGCGTCGCGAAACCCGGCTGCGCGCGGATAGCACGGATCGTCTCGTAGCCATCCATCATCGGCATCATGATGTCCATCAGGATCACTTCAGGCGTGTCGTCATCCGCGAGTGCCTTGAGCGCCTTCTGACCGTCCTGCGCCAGGTTCACCACCAGGCCCCAGCCGCGCAGCACTTTCGACAGAGCAAACAGGTTGCGCATGTCGTCGTCCACCAGCAGCACCTTGCGGCCAGCCAGTTCGGAAGCGGATGACAGCTTGCCGGCATCGGCGCGTCGCGTCGCATGCTGGATGCTGTGCAGGAACAGGCTGACTTCGTCGAGCAGGCGTTCCGGCGAGCGAGCACCCTTGACCACGATGGAGTCGGTGTAATGGCGCAGTAGCAGGTTTTCCTCGCGACTCAGGTCGCGACCGGAATACACCACCACCGGCGGCACGCCGCCAGGCTCCTTCGAGAGTTTTTCAAGCAGCTCCAAACCGGACATGCCGGGCAGGCCGAGGTCGAGCACGATGCAGTCGTAGCGGGTGTGTGCGGTTTTCTCGAGCGCCTCCTCGGCGGTAGCGACCTCATCAATCAGCACGCCATCGGCGCTCAGCATGCTGCGCACGGCGGTGCGCGAATCGGCTTCGTCGTCGACGATCAAAAGGTGCCGCTGATGTCCTTCGGCGAAATGCAGCAGGCGCTTGAACGCGGTATCAATGGCTGCGCGGCTGACCGGCTTGGTCAGGAAGCCGACTGCACCGCGTTCAAGCCCGCGTGTGGCATCGTCGGTCGCGGAAATGAAGTGCACCGGGATCGCCCGTGTGGTGTCGTCGGCCTTGAGCTGGTCGATCACCGCCCAGCCGTCCATCGCCGGCAGCATCACGTCCAGCAGGATGCCGGTGGGATGATGTTCGCGGGCCAATTGCAAGCCCGCTACGCCATCGGTCGCTGCCAGCGCGCGGTAGCCCTTGCGGTGGATCATGTCGACCAGGATGCGCGCAAATGCCGGATCGTCCTCGATCACCAGGATCGTGGTCTGGCCGGGCTGCAATGAACGGCGGTCGTCGTCGATGGCGTCTGGCAACAGGTAGGGGGACGCTGGCAGAGCAAGTGGCGGTGCCTTGGCGGGCACGGCGCCTTCGGCCGCCTCGCGCCGTTGCTCCGGCGGTGTTTCGGGCAGTAGCACGGTAAAGCTGCTTCCATGGCCGCTTTCGCTGCGCAGGGCAATGTCACCGCCCAGCAGCATGGCTATCTGGCGCGAAATCGCCAGGCCCAGGCCGGTGCCGCCGAACTGCCGGCTGGTGCCCGCGTCCACCTGCTCGAACGCGTTGAAGATGCGCTGGAACTTGTCGGCCGGAATGCCGATGCCGGTATCACTTACGGTGATCGCGATCAGGGGCTTTTCTCGCAGTGCCTCAGGAATGGTGATCTCGCTGCCGGGACGACCGATGCGTACGGCGACGGCGCCGTGCGCGGTGAACTTGAAGGCATTGCTGAGCAGATTGTTGGTAATCTGCTCGAGCTTGGCGCCGTCGGTGCGCAGGATCGTCGGCAGTCCGGGCTCGATCTCCAGCGTGAAGCCAAGGCCCTTTTCCTCGGCAACGTGCGCAAAAGTGCGTCGGAGCCGCTGCTCCAGGTCGGCCAGCGGCAACTTGTCGATCACCAGATCCATCTTGCCCGCCTCGATCTTGGACAGGTCGAGGATGTCGTTGATCAGATACAGCAGGCTGTTGCCGGCGTCGTGGATGATTCGCGCCGACTCGATCTGTTCCTCGTCGAGATTGCCGCTGTCGTTGTCGGCCAGACTGCGCGAGAGGATCAGCAGGCTGTTCAGCGGCGTGCGCAGTTCGTGCGACATGTTGGCGAGGAACTCGGATTTGTATTGGCTGGCCTGTGCCAATTCGTCGGCCTTTTCCGCGGTCTCCTGTTGCAACTCCACCAAAACGCGTTTCTGCCGATTCAGGCTGTCGGTCTTTTCGCGCAACTCCTCGTTGGAGGCCTGCAGCTCCTCGGCCTGCAGGCGCAGCTCCTCCTCGGAGGCGACCAGCCGCTCGGACTGTTCTTCAAGTTCGCTTGTCTTGGCCTGTAACGCCTCGTTGTTGTCGCGCAGCACCTCTTTTTGCTGCCGCATCACCAGCTCGGATACGCGCAGCTCGTCGGCCTGTTCCTGTGTCTGCAGCAGCAGGTCATTCGTGCTGACGGCGCGGTTGAGGTTTTCCAGCGCTAGCGCGACGATCGGCAGCAATTCCTCCAGTAGTTGCAGCTGCAGTGGCGTCAGTGCGGAGAAGCTGGCCAGCTCCAGCACCCCGATCAGCGTGTCGCGATACAGCACCGGCAGGATTGCAAGGTGCCGGGGCAGGGCCTCGCCACTGCCGGAGTCGATGTGCAGGTAATTTTCCGGTACGTCATCGAGCATGATCGGCTTGCGTTCGATCGCGCACTGGCCCACCAGTCCTTCGCCGGGAAGGTAGTGATCGGCAGTCCGGTTGTTCAGGCGCAAGCCGTAGCTGCCCAGCAGGTCGAGCCGGCGGCGCGCATCGTCGAACGAATAGAAAAGGCCGAGGCCGGCTCCGAACAGGGGCGCCAGCTCGCTGGTCAGCCACTGCGCGAACTCCTTGTGGGTAGTGGCCTGCAGCAGCACGTGGGAGATGCCCGATACCTGGGTCTTGATCCAGGTTCGTGCCTCGGTGTCGATCACCATCCGCTTGAATACCTGCAGGGCGCGGGCAATTTCACCGATCTCGTCGCGACGGCCGAGCTGGTCGACCTCGAAATCATGGTCGTGATTGGCCAGCCGGGCCATCAGGTCGGCCTTGCGTCGCAGTGGTCGGGTGACCAGCCGTGAAGTCAGGCCAATCACTGCAATCCCGAGCAGGATGCTGAGCAAAGCCGCGACGGAGTTGATTACCTGGGTCCGGCTCAGCGTGCTGTCAAGTTTCTGGCTGCGCACGGTCAGTAACTGATTTTCTTCGCCGATCATCTGGCCGACGGCATTGTTCAGGTCCTCGATGCGAACCGTACGATGCTCCAGATAGTTCGACTGGATATGCTGGAGTTCCAGCGCCATCGCCCCGGGATCAGCCGTTTTCAGATGAGCAACCGCGTCCAGCGCATTCGCCGTGACTTCGCGCCGCCATTGCGCGGCCATGGTCTCCAGGTTATCGATGCGCGACTGCTGCAGCGCGTTGTCACTGGTCAGCCGGCGCAACTGGACGATGCAGTCACGCAGGTCGCTTGCACCTTTCTCGAACATGGCGCGCTGGTCGGCGTGCTGGGTCAGCATGTAGCCGCGCGCACCAATCTGGCTGCTCTGCAATGCGTGTTGCACCTGATCCAGCTCGAGCAGCACCTGGTAGGTATGGATCGTCCAGAAGCGATTGCTTTCCTGCTGGCGCAGCGAGTGCAAGGTCACCAGGCTGGACAACAGGAACAGACTCAGCAGCAGGACGACCGCGAACAGGATCTTGCGCTGCAGCGGCTGATTAGCCAACCAGGAGAAATTTGATTGAGTCGGATGCATGCTGGGCCATCGTGGTTCGTGGGCGACCTGTTACACGACCACCGGAACGGCCATCGTGCCTTCAACAGGGTAGCCGGTGCGGCCGGCGAACCATAGCCGGCCGCACACTCCGGATCAGCAGCGCCTGAACCAGTGCCGGAATCGCTGCCAGGGTGCGCACGGCATGATCGAATCATGCCTCATAGCGACAATCAATAAGGCGAGCGTGCATGCTGAACAGAGGCTCAGCGCGACCACCGAGGCTTCGGCCCCGAACACGCCACCGCTGAGCCAGTCCGGGCCGCTGCGCGTGGAAACCAGCCAGCCGTCGGCTGGCAGACCGGATACCGGAATTCCGTAGACCGTGCCCTGACAGAAGTTCCAGGCCGCATGCAGACCCATGCAGAGCGGCAGTGAGCGGGTGAGGTGGTAAATCATGCCGAACAACAGACCGGCCTCGATTGCGATTGCCATCGAACTCCACACCGTGGCGCCGGGATTGCTCGCGTGCATGAAGCCGAAGACCAGCGCCGACACGATCAGTGCAGCCCAAGTGCCGAGGCCCTCCTCAACAATACGGAATAGTGCACCACGAAACATGATTTCCTCCCCGATGCCGGCGCCAAGGCCGACCATCAGCAGCGCCGGCAGCCATGCGGCATGGGGATTGAATCCGGTGATGTGATAGCTGCCCAGCAACCCGAGTATGCCGACGATCGTGCTGAACAGTACCGTGCCAAGAAACACGCCAAGCAGACCATGTGGCAGCAGTTTGCATGGCGCCAGTTCGGTCATCGGTCGGCGTTCGATCAGCTTCACCAGCACCAGATAGGCGATCAGCGGCGGCAACGAGCGACCGATGAACTGTGCCAGTCCACGCTGCAGCGCCGGTGCGCCCTTGCCCCAGCCTACTGCGTGCAGGCCGTGTTCGGCCAACATCACGCCAGCCATGAACAGCGCGATGAAGATCGCGATGCGCGCCAGCGGCGAGAACAGCAGCCAGCGTTTCCACGCGGGCGCCGCGGCGGGTGTGGCGAAGGCGGTCGAAATTTCCTGCATGGTGCGGCGTCCCCTGTTGGAAAGACCGCACACTAGTGATCGCCCCCAGCAGCCACCCAGTGGCATCGGTCATGATAGGTCGGCAGTAACGGGTTACACGTCCACCGACGCCGCATGCTCACGCGTGTTGGCAAAGCGCACCTGCGGCCAGCGCTCCTGTGCCAGCTGCAGGTTCACTCGCGTCGGTGCGATGTAGACCAGTTCGCCGGCGCCGTCGATGGCCAGGTTCATCGCATTCTTCTCGCGGAACTCGGCCATCTTCTTTTCATCGTCGCAATGCACCCAGCGCGCGGTGGTCACCGTTACCGGCTCGAAGCTGGCATCGACGTTGTATTCGTCCTTCAGGCGGTACGCGACCACATCGAATTGCAGTACGCCGACCGCGCCGAGGATCAGGTCGTTCGACATCAGCGGACGGAAGAACTGGGTAGCCCCTTCCTCGGACAGCTGCGCCAGGCCCTTCTGCAGCGCTTTCATCTTCAGCGGATCACGCAGCCGCGCACGACGGAACAATTCGGGCGCGAAGTTCGGGATACCGGTGAAGTTGATCGCCTCGCCTTCGGTGAAGGTGTCGCCGATGGTGATGGTCCCGTGGTTGTGCAGGCCGATCACGTCGCCCGGATAGGCGGTCTCCACGATCTCACGGTCGCTGGCCATGAAGGTCAACGCATTGGCAATGCGGATGTCCTTGCCGGTGCGGGTCTGGATCATCTTCATGCCGGCGTTGTAGGTGCCCGAGCACACGCGCATGAACGCCACGCGGTCGCGGTGCGCCGGGTCCATGTTCGCCTGGATCTTGAACACGAAACCGGTCAGTTTTTCTTCCTCGGGCTGCACTTCGCGACTCATCGTGCCGCGTGGACGCGGCGAAGGTGCGTGTTCGACGAAGAAGTCCAGCAGCAGCTGCACGCCGAAATTGTTGACCGCCGAGCCGAAAAACACCGGTGTCTGCTTGCCGGCCAGGTATTCGTCCATCTCGAACGAGGGCGCAGCACCCTGCACCAGCTCCAGTTCCTCACGCAGCTCGCGCATTGCTTCGTCGCCGACTTTCTCCAGCAGGCCCGGTGCATCGAGGCCCTTGAAGATCGTCGAGTCCTGCCGGGTGAAGTTCTTGCCCGGTTCGAACACGTGCACTTCATCCAGCAGCAGGTGATAGACGCCCTTGAGTCGCTTGCCCATGCCGATCGGCCAGGTCACCGGCGCACAGGCGATGCCGAGCACCGACTCCACTTCGTCCAGCAGTTCGATCGGCGAGCGGCCCTCGCGGTCGAGCTTGTTGATGAAGGTCATGATCGGCGTATCGCGCAGACGGCACACTTCCATCAGCTTGATCGTGCGTTCTTCCACGCCCTTGGCGCAGTCGATCACCATCAGCGCCGAGTCCACCGCGGTCAGCACGCGGTAGGTATCCTCGGAGAAGTCCGCGTGTCCCGGTGTGTCGAGCAGGTTGACGATCTTGCCTTCGTACGGGAACTGCATCACCGACGAAGTCACCGAGATGCCACGCTCTTTTTCCAGCGCCATCCAGTCGGACGTCGCATGCCGCGCCGCCTTGCGTCCCTTCACCGAGCCGGCCATCTGGATCGCGCCGCCGAACAGCAGCAGCTTTTCGGTCAACGTGGTCTTGCCCGCGTCAGGATGGCTGACGATGGCGAAGGTACGGCGGCGACGGGTTTCTTGCAGATGGGTGGACATGCGGGCAGGTCGGCTGGAGCGTTAACCGGCAATTGTAGCTTGGATCGAGCCAACGCCTCAGTGATGGCTTGATAGCGCAGACGGCGGGTGCCTGCATGCTGGCCAAAAGGTCATTGGCAGCTTATTGCACCTGCCCAGACCAGCAAAAAAGAACCCGAGGATTTCTCCCCGGGTCCCTGGTTTTGCGCTTGCCGCTAAGTCAGAGCGGAATACGGGTCAACGCATGATCCCGGTATGGCCCAGCGAGTAGCGTCCGGGCTGCGGCCAGACGGCCAGTCCGTGGGGCTCCGCGCCGACCTTGATGGATCTGACCGCGCCGGTGGTGGTGTCGAAGGCATAGACGACGTCGTCGAACCGTCCCGACAGCCACAACAGCTTGCCATCGGCACTGACGTTGCCCATGTCCGGGCTGCCACCGTGTGGAATCGGCCAGTTCGCGACGACCTTGCGCGTGGCAAAGTCGATCACCGACACGCTGCCCTTGCCGTGGCGTGGTCCGTGGATGCGGTTGGAGCCGCGATTGGCGACATACAGCTTGGTGCCATCCCGGCTCGGATACATCCCATGCGTGCCGACCCCAGTCGGAATGAAACCGATCCGGGTGAAGCTGTCACCATCGACCAGGTAGACACCATTCGCCATCATGTCGGCGACGTAGAACACCTTCCCGTCGGGCGAGACGCGGATGTCCTGCGGCATGCCCTTCTTGTCGAGCAGCAGATAGCCCACCACCTTGCGCTTGACCATGTCGATCTTGGCCAGCTTGCCGCCGAATTCGCAGGTGAAGATCGCATAGCGGCCGTCGATCGAGAAATCGGCGTGGTTGATGCCCTTGCACTCCGGTACCTGGAGGCTGTTGTGCAAGGCCATCGTATGCGCATCGCGGAAGTCCAGCCGCGCCCGCGACTCGGCCACCACGATCGCTTCCTTGCCGTCCGGGGTGAAGTACATGTTGTAGGGATCGTCCACCGCGACCGCTGTGCCCGGCTTGCCGGTCTTCGGATCGATCGGTGTGAGGCTGCCGTCGTTGTGGCCCTCGGCGTTGTTGGTCACCCACAACGTCTTCAGGTCCCATGCCGGGACCACATGTTGCGGGCTCTGGCCGACGGGAAACGTGTCGATCACCTTGAACGTCGCCGGGTCGATCACGGATACCGTGTCCGAGCGCAGGTTCGGCACGTAAATCCGCGGCAATGCCCCCGCCACGGCCGGGCTGAAGTGATTGACGCCGGCTTCGCTGTACATATTGCTGGCATTCACCACCCGGGGCATGCCGGGGACGGTAGCAATCGACTGTGCGGCTCCCGCGAAGGGGGCCGTACAGAGGCCAGCAAATGCTATGCCGACACATGCGGCGATCCGGGAAAAACGTTGGGGACGTGTAGTCATGGCGAATTCGTTTTCAAATGATGGGGGAGGGGAATGAGTAAGGCGCCAGCGCTGCATTATCGCCCAGCTGTGTCCTTCCTGAGGGCATCGACCGTTCGCGACACGATCGCATTGATACCCAGTTGGCCAAGTTCGGCGCTCGATCGACGGGGATCCCCGCCGTAAACACCGTCGGCAGGACCAAGTTGCGGGCCGTTGCGCAGTCGATCCAGCCGGACCATCTGTGGTGCGACCGCCAGTTGCAGTGAGGTGTCGGCGAGTCCTGCATGTGTGCCGATCTCGTCATCGCGGATGCCATGCTGGCGCAGGATCTGCGCGTAACCATCCGAGCTGGCCTCGTAGTATTCCGGCGGTACAAAGGCCCGCGCTGTTGAACCGGCCCAGGTCTTGTTGAGATGGGTGACGACCCGCTGGAGCTCCTTCTGATAGCCGCCATGGTCGCCCAAGAAGACGATGTTCCGAAACCCATGCACCGCAAAGCTGT
This sequence comes from Dyella sp. S184, assembly GCF_009766065.1. Taxonomy (GTDB): domain Bacteria; phylum Pseudomonadota; class Gammaproteobacteria; order Xanthomonadales; family Rhodanobacteraceae; genus Rhodanobacter. The sequence continues at coordinate 110,738 of NZ_LMUE01000002.1, read as the reverse complement.
TGGCCGCGGATTCCAGCATCTGTTCGAACACGCTGTCCGGAATGGTGATGGTGCCCGGGAAGCGCATATGCGAGGTCGGTGGCGCGTAGCCTCCCTCGGGCACATAGGCGATGGTCGGCGCGACCAGCGCATTGCCCAGCCCTTCCGCAATGCGTTGCGACAGCACCGTCACGCGTACGTTGTGCTTGCCCACGGCAATGCCCGGGCCGCTTTGCTCGGTCCCACCGATGGGAATGATGATGGTGGTCTTGCCCGCCTGAATCTGGTCGCGCAGCTCCGTCCAGGTGAGGTCCTGCAGCTGAACGGTTTTTGGCGTTTGCGCAAACGATGCCTGCGCGGCGATCAGCAGGATGGCAAGCGCGAAAGCTTGTCGCAATGGGTGGCGCATCATGAAGCGTCCTCGCGGGTGTGCGGTGCATGGTGTGGGGAAACGGTTGAAGCATCACCACATATGGTTACATGCCGCCCAACCATAATGCCGTTTGGCTTCTTTTATGCTTCTGAGCAGATGCCCGAAAGATTCACGATTTGCCCGGTGGAACTGCATCCGTCGGCATTAGAAGCGCTAAAATCTGCTGGTGAGCCCGCCACGCAGGGATGCATTCCTCGCAGATGGAGGCATCGTCATGACCCGTCTAGTTCCAACCCTGGTTCTCACCGCGCTGTTCGCGACCTTGGCTTTCAACGTGCAGGCGTCGCCCGATGAGTGTCGCATTATGGGTACCGCGTATGACTACACCGGACATCCGCTGCCCGCCGCCGTGATCCGCCTTATCGATCAGCAAACGCAGCAGACCGCTTACACCGCCAGCAATGCGGATGCCACGTTTGCATTCACCAATTTACCGGTGGATGCCAGTGGGCAACGTTATCGGCTCGATGTGCTGAGTCCGGCTGTTGAAGTCACCGGCAGCCATATCCCCATGAGATCCGTGCTCGGCATCGCGCCGGCTTTTGCCTGCGGAGCAGGCCAGAGTGTGCGCGCCGACGTGAGAGTCGAAGTGCGTTGAATCACTGGACCGATGGATAAAAAAGAGCCCGGGGATCGCTCCCCGGGCTCTTTGCTTTCGCGCTGACGATCAGATCAGCACGATCATGCAAGCGAAGGCTTACTTCGCCTCCTTCTCCATCAGCTTCTCGACCATGCTGGCCGGCACTTCCTCGTAATGATCGAAGATCATCGTGAAGTTGCCGCGGCCGCTGGTGGCCGAACGCAGGAAGTTGATGTAGCCGAACATTTCGGCCAGCGGCACGAAGCCCTGCACGAAGGCATTGGTACCCTTCTGGCCCTGTTCGGTGATCGAGCCGCGACGACGGTTCATGTCGCCGATCACGTCGCCGAGGTAGGTCGCTTCGGTGACCACTTCCAGCTTCATCACCGGCTCGAGCAGCTTCGGCTTGGACATCTTCTGCGCTTCGCGGAAGCAGGAGCGGGTGGCGATGTCGAAGGCCAGCGCCGAGGAGTCGACGTCGTGGTACTTGCCGTCGATCAGGCGTGCCTTGAAGTCCAGCACCTGGTAGCCGGCGACCTGGCCCTGGCGGGATTCCTTGATGATGGCCTGCTCCACCGCCGGAATGAACTCGCGCGGTATGCGACCGCCGACTACCTCGTCGGAGAACACCACGCCGCTGCCCGACTCGCCTGGCTCGAAGATGATCTTCACTTCGGCGAACTGACCCGTGCCGCCGGTCTGCTTCTTGTGCGTGTAGGTGTGCTCGACGGTCTGGCCGAACGCCTCGCGGAAGCTGACCTTGGGCTTGCCCATGTTCGCTTCTACGCCGAGCTCGGTGCGCATGCGGTCGATGGTGATTTCCAGGTGCAGCTCGCCCATGCCCTTGAGCACGGTCTGCCCGGTTTCCTGGTCCACTTCCATGCGCAGCGACGGATCGGCCTTGACCATCTTGTAGAGCGCGGTCGACATCTTGTCGACGTCGCCACGGGTCTTCGGCTCGACCGAGACGCTGATCACCGGATCGGGGAAGCGCATGCGCTCGAGCAGGGCCGGGTGCGCCGGATCGGACAGCGAATCGCCTGTCTCGGTGTCCTTCATCGAGACGAACGCGCAGATGTCGCCGGCGCGAACCTCGTCGATTTCCTTGGTGGCGTTGGCCTGCACTTCCACGATGCGGCCCACGCGCTCCTTCTTGCCGCGGGTGACGTTCTGCAGCGTATCGCCCTTCTTGATCACGCCGGAGTAGATGCGGCAGAAGGTCAGCGTGCCGAACTGGTCGTTGATGACCTTGAACGCCAGCGCGCGCGCCGGCGCGTCGTCGCGCACTTCCTGCTCGCCGATGATATTGCCGTCCTCGTCGACGATCGAGATGCCGCCGTTCTCGCCCGGGTACGGCATGTAGTCGACGACCGCGTCGAGCAGCTGCTGCACGCCCTTGTTCTTGTACGACGAGCCGCAGAAAACCGGTACCAGCTTGCCGGTGACGCAGCCCTTGCGGATGCATTCCTTCAGCTTCGCCGGATCGTGCTCGCCGGTCTCGATCAGGCGCTCGAAGGCGTCGTCGTCCATCGCCAGCGCGGTCTCCAGCATTTCCTCGCGCAGCTTCGGTAGCTGGTCGATCCAGTCGTTGTCGACGGTGGAACCGAACTTCAGGCGGTTCTTGGCTTCCTCGAACGACACGGTTTCCCAGGTGCTGTCCTTGTCGTCCGACGCCCAGATGTAGGCGACATTGGCGACCAGGTCGGCCATGCCGACGAATTCGTCGGAGCTGCCCAGCGGGATCTGGCACAGCAGGGCCGGTGCATTGAGGCGCTCGCGGATGCCCTTCACGCAATGCGCGAAGCTGGCGCCGATGCGGTCCATCTTGTTGACGTAGCACACGCGCGGCACGTTGTACTGGTCGGCCAGGCGCCAGTTGGTCTCGGTCTGCGGTTCCACGCCGGCGACGCCGTCGAACACCACCACGGCGCCATCCAGCACGCGCAGTGAACGATTCACCTCGATGGTGAAGTCCACGTGTCCCGGGGTGTCGATCACGTTGATCTGGTGACCTTTCCATTCGGCCGTCACGGCCGCGGACTGGATCGTGATGCCGCGCTTGCGCTCCTGCTCCATGTAGTCGGTGGTGGTCGAGCCCTTGCCGTCCTTGGTGTCATGCACGTCGATGATCTGGTGCTTCTTGCCGGTGTAATACAGCACACGCTCGGTGGTCGTGGTCTTGCCCGCATCGATATGCGCAATGATGCCGATGTTGCGATAAAGGTTGAGTGGTTTGTTTCTGGCCATGACCTGGGTTCCGGAGTATCGAGCGTGATTGAATGGGTAAAGTGAAGTTATCCGCGGTTGCGAAACGCCATCCACGGACGCAGCCGTTCCGTGGATGGCTATGCCTCGAAGCACGGTCCGAGGGACATCCATGGGGAACGACAACGGTATAACCGCTTATTTTAGCGTGATTTGGGGTCCAGCTTGTAAGCCCGCCCGCTGGAATCGCTTCCAAGGCCCGCCCAGCCTCGAATTTGCGGTCAGTGCGCCGAAAGCGAGAGGGGCGTCATTTGCCTTTCGAAGCCAATCAGGCTGCGCGCAGTGCGGTCAGTGCCGCGGCCAGTTGCCTGGTGTCATACGGCTTCTGCAGGACTTTTTCGTTGCGCCACGCTTCCGGCAGGTCCTGGTCGTCGTAGCCGGAGGAAAACACAAACGGAATGCCACGACGGCGCAACACCAGGGCGACGGGGAAGCTGACTTCACCGGCCAGGTTGATATCGAGAATGGCCAGATCGATCGACGCAGACTCGGCCAGCTCCAGGCATTTGGCCAACCGCGCGGCCTTGATTACGCGGTAGCCCGAGGCGTTGAGGCGATCCTCCAGCATCATCGCCAGCATCATCTCGTCTTCGGCGAGCAGGATGCAGGGCAGGTTGCTGTCGATGGTCATCAGGAAGCTACCTCAAGTGGTACATCGATGGTGCAGGTCACACCGCTATGGGGAAATGCGAGGGTCACCTCACCATCCAGTTCATACGGCACGCCTTCATCGATCAGGCGTGAACCGAAGCCGCGGCGTGTGGGTGGCTTGACGGCTGGGCCGCCGGTTTCCGTCCACTGCAGCAGCAGCCACGGACGTTGGTCCTTGATGTGTGTCGTCCAGGTGACGGTGACCAGGCCTTCCGGTATCGACAGTGAGCCGTACTTGCTGGCATTGGTGGCGAGTTCGTGCAAGGCCATGCTCAGTGCCAGCGCCTGCTTCGGCTGCAGATTGAGTTCATCACCCTGCAGGCATACCCTCGCATCATTCATCCGCGCATCGCTGTCGTGCCGGTATGGCGCCAGTTCGTTGTTGATCATGCCAACCAGTGACGCGCCGAGCCATGCATCCTGTGCCAGCAGGTTGTGCGTGTGCGACAGCGCCAGCAGCCGCGATAGGAAGCTTTCGGTAAAGGCAGGCAAGTCTTGCGCGTTGATGATGGTCTGCTGGGCAATCGCCTGCACCGTGGCGAGGGTATTTTTTACCCGATGGTTGAGCTCGGCCATCATCATTTCCGTATGCCGTTCCGCGCGCACGCGCTCGGTCACGTCGCGTGCGATCAGCTTGCCGGCGAACATCGTGCCGTCCTGGTCGCATACCGGCGAGTAGCTGATCGCCAGTGGCACGGATGCGCCGTCCGGTCGCACCCAGGTCATGTCGAATTCGGCCAGCCGCATCGGCCGCTCGTGGCTGACGAAGAACTTCCTGGTCTCCTCGGACGGTTCCGGCGGTAGCAGCATGTTTAACGGCTGACCGACTACCTGTTTGGCGGACAGGCCGAAGATGCGTTCGGCGCTGGCGTTCCAGCTGCTGATGCGCTCGTCCAGCGAAAAACCGAAGATCGCGTCGCGCGAGGCGTTCACGATCGCTGCCATTCGGGCGTGCTCGCTGTTCAACTGCTGGCTTTCGGTGATGTCGACGAAGGTCAGCACAACGCCGTCTACGACATTGTCGAACGTCAGGTAGGGCCGCATGCGCAGCAGGAAGGTCGGGGCTTCACCTACGCCGCGCAGCATGCGTTCGGTCACGGCCATGTCGTGCAGCACCTGCGCCACGTCGCTTTTCAGTTCCGGGTAGCTGATGCGCGGCGAGATCTCGGTGATCGGCCGGCCCTTGTCACCGTCACGCAGATGGAACAGTTCGGTCATCTTCGGCGTATAGCTGCGGATGTGTAGCTCGCAATCGAGGAAGATCGTCGCGATCTGCGTGCTGTCGAGCAGGTTGCGGATGTCGTTGTTGAGCCGGTTCAACGCCTCGTTTTTGCTGTTGAGCTCGGCGTTGACGGTCTGCAATTCCTCGTTGATCGACTGCATTTCCTCGGTCGAGGTTTCCAGCTCTTCGTTGGCGGATTGCAGTTCCTCGTTGACCGACTGGTATTCCTCGTTCGCTGATTTCAGTTCCTCGCTGGCCGTTTCGTGCAGGTCGACCGCGGCATGCAGTTGCATGCGCGTGCCGCGCAATTCGTCCTCCAGTGCCTGAATGCGCGTAAGTTCATTGCCGGGTTTACCGTCCGTTGTCGGCTCGATCGAGTGCGGCGCAGGTTCGAGCTCATGGAAGGCAACCACACACATCTCGACCTTGCCGTCGTCGCGGAGCTCATCCTGACCCAGCGGCTCCACGATCAGCCGCAACGATCGCTCGTGTCCGTTGAGCAGGAGGGTCAGTCCATCGCGGATCACCTGCTTGCCGCTGGCAAATGCCTGCAGTGCGGCTGCGCGCACGGCGCCGCGCAAAGGCTTGTCGAGCAGCTGGAACAGGTTCAGGCTGGCTGCGCCGGTCGAGGGTGCCAGGTAACGTCCGGTGTCGCCGCCGAAGCGCAGCACGTCGTGGCTGCTGTTGATCACCACGTAAGCCGGTGACCACGGTTCCAGCGCCTGGCGCGCAGACTGATCGATCGGGTCTTCCACATGTCGCGGCGCGGCGTGCTCGGTACTGCTGAAGGGGCGCGGATGCGTGCTGACAAAATCCCGCGGGCGTGTATGTGTGTCGTCGCGTCGCACGTACAGCCGCTGCTTCTTGTCCAGCTCGGTGAACAGGCGCGCGTTCCGTGCCAGCCGCTCTGACGGACCCAGCAGCAGGAAGCCGCCGGGTCGCAACGCATAGTGAAACGACTGCACCAGCCGCTCCTGCAGACCGTTGTTGAGATAGATCAGCAGATTGCGGCAGGAGACCAGGTCCATCCGCGAGAACGGCGGATCCTTGATCACGCTATGCGGCGAGAAGATGCACATTTCGCGGATCTGCTTGGCCACGCAGTAGTCGTCGCGGTCCTGGGTGAACCAACGCTCGAGGCGCTCCGGCGAGATGCCGTTCAACGGTGCGCGGTAACGTCCGGCGCGTGCGCGGTCGATCGCCTGATCGTCGATGTCGGTGGCGAAAATCTTCACCTTCAGGCCGCGCTGCGAACCCATCGCCTCGCGCAGCAGGATCGCGATGGAGTAGGCCTCCTCGCCGGTGGCGCAACCGGGTACCCAGACCCGCAGCACATCGTCGCTGGCCCTGTCCGCCAGCAGCGAAGGGATCGCGATGGAGCGCAGTGCCTCGAAGGCAACCGGATCGCGGAAGAACTCGGTCACGCCGATCAGGAATTCGCGAAACAGCAATTCGTGTTCGTTCGGATGCTCGCGCAAATACTCGATGTAATCCGTCACGGTCTCGGCCTGCACCACCAGCATGCGCCGTTGGATCCGCCGCATCAGTGTCTTCTCCTTGTACTGGCTGAAGTCGTGGCCGACTTCGGCGTGCAGCAATCCGCAGATGGTATTCAGGTGCGCAGCCACATCGCCGCGTACGCCATCGGAACCCTTCTTCTGCTGCGCGGCGTGCATCTGCTTCTGATAGGCCAGCAGCCGTGCCGGCATGTCGGATACCGGCATGACGGCATCGACCAGCCCGGTGGCTACCGCGTTGGCTGGCATGCCGGTCATCGCCTCGTGGTCGAAGCCGGACTGCGCCAGCGCCAGGCCGCCGTGATCCTTCACCGCGCGTAGCCCCTGTGCACCATCACTGCCGGTGCCGGCCAGTACCACACACACCGCGCCATCGCCCTGATCCTCGGCCAGCGACGTGAAGAACGTATTGATCGGCCAGCGATGCTCGCGTGGTGGCGCCGGCTTGCATACCTGCAGCACGCCGTCGGCAATCGTCAGCGTGGCATTCGGCGGAATCACATAGACATGTCGCGCTTCCACCCGCATGCCATGCGTCGCCTCAAGCACCGGCATCGTGGTGCTGCGCCCGATCAGTTCCGCCAGCAGGCTGTTGTGATCGGGCGCCAGATGCTGCACCAGCACGAAGGCCAGCTCGCCATCGGCCGGCATGTGCGCGAAGAACGACTTGAACGCTTCCAGTCCACCCGCCGAGGCGCCGATGCCAACGATCATGGTGCTGTTCGGTGGCAGCTTGCGGGTTTTCGCCGTTAGTGCGCCTTTGCCGGCGGTTGCGGCGGGAGTGGGTACTGGCTTCAGATACGACGGCATGCGGTGCAGCCTGAATCTAGGCGACGCCTGGATGAGGCTGCAGCATAGCGCGCATGGCGTTCAGTCTGGGTGATTGCAATGCGGGTATGTGGCTGCTGTGTTTGCGCGGATCAGCGCGCCAGCAGATCCTCGTAGAACGCGCCGAACGGTTCGCTCGGATGCGCGATCTGGATTTCCAGGATCCACAGTCCGCTAGACGGTGATGCTTCCAGATCACCAAGGTCGCCGGCCTTGTGGATCGCATGCGGAAAGTCGCTGACCCGATGACCTTTGATCGCGTGGTTGAACCGCCAACCCATCGCTGCGGCACGCTGGCCGGCATACGCATACAGCGCCTGGCCGCTCAGCGCTTGCGAGCGCCACACGTCGGCCACTTCGCCGAACAACGTCCGCGCCGCTTCCGCGCAAGCCTGACGTTCCGGCGCGTGACCGACCACGAATGTATCGCCCACATCACCCTCGTGTCCGTCGAATACCAGTCCAAGATCGATGAAGTAGCTATCGTTCTCGCCCAGTCGCACGCTGGGGTCGGAGCGCTGCCGATAGATCTTGGTGGTGTTCGGCCCGATGCGGATCAGCACCGGATGCCATAGCCGCTCGAAGCCTAGCTCGCGGAATACCTCGGCTGCCTCGAGCTTCGCCTCGTCTTCGCTGATGCCCGGACGCATGCGTTCGCGGATGCCATGTAGCGCGGCCCAGGTTTTTTCGCGGGCGTGTTGCATCAGCGCTTGATCGAAGCGTTGTCCGACAGCTTCGCGAGAGGGCGTCGCCATGAGTGTCTGCCTCGTCAGGCCAGATGGACGAGTACCAGCCCAATCAGGGCCGGCAATGCCTGTATCCACAGAATCTTCCTGCTCGCGGTCAGTCCGCCGAAGATGCCGGCGACCAATACACATGCGAGGAAGAACACTTTCACGCTGAAGCCGGCGCCGCCGAGGTAGAGGCCCCAGGCCAGTCCTGCGGCCAGGAAGCCGTTGTAGAGCCCCTGGTTGGCGGCGAGCGCTTTCGACTGCTCGGCGAATTCTGGGGTGAGGCCAAAGGCGCGGCGGCCCGCGGGCTTGGTCCACAGGAACATTTCCAGGATCAGGAACCACAGGTGCAGCAGCGCGATGATGGCGATCACGACGTTTGCGGCGATGGACATGTCACTCCCCTTGGATGAGTTGATCATGGCGTTCCATGGCTGGAGCACCGTGGCCGCAGTGTCGCAGCCGGATCGGTTCATCGCAAACCTGTAGTTCTACAAGGGGAGGTAACGGCAAACGCGGGCAGTAGATCGAAATCTGCAATAAAAAACGGATCCATGGAAACCATGGATCCGTTTGCAAGGGCACGGCGATAAACCGTGCCCTTGGCCGATCAGCTTCAGTGTTGCTGGTGGACGATGCTTACGATGGCACCGGTGTTTTCGTCGACCAGCAGGAAGTCACCGTTGTCGCCACGCACCCAATGGGAACCTTCAGCGGGTTCGTTCAAGTGCTCGGTCTGCCAGTGCTGAACGACATACCGATTGTCGCGATACTCGGTAGGTATTACGCCACCCTGTTTGTACCAGGTCTCGTTGTTGCCACCGATATGCTGCACGGTGGTAGTGACCGTCTTGGTGGTTTCAACCGTCCCACCACTTTGATCGTCGGTTTGCGCCAACGCCACATTGGACAGCAGCAGGGCAGCGCACATAGCCAAAACAAGTTTCGTTTTCATGATGTATTCCTTCGTAAATGGCGAGTCACAACAAGAAAGGCAGCAAATCTCAGCGTGCACTAGCTAAGAGTTAAATCGCACCGGGCATGCCTAATGCACAGGCAGCTTTGCAAGCTGCAAGCCCTCAATATGTGAATTTCGCGCCAGTGCGCCGTTCACGTTTGAACGTAGGTCACCTGTCTGCGATGGTGCGTTCAGATTGTTGTCTGCCCTTCAGTTTCCGGGAACGGCATGCCACTTGATCGGATCGGCAGAAACAAAAACGGACCCATGGAAACCATGGGTCCGTCAGCATGGGTACGGCAAGAAGCCGCGCCCAGCAGGTCAATCAATGCTGATGGATGATGCTGGTAATCGCGCCGGTGTTTTCGTCGACCAGCAGGTAGTCACCATTGTCACCACGCACCCAGTGGGATCCTTCCGTGGGTTCGTTCAAATGCTCGGTCTGCCAGTGCTGAACGACATAGGTGTTGCCGCGATACTCGGTAGGTATCACGCCACCTTCCTTGTACCAGGTGGTGTGGGCGCCGCTGACGTGCTGCATGGTCGTAGTAGTGGTTTTCGTGGTCTGAACAGTGCCGTCGCTGCTTTGATCATCCTGCGCTGCCATCGCTGCACTTGAAGCCAGCAGAGCTGCGCACATAGCCAAGACAAGTTTCGTTTTCATGATGAGGTGTCCTTTATGAATGCCAAGCTTGTGGCGGAGCCACAGGTCAAGGACAGTGGCAAATGTCAGCGCACGCACCTGACGGAGGTGAAACCGTACCGAAGGCATGGCTACTGCGGATACAGCATCGCAAGCCGCAGGCTCTTTGCATGTGAATTTCGTGGGAGTGCGGCATTCACATGTGGGCGACAGTCACGCGTGCCTCGGATCTTTCCACGGGCACGTGGAATGGGTGGCTCAGGTCTGCGGCAGCGGTTCGGGTTCCAGTACGGATACTGGAGCGGTGGCTGTCACGATGACTGGGCGGCCCAGTTGCCGCAGCCAGCGGTAATGCGAAGCGATGCCGGCAGCGAACGTGCGATGTTCGAGGTAGGTCACTCCGAATTCGCGGCAGGCCTCTTCCACCACGCGTGCGACGGCCGGATAGTGCACGTGCGAGATACGTGGAAAAAGGTGGTGTTCCACCTGGAAATTCAGGCCGCCGATCAACCAGCTCAATACGCGATTGCCGCGCGCGAAATCCACCGTGGTTTCCAGCTGATGGATCGCCCATGGCGTGTCCATCTGCTGACCGCCTTCATTCGGCTCGGGAAACGCTGCCTCTTCCACCACGTGCGCCATCTGGAACACCAGCGCCAGCAGCACGCCAGCGACGGCGGTGGTCACCGTGTAGAAAAGCAGCACGGCACCGATCGAATGGAAGGCCAGCGGCAACCCGAACGCAAGGGTGAAGAACGCCAGCTTGCCGACCACGAACACAGCCAGATCCCAACCGCGCGGGCGCGCGAACGGACGTTCGCCGACAGTGCCGGTAATCATGTCGCGGAAATCGCCGTACAGATGCCAGCGGATCGCGGTGACGCCGTACAGCACCCACAGGTAGAAGTGTTGCCAGCGATGCCATGGTCGCCTCGGTTGCGATGGGGAAAGGCGCCCCAGTACGCCGAGGTCGATGTCACTGTCATGCCCGGCGACGTTGACCCATGTATGGTGGAAACGTGCGTGCTTCCACTGCCAGATGTACGAGCTGCCGCCGACCATATCCAGCGTCATTGCCATCAGCCGGTTGATCCAGCGGCGTTCCGAATACGCCTGATGGCCGCCGTCATGCATGATGTTGAAACCGATCCCGGCTGTCGCCACGCCGAGCACGATGCTCAGCAGAAGGGCCTGCCAGCCGCTGGTCGCGAAGAACACCAGCGCTACATAGGTGAGCGCGAACAGGCCAAGGATGATCGCCGTCTTCAGATACATCTGCGCACTGTCACGCTGGTGGCGGCCGCTGCGCTCGAACTCGGCGTCGACACGTCGACGCAGTTCGCGATGGAAGGAGTTGTCACCGCTGAACTTCAACCGCTCCTCGATGGCATCGTGTGGCAAGGCGGGGGCAGCGTTGTCCCTGCGATGAGATGAATCGAGGGACATGGGGGGTACCTTGTGAAAAATGTGGGTTCCATCATAGCGGGTGTGACGTAACGCGGATGTTGATGGCTATTCCAGCAAATTCGCGGCTTGCCCGGGGTGCTCGGTGCGCGGCACACGTCCGATGACGATGTCGTAACAATTGCAGCGATGCACGGGCTGCTATGTGGAGGCCTTGAACGTCACCACCAGCACGTCGCGATGGGCTGGGTGCTTAGGATCGAGCGGCGTCACTGCGGTAACGCCGTGGTAGACGCGGGCATCGTCGACCAGGGCGGCGTCCAGTGCATGGGTGAGGGTGAAGCTGCCCAGCAGGGTGCCATCGTGGGCGTGGATGGTGGTGGTGCCGCTCTCGATGTTGGCGCGGTCAATCAGCAGCACCAGCACATAGTCGACGCCGTCGCGATGCACGCCTTCCGGAGTTGGCTCGCCGGCCTCGCCCGCACGCGCCTCAATGCGGAACTGGTGCACCTCGATGTGCCAATGGCGAGTGGCCGGCGCCAGCGCGCCGAACAGTTCACGGCTGAAGGCGAGGATGCGCCGCAGGCTGGGGCCTTCGGCGATCGCTTGCTGCACCGGATCGAACCAGCGCTGGATGTCGCCCTGCAGGGTGTTGTAGGTGAGGCTCTGGTAATGCGGTTGGTGCGGTTCGCGCCGGATCTCACCGCTGGCATCGGCGGCGTACACCGCATGCCGCCGGCGCCGCTGCCGGCCGCGTGCAGCCAGATAGGTGTCGGGTCCCAGATCGTTCCAGCTGGCGGCGAACGCGGGCCAGTCGCTCAGCGCCTGCGCCTGTAACAGGTCGCGCATCTGGTCGGCGGTGAGGAAGGCAAAGCCGTCGCGTTGCAGCTGGATGTGCAACGTCGACGTGTCGGAGTGTGCGGTCATGCGAATACGTTAGCAGGAGGCGCATGAAGCGGCGCAGACTCTGCCATCGCAGCGATCGCCTCAGCCCGGGAACGCCTGCGCCAGCCAGTCCGGCACGGGTATGCCTTTTTCGTGGAGGAACGCCGGATTGAACAGTTTGGCCTGATAGCGCGTGCCGGCATCGGCGAGCACGGTGACGATGGTATGGCCGGGGCCGAGTGCGCGTGCGAGGCGGATCGCGCCGGCCAGGTTGACGCCGCTGGAGCCACCGACGCACCAGCCTTCCTCGTGCAGCAGCAAGTGGGCGAGCGGCACCGATTCATCGTCGGGAATCGACCAGGCCAGGTCGATTGGCGCGCCGTCGAAGTTGGCGGTGACGCGGCTGGAGCCGATGCCCTCGCTGATCGAATTGCCCGTGGCAGTCAGTTCGCCGGTATTGACGTAGCTGGCTAGCGCGGAGCCGGTGGGATCGGCCAGTGCGATCATCACGCCCGGCTTGCGCGCTTTCAGTGCGCGGCCGACGCCGGCCAAGGTGCCGCCGGTGCCGGCGGCACAGACGAAGCCGTCCACACGGCCGTCGGTGTCTTCCCAGATTTCCACGCCGGTAGTGGCTTCGTGGAAGTCGCGGTTGGCGGTGTTGTCGAACTGGTTGGCGAACCATGCGATGCCCGTGTCGATCGCGTTCAATGCCTCGGCGTGTCGGCGGGCGTGATGTGCGTAATGGTTCGGATCTTTGTACGGCACGGCAGGTACCAGCCGCACCTCGGCGCCGGTGACGCGCAGTGCATCGATCTTCTCGCGACTCTGCGTCTCCGGCATGAAGATCACCGTGCGATAACCCAGACTGGCACCGAGCAAGGCCAGTCCGATGCCGGTATTGCCGGCAGTGCCTTCGACGATGGTGCCGCTTGGACGGATCAGGCTGCGCTGCTCGGCATCGCGCAGCAGGCCAAGCGCGGTGCGGTCCTTGATCGAGCCGCCGGGATTCAGGAACTCGGCCTTGGCCAGGATCTCGCAACCGGTCAACGCGGAAGCGTGGCGCAGCCGCAGCAGCGGGGTGTGGCCGATGGTGGCGGAGAGGTCAAGGTGAATGCTCATGGCGACGGCTTGATGAGTGGGCTTGGCAGAGATTCTCCTCCCCCTGCTTGTCCCGAAAAGGGACTTCCTTCGGTCGCAGGGGAGAGGCAATAAGCCAGTCAACCTTGTGGTGCCGGCACCAGTTGCAGGTAGGACTTCAGCATCCTCCGGCCTGCGGGGTGTGGCTTCAGGTGATGGCATGGATGGTCAGCATGAGGATGTTTCAGGTATATGGCAAATCGTTATCACGAATAAACATATATGCGTTTAGATGTTTAGACGTCTATTGACACTGTGAAACAAGGCGTTCAATATCCGCTCTACTCATCGAGACCGGCTGAGGGACAGGCCCTTTGAAGCCGGGGCAACCTGCGGAGCGTTTCCGCCACGGTGCCAACTCCTGCGGAGGTGCTTCGGCACTGACCGGTAGATGGGCGTCATCGGTATCGCAGCTATCCGCTGCCGATTCCGGAATGGCGACCTTTCCGGTACTGCGCAGGGCGATGCCTACCGGAGAGCGAGATGACCTTCCTGCCCGAAACCCGCTATGTCGAGACCAGCCACGCCGCGTTTGTCGAAGGCCTGGAGGCGCGACACGCGCGCCCGCAGCTGACCGCCCAGCGCAGTACGCGGCGGCTGCGGCTCACCCCGAAATACGGCGCCGGCCCGCGCGAGGTCGAGGTGCGCTACCTGTGGTGCGGCGCGCCCGATGCACCGACCTTGATCGTCCAGGGCGGTATCTCGGCCAGTCGCGACGTCACCGCGCTGGACGGCGACAGCGCTCCGGGCTGGTGGCAGGCGCTGGTGGGCGCCGGTGCAGCGATCGATCTGGACCGCTGGCGCGTGCTGGCGATCGACTGGCTGACCCCGGCCGAGCTGGGCGTCGACTCGGTATCCAGTGAGGATCAGGCCGACGCGCTGGCCGCGCTGCTGCAGGCGCTGGCGGTCCCGCAGGCGCACGCCTTCGTCGGTTCCTCGTACGGCGCGATGGTGGCGCTGGCCTTCGCGGCGCGCCATCCACGCTGCGTCGATCGGCTGCTGCTGCTGGCCGGCGCGCACCGGCCGCATCCGCTGGCCACCGCGCAGCGCAGCGTGCAGCGCGGCATCGTGCGGCTCGGTCAGTCGACCGGCCGGGTCGATGAGGCACTGGCGCTGGCACGCCAGCTGGCGATCACCACCTACCGCGGCAGCGGCGAATTCGGCCGGCGCTTTGCCGGTGGCCCGGAATGGCGTGACGAGCGCTTCCATTTCCCGGTCGAGGACTATCTGGAGCATCAGGGGCGCCGCTTCGTCGAGCGTTTCGATGCGGATCGTTTCCTCGCGCTGTCCGAATCGATCGACCTGCATGACGTGACGCCGGAGCAGATCCCGACGCCGACCACGCTGATCGGCTTCCCGTCCGACCGGCTGGTGCCGCTGGCCGACCTGTGCGAGCTGCAGCGCCGCCTGCACGGCCCGGCCACGCTGGAAGTAGTCGAGTCGCCGTACGGCCACGATGCCTTCTTGAAAGAACCCGAGCAGCTCGCGCCGCTATTGCGCGAAGCGCTGGCCTGACTACATCCGATAACTAGCAAGAACTGGAGATCCACCCATGAGCGAGTCCGCCCCCTGTACCGAGAAAGGTACAAGTACCCGCGCCGTGCGCGCCGGCATCGAAAGCGACACCCAGCACGGCGCCGTGGTGCCGCCGCTGCATCTGTCGAGCAACTACAGTTTCGCTGGCCTCGGCCGCAAGCGCGCCTACGATTATTCGCGTAGCGGCAATCCCACCCGTGACCTGCTCGGCAATGCACTGGCGGAACTGGAGCAGGGCGCTGGCGCGGTGGTGACGTCCAGTGGCATGTCGGCGGTGGCGCTGGCGCTGGAACTGGTGCCGGCGGGATCGAAAGTCCTCGCTGCGCACGATTGTTACGGCGGCACCTGGCGCTTGCTGGATGCGTGGGCAAAGAAGGGTCGTTTCAGTGTTGAATTCGCCGACTTGACCGACAGTGTGTCGCTCGCCGCGGGCCTGGCGCAGAAGCCGGCGCTGGTCTGGGTGGAGACGCCGTCCAATCCCTTGCTGCGGATTACCGACATCCGCCACGTGGCGCAGGCCGCGCATGCGGTCGGTGCGCTGGTGGTGGTTGACAACACCTTCCTGTCGCCGGCACTGCAGCAGCCATTGCTGCTCGGTGCGGATGTGGTGGTGCACTCCACTACCAAGTACATCAACGGTCATAGCGACGTGGTCGGCGGCGCGGTGGTGGCGCGTGAGCCGGCCGTGTTCGAGCAGCTGAAGTGGTGGGCCAACTGCAACGGCCTCACCGGAGCGCCATTCGACAGCTACCTGACCTTGCGCGGCCTGCGTACCCTGTCCGTACGCCTGCGTCAGCATCAGGAGAACGCCGAACGCATTGCCGTGCAGCTGGATGCCCATCCGGCCGTACGCAAGGTGTATTACCCCGGCCTTGCCAGCCATTCCGGTCACGCCCTGGCCGCACGTCAGCAGCAAGGCTTCGGCGCCATGCTCAGTTTCGAGCTGGAAGGCGATGTCACCCAGATCGAAGCGTTCGTCGATGGGCTCGAGTATTTTTCGCTGGCCGAGTCGCTGGGCGGAGTGGAGAGCCTGATCGCGCATCCGGCCTCGATGACGCATTCGTCGATGGCGGTGGAAGCGCGTCACGCCGCCGGTATCGCCGACAGCCTGTTGCGGGTGTCGGTGGGCATCGAAGATGGCGACGACCTGCTGCGCGATCTCGATGCGGCGCTGTTGCGTGCCGTCGCCGTGGATAAATCCAAACGCCGGGTGATCGCATGAGCGCGGTGCTGGAAGAAGCGGCTGCTGCGGTTGACCGCAAGCTGCCGCGCGCCACCCTCGCAGTTGGAACCGCGCCCACGATTGCCATCGTGCTGCTAGGTACAGGCGTGGTCGGTGGCGCGTTGTTGAAGCTGCTCAACACGCCGGCTGCCGCCAGCGTGCGGCTGGTCGGTGCGGCCAACTCACGCCGCCAGCAGACCGATCCGATCCATTTG
The DNA here is from genome assembly GCF_009766065.1 of Dyella sp. S184. Taxonomy (GTDB): domain Bacteria; phylum Pseudomonadota; class Gammaproteobacteria; order Xanthomonadales; family Rhodanobacteraceae; genus Rhodanobacter. The sequence continues at coordinate 94,532 of NZ_LMUE01000002.1, read as the reverse complement.
GCCAATCGCAGCCTGCGCGAGCAGTTGAACAGCCAGGGCGATGCGCGCAGCGATGCCATCCTGCTTGAGGTGCTGGATGCCAGCAGTGCGGCGGTGAAGGTGATCGTCGACGCCACTGCCAGCGTGTCCCTGGCGTCGCGCCACGCCGAGTGGCTGGCACGTGGTTATCACGTGGTCACCGCGAACAAGGCGCTGGCGGGCGGCGAACTGCCCGGCTGGCGTGCGCTGCAGGCGGCGGTCGCGAACGGCGGTCGCTACGGCGATTCGGCCACTGTTGGAGCAGGCCTGCCGGTGCTGTCCACGCTGCGCCGTTTGCGTAGCTGTGGTGACAGCCTGCTCACGCTGGAAGGCGTGTTCTCCGGTTCGCTGTCGTGGCTGTTCAACCAGTACGACGGCAGCCAGCCATTCTCTGTCTTGCTGCGCGAGGCGCGTCGACTGGGCTACACCGAGCCCGATCCACGCTCGGATCTTTCCGGCGAGGACGTGGCGCGCAAACTGCTGATCATCGCCCGCAACGCGGGCTTCGCCCTGGGCGTCGATGAGGTACAGGTGGAAAGCCTGGTGCCCGAACCGCTGCGTGCGATCACTGCCGAGCAGTTTCTGGCTCGGCTGACGGAACTGGACGAACCGCTTGCCGCGCGTCACGCCGAAGCCAAATCACGCGGCAACGTGCTGCGCTTCCTCGCCCGTCTCAACCAGCGTGGCAAGGCGCGCGTCGGCATCGCCGAAGTCCCCGTTACCCATCCTGCCGCACGCCTCTACGGCACGGACAACCAGTTCGCCCTCACCACTACCCGTTACAACACCCAACCGCTGGTGATTCAGGGGCCAGGCGCGGGGCCGGAAGTGACCGCACAGGCTTTGCTTGGTGACGTGTTAGCCCTTTTGTAGCGGTGACGAAAGTTTATCCAGAAGCGCTAAATTTCCGTCGTGCGGCAGTCGCAACATGCCTCACAACAAAGCATGTTGCGACTGTCTGGATCGCACCAATGCTGCAATATCATCCATATGTATCCGGCACGAAAATCTACACGACCGCCATGAAATGCTGCACTGCTTTGCGCCGTAATGTGGCTATTCCGCTGGAATAGTCAACTGGTAATTCGCCCAGGTAGACCGGTTCTTTTAAGCGTGACTACCATCGCCGCGGGAGAGTGATCTCCCAGTTTGTCGGCGGAGTTTACGGGGTGGAGGCGGTTCGACATAAAGCAAAGCTCATAAATCGCCGTTTGCCTTTGCACATCTTTCCGGCACGATTTTCCTCAACCATCTAAGAGGTAGATGTTATGAGCAATGCAAACGATATGGTCTCTGGTTGGCTCAACGATGCTGGACTGGACAATCCAGCCGGTCCGCTGTTCAGCAGCAGCCAATTCGCCGAGGCCGACATCGTCAGCGAATCGATCAGGCCAACCACGCTCGGTGGATGCGGCACGGCTTGTACGGGGTCACAAACGCGTCAGTGCTGCTAAACCCGATGGCGTCCACCACGGACGCCGGTAATTTTGATGCATCGCTGGGTTGCCTGTTCTCGTCCGCGTTGGACGAGCTGGCAACCCAGTTTGCGTTGATTACCGGCCTTGTTGAGCGCGAACGCGAAGCGATCCTGGCCGCGACGCGGCAATCCCTCTACGCCGTGCTGCACAGCAAGCTTAGCCGCATGCTGCTGCTGGAGCTGAATGCGGCGCGGGTCACCGGCCAACTGCATGGCGACGATAGTGCTCAGCGTTGGCAGCAGTTTCTCGACCTTTCGTCGCAGCGCAGCTTCTGGGATAGCCGGGCCGAGCGCTATCCCGGTTTGTTGGCGCGGGTCACGTATATCGTGCAGCATCGCTGCGCAGCATCGTTGAATTTCGCGCAACGCTGGGCGGTTGATCGCGCCAGCCTGGCGTCGCTGTGCGCCGAGCCGCTGGGCGACTTGTTGGAAATGAGTTTCAGTGCTGGCGACAGTCATCGCGGCGGACAAACCGTAGCACTGCTGCGCTGCACCGGCGGGCGCCTGGTCTACAAACCGCGTTCGGTGGCGGTGGATATCGTGCTGGCCGATTTTGTCGACGAGCTCGCCGACGCGCAGACTGAGCGATCAAGCATGCGCGTACCCCGGGTGGTGGCGCGCAAGGGTTATGGCTGGACCGAATTTATCGGCCATCGCTACGCAGCGGATGCCGGGCAACTGCGCGGTTTCTATCGCGGCATCGGCCACTGGCTGGCGGTGATGCGCCTGCTCGGCGGGACCGATCTGCACGCGGAGAACGTGATCGCCCATGGCGACAGTCCCGTGGTGATCGATTGCGAGACGCTGTTTACGCCAAAGGTTGCGCCATCGCCCTCCGGCTTCGGGCAGGCATTGGACCGCGCATCGGAACTGGTCGCTGGCACGGTGCTGAGCATCGGCATGCTGCCGGGCCGCGGTGTGGGACTGGGCTGGCGTGGCGTCGATGCTTCGGCGGTCGGTATGCTGCCGGGAGAGCAGCCGCTGCTGCCGCTGCCGGATATCCTCGAGCCCGGCACCGATCAGGCGCATATCGGTACCAGCCTGGTGTCGGCGCCGATCTCGCAGAATCATCCCAGTCCGCAGCCGGCGCTAGCGCAGTACTGGCCCGAGGTGCTGGATGCATTCGATCAGATGACCGCACACCTGCACACACTTGACGCCGCCGGCACGCTGCGCATACGGTTGGCCGCGTTTGCCGACTGCCGTATCCGGGTAGTGCCCCGCGCCACCGAGGTGTATGCCGAACTGGGTCGCATGTTGTGGCATCCGGTGTCACTGCATAACGAGCCACCGGCACGAAAGCGGGCGCGTGAACTATTAAGCAAGATGGCCGCCAACGTGGCGGCAGCACCAGGCGAGTCCGTGGTGATCGAGGCCGAGATCGACGATCTGCTGGTCGGCGATATTCCGTTCTTTACCGCGATGGCCGGCGAAGGGCAGTTGGAAGGTCCGCGCGGCACACGCTGGCGCGCACAGGGCGACCTGATCGAGGCGGCGCTGCGGCATTGGCGTGCCGCCGATCTGCAACTGGAACGCAAGGTGATCCAGGGTGCTTTGATCAGTGCCTATATCAATCAAGGCTGGTTGCCGGATGAGACATCGATGTGGCCGGCACGAGCGCATACCGGCGAACACGATGCGCGCCGCCGATTGCTGGCGGCGCAAATCATGCGCGAGCTGCTGTCCAGCGCGATCCGCGGCGACGATGGCAGCGTCGCCTGGATCGCCCCTGTATTCGATCCGGACACGGACTGGTCGGTGCAGCCGGTGGGCTTGGACCTGTACGGCGGCACTGCCGGGGTCGCGCTGCTGACCGCGGCCTATCTGCGTGAAGCTCAAGCTGGCCGTGCCGATCCGGTCGAGGGCATCGAGGCCTTATTCGCCGCAACCTTGCGCACGCTCGATTTGGCCGAGGCGAAACGCCAGAACCAGCGCAACAGTAGTATCGAGGTGCGCCCCTTGTCGCCTGGCGGCTATTTCGGCTTGGGTTCGCTGATCTGGACACGGCTGATTTTGGCCGATTGGGGCATGGCAGGCGATGACAGCGTGGCCCGCGCCTGCGCGATGGCCGACGATATCGCCGAGGCGGCCGCCGCCTGCGATGTGCAAGATGTGCTTTCCGGTGCACCAGGCGCGATCCCGCCCTTGCTGATGCTGGCCAAGCGCACTGGTGATACGCGCTATCTGGATATGGCCTGTGCTCTCGGTGACCAGTTGTGTGCGCAGGCCAGCCAACGCGATGGGCAGGCGTTCTGGGTGTATGAGCAATGGCCGGACGGTATCGGCGGTTTTGCGCACGGTGTCAGCGGAATCGGTTGGGCCTTGAGCAGGCTGGCCCAAGCCAGCGGCGAGGCGCGATATCTACAAACGGCGCAGGCGGCGTTCGCTTTCGAGGACGCCCTGTTCGATGACGAAGAACAAAACTGGCTAGACAAGCGCCTGCTGGGTGGCATCAAAACCGCCGCCGCGTGGTGCCATGGCTCGGTCGGGATCGGTTTGGCCCGGCTCGATCTCGATCCACAGCTGCGGCAGCCGTCGACGCGGCTGCTGCTGCGGCGTGCTGCCGCGGCGACCTGGCGGTTGGGGCTGGGTTGGAACCACTGTGTCTGCCACGGTGATCTCAGTGCGTGGGAGTTGCTGGATCATGCAATCGTTGCCGGTGAGGGACCGCCGGAGCTGTCGCGCGACGGGCTGCTGGAATACGTGCTGACCAGCCTGGAGCAACACGGCCCGATCTGCGGCATGACCCGCGAGATCTTTTCGCCAGGACTGATGTCGGGTCAGGGTGGTATCGCCTATCAGCTATTGAAAGCGCATCCGGACAGCGCCCTGCCCTCGATCCTCACTCTCGGAGGCGATCGGTTCTGAACACGCAGGCAGACCAGGTCGATCAGGCAGAGCTGCACACCCCGTACTGGCGTCTGGACGATCAAGCGCAGCAAGCCGTAGGGCTGCGCGCGCTATTGCGTCGCCTGGGCATGGCGGCACGACCGGTGGTGGGTATTCTGCGGCGCGCTTCGCCGAGACTTGCGGTGCTGGTGGTAGTGGCGCAATTGCTCGCCGGCGCGGCTACTACCTTGGGTCTGTTGCTGACGGCCAAAGTGCTGGCGCGCGTCTTCAACGGGCCCGGCAATCCAGCGCAACTGCGAGCCGCCTTGCCGCTGCTGCTGCTGTTGTGCGCCGTGTATCTGCTGCGTATCGCGATGGACGCCTTGACGTCCATCGCCAGGGTGCGACTGGCGCCGCGAGTGCATCGCGTGGCCGAGGAGCAACTGTTCGAAGTCAGCCTGCAAGTGCCGCTGGAATCGTTCGACGATCCGGCGTTCTACGATCGGCTGCATCGCGCGAAGGATCGCGGTGTGATGCATATGGAAAGCGCTACCGCTTGTTTGGTCGAGGTGCTCAGCGCGCTGCTCGCGGTGGCCGGTGCCTCGCTCGCAGTGTTTCTGCTGCATCCGCTGTTGCTGCCAGTGTTGTTGCTTGCGCTGCTGCCGGATGGTTGGGCCGCGCTGAAGGCCGCCGGCCTGCAATACGCTGCGATGCCGACCACGATCGCGCTGACCCGGCAAACCCAGATGATGGCTGAGTTGGCCACCGAGCGCGAAGCGGCGCCGGAGATCCGCGCCAACCAGGCACAGGACTATGTGCTGGCGGAATACCGCCGCAGCGCGACCGAACTTGAGCGGCATCTGGTGCGCCAAGGTATGGCCGAGACCCGATCGACCACGTTGGGCCGGCTGCTGTCCGGGTTGGGGCTGATCGGTACCTTTGTGGCACTCGGCGTGATGCTCGATGAGCGCTGGCTGGATCTGGCCGCTGCCGGCACGGCGGTGATCGCGATTCGCAGTGCCAGCGCGGCGCTTGCCAGGTTGATGCTGGTGGCGCGCGAACTGTTCGAGAAGGCGCTGTATATCAGCGACTACCGGGAATTTATCGAGCAGTTGGAACTCCAGCGTGGTCCGGCAGCTGGTGTCGAGGCACCGCAGGCACCGGGCCAGATCGAATTGGAGCAGGTCAGCTTTGGCTATCCCGGTGCACAGGGCCTGGCGCTGCAGGAGATCTCGCTGACCATCCAGGCGGGCGAGACGATTGCCCTAGTCGGCGAGAACGGTTCCGGCAAGACCACCCTGGCGAAGTTGATCGCCGGCCTGTATCGGCCAAGCGCGGGGCGGATCAGCTGGAGCGGTGTTGATCTGCGTGCAATGGCGCCCGAGTCGTTGGCCGATCGCGTCGCCATGGTGCTGCAGGAGCCCGTACGCTGGCCGCGCAATGCGCGTGACAACGTGCGTCTCGGACGGCATGACCGGCCCGATCCGGGCGAGCACGATCTGCGGCGCGCGGCACGCGACGCCGGCGCGAGCGAGGTTATCGACAGGCTGCCGCGGCGCTGGGATACCTTGCTGTCGCGTCATTTTCTCGGCGGTCAGGATCTATCCGGCGGCCAATGGCAGCGGTTGGCAGTCGCGCGCGGGCTGTATCGCGATGCGCCGCTGGTGATCTGGGACGAGCCTACGTCGTCGCTGGATGCCAAGGCCGAACAGGCGGTGTACGAGTCCCTGCGCAAGCTGGCGCAGCAGCGTACGGTGATCCTGATCACCCATCGGCTGGCGAGCATCCGCAAGGCACACCGGATCTTCTTCTTGGAGCGTGGTGTGCTGATCGAGCAGGGTAGTCACGACGAATTGCTACAGGCAAATGGGCGCTATGCCGAGCTGTATCGATTGCAGACGCGGCTGTATGGTGAGGCCGATGGTGGTGGCGCGGATATGATTGGTTGAAAGCCCCGACTCGGCGGGGCTTTCGTTTATCACGAATCGATGCTTACACAATCAATGCTTCTGCTGGGCAGTGCGCCGTTTGCGTACCTGTGGTGACAGCTTGCTCACGCTGGAAGGCGTGTTCTCCGGCTCGTTGTCGTGGGTGTTCAACCAGTATGACGGCAACCAGCCATTCTCTGTCTTGCTGCGCGAAGCGCGTCAACTGGGCGACACCGAGCCTGATCCACGCTCCGATCTTTCCGTCGAGGACGTGGCGCGCAAACTGCTGATCATCGCCCGCAACGCGGCATTTTCCCTCGGCACCGACGAGGTGGATGTGCAGGGTCTGGTGCCCAAGGCGCTGCGCGCGCCCGTATGGCACCGACAACCACTGCGCGCTTACCACTACCCGGCACAACACCCAGCCTTTGGTGATCCAGGGGCCGGACGCGGGACCGGAGGTGACCGCGCAGGCGCTATTGGGAGATGTGCTGGCGCCGGGATGATGTAGCGCAGGCAGGCGCACTTTCACTTGCTGTCGCTGAACCCCATCGACGCATGAGTGCCATCGCAGAACGGCTTGTTCTGCGATGCGCCGCAGCGGCACAGAGTCACGCGATTACGCACTTCGTATTCAAAGCCATCGGCGCCGATCAGCTGCACGCCGCCGCGTAACCAGATCGGCCCGGAACAATGCTGGGCAGGATCTTCGATCAGAGCGATCGATGGCTCAAACGCAGGTTCGATCGCTTTACCGGTTTCGTTGTCCCAAGCCACCAGCCGTCCCGACGGGCAGTCGCAGGTCTGACTAACGAAATGCTTGCTGGCCGTGGGGTTGTCGGTTTCGTTGACGAGGTTCCATACCTTGCCGCGCGGATCGCAAAACCGCGCGAATGCGCACAGGCTCTCGACGTCGGTCAGCGACATCACTGGGCCCCGAATGACTTCGGCTTGCTCGAGATACGGCTTGCGACTCGCGGTTTCGCTGCCGTCAAAGCCGACCTTGGCATGCGTGCCATCGCAAAATGGCTTGTTCGCGCTATGGCCGCAGCGACAGAGTGCGTATTGCTCCTCCGCAGCATAGTGCTGCCCTTTTTCCCACTTTATCGACTCGTCATCTGCGTTCGTGCCGATGGTCTCCTTTTGCAGAGGGAGCCGTCCCGAAACGAGATAGGGGCCGTTCTTCGAAATTTTTACTCTTGCACCGACTGGCTTCTGCGGATTCATCTGACGTCCCTCGGTTGAGTAACGTGAAGGCCACGATCCAAGTTCCAAGTATTCACTTTACAACTAATGCTGTCGTTGTCAGATGCGGATGAAGTGGCTGGAGGCATTAGAAACAAAAAACGCGCGGCGATGAGCCGCGCGTTCTTGTTTGGTCAAATGATCGAAATTCAGTGCCCGGTGATGCGCTCCGCGGTCGCTTCATCCGGCGGTATCAGCGGAGAAGTCGGATTACTTTGTGCTGCCAACTGCGCGGCTTCCACCGACGGCGTGCGCCAGCCGGATTTCACGCCCCACACGTAGAACACCAGGCCGATCACCGCGACCACGACCAGGTCCCAGCCGTAAGTCAGATAACCCTGGCCGCCGAACGTGGTACTGCCGGCCCAAGCGGTGAACGCGATCACCGGCAGGTAGACCACCAGCCACCACGCACCCTTCATCTGTCGGGCGAAGTCGTGCCAGCCGCTCTTGGCCTGGTAGTACAGGTACACCGGCAGCGCCACCACGATCAGCAGGATGATTTGCCCGTTGAACGGCCACTTGGCCCAGTACAGCAGTTCCGTCGCCATGATGAAGGCGATGCCGGCAAGAATCGGCAGGCCGGTGATGCGCAAGGGACGATGCAGCTCACTCGCGGTGCGGCGCAGCGTCATCACGCTGACCGGGCCGGTGAGGTAGGAAATGATCGTGGCCACCGAGATCACCGCGGCCAGCGTGCCCCAGCCGCGGAAGAAGAACAGGAACAGGAACGACACCACCAGGTTCAGCCACATCGCCGGGCGTGGCACACCCGACTTCGGATCCACAAGACCGAGGATCTTCGGCAGCGTGCCGTTGCGTTCCATGCCGTAGATCATCCGCGCGGTGGTGGCGGTGTAGGTCATGCCAGTGCCGCTGGGGCTGATGAACGCATCGAGGAACAGCAGGTTCGCCAGCCAGAACAGGCCGAGAATTTTCGCCAGATCCGCGAACGGCGAGCTGAAATCGAGGCCGTGCCAGCCGGCCTTGGCCAGCAGGTCCGGTGGTATCGCGCCGATATAGGCGACCTGCAGGATCATGTAGACGACGGTGGCGATCGTGATCGAACCGACGATGGCGAACGGGATGCTCCGGCCCGGATTGCGCGCTTCGCCGGCAAGGTTCACCGGACTCTGGAAACCGTTGAAGCTGAACACGATGCCGGCGGTGGCCACGGCGGTGAGGATGGCCGCGAAGTCAGTCACGTGCGCGCCACCGTGGATGCCGACCGAGAAATTTTCAGGATGAAAACCGCTGGCGATCAGCAACAGGCCGGTCGCCGCCGGCACCACCAGCTTGAACACGGTGATTGCGGTATTGGAGTGGGCGAACAGCTTCACGCTCCAGAAGTTCATCAGGAAATAGATGATTACCAGCACTGCGGCGATGACCAGGCCGGCATGGCTGAGTTCGCCTGATGCGCCCGGCACATGCGCGTACAGGTCCTTCGCCCATTGCCACTTCCAGCCGGACATGTATTGCACCGAGGCCTCGGCCTCCACCGAGATCACCGACACGATCGCGATCCAGTTCGACCATGCGGCGATGAAGCCGACCAGCGAGCCATGCGAGTAATGGCCGTAGCGCACCATGCCACCGGACTCGGGAAACATCGCGCCCAGCTCGGCATAGGTCAACGCGATCGTCATGATGATCGCCGCGCCCAGTACCCACGCCCACACTGCTCCGGGGCCGGCTAAGCCGGCGGCTTTCCACGCGCCGAACAGCCAGCCGGAGCCGATGATCGAGCCCAGGCCGGTGAGCATCAGGGCGAATGGGCCGACGTCGCGGCGAAGGGGGCTGGATGAAGACATGCGAACTCCTGCGTGGGCGAGAACAACACCCAAAGAAACCGATGGTTACAGAGTGTGCCGGAGCTGTCACCCGGCAAAAGTCAGGCAGGCCGCTTCAGCACTCGATGACGTTGACCGCGAGGCCACCGCGTGACGTTTCCTTGTACTTGTCCTTCATGTCGCGGCCGGTGTCGCGCATGGTCTTGATCACCTTGTCCAGCGAGACGCGGTGCTTGCCGTCGCTCTTCAGCGCCATGCGGCTGGCGTTGATCGCCTTGACCGAGCCCATCGCGTTGCGCTCGATGCAGGGGATCTGCACCAAGCCGCCGATCGGGTCGCAGGTGAGGCCGAGGTTGTGTTCCATGCCGATCTCGGCGGCGTTCTCGACCTGCAACACGTTGCCGCCAAGCGCGGCGGTGAGGCCACCGGCAGCCATCGAGCAGGCCACGCCGACCTCACCCTGGCAGCCGACTTCGGCGCCGGAGATCGAGGCGTTTTCCTTGTACAGGATGCCGATCGCGGCGGCGGTGAGCAGGTACTCGACGATGCCGTCGTCGTCTGCCTTCGGGCAGAAACGCAGGTAGTAGTGGCCCACCGCCGGCACGATGCCGGCCGCGCCGTTGGTCGGCGCGGTGACCACGCGGCCACCGGCGGCGTTTTCCTCGTTCACCGCCAGCGCATACAGATTCACCCAGTCGAGGATGGTCAGCGGATCGCGCAGGGCGGCTTCGGGCGCGTTGCGCAATTCCTCGGCCATGGCGGGTGCCCGACGATGCACCTTCAGACCGCCGGGCAGTACGCCGGGCGAGCGCAGGCCACGATTGACGCAATCCTGCATCGCCTTCCATATCGTCAGCAGGCCCGCGCGGGTTTCCGCCTCGGGGCGCCACACGGTTTCGTTCGCCATCATGAGCTGGGCGATGGTCAGGCCGTGCTGCTTGCACAGCGCCAGCATCTCGTCGCCACTGGAAAACGCGTAGGGCTGCTCAGTGGTGTCGGCGACGATGCGGTCTTCCGCGGCCTCGTCGGTGTTGACCACGAAGCCGCCGCCGACCGAGTAGTAGTCGCGCGTGGCCAGTTCGTTGCCGTCGGCATCGTACGCGCTGAAGCGCATGCCGTTGGTGTGGAACGGCAGTTTCTGGCGCTTGTTGAAAACGAGGTCGCGCTTTTCCTCGAACTCGATCTCGTGTTTGCCCAGTACGCGCAGGCGCTGTGTCTTGCGGATGCGTTCGAGCGTGGCGGGGATCTGGTCGGGATCGACGGTGTCCGGATGCTGGCCTTCCAGGCCCAGCAGCACGGCCTTGTCGGTGCCGTGGCCGCGGCCGGTCATTGCCAGCGAACCGTACAGTTCCGCACGCACGCGGGTCACCCGATCCAGTACACCTTTCTCTTCCAGCCAGCGCTCGGCGAAACGTGCCGCCGCGCGCATCGGTCCGACCGTGTGCGAGGAGGAGGGGCCAATGCCTATCTTGAACAGGTCGAATACGCTGACGGCCATGGGTTTGCTGCTGGGGAAGGGAGTGAACCGGCTATTCTACGCGGCGTCCCCGCCTTTGGCAGTCCATTCGCAAGCGCATGTCCGACCTGATCCTGTACCAGCGCGATTATTGCCACCTGTGCGACCTCGCGCTGGCAGTGCTGGCCGAGGCGCGTGCGCCGGAGTTCGATAGCGTGTGGGTGGATGACACGGCCGAACTGGAACAGCGTTACGGCACGCGGGTGCCGGTGCTGCGTGATGACCGCGACGGGCGCGAACTGGACTGGCCGTTCGACGCGGCAGCGGTGCGCGGGTTTCTCGCGTAGGAGCGCACCCTTTCCGCGAACAACGCGTGGAAGCGACAGAAGTCGGTTCCACGCGTACCTCTACTCAGCCAGCCAGCCCGGCAGCCACCGCAAACGCGCAGCCGGTCTTCGCCTTAACTTCGTCCAGCGTCACGCCGTCGTTGAGTTCGATCAGGGTCAGGCCCTTGCCCTTGGCCACCTCGAACACGCACAGGTCGGTGATGATCAGATCGACCACCTGCTTGCCGGTCAGTGGCAGTTCGCATTCGGTCCTGATCTTGGGTGTGCCGTCCTTCGCGTTGTGCTCCATCAGCACCACCACGCGCTTGACGCCACTGACCAGATCCATCGCGCCGCCGGGGCCCTTGACCATCTTGCCCGGCACCATCCAGTTCGCCAGATCGCCGTGCGCGGAGACTTCCAGGCCACCGAGGATCGACAGGTCGATATGGCCGCCGCGGATCATCGCGAACGACTCCGCGCTGGAGAAAAAGCTCGAGCCGGGGAGCGTGGTGATGGTCTGCTTGCCGGCGTTGATCAGGTCAGGATCGATCTTGTCCTCGGTCGGGAACGGGCCGATGCCGAGCAGTCCGTTTTCCGACTGCAGGGTGACGTCGATGCCTTCCGGGATGAAGTTGGCAACCAGGGTGGGGATGCCGATGCCGAGGTTCACGTAGAAGCCATCCCGCAGTTCCTTCGCAGCGCGCTGCGCCATGGCCGTGCGTACCGGGCTTTCCTTGCCGGTATTGGCGCCCGCAATCGTGCGGAACTCGATGCGCTTCTCATACTTCACGCCCTGTACGATGCGGTCGACATAGATGCCGGGCACATGCACGCCATCGGGATCGATCGAGCCGACTGGCACCAGCTCCTCCACTTCGGCTACGCAGATCTTGCCGCAGGTGGCGATCATCGGATTGAAGTTGCGCGCGGTTTCGTGGAACACCAGGTTGCCGTGGGCATCGCCCTTCCACGCCTTCACGATCGACAGGTCGGCATGGATTGCCTCTTCCAGCACGTATTCCTTGTCGCCGAATACCTTGGTTTCCTTGCCTTCGGCCAGTTTGGTGCCGAAGCCCGTGCGCGTATAGAACCCGGGAATGCCAGCGCCACCGGCGCGCAGCTTCTCGGCCAGCGTGCCTTGCGGGGTCAGGTGCAGTTCCAGCTCACCGGCCAGTACTTGGCGCTCGAACTCCTTGTTCTCGCCCACGTAGGAGGCGTACACGCGCTTCACCTGATGTGTCTTCAGCAACGGGCCCATGCCGAAATCATCCACGCCCGCGTTGTTGCCGACGATAGTCAGGTCCTTGGTACCGGCTTCCAGCAATGCGCCGATCAGGTTCTCGGGAATGCCGCATAGGCCAAAGCCGCCAGCGGCGATCGTCATGCCATCGACCAGCAGGCCATCCAGAGCCTTTGCTGCGCTTGGGTAAACCTTGTCCATTGCGATGTCTTCCTGCAGGGAGAGTCAGCTGCCAAGGATACGACGGTTTAACTGTGTACGGCCCTGTACCAAGGTCGCAGGTCTGATTTCACGCCAGTTAAGCGAGACTTGACGCGATCATTTACACGTGTAAACATAAACTCACTTACACGTGTAAACGGTGACACATGGCAATCAGCGAAGCGGAAGCGGTGGTGATGGACGTGTTGTGGCGCGAGGCGCCGCGAAGTGCCGAGGAAATCCTCGCCGAGGTTGGCCCGGTGCAGGACTGGCAGGAGGGCACGGTGAAGTCCCTGCTCAATCGCCTGTTGCGGAAAAAAGCCGTGCATGCCGAGCGCGATGGCCGCCGCTATCTGTACACGCCGCTGCTCACCCGCGAGCAGTACGTCCAGCAGGAGAGCAAGGGGTTGCTCGACCGTCTGTTCGGCGGTCGCGTGGCGCCGCTGGTCGCGCACTTCTCCGAGCAGCGCAAGCTCTCGAAGAAGGACATCGCCGAACTTAGGAAACTGCTGCAGGAGCTCGACGATGAACAGCATTGATCTGGCAGGAATCGACTGGCTCGGGCGCGGTTGGCTGTTGATCCTCGCCTTCACCGCAGCGGTACTCGTCGTTGCCCCACTACGCAGACCATGCCGACGCCTCTTCGGTGCCGAATGCGCGTTCCAGCTTTGGTTGCTGCTGCCGCTGGCGATGCTGGCGAGTCAACTGCCGCATGTTGCCGCAGAACCAATCACGGTATTGCCTCCGGTAGTACTCAGAATCACATCGGCGGCTGCGGCATTTCCATCACATGCTTCGGGTGCGATGGCCATCGATTGGCGTGCCAGTGTTGTGTTGGTCTGGCTTGCGGGCAGCGTGGTCACCTTGCTGCTATCCACGCTCGCGCAATCACGCTACCGTGCCCGTTTGCGTGGGGCCATGCCGGTTGTCGACGTGTCATCGCGCTGGCCCGTGTTGCGCGCTGCTGGTGTAGATGTCGGACCGGCGCTGGTTGGTGCGTGGCGAGTCTGTATCGTTTTGCCAGCCGATTTCGAACAGCGTTACGACACAACCGAGCGTGCGCTAATTCTTGCTCATGAGACTACGCATGCGCGCCGACGCGACGGCTGGTGGTGCCTTCTCGCGCAGGCGGTCGTCGCCATCCTCTGGTTCCATCCATTGGTGCGTTGGACGTTTTTGGCGCTGCGCCACGACCAGGAATTGGCCTGTGATGCCGCTGTGCTGCGCGAGCACAGCGTGCAACGGCGAAGTTATGCGAATGCCATGTTGAAGACCCAATCGGCCGCGCTTGCGTTGCCGGTTGGTTGCACTTGGTCACCTCGTCATCCCATCACGGAGCGCATTGCCATGTTGAAATTGTCTTCACCGAACCGCAGCCGCCGGTTGATCGGAATAGCTATCGTCTGCACAGCCATTGCCGGCTTTACCGGAGCGATCTATGCGATGAATCAACCAGCGATCAAGTCAAAATCTGATGCCTCGGCGAAGCAGGTCTTTCAGCTCGCCATGAATCTCAGCCAAGGAAGCGAAACATTAGGCACGCCTACGGTATGCGTAAAGACCGGCGAGCCCGCAAGCATTTCTCTAGGGGACGACAATGGAAAGCCCAGGTGGACGTTTGATTTGATGGTGAAGCCTCTAACCGCTGCTGTGGTACAGGTCGACATCAAAGGTTCGGTGCATACATTCGACGGGCGCGCTATTGATTTCCATCCCACGTTACGCGGTTCGTTCAATAGTCCGATGGCGGTGAAAGTGGACGATGAAAAGGGCGGGGCGCCGTCAATACTGACAATTACGCCGACTCGGAGTTGTGCGGCAGCAAATAGCGCAGCAAGCGTGTAACAGCGGCTTCTGATCAAGCTTTGATGAGTTGAAGGCCGCTGGTTGGAACAATCAGGGGACTTCACTTTATGTAGCACGTGCAAAATCGGCGGCTCGTTATACTTGTCCCGTTGCCGTCGGGAGAGTCATGTGAAGTACCGCCTGTTCGTTGTCCTTGCCGCCCTCGGAATCGCCACCATGAGCCACGCCGCCGTCTCACCCGTACTGGTGATCCACGGCGGTGCCGGCGTGATCAAGCGCGACATGACGCCGGCGAAGGAAAAGGCCGTGCGCGCGGCGATGACGCTGGCGTTGCAGAACGGTTACGCCCAGCTCAAGGCGGGCAAGCCGGCGCTGGATGCGGTGACGGCGGCGATCACTGTGCTGGAGGACGATCCGAACTTCAACGCCGGCAAGGGTTCGGTGTTCACCCACGATGGCAAGAACGAAATGGATGCAGCGATCATGGACGGCAATACCCTGCGCGCCGGTGCTGTGGCGGACGTGCAACGGGTGAAAAACCCGATCCTGCTGGCGCGTGCCGTGATGGAGCATTCACCGCATGTGATGCTGGCCGGTGAGGGGGCCGAGGAATTTGCGAAGGAGCAGGGCATTACCCTGGTCGATCCTTCTTACTTCCGCACCGAGGAACGCTTGCAGCAGCTGCAGAAAGCCTTGAAGGAAGACGCGGCGAAGCAGCCACATGCCGAGGTGGAGACGGCGAAACACTTCGGCACGGTGGGCGCGGTGGCGCTGGATGTCGAGGGCCATCTCGCCGCTGGCACGTCCACCGGCGGCATGACCGACAAGCGCTGGGGCCGGATCGGCGATTCGCCGATCATTGGCGCCGGCACCTATGCGAATTCCGGCTGTGCGGTATCCGGTACCGGCTGGGGCGAGTACTACATCCGCACCGTCGCCGCGCACGAGATCTGCATGATGGTGACCCAGATGCGCGTGCCGCTGAATCGGGCGGCCGCCCAGGTGATCAACCAGGAAATCCCCTCAATGGGTGGCAACGGTGGCGCCATCGCACTGGATACGGATGGCCACATCGCGATTCCGTTCAATACCGATGGCATGTACCGCGGCTGGATCGGGGCCGATGGCGTAGCGCACGTGGCGATCTACGGCGACGAGGACGATGGCATTGCCGAGCCACCGGCGCCGGCCGATAGCACGGCACAGCCGTAGAGCTCTTAACTTAGTGGAGCTTCTGCAGTTGTGCGGGCGTCAGCGCGCCGCTGAAACCAAGCCGGCTGCCATCTGCACGGATCACCAGCACGCGCGGCAACTCACCGCCCCAGTTGGGATCAAGCAGAAAGTTGATCCGCTCGGGTGACGCTTCGGCGTAAGCGCGCGCCCGGTAATCCTCCACCCTGGCATTTCGCAGGCGTGCTTCGATGGCATCGTGTTGCTCGATGCTGTCGGTGGCCACGGTAATCAGTTCGATGGCTTCCGGATGGGCGCGCTGCAGCGTGGCCAAGGCCTGGAGATTCTGTTCGCAATAAGCGCAGTCCAACGCCCACAGCGCGATGATCCGCTCGCCATGTGCCGGTGGCTGCAGCAAGGTTGGTACATCAGTCGCGCTCAGCGGCTCCAGCGAGCCGGCGCTGGCCAGTGCCGGCAACATGCAGACGAACGCAAGCAACAGGCGTTTCATTGTGGGGTATCCAGTGTGATCAGGCGGAAGCCACCGGCGGTGTTCCACGCCACGAACGCGCGATCCTGCGTCTGCAGCAGCTGTGGCGAGCCGATCGCGTCAGTGCTTCGAGCGATTTCACGGGCCGTATCGAAATGCACGCCGTTGTCGGACGATCGTCGCAGCATCAGTGCATAGCCGTTGGCGCTGACCTGATTCCACGTGATCCATACCGTCTTGCCGTGCACGCCCACGTCGGCATGGCTGGCGCCGGCGTTGGCGATCAACAGTGCGTGTTGCGGAGGATGTCCCGGATCGAGCTGGCCATACCAGATGGTCGGTTTGTCTTTGGACTCGAACCACACCGCGTGGCGCGTGCCATCGGCACCGATGGCGAGGCCGGGGCCATGTTCCGGGCAAGCGGCGATCTGCCACTGGTTGAAGGTGGCACGTTCGCCGTGACTTGGCTCGCCGTCCGTAGGCAGCACGGCATAGGCATGATCGCGGATGTTGTCGCCGAAGATGCTGCGGAAGAACACGGCAACGTCGCCCTGCGGCGTGCGCGCAATGGCGAGGCGACAGCACTCGCAGCTCTGGTCGATCAGCTTGCGTTCGGGCACGAAGCTGCGGCCCTCGTCGTCCGACCAGCTGTAGTACACGGCGGCACCGAGGTAGCGCGCACCCTTTGCCTGTGCCGCCTCGAGGTCGCGTTTGTCGATCCAGGCGATCACCACGCGGCCGTGGCCGTCGACCGCCAGCGTGTCGAAGCGGTGGGTGATCTCGGCGCGGTCGTGGTGCACAGTGATGGGAGTGGAGAAATGTGCGCCACCATCGAGTGAACGGGCGAAACGCACGAAGCCGGTATACGGTTTTGGGCGTGGCTGCGACCAGCTCACATACAACTCATCATGCGGACCGATGGCGATCTTCGGCCGGTTCTCGGCGCTGTCGTAGATCGGCTCGGCCTGGGCGTTCATCTCGACCGGCGCGCTGAGCGTCTTGCCGAAGTCATCCGAGTGACGCAGTCGTACATGGCCGTTCGCCGCGTCGACCAGCCACAACCGGCCGTGCGTATCGAATGCTGTGCTGGCGCCCAGCTGCGGACCCCTGGCCATCTGCATCATGGCCATGTCGTCATGCGCGATGACGGTCAACGGCAACAGACAGAGCAGGGTAAAGATCAACTTGCGCATGGGATACCTGGATGGTGATTGGGTCACAGGTTCCAACGCAGCTGGCCGAACACGGTGCGGCCAGCGTAGGGATGGTAGACCCAGTAATGCTCGTTGGTGAGATTGTCCACGCCGAGCGATGCCGTCCATTGCGCTGCGTAGCGCCAGCGCAGTTTGGCATCGGCCACGGTAAAGCTGCTCACTGCGCCGTAGGTATCGACGAAGTCGCTGTTGTTCAGCGTGCCGTACTGACGGCCGGAGTGGCGGATGCCGAGTGACATGTCCCATTGCGGCGAGAAGCGGTAGTCGGCAAGCAGGCTGGCGCGGACCTTCGGGATGCGTGGGAAATATTTGCCATTGGCGAGCGGGTACTGGCGATCGTCCAGGGTCCTGGCGTCGTTGAAGGCGAGGCTGCCCGAAAGGTCGAGTCCGGGCGTCCAGACATCCGTCAGGCCGAACTCGCCCTCGATGCCACGCACGCGCATCGCAGCGATGTTCTGCACGCTGGTCACCGTGGGCGTGATGGTGATGTCAGTCTGCGAGTACAGCGCATTGGCAATCCGATCCTGGAACAGCGAGACGCGCCAGTGGCCATTGGTCAGTTGGCGGTTCAGCGTGAGGTCGGTGGATTCGTCGATCTCCGGCTTCAGATCGGGATTGTTGTTGACGATGGCGTTGGCCGAGATCGTGCCCTGGAACAATTCGGCCACGGTCGGATAGCGCACGGCCTTCCCATGGGCCAGCCGCAGTTGCCAGTCGTCGGAAAAATCCCAACTCAGCGATGTCTTCGGCGAAAAGTCGGTGCGCTGGCGGTCCGTATAGCGCAGCGTGTTGCTGGTATTCGCGAGCAAGCCGCCGTACGCACGCCATTGTTCCAGGCGCCCACCGACCGTCAGCGCCCAGGCGGGTGCGAAGCTCCACACGTCCTGCAGGTAGGCTGCACGGGTCTGGGTGCGCCCGGCGAATGCGCTGACCTGGGTGCCGTCGGCGTCACCGAGCCAGTCGTTCGCATTGTGGACCTGGGTATTGAGTATGTAGCGATCGCCATGCACGCCGGCGTACAGCATGTTCTGATCGTCGAGCGGACCTGAGCTGCGCAGATCGAAAGTGTTCCAGCCGGAGCCACTCATGTCGGCGATCGTGCCAGGGCCGCCGACCGGGGCACCGGGTTCGGCCAGCTTCGCGGTAGCCGCCTGCGACTGCAGGAAATCGTAATCACTGGCCACGGCGGTCCAGTACCA
The DNA here is from genome assembly GCF_009766065.1 of Dyella sp. S184. Classification (GTDB taxonomy): domain Bacteria; phylum Pseudomonadota; class Gammaproteobacteria; order Xanthomonadales; family Rhodanobacteraceae; genus Rhodanobacter. The sequence goes on along the minus strand of NZ_LMUE01000002.1, from coordinate 76,137 downwards.
CCCGTTGTCGAGATGACCATTCAATTCGGCGCCATACAGCATGTGCGTATCGATGCTGGAGGTGGGCGCCAGACCGCTGCGTGGCAGCGTCCAGATCTGGTTGTCGGCGCTGATGACCCCGCTGCTGACCGGCTGCCCGCCGGCATCACGGATCAGGCTGCGGGTGCGATCCTCGGCTTCGTCGTGCCACGAGCCGAGCGTGAATAGCGCCGCGACGTGGTCAGTGATGTCCACGCCGAGTTTCAGCTTGGCCTGGGTCTGCACGGTGTGCTCGATGCTGTTGGCACCATAGACCAGTCGCGGCGTGCCGTTCGGGTTGCGATCCAGCGTGGCCCCCTCCACTGGTATCGCAGTTGCGGCGTTGCCGCCGGCGGTGGCTGTAGCGTATTGCAGCGGCTGGCTGTCGTTGTCCAGTCGACTCAGCTCCAGCAGCCAGCTCCAGCGACCCTGCTTGTTGCCTAGTGTGGCGGCGATCTGGCTACCGTTGTAATGGCCATCCGCGTCATAGGCGTCGTGGTAGTCCTGGCTGAAGAACTGCGTGCTGACGCTGGCGACCAGCTGTTGTGGCAACACGGTGTGGATCAGTACCGTGGTACCTAGCGAGTTGCCTGGATAGAGCGCGGAATACGGCCCGTACATGATGTCCACGGCACCGATTTCCTCCGGTACCACCATGCCCCAGCGCGGTGCGCCGTTGTAGCCGTTGGTCATCAGGTTGGACAGCAGCAGGCCGTCGGCATAGACCAGGCTGCGCGCGCTCTGCAGGGTGCCGGCGTTGCGCCCGCTGATCACGGCATTCGGATCGCCGATGTAGCGTGCACGCACGATCATGTTCGGCGCGTACTTCAAGGCATCTGCGCTGGTGGTGACGTTCTGTTGCTGCAATTTCTTGCGGGTCACGTGGACCTGCACGCTTGGTGATTCGGTCACGATCGTATCGCTGGCATGCACCGACACGGGTGCCAATGTAGTGGTTGCCGAAGCAGGATCGGCGGCCGCCAGCAGCCGTTGGCTGGGCAGCATCAGGGCGACGGCACACAGGCCGGGCAGGATGGCTTTCAAGGGATATTCTGGATGCGGGTCTAAGGTCGCAAGGATAGTGAGCTGCCCGGCATGCGATAGATGGCACGATGTCGCAGGTATTTACGAACAACCCGGTTCGCATGATGGGATGCGCATGGCGGCAAAAGCGGCTGACCTTGTGCACGCGGGAGCTACGCGCATAAAAAAGCCGGCGATGAATCGCCGGCTTTTTGCTGTGAAAACTGAAAACTCAGTGATGCCCGGAGAACGGCACCATCTTGCGCAGGGTGGACGGCGGATGCGGCCACTTGGCATCTGTCAGATAGGGATGGTTCGGATAGTTCAGCGCCAGTACCTGACGCGTCTGGTCGGCCAGCTCCTTGTGACCCAGTGCCAGGTAGCTGCGGCTCAGGATGGCCAGCGCGTCACCGGTCTGTGGCGCTTCCTGGTAATGCTCGATCACATACTGCGAGCGATCGGCCGAGGCGACATAGGCCTTGTGGTTCAGGTAGAACTCGGCCACGTTGATCTCGTACTGCGCCAGCACGTTGCGCAGGTAGATCATGCGCTGGCGTGCGTCGGCGGTGTACGCGCTATCCGGGAAGCGGCGCGACAGCTCGGAGAAGTCGTCGAACGACTGCAGGTTGTAGCCTTGATCGCGGCGGGCTTGGCCGCTGTCGTTCTTGGTGTAGTGCGCGATCCAGCCGGTGGTGCGATCAAAATTGATCAGGCCACGCAGGTAATAGGCATAATCAACGTGTTTGTTGGTCGGATTCGTCTTGATGAAGCTGTTGATGGTCGACAGCGCATCATCCGGCTGGTCGTCCTTGTACTGCGAATAGGCCAGGTCGAGCTGGGCCTGCTCGTTGTACGGGCCCGACGGGAAGCGCGCAATCAGGCGCTGGTAGCTCTTGGTCGCTCCAGAGTAGTCGGCGTTCTCCAGTGAGTTGTGCGCCTTGCTGTAAAGCGCTTCCAGCGACAGGTTATCGTCAGTGGCGCGCTTGGAGCCGAACATCGAGCAGGCGCTCATCGACACGGCGAGCACGAGCACGACGAGTATCTTCAGGGCAGGCAATTTGGACATCGGCAACTTGGTTACACGCATGAGGACAGGATTCAGATGTTTGATCGAAAAGGCATGATAGCCGAAACCGGCCACCGCCCGCGGATGCCGGCATGACCACCATCCGGCACGAGGCAACGGTGCCGCTGGGCGCAGCAGGACGCAGGTTCGACCAAGCTTTGGCCGAGATGTTCCCCGATTATTCGCGCTCGCGGCTCAGTGGCTGGGTCAAATCCGGCGCGGTGACCTTGGATGGCGTAGTAGCGCCACCCCGCCAGCTGCTGCGCGGCGGCGAGCTGGTGCGGCTCCAGGTCGAGCTGGCGGTCGAGGTCACCAGCGCGCCCGAGGACATCGCGTTGAATATTGTTCATGAGGACGAGCATCTGCTGGTGCTGGACAAGCCGGCCGGCTTGGTGGTGCATCCGGGTGCCGGCAATCCAGCCGGTACACTGCTCAACGCGTTGCTGCATCACGATCCGAAGCTCGCCGAGCTGCCACGTGCCGGCATCGTGCACCGGCTGGACAAGGACACTTCAGGCCTGATGGTGGTGGCCAAGACACTGCGGACGTATACCGCGCTGGTCGACCTGCTGTCGCGTCACGAGGTGGAGCGGCAATACGAGGCCGTGGTGCTGGGGACGATGGTGGCCGGTGGCACGGTGGATGAGCCGATTGGCCGCAGCATGGGCGACCGCCTGCGCCAGGCCGTGCGCGACGAGGAGGATGGCAAGCGTGCGGTGACCCATTACCGGCTGCGTGAGCGCTTTCGTGCGCACAGCCTGCTGCAATGCCAGCTGGAAACCGGCCGCACGCATCAGATCCGTGTCCACATGGCGCATATCAACCATCCGCTGCTCGGCGATCCGCTTTACGGCGGCGGCCTGAAACTGCCCAAGGGTGCCTCGCCCGAACTGATCGCCGTGATGCGCGGTTTCCGTCGGCAGGCGCTGCATGCCGAACGATTGGCCTTCGAGCATCCGATCAGCGGCGAACCGTTACAGTTTCAGACGGCGCGCCCGGCCGACCTTGAAAATCTCATTGCTGCGCTGAGGGATGACGCCAAATGCATATAGCCTCACGGAAGAGTTCGCTGCAGTGGTACCTGCAAATGTTTTGTCTACTGCTGATTCTCGCGGTCGGAATGTTCTTGCGCCTGGGAACGGCTGATCTCACCGTAGTTGATCATCCTGTGCGGAACGATGCCAAGGACTATGTTGCATATGCCTGGAATCTCAAGTTTTACGATGTCTACTCGCGAGACATTTCCAAGGTCAATGGCTCTGAGGTTTTGGCGCCCGAGCCGGATGACATCCGCCCACCAGCCTATCCCTGGATGTTGCGCCTTCTGCTTGGCAGCAAGGTTGACCTCGCCTTTTGGTCACGGGTGACGCATGTGCAGGCATGGATCGCCGGCTTGACTCTGCTTTGCTCGACCCTGTTGGCGATGGAACTTCTGGGTGCATGGGCCGGACTATGGTTGGGTGTCCTGGTCAGCATCAGTCCGCATCAAAGTGTTTATGTCCCGTATCTGCTAACAGAAACACTTTACGGCGCGACATTGATGTTGTCGTTGGGCCTGGGGGTGCTTTCGCTGAGAGCCAGACGATGGCGATGGCGTTGCGTTTGGGCAGTGCTGGCCGGTGTATTGTTCGGCGTTACCTGTTTGGTAAGGCCTACTCTCAATCAATGGGTTCCGGTGCTGCTTTTGTTTTTGCTTTTGCCGCAAGTCCGGCGCTTCCATCGCGAAATATTTGTTTTCTCGTTTGGCTTCATGCTGATGATGGCCCCTTGGTGGGCGCGCAATGAACTCACTCTGCATAAGTTATCTGATTCCAGCCAAATGGTCGGAACCGTGCAGAATGGTAGCTATCCGGATTTCATGTTCAACGACCTTCCCAAGAGCTTCGGATATCCTTATTGGTATGATCCCGATGCCGCCCGAATCGGATCCAGTTGGGTAAACGAATTTTCCGATTTGCGCGCAAAGTTTGCGCGCAGGCCGGTGGCGATGATCAAGTGGTACCTTGTCGGGAAGACCATTTACTTCTTTCACTGGTCTACGCCGGATGGGTGGCATGACATGTTTGTGTATCCCGTATTCCGATCACCCTGGTTGACCGATCCGGCGTTCATTCTGATCATGGCGATCGTGGGGGGGCTTTATGGTCCACTGATGGTTTGTGGGGTATTGGGGACACTGGTGGCATTTGCACCCAGGACTCGTACCCTGTTTGGGGCTGCGAAGACCGATGGGTTGCGCCTACTCGCGTTGCTGCATCTTTTTGCCATTGGTGTGCATGTAGCTGGTGCGCCGTTCGCGCGCTACAGCGTACCATTCCGACCAGTGACTTTCCTGTTGGCAGTGTTTCTGCTGGTCTGGATCGCGCGGAGTTACGCTGCCTGGAAACACCCGTTGCTGGTTGATGGTAACCGTGGATAAGCAGGCGTGGCTGATGCCTGACTGGCCAGCGCCGCGCCGGGTGCACGCGGCGGTTACTACCTGCGATGGGCCTGGCGTGTCAGCTGCGCCATACGAGCGCTTTAATCTGGGTTTGCGCAGCGGTGATCTGCCCGATGCAGTAGCGGTTAATCGAAGTGCCCTGCAACAGATACTCGGCCTGCCTGCTTCACCGCGCTGGCTGCGCCAGGTGCACGGTATAAGCGTGGCCGAGCTGGGGCCGCTGCCCAGCGCTGACGAACCGCAGGCCGATGCGGCGATATCGCACATCCCCGGTACCGTGCTGTCCATCCTCACCGCCGATTGCCTGCCGGTGCTGTTCTGTGCCGACGATGGCAGCGAGATCGGTGCCGCACATGCCGGGTGGCGCGGTCTTGCTGCCGGCGTGCTGGAAGCGACGCTGACCCAGCTGCATGCGCCCCGCGAACGATTGCTGGCATGGCTTGGGCCCTGCATCGGGGTGGCCTCGTACGAAGTGGGCGAAGAGGTGCGTGCCGCGTTTGTGGCATCGGATGGGGCAGCGGCGAACTGCTTTGTGCCGACTCGACCCGGCCATTGGCAGTGCGATTTGGCGGGACTGGCGCGGCGGCGGCTGGCCTCAGCGGGCGTAACGCGGATCCATGGTGGCGGCTTCGATACGTTCAGCGATGCACGGTTCTATTCGTACCGCCGCGATGGCGCGCGCAGCGGCCGTTTCGCCAGCCTGATCTGGCTGGCCGACAGCTGACTGCCCGACGAGATCTTGACGCGGCGCGATCATGCCGTTTGCTTGAATCGTCCGTCGCAGTCCGCATCTTTGTGGCCAGTGGCGGCAGATCCGCCAAATCCTTTCACCTCTTGCCGGGGATCTCGATATGCGGATGGACAAACTCACCTCGCGTTTCCAGCAGGCGCTGGCCGACGCGCAATCGCTGGCCGTGGGCCGTGACAACAACATGCTGGAGCCGGTGCATGTGATGGCGGCGCTGCTCAATCAACAGGGCGGCTCGACCGGGCCGTTGCTGACCCAGGCGCAGGTCAATGTGCCGGCGCTGCAGCAGCGCGTCAATGACATGCTGGAACGCTTGCCGAAAGTCAGCGGGCAGGAAGGCAACATCCATGCAGGCAACGAGCTGACTCGCCTGCTCAACCTCACCGACAAGCTGGCGCAGCAGCGCGGCGACCAGTTCATCGCCAGCGAGCTGTTCGTGCTGGCGGCGTTGGATGACAAGGGCGAACTGGGTGCGGCGCTGAAAGCGGCGGGTGCGACCAAGCCGAACCTCGAGGCGGCGATCGAGAAGCTTCGCGGTGGCGAGAAGGTGCAGAGCGAAAACGCCGAGGAGCAGCGTCAGGCGCTGGAGAAATACTGCATCGACCTGACTGCGCGCGCAGAGTCCGGCAAGCTCGATCCGGTGATCGGCCGCGACGAGGAAATCCGCCGCACCATCCAGGTGCTGCAGCGGCGCACCAAGAACAATCCGGTATTGATTGGCGAGCCCGGCGTGGGCAAGACCGCGATCGTCGAAGGTCTGGCCCAGCGCATCATCAAGGACGAAGTGCCGGAGGGTCTGCGTGGTCGCCGCGTGCTGGCGCTGGACATGGGCGCGTTGATCGCCGGTGCGAAATTCCGCGGCGAGTTCGAGGAGCGCCTGAAGGCCGTGCTCAGCGATTTGTCCAAGCAGGAAGGTCGGGTGATCCTGTTCATCGATGAACTGCACACCATGGTCGGCGCGGGCAAGGCCGATGGCGCAATGGATGCGGGCAACATGCTCAAACCCGCGCTGGCGCGCGGCGAGCTGCACTGCATCGGCGCCACCACGCTGGACGAGTATCGCAAGTACATCGAGAAGGATGCCGCGCTGGAGCGCCGCTTCCAGAAAGTGTTCGTGGGCGAACCATCGGTGGAAGACACCATCGCGATCCTGCGCGGGCTGAAGGAGCGCTACGCGGTACATCACGGCGTCGAGATCACCGATCCGGCGATTGTCGCCGCCGCCACGCTGTCGCATCGCTATATCGCCGATCGCCAGTTGCCGGACAAGGCGATCGACCTGATGGACGAGGCGGCCTCGCGCATCCGCATGGAGATCGACTCCAAGCCGGAGGAACTCGATCGGCTGGAGCGCCGGCTGATCCAGCTGAAGATCCAGCGCGAGATGCTGAAGAAGGAGAAGGACAGCGAATCGAAGCAGCGCCTCGCCGATCTGGAAACCGACATCGAGAAGCTGGAGCGCGAGTTCTCCGATCTCAACGAGATCTGGAAATCCGAGAAGGCAGCGCTGCAGGGTGCGACCAAGGTGAAGGAGCAGATCGAGCAGGCGCGGCAGGAGCTGGATGCCGCGCAACGCCGGCAGGACTACGCCAAGATGAGCGAGATCCAGTACGGCCGCCTGCCGGAACTGGAGAAACAGCTGGCCGCCGCGCAGGCCGCCGAGACGCAGGATTTCAAGCTGCTGCAGGACAAGGTGACCGCCGAGGAAATCGCCGAAGTGGTGGCGCGCTGGACCGGCATTCCCGTCGCCAAGATGCTCGAGGGCGAGCGCGAAAAGTTGTTGCACATGGAAGACGACCTGCACAAGCGTGTGGTCGGCCAGGACGAGGCGGTGCGTGCGGTGTCCGACGCGATCCGCCGCTCCCGTGCAGGCTTGTCCGATCCGAACCGACCGAACGGCTCCTTCCTGTTCCTCGGCCCGACCGGCGTGGGCAAGACCGAGCTGTGCAAGGCACTGGCCGAGTTCATGTTCGACACCACCGATGCGATGGTGCGCATCGACATGAGCGAGTTCATGGAGAAGCACTCGGTGAGCCGGCTGGTCGGTGCACCGCCGGGTTATGTGGGCTACGAAGAGGGCGGCTATCTCACCGAGGCGGTGCGGCGCCGGCCATACAGCGTGATCCTGCTGGACGAGGTGGAGAAGGCGCACCCGGACGTGTTCAACATCCTGCTGCAGGTGCTCGACGATGGCCGCCTCACCGACGGCCAAGGCCGCACGGTGGACTTCCGCAACACCGTGATCGTGATGACTTCGAACCTCGGCTCGCAGATGATCCAGGACGCGTCCGAGAACAGCGAGGGTGGCGATGCCGAGGAACAGTACACGCAGATGAAAGCTTCGGTGATGGGCGTGGTGCAGGCGCACTTCCGCCCGGAGTTCATCAATCGGCTCGATGAGCTGGTGGTGTTCCGTCCGCTCGACAAGACGCAGATCCGTGCGATTGCCAGGATCCAGCTGGCATATCTGGAGAAACGCTTGGCAGAACGCCAGCTCAAGCTGGAGGTCAGTGACGATGCGCTGGCGCTGCTCGGCAACGTCGGTTTCGATCCGGTCTACGGGGCGCGGCCGTTGAAGCGGGCGATCCAGCAACAGCTGGAGAATCCGCTGGCGCGGGAGATCCTCGAAGGGCGTTATGCACCCGGTGCCGTGATCACGGTGGATGCCGCCGGCGGCCATCTGGTGTTTCGCCAGTCACCGCAGGCATGAGATAAATCCCGGCGCACTCTGCGGCGAAGATTGCTGCATGCGCCGGGTATGCATTGAAATCCCCCCGAACGCGCCGATAATGAACGGTTGCCAGCCTGGAGTTGGCTGGACTGACTGGAGTCTTCATGCCCATCTATGAATTCGAATGCAGTGGCTGTGGCCACCGCTTCGATCGTCTGCAGAAACTGTCCGATACGGATCCGTCGATCTGTCCGGCCTGCGATGCGCCGCAGTTGCGGCGGCGGGTCAGTGCGCCATCGTTCCGTCTGGCCGGCAGCGGCTGGTACGAAACCGACTTCAAGAAGGATGGCGACAAGAAGCGGAATCTTGCGGGAGACGCTGGCGGCAGTGGCGACAGCAAAGCCCCACCAGCTGCCGATAAGGCCGCTGCGGCCCCGGCGGCTCCGCCTGCCCCAACCGCCCCGATCGCGTCGTCTGGCGGCACATCCGGCAGCAGCGACTGAACAACCCAGCGGCGCCCGCTGATCGTGGTCGGGCGCGGCGGTGGTAACATTCCGGGTCTTTTCCATCTGTTTTGCCGCCCCGCGGCCCGGAGTTCCAAGCGCATGCGCACGCATTACTGCGGCCTCATCGACGAGTCCCTGGTCGGCCAGACCGTTACCTTGTGCGGCTGGGTCAACACCCTGCGCCTGCAGAGCCACGTCGCCTTTGTCGATCTGCGTGATCACGAAGGGCTGGCGCAGGTGGTGATCGAGCGCGACAACGCGGCAGCCTTTGCGGTGGCGAACGAGATTGGCAATGAGTACTGCCTGCGTGTCACCGGCACGCTGCGCAAGCGCATCGCCGTCAACGACAAGCTGAAGACCGGCACGGTCGAACTGCTCGCCGACACGGTGGAAATTCTCAACGCTGCGAAGGATCTGCCGTTCGCGCTGCACGAGAACCCGAACGAGGACATGCGGATGACCTACCGTTACCTCGATCTGCGTCGTCCGGAAATGCAGGCGATGATGCGCAAGCGCATCAAGCTGGTGCAGACCCTGCGCCGTTACCTCGACGAGCGCGGTTTCCAGGACGTCGAGACGCCGATCCTGACCAAGGCCACCCCCGAGGGGGCACGTGACTATCTGGTACCCAGCCGCGTGCATCCGGGCCAGTTCTACGCGTTACCGCAGTCGCCGCAGCTGTTCAAGCAGATCCTGATGATGGCTGGCTTCGACCGCTACTACCAGATCGCGCGCTGCTTCCGCGACGAGGACCTGCGTGCCGACCGCCAGCCGGAATTCACTCAGCTCGACCTGGAATTCGCCTTCGTCGAAGAGCAGGACGTGCAGGATTTCGTGGAGGAATTGATCCGCCACGTGTTCCGCGAAGTGCAGGGCGTGGAACTCGATGCGAGCTTTCCACGCATGACCTGGGCCGAGGCGATGCGTCGTTTCGGTTCGGACAAGCCTGACCTGCGCATCGCGCTGGAACTGGTCGACATCGCCGACGCGGTGAAGCACGTCGAGTTCAAGGTGTTTGCCGAGCCGGCCAATGAGGCGGACGGCCGCGTTACCGCGCTGCGCGTGCCCGGTGGCAGCACACTGAGCCGCAAGGATATCGACGGGCTGGTCGAATACGTGTCGCGTTACGGCGCGAAGGGTCTGGCCTGGCTGAAGGTCGAGGATCTGGCCAAGGGCCGCGAAGGCGTCAACTCGCCGGTAGCGAAGTTCCTCGACGACGCGGCGCTGGACGGCGTGCTCAAGGCCACGGGCGCCCAGTCGGGCGACATCGTGTTCTTCGGTGCCGGTACGTGGAAAGCCGTGACCGATTTCATGGGTGCATTGCGGCTGAAGGTCGCAAAGGACCGTGGGCTGGTCGAGAACTGCTGGAGGCCGCTGTGGGTCACCGACTTCCCGATGTTCGAGTACGACGCGGAAGATCAGCGTTACGTCGCCCTGCATCATCCGTTCACCGCACCGAAGGTGGACGATGCCGCCCAGCTGCGCGCCGATCCGAAAAACGCGGTGAGCCGTGGCTATGACATGGTGTTGAACGGCAACGAGATCGGCGGTGGTTCGATCCGTATCCATCGCCCGGAAATGCAGAGCACAGTGTTCGAGCTGCTTGGCATCGGCGCGGCCGAAGCCGATGCCAAGTTCGGTTTCCTGCTGAAGGCGCTCAAGTTCGGCGCGCCGCCGCATGGTGGCCTCGCGTTCGGTATCGACCGGATTGCTGCGCTGATGGCCGGCACCGAGTCGATTCGCGACGTGATTGCGTTTCCCAAGACCACCAGCGCACAGTGCCTGATGACCGATGCGCCGTCGCCGATCGCGGCGGTACAGCTGAAGGAGCTGCATGTGCAGGTACTGGGCGGCGAGGCGTCAGGCACGTGAGTCTGTGCGCCGGCATGACCGGCGTCAGGTTGTTCATGCGGACGCGGTTGCCAGTGGCGGCGATGTCGTTTTTCCCACTACGCGTCAGGTTTCATTTGTCTCATGTCTGATCATGTGATCCTGCTGCACGGCCTTTGGATGCGTGGTTTCGCGCTGTCCATGCTGCATCGTCGGTTGATCGAGGCGGGTTTTCGCGTACACCGATTCGACTACCTGAGCGTGGCGGCCACCCAGCAGCGCATCCTGGATCGGCTGCAGGCACGCATGAACGGATTGGCCGCAGAAGCCGATGCAGTGCACCTGGTCGGCCACAGCCTTGGCGGCCTGCTGGCCTTGCGCGCCTGTCTCGACGGCGAGCTGCCGCCGGGTCGCATCGTCTGTCTCGGTTCGCCGGTGAAGGGTAGCGCCGCTGCACGTGGCTTCGCCGCCTGGGGCCGCGGCGGCGCAGTGTTGCTGGGGCATAACCGTGAATTGTTGCAACAAGGTTTCGAGCGCTGGGACGGCGCACGCGAGGTCGGCATGATCGCCGGCCGCATGCCGCTTGGTCTCGGCGCCATGCTTGGCCATTTTGAGGGCGAGCACGATGGCACCGTGACGGTAGAGGAAACCCGCCTGTCTGGCCTGACCGCCCATTGCGTGGTCGAAGCCAACCATACCGGCCTGCTGTTTTCCGCCGAGGTGGCCCAGCGAACCGCGCGTTTCCTGCGCCAGGGCCGTTTCGAGGTCGATTGAGTCGTGGCGGCACTTGCCGCGTCCTTGCCGCAATTCCGGCACGCGATCCGAAATCAGGTAAAATTCCCGGCTCGTTCACCTGATCCAAGTGCAGGCTATTGTCATGGGTAGAGGCCCCTCCATCGAAGGTCGCAAGAGTGCCGAGGACGCCAAGCGCGCCAAGGTATTCACCAAGCTGATCCGCGAGATCACCGTCGCCACCCGCGCCGGCGTGGCCGATCCTGCCGGCAATCCGCGGCTGCGCTCGGCGGTGGACAAGGCGTTGTCGGCGAACATGACCCGCGACACCATCGACCGCGCGATCAAGCGTGGTTCCGGTGCCGACGGCGGTGCCGACATGCATGAGCTGCGCTACGAGGGCTACGGTCCGGCCGGCATCGCACTGATCATCGATTGCGTCACCGACAACCCGGTGCGCACGGTCGCTGACGTGCGCCACGGGCTGACCAAGCACGGTGGCAATCTGGGTACCAGCGGTTCGGTGGCATTCCAGTTCCATCGTTGCGGCGAGCTGGTGTTCGACACGGCAGGCGACGCTGCGCTGGAAGAGAAAATTCTGGAAGCCGCACTCGAGGCTGGTGCCGACGATGTGGTGAACGAGGCGGGCGAGAGCAGCGTGCTGTGCACGCCGGACAGTTTCGAGGTGGTGCAGCAGGCGCTCGCCACGGCCGGCCTCAAGCCGTCACGTGCCGAGGTGGTGATGCGCCCGGCCAATCGCGTGGCGATTCCGGCCGAGGCGCAGGAAACCCTGCTCGACCTGCTCGACTGGCTGGAAGAGCTCGACGACGTGCACGAGATCTATCACAACGCCGCTCTGCCGGCCGAGGCCCATCCGTAAGCGCCGGTCGGCAGGTTCGCCTGCCGCCTTGCCTGGCTCCGCTCCATGACCAGAATCATCGGCATCGACCCGGGCAGCCAGCGCACGGGCGTGGGCATCATCGACGTAGACGATGCTGGCAAGCTCACCCACGTCTTTCATGGCGCGCTGGTGGTGGCTGGTGAAGCCACGTTCCCGTTGCGTTTGAAACGCATCTTTGACGAGCTGTGTGACATCATCGCCGCGCATCAGCCGGTCGAGTGCGGGATCGAGCGTGTATTCATGGCGCGCAATCCCGATTCGGCGCTGAAGCTGGGGCAGGCGCGTGGCGCCGCGATTTGTGCGGTGGTCAGTCAGGGGATCGAGGTGCACGAATACGCAGCAACCGAAGTGAAACAGTCCGTGGTCGGCAGCGGCCGCAGTGACAAGACCCAGGTACAGCACATGATCGGCATACTGCTCGGCCTCAAGGGTCCGCTGCAGGCCGATGCGGCCGATGCGCTGGCGATCGCGGTGACCCATGCGCATACCCGCGCCAGCCTCGCGCGTGTCGGCATTCCGCGTACCGCCTGGAGGCGACGCCGATGATCGGACGTCTGCGCGGCATCCTGATTTCCAAGCAGCCGCCGTCCTTGCTGGTCGAGGTCGGTGGCGTCGGTTATGAAGTCGAAGCGCCCATGTCGACGATCTACGACCTGCCGGGCCTCGGCAAGGAAGTGATCCTGCTCACCCACCATGCGGTGAAGGAGGACAGCGTGACGCTATATGGCTTCCTGCATGAGGCCGAACGCGCGCTGTTCCGCAACCTGCTGAAGGTCAGCGGGATCGGCGCGAAGATCGCGCTGGCGGTGCTGTCTGGCGTTTCCACCGACCACTTCGCTCGACTGGTGCATGCCGGCGACGTGGTCGCCTTGACCAAGATCCCTGGCATCGGCAAGAAGACCGCCGAGCGCATCGTGGTCGAGCTGCGCGATCGTCTGGATGGGCTGTCCAGCCTGCCTGGCGGATCCGCTCAGAGCCCCGGCGCACCGCTCGACGCAGCGGGGGAGGCCACCGTGGCGCTGCAACAGCTGGGTTACAAGCCGATCGAAGTGACGCGGTTGGTACAGAAAGTCGCAGCCGACGGCGACAACGCCGAAGCCATTATCCGCAAGGCGCTACGCGCCGCGCTGGGGAGTTGAATTCGTGAGTCAGGAAGCCATGCACGGCACAAACGAGTCGGAAACCAAGCGGCGCCTGGCGGCACTCGCGCTGGGTGCGATCGGCGTGGTCTATGGCGATATCGGCACCAGCCCGCTGTACACCTTGCAGACCACGCTCAGCCACGACGGCATGAGGCCGACCCCGGAAAGCATTTATGGCGTTCTCTCGCTGATCTTCTGGGCGCAGATCCTGGTGGTGTCGCTGAAGTACGTGGTGTTCATCATGCGCGCCGACAACAAGGGCGAAGGCGGCATCATGGCGCTGATGGCACTGGCGCAGCGCAGCGTACGCGAGCAGCCGAAGTTGCGCTGGGTGCTGGCCATCCTGGGCATCTTCGGTGCCTCGCTGTTCTATGGCGATGGCGTGATCACGCCGGCGATCTCCGTGCTGTCGGCGGTGGAGGGCGTGAAGGTGGCGGCCCCCAGTCTTGCGCACTGGGTGGTGCCGGTGACGGCGGTGATCCTGTTCATCCTGTTTGCGATGCAGCGTCATGGCACGGCGCGCGTGGGTAGCGTGTTCGGGCCGGTGATGGTGGTCTGGTTCATCGTGATCGCCTTGCTTGGCATGCATCTGATCGTGAAAAACCCGCAGGTGTTGTGGGCGATCAATCCGATGCATGGCCTGCGTTTCTTCTTCACCCACGGGATGCAGGCGTTCATCGCACTCGGTGGCGTGGTGCTGGCGCTGACCGGTGCCGAGGCGCTGTATGCCGACATGGGGCATTTCGGCAAGCGGCCGATCCGGCTGGCCTGGTTCAGCTTTGTATTGCCGGCACTCGTGATCAACTATTTCGGTCAGGGCGCGTTGCTGCTTGCCCACCCCGACGCGATCGACAATCCGTTCTTCAAGATGGTGCCCGCGTTCCTGCTGTATCCGATGATCGGCCTCGCCACGGTGGCCACGGTGATCGCCTCGCAGGCAGTGATTTCCGGCGCATTTTCGATGACCCGCGAGGCAATGTCGCTGGGTTACTCGATGCGCATGCAGGTCGTGCATACCTCGCGCGAAATGTCCGGACAGATCTTCGTGCCCTGGGTCAACAGCTTCCTGCTGGTGATGGTGCTGGTGGCCGTGTTCGGCTTCCGCAGCTCCGACAGCCTGAGCGCGGCCTATGGCATCGCGGTGACGGGCACCATGACGATCACCACCTTGCTGGCCCTGGTGGTGGCGCGCTATCAGTGGCACTGGAACCCGATTGCGGTGATCTCCGCAGGCGTATTGTTCCTGACGATCGACCTGTCCTTCCTTGGCGCCAACCTGATCAAGGTCGAGTACGGCGGCTGGTTCCCGCTGGTGCTGGGTCTGGGCGTGTTCGTGCTGATGACTACCTGGCGCCGCGGCCGTGAACTGGTGGTGCGCGAGATCAAGCAGGGTGGCCTGGCGCTGGCACCGTTCATTGCGAATATTTCCGAGCATCCGCCGCTGCGGGTGCCGGGCACGGCGGTCTTCCTCACCGCGAACCAGAATGCGGTGCCGCATGCCTTGCTGCACAACCTCAAGCACAACAAGGTGCTGCACGAGCGCAACGTGATGCTGACGGTGGACATGCTGGAAACGCCGGTGGCGGATCCTGGCGAGCGGATCCACATCACCGCCATGGGCAACGAATTCTTCGGCCTGGAGCTGCGTTTCGGTTTCGCCGAGGATCCGAATATTCCGCTGGCGTTGTCGATGTGCTCGTCGGCCAACCTGCCGTTCGACCTGATGGACACCACCTTCTTCCTGTCGCGTGAAAACATCGTCGCCGACAAGCGTCGTCCTGGCATGGTGCTGTGGCGTGACAAGCTGTTCGCCTTCATGGCACGCAACGCCGTGCCGGCCACGGCATTCTTCCAGATTCCAGGCAACCGGCTGATCGAGCTGGGCGCGCAGGTCGAGATCTGATTGGGCCGGGAATGGTGAATCGGGAATCGAGAATCGTAAAAGTGCGACACGGCTGGGGTATCGTGGACATTGTCGAAGCCCGGTTTTGCTCTCACCATTCCCGATTCACCATTCCCGATCCCCGGCACTCATGACCGATCACCGCATCATCACCGCCGCTGCCCAGCTCGACGACGAGGCGCTGGAAGCCACGATCCGTCCGAAGCGGCTGTCCGAATATCTGGGACAGCAGGCGGTGCGCGAGCAGTTGTCGATCTACATCGAGGCGGCCCGCAAGCGCGGTGGTGCGCTTGACCACGTACTGATCTTCGGGCCACCCGGCCTGGGCAAGACCACGCTGAGCCACGTCATCGCCAACGAGTTGGGCGTCAACGTGCGCTCGACCTCGGGACCGGTGCTCGAACGCGCTGGCGACCTCGCCGCGCTGCTGACCAACCTCGAGGCGAATGACGTGCTGTTCGTCGACGAGATCCATCGACTGTCGCCGGTGGTCGAGGAAGTGCTGTACCCGGCGATGGAAGACTTCCAGATCGACATCATGATCGGCGAGGGTCCGGCTGCGCGTTCGATCAAGCTGGACCTGCCACCGTTCACGCTGATCGGCGCGACCACCCGAGCCGGCATGCTCACCGCGCCGTTGCGCGACCGCTTTGGAATCGTGCAGCGACTGGAGTTCTATACCACCGAGGAGCTCGCCGCGATCGTGCGTCGTGCCGCGCGCATCCTTGGCATCGTCTGCGCGCCGGAAGGGGCGCAGGAAATCGCCCGCCGCTCACGTGGCACCCCGCGCATTGCCAACCGCCTGCTGCGCCGCGTGCGCGATTACGCCGAAGTGCGTGCCGATGGCGAGATCACCCTGGTGGTGGCGAAGGCCGCACTGGACATGCTGAAGATCGATCCGGAAGGTTTCGACGAACTGGATCGGCGCATGCTCAGCCTGATCATCGAGAATTTCGATGGCGGCCCGGTCGGGGTGGAATCGCTGGCCGCCGCGCTCAGCGAGGATCGCGGCACGCTGGAAGACGTGGTCGAACCGTACCTGATCCAGCAGGGTTACCTGATCCGTACCGCCCGCGGCCGCATGGTCAGCGCCAAGGGCTGGCGTCACCTGAGCCTGACCCCGCCGCCGCGCCAGGCGCAGGCAGCTGACCTGTTCGATGCCGAGACCGGCAATGTCTGAGTCCGTGCAAAAGTCCCCCTTCAGCTGGCCGGTGCGGGTGTACTGGGAAGACACCGATGCTGGCGGCGTGGTCTATCACGCCGGCTACCTGCGTTTCATGGAGCGCGCCCGCAGCGAGTGGATGCGCGCGCTCGGGATCGATCAGTCGGCGTTCAAGCAGGCCACCGGACTGGCCTTCATGGTGCGCGACATGCAGATCGACTTCCTCAAGCCAGCCCTGCTGGATGATGAACTGTCGGTAACGGTCGAAGTCAAAGAACGGCGCGCAGCCAGTATCCTGTTCACCCAGACAATCACCCGGGCGACGGACGGCAGCAGCCTGATCCGCGCGACGGTGCGCGTGGCTTGCGTGGATATTCCGCGCATGCGTGCGGCACCGATACCAACCGACCTGATTCCAGAACTTGCCCCCTGACAACCAAGCCGACTGGCGGAGAACCTTCAAGCAATGAACGGTGGACTGAATATTTTCTCGCTGATCGCGGACTCGAGCCTGCCGGTGCAGCTGGTACTGCTGGTGCTGCTGGTGTTCTCGTTCCTGTCGTGGGTGATCATCATCCGCAAATACTCGCAGACCAAGGCCGCGGTGCAGGATGCCGAGGCGTTCGAGGAGCGCTTCTGGTCCGGCGGCGATCTGGCCCAGCTGTTCCGCGAGGTCAGCAATCGCAGTTCCGACAACGGCGGTATCGAGAACATCTTCGAATCGGGCTTCCGCGAATTCGCTCGCCAGCGCCAGCGCAAGACGCATGACGTGCGCAGTGTGATGGAGAGCTCCGAGCGTGCCATGCAGGTCGCCGGCACCCGCGAAATCGGCCGGCTCGAGCGCAACCTGGAGTTTCTCGCCAACGTCGGTTCGATCAGCCCGTACGTGGGCCTGTTCGGCACAGTGTGGGGCATCATGGGCGCGTTCCAGGGCCTGGGTGACATGAAGGACGTGACCATCGCGGTGGTCGCGCCGCATATCTCCGAAGCGTTGATCGCCACCGCGATGGGTCTGTTCGCGGCGATCCCGGCGCAGTGGGCGTACAACCGCTATGCCACCAAGGTCGAGCGTATCGCCTCGCGCTATGACGTATTCCAGGAGGAGTTCTCCTCCGTGCTGCAGCGGCAGATCCAGACCGACGACGTAGCCTGAGCGGAGCAGCAGCCATGCGAACCTCCGGGCGCCAGAAGCGCTACAAGCTGAAATCCGAAATCAACGTCGTGCCGTACATCGACGTGATGCTGGTACTGCTGATTATCTTCATGGTCACCACCCCGATGATGAAGAGCCTCGGCGTGCCAGTGAACCTGCCGCAAAGCAACGCCAAATCACTCAAGGACATGAAAGACCCTGTGGTGGTTTCGGTGGACGAATCCGGACAGATCTTCCTCAAGGTGGGCGATGGCAAGGCCGATCCGGTGAGCGTCGAGGAATTCACGACCAAGATCACCGCGTTCCAGCAAGCCGACCCCGACCTGCAAGTCGTGCTGGCCGGCGACAAGCGGGCTGTCTACGGCAAGGTCTACGTGATCCTGCCGATCCTGCAACAGGCCGGCGTGGCGAAGATCGGGCTGCTGAGCGAGCCGGGATCGGGCGGGACGAATGGACGAAAGTAGGTGGACGCCCAAGGCGGTCATCTTTGCCGCCATCCTGCATCTGGGCATCGTGGGGTTTCTGTTCCTCGCGGTGCTGCCGTGCACGAGCTATGAGAATTTCTTCAGCGCCCTGCACCTGCCCGCCGGGCTGAATCCGATCACCTGCAACCCGCCCCTGCAGCTGCAGGGGCAGGTCATCGAAGCCTCGCTGATCGGACCGACCGGCAGTCCACCGCCGAGACCGGTCAAGACCAAGCCGGTGCCAAACACCGTGCCGCCACCGCCGACGGTACCGCCGCCCCCACCACCGACACCTGTCACGCCGGTGGTCAAGGCATTGCCGCCACCGCCGGAACACCCCGACGTCGTGGATCAGGAGCGGGTGGTTGCTGATGCCATGCAGAAGGCCGAGGACGCCAAGAAGCTGCAGGAAGAGAAAGAGCGTCAGCGCCAGTCCGAGCTGGATGCGCAGGCGGCCAAGCAGAAAGAGGAAAAACAGAAGCAGCTCGATGCGCTGTTCGCCAAGATGGACGCGGCGGCGCAACAGACCAAGCAACTCGACAGCAAGGCCAAGCAGGCCAAGCAGCAGATGGAAGATCTGGCGAATGCCAAGGATGACGCTCAGCCAGACTTGCCCAAGGCCGATCAGCGTCAGACTGGCAACAACAGCCAGAACAGCGATCTCAGTAGCGAATACGCCGCGGCCATTCAGAATGCGGTCACGCCGAACTGGCTGCGGCCGGATAACATGCCGAGTGTTCCGTGTCAGGTCCATATCGTCCAGTCACCTGGCGGTGACGTGATGAGTGCCAACGTGGACTCCAGTTGTCCCTATGACGACGCCGGCCGCCGTTCGGTCGAGAATGCGGTGCTGCGAACCAAGACCTTGCCTTACAAGGGTTTCGAGAGCGTGTTCCAGCGCAACCTTACCTTCACCTTCAGGCCGCAATGATCATGCTCATGCGCAAATTCAGCTCAAGCTTCGCCGGGATCCTGCTGGCTGTGACGGTGTTGCTTGCCGGTCCCGCCACTGCTCAGTCGTTGAACGTCGACATCGTCGGTGGCGTCAAAACCGCCACCCCGATCGTGGTCGTGCCATTCGCCCAGCAGGGCGGGGCGCCACTGTCGACCGACATCGCCGATGTGATGCGTAACGATTTCAACCGTTCCGGCAAGTTCCGTTCGCTGGCCAAGAGCGACATCGTGGAGTTCCCGTCGCAGGGGTCGGACATCAAGTTCGCCACCTGGCGCTTGCTCAAGCAGGACTACATTACCGTCGGCCGCGTCAGCGATGCCGGCGGCGGCATGTTGAAGGTCGAGTTCGAGCTGTGGGACGTCAACAAGCAGCAAAGTTTGCTGGCGCAGGCGTTCACCGTGCCGGCCGGTGACCTGCGTGGCGTGGCGCACCAGATTGCCGACCAGATCTACGAGAAGATCACCGGCGTGCGCGGCGCATTCTGGACCCGCATTGCCTATATCACCGCCGTAGGCCTGGGTGATCACACCACCTATTCGCTGATCGTGGCTGATTCCGATGGCTTCAACCCGCAGGTAGTGGCCCGTTCCAAGGAGTCGCTGCTGTCGCCGGCGTGGTCGCCGGACGGCCGCAAGATCGCCTATGTCTCGTTCGAGAGCGGCAATTCGAACATCTACATCCAGGACATCACGACCGGCGCGCGCCAGCTGGTCTCGTCGCACAAGGGCATCAACGGCGCGCCCGCCTTTTCGCCGGACGGCAGCAAGCTGGCGCTCTCGCTCTCCTTCGTCGGCAATCCGGAAATCTACGTGCTGGATCTGGCCAGCCGCCAGGAAACCCGCCTGACCACCAATCTGGCCATCGATACCGAGCCGAAATGGGCGCCGGATGGCCAGAGCATCTATTTCACCTCTGACCGTTCCGGCCGGCCGCAGATCTACCAGATGCCGGCCAGCGGCGGCACGGCGCAGCGGATCAGTTTCCAGGGTCAGAACAATCTGGATGCTTCCGTGAGCTTTGACGGCAAGCAGGTCGCGATGGTGCAGGGCAACGGGAACGTGTATCGTATTGCCATTCTGGATAATGGCTTGGGTGGGCAGGTCCGTTACGTCTCGCCAGGGCCGATCGACGACGCGGTCAGCTTCGCTCCCAATGCAAGCATGCTGCTGTATGCCGCTACCGAGGGCAGTCACGGTGTCCTGTATTCAGTATCCGACGACGGCATGGTCAGGCAGCGACTCGCACTTGCCGACGGCAATGTGCAGGAGCCAGCCTGGGGTCCATACCGGCAACGCTGATTATCTATGCTGCCACGCACCATCTGTGGCAATATGATGCCCAAGGATTGGGCCCGTACAGCGCCTCTGGCGTATGTCGGTTTCCGGTTGTGACGCTTTGCCGCGGCATGGCCAGTCAGATCGATTGTGCATTGTCATGCACAATCGATCTTTCACGTGTCAAAATAACAGCCGGTTAACCGGCGTCGTTGTCCCGTAACCCTGATCGTCATCGTTTGTCGGAACTCAACTCGTAAGGAACGTCACCATGAATAAGACCGTTCGCGTCGCCCTGGTCGCCCTGCTGTGTGTTGGCGCGGCCGCTTGCTCCAAGAAGCAGGAAGTCAAACCGCAGCCGCCCATGCCGGAGCAGACCACCCAGACTCAGTCCAACGAGACCTCTGGCAAGTACACCCCGGCCGATCTCGATACCGATGCCTGCCTGCGTCAGCGCGTCGTGTACTTCGATTTCGACAAGACCGAGATCAAGCCTGAGTTCCAGCAGATCATGGCGTGCCACGCCAAGTACCTGCAGGATCGCCCGATGTCGCATATCCGTCTCGAAGGCAACACCGACGAGCGCGGCACGCGTGAGTACAATCTGGGCCTCGGCGAGCGTCGTGGCAATGCCGTGTCCAGCGCGCTGCAGGCAGCCGGTGGTTCGTCCAGCCAGCTCGAAGTGATCAGCTACGGCAAAGAGAAGCCGGTGTGCCGTGAGCACAACGAGGATTGCTGGAGCAAGAACCGCCGCGTCGAGATCGTCTACACGGCGCAGTAAGTAATGCAGCGACTGGCTAACAGCTTTGCAGCCAGGTTCAGCATGGCGGTCGCGATCGCGACCGCCATGCTGTTCGCGTTCCCGGTATGCGCGCAGGATTCACGGCTGAGTCTCGCCGATCGCGTCGCTGCGCTGGAACAGCAGGCACAGAACAAGGACCAGTCCGGTATCGGCATGGTCAACCAGATGCAGCAACTGCAGGCGCAGGTGCAGCAACTGCAGGGTCAGATCGAGGAACTGCAGCACAAGCAGCAGGAACTCGAAGACAAGAACAAGGCACAGTACGCCGACCTCGATGCTCGTCTGGGGCGTCTTGAGGGTGGCGGCGCTGGCGCTGCGGCAGGCAGCAATCCGCCGGCACAGGGCAATAATCCGGCAGGCGCGGCGACCGCCGCTGCAGCCATTGTTGCGCCGCCGCCGGGTCAACCGGCCGCTGCGGCGACGGGCAGTGCCGATCCGGCTGCCGCCCAGGGCGCCTACGATGTGGCTTTCAAGGCGATCCGTGCCGGCGATTACGTGCAGGCATCGCGCGAGTTCCGCAGCTTCATCAAGCAATACCCGAATCACCCGCTCACCCCCAATGCCTGGTATTGGCTGGGCGAGTCGTACTACGTCACTACCAATTATCCGGTAGCGCTGGAGTCCTTCCAGCAGCTGCTCAGTCAGTTTCCGCAAAGCGAGAAGGCGCCCGATGCCATGCTCAAGGTTGGCTACAGCCAGCTCGAGCTGAAGCAGAACGCCGCGGCCAAGGCCACGCTGATGCAAGTGACCACCAAGTATCCGGGCTCCAAGGCTGCCAGCCTGGCCAAGGAACGCCTGCAACGCATTCAGTTGCAGTCGGCCAACTGAGGTCGTTGCAGTGAACGGCAACAGCGCAAGCGTGGACGCTTCCACGCCTGCACCAGCGGCAACCGAGCGGCTGCGCATTACCGAGATCTTCCACTCGATCCAGGGCGAGGCCGATGCAATCGGCTGGCGCACCGTGTTCGTGCGGCTCACCGGTTGCCCGCTGCGCTGCGTCTGGTGCGACACCGAATATTCGTTCTACGGCGGCGACTGGCACGCGATCGACGACATCCTCGCCGAGGTGGCCTCGCATGGTGCGAAGCATGTCTGTGTAACCGGCGGCGAGCCGCTGGCACAAAAGCGCTGCCTGATCCTGTTGCAGAAACTGTGCGACGCCGGTTATGAAGTTTCGCTGGAAACCTCCGGTGCGCTCGATGTTTCCGCGGTCGATCCGCGCGTGCGCAAGGTGATGGACTTGAAAGCGCCCGATTCGGGCGAGAGCAAGCGCAACCTGTGGTCTAACCTCGAGCATCTGCTGCCGCACGACCAGATCAAGATCGTGATCGCCAGTCGCGCCGACTACGAATGGTCACGCGCGATGCTGGACGAATACGCGCTGGCGCAACGCTGCATGGTGCTGTTCTCGCCGGTACACGGCGCGGTACAGCCGCGCGATCTGGCCGAGTGGATCATCGCCGACAAGCTGCCGGTGCGTTTTCAGATGCAGTTGCACAAGCTGTTGTGGAACGACGCGGCCGGGCATTGAGGCGAGGAGTGAGTGCAGAGGAGTGAGTAGAGAGAGTACGTACTGCGTGCTTTTCTCTCACTTCTCACTCCTCTGCACTCACTCCTGTTTTATGCGCGCCGGCCTGCGTTGTCGGTGGCGTTTGCGGCCGGTGACCGGTCACTTCTGTGTGGAATACATCATGTCTCAAAATTCATTGCGCAAGGCCGTCGTGCTGGTTTCCGGCGGCATGGATTCGGCCGTCACCATCGCGCTGGCGCGCGAGCAGGGCTATCAGGTGCACGCACTGAGCGTGGCCTATGGCCAGCGCCACAACTCCGAACTGGCGGCGTCCGAGCGGGTCTCGCACATGCTCGGTGCGGTGGAACACAAGACCGTTAGTATCGATCTGCGCAGTATCGGTGGCTCCGCGCTCACCGCTGATATCGACGTGCCGCTGGACGACAGTGCACACGACGGCGACGGCCACATCCCGGTGACTTATGTGCCGGCGCGCAACACCATCATGCTGTCGATCGCACTCGGTTGGGCCGAAGTGCTCGGTTCCAGCGATATCTGGTGCGGCGTCAACGCGGTCGATTATTCAGGCTATCCGGATTGCCGGCCCGCCTTCATCGAGGCCTTCGAGACCCTGGCGAATGTGGCTACCAAGGCAGGTGTCGAAGGTGCCGGCATCCGCATCCATGCGCCGTTGATGCGCATGAGCAAGGCCGACATCGCACGCGAAGGCCAGCGTCTGGGCGTGGATTTCTCGGCCACGGTCAGTTGCTACAAGGCTGACGACGAAGGGCGTGCCTGTGGCCATTGCGATGCCTGCCGGCTGCGCGCGCAGGGTTTTCGCGAAGCGGGTTTGGTCGATCCCACGCGCTACGTCTGAGCATCGTTGCTTGTGCCGTCGCCGCCCAGCCCGTAAAATTGTCCGGTTGAGTTTTGCAAATGGGTCGTTAGCTCAGTTGGTAGAGCAGTAGACTTTTAATCTATTGGTCCCGGGTTCGAATCCCGGACGACCCACCAATTCAACGTCTAACGGCGTACAACGAAGGCCGGAAACTTTAGCAATAGCAAAGGTTCCGGCCTTTTTTGTATTCAATGATGTCCAGTCGAAGTTATTGCTGACGGGGGCAACATCGGGACAACAGCGCCTATCCTTTGAGGATTGCCGGCATGACGCTCAGTGATGTCGCATCGCAAGGTCAAGGCAGCCGACAAGATCCAGTGCTTTTATCGATCGGAACCTGCGGATCAAACTCATACACTGGGGATAGTGCGTACTGCTTCCCGGTCGCCAGTTACCTGGGATCAATTGCGTGAGAGCTTCTTGAATCGTGCAGTCCCGGTTCGATATCTTTTCGCAGAGATGCCGGTGTCGAATTGCATTCGATAGAGTTATGTCGATCGCTTCCGCTCCTCATGTGAGCGGAGCGTGTTGGGGAGAGCTGCTCGATGAAGTGGCCCAGGTCAGGATGAAACTCCTCACTCCTGGATATCCTTGCTCGCATATGCCACGGCATCATGCGGATGCAGGCTCTCCTGATGTTCAAGGCGAATGTGAAAGTCGGCAATGCTGTCATCGGCATCGAACGCGTGTTTGATGCGGCGCGCGGCGTCTTCGCAGAACATCAGGTTGCCGCCATTGGCAAGTGCAAATGCCTGCTCGTCGACACGCTTCACGGCCGTCTGCACCGGCGTGCCCAGTGATAACTCAACGCGATCGAGCAAGGCAATCAGGTTCAGCGTCGCATCGTCGACGAAACGTACCCGAAATTGCGCGACACTGCGCTGTGCGTGCGGTGTAGCGACGATAGCTTTCTCGCTGCCTAGCCACGACAGCACGGCAGCATGATCCAGCGTCTTGGCTGCCTCGAAATCTTGGGTGAACTGTTTCTGGATAAGCTGACGCGACAACGCCGCCGAAGCAGGGCAGGTCGAGGAATACACCACTTCAGTGCCTAGATCCAGGTGGAAACCGTCGGCATCAAGGCTGGCCTCGATCGAGACAGGATAAGCACGCCAGCCGCTGTTTTTACTGCGAAGTGCAGCACGCCGTATGAGCTGCTCGAAGCGGATGCTGATACGCGCACGGTCGGCCAAGTCTTTGTGCGATTCCAGAAAGGCGCGCAACAGGTGTTCGAGCATCGGTGCACTGATTGTCTTTGCGCTCAAATACTCGTCCATCAGCAGGTACAAGCGCGACATGTGGATGCCACGTTGATCCGGCTGAGTGAGGTTGACGAAGGCGCCGACTCGGGCGCTGGAACGTTGGACGTCACCATCGCCAGGGTCGAAACGCACTGACATCTCGATACCATCCATGCCGACCCAGTCCAGCGCAGCACCCAGATACGGCTGCGTCTGGGTAGCTACGTCTGGCATCAGGCCAATAGCGTCTTCAATGCGCTTCAATGCGAAATTCCAGTTTGGTGACACATGCATTCCCTTCGGAAGTTCGCATCGCTTTGCGAGCCGGTGGGCTACGGAATATCAACATGGAGCAAGCTATTTAGCTCAAGGAGTGGCTCTCGGTGCGCTGCGAAGTGCCATCACAGCAGACGCTGCGTTCACTTGAAGCGTTCCATTGGAGATCTTGCTGCTTCGTAGCAGGAGATCATGGACCGCGTTTGCATCCAGCTTCGGCGCGAGAGAAAGCAACAGGGCGGCAATGCCGGTCACATGCGCGGCAGCCATTGATGATCCGGAAGTGAAGTCATATCCGCCACCGGGCTGGGTGGTCAGTATGTCGCTTCCGGGAGCGTTCAATACGCCGGGTGGCGCGGCGGACGTGCCACTTGTGCGAACGACAATAACTCCAGGCGCGCTATCGGGAAATCCATCGACGACCCCATCCGGAGGCATTGCTGTGATCACGATGCGACCCTGGCTCAACAATTTCGCAAGCAGCATATTAAGTAGCGGATCTGTCGGTCCGCCCAGGCTCAAATTGACGACGCGGGCATCCGTATCGATGATTCCCGCCAGAGCCTTGGCCAGCGTGAAGGAGTTGCAGCGTGCGCCGGCATTGGAAGCCGGCGGATACCAGCATGCCTTGTAGACACTGAGTATGGCCTTGGGCGCTATGCCCACGATCCCTTGATGATTATCGGCGTTTGCGGCGATGACCCCGGCCACTTCGGTGCCGTGGCTATCACGGTTGAATGTCGAGGCATCGTCATCAACCATATTGTGCATATCGCGAATGCGCCCCTGAAGGTCCAGGTGCTTCATGTCCACGCCCGTATCGACGATCGCGATATGGATCCCGCTACCTTGACTAAGGCCTTGCGCCAGCGCGGCATCCGTTTCCACGAAGCCGCGCTGGAGATTGACGTAGGGATCGTTGTAATGACGGGTGTCTGGGTGAGCGTCTGCGTAGACGGAATAACTTTGCAGCGGTTGCGCAAGTTGTACCCGTTTGTCCTTGGCCAGCGCCTTGAGCAAGGTATCCCGCGCCATACCGGAAGGCGGCTCCAACACGACGCAATACAGGTCGAGGGCCTTGATGGGCCAGCCTGTTACTTCGCGCAATCCGTAACCTTGCTTCAACGCGGCCAGCGTGGAAACTGCGCGCTGACCGGCGCCGTAGTGCCTTGATGGAACGTAACCCAACAAGCTGGCACCCGCATGCATGCCCGGCGGCTCAAGTGGGTTGGCCACAGCGAGCACGATGTCACGCTGGCTGTCCATGGAGCTCACGCTCGGACCTGCTACCTGGCCCGGGCTGGCTTGACTATCCGGAGGCGTCATCGGACGCGAGGATGCGCACGCACTCAACAACGCTATGGCTGCGACAAGAAAGAAGGCGCCGACTTTCATGGAGTGACGGCGACGGGCTCTGCCATGCGGATGCCTTGTGTTGCACGCAGTTGTTGCAGCGTATGGGTCGTCGATGCGGAACCCATGGGTGCGACGGTATAGGCGCCCACATCGTTGGGGCCGCCCACTACCTGCAATCGGAGGGAATGCAGCAACGCGTTCCAGTTGGCCAGCGTCATGTCTGCGTCGGGTACGATCCGGATCGCACCCGGGGCTACAGGCACAGGCACCTGACTGAGTGTCCTATACGCCGGACTGTTACCCGTGGACCACAACTTCAAGCCCAGTGTACCGATGCCCAAAGCCTGGATCAGTACCACGGCGACCAATGCCCGGCTCAACCAGCTTCCCGATCGCATGCGGAACGATTCGTCCTGTGCATCAGCCGTATCGAGACGACCCAGAAAGCGCTTCAAACCGGCATTCGCGTCGAGCGGCATATCCACAGGCAGAGATAGCGCACGCTGCAAGCGATTTTGCTGTGCGAATTCAGCGGAGCACGATTCGCAATGCGCCAAGTGATCTTTCAGCCACTCGCCTTGTTCCTGCGTGGCACTGTTCTGAAGTACCCAGGGCATCGTGTCCCAGGCGCGGACGCAGTCCCTACCTGAAGAATTCTTCGGGAACGTCATGGCACGTTCTCCTTTAGTTTGGGCGAATCTCCAGCCAAGGCAGGGAGCACGTTGCGCAACTTGACTCGCGCGTGGAACAGGCGTGCCTTCACCGTGCCGACGGGGCACTGCATGATAACGGCGACATCGTCCAGAGTATGGCCCACCCCATAGACGAGCTCGATCACCGCCCGTTGATCCACGGACAGGTGATCGAGTCCCTTGCTTAACCAGTCGCGCAACTCGCGATCTTCATCCAGATCATGGGCGGCAGTGCGTTGTTCCGGCAAGTTGTCGTCTTCGACCGGTTCGTCACCGTGTTGCCGCAATGCCTTCAGTCCGCAGCGGTAGGCAATACCCATGAGCCACGTAGAAACACGGGAGTCACCATGGAAGGTGCCCGCTTTTTGCCAGGCAATCCAGAAGCAGTCGTTGATGACTTCTTCGATGATATCCGGGCGTCGTGTCAGCCGGGACAGGAAACGGCACAATCTTCCGTGATAGCCGCGATATAGCACCGAAAGAGCGGTACGATCACCCGTCGACATGCGTTGCAACAGCATGCGGTCAGTGACGTCAGGGTTGATATCGTCGTCGTTCATGGTTCCGGTGAAGCCGGCGGGTTACGGGGAGTTCACTGCGTAAGTACCGTTTCAGCGCAAAAAGGTTGCTTCCAGGTCAAAAGGACCACGAAATCGTTGCGACCCAGGGGGAGGCGCCCAGGCTGGCCCATTGTCGCTGTGTTGTGCCGTCGGCCATGATCCGGTCCACCTCTATCTGCCAGGGCCCATTGGCCCACAGTAACCCCGCATGGCCGTAGCCGTACAATCCTGTACGGTCATAACCATGGGGGGCGGCCTGACCGTAGTGGTAGGAGGTGTAGGGCGCAATGATCGGTTGGGCCACGCCCGCCCCCGCGGAAAGTGAAAAATGCCACACCAATGGCCAGTGGAAACTCAGATCGGCGGCGCCGCGTGGCTGCGAATTTTGGGCGCCGATCACATAGATGGCCGACACGCCAAAGGTCAGCACGTCCCGATAAGTCCAGCTGACGCCCGTTTCAGCGCGATCATAGGCTTTTGAATGGGTGTGGCTGGGATATCTGTAGTAAAGCCCGCTCACCTGCATCTGCCAGTCGTCGGAAAGCGACCAAAAACGAGACGCTTGGGCGAGCGCTTCTACAATACGACCGGGTGAGCGCACTTCCGTGCTTGCCGACAGGCCCAGCGACCAGCCCGCTGGATAAGTCCAGGACGCAGCTCCCTGCAGGATTGGGGTGTTGCCGGTAATCGCCTGACCGCGGTCGATCAACTCCGAGCTGAGTGCTGTGGTTCCGTTGAACGTTGCCGATTGGGCATGCAGCGCCTGAGGAAGGCAGCTGCCAACGGCGAGCAAGGTGAAACCAAGACACGCACGGATGACTGAGTCACGTCGAGTGACGCCATGAGTGTGTTGGGAGCGGACACGACGATCGTGTAAACAGAGCGCTGCGCACGGGAATCGATAGTCCATCATGGGCAAATCATCGGTTCATTATCCAAATGATCAGTGCAGGCCCGACCGGTATCCATACCCGCAGATTGATCGACGGGGGCCGGCAAGATCATCAGTGCAGCGTACCAAGATATGAAATGAGATCGTCCAGGTCCTTGGCATCAGTTAGGCCATCGTATTTCATTTTGGTGCCGGGATTGGTTTGTTTCGCGGGCTGCGACAAGTAGCCATGCAGCTTCTCCGGCGTCCATACCCAATCGGTTCGTCCGCGCAGGGCGTCTGAATATTTGTAGTCAGGCAACGACGCCGCCTTGCGCCCCACAATGCCGAAAAGACTGGGCCCTTTTTTATTGCGACCCTCCTTGGGGCTGTGACACTCGGCGCACTCTGACTTGAAGACGTCGGCCCCTACGGTGGCATCGGCGGCATGGGCAAAGCGGGAGGCCAGCGCGCAGCCTAAAACGAGTGCTGCGGCTGAGAGGCCCAAAAATAACTTTGGCACGTTCTGATTTCCTATGCGTATTTTTAGAAGGCCACACTTGCCGTAACCAGGAACGCGTTGAGGTCGCCGGGCTTGGTTGTAGCAACACCCAACGGAACACCGAAAATGTTGTCGGTCACGCCGTTGAACCGTGTGAAGCGGAACCAGGTGGCGGCGAGCTTCAAGTTCGCGATAGAAGTGAAAGAGTCCTCCTTGCCGAAAGGCGCCCAGAACACGGTAAAGAGATTGGCAGTGGTATCGGGCTTGCCATACGGCCCGAATCGAACCGCATCGCGTGTTCCATTGCTTTGCAGATGCGCAAGCTGCACGCCATAGCTCTGCTTGAAGGTGTAGGTGAGGCTGAGGTTCTCGTCGTGCAGTGCGCCGCGTGGCAGAGCGACGAGGCTGGGGTCGACCGGACTTACCGGTGTGCTGCCGTACTTGCGCTTTTCAAGAATGTTCACATAGCTGACCTGCACGATGTTTTCGCGATTACCCAGGAACTGGTAAGTCAGGTCGTAGCCCAGGTCGGTGAGATCGTCCGCTGGACCGGTGCGCGGCAGCTGGCGTCTGGTCGTCAATCCTACGATGCCTGCCGAGAAGAACTGGCGCTTGAGATCTTTCATGTACGCGAAACGGAAATATCCTGTGTCGCTGATCTTTCCCGGATCGCCCGAGATGGAATAACCTAGGTGATCCTGCGTGGAGGTAGGCAGCGAATTGTAGGTACCGACTTCGCCGTACCAGTCCTTGTCGTACAGACCGTAGACGGTGGCGCCGATGACGCGATCGGCCGGTGAATTGGCGCTGGACTCGTTGAGGAAGGTGCCGGTGGGGCCTTGCCCACCAGGCGGTCCGAGATTTACCGCCGCGGGCAGCACGGCGATGGGGTCGTCGAAGCCTGGACTGTTGTTGACGCTTACTCCCATTGTCAGGTCCTTGCCGTTGAGCTTGAGGTCCTTGGCGACAAAGCGCAGATCGATATTGCTGAGCTGGGTTTTATAGGTGTCGTTACCGGCGTAATTGGCTTCGACTTTGACGTAGCCGCCGATCTGATCGGTAAGGCGGCCGGCCAGGTAGAGGTCCGCTTCGGTAAGGTCGGTGGAGCTCTTGCCACGGGCTGGCGCGTCATGTGTTTCCGTCAGCTGACCGGCCACGGGAATCTTTTTGCCATTGTCGTCTGTATCGGTGTAGCCGTTGAGCTTGAAGCGCATACCGTAAGGCGTCAGATTCGGTCCATTGCCCCCTCCGCCATACGCGCCGGCGTGACAGTCTGCACAAGCGGAACCGGTCTGTCGGGCATACGCCGGGATCGCATGGACGGTGGTGCTGGCGAACATCAACAGCGTCGCAAAGCTGTAGCACAACGCCAGGATCCCGGGACGGTACCTCACGCATCGACTGAAAAAAGACGACATGAAGTCTCCTTGTTGGGACTGGTGCGGTAGTGAGTGGAATGCCATGCGCCGATCAATGGCGACGTTGCGGCAACATCATCCGCAGCACGCCGTCGCGAAGGACGAAGTGGTGCCAGAGTGCAGCGGCGATATGCAGTGAGATCAATCCAAGCAATAGCCACGCGGCATCCTGATGCCATACCTGCAAGGCATCGGCGACATCCTCATCAGCGCCAACGAGGGCAGGCAAGGTCAATCCGAATAGATGCACTGGTCGGCCTTGCGCATCGCTGAGTGCCCAGCCGAGCAAAGGCTGAGCAAGCAGCAACGCGTACAAGGCGACGTGGGTCAGCCCCGCAAGTAGTCGAACTAGCCGCGACGAACCGTTGTCCGAGGGCAACTTACCGAATCGGAAGCGAAGGGCAACACGGACAAAGAAAAGCACCAGCACGAAAAGTCCGAAATGACGGTGTCCCTCGAGTAGCCACATTTTGAGGGCTCGCCCGGAGACTTCAGAACGGATCAGGATTAGCGCCGCAGCGATGAACAGAAAAAGTACGGTAAGCCAGTGCAGGACTACCAACGCCCTGGAGCGCTCCGGTGCAATTTCTTCAATAGGCTCGTCGAGCAAACGTCCCGGATCGCCTTCGGCGCCAGGTATGGACATCACGTCGCTGCTTCCTTTTGACAGAGTTTTGTTCTCCATTCGCGTCCCAGAACTGCCTTTGCCCGTTGCCGTCGTCGAACCGATTCCTGTGTATGTCCTATGGCCGGCTTCACCGTCGAAAGGGCGGCCCATGCACAGGTCGAGAGTGACCTTGGTGGACGTGAGTGCTTGCGGTGCGATGAAAGGTTGCATCCAGTCACTCCCTTGCTCGCGCATAGACAGATCAAGCCATCACTCGAAGCGAAGTCGCTACTTTTCCGTCGCTGATGCCGAGGCAACCTTTCGCCAGCTACGCGGCACTCAAGTGAGTTGGTTGGTCATCTCAAAATTCACGGTCTGGCCCAAAAACATGGAAATCGAGCGAATCCAGTTGCAGAAGCATGGTGACAACGGCGGCATGCTCATCGCATTGGAGGAGGATCGGAACGTGCCCTTCGTGATCCGGCGCGTGTATTACATCTTCGCCACGCAGAACGACGTGCATCGGGGGCGGCACGCGCATCGTCATCTCCATCAACTGGCGATAGCGGTGCGAGGCTCCGTCACCTTTCTGCTGGACGATGGCAGCGGACCTGTAGAGGTTGTGCTCGACGATCCCTCGCATGGACTGATGCTAGGCCGAATGGTGTGGCGCGAGCTGTACGACTTCAGCGAGGATTGCGTGTTGATGGTGCTGGCCGACCAGTTGTACGACCAGAGCGATTACATCACCGATTACGACGATTTCATGCGCGAAGTCAGCGGCGCCATGTATTTCGAGGACATGGCAGCATGTCAAGGCCGCTAGTCCTGATCGGAGCTGGCGAGTTTGCGCAGATCGCCTGCGAATACTTCGAACACGATAGCGACTACGACGTGGTGGCCTTCAGTGTCGAGCGCGAATATCTCGCACAACCGACGCTGGCCGATCGTCCCGTGGTGGCATACGAGACCCTGGAAGCACACTACCCGCCGGCTGAAGTCGAGGTGTTTGTGGCCATTCCGGCCAGTCAGCTCAATCGTCTGCGTGCGCGCTTCTATCAGGACGCCAGGCGTAGGGGCTACCGGTTTGCCACGTATGTCAGTACACACGCCTTCGTATGGCGCAATGTCGAGCTGGGCGAGAACAGCTTCATCTTCGAAGGCAACGTCATCCAGCCCTTCGTTCGCATCGGCAACAACTGCATTTTGTGGAGCGGCAACCACGTGGGACATCGCACGGTCGTGCGTGACAATGTATTCGTCGCCTCGCATGCGGTCATTTCAGGTTATTGCGAGATCGGCGAGAGCAGCTTCATCGGTGTGAACGCCACCTTCAACGATCACGTGAAAGTCGCGTCCGACAATCTGGTCGGCGCCGGTGCGCTCGTTACGCGTGATACCGAGCCGGGACGGATCTACGTCGGCTCGCCGGCCAAGGCGGTGCCTGGAAAATCCAGCTTCGATGTGAGGCTTTGAAGGGCGCATGTTCAAATGGAGCAAGAAAGGGCTCGTGTTCGAAACCAAGCGGCATGGGGTAGGCGGCTGGATGAGTCATTCGGCGCTCACACCGACCCCGTATCGCATCGACGATGATCTCATACGCGTGTACGCGGGTTTTCGCGATGCTGACGGTGTGAGTCGCATAGGTTACGTCGACCTATGGGCAGACGATCCTGCGATCATCGTACGTGTCAGTACGGAACCGGCGCTCGACATCGGCCGGGACGGCTGCTTTGACGACAACGGCGTGATCCTGGGCGATATCGTCGATGCGCCAGGCGGCCTGCACATGTTCTATGTGGGTTTCCAGCGCGTGGCCAAGGCCAAGTTTCTGGCCTTTACCGGCTTGGCCATCTCGACCGATGGCGGCCATTATTTCGAACGCACACAGGAGACACCTGTCCTGGACCGTGCGCACGGTCGCAGCACCATCGGCGCGGTGCATTCGGTCATTCATGAAAATGGTCGCTGGCGCATGTGGTATGCAGTTGGTGACGATTGGGAGACCATCGACGGTCAGTCGTTTCCGCGCTACCACATTCGCTACGTGGAGACGGATGATCTGAGGTCCATGCCGCGCGAAGATCAGGTTTGCCTGCTGCCCCGTGGCAACGAGTATCGAATCGGCCGACCGCGTGTGTACCGGTTCGGTGGCAAATACGTCATGTACTTCACGCGGGGGAACCTCACCGGCGAATACTTTCCCGGCGTTGCCTATAGCGATGACGGCATCCGATGGGCACGTTGCGACGAAGCGTTTGGTATGACGCTTTCCGACAGTGGTTGGGATTCGCGGGTCATCTGCTATCCCGCGTTGATCCAGCAGCGCGACAAACTACTGATGTTCTACAACGGCAACGATATGGGAGTGGATGGATTCGGCGTGGCCGAGGCCAGTCACGCCTGCCTCGACGGTGATGCGCATGTTCACGGTTAGGCCTTATGTCCAGGATGATGCGAACGCCTGGGATGCTTTGGTCGAGCATTCCCGTAACGGCAATCTGTTGCATCGGCGCGGTTACATGGATTACCACGCCGACCGCTTTGTCGACCGGTCATTGATCGTCGAGCGGAACGGCCAGACCGTGGCGGTTTTCCCTGCAAACATCCAGGAGAACCTGGTGACCAGTCACGGCGGTCTTACCTATGCCGGACTTATAACGACGCAGACCTTGCGCGCCGAATCGACGCTGGCCGTGTTTGAACAGATCGGCAACCACTATCGCTCGCTTGGTGTGGGACGTGTCGTCTACAAGGCAGTGCCGCATGTGTTTCATGCCTACCCCGCCGAAGAGGACTTGTATGCCTTGCATCGGTTGGGAGCGCAGCTGAAGCGACGCGACCTTTCCTCGGTCATCCCATTGCAGGAAACATTTCACTTCACGCAGGGGCGCAGGCATGCCATCGACAAGGCAAGGAAGGCGGGTATCCGATTGCAGGTCGGCGCCGATCCGGCGGCTTTTCATGCACTGCTTTTGGATGTGTTGGGCAAGCACGACGCCCTGCCAACCCACCGCCTGCAGGAGTTGTATCTGCTGCAAGCGCGCTTTCCGGAGCAGATCGTGTTGCATGAGGCACGCCATGACGACACTTTGCTGGCGGGCGTCCTTGTCTACGATTTCGGCAGGATCGTGCACACCCAATACATGGCTGCATCGGAGCAGGGGCGACGCCTGGATGCGCTCAGTTTTCTGCTTGCAGAACTGATCGGTGGCATCTATGCGACCAGAGCTTATTTCAGTTTCGGCATTTCGACTGAACAGGAAGGGCGCGTTATCAACAGCGGCCTGATCGCGCAAAAGGAATATTTCGGCGCGCGCGCCATCGCGCACGATTTTTACGAATGGCCGCTCTGATGGACACCGCCTTGATGGACGTCCCATTTCTCAGTCTCAAGGACGTCAATGCGCGATATGCCGACGAATTGAAGGCTGCGGCCGGGCGCGTTATCGATTCAGGCTGGTATGTGCTTGGCGAAGAACTGACGGCCTTCGAACACGAGTTCGCCGCCTATTGTGGCGTTCGCCATACCGTGGGCGTCGGCAACGGACTGGATGCCCTGTCACTGATCCTGCGCGGTTACAAGGAACTCGGCATCATCGAAGAAGGCGACGAGGTCATCGTGCCGGGCAATACTTTCATCGCCAGTTTTCTTGCGATTTCCGAAAACAGACTTGTGCCGATTCCGGTCGAGCCTTGTCAGGCAACCTTCAATATGGATCCGGCATGCGTAGAGGCAGCCATCGGGCCACGTACGCGCGCGATCGTGGCGGTGCATTTGTATGGCCAGCTGGCGGACATGTCCGCATTGGCTGCGCTGGCCAGGCGGCACAACTTGCTCCTGATTGAAGATGCGGCGCAGGCGCATGGAGCGATGAGCGACGGACACAAGGCTGGAGCGCTCGGCGATGCGGCGGCCTTCAGCTTTTTCCCCGCCAAGAACCTTGGGGCGCTGGGTGATGGCGGCGCCGTGGTAACCGACAACAGCATGCTGGCAGAGCGAATCGCGGCCTTGCGCAATTACGGTTCTGCCGTGAAGTACCACCACATCCAAAGGGGGCTCAATTCGCGGCTCGATGAGATCCAGGCCGCCATGCTTCGGGTAAAACTTAAGCATCTCGACGAGGACATCGCATGGCGTCGTCGCGTGGCACGTCGGTATCGCGAAGGCATCAGTAACGCGCAGATCCAGTTACCCTACGCGGCGCGGGAGGAACGGCACGTCTGGCATCTCTTCGTGGTTCGCTGTTCTCGCCGCGATGCCTTGCAACAGCATTTACAGGTGCATGGTATCCAGAGTCAGGTGCACTATCCGGTGCCACCACACCGGCAACCGGCCTATGCCGCCTTGCGGGGGGCCCATCTGCCGCTGACGGAACGATTGCACGATGAAGTGCTGAGCCTTCCCATGGGACCGACGCTGAGCGACGATGCGGTGGACCGGGTGATCGAAGCCTGCCAGGCATTCGAGTGCCCCGCATGAACATTGTGCGCACCGGCTTTTACACCACCATCGCTACCGTTGCGCGGTTGCTCGCGGGTCTGGTCGTGATCAAGCTGGTGGCATGGTTTGCCGGGCCCGCAGGGGTGGGCAAGCTGGGCCAATTCATGAGCCTGATGTCGTTGCTGGCGGTATTGGCTGGCGGCGGCATCAGCGCCGGCGTCGTCAAGTACGTTGCCGAATATCGTCACGATGCACAGAAATTGTCGCGCCTGCTTGCCGCGGCGCTCTGGTATGCGCTCTGCGCATCTTGCCTGATGGGAGGCGTCGCGCTGCTGTTCAGTCGGCAGATTGCGTTCTGGCTTCTGGGTGACCCAGGCTATGAAAGCCTGATCCGCGTACTCGCCGTGGCTCAGCTTGGCATTGCCCTGGTCAACTACATCCTTGCCGTGATCAATGGCTTCATGGATGTGCGCCGGCTTGCCTTCATCCAGGTGCTGGGATCGGCTTTCAGCATCGTGTTGGTGCTCTGGCTGTCGCGCTGGCTGCATCTGTACGGCGCGTTGCTGGCACTCGTCCTGGGCCAGCTGCTCTGCCTTGTCGTCGGCTTGCCGGCCTGGTCGCGCAGCCCCTACTTCCAGCCCAGCATGCTGCGGATGCATTTCGACCGCGAAATGACTCTGCGGTTAGCAGCCTTTTCGGTGATGACGCTCAGCTCGGCCTTGCTGCCACCCCTGATCAATATCGCGGTTCGCGATCACCTCGCGGTCCAGTTCGGCTGGGAGCAGGTCGGTTACTGGCAGGCAGTGAGCAAGGTATCGGACGCCTATCTGCTGTTCCTCACCACGGCCATCAACATCTACTACTTGCCCAAACTGGCGTCGACACACGAGCGCGCGTCGCTGGTGCTCGAACTGCGCAATGCCTACCGCTACCTGCTACCCGCCGTCATCGTCCTGGCGGCCGTGGTCTATGCCTTGAGAGGCTGGGTGACACGCCTGCTGTTCAGTGCGGACTTTGCGTCCGCCAATACGTTATACGGACCACAGCTGGTGGGCGATGTCATCAAGATCGCTTCCTTCATCCTGTCCTACGTCATGCTGGCCAAGGCGATGACGCGACTGTTCGTGTTATCCGAATGCGTGTTTGCGGCCAGCTATCTGGTGCTGGTCTATGTACTTACCGCGCACTTCGGTCTGGTCGGCGCGATGTACGCATTCACGATCAACTATCTCCTCTACCTCGCATTCAATGTCCTGGTCGTACGACGTTACCTGGGAGGGCTGTGACGATGGCCTTCGACGTATCGAAAAACGTGGCGGCGATGCCGCTGGTCTCCGTGCTCATACCGGCATTCAATCACGAGCGTTTCGTGCAGCGCTGCCTGGATAGCGTGCTGGAAGATCCGTATCCAACCAAGGAGCTCATCATCATCGATGACGGGTCGACCGACAAAACCGGCGAAAGAATTGCCGACTGGGTCGCGACGCATTGCATGGAACTCCCGATCGAGTACGTACGTCGGGAAAACAGAGGCATCGCGGCGACCTTGAACGAACTGGTGGCGCGCGCCAGTGGAGAGTTCCTTCGGCCGGGCGCCAGCGATGACTATCTGTTACCAGGAGGGCTCGATGCCCAGGTCGATTACCTGCTGGCGCATCCGGGCAAAGGGGCGGTGATCGGGGATTCGGTCGTCGTCGATCAGGATGGGAAAAAAATGCATGACAGCGGCATGCGCGATCTGCACGGTGCCAACAAAAGTCTCTATCGATCGGATGACGGCATACGACGTGCCGTCATCAGCCAGTGGGCCATCGGCGGTCCGGTCGCCTTATTGAGAAGGAGCGCACTCGACACCGTCGATCGCTGGAGCGAAGGCCTGCGTATCGAAGACTGGGATCTGTTTCTTCGCCTGGCAGCCCGTGATGCACTTGGTTTCATCGACGTCAGCGTCTGTGCTTACCGCATCCATGGAAAAAACCTGAGCGCGACGCGGCACACAGCGACCCGCGTCATCAATCTTCTCGAGTCGAAGCAGGTCGCGCTACGCCGGGCATGCCTGTTCGACGAACCCTACAAGACCTTGCTCAGGGCGCAGTCGCATTACATCGGGGCCAAGATTTCGTTCCTGCAGAGACAACTGTGGCCACTGGCACTCCACATGCTGGCGTATCTATCGCTGGTGATTCTGTCAAAGGTCAGGCCTTCATCCGCAAACCCGGGTGCGGAGGCGACATGAAGCGATTGCTATGTCTTCCCTCGACCTATCTGGGATTGCCGATCCTGCTTGCCTGTGGGCTTACCTTGCTCACTTACGATCTCCCCGTCGACTACCTGCAAGGCTTGCTGCTGCTGGCAGTAACCGCATCGGCCATTGTGTTGTTCGACGTGTATGCAGGCGTCCGGATTCCCGGAGCCGCGCGATTCCGTATGCGTCATTACGCCGGCACTCGCGACTCGTTCGTCGCGCTGGCCTTTGCTGGCCTGATCGTTCTTTTCTGCGTGCTCGATCTCACGCTGTTTTCGATACCGCTGTTCGACAATCCATCTTCCTATGCCTCGATGGAAGGCGGCCGCGAGCACGTCCGGCACATCTCTGACATGTGCTGGGTGCTTCCTCCGATCGGGTTGCTCTGCGTCAGAAGCAAGTGGCTCCGCAACATGCTCATTGTCATTGGCTTTCTGTTTCCCGTGCTGGTGATCGACCGCAACAGGCTCTTCGCCAGCGTGTTTTCGTTTGCGCTCGTCATTGTATTGCGACGGGATGAGACAAGACCGCTGCCGTGGAAAAGCATCGGCTTTCTGGCGCTCGCGGGCAGCAGTATTTTCTCGATCCTCGGCATCTTGCGATCGGGCCCACTGGATTACATCACGCTGCCTTTTGGTGCCATGTATCGGGCTTCGCCGGTGGGCATCAAGTGGTTGCTGCTTTATGGAAGCGCTGGGCCATACAACTTCAGCGCCATGCTGGCCAAGCATTACTCCAACGCCAGCTTTCTCATCCATCAGGTGGTCCCCATGAGCGGGTCCGTTGCAACCGCCGGGACGAATATCCCGCTGGACGCGCCGACCATCAATGTGGGTACGGAATTCTTACCGTTCCTTCTGGCGCTGGGTCCGTTCGCCGCGGTGATTGCAGTCTTCGTGTTGTACGGCCTACTGCTGTGGAGCGTGCGGCGCCTTCGCCCGACCGTCCCACTGTTTTCCTTCCTGATTTTCCTGCGTGTTTCCTATGTGTGCGTCATGTCGCCCTTCGCACCGCAGGCATTCACCTGGACGAATGCCGGTTTTATCGGCCTGTGTCTTTTCATGCAGGTTTTTGCGGCATGGCTGCCGAACAGAAGGCCGCGGGAACCTGCCGGCGTTGGGCAGGAATATGCGTCCGTGGCTGCTGCGCAAACCCTGTCTTCACCCCTTCTCCAGCGAGTACAGAACCATGGAACAAGATGAAATCTATCTGATCGATCTCTGGCGGATCCTCTCTCGCGAATGGAAGTGGTTCGTGGCCGTGGTGATCGTGATCCTGGCCTGCACCTATGCCTGCGCGCACCTGATGAAACGCCAATGGGAAGCGACCGCCTGGATCCAGATCGGGCAAGTCGGGCAGGTGGTGTCAGGCCAGGATCCGAAGGTTGAACCACTGCAGCGTGTGCTCGAGCGGCTGCAGCTGGTGCCGTTCGAAAACGATGTCCTGAAAAGCGCCGGCTATGTGCCCGATTCGTCCGTGGCCCAGCTCTACCGCAAGAGTCTGAAGCTGGACCCGTTGCCTTATGCTGGTCCGCTCATCCGGTTGACCGTACGGGCCTACTCTCGACAGCAGGCCAGCGAACTTGCTACGGCGACGGTCACCCAGCTGCGTGCGATTCACCAGCGCCTCGAGCAGATATCGCTGACGTCGGCGCAGGCGCGTCTCGCCCAGGTCGAGGCCGACCTGCAGACCACCGAAGCCGACCGGGCGCGCTATCAACAAGCGGCCACGCCGGTAAAAGAAGGCGATGCGAGCAGCAAGGATGTCCAGAATGCGATGCTCGTCAGCGTGCTGCTGGCCAACAAGAACGATGAGATTCACAGCTTGCGGCAGACGAGGAGCGACCTCATCGATCGCCTCGGTCCTGCCAACACATATGAAACGTCGATGATGTGGCCGGTCTATGTCCCTGAGGCACAGGTGCTTCCGAATCCCGAGCTGACCTGGGGGATCGGTCTTCTGTTGGGGGTTTGTCTTGGCACATTCGCGACCGTTGTTAGAGGTGCCAGGCGACGATCCGCATAGAAGGGGGCCGCTTTTGCCGGCAAACAGAGCCGGATGCCGGATTCATCGGGACGTAGCGGGCGCTACATCCATGCGCCAGCTCTATTCACAACCAAAACAGTCCCAGCTGGCACTCACTGAACGAGCCAGCGAGTGTCGAGAACGGCGTTGCGGACCAGCTGGCGGCGGGCGGTTGGTGTGATGGTGAATAGAGGACTACATCGCGGTGGAACGGAGTTCGATCAAATGAGTGGGCAACCCAAGCTTGAAATCGTGCGCGAGGCAGTATCCGACGCCAGCGTTCGTCAGCGCCCACGGAGTGCGCCCTTGGGTGAGGAGCAACTGCTCGATACGCAACGCGCCTTCGACAGTGTTGCCGCCGACTATGACGGTCCGCGAGGCAATAACGAACTTATCCAGCGCATGCGGCTGACTCTGTGGGATACCGTGCACAGCGAGGTCCCACAAGGCGCCCGGCTGCTCGACCTGGGGTGTGGCACCGGCATCGATGCGCTCGAATTCGCACGACGTGGTTTCCATGTGGTCGCCTCCGATTGGTCGCCCCAGATGGTCGAACGCACGCAGACGCGCGTCGTTGCCGCGGGCCTTCAATCCCGTGTCACGACCATCCACCTGGGCATCCAGCAGCTGGAAGAACTCAAAGGCGAGTTCGACGCTATCTATTCGAACTTCGGTCCGCTGAACTGCGCTCCTGATCTCGGCGTGGTCGCGGCTGAATGCGCGCGTCTACTTCGGCCCGGCGGTAGCCTGGTCTTTTCGGTGATGGGCCGGATCTGTCCGTGGGAGCTGGGCCATTACGCATTGCGGGGCCGCTTCAAGCGGGCCGGCGTGCGCGCCGCGCGAGGCGCGACGGCGGTGGGGATGAACCGCCACACGATCTGGACTTATTACTATCTTCCACGCGAGTTCTACCGCGCCTTCACCGAACACTTTTCACTGCAGAGCTATCGCGCGCTGAGCCTCTTCATGCCGCCGCCTTACCTGGTGGATTACTACCGGCGCCGACGCAACTGGTGCGAGCGGCTGGGTCGGCTCGACGACCGCCTTGGCAGCCTGCCGTTGCTGCGCGACATGGGTGACCATTTCCTGATCGTGATGCGGCGGCGCTGAGTCCATGGATATTCTCCAGGCCGCAATGGACGTCAGCTTGTGCCGCGCGGTCTCGGTCACGACGGAAGCCCGCTCGCGTGTACCGCTGCCGATCCGGGCAGGGCGGATCGGCTCGTCGCTGGCGGCGCGGGCGTATCGGGTCGATCTGCGCGACCATCTGATTTTCCCCGGCCTGATCAACGCGCACGAGCATCTGCACGTCAACACTGTTCCACCGCTGAAAACCGGCGCGCCCTTTCCCAACAGCTACGCCTGGATTGCGGCCTTTCAGGCGCATTTCGAGGAACCCGCCGTCATCGCCGCGCTGCAGGTGCCGAAAGAATTGCGGCTACGGCACGGCGCGTTGAAGAACCTGCTCGCCGGCACCACCTGCGTGGCACATCACGATCCGTGGCATCCGGCGCTCGACGCGACGAATTTCCCGGTCACACTGCTGCGCGATTACGGCTGGAGCTACGCGCTGGGGTGGCCTGGTTACGGACCTCCAGTCCAGCATAGTTTTGCTGCCACACCCGCCGATCGGCCATGGCTGATCCACTTGGCTGAGGGTACCGATACAACGGCGCAGGCCGAGCTGACGCAGCTGGATCAACTGGGATGCCTGGCACCGAACAGTGTGCTGATCCATGGCGTGGGCCTGCGCGAACAGGACGTCGATCGGGTGATCGCCAGCGACGCCGCAGTGGTCTGGTGTCCGACCAGCAACCACACCCTGCTTGGGCGGTCGCTTAATCCGCAGCGCCTGCGCGCGGCCGGCCGGCTGGCGCTGGGCACCGATTCACGGCTCAGCGGTGCGCGTGATCTGCTTGAAGAAATGCGTGGCATTGCCGCTCGCCGCGAGCTCAGTCCCCAGCAGGTACTGGAGCTGGTCACGACCCAGGCTGCCCGTATCCTGCGTCTACCCTCGCGCGGTAGCCTCACGCCGGGCGTGCCTGCCGATCTGGTGATTGTCGAGGATCTCGGTGGTGATGAGGAGCGCAGCCTGGTGGGCATTGAACGCAGCCAGATCCGCGCCGTGGTGCGCAACGGTGTCCCCTGTATCGCCGATACCGATTTCGCCGAATGGTTTGCCGCCGCAGGCATGGAGGCTGTGCCGGTGACCCTGGATGGCAAGCCGAAACTGTTGGCCAAGTCTCTGGCCGAACCGGCGCTGGTTGCGCTCGAGCCTGGACTCGAACTGATCGCTGATCGGAGCGAGTGCGGTCGCGATCTCATCATGGAGGGACGGTGTTAGTGATGACGCGCCCAGCGATGCTCGAACCTGCCGAGGCCTATGCGTTGTGGGCATCCAGCTATCCGGCGTATGCCCACAATCCGGTCATGCAGGTCGAGGAGCGCGCAATGCTCGGACTAATGCCGTCCACCCTGCAGGGACAGGCTGTACTCGACGTCGGCTGTGGCAGCGGGCGCTACATGTTGCATGCGCTGCGACGTGGTGCGACGCGCGTGATCGGCGTGGATCTTTCACCGCAGATGCTCAAGCGCGCCGGCACCGAGCTGGCCACGTTTCAACCCGATACCGAAGTTGACCTGGTACAGGGCGGCTTGGCGGCGCTGCCGGTGCCGGATGCGCGGGCCAATCTGACGATCTGTGGTTTGGTCATCGGACATCTCGAGAGTCTGGAACAATCGCTGGCCGAGCTGTGCCGGGTGACCCGACCCGGCGGCACGCTGTTGTGCAGCGACGTGCATCCGATCGGGCATGCGCTCGGTTGGGTACGAGATTTCAAATCCGATGGGCGGCGCTACGTCGTGCGGCATACGCAACACTTGTACAGCCATTGGCACGCGGCCTGCGCGACGCTTGGACTGCGCATCGAGCAGGTACTGGAGCCC
This sequence comes from Dyella sp. S184, assembly GCF_009766065.1. Lineage (GTDB taxonomy): Bacteria > Pseudomonadota > Gammaproteobacteria > Xanthomonadales > Rhodanobacteraceae > Rhodanobacter. The sequence goes on along the minus strand of NZ_LMUE01000002.1, from coordinate 33,756 downwards.
AGGCTCGATCCGGCCGACATCCCTGACGGGGCACACTTCGACCGCATGGCGCTGGAAGTTCCCGTCGCGCTGGTGTTTCAGCTCAGTCGCGCGTCCTGATTCTTTTTGCCGTAATCCTTCGCCATGACTCGTTCCCCCAACACCTTGCTGATCAACCCGACCATCACATCGCGCTCGAGTGCGCGATTTCCGTTGTCGCTGCTGCATTTGTCGGCGGCGCTCGACAGGTTCGGCAACAGCCACATTATCGATGGCAATGTCGATCGCGACGTCGTCGGCGAAACATTGCGTGCGATGGAAGGAAGCCACTTCGATGCCGTCGGCGTCAGCGTCATGGGTGGCCCGCAGATCGCGCCGTCGATCGATGTCTCCCAGGCGATCCGCGAACGCTTTCCTTCGATGCCAATCATCTGGGGCGGATATTTCCCCACGCTCTATCCAGATACTGCGCTCGCCGCGCCGTATGTCGATTACGCCGTGCGTGGGCAGGCCGAGGAAAGCCTACCTGAATTGATCTCGGCCATCAGTCGCGGAGCCCAACCCGAAGCGTTGGCAAAGATCGGCAGTCTGTCATGGCGAAACGATGATGCCATCGTGCACAACCCGAACCGCCGCTTCACGATGAATGACGACGGGCTGGTACTGCCCTACGACAAGCTCGGCGATCCGCAGCGCTATCTCGCGCGTACGTTTCTCGGTCGACGCACGGCTGCACATCAGGCATCGATCGGTTGCCGCTTTCGCTGCACGTTCTGTGGTGTGAACGCGATGTTCGGCGGCACCACCGTCTTGCCGGGCGCGAGTCGGCTCGAGCGCGACCTGAGTTATCTCAAGCACGAGGTCGGCGCCGATTCGATCCAGTTCTTCGACCACAACTTCTTCGACCGCGAAGTGGACATGATTCCGCTGCTCGAAGTGATGGCCAAACTCGAGATGCCATGGTGGTGCTATGCCCGTTCGGACGCGCTGCTGAATCTCTCGGAAAGCACGTGGAAGCTGGTACGCAAGAGCAAGCTGCGGATGGCCTATGTCGGCGCCGAGTCGCCCAGCGGCGCAATACTCAAGGAAATCCGCAAGGGCACGCGACCTGATCAGACCCTGGAGGTCGCCGAGCTGTGCCGCCGAAACGGCGTGATTCCCGAGCTCTCCTTCATGGTCGCGCCACCCGAAAACACCGAAGAGGAAACCGAGCACACCTTCGAATTCATCCGCGAGTTGAAGCGGATCAATCCCCAATCCGAAATCATCGTCTATATCTACACGCCGTTGCCGGAGAGCAGCAAGCACGAAAAGGATCGCGGCAAGCGGGCGTCGATGCCGCTGCTCGATCTCAACGGTGAGCCGGTGGTATTTCCCAAAACACCGGAAGAATGGATGGAGAAGCGCTGGGTCGACTACGCCTGCCATGCCGATGCGCCATGGCTCACCGACAAGCTGCGCAGTCGCATCCATGACTTCGTGACGGTACTGCGTTGCCGTTTCCCCACGGTGCAGGACCTGCGCTCGCCACCCTGGGCCAAGCGTAGCCTGAGCGCCATGGCTGGGTGGCGCTATCGCTACGGCAAGTACGACCGGCCGTGGGAACTGAACCTGGCCAACCGGCTGGTACGCCTGCGCATGCCGCAGGTTTCAGGCCTCTAGACAAGTGCAAGCCTTGCACGTCGCGCAAATCAATTTCCTGCCGGTGCCGACGGGTCTTGCGCATGATGAGGTTCTTGAGCAATGGCATTCGCTGGTGGATATCGCTGAACTGGTTGCAACTGCCGGAACTCGTGTTTCGGTGATCCAGGCGGCGGCACGCGAGGATCGGCTTACACGAAGCGGCATCGACTACCACTTTGTCGATATCGGTGGAGTGGTGGGGACGACCGGGCGCGGGCGCCGTTTCGCCCGTCTACTCAGCGAGATCAAGGCCGACGTCCTGCATGTGAACGGCCTGGGTTTCGCCGAACACGTATTTGCCGTGGCGCAGTGCCTGCCGCAACTGCCCATTGTTATCCAGGACCACGCGGACCGGCCGCCGCGCTGGTGGCGACGGCCGCAATGGCGGCGGTGGTATGCGGCCGCCTCAGGCGTCGCCTTCACAGCGCGCGAGCTGGCGCTGCCATTCACCCGCGCCGGATTGTTCGAGCCGCGGATGCGGCTATTCGCGATTCCCGAATCCAGCAGCCGCTTCACCGTAGGTAGCCGCGTCGATGCCCGCACGGAGACAGGCCTTCACGGCGACCCGTGCGTCCTGTGGGTGGGACATCTGAGCGCCGGTAAAGATCCGTTGACCGTCCTTGAAGGAGTTGCCCAGGCGATACAGAAGCTGCCTGGTCTGCAGCTGTGGTGCGCGTTCGGTAGTGCGCCGCTGATGGATGAAGTGCAGCAACGCATCGCGCACGACGCACGGATTGCCGGTTGCGTCAATCTGCTGGGCAAGGTGACGCACGCAGATGTCGAGCGCCTGATGCAATCGGCGGATCTGTTCGTCTCCGGCAGCCTAGCCGAGAGTTGCGGTTATGTCGTGCTGGAGGCGCTGGCCTGCGGCGTGACGCCGGTGATCACCGATATTCCATCATTCCGTGCGTTGACCCGCGATGGCAATGTCGGTCATCTGTGGCCTTGTGGCGACGCAACGCGCCTCGCGGATGCGCTGGTCGCTGCCGCGTCGAATCGTCCATCGCCGGAACGTGTTCGCGCGTATTTCGATGCTGTGCTTTCGTTCAAGGCGGTGGGCCGTCAGTGGGCGGACGCTTATGCGCAAGTTCACGGCGACCGGCGACGGAGGAAATCGTGAAGCTGGCGCTGGTGATCCCTGGTGGTGTGGATCGCACCGGCGAGTTTCGTGTGATTCCGGCATTGCTGGCTCTGATCGAGCGGCTGGCGCGAGCGAACGAAGTGCATGTCTTCGCGCTGCGCCAGGAGGCGGTCGCGGGTCGCTGGGAACTCGCTGGCGCCACCGTGCACAACATCGGCGACAACTGGACGCGTTTGCGCGCGATCGGTGCGATCCGCAGCGAACATCATCGCGCGCCGTTTGATCTGGTCCATGCGATCTTCTCCGGTCCTTGCAGCCTAGTCGCTGTGGTTGCGGCAAAACTGCTGCGGCTGCCGAGTCTGGTGCATATCGCCGGCGGCGAGCTCGTCGCGTTGCACGAGGTCGACTACGGTGGACGACAGAATTGGAAAGGACGGCTGTGTGAAGCGGTGGCGCTGCGCGGCGCTGATGTCATCACGGCGGCCAGCGTGCCGATCATCGATTCGCTGCGAGCGCTCGGTCTCAAGGCGCAACGCGTGCCGCTCGGCGTCGACCTGCGTGCATGGCCGCCGCTCGCGCCGCGCGAGCGCCGCACGAAGCAAGCGCGGCTGATCCACGTCGCCAGCCTCAACCGCGTCAAGGATCAGCCGACGCTGCTCCGGGCGCTGGCAGCCGTGGTCGACAGGGGGCTGGAATTCGAGATGGATATCGTCGGCGTGGACACATTGCAGGGCGAGATGCAGCGGCTGGCTCGCCAGCTTGGACTGGAACATCACGTGCGGTTTCATGGATTCAAGACGCAGCGCGAATTGCGCCCGATGATGGAGTCTGCCGATCTGTTGGTGATGTCTTCGTTGCACGAGGCTGGACCGCTGGTTCTGCTGGAAGCTGCGGTGGCGGGCGTGCCTGCGGTCGGTACAGCGGTCGGGCATTTCGTGGAGTGGTCGCCTGCGGCGGCCCTGACCGCGCCGGTCAAGGGCTGGGATGAATTGGCGGATGCCATCCACCAGGTGCTTGCCAATGAGGGACTACGGCTCCGGCTGGCCAAGGAAGCACAGCGTCGCGCGATCCTGGAGGATGCCGATTACACCGTTCAAGCATTTCAGGCCTTGTATCCGCAGCATTCCGCTTTCGTGGCGCGGTAAAGCAAGCATGTCGAACTCGACTGGCCGGCGCATACCGTCACTGGACGGAATCAGGGCGATCTCGATCCTGATGGTGCTCTACGGACACCTCAGCGGTACGCGGCATTTCCCTGTCTCGAACCCGGGCGGCTATGGGCGCTGGTTCGGCGATGTTGCCCATCTCGGCGTGCTGGTGTTCTTCGTGATTTCCGGGTTCCTCATCACATCGCTGCTGATGAGCGAGCATGAGATGACAGGGACGATCTCGTTGAAACGGTTCTACTTGCGCCGTGCATTGCGCATCTTTCCTGCGTTCTATGTATACGTCCTGGTTTTGGTGATCGCGGCGTTGCTGGGGGTAGTGCACCTGACCAGCCAAGATTTCGCCTTCGCACTGACCTTCGGGTTCAACTATTCGCCGAGCCATCCGTGGCAGTTGGGCCATCTGTGGTCGCTGTCGATCGAGGAGCAATTTTATTTGCTGTGGCCGTTGATGCTGGTGGCTTTGCGCGAACGCCGCGCGCTGATCGTCGCGATCGTGGCGATTTTCACGAGCGCTTTGTTGCGTGCGGCCATCCGTGCATGGGTTCTCCACGCAGGTCCCCAAGTGCTCATCAGCAAAATGACGATTTTTCCCGCCATGTTCGATTACCTGGCCACGGGTTGTGCATTGGCGATGCTGCGGCCGTGGCTGCTGACTCAGACGTGGTATCTGCGCCTGACCGCCAGCCGCTGGCTGCTGCTGACGGTGCCCGTAGTGGTTCTGCTCAATAGAGTGGGCGGCGATCCGGTCGTGATACTCCTCGGGTCACCGGTGACCAATGTGTGCCTCGCACTGCTGGTCGAGTCGAGCACACGCCATACAGGTGCGCTGGCGGGGCGCTTCCTCAATTGGAGGCCCGTTGTGTTTCTTGGCACATTGAGCTACTCGCTGTATCTCTGGCAGGAGGTGTTCCTTGATCGCGGATCCGATACATGGGTGAATGCGTTTCCGCAGAGCCTTGTATTTGCTTTCCTCGCGGCGCTGGCATCCTACTTCTTGATCGAGCGCCCATTCGTTCGCCTGCGCAGGAGATTACGGCGCGACGCCGGATTGCCTCCACGCGTGCAAGGTATTGCAGGTGAGGATTGGACAGTATTTGAAGAAGCGGTGCCGACAGAAATCCCCAGACACAGGTGAATTGTGGGCAGATCACCGGTACGTCCGGATCGCCTACTTCGCACCGGACTGGAGCAGGGCCGCGCCAGGCTAGACGATGATGCCGCAGATCAGGCGAGGTTCGCTATCGCTCCTCCCGTCCCAAGAGGTTAGACCTCCGCAAGCGGCATGTCCTGCCGGCGGCGGTACGCTTGATGAAAGCCTGCCGTGTGATGCAGCTGCTCGCCTTTCGCCAAATTTTCGTCGGAAGTAATGCGGCCAAGAAAAAACGTGTGCAAGCCGATCTCCTGACTATGCACGATGGTGAGCTCCCGAATGCTCAACGCCGCAGCAACGGCGGGAATGCCAAATTCCCGCGACAGCCGCACAGGAAACGGAAGCGCATGCCAGTCCAGCAGCGGCTGCTTGTGATGCGCGCTGAGCTTGTAAACGGTCGCCTTCATCGTCGCAGGGATGCTGGACAGGGCAACCCGGCGTACGTCACGCATGACTGGCACGGAAACGTTGGTGCTGCGTAGCGCAAGCGAAAAAAGCCCGCTTCGCTGCAACGGACCAATCAAATCCATCGGGAAGATATTTTGCTGGCCTGGCGTGGCGATGGAGACAAGGACAACCGGCCGCGGACATAGATAGGCGATCATGAGCTGCTGTACGGCGGCAGGCTCCGTATTCAAGTGATTCGACGAGCGGTTTTTCAGCATGTGGCGGTTCTGAAGCCACGCGTTCCAAGAGCGCCGCGACCAGCCCAGACAGCGGTGTCCGCCAGCTGCCACGCGGTAGAGGACGAGTGAGGTCTTGTCAGCAGCGACCGCCGTCATATGCATCAGGCGCAAAACTCCGAGGAGCCTTCCACTAGCGCTATCGCGGTACTCGAGTACCGGGCGCTGGCCGGCATCAAGACTGGTCGCGATCACGAGTGGCTTGAGCGAAGCCACGGTATGGTCCGCTGTGACATCTGCCGATTTGCCGTCCCATCGCAAGGTCGCTGTGACCACCTGCTGCGGAGGAGCAACGGCAACCGTGGACCATTGCGGTAGGGGATGCACGAACGGCCTTATCCAGTCCTTCCACATCTCAGACCCGCCGGAATAGCAGGAACATGTAGAGATCGGTAGCCAATCCGAAGCCGCGCGGAATGAGGCGTTCCAGGCGAAAATGCGGTGCAGCTGCCCGCGCCACGACACGTGGCGTGAAACGATGGATGCGACTTTCGCTTGGTATGGCGTAGTGACCACGTCGCACGAGATTCATGACGTTCGCCCGCCACCAGCCGTAACGTGCATCACCGAGGTAATAAGGACTCAGCATGCTGGCCAGCACAAAACCGCCTTGGTTGACCACGCGCGACAATTCTTCAAAAAGCGAGGTGTGATCCGCGAAATGGTTGAGGACCGCAAAGTTCGCCGTGACTGCCTGCACCTTGCAGGCGAGCGGCGAGGCAATCTCGACGATGGTTTTGCGGGCGATTTCGTCGTGGCAGTACTGCGCCAGGTGCGCGCACATCGCCTCCGACGGGTCATATACGAAGGTCTGATGTCCATTAGCGGCATAAGCTTTCGCATCAATGCCGGTACCTGCACCAAAATCGAGTACTTCTGCTCCCTCGGGCAGCAGATCCAGCGCGATCCTCTGAAAGCTGTCGCGCACTATCCGGTCCCGCTGCGAGGCCAGCATGAAGTGGTGGTACTGCTCTCCGGTATGCACGTCGTCGACTACCTTGCTGACAAACTCACTGACTGATGTCCCATCACCGAAGCCCCGGCGACTCCAGTGCTGCACGTACGACGTACAAGGTATCCATCCGCGGCACCGACCGGGTGAGCAAGGTCAGGATGCGCCGGCCCTGGTGCTGCTTGACCCAGCTTTGCCCCTGCAACCAGAACTGTGTCCGCACCATGTCGGCACGCTCCTTGATGGTTTCTCCAGGAGGCCTGACACGATTCCTGACGTAGCGCCCGACTTCGCGGACAGAGCGGGACCATTCGATTCCAGCCAGGGCGTGCAGCCACAAATCCGAACACGAAACTTGCGTCAGGGTCTGATGACGCGAGATGGCTCGCAACACAAGGTGGCAGTCGCGTTCAAGCTGGGCGAGCACTGCGTTGGGAATCGCACTCGGGTAGTAGTGTGTAAGTAGACGCAGCGGTGGCAACGCCCACCAGGGGGTGTCGATGGCATGCTCATCCCATAAGACGTTCCAGTCGTCTGCGGTCATGCGCGTGGCCAGGAGCGCGATGTCATTCAGGTGCAACAGACGCAGGCTGCGGCCGCAGATGTTGCCCGCCGCGTGAAGCAGCAGATGGTTCATCAAGGCGCCGTTCGACGGATACGGATTCAAGCCTGGTGCGGGCTCCCGCGGGTAGATCCGCTCGGTAATATCGATCGCCGATACAGGCAGGCGCTCCTGGATACGCGTATGCAACTCGATATTGACTGGGGTATCGCGGTGTTCGCCCAGCACCGCGGAGGGCTGGCCCGTCGAAGGCTTGAATACCCGATGTTTCCACGCGACGAAGGACTCCACGTAGCCAAGGTCCCGCAGCAGTTTGCTCGCCAGTTCGGCATCGCCTTCACGGACCAGCAGGTCGATGTCGGCCATCGGACGGTCGCCTGGCATGTAGATTCCCATGTCGTGCAATGCGGAACCCTTCAGGGCGACGATGGCCAGCCCTGCGGCGCGTGCGCCGGTGTCGATGCGTTCCAGCAGTGACGCTATGCGTCGATGGCGAAGCTCGACGTGTTCGCGCTGACTCTCGAGAAACCGTCTCCATTCCGGTTTTTGCCACCGGGAAGATTTGCAAAGCAGCGGCGACACGCCGTGTGCGGCCGCGGCGGCCGCGGCGAGCTGCCATTCGAGTTCGCTCCACTCTGGCGCGGTGCTGCCTGGCTGCACCAGCTCCACGGCAAGCGTTTCGGTGGTTCGGCGCAAGCCGTCTCTAACGGTTTTTAGCGGTGGCAGCATGACGGAGCACCTGGGCATTGTCTTGCACGGTCGAGAGCAGTGACGTGACGGCTTCGGTACGGTGCGCGTGCTCGCAGGCGATCAACGCATTCCATCGCGCATCGAGTGCGGCACAGTCCTGGCGGTAACGCTCCGGTTCCGTGACAGCTTTCGATTGCTGCAGTGTGACCTGCTCATGCAGCAGGTCGCGCACACGACGATAGAACTCCGAGTCGTAGGCGCCGCGGAACATCATGGCCAGGTCATCGCTGTCCTGCCAATTCGTTTTTGCCCCAAGCTGGGCCTTGACCCGCTCGTAGAATTTCGTGCCGGGCAACGGGTAGGAAACGCTGACGCCGATGTCGTCCGGTGCGGCCTGCGTGACCAGCTCGCGGGTGGCCAGCAGATCGGCCAGGTGTTCGCCCAGATAGCCGAGCTGGATGAAGAAGCCCACTCGGATGCCGCGTTCGCCTAGCCGCATGCGGGCGGTGATCAGGTCGGCGACCTTGGTGCCCTTGGTCATCGCGTCCAGCACGCGCTGGCTGCCGCTTTCCGCACCGATCCAGGCTTCCGCGCAGCCGGCCTGTTCGAGCGCGCAGGCCATGCGTTCGCTGATCAGGTCGGCGCGGGTCTGGATGGTGAACGGCACCGACCCGTCGGCAGTGCGCAGGTGCTCGGCGAACTCCGTGACCCAGTCGACGTGGAAGCCGAAGATGTCATCAGCCAGCCATATGTGATCGGGCCTGAACGTCTGTTTCAGGTACGTCATCTCCGCCGCGATGTCCCGGGGGCCACGCTGCTTGTAGTGATTGCCCCAGATCGGCTTGGCGCACCAGTTGCAGCGGAATGGACAGCCGCGCGACGCCGCCATGTTGAGGCTGAAGTAGCCGTGTCGTTCGTTCCACATCGTGCGATAGCGTTCAATATCGACCAGATCCCACGCGGGCTGGCCGGTCAGTCGCGGATCCGGCGGCTGTGCGCCCATGCGCAGCAGCTGCGTCTGTCCATTCACCAGCGTCGCGACGCCTGGGATGGCGGATGTCCAGTTCGAGGTGGTGATCTGTGGATCGCGGTCCACCCGCTCGATCAATTCGACCAAGGCTGCTATGCCTTCGCCGATCAGCACGGCATCTGCACCCGCCGCGAGAAAGGCATCCGGGTGGTCGGAAGCGTCGGAGCCCGCAACGATCACCCGGGCACCGTGGGCGCGCGCCTCGGTAATCATCTGGCAGGCTGCTTCGCGCATGCGACTGAGGCACATCTTGGTCAGGTAGTTGAAGTTGTCTTCGTAGATGACTACCAAGTCCGGTCGGGCGGTCTGCAAAGAGGCTTCGTAAGCCTCGACACCATCGGCCAGCATCGCATCGAATAAGGTGGCGGCATGTCCCATCTGCCTGAGCAGTGCAGCGACCTGGATCGTGGCGAGTGGGGGATAGGGCTTGCCGCGCTCCCACTGCTTCCGGTCGTAAGCCAAGAAGTAGGAGTGGCCAACCTGGATCTTTAGCATCGCAAAGGGTCTCGTAAGCCGTGGGGCACGCTGTGGCAGCGCATCGGCGCCGGGCCGGCGAGCCGGCTCCAACGATCAACGTTGACTGGACGTGAGTGCTCCGGCGTGCTGCTTCGGTTGCCTCGTGCGGAAAAATATTCGAGTAGTGCGCGCTGCGGACCGTCGTTGACACGTCGCAACCGGGATCGCCTGCGGCGATGTTGCCGACGCAACCTTTTTCCGCTGAAACGGTACCTACTGACAACCTATTCGCAATTCGCGCAGCACGGCGCCCGGCAATCAGACGGCTGAAACTTTTGATCGACGACGATGGCCTTGGCTTCTGCGCCGGTGTTCAAGACGCCGGTGCAGACCCTTTTTGCGAGCGCTCCGCTGACCGCCGTTTCTCGGAGTGTCGGCAGATCCTGGGCGGATGCTTCCGCTTCGAAAGCAACAGCGAGGCGCTGCTGCAACTGGTGGGCGCAGCCTATGCCGGCCTGCCGTCGCACAGGCTACCGAACGCCGTACCGGAATTCCGCATCGAGCTGCACTTGTTGCTTCGTCAGGCGTCGCCGGCTATCGCGGACCCGCCGCCAGTGCAGACCCAGTCAGGCGCGGGCCTGCTTTGCGGCATCATGGACTCGTCGAACTACGTGATCCTGGCGCCCGAACAGCACCGCGCACTGGTAGTGGTCTCGGAGGACATGCTCAGTCATCCCTACCATCTGCGCTACGAGCTCATCGAATTTGCCGTATTCACTCTGGCGACGCGCGGACTGGGCCTGGTTCCCCTGCATGGCGCCTGCGTCGGTCGGCAGGGGCGCGGTATCCTGTTGCTGGGAGCCAGCGGCTCGGGCAAATCGACGCTGGCCTTGCACAGTGTGCTGCGGGGGCTGGACTTTCTCGCCGAAGACGCGGTTTTCGTGCAGCCCGAGAGCCTGCTCGCCACCGGCGTCGCCAATTACCTGCACGTGCAGGGCGATGCACTGCGTTTCATCGATGACGAGGAGACCCGACGCTGGATCAGACGGGCCCCCGTTATCCGACGCCGCAGTGGGGTCGAGAAGTTCGAGGCCGATTTGCGACAGGGACATCGTCGGCTCGCAACGACTCCGCTGGAGCTGGTCGGTGCGGTGTTCGTTTCCGGTCAATCAGCCGACGATCCCGATGTCCTGTTGAGTCCTGTCCCCAGGGACGAAATCGCCGCACGGCTGTCCGCCGATCAGTCGTATGCTGCCGGGCAGCCGGGCTGGCATCGCTTCGAACAGCGGCTGATGCAGCTGGGTGTCCACCAGTTGCGCCGTGGGCATCATCCACGGGCCTCCGTCGATGCACTGTGCAGGCTTCTTGATTGATGCCGCCGATCGCGCCGGATGCCACGGTGTTGCATTGCATCGGGCAGGTAACGTTGGACATATCTGTAGCGAAGATAGAAGCATCGGAGCGAGTGGCATGGTCGCCGGGTGCGCTCCACCTTTCTCAAGTGTCGGGATCCCCGGAAAATCTGGGGCAGTTCAAGGTCAAATGGGCAGCGGACTGAAGCACGGATGTGTTCCATGCCGGGTCGATGCTCCTCCATGAGGGTCACAGCAATGAAAAAGCGTCTTGCAGGATCGATGGCACTGGGTGCGCTGGTGGCGCTGGCTTCGGCGATGCCGGCCTTCGCCGCACTCGGACCGGGTGTTACGGCACCCACATTCACGGCACGGGCCAGCCAGGCAGGCAAGGATTTCACTTTCTCCCTTGCCGATGCCCTCAAGAAAGGGCCCGTGGTGGTGTACTTCTATCCATCGGCGTACACGGGAGGTTGCGATCTGGAGGCACATAACTTTGCGTCCAACCGGGACAAGTTCGATGCGGCCGGCGCGACCATCATCGGCGTGTCGGCTGACAGCATCGAGCGCCTCAATGCCTTCTCAGCGGATCCGAAGTATTGCGCCGGCAAGTTTCCGGTCGCCTCCGATGCCGACGTCAAGGTCGCACTTTCCTATGACCTCAAGGCCGTCGCGGCGCAGGCTGGCATGAACGATGTGCGCGGCGTGGCAATCGATCACGCCTTCATTCCGCGCACGACCTTCGTCATCGACAGCACCGGCAAGATCGTCGCCACGCTTTCCTCGGAGACGGATCATCTTCGGCCGGACGAACATGTGAAGCGGTCGCTGGCCATCGTGCAACACCTGCAGGCAGGCAAGACACCGTAGCGACGTTCGAAATTCCCGGAAGAGCGGCGGTCAAACACCGGATTGAAGGTCCACGTCACTGAACGGTCACGGCGGCAAGGGGAGCGATCTGCCCCTCTTGCCACCCACTGCTCGACTGTCGCCACCAATCGTTCGTGATGGCGGCGCGCAACCTTTTCTTCTGCCGGCCGCACTTACCGACATGGGAAACGTTGCCCGGGAGTAGCACTGTTCTGAATCGCCTTGAAGCGTCATCGAAGCCGCGGCCGATGCTGCCGTCCAGTGGCGTGAGTTCGTGAAGATGTCAGGCGAGCCCTCGCCAGCACCCGAGCGAGCACCCGATCTGCTGCGTTCGCTTGCGCGCACGCTCACTCGCATCGAGCTGGTGGAAACGGCGGCTTATGTCGTGCTGTCGCTGGGCGCGGCGCTTGCCGGCAGTCTCGCGGCGGTGCTGCTCGTGCCACTGGTCCAGCCGGGACACGCGCTGCCGTTTGGCGGAGCGCTGTTTAACGTACGCCGCAGTGTCGAGATGCAGGCAGTCATCTTCGCCGTAGCGATGGGTGCTTTTGCTCTTTTACGGTGGCAGGCGGCGCATCTCGGCGCGCGTCTGGTGGGTCGCTATGGTGTGAGCCTGCGCCGCCGGGTTCATGCGCGCCTGATCGACGCTCCCTTGACGTCGCTGGCGGATTTGACGTCTGCGGAAATCGCCAACGTTCTCACCCACAACGTCGAGATCATCGTCCAGGGTTTCAGCGCTCTGCAGCAATTGCTGATTGCCGCGGTCACCGCCGCCGTCAGCCTCGGTTTCGCGTTCTGGGTATCGCCACCACTGATGCTGGCGGTACCACTGCTCGCGGGTTTGGGGCTGCTGGCCTCGCGTGCCTATGGCCGTGAGCAATCACTGGTCTGTCGCGAGTACGTCGCGGACATGACACGGCTGTTCTGGCACAGCGAGGATTTTCCGCGGCGTCTGCGCCATGTCCGCTCATTCGAGAAGGAAGATCTGGAGAAAGCCAGTTACGGCGCCATTTCCGCCCGGCTGTGCCACGGCTACCGACGTCAGCTGGAGTTGGTGGCCTCCGGGCGGCTGATGCTCGAGCTGCTGGCGGCGGCGGGGATCGCGGCGGTCTTCGTGCTCGCCCATCGTTGGCACGGGATCGATCAGTCGTCGCTCATCGCGGTGTGCCTGTTGCTCGGACGCTTGCTCCCCTATCTGGCGTCGACCCGGCAGAGTTTCCAGCAGCTGCGTTCGGCCGCTCCGGCATTCGAACTGTGGCAGCGTTACATGAATCTGGACCCAGCCCGGTCATCCGCGGTGCCCGCGCGCACGGCGACTTCTGGCGCTGCGCTGCATATCGAGCGGATGCGGTTGATACCACCAGCCGCCGGACTCGATGTCGGCAACCTGGTTTTGGTGCCCGGCGACCTGACCTTGATTTCTGGTGACTCCGGCATCGGCAAGAGCAGCCTGGTCGACGTCCTGGCGGGCATGATGGCGCCTGAGACTTTTGCGGCACGCGTAGGCGAACGATCCATCGGTTTTGACGAGTATCGCGAGCTCGTGCGACATGGCGCCTACGTTAGTCAGAATGTCCGGCCCTGGCAGCGTTCCGTACGTGAGTGCCTACTGTGGGCGGCGCCGGAAGCCACGGACGTGATGTTGCGAAGTGCGCTGATGGACGTCGGTCTCGACAATCGACTGACGGGATCGCAGCACGGTCTCGACACAGCGCTGCACAGCTCCTCGAGTCGGCTCTCCGGAGGCGAGTTGCAACGGCTGCTGCTGGCTCAGGTCATCCTGCGACAACCTTTCCTCGCCTTGCTGGACGAGGCTACGAGCGCGCTCGACGCCGCCTCCGAGATCGTGGTTCTTGCAGCGCTGAAGCGCCGCCTGCCGCGGACGATCCTGATCGTCGTATCTCACCGAACCGGCGTGGCGGCGATCGCTGACCAATGCCTGGTCATCGGCAATGCTCCTGTTGCGGCGACTGCCAGGAAAACTGACCAGTGGTACGCAGCGCCTTCGTTTGGTTCAGCGGATCGTCTCAAGTCCTAGATCAACCTCTCTCAGAAGTCGCCGCAGCTGTTCTTCTGCTTGGTCGATATGCAGTTCGCCAGGTTCGGCCGCGAGCGCACCCGTGACCATTGACGTGCCAGCGTGTCGCCTTCCTGTTCGCGACTGCCGGCCGTCAGATCAGGTGCCGGACACAGGCTGACCATGCCGAAGTTGCTGTCGTAGACGTAGGTGACCGGTTCGTCGCGCATCACGTCGAGCGTGTAGGTTTCCAGCTGCGGCGCAATGAGCAGGGCAGTCGCGTTGCCATTGGCCTGCACGAATACGTAGTTGGTGGCGCTGAGGCCGGTGCCGAAGATGCCGTAGGTACCGACCGGCGAGTAGGTGCCGGCCGGACTCTGGAAGCCGAGCGTGCCGGTGGTGGCGGTGGCCAGTGTGTCACCGTTGACGAAGCCGGTGACGCTGCCGCCCAGCAGGCCGTTCGGCGTACCGACCAGTCGCTGGAACGGATTGGCTACATAGGTCAATGTGGCCGGGGTTATCGACAGTGCGCCTGGAATGACGTTGACCAGATAGCCTGCGGGTGAGATGAAGCTGCCGGAGATTGCATAGCTGCCGACGTTGCTGGCTTGGGTGGCATTCGTGAAGATGCTGCCGTTGATGGCATTCGCCGCCAGATCACCCAGAATCAACCCATTGATGCTGTAATTGATCGTTCCATTCGACGAGCCGTATTGCCGTGTGCTGTTCGCCAGGTCCACCGTGACAACGGGTTGATTTACGTAGATGAATTGGTTTGCGCTGGTGGAGGGTGTGACCGAGCAGTTTGCGCCGAAGGCGCAGCCGTAGAGATTGGGCAGCGTGCCATTGCCAGCCACGCCGTCGCGAGTCTCGCCCACCCAGGTGTTGCTCCATACGTGCCAGTCGCCGGTCGCGGTAATCGTATCGCCGCCAGCGTTGTCGAAGATGCCGGCGTCGACCAGGTTGACGTTGCTGCCGCTGACATCGGCGTCGAGGATCATGTTGCCGGCAAGCGCGCGCACCAGGATGTCGCTGCCGCTGATGCCGGATCCGCTCAGCACGGTTGGTGTGTTGCTGGTGGCGCTGAAGCCGGTTGCGGTGACATCGCCGATACCCACGGTACCGGCATTGACGTAGGTGAAGTCGCCATTCGCCGATCCCGCCAGAGTGGCGGAGGATACGTTGTTGCCGGCGTTGTCGAGATTCACCAGACCGGCGCCGGATTGCACGAGCAGTGATGCTGCGGTGATCGGTGCGGTCTGGGTGATGTTGCCCGCACTGATCAACGCCAACGTGTGCGCGCCGACGTTGAGCGTGCCGTCGACCGCGATGCCACCGCCGGCCCCACTGTCGAGCGTGAGGTTGTGCTCGAAGGCGATCGGCGTTGACACGGTGATCGCGCCAGTCTGGATATCGCTGCCCAGCACGAGGTTGCTTGTCGAGATCTTGCCCAGGTCGGTGGTGCTGATCCCGAAACCGAGGGTGCCGCCCAGATTGATCGCGTCGCTCGGATCTTCGATTACGTTGCCGTTGACATCGACCCCACCGGGGCGCAGATCGATCGTGCCCGTATTGGCGAGGGTACCGTTCAGAACCAGCGCGTCGCCCGTCCCGTTATTGCTGGCTTCCACTACCATGTTGCCGGAGCCGCCGTTGACGCTGGCCCCAGCATCGATCTGCACTCCAGCAGCGCCCGAGGTGGCCTCGCCGGCGATCAGCGTGTTGCCGCTGCCGTTGAGGATGGTTGTGTTTGCGCCGATCTCAACGCCAGGGTTGACGAATCCCGCGTCCAGAGTGCCCTCGGCGCGACCGATGATGGCGATATTGCCACTCTGCGTGGTGATGTCGGTATTGGCCGTTTGTACGCCCCATTTGGCGGCTTCGTTGTTGGCCTGCAGGCTGGTGCCATCGAGCGTGATGTTGCCCGAGGTGGTGGACAACTGCGTTGCCACGAACGTATTACCTACTTCCAGGTCGGAAAGGCCGACGCCGGCACCGTCGCCGGTCAATACGCTTCCATATAATGAAATGGCACCGGTGGAGGTGGTGATGCTGGAGCCCGAGATATCGACACCGGCGATGCCCTCGTCGCTGTTGTTGGCGACGCCGCGCATCATGACACTGCCGCCGGCCTGGGTATTTTCCTGATCGATCCGCGTATCAATCAGGCCGTCGTAGAACTGAATGCCAATCTGGGACGAGGACGCAAATCCGCTCGTCGGATTGCTCTGCCCGTACATCGACACATTGCCGCCGTTGGTGAGCAGGTCCATTCCGTTCAGTGCGATATAGCCGTTGTCCGGATCACCGTTGTAGACGCTATTCGCATTGCTGTTGAAGACGACGTTGAGCGGGCCCGCACCGTCGATTGATTCGATGGTGCCGGCTGGCCCCAGGTTTAAGATGCTGTAGATGCTGGCGTTGGCATCGATGGTGAAAGTGAGCGGTGTTGTGCCCGTTGTGCGCGCGATATCCACGTCATCGAATATGACGTTGCCGACGAATTTGCCATTGGTGCCCGTGGTAATGGTGACGTTGGTGCCGCCATTGAGCGCGTTGTTGATGTCGCCGTCGTCGATCGTGCTGTTGCTGGTAGGTACGAACGGGTTGGTCGGCAGGGTGCCGGCGGCAGCGCCATGCACGATGAGCACGTTGTAGGGATCGATCAGCCACAAACCGGCGGCGCCATGGGTCGCGCTGGCATTGATCCGGATGCCATCCACGTCGACCCCGCTGCCGGATGTCTCGATCAAGCCACCGTTGCCGCTGTTGCTGCCGCCGGTAGCGGACAATGCACCGTAGGCATACAGGCCGCTGGCACCGTCGAGCGTGATGTTTCCACCGTTACCGTTGCCGAGCGCATTCGCCGAGATGGTGCTGCTGCCAGCCATCGCCAGCACCCCGCTGGCATCAACGCTTACCAGGCCGCCACCATAGCCGTTGGTGTCAAGCAGCGAATTTGTATTGAGCAGGATGTTGTTGCCATAGAGATCGATCTGCCCGCCGGCGACGCCGGCACTACTCGCGCTGGCGTCGTTGCTGCCGCTGACCTCCAGTTCGTTGCCGCCGGCGTCCAGTACGATCTGACCGGCATGGTTCGACAGCGAATGCGCCTGCACGATACCGTCCTGGTTCACCACGCCGCCAATGTCGCCCATGTCAGCACGCATCACCACCTGGCCACCGTCGGCCTGCAGGGTTCCGGTATTCACGATGCTGGCGCTGCCCTGGCCGCCGCCGTGCAGGGCGATGACGAGATTGGTCAGGCCGTCACTGCCGATGTTCAACGTGAGCGCGCGACCCCAGCCCAGCGCCACGGTGCCTCCGGGCGCGTTGATGGTACCGCTGTTCGAGATGTTGCCGGCACTGAGAAACGCAATCGTGCCGCCCGCGGCCGCGGTGAGGCTACCGAGGTTGCTGATCCCACTGCTGCCGGTGTTGCCGGTAAACACGAAGGTGCCGGTAGCCACCCCATTGTTGAAATTCGCGTTGCTGATGTTCAGTGTGGAGGCCACCAGGCCACCCACGCTCACCTGGGCACCGTTGCCGAACAGCACGCCGTTCGGATTGATCACGAACACACGCCCATTGGCATTGAGGATGCCATCGATCTCCGATGCGCCGGCGCCGGTGACGCGATTGAGCACGACGCTCGTGGCGCTCGGCTGCAGGAAATTGACCGTATAGCCGGAGGCGATGTTGAAGCTGTTCCACTGGATGATCGCACCAGGGCTGGTCTGGTTGATCGTCATGGTCTGGCCGCTGGTAACCGGCGAACCGACCGCGCCGTATATGTTGTTCGTGAAGCCTGATGGCAGCTTCTGCGCGAATGCGGTCGGTGCCAGCAGCAGGATCAAGGCGGCGGCAAGCGGTCGACGCGACAGTCGCAGTGGGCGAAGTGGGCGGGTGGTGGGCTGCGTATTCATGTCAAATCTCCGGGGCGGCGGCCATGCCGTGCAGGTCGTTGCGACGACCCGTGCATCAGAAGAATTTCTTTAACTGGAAGTACAACCGCGGTCGCTTGTTGCCATCGCTGGTCACCGCCGGGCGCGTGTCGCTCCAGGCGACGGTGAGGTCAAGCGAGAAATTGCCCGGCTGCGCCCAGTTCAGGCCGAGGCCGGGGCCGCGCAGGCTGCGGATCGGACGCCCATCGGGCGAGTCGTTCGAGCGGTTGAGTTCACCATGCGAGGCGTCATAGAACGCATACGGCGTGACCTGATCACTCAGCGAATAGCGGTACTCGAGGTTGGCAATGAAGCCTTGATCCACCAGCACCTCGCCCTGCGGATAAGCGCGTACTGCGTTGTAGCCGCCGAGCGAGAGCTTTTCCGAAGGATCCAGGTTGCCGTTGCTTAGTTGTCCACCGATACCGAGAAACAGCGTCTGCTTCGGCGCGATAGCCTGCAGCCGGGAGAACTGGAAGGTCAGCTTGGTGAAACCGCCTTCGGTGTGCAGGCCGTATATGCTCTGGTCGTACGCGCGCGCCACCGGGTCGAGGATGTGCAGATTGCCCGAATACAACACGCCGTTGCTGCTGAAATAGCCGCCGCCGCCGAAATCGTCGCGACGTTCCCAGGCCCAGCCCAGGCCCACGCCATGCACTTGCTTGTGCGAGCTGTAGTCCACCGCATGTAGGTTGTCGTCGAGCAGCTTCTGATCCACCGAGAGGCGCAGGAACAGGTTCTGGTCGCGCTGACGGATGACCGGGAAGGTCATCGATGCATCGTCGATCAGCGAGGTGCCATAGGCATCGAGTGGTTCGAACGCGCCACCCAGAGTGTAGTCGACGCGGGCGACGCCAGCGCCGATGCGGATGCCGTCCGTGCCGAGCGGCGCTTCATAGGACAGCCGTCCGAACGTGGTGCCGTCGTGTTCGGCGAACAATGCGCGCGCATCCAGGTTGTCACCGATGCCGAACGGGCTGTTCCAGCGCACCGAGCCGCCGGCGCGCAGGATGCCGGCTTCCTTGGTGCCGTAGTTGTCGATGCCGACCGAGGCAGTGACCGGATCGGCCCGCGTGATCTTCACCTCGAGATCGGTGGTGCCCGGTTCCGCGCCCGCGCTGAGCGAAGACGTCGCCTTGATGCCGGGCAGGTCGGACAGCAGCAGCATGGTGCGCTCGTAGACCTTGCCGTTGAGTGGCTGGCCCGGCACCAGCGGCGCCAGCATCGCGCGGATGCGTGCTTCCTTGATCGGCGCGGCGGGATCGACCTCGACTTTCATTTCGCCGAGGCGCCCCTCGATGACACTGATTTCGACCACGCCATCCTTCACTTCCTGCACCGGCACCAGCGCGGTGGCGAAGACGAAGCCGGCCTTGCGGTAGAGCGCAGTGACCCGCTTCGCCAGCGCGTCCAGGTCATCGAGCGTCACCGGCTTGCCGATGCGATCGGCCGCCAGTGCATCGAGTTGCGCGGGATGGAACACGCTGACTCCGTTGAACACCACCCGGCGCAGCACGAAGCTGGCCTGCGGCGCAGTCACCGGTGGCGGCGCGGGCACGTTCTGCGGCTGCGGCAGCGGTGCCACCTGGTTGTCGGCGGGAATCTGCGGGGTAGCCTGCGACTGCAGGCCCTGGCTGGTGGTCTGTGCGAATGCTGGCAGCGTCAGCAGTCCCAGCACGATTGCCAGCGGCAAACGCCGCGGCTGCACCGCAATCCTGGCGAGGCAAATCATGGTTTCGCTCCCACGGTGAGGCGCCAGTCACCGATGACGTCGAACGGCGCCCAGAAAAACGGATGGTCCATGCCCTTGGTGTGCAGCACGGCCAGTTGCGCGCGCTGCATCGCCACCTGTACGTCGCTGCCCTTGGCCAGCTCGCCGTACAGCGTCGACATCAGCAACTTGGTGGCGTCGTCGGAGACCGGCCACAGCGAGACGATCAGGCCGGAGCTACCGGCGGACAGGAAGGAGCGGGTGAAACCGAGCACCTCGTCGCCATCAGCCACGCGCCCCAGTCCCGACTCGCAGGCCGACAGCGTCACCAGCGAGACCTTGTCGAGATTCAGCCCGAGCACTTCGTGTGCTTCGAGGAAATCGACCTTGCCGTTTTCATTGGCGAGCAGGATGCGCGAGTACAGCGGATCGATGGTGTCGGCCTGGGCATGTGCGGCGACGTGGATCAGCGAGGTCTTGCCGGCGCTGGCCTCGAAGCGGTCCTTGGTCGCCTGGTCGTGCAAGAACAGCTGCGTGCCCGGGAAGGCGGCGGCGAGTGCCTTCACCTCGGCCTCGGAACCGGGCAACGCGTATTGCGGCGCCACGTCCGGATTGCCGAACGCGGTCAGCGAGCCGTTCATCACCGTGCCACGCTGGATCAGCTGCATCGCGATGCTGATCGACGGCGTCACCGAGATCGGATGTTGTTCGATCAGGTAATGGTCGTCCACGCGCAGGGCCTGGAACGGCAGATAGTGCAGGGGGCCGTGCGGCACGATGATCAGGCGCGCATTAGCGGGCAGGTTCAGCGGCTTGATCAGCAACTCGCCCAGTTGTTCGGCGGCGCCTACCGCACTGCGCCGGCCGGCGATGATCGACTGGCGGAACGCATCGACCAGGCGCACCAGATCCTTGTGCGGAATCGGATAGCTCTGCTCATGAACGCCATCGCTGCTGACTACCCATACCAGCAGGCGTTCGGGCAGCGAATGGAATTCGACCACCCGCTCGTCAGGGCGCAACTGTTTCTGCAGCACCGCCACCGGGATCGTCGAGGCTACGCCAGGGGTGAGCTTCGCGCGGCCGCGCACCTCGTCCAGCAGCGCGCGCGAGCGGCTGCGCTCGGACAGGTCGAACGCGGTCGCGCTATCGCCCATCTTCGAATACAGGTCGATCGCCTGTGCGAAGACGCCCTGCACGTCGGAGAACAGCCCGATCTTGAATTCCTCGCTGCGAAATTGCGCGCGTACCTGGTCCAGTCCGTCCAGTGCCTGTGTCCAGGTCGCTGCCGCCTGCGCCTTGTCGCCCATCGCCAGCTGGCTGCGTGCGATGCCGTCCTCGGCCCAGAAGCGCTGGTAGCCGCCATCGTCACCGCCTGCCGAATGCTCCAGTTCGCGATACAACACCAGCGTATCGGCCGGCTTCTGCTCGGCCAGCAACAGCTTCGCCTCGGTGCGCTTCAGCTCGGTCGACAGCAGCGGGTCGGTTGAGGCAATCTTCAGTTTCTCCATCTCGGCGCGTGCGCCGGCGAGGTCGCCAGCGCCGATCAGCGCATTGATCAGGGACAGCTGCACCAGCGGACGGTAATGATCCGAACTGCCTGGCATCGCCAGCCGATATTCGGCAATCGCGCCGTTGTAGTCGCCCTGGCGTGCGGCGGCATCGCCGAGTACTTTGTGCGCAGGCCCGACGATCTGGGTCGGGTCCTTCACCGGACGCTTGAGCGCGGCGTTGGCAAACGCGACCGCCTTGTCGTAGTCGCCACCGTAACCGTAGACGATTGCCAGGTCGCGGTAGGCGCGCGCCAGCAATTCATCGTCCTTGCTCTGCTGGGCCAGATACAACGCCTGGCTCGCCGCGCGCACGCTCTGGCGCAACTCACCTTTCTCCGCGAGTGCGACCGCCTGGCTGCAGTATTGGTAGCCATCCATTTTCAGCGGGCTGGCGCCATATAGCAGCGCACCATCGGCGCTCAGCGCCAGTGCGGTATCTGCATCGTCCATGCGCGCCTGTGCGTTGAGCGCGGTCGAAGTGTCGATGACGACCGCGTCGTGACTGCGCAAGGCGGGCAGATCCTGGGCGGCAACACAGCCGGCAAACGTCGTGATGATCGCGGCGGTGAGCCGGATCAGGGTGAGCTGTGCACGCACGTGGCGTCCCTCCCAACTGCGAGCCGGCAGCGTGATGCGGCCGGTTGATGAAGCTTTGGCAGTCTAGGCAGGCGCGCCGGTGCGGCCTATTCCCAGTAGGGCATAGCTCGTTCGGATGACGGGTGGCGGTGGGCTGGCTGCATCAGCCACGGCGATCGGGCCGAATCAAATCGGGCTGGGTCAATGCATGGCCGGCGATGCGCGGCGGGTATCGATGCCACCGTGGCGTTCGGCGGTCGGCAGGCATGGCAGTTCGAACCAGAACGTGCTGCCGCGGCCCGGTTCCGAGCGCAGGCCGATCCGGGTGCCCAGCACCTGCGCCACGCGCGTCGCGATGGACAGCCCCAGTCCGTAGCCCTCGCGGCGCTCGCCGTCGCCATGCAACTGCACGAATTCCTCGAAGATGCGCTGCTGATGGATTGCCGCGATGCCCACGCCGTTGTCGCGCACCTCGATGCGAACGCCATGTGGGCTCCATCGCGCGGCGACCATCACGCGTCCATGCGCCGCGGTGCAGGCAATCGCATTGCTGATCAGTTGCCGCAGCAGCGTAGCGGTCAGTTCGAGATCGCCCTGCAGGTGATGACGGCTGCCGCGCCAGATCAGGTCCACGCCATGCTGGTGCGCCTCATCGAGCAGCCAGCCACGGTCATGCAAGAACAGGTCGGAGACGCTGAAGCGGATCGGCGTCACCGTCACCACGCCGGCATCCAGTTGGGAGATTTCCAGCAACGCATCAAGCAAGCGGGTCATCGCGTTGATGCTGATGTGCATCTGCGCCAGCAACGCCTGTTGTTCGGCATCGATGCCCGGATGCAGGCTGGCCACGAGCAGCTGCATGGCCTGCAAGGGCTGCCGGAAGTGATGACCGACGAGTGCCATGAATTGCGACTTGTTGCGTGCAGTTGCCTGGCTCTGGCGCAACTGGTCGAGCGCATCGATCGCGGTGGCACGCTGGCTCGAGGCCTGCTCGATCCGGTACGCCGCCAACAGTCCGGCGACGGCAGCGGTGCTCGCCTGCAGCTGGGCAAACTCCCGGTGCGCTTCGTGTGTCTGGGTGATGCTGTTGGCGCCGGCCAGCAATTCATCCAGTCCACGTTTCAAGCGCTGCAATGGCACCAACACGCGATAGCGCATGGCATACGCGGCCAGCAGCGCAAGCAGCACGATGCCAAGCGTGTTGAATGCGCCATACAGCCATATCAGCCTTTGTGCATGCTGCCGCACCTGGGGATCTACATGCAGGGTCAGCGTGCGATGGCGACCGTTGCCGACGGGCAATTCGCGACGGTAGTGCTCGAGTGTCGCCGCGGTCGGTGCGCCGCTGTGCAACACGAGACCATCGGCCTCCTGCAGGTCGATGCGCTGCAACTGGTCGGCGCGGCCGATGCGCATGGCATCATCGAGCAGTTGCTGCGTCGCATGACCACCATCGCGATCCAGCGCGGCGGAGAGCTGTTCCAGTTGCAGTGCGATGCGCATCTGCGCGGTGTCATCCATATCGCGCAACTGTCGCAGTGTGAACGCTGCGGTCAGCGCGATGGCGGCGAGTGCGCAGGGCAGCACGCCATCGGCGAGCAGACGCGGCAGCAACGCGGTCGGCCGTCGCAACATGGATGCCTACCTTTGCCGGCCGACCGGTGCCGCATGCGGCACGTTGCGGAGATACCTGCCAGAGCAGGCGGTGGTTGGATGGCGCTGTCGTTGCGTGACGGTCATGGCAGGTTGCCGATTTCTGGTCGATCCGAAGTGCGATGCAGAATCCCGATGTGCATCACCGTCCGTGGCTGCCGCAAGCCCACTCTAGGAAATTTCACCGGCCACTTCGATACGCAGTTCGTCATAGCAACAAGCGGCATAGAGCGAATTGCATATCGAAAAAAATCGGTGTGCTGCACACACTGCGGGGCATCGAACACCAGCCCTAGCCGCGCTGCCGCGCGCGGAGACCGGAGAGTCCCATGAACGCCATTCGCCCATTGTCCTGCCTTGCTGCCGCCCTGCTGCTGGTGGCGACCTGCGCCGTTGCACAGGATGTCGGATCAACACCGCCCTCTTCGGATGCGCCCTCGAGCGCGCCATCGGTGAAATCGATCGTCGACCAGCTCAAGGCCAAGGACGACGACTCGGTCAACACCGGGGCTACCCGTTCGCTGCGTCTGGGTGGTGCGGCGGCTGCCGGCAAGGTGGCCGACGAGCCCGTCGCCGCACCTCCGCCGGCTTCGATCTCGATGCAGATCCAGTTCGCCTTCAATTCCGACCGCATCGAGGGTGCCTCTGCCACCACCATGAGCAACCTGGCCACAGCCTTGGGTTCGGACGAGCTGAAGGGACGCACCTTCCAGGTCATCGGGCATACCGACGGCGTGGGCTCGGAGGGTTACAACATGCGTCTGTCGCAGATGCGCGCTGCTTCGGTGAAGCGCTTCCTCACCGAGCATGGTGTAGCGGCCGATCGGCTCACTGCCACTGGCAAGGGTTCCACCGAACTGCTCAACAAGGCTGATCCGACCGCGTCCGAGAATCGTCGCGTCGAGATCGTCGCCAGCGGCGGCTGAGGACACGTTCATGCCGATCCATGTGGTCAATGGCGCCACCTTGATGTGCAGCTTCGGCGTGGCACCGTCGAACCTGGTGGTACTGCCGGAGAACAAGATGCTGTCCACCGACCAGCCGGCGGCGACGATCATGGATTTCATCCCGATGACCAATATCATGCCGTTCGGGATGTGCATCTCACCGAGCAACCCGCAGGTGGCCGCGGCCACCACCGCGGCGCTGGGCGTGCTGACACCGCAACCGTGCATTCCCGCCACCATAGCGCCATGGATTCCCGGTACGCCGACGGTCCTGCTGGGAAACATGCCGTGCCTGGACAATACGCATACCTGCATGTGCATGTGGGGCGGCGTGGTGACGATCAGCGAGCCTGGTCAGATGACCGAGATGATCCCCTGAGCAGGGAAAGGCGTTCGCTGTCTGGTTCGTTGCAACGGCTATTCGTGTAAATCGGGATTAGACTCTTGCGCATCGAGTTGCATCGCATTCCTGGTTCGCATTGCCATAGGGGAATCACATGTCCGCCCGTATTCGCTTTGTTGTTGCAACAAGCCTGCTGATACTGGCTTGCGTTGCCGTTGCCAGTGACTTGCCGGGCAACCTGCCCAAGCGCAAGGCTGGCCTGTGGGAGATCCAGGACAACGTAATGAATGGCGCCGCCAGCCCGCATGCCATGCCGAAGATATGCCTTGACGCGGATACCGACCAGGCGTTGTACCGGTTTGCCGCCAAGATGAGCGGTGCGGTGTGCAGCAAGATGGATTTCAACGTGAGTGGCAATTCGTTCACGGTTGACAGCGTGTGCCAGATGCAGGGTCCGCAGGGCACGATGCACATGGTCAGCCATAGCGAAACCCACTTCGACGGTGACATCGCCTATCACACTGACACCCACATGCAGTATCAGCCAGCCATCCTCGGCAAGACGTCGAGGGACGTCAGCAGCAATGGCCGCTGGCTCGGCCCATGCGCGGCCGGACAAAAGCCCGGTGACATGATCATGCCCAACGGCTCGGTGATGAACATCAGCACGATGATGCATTGAGCGCTGGCCATGGTCGCTGGTGGACCACACACCGTGGTCGCAGACGCAAATTGGCCACGCTGGCCGGGCATCCACTACGCTGCGCTCAGCCTGGCAGACCGCCCAGTCCACTCGCCGCATTGCCAAGTGACTTGGCCGCGTTGCCAGCGAGCGCCGCTGCCTGGCCTGCAGCCTGACCGGCCTTGGCAACGGCAGCGGATGCTGCTCCGCTCGCTGCCTTGCCGGCACCGGCGATACCTTGCTGGACCTGACCGATCGCACCTTGTGCCAGCTGGGTGGCCTGCTGCTGCAACGCCGCGGCCTTTTGCTGTGCCGCCTGTACGGCTGACTGCGCAGCGCCGGTAGCCTGTTTCTGCGCGTTGTCGGCCAGTTGGTTGGCCTGGCTCATCGCCTGCTGTGCCAGGTCCTTGGCCTGTTGCTTGGCCTGGTTGGCGGCATCGCTGCACTCCTTCAGTGCCTTCGATGCGGCGGCGTTGGCGGCGGCCTTGGCCTGGTTCGCCGCATCGTTGGCGGCGGCCATCGCCTGCTTCTCGGCATCGTTGGCGGCCTTCTGCGCGTCGTTGATGGCGCCCATGCCCTTGTCCATCGCGCTGTTGGCCTCGTCGCTGACCTGCTTGGCGGCGTTGTCCAGTTCCGAGCCGGCGTGGTCGAGCATGTCGCCGGCGCCATTCAGCGCATTGGCGGCGTTGCTCAGCGAGTTATGCGCCTGTGCCGCCTGCTGTGCGAGCAGGTCGTGCAGGGCGCGCACGTACGGGCATTCCGAACCCGGATAATCAGCGGGCAGGTTGGGGAAACTCTTGGGCAGTTCGGCGAGTGCGCCGCTCAGTCCGGCCAGCCCTTGGTGACCGAGTGCATTGGCCTGCGCCAGTGCACCGTTCGCCGCATCCAGTCCCTGTTGCAAGGCATGCTTGCCGGCATCCTGCAGCGCATCCTTGGCCTGGTCGATTGCCTTGTTGGCACCATCCAGCGCGTTCTGCACGGTGTTCTCGATCATCGACTGTGCCTTGTCGACGGCCTGATTGGCTTCCTGTAGCGCGTTCTTCGCGGCATCCTCGGCGGCACCCTGCGCCTTGTCGAGCGCATCGCTGGCGGTTTTCAAGGCATTGTTCGCGATGTCGTTGGCCATACCCTTGGCCTTGTCGACGGCGCTGCCGGCAGCATCGAGCGCGCCATGCGCGGCATCGCCAGCGGCCTTGCTGGCGCCATTCAATGCCTGGTTCGCCTGCTCGAGTGCGCCCTGTGCCATGCCCTGTGCACCGCTGGCCGCCTTGCCGAGCGCCTGACTGGCCTGGCCGATCGCACCTTGTGCCGCACTGCCAGCCTTGCCAGCGGCATCCTGCGCGGCACTCTGCGCCTTGGCCATCGCGCCGCCTGCTGCAGCGCCAGCGGCACTGGCTGCCGTGCTGACCGCATTCTTCGCCTCACCGATCGCACCTTGCGCAGCGTGGCTGGCCTGCGCGGCGGCACCCTGCGCGGATTTCTGTGCACCGGCCACGGCACCGCCGGCGGCCTGCGAGGCCTGTTGCGCGGCACCGCCCAGATCGGGAGTAGGGAAGTCGGACATCGGCTCAGCTCCGCAGTCGTGCCAGCTCGGCGCCCATGCGCGCCAGCCAGGTCTGCAGCAGCAACGCCTTGTACGCCTGCGGCAAGTCACGCTGGGCAAGGATGTGCTGCACGGTGGGATCGTCGCGCACTGTCGCGGTGCCAAGCGTGCAGGCGGCCAGCGCATAGGCGGCGATCGCGCGCTGGCTGCTCAGCCCGAGCGTGCGGCATTCGCCGATCAAGGTGTCCAGCGTGGTGCGCAGTTGCGCCGGCGGCATCTGTGAGGCCTGCGGCAGATGGAGAGTCAGGAATCCTTGCAGCGACTGCAGCAGGTGCTGCTGGCCGATGCTGCTCATCTGTTTGCGATCGAATTCAAGCATGCTGATGCTCCGCTTGGCCTGCTAGCGGGAAGGCGCGCACGCTGCCCTGCATCGGTCCGTCGGCAGTGAAATGCAGCACGCTGGAAGGGTCGTCCGCTTCTGTGAACACACCCAGCAACGGGGCGAGAAACGCCTGGTAGTCGGCGCTGCGAAGCTGCGGCATGGTGATGCGGAACGCGCGTGGATCGTAGAAGCGGAACAGCATCGGCTGGCCGCCGGGGCCGGTGACGCGCAGGAAGCGCCGCAGGTGATGGCGTACGGAATACAGATCAACCTCGGCAGCGGTCTGCAGCAGGATGCCGCCATGCTGGTTCCAGCTTTCCTGCAGCAGGCTGCTGGTGAACGGCGACTTTGCTGGCAGCTCGACGAGCCAGGGTGCAGCCAGTTCCAGTGAAGGATCCAGCGCGCCGGAGAACAGGCAGCTATGGGTGCAGCCGGACGACTGCAACCGCTTGGGCAATTGCGCGATCTTGCAGCCGTCGAGTACGGCATACACATGGTGCTGATCGTTGTTGAACACGATGCGCATGAGGGCGATGAGCTGGGCCTGATCGATCACGGTGTGCTCATCCCATTCCATGGCCCATGGCTTCGAGCGCCGCCTTGGCTGCCGCGCATTCGGCGCAGAACGGCGCGCCGGTGGCAGCGGCTGCCTGTAGCGCGGCCGCCTGTGATTGCTGCAGGGCGGCCAGCGGTGAGCCAGCGGCGACGGTGATCGCATCCTTCGCGTTGGTCGCCTTGTCCGGTTTCTCAGGCATGCTCGCCGACAGCGGGCTGCCGCCGCAGTTGATCTGCACCAGCATGCCGTCGATGCTGACGCCGGCCGGCCCCAGCACGACCGAACTGCTGCCGGCCTTCAGGCTGATCGTCATGCCCGCTTCCAGCACGATGTTCATGCCAGCCTTGAGATGCAGGCTCTGGCTCATGTTGTGCATCGCCGAGCCGCCCACGTTGAGGCCCAGGTCGCTGCCGGTACTGACCAGGAAGTTGCCGCCGACGCTGAGGCCGTCGTCCTTGCCAACCGAGCTGGTGCGTGCGCCCTGCACGACATGCTGCTGCGCGCCGTCAATCGTTTCCGAGCGGTTGCCGGTGATGGTGATGTCGCGATTGCCGCCGACCGCCTCCGCCGAATCGTTCTCCACTCTCGCCTGCAGGTCCTTGGCGGCGTGCAGGAAAATTTCCTCGCTGCCCTTCTTGTCCTCGAAGCGCAGTTCGTTGAAGCCGCCGCCACCCTTGCTCGACTGCGTCTTCAGCGTGCTCTTGGTCATCTCGCCGGGCAACGCGTAGGGCACCGCGTTGTCGCCGTTGTAGACGCAGCCGGTAATCAGCGGATGGTCGGGGTTGCCGTCGATGAAATCGACGATCACCTCCATGCCCACGCGCGGCAGAAAGAACGTGCCCCAGCCATTGCCCGCCCACGCCTGCGACACGCGGATCCAGCACGAACTCTTGTCGTCGCTGGTACCCAGGTGATCCCAGAAGAAATGCACCTTCACCCGGCCGTACTGGTCGGTATAGATCTCATCGCCGGATGCCCCGGTGACGATCGCCGTCTGCGGGCCGCGCATGCGCGGGCGCCGCGTGCTGCGCGGCGGCCGGTAGGGGAGTGCCAGCGGCATCACGGTGAAGTCGTTGCGGTAGAAACTCTCGCCGTTGTCGTCGTCGAGGTTGTTCTCGCCGTGATGTTGCGCGCGCAGCGTGCGCCACGCCGGTTCCAGCACATCGTTAGGCGGATCGTCCAGCTGGAACGCTACGCCCGGATGTATCTCGAGCAGCGTGCTGGCACCGTCGAGCAGTTCGTGGCCTGCTTCCTCGATCTCCATCGCCAGCTTGACGCGCGCGTCGCCGTCGCTGCGATCCAGGTAGCCGCCGGGATAACGGAAACTCTGGAACGATTTCTGCGCGCCCACCGTGAGCATGGTGTCCACGCCCGATTCCAGGCTCTGTGTGGGCTTGGTGAAATCGAAGTCGCGCATCATCACACGGCCGGTACGCATGCGCTGCCGGCGTGTCAGCGCGTACACCACCGGTTCGTCCTGCTCGGCCCAGTTGGCGGCATAGCGCAGGCTAGTCACCTGACCCTTGTAGTCCTTCTCCTGGTGATCGGAGATCACCAGCACGTCGGCCGGCTCGTTTGGGTCGTGCTTGAAGAAATAGTGGATGCCGGCATCTTCCAGCAGCCGCGCGATGAAATCGAAACTGCTCTCGTCGTACTGCACACAGTACTCGAGCGGCGTGTACGTGCCGGACAGATCGGTCTCATGCTTGCCCAGCTGCAGTTCGCCAAGAATCGTGTCGACGATGTCGGGAATGCTCAGGTTCTGGAAGATGCGGCAGTCCTCGACCAGCTTCAGCTGCCAGAACCACGGAACCAGCACGGCCTCGTAGGTGGTCAGCTCCTGCGTGTCGCCTGCGCCGGCAAACCATTGCGAGCCGCTGCGCCCGAAACTGGCAACGATGCCACTCCAGCAGGTACCACCGTCGTCATCCTCGGAGTCGCGGTTGGCCCACAGCGTCATGCGCTTGCCGACCAGCTTCTCGGGATCGACCGCGTCGTCTTCCGACACCAGCGACAGGTGGAACTCGAACGGCTGCGACAACGCCTCATCGCCCTCGAAGCGATGCAGCAGCAACACGTCCTCGCTCAGCGGCGTGGTGAGGTGAAAGGGTCGTTTCTTGGTCGAATACGACATGGCGGCGCAGGACGGGACAATGCACCTATCCTGCGGATTCGCCGCCCCCACGACCATTTGCGGGATGGGGTAGGCCGAGTGGCCGAGCCAGCGCTGGCCGCGCAGGTCTTTGTATGCGATGAGCGGAAACTGTGGCCGTGTTATCCGCCGGATTCGAGGGGATATCCCTTATCACTCCATATCCGATCCATGGATATACGTATGCATTTCCGGTGCGACATCGTAAGACACTGGCTTGCCATGCAATTTTCCCTTGACGGCCAATGGCCTAAAGCTGAACACTCGGTGCATATGCCCCTATGTGGGGTCTAATAGGCGTTAGAGCACACATGCATCTTCTCGGCCGTTCAATTTTTTGGATTTCTTCGGCAGGCTTTGTCGGGTCGTGCTTTATTGGCCTTTGCTTCTGGGCATGCTTGTTCGCGGTCAGGGCGCAGCCGAGGCGCTTCCGCATGCAAGACGTTACGTTGTGGGGCAAGCCTTCCAGTGCAGAGCCAGCGGCCCGCTACGCACGCGGCTTCATGCGGTGCCTTTTAGTTGCGGCTGCCTTTTGGTGCGTTGGCCTTGCTACAGGCCTCTCCACGGGCATACTGCACTGAGGCTGCTCTAACAACTCCGTAAGAGACTTCCGATCAATACCGGGCGCTTGATGCTCTTGCCCTGAGCTTTCGGGCCGATGCTGGTCATCATGTTGTCCTCTTCGCTGCGTCGTGCGTGTCAGTACTGTGCGGAGTTGCAACGTTGCCAGACTGCATTTCCGTAAACGGTCTTGTTGCACCGATGTTGCTGATGCGGACCAGGGTATAAACCGCACCCGAAGACCTCATTCATCCAGCGGTGTCGTCAGTGTTCGGGGATCGGACGAAACACGTTTAGACGTCCAGATTGTTAGTCAGGTTCTCTCCGGGTTGGTCTGACCCGTTGCTACCGCTTCGCACTGACGTGAAACCGATTCATGCCATGGCCGCGACCGTGATGGCATGTTTGCCGGCGGAGCGCTGCACCATCGGGTGCTTCAGCCACGCGTCGGCGTCGTAGATTTGCTCGTGCGCCAGCATCGCCCACAACTGGCGTGCATGTTTGTTGGCGATCGCCACCAGCACTTTGCCGAACGGCATACGACAGGCCATCTGCCGGATCCAGATCTGCTCGGGCGTGGATTTCTCCACACTGACTGCCTTGGCACGCTGCAGGCTGCTACGCGCACCCTGAATCAGCAAGGTGCGCAAGTATGCGTCGCCGCGACAGCTGATGGTGCCCAGCCGGGTATGACCGCCGCTGGAGTGCTGGGTCGGCACCAGACCCAGCCATGCGGCCAGTTGCCGGCCGTTCCTGAAGTCCTTGGCCGAGCCCAGACTGGCGACCATCGCATCGGCGGTGATCGGGCCGATACCGATGATGGCGCGCAGGCGCACACACCGTTCGTCCTCTCGCGCATGGGCGTCGATGCGGGCATCGCACGCGTCGAGGGCCTTGCGCACTTCGGTCCAGTGCCCCTCAAGGCGACGAAGCAGCTCCTTGAACTCACCCGGCAGCGCCGCCTGATCGAGATCGCCCAAGACACGGCGCAGCGCCACATCACTCGTCGCCACCACGATCCCGAACTCGGCCAGCAAGCCGCGCAGGCGGTTGCCGATGGCCAGCGACTCGGCCTTGTAGCCCTCGCGCACCCGATGCCACGCCAGGCGGGCTTGCTGATCGACGTCCTTCACTGGCACAAAACGCATGTTGCCCTGGCGCGCGGCGGTAGCGATCGCCTCGGCATCGTTGCGATCGTTCTTGCTGCGCTGGCTCAGGCGATATGGCTTCACCAACTGCGCGGCCATCAGCCGCGGCTGCAGGCTGACCTCCTGACAACGCCGTGCCCAGTGATGCGCGCCGCTACACGCTTCCATGGCCACCACGGTGCCCGCTGGCACCTGCGCCAGCCACACCGCGAAGGCATCGCGCTTGAAGTCCAGCCGGTGCAGCACGTGGCCGCTGCCGTTCACTTCGCACACCGAAAACACGCTCTTCGCCAAGTCCACACCCAGGGTTATAGTGCTCATGGAGACTTCCTCTTCTGCTGACGGTTGTTTCGCAACACCATCATGGCCTTCGAGGCCGTAAGGGGAGGAAGTCTCTTTTTACTCGTTCAAGGCGGACGGCTTCGCCGCCGCTTAACTCCAGCGTTAGGCACCACAAGGATGGGTACATGAAACTTGTAGCAGCACTTCTATTAATCGCAGCATTGCCCGCATTTGCGAACAGCGCAGGCGGGGCCGGCGACCATGACAAGATCATCAACCAAACTTCTGAGCTTGTTTCGTGGTGCCAGTCCGAGGCGGCATCTCGTTACGTCGCAAAGAACATCACCCCATACCAGTGGACTGCCTCGTACCATGACGATGGCAACGTCCTATATGTGGATGGGAGGCTGCGGGTTCACGACGACGACGTAGCTGTACATTGCCGCATTGCGCGTGGCGCGCGTGAGAGCGATGCAGTCATTGAGATAGATGATGCAAGCTTGTAATCATCGTCTGGGGGCCGCGACGACTGGCGCCTAACTATTCGTTCAAGGCGGACGCCTCCGGCGCCGCTTAACTCCAGCGTTAGACGTCTTTGGAGACTATCGGTGTTTGGACCGTTCAAGAAAAAGGAACCGCCTCAAGAGCCGCCTAAGAGGTTTCCGCCAATCCCGGCTTGGCGCCCGGCTATAACGCAGTCTATTGACCAAATCATCGATCGGCTCAGCTTCTACACCAACGGTCAACGTGACATCGCTGCACTCGCGCATGGTACGTGCGTCTTGCTACCGGACGGCCTATCCGATACCGACGCGGAAAAGTTTGCTTGCGACGTTCTGTCGAAAATATTCAACTATCACCCAGACATGAACCCTATTCCGATGAAAGACGGAAACGTTCTGGTGCAATACAACCACCCAGCGGTTAACCTTGTATTAGGCAGTGTTGCAGCTGAGCACTGGGCAGAGATCGACAACAATCACCAGAGAGCTCTTGCAACTGACGAGGTTCTCACTACACCTCTTGGCTCAAACGTATTCGACGACTTTGGTAAAAAAGCCCTCTTTGGACGGTGTTTCATGTTCATGGACGCCCAAGATTCCCGTGTAATCCGAATCGTGCGAAGAGTCGTCTAACATTTCGTTCAAGGCGGCCTCCGGCGCCGCTTAACTCAAGCGTTAGGCAGCCGACGAGCGCCCAAAACTTAAACGGAGACTGGCAATGGGGCAGCAGACAATCATCGCACTCTACGTAGTCTTGATGGCAGCTGTGATCGTTGCAATCGATGTCTTGTTCTTCAAGAATCACTTCTGGGAACGGCTTACGGTAAACACAGGAATCGTTCTGGTATTCGCTGCCTTCTACTTCAGATTTCTTAAACTTCCATGAGCAAGTCGGATGCGCTTCCGCCGGGTGCTGGCAGTCCAATAAAGGTCTCGTCCGGAGCGCTGCCCAACAATTCATTCGAGGCGGACGACTACGCCGCCGCTCAATTCAAGCGTTAGGCGACACAATAACCAGCGCACACTCCGATGAGCCAAGAACAGCATCCACCATCGCTGCACGGTTCCTGCCATTGCGGCTTAGTACGGCTCACGCTGCCGGCAGCACCCGACATGGCAACCAGTTGCAACTGTTCGCTATGTCGGCGCACAGGAGGAGTATGGGCCTACTACGAAATTGGCTCGGTCTCTATCCAAGGCCATCCCGAGAATACGGAAAGCTACGTGTGGGGCGATCGAACCCTGAG
Organism: Dyella sp. S184; assembly: GCF_009766065.1. Classification (GTDB taxonomy): domain Bacteria; phylum Pseudomonadota; class Gammaproteobacteria; order Xanthomonadales; family Rhodanobacteraceae; genus Rhodanobacter. The sequence goes on along the minus strand of NZ_LMUE01000002.1, from coordinate 302 downwards.
GAATGTTCGGTGCAAGAACTGCGGTATTGTCACCCATTGGGAGCCAATTGAACCCGCATCCTCTGCGCGCCACGGAGTGAACCTGCGGAATTTTGACCCCGCGCTCTTGGAGTCGGTCGTCATTAGGCGCTTCGATGGGGCAGACACTTGGAAATTCCTAGATTGAGCGCTTGCCGCCTTTCGCATCAGGCGCTCAGAAGTTCACAGGTGCCCTAACAATCCATTCAAGGCGGAACGGACAGTTCCTACGCTTTAGTGGACACCCTGAACTATCACTTCAGGAGTCCACACCATGCCAAAAC